>JAXGXG010000001.1:5095000-7518133 GCA_040772845.1 Thermoguttaceae bacterium
TCCAGCGACAGCCGAATCCCCGTATACGCCGGCACGAAACCCATGCACGTAAAGGCAAGGATGGCCATCAGGGCCGCGAAAACCCCCTGCCCGCCATCGGTATCGGTCTGAATGTCGGGCGAGAGCAGCAGGTAGCCGCCGACCACCGTGAGGTTCAGCAGCAGAAACAGGATGAGTACGGCCACTACCCAGCGGCTCTGCACCGCCTGGCGAAACTCCTTTACCGCCACGGGATTGATCCAATCACTCGTATCCAATGTACGTTCAGCGCGCTCGGTCACTGGACTTCTCCCTTGGTTACATTCATGAAGACGTCTTCCAGATCGATTTGCCTCTGCCGAAAATCGACTATGCGGATCCCCTTACGCACCAAGTGCGCCAGAATATCACCGTGAACGGCCTCGTCACCGTCCACTCGGATCTCCACCTCCTTGCCGATAATGCGGGCTTCGAGCACCGCAGGTACCTGCAACAGCTCGCGGTGAAGCAGTTCTGCGCCGTCGGCAGCGCGAAGCACAATGGTGGTGTTTTGCGTGGCTTCCAGCACGATTTGCTCCAACGATCCGGCCCGCAGAATGCGTCCCTGCTCGATAATGACGGCTCCGTTGCAGATTTCTGCAAGTTCGGTAAGGATGTGCGAACTGATGAGGATGGCCTTGCCGCGGTCGGCCAGCACACGGAGCAATTCCCGCAATTCCACACGGGCACGGGGGTCCAGGCCGGCAGCAGGTTCGTCCAGGATCAGCACCGGCGGGTCATGCACCATAGCCCGCGCCAAGCTGACCCGCTGCTTCATTCCCTTCGACAAGGCCGGCAGGAACTTCTCGCGAATCCCTTTGAGATTGGCGAACTGTTCGACCGAATCGACCACCGCACGCCGCTTCGCCCCCCGCAGGTCATAGGCTCGGGCAAAGAAATCGAGGTACTCGTGGACCGTCATGTCACGGTGCGAAGGGAGCGAATCGGGCATGAAGCCGATGAATCGCCGAGCCTTTTCCGGATCGTCCACCAGCGAGACGCCGTTGACGTAGGCGTTTCCTTCGGTCGGGTCGTCCAACGTGGCCAGAACCCGCATCGTGGTGGTCTTTCCCGCACCATTCGGGCCCACGAATCCGAAAATATGGCCGGAAGAGAACTCGAACGAAATATCGTCGACCGCCTTCGTCCGGCCGAAATACCGCTTCAGCCCGACAATTCTAACGTCCATCTTCCTGTCCCTTCATGATGCCGTAGACAATGGCCACCGAGTGTTCCGAAACGACGTCTTCCAATGGCGACTCAACGAACGGCGATCGATCCAGAAATGCGATGTAGCAACCTGGGCCAAGCACTGTCGCAGGATTCCGCCGCAGTTCCAACTCATGGAACCGGCTAAGCCAGTTCGCATTGGTGAACAGCACTCTCATACGATCCGGCTTCACCTCATCGGTCAGAGACTGGTCCGTTGGCGAGAGGGTCCGTTCGGCGCCGGCCGGGATGTCGCGCCCCTCAAACAGGTGTCCCGACGCGTCGGCCAGATGGAGCCGCTCGATATCTGCGCCCAGGGCGTTGACGACCTTCAACGTGCCGTCCGGTTGCGGCTCGACGGTGAGCCGCTCGCGGCGATCGGCGTTTTTGCGGAACTGGAAATATGCCGGAATGCGCGCCTTCATCCAGCCGGAAGCCATGTACTGATCGTTCGTCCAGTCGACGAAGCACAGATCGCCGTCCTCCTCCCAGCCTGAACCATAATGCCGCCAATGGTGCGTGCCTGTTCTCTGCCGGGCAACGTCCGTTTCAACATCGAAGCGCATGCCGCCCGGGGCCAGGGGATTGTAATAGGAGACATAACCCAAGGTGGTTGCACGGCGTGTTGACTCGTCCAGCAGGGTCAGGCTGGCCGTCTTGCCCCGTCCAGCCCAGCCCTCCGATGCCAGCGAATAGCCGAACACCAGCAGGCACGTCACGAACGAGATCACCGGCACATTCCACCAGAGCCATATGCGACGCCGATACCGCGAAAGCAGCCACAAGTTCGCCGGGCCGATCACGACGCCGAATACCAGGATCAAAAGAAACAGTCCTCGCACCGGAACGGTCGTTTCGGCAACCAGCAGGTCAAGCAGGTTCGCGGGACGCTCGTCGGGTTGATAGATGTCGATTCTCAAATCGACCAGTTTCCGGTACGTGGCGTCCCAGTCGTCCGAACCGGCATGGAGCATGGGCAGCACGTGCCCCATCCCGACGAAATAGCCTCCCTCACCATCGGATACCCCGTTTTCGGAAAAGACGGCGGGAACCTCCTGCCCGTGGACGAGCAGCATCCCGCCGCATTCGATGAACCGTCGCACGGCCAACTGCACCGGCGGCGGCATCTCTTCCACTTCCTTTGTCGAACACAGGATCGCGTCGAAGCACGAGTAGCCCAGCCAGTTGGGGCTCCACTGGGCTACCGGTAACTCGCTGCGAAACAGGGCCAGATGGGCGTCTGGACTCTGGACTTCCACCGGCATTCCCGTCCCCATACCGGCTCCCATGCCAGGACCGGCGTAAACCTCGACTTCTTCCTCCACCTCGGCTACCAAATTGGCGGCTTCCGCGGCCTGCTTCTCCTTCTCGGCCTCCGACGGGAAGTCTCGTGGAACCGCCCGGCTGAGCAAAACGGCCGCTTTCACCGGGTCCGAGGACCATCCATAACTGTGGTATCCTCGCAGGCTTGGCGCATGGATGGTTCTTCCACGGGCGACGCCTTCCACACGGACCTCCAGCTCCTCGTTGGACACCGACCGCGGCGGCTGGTACACCGAGACCACCACCTCCTGCCCTGCCGCAACCCGGACGCTCCGTGTCGCAACGACACCGTGGTCTACACCGCTGTGCAACTTGGGGTACGAGAGATGAACCACGTGGTCCTTCCGCCCCGTGTTCTTCAGCCGTACCCGCTGTTCCACGTAGCCATGATTCGTTCCCTCGCCGGATCGGGAATCCATTGCCGGCACGGAAAGTACGCTTGAGACGATATCGCCGACCCGCTCCTGCGCCACCGCAGCAGCCGGTCCCAGCCACCCCATACCTAGTGCCGCCATCGCAAGCAGCAGGACGATTCTGCGGCTCTTGCGTTTCCCGAGGCAAGCGGCCATAGCTGAAGTTCCACGGAACGGCGGCTTCCCCTTTCCGGCTGAAGCCGGGACCCCAACCGGTTGCCATTCGCACCTGGAAATGCAAGAGCCGATGCTATCTATGGGACTCACGCTGCGCCCTCCTTCTCGACTCTTTCCAATTGCACATCGGCAGGCAAGTTCAATCCGGCCTCGTCCAGCGAGTCGAGCAGACCGCGAACCACGGCCAGCGGCCCCACCTGATCGAACCTCGCCTTGTAGTTGAGAATGAGCCGATGATTCATCACCGCTGGGGCAATCGCCTGCACATCCTCGAACCCCACGCTCGGCCGGCCGGCCAGAAGTGCGTAGGCCCGGGCTGCCTCGGCCATGGCAATTGCCGCGCGGGGACTGGCCCCGTAAGTTACGTACGTATTCACCTGGGTGGTCGCCTCTTCGCTGCCGGGATGACTGGCGGCAACCAGGCGGGAGATATAACGCGAGACGGCCCGCGGCAGGTACATTCGCTCCATCACGCCGAAAAGCTGCCCCAGTTCTTCCGGAGAAAGCGGCTGTTCGGGAATCGGCGGCTCGCCACGCCGCCGTGTCGTAATGATTCCATCAAGCACGTCGACCGAAACGTCGCGGACGGCCAGCTTGAACAGGAAACGGTCCAGTTGCGCTTCGGGCAGGGGGTAAGTTCCCTCCAACTCGATCGGGTTCTGACTGGCCAGTACGAAGAACGGATCGGGCAACATGCGCGTGGTGCCCAGCAGGGTGACCGATCGCTCCTGCATGGCCTCCAATAAGGCCGATTGCGTCTTCGGACTCGCCCGGTTGATTTCGTCGGCCAGCAGGATGTTCGTGAAGACGGGGCCGCTCTGAAACGTCATTTCGCGTCCGCCACCGGCCGTCTCCCGCAAGATGTGCGTGCCAAGGATATCGCTGGGCATCAGGTCGGGCGTGAACTGCACGCGCCGGAACTCCAGGTTGAGCACCTGCCCAAACGCCTTGATCATGGCCGTCTTCCCAACCCCGGGCAGACCTTCCAGCAGGATATGGCCCCGGCTGAGAATGCCGGCCAGGACCATCCGGTGCAATTCGCTTCGGCCCAGAAGGACGCGATCCATTTGCGCAAGGGCCCGGCCGGTCAGTTCAACGGCAGGAGCAAGTTGTTCGGGAGATAAGAGCGACGCAGAAGCGGAGTGTTCGGTCATTGTTGGTCTCGGGTAAAGTATCTCTGAACTGTCTTTTCGTGTTGCGGCAGAATTACCTGCGATTGCGATTGGCCGCCGCCGGCCCGCGCCGCCGCGAGTGCGCCGCCGCTCGAACCGCCGCTCGGCTCGGCCGCCGTCGGATCGCCTGCACTGACGCCGGCAAGCCGGCTCTCCTTCAGAGAAGAGATAGCGCCGGGCGGCAGGACCTTTTCCTTGAACTCTGCGTCGCCCTTGGCGGCAGGGTCTTTCCAGCTTATGGCGGCAGGCCCGGGGCCACGAGAAATACCGCCTCGCCCCGGCCGTCCCTGACACTGCATGAGCAGGGCAATCGCTTCGCCGTCTTCGCACTCCAAAAGCGCTTGAATCAGGGCGTCCAGGTCGCCTTCGCAATCTCCCTGGCACGGCCGTAGATTGGCCGGGTCAATCAGTCGGGCATCGGCCAGTCGTGCAAGCCGCGCCTGCTGACACGCCTTGCAGTCGCCAAGCGCTTCGGCAAGCTCTTGAAGCTGTTCTTCGGTGAGTGTGCTTTCCTCGCAGGCATTTTTGAGTTCCTCGGAAAGGCCTTCGTCCAGTTGCTCGCTTTCCGCAGCGGCCTGATCGGCCATTTCGGCAAGCTGCTGCATGGCATCGGCCAGTTGGGTCGGGTCCATCTGGCCCTGCACCGCCTCGATGGCCTTGCTCAACTGCTGCAAGCGGCCCGCCGTTTGAGCGTCTCGGGCGGCCAGTTCGGCCGCATCGGCTGCCGACTTGCCCAGCGCATAATCGAGATGATCGATTGCCTCCATGGTCTTGCCCGGATCCTTCCCCTCGGCATTCTCGCGCACCTGCTCCAGATCCTTCTCCAGAGAGTCGACACGATCGGGCGGCAGAATCTGCTCCTCCTTGAGCACCTCGATCTTCTCAGTCAGCTTTTGGATTTCGCCACCGATTTCCAAAGCGTGCTCGTCGGCCGGCAGCATCCGATCGGGCACCAGCAGGGCGGCCGCCAGGAAGGCGACGGCGCCGGCCAGAAGTCCAAGTTGCCGTCGTGCCTGCCATCGCAGCGCCGGCTCAGGCACGGCGGCAATCTGTCGGTCCCAGTCGCCGATATTCGTATCGCCTGCCGCCATCAGCAGCCCGCCAAGTCGAGCGTGGCGGTCGACCGCGGCGCGCAGCGCCCCGGTTGAAGGCAACTTCCGAACGGCCAGAACAACCGCGACGCCGACGGCTGCGATCAGGCCGATTCCCCCCCACAGCAACAGAAGACGATCCGGCCGAAATGTCGCGCGGAGCCCCACCACGGTCGCCGCCCAGAGCATGATCCAGACGAAGAAGAGCGTGAGACACTCGCGCGCCACAAACACCCGTGCCAATCGGCGGCGCAATCGCGCAACCTGCTCCTGACGTACGGCTGTCTCTGGTGGGGGGACCACTCCTGCATCGCTCGCCGGCAAACCGTGCTCTGAACCGTTCTGAAAGCGAGAACTCGCTCCGTTCCCCCCCCAGCCGCCAGCAATGGCAGTACGCAAGACGCTCAACACGCTTGCCAACATGGCTCTGCCTCCGACAAAGTTCCGTTTCGGCCGGCAGGTGTTCCCACCAGCCTGGACAAGTCCACTTGGAGAACGGTCGACGCCGTTTCTGCCATCGGTTCACCCGCCAAGCACGCAGCCCTGCCCAGTTCTCGCCTGCAATGATGTTGCAGACGCCTTGCTCGCCCGCAGATCACCGACCGCGGTGCGTGAACAACAATCCGCACGCAATCATCATTATAGGCGATTTATTGGGTAATTCGTCACGAACGTGCGAACCTTGGGACAGATCCCTAATCGGCTGCCTGTTTCGACAACTCCATCTTGACACGCGCATAACAGATTGTCGAGGGTGGGCCATCGGCACGAATCCCCAGTAAATCCAAAGTCGTCGAAGGCGCAGACCCACCGCGGGGGGTTGCCGTAAAAGCCATCCGGAACGGATGTGCGAGCGGTACGACAACCGCCTTACCCAAAGTGCCATCATGTAACAGCTCGACCAGTCGATTTTCCGACACCGGCTCCCCCCCGCTGTTCGTTCCAGAAACATAGTAGAACGCAAATAGCCGGTTGTCGGGCGTGATCTGCAGTCGTGGCTGGATCATCTGTGGAATCTCGCTACCCAGGCCTTCGCCGCCTTCGATAAGTGTACTGCGATGCACAACCTTTCCATCGCGCACAATGGCATGCTTGATGGCGTGAGTCAGTTTGATATCGGGAAAACGCTCGTCACGCAACCGCCTGGGCATTGGCCCTTCATACCACAGAACGTGGGCCAAACCGTCGGGCGCTACCCACAGGTCACCGGGAAACAGCCAGCCGCCGTTGGCCATTGTATTGCCCACTTCAATCCACTCGCTGAATGGCGTGGTCGTCACGTCAGGCGTCCAGGCGAACACCATGCGGCGCCGGTTGGCTAACGAACCCAGCCGCTTGCGTGCCGACTCCCCACCGAGAATCTCCTTGAGCTCTTTCTCGCCTGCCCGATCCCAGTTGGCGTACGAAACACATCCCGTGACGTACACGGCGCGATCCCTCAGCACGACACTGCCGTAGTTGGTCCGATGCAGATTGTAGGGCGGGCGATACGCGTGGATATCGCCCGGCCGGCTGGGGACGTTTATTAACTGGCCTGCTGCCCAGGTACCGTCGCGTTTCAACAAGGCCCATTCCTTGTGGCTGTAGCTGATCTGGTTCAGCATGATGGCCTCGCCCGTCCCGACGTCGGCCCCGAAAAAGCGATAGGTATGCTCGGCAAACGGCGGATTGCCATCCCAGGCAGGCGAGAGCACTTTCGGCGGCTTCTTCGGGTCGGCCGCGTTGAACTCGAGCATCTCGGGACGCGCCGGGCCGGCATGCCGCTCCGGATCGGTAACCAGCGTCGGGTTCACCGACATCAACAGCCGGCCATCCGGAAAACCGACCAGCGGGCACGGCTCCCGCGTGCGCTCCTTCGGATCCACCTGCTGAAGCGCCCAACCGGCGGCGTCGCGCTTCCACAGCGTCCAGCGAACGTTGTGCAACGGTTTGACGTCCGGCAGCGTCTCCAGACCCGACGCAAAAAGTGTGTTGCCCAAACGCACCAAGGTCGGCGCGCCGGAACACCACGTGGGACCGGCGCCGTTATTGGCCGGTACGTACTGATAGACTTGCTCCTCGATCTCGACCACCGGTTTGACCGTTACGAACCGATCGTCGGCCCAAAGTGACGGGGCGACCAATACCAATGACATAACCACGATGAACCGCGACATAACCGGCGCCTCCTCTCATCTTGTTGACATTGATCTTCGGCGAGGCAAATCGCCACGATACGTCCAACCCGCAGTATACCTGTTCCCGACGGCAGATTCAACGAAGCACCAGCCGCGGGTGCATCCACACGGTGGTTATTCGGCCGTGCGAGGAACAGGTCGGGCTGGCAACTGCACGAAAGCAATACGGCGCAGCCAACAATATGCGCGACGCCAGTGTCCCTCTCCAGGCCCGCCCTTGTTGTTGTACACAAGTCTCGGGCGCCACCGGCCGGCTTGTCCGGCCCGGAGCGGTGGTCTTCAGCTACAAGTGGCGCCCAAACTCCCCAGCTTCCTCCGCGAATCGCCGGTGCCCCCGTTCTTGCAACTGGCTGACCATGGCTCCGGCGGGACAAGCCCGCACGGTGGCCTTGCGCGCAACTCGGACTAATGCAAAGCGACCGACAGGCTGGAGTATACGCAGTGTAGAACAATTGTCCCAATTGTCCGGGAACAGTTGAGACAACTATTCTACATTCGGCGGGTAAGCTCGGACCTGCCGATCGTCTGCAAGAACCGTATTTCAGGCCCCCGATCCCGTCATTCCTTCTCCACCCAATGACAAAACCACTGCCGCGGCGCAATAACACACTCCTGATCGTCCAGCTTGACCACAACCGGCTCGTCATTGAAGTTTATTGCTACCCAACTTCCGTCTTCAAACAGAACGAGCCCTACGCGATTGGGAGCACAGAACGACCGATGCCCCAACGCCCGAAAAAACGGTGCGCGAATCGCGTCCAGTTCCTGCTCCGTCAGTTCCAGCAAGGACTTTGGCTTGCCGTGTACCGGTAGGACTACCACGTGCGGCGTCCAGGTTTGCGGGACCGGAATAACCGGGCGGAGTCTGGATTAAGTTGGCCGGAAAGGAACCCCGCCCCGTATCCCGCTGCTTACCCCGCCGGGTAGATTCTATGTAGAACCCCGCCCGTTGTCTTGGGCTGGGCCGGGAGTATGCGCGCGAAAAAGGGAGGAACGAGATCCGTGTAGTGCGCGATCCTCGCCCCTCCCATAACAAGAAAGCTAGCTGCCATGAGTATCGAACTGCCTGCACTCACTACTGTACGCGAAGTTGAGGAACACAACCGCGCGGTGCGCCGGCGGAGTTCCGTTCGTAAGTGTTATCGAAAGTCTTGCGCCCGCTGTGATGCGAAGGGACAGTTTCAACCGCATGATGTGCGCCCTCGCGGCTTGCGGCTGATCGTCGGTTACACGGTGCCGTGCGTGATCGTGTGGCTGGCCCGCTGGCGGTGTTGCAATTGCCGGTACGTCTTTACCGATTACCCCGACTTTCGTACTCCCGTATAAGCGTTACGCCGGTCCGGCCCTGCTGCATCTTTCCGCCAGCTATCTGGAGCACGACGGGCAGAGTTATCGCGAAACAGCCAGTCCGAAAGGCCGACCGAGGGTCTACCAAGACCCGCCGGACGCGCCAGCCCGAGATGCGAGGGGACTTTTCGACCACAGCACCCTTTGGCGAATGCTGGCCTGGCTGGGATGCCAATTGGCGGCCCTGGCCGAGGGGCGTCGGCTGATTGAGCAGCACTGTCCGACATCGACCTGCCATCGCTTCGTCGGGGCTGTTGCGCCGCAGAAGTTCCGCAGCCCGCAACGGGAGCGGCTGCTTCGGCAATCGCGCCAACTGCTCCATCTTGCCGCCGAGTGGGAGGGCGTGTTCCCGGAAAAGTTTTTCCCCCGTTTTGCAACAAGATCGGGCTTCGGATGAGGTAGGTTGGGACTCTGATGCGGGTTATTCGTTCCTGACAAGGAGTCCAAGCGATGGTTCGTAACGATGAGGACTGGGCCGTCTTCTGGTGTTCGCTGCTGAGCCCCGTGCTTTTGGGGGAGATTCCCGAAGCGCAGCGCGAACGGTATTTCCAACAGCTCAGCCAGGAGGAGCGTCGCCTGCCCAACGGACAGCGGCGACGCATTTCGGTGCGCACCTTCCGTCGGCAGTGGCGTCGCCTGAAGGATGGAGGGGTGCCGGGTTTGTACCGCCGTCGGCGCAGCGATCGAGGAAAGGCGCGAGCGAAGCACGCCGACTTGCTGGCCCGCGCCGTCGTACTGAAGAAGGAGCAGCCCTACCGCTCGGACAGGGTCATCAATCGGATCTTGAAGCGGGAGTTCGGCCGCGCCGTTCCACGGAGTACCCTCTACGAGCATCTGCGGCGCGAAGGGGCCACGCGGCGGAGGCTGGGAGCTTCCACGCAGAAGGTCCGCTGCCGCTGGACCCGGGACCGGCCGGGCGCCTTGTGGCTGGGCGACTTCGAGCACGGCCCCTTGGTGATGCAACGGGGCGAGGCGATCAAGACGCACTTGTCCGCCTGGATCGATTGCCATAGCCGGTACATCGTCGAGGCCCGATATTACGTTCGCGAGAACCTCGACATCCTGATCGATTCCCTGCTCCGCGCCTGGGGAAACCAAGGCGCCAGCCGCGAGTTGTACGTCGACAATGCCAAAATCTACCACGCCAAGGCGCTGCAATTGGCGTGCGCCCAACTGAACATCAAACTGTTGCACCGCCCGCCGCGCGAGCCGGCGCCGGGCGGACTCATCGAACGATTCTTCTGGACCTGCCAGACGCAGTTCGAAGCCGAAGTCCGCGCAAGCCAGATCCTCACGCTGGACGAACTGAACCGCGCCCTGGCCGCCTGGCTGGAGGTGGCGTACCACCGGGAGGTGAACCGCGAAACGGGCCAGACGCCGCACGAGCGATTTCACGGAGAACCGCGCCTGATACGGCAGGTCGACTTGGGCGTCGTGCTGACCTTCTTCCATCAGCGCGTGCTCCGCACGGTCGACGTGGACCACTCCGACGTCCGCGTCGACAACCGGCTGTTCGCCGTCGATCCGAAGCTGCGGGGTGAAAAGGTGATCGTCCAGTACGATCCGTTCTCCGCGCTCGAAGAAGTGCAATTGTACTCGCCGACCGACGTCTATCTCGGCCGCGGCAGGCGGTACGAGCGGGAACGGGGCAGTCACACGCAACCGGCGCCCGCGACGCCGACCGACCCCGTCACGCCCCACTATCTCGACGCCCTGCGCGCCGAACACGACGCCATGCATCAGCAGCAACGCAGCCAGGGCCTCGACTACCGTTCGGCCCGGCAACGAAACACGTGGTCGCTGACCGGCTTCGCCGGCGCCTTGGCCCGGCTGTTGGGGCGACGCGGCGGGCTGTCCGGCCTGGCGGCCCACGAGATGGATATCCTGGCCGCCTTCCACGCCCGGCATGACCGCGTCAACGAACGCCTGCTGCGGCAAGCCTTCTCGCAGGCGGCATCGCCCGCGATTCCCGAAATCCTGTTTCAACTTCAATCCCTACTTCACGAAAGGAACGACTGATGTACCTGGAGCACTTCCAACTGAAGAGCCAACCCTTCTCCGAACACGCCGCGGCCTCCGCCTTGTGGCAGGACCCTCGCATGGAAGAGGGTCTGGCACGCATGGAGTATCTGGTCCAATGCGGCCAGCTCGGCCTGGTGACTGGTCCCAGCGGGGTGGGCAAGTCGGCGCTTCTGAAGCGGTTCCTCCACGGCCTGCCGCCCCAGCAATGCCAGGCCCTCTACTGCCACCTCACCCATCTGCCTTGTGCGGGGCTGCTGAAGATGGTCGTTGCCCAACTCGGCGAGACGCCACGCCGGGGAAAGGAACGCCTCTATGAACAGATCCTGGAACGGGCCGCACGCGCCGAAGGGACCTTGTTGCTCGTCTTCGACGAGGCCCACCTCCTCGACGGCGACGCCCTGACCGACCTGCGGCTGCTGATCAGTTCCGCACTCGACGTGCGGCCCCCGTTGAAGATGCTGCTGGTCGGCCAGGAACCGCTCCGCGCCGTCCTGCGGCAGGCCCGCCACGCCGACCTGCTCAACCGCGTGTCGGTCCGCCACCAACTCCGGCCCCTCTCCCGCGAGCAGACCTGCCGCTACATCGACTTCCAACTCGGCCAGGCCGGAGGCGACCCCCAGGTGTTCGGCGACTCGGTGAAGACGGCGATTCACGACTTCACGGGCGGAGTGCCGCGGCAGATCAACAACCTGGCCACGGCTTGCCTGCTGCAAGCCGCGGCCCGGAAGGTCCTGCGGATCGACGACAACCTGTTTCAGCAGGCGGTTGGCGAATTCCAACTGCCCTAACGCCGGGAGTCCCGCCATGCCACGATACTTCGACGACGACATCCTGCGCCGGCTGCGTAATGACATCTCGTGGAAGCTGCTGCTGGAACAGCTTCGATGGCCCCACAAGCAGCGGCAGGGCCAACTGACCTTCCTGTGCCCTTGTTGCGGCGAGTACGTCTCGGCCGTCAACCCCCGCACGAATCTGGGCCGCTGCTTCCACTGCGAGACGAACTTCAACCCCATCGACTTCACAATCGCGGTGGAGCGATGCGACTTCGTCGCCGCCGTAACCCTCTTGAAGCCGCTACTCCCAAGCCGAACACCGAGTCCTCCGGCCAACTGACCCGTCTCTGTCCGACTTACATCAACGCGGGCGGCAAACCTCGCCGCCCGCGTTCTCGTGCGCCTTCCACGCAGCCCTCGCTTCCCACCAACCTTCACCCAACTACCGGCCATCCAAACTCAGACAATCTCGGACAAACAATCCCAGACGCCGCACCACGTTCGGACGGTCGACGACAATCTTGCCTTTCAACGCCTGCACCAAGCCATCGGTCACCAAGGTCGGCCTCCCGGATTTCGTGTAAGCGTTGATCAACGCATCGATGTTCGGCACTGACCGGACATGCGACGTGAAGCATGCGGCCGGTGTGTTGTACGGAAACGTACAACACGGGTCCAACGGCAGCCCCACCATCCCCAGAAAGCTGAAGACCACATTCTCGCCGCCCGGACTGCTGTTGACCGGCTTCAGCGCGGCAATCCCCGTCAGTTTTCGCGACTTGACCTCCCTGGCAACCGCAAACAGCTCGGGCAGATACCCGTGCAAGTGGTCGATATCCTGCGGACCATGGGGCGAGCCCAAACCGCCTACCCCTGTGAGCTGCAGCCGCTTGACCGTGTCGTCCAGTGCCTCCGCGTCTTCCGGTGTCATCGAAAGATACCCGTAACTATGCAGCAGCGACTCCGGCGCACCGCCCAGCACCGGCAACCGTGCCTGCTCCAAATACGTGGCGGGTGTCGTCTTCAGCGGATCGTACCAGGCCCCCTGGCACTTCCCTGCACCAACCGACGCCACCCACCTCGCAATGAAGAACGCCGCCATCTGCGGCGTACCGCCCCACGCGCCATCGTAGTCGCGTGTCTCGGTCCCAACCCACGTACCGTCGAACAGTTTACTCATGCGATCGACGTCGTATCCGCGTGCCGGGAACCCGTCGTACCAGCACGGAAACTTCACAATCACACGCACCTTCGGATTGACCGCCTTGCAGGCATTCAGAACGTTTTCCTCGGCCAGGCGGCACATCAATTCTCGGCGATAATGCGACCAATCTGCCTTTTCAGACGGAAACGACTTCGCTCCGACCGTAACGGTCCGTGCCTGCATGGCCTTCGTACACACATCGCACGTGCAATCGGTGAACCAGAAGTCGTCGATCAGAATGGTATCGAACAGCGAGGCCGTATACTCGAAGATATCCTTCACGCGTTGTTGCGTAGCGACGTCGGAGTAGCAGCACACCACGTGCCATCCCGTAGACGGCCGGCCGATCATGGTAGGCGTCACCAGCCCGCACGTTTCGACACCTCCTTCCCGAAAGCGGTCTCGCACCTTCTTCAGCAGCGGGCGTTCGACCAGGTATCCGAACCGGAACGTCTCCAGATAGACTCGGGTCATCCCGTGCCGGCGACACCATGCCACGGCCTTGTCCAACGCCTCGTCGTCCCGGAAGATCGCCTTGATCTCCTGTGCCTTCACCGACGTCGAGAACCGATGGACGGAAAGATTCTGCTGGGCCAGCCTCCACAACTCCCCTTGCTCTTCGGCCCGCGAGACCGCCAGACCAGCGCCCATCATCGCCACACCGACAACACCTGCAAGCCATACCACTGCTCGTTTCATTCTGCTCAGCCTCCAATTCCCGCCTGGCTTCGTCCCAACGACAACGTTTGCCATCGTATACGATTACGGTAAAGGCGCACAATTGCCGTGCGGTGCAAGATTGTCTGGCAATCGAATGGCACATCGGCTGAGGCACGAAAGGCGTGGTTGGAACGGTTTTTCATGTTTCAAGCGCACGAAACCCAATCCGAAGCGCGAGGCGACCGCGCCGTTCGTCTCTCTGCCGAATTGCCTCCGCCGGATGAATCGCTATACTGAGGGCAACGTGAGTGTCTTTGCCAGCCAACGGCCAAGACGGAGTGTGTGGCTCTACCCCCCTTCCTCCCCGGAGACTTTCCCATGCGAATCCTTCCCCAAAAGCGTCTGGCGTCGTGGACTGCATTGTCGTTCAGCCTGCTGTCCTTTGCTGTGCTTTATGCTCACCGCGTGCAGGCGGAATCGTGGGTTCGCGCCACCGAGAACGAACGGGCCATTACGATCGAGACGGACAAGCTGGCGGCCGTCATCCCGAAGAACAACCCCAAGCACTGGATGACCGGTATCGAGAAGGGATCGTTTCTCGACAAGGCCACCGGCTTTCGCGAGGTAGGTGACGGACTGATGGTCATCGATTGGCTTATGGAGGCCGGCAGCGATGCGGCCTACGCCGATCAGCTTCACGCTCCGGACGGACACGGTGTCGGTCGCTATGCCTGGTACGAAAACGAAACCGATCCGCAGCGGCGACACTATGCCAAAATGGCCCATGGCAGCAGCAACCGGAAACGCGCGATCGAGGGGCCGCAGCTTTGCCACCGCATGAAGCCCGTTCAGCCGGAGATTCTACGAGGCGACGATTTCGTTGCTGTTACCACCCGGTACCGTTACGAGTATGCGGCGCCGGGCCGCAAGCCCGGTTCGCTCTGGACCCAGACAATCGTCTTCCCCAAGGGTGAACGCTTCTTCTTGCTGATGGACCGGATCGACACGGTCAACGATTCCGACGAGATGTTCCTCCGCAACGACACGCCCGGCTGCATCCGTCACCATGGCGGCGACACGTTCAGCGAATGCTACTTGAGTTACCTCGGCGGTCCGAACGGTCTGCGCATTCCGGCCAGCGAGTTCTTCGCACCGTTTCCACCGGACGAGAAGTTCGGCTACCGGCGCGACACGCATCCCATGCCCGAGCACTTCATTCGCGCCTACCGGCTTCGCGACAAGGATACCGGTGAGGACGGCCCCTGGCTGGCCGGCCTTACGTTGGAGCCGTCGGTTGTGTACGAGGCCTGGTGGAGCCAGCGGCCGGGCAACATCATGGTCGCCATCCTGGAGATCCACGGCCGACCGACCAAGGCCGGCGACTCGTTCAGTGCGGCCCACATTGTCGGCTACTTCGACACCGTCGAGCAGATGCACACCCTCTACAACCGCCACAAAGGCCACACCGCGCTCGTTGTCGATCCATCCGGCTGGCGACTGGCGAAATGATCAGCCAGCGGAGCCGGAACATGCGGGAAAAGGACATTCTACTTTTTCGCGAATGTCAGGATGCTCCTCTTTTTGTTCATTCGCCTGAAAAGTCTGAGGCTGCGTTCGACCGCATGTTTCACCTTCGCTCGGCGCGAAGCTGTTGACATTCGTCTCGTTTCCTACTAGAATCACTGACATGTTACCTGTGTATCAGTGACAGACCACCCCCTGCGGAGGGAAGCGGCGATGCAAAGTGCCAGCCTTTTTCAGCAGGCGTATAGCCGAATTCAGGATGAAATTCTTCGGGGCGAGTTGCCGCCCGGAGGACGTGTATCCGAAATCTCGTTGGCCAGGCAGTTGGGGCTTGGCCGGGCGCCGGTTCGCGAGGCACTGCGCCAGTTGCAGAATGACGGCGTCATGCGGCAGATACCCCGTTATGGTACCGTCGTGCGGATGCCGCGGCGCCGCGACGTGGTCGACATTTACGAGCTTCGCGAAGCGCTCGAGACGTATGCGGTGGGTAAGGCCGTTGAGCGGATTCGACCGGAGCAGCTTGAACGGCTTGAGCATCTTCTGGAGGAGATGCGCGAGGCGGTAGAGACGCTGAAACAGTCGGATGCCGACCGCCTCGCGCCCGAGGCCATTCAGAGGCATTTGGCGGCCGATATGGCCTTTCATGCCGTGCTGGTCAGCGCGTCCGGCAACCTGCAGATCGCCGACACAATTCGCAAGAAACGCGTGCTTGCACGGATTCTGACCACACACGTCTCGCCGTTCGATCTGCCGATGATCACGCGAGTCTACCGTTTTCACTGTCGTATTCTGCAGGCGGTGAAACGCGGCGATGCCGACGGTGCGCGCCTCGCTACGGCCGAGCACATCCGTAGCGGCATGGAAGAGATGCTGGGGAATCTTGACCGGCGAGAAGAACAGCGTGAACTGCAGGAGGCCGATCTGGTGGCAGAAGCCGAGGATGCACTCCTTGATTCAGGCTATCCACTGCCGGAAGCTTACAGTGAGTTGTCTTCGGATCGCGGGCAAGGCGGCTCGACGACGGATGCCAGGGACGGTGAATACGCCGACTAAGGGTTTGTTGTTATACGGAAGGCTTGCTGAGCGAACGAACGTTGTTTCTGTCGTGGTTCACTGACCAATGGAGTGCAAGCCTGCAACTGTCGGAACGGTCAACATCAATGCATCGGAGTACTCATCATGAGAAACATCGTTATTCTACTTGCCCTGTTTGGCATGGGGGTATGCTGTAGCAGCCTGCTGGCGGCTACCGTGCCAGTGACCGATAACCTGGTCCTGTGGCTCGACGCAAGCGACGTGGATGGCGCCGGCAACAATCCGGTCGACGGGACGTCCATCGGTACGACAGAAGACCCCTGGGTGAACAAGGCCACGGGCTCGAGCGTTGGCAATGCCTTTACGGCAACGGAACTGGGTGGTGCGTCGCCGACTTATGTGGCAACGAATGCGAGTTTTAATGATCTGGCGACCGTGTATTTTGATGGGACGAGTTCGGGGCTGAAGATCGACCACGATACTTTACTGAACGCTACCGACGGATTGACTGTTTTCATTGTCGGCAGCCGCATATCCGGGACCGGTTTCCGATGGATGCAGAAGGGAGTCGGCGGGGGCGGTGGAGCGGGCGACTGGTTCGTGTCTCCGCATGAAGGGCTTGGCGTAGCGTTGAGGTATACATCTTATAGTCTCACTACCGATGCGCACGTGCTTGAAGGCGTGTACGATCCCACATCGGGTACTTATGGTGGAATTCTCGACTTGTTGGACGGTACCTCGTGTGGCAGTGAGTTGTTCTTGTCGCAAGCGTACATGAATCCGAACGAGGGATCACTGTATATCGGCCGCCGCTACAATCCAAGCGGGAGCCAAGGGTATGTGAACGGAGACATCGCCGAGATCCTGGTCTACAACACCAACCTGAGCGAGAGTGAACGTCAGGCAGTCGGATACTACCTGCAAACGAAGTACGGCATTTCCGGCAGCTACGTACCAGAACCGTCGGTGGCCATGTTGTTGGTCATGGCGGCCATGCCGTTGATGTTGCGACGGCGTCGCCGGGGCTTACGGTGACAGGCGGAGGGGTATTTCAACAGAGGTATCCGAAGTGATCGGACTTGCAGATCGTTTTCGGGATGCCTCTGCGGTTCCTGACGGACTAGATACCTTGTGTGCATGGTTGGTTATGGAGTCAACATGTTTGCCAAACGCAGATTCGCCAACCTGAAGATACGACGGGCGTTCACGCTCGTTGAACTCCTTGTGGTCATCGCGATCATCGGCATCCTGATTGCGCTGTTGCTGCCGGCCGTGCAGAGTGCTCGCGAGGCGGCCCGGCGGCTGCAGTGTTCGAATAACCTAAAGCAGCTTGCCCTTGCGTTGCACGTGTATCACACGGCCAATAGTGTCTTGCCGCCAGGCGGATATCGGGACGGGAATCAACTGAGTTGGCACGCGCGCATCCTGCCGCATGTCGAGCAGTCTGCATTGTACGACAAGATTGACTGGAGCAGTACGTATTCGAGCAATCTCGACCGGATGCACAACGACGCCGTCGCCATGTTCTGGTGCCCGAGCACGAATGAGCGGGCCCAACGCGGCGACTGGAATAGTTCGCTGCGAGATGGCGTCCACGCATACACGCAGCATTACAACGGAGTTGCCGGGGCGGTTGGCACGAACCCGGTAACGGGCGTTGAGTATCCGCACATAACGGGGGCTGAGAATCATTCGGCGTGCGGCGGAAGCAGTGATCGGCGAGGTTGGGCCCTCGGCGGTGTCCTCTACACGAACTCCAAGGTGCGGCTGGAGCACGTCCGGGACGGGACATCCAATACATTGGCTATCGGCGAACGTAACGTGGGAGAGACCGGCTGGATTGCCGGGGTCAGCAGTACGGTTAGCTGGCCCTGCGACTCGGCGGCATTCAAGAACCTGGAGTTCGAAATCAACCTGTGCGTTGGCGAGCCCGGTGATGCGACCGTGTGTGGCGATTGGTGGGGCAACTCCCGACCATTCAGCAGCATGCATCCGGGCGGAGCGAACTTCGCACTGGCCGACGGCTCGGTAACGTTCCTGTCCGAGTCGACTGCACTGGCCATCCTGCACGCACTGGCCAGTCGTGACGGCGGCGAAACGCAGTCGGTGCCGTAGGAAGCTGGAAGCTGGGAGACGTTAAACGTGAGGAGTGGGGTGTGATGAGTCGTACGACTGCTGGAATCCTGTTGGCCACGATAGCGGGACTGCTGTGCGGCGGATGCGGTGGCGATGCCGGACCGACGCGGTATAGCGTCTCCGGGGAGGTGACTTTCAACGGGGCGCCCGTACCGGCTGGAAGGTTGTTGTTCACACCCGATGTAAGCGCTGGGAACCGGGGGCCGCAAGGTCTTGCCCGAATATGCGACGGCCGTTTTTCGACAAACGAAGATGCTGAAGGCAAGGGGGCAGGTAGCGGTGCGTACCTTGTGGAAATCCATGGCTGCGACGGTATTCCATTCCAGGGAGGAGAGGGCGAAGTAGCCGACGGAAAAGCGATCTTCCCACCCTTTCGGAAGACTGTCACCCTGCCTGCCGCAAGCTGTACAATGACGGTTGATGTTACTGTGTCTGATGATGGCCCGCAGGCGGAAATGAAGACATCAAAGTGACGGCAACTCCTGGCAAAGGGGATACGTCAGTCGACCATTGCATGAAATGACAGGAACAAGCGAAGAGACATACACCATTTCGTAAGGAGAACTTCGATGAAGAGATATTTCCGTTACATTGTTGCCACGGTTGTGTTATCAGCCGCAGCCGTCTGTACGCTGCCGCTTCGTGCTGACGATGCACCGAAGCCCGATCACAGCAAGGTGCCGGGCACGGTCGTTGCGTATTCGCCGGCAGCGTCGGGCATTTACGTTGGTTCACCGGGCATCGTCATCCTGCCCGATGGAACCTATCTGGCCAAGCACGATGAGTTCGGTCCGAAGAGCACCGAGGCGACCAACGCAATTACCCACGTCTATCGCTCGACGGATCGGGGCCAATCGTGGGAGCATATCGCCCGGGTGGAACATGCATTTTGGGTCAATATCTTCTGTCACGAAGGGGCGGTCTACATGATGGGCGGTACCGCCGGGCACCGGCACGGGCATTGCGCCATTCGCAAGTCCGTCGATGGCGGATGCACATGGACCGAGGCCAAAGACGAGAACTCCGGCCTTCTGTTCGGCAACCTCTCCTATCACACGGCCCCCATGCCCATGGTCGTTCACGACGGGCGTATCTGGCGGGCGATGGAAGACGAACAGGGGGGAACGGGCTGGGGAAACTGGTTCCGTGCGTTTGTCATGTCGGCGCCGGTCGACGCCGATTTGCTGAAGGCCTCGAACTGGACCGCGTCGAACCGCGTTGCACGCGATGGAAGCTGGTTGGGCGGGCGATTTGGGGGGTGGCTTGAAGGGAATGCCGTGCTGACGCCCGAGGGCCGTATTGTCGATATCTTGCGGGTTGCCGGTGTTCCGGAGAAGGCCGCCATCGTGCAGATTAGCCAGGACGGCAAGACGGCGTCGTTCGATCCGGAGAACGGGTTCGTCGATTTTCCGGGCGGTGGGCACAAGTTCACGATTCGCTACGATGCGAAGTCGAATGCCTACTGGTCGCTGAGCAATCCGAGCATTGGCGGTTCCTTCCGCAATACGCTGGCCTTGCTGCGCTCGAAGGACCTGGTGAACTGGGAAATGCGGTGCATCCTGGCGCATCATCCGGACCGAAGGAACCACGGGTTCCAGTATCCCGACTGGGTTTTCGACGGCGACGATATGATTGCGGCCATTCGCACGGCCTACGACGACGGCGTAGGCGGCGCTCACAACGCGCACGATGCCAACTACCTGACTTTCCATCGGTTCAAGGACTTCCGCGATCTGACCATGGCCGACTCGGTCGTCCAGCCCGACGACATCGGTCCCGGCGGGCCGGCCAAGATCGAGCTGGGCGATCTGGCCATTGAAGGGCGCGCCTTTGCCCAGGGAACGGTGGCCAATGGTGCGGAAGCCTTCGGTAATCGCAATTACGTGTGGGAGAAGGTGCCGGAGAAGTTGCAGGGGTGGCTTTGCACGAAGACCTTGGGGGGCGTACCTGCCCGGATGCGCGTGACGGCCAAACGTGATGCGGTTCTCTATATGGCTACCGCCGGCAAGCGTCAATCGGGCATCGACACCACCGGCTGGGAACCGGAGCCGGAACTGGATTTCGGTTATACTGACGGTGGCCACACGACCATGCAGGTGTTCCGGCGTGCGGTCAAAGCGGGCCAATCGCTTGACATTCCGCAAGGCAACTGGACGGGCGGCATCTTGCTGGTGCCACCCAAGGAGGCGAAATAGCGATTATGATCGTCATTCCTGTCAAGTCGCTGGCCGTGAAGTAGGTGCGCCTATTCCCGTCTGTGCTCGTTGAAGTCAGACTGCCATGGAAAACACTGTCCCACGTTCAATTGCGGTTCTGCTTCTGGTGGCCGCTACCTGGGACGCTTTGTGTAGCAATGTGTTTGATAGGAATCCGATGGATAACGCTTGTTCACGGTGTTGTTGGACCGAACGCCAGATTACTCGTCTGCAGCACGGACATGTACTGACCAATACGGGCTGCTGGTCGCACGATGGCCAGTGGTTGGCGTACGACGTGCGGCGCAAAGAGGACGTCTTCGATGGTGCACGCATCGAACGGGTGAACGTAGATACGGGTGAAGTGCAGGTGTTGTATACATCCAGCCATGGGGCGAACTGCGGTGTGGTAACGTGCAGCCCGGTCGATGATCGCGTTGTCTTCATTCACGGTCCGGAGAACCCGACACCCGACTGGCAATACGCGGCCAATCATCGCCGTGGTGCGTTGGTTGATTGCGATGCGCCGGGGAAGGCAGTTACGCTCGATGCTCGTGACTTGACCGAACCGCTTACACCTGGCGCACTGCGCGGCGGAACGCACGTCCACGTGTTCAGCGGCGATGGGCAGTGGGTGAGTTTCACCTATGAAGATCATCTGCTGGTACGGTACGACAAAGAAGATGTCGATCATCAGGTAAACCTGCGGGGCGTTGGCGTGAGTGTGCCGGCTGGGCCGGTTCAGGTGACGGCCGATCATCCTCGGAATCATTCGGGCGAGTTCTTTTCGGTGCTCGTTTCGAAACTGACGGCGGAACCGGCGCCGGGATCGGACGAGATCAGCAGGGCGTTCAGCGATGCTTGGGTAGGCACACATGGCTATCTGCGGCCGGACGGTACGCGACAAGAGAAGGCCATTGCGTTTCAGGGGCACGTACGCACCGGTGACGGGCAAACGATTTCCGAGGTGTTTCTGGTCGATCTGCCTAACGATGTGACCCGCTCCGGTCCCGACGGCCCGTTGCAGGGGACGCTTACGACGCGGCCGAACCCGCCGGCCGGCGTGCGGCAACGACGTTTGACCTATACGGCCGAACGGAAGTATCCCGGATTGCAGGGGCCGCGGCATTGGTTGCGCAGCTCGCCGGACGGCACGCGGATTGCCTTTCTGATGAAGGATGACGCAGGTGTGGCGCAGTTCTGGACGGTTTCGCCCAATGGCGGCCCACCGCGCCAGGTCACGCGCAACCGGTGGGATGTGGCTTCGGCCTTTTCGTGGAGTCCGGATGGGCAACGCCTTGCCTACGTAATGGACAATAGCGTATTCATAACGGATGTGACGACCGGCGACGGTGAACGTCTGACGCAACGCACGGACGATGCCACTGCCCCCACGCACCATGCCTGCGTGTTTTCGCCCGATGGTGGCCGTATTGCCTTCATGCGGCCTATGTGTATTGATGGGGAGTCACACGATCAAATCATCGTAGTTGAGCTGTAGACGCTACCACCGGTTTATCCCGGTGGAGCGATGATTGGCCACTACAAACAGACCCGAATGAGCACACTGACTTCTTCCGCGGCGAAAAAGGTCGAGCTCTGCGTGAAATATGCGTTGTAGTGGCCAATCATCGCTCCACCAGCACAGGGCCGGCAGGTGCGTTTGCCGCCGTTGTTGTGCGGTTTGAAGGATGGTAGAATAAAGGTGTTGTCAACAGGGCTTGACTGGAGGAAGAAACAATGGATCGAGATACTTTTGACGGCACAATCCGGGCATTCAAGCACCGGGCCCCATTTCGACCGTTTAGCGTGGCGATGGTTAACGGCGATCGCCTTGAGGTGGACCATCCCGATGCGTTGGCGGTTCGAGATGGCGTTGCGTTGTTCGCCGTTCCGGGAGGTGTTCCTGTAGTTTTTGATCATGAGGGCGTGAGCCAAGTGATTGGTGACTTGGCGGATCAGTCATCTTCTTGATGTCTGATGGTCAACTCGGATCGAACGGATGGGAGATACATCGTGAAATGCCCCATTGCTTTCCTGCTTTCTCTGGGGATCGTGCTGCAACTAACCAGCTCGATTTCATGGGCCGATCAGCCGAGGCTGGTGCGGTGGGAGTTCATCTTCGAGACGGCGCCGTTTGCGAGTTGCCATGCGTCGACCATTGCGGAAGGGCGCGATGGGTTGGTTGCGGCCTGGTTTGGTGGACCGCGCGAGGGGCATCCGGACGTCAGTATTTGGGTTTCGCGGCAGGTTGATGGCAAGTGGTCTGCGCCGACAGAAGTGGCCAATGGCGTGCAGTACGAGCGGACGGATGGTTCGCTTCATCGCTATCCATGCTGGAATCCCGTGTTGTTCCAGCCGAGGAACGGGCCGCTCATGTTGTTCTACAAGGTTGGCCCCAGGCCGAGTGCCTGGTGGGGCATGCTTGCCACCAGCCACGACGGCGGAAAGACCTGGTCGCACCCCTGCCGTCTGCCGGAGCAGATCGACGGCCCCGTGAAGAACAAGCCGGTGCAGTTGTCTGACGGCAGTATTGTGGCCGGCTCCAGTACCGAAAACGACGGTTGGCGCGCGCATTTCGAACGAACGGCCGACTTGGGCCGCAGTTGGCAGCGGATCGGGCCGGTCAACGACGGCAAGGAGATCGGCGCGATCCAACCGAGCATTCTACTGCTGGGTGGCGAGAAGCTCATGGCGTTGGGGCGTACGCGGCAGCAGAAGGTGTTTCGGATCACTTCGGATGATATGGGCCGTACCTGGGGGCCGATGACGCTCACGGAACTACCCAATCCGAACGCCGGAACCGATGCGGTGACGCTGGCCGATGGCCGGCACTTGCTTGTGTACAACCACACACCCCGTGGTCGCTCACCCTTGAACGTGGCCGTTTCTGGCGATGGCGAGACGTGGCAGGCAGCGCTGGTCTTGGAAGAGGAGCTGGGCGAGTACAGTTACCCGGCCGTGATTCAGGCAGCCGACGGCCTCGTACATATTACCTACACGTGGCGGCGGCAGCGGATCAAGCACGTGGTGGTCGATCCCAAGAGACTCGAATTGCACGAACTTCCGTGAGTTCTTTCGGCCAGGAAATCTTGTCGTGCATCACCTTGCCGAGCAGGCGGTCTCCGGTCATACTGAGGCTATGACCGAAATCGCAGAATCCATCGAACGGCTCGAAACGAATATCCGAAGCGTAGTGCTGGGCAAGGAGGATGCCATTCGCCTGGTGGTGGTGGCCTTGCTGGCTGGCGAGCACGTCCTTCTGGAGGATGTGCCCGGCGTGGGCAAGACCCTGCTGGGTAAGGCCCTGGCGCGAAGTCTGGGGGGGCAGTTTCGCCGCATCCAGTTCACGCCCGATCTGCTGCCGAGTGATATTACCGGTAGTAGCGTTTATGACACGGCCTCGCAGGAGTTCCGCTTTCGGCCCGGCCCGGTCTTTGCCCATGTGCTGCTGGCCGACGAGATCAATCGGGCGACGCCGCGCACGCAAAGTGCCCTGTTAGAGGCGATGAACGAGCGGCAGGTATCGGCCGACGGTCAGACGCACCCGTTGCCGAGGCCGTTTATGGTCATTGCCACGCAGAACCCGGTCGAGTTTGAGGGGACGTACCCCCTGCCGGAAAGCCAGCTTGACCGTTTCCTGTTGCGAACTCCGCTGGGCTATCCGGCCCGCGAGGCGGAACGCGATGTCCTGACGACCCATCGAGAGGGAGAGCCGGTCGATCGGCTTCAGGCGGTTCTGGAGCCGTCGCAGGTGGCCGAACTGCAAAACGCGGTCCGGGCAGTTAAGATGGACGATACTATTCGCGAATACCTGTTAGACCTGATCGACGCGACCCGCCGTTGTGGCGAGTTGCACGTGGGGGCGAGTCCGCGCGCGGCGTTGGCCCTGTACCGCGCCTCGCAGGCCTTGGCCCTGATCCACGGGCGGCAGTATGTGGTGCCCGACGATGTCAAACAGTTGGCCGTGCGTGCGTTGGCGCATCGCGTGATTCCCAAAGGATACCTGCACGGCGACCGGCGGGAGGCCGTGGAGTCGCTGGTCGAACAGGTTGTGGACGAGGTACCGGTACCTGGCTGAGCTGTAGAATCCTTTCGAGAAATTGCCGATGTTTTTCACCTCGCCGTGGATGCTGCTGGGGCTGACGGCTTTGCCGGTTCTGGCGGCCGTCTATTGGTTCCGTAGCCGAACACGGCGCGTGGTGGTTTCGAGTCTGGCATTTTGGGCCGATCCGCGTGCGCCACGCCAGGGCGGGCGCATCCTGCATCGCATGCAGACGCCGCTTTGTCTCTTCCTGGAATTGCTGGCAATTACCTTGATTGTGATTGCGGCGGCCGGGCCGGCGATCCCTAGCCGCGACGTCTCCTATCCCTTGGTCGTCGTACTGGACGATTCGTACTCGATGCAAGCGCGTGCCGATGCGGCCGATGCCGAATTGGCGAAACCGGTTCGCGTGCGCGATCGAGCCGTTGACTCGCTGACTGATGAGCTTCGGCAGCGAAACTACGTTACCCGGTTCGTGCTGGCCGGACCGCAGCCTCGCCTGGCCGGCGAGGCTGAAGCCGTTCAGACGCGTCTTGGCGAAGTTCGTGAACAGTGGACATGCGAAAGCCCGACCGCTGATCTGTCGGCTGCGGTTGCCCTGGCGGCGGAACTCGGGGGTTCGACGGCGAGAATCCTCGTGCTGACCGATCACGCACCGGCTGCCGAGCTTGCAGACGGACAGGTCCAGTGGTGGGCGTTCGGAACGCCGAAGGCCAATATGGCGTTCACTGCCGCGGCTCGCAGTCGCACGGTTGAAGGCGAACGTGTCCTGCTGGAGGTCGCCAACCTCTCCGATTCGGCCGAGACGGCTACGGTTACGCTCCAGGGCGGCGACCTGCAATCGGCGGGCAAGCGAACGTTCATGCTGGCCGCCGGCGCCGCGACACAGCTCTTCCTGACGGTACCTGCCGGTTCTCCGCCCTTGCGGGCGACGTTGACCGGCGACGTGCTGGATATCGACAACCGGGTTCTGCTCTTGGCCGAGCCGACCAAACCATTGCGTACGATCGTCGATATTGCCCAGACGCCGCTTCGGCAAGCCGTGTTGCGCGCCCTGGAGGCCACCAACGAAACCGTTAACGTGACAGAACGGCCCGAACTGATCGTGTGCGATACGCCGCGGGCGATGACCGGCGATGTATGGCAAATGGAAATCACCGGTGGCAAGGATGCTCAGGCGTACGCCGGACCGTTCGTGATCGATCGGAATCATGTGTTGATGAAAGGCCTGTCGCTGCACAACGCCGTCTGGTCGGCGGTACCAGATGCACGGATGGCCGGCGTACCCATGATTACGGCCGGCAATGTACTGTTGCTTACAGAAACCGAAGATTCCACCGGCCGGCGACGCCTGCACATGAGTTTTCTCTTCGATACGTCGAATGTGCAGGATATGCCCGACTGGCCGATCCTGTTCGCCAACCTGATCGCATGGCGACGGGCAGGCCTGCCCGGTATCTTGACGCCCAATGTTCGGCTGGGGCAGGCGGTTTCCATTACGTTGCCGGGCAAGCCGGATCGCGCCCGCTTGAAGGACTCATCCGGGGCGGAACGCGAACTGGAATTGCACGAAAGGCATCTGACCTTACCGGCGGAACGCGTTGGGTTGCATACCGTCCGCATTCCCGGTGCCGAGTATATCTTCTCGTGCAACGCACTCTCGCGCGACGAGTCGAACTTGGCTCGGTCGGAATCGGGCCGCTGGGGGAACTGGGAGGCTTCAGCCATTTATCAGCAGCAGCGAGCGGGGCTCGGTTGGTTCTTCCTGCTGGTGGCGATGACGGTCTTGGCGCTGCATCTGGCTGTAGTTGCCGGTGCGACTCGGGGAGGGAACGCATGACGCTGGCCGATCCGTTCTGGCTTGTACTGATCATTCCATTAAGAATGGCGCTTTGGCTGTGGCCGTTGCCTTCGCGCCTGATGACCGGTTTGCGCTGTGCAGCGGGAATCTTGTTACTTCTGGCCCTGTGCGGATTAAGTGTTCTGCTGCCGGTCCGATCGGGAACGGTTGTCGTGGTGGCCGACCGGAGCTTGTCGATGCCGCCGGGCAGTGAACCACTCGAGAAGGAAGCGGTCGATATCATCCACGGGGCCATGCAGACGGGCGATCGGGTTGGCGTTGTCTCGTTTGCCGAGACGGCTGCCGTGGAACAGTCGCCGCACGAGGGGCAGTTCAGCGGGTTCTCGGCCCAGGTTGGCCGCGATGCTTCGCGCCTGGCCGATGCCCTCGATTTGGCCCTGTCGCTGGTGCCGCGCCAGTCGCCCGGGCGCATTGTCGTGCTGTCTGATGGTCACTGGACCGGGCGCGACGTGGCGGCTTCGGCTGCGCGAGCCGCTGCGGCCGGTGTGCCAATCGATTATCGCGCTATGCAACGCCACCTGGCGGGCGACCTGGCCGTCGAGGCGATCGAAGGCCCCGAAGCGGCTGCGACCGGCGAATCGTTCATGATGACCGCATGGCTCCACTCGCCGCAGGATCAGACCGTTTCGTACGAACTGCTTCGCGGCGAGCAGGTGATTGCCCGCGGCAAGCAAACCGTGTCGACGGGTACAAGCCGGCTGGTCTTCCGCGATATGGCAGGCAACAAAGGAACGCGTGAGTACACACTGCACGTTCGTTCGGAAACGGCCGATCCCGTGCCGGAGAACAACCGGGCGCGGCTGCTGGTTGGCGTACGCGGTTCGCGACCCATGCTGTGCGTCAGTCCGACCGGCACTTCCGGACTCGCCAAACTGCTGGCCGCAGGCGGGCTGGACGTTCGCGCCGTGTCGGCAGACAAGTGCAAATGGACGCTCGAAGAATTAGCCGGATGCTCTGCCGTGGTTTTGGAAAACACCTCAGCCAGCCTGATCGGTCACACGGGCATGGAGAACCTGGCTGCCTGGGTCTCGAAAACGGGCGGCGGCCTTATGGCGACCGGCGGGAAGGATGCCTTCGGGCCAGGCGGCTATCACAAGAGTCCGCTGGAGCCGATCATGCCTGTTTCCATGGAACTGCGGCGCGAG
The DNA here is from genome assembly GCA_040772845.1 of Thermoguttaceae bacterium. Classification (GTDB taxonomy): domain Bacteria; phylum Planctomycetota; class Planctomycetia; order Pirellulales; family Thermoguttaceae; genus PWXP01. Next base: position 5,122,528 of record JAXGXG010000001.1, read on the forward strand.
CATCGCAAGCTGTCGCTGGCCATTGTCGTGGCCTTGGACCGAAGCGGCAGTATGGCCATGCCGGCCGCAGGCGGGCGGACCAAGATGGACCTGGCCAACCTGGCCACGGCCGACGTCGTCGATATGCTCGGACCGATGGACCAGTTCGGCTGCATTGCCGTCGATAGTATGCCGCATGATATCGTGCCTCTCACCGATGTGACGCAAGCCGAGTCGATACGCAGCAAGGTGCTGAAGATCGACTCGATGGGCGGCGGAATCTTCGTTTACGAGGCCCTGAAAGCCGCCGCGCGGATGGTCCTGCCGGCGACCGCAGGCACCAAGCATATCATCCTGTTCGCCGATGCGGCCGACAGCGAGGAGCCGGGTGACTATAAGGCCCTGGTTGAAAAGCTTGGCAAGGCAGGCGTTACCGTGAGCGTCGTCGGATTGGGAACCGATCGCGATTGCGACTCCGGCCTCTTGAAGGATATCGCCCGGCGCGGCGGCGGGCAGTGCGCATTTACCAACAATGCCCAGGAACTGCCGCGACTGTTCGCGCAGGACGTGTTTCTTGTCGCCCGAAGTGCGTTTATCGAAGAAGCGGTTGGCGTGCGCGCAACCGGCGGGCTCCTTTCCATTACACGGCAGCCGCTTGGCAGTATTCCTGCCATTGGCGGCTATAACCTGTGTTATATGCGCCCCGGCGCCAACATGGCGCTCGTTTCCGAAGATGAATATACCGCGCCCGTCCTGGCCGCATGGCAGGCCGGGTTGGGACGCGTGCTGTGCTATACGGGCGAAGCCGATGGCGAGTATACCGGTGCCATTGCCGGCTGGGACCATACGGGCGACTTCTTTACGTCGCTGGCTCGCTGGACGCTCGGCGGGGCCCAAGGTTTCGATGCAGGTGTGGTCGCCACGCAGGAGTTGCGCGACGGCGTGTGCCGGATTGAACTGCATCTCGACCCCGATCGCGAGGCGACGCCGTTCCGGGAGATGCCTGAACTGACGGTCCTTTCCGCACGGCCTGGTGAAGCGGCCCAACCGCGTCAGGCCCGCATGACGTGGGCCTCGGCCGATTCGCTGCTGGGTGAGATTCCGCTAAGCGGTAGCGAGACGGTGTTGGCGACCATGTCGGCGCCGGGGCTGGGCAAGACTACACTCGCACCCATGTGCCTGCCGTATTCACCCGAATACTTGCCGCAGAAGCCGGGCCGCGGTACCGAGGCGCTCCGTCGCCTTGCGGCGGCTACGGCCGGACGTGCACGCGTAGACCTGGGTGAAGTCTGGGCCGATATTCCCCGCGCACCGCAATGGGTTGCCCTGACGCCCTATCTTCTGCTTGCCGCCGTTACCTTGTTGCTTCTGGAGGTCGCCGAGCGCCGTACTGCCTTGCTCTCGATGCTTGGTCGTTCGCTCCGCTGGCGTCCGCGCCGCCGCGCCAAGAAGTCGGAAGAGCCGGCCGCGGTTCCGCGCACCCACAAACGAAAACGCCGCGCCGCCCCGATTGCCGGTCCCGAACCCGAACCGGTCTCCACTGCCTCGCCGCCCGAACCCCCACCAGCCGAACCGCCGGCCGCCGACAGCATCCTCGACGCCTTCACGCAAGCCCAACAGCGCGCTCATCAGCGTACGCGGCGAAGGTGATATGGGATATCTCGCTTATTCGCCGGCCGATCCGTCTTGCGTCAATCGTCCGGTGGGTGCCAGCCGGCAAGTATCCAGTAACTGCGCACTTGCAGGACGTCTGGATCGTCGCTCAGATGCAAAGCAACGACTGTGGCGCGACCAGTCGGTGTGAGGCTGACGATCCGCAGTCCGTCGTCCGTCCACCGGAAGTGTTCAAACCAGTTCTGCAACCTCGGGTTGAACAGGGAGGCTGTCTGACCGGTTTGTGGGTCGCTAGCCGACACACGGTCGCCCTTATGCGCGTTGCATAACGGACAACTCAGCCAGAGGTTATCTTCTTGGGTCAGCCCACCTTTTGACCGCGGAATGAAATGTTCGATTTCCAACCGCGCCATGACCAGATGCTGGGGGCTCAGGCAGTAGCCACACCGATGGCGCGCCGCTTCACGAACTCGACGGGCGATTTCTGCAGGAACACAAATGCGCGTCATATCAGCTCAGCTTAACCGCGGTTTCAGGCCTCGTGCAACGGCCACCTTCATTGCTTGAGCCTTACGTACCAGCCCAACCCGATACTCGCGCATCAACTCGTCCAGACAAAGACGGTCCGCTTCGCTCAATTCGCCCTCCCGGTTGCGATCTAACAGGTCGGCCAAATGCTCCTGACAACCCGCATCCATTTCAAGATCACAAAGGGCGAGAACTTCGCCGTCCAGCAACGATTCCATTTCGGGGTCAATGCCACCGCGGCCAATCCAGTCGACCAGCACGTCCTCGAAGCGTCGCTGGGTGCGCGCCGCTATCGTACGGCACCGCTCTGCCAACTCGCTGGGAAGTTCCAACGTCACTCGCTCAGACATACCCTTTCCCCTTCATAACGCCCAACCTTCCGGGTTCTACCGCCATTGCCTACGAAAGTCAAAGCCCGGTACCGCGCCTGCGGCGTGCTTGGGCAGCGTGTGCTGCCGACGGTTCACCGCGTCCTGCACCGTTCGATAACACCCCGGTTGTCCCTGTCCGCCGCGAACACCCTGTACCGTCCCCTTGTGAATGTCGCGGATCAGGCCCTCGGTGATCGGCGAGCCGCTGGCGAGATAGTCCGAGATTTGCCCGAAGCTGTAGCCATCGCGGTTCTCGATATCTCTGCAAGATGCATCTTTGTGCCCCCACCCGTCTGCTACAGGTCGAGCGTTCCCACGCGTTCCAGGCTGGGCGATAGCAACAGATCGCCGGGGGTGACGAAGTCGGCGAGGATTTCAGCAAAGGTCTTTGTGGCCGGTTCCGCATCGCTTGGCGGCGAGGCGTACATGGCCTTTTCGATTGTGTCCTGTCCGGCGGCTGAGACGGCCATTTCTGTGACCAGAAGCCGGGCCGTGTCGAGCAACTCGTCTTTTGAAACCTCGTGCGCCCGGAATGGGGGCGCAGCGGCTGCCTTCTCGCCTTCGGCTTCCGCCAGGTACTGCTCGAGGAGTGGCTCGATATCTTCTTCGGCTCGAGGCATGGCCGATTTGAAACCGCCTGGTGCAGGCAAAGCTTCAGCCGTTTCACCGGACGATTCCAGTATTCCCAGAAGGCTCTCGGGATGGACCACCGGCGGTTCCGGCGGTGTCGCGTCTGTAAACCAGCCTCGCCGATGCCGAAGCCGTGAGAAATGGCGACATGGCCTGCCGGTTTGCGACAGGATTCTTAACGAATACGGATCGTCCGCTTGCGGCAAGGCCTCGTCGTAGGTGCGGAAGACGAACTCGGAGCAAATCATCGGCTCTTTGCCCTTCCGATGCAGTCGCTCAATCAAATCGACCGCCTTGCGCATGGTTGTCTGAATGAGCCGTCGAAGCGTCGGGCTGTCGATGTCGACCTTTCGCGTCAGGCAGATTCCGGCCAGCAGCAGAACCTGCTCGTAGCCGTAGCGATTTCCTTGATCCAGGTATTTTCGGGCAACTCTCAAAACGGGCGCTACCGTCTCCGATTCGGGACGGTGCCGCATCACGGCCACCCACGGGCAGCCTTCAACACTTTCTTCCAGCGGCCGCTCCACCAGTCCTTCGCGGACAAGAGCTTCAGCTACGTCGTCACCCATATAAAGAGCGGCGTGGCTGACTTCGGTTCCGTCCAGCAGGCGAATGGCACGGCCCATCAGTGAACTCGTGCGATAGAGAAAGATGTCTCCGGCCACAAGTGTGTCAACGTGGACAGGCTCGGACATGGTGCTCCCCTTTCTTGTGGGGTGAGTTGGCTTTCCTCTTTCATTCGTAGGATGTATCCCAAGTTGCTCGCTCTCTATGATTGTACCCCTGCGGCGGATTGCTGCAAGTATGCAGAGGGGGTTGAGGGAGGCTGAGTTGGCATGGATATCGATTCAGTTCCTCCTCTTGCAGGGCACTTCGGGGAGAGTGTTGCCAAGAGAAACTGAGATTGACTTTAAGGGATCGGGTGAATAGGATAGAGTTGAATGGAGGGGTATGCAGCCCCTTTTTTCTGAGCTCGGCCCGGACGGACGCGTCCGTCCGCCGCCCAACTCCAGATTGGTAGGCCAACAGACCATGCAGAATCAGTCGACAGCGACCAGTGTGTCTCAGAAGGCGGAGGCCATCCTAGAACAGGCGATTCATGTATTCGCCCAGCTTGGATTTCGGGGGACCGACGTGCAGGTGATTGCCGATCGGGCCGGGGTGGGGAAAGGAACGGTCTACCGTCACTTTGGTACAAAGGAGGACCTCTTCTGGGCCGCTGCTTTCGAGGTCTTCAAGCGGTTACGACAGGTTCTGATTGAAGCCGAACGCGCCGCCGTTGGTACGGTTGCCAAACTCCGTGCCGCGGCCATTACCTACGGCCGGTTTTTCGACGAGCACCCAGACTATCTCGAACTGTTCATTCAGGACCGGGCCGAGTTCCGCGGGACCGGCCCCGAGACCTACAAGCAGGAACATGAAGCACTGCTTCGATATTTCCATGCGATCGTCGAGCGGGGAATCGCCGCGGGCGAAATCCGACCCGTCGATTCATACAAGTGCACCATCGCACTGTCCGGCCTGCTCGACGGCGTCACAATGCAGGCATGCTACCTCCTGCGTGGGCAGGCCATGCAGCAGATCGTCGAATACGGTGTCGACGTTTTCCTGGCAGGCATGAAGTTGTCCGAGACCGCTGTCGGCAGTTCCAACCCGTCTGAACCCCAAATGTCTATCGAATCATGATTCGTCATTGCTATCTTGCCTTGTGTCTTCTGGCAATTGCCTTGCTGTTGCCGATTGCCGGGTGCAGTCGCACCGAAGCTACGGAAGGCGCAACAGGCCCGACGGAGCCGGTTCACGTCCCGGTTGCCCCGGTTCAGCGTGCGTCGATCCATGCGGATTTGAACCTTGTCGGCACGCTCATTCCATTACGGGCAACGACCATCGTATCCGACGTGGACGGGCGCGTCGCGTCCTTTCCGGCTTCGCAGCGGAGTATCGAGTACGAGGAGGCTGGCGCGAAAACGTCGCAGGCACTAGGGCTCGACCTGGGGCATGTGGTGCATAAGGGCGATGTCCTTGTGCAGATCGATCCGGTTGATTTTGAACTGGGACTCAACATGGCTAAGGCCGAGCATGAACTGGCCAGGCGGAACCTCGACCAACTGCTCTCCTGGCGGCGAGAAGAGGAAATCCTGCAGTTGGAAGCTGCGCTCGAAGAGGCCCGAGCGGCCGACATTCGGGCCCGGGCCGATATGGAGCGTAGCGAACAACTGCTTTCTACCCGGGCTGTTTCTCGGAGTCAGTTCGATGAGGTGAAGGCGGCAGCGCAAATGGCCGCCGCCGGGGTGAAGCGGGCCGAAGCAGCACTCGCCATGGCGAAAGCCGGGCCAACCCCGGAGGAGGTGGCCGTGGCCAAAGCCCGGGTCGAATCTGCTGCTGCCCAAGTTGCCATGCAGCAAGAGAAGCTCGACAAGACCACCATCCGCGCACCCTACGATGCGGTGATCTCCGATCGGTACATCGACGTGGGTGACCGGGTCACCGCCATGCCTCGCGTGGAAATCATGCAGATCATCGACCCGCAGGTCCTCTTTGCCCAGGTGTCCGTGCCTGAGCGATACCAGGGCGTGGTCCGGCTGGACGATGAGGCCATCATTACGGCGGAAGGCATTCCGGTGGCGTTTCCCGCTCGCATCGACCTTATCAATGCGAAGATCGAACCGGAAACCCGTACCTTTCGCATTCGCATTACGATTGACAACCGGCAGGGGCTTCTGAAAGCGGGCGGGTTTGTTCGCGTGGCGCTGCGGGTTGGTTCGGCCGACCGGGTCCCGCTCGTGCCCCGAGAGTCGGTCGTATTTACCGAAGGTCGCCCGGCCGTCTTTGTGCATGAAAAAGGCCGTGTGCGCCGCGTGCCTGTCGAGGTTGGCATTTCCAACGACGGCATGTACGAAATCGCCTCCGGCGTGCTGCCGGGGCAGGAGGTGGCCGTTAACCGCACGTCGCTGCTGACCGATGGCATGCCGGTTACGGCGGTTCGCGCACCTATGGCCGAGCAAGAGGAACCGGCCCCTTCGCCGCTACCGGTCGCCGGAGGGCGGTCGCGATGAAGATATCGGAAACGTGCATTCGCCAACCGGTATTTGCCTCGATGATGATCCTGGCGCTGGTCGTCTTCGGCCTGGTGTCGTACCGCACGATCGGCGTGGACCTTTTCCCCGACGTCGATATTCCCGTGGTTACGGTTACCGTGTCCTATCCGGGCGCCGACCCCGAGACAGTCGAGACCGAGGTGACCGACCGGATTGAGGAAGCCGTAAACACCATCAGCGGCATCAAGACACTCCGGAGCGAGAGCATCGAGGGCATTTCACAGGTGTTTGTCGAGTTCGAGTTGGAGGTCGACGTCGACGTGGCCAGCCAGGACGTGCGCGACAAGGTGGCGTCCGTCCGCGGCGATCTGCCGCTGGATATCGATCCGCCCATCGTCGAGAAGTTCGACATCGATTCGGCCCCTATCCTGGCGATTGTCCTTTCGGGGCCGGCTTCCATTCGCGAGCTGTCGGAGTTCGCCGATAAACAGATCAAGCCGCGTATGGAGAACATCGACGGCGTGGGAAACGCACGCCTGGTGGGCAAGCGCGAGCGCGAAATCCGTGTATGGCTGCGGGCCGACCGCCTGCGAGCGATAGGCCTGACGGCCGAAGATGTAACCGAAGCCTTGGCGGCCGAGAATGTCGAGCCGCCCGGCGGCCGCATCGAGACGCGCGACCGCGAAATCATTGTCAAGACGAAGGGCCGCGTGGACCGGGCGGAGCAGTTCGGCGAAATCATTGTCGCCCGGCGGTCCGGTGCGCCCATTCGCGTGCGCGACGTTGCCTGGGTCGAAGACGGCATGGAGGACATGCGCAGCATTGCCCGGCTGGACGGTACGCGAGCGGTGTCCATTCTGGTTCGGCGGCAGTCGGGCACGAACATGCTGCGCGTGGCGACGGCGGTCAAAGACCGGCTGGACGACGTGCGTAGCGCCCTGCCGGAAGGCTACACGCTGACCGTCGCCCAAGACCTGTCGGTGTTTGTCGAGGAGAGTATTGCCGAGGCCGAGGGCGAGCTGCTGCGCGGCGGCATTCTGGCCGTGCTGGTCATTCTGTTCTTCCTGCGCAGCCTGCGGGGGTCGTTCGTCGCGGCCATGACCATCCCGACCACCATCATTGCCACGTATAGCTTCATGCTGGCGATGGGCTTCACGGTGAACATGCTCACCATGCTGGCGTTGACCATATCGGTGGGCATGATTATTGACGACTCGATCGTCGTCCTGGAAAATTCATACCGGCACATGGAAGAGGGGCTGCCGCGGGTGCAGGCGGCCATTGCGGGTATTTCGGAAATCGGGTTCGCGGTCATCGCCACGTCTCTGGCGGTGGGCGCGGTGTTTGTGCCGGTTGCGTTCATGGAAGGGATCATCGGACGGTTCTTCTACGAGTTCGGTCTGACCGTGGCGTTTGCGGTGGCCGTATCGACATTCATTGCGTTGACGCTGTCGCCCATGCTCTGCTCGCGCGTGTTGAAGATTCCCACGCACCACGGCCGCGCGTTCAACTTCGTCGAGCACATGCTCGAAGCCGTCGAGCGCATGTACGGCCGAGTCCTTCGTGTGGCGCTTCGGCGCCGGTTTGCCGTAGTGGCGGCCTCGTTGGCCGTATTCGCGTCGAGCCTGGCCATCACGCCGTTCATCGGCCAGGAGTTCATGCCGTCCCAGGACGAATCGCAATTCAACATCCAGGTGGAAACGCCCATCGGCACGTCCATTCATGCCACCAGCGACGCCCTTGCCGAGATCGAGCGCCGCGTGCGGCAACTGCCCGGCGTGCGCGATACCTTCACGACGGTCGGCGCCGGAGTTGAGGAACGGGTGAATGTGGCCACCGTGCTCACGCGACTGGCGCCCGTGAACCAGCGCAAGCATTCACAGTCCGAGATTATGCAGCTTGTACGCGACTCGCTGGCCGACTTGCGGCACCTGCGAATCAGCGTCGAGATCATTCAGGCCGTGGGCGGCGGCGGGTTCCGCGTGGCTCCGTTACAGTACAGCATTCAGGGACCCGACCTGGATGTTCTGGCCGACTACAGTCGGCGCGTCATGGCTGAAATGGCCAAGGTGCCCGGCATCGTCGATATCAACTCCACCTACGACGCCGGCAAGCCGGAAGCCAATGTTGTGATCGATCGCGAGAGGGCATCCGACCTGGGCGTTCAGGTGCGCGACATCGGCCACGCGGTCCATACGCTCATTGGCGGTCGGAGGGCAACCGTGTTCGAGGAGGACGGCGAAACCTACGACGTGCGCGTCCGCTACGCCGAGCAGGATCGCGACCGCTCGGGCAAGGTGCTTCGCGTACCGGTCCGCACCACCAGCGGGAACCTGGTCGATCTGGACAATCTTGTGCATGTCGAGGAAGGATTAGGCCCGGTACAGATCAGCCGCGAAGATCGCAGCCGCCAGGTACTCGTGCTGGCCAACCTGGAGAGCTTCAAGAAGCTCAAGGAAGCGATGGAGGACCTGAAGGCCATCGAGGCTCGGATCGGGCTGCCGTCCGGCGTGCATACCCGGTTTGTGGGCGATGTGGAGATGATGGAGGAGTCGTTCGCCAGCATCAATTTCACACTTCTGATGGCCGTCGTGCTTATCTACATGGTGCTTGCCGCCCAATTCGAGAGCCTCGTACATCCGCTGACGATCATGCTCGGCCTGCCGCTCTCCGTGGTGGGCGCCTTGGGGCTGCTGGCCGTGACCGGGCGCACGATGAGCATCTTCTCGATGATCGGGATGATCATGCTCATGGGCCTGGTGACGAAGAACGGCATCCTTCTGATCGATTACATCAATCTGCTGCGCAGCCGCGGCCTCAGCCGCAACGATGCCGTGCTCCTCGCCGGACCGGTGCGGCTGCGCCCCATTCTAATGACCGCCTTTTCGACCATCGCCGGCATGCTGCCCGTGGCCATCGGGCTCGGTTCGGGCGCCGAGACCCGCGCGCCCATGGGCACGGCAATCGTCGGCGGCATGCTCACGTCCACCATCCTGACCCTGGTAGTCATTCCCGTAGTCTATACGCTCATGGACGACCTGGGGCTTCGAGTCCGCCGGCTGATCTTTGGCAGTCAACCCGAAGGCTCACCGCGAGTTTCGAGATCACCCGGCCCCCACCCGGATAACACAAACGGGAACGGCGACGGCGAGGCGGCTACTGCAACCGTTGAATTGGGCGGTACTGCAGAAACCATTCGTCTGCCTCATCAGAAGCCCGACCGGCAAACGCAGGAATCTCTTTCCTAGGGCTGGAGTCTCAGGAAGGCCCGTGCGGAAGAGCCCCAGCTCGACAACACACGTGTCACGGCAACCACATCCGATGCAGATCACCGGCAATACGATCGAGCACGTGTTTCAAGCGTCGCAGAACGCTGCTTGCCGGTTCGTTGGGGTTCAGGTAAAATGGGCGGATGGGGGCCTTCCGATTGGCGGTGGGTCATAAGAGATAAGGGGAACTGTAGGGACAGAATCGATGAGCACAACGGTGCAAGACCTGGAGACTGTGCCTGTTGCTGCAAACTCGGCGTTTCACTCTCGAATGGCTCTTTTGGAAAGCCTACTTCTCGACCAGTTCACGTTGGGCCGGTTTGACAGTCGTTGATGGCGGAGGTGCTAACGGCTTGGCCGGTGTCGAGATTCTCTTGCGGGCCTGTGCGAGTTTCGCACGCAACCCGGCCATTTCCTCTTCCAGTTCGTCAATCTTCGCTTCCAGGGCCGCACAGTATTTTACCGGATCTCGCTGCTGAAGACGCTCGAACAGATTGAAGAGCATGATCAGACGCCACATCCGCGACGACAAACCCCGCAATCGGTAGGCACGCAGCAACCTCCCGGCGCGAACCATGCGGCTGAGACGCAACATTCTCAGAACTCGCAGGAAGGCCACCAGCGGCACAAGGATAATGACCAGGTTGATCCAGTGTTGCAGGCAATAGGTCAGCCGTTTCGGTGCGGCAGTCACCATCCAAAAGAACTCGACGGTGAACCCCAGCCAGATCGCTGACGTGATCAAGTGGGTAATCAGCGCCAGGTGCGGATACCTGTCCAGTTTCTCGCCGTAGGCAAGTTCAACGGAGAGTACGGGTAACACCAGCAGCGTGACGACGGCCATGGGTAGCGCGGCGCGTTGTTCAAGTTGCGCCAAGGTGGCCTTGCCGACCGGCTTCCAGCCAACTCGCGGAATCCAGATCCCATCAGACGGCGTACTGCTGGCAATGACCATACGCGAGGGGGGGAGCAAGGCCGTCATCAGGAATCGCTTCAGCCGTTCCGGCCACGCATCCGTGGCCAGAAACAGGCCGAACAGCCCTTCCGCAATCACGATTCCCCACAGGATTGCCATGAATGGCCAAAACAGGGGGTGGCCCAGCAGCCAATTGCGAAACAGGTCGCCACTATCGCCATGCGGCAAGATAAGACCGATCGCGGTAAGAAACACCAACGCCGTGCCCAGCATGAACGCATGGCGCCATCCCGATCGATCGAAAGCACCGCCTACATTCAGACCATGCGCACGGTGAAACGTCTCCGTACGATCGGGACGGAGACGCTCCCCCATCTTCGGAGCCTTTACATTCGGATGATAGTGCTTGTGGTCCCCCATGTACTTCCGATTCTGGTTTCGGCGAGGGGCCGTTGTCAAGGTCCCACCGCATATTACACGCGTCGGATCGCGGCTCTTGCGTTTCTGGTGGCAGCCAGCCGGCCCCTACCCCAAGGACATCACGTCTTGGCCAGGGCCGATTGCGACACGCCGATACGCCCCCATTCGGTGAAGATGGGAGGCGAGAGCGGAACGGGGGGGTAGAGAAGCTCGGGTTTCCGCTCCGGCTTCGGCGCGACAGGAGCAAGCAGTTCGCGTAGTTCGGGTGGCATTGGGAGTTTGGGGGCTTCCGGATCGTAACGCAAAGCACCTACGACCTGCTCCAATTGATCCGCGGTCCCAAGCGCCAGATCGATCAGAAGCAGCTTCCGGCCGCGGAGGATGCAGCCACCGCCACCGTTGCCGCCGAGCCAATCGTGGCGAATCTCGTAGCCTAGCTGTTTTGCCAAGTTCAAAGCGTGTTCAAGGGTTTCTGCCGTGTGCATCCCTGCACCTCCACGCGACGCGCCATGGTCCAACCAGGAACAGCACGCCATGAACGGTTCCATCCGAGCATAGACCGGCAGAACGAACCGCCGGTACCATAACCTCCACGATTATAATCGCTTCGGTTTTAGTCGCCTAGCCGAGTTCGACGATAGGGTTCAGTGGGCGTAACTTGTTTCCTTGCAACGAGTTAAGGCGAGTACTCTCGGAAAGAGAGTTAGAAACACAGCGGTTTGGCAACCCTGGAAAACCGGGGGCCTTACGCGACGCAGCCCGACCCATTCGAACGAGGAGCTTATTGTGCAACACCCGGAGCCCTGCGAGCAGATTTCGCTGGAACAACAAGTCGAACTCCTCAAGAACCGGCTGGCCGAGGCCCAGAAGTTGACGGCTTTGGGTGAATTGGTCAGCACGACGACCCACGAGTTCAACAACGTGTTGATGACCATCATCAACTACGCCAAGCTGGGCATGAGGCATCGCGACGCCGCTACACGCGACAAGGCGTTTGACAAAATCCTCGCCGCCGGAAACCGCGCCGCCAAGATCACCAATACGGTGCTTGGACTTGCCCGGAACCGCGCCGCAGGCATGGAGTCCACCGATCTTGTGAAGCTGGTGGAAGATGCGTTGTTGTTACTCGAACGCGAGATGAACAAGTACCGAATTCGCGTGGAGAAGCAATTCCGGCCCATCCCGGAAGCGATGATTAACGGCAATCAGATTCAGCAAGTATTGCTGAACTTGCTGATCAACGCGCGGCAGGCGATGCCCAACGGCGGCCGGCTTCTGTTGAAGTTGAGCCACGATCCGCAATGCGACATGATTGAGCTTCTTGTGCGCGACTACGGTTCGGGCATTCCACCGGAGAAGTTGCCGCGTATTTTCGATGCATTCTATACGACCAAGGACGGGCCGGACGCCAGCGGGAAAGGCGGAACGGGCCTGGGCCTTTCAACGTGCCGCGATATTATCGAGGCGCATCACGGCCGGATTCGCGTGGACAGCAGTGTCGGCAAGGGCACCGCTTTCACACTGAGGCTTCCCGTTGCGAAACCGGCGTCTCGATCAGCTTCTGTAGGTGCTCCCGTGTTCCAGCAGTCCGGGATTGTCGATTCGCCGACGGTGCCAAGCTGAGGATTTGCGGATTTCTGACGGATGGCCTTGGGTGGTACGCTCTTGAGTTCCCGCATGATGGCGTGGACGACCGGTAGATTCTACCGCAGTATCCTGCACGCCCTTTCAGGGCGTACCACCCAAGGAGCCGGGGGTGATCCCGATGCCTTGTGTCAAAGGCGTATTTGCCGAACGTTAGATAACGGTAGAAAAACCGTGAGGGGTAAGGTGACTGCTTGTTGCACTTTCTTTTCAGCATGGCATGCACAAGTCTGATGTCTCAAGAGTTGGTCGAGATGGCAGGATCCTGTTGTTGCAGTTGCCTGAATATCACGCTGCCCACCAGATTGCGGCCAAGACGATCGCTGTGACCAGAACAACGCATACAGCGGCCACCAGTATCAGAAGAACCCGAAGGAATGTCGATTGCATGTTGCGGTGTTCCTGCTTCGTGGGCACGAGTTCGTTCGTCCACGGTTCTCAATGATGTACATGTACCCGCCGGGAAGGGCCCGGCACGATTGAGGGGAGTATACCACAATCTTTCAGTGCCGAGTAGCTCGACCGGCAATAGCCCGTAGTGTAAGATGATGGGGCAGCGAATACACCATGCTGTTGCACCGATCGATTCCCGCCAAAACCTTCCCCAGATTTTAAACTGCCGTACAGAGAGCATCGAGGTTGCCCATGTCCGTTATCTGCGAAGAGGTCGTAATTCTTACTGGTCGTCGGGTTGCCAGAGTGTTTGCCGCCTGCCGTGTGGGGTGGGTGATGTCGTTTGGACTTCTGCTTGGGGCGGTGAGCGGTTCGCTGGTGTTTGCCGAGACGGCAGAGACGGACCAGCCGGCACGGGCCTACGAGTCCATGCTGCTCGGCATGCCCGGCGTGGTGCGGTATTACACGTTCGACGAGGTCACCGCCGAAAAGACTGAAGCGGCCAGCCGGGTAGGCGAACCGGACACATTGCGGCACGGCGGGCAGGATGCGATTGCCGTGGTCGAAGGACGGATGCCGGGGAGCAAGGCCGTGCGGCTGGATCGGAGTTGGATGGAAGGGCCGGCCGTGCCGGTCGACCGGGCCGTGAGCGTGGCCGTCTGGTTCCGCAAACGCGGGCAAGGCGGTGAACTGGGCAACAATACCACAAACGGCATGATCCTGGCGCAAGGCGACGGCTATTGGAGCGGCTTGCGACTGTATAGCAATTATCCGCAGCGCGATCTGCTGTTCCAGCTCGGACGCCCGCAGCCGGCCAGCGCCATTACGGCCCAGGCAACCGAACCTGTCCCCGATGGCTCGTGGCAATTGGTCGTGGCCACCTGGGACGGAAGCCGAATGTGCGTCTACCTGAACGGGCTGCTGCTGGGCTCGCAGGAGTACGCAGGCGCCTACACGCCGCCCGGCGGCAGGTTGCGCATCGGGTTCGCCGGGGCAGGCGTTGGGGCATTGAAACTGGACGTGGACGAGGTTGCGTTCTTCAACCGGGCGCTCAAGCCGGCGGAAGTGCTGGGCCTTGCCACCGGTAGCACCGCGCTGTCCGAGGCGATCGTTGCTCCGTACTTGGCCGCAACCGACGCGATGGACCGAGAAGACTGGCCGGCGGCAGCCGAGGCGTTTTTGCACTGGCGGGAGAAAACGGATTCGACGAACGGTACGGTGGAACGTACGTGTGGCTTCCTTGCCATGTGGGGACGCGCGGCGGCATTGTGGCGTGCCGGCCGGCGTCGCGATGCCGTCACAGCGTACGCGGCATTGCTCGACCAGCCTGCAGTGCCGGAGTCGCTCCGGGCAATTGCCGTGCGACGGTGCCTTTATGTCGAACGGGGCGTGTTCGATGCCGTCGCTTCGGCCGCGGCCTATCGGCAACTGCTCGCACTGCCCGATATGTCGCAGCAGGATCGCTTCGAAGCACGACTCGCCCTGGCCGAACGCCTGCTGCGCGACGGTGATGGCGCGGCAGCACGCGAACAATACGAAATCGCGATGCACGATCCGGCCATCTCCGAATCGCGGTGTTGGGACATCCGCCTGCAAGTGGTCAATAGCCGGATGGTGGACCGGGAGTTCGACGCGGCGGCCGACGCCTTCCGGTCGTTGGCCGATACGGCCAATTGCCCGCCTGCCCTGCGGGGGATCGCGCTTCTGAGTGCAGGCCATGCACTGAGCCTCAAACCTGATTACGAAGCAGCCCGAAACGCCTTCCAGTACGCGGCCAAGGCCGAAAATCTGCTACCGCACCATCGGGCCGAAGCGTCGGAACGGGCCGAAACGATGCAGCGTCTGGCGAAAGGGCTTCCGGCCTGCGATCCGGCGGCGACACGCACCCAGGTTCCCGAGCCGCCGGAACCTGGTCTCGTGCTGTACGTAGCCCCAAACGGCGACGATACGCAGCCGGGAACGAACGACGAACCGTTGGCGACGCTGGCCGGCGCGCGGGATGCGATTCGCAAGGTCCGCGCAGAAGCGGGCGGGCAGCTTCCGGCCGGTGGCGTAACGGTCCTGATTGCCGGCGGTCATTACCCGGTCGATGCCACGTGGGAACTGACCACGGAGGATTCCGGCACGGCCGAGTCGCCCATGATCTATCGTGCAATGGAAGGACAGCAGCCACGATTCGCCGCCGGTGTTGTGCTGGAGGGTCTGAAGCCGGTGACCGACCCGAATGTTCTCGCTCGACTGCCCGAAGCGGCGCGCGGCAAGGTGCGCCAGCTCGATCTGAAGGCCCAGGGCGTGACCGATCTCGGGAGGATCGTACCGCGCGGCTATGGCTATGCAGGCTATCCGGGGCATCCGTGGGTTGACCTCTATCTGGACGGCCGGCCCATGCAGCTCGCCCGGTGGCCGAACGAAGGTTTCGTGAAGACAGGTCCGGTGCATCGCGGGAAGTTCCGCACCGACGACGCCGGCCAGCCAGGCATATTCGAGTATCTCGACACACGGCCCCAGCAATGGCCTCAGGCCGACGACGTTTGGGTCTACGGCTACTGGGGGCATCTGTGGGCTGGCCGTTCGGTGCGCGTCGCCCGCATCGATCCGGAGCAGCGGTCGCTTCACATCGAACACCGGTCGAACTACGGCTATCGCGAGGACATGCCGTACTACTATTTCAATATCCTGGAGGAACTGGACATACCGGGCGAATGGTGCCTCGACCGGACTTCGGGCATTGCCTACGTGTGGCCGCCGGAAGATGCCGAGAAACCGACGGTCGAATTCTCGGTGCTGGCCGCGCCTCTGGTGCGCATGGTTGGTGTCAGCCACGTAACCCTGCAAGGCCTGTGCTTTGAACTGGGCCGCGCCGAGGGCCTTGTGATGACCGGCGGCGAGCAGAACCTGCTGGCCGGCTGCACCTTCCGCCGGTTCGGGACGAATGCCATTATCGTGCAGGGCGGGGCAGGGCACGGTATTCTCGGCTGCGATCTGGCCACGCTCGGCGCAGGTGGTATTCGCATGGCGGGCGGCGAGGTGAAGACCCTGACGCCCAGCCGGCACTTCGTCGAGAACTGCCACGTCTGGGATTTCTCGCGCGTCGATCGGGCATATGCCCCGGCCGTACAGCTTGAAGGCGTCGGCGGCCGCATCGCGCATAACCTGTTCCACGATTCGCCGCATCACGCCATGCGGATCGAGGGCTACGAACATGCGATCGAGTGGAACGAAATCCATAGCGTCGTGTACGAATCGGACGACCAGGCCGGAATCGATCTGTGGGGAAATCCGACCTATCGGGGAATCGTTATTCGGAACAACTTCTGGCATCACATCGGCAGCGGGCACGACGTCGCAGGGCAGGCTGGCATCCGGCTCGACGATTTCATTAGCGACGTGCTCATGACCGGCAACGTCTTCTACCGGGCGGCCGGAGGCCGGTTCGGCGCGATCCAGATCCACGGCGGCAAGAACAACATCGCCGAGAACAACCTGTTCATCGACTGCAAGTACGCTCTGAGTTTCTCGCCCTGGGGAGAGAAACGTTGGCAGGAACGCCTTCCCGGGCGGGTCGAGCAGGCGGTAAAAGCGAGCGGCATGGACATTACCTCACCGCCGTTCAGCACGCGCTATCCGAGTCTTGCAACCATGGCGGAAGACGCCGACCGCAACTTCGTATGGCGGAACGCGGCCGTCGACTGCGGCGCGTTTGCCATTCGCGATCGCGGTGTGAACCAGTGGCTCAACAATGTGGCCTTTGCCGCCGATCCCGGCTTCGTCGATGCGAAGAAGCGGGATTTCCAACTCCAGGCCGATTCACCCGTCTACCGCCGTTTCGGCTTCCGGCCCATCCCCTTCGGGCAGATCGGCCTCTACCAGGACGCCTACCGCGCCACCTGGCCCGTCCAGCACAGCATCACCCCGCATTTCATTGACGAATCCCCGTCCGCTGCCGGGCCAACCAAGTAGTAGCGCCCACTCGCGACCAATCGGAGATCGGAAGTCGAAGTCCGCGACACGATGACGCCCATTCAGGTTCACCCACGCGTTATCGCCTTATGGAGTACGGTGATTCATCACCGTTTTCGTCTCTTGAACCACGCTCGCCCCGTTCGTAGTTCCGCCTTCAGGCGGTCTTCCGTATCGTGCTCGTGCTCAGCTTTAGCGGTGCTCGTTGACAGTTGACAGTTGTCAGTCGTCAGTTGACAGTAACGCGCTGACGCGGGGGTGGGGAGTTGAAAGCGGAAGGGCGCAAGCCCTCCGGTCCCCGCGCGCAAACCAACCGGACGGCTCCGTCGCTCGACTCTCCGAGTCGATTCCGTCCGAAACATTCACGACTCGGAGAGTCGTGCGACGCCATAAACGAACAGGCCCGGAATTGTCGCACGCCCTTGGCCCTGTTCGACTGTTCGACAACAGGTGGCCGATTACCTTAAACCGTTGTTGTCATTGGGGTTACGCGCGATTTCCGCGTGTGGCAAAACTCGGCGTCCGAGGCCGAAAAACGGGTTGTAACCTGTTGTGTGGCAAGGAGTTGGATATTGTCGAACAGTGTTTTTCAGGCGGTGTTCGCAAATAGGTGAGCGAAAACGCCCACTGTTTCGCTAACCTGTTATTTCAAAAGGACTTACAGCAGAAAGGGCCGGCTTACGGAGGCCCATTGGGCGCAGTCCTTCCACGGTTCGACGCAGAACCATTTTCTGCGACGGGTGGTCTTATGCGACCCGAGGGTGCCTGCATCTCCGACGCTGGTCTTAGGCTGCCAAAAACTGCCCGAGGAATTACGTTGCCAATCGGTCCTATTCCGCCGGCTTTATGCGACGCAGTAGCAGACCGTACGGGGCCGATCCTGTGCCACTAATGGGCAAGGATCCCTCACTCCGTACGGCGGAACCCTCGCGTTGGGGCCGCCGCTGAGAAGGACGTCCAGATAGGAACGCCCTCCGCACGCTGTTCCACACACGCCGCCTCACCTGCGTGCGGTTTTGCGGGCGAAAGTATCAGTCTCGCCAATCGCATCCGCGCGTCAGGTGGCCGGGCTTACGATGCCGGTATACCACCCCTATTCAGGTCTTCTGTTCGGCCTTACGCTGCCCACAGGCCCCTGTCTATAGTGGCGTCAGAGTATGCCGTCACCCTACCATACTTCGTGGCCGATGTAAATACCGCGAAGGAGGTGTCAGGTGACAGGTGACAGGTGTCAGAGGGGAAGTTGCTAGTTTCTAGTTTCTAGTTGCTAGTGACGCGCTGACGCGGAGGGGGAGTCGGAGTTCGGAGATCGGAGATGGGAGATCGGGACGCGCTGGCGGAAACGGAAGCTGGGAGTTGGGAGTTGGAAGATGGGAGCGGAAGGGCGCGAGCGCGGAGGGGGAAGCGTCGATTTGAGATTTCGGGCTTCTTTCGTCATTTGACTCTCGACATTCGTCATTGCACGGAACGTCTCCGTTTCCTCTGCGGCCTTCTGTTCGATATCCGCTCTGCTTTTCGTGTGTTTCGTGTCTTTCGTGGTTCTTGTCTTGGGCGATACTACTGGAAAAGCCGGCTGAAGGCGGAACTACGAACGT
This sequence comes from Thermoguttaceae bacterium, assembly GCA_040772845.1. GTDB lineage: Bacteria > Planctomycetota > Planctomycetia > Pirellulales > Thermoguttaceae > PWXP01. The sequence continues at coordinate 5,140,885 of JAXGXG010000001.1, forward strand.
CGGGGACGCAAGGTGTCGGAGATCGCAGATCGGAGTTGGGAGATCGGAACGCGCGAACTGGGGTGTTTGCGGGCGGCTGTAGACCAGAAAGCGGTAACAAGTTCCCGCACTCCATAGGCGGCTTCGCCGCGGCGAAGCAAGGACCAAAACGCCGGATTCCACTTGCTCGCGCTGCGTGCTTGTATGGGGGACGCGCCAGCGCGTAAGCGGGTAAGGGAGTGGCCGTAGCCACTCCCTCCCCGTTATCGCAATGAGGTCCGTTCCTCATATTTACCGGCGTGCGGATTTCCCGCACCGGGCGGTCCCGAGGAAATGGCCCCTGTGGGGGAACCAAGCTATCCTCCTATGCGAGCGGCACGCAAGTCGCTCAGGGAGAGGAGGCCCATTCGTCTGAAGTATTTCAAGCGGAATCGCGGGTTGTCCTTCGGCGATTTTCGCTTGTATTTCATACTCCGCAGTCGCATGCGGATCCAGCGGTCCAAGCTGCGGTATGCATCGCCGCAGTGCGACCAAGGCGTAGCGAAATAGTTCGCCGTGCCACGGATCACGCGGTTTAGTCGCACGATGACCTCGGCATCCAGGTTATGGCTGCGTTGGGTAATCCCGCGGACCTTCGCTTTGAAGTTCTCCACCGACTTGGCTCGCATCCTCACGAACCGCGACTTGATGTCGAAGCCCAGAAAGATAAACCCTTCGTGGAACCTCGTCACTTTCGTCTTCTCCGGGCTCAAGGCGAGCCCGAGTTGGTCCGCGAGAAGTTGCTCGACCAATGCCCGTGCCTCTTTGGCCTCGTGCTCGCTACGGCAGAGCACCACGAAGTCGTCGGCGTACCGCACGAAGCGATAGCCGTGCTCGTGAAGGTGCCGATCGAGCACGTTCAGGGCGATGTTGGCCAGCAATGGTGAGACGACACCGCCTTGTGGCGTGCCGACATCCGTGGGACGGATCTTGCCGCCCTCCATCACTCCGGCCTTGAGAAACTTCTCCACCAGTTGCAGGATGTTCCCGTCGGCGACCACGTCGCACAGTTCCCGCATGATCGCGGCATGGGAGAGATTGTCGAAGAAACCGGAGATGTCGGCGTCGAGTACATACCGGTACCCTTGCCGGCTGATTTCCAAGACCTTCTCCACCGCGTCGTGGCAACTGCGTCCAGGTCGGAAGCCGAAGGAATGATCGTGAAACCTCGCCTCGAAGATCGGGCTCAACAGGCACCGAAGCACCTCTTGCGCTACCCGGTCCCGGACTGCCGGGATTCCCAGCGGGCGAAACTTCGTTCGCTTGACGTCCTTGGGGATGTAGACCCGTTTGGCGGGCAGAGGCTGATACGTCCTCTGTTTGAGTTCCCGCATCAACCGGTCGAGGTTGGCGTTCAGGTTCTTCTCGAACCTCTGGATGCTAACCTTGTCGACCCCCGCCGCGCCGCGATTTCGCCGCACGGCCCGCCAGGCTTCGTACACCAGCTTGGGAGTGATTCTTCCCGTCAGGCTATGGATCTTTCTCTTTCCTTTTGCCAATTTGCGTCCTCTTGCTGATCCTGTGGATCGCTCAGTCGAATGATTCCTCGCAAAAAAAAAGCGTTTGAAGGCGTTCCTTAGCCGGGACGGGTTTCCTGAAAGAGGAACAGGCAGACCTGTTGCGGTCGCAATCGTCGGGCTAACTTCCTCCCTGTCTTCCGCGAATCGTCATTGCTTTCCATCGGTCCTTCCTTTCGCCGCCAGCCGCACGGTGCGACTCCCGACTACTCCGGAAGAGCTGCCATCCTTTCACAAGCGAGGCCAGGCGCCTCCCTTGTTCCATCGCATTCGCCGCTCATTTCGCCAGAGGCTTATAGATTGGCGTTACCGCCGCGAGTCGCCTCGGGGCGGACGAAGTAGGACTTTCACCGGTCAGTGTTGTCAGCCATTTTGTCCAGGCGACCCCACCAGTCACTTTGCTGGTCCGCGCACCGTAACCAAGTCTCGATACGCGAAGGAGTTGAATCGAACTCCCAAGGCTTCAGCCTGCTTGGGGGATTGGCCCACCAGCCCAGCCGAAACGTGACGCCTCCCGGACTGTCTTCCCCTGGCCCCTTCGTCGCCGTTCGTTACCTCCCGACGCTGGCTGCATACCCTCTTTCGAGGTTCGAGGGAAGATTTCCGTACCGGCTTGGACCCGCACGGGTAGGATTCGATTTCATCCGTTACTCCTTTCTCGGTAAAATCTCACCGTTTTCAATGACTGAGCCAACAACACCTGCGGCTCACGCCAAGCTCGAAGCGCAAGCGAGTGGGTCCGTTAAGGACCCAACCACGGATGGAACATGAACGGGCATGCGAGGGCGTTCTTGCTTGATGTCGTTTGCGGTCTCCTGCTGGTCTGCTGAATTGCGACACGATTGACTACAACGCGAAGACAAAGAAGAGAACGAACAGGAGGAAACGAAGGACGCAGAGAAAGGAATGTTGGCTGGCACGAACCTTCCACTCGTACTCGTACTCGTACTCGTGCTCAGCTTTAGCGGTGCTCGTACTCGTAATCGAAGGTCTTGCGCGGCCGAGACTCCTCCCCGCCCCGCCCATCCTCGTCGTTCGACTCTCCGAGTCGATCGTAGGGTGGGTGGTTCCGAATGTCTCGACATTCGGGTTCACCCACGCGTTATCGTCTTATGGAGTACGGTGATTCATCACCGTTTTCGTCTCTTCAGCCACGCTCGACCCTGGCCGTACAAGGATTTCCCCGGCTCTCCCCACCCATCCTCGTCGCTCGACTCTCCGAGTCGATTCCGTCTGGCACGTTCACGACTGGGAGAGTCGATCGACGATTCGCGGTCAAGGTGAAAGCGGAAGGGCGCAAGCCCTCCGGTGAAGATCGGAGATGGGAGATCGGAGATGGGAGATCGGGACGCGCTGGCGGAAACGGAAGCTGGGAGTTGGGAGTTGGAAGATGGGAGCGGAAGGGCGCGAGCGCGGAGGGGGAAGCGTCGATTTGAGATTTCGGGCTTCTTTCGTCATTTGACTTTCGACATTCGTCATTGCACGGAACGTCTCCGTTTCCTCTGCGGCCTCCTGTTCGATTTTCACTCTCTTTTCGTGTGTTTCGTGTCTTTCGTGGTTCTTGTCTTGGGCGATACTGGGCAAGCCGGCTGAAGGCGGAACTACGAACGTCGGGGACGCAAGGTGTCGGAGATCGCAGATCGGAGTTGGGAGATCGGAACGCGCGAACTGGGGTGTTTGCGGGCGGCTGTAGACCAGAAAGCGGTAACAAGTTCCCGCACTCCATAGGCGGCTTCGCCGCGGCGAAGCAAGGACCAAAACGCCGGATTCCACTTGCTCGCGCTGCGTGCTTGTATGGGGGACGCGCCAGCGCGTACAAGCTCGAAGCGCAAGCGAGTGGGTCCGTTAAGGACCCAACCACGGATGGAACATGAACGGGCATGCGAGGGCGTTCTTGCTTCATGTCGTTTGCGGTCTCCTGCTGGTCTGCTGAATTGCGACACGATTGACTACAACGCGAAGACAAAGAAGAGAACGAACAGGAGGAAACGAAGGACGCAGAGAAAGGAATGGTGGCTGGCACGAACCTTCCACTCGTACTCGTACTCGCACTCGTGCTCAGCGATAGCGGTGCTCGTACTCGTAATCGAAGGTCTTGCGCGGCCGAGACTCCTCCCCTCCCCCCCCCATCTTCGTCGCTCGACTCTCCGAGTCGATTCCGCCTGGAAGGTTCACGACTGGGAGCATCGATCGACGATTCGCGATCAAGGTGGAAGCGGAAGGGCGCGAGCCCTCCGGTGAAGATCGGAGATGGGAGATCGGAGATGGGAGATCGGGACGCGCTGGCGGAAACGGAAGCTGGGAGTTGGGAGTTGGAAGATGGGAGCGGAAGGGCGCGAGCGCGGAGGGGGAAGCGTCGATTTGAGATTTCGGGCTTCTTTCGTCATTTGACTCTCGACATTCGTCATTGCACGGAACGTCTCCGTTTCCTCTGCGGCCTCCTGTTCGATTTTCACTCTCTTTTCGTGTGTTTCGTGTCTTTCGTGGTTCATGTCTCTTGGGCTGCGGCCGATTTGGTTTGCAGGTAACGAAACTCGCGCCGTTTCAGGGCTGGCGGTTGTCGTGGAGACAGGTAAAGGGGCCGGCCAACGGCGCCGCCTACCTCACCGGCCCCAACAACCAACTGCTCTTCGACGGCGTTTTTTCCTACCTCTATGACCCGGAAGGCAATCGCACGGCCCGGTTCATCGATGTGAACGCCAACGGCCTTCTTGATGCAGGCGATACGGCCGCGACCACCTACGCCTGGGACCATCGCAACCGGCTCACTCGCGTAACGGACTACGCCGCGTACGGCGATCCTGCCACCCGGGCGATTGATTATCTCTACGACACCGAAAACCGCTGGATCGGCCGGGACGTGGACTTAGGCGTCAACGGGCAGATTGACAGCCAGACCCGGTTCGCGTACGATGGCAATCAGATCGTGTTGCAGTTCGACCGCGCCATCGCTCCCACCGACGACCCGGCCGACCCGCTCACGCAAGAAGACCTATCGCACCGATATCTCTGGAACCCAGCCGCCGTGGACCAGCTCATGGCCGACGAACAGGTAACCGATCCCGACATTGCCGGCGATATTGTCTGGCCGCTCGGCGACCATCAGGGCACCATCCGCGACCTGGCCGTCTACGATTCCGCCACCGACACCACCACGGTAGTCAACCACCGCACCTTCGACGCCTACGGCAAACTCCAATCCCAGACCAACCCCGCCGTCGATTGTCTCTTCGCCTACACCGGCCGTCCCATTGACGAAACAACCGGTCTCCAGAATAACCTCAACCGTTGGTACGACGCGACGACAGGCCGCTGGATGAGCGAAGATCCGGTTGGATTCGAGGGTAGGCACGAGAATCTGTATGCGTATGTCGGCAATGGGCCAGTGAATGCGGTGGATCCAAGCGGACTATATTCCTTTACGAAGCCCAATGGTTTTCTGATTATTGAGGGTGTACTAGTACGCGTTGATGGAGGCAGAGTCACTATTCGCAACGATTATACTGGGGAAGAACGCACGTTTAATATCGCAGACTTCTCAGCGGTGGATCAAGCCTATATCAAAGCTTGGAAGTGGGGCCAACATGTGTTCGGTGTCGACGTGCCTGACATTGATTACTACTACGCAGAAGCCATGCAATCAAGCGTAGTGCCACATTTTCTGGTTCTTCGAGGCGAGAACGGAGAGTTCCGGATAAGCTCCTTGGCAATCAAGTCGACGCGTCCAGAATATGGCGAGTTGAACGGTCCGATTCCGATCTTCGGTCGTGGGATGCCCCTTGAAATAGGGCCTCTCTTCAATGTAACGTACAGAGCAACTGACTCGCGTGAATTGCTCGGACTTGTCGTCGCGGTTCAAATAAGGGGGCGTTCCGGATACGTTGACGTATACGGAGTACCTACCCAGGCATCCGGGTTTACGGTTGCAGCCAACTACGCCAGCAAGAGCAAGGTTTCACCTTTCTGGGCTCACCCGCAGTATGGCGGCGTACCGATCGCATGGCCGGGAGGAGGTATGCTCGCGACTGGGACAGTAAATGCGAAGGAGGTTTCTGCACGTTGCGCTTTTACTTTGAGGACGTACCAAAAGCACAGAACCATAATCGGAGGGGAACGTTTCGAAATCCTGGTTGGTGTCATGTGGCGCAATAGCAATGGGAATGTCGAGTTGCTGGATTGCGCTACGTGGCGCTACAGTATTGGTGGTACGAGAGCTTCTGGAGAAGGACTTGACGGATTGACACTGCAAATCAGTCAGAAGAAAACTGAAGTCTACCACCGGAACTGTTTACTGAGCGCCTTAAAGCTGTTCAATCAGAATTACCCGTCATCTGGGTGGACGCTATGATGGTATTTCGATGTAGGGCAGCTCCGAAAGCTGCTTCCGTTGATGGCACACAACACTGGAATTGTTACGGCCTCGGTCAATTCCTCGCCATTATCGCTTTGCTTCTTGGGCTTGTGGGTGCATTGGTTTGGCTGAGCCATGCAATAGCAGACGCCAAAAGGCAACGCTGTGCGGTGCAGGCAATACAAGCTGCCAGAGGATGCTCTGTGCTGTATGACACGCAGTACCAGTTTCAGTCGCAGTTGGGCTATGAACGCCCTGACATATTTCCCGTAGAATGCCCACCCGACACGGGCTGGTTCGGCCGCGACTTCTGGCATGATGTGACGTATGTCGAGATATCTTCCGGAGACGCCTTCATTATGAGCGATGGGGGGGAACTATTGAGTTGCCACCAAGAGGGCACGAGCCGAGGTGGTACCACAAACCAAATATCGTCCTATCCATCGCCAATCGATGTATCGCTGCTTGCCGATTTGCGAGCAATACAGGCATTGTGGCTTGCGGGAGCGGCATTCGGAGATCACGCTATCGCGCAGTTAGCAGCACTCGGCAGCCTGCGCGAGATCGGCTTGTGCTCAACATCCATTACGGAACGCACCATCGAAACTCTTCGTCCAGCTCGCCGACTTGAAAACCTGTATCTCAGTGACAATGACATCGGTGATTTCGGGCTTGCAAACATGAACCGCAACTGGCCGTTGCGCGTTCTTGACCTGGCGAATACTAACGTGTCAAATGGCGGACTATCGTATCTTGCTCACTACGACAGACTCACGTATCTCTCCCTTGCGAACACTCGAGTAAGTGATGTTGGATTGCAGCACCTGAAGACGCTGTCTTCCTTGAAAAGACTAGACCTGTCTTATACAGATGTAACTGCGGAGGGATGCCGGGAATTGCAGACATGTCTTCCGAAATGTGAGATATACGCAAGCATTGAGTTTAATGAGAAAGAAGAAGATGCCCCAGTAGCAGGCACACCGGGGGATGGGAATCTTGGGGTCAGCGAGCGTGAATTAAAGCTTCCATAGGGAAAGGGCGGATTTGTGAGCGGGCGCGCACCGGGAGCGCGACCGCGGGGTGCGGTTTTTGAAAAGGCTATAGAGAAAGTCGGGGTCAGGCTTGCACTTTGCACTTTGGAGGAGGAATCTTGGGGGCAGAGAAAGCTCCGGTCAAAACCGGCGGGGGGCAATTAAACGGGACAGGTCCAATATTGACATGTCGGGCGAGTCAGAGCACCGGGCGGGAGAAGGTTCGTACCTTCTTTGGCGATCTTCGGCTCTTCCTACTCCCCTCTTTGCGTCCTTGCGGCTTCGCGGCTTTGCGTTGAAGTCTGGTCCACCGCCACCTCGTGGCGGCCACTACGCTTAACGCAAAGACGCCAAGGCGCGAAGACGCAAAGAAGAACGGGGCATATGGAGGCTGCGGGGGTTGGTTGACGAGCCACGGATGAAACACGGACGGAACACGGATGGACGGGAGAGGCCTCGGACACCGAAATGATGGCAGGTCGGGGACGCCCGGACACGGTTGGTTAGAAGCCACGGGCAGGCACGGCATCAGCGTTCTTTCTCTGCTTCCTCTGCGGGCTTCTGTTCGTCTTTGATGTGAGTCATGATTGGTCCAATGCAAAGAAGAGAATGGACAGGAGGAAGCGGAGGGAACAGAGAAAGAGTTGAGGGCGGCAACTTTCGTGTGATTCGTGTCTTTCGTGGTTCATGTCTCTTGGGCTGCGTCCGAAGCGTATTCCTACGATGCCGCCGGCAACCGTGTCACGGCAAACGGCGTGGCGTACCTCACCGGGCCCAACAACCAACTCCTCTTCGACGGCGTTTTTTCCTATTTGTACGACCCCGAAGGCAATCGCACGGCCCGGTTCATCGATGTCAACGCCAACGGCCTTCTTGATGCAGGCGATACGGACGCGACCACCTACGCCTGGGACCATCGCAATCGCCTCAGCCACGTCACCGACTACGACCTCTACGGCGACCCGGCCACCCGCGAGGTCGATTATCTCTATGACACCGAGAACCGCTGGATCGGCCGCGACGTGGACCTGGACGCCGACGGTCAGATTGACACCCGCACTCGCTTCGCATACGATGGAAATCAGATCGCGTTACAGTTCGACCGCGCCCTCGCCCCCAGCGATGACCCGGCCGACCCGCTCACGATCGGCCACCTTTCGCACCGATATCTTTGGAACCCAGCCGCCGTGGACCAGCTCATGGCCGACGAACAGGTAACCGATCCGACCGTTGTCGGCGATATTGTCTGGCCGCTCGGCGACCATCAGGGCACCATCCGCGACTTGGCCGCCTACGATTCCGCCACCGACGCTACCACCGTCGTCAACCATCGCACCTTCGACGCCTACGGCAACCTTCAGTCTCAGACCAACCCCACCGTCGATTGCCTGTTTGCCTTCACCGCCCGTGCCCTGGACCAAGCGACCGGTCTCCAGAACAACCTCCATCGCTGGTACGATCCAACAACTGGCCGTTGGATGAGCGAAGACCCGATCGGGTTTGCGGGAAAGGACGGGAACACGTCTCGCTATGTTGGGAATGTGGCGACGGGTGGGACAGACTCCACGGGCCTTTGGGGAGCCGGCACTGGTACAAATGGCAATTGGCTACCCAATCAAATACAGCGAGATTTCGGCCACAGCGATTTTTTCAACCCTGACGGTTTCTTCGATTACACCAAAGAAGATACGGGCTGGACGCACCCGGAGAATCCCCGTTACACTTGGCTTCACTTCCAGACCTTGGAAGAAGCCGAAGCCTTGCTTCTAGCGGCGCTAATTAATCACGATAAAAATGCATTCGAAAGGGCCATGCATGACATGCAGGATTACTATTCGCACCGTAAGCAAGGATGGAAAGCGTGGAACTGGGATGAGGCCAAAAAGAGGGCAAAGATTGGATTATGTGGCGGTGCCGCCATCGGCCCGTGGTCAATGCTTATAGGGGCGGCCGGGGCTGGCTCACTTTACGGTTGGGGGCACGTTGGGCCGACAGTCAGAGCCAAACTCGGAGAGGGTCCCATGCCCGACGATGCCATTGACTTTAAGGATGACTTTATCCTGGCAGAAAACCGGACCAGAGTATGGGTAGATCGGTGGCGTGCTCGCTGGGGGAACAATTGAGAAGGATGGAGCCTGAGATCGGAGAATAATACATGCTTATGTTCCAGGAAATCGGTCGGTGCGCGGGGTTGCTCCTCGCGCTTTGCACGCTAGGCTGCGCTGAGGCGTCCGAGAGGGCCCCAGAAGAATGCGATATGTCCCAACTTCCACCTGTTTGGATCATAGAAGACGATCCGAACGTCCTCTATTTGGAGCGAAACGACCTCGATCGGGACCGAGGAATAGAAAGGATGCTGGTAATCCCGGTGTACCACAATTACCGGCACGCGGGGGAGACCGACCGAATAGCAATCGCGCATCCCTTCCTTTACCATCCCGGCGAAGAGATTGAGGAGCGGCTGCGTTCCTTTGGACAGCGCGACAAACTGGCGCGACTCATAGTCTGGGCGCGAGGTTACTTTCCTGACGGCATAGGAGGCAACTACATTTGGTCTCCTCTGGTTCGTGGGAAGAAGATGATCGTCAAGCAGCTTCAACGCTGCCGGGGATCGGAAGCGGCCGAGATCAATGCGGCAATGAAGGAATTGCTGCAAAGGGACGATTTCGTGGTTGGAGACTCCCCAAAGCGTCCGCCTATACCAAAGACCGAAGAAGTGATAACGGTGGACTTTCACTACGATGCGGATCAGGTGGTCCGTTCAGTCGGATACGATAGTAGGTTCTTCTGGCTCGGATACACACGGCACATCTACCTTCTCTGGGGATACGATGTTGGTACGAAGATCGTGAACCGGCTTACTGCCGAAGAAAAGAAGACGGTGGCTGATTTCGCGGCAGGCGACGATTCGGCTAAGAACGCCAAATCAGGAGGGAAGTTAATGGACGGGACGTATGCCGGGGAAGGGTTGTCTCTCACGTTCGAGGACGGGAAGTGCTACTGCGAAGATCCAGCAACCAAAGAGCGGACTGAGACTAAGTATGTGGTCAAGGGCGATAAAGTGTACATCGCGCCCATCGTTCCCAAAGGAAAGAGGATGACCAGAAACGCATGGCCGGTCTACACGATCAAGGGTGATTCTTTGGAATTCAGTCATGTGGAAGACATGGACACGGGAGACGTATTCTACAAGGACAAGACACCTAAGCTCGTGCTGGTCAAAACCGGCGGGGAGTAGCGGATGAAAGAGCCGTATGGTAAAGGGCTAGCGACCCATACCGACCCCGAGTCATGCGCCGGCCATGGTAACATGGCGGGTGAAGCGTCCGCAGCAGCACGCACGCAGGCCGGGGAGACTCTCGCGCCGTGTGGCCCAATGTGGGAGATATGAGATGAACGCGAGTTTTCTATGACGCAATCCATCATTCTCGGCATTGGCGCCGGCCGTTGCGGGCTGGCCTCGCTGGCGAGGATTCTCAACGGGCAGCCGGATGTTCAATGCTCGTACGACGAGCCGCCCTTGCTGCCGTGGACGCCGGATGTACAGCCTGCGGCGGTTCGCCTGGCGGACGGTGAGGGCGAGCAGGGCCCGGGGGGCGTCATCCGGGCGCGATTCGCGCGGTTTCGGCAGCATGGTACGGCGCGGCGGCTGGGCGACGTGGCGTCGTCCTACTTGCCGTATCTGGAAGAAGCCATCGCCGCCGAACCTGACATCCGGATTGTGCCGTAGCGACACAAGGTGTCGGAGATCGCAGATCGGAGTTGGGAGATCGGGGATGCGCGAACTGGGTGGTTAGGATGCGGTGTAGGCCAGAAAGCGGTAATTGCAAGGACCGAAACGCCGGATCCACTTGCTCGCGCTGCGTGCTTGTAGGGGGGACGCGCCAACGCGCACGAGCTCGAAGCGCAAGCGAGTGGGTCTGTTAAGGACCGGAAACGAGGCGCCCGAAACGCCGGATCCACTTGCTCGCGCTGCGTGCTTGTAGGGGGGACGCGCGAGCGCGTACAAGCTCGAAGCGCAAGCGAGTGGGTCCGTTAAGAATCCCGCCACGGATGAAAGGCCGGCAGACGGGCGAGGGTGTTCTTGCTCTAATGTGCTTTGCGGCCTCCTGTTCGTCTTCTGAATTGAGTCACGATTGACGCCAACACGAAGACGAAGATGCGAATGAACAGGAGGAAGCAGAGGGAACAGAGGGAAATACAAAGACGATTACGATTTCGAGCACGAGGACGCAAGGTATCGCCGATCGGAGTTGGGAAATCGGGAACGCGCGAACTGGGGTGGTTAGGATGCGAGGAGCGTCCAGGGCCAGCCCGTTGGGCTTGGGGGGATTTCTATGGTGCGAACCCGGGGTTGCGCGTTGCTCGCACCGCTCGCATCGGCTCCACCCCGGGCTGGTTTAGGTACGTCCCTTCGGGACTGGCGGAATGGAGAAACGGAAGGACACGTGATGCGGCGGCGCACGAGAGAGGTGTTCGGGCTCTTGGGCCGGGTGGCCCCGGGCGATTGGTTAGCCGGGGCTCTCACAGACCATCATACGTGCAGGATTACCGCATACGGCTGCTCAAGTGACACCTTCGCTTCGCTTACGACACATCGAGTGGACGGCCACCGAATTCGGTATCCGACACCGCACTCGTAGTCTGGCAAACCAGCTCCAAGGCGGGCGGTTCTTCCGCCTGCGGCGACTGGAGCCACTTCCGCCAGACACGACGCACCTCGGGAACGGAAACGGTTCAACGCAAAGATGTTGCCCGTGATTCCGTAGTAGCCGAAGTGGCCGCGAAGCTTCTGGCATAGTTTCGCGTGCTGTTGGGCAATCGGACGATGCCGGTTCGCCCGGCGCCATTGGGCCGCCTTCCTGATGGCCCGCGTGAATCGACTGGCCGCCGTCTTTTGCTTCACCATCCAGTTGCCCTTCCTGGAGCGACTCCAGTAGTGCGTGAATCCCAGCAAATCGAACGCTCCCGGCCGGTTTCCCTGAGACACTCCGTTCGGAGGGTCCTTGTAGGGCGGTCGTCGGAACGCGATCGGCCGGGTTTTCGTCGGGTGGAGCGTCGGGCCGTATTTCCCAAAACGCTTGGGAAGGACGCAGCGGCGATTACACGTTGCGCAGGAAACGGTCAGTACGGACGTCATCCGGACGGACACGACCGTGGTGGAATCCAATATTCACTACCCGACGGATGTATCGTTGCTCTGGGACGCTTGGCGCGTTCAATCTCGCGCAAAAGCCTGGCGTTTTATGATTGCACATCTCAGTGCCGCGCGGGACCTGCTCTCGGGGGCCCGTGCGGCCATTTTGCCTGTTGTCGCCTCAGAAATTGGAATCGATCATGGGGCGGTAGACCAGTTCGTGGACCACAACATCGTCCGGGGCCTTGATGCACTGCACGATCATCTGTGCGGCAGAACTGGGCAGCAAGTAGTCGGGCCGCTGTTCTGACCGGAAGTCGGTATCGGTCCCGCCGGGATAGACGCCGGTCACCTTCACATCCACCTGCCGCGCCTCTTTGATCAGGCATTGCGTGAAGCCGTGCAGGGCATGCTTGAGCGAACAGTAGGCCGAGTAATTCGTGGCACTGGTCCGGGCAAGGCTGCTGATCACGTTCAGGATATGCCCATCTCTCCGACCGCTCATTTCCTTCATCGCTTCGCGGCAGAGCAGGAACGCAGCCCGGAAATTGACGGCATACGACGCGTCCATCTGGTCGGTGCTGGTATCCACCACGGCGTTCTTCCCCGGATTGAAACCGGCATTGTTCACCAATACGTCGATCTGCCCGAGCGCATCGCGCGCCGTTGCGTAAAGGGCGACCGTTGCGGCTGCGTCCGACAGATCGCAAGTTGCCTCGAGACATCCGGTTTCTCCGTTTTCATGGGCAGACCGCTTCGATGCACGCACACACCGCCGTGCCGTCCATCGGCCAAAGCAATCTGCACCTGGATACGGAAGCCCCTCGTTTCCGAATCGAGCCGTTACGCTCCAAATCAGTATGGCCCATTCCAGGTGTCCAGACCACCGGGGCACTCGTGGTCGGATCGTCATATCCGCAGTTTGGTGGTCGGGTGGCCGATGAAGGATAAACCGGAATGTCGATTGGGGGCAAATTGACCGTTTCGGCGTGCGAAGGCTATAATTCTTGCAGGTGCGCGTCTCTTCGGCGGCCAGGGTGGGCCGGCCGCAAGCAGGACTCCAGGAGAACTGCTCCCAATGAGGAAACATGGGCTATTGAAACTGGCGAAGCGGCAGCTTGCATTGGCTGTCGCGGCAGCCTGCATGATGGCGTCATTTGCCACCCCCCGTTCGGCGGCCGATGTGTCCGAGCCTGGCGAAGCCCGCTTCGGCGCTACCATGCGGCTGACGCTGCCGATCGACGACCGAACCCGCAAGGAAGTCGAGCGGTTCGCGGCGCGGGCCCTTGCCCAGGCAGTCGATCGGAAGGCGCGACCGATCCTGATTTTCGAATTCTACGTGCCACGCGACGGGCAGGAATTCGGGCGCGGCAGCGACTTCTTTACCGCGCACGGGCTGGCCGAGTATCTGTCCGGCAAGGAACTCAATCGGGCGACCACGGTTGCCTATCTACCCCAGACGGTTCAAGGTCATGCCGTTCTGGCAGCCATCGCGTGCGACGAGATCATCATGGCGCCAGGCGCCGAGCTCGGGCCGGCAGGCGTCGACGATGAGTTGATCGACGAGACCCGTCTGAGTGTTTACCGGAAGATTGCCGAGCGGCGCAGGACCATTCCGGTGGCCGTTGCGTTGGGGCTGCTCGATCCGAAACTCGAAGTGCTGCGCGCCGAGACCGAATTAGGCCGCGAGTACATTCTGCCGGACGAGCTTGAGACAATTCGCAAGACGCGGACCATCGAATCGACCGAGGTCCTGTTCCCTGCCGAGCAGCCGGGCCGCTTGAGCGGGCGCAAGGCGCGATCGTTGGGTCTGATCGACTATCTGGCGACCGATCGCCGCGAGGTGGCCGCGGCCTTGGACTTGCCGGCGGACGCACTTCTGCTCGACCCGTCGCTGGGGGGGCAGTGGCGCGCTATCCAGATCAACATCAAAGAACCGATCCACGCCGATTTGACTCGGCAGGTGCAGCGGTTGATCGACGATGCCAGGCGAGACCGTGACGTGAACTTCGTATGCCTATGGATCGATAGTGCCGGCGGTTCTCTGGCCGACAGCATGGACCTGGCAAACTACCTGGCAGCCCAGGATTCGGGAAAGATCCGCACCGTGGCCTATGTGCCGCATCAGGCACTGGCCGATGCGGCCCTGATTGCGCTCGCCTGCGACCAGGTGCTTGTGCATCCCGATGCCGTACTGGGCGGCTCCGGCGCGTACGAACCGACCGAACGCGAGATCGAGCAAGCGCGACGGACGGTGCGCGAGAGTCTGGCCCCGGCCAAGGGACGTTCGTGGTCGTTGCCTGCGGCAATCATCGATCCGGAACTCGTGGTCTACCAATGCCGCCGGTTGAATCTGGTGGAGTATTTCAGTGAGGAGGAGCTTGCTGATCAGTCGGGCGATTGGACGAAGGGGGAGGTAGTAACGATCCCCGGCGCGCCGTTTCGAACTCGTGGCCGCGATGCCGTCGACTTCGGACTGGCGACACGAGAGGTTGAGAGTTTCGCTGAACTGAAGCAGCATTTCGCCCTGGAGGACGACCCGCATCTGGTTGCCCCAAGCTGGGCCGACCAGCTCGTCGACGCCTTGGCTGCGCCGGGCGTCAGCATGTTTCTTCTGATGATTGGCGGGTTTGCGATCTATTTTGAATTGCATACGCCGGGGCTGGGCATCGGCGGATTTCTGGCGACGGTCTGCTTTGTCCTTTTCTTCTGGTCGAACTCTCTTGGCGGTACAGTTGAATGGTTGGAGGTTTTGCTCTTTCTCGTGGGGGTTGCCTGCCTGTTGCTGGAAATCTTCGTTCTGCCGGGATTCGGTGTTTTCGGGCTTGGCGGCGGCGCGCTGATTATCCTGTCACTCGTCCTGGCCAGCCAGACGTTTGTCGTTCCGCAGAATTCGTACCAAATGGCCCGGTTCCAGCAGTCCATTCTCGTCATCGCCGGAGCCGGATTGGGAACCATGGTCGCGGCCATTCTGGCCCACCGCTGGATTCCCAGTACGCCCGGGTTACGACACGTCGTGCTCTTGCCGCCCGAAGGCGAGGAAGCCATCGACCTGAGTCGACGGGAATCGGTCGTAGATCTGGCCAGTCTGTTGGGAAAACGCGGTACAACCACAACCCCCCTGACACCAGGCGGAAAGGCACGATTTGACAACTTGCTGATCGATGTCCTGACCGAAGGCGAGGCCGTTGCCCGCGGCAAGCACATCGAAGTGGTGGAAGTCCACGGCAGTCGGGTGATCGTTCGCGAAGTGCAGGCGAATTGACCCCGATGGCTTGGTAATTGGCGGCAATTCGCTACAATGACCGGAAACGGCATCTTCTGTTCCGTCCGGTTGGGAGCGTTACGATGGTGGTGGATCCCTGGATTTGGGCCGTGTGCCTTATCATCCTTGGCCTGGGATTGGCCGTACTGGAGGTCTTCTTCCCGTCGGCTGGAATCCTCGGTTTCCTGAGTGCCTGCGCAATTCTGGGGGGGATTCTGCTGGGATTCCAGCAGGGGGCGACCACGGGCATGGTGATTCTCCTGGCCTCGATCTTTGGCCTGCCCATCACCTTGGTTCTCGCCTTGAAATACTGGCCGCATACCGCCATGGGGCGGCGGGTTCTGCTCACCGCACCCACTCGCGAAGACGTCATGCCGGTCGATCCGCAACGAGAGCGGGCCCGGTCCATGATCGGCCAGGTTGCCGAGGCGAAGTGCCCGATGCTACCGGCCGGCGCAATCGCACTCGATGGCCGCACCATCGATGCGGTGAGCGAGGGGATGCCAATCGAGGCCGGCCAGAGGGTCCGGATTGTCGAAGTCCGCGGAAATCGGGTCGTTGTACGGCCAGTGGACGAAGAGGCCCCTTCCCCGGAGGCACCCGATCCCCTAGGGCGGCCGATTGAAGATCCCTTTGAGTAACATTTCGGGGGCCCCACGGTTGACAAACGGGTGGACTCCGGCAATAAATACATACGGCCGTGGGGGCGAGGAAACCCCATCGTCGGTCTCTCGGACCCAATAGCGGGCTGGGATATCCCACCTTATCCGAAAAACGAAGGAGTATGCCATGCCGGAGAACTTCTGGTTCATCTTGTCTGTGGTTGGCGCGTTCGTGGTCGTGGTCATCGCGCTGGTGGGATTCTTCGTCTTCGCCACCTATTTCCGCTTCTGGATCCAGTCCTTTACCACGGGCGCAGGCATCGGTATCCTCGACCTGCTCGGCATGACCTTCCGCAAGGTCAGCCCGGCCGTTATCGTCCGCAGCAAGATCATGGCTGTGCAGGCCGGCATTGGCGACAAAGAGGGGGTTACCTCGAAGGCGCTTGAGGCCCATTACTTGGCCGGTGGAAACGTCCCGCTGGTGATCCGTGCCGTGATTGCGGCACAGAAGGCGAAGATTGTCGATCTGGACTTCAAGCATGCCGCGGCTATCGATCTTGCCGGACGGAATGTGCTTGAAGCCGTGCAAACAAGCGTCTACCCGAAAGTTATCGACTGCCCTGCTCGCGGTGGTCCTCGAGAATCGCTTGACGGCGTTGCCCAGAACGGTATTCAACTGAAAGTCAAGGCGCGGGTTACCGTGCGCGCCAACTTGCAGCGGTTGATCGGAGGAGCGACCGAAGAGACGATCGTCGCCCGCGTTGGCGAGGGAATCGTCAGTGCGATCGGTTCCGCCGCCACGCACGGCGAAGTGCTTGAGAATCCCGACCGTATCTCCCGAACCGTGCTGGCTCGACGACTCGACTCGCAGACGGCTTTCGAGATTGTCTCGATCGATATTGCCGACGTGGACGTCGGCGAAAACATCGGCGCCCGGCTTCAGGCCGATCAGGCTGAGGCCGATATGCGCGTTGCCCAGGCGAATGCCGAGGGCCGCAGAGCCATGGCCGTTGCCGAGGAGCGGGAGATGATTGCGGGCATCGAAGAAAACCGCGCCAAGGTGGTGCAGGCCGAGGCCGAGGTGCCCAAGGCCATCGCCCAGGCGTTCCACGAAGCACAACTTGGGATTCTCGACTACTACAAGCTGCGGAACGTCCAGGCTGACACGGAAATGCGCACCTCCATCGCCAAGGCAGGAGTCGCGCCCACCGCAAAGCCGGGGAACGCAGCATGAACGAGTTGACGCTACTTCTGGCCGATTTGGAAGACGTCATTGGCGTCATCGTCTTCTTTGTCGTGGCGGTTGTCGTCTGGTTGTTCCAGGCAGTCGGCAAGATGCTGCAGCAGGGACGGCCTCAACGCCCGGTTCGGCCTGGACAGGCAGGACGCGCCCAAGGCGGCTTGCAGGAGGAGATTGGCGAGTTCCTTCGCAAAGCCGCTCAAGGACAACGACGGCCGCAGCAACAGCCGCCGCCCCCGGTCCCGGACCGGCCCCAACCTGGACCGCAGGCCGTAAGAGCCGAGGTCGGCGGGCACCGGCAGCCGGCGCGTGCGGACCTCGCGCTGGAGCGGGCGCGCCAGGCCGCTGAAGCTGCAAGAGCCCGCGCCAGGGCCCAGCGGACCGGCCCCGCACCGCCCCCACCTGCTTCCCGGCCCCGCCCCGAGCCACAAAGACGGCCGGCAAGTCCGAAGCGTCAGCCGGAACCCATTCTCGATGCGGCAATTGTCTCCGAACCTGCCGCAGAGACCTTGCGCGCAGCGCTGGGGAGTGCTGCCGTGGCAACCGCACGGCCGGAATCGACGGCAATGCCGACCGGCGCAGCGGCGGCCGGAATCCATGCCATGCTGTCCAATCCGGATAACTTGCGGCAGGCCATCATCCTGTCGGAAATCCTGAATCGACCGACGGATCGTTGGTAACGCTGTGTCATGGCGAGGCCGTCTCCGAGTGCCGAACGGGCGCGCGTCCTTTCAGTATGCTGCATCCGACGCTCGACCGGCGGCCAGAAGATAGCTGAACTTGTGCCGCCTGGTTCACCGCCAAGCGATGGAGTTGCATATGAACCTTGTCACTCCCCATCAGACCCGCATCGGATGGATTGGCGCCGGTGTCATGGGATCGAGCATGTGTGGGCACTTGCTCGACGCCGGGTTTGAAACGACGGTATTCAACCGCACGCAGGCTCGTGCCCAACGGCTACTCGATCGGGGAGCGCGCTGGGCCGCCAGCCCCAAGGCTGTCGCAGAAGATGCCGACGTGATCTTCACGATTGTCGGCTATCCGAGCGATGTGCGAGAGGTCATTTTGGGCCCCGACGGCGTATTGAGCGGCTGCAAGGCCGGAAATGTGGTGGTCGACATGACCACCAGCGAGCCGTCGCTGGCGATGGAGATTGCCGCGAGGGCTGCAGAAAAGGGCGTTTCAGCCATCGACGCGCCCGTTTCCGGCGGTGACGTCGGGGCCCGCGAGGCGCGCCTGTCCATCATGATCGGCGGTCCTGCCGACGCGGTCGACGCCCTGCGCCCCTGCTTCGAGTGCATGGGAAAAACCATCGTCCGGCAGGGGGAAGCGGGCGCCGGTCAACACGCGAAGATGGTCAACCAGACCTTGATCGCCTCCGGCATGGTTGGTGTTTGCGAGGCCTTGCTGTACGCATGCAAGGCCGGTCTCGATCTGGAAACGGTCATGCAGTCGGTTGCGTCAGGTGCGGCCGGGAGCTGGTCGCTTTCGAACCTCGGCCCGCGCATCATTCAGAACAACTTCGACCCCGGTTTCTTTGTCGAACACTTCATCAAAGACATGGGAATCGCACTCGACGAGGCAAAACGGATGAATCTGTCGCTTCCCGGTCTGGCGCTGGCCCACCAACTCTACCTGGCCCTCAAAGCACAAGGCCACGGCCGGAAGGGAACTCACGCGCTCCAGTTGGCCTTGGCGTCGCTGTCGAACATCGACTGGCTCGACCGGAAGCACATGTAACGGGTTAGCGGCGGCGTCGGCATAGGGCGAACAGAATTCCCATCAGTCCGATCAGCAGCGTGCTCGGCTCCGGAACAAAACCGATGGCCAGGCCGCCGGTTGTCTGGATGACCGTGAAATACCCGGCGCCAAGATCGTTGGTGAAGCCCGAAGCGTCGATCGTGAACAGATCGGCGCTGAATGCTCCGTTGAGAACGTCGAAGGTCGCGAATTCCCACTCGCAAGGCTGCGTGGACACGAAGTTTTCGATATCGCCCGGCTGCGAGGCCGCATCGAGGGAGACAAGGGTGATCGAGAACGGACTGCTCGCGCTCAACGAGGAAATGTCCAAGGTTCCAGTTCCGCTACCGTCATCAATGGTGAGCAAGTCCCAGCCATTCGGTCCGCCTGCGGTTCCGGTCGCATCGTTGATTTCGAGCTGGAAGGCGCCCCCGGAGTTCCATACTTCGTTGCTGACCGTTTGCGCCCCGACGCTGCTGCCGGGACTATGGACGCCGCCTGCGTCGATACTTACCGTGGCGTCAATGATGCCTGTACCCGCCAGTGTCCCGCCGCCGTTTACCGAATAGAGTCCGCCGCCGGTGTGCGTCCCGTCCACCTGCAACGTGCCGTCGCTGATCGTGGTTGTACCGCTATAGGTATTGGCTCCACCGAGGACAAGCGTTCCAGAACCCGTCTTGGCCAGATTGCCGCCGGTTCCGGAGATCGCGCCGGCGTAGGTGGTCGAGGTATTCAAACCACCGACAGTCAGTGTATTGGCGCCCAGGTTGACGTTTCCTCCGGTTGCGCCGCCACCGGCCAGAGACCCGACCGACAGATCAAAGCCGCCCAGGGCCAATGTGGCCCCGGCCGCATCGTCGAGGGTGAAGGCGACCATGCTGGCATCGTGGGCCCTTCGGTCTTGGGTAAACGTACCTTCGGCGACGCGCACGGTTCCTGCCTTGAAGGTCGTGTTGACAACGGTGAACGTATTCGTGCCGGCTTTCGTCAACGTATGAGTGGCAAGGTCCAATGTCGTAGCGGCATAGTCCTGGGCAAGCAGCGCGAAGTTGCCGGTCCCGCCGATCATTGCGTCGGCTGCCAGTTGGATGTTGGTACTCTGCAGCGTACTGTTCCCGATATGGTTGCCCGTGTTGATGATGGCCCCCGTGCCGAGAGCCCCTGTGCCGGCAATCGTATATCCGTATTTGGCGTCAATGATTCCGCCCAGGTCGACCGTAGCGCCGTCGGCGACGATTACCTTAGCCACCGACGTGTCGTCTGCTCCGAGAGCATCCGTATGGCCGACTTTCAAGATGCCTTCGTTGACGTGAATGGCGCCAGTGAATGTGTTATCGCCACTCAGAGTAAGCGTGCCCAAGCCGACCTTGATCAATCCGCCGGAACCAGAAATGATGCCGGCGTACGTGGTCGACGTATCCAAGTCGCCTACAGTCAACGTGGAGCCGCCCAGGGCGATACTCCCACCCGTCGATCCTCCGCCTGCCAGGGAACCGACTTCCAGATCGTAGCCGCCCAAGGCCAGGTTTGCGCCGGCAGCGTTGGCGAATGTGAATGCAACCATGCTCGCATCGTGCGCCTGCCGGTATTGCGTGAAGGTCCCACCTGCGATATGGATCGTCCCGGCCGTGAACGTCGTGTCGGAAACACCAAACACGTTGGAACCGGATTTGGTGAGCGTGTAACCGGCCAGATCCAGCGTATTCGGATCGTGGTCTGGGGCAACCAGCGCGAAGCTGCCCGACCCGCCGATCGTTGCATTCGCGGCGAGAGTCAGGTTCGATATCTGCTTTGTCCCCGGGGTGATCGCGGCGCCTGTATTGATCAGCGCCCCCTGTCCGGCAACACCGGTCCCGGCAATGGTGTAGCCATAGGCGGCGTCGCCGATCCCGTTGAAGTCGACCGTAGCACCCGAGGCAACAATCACCTTGCTCACAGCCGTATTGTGTTCGCCAAAGGCATGATGATGACCGATCTTCAGTATCCCACCCTGGACCCGAACCGTGCCGGTGAGCGTGTTGGCTCCGTTCAGTGTGAGCGTCCCAGAACCCGTCTTGGTCAGATTGCCGCCGGTTCCGGAGATCGCGCCGGCGTAGGTGGTCGAGGTATTCAAACCACCGACAGTCAATGTATTGGCGTCCAGGTTGACGTTTCCTCCGGTTGCGCCGCCACCGGCCAGAGACCCGACCGACAGATCAAAGCCGCCCAGGGCCAACGTGGCCCCGGCCGCATCGTCGAGGGTGAAGGCGACCATGCTGGCGTTGTGCGCACGGGTGCACTGGCTGAAGGTTCCTTGGGCAATGTGGATGTTGCCGGCCGTGAAGGTGGCGTTTGATATCGTGAAGGTATTCGTACCGGCCTTGGTCAAGGTATGAGCGGCAAGGTCCAATGTCGTAGCGGCGTGTCCGGGGGCAAGCAGCGCGAAGTTGCCGGTCCCGCCGATCATTGCGTCGGCCGAAAGCGTGATGTTCGACGTTTGCAGCGTGCTATTCCCGATATGGCCGCCCGTGTTGATAATGGCCCCCGTACCGGCGGCGCCCGTGCCGGCAATCGTGTATCCATAGCCCGAATCGATATAGCCGTTCAGGTCGACCGTTGCCCCGGCCGCGATAATGACCTTGGCCGGGCTCGCGTCGCGCGCTCCGAAGGCGCCCGGCCCGCCCAGACCGTTGCGGCCGATTTTCACGATGCCCTGGTTCACGTAGACGCTGCCGGTGAATGTATTGGCGGCACTCAAAGTAAGCATACCGGAACCGGTTTTGGTGAAGCCGCTGTCGTCGACAATCTTGGTGGCGATTGTTGCGTCGGCATTGGTCGCAATGGTCGGCGACGTCCCTCCAAACGTGATCGCGCCGGCGCCGGAAAGTGTGTAGTTTCCCGATCCGGCGGCGCTAAAGGTGATGGTATTGACGTTGACGGTTCCGACCTGAACCGTTCCGGCTGCACCTGAGCCGGCGCCAAAGACGGCTTCATCCGCCGTGGTGTTTGGCCACGGTACGTTTGTAGCGCCGTCCCAGAAGTTGCTATTGGCCGTATTCCAACCTGCTCCGGCGCCGTCTTGCGGTCCTGCGGTGACCAGATCGGCGTCGTAGACAAGAGTGGCTGCAGACGCAGCCGCCCCCAAAATGCTCAGCGTTGCGAACGAGAACGCGAACACGAAGCAGCCGAATGTACAGCGCATGGCAGTGGCTCCACTGAACACGATTCTGAGGCTGGCAGTCTTCGCCCCACATGCAGGAGCAAGAAGGGCTTCCCGCACAAGCGGTTGCACAGACGGTCCGATTCCCGAAAGAGCCCCAATCCTGCCAACTTGTAATTTTAACAGAGGCGACGCTTGCAGTCAACGAATTTGGCGGGGGCCCGAGGATGCCGGCAACGCAAGGATGCAATGTGGCATAGGCACCCAAGCAACAGACAAGAGAAAGAGGATATACAATGCACTGGCACATAACTCGCACGCTCCCCCGCTGCTTGGGGCAGCCGGGGTGGCCGTTTCGTTGCTCTTCCTGGAGTCTCTTCGCCGCAAGCATTCTGGTGTGGTATTCGCGCCGCACGAAGCCCGCGTCAGTTTGGCGCTGCGCCGTAGCGTGTCCGCGGCAAAATGGCCTTCGGATGCCACGGCACCTCCTGCGGGGGGGTGATTGGTCATCGCGTTGGGTGGTTCGCGCATTGCATGTCCTTGCGCTTGGGCTGATCCGCGTATTGCGTGTCGATGCGTTACGACCAATTGACATGAGGCGGACTCGGATAGATAGTAGACGTGATTTCGAACGATGGCCCACGAAAATGCTGGCGATCAGCCAGCCGTAGCCGTAACGGCGGCGGCAGTCGCTGTTCTTCTGCGGAAATGTCTGATGCGCATCCGAGCGCGGTTGTCCTGTAACCGAGAACCCAGTCTGACCTGGTAGAACTGGTGAGAACCGTATTTCGTTGTGTAATCTGGTTTGCCCTTGGCTGTAGCCCCGGTGTTGTGCTGATTGCTGCTGGACGGGTCGAGCAGGGGATCGGAATCGGTATTATGGGCGGCTTGCTCGGTTTTGTCCTGGCCGTGTCTAGCGCCATGTATTGGACAACTGCCGGAGAGACCTTCAGCCGGGGGCTGCTGTTATTTCTGTGGTGGACTGCCGAAAGGAATATTCCGGGTGCGGGACGGATCGTACCTCTGAGCAATAGGGATATTCCAAGTCGGCATGGGCGAAGTGCCGATCCCGAACTCTTGGGCAAGCGAATGGAGTTGTTCGGCAAGATCGGGCTGGTGGTTGCGGCGGCGCCAATTGTCATCATCGCTGCTTCCATTTCGTCTCCGGATCATGCGGCAGATCCCGTTGTGATAAGAGTTCTGAAGGGATTTGTTATTTGCTTTTTTTCCCTTGTCGCTATCGGTGGCGTGGGTGGTATGGCGGTTGGCGCCCTCACTGTTCCGGGCGTTCATCGACGAAACATTGTACTGGGAACGATTATCGGAGTTGCCATCGGCGCCGGCATGGGCGTGGCGATTGCGCCAGGAGCGAGAATACCGGCATGGCAAATGTACTGTTTCACTTGCGGTACGTTGGGCTGGCTCGGACTGGCCAGCGGCTTGGCATCGGGAGATAGCGTTCGTAATGTGTTTCATGATGCCGATGAAACGGACCACCGGGGAGATGACTGACGTCACCTGAATCGAGAGTCCATTGGGCCCCCGCCGTGGCTCGGATCGCGAAATGCAGTATAATGCCGCCATGGCGATACGAATTCTCTGTACGGGCGATATTCATCTTGGCCGGCGGCCGACGCGGGCGCCGGAGGGGATCGATGTGCGCACGCTGGGGCCGGACGAAGCGTTCAACCGCTTCGTCGAACGGGCGATCGCCCGGCAGGTGCAAGCGGCCGTGCTGACCGGCGACGTGGTCGATGCAGGCAACCGGTTCTACGAGGCGTACGGCGTGCTGCAGGCGGGGGTGAAACGGCTGCTGGACCATGATGTCCCAGTATTCGCCGTGGCAGGCAACCACGACTACGACGTCCTCACCCGGCTGGCCGATGAGGTGACCGGGTTCCGCCTGCTCGGTCGCGGGGGACGGTGGGAAGAGGCTGCGCTCTCCAGCCCTGACGGCGATTCGGTGCGGTTGGTCGGCTGGTCGTTCTCCGAACAGCAGGTTCGCGTTAGCCCGCTGGCGGACGGTTTTCCGACCGTCGGCAATGGCGAAACGGTGGTCGGCGTGCTGCATTGCGACTGTTTCGCTGCGTCCAGCACATACGCGCCGGTCCCGCTGGCCGAACTACGGGCGCGACCGGTCGCCGCGTGGCTGCTCGGGCACATTCACCGGCCTGTACTGCTGGCCGAAAGCCTGCCGCTGGTGCTCTATCCGGGGTCGCCGCAAGGGCTCGATCCGGGCGAGCCCGGCGCGCACGGCGCGTGGCTGGTAGAAGTCGGACGCGGCATAACCCCGCGTGCAGAACTGCTGCCGCTGGCGCCGTTGCGTTACGAACCGATCGACGCGCCGCTGGACGGAGTTACCGATGCCGACGGCTTCAACCGCGCCATTCTCGACGCGGTGCGCCGCCGTCATGCCGAAATCGAAGACACCTTGGCGCCGGTGCGCTGGGTGGCGGGCCGCTTGCGACTGACCGGACGTACGCCGCTTCACCGAGAGCTGCCGACGCTATGTCCGCAGGTGCGCGACAACCTGCGGGTGCCGATCGGCGACGTCGAGTACTTTTTCGAGAAGATCGAAGACGCCACACGTCCCGACCGTTCGCTGGGTGATCTGGCCCGTTCAGCCGATCCGGTCGGATTGCTTGCACGACGGCTTCTGGCCCTGGAGACAGGCGAGCCGGCCGAACTGGCCGGCGCACTCGTTCGGCAAGCGCGCGAGGCCATACTGTCGCAACGTCGTTCTCCGGCCTACCTTCTGCTGGACGACGCCACCGAGCCGCCCAACGACGAGCAGGCGCGCGAGACCCTTCTGCACGCGGGCTACGCGGTGCTCGATTCGCTTCTCGCCCAGAAGGAGGCGGTGGCATGAAGCTCAGGGAACTTCATCTGCGCGCCATGCCGGGCTTCGAACGCGAAGGGTTTGCGCTCAAAGAACTCGATGCCGGGCTTAACGTGATTGTGGGACCTAACGGGTCCGGCAAGACGACCACATGCCGGGCCATTCGCGGACTGATCTGGCCGGAATTGCTCGACCGGGTGCGGCCCGTCGCACTGGAGTCGATCTGGGACGATGCCGACCAGACGTTGCGCATCGAACGCCAGGCCGAGCGCACCGCCTATCAGCGAGACGGAATGCCGGCCGCGCCACCGCCCGCGCCCAACGTGCATCTGGCCGAGTGCTTTACCGTAACGGTGGACGATCTGTTCGACGGCAGCCGTACCGATCTGGACCTGGCCGAGCGCGTGGCGCGCCAGATGGCCGGCGGGTACAACCTGGGCGCCCTTCGTCAAAGCGATTTACTGCGCGTTTCAAGCCGACACGGGCGAGAAGAGGCGAAGACGGTCAAGGAGTCGCGGCAAACGGTCGACCGTATCACGGCAGAGCAGGAGCGGCTGCGCAGCGAAGAGGACCGACTGACCGACCTGGAACGGCAGGTGGAGGCGGCTCGCGACGCCGAGGCGCGGCTGAAAGGACTCGATGCGGTCCGCGAACTGCACGGCCTGAAAACGCAGCTCGATGAGATCGGGGCGCGCCTGCACGATCTTCCGCCCGACATGGACAGGCTGCGGGGCGACGAGCCGGCCCGACTCGCCCAGCTTCGCGCCGACATGGAGCAGGCGGAAGCAACCCGGCGCCATGCGGCCGAGGCCCGACAGCGGGCCGTAGATCAGCTTGCCCAGGCGGCGCTGCCCGGCGAGGGGGTTCCGCAGCCGCTTCTGGAAGAACTCGACGCACGGCTGGAACGCCTGGCAGGCTGTCAGCACGAACTGGCGGAACAGCAGCGCGCGTTGGGAGCGGCCGAGACGGCGTGCGAGCAAGCGTTGCGCGTGCTCAGTCCGGCAGGTACGCCGGAGACGCTGGAGAATCTCGATTTGACCGGGCTCGACCGGGTCGATGCATTCCACCGTGAGGCGGCGGACACAGCTTCGAAGCGCCGGGCCGTGGAGGCCGAGCTCGAATTGCTGGGTGAGGCGTCGCGTGCGGCCGACGTCGAGTCGCTGACCGTGGGCCTCGATCTGCTGCGACAATGGCTCGAGTCAGCGCCACCCCCCAAACCGGCCGACGACCCGCGGCGGCGCATTCTGCTTTGGTCGCTCATTGCCGTCCTGGCCCTGCTTGGTGTGTTGCTGGCCGTTGGTGTAAGTGCCTGGTGGCTGGCCCTGGCGCTGCTGGCCGGCGGCGCCGCTTGGGTTGCCCGTCAGCCGGCAACTGCGGCTCCGCCCGACCTGCGAGCCGCCATTCGCGACCGTTTCGCCCGGTTGCCGATCGACCCGCCCGAGACGTGGCGGCAGGAGGCCGTCGGCCGGCGCGTGAACGAGCTGGAGCGCCGACTTGCCGATGCTCGCACGGCCGAATGGCGCGAACAGCGCCGGCGCGCCTTGCAGGCGGAACTGGTCCGGATCGGGCAGCGAGAGGCGGCCGTTCAGAACACGCGCGATTCGCTGCTGGCGCGATTTGGCGTCGCGCCGGAAACCTCCGACCTGGCGTTAACCAACATGGCCAGTCAACTTGCCATGTACCAGCAATCGCGCGCGGCGGCGCGCGCGGCCGGAGCCGAATTGGCCCGCATCCACACCGCCGCCGCCTCGGATCTGGCGGCCGTCAACGGGGCACTCGGCCAGTTCGGCTACGAGCCGGCAGACGATCTGGCCCAGGCACGGCCGCGCAAGGCCGAACTTGCACGCCGGGCCGAGTTGCACCGGCAGGCATGCGCCAATCGCGATACGGCCGAAAAACAGCTTGCCGACGCCGAGCAACATATCGCGACGTTGCAGGATCGCGAGAAGCGGTTCTTCGACAATATCGGGCTCGATGCTCCCGATTCGGCCGAACTCGATGCCCGGATCGAACGCCGGCCCGAGTATCGCAGACTCGTTGACGAACGCACGAAGCTGTCGGCCCGGTACGAAGCCCTGGAAAAGCAGTTGGCCGCAACACCGGACCTGATGGACCTGACCGTCGAAGAGGTGGAGCAACTCGACGCAAACCTGCAACGGCAGGCGGACGGCTATCGGGCGCTGGTGGAGCAGATGGGCGGTATTCGCGCCCGGATCGACGCGGCGACGCAATCCCACGATCTGGAGGCCGCGCTGGCCGATCGCGACCGGGCCGTCGATGCCCTGCGCGATTGCCGCGAACGGGCCGAGCGGGCTGCCGTCGGCGCCCTGCTGCTGGATCAGGTCGAGCAGGAATACCGTATCGAGAGCCAGCCGCCGGTTATCCGTCGCGCGGCCGAGTGGTTCGTCGCCTTCACGCACGGGCGATACGAACTACGCGTGACCGACGGCGAGCAAGGCGGGCAGGCGTGTTTTCTTGCGTTCGATACCCAATTGCAGCGAGGTTTGACTCTAAGCGAACTGTCGCGCGGCACTCGGATGCAGCTTCTGCTGGCCGTGCGCCTGGCCTTTGCCGTCGAGTCGGAGCAGGGGACCTGCCTGCCGATCCTCTTGGACGAGGTGCTCAGCAGCAGCGACCCCGAGCGGTTCGGAGCGGTTGCCGAGTGCGTGCTTGCGTTGGCGGCGGACGGGCGGCAGGTGTTCTACTTCACCTGCCAGCCGGGCGATGCGGCTGCATGGAACGTGCTGGCTGCCCGGCGTGGCATGACTCTTCGCCCGGCGATCGACCTGGCGGCAATTCGTGGTCTGCCGCATGGAGAATCACGGTTGTTATCGCTTTCGGCGGCGGCGAGCGAGTCTGCGCCCGACCCGGAAGGGCGTTCGTTGGCCGAGTACGCCAAGGCGCTTGGCGTGCCCCCGCTGGTTCCCGCCATGGGCGCCGCACCGGCGCACCTGGCTCATTTCGTGGATCGCGCGGAGACACTCCACCGATTATTGCAGGCATCGGTACCGACGTACGGGCGGCTTCAGGCAATGGCGTCGCACGGGCGGATCGACGCGTTGATCGAAGCCGACGTTCTTGCGCAAATTGATGCCCGGGCGCGCGTGCTCGATGCGTTCGCCGCCGCCTGGCGGATCGGCCGCGGGCAACCGCTTTCGCGCGAGGTACTGGCCGATTCCGGCGTGACCGACCGGTTCATCGACGACGTTTCTTCGCTGGCCGAAGAATTGCAGTGGGACGCCGCCCGGCTGCTCGACGCACTCGAATCTCGTAGCGACGATCGCGCCAAGGGGTTTCGCAGTAAGGCCCTGGAGCAGATGCGCGAGCGGCTGACGGCCAACGGCTGCCTCGATCTTCGCCCCACGCTCGAAAAGCACGAGATTCGAGCCCGTGTGCTCGCCGCCGCAAGCGACGACGTCCAGCGGGGCGTCATCGGATTGGACGAGCTATCCAGCCTGGTCGATCGATTGTGGCAATGGGCAGCGAATGGATCGCCTGGCAGCTAGCGTTTGCCTTTTTGATGCCGTTTTCGGAGGTCTTTGAGTTCGTCCCAGCGCTTGTCGCGAATGGCCTCGGCCTTGGCCGTATCGGCGGCCGCCTTTGCGGGTTCGTTCAAGACATTGCGGTAGAGGATGGCCCGCTGGTCGTAGGGATAGGCGTCGGTCGGATTCAACTCGATGGCCTTGGAGAAGTCGGCAACGGCCTCTCTGGGCTGGCCCGTTTCGTTGTAGCACATAGCCCGATTCAGGTACGCCTTGACGCATTCGGGATCGATCTCGATGGCCTTGGTGAACTCGGCGATGGCGGCTTCCTTTTTGCCGTCGGCCAGGAGTCTCTGGCCCTTGGCCATATGCTCGTCCGGCGCACCGCCGCCACCACATCCGGAAAGCCCGAGGCAAACCGACACACCTACCAGAAGCAACACGCAAAAAGACTGACGCATCCGGGGACACTCCTTATGGGTAGTACGACAAGCGTGACAAGGATCGATGCAGCTCACCACACGCCTGGATGGTACCGGAATGGGGCAATTCCGCAATCGGGGGTCGCGGCGCGTCTGTACCTGCCCCGCGGGAGGGGGTGTCCCGGACGGTTCGGCCGGTAGCGATGCTGCTTTTCCGGCACGGCCCGCTTGCAGCCGTGGCTGGGAGCGTGTAAATTAGGGGGTTCGCTGATAAGTCGGGCTGGCCAACCGTGGCCAGGCTATCCGAATAGATTTGGAATATACCGTCTTTTGAGACTTGAGGAGTACATCCGATGACCATGGACAAAAGCTTGCGGGTACGGGCTGGGTTGGCGCGGGCTCGTAGCGTGCTGACGCGTGCAGAGCGGATCAACCGGCTGAAGAGTGCCGACCGCTGGCAAGAAGGCGATTGCCCACTCGGGCTGCCGAAAGTGCGAGTCTACAAGCTCAGCTTGAAGAAGAAAAAGAAGAAGAAGGAAGAAGAGTCTGCCGAGAAGAAATAGCCCGTCCTCCGGTTCTGGTGTCCGCCGTGCCGCAAGCATAGTTGGCCATTCGGCCATGCGCGGAGCACGTTGGGGAACGCGTGGGTGAATCATGCCCTTCCGTTTCTGCGAGCGTCCCCAGTTCGCAGTTCCGCCTTCAGGCGGTTTTCCCTTTCCGGCCAAAGCCGGGACTCCAACCGGTTGCCATTCCCGCGTAGATAATCTCGCCTGGCCCGGATTATTCATCTACGTAGGGTGGGTCAAGGTGGCGTAGATCGTTGGTGGGTCCGCACAAGCCGCAACCGAGCTGATTTACAGCCCGCCGCCTGGAACAAGGCCGGCATCAGCGACCGATGACCCAGCAGAAGAAGTGGCTTGTTTGACCCACCCTACCTATCGTGAATAATCCGGGCTAGAAGCGCAAGAGTCCAAAATCGACAATCACCGGCAAGTGGTCCGAGTTCGCGTCGGGCCCGATTGCACGGCCGGTGATCGCCACTTCGGGTGAGTGCAGCACGTGGTCAATCGGAATGCGGAGTGGCGCCGGGAGGAAACTGGGCCAGCTTCCCTGCACGCCATGGCCCCGTAAGCTGTCGAGTAAGCGAGTCTGCTTCAGCAGTCGGCGGAAATGGTGGCTCCAGGGCGTTGTGTTCAGGTCGCCGAGCAGAATGGTCGGCTCGGATGCGTCAATGTGGTTTGAAAGTTGCAAAGGCTGAAAAAGTCGGACGAAATCGGCGTCCTTTCTTTTTGATATGCGTCGGCTGTTGCAGCACTGGCCACGAGCGACGGGGCGCCGGCCCCAGGGTTACTTCATATTGGCGCCGAGCACCGAGACGAAGGCCTTCTGGGGGATATTTACCTGCCCGATCAGCTTCATCTTGGCCTTGCCTTTCTTCTGTTTCTCCAGCAGCTTGTTTTTGCGAGTAACGTCGCCGCCGTAGAGCTTGGCCGTCACGTCCTTTCGGTAAGGCTGGATGGTGGATCGGGCAATGATCGTACCGCCGATGACGCCCTGGATCGGAATTTTGAACTGGTGGCGGGGGATCGCTTCGGCAAGGTGCTCGCAGTAATGGAGCGCCCGGTGCCGCGCCTTGTCGCGATGCACCAGGTACGAAAGCGTGTCCACCCGTTCCTTATTGACCAGGATGTCGACCTTCACCACGTCGGTAGGGCGGTAGTCGAGCGGAGCGTAGTCGAACGACCCGTAGCCCCGCGTGATCGTCTTGAGCTTGCCGTAGAAGTCGAACAGGACCTCGCTCAGCGGCATCTCACTCACGACCTCGACACGTCCCACGCACAGGTAGTTGATCGTCTGCTTGTCGGAACGATGCTCGCGACACAGATCCATCACCGGGCCAAGGTAATCTTCGGGAGTCAGGATGGTTGCCGAAATGTAGGGTTCGGTCACCGAAGCGATACTCGCTGGATCGGGCCAGTTGGCCGGATTGTCGACGTCTATCGTCGCGCCGTCCCGCAGTGTGACCTTGTACTTCACCGAAGGGGCGGAAATGACCAGTCCGATATCGAACTCGCGTTGCAGGCGTTCCTGAAGGACGTCCAGGTGGAGAAGCCCGAGGAACCCGCAGCGGAACCCGAACCCGAGGGCCGCCGAACTGTCCTTGTCGTAGGTGAGCGCGGCATCGTTGATGGCCAGTTTGTCCATCGCCTTGGTCAGGTCCTTGTACTGATCTGCGTTGATCGGATAGAGGGAGGCGAAGACCACCTGCTTCGCCTTCTGGTAGCCGGGAATCGGCTCTGGCGCCGGGCGTTCGGCCAGGGTGATCGTATCGCCGATGGCGATATCTCGCACGCTCTTGATGCCGGCGACGATATAGCCGACCTCGCCGGCGCTAAGCTGTTTTTTCGGGTTGAGTTTCAACTGGTTGTAGCCCAGTTCCTCGACCACGAAGTCGCAGTCTGCGTGCATGAAATGGATCGTATCGCGAGGCTTCACCGTTCCTTCCATCACGCGACACTGGAGGATCACGCCTCGGTAGGAGTCGAAGTGCGCGTCGAACACCAGGACCTTCAGCGGACCATCGGGATCGCCCTTGGGCGGCGGCAGCTTCTCGACAATGCCGGCCAGCACCTGGTCGATTCCCACGCCCGTCTTCGCCGAGACAGGAATCGCATCGAACGGATCGAGCCCGAGGTCGGCATCGATTTCCTCGCGCACGCGTTCCACGTCGGCTGCCGGAAGATCGATCTTGTTGATCACCGGCAGAAGCGTCAGGTCGTGATCGAGGGCCAAGTACAGATTGGCCACGGTCTGCGCTTCGACGCCTTGCGACGCATCGACCACCATCAGCGCGCCGTCACACGCCATCAGGGAACGGCGCACCTCGTGCGAGAAATCGACGTGGCCCGGTGTATCGATGAGGTTCAGCAGGTAGGTTTCGCCATCGGGGGCGCGGTAGTTGAGCGTGATCGAGTTGCTCTTGATCGTAATACCGCGTTCCCGCTCGATATCCATCGCGTCGAGCAACTGGTTGCGGAACTCGCGTTGGGAAACAGCGCCGCAGGCTTGGATCAATCGGTCGGCGAGAGTCGATTTGCCATGGTCGATGTGGGCAATGATACAGAAATTCCGAATATGCTTCATACGTGGCAGGCTTGGAAAACGTCTCCGATACTTCACTCCCAGTCTCTATTCTAGCAGCTTCTGGCAACGACTTACAGGGGGGCACGTTTCCCCGCGGCAGGTTCGCCGCCAGCCCCACGCAAGTAACACTAACTTCCAGATCGTATTACTTGGCGGCGAAATTGTAGAAGGCCGCATCAGGGGGTAGAATTGCGGGTATCCTAAGTGTACCTTGCGCATATGAGGTGCAAGGTCCTGTGCCACAACAGCCTGCCATGGGCCGATGTCCTGCCCGGTTTTCTTCACAGCCAGCACGACCGGTCAGGGATGCCCATAAGAAACCACCTTCCCCATAGTCCGAGGAGCCCGGTCATGTCCAAGCACACCAGAAGAGACTTTATCGCCCGTTCCACTGCCGTCGGCATGGCGGCTCTGGGAGCCGAAGGCCTGACGGCAACTTGCGCCCAGGCAGCCGCAGGCGATGCCGATATGGCCATTGCCAAATGGTCGGGGCAAGGCGAGCCGGATGCCGACGCGTTGAAACGGATTGCCGTCGAACTGACCGAACAGGCCGTTGCGGGAATTGGTGGGTTGAAGCGGTTCGTCTCGCGCGGCGACGTGGTTTGGGTCAAACCGAACATCGGCTGGGATCGCACGCCTGAACTGGCGGCCAATACGAACCCGGACGTTGTGGCCACCCTGGTCCGGCTCTGTTATGCGGCCGGCGCCAAGAAGGTCAAGGTGGGCGATAACCCGTGCGACCTGGCCAAGAAGAGCTATCACAGTAGCGGTATTGCCGCCGCGGCAGAAGCGGCGGGCGCCGAGGTGGTCTTCCTGGACCGCCGCCGATTCCGCCAGACGGCCATCGGGGGCGAGCGGGTCAAGACCATTCCGATTTACCCCGAGATCCTCGAGTGCGATCTCGTGCTCAATGTGCCCATCATCAAGCATCACAGCCTGGCCCGGGCCACCATGTGTTTGAAGAACTACATGGGTGTGATCGAGGACCGCCGGACGTTCCACCAGGCCATTGCCGATTGCCTGGCGGACCTGACGCGCTTCATGAAGCCCCGCGTGACCGTTCTGGACGGAATCCGCATCCTCAAAGCGCATGGTCCCAAGGGCGGCAATCCGGCCGATGTGGAACTGAAGACGGCCGTAGCGGCAGGCACCGACCCGGTCGCCCTCGATGCCTGGGGCGCCGAACTGATGGGCCTGAAGCCGGCCGATGTCGAATCGACGGTGCGCGGGCAGGAACTCGGACTCGGTACGATGGATTACCGTTCGCTCAACCTCAAGGAGATTGCCGTTTCATGATCCGCCGCATCTTCAGTGCCGTCAACCTGCGGCGGGCGGTGCAGATCGTGTTCCTCCTGGCGTTCGTCGCAGGGGTTGCGTGGACCCGTCCGGTACCTGGGGTCGAGCCGAGCCCGCTGGTGAAGGTGTGGTTCCTGTTCGATCCGTTAATTCTGGCCGCCACGTGGTTGGCGGCCCATGCCGTTCCGATTGCCCTCTTGTTGTCGCTGATCGTGCTGGCCGTGACAGTCGTCTTGGGCCGCGTGTTCTGCGGTTGGATCTGCCCATTCGGCACCATCCATGACCTGGCAGGCCGCTTCTTCGACGGCCGGCGGCGCAAGGCGAGACCTCGCGAACACTGGTCGCCCCGGCAACGGGCGAAATACTACCTGCTGATCGGGTTTCTGGTCATGGCCGTCTTCGGCGGCCACTGGGTAACGATTATGGATCCGCTCGTGCTGCTGTATCGCACGACGACGGTCGCTTTGTTTCCCGGCGCGCAGTGGGCAGTGGAAGAAGGGTCGAACGCCGCGTTTCAGGCGGACCCGGGCGTGGGGTCCGTGCGTTTGACCGAGGTTACGGAACCCGTCTACGAGTTCTTCCGCGACCATGTGTTCTTCAAGGCCAATCAGGCGTTTGTGGGCGGTACATTGATTGTGGCCCTGTTTATCGGGATCGTTGCACTGAACGTTTACCGGCGGCGATTCTGGTGCCGATACCTGTGCCCGCTCGGCGCGTTGCTCGGCCTGTTCGCCCGCTGGCCGCTCCTGCGACGAAAGACGGACGGCGAAGCATGCAACCAGTGCGGCCTATGCGCCGCAGGCTGCCACGGTGTGGCAAGCGAGGGACCGGGCGATCCCTGGATCCCCTCGGAATGCCTGGGCTGCCTGAACTGTACCGATCAATGCAACCGCGGCGCGCTGAAGTTCCGGTTTGTACTCCCGTGGCGCAAGGAGCCGAAACGGCAGGGAGTCGGGCTGTCGCGCCGGATGGTCATGGGAGCAGCGGCAGGTGGCGTGGCCGCACTGGCCCTGATGCGTGCGACACCGCAGGGCCGCAAGCAGCGTTTTCATCCTGCGCTGATCCGTCCGCCCGGCTCGCGCCCGGAGCCGGATTTTCTGGCCCGATGCACCGGCTGCGGCCTGTGCATGAAGATCTGCCCCACCGGCGGCCTGCAACCGTGTATTACCGAGGCCGGATTGGAAGGCGTCTTCACGCCCCGACTGGCGCCCAGCTTGGGCTACTGCGACTATACATGCAACTTATGCGGGCAGGTGTGCCCGACCGAAGCGATCGAGCCGTTGCCTTTGGAGACGAAGCAGCAGACCAAGACGGGGCTGGCCGCATTCGATACGACGCGGTGTATTCCGTACGCCTACGGGCGCGACTGCATGGTGTGTGAAGAGCATTGCCCGGTTCCGGACAAGGCGATCTATTTCCTGGAGGTCGAGGTGACGGACCGCAACGGCGTGACCAATACAATCCGACAGCCGCACGTCGATCCCGACCTGTGCATCGGCTGCGGTGTTTGCGAGAATGTATGTCCCTACAAGGACCGTCCGGGAGTTCGCGTTTTCAGCGCGAATGAAACGCGTCATCCCGACAACCAGCCCATCCTTCCCGGCGGCGATTTGCCGTATTGACGGCGAACCGGGAATCGGATTGATTAGGCAGAAAAGGGAGCGGATGAACGCTTTCTTTGCTGCCCCAGGGCATCGGCGGCCAGCATGGCGTCGAGGACGCGTTCGCCCGTAATAACGCCTGCCTCGTGATGGATGGGCTGGTCGGGGGTGCAGGTTTTTTCTGCGGCTTCCATCAGGGTTTCCCGGTTGGCGCCGGCCAGGCCGAGGTCGGCCAGCGTGGTTGGCAGGCCGACGGTCTCACAGAACTGGAAGACGGTGGACGATTCATCGGGCGGTGCGTCGGTAAGTTGCAATCCGGCCAGAACGCCAAAGGCGACCTTCTCGCCATGATAGAACGCGTGGGTTTCGGCCAGAGCGGTCAGGCCGTTGTGGATCGCGTGGGCGGCGGCCAGTCCGGCGCTTTCGAATCCGATTCCGCTCAGAAGGATATTCGCCTCGACAATGTGTTCCAGAGCAGGGGTAATGACCTTCTGTTGGCTGGCCACCTTTGCGGCCGCCCCGTACGTCAGCAGTGTTTCGTAGCAGAGCTTGGAAATGTGAAGTCCGACCGTCGTTCCGTATCCGCCGCACTCGTTGACCGATTGCGTTCGTTCGCACGATCGGGCTTCGAACCAGGTGGCGAGCGCGTCGCCCATTCCGGCCACCAGGAAACGCGTCGGCGCCGTCGCAATGATTCGCGTATCGACGAGTACCGCAGCCGGGTTCGTCTTCTGATAGAAGACGCGTTCGTAGACACCATCCTTCGAGTAGAGCACGGCGCAGCCGCTGCACGGTGCATCGGTGGAGGCGATGGTGGGAACGATAATGGCAGGAATGTTCGCTCGATCGGCGGCAATCTTGGCCGTATCGATCGTCTTTCCTCCCCCCATGCCAATGAGTACGTCTGCGTGTCGCTTGGCAATGACGTCCAAGATGCGAACGACCTCTTCCTCGCAGCATTCGCCATGAAACCGTTCGACATCGAGTGGCGAATCGCTCAGATTCAATCCGCATTGGGGAAGTGTCTTGTCGGCCGTCGAAGGAGACGCCAGGATCAACCCTCGTTTGCCCAGCAGTTTAACGAGCACCGGCAATTCACTCACGGCGCCAACACCCTGGATATACTTCCCGGGAAAGACGGCTTTTTTGAACACGTGAACCTCCTGTACCTGGTTCCTGCTGGATTCCCTATTCGCCCGTATCATATCGTACCATTCGCCAACTCACTCCAGATGCGGCCCGATCGGATCATTGCAGGTGAGGTCCGCAGCGGTTTCGTCTTCAGGTGACCGATAGATAGAAATCTGCCCAGTGTAGAACAATTATCCCAATTGTTCGCCATTCGTCGGGTATGCTCTAACCTCGCGAGCCCTTACTGCCTTGCCGGAAATACTCACGCCGCGACCAGTGGAGACGCTTCCTCCGGAGCCAGACGCTCAAGATGGAGTTGGGCAAGCACATCGTTGAGTCCTTCAAGTGTCACGTGATTGGGCGAGATCATCTCGATTCCAATCGGACGTGCGTCCTCAGTCCAATCGACCAAGTAATCAGGACCATAAGGTTCAACGCGGGCACTCTTATCACCTTCACGGCGCGGCAGATACAGGTACGCTGCCAGCGGCTTTCCATTACGGTACGTGACTTCCAAATAGCGATGAACCATTGACATTTCCCCCTGAATTCTACTCTACTGCATACGAGGTTATGATGATCAGCACGCGGTCCTCAATGGACGGTTCAACAATGATGGCCCAAGCACGGCCTCCATGACGAGTTTCTACCAGGAATCGTCCTTCTTGATTCTCTTCGCGATAGCCACTTGCTCCTTCGAACATCAAACGCAAATCAACCTCATTGAACTGCCGATCGACCATGCGTTTAAGCAAGTGCGGCGTCAACTCTAGTTCCCACGACCACCACTCAGGCCATTCCATCAGGCTGTCCCTCTGCTTGATCCTGCTTCGGGGTTCTGCAATATCGACCGGCAGTCACTAACGCAAATGCATTCATTAATATATTCGGTATGCAATATCTAGGCAAGACCCTGACTTCATACGGTGCGGCCTGCCATTGGGGACTTGACGCCTGGGGCCTGGCGGGACATCATGGTGGTTGTCCTGTCCGTTTGGTGCGTACCAGAGAATCCCATGTCCACCACGCTTCGCCAGTCGGTCTTTGAAGCCAGCGCCCGGTACTTTCTGGAGCCCATTGCCGGGCTGCTCGATGACGAGTCGGTCACCGAAATCATGGTGAACGGGCACGCCGAGATCTACGTGGAGCGGCGCGGTCGGCTCGAACGGACCGCTGCGCAGTTCGACAGCGAGGATGCCCTGCTGACGGCTATCCATAACATTGCGCAATGGGTAGGGCGCGAAATCGGACCGCAACATCCGGTGCTCGACGCACGCCTGCCCGACGGGTCCCGCGTGCACGCGGTGATTCCTCCCAGTGCCCGGACAGGCATTTACCTGACGATCCGGAAGTTCTCTCGCGAGGCCTATACGCTCGATGACCTGGTCCGTTTCGGCTCGCTTTCCGACGAGGCCAAGGAATTCCTCGAGCTGTGTGTGATCTTGCGGAAGAACCTGCTGATTGCCGGCGGTACGGGTACGGGCAAGACAGTGCTGCTGGGCGCCCTGTCGCGGGCGATTCCCGAGCAGGAACGAATCGTGGTGATCGAAGACACGTCGGAACTGCGGCTCATTCAGGGCCATTGCCTGTACCTGGAGGCGCATCACGGAGGCGGGGCCGGGCCGGGCGGGCTGGGCGTGCGCGAACTGTTCGCCAACTCGCTCCGAATGCGGCCCGACCGGATTATCGTGGGCGAGGTCCGCGGTGGCGAGGCGCTCGATATGGTCCAATCGATGCTCAGCGGTCACAGTGGCGCCATGTCCACCATCCACGCCAATACGGCGCTCGACGCACTCATCCGCCTGGAGACGCTCTCGCTGATGTCCGACGTGCAGTTGCCCGTCCACGTCGCCCGGGCCCAGGTGGCGTCGGCCATTCATCTGGTGGTGCAAATCTCCCGCTTCAGCGAAGACGGCTCTCGAAAGATCACACGCATTACCGAAGCGGCCGGCCTCGATACGCGTGGCGAATACGTGCTGAACGACCTCTACGTAAGCCACATGCATGGCAAGGGGGAGAACGGGCAGTTGCAGGCGGACCTGATGGCGACGGGGCAGCAACCGTCCTTTGCCGCCGAACCGTTTGAACAGGGACTTGGCAGTCGAATCGCACGCAGCAAGGCCATGTGGCGACCGGCTACGTAGGCCGTTCCAACTGCAGTTTCAGTTCATAACGCTGCAACGGCTGGGACGCCCGTATGGTCCATGACGAACGAATCTCCGCCGAGCCTGCAAAACCGCCGTCCTCAGTAACGGCTTCGTAAATATAGACTCCGGCATCGTTCACGGGCCGGTGGACGAAGCGATAGCGCCGGGCAAGGAAGGACAGTAGCCTGCTCGGATCTCCCGTCGTCCCGTGGAACACAAGCCGTTCCACGCGCTGTTGCGGGCCGAAGTAGTAGGTGAGCGAGCCGGCCAGGTCCGTCTCGTCCGTTCCGGTTACCAGTGGCACGCGGAACCCATGGAGCTGCATTTGAGCCAGGCCCGTCGAGACATGCGGCCAGCGCTGGGCAATCCAGCGGGTGGAGATATCGAACCGAAACACCTCGCCGAAATCGCGCACCGGTTGGCCGGCCAGGGGGGGAAGCGGTTGTAGGGTCCCGTCCGGTGCGGCGACCGACATGTCCGCCGGTTTCTGTTCCGGCGCTGCTTGCGCGACAGGGGCCGCCGTCGAGGCTTCGGATGCCGATTGCTGGACGTCGCTTACGTAATTCGAAGCCGAATGAAACATGTACGGCCCGAACAGGCATGCGCCCAATCCGAGTCCGGAGTACAACAGCGTCTTGAACATGTCGGAAGATTCCTGGAGTCGTTCACCTTCGGTAAGAATCGGCACCGCCAGGCATCAGACTTCCACGCAGCCACACCCGTCGCGACCGTTTACGCAGCCCCCACAGCAAGTACAGGCGGAAGAACCTGCAGTTGCGTTGCAATGCGGACGGCCGCAATCGCTCGGTACGAAACAGTCACCGCCGGACTCGTCCCGGCGGAATCATGACTGGCCAGCTACCAAACATCGCTCCACGCGCACCCCTTTCCCGCTGGGCTTGCCTTGGGCTGTCAAAAAGTTGGAGTTGACACGGTGTTTCGATAATGTCGGGAATCGAATTTGGCGCTGCCATGAGGCCTGGGGTAAAGAAACCCCAGGCTACGGTGCTGATCGCCTACGGCGAAAACGCGCCGGGGGCGGTGGGCTGAACGCGCCGCCCCCAGCCCCTCTTGCCGCCCTGCTACATCGGGCACGTTCAAGTTCGGATCAAAGACACAATCCAGCCCGACACTTACGCCCACGCGGCTAGAAGACCTATCGGACCCCGGAACGGGAACAAACCTTGCGCAACCCCAAATCGCCGCAACTCCGACTTGTGTACAACAACAGAGGCCGCGAGCCCGCGGGGGGAAACTGGGGCTGTACACACCGCCAAAGAAGCCATTTCGCATTAAGGCAATTGCAGGTTATAATATCCCGTTCAAGACCGCTTTACCTACTGGAGAACCCGTGCACGCTTCTGACCCGCCGCCGACCGATGTTGCCGCCAAGCCACCCGGGCTGTTGAAGCGGTTGTACCTGTGGGTGCTGCATTGGGCGGAAACGCCTTATGGCACGCCGGCCTTGTTTCTGCTGTCGTTTGCAGAAAGCTCGTTCTTTCCCATTCCGCCCGACGTGTTGCAGATTGCCCTGTCGGTCTCGAAGCCGAAGCGGTCGTTTTATTACGCAGCAGTGAGCGGATTGGGGTCGGTTCTGGGCGGACTGGCAGGTTGGATTATCGGATTTGCGTTCTGGGCGGTGGTTGGAGGGTTTTTCTTTGCCCACATACCGGGGGTAACGGAGGAGAACTTTGCGAAGGTTCGCGACCTGTACCAGGCGAACGCCTTCCTGGCCTTGCTGGGCGCGGCATTCACGCCCATTCCGTTCAAGGTATTCACCATTTCGGCCGGCGTGTTCGAGATTTCGCTATGGATCCTGCTGGTGGCCTCGACCATCGGCCGGCTTGGCCGCTTCATGCTTGTGGCAGCTTTCATTTACGCGTTCGGCCCAAGCGTGAAGACACTGCTGGACAAGTACTTTGAACTCGCTACCCTCGCGTTCTTCGCCCTGCTGGTGCTAGGTTTCGTCGTGATTCGCTATTTGCTGTAGCTGGCCAGTCATGACTCCGCCGGGGCGAGCCCGACGGTGAAAAGATGGGCGTGGAACGGGTGTTTGTAGTTCTCTCAGCAAGGTAGAGTGGGTGGTTCCGGCTTGCGTGGCAGGCCTGCTATGCGTACCGCCGAAACGAAGCGTTCGAGGGCCACGCCATTGTGCGTTGGTCCAAGCCGGGTTCACCCACGCGTTGTCGGACATGTTCCGCGCACGGTCGAATCAGAAACGCGTGGATGAACCCGGCTGCCGGAGCTTCCAGAACGATCGGCCAATGCAATACAAGCGTGGGAATGGATGGATGACTCTGTCTGCGGCGCAACGCCGGAACCATCCACCCTGCGATTGAAATCGTGGGCGCCAACTGAGTTTGTTTCAGCTTCGCGTCAGTTTGCGGAAGCGCTCGATGAGGTCGCGGGTGATCGGACCGGGGGTTCCGTCGCCGATAGTGCGGCTATCCACTTTCACCACAGGCACGACTTCGGCCGCACTGCCGGTCAGAAAGCACTCGTCGGCAATGTAGACGTCGTGCTTGGTCAGCGGCGACTCGACCATCTCGTAACCTGCCTCACGGGCGAGTGTCATGACGACCTCGCGTGTAATGCCTTCCAGAATGCCGGCTTCGTTGGGCGGCGTGAGAACGCGGCGGTTGCGGACCAGGAAGATATTATCGCCGGTGCACTCGGCCACTTCGCCCTTGTGGTTGAGCATAAGCGCTTCGATGCATCCGGCCTGAAGTCCCTCGATCTTCGCCAGGATGTTGTTCAGGTAGTTCAGCGACTTCACGCGAGGACTCAATGCGGCCGGATGGTTCCGCATGGTGCTGACCGTAACGATGGCCAGACCCTTCTCGTACAGCTCCTGTGGGTACAGCGAGATGCTGTCGGCAATGATGATTACCTGCGGGTCGCTGCATCGGTTGGGGTCGAGCCCGAGCGTACCGCTGCCGCGGGTGACGACCACGCGGATGTAGCCGTCTTTGATCCCGTTGGTTTCGAGCATTTTCTCGATGTCGCGCCCCAACTGCTCTTTGCTGATGGGGATTTCCAGCCAGATGGCCTTGGCCGAGTACCAGAGACGGTCCAGGTGGTCCTCAAGGCGAAAGACCTTGCCGCCGTAGCTGCGAATCCCCTCGAAGATCCCGTCACCGTAGAGCAGCCCATGGTCGTACACGCTGATTTTCGCGTCTTCTTTGTCAAAAAGGGTGCCGTTGATGTAGATCTTCAGTGCCATGGCGGATTCACAGGGGTTAAAGGATGCTTTACGGCTCGATGCGACCGTCAGCCAGCCGAATCGTCCGGTCGGCCAGTTGGGCAATGGCCGGGTCGTGCGTGACCATTACTATAGTGAGCCCTTGCCGATCGTTCAAGGTACGCAGCAGGTTGAGTATTTCGGTACCGGTGGCGTGGTCCAGGTTTCCGGTGGGCTCGTCGGCTAGCAGGAGGTCGGGCTGGGTAATGAGGGCCCGGGCAATAGCCGCCCGCTGCATCTCGCCGCCCGACAGTT
Organism: Thermoguttaceae bacterium; assembly: GCA_040772845.1. GTDB lineage: Bacteria > Planctomycetota > Planctomycetia > Pirellulales > Thermoguttaceae > PWXP01. The sequence goes on from JAXGXG010000001.1 coordinate 5,182,483, forward strand.
CGCGGGGCTTGTGGCTGAGCCGGTGGCCGAGTCCCACCACCTCCAGCAATTCCTCGGCTCGCTCCCGCATGGCATGTCGATGGCGGAGGTAATTCCATACCCCATACCGAATCATTAGCGGAGAGAGAACGTTTTCCAGTGTCGTGAGTTCCGGCAGAAGGTGGTAGAACTGGAAAATCATACCGAAACGGCGGTTGCGCAGCCGGTCTCGCTCGGCAGCCGGCAAGCAATCGATACGCCGGCCCTCGAAGTAGATCTCGCCCCGATCGGGGGCATCCAGCGTACACAGCAGGTGCAGCAGGGTGCTTTTTCCGGAACCGCTCTGGCCGATCACCGCCAGGAACTCGCCAGCCTGCACCTCCACATCGACCCCACGCAATACGGGGATATCGAGGGAGGCCTTGCTGTAGCTCTTCGTCAGGCCGATGGCCTTCAATTGCGATTCGTGCGGGGCAGCGAAACTGACCGTAGCGACGTGGGGAAGATGTTCCGGTTCGTCCGTTTTCATGGGTGCAGGCGGATTCGGACGTGGCTGTGGAATTGTGATATGCGGTCCTCCGGTACCTGCCGCGCCGGCGCCCGTGGTCAGCCTGCCGGTTCCGGCGGGCTTCGAATGCGGCTGCGTGGCCGGACGGAACGCGAGCGCGTCCAGTTCCAACTGCGGGCCACCGTCCAAGGTCAAGCCTCCCTGCACCCGTGGCACGCTACGCAACTGGGGATTCAGCGGCGTGCGTTTTCGGGGCTTGTCGCCTTCGAGGATTTGCCGAAGATCGTCACTCATAGCGCAGAGCCTCCACGGGATGCATCGTTGCGGCGCGCATTGCCGGCAGTACGCTGGCCAGAACGGCAATGACAAGCGCCCCGCCCACAATCCACGATACGGTCCATGGGTCGACCGTCGCAGGGATCTTGTAGAAATAGTAGACGCTCGGATCGAATACCGGCCGTCCGGTCATGGCGCCCAGCAGGTCGGCGATTTCATTGATGTGCTTCACAAACAGCAATCCGAGCACGGTTCCCACGCCGGACCCCACAATGCCCAGCGAGAGGCCGTAGCCCAGGAAGATTCCCATCACGCCCGTCTTCGAGGCCCCCAGCGACTTGAGGATCCCGATGTCGCGGGTCTTCTCGATGACGATCATCAGGAAAATGGCCAGAATTCCGAACCCGGCCACGGCAATGATCAGGAACAGCAGGATATTCAGGATGGTCGTTTCCATGTCGACAGCGGCCAACAGCGGCCCCTGCCGGTCTCGCCAGGTTTCGGCGCTGTACAGGTGCGGATCGAACGCGGCGCGGAGCCGGTCGCGCACTTCATCGCCGTCAACGCCCGGCTTCAGCTTGATCTGAATCGCGCTGATGTACCCGACGTCTGTCGACGGATCGATCATGCCGCGCAGCTCCTGGAGCTTGCGGATGGGAACGAACACGAACCCCGAATCGTATTCGCTCATCTTGCTCTCGTAGAAATCGACCACAGTGAACGTGTCGCTGATTGCTTGCGGCGGCGCGCCGGCCGTGGGAAACGTCAGCTTGACATCGTCGCCCGGCAGCAGGAGCAGTCCGTCCTCGCCGCTCGGCAGCCGCACAGCCGACAACGCAATGCCCAGCACGGCGCCGGTATGCTGCTCGGTGGCAGGATCGAACTTCTCCTTTTCCGGTTCCGAGGCCTGACGGGCGGCGAAGGGATCGGGCGGCAGCGACCGGTCGGAGGTCGGATTGGCGGTGTCCGGGGCGGCAGGCGATTCGGTCGGCGGGGTGAAGCGGGAGGCAACGTCCAGCGGCGACGCGCCGGGCTCGGACGGTCGATCCGGCGATCGTTCCATCTCAACCGGCCCGCGCTGCGGTTCCGGCTGGTCCACGCGATTCCCATTTCCCGACAGTCGCTGTTCAAACTGCCACAAGCTGGCCATACGCCGCCGGTGCTGCCAGCCGGCATCGGCCATTTGCGGACGGCTTGGCGTACCCAAGCTGTCGGAAAGGCCGCCCGTATCGTAGCCGTCTTCGCGCAAGTTGAAGGTCATCTTGCGGCGGTTTTCCGGATGCTGGAGATACAGGGAGAAGTCGCTCACGGTCCCCTGCGTCGTTTCGTCGATGCCGATCAACTGCACCTGACGGGTGATCCAGTTGTTGTCGTGCTGGAAACTGAGCATGGCCGGCACAATGACCGTGGGGGTCATACTCTCGATCTCGTCGCCGGCCACCTCGCGAAGCTGCTCCATATGCCACTGGGCGTCGGGCACGCCTTCCAGGCTCCGCGCCGTAACAACCAGGTCGGAGAGGATGCTATGAATGCGGTTTTGCATTTCAAGCGTGAATCCGGCCATCACGCTGTTGACCACGATCATCGTGGCCACACCCAGCATGACGCTAATAATCGACGCCAACGCAATCCATCGCGTGCGTAGATAACGCCAGGAAAGGAGCAACTTGTACATGGGTTTTCAGATTCAGGGGGTGCTTACTCGGCCTCCGGCCGCAGTAGCGGGAAAAGAATGACCTCACGAATCGTTTGCGAGTCGGTCAGCAGCATGACCAGCCGGTCGATGCCGATGCCCAACCCGCCTGCCGGCGGCATTCCATGCCGCAACGCGCGAATGAAATCGTGGTCCATCCGCGCCATCGAATCCTCCTCGTTCAAGCCGGCAAGCTGCTGGCTGAACAGCTTCTCCTGCAAGTCGGGATCGTTCAACTCGGTGTAGGCATTGGCCACTTCCATACCGCGAATGAACAGTTCGAACCGTTCGGCGATTTCCGGGGCGCCGGCCTTGCGCTTCGTCAGCGGGCAGATGCTGGCCGGGTAATCGGTGACGAACACGGGGCCCATGAGCTGATCTTCGACCTTCTCTTCAAAGATCTCGTTCTTGATCACGTCCGGGTGTTTGCCTTGCACGTCGATTCCCAACTTGACGGCCAGGGCGCGCACGGCGTCGGCATCGGCCGGATCGGCGCCCGTATGCCGGGCGAACAGCTCGTTGTACGTCGCTCGCTCGAACGGTGGCGTGAAGTCGATCGGTGCGTCGCCCCACGTGAGCTTCAGGTCCTGCCCAGTCGCACGGATCGCGCCGGTGATGATCTGCTCGGTCAGGTCCATCATCGTCTCGTAGTTGCCGTACGCCTGGTAGACCTCCAACATGGTGAACTCGGGATTGTGCCGCGGGCTGATGCCCTCGTTGCGGTACACGCGGCCCAGTTCGTACACCCGCTCAATACCGCCGACCAGCAGTCGCTTCAGGTGCAGCTCCAGGGCGATCCGCAGGTACAGGTCGATATCGAGCGCGTTATGGTGCGTGGTGAACGGTCGCGCCGCGGCCCCGCCGGCAATGGCGTGCAGCGTGGGCCCCTCGACCTCGACAAACCCCTCGCCGCCGAGCGTCTGCCGGATCGACTGGACGATGCGCGTACGTCGCAGGAAGCGTTCGAGCACGCCCTCGCCGTGGATCAGGTCGAGGTAGCGCATCCGCTGCCGCAGTTCGGCATCCTGCAACCCCTTGTGCTTGGCCGGGGGCGGGGCCAGGGCCTTGGTGAGAAAATGCAGCTTCTCGGCGAAGATGGTCAGTTCGCCGGTGCGCGTGCGGTTCAGTTCGCCATCGACTCCGATCAGGTCGCCCAGATCGACGCATTGCGCAACGGCCCAACCGTCTTCCCCCACCTGCTTCTTGCCAAGGAACAACTGGACCCGACCGGTCCAGTCCTGGATATCGAGGAAGATGAGTTTGCCGGCCTTGCGTTGCAGCACCACGCGTCCGGCTACACGGACCTTGGGCCCGTGGGTATGGGGCGGCTTGCCGGCATCGCCTTCGGGCGCCGGCTCGGTAACGATCTCGTTTTCGCGGGCGCGAACGTCGCCAATCGGTGCGCAGTCGTCGAATCGTCCGCCCCACGGATCGACGCCCAGTTCCTCCAATTTGCGCAATTTCTCTCGACGCGCAGCTTCCAATGCGGCGCCGCCGGTCAGTTCTTCCTGGTTCGGGTTCGTCATGTTGAAAATTCTTGGGAAGCCGCGATTCGATTGGCAGGTACGCCCCACCCTACGAAGCGGTTACAGAAAATCGCCGGGCGGCATTGTAGTGGAAGCGGCCCGCAGGTCAATGGCAACCTTGCGGACCCAAGCCGAATGCGCTGTTCGCAAGTCCTTGGCTGGAGAGGACCTGGGAGAGGGTTAAAAATGGTCTTACCCGCAAAGTCGTGATTTTTCTCCGTGTTTTGGCCGCCGACTAGCCGATTTTTTGGATTTTTCGACCACTCCTCCCCTTGTGCGGGGATTAGTTGCGGTGTATAATAGGCCCGTCAGTTACGCACGGAGGCCAACCATGAGAATCCAAGTCCAACTTCCGCTGTTCGCCTGGGTTTGTCTGGAAGACGCGCCCGCTCTGGTCACCCTTCGACGCCTCTTCGAGACCATCCCGGATGGGCCCTTGCTCGAAAGCCTTCGGACATGGCGCGGCCGGGGACGTAACGATTATCCGGTGCTCGTCCTTTGGCGTGTCGTGGTGTTGACCATGGCACTGAGGCACCGGGATGTGGAGGCCTGCTTAGGAGAGCTGAGGCGGAATCCGTCGCTGCAGAAGATCGCCGGCATCGAGTCGCCGGAACAAATCCCCAACGGATGGAACGTCTCCCGCTTCCTGGACGTGCTTGGGCAAGATCCCCATCGGCCGCATCTTGAGGAGATATTCAACGTGATGGCTCAGCGATTGGGCCGTGCCGTGCCGGACTTGGGGGAAAGCACCGCCGGCGATTCGACATGGCTGAATGCTCGGCGCACCCGGGCCGATGCCCAGAAGCACAAAGAGGAAATGGAGCAGAAGAAGGCGGCAGACGCCGGGAAGGAATCATCCAGACCCGCGGCGGCGAGCGGCCCTTCTGAGGTAGAGCGAGGGACCCACGGCCCCGTCCCGTCTCAACAACCGGCAACGATCCAAGGTGCAACGGCTGCGGAGGGCTCAGCCGATTCGGCTGCCGACAAGAGGGCATCGAAGATCGAACTGGACAAGAACGGCCTGCCGCAGCCGGCCGGCGGCCGGAAGGAATACAAGAATGAAGACGGCCTAGTCAGTCGTATTGTGGAATGGTTTGGGTTCAAACTGCACCTGCTTGTCGACACGCGTCACGAAGTGTCCTTGGCGTACCGCATCAGTTCGACAAAGACGGGTGACAACGAGATGCTGCCGATCCTGGTCGATCAGGCCCAAGCGAACCTTCCCGAGGGGCGCATGGCAACGCTCGCTTACGACAAAGCGGCTGACGACGCCAAGGTCCATCAGAAGCTGCACGAATCCGGCATCAAACCGGTCATCCAAAACCGTTCGCTATGGAAAGAGGAGCACGAGAGAATGCTTCCCGGCCACGACGGCAACTCGAATATCGTGTACGATGAGGCGGGTACACTACACTGCTATGATCGCGTAAGTACGCCTATGGTTCGGCACCGCATGGCCTACATCGGCCACGAGCCGTCCCGGGGCACTTTGAAGTATCGCTGCCCGGCGATGCATGAGGGCTGGGAATGTCCGATGAGCTCTCGCTGCAACGCAGGCAAGAAGTACGGCTTGACGGTGCGAGTCAAACAAGAGATCGACCTGCGACGGTTTCCTGCTATTCCGCGTGCCACGAAGCAGTTCGAGCGGCTTTACAAGGGCCGCCCGGCTGTGGAGCGGGTCAACGCGCGGCTTAAGATATTCTGGGGCATCGATGACGGGAACGTCACCGGCGCCGCGAGATTTCACGCTCTGGTCGGCACGGTGATGATCGTGCATGAAGCGTTCGCTACGATGCTGGCCAGTCTACCCCGGCATGAAGGGTCGCTGGGCAAGATGCGGCTGAGCCCGATCGCCAAGGCGATCGACGCGCAGATTCGGGGCAAGGAGTTGCCTCCGAAGCGGCCACGGCGGAAGAAGCCACGAAGCTCTTCCGAGAGGCAGCAGCGTCTGTTCCGCTGACCCGCACAAGGAGAAGACAACACTCGGTCTACAGACAACCACCGCTGGCAAGCTAGCAGTTGCGACGGCGTTCGGGCTTTGGGCCGCGAAGCCCAAGCAGCATGCCTGCTTGCCCCGGCGTATGCTGCGCTCGCCCTCGGCGCTGACTTCCGAGGGTGCGCCGTATCCTCGCCTCGCTGTGGATCGCCCTGTTGTCTTCCTGAGTGCTTCGCGCCCCCTTCGTCTCCGAAGCGGTCCACCCGCCATCCGGAACGCAAGCCGTACCCGCAGAGGCACCCCTCGTCCTGTCTGTTCTCAGCCCGCGCAGCGTCACTCGCCGGTGCTTATCCCCGGACCACAACGCATTCGGCTTTGCGGACCCCATCTGCAGCGGGGGCGAGCCAGATGGCGTGCGTCCTTGCCATCGCAGGATGGACTTCCGGGGTGCAGGAGCGAACTTGCGTTTCACGGGAGGGCCACCGGCGGGCTTGCCCTTGTCAAAAAGTTGGGGTTGCAAGGTTTGTTCCCGTTCTGGGGTCCGATAGGTCTTCTAGCCGCGCACCTGAGTGTCGGGTTGGATTGTGTCTTTGATCCAGACTTGAACGTGCCCGATGTAACAGGGAGGAAAAAGGGGCCGGGCGTGGCGTGTTCAGGCACCGCCCCCGGCGTTTTCGCCGTAGGCGATCAGTACCGTAGCCTGGGGTTTCTTTACCCCAGGACCCATGGCCGCACCACATTCCCCAACACATTCCCGCGATGTTTTTGCCGCCGCAGGCGGCAAAAGCATCGCGGGTGTTCCGACCGGTTTGCCGGTTTGTTCCGCCGCCTGCGGCGGCGGAACAAACCGGCAATAAACGGGGATGTGGGGTGGTGCGTATGGTTTCCAGGGGTAGAAACCCCTGGCTACGGTGCGAATCGCCTCCGGCGAATAGCGCGGATGAATGGGTGCTGGTACGTGGCGTGCTGGACTCGGAATCATACCGTAACAAGCGACTTCTGGATTGGCGGCGAGCGGAGGGAACAAAACCGCACTATCGAAACATGGTGTCAACCCCAACTTTTTGACAGCCCAGATGTAACGATGATTTTCAAGGGGGTCAGGCGTGATGACGCCGAGTTTTCTTGGGCATTGGCTAGTTGTGAAGGGGACATGATTAACTCCTGATAACGAAGGGGGCTACGGGTTCCCTATACGGGTTCCTCTTCTCTGTTCGGGATTGAGCGGCAAGTCGAACGTTTTCGCCAGGTGCAAGGCCCCTTCATAGAGCGACAAGTGATGGATTTGACACCACAGGTCAAGTGCGTTCCCTGACGCGCCGCATGGCGGATGGAAGCACTGGTAAACGTTCCTGCCCAAATGTACCGAAAACGTACGTCCTCGATCTCGCTTGGTTCCGTGGACAGGGCATGGGCCTCTGCGTTGAGGGCCGCTACCTCGCAAGCGGTCGAAGTATCCCAAGTGGCGGAGAATTTGCTCAAGAGTGATTTGGCTGCGAAGGTAGGCGAAGTCGATCGAACCGTCAGAGAGGGTTTCGTCGACGGGGCGCTTTGCACCTTCGGAGGCCGCCGAGCACTTGACGGTTTCAGGTGCCCGGGTTATCGTGGAGTTGGCTGTGGTGACCGCTTTCCTTTTGGGGGACATCCCCGTTTTGCGGCCCGCAGCCGTTTCTTGTTTGGTCGTGGGTTCCTGGCGAGTTGGCGTTGTGGCCTCGGGCGTGTCGGTAGTCTGGGCTTTCGGCATGCCATGGTGAGGGTCGTACGGCCGACCGGTGACCCAAATGGCAAACACTTGGTGCAGCAGCTTTCGCATGCAGTGGCCCAGCGCCACATCCCCGCGCCGTCCCCGAGCTTTCAGTCGTGCGTACAAGGCTTTGACCTGGACATTTGAACTTGATCCGAGGGCAGCCAAGGCGGCCATCCACAGGTGCTTTCTGACCAAGTCGTTTCCCTTGCGCGACATACGCATTGTACCAGGTGGGATGGGCCTGCCGAACTTATCCACCCCCGACGTGTTTTCTTCCGGAAAGACCCCGAAGTAGCTCGTCAAGTGAGCGGCTGTCGGGAAGCGATCGATCAAACCGATCTTGGCTACCAGGATGGCGGCGGTGCGTCTTCCGATGCCGGGGATGGTAGCGATCTGTTTGATTCGCACGTCGGGCAAGGCGTCAAAAGCTTTGAGCAGGAGCTTTTCGGTGCGTTGTTCTGCCTCCAACGATTCGAGGAGACGACAGGCCGAACTGCGAACCAGTTCTTCGACGATCTCCCCATCCTCGGAAGCAACCGACCTCTTGGCCGCCTCTTGGAGTTCAGCCGCTTTCTTGGCGGGCAAGTACGGGATGGTCCTGATCGAACGGAGTTGTGCCTTGGCGATCCGCTTCGCCGTAGGATACTTCAGCAGCATCCGAAGAACCCAACGAGCTTGCAGATCATTCTGCAGGACCGCCAACTCAGGAAAGACGCGGCCGAGTAGATTGTGCAAGCGATTCACATGGCGAGTGGACAGCTTGACTTCGAACTCCAGCCGGCTGGCCACCTCTTGCAGGACTCGGATTTCGGGCGTCAATCCTACCGAAGGCTCAGGCCGTTCCACGATCGCGTAACGAGCGCAGGAGTGGCTCTCTGTGGGATCGGCTTTCCGCTTGGGAAAATGAACTTCCCGATAACGCTTGTTGCGTGTCGGCTCGCCAACCGAAATTGTCTTATCCCAAGGCAACCGGTGAAGAAAAGCCAGAAGGTTATTGGCATACTGGCCGGCAGCGTCCACGCGGATGTGAAAGTGGACGTTGGGATGTTTGTCGGCCAGGAGACGCAATCCCTTCTCCAATTGCTGATACCCGGCAGATGATTCATCAAAATTGAACGGCTTGGCGGCGTGGGCACGATCCTCGTTGAGGAACGTCACGTGATGCCCGTAGCGGGCGGTATCAAACCCCACGCCGATTGCCGTGATCGGAGCGTCTGTCGTTGTGGACATCATTGTGTTCCATGTTTCTCCTGGGGTTTCGTCATAAAGGTCCAAGCAGCCATGAGGGACCTCCGAGATCCTTCGACGCGATATCCTTGTGATTACTCGGTCAAGCCGTAACATGTAACAAAGCGTTGGTCAAAGGTCGGAGGGATCAATCTGGGCTTAACAGGTCAACGCCTCAGGGCAAAAGCCAGCATCTCCTCACGACTTCCACAACCAGATAGTCTGCCTTGACATCAAACGGTTGGGAATAGGGCCTCTCTAAGTATGATTTTCATCATACAAGGGCAAGCCCGCCGGTGGCCTTTTTCCAGCCATGCGAGTCCGCTGCTGCACGCCGCACTCCCTATTTGGAGTGCGGGGAAGTGCTGCCGCTTTCGGACAGCCGCTCAATTGCGGCAGCGCGAGAGGGACATCAGCGCGAATGCGGTGCCGTACTGCTTGTGGTAGTCGTACAAGGGGAAATCCCACCAGGAGCCATCGGCCTCTTGCAGTTTTACCAGGACATGCCCCAGTTGATCCCAGTACGGGGGCTGCTGTTGGTCCGGCAAGAGTTCAATACATCGGGCCGCGTAATAATGGCCGAAGTAGAAGAAGTAGCCGGCTACGGCGAACCACGATTCGTGCGGAATGGGCCGCTTCCGGCCGATGTCGAGCCAGCCGTTCCGGGCGAACAGCCGATCCAGCCATGCTGTTAGCACGGCATCGGTAACCGCCTTGTCGCCCCAGATCCGCAAGGCCGCATTGCACGCTTGCGAACGGCCCAGGCTTCCGCCCGGCCGGTTGATCGGATGCATGGGATAGTGCACGAACGAGTCGGCGTACAGATAGCTGAAGTCGGGCTTGCGCTGCCGCTGGATCGACCGGATGGCCCGATCGGTCAGTCGGGCCGGGATTTCGACGTTGAGGCGTCGGGCCTCGTCCAGCGCGATCAGGCCGGCGGCGGTCATGAAGCTGGTCGACGCATCGCTGGGCCGTTGGGTATGCGCGTTGAAATCGTAATAGGCCCAGCCGCCGTTGAGGAACTCGTACCGGTCGAGTCGTTCGATCTGCTGGTCCAGATGCGCGAGGATCGCCTCCTGCCGTTTGGGGTTGCCGTCATGCCGGCGATACATCAGCGAGAGGGCCTGAACGGCGTAGATATGCCCCCAGTTGTTGTAGATCGCCTCGGGTGTGGCCCGTCGCAAGGAGGGCAGGTTCAGGGCCATCCAGTGTTCCGCGCGGTCGAGCGCCGCGGCCGTGTCCGGACGCGTATCGCCGCACTGGATCAGCGCGGCCACACAAAGCGAAGTCGTGCCTGCCCGGAAGGCGTGATGGGCGCCAGGCACGGGTGCAAAGACATTCCCCGGTCGCCCGGTGTGGTGCGATCCCCACGAGCCGTCGGTGTTCTGTCGCTGCAGCAGGAAGTCAACTCCGCGACGAATCGCGAGGTCGATTGCCTCAGGACTTGGCGGCTCGACCGGTTCGGGCTTGGGTCCGGCGGTCGCCAGCGAGGAAGGTGTGGCGGACGGCTCGGCCGCAGTGGCGGCCGCTGCGGCCAGCAGGACGACGATTCCGGCCAGTCGCAGGTCGTTCCATCGGAAGATATTCACAGTCGTCATGCTCCAGGAGGCGAATTTCGGGCCGACTCGGCCTTGGCAGAACGGCTTTGCGAGTCCCTTCGGATATTTTGGGGTTCCGGCTCGGCCGGTTATTCGTCTTCGGGCGCCTTCAGGAGAATCTCGTCATCGGCTTCGAGCCCTTCGAGGACTTCGGCCTTTTCGTCGGTCGTGCGCCCAAGGACGACGGTCTGCCGCCGCGGCTCGGCGCCCTCGCGATAGAGCCAAACATACTGCCGGTTGAGGTTCCAGTCATCGGTGAAGACCGATTTTACCGGTACGACAAGGGCCCGCCGCTGCCGGTAAGGCGTGAACTCCATTTTGCACGTCATGCCTGGCATAAGCGAATCGGCCTCCAGGTCCAGGCTCACGCGAAAGACGGCGTCGAAGTCTGTGCCCTCACTCGGAATACGAGCGATCCGGTCCAAACGGACGGGCAATTTCAGCATGGGAACGGCGTCCGACGCAGCGATTCCCTTTAGCCCGGGGCGCACGTCGGCCAGATGCTTCTGGTCAACCGTTGCGCGAATGTCCATGGGCCGTGGCTCCACGATGGTCATGAAGACATCGTTGGCGGAAATGCTTCCTTGCCGCCGCAGGCTCTCGGCGGACGAGCCGCGTCGCCATTTTCCGTCAACGCAACGCCCGTAGTAGACGATTCCTTCCGCCGGGGCCTTGATCGTCATCAGCTTGTGGTCCGCCTCGAGATCGGCCAGCCGCTCTTCGGAACGCTGTTTGGCGACCTTGGCCGCTTCCACCGCCACACGCGCCTGCTCCAATCGCAGTGGGAGTGTAACCTGGAGTAATTCGCTTTCCAGACTGGTGCGTTCGGCGTCTTCCTCGATAGCGATCTTCTGCCGGGGCAGCTCGACTTCGACGGTTCGCTCGTAGAAGATCTTCGCTCGGTCGAACAGGAATTGGGCGCGTTCCACGGCACTTCGGGCCCGTCGCAGCACGATCTCCTCGGTCTCTTCGGTGAGGTCGTCTTCCTTGTACATCTTCTCCAATTGCTCGAGCTCTTCCTGTTGATACTCGAGGGTCTGGCGGCTTTGTTCGAGAATGATGTCGGCCGTGCGCCGGCTCAGCGGGGCCTCGGTCTCCATGTAGTAGCGGCGATCCTCTTCGTTGTGCTTCTGTCGCCGTTTGACCACGGCCACGTTCATCGGCGTCAGCTCTTCCAGTGTCCGCAGTTCGAGTTCCGTCACCTTGAGCGTCAATGTCTCAAGGGCCAGGTCTCGCTTCAGATCGGCAATCGCGCGATCGAGGTCGTCGGTTTCAAAACGGACGACAACTTGCCCCTTGTCTACGCGGTCGCCGTGTTCCACCGCGGATTCGACCTTGTAGCTCGACCAGGCTTCCGGGCGCAGGAGCAGCTCGTGCATCCGTTGTGCCTCGAAGACACCGTCCAGCGAAAGCTTGATGACAAAGGGCTCCCGAACGACCTTGTGGGTTTCCGGCTTGGTCTCGCCAGATTCCGTCTCGTTGGACTTCTTGGCGGGCTTCTTTTCAGTTTTTGCAGGGGTCGCCTCTTCCTTTGCAGGTTTGGCCGCTTCTTTCTCCGCCTTCGTTTCGGCCTCGGCCGCTTCATCCGACTTGGCGGCTTGCTTCACGTCGGCGGCCTCGCCGGCCGGCTTTTCCGATTTCTCCTGCGACGTCGCCTCCGTTGGCTTCTTGACCTCCGCCGGCGCCGATGCGGCCGGCGCAAAGGAATCCATCAGGGCAAACAACAACACGATGCACAATCCCGAGCAGATCCTGGATACCATGGAAAATTCCGTAAACGTTGAAGGGGCGATGTCCTGGCGGCGTGCCTGCGTGCGGTAAATGCGCACTTTCGACACTCCTTTATTGTCGCACATTCCAAGAGAAAAGCAACCAGCCTGCCTGACCGGCAATCTCGGCAGAATCGCTACAGGTTAAACGTCAGGATCGGCCAGGGCCAGACGCTGGCCGATAGGCGGGTGGCTATGGAACAGGGCGACCTCGAGCCAGTGCGGGTCCGGGTCGTCCTTGTTCAGCCGGGCCAACTTCAGAAATGCCGATCGGTATACGGCAGGCTGCCCCGTTGCATCGAGGGCGTAGCGGTCCGACTGCCGCTCGAACCGGCGGCTCAACGCGTTCTGCAGCGGTTCGATAAGCAGACCGAATACCGCCAGGCACAGCATGATCCACGGAAGCGCCGCAACCGGCAGGGTGGAGTAGTCGATCGGCTCGCCGGCAAGGCCCAGCCAAAAGGCCAAGGCCCGATCGCACAGCCAGAAACCGGCCGTACCGGCCAGCAAACCTGCCGCCAGCAGTTTGGGCAAGTGCCGATGTGCATGATGGCCGATCTCGTGCGCGAAGACGACCGCGGTTTCGTCAACCGTGAATTCGTCCAACAGTGTATCGCCCATCAGTACGCGGCGGGTCCGGCCCAGTCCGGCCAGCATGGCGTTCGCCTTCTTCGTCTCGACGCTCAGCCCCAGCCGGTAGACGCCTTGGATGGATAGTCCGGCAGGTTCGGCCAAGGTGCGAATCCGTTCAGCAAGATCAGGCCGATCGAGGGGCTCCACATCGTAGAACAGCGGCAGGATGAGCACGGGGAAAACCTGCCCCAGCACTACGCTAACCAGAAAGAACGCGCCAGCGGCAACCAGCCACCAGTAGGAACCAGAAAGCCAGATCACCCAGAAGAGGCCGATGAACATGAGCAGGGCAAGGGCTCCGGCCAGCCCCATCCGTTTCGCGTATCGGGAAAGCCATTGACCGAACGACTGGGTACTCATGCCGTAGCGATGCTCCAGCACGTGGCCTGCAAAACAGGAAAGCGGAAACGACACCGCCACGTGCAACAGGAAGATCGCCAGGTACAGTACAGTCAGCCGGAGCGTATCGAATTGCGCCAGCAGCGGCGTCTCGGACAGCCAAGCGTCCAGCGGCCGGGCGAGCAGCAGCGCCGCGACGGAGAGATACGCGAGATCGAGCCCCTTATCGGCCAGATCACACGCCAACTGCGCCCGCCCATAACGTTTCGCCTCGGCAAGCTGCTCCGGCGTCATCGCGTTGGGAGTTGGAAGCTTGGAGCCGGAAGCTGGGAGCTGGGAGTTGGGAGCTGGGAGTTGGGAGTTGGGAGTTGGGAGATCGGAGTTCGGAGCTGGGGAAGGAGCGGAATCCGGCGATTGAGGTTCGTTGTTCGGCATGTGTCACTCCCGCGTCAGCTTTGCCTCCTGGACAGTTGACAGTTGACAGATTTGAGATTTGAGATTTGCGGTGGTTGTTCGGGCAGGTAACTGCTCGCTTCGAAACTCCGATCTTCCAACTCCCAACTTCCAGCTCCCAACTCCCAGCTTCCAACTTCCAGCTCCCAGCTTCCGGCTTCTACGGCTCGGGGATGGCTTCGCCTCGGACGAGGTCGTCGAACGATTGGCGGCGGCGGATGAGGTGGGCGCCGTCGGGGCGGAGCAGGACCTCGGCGGCCAACGGCCTGGAATTGTAGTTCGACCCCATGACAAACCCGTACGCTCCGGCGTTCTCGATGACCAGCAGGTCGCCCACTTTGGCTTCCGGCAATTGGCGAGTACACACGAACCCGCCTTCTTCTTGCGTGAAGATATCGCCCGACTCGCACAACGGGCCGCCGATAATCACGTCGCGCTGCGGGCGCGCGGTATTGCCGTCGGCCGGCGCGATTGCCATGGGATGATACGCACCGTAAAGAACAGGGCGTGCAAGGTTGTTGAATCCGGCATCGACCAGATAAAACGTATTGTCCTCCTGCCGCTTCACCGCACGGATTTCGGCAACCAGGTAGCCGGCCTCGGCCACCAGATAACGACCGGGCTCGATCTCCAGACGGACCGGATGACCGAACGCCTCTTCCAGCCTCTTCCGAACGGCATCCCACAGTTCGAAATAGGCGTCCAGGTCCACGTACTGCTCATCCTCGCGATACGGAACGGGCAGCCCGCCGCCGGCGCTGATGGACGTTACCTGCGGGCCCACCTGAAGTGCAGCCGCCTCCATGGCCGCGCACACTTGCCCGAGGTGCTCCAGGTCGGTTCCGGAGCCGATGTGCATGTGCAGGCCGGTTACTGTCAGGTGGAACTGCTTGGCGCGCGCGAGGGATGCGGGAAGCTGTTCGTGCCAGATTCCGTGCTTGGACTGCTTTCCGCCGGTGTTGGTCTTCTGGCTGTGACCATGGCCGAAACCGGGATTCAGCCGCAGGGTGATCTCGCCGCCCTGTGTCTGCCGACCCCACTGGTCGATCATATCGGGCGAGCCGCAGTTGACGTGCAGCCCAAGCTGGGCGCAGAGGTCCAGGGACTCGGTGTCGAAGATATCGGCCGTATAGACGATTGGCGGAGGCGATCCGGTCGGCGCATAGCCGGCTCGCAACGCTCGATGCACCTCGCCGGCGCTTACGGCATCGACCAGGGCCCCGTTGCGGCGCACGAGGTCGAGGATGGCCAGGTTCGAGCAGGCTTTCTGCGCATAGCGCACCTGGTCGAACCTGGCCAGATCACCGATTCGTTCGACGATCCGATCTTCGTCGTAGACAAAGACCGGGGTGCCGAACCGACGCACCAGTTCGGCAACGGCAATCCCGGCAATTTCCATTCGCGTCGTCGCGAAGCGGGCAGGTTCAGCCATGGCGTTCAGAACCCACCACCCGGTGCTCCCATGGCCTGCTGCGCCATCATGGCGGCGGCGCCGATAATCCGAAGCACACCTTCTTCAAGCGTTACGCGAGTCATCGATCCGCGAGCGATCGGTCGGGTCTCCAGGATGATGTGATCCTTCCCTTCCGACTGGCTAAGCGTTGCGCCGATCATGCCGGCCATTTGCTTGGCGGACTCGTCTTCGGCGAACTCGGCGACCATATTGACGATGGGGGTCACGGCAATAACGACCTTGGCAGGCGAGACAGCCTTCCCCGGCGCAGCTTTCGACGCGTCGATCACCTGCTTCAATTCGCTGGCGGCGCTTCGCCCGGCGGCCAGATAGAGACTTTTGGGCCCGATTCCGACAATCAGGTCAAGCTGGTCGCCCACGAGCTTCTGCATTGGCTCGGCGCCGTCTTCCATGGCCTCGGTGGGAATGGACATGACATGCAGCGTTACGCCTTCGTGGGTCTCGCTGTCGAGCTTCATATGCTCTTCGGCCGCAGGCTGATCCTTGACGAGCTGCTCGACGAACTGCTTGAGCAGGCCTTCGATCTTGGCGCCGTCGGCCACGGCCATGCCGCTGACGAAGGAAAGCTGGTCGGCGCCGAGTTTGGCGACCATACCGCCATCGACCGTCTTGGTATCGACATTCTCTTCGATTACGGCGAACAGTTCGGTCATCAGCGATTTTGCCGCGGCCATCTCATCGTCGCCGAGATTCTGC
The DNA here is from genome assembly GCA_040772845.1 of Thermoguttaceae bacterium. Taxonomy (GTDB): domain Bacteria; phylum Planctomycetota; class Planctomycetia; order Pirellulales; family Thermoguttaceae; genus PWXP01. The sequence goes on from JAXGXG010000001.1 coordinate 5,198,337, forward strand.
TTTTCGAGTTCTTCGGTGGCGGCGTCACGGACACTGGCGAGCAGGACCTTCATTTGCTCGACGTCTTCATCGGTCAGCTTCGACGACCAGACTCCGGAGATCGCGACGTCCGCCTGCTCGAATCCAGCGAAATTCGTCGTGGTCTTCTCGATCTGGGCGAACTGGTCTGCGAGCTTGGTTCCCTCTTTTGCGCTAACGGCAATATCCAGCACTCCGGTACCGGCCTCGGCATCGATGTTCAGCGCCAGCATGAACCGATCCAGTTCCTCCATCATGGTGGTTACCTGCTTGATGGAGCGCTCCGTCATCGCCTTGCGAATGGCATACTGCTCATCCGATTCCTCCGGCTGCTGCTGCATTCCCATAGCGGCGCCCATGCCCATCTGAGCAACGATCATTTGCCGAATCCCTTCGGGCAAATTGGCCACATGCGCCATGATGCCCAGGTCGTACTTGCCGGTCAGGGGACCGAGCAGCGTGGTGGGATCGTCCGGCAGAAGCGCGAGGGTCTCGGCCTTGTCGGCCATGACGGCCCAGCCGTTCTTTTCCTTCATGGTCAAGGGGTTCATGGGCGTTTGGACCTCGTAGGTTCCGTCGCCCTTATCGGTTGCCGTAAGGTTCAGCGCACCCATGGTCTCGGCAAGCGCCTTCAGATCGGTCGTGGGGACAAACACGGCCACAGAGAACTCTTCCCCTTGACTGTAGACGACGGCGCCCCAGGGCCGTTTTGCGTCCAATCCTTGCAGGCCTTTGCCCTGGGTGCTCATCGCAATGATCCCCTCGAGCGCCTGGCCCAATTCCGGCTTGTCCATCAACTTGCCAAGGAAGTTCGCATCGGTTCGCAGTGCATCGAACCCGGAAAACGAAACGACAACAACCGGTTTCGCCTCTTGGGCCAGGCATGGCATAGCGCCGGCCAAGAGCATTACCACGACCAACAACGAGAGCAGTTTTCTGTTCACAATTCGGTCTCCTTTGAAGAAACGGGTAGGGGCGATGCGGCAAGTCCGCAAACCATCGTCCTGCTGAGCTTACCGCATTGAGAGACGAATGGATAGGGGTCGCAAGCCATCCCATCGCGTCCGGAGTTGCACAGGGGCTGCACAGGATCCCTAAGTTATCCAGCTTACGGTTGGGGGCCGTTTTGTTGCTTCTTGCCCCCACCTCAGAGCGCATGCATTCGGTAGAAAGGAAGCACTTCCGAAGAAACCTGACGCGGCCGAGTTTCCGGCCCCGTAGCGGTTCTCTCTGCAACGCGATGGCAAGATGCGCTATCGCTCGCGATAGGTGATGCGTCCCTTAGTCAGGTCGTAGGGAGAGAGTTCGACCCGAACACGATCGCCAGGAACGATACGGATGAAATGCTTGCGCATCTTTCCGGCCACATGGGCAATCACCTGATGGCCGCTTTCCAACTGTACGCGAAACCGCGTGTTGGCCAGCGCCTCGGTAACCGTGCCTTCAACCTCGATAGCTTCCTCTTTTTTGGGCATACCCCGCACTCCGACGTGAGTCTGGCTTCCGTTGACCCCACTTTCGGTGTCAGCCACGACGAAAGTGGAAAGGAGCCTTCAGTGTAGCAGCTTTCGGCGCGGTGTCCAGTGGACCAACCGGGGGGAGGGACGATTATTTGTACGAAACTCACACCGAATCGCCACTAATACCAGCAGAAAGGCAACTCCTACCTGCACGGGCGAGGAATCTCATCATGCGACTGACGCTTCGGACCATGCTGGCACACATGGACGGTATTCTCGAACCGGAAGACAACGAGGATATCGCTCAGAAGATCAGTGCCAGCGAGTTTGCAACGAACTTGATGCACCGTATTCGCGACGTGGTGCGGAGGCTCCGCCTGGGGGCGCCTAGTCTCTCGGGCAGGGGGCCAGGGCTGGATCCCAATACGGTGGCGGAATACCTCGATAACTCCCTGCACGACAATCAGGTTGCCGATTTCGAGAAGGTGTGCCTGGAATCGGACATGCAATTGGCCGAGGTGGCGGCCTCGCACCAGATCCTCACACTCGTATTGGGCGAACCGGTGGAGATTGACCCCGCCTCTCGCCAGCGCATGTATCAATTGCCTGAAGTGGCTGCCGAGGCCGAAAAGGCCTCCGAAACGCGACGTCGCGAAAAACCGGGGGTCCCCGATTACCTGCGAGAACCGGCCCCAAAACGCCATCGGGCAAGAGCGTTTGCCCTGGTGGTGCTGGCCGGATGTATCGTCGTTGCCGTGCTGGCGAGTACGGGCCAAATGGATCCCTGGCTGGAACGGATGGGACTCGCCCCGACAGCACCGCACGTGGCCGAGTCGACGGGAGAATCCCCTTCAGAATCCGTGGCCCCACCTGCTGCCGACGATAGTCCGTCAACCGAGACGGAAGAAGCACCGGGTGCGTCTGACGCACCGACCGGTCCATCTGCCGGCGCCGATGCCGTGGTGGAGGTCGAAGGCGCGGCCGAAACGGCCGTTGAGCCGGCCGCGACGGAAGGCCCCATGCTGCCGGGCGCGGAGCCAGAGGCCCCAGCGTTGCCGGCCGAAGACGCGACGACGACCGTTCCGCCTGCACCGGCCGATTCCGCACCGGCAGAGTCGATGCCGCAAGAGTCTGCGGCGACCGAGCTTCAACCGGCGCCAGGACCTCGCGACCTGGCGCAACCGATGGCTGCGTTACCGGGGACTGCGGCCGATTCGGCGCCGCCGGCGGGCGAAGGTTTGGGGCCGGCGCCGACGCCGGAGAGTATACCGGCCGTGGTACCGGATCCCTCGCCGGCCGCGGAGACGCCATCGCCTGCCGAGCCGGCGCCGGTTGCTCCAGGAGCAGGCGCGGCGGCTGCAAGCGGTTCACGCGCTCCGGTTCCGGCGATGGATCGGACGCCGGGGGCAGACAATCTGTTGCCCGGTATCCTATCGCCCTCGGCGCCCGATGGACCTGCACCGCCTTCGCAACCGGAGCAGGTAACGTCACTCGGGCGTCTGGCCTCGGACCGCCAGTTGCTGCTGCAATTCGATCCGGGCCAGGCGGTCTGGAATCGCGTTACGATGCAAACGGCCATTCAACCGGAACACCCACTGCTCGCCCTGCCGACGTTCCGACCGGTCGTGGCCTTGCCGGCAGGCGTGACGGTGCAGTTCATCGGCCCGACGCAGGTGGAGTTGCTTGCTTCGGGTGAGGGTGAGGCGCCGATGTTGAATGTTGCTTACGGCCGCCTGCTCATGCACACGCTGGGCCAGGCAGGTTCGCGATTGCGGCTGGCAATTGGCGAACGCTTGGGAACCATAACCTTCACGGCGGCGGAGTCGGGTGTGGCAGTCCACGTGTATCGTCCCAGTGCTGCCGGCAGCAATCCGGAAGGCAATGCCATGCCGTTGGCTGCCGATCTTTGGGTCACTCGCGGAAGCGCCACATGGCAGACGGACGCAGGCAAGGTCGTTGAGGTTGGGACGAGTTCCCGTATTGCGTTGGGACCAGCGGCGTCTGAACCTCCGGTTCCCGCATCCGGCGCAACGCCGGCTTGGGTCACCGAGGAGCAGGCGAGTCTCATTGACCGGCGCGCCTCCGCGGTCCTGATGGACGAAGTGGAAACCAGCCGGCCGGCCTCGCTATCGCTGCACGAAATGGCCAGCGGCCATCGACAGCGCGAGGTGCGTTGGTTGGCGGTCCGTTGCCTGGGATACCTCGGCGAGTTCGATCCTATGGTCGCCGTACTCGATCGAGAGGACGCCAAGTTGATGTGGTTCGACTACATTGACGAGCTGCGCGCCGCAATGGCCCGAACACCTGAACTGGCCACGTCGGTGCGCAGTTCGCTGCAACGAATCTACGGCGCAGACGCCGAAAAGATGTACCGGATGCTATGGGGTTATTCGGCCGCAGATTTGCAGGCGGGCGCCGCCAAGACGCTGGTCGAAGATCTGGAGCATGAACGGCTCGCCGTCCGATTGCTGAGCTTCTGGAATCTGCGCGAGATTACCGGTGGGCTGGGCCTGTTCTATCGGCCGGAGCTACCTGCCGCAAAACGGCAGCAGCCAGTGCAGCGATGGCGGGAACGTCTGGAGGCCGGCGAGATCGTTCGCAAGCCGGAAGGTCAGGCGGCCGAACAGTAACGTAGCGAAAACCGGCAGAAGGCATCTACCGTTGGTAGTTCCGCCTTCGGGCGGTCTTCCCCTGTTCGAGGTTCCGCTTGCAGCTCGGTTTGCTCACGATTGGCACAGTGGATCAGGCCTTGTTTTCCATGCCGATCCATTGGAAGAATCCGAGCGACTGCAGTTCCTTCCGCATCGCGTCGAACTGCTTGTCGTCGAGTTGAGCAAGCGGAAGACGGGTCGGACCGCAATCGTAGCCGAGCATCTTCATAACGGCCTTCTGACCGGCCAAGCCGTCGTGTTTCACCACACAGCGGATCATCGCGACGGCGCGCGACTGCCACAGGCGCGCTTCGTCCAGATCGCACCGAGCAACGGCGTCGAGAATCCGCCCATACACCGGGGCAGCAAAGTTGTAGGTGCTGCCGACCGCGCCCTTTACCCCAATGGCCAATGCGGAAAGCAGCATCTCGTCGAATCCGCTGAGAATCTCGAACGCGCCCGACCGGAATTGGAGGCACGCCAGCATCTCATCGAATGCAGGTGACGTGAACTTGATTCCCGCCAGAGTTGGAATGGCCGAAGACGCTCCGTCAAGAAAATCGAGCATCCCTATCCGAACGCCGGTGACGTGCGGGATGTGATAGTAGTAGAACGGACGCGTCGGGGCGGCCGAGGCAATCTCGGCCATGGTCCGCACCAGCCGTTCCGCCGTGGCCGGCTTGAAATACGATGGCGGAGTCGCTGAAACGGCCGCCGCGCCGATCTGCTCCGCGTGTGCCGCCATATCGCAAGCTTCTGCAACGCTGTTGTGCCCAACCTGCACAATGATCGGAATTCTGTCTCCCGCCGCCCGAACAAACGTTTCAACCGCCATTTTCCGCTCTGCGCTGGTCAAGGAAACGCCTTCGCCCGTGCTGCCAACGACATACAGGCCGGCCACCTTCCAACGGATCAGGTGTTCGACCACAGGTGGGATCGCATCGAGATGGAGGGAGCCGTCCTTCTGCATGGGGGTGAAGGTGGCAGCAACAAGTCCGGTCAACTGAAGAGGCTTGGTCGACATTGCGTTAGGTATTGCGGGTGGGATGGATGATCGGGTGCGTTCGCCCGCGAGACATCATGATATCTTGCGGTCTCGGTATGACAACCCGGTCCGAGATACGATCGGGCTTCGGGGTGCAGCAGCGGACCTGCATTTCACGCAACGGCTCCAGGCCGGGCAGGCCGGCCGGTGGCCTTTTTCCAGGATGGGCTTTCGACCGTCACATTCCCGCAGGATGCGCTTCCTCCGGTCAAGAGCGGGACGGGCAGATAGGCCGTGTGGCAGTTCGGGCAGTTTAGCGCAGATTGACCCCCTTGTAGGCATCGTCTTGTTGAGCTACACTTTTCTGGTTTGAATAGGAGTCGCGACCGCTCTGGGGGCTTCCTTGCGGGAACGCGAACGAGACGTTTTTTCTTTGAAACCTAGCCGCTGGGTCCCCGGGCGGTGCTAATTCGGATGGGATCGGCGAATGACTCAAGCATTGGAATCGTTCATCGACAGGTTGCGAACAGACGGTGTCGAGTCTGGGCGGAAGGCGGCCGAGGAGATCCGCCAGGAAGCGGAACGCGAGGCGGAAAAACGGATCCGTGATGCTGAGGCGAAGGCCAAGCAGATCGTCGATGCCGCCGAAAAACAGCGAGAGCAAACCCTGACGCGAACACAAACCGACCTGAAACTGGCCGCACGCGATACCGTGGCCAAGTTGCGCGAGACACTCAGTCAGGCGGTTACCCGGGCCCTCGAAAAGGCCGTGACGACGAAGCTTGACGATCCTGAGTTTCTCTCGGATCTGATCCGGCAGGTTGCCACCCAATATGCCGGGACCGACGCCGGCGGCGACAATATGCTGGTGATCAACGTCCGCGAACCCATGCGGCAGAAGCTGGCGCACTGGGCAATCGAGACGTTCCACAAGGAGAAGGGCAAAGACGGAAAGCCGGCGGGCCCCTCGGTTGAACTTCATGGTTCGCTTGCCAGTGCCGGGTTCGAGTACAAGCTGTCGGAAGGAACGGTCGAGATCACGGTGGAATCGGTGGTCCAGGTGTTGTCGGAAATCGTCACGCCGGAATTGCGCAAGCTGGTTGCCGAGTCCGTCGGCGACACGGATGCACCGACCGCGGACTGACCCTCCCACCCTTTGGTCGCTCGGCCACAACGCCGCGGCGCTGAAACCATGCAAGCTGACCGATACTACTATCTCTCCGCATTGCCCGCACTCGGCGGATTGGGTAGCGTTGCCCCCATCGGAGCCGCCCACCTGCTGGAGCACGTGGGCGAAGAGACCAAGCGAGGCAAGCTGATCGGTACGGTTTTCTTGCTGAACGATCTTCTGGAGCGCGAGGCGTTTCTCGCAGGTGAAATCGAAGAGGTGTCGCCTGTGGTGCTCACGGTGCAGCAGTCGCGCAATGAGGCTTCCCTGCCCGAGTTCCTGGCGCCGCAGTTGGAAGGCGACCTCGATTCGCTGGAAGCCGACCGGCTGTGGGAGCGCTATTTCCACCACGCGGCCGAAATGGGTCGAACCCTGGGCAGTCCGCTGCTGGTCCGCTGGGCCGGCTATGAGGCGGCGCTCCGCAATGCCCTGGCCGAGGCGCGGGCGAAACGGCTGGGAATTGAAGGAGCGTCCTATCGGGTAGGCGACGATCTGCCCGACTGCGAAGAAGATTTCTCCGGCATGCTGAGCGAGTGGGCGGCGGCCGAGACTCCCCTGGCCGGGCTCCGCGTGGTGATTCGCGCACGATGGGACTGGCTCGGGATGAACGATGCCTGGTTCTCGTTCTCCGAGGACGAATTGGTTGCATATGCCGTCCGGCTCATGCTCCTCGAGCAGTGGCGCCGTTCGATGCACGAAGAGGAACAAACTGCCGCTGGGACGGCTTAAAAACTTACGTACTTACTGAAGGCAGGGGACGAATCCGTGAAAGCAAGGATCGTTGCAGTCAACGGAAACCTGGTCATCGCCGAAACCGACGGCCGCGTTGTGCAGAACTCGGTCGGCTACTGCGTCCGTTCCGATGGCACGCGGTTGCTGAGCGAAGTGATTCGTGTGCGCGGTCATCTGGCGGACCTCCAGGTTTTTGAGGAAACCCGCGGCTTGAGGGTCGGCGACCCCGTCGAGCTGCACGAAGAGATGCTCTCGGTCGTTTTGGGACCGGGCTTGCTGGGCCAGATATACGACGGCCTGCAGAACCCGCTGCCCGAGCTGGCTAAGCAGGTCGGCTTCTTCCTGAAGCCTGGCGTGTATATCAACGGCCTGTCCACGACGCAGCAATGGGACTTCACCCCGGCGGTGAAACCGGGCGACGCGGTCGAGGCAGGCGACACCCTGGGAACCGTCCCGGAAGGCATCTTCACGCACCGGATTACCGTCCCGTTCAGTTGGCGAGGGAGCTTCACCGTTGAGAAGATCACGCCGGCCGGCAGCTATACGGTCGATGCGGAAGTCGCCGTGCTGACCGACGCGCAAGGCGCCCGGCGCCCGGTGACCATGCAGCAGTCGTGGCCGGTCAAACGCCCGCTGAGCGTGGCTCGCCGCCGCCTGCTGCCCACCGATCCGCTGGTGAGCCGCGTGCGCATTATCGACTCGATGTTCCCCATCGTTCGCGGTGGTACGTACTGTATTCCGGGCCCGTTCGGCGCCGGGAAGACCGTGCTGCAGCAGATTACCGCGCGGCACGCCGAGATCGACATCGTCATCATTGCCGCGTGCGGCGAACGCGCCGGTGAGATCGTGGAAACCCTGCGCGACTTCCCCGAGCTGACCGACCCGCGAACCGGGAAGAGCCTGATGGAGCGGACGATCATTATCGCCAACACGTCGGCCATGCCCGTGGCCGCGCGTGAGGCGTCGGTGTACACGGCCGCAACCCTTGGCGAATACTATCGCCAGATGGGACTGAACGTCCTCCTGCTGGCCGACTCTACCTCGCGCTGGGCCCAGGCCATGCGTGAGCTTTCCGGCCGGTTGGAGGAAATCCCCGGCGAAGAGGCCTTCCCCGCGTATCTCGAAAGCCGCATTGCGAGCTTCTACGAACGGGCAGGTGCGTTGGAGCTGCGCGACGGCACGATCGGCTCTCTGACCATCGGCGGCACGGTAAGTCCCGCCGGCGGAAACTTTGAAGAGCCGGTGACCCAGGGCACCCTGAAGGTGGTCGGCGCGTTCCACGGCCTCTCGCGGGCGCGGAGCGACGCACGCCGCTACCCGGCCATCGACCCGCTCGACTCGTGGAGCAAGTACGAGGGCATTATCGACGCCGATTCCGTGGCCGCCATGCGGCATCTGCTGCGGCACGGCAACGAAGTCCGCCAGATGATGACCGTGGTGGGCGAGGAAGGCACGTCCATCGGCGACTTCACCCAGGCGCTGAAGGCCGACTTCTTCGATAACGTCTACCTGCAACAGAACGCCTTCGACGAGGTCGATGCCGCCACGCCGGCCGATCGCCAGAAGTTCGTCTTCAGCAAGGTGGCCGAGGTGGCCAATCTCGACTTCGAGTTTACCGATAAGGCGGTGGCGCGCCAGACGCTCGTCAAGGTGACCGACCTGTTCCGCAACTGGAACTACGCCGCGACCGACAGTGAGGAATATCAGCGGTGGCTTACCGCCATCGATCAGTTCATCGCCACGAAAGGGCGGGAGTCATGAGGAAGTACTTCGATTCAATCCGCCGCATTGCCGGCAACGTGGTTACCGTGAACGCGATGGGAGTCAGCTACGACGAGCTGGCCACCATCGAATCGGCGCACGGAGAATCGCTCGCCCAGGTGATCGACCTGGAAGGGCAGCATGTGAGCCTTCAGGTGTTCTCCGGTTCGCAGGGCGTCTCGAACAATGACCGCGTGCGGTTTTTGCAGCACCCCATGCAGGTACCTTTTTCCGACGATTTGCTCGGGCGCGTGTTCGACGGTTCGGGCCGGCCCCGTGACGGGCGCGGCCCGGTCACCGGAAAGATGACCGACCTGGGCACGCCGCCGGTCAATCCGGTCATGCGGCGCATGCCCGACCAGATGGTCCATACGGGCATCCCGATGATCGACGTGTTCAACTCGTTGGTCGAATCGCAGAAGCTGCCGATCTTTTCCGTGCCGGGCGAGCCGTACAACGAACTGCTCGCGCGGGTGGGGCTCCAGGCCGATGCCGACATCATCATCCTGGGCGGCATGGGACTGAGGCACGACGATTACCTGAAGTTCCGCCAGACGTTTGAAGAAGGCGGCGTGCTCGGCCGCGCCATCCTGTTCGTCCACACGGCAGCCGACCCCGTGGTCGAGTGCCTGCTGGTGCCCGACCTCTGCCTGGCCGTGGGCGAGCAGTTCGCCCTCCAGGGCAAGCGGGTACTGGTCCTGCTGACCGACATGACGGCCTTCTCCGACGCCCTGAAGGAAATCTCCATCGTGATGGAGCAAATCCCCTCGAACCGCGGTTATCCGGGCGACCTGTACACGCAGTTGGCCAAACGGTACGAGAAGGCGGTCGACTTCGACGGCGCCGGCTCCATGACCGTACTCGCCTGCGTCACCATGCCCGGCGACGACGTTACCCACCCGGTGCCGGACAACACCGGCTACATCACCGAAGGGCAGTTCTACCTGCGGCACGGGCGAATCGAGCCGTTCGGATCGTTGTCGCGTTTGAAGCAGCAGGTGAACGGGAAGTCGCGCGACGACCACCGGGCGATTATGGACGCGTGCATCCAGCTTTACGCCCTGTGCCGCGAGAGCCGTGAAAAGCGCGACATGGGCTTCGAGATGTCCGACTGGGACCGCAAGCTGCTGAAGTACGGCGCCCTGTTTGAACAGCGCGTCATGGACCTGTCCGTGAATATCCACCTGTTCGACGCCTTGGACCGCTGCTGGGACATCCTTGCCGAGTGTTTCGACCCGGCCGAGACAGGTATTCGGCGCACGATTATCGATAAGCACTGGCCGAAAAACGGCGACGACGCCCCGCAGCAGACCGAAGAGCAACCTGCGGAAACCACTGCATAACGAAAGGCCGGCTTGATAGACGGCGAAAGCAACAGGTGACTCCAAGTCCGAGATCCGAGATTTGAGATTTGAGATCGCGAATCGGAAACGGCGATCGGCGAAGAACCGAAACGGCTGAAACGTAACTCGTAACGGCATAGAACGTGGCTACCAAAGTCAAACTAACCCGACCTGAGCTGAAACGCTATCGCGATGCCCTGGCGCGCTATGAGCGGTTTCTGCCCATGCTGAAGCTGAAGCAGCAACAGCTCCAGATGACGTTGCGCCAGGCGGCCCAGGCGTGTCGGAAGGCGGAGCAGGAGCGCGACGAGGTCGATGCGAAGCTTCGGCGATATCAGAGTGTGCTGGCCGACCGCGCCGGGCTGCCGCTGCACGAGTGGTCGCGTCCTAGCGAGGTCAAGGTGGGCAAGAAGAACATTGCCGGCGTGGAGATCCCCGTCTTTCAAGACGCGGTCTTCCCCGAAGCGCGATACAGCCTGTTCGGAACGCCCCCCTGGGTGGATCAGACCCTGCTGGACCTGCGTGAAAAGAGTCGCCGGCAGGCGGCCGTGGACGTCCTCCGGCAGGAAGAGGCCCTGTTGCGGGGTGAGCTGACCCGAATCATCCAACGCGTCAACCTGTTCGAGAAGGTCAAAATTCCCGATGCACGCGAGGCGATTCGGAAGATCCGCATCAAGTTGGGCGATGAGATGACCGCAGGTGTGGGGCGCTCGAAGATTGCCAAGGGCAAGCTCAGCCAGACACTCACGAACGAGCCGAGCGAGACGTCGGTGCCCGAGGAAGGGAGCGAGACAGCATGATTGTCCCCATGCAAAAGGTGTTCCTGGTGGCCCGCGCTGAGGACCGGAAACGGTTGCTCGGCACGCTGGGGAATCTGGGCGTTGCCCACCTGATTCCGGTCGATCCGGCCGCCGCGGTTGCCGACGAGCAGTGTACTCGCAGACTGGGTGCGGTGGAGCGAGCCCACCAAGTTCTGGCAGGAGTAGCACCTTCCGGGCCGGCGCCCGAAATGCCGGCAATGGATGCAGCCAACGAGGTCCTGGAGATCGAACGACGCGAAGCCGAAGGACGCAACCGGCTGGCGACGTTGCACCATCAGCTCGAACAGATTGCCGTCTGGGATAACCTCCGACTGGAGCACTTGAAGGAGCTGCGCGAGGCCGGGGTCGATCTGCACTTCTATGCCATGCCGGCGACTGCCGTGGCTGCCGTCGAGGCAGAATGTGTCGAGGTCGTCGGACAATTGCCCGGGCGCAAGGTGCTCGTGGCGGTGGCCGTCCGTGCGGGGAAGGCGGAGATCAAGGTTCCCGAAGAGGCGGTTCCCGAGCCGCTGCCGGCCCACGACGCCCATACGATTCGCGCGGAAGCGGCCGAAGTCGATGCCGCTCTGCATCGCGATACGAAGCGGCTGCACGAACTGGCCGCCCTGGCGCCTGTGCTGGAGGAGGAACGCGTCCGGCTTGCCGAGCAGGCGGAACTCTCGGTTGCCCAGCGCAGCGCCGTGGCTGACGAACATCTGTTCGCTCTGCAAGGTTGGGTGCCCAAGGAAACGGCGGCAACCCTGGCCGACACGATCAACGGCAAAGGGATTCCCGTGGCCGTCGAACTGCTGGAAGCCGGCGAGGATGAACAGCCGCCCACCCTTGTGCGACCGCCTGCCTGGGCCCGGCCGATCGAAGGCCTGTTCCAGATGCTTGGCACCATTCCCGGCTATCGCGAATACGACGTTTCGATCCCGTTCATGATCGCGCTGCCCATCTTCACCGCCATCCTGATTGGCGATGGCGGGTACGGCGCGATTCTGTTGCTTGGCCCGTTGCTGGCGTACCGCCGCATATCGGGAATGATCGGGGCGCGGTTCACGCAACTGCTCATGCTGGTTGGCGCCGTCACGCTGGTGTGGGGCTGCATTACGAGCACCTTCTTCGGAGTCTCGCTCTACAAGCCGCTCATCACGGTCGATATGACGGATGAGTCGCGCAAGTTTATGATGTGGTTGAGCTTCACCATGGGCGCGGTGCACTTGAGCATCGCCCAGCTTTGGCAGGCGATTCGCGTTTTCCCCAGTTTGCAGGCTCTCAACCGCGTTGGCTGGGCCGTGTTCATCTGGGGCATGTATGGCGTTATTCGATTCTTCGTGCTAAGCGACCCGGTTGGTTGGAGCACGCCGTGGCCGTACTTGCTGATATCCGGCGCGACGCTTGCCATTGTCTTTGCCAGCCCTAGCTGGAACATCGTGAAGATGTTAGCGATGGGCGCGGCCCAGTTCCCGCTTTCGATGCTCTCGGCTTTCTCCGACGTAATCAGTTATGTGCGACTGATGGCCGTCGGATTGGCAAGCGGCGTGTTGGCCCAAAGCTTCAACGACATGGCCCTCTCACTTGATTTCTGGCCCTTGATCATTGCCATCCTGGTGTTCGGCCACGCACTGAACCTGGGACTGGCGCTCATTGCCATGTTTGCGCACGGGGTCCGCCTGAACATGCTCGAGTTCTCCAGTAACTTGGGCGTCCAGTGGACCGGATACGCCTATCGCCCGTTTACCCAAAACACAATTCAGGAGTACTCACAATGACACAGGACTTACTGCTGCCCCACTTCAATTTCGCCGTGCCCATGCTGTTGGCCGCCACCGAGTCGGTATGGAGCTTCTTCAGTCAACCGGGGCACGTGTTGGCCCTGGGCTTGGCTGCGTTCGGAAGTTCCGTCGGCATCGGCCTGGCGGGTCAAGCCGCCGCAGGCGCATGGGCCAAGGAGGCTCGCGCCGGCCGCAACCTGAGCTTCACGTACATCATTCTGGTCGGTATGCCCATCAGCCAGACCCTGTACGCCATGATCGTAATGAACAAAGTGTCCGGCGTCCTGGCCAACGCCGAACTCGCTGCGGCCAATGCCGGATTGTTGCTGGGCATCGGTATTGCCACAGGGCTGGGTGAAATGCTCTCGGCCTGGATGCAGGGAATGATCGGTGCGGCGGGAATCCGCGGCCTGAGCGATAGCGAGGGCAAAGGATTGGCGTTTATTATTATCGCCATGGGCATTGCCGAAACAGTCGGTATTTTCACCTTCGTGTTCCTCCTTGGAATGATCCCCGGCTGATTGAGGCCAACCGTACATGGTGGACTGTCCCGCATTCCGCCGCGAAGCAGGCGCCGGCCTTTCCGGTCGGACTGCTTTGCGGCAGAGGCGGGACGGTTCTGTTTCTATACATTGCAGCAATTCCTGATAGAATCAGAGGTGTGCGGCCGGAATCCCTTCACGCCCGCCGTTGCACCGGTCACGTCAGGACGACTACAAACCACTCACCCCAAACCCAGGCCATCTCCCCATGCCTATCGACGCCTATTCCCTGTGCCCCGGCGGTACGGGCAAGAAGATCAAGTTCTGTTGTCCCGACCTCTTGCCCGACCTGCAGAAGGTTATGCGCATGATCGAGGGCGAGCAGATGCTTGCAGCCCTGTCGCATGTGGAGACTCTGCTTGAGAAAAACCCGGACCGCGCGTGTCTGCTGGCCCTGCGAGCCGAATTGCTGCGAAATGTCGGCCGGTTCGAGGACATCGCGCCGAATGCGGCCCGGTTTCTCGAAGCCCATCCGGAGAATCAACTGGCCTGGGCCGAATCGTCGATTGCGGCCAGCCTGGGTGGGAATTGCCGCCGGGCAGTCGAATGCGTCTACCGCGCCATGCAGAGCGTCGAGCAGCAGATCTATCCGGCCACGTACGACGCCATGGGATTGGCTGCCCAGTGCGCCGCGTCGCACAGCCGATGGGGGGCGGCATTTGCCCTCCTGCGACTGCGAGTCGCCACAAACCCGAAGGATAACGGTCCGCGCCGTGACGTGGCCCGGCTTCAAGCACAGCAGGATATCCCTTTGCTCTTGCGGTGTACGCTCCCGAAGCAGGCCGTCCAGGAAGACGCACCATGGCTGAAGGCCCTGGAGGAAGCCCTGCGCGACGTCAGCAAGGGACATCACCTGGCGGCGGCCGAAAAACTCAAAAACCTCACCGCGGATGCGCCCAACGAACCGTTGCCCTTGCAATGGCTTGCCGAAGTGCAGACATCCCTGGCGGATCGGCAGGGCGAGATCGAGTCGTTGCGCCGGTTGGCGGCTCTGGACATTCCCTGGGATGATGCCGTGGAGGCCGAGGCCCGCGCCATGCTCATCAGCGACGATGCGCTGGGCGACGGTGTCGATACGCTCCGCATCGTCTGGAACGTCGAGGACTCTGAGGAGCTTCAGACGGCCATTCGACTCGACCCGCGGACCTTCGTGCTTCCCAATCCTCCGAGCGAGTCCGACGACGACGATCCGCCGCCGCGTCTGACGTTCGTCCTGTTGGATCGCCCCACTCCCGGCAAGGATGACGAAATCACGCCTGCCAATCTCGCCAGTCCCCGCGCCCAAGGCCTGCTGTTCGGAAAACGAACCGATCGCGATGCCCGCCTGGAGGTTTCCGGATTCCTGGCGGATCATCGGTCGGAGATCGAGTCGCAGGTGGCCGAATTGGTTGGCGGAGCGCTTGGCAAGATCGCCGAACAGGAGGTGATCGGCCGTACATCGCGCAGCATCGACCTGATTGAAACCGAGTTTACGCGTCCGGACGTTGCTGACCCCAATGCCTTGCGGGAAGCCATCGGGCAGTTCACGCGTGAGGCCGTCCTGGACCGCTGGCCCGAGATTGCGTTGGGTGCGTTGGGTGGCCGGACGCCGCGCGACGTGGCCGATAGCAATCCGGACAAGGCGCAGCTTCGCAAGCTGGCCGCCGTTGTGATGACCCTGCAATCGCTGGTGGAATCTGCGGCGGAACGCGAGCTGTTTGAAGAACTCAAGACGCGGCTGAAGCTCCCGCAACCGGAGCCGATCGATCCGGAGCAGACCGATATCCGCCGGGTTCCGGCCAATCGCCTCGATCGGCTCATCGTGGAGAAGCTCTCAGACGACGATTTGGCGATCGCCTTCGTTCGCGCGACGTCGTTCATGGCGGATGCGGCCGTGCGCAGATTCGCCCAGGCGCTGGTCGACCGGGAGCATCTGGGGGCCGCCCCGCCGCGGTTGCACGCCATCGAGCAGCTCGCCTACCGCCAGACCGACCCGGCGAAAGCCATGGAGTACATTGCAATCGGCCGGCGCGCATGCGAACAGGCCAACCAATCCGCCGTGGACTTCGACTTCGTCGAAATGGACGTCGAGGCCACCATCGGCGATGCACGCAACATCTCCAAGCTGATCGACCACATTCATCGCAACCACCTGGAGGAACCGGGTGTGAAGGAACGGTTCATGTCCTACATGGTCCGTTTCGGAATTATCAATCCGGACGGGACTCCCGGTCCGGCGGTCGCCGCTGCCCAGCAGCACGCCGCGGCGGCCGGCGCTGCCATGCCCGGCGGGCAGGAAGCAGAATCCGGTAAGCTTTGGACGCCTCAGAGCGAAGCCGGCTCGGGCGGCGGCAAGCTGTGGACCCCAGACTGAGGCTTCCAGGTGATGACGCCTGGCTACGATGCGAATTGTCTCCGGCGAATATGCGCGGATGAATGGCCGTCGGTGCGTGGCGCGTGGGGCTGAAACTCGCCGGCGAAAAGCGTGACAATCCCCGGGGCGCCGTCGTATTCGCGACGGCCACTACTGCGGAGGCGAGGGTTCTTCAACCAGTTCGTAACGGCGAATCTTGCGGTCGAGCGTAGAACGTTCGATGCCCAGGATGTTCGCCGCCCGGCTCTTGTTCCAGCCGGTGTGCGTGAGGGTTGCGCGAATGTGGTCGCGCTCCATGTCCGCCAGCGAAATGGGCGAAAAGTCCTTCCCCTCCCGAACCGCCGCCGCGAAGTCGGTCGTATCGCCTGCCGTTGCCAGATTGGTCAGCAATAGATCGTCCTGGTCGATCTCCTGCCCGCGGCACAGAACGACGGCCCGCTCCACCACGTTCTTCAGCTCGCGCACGTTTCCCGGCCAACGGTATCGCAACAGCAGATCGCGTGCAGGCGAGGTGAATCCGTGAATACGGCGGCCGGTTTCTTCGTTAAACTTCCGGAGGAAGTAGTTGGCCAGTTCCACGACGTCATCCGGGCGTTTGCGCAGCGGCGGCACGACAATCTCCACCACGCGAAGCCGGAAGTAGAGGTCGCGCCGGAAATGCCCCTCGACCACGTCCTTCTCCAGATCGCGGTTCGTGGCGGCAATGACGCGCACGTCAACGGTCACCGGCTTGCTGCCGCCCACGCGCTCGAACGGATGCCCTTCAAGTACGCGCAGGAACTTCGCCTGCAAACTGGGACTCATCTCGCCGATTTCGTCGAGCATGAGCGTGCCCTTGTGGGCCGCTTCGAACTTGCCGATCTTGCGTTCGGTGGCGCCGGTGAACGAGCCCCGTTCGTGGCCGAACAGTTCGCTAGCCAGCAGGGTTTCGCTCAAGGCGGCGCAGTTGAGGCAGACAAAGACATTCTCCTTGCGCGTACTATTGAAGTGTACGGCGCGGGCGACCAGCTCCTTGCCTACGCCGCTTTCGCCGCGCACCAGCACGGTTGCGTTCGTCCCCGCGGCGCGGCCGATCTGCTCGGTAACCGACTTGATGGCCGGACTGCGGCCGATAATCTCGCTCCGTACGCCCAGCCGTTCGCGCAGTTGGACGTTTTCCGTCCGAACTTGCGTCAGGTTGTCGGCCAGCTCCTGCCGCCGGTGGAGGTTCTCCAGCGCCACGGCCACGGTATCCGCCACGGCCAGGGTGAACTCCAGGTCGTCCGGGTCGGGCACCAGGTGTTCATCGGTAGAGTAGAGGTGAATGACTCCGAAGACACGGCGGCCGCGGCGGATGGGCGCACACAGAACGCTCGTGGTATAGATCTCTCCGGCGCTGTCGCGACTGCCCAGCGTACTGTCGCCCAGAACGTTCCGGGCCATCACGGCCTCGCCTTCGCGCATCACCGTGGTGGAAAGCACGTTCGATACTCGGTGGTACGGGCGCGCCGAAGTCGACTGCGAGGCGACCACTTCGAGATCGTCGCCTGCAGCCTCGCCCCGAGAATCGCGAGGCAGAAGCAGCAGGGCCGCCGTGTCGGTCTGCGTGCCTTCGACCAGTCCCGCCAGGGCGGCATCGGCCAGGGTGATCAGGTCGGGCGCCTTGGCCAATTCAAAGGCCAACCGGCAGAGCTTGGCGGCTGCGACGCCGACCTTGGACGTACTGGTGGCGTCCTCTTCGCCTGCTTCGAGGAACTTCGTCTGCCCCCGGCGGTGCGTAATGGTGGTCGGCTCGCACGCGGCCAGGACACTAGAATCGTCATCGCTGGCCGGCTGGCCGCCGATCCTTGCTCCGAGCGGGCGGGTAATGATCGTACTGGAATCGCTGAAGGCATCCGACAAACGATGTACGAAGACCAGTTGCGAACGGCCGATACGAATGATGTCGCCGGGCGTGAGGGGCCAGTCGCCGGTAACGCGCGTATCGCCTACAAGAGTTCCATTGCGGCTGTCCAGATCGCGCAGAATCCACTTGCCGCCCGACATGAACAGTTCCACGTGTGTCCGGCTGCAGCGCTCGTCCTTGATCACTATCTGGTTCGTCGGCGCGCGTCCGATCGTGACCGATTGGCCGGGCACGAGGCGAAAGACGTCGCTCCACTTGGTTCCTTCGCGAATGACAAGATATGCAAGTTCCGACACGAACGTACTCTCCCGAGTGCCAGCGGCCGCCCCCTTGCGGGGAATTTGGCAGGCCGCACTAACTTCAAGACCGACAGGATAGGACAAGGAAACCGCAGTCGCCGTATCGAGACGATGCCTGGGGATTCGGCTCCGACTTCTGCCCTCTACGTCGCGTTGACATCGCCCCTCTAAAGAATAGTCTAACGTCTTGCCCCCCTGTTTCGCAAGCATGTGCGCCAAGATGATACACTCGCCCGGGGGGTTCAGTATAGCCATACTGAATCCTCCGTGCAACCTTTGGGCTTTTGCTTGCAGAATCCGCTCGAAGGAATTAGGCTATATCTGTTGAGGCGCGTTATGGCGGC
Source organism: Thermoguttaceae bacterium (assembly GCA_040772845.1). Taxonomy (GTDB): domain Bacteria; phylum Planctomycetota; class Planctomycetia; order Pirellulales; family Thermoguttaceae; genus PWXP01. Next base: position 5,216,456 of record JAXGXG010000001.1, read on the forward strand.
TCACTGGTGTTTCGGCTTGGTGACGCGTTCGCCTTGTACGGTTTGGGTCGTGGTCTTTCCTGTCGGAACGGGAAGAGAGGCAACTGGCGGATGGCGGACGTGTTCAGCGTCCGGCTGCCCCCATAGTTCAGGAGACTGGTTTCATGCTCACGCGAAAGCTGCTTTTCGTTCACGGCCTGCGCCGTGCCTTGCCTATCCTGCTGATCGGTGTGCTGGTGTCGGCCGCAGGGATCCCCTGCTTCGGCCAGACGTTTTCGGGCAACAACTCGGCGGTGGGCGGTATTTACACCGACGCCCAGGGACAACTGAAAAATGCCCAGGTCGATGACATGGGCAAACTCGCCCGCCTGCGTGCGACGGCCCTGGATCCCATTCCTGCCGACATGGGCGTCCAGGTCGAATCGCGAAAGGTCTCGCTACGAGGGCTTGAGGCAGCCGTTCGCGAAGCGATCGAGAACGGCAAGGAGATTCCGGACGAGGCGCGCTATCTGGCCGGCCTGCAGCGGATCCAGTATGTCCTGGTTTACCCGGAGCACAATGACATTGTTCTGGTCGGTCCCGGTGAAGGGTGGCGAGTCGATCCGCAGGGTAACGTCATCGGCGTCACCAGCGGCCGGCCCGTCCTGCTGTTGGACGATCTGCTCGTTGCACTGCGGACCGCACGTATCGCAGCTCAGCAAGCGATCAGTTGCTCGATCGATCCGACGCCCGAAGGGCTTCAGCAGCTTCGCGCTCACGTGAGCAAGCTGCGCACGATCGGCAATCCGACCCAGACGGCACAGGGCATCGAGCAGGCATTGGGCCCGCAGCGTGTGAGCATTACCGGCGTTCCGCCAACCAGTCATTTTGCTCGCGTGATGGTTGCCGCCGATTACCGGATGAAGCGTCTGGCGATGGGCTTCGAGCAGGCTCCGATACGCGGGCTGCCGAGCTTCCTGTCCATGGTCAGCGGCTCCGGGCGCGGCATGAGCAACATGCTGCCGCGCTGGTGGCTGGAACCGAAATACGAGCCTTTGCTCCGCGATCCCGAAGGGTTGGCGTGGGAGCTTCGCGGCGGCAAAGTGGTTGCCATGACCGAAGAAGACTTCCTTACCGCGACAGGCGCCACCGAGCACACCGGCAAGGCCAACCCCATGGCGAAGCGCTGGGCCGATAGCATGACGGCCCGGTTCGACGATCTGGCGGTTGCCGAACCGATCTTCGGCCAGTTGCGCAACTGCATGGAGCTTGCGGTGGTTGGGGCACTCATCGTCAAAGAGAACCTGACCGAGAAGGCCGGCTACAGCATGCCGCTTCTGGTCGGCGCGGAACCGTTGAAGCCCGAAGAGTTCTTCGCTCCCCGGCAGGTCGATACCCAGGCAAGCCTGATGAAGAAGGGCCGCAACTGGGTCATCACAGCGTCGGGCGGCGTACTGGTGAACTCGTGGTCGGTGGTCAACCAGGTCGAGTCGAGCGAGGCCCCGGCTGCCGTTCGCGCCAAGGCCGCGCCTTCAGGAACCGGCTGGTGCTGGAACTGATCACAGCAGCATTGTGAGCACGATCCTCGACAAGATTGTCGCGACGAAGCGCAAGGAAGTCGCCATTGCCAAGACGGCAGTGCCGGAATCGGTACTGCGCGAGCAAATCGCGGCGGGAACGCCGCCCTGTAATTTTCTGGCCGCGCTGCAACGAGGGGCAAGGGGCGCGGACATCGCAAAGGGGACGTGCGTCACGGGGGCGCACGCCCCCTTTCCTTCTGTAAGCCTCATCGCCGAAATTAAACGCGCCAGCCCCAGTCGCGGATTGATTCGCCACGACTTCCAACCGGTCGATATCGCAAAAACCTACCGGCAGCATGGGGCAAACTGCATTAGCGTACTGACCGACGAGTCGTATTTCCAAGGAAGTCTCGATGTTCTTCGCCAGGTGCGCAGCGCCGTTGACTTGCCGCTGCTGCGCAAAGACTTCGTCATCGATCCATACCAGGTGCTTCAGGCAAGGGCCGCCGGGGCCGATGCCGTCTTACTCATCGCCGAATGCCTGGACGACGCCATGCTGGCAACCTTGCACGACGCGATTTGCGACTTGCACATGACGCCCCTGGTGGAACTACACGATGCGGCCAACCTCACCCGCGTCCTTGCCGTCGGAGCAAAGCTCATCGGCATCAACAATCGCAACCTGCACACCTTCAAAACCGACCTGGACCACACCCTGCGCCTCCGTGCCGAGGTGCCTGCGGACCGCACGCTGGTCAGCGAGAGCGGTATTCGCACCCAGGCGGACGTTTGGCGGCTGGCCGATGCAGGTGTCGACGCAATGCTCGTCGGCGAATCTCTCATGGCCCAGCCCGACATCGGCGCCGCGGTGGACAAACTGCTTGGCGCGTGCTGCTAAGGGGCGCTCGGCGCCTCGCGGGCCAGTACGGCAATGGCCACGTCGGCATTGAGGTTGGGGTCTTCAGCTACCGGATTCCCCGTGGCCGTGTCGATCGCAAGCTGCCGAAGGATGGCGAATCCTTCATCGCGGCAAAACTGCTCGAAATCGGCCAGGGACAGGAATCGCACGTTGGGCGTGTTGTACCAGTGGTACCCTTCGTCCGGAAAGATGCGAGGCGCACGGCCTTCCTCGGCCAGTTGCCGCCGGAGTTCGCGGTAACCGAGATTCGGAAAACTCACGATCGCCCGGCGTCCCACGCGCAGCATCTCGTGCAATACGCGCCGCACGTCCATCACCGCCTGCAACGTCTGTGAAAGAACAACGAAATCGAACTGCCCTTCGTCAAACGCCGGCAGTCCCAGGTTCAGGTCCCCCTGCACCACGTCGAGCCCGCGGCAGACGCAGGTGCAGATAGCACGTTCATCCAATTCGATGCCGACCAGGCGCCGGTGGCCCCGCTGCCGCAGTTTGGTCAGAAGCCCGCCGGTTCCGCACCCGAGGTCAAGCACGCTCGCGCCGGACGGAATGAGTTCGACAAGCCGGTCATAGTCAAGCCGATGACGCTGGTGGAAGATACTCGTCAAGCTATGCCGTTCTGTCTCGCTCGCGACGTCAGCCGAAGTGGCGTGACTCGTCGCCTCGGCCGGCGGCAGATCCAAGTTGGCCACGAAACATCGCGTCAGCTCCCCGTACATTCCCAGATCATTCGGCAGCAGGAACGCGTCGTGCCCACAACCGCTCGTTATGTTGCTGTAACTGACCGGCCGATTCTGCGCCAGCAGCGAACCGACCATTTCCCGGAGCTGGAACGCCGGAAAGAGCCAATCGCTTGAAAACCCGATAATCAGCCAGCGGCACTGCGACCGGCCCAGCTTCTCGGCAAGCTCCGCCTGCGTCGCGCCCAGGTCGAACAGGTCGATCGCCATGCTCAGGGTCAGGTAACTATTCGCGTCGAACCGTTCGCCGAACCGGTCTGCCTGGTGCGCCAGGTAGGAACCGACGGAGAACTTGGTCTCGAACTGCGTTTGGATTTCGCGGGGATGAAGCCGATCGGCATCGAACTTCTGCATCATCGCTTCGCGTGACAGGTACGTGATGTGCCCCAACATGCGAGCCAGGGCGAGCCCGACTAGCGGCCCCTGCGGTTGATCGTAATACTGGCCGTCGTGGAAATTCGGGTCGCGCACGATGGCGTTTCGCGCGACGATATCGAAGGCCAGGGCCTGACTGGTCATGCGGGGGCCCGTTGCCATGGCCACCGCGCCTGCCGTTCGTTCCGGATAGCGTGTTGCCCACTCGAGCACAACGAACCCGCCCAGCGAGCCGCCCACAACGCACCGCAGTCGGCGGATTCCCAGCCGATCCAGCAGCATGCGCTGCAGCTCAACCATATCGGTCACGGTGATGACGGGGAAGTCGGCGCCATAGGGGCGTCCCGATTTCGGGTTGATACTGTTCGGTCCGGTGGTGCCTCGACACCCTCCCAGCAAGTTCGGGCAAATGACGAAAAAGCGGTTTGTATCGATCGGCTTGCCGGGCCCGACCAGGATATCCCACCAGCCGGGATCGTCCGACTCGTCGTGTCGGGCCACATGCGAATCGCCGGAGAGCGCGTGGCAGATCAGCACCGCATTGTCGGCTGCGGCGTTCAGTATGCCGTACGTCTCGTACAGGACCGTTACCTCCGGCAGCAGTCCGCCGCGAGAGAGCGGGAAGGGATTGTCGAAGGTGACCGAATGCGCGTGGCGCAAAGGCCGCGAGTGCCGGACTGCATCGCTGCTTTCCATTTCGACCTGTTCTCGCTGCTCGCTCATCTTCCGTTCCGTTTTCCTTCTGGCTCTGTCCGTAACCGGCTCAGGCAACCTACTGAAAGTCTAGGCTGAAAGACGCGCCGTGCGAACGGGCGGCCATTCCCCTGGGGGGGCAACTTGACTCTGAGACGGTTAGCCTGGCCGGTACAGCCTGTGCGCTACGACAAACTGCTCGACGGCCGGCGGCGTCTGATATCGGATACTCCTGCCCTCGGCAACACGGTTACGAAGGTCACTGCTACTGAGTTCGAAACCCGGCATGTCGACGCGATGCCGGGCGAAATGGGCGATTCGTTCCGGGCTGGCGACTGCTTGAAGGCAGTCGAAGTCCGGTTCGGCAACGCCCAGACGGCGTACCGCGGCAATAGTAGCCAGTTCGCACACGCGTTCCGCCTTTCGCCAGTGGGGCAGGTCGTGAAGCATATCGGCGCCGACCAGGAAGATCAGTTCCCAGTCTGGCTGCTCGGCGTGCAGTTGTTCGAGCGTTTCGACCGTATAACTGGTTCCGCCGCGGCGCGCCTCCACGTCGGAAACGCGGAATGCCGGGTTCCCGGCGACGGCGAGTTCAAGCATCTGCATTCGCAGACCGATGTCCGTCTGCTGCCGCCCCTGCTTGTGCGGGGCATTGGCTGCCGGTAGGAACCAGACTTCATCGAGATGTAGCTGCTCGCGCGCACATTCAGCCAGCAGCAGATGTACGTAGTGAACCGGATCGAAACTTCCGCCCAACAAGCCTAGTCGCATTGGGGCCTCACCTTGCATGTGCGTCGCCAGAGTGGGATATTCACCAATGTAGCCCGAAAACGCCGCCGTACCCAGCACCCCGAAACGAGCGGGGAGCCAACCCGCTTCCTCGGGCCTTGATCACCCGCGGCCTATCCACCAGACGCACGATGCCTCAACAACAGCGGCTTTTCGATATCGAACCCGAACCCTGGGAACTCGACGCGCAAGACTCGCGACTCGTAGCGACCGTGGTCTTTCCCACCGGTGCAAAAAAACCGTTCGATTATGCCGTCCCCGACCGCCTGCGTGACACCTTGCAGGTTGGCTGCCGGGTCGAGGTCCCCTTCGGCCGCGGGAACCGTCCACAGGTGGGCTACTGTATCGAGTTGGCCGAACGTTCCGCCGCGGCGCGTGAACTGAAGACGGTGACCGAACAGGTCGATGCCTGCTCCTTGCTCCGCCCGGCCATGCTCCGGCTTACACGGTGGATTGCCGACTGTTATCTGTGCGACTGGGGGCAGGTGCTCGAGGCCGTGCTGCCGGCCGGCGTGCGCAGCCAGGCGGGAACCCGCCTGACAACTCTGCTTCACGTGCCGCCGGAGGTCCTTGCCAAGCGGAAGGAATGGAAGCTTCCGACCAAGCAGGCGGTTGTGTTGCGCGTCCTGGCCGAATCGGACGAGCCGCTTGCCCCCAACGAACTGGCCCGGCTGGCCCGATGCACGCAGGCGCCCATCACGGCGTTGCGGCGCAAAGGGCTCATCGCCGCGCAGACCGGCCGGGTGCGCCAACACAGGCCGGAGGAAGACTCGGTACGCATCGAACCGTCCGGCGTTGTCCCGAATCCGGCACAGCAGGCGGCGCTCGATGGCATCCTGGCCGCACTGCATGCAAAGGAGCATCAGACCATCCTTGTCCACGGCGTCACCGGCAGCGGCAAGACGGAAGTCTACATCCGAGCCATCGAGGAGGCGGTCAGTTTCGGTCGCCAGGCGATTGTCCTCGTGCCGGAGATCAGTTTGACGCCGCAAACGGTCGATCGATTCCGCAGGCGTTTCGGCCGCGTGGCGGTGCTGCACAGCCACCTGACCGATGTGGAACGGCAGTGGCACTGGCGGCAGATTGCCGATGGCCGCGTGCCGGTCGTGGTGGGCGCGCGTAGCGCCGTGTTTGCGCCCGCGCCCCAATTGGGGCTCATCGTACTCGATGAAGAGCAAGAGAACTCGTTCAAGCAGGATTCGCTGCCTCGCTATCATGCGCGCGACGTTGCGCTGAAGCGTGCGGAGATGGAGAAGATTCCCCTGGTGCTCGGCTCGGCCACGCCGTCGCTGGAAAGTTGGCATCGCGCGCAGCAGGGGCGATATCGGCTGGTGGAACTGCCCCGCCGCGTACTGGATCGGCCGCTGCCCGAAGTGGGCCTGATCGATCTGCGCGCGCGTCTTGCCAATCGGAGCGACCGGGGCGCGATCAGCCGGCAGTTGCATCAGGCCATGCGCATGGCGCTCGACGACGACGGCCAGATCATCCTGCTGCTGAATCGGCGCGGTTTCTCGACGCACATTCAGTGCCAGGCGTGCGGTCACGTGGTGCGCTGCCCGGAATGCGACATTGCACTGACGCATCATCGCACGGAAGAGATCGCAATGTGCCACTATTGCGATTACGAAATCCCTGCCCCGGCCGTCTGCCCCGAATGCAGTTTTACCGGCATGCGCTACGGCGGACTGGGCACCCAGCGACTGGAGGCCGAGGTGCGGGCCCGGTTCCCCGGCGTCTGTTGCCTGCGAATGGACACCGATACCATGCACGGGCGCGGCGCCCACGATCGCGCGTTCGCGGCGTTCCGCGCCGGCGACATCAAGATCCTGCTCGGCACCCAGATGATCGCCAAAGGACTCGACTTCCCCAACGTCACCCTGGTCGGCGTGATCAACTCCGACGTCGCCCTCCACCTGCCCGACTTCCGGGCCGCCGAACGGACATTCCAACTGGTGACGCAGGTGGCGGGGCGTACGGGCCGCGGGCCGAAGGGCGGGCGCGTGCTGGTGCAGACGTTCAGCCCGGACCATCCAGCGGTGCAGGCGGCGTCGCGGCACGATTACGCGGCGTTTGCCCGTGCGGAGATTCCGATGCGAGAGATGCTGCATTACCCGCCGTTCGGCCGCATGATTCGGTTGGTGTTTCGCGGCCCGCTCGAGCAGGAGACGCTCGATTTCGCCACACAGATGAGCGAGCGGCTGGCCGAAACGCTCGCGCGCGACGCGCCGGCCGCGCGCGTCCTCGGCCCCGCCCCTGCCCCCTTTGCGCGGCTGCGAGGCAAGTACCGGTTCCAGATACAGCTTCAGCTTGCCGGCCAGACAGCCGAGCCTCTTCGCGCGGCCGTCCGCAATTGCCGCGAGACTCTCACCGTCCCCAACGACGTCCAATGGATTGCCGACGTCGACCCGTTCGACATGCTGTGATCGCCGGGCCAGACCGGGCAGACCGATTTGCACGGGGCTGGTCTGCCTTGGTAGAATACTTGTCTTGCCGCCTGCCTGAAACCGCGGTTCTTTCATCTGCTATTGTCCGCCTCGAACGTCAGGGACGTTATCATGCTTTCGCGACCGTTGACCATTGCGTTGTTCGCCACGAGTCTTCTTGTGCCGCCGGAATCTGCCGCCTCCGACCAGGGCCCGGTGGTCCTCTGGTGTTCCTCGCCCGTTCAACCTGGCGAGACGGTCCTTGTTCACGGCGGACAATTCGGCGACCACCCGGTGGTTGAACTCACCTGCGGCGACCAGAAGGAGACCGTCAACCCGATCAGCGTTTCAGAAACGGCCATTCTGTTTGTCCTGCCGAAGGCGTGGCAGCCAGGCGTTGTCTATGGAACGATTCGTTCGGCGGAGCCAGACGGTCTGAAAAGCGAACCGTTTCCGATCAACCAGCCGAACGTGTTCTGGGTGCAAGGCGATCGGGGGCGAGAAGCGACGGCCGTCGGCGGCGCCGTACGCCTTTTCGGCAACTGCCTGACATTCACGCCTTCTGATCAGCCGGAGGTCGCGCTGCGCAGTGCGGCAAACGGTGTGTTTTCGACCCGAGTCGCAACGGCCGACCCGTACGCCGTCGCGGCAGACTGGAATGGCCTGCCCGTACCGAAACCGGGCGATTACGAGGTCCTGTTCCGTCGCAATGCCGATGAACCATTCCTCGTTGCAGGGAAGCTGCGCGTTTCGGAGCCGACGGCGGAGTATCCGAACGAAGTCTTCAACGTGACCGAGTTCGGCGCGATCGCCAACGACGGAATCGACGATACGGAGGCCATTCTTGCTGCGCTGGAAAAGCTCGCGGCCAACGGAGGCGGAACGCTGCTGGTCCCGCGTGGGCGATTCCAGATGACGGCGACCATCGAACTGCCGCCCCGCTCGATCCTGCGGGGCGAAGGGGCCGACCTGTCGCAAATCTACTGGCCGGATACGTACGAGCCGGTCGAGGCGCTTGTCCGGGGCGAGCATTCGTTCGAGGTCGCCGATCTCTTCCTGGCGTGCGGATTTCATCAGGACGGCATCGTGGGCAATCCGGCGGTTCCGAAGACGCCTCTTGCCCCCGAAGAAGCGGCCAACTACCGATCCGGCCATATCACGATACGGAACGTGACGCTGCGGATGCTCTACTCGCAGTTCGTCAACGGCGACAAGGAAGAATTGAAACGGCGATTGTCACTGCTGCATTATACGAGGGCGTTGCGGCTGGGCGGCGAGAATATCGACATTGTCAATAACGACATCTACTGCGCCGCCGGCGGCGTGTTCGAGCTGCGAGCCTACTGGAGCCGCGTGGCCGGCAACCGCTTCTGCCGCGGCAACATCGTGGGATGGAACGGGTTCAGCGGGCAGCAGCTCATCTTCGAGAACAACCATCTTGGCGGCGCGAACTGCACGTCGTTCTACGGCCTGCCCGAAGGGTCCGAGAACATCTACTGGACAAACAACTACCACGAAAACAACTTCGACGGCAATAACCGCGAGACAATCACCGGCGACGGCCGCGTACACGGCTACATGGACACGGTCGAGAATATCACTCCCAACTCCTTCACGCTGAAGGCAGGCGTTCCGCTCCAGCGCGGCGTCGATACGTGGCGAAACGGCGCGGTGCAAATCGCCGGCGGGAAGGGGGTCGGGCAGATTCGCCGCATCCGGACGATTACGGACGGCCGGGTGGAACTGGCCGAGCCATGGGACATCATGCCCGATGCAACGTCGATCATCAATATCAGTTCGTTCCGCCGCCGGTTTATCTATACGAAGAACCGGGCGTACGATTCGTCCGTCGCGCTGCAACTGTACGGATCGATGATCGAGGGCATCTTTGCCGACAACGAGACCGCGCGCACCGGCGGATACAATGCAGACGCCATGTCGGGCGAGGCCAACTGGTTCAACCAACTCCTGCGAAACCGGATTGTCGCGGGCAACCAGTATCGGGGTCCGCGAAACGAGGTGCCGCCCACCGACGCCCAACTCGGACTACTCGCCTACGGCGCCGGAACGGGCGCGTACAAGTATCCGCTGGTCCGTTCCTGTGTGGTGCGCAACAACCGGCTGGAAAACAACGCGAAGCTCAACGTGATGGGTTGGGTCGAAGATGCACTGCTTGAGGGCAACGAGGTCTCCAACGCCGATGCGGCTGTCACCATCTCCGACGCCGCGCAGAACATTGTCCTGCGGAATAACCGGTTCGAACACGTCGGACAGCGTTATGTCTTCAACCCGCGGTCGATCGTGCTTTCTCCGGGCGAAGACCTGTTGGCCGGGTTGGACGACGTCCGCGGCGCGCTCAACCCCGATGAATCGGCCGCCTGGCAGCCGATTGAGGACCGCAAGACGCTTTGCGAGGCATCGGCGGAGCAGGCAACCCGTCTGCGTCGGAAGGCGATCCGGGAGCTGGCGTCGGTGCTCAACGGCCGTTCGCTGGCGCTTGAGAATCTGGAGCAACTTCTCGGCCTGAAACTGCTCGTGCCGAACTGGCAAACGGCGGCGCCCGTCCTTCGCGACGGGCAGGCAGGTACTCGCCCGCTGATGTTTCGCATTGCGGGCGGTAAGGTTGCAGCGCATCTGGAACTGTCTGTACAGCCGGCTGACCTGCCAGGCCCTGATTGGCGACTCGAAATACCTGCGTTCGATCTGGAACCGGAAACAACCGTGGACAAGAATGCCCAGATTACGAAGCCGGAAGGCGCGGCGAGGCTCGTCCGGTTTCCCTTAACGGGCGCTCTGTCAGGCGATGGCTGGAAGCTGTTGTTCCACACGACGGTGTACGATCCGTGGGACCAGATCACACTCGGACCATTCCGGACAAGTCAGCCGTTGCCGAACCCCTTGGGCAAGCAGGCGAAGCTTGGCTATATTCCCTATGCGCAAATCCCGCGCCCGGCCGATGACCAGCTCATCGATGCGCCGACCGAGTTCGGACGATTTGCATTCGCCTCGCTTTTCGCGGCCGACGGCGTTGTGAAGGCCGATCTCAACGGCGCAATCCTTTATGCGAAGACAAGTCTGCACGCCAGCGCGCCGGTCAAGGTCAAGCTTCTGTTTGGCGGTCAATGCCTGGTGTACGTCAACGGGCACATCCTCGGAACCACACTCGGCCGAGGCCAGTGGGGGTTCGCCAACCTTCAGGAAGGCGAGAACCTTATCGAGCTGGTCATGATGCCGTCGCCTCGCGACGAATACCGCTTCGGCCTTCCTCGCATCACGTGGGCCTCGCAACCAACGGCCTTGATGGCGGCTCTGCCTGCCGGACCGTGAAACGCGGCGGCTTTCGTTGCCGCTTTCCGAATGCGAGACGGAAGTTATTCGGCGCGATCTAAGCGTGCTCCGCCACTGCGTTTGCGGTCCATTTCAGGACCATGTCCAGCAGGTGGCGGCGGGTAATGGGTTTGCTCAGATAGTCGTTGCATCCGGCGTCGAGGCATTTTTGCCGATCGTCGGCCATGGCGTTGGCCGTCAATGCGACGATGGGGCTCTTGTAGCCCAGCTCGCGTAGAAGCTGTGTGGCGGTATAGCCGTCCATCACAGGCATTTGTATGTCCATGAGAATCAAATCGAATGGCGCGCCCGCGTGGCTCGCGGCCAAGGCAACTTCGAGGGCGTGTTGGCCATCCTCAACGGCCGTTATGTCAGCGCCCGCCTTCTCCAGCAGCAGAACGATCAGCCGCCGATTGTCCGGGCCATCCTCCGCCAGCAGGAGCCGGACAGGCAGAGCAATCTCCGTGTCGGCTGCCGTGCTCGGCGACGATTCCTCCAACGCCGGCGCAGGAGACGATTGCGAAACGATACGAACGCCATCGAGCGGCCCCGGATCGATGGTGACGGTAAAGGTACTGCCTTTCCCCAGAGTCGATTGCACCTCGACATCGCCGCCGAGCGCTTGGGCCAATCGACGACTGATGGCAAGGCCCAGACCGGTCCCTCCGAATCTGCGCGCCGCCGAGGTATCGGCCTGGCTGAACGGGCGGAACAGGCCGCCGATCTGCTGGGCCGACATGCCGATTCCCGTATCGCGCACCCGGAAGGCCAGCTTTCTGCCGCTGCGATCGCGATTCAGGTTTGCGGAAACACGGATCTTGCCGCGTTCGGTGAACTTGATGGCGTTCCCCACCAGATTCACAAGAATCTGGCGAAGTCGCAACGGATCGCTCTGGATCGTTTCCGGGATGGAGCCGGTCGTATCCAACTGGAGTTTCAGGCCCTTGGCCTCGGCCCGGACTCGCATGAGCGCAACCACCTCGGCCAGCAGATTGCCAGGCGAACATCGAACGCGCTGCGTCTCCATCTTGCCTGCCTCGATCTTCGAAAGATCGAGGATATCGTTGATCAGGCCGAGCAGGTGCTCGCCGTTTCGTTTGATGACGGCAATGCGTTCGCGCGAGGTTGGGCAATTGCACTCGTCCAGCAAGACATCGGCGTATCCCAAGATGGCGGTAATGGGGGTCCGGATTTCATGGCTCATGTTGGCCAGGAAATCGCTTTTGGAACGGTTGGCCGCTTCCGCTACGCCGTGGAGTTTTTCCAGCGCCAGATTGGCGGTCCTGAGTGCCGCCACGTGCTGCTCTAGCTCTTCCTTCGATTGCCGGATCGCCACTTCGGCTTCTTTCTGCTCCGTAATATCGCGGGCGACGCCGATATATCCGGTGATATGTCCCGAGGCGTCGCGCAACGCGGAGCCGTTCGATCGGTGCCAACACCAATGGCCGTCCTTGTGGCGAACGCGATACTCCAACCCGGATTGGGGCAACCCCGTGTCCAGCACCGTCTTCAGGAATGCGTTGCACAACTCCACATCGTCCGGATGAACGTACGGCCGAAAGTCCTTGCCTTCCGTCTCGCCCACTTCATAGCCCAGAAGCCACTCCCAGTGGGTCGAGAGGTAGGTGAACACCCCAGCGTCGCTGATCGTGTAGATGATGTCATTCGCATTCTCAACGAGGGCGCGGTATTTCTCCTCGCTGGCGCGCAAGGCTTCACGCTGACGATGCGCGGTACTGACGTCGCGAAAGACGAGCACTGCCCCGATCGTCTTCGCGTCTCTGTCGTGAATGGGCGCACAACTGTCGGCTATCCGGCACTCGGCGCCGTCTCGCGCAATCAGAACCGCCCCGTCTGCCGGCGCAACCGCCCGGTCTTCGCCAAGCGTCTTCCACACCGGATTCAGTGTATTCTCACCGGTTGCTGGATCGACGACACAAAAAACATCGGAGATGGGGCGACCGCGGGCTTCCCTGTCGCGCCAGCCGGTGAGCTTCTCGGCCACCTTGTTCAGACTGGTGACATTTCCATCGGCATCCGTACTGATCACGCCGTCGCCAATCGACCGCAATGTGGCCGCCAGACGCTGCTCGTTCCGTCGCAACGCGGTGAAGGCGCCGGCAAGCTGTTGTTCCGCCTTTCTCGTTGCCCGCCAAAGCATCGCGATTGTCACCATGGCCAATACGGCGGCAACGGCATGTGCCAGGACCAGACGGCGCCATGCCGCGTTTGCCGCGGCCGTGATGTTGCGCACGATCACAACCCGTGCCACGTCACGCCCACCTGCGTCAGTCAACGGAGCCACGACACACGCAAATCGCTCCCCTTCCATCTTGGTGACGAAGACGGCATCGGCCGACGCGGGGACCACACTCGCGTCGAGTCGCCACTTCAGTTCAGTCGGAAAGGAATACTCCCTGCGCGAGGTTATGACAAAAAGCGGTTGGTCCTGCCAGCGTCCGGCAAAACCGAACTCCTGCCGACCGGCCGCATACATTTCGGGCGAAGTATAGTCCTTGCTGATTGCGATGGTCACGTCGGCATCGAGCTTCTCGGCCAGGGCGTCCGTAACACGCTGAATCTCCATGCCGATTTCCAGATAGCCGAGGAGCCGGCCATCGACACGGCACGGCTTGACGTAACTTAGCGTCAGTTCGCTTCGGACACCCAATTCGATTCCCCAGACATCCTGGCCCGTGCGCTGGGCTTCAAAGCAGGTGAAGCGATCGATATGTCCGCCCCGTTTTGCCGGACGATGCGCGCGAAACTCGCAGATCCGATCGGGAGTAATGAAATTGAGATGGGTGATGTCATCCTGCTGCTTCAGGGCGGCAAACCGAGCTTCGGCCAAAGCCGCCAGCGCCGGAATGTCGTGATCCCGCCACGCTTTGAGCAACGACGGATCCTCGGCAAGCATGCCGGCGCGATCCCTCAGTACCTGCGTCAATTCGAATACGTTGTTCTTCCAGTCCGCTTGGCCTGTCTGGGCAAGCTCGAATGCGCCGCGATCCAACTCGTTGCGGAACTGGTGCATCTGATAGACGCCGAGCACGGCCAATCCGAGCACGGCCATCATGACGACCGGAAGGACAACCCACACGCGAAGTCTCAGTGGGCTTGATGGGCTCGATGAGCCGGATGGACCGGATGGACCGGATGAGTTGGATGGGCCGGCGACCAGCGAGGCCGGGCCCCGCCTCTTGCCCCACAGCCCCCAACCCGCACAGAGCGCGCAAATGGTTCCAACCAACCTTTCGGAGTGAAACGGACTCGATCGGGTTGCCGATTTTTCGAGATCCATAGTGCAAGGTGGAACGCTTGGTGCACGAGCGATAGAATAGGTGCGATCGGACAGAGCGCAGCAGAAAACGCCCCGGCGACGGCGCCTGTCAAATATAGCTTATAACCGGACCAAAAAAGCTGGGGAACGGCCTACGAATTGCGGGGTGTTGTTTCGCGCAACCGTCCATGTTACAACAGTTGAAATAAGTGATAGAGCCGTTTGAGTCGGTACGACCGAAACATCCATGCCGGCTGCCTGGCGTGCCGGTCGTTCGAAGGAGGAGATCTTATACGGATATCGGCAAGAGGAGTCCCGTGCAGTGCATGGGAGAACCGATGAACGCGGCTCAAGCAGTTGGCTTCCCCGTAAGCGACGCTGCCGGGTTCATCGGCGGGAGTATTGTCCTATTGGAAGGTAGTACCCTTTGCTTGTCCCCATGGTGAGGAGAAACATGTCTGACCTTTCCATTCAGAATGACCTGTTCGGCCACACGGCCCAAGATACGCCCATCGACCGGTATACGCTCCGCAACAGCCATGGCGCCATGGCGCGCATCATCACGTTCGGCGCCACCGTTACCGAATTGTGGATGCCGGACCGCAATGGAGATACGGACGACGTTGTGCTTGGGTTCGATAGTGTGGCCCAGTATGCCCATCGGGGGCCCTATTTCGGCGCCATCGTGGGACGGGTCGCCTTCCGGATTGCCGGAAGCGAGTTCGTCCTGGACGGAACCGAATACCATCTTTCGGTCAACGACGACGGGCAGCATCTGCACGGCGGCGCATGCGGATTCAGCCACGTCGTATGGCAAGCGGAGCCGATGGTCCTCGCCGGCGCGCCGGCCGTCAAGTTCATCTACCAGAGTCCCGACGGCGATCAGGGGTATCCCGGAACGCTCACAACCGCCGTCGTCTATACGTTGACCGATGACAACGAACTGCACATCGACTGTACCGCGATTACCGATCGCCCCACCCTGGTCAATCTGGCGCATCACGGCTATTTCAACCTGGCGGGGGCCGATGCAGGCAATGTTCTGGACCATGTGCTGTGGCTGGATGCCGATCGCTGGATTCCTGCCGAGACGCCCGACTTGCCCTCGGGTGAAATCGCGTCGGTTGGCGGAACGCCTTACGATTTCACCCGGCCGACCGCGATTGGCGCTCGTATCGGATCGGGCGAAGGATGTGTGGACGGCTACGATCTGTGCTACTTGCACAACGACCCCGGCGGTGAACTGAAGCACGTGGCGTCGGTCTCCGAACCTGCCAGTGGCCGCAAACTCGACGTGCTGACCACCGAGCCGGCCGTCGTGCTCTATACGGGCGACTATCTCGACGGCTCGCTTGCAGGAAAGAACAAGGTGGCGTATCCGAAACATGCCGGTGTATGCCTGGAGACGGGCCGGCCGCCCGACGCAATCCATCATCCGCATTTCCCCAGCACCGTGCTGCGTCCGGGCGAGACCTATCGGCACACGTGCGTCTACCGGTTCTCCACCAACGGGAGTCGAACATGAGCTACCTGGGGCTTGATATCGGAACGACCGGCTGCAAGGCGGCCGTATTCAGTGCGGAAGGACGGTTGCTGAAGCTGGCCTATCGTGAATATCCGCTGCTTTCGCCCGAGCCCGGCTGGGCGGAACTCGATTCGGCGCGCGTCTGCGAGGACTGTTCCGACGCCATTCGCGAAGCGGCAACGGCCGCCGCCGCCGACCCGGTTCGCGCCATGAGCATCTCCTGTCAGGGAGAAGCATTTACGCCGGTTGCCGACGACGGGCAGTTCCTGGCGAATGCGATGGTCTCGTCCGATGCCCGTGCAGTTGGCCTGGTCGATGCCTTCAGCCGTGAGTTCGGCCAACAGCGGCTGTACGAACTGACCGGGCACACGCCGCATCCGATGTTCTCGATCTTCAAGCTGCTGTGGTTGCGGAAAGAACGCACCGACGTGTTCGCCAAGGCCGGGCGGTTTCTTTGTTTCGAGGACCTGTTCCAGGCATACCTGGGCGTGGAACCGGCCATAAGCTGGCCGCTGGCCGGGCGCACCATGCTCTTCAATGTCCGGACGCACGAGTGGGAAGAATCGATTCTCCAGGCGGTTGGCCTGGAGCCGTCGCGACTCGCTCGTCCGGCGGCATCGGGAAGCGTGGTCGGCGCCATCCCAGGCGCCATGGCCGAAAGGCTGGGGCTGCCGCCGGATGTGCTGGTTGTGGCCGGCGGGCACGATCAGCCCATCGGAGCGCTCGGGGCCGGCGTGACGGAGCCCGGCGTTGCCATGTTCGCCTCCGGTACGGTCGAATGCATCTGTCCCGCATTCGATCGGCCGCGCCTGGACCAGTCACTGTGCCGCGCCAACCTGTGCACCTACGACTACACGCTGCCCGACATGTACACCACGGTCCTGTTCAGTCTGACCGGCGGCAACCTGCTGCGATGGTTCCGCGACCAGTGGGGCCAGCCGGAAGCGGCCGAGGCAGCGCGCAGCGGAGCGGATGTGTACGACCTGCTTACGCAAAGTATGGCCGCCGAGCCGACAAACCTGCTGGTCTTGCCGTATTTCACGCCATCGGGGACGCCGTATTTCGACGCCCAGATACCGGCCGCCATTCTCGGACTGCGTCTGACGACCACTCGGGGCGAGGTATTGCGGTCGCTCGTCGAGGGCGTCGCGATGGAAATGCGGCTGAATCTAGAGGTACTCGCAGAGGCCGGGCTGGCCGTCGAACAGCTCCGCGCCATCGGCGGCGGCGCCAAGAGCCCCGCCCTCGTTCAGTTGAAGGCCGACGTCCTCGATCGACCGATCACCACGCTCGCCGTCTCGGAAGCCGCATGCCTGGGCGCGGCCCTGCTGGCCTGTGCGGCCCACACGGGTACGGCGCCACGCAACCTGCTGGCCGGCTGGGTGCAGCCCGGCCCGACCGTCATGCCTGACGCCCGGCGCGCCAGTCGCTACCGCGAGCGGTTTGCCGCCTATCGCCAACTGTATCCGGCCATGCGCGATGCATGGCGGCGACTTGGGCTCGCGTCCCCTTGATACGTGGTGACCAGTCGTTCAATGCCCGGTCGTCAGCAGCTTCGCACCAGGCGGTCGACGACCAGTTGGCGGAAGTCAGGCGATAGGTTGGCGAAATAGGCGGTGAAGCCGGTGACCCGAACGACGAGGTCCGGGAACTTCGACGGGTCTTTGTGCGCGGCCAATACCTGCTCGGCATCCACGATGTTGATGTTGAACAGTGTTCCGCCCAGATCGAAATGGCCGGTCACCAGCGCGGTGATGGTGTCTATGGCGTCATCGCTTTGGGCAATGCCCGGATCGAGCTCAAGCTGAATGGGCGCCGTATTCCCATAGCCGGGCTGGATGGCGGCAATCGCGCGGGCCATGGCCGTTGCGGCGCCGTCGTCGGCGAATCCGGGGCGCGGGTTCGCGCCGTGGGCGATCGGCTCGCCGGCACGACGGCCGTCCGGCATCGCCCCCACCTGCTTGCCGAGTCGCAAGGTATCGGCCCAGGAGAACCAGCCGGGGATCATGCGCCGTCCGCCAGGCGTGGGCTGTTCCGTTACCAGACGTGTGAACAGTTGCGAGACCTTCAGTGCCCACCGGTCGCCGGCCGAATCGCCCTGTCCGTAGTGCGGCGCGGCGTGCATCATCAGGCGCGTCCGCTCGCCATTGGGACCCGCGTAGTTGTTCCTGAGCTGCTTGGCCAATTCCTGCCAGGTAATTCGTTGCTGCTGTTCCACCCGCTGCTCAACTGCGGCGAACGAATCGGCCACGTTGGCCAGGCCGGCCCCGTCTACACACATGTTGTACAGGTCGACGCCGCCATTGGTTACGTTCAACCCGCGTTCGATCGGGCCGTGGGTCAGCAGGTTCAGGATGAGTTCCGGTTCGTTCAGGTGCTGATAGTCGAGCTGGGTATCGATGCCTCGGGCGGTACACAGAATGGCCCGTCGCAGGTGTTCTTCGAACCGTTGCCAGAGCGTATCGATCGAGGGATTCGCGTCCTCGGCCATCATCTGGTCGAAGGCCATCATGAAGACCTTGGCCACGTTGATCTTGACCGTGTCGTTCATCGTATATTCCAGCCCGGGCAGGGCCATCCAGCTACAGCCGACCGCAATCCGCTGGCGCGCCAGTTCGGCCGAGTAGCCGTTACGCATGAAGCCTTCGACCAGGGCCTTGTCGCCGGAGAATCGCGGCCATGCCTTCCGGTCTTGGATCAGATATTCAACGCCTTTGCGCAGCAGTTTCGGATCGAGCCCGTCGTGAACACGAATGGTCACGTTGCACGTCGAGCGGAGCCGGTGGGCCGCTTCCAGAATGAGGAACGAGATGGGGCTGGTCTGGTCGTGCCCGTCGGCGGCCGGACCGCCTACCTGGTAGTAGTGCGGATCGTTCAGCAGCAGGCAGGCCAGCAGGAAGATCGTGTCTTCGTCGTCGATGCGGCCTTCGCGCTGGTCGCGTTCGTAGTAGGGGCGCAGCAGTTCGTCGAGTTGGCCGCCGGCCCCGTCGCGATTGTAGGTTCGCGAGGCCATGTTGAACCAGGCGAGCCACTGGCATGCTTCGCGGAGCGTGCGGGGCTCGCCGTCGATCAGCCAGCGATTCACCTCGGCCATTTCTCGCAAGTTGGCCTCCAGGGCCGGATCCGTTTCGTCGGCCGCAGCCGCCTCGATCGCATCGACGGTGCGCCCGATCCACCCCTGAATCGCCCGGATTACGCGTTCTTCCGCTTCGTAGAACTCGGTCTTCTCCGGGCCGTGTTCTGTGCGGTACTGCCGAACCTTGGCCAGCAGGCCGCCCCAGCCGAGTTTCAAACCGATCTGATAATCGGGTGCGAAGTGGGCATCGTTGCCAATGCCGGAAATGATGCCGTAACGCTCCTGGTCCGGTTTCAGCTCCGTGTAGTCCAGTTCCGGCGGCCAGTTGCTGCTGCGCATACGCTTCAACAGAACCATGTACCGGCCCGCCAGGGCATCGTGCGGATCGACGTACGTCGGAAGGTGTTCCAGTAGATCGCAGAAGTTGTCTGCCCAGCCTTGCAGGCCATAGAACGATCCGTCGGCATGATTCGGTTTTGGCTGCCAGACGAAGTCCTCCGGCGGCAGGACCAGCCCGTAATCGTCCTCGTCCATGTATCCGACGCGTCGGAGCTTCTCTTGGGTCTGGGCCTCTTTGCGCTTCCGCAAGTGTTCCAGACATGAGGCGTAATCGAGTTTGTTCTGTACCACAAGTGGCATAGGAAAGGATCTCAGGAAAGAATGGAAGACTGTGTAGATTCGATATTCGGTCGCTTCGGTTGCGCAGCGGCCGCGTCGGATTTCGCGGCTTGTGCACCGGCTACCTTCACCATGTAATTCGGCCGCGAAGCCACGGCGGCCAGTATGTCCAATTCCGCGGCCGTTGGAGTTCGGAATTCCGGTCGCGTTTCGACCAGTCCCAAGGAATCGCGTTTGCCCGTACCCAGCGGATGGTACGGCAGCAGATCGTATTGCTTGACGTTCCGTAGCGTGGCCAGGAAATCGGCGATGGCGCCGATCTGTTCGGGCCGCTCGTTGAAACCGCCGACCACCGGCGTGCGGATGACCAGAGGCTTCCCCAGATCGTCGAGACGGCGAAGGTTCTCCAGCGTGCGTACGTTCGACAGGCCGGTTGCCTTGCGGTGGGCCGCGTCGTCCATCGTCTTGATGTCCACCAGGAACAGGTCCACCAGCGGAACAAGCCGTGCGACAACCTCCCACGGCCAGCCCAGGTTCGTCTCGATCGCGGTGTGAATCCCTTCATCGCGGCAGAGCTTCAGGATTTCGCGGGTGAACTCGACCTGCAAGAGCGGCTCGCCGCCCGAGATGGTCACGCCTCCGGCCGGCTTGTAAAAAGCTCGATCGGCGGCAACGGCTGCCACGACCGATTCTGCGGTTCGCGTTTCGCCGACCAGGACCAACGATTTCGCATAGCACACGTCGGCGCACCGGCCACAGCCCGTGCAACGGTCGCGATGGAACAGGTGCGCACCGTCACGGAACTCGTGGGCGCCCGCGGGGCATGCGTCGGCGCAGGCCCCGCAACCGATACACCGATCGGGGAACACCTGCAGTTCCGGCCGTTGACGGTAGGTCTCGGGATTGTGGCACCAAGGGCAGTGCATCTGGCAGCCCTTCAGGAAGACCGTGGTGCGAATCCCGGGCCCGTCGTGGACGGAAAATCGTTGGATGTGGGTGATAACTCCGCTTGTCACAACTTTTCTCCGCACCCGCCTAAAGTTGGAACGCGTCGGGTGTGCATCGATGTTCCTCTGTCTGGGGCGGCAGCGTTACGGTGGTACTGTCCTTGGCCGAGAGGATGGCCGCATCGAGGACCTCCTGCGTATCGCAGCAAACAGCCGGTCGGCACAGGGGATAAAGTTCGCTGCCCGTTTCGAGTGCCCAAAGGAAGTGGGCTGTCCCGTTGGCCATGTGCGGCGCCGGTTCCGCAGGCGTAAGCTCCACGCTGGTCGGCTCTTCTTTGGTGGTCTTCCATATTCGCCCGCCGCGTCCCGGGCCGAAGGTGACCGACCCGTTCGAGCCCCAGATAGTCGCCAGGTAACCGGTGGTCGGATGACCTACCTGCCCCCACACGCCTTCGGCGGTGGCCATGGCGTTGGGATAACGCATGACGACGATCGCATTGTCTTCGACCGGCAGCGGTGGATCGTACCACTGGGCGCCAACGGCCGTTACCGACTGCGGTCGCCCCATCAGCACGCGGGCCATGTTGATGCCATAGGAGCACATATCGACAATCGCTCCGGCGCCGTTACGTTTCGGATCGAGGATCCACTCGCTGAAGTAGGGCGAGCATTCGGCTTCCGGCCCGCCGTGACCTGCCCGGTGCGTGAGTTGCCAGATCTTGCCGAACTCGGGCCGCGTGGCGATGGCCAGGGCAGCCTGCACCTGCGGCCGCCATACGACGGGCCAGTTGATCATCAGTCGCACGCCGGCGGCGTTGGCCGCAGCAAGGAGCTTCCGGGCGCCGGCGCCCGTGGCGGCCATCGGTTTTTCGACCAGCACGTGCAGTCCCTGCTCGGCGCCCCACGCACCGACCTCGGCGCCCTGCGCGTTATCGCAGAACACGTACAGGATATCGAGCGACTCCCGCCGGACCATTTCTTGATAGTCCGAGTAGGCCGCGCAACCGTACTGCTGTGTGACGCGGTCCACGAGCGGCTGATTCGGATCGGCCACGGCGGCCAGGCTTGCGCTGTCGAGCGCCGCGATGTTCTCCAGGTTGCCCCACACATGATCGTGGGTCAAGCCTGCGACGCCAATGCGATACGTTTTGGTCATTATGTCCTCAGAATGGTTTAGGAATCGTTCCCGGCAGTCGCCGTTGTCTCGTCACGGAACATTGCGGCTACCAGCACGGTAACCATCAGGCCGATAACTGCGTTGATGTACCAGAACAGAGAATAATCGAGTTTTCCACCGGCCGGCGTACACCAGTCGGACAGCCATCCGTTCAGCGGCCCGGCCACGAGGGGACCGATCCCGAGGATGACCAGCATGAAAACCGTCTGGACGGAGTAACGTGTATCGGGCGGTGCAATCCGATCGACGTAGACAAAGCCGGCGGCAAAGAAGAATGCGAAGGAAAAACCGTGGATGAACTGGGCGGCCACAATCCATTCCAGGGGCAACTGTGTCGTGCCGAAGACCGCGTATTTCAGGAAATAGCAGAACGCGCCCAGCGTAATCACCGTGCGGAACCCGAGCCGTGCGAGTACGGGGCCGAGCAGGGCCAGGGCCAGAATCTCGGAAACCTGCCCCAGCGACATGGCCGGCATGACATACGCATCCTTTAGCCCGATTGTCGGTAGGAACTTGCTCATCTGCACGAAGTAGAAGCAGTGGACAACGCTAATCAATAGGGCGGCAGCGACCAGGACGGCGAAGGATCGCTGTTTCACCATGGCGAATGCCTTGGCAAAGGCAAGCGTCTTCGCGCCATCACGTTTCGGCGCCGTCCGTGGGAGAGCGAACCAGCAGAATATGGCGTAGACCATCGACACCACGCCGGCCACCCGCACCGAATCGATCATCCGGCCCGGTGCGTTGGGTAGTTCCTGGCCGGTGAAGAACGGAGGCAGCCAGCGAAACTCCAGGTCGGATTGCAGCCATACCACGGGGAAGAGCCATGCGACGGTAATCCAGGCAATCGTTCCCACCGCCCGCACTCGCGGGAACTGCCGCTTCGGGTCCGGCAGGTGGGCCAGGGCCAGCGAATTGGTCAACGAGATGGTCGGCATGAACAGAACCGCATAGGCAATCGAAAGCCAAAGCCACGCGGCAAAGGTGGTCTGGAAGGCCGTGATGAACTTGATCATACCCCCGACAAACAGCAGTACGGCAAGACATCGGGCCGGTGCGACGTAGCGGTCGGCAATCTGGCCGGCAATGAACGGCGCAGCAATCGCCCCGATCGCGCTGGCCACGGCAATGATCATGCCGATCTGATAGTTGGTGAATCCCAATCCGCCGAGTTCCCGGCTGGCCGAAAGGAAACGGGCGGCAATGGGAAGCCACAGGCCGTACACGGCATACTGCAGGAACATCATCACGTAGAACCGTGGGTCGACGCGATGCCGCGTATCGGCTTGGCTGGGAGCGTTCATGACGATCTATGCAATTCCGTAGTGTTCGTTGATTTCCTGCTGGTAGGTCTCGACGGCCCCGGACAGGACCTCTTCGACCTCGACCCGCTGCCCGGCCTTGGCCGATTCGAGTACGGTAAACGCACAGGCGAGACTGGCCAACGCGTCGCGACCGCTCGTCTCCGGCGGCCGGCGCTCGCGCACCGCCTGCAGCCATTCGTGTTGAGCGACGGCAAACGTATCGGTCAGGCCCAGCGGGAAGTTGCGTGCCTTGCGCTCGGCGGGGCACTTTTGCTCGTACAGTTCCGGCAGGTTGGCCTTGGCGCCGTCGGCGAAGATGACCTCGTCGCCCGAGACGCGACCGCCGGAACCGTAGTAGACGTCGCCTGTGCCTGGCATGGTGCCGCCGCCGTGTCCGGCCCAGCTTGCCGTCATTTCGCCCGTGGCTCCGCTGGCGGTAGCGAAGGAGGCGTAAACCGTGTCTTCCGCATCGCACTCGACGCGTTCGTTCGGGTTGCTGCCCCACCGGACCGGCTCGACCGTGGCCGTACGGGCCTGGATGTCGCGGATTTCGCCGGCCAGTCCGCGTACCAGGTCGAAGCGATGGACGCCGACATCCAACGAGATGCCGCCACCTTCCGCCCGCCGATGGCGCCACGACGTATCGGCCACGATCTGGTTGGGCGCCCAACGTGCGCCGACGCTGCCAATGAGCATGATCTGCAAATCGCCGAGTCGTCCCGATTCTAACAGCCACTGCAACTGGCGCGTGCGGGCCATGTATCGCCCGCTCTGGAAGACGCCCAGGATGCGCTGGCGCTGGTCGGCCAGATCGCACATGCGCCGGGCGGCGCGGATCGAGACGGCCATCGGCTTCTCGGTCAGCAGGTCCTTGTCGCCTGACAAGGCCGCTTCGGCCACCTGATGGTGCAGGGCGTGGCTGGTGAAATCGTTGACTGCCGTGATGGGCGCCTCGGCAATCATGCGACGGAAGTCGCTGTAGACCTGGACGTCGAAGTCGTCCTGGAAGTCGGAAAGGTACTCGTCGGCGACGGCCAGCGGGTCGCCGGGGAACTGGCTGACGGCCGTCCGCTGGGGCGGTCCCTCGCCCCGGCGAACGTACATCCGCGCCTCGTCTTCCGTGAGCGAGCAAAGGGCCGTAATACGAAAGTCGTCCACGCCTGCCTCGCGCAGCAGCCGGTAACCTCGCAAGTGGGCCGCCATAATGCGCCCGCATCCTACAATACCAATCTGGATCATTCGGTCCTTCCTGTCTCTGTTATCCTGAAACGAGTGTGCGGCTTGTTATGTCTTGGGAAAGAGCGACCGGAGGTACTTCAGGTTGTGCCGGTGGCAGTCGACCAGCGGGCGTTCCTTGACGGTGGCCGACTCGATGATCAGCCAGTCGCGGTAGCCGATCTTGTCGATCGCTTCGCGGACCCGCGGGTAATCGACGTCGCCGTCTCCCAGCAGAGAGCCTTTTTCTTTCATGTGGATTCGGCAGATACGGTCGCCCAGCCGCGGGATTTCCTTGTAGATGTCGTTGCCGCGCCGGATCATGTTCGACACGTCGTAATAGACCTTGACGGCCGGCGAGCCGACGGCGTCGAGGATGCGCATGTGCTCGTCGGCGTTGAGCGTCGTTTCGAGCCCGAACACGACACCGGCCTTTTCGGCCTTCGGAGCAAGCCGCTTCAACCGCTCGATCACCGCCGCCTGCAGTGCTTCGTCGCCCTTGATGTCGCCTTTCATGAAGAAGGCCAGCAGCATCAGGCGAACACCCATCTTGGCCATCACGTCGATCGACTCGGCGGCCCAGACCTCGGCTTGCGGATCGGTTGCGTAGGGGATCCGATTCAGAATGCCCATGGCCAGTGAGCAGATCTCTACGTTTCGCTGTTTGGCCTCGGCCAGGTATTGCTGGCGAACGGTTTCTTCCCGCAGGTCGTTGGTCGGTCCGCCGTTGAAGCTGACCTCGACGCCATCCAGCCCGATCTGCTGGGCCACTTCCAAAGCTTCGAGCTTCTGCCCCTTGCCCAACGACCAGTCGCATGCACCGATGGGAAAATTGCGGGTTTCGTCGGCCAGCAGCGAGCGCAGCCCGGGGCTCAACAGCAGCCCGGCGCCGGCGCCGGCCAGCAGGGCACGGCGTGAAATGCGGTGTGTCATGGAAGGCTCTCCTCAAAGGAAGTTACTGCAGCGGGAGAAGACGAGGCGTCTTTCCAAGCGTGATGGTGGTCACCAATCATCGTTCGACCGGGGTTAGACTGGTGGTGGCGCTTATCGGTATCGACAAAATAGGAAGGAGAAGCTTCCGTACCCCAACGGAAGCTTCTCCTTGTGTCATAGTCCTCAAACAAACGGCGTAACGCCTGGCATGGCGACCGGATACTTGCCGTCGGGACCTTTGACGATGGGCGGCGTGGCGTCGAATGCATAACGCTCAGGCGACATGTCGAGCTTCGACTCTTTCATCTGCTCCCAGGTGATCTCCTGGCCCGTGTAGCCGGCGGTACGTCCGAGGATGGCCAGCAAGGTGCTCTGGCACATGTACTCGCCATTGTTGATAACCTTGCCGGCGCGGATGGCGGCGAACAGCTCGTCCTGCTCCACCTGGTGCATCGGGCGTAACTTGCCCTTGCCGCGGCCGGCGTAACCCGACATGTCGCCTGCCTGCTCGCCGTGCTTCCAGTTGGTCTCGCCAACGATTTCGCCCTTCTGCAGATCGCAGCGGCCCTTGGTTCCCAGAAGCGTTTCGGTGTACGCGTTGTAGCAGTTCGGCTGCTGCCGGGCCAAGGCGTAGAACTTCACCCCGTTTTCGTATTCGTAAACGACCGAATGGTGGTCGTAGATATTGCCGTATTCCGGATCGGTGCGCACCTGCCGGCCGCTAACGGCCCACGCCTTCACGGGCGGCTTGTCACCCAGGGCCCAGGAGCACTTGTCGATGCCGTGGATCTGCTGTTCCACGTTGTGGTCGCCGGAAAGCCAGGTGAAGTAGTACCAGTTGCGCATCTGGAACTCCATTTCCGTCCAGTCCGGCTGACGTTCGCGATGCCACAGGTACCCCAGGTTCCGCGTACTCTGGACCGACAGGATATCGCCAATAGCCCCGTCGTGAAGACGCTTGATCGTTTCGCGAATGACCGTGTCGTACCGCCAGCAGAGACCGGAGACGATACACAGGTTCTTCTTGCGGGCTACATCGCAGGTGGCCAGGACGCTGCGCACGCCGGTGGCATCGACGCCCACCGGCTTCTCGGCGAAGACGTGCTTGTTTGCTTCGATGGCGGCGGCAAGGTGCTTCGGGCGGAAGTGGGGCGGCGAGGCCAGCAGAACGACGTCGATGTCCTCGGCAAGCAACTGCTTGTAACCGTCGAAACCGATGAAGCATCGCGATGCCGGCACATCGACGCGATCCGGATAGCGTTTCGTCAACGCCTTCAATGCGTTCTCCGCCCGGTCGGCAAAGGCATCGGCCACGGCGACAATCTTCACACCGGGGTCGGCGTTGATGGCGTTCGCCGCAGCGCCGGTCCCTCGGCCGCCGCAGCCGACCAGGCCGACTTTCAGGACATCGCTGCCTGCTGCATGTGCCCCGCGGGAAAGGGCCAGGACGCCGGCGCTGGCTGCGGCCGTGGCGCCGAGAAAATGACGACGTGACATACTCATAGTGTCCTCCCGGAGTTTCGATGGATCCAGAATGCAAGTGGGTGGGGCAACGAGCCTGAAAGAGCCAACCCGCCGAGTCGTGCTGGGCGCAGCCGTCTCCTCCTCCGATTCGCGAATTCTAACACTGCCGGCAGAAGAGGGTCAATGAGCGACTGCGCAAAAAAGGTAAGGATTTGCGACAGTCTCGCCTTCATGGTATGATCGAGTACCCGAACTCCGAACTTGAGCATTGAACCGCCATGAGCCGAGCGCCGTCACGCCGGAACCGGTCCATCCGGGCCGAACCCATTCATGTCGCCTTGCTGGTCGATACGGCGACCGGCTGGGGACGCCGTCTGGTGCGAGGCGTGGTCAACTACAGCCGCCATGCCGCCTGGCGACTCTGGCTGAAGTCGGGCGGGCAGGATGCGTCGCTATGGCTGCCGCCCGGCTGGCGCGGCGACGGGATCATTGCCCGCATCGGCACTCGGGCCGCCGCCCGCCGCGTGCGTGCGACCGGCGTGCCCGTGGTCAATATCTCGGCGATCGAACTGCCCGGCGTCGATTTCCCTCGCGTGGCAACCGATCTGCCGGCCGCCGGTCGCATGGCCGCCCAGCATCTGCTGGACCGCGGTTTCGCCCACTTCGCCTACTACGGCCTGGCGCACCGCGACTACGTCGATCGGCACTACAACGGCTTCGCCGACGCCGTCTTCGAGGTCTGCAACAACTGCCCCTTCTATGGCACGACGTTCGATGCAGGCGTGGGTGCGCGCACCGCCTGGACGACCCGCCAGCGCGGTCTTTCACGCTGGCTGAAGACGCTCGCGAAGCCGGTCGCCATCGTCGCCTGGACGACCGAACTCGGCCGCGAACTGGTCCACGCCTGCCGACAGGAGGGCTTTCTGGTGCCGGAGCAGGTGGCCGTGCTGGCGGCCGATAACGATGAACTGCTGTGCGAGGCGTGCAACCCGTCGCTTTCCGGCATTGCCCTGACATCCGAGCGGATTGGATTCGAGGCGGCCAAACTGCTGGACCGGATGATGCATGGCGTGGCGCCACCGAAGCGACCCCTGCTGCTGGAACCGACTGGCGTGGTGACGCGGCAATCGACCGATACGCTGGCCGTCGAGGATCCGGACCTCGCCCGCGCCGTCGCCTTCATTCGCAGCCACGCAACGGACCCGATCCAGGTATCGGACGTCCTGGTGGAGGTGCCCGTCTCGCGCCGCTGGCTGGAGCGGCGGTTCCACGAGGTGCTCGGCCGCGGCCCGGCGGCGGAAATCCGCCGCGTACGGCTCGACCGGGCGAAGCATCTTCTGGCGGAAACCGACTTGCCCGTGGCCGAGGTCGCCACTCTGGCCGGTTTCGGCTCGCGTGAATACATGGCCGCCACGTTCAAGCAGGAACTCGACCTCACCCCGCGTCAATACCGCAACCGCACACAACCCCGCCGGTAGGCGAGACAGGCGAGACGGGTGGCACTGTCGTTTCGACAGTGTTTTTTTCTCTCCGACGTACCTTGCTCGTTCGATTTACACAGAACCATTCCACGAAGACGCTCGTTTGCGCAGATTGTAGACAGGGTGGATGGTTCCGGCGGTGCGCAGCAATCGAAGTCATTCATTCATCCCTACGCTCGTAACGCGTCGGCATATTGTTTCAGACCCGCCAAGAGCCGGGTTCATCCACGCGTTTGCGGCGTACGGAACAACCCGCGTAACGCGTGGGTGAAGTGCGGCATGGGGCGATGGACAGCAACTATGGCCCGCGAACGTCGTGTTTGGGCGATAGCCATATGGAGCGTGCCGTGTAAGCCGGAACCACCCACCCTACAACGTGAGCGTTGGCCATTCGGCTGTGTGCGGAACGGGCTGGCTACTGCGTAATGAACCCGGCATTCACCAGGTCGGCGTGGTCGGAGGCGATGCCGTCGCCGGCGTCGGTGACGACCAAGCGTAGCGTCTTGAATCGCTCGCTTAGCTCGACGTCGAACGTCCAGCGGCGGAGCGTCTTATCGCAGAGGATGGGACTTGCGGCCAGTCGGACGGGCGGCTCGCCCATCTCCTGCACGTCCCCGTAGACCTCGAACGTGATACTGGACCGCGGATCGGTGCGTTTCTCGTCGTCCAGGCCGACTACGGCTACAAAGCGGCGTGCCCCGGCGGGAATCGCGTAGACCAGCAGGGCGCTGGCGTGGGTGCCGAGCCCGTGCTCGTAACGCTTGCCGTCGAGGGTCAGGGGATTCTCTTCGACCGACTTGTTGATGCGCAACGATCCCCAACCTTGCTGAGTGGTGACCGGTTTCAGGTCACCCAGATAGACGTTGGGTAGCGGTGGGATGGGCGGCAGCGTCAGTTCCTCCGGTGTGGTCACGCCGACCGTGGCAGGCTCGGACGCGGCGCCGGTCCAGCCGAGCGATTGCACGCGATACGTGTACTTCGTGCCGTGTTCGACCTGTTTGTCGAGCAGGTTGGCGACGGTCAGGTCGAATGTCAGCCCGTCGTTGCGTGTGACGCGATAGCCGACATCGCCCTGATCCTGCCAACTCAACACAACCGCATCGTATTCGGCTGCGGCTTGCAGGCCCGACAGCGGCTTGGGCGACGGCACTTCCACACCGGCCGGTTCAAACCGCACCTGCCAGTGGACCTCACGGCCCACGGGGCTGGTTACCTGCACGCGAAGCTGCGGACCGTCCTGCTTCAGTTCCACCTTGACGCGTGCCTTTACGTCGGCTTGTGAGACGCTCGCCTCGCATGCTTGCCAGGAACGTTCGCCTGCTGGCACGACGATACGCAGCTCGTACGGATCGTTGGCCACCAAGCGGCTTGTGCCCGAGAGCGTTTGCGCACCGGCGTCCCACTTTTCTTCGAGCACGTCCACCATCCCCTGCGTTACGTGACGCGATGTGCTGAGCAACTGCGGATGATCGGCTACGGGACGCACGGCCAGGATCCGGCACGAGGCAGGGGGCAGGCCCACGCTGAGCTGCTTTGGCGACGGCGGCAGGAACTTGTTCGCCCAGAAGTCGAACACGGCGTACTCTGTCGCAGGCAGGCCGATCCGGTCGAAATCGCAGGTGATGGTTACCGCGTGTGCCGGGTCCCAGTTGTAGAAGGCGACCACGTCGCGGCGCGGTTGACGGCGCGTGTCGGTCAGCAGCCAGATGCGGGCCGGATCGTACTCGAACAGATCGACCGGTCGCGGCAGCAGGCCGTGGGCAGGCATGGTCCGCTTGAGAATATCGAGCCGTTCGGGAGGCAGGTCGGGCATCCAATCGCTGTTGTAGAAGAGCTGCCCCGAAATGGCCGTCCACGAGGCGTTCACCCGTGCTTGATCCAAGGTCATGCTGGCACGGACCGAGACGCAGTCGGGATCGTTGTGCCAGACGCGTCCGTGCAGGAAGTAGTTGCGCGAACCGTGCGGGGCGCCGATATTGCCCGAACCCGTGTCCGGGCCTACCCGCATCGCGTCGACCAGGCCGAATGCCCCGCCGAGCGATCGCATGTTCTGCGAGACGCAACACCCCAGCAGGTACACGTCGGGCCCTGCCGTCTGCCGCACTAGTTTCAGGCCGTCGCGGTACGCTTCGATGTGCGTCTTGTTCGGATCGGCCAGCCGGGCCTCGCCAATCTGATCGTCCTTATAGCCGTTGTTGATGTACATCAGCCGGGTTGCCGTGCCGGTCCAGAGGCCGTCCATTTTGAAGACCTTGTAGCCCCAATCGTGTGCGATGCGATGGACCGTATCACGCAGGTGTTCGCGTGCTCCGGGCACGGTCATATCGAGGCACGTGCCGCCCCAACGCGTTTCGAACGGCTTGCCGTCCGGCCCTTTGGCGAACCAGTCTTGATGGTCTTGGAAGAAGGGATCGTAGTGCGTACCGGCGAACGGCATGAACCAGATGCCCGGCTTGAGGCCCAGTTTCCGGATCATCTCGGCGGCCGGTTTCATGCCGTTGGGATAAGGGCCGTCGGGGCGACTCGTGGTGAAGTTGCGCCGCGGTCCGTTGGTCGATACGCCCGCCTGCCACTGGTCGTCGATCTGTACGAACTCGAATCCGAAGGGTTCAAGCTGTTCGGCTGCAAAGGCGGCCAGTTCTGCGAGGTGTTCTTCGTCGCACGCGCCGCCGTGCTTGTCGGCATACCAGGTGCAGTAGCCAGCCGGTTGCGGTGGTAGTTCAATCGAGTAGGTGCGGACAACGGCGTCGGCATAGGTTTCCAGGCCCAACCGTGCATCGTCGAACCAGCCAACCGCGAACGCCTCCGTTTGGATGTCCTTGCCAGGTTCAATCCGTAGCTGGCCGTAGTCGAGGCGTGCCTCAAGCCGAACGGTCTCGTCTTCGACCAGCGAAAACACGACACCACTACCGCGATCGAATGAAAGCCAACCGCCGACCACGCCAGACCGGGTTGCCGGATCGACGATAGCAAGGTAGGCGTAGCTGCCAGGGTTCTCCTGGACAGGTAGCAGTCCGCCCGTACCGAAGGCACGCAACTGGGCCAGTGGCTTACCGAGAGCGACACGTGCCGAAAAGGTCGGTACGTGGTTCACGTCCACCGCTTCTGAACCGCCGTTGTGGAGCGTTGCGCGGAAAATGGCCAGCGGCAGGCCGGGAAAGAGCCGGATCGAATCCCGGTTGCCGTTCGGGTAGGAAATCCGTAGTTCCTGCCCTTGGCCGAATTGCGGATCGGCGATTGTCGCGACTGTGGCCGTTGAATGACCGCCGCCAAGCTTGCCGTTGCTCAGGAAGACCTGCCCCGGCCTTTTCGCCAACACGGAGACGGTTGAATCGGCCGTGTCGAATGTTACGCGGAGCGATTCGTTCTCGATAGTGACCGGCGAATTGGCCAAAGCAGACGCTGCCGGCAGGCAACCGGCGAGCAGGAGGATCGTGATGGTTTTTAGTGTGGCGTGGATGTTCATCGAGGGTGTCCGCTCACGTGACTTGTGTTGGAGGGTTGTAGTGGCCGATGCCGATGACGGAGCAAGGCATAATACACTCGTTGCGGCCCAAAACGGCGTGTTCTGGCAGGATGGTCTTCAGCCCGTCAATCGCATTCTGGTGGGGCAACCTTCAGCCCGTCAAAACCGAGACCGACAAAATATGCATCCTACCCAAGCGCAAGGACGACGCGCCACAAATATAGCTGTCCGCCTGCTGCCATTCTAAACCGGCAGCAGTGATGTTTCCAGCGACAGGTTCGCAAAAGGGCAGCTATCCTATGGGCGCAACGGGACTACCTGCCATGGAAAGCTCCGCGAAGTGTGCCTGATCCGCGCAGAACCGTCTCTCGGCGCCCCAAAGCGGTAAGGGAATGGCTTGCTCTTCCAGCAAAGTTTGGGCATAATCGGCGAAAACGCATTCACCACATGGGGAGTTGCATTGCGATGGATATCTCGCTTTCGCCCTTGGATATGACTATTGTGGTGCTCTACTTGCTGGGCGTCACGGCGCTGGGACTCTGGTACAGTCGCGGGATCAAGTCGAGCAAGGACTATTTCCTTGCCGGTCGATCGCTGCCGTGGTGGGCCGTGGGCATGTCGCTGGTCGTGTCGGATATCGGCGCAAAGGACATGGTCGGCCTGGCTACCGACGGCTATCGCTATGGCATCGTGATGATGAACTTCGATTTCATCGGGTGTGCCTTTCCCGTGCTGGTCGCAGCGTTCCTGTTTATGCCGTTCTTCTGGATGGCCGGCATCTATACCATTCCGGAATACCTCGGCCGCCGCTATAGTCCCCTGGTGCGCACCTGCTTCGCGGTCCTTTGGGCCGTCTTTATGGTCGGCACGGTAGGGACGATTTTTGTCAGCGCCGCCGCTATGTTCGGCGGTCTGCTGGGCTGGAGTTTCTGGTTTTCGGTTGGCGTGACGGGCATTCTCGTGGCCATTTATACAACGGTGGGTGGCCTGAAGGCGGTGGTAATTACCGACGCCATGTCGTGTGCCGTACTCATCGGTGGGGCGGCAATCATCTGTATTTCCGGCCTAATGGAAGTGGGCGGGTTCAGCGGCCTGCACGAGAAGGTGGCCGCGATCGACTGGACAGAGCACCATTTCCAGATGATCCTGCCTGCCGATCATCCCGAGTATCCCTGGCCGGCCGTGCTGCTGGGGCTCGGCTTCGTTCTCGGGCCTGCCTACTGGATCGGCAATCAGGCCATTGTCCAGCGAACACTGGGTGCGAAAAGCCAGGCGCAGGCCCGGGCGTCCTACCTGTTCTGTGCGGTGATCAAGCTGGTCTTTCCCGTCCTGCTGGTCCTGCCAGGCCTGATTGCCATTGCCCTGTTCCACGACGAGCTCGGCCAGCCCGATGCTTCGTGGAAGGCCGGCGGTCAGATTTTGCCGATGCTGCTCGTGCGGCTGCTGCATCCGGGAGTGCTGGGGCTCGTTTTGGGCGCATTCCTGGCCGGGGTCCTGTCGAACCTCGATTCGTACGTCAATTCGGCCAGTACCCTGCTGGTGACAGACCTCTACCGGCCGTTCGTCGCGGGTGCCTCCGACGCACATTGCCTGCGAGTAGGACGTGCGCTTGTGGTCGTGCTCCTGTCGATCGGGGCAGCGGCCAGCTACCTGATCCAGCAGGGGTTCGGATCGGTGTTCGAGGCGTTCCAGACGTTCATGACCTTCTTCCAAGGACCCTTGTTGGCGCTACTCCTGTTGGGCATGCTCACCGAGCGCGCCACGGCCGCAGGCGGATTGGGCGGCATGATTGCAGGTGTGGGAACGGCCGTAGCGATGCACTTGCAGCGGTTCCTCTTTGGCCGAGAACAGGCCATTTCGTTTCTCTGGGTCGCCTGGTGGTCGTTCGTTGCGGCCCTGGCAGGTACGATCCTGGTAAGTCTCGTTACGCGACGTCATGACCAGCAGCGGCTGCGCGGCCTTGTTTGCTGGCTTCCGGGTGAGGAGCAGAAGATATGATCGACCGTTTGTCCACCGCAATACTCGTGCTGGCCGAGGTCAACGGCGGACCGCTGGCAGGCCGGCTGGCCTTCATCGGTGTTTTTGTTGTCCTGCTCGTCTGGGTTCTTCTCATGCCGGCCCGCCTGATCGGCCAGGACGCCGGCCCCGTTCCCTTATGGAAGAACGCCCGCTTCTGGGCCGCCCTGATCGCCCTGATCGAAATCGGCGTCTACTGGCGGTTCGGCTAATTCACTCCCCAGCAAGGACAATTGCGCTATCGCTGTCTGCATTCTGTCAGAAACACGTCGATGTCTAATGGATCGATAGACATGCGCGCCAAATTGCACACACGGTATTGCGATAAGTAATCCAGCTATCAGCAGAATTCCAATACGAACTCGCCGCCAACGGTGCATTCCTTCTGACCTCGCATCTGACTCTGGTGGATCGCACATGTCATTCTTTCTTTTGCAGGGGAATCCTTCAACGGTCGGCGTCAACAGTTTGGAATCTGTTGCCACTGGAAGTGGGGGCAGGAGACGGCGTGCCACGGTTGATCAACTGGATATGTTGGTTCTATAGCCATCCATAGGATACCGCCTTTGGAAGCTCCCTGGAATCAGCAGGCGACTCCGAAGAGGGGGGCACAACTCTCCGGCAATTTCGCGCCGTGTGGCTGCCCTTTCGCTTTCGGGAGCCTCATCGCCGCGCATCTTCTCCCGGATGGTGTTTTCCAATCGCGCTGGCACCCTCACCATCACATCAACGCCCCCCCATCACTAGCCACAACCGCACAAAACAACGCAAAAACAGCGGAAGGACATGCAATGCGCAACTAGGCAGCAGCCACCACTCTCGTAGGCACAGATGCCACCCGCAAACATGCAAGCCAGGGCGTAGCAGGACATGCAATGCAATTGCCCCAATGGAAACGCAAGGACATGCAATGCGCAACCAGCCTGAAGACCCCACTTCCATTACGGACGCACCACCCGCAAGCATGTAAGCCAAGGGTAGCGACAGGACATGCAATGCAATGGGTCCCAATGCGAGGATATGCAATCTGCAGACTGCGAGTTGACAGCTTCCGCCCTTTCGTCTAGAATGCTGGCACTTGGAAGTGGGGGTATTCCGGAAATACTTGCTTCAAAGGAGGTGTTTCTATGACGGTGGCGCGTTCGCAACTGGTCGATACCGACGTAACTGCTTAGCCATCCTCGATAACGAGGCCCTGCTGGCCACGTGTGCGTATATCGACCTGAACCCGGTGGCGGCAGGCATTGCAGAATTGCCCGAGGATTCGCCCTATACGTCGCTACATCAGCGGGTGGAGCATTGCCGCGAGAAAGGGCGTTTGGCCGATCTTCAGGCGGCACGGCAGGGCACCGTCGCCGCGGCCAGGCTGGCTGCCGAACTCGACGAAGACCACTGGCTCTGCCCGATCAACGACACGCGTGCCTCCGGCGGCGAACGGATCGGGCTGCTCGAAGGTTTTTCGTTGGGCAGCTACCTGCAACTTGTCGATTGGACGAGCCGTCTGTTCCGTGAAGGCAAGGCGCGCGTGAGCGACGAGGTGGCGCCGATTCTCGACCGGTTGGACACGACGGGCGAGATGTGGCAGGAGACGATGAAGCGGCTGTTCGCCAAGGCAGGCAAGACGCTGGGCGTGGCGTTTGCGTTCCATCGCGACCCGCTACGGCAGGTGGCGGCCCAGCCCATCGCGGCTGTCACCACCTGGCGAACCTCAACGGCTGCCGCACCTAGCCGCGTTTCGCCCGCCGCCGAGCGTTGCCCGCCGCCGAGCGTTGCCCGCCGCCGAGCGTTGCCCGCCGCCGAGCGTTGCCCGGCGCCGGGTATGGCCGCTCACGGCCGCGATCCCCCATTCAGCCATCCCTCTCACCGATGGCCCCGCTCGCGGTCTGCCGTCACGGTGCGATTCTTGTCATGAATCGCCTCTCTCCCCCCCTCAAACCTCCTCACGCCGCTCTTCTGAATCGCCCATTTCTTGCCGCCAGACGTGCTCTCCAGCAGATTTGCCGCAGGACTTTGCTGCGAGCCCCCCCAGTAGTATTGCGCGAACGCCAAACTAGTGTCGTCGGCGCATTGCATGTCCTTGTGTAGGCGGAGCGGTTACATTGCATGTCCTTTTTCATTCTTTGTATTAGGCTCGTTTGGACGCCTTGCCTGCAAGAAGGGCCAGCCGAACACATCCCCCGGACACAAACAGAAGAAGCCCCAGGAAAGAGACACCGGATGCAAGACGCGGGCGCCCGGTGGTAACGACGATACCGAGCTAGCGACCTTGCCAGCACACCGGAGCCGTGAACGCGATCCTGGAAAGAATAATGGATGTGTCCAACGTCACATAGGGACTACGCCAGATCATTGTCACTCCGATGGCACATACAAGGAGACTGCAGAGCGCAGTCTTCCTCCAGCAATCAAAGTGAGCGAATGCCATTCTCGACCTTACGCAGCGCTGACACCAGTTCACCGAGTGCTCGCACGCAACTTCAATCTTGGCAAGGATGCCGTGTTGTCAGCGGATCTTGCGAGTTGTGCAGCCCGTCTACATGGTTACGATTTGGCCGGTTTGTGAGGACTCGACCGCGGCGGCTAGCAAGGCGACGGCGGCGCGGGATTCGTCGGGGGTGATACGCTCGGGGCGGCGGCCTGAGGCGACACAGTCGGCGAAATAGCGCAGCTCGGCACGCAGGATACCGAATCGCTGGCCGAAGACGTTGGGCCAGTAGAGCGTGTCGGGCAGTTGGTTGCCATTGCCGTCGTGAATCTCCAAACCTGCATTGCCGCAGTCGATGTAAAGTGCGCCCTCGGTACCGATGATCTCCATGCGAGCGTCGATCTGGTAGGGCGTGGTAGTCGGCAGATGCCAGATGGATTCAATCACGGCGATGGCGCCGCTGTCGAGTCGGACCATGGCCCATCCGCCGTCGGGATGTTTCTTGTTGCCCGGATGAATCTCCTGGGCGTAGACGCTGACGGGCTTCGCGCCACTGAACCAGAGCATCAGGTCGCCGTCGTGGATGCCGTCGCCCATCAGGGCGGAGATATCGTTGAGCACCATGTCGCCGATGGTCTTCGACAGGTTGCGCCGTGCGTGCATCGAAACGATCTTGCCGATCCGCCCCTCGTCAATCGCCTGCTTGGCCAGCGCCACACGCGGGTCGAACCGGCAGATGTGGCCGACCATGAAGAACCCCTGGGCCTCGCGGGCGGCGGCGAGAATCTCGTCGCAGTCGGCGGCGGTCGGAGCCATCGGCTTCTCGAGGAACACGTGTTTGCCGCTCAGCAAGGCGTCAATGGCGATGTGCTTGTGATCGTAGATGTGCGTGGTGATCCCGACCACGTCGATATCGGGGTCGGCCAGCAACTGGTGATAGTCGGTAAATCGCTTAGGAACCTGGAAGCGGTTGGCGATTTCTTCCAATCGCTGCGGGCGCCGCGTGCAGACCGCATCGAACGAGATGCCTGGCATCGTGGCAAGCGCCTCGGCATGGACTTCGCCGAACCATCCCAGGCCAATCAAGCCCCAGCGCACTTTCTTCGTGGTACTCATCGCTTCAGTTCTCCATGTTGGCAAGACTATTTCAACCAGTATTCGAAAAACCTGTAGATCTGTTCGTTCGATTCTTGGGTGGGACCGTGCAACGGGCGGTTGGTCATGGCAACCCGGTCGTCGTGGCCGAGAAGCCGGTTGACCGCCAGGGCATGCTGAAGCGCGGCCCATCGCTTGGGCGGATCCTCCGCACCGCCCGAAACCAGGAAAGGCCGCGGGGCCATCAGGGCGTGCAACTCGTGCAGGTTGCGTCCTTGCTCGATCATGGCTTTGTAGGCGCCGGTGCGTGGACTTGCTTCGCTCACCAGCCCAGGCTTGCGAGTGACGGCCGGATCGAGGCCCAGGTACCACGGCTCCTGATAATTGATGCTGCCTCGCGTCTCGTCGAACACGATACCGGGATCAGACCAGGCGGCACAAGCGTATTTGTCCCAGAGGCACGAGGCAAACAGCGACCACTTGCCACCGTACGAATGCCCGACGATCCCGATGCGCCGGCGATCGACCTCGGGCAGCGAGGCCAACGCCTGCCAGCCGTTCGCGGCGACGTAGGCAAGATACGATAACGGCTGGCACTTGGCGCCTTCGCTAAGGACGGGTTTTCGCGCATCGCCGCCTGGCGAACCGATCGAAAGGGTAACGAAACCGCGTTTGGCAAGCTGGTAGGCGAAGTCGCGGAACTCCCCCTTGAGCCCAATGCTCGTTTCCGGCGTGTAGAAGGGCACGAAGACGGCCGGGAACGGTCCCTTTCCGTCGGGCACGAGCAGGTAACCCAGTTCGTATCGATCTGGGGCGATTTGCAGGCGAACGCGTCGCTGGGTGAAGTTATCGCGGTGCGTTGTTTCCAGCGTTTGTAGCGTCGGGCGTTCGATCAGCGGCGGCCACGGCCCCATAAGGGCGTGCCAGTCGGCCAGTATCTCCTTGCGTCGTTCGGCCCACTGCTCGGGCGTCTCGACGCGCCGCCCGTCGTTGAACAGAAGGGGCGAGCGAAGGCTGGCGTCTGCCTCGGAATGCTCGGCCGGCGGCCGGGTAAACGGGGCGAGCGAGTCCCACAGCTCATCGCCGCAGGCGGCGGTCGTCCAGCACAGGGCCAGGCATGTGAGCCAGTATCCGTATCGCGAGTACTTCGACATGATCACCTCCACGCTGAAAGGGGCCAGGTGTCAGGCGGCGGGCCGGCCCGGGCATTCGGGCCGGCCCCACGCACGCACGATTCGACGAATCTCTCGCGCCGCAGGCGGTCCGTTACGCTTCTCCGTCGGCACTTCTGCCGGCCACCTTCGAGCGGAACAGTGCGGCAAACAGCACAACAACGACGGCGGAGACCACGGTTGTCCACATCCAGACCGGCTCCCACTGTCGTACGTCATCGACCGTATAGAACTTGATCAGCCAATCACCCAGGAAGTTGCCGATCAGCAGGCCGACGCCAAAGGTCATCAGGAACATGAATCCTTGGGCCTGCGCCCGTATTTCTTTCGGTGCCCGGCGGTCGACGTAGATCTGCCCGCCGACGAAGAAGAAACCGAAAATCAGGCCGTGGACCAGAATCGCGATGAAATAGAAGATGTCCATACCCAGCATGTCGCCCGCCAGGAACGAGCCGTACCGCACCAATTGTGCGATCAGGCCGATGACCATAGCCCATTTCAAGCCGACCCGTGCGATGGCCATGGGAATGAGCAGCATGAAGAACATCTCGGCAAATTGGCCCCAATTCTGGGTAACGGTCAGAAGCTTGAAGCCTTTGTCTGTAAGGAACAGCGACAGGTACGACCAATAGATGGAGAAAGCAACGGTCACCAAAATCGAAATGAGCACGAAGATGGTGAAGTCCGGATAGCGGAAGAGCGAGAACGAACGCAGGCCGAGCACATCGACGATCGAGGCCTTCTGGCCTTTGGCCGGCGGCGGCGTATGCGGAAGAAACAGGTTAGTTACTGCGGCCAGGAAGGCAACCCCCGCTCCACAGTAGAATACGGTAGCGGTTCCATCGATCTCGGCCCCCCAGACTTTCAACGCCACATAGCTGAATACGCCTGCTGCAACCCAGCCGATCGACCCAAACACGCGGATTTGCGGAAACTTCTCCGAAGGACTATGTGACATTGCGATCGAACTGGTCAATCCCCAGGTGGGCATATACGCCAGCATGGCCACCAGCAGGCAGATGAACACAATCATACCAGAGGTAACCTGTGCAGCGACGATCAGCAACACACCGGCAATGACATTCAGGCATGCCAACACACGTTCGGATGAGAAATGGCGATCGGCGAACATGCCGATCAGCGGCGATGCGAGGCAGCCGAAAGCCTGAGTGCTCATGACCCACGGGATGTAGGCCTGCAAGTCGAGGTTGCTCAGGTAGGCTGCCAGCGGCATGAACCAGACCGGGAGCAGCATGTACTGCAGAAACATCATGCAGCTAAGCCGCGCCCGCACATCCATTGACATCGTCGTCTGCTCAGTCATGTCGAATACCTTTCGGTTGTCCAGGAAGCGAATACGATCTACACGGAAGGCAGTCCCCGACGGCGCGTTGCAGCCGGGCCGAGAATCGGCATG
The DNA here is from genome assembly GCA_040772845.1 of Thermoguttaceae bacterium. GTDB lineage: Bacteria > Planctomycetota > Planctomycetia > Pirellulales > Thermoguttaceae > PWXP01. The sequence continues at coordinate 5,255,808 of JAXGXG010000001.1, forward strand.
ACCACCCACGGAAGACCATAACACGAACGGCCCCCTTTGGGAAGCCCCGGCGCCTGGGAGGAGGACCCAATAGGGGCGCGTCTATGCTGCATTTGAGCAGGCTGTCCGGTTAGGTCGCTCCCCCCCGTCTGTCCTTTCGCTTTCCTTTCCCGTATTCACCCGACTTGCAACCGCATCGTCCCGTACGCACAATAGGGAACGTGGCGAAACGGCCCCTTCGCAGCTCGTTACAATCCCTACAACTCGCAGGTACGACCATGAACACACTCCGAATGCTCCGCGTGCTGACCGTTGCAACCGTTTTCTTCACTCTGTGTGCCATTGCAGGCGCCTGGGATGTCAATTACGACGAGAGCAAGGTACCGCAGTACACCCTGCCGGATCTGCTGACGATGAAAGACGGCCAGAAGGTCACCACGGCCGAGATGTGGCGAGAGAAGCGGCGTCCGGAAGTGCTGCAATTACTTCGGGAGTTCATGTACGGCAAGCCGCTCCCAGCCGCGCCCAACCTGCGATTCGAGGTGTTCGATGAGGATAAGAATGCCCTGGGCGGCAAGGCGGTGCGCAAGCAGGTACGGATTCACTTCTTCGAAGGTGACGACGCGGCGACCATGGACCTGTTGATCTACCTGCCGAAGAGTGTTTCGGGACCGGCTCCGCTGTTTGTCGGGCTGAGTTTCTATGGCAATCACACGATCGATCCGGATCCGGCCATCCGTTTGTCGGATAAGTGGATGCGCTCGAACGAGAAGTTTGGGGTCGTTGACAACCGGGCGACCGAGGCCTCGCGCGGGGTGCGTGCCAGCCGTTGGCCGGTCGAGCTGATCCTTAGTCGCGGCTACGGGTTGGCGACTGCGTACTACGGTGACATTGCCCCCGATACGGCTGAGAAGTTCGACGAGGGTGTGATTCGGGGCTTCTACAAGTCTGGGGCGAAGGAACTCGGTCCCGATCAGGGGCGCGCCATTTCTGCCTGGGCGTGGGGATTGAGTCGGGCGATGGACTATTTCGAGACGGACCCGGCGATTGACCAGAAGCGGGTTGCCGTTATGGGGCACTCGCGGCTGGGCAAGACATCGCTGTGGGCCGGTGCCCAGGATGAGCGGTTCGCGCTGGTTATCTCGAACGATTCGGGCTGTGGTGGCGCGGCGCTCAGCCGGCGGCGATTCGGCGAGACGGTTAAGGTTATTAACACGGCATTTCCGCACTGGTTTTGCGACAACTTCAAGCAGTACAGCGGCAACGAAGACGCCCTGCCGCTCGACCAGCACATGCTGATCGCGCTGGTAGCCCCACGTCCGGTGTACGTGGCCAGCGCCGAAGAGGACCGCTGGGCCGATCCCCGGGGAGAGTTCCTTTCTGCCAAGGGGGCCGATCCCGTCTACCGACTGCTCGGCACCGATGGCATGACCGCCGAGGCCATGCCTCCGGTCGAACAGCCTGTCACCAGCCGCATCGGCTACCACATTCGCCACGGCAAACACGACGTAACCGACTACGACTGGCAGCGTTACATGGACTTTGCAGATAAGCACATGTAGCCATGTGGTATATTTGGGAAATCGCGCGAACCCTTTCCGGCCAGGTGCCGTAAGGGTTGCAGCGGTTATCGCCGCTTTGCGGTCGGGTTGTCTCCCGCCTCCCGGCCTTTCGGGCAGTCCCATATCCACATCCCATGACCCAGCACGATCCGTCGGAAGTGACCGAAGCTCCGGTCCGTGAACAGTTTACGTCCTCAGGTAGTCACCGTGGGCTGTTGCTGGTGACTGCGCTTTTTCTGACGGGGGCATGGGCTCTTGCGGGGGGGTACTATCTGGCGATCGGGGCGTACAGCCTTCACGCGATGGCCCTGCAGTGCTTCCTGGCCGCGGTGGGAATGTGGATTGCCTTCAATGCGAATCGGCTCCGTCGCGGCAGGGCGGAAGCCGAGGCGATTGTCGAGTCGGGCGCGGACGAGAAAGCGGAGACGGCCCGGCAGCAGTGGCTCAGCACGTCTGGCAACGATCTGGAACAGACGTATCATGCGGTCCTGGCCGATGTGGAGCATGGCCGGCGTTTGCATTACCTGTTCGTCGCTGTTATTCCCACTGTATTGGCCCTGTTGCTGATCGGTGCGTCCCTGCTTTCTCGCGTTCCCGAGGGATTTTCGGCGGTTTCCGACGCCCAAGCGACGGCGCTAGGCATCCTTTGCCTGGCCATATCTTGCCTGTGGCTCGTGCTGGCCCGGTCGTTCAGTTCCATCGCGCCGGAAGCGTTGCCGGAGTCGCGTTCGCTCACGCTCATGATGCGAGAGAGCCAGTGGACCAGCATCCTGGCGGCGGCGGGGCTGTTTTCGCGGCTTATGCAGCCTGAACCGGAATGGTGGATATCACGGGTCGTATTGGCATGGATTGCCGCCGTGGCGGTGGAACAGGTGGTCCGACTGCTTTGGATGTGGCTCGGACGTCGCGGCGAGAATGCTCCGTTTCTTCCGCCGCTTGCCAGTTTCCTGCGCGAGTTGGTTTTCGTTCGGGGCAATCCGATTGCAAGCCTGTTCGAGACGATCGAGGCCCATTGGGGAGTCAGTTTCCGGTCGTCCTGGGCGATTCGTTTTGTGCGACGGGCCGTAGTTCCGACCATGCTGATGACGCTGTTTCTGTTCTGGGGGCTGAGTTGCCTTTCGATGGTCGGGCCCAGTGAGTTGGGCGTTCGCGAGACCCTCGGACAATTGGAAAAGAAGCCGCTTCGGCCGGGGTTGCACGCGAAACTGCCGTGGCCCTTGGGGCGCGTGTTGCGGTTTCCGGTGAAGCGGCTGGAGTCGAAGGCGATCGGGTTTGTCGAACTGGAACGGCCGACCGCGGCCTATTTGTGGACGAACCGCCATGCCGAGGAAGAGTTCTCCCTCGTGCTGGGCGATGGTGCGGAGGCGGTTGTCGTAAACGCCGTGGTGTACTACAAGATTCGCGAAGACGATGCCGGATTCCTGGACTACGTGCTGCGATTCCAGAATCCCGCCCAAGCTCTGGAAGGCTTCGGTTACCGGGCCCTGATGGAGAAGACTCGCAATTCCACGGTTGTCGAGGTCCTGGCGACCAATCGCGCCAAGTTCGCCGCCGACATTGAACGGATGATGCAGGAGTACGCGGAAGAGAACCACTTGGGGATCGAGGTGATCGACGTGGCCCTGTTCAGTTTGCACCCGCCCATCGAAGCCGCCGCCGACTATCTCGACGTGATCAGCGCCCAGATTGACGCAGATCGGTACGCGACCGAGGCATCGGGCGAGCGGTTGGGAAGTATCGAGAATGCCACGGCGGACGGAGAGAAGGACATTACAGAGGCTAAGGTGGACGCGGCGAAGCGGGTTGGCAAGGCCGTTGAGGAATCGGCCGAGTTTGTAGCGGTGGGGCAAGCGTACGCCGTAGCGCCCGACGCTTTTGAACTGCGCTTGCGGGGGGATATCGTGAAGGAAACGCTTGGAGAACGGCCTCTGATCCTCATGGACAAGACATTCACCATTCAGCCGGGCGAATTCTTCTTCGATTTCCGCGCCCCGGGCGACGCAGCAAATCAAGTTCAAGGGGAAAAGTAACATGGCACATTCGCACGCGCACGCACCTTCGATGGAACGCCAGTCGTGGCGCACCATTCTGTGGCGATTGGTATTTGCGATTGTGGTCGTCGGACTGCTGGTCGCTTACGGCTCGTCGTATACCGTCCAGGAAGGCTACAGCGCCATCGTCACGCGATTCGGCAAACCGGTTCAGGTACAGACGGAGCCCGGTTTCTATGGCAAGTGGCCGTGGCCGATCGAGAAGGTTCACCCGATCGACATGCGTTACCGGTATCACGATACGCCGTTTTCGGCCACCTTCACCCGGGATCGTAAGAATGTCCTCCTGCTGACCTACGTCGTCTGGCGCTGTGACGATCCGCTGCTGTTCTTCCAGTCGTTGGGCACCCCGGAAGAGGCCGAGAAGAAGTTGGATGGAATCGTTTCGGCCGCCAAGAACTTCCACATGGGCAACTACGAACTGAGCGCCCTGGTCTCAAGCAAGCCTGGAGAGATCAAAACGCCTGAAATCGAACAGCACATCATGACCGACGTACGCAAGGACACGAGCAAGACGTTCGGCATTGCCGTCGAGCAGGTGGGCGTGAAGCGCATCGCCTATCCGGAAGAGAACATGGAAGCCGTACTGGAGCAGATGCGGGCGGAACGGCGCGCCGAGGCCGGCGAACTGCGGGCCAAGGGGACCAAGGAAGCCCAGGCCATCCGCAACGAAGGCATGGTCCAGGCGGAACAGATTCTGCGTGCTGCGCGTGAAGAGGCCGGCACCATCGTTGGTAAGGCCGAGAAGGAGGCGGCTGAAACCTACGCCAAAGCCCACGAGCTGGACCCCGATTTCTATCGTTTCTGGCGGTCCATGCAGGTAATCCGGAATACGTTAGGAGCGAAATCGACCGTCATTCTGCGTAGCGATCAGGAACCGTTCCGCGAGTTGTTCGAAAGCAATCCGCCCACCGTGGGGCCGCGAAAACCGGCCGGCGAGACTGCCCCTGCAACCCAACCAGAGACGACACCGTGAGCGCCAAACGTCACAAACCTGCACCCGTTGTCTTCCAGGGCCTCGACGCCGGGCTGCGCATGTTTCGTTGGGTGATCCTGGTGCTGCTTGTGCTGTTCCTGGTTTCGGGCTTCAAGAATGTCACGACGGGGAACGTCGGGCTTCTTCTGCGGTTTGGCAGGCTGACCGGCGCATCGCCGGCCGAGCAGATCAAGCAGCCGGGGCTTGTTACGGCGTTACCCTATCCGGTCGACCAGTTGCTTCTCGTGCCGGGCCCGGACCGGGAGGGGGAAGTCACGATCGACGAGGTGTGGAAACCGATTGACGACGTGATTGCCCAGAACAAGATCAATCCGGTTGTGGAAGGTTACTGTCTCACCGCGGACCAGAACATCGTTCAAGCGAAGCTTGTGGCCAAGTATCGCATTTCCGATCCGATCCGGTTCCGTTTGGCCATGAAGGATCCGGAAGGCATTCTGCACGATACGGTGCTTGCGGCGCTAACGCAAACGGTTGGTAGCTGGAAGGTGAACGACGTACTGCGTTTGCAGCGTGGAGGCGAAGAGGGGGCGGGGGGCATGGAGAGTCTGGCAGGCGTGGTCAATCGCCGCGCGCAGGAGCGTCTGGACGAACTCGATTGCGGCATGGAGATATCCGCCCTGGAGTTCAAGGAAATCCACCCGCCGCGTCACGTTGTGGCCGCCTTCCGCGACGTTCAGAACGCGCGAATCGAAACCGAAACGAAGAAACGGGAAGCCGAAGGGTTTGTTTTGGGGAAGATTCCGGCCGCCGAGGCGGAAGCGAACCGCATGATCAAAGCGGCCACGGCTTATCATAGCACGCTCAATGCCCGCGCCACGGCCGAATTGTCGGTATTTGAGCAGGTATACGCCGAGTACCGGAACAACCCGGGCGTCGTCCGCCAGCGGATTCTTATGGAATCGCTGGAAGATGTGCTGGCCAACGTCGGACGTCGCATCTATCTTCCGCTTGGTTCCCGCGTGATTTTACCGCCCCCCGCCGAGGTGCAGCCGTGAGCAGTTCGATGTCCGCCCCCGTATCGACCCGCCTGGAGCGCTCGCTGGACGTGCCGCTGACGCTCGCGGAACGGATGCGGATTGTCGTCCAACTGGGCACGGCCATGCTGGCGGCCGCCCTGTTGGCCGTCGGCTGGCTTCAGCTAGAGTTCGGCCCGGCAGATCTGGAAAACATCGCTCAGTTGATCATTGCACTGGCAGCCCTGATTGTGGCCGCGCCGGTCTTCTGGGAAGCGGTGCACGGGCTGCTTACCGGAAATCAGAACGCCATGACCGACCAGCTTGTCGCCCTGGCGACGCTGGCCGCCATGATGCACGGCGACTTCATTACCGCCACGCTCATTCCGGTTATCTTGCACCTGGGGCATTTCTTCGAAGAACGAAGCGTGCTGGGCGCCCAGGCGGCCATCGAGGGATTGCGCCACCTGCACGCGCGCAGCGCCACGCTTATCACCCCGGAAGGCGAGAAGGACGTCGCACCTGAAACGCTTAACCCGGGCGACCTGATCCTGGTGCGCCCCGGCGATACGATCGCGGCCGACGGCGAGATCCTCGAAGGTATTTCGGCGGTGGACCAGTCGTCTATTACGGGCGAATCGGCGCCGGAAGACGTTGGGCCGGACAGCCCCGTATACGCCGGTACGGTCAACCTTTCCGGCCTACTCCGCGTGCGGGTGACCAAGACAGGCGGGAAGACGGCTTTGGGCCGGGTGGTGGAACTGTTGCAGGGAGCGGAGCAGTCGAAGACGCCGGTCATGAAGCTGATCGAGCAATACGCCGGCTACTATGTTCCGATCATTCTGATCATTGCGGCGGTTGTGCTGTTCATCAGTCGCGACATGTCGCGTGCCGTGGCCGTACTGATCGTCGGCTGCCCCGGCGCATTCATTCTGGCCGGTCCGACGGCCATGGTGGCCGCCCTGGCAGCCGCTTCGAAGTTGGGTATCCTCATTAAGAACACGCGATTCCTCGAAGCACTGGCCGATGTGGATACGGTCGTACTGGACAAGACGGGCACGGTTACCCTGGGGCGGCTGGACGTGGTGGGGATCCACGCGATCGGCGGTGTGGGTGAAGTGTCGCTTCTGGAGCGCGCCTTAACGTGTGCATCGGCTTCGCGGCATCCGGTATCGCGGGCCGTGGTCGAGGCGGCCAGCCAGCGCGGGATTACCATTCCGCGGTCGTTGCCCGGAACAAATATCGAGGAGTTGCCCGGCAAGGGTGTGCGCGCCGGCAGCAATTCGCACAGCACCATGCTGGGCCGGCGCGAGTGGCTCGTCGAAGAAGGGGCCGATACGCCCGAGAACCCGAAGCATCCGGGGCCGGTTGTGTGGGTAGCCGAGCGCGATCGCGCCGATGGTCCCATTCGGCCGATCGGTTGCCTGCTGCTGGCCGATGTGGCCCGTCCCGAAGCTCGCCAGGCGTTAGAATCGCTCCGGTCGCTCGGCATCCGACGCGCCGTACTGCTGACGGGCGACCGGCGTGAAGTAGCCGAGCAGATCGGCGCCACGCTGCTGGCCGACGAGGTGATTGCTGAGGTTCTTCCGGAACAGAAGCTGGCGGTGGTCCAGCACGAGAGCGAGACGGGCTCGGTTATGATGGTCGGAGACGGGGTGAACGACGCACTGGCTCTAGCCAGTGGCGACGTGGGCGTTGCCTTGGGCGCGGTTGCTTCCGACGTCGCACTGCAGAGCGCCGACGTTGCCCTGATGACCAACGACTTGGGCCGCCTGCCGATGACCGTCCAGCTTGCCCGCCGCACACGCCGCACAATCAACCAGAACATCCTGATTGGCGCAGTCGTTTCGATCGGTTTCGTGTGGCTGGCGTCGATCGGTCAGATTGGCCCGCTGATGGGGGCCGTACTGCACGTGGTTGGCGAGATTGGGGTCATCGCCAACAGTGCCCGCCTTCTCGGCTTCGCCCAATCGCGGTAGAATAGAAGAAGCCGCGGCAAGATGCTCGGCGGTCGCTTTCGTCTTGCTGGATGTCGGTCTTCTTCAAACACGGGTCTCGTTATTGATGCACGCAGTTGGAGACGTTTTCGTGATTTCGTCCGTTTCCTGTTTCCGATTCTTGCTGTCCGTGAGTATCGTGTTGCTCGCGCTGCTGACAGTGGTCGGTTGTGGTCCGCCGCCCGATTCCTCGGCCCTGGTCGGATCGCAGCGTGTCGAGGATTCGGCGCAGCCGAAAAGCCGGGAGCAAGAGGCTTACGAAGCGACGTTCGAGCAGTGGAAAGCCGTGATGAAACAGCTCCGGGCGTTGGATATCGAGTACCGGACGGCCCTGCCGGCCAATCGCGAGCCGATCGAGGCCCGGTATAAGGAGGTTGTCGGTCGGGGCGAACGGCTGGAGCGCGAGCTGATCGATGCCGCCGTGTTGGCCTTCGTTGACGATCCGTCGTCGAACCAGAAGCTGGCCAGTTTTCTGCTGGGCGTTTTGAACATGGAGATGTCCGCCGAGCGATATGAAGAGGCGCTTCGAATCGCCCAGCTTCTGATCGATAACGAGATCAAGATTCCAAGCTTGTACAATCTGGCCGGCGTGGCCGCCTACAACTCGAACGATTTCGATCTGGCGGAAGTACATCTTCGCCGGGCCAGCGAGTTGAAGGCGCTCAACGACGAAGGGCGCAAATGCGCCGCCAGTTTGAAGTACAGCAAGGAGGCATGGGCCGAAGAGAAGAAGCTGCGCGAGGCGGAAAGAGCCGCCAATAACCTGCCGCGAGTCGTCCTCCACACCAACAAGGGCGAGATTGAACTCGAACTGTTCGAGGACCAGGCGCCCAACACGGTGGCCAATTTCATCAACTTGGTTGAAGCTGGCTTCTACGATGGTCTGACCTTCCATCGCGTCAAAGAGAACTTCATGGCGCAGGCCGGCTGCCCCAAAGGCGACGGCACCGGCGGTCCCGGTTACACGATCCGTTGCGAATGCTACGAAGACAACGCGAGGAAGCATTTCCGCGGCAGCCTTGCCATGGCCAACCGCGGACCGCACACCGGCGGCTCGCAGTTCTACATCAACTTCGTGCCCACACCGCACCTGGATGGCCGCCATACCGTTTTCGGACGGGTGGTGCGAGGCATGGATGTGCTGGCGAAATTGCAGCGCCGCGAGCCCCGCGATCCGTTGGACGTCAAGATCAACCCGCACAGAAACATCGTGATTCCCAGGGCCGATCGCATTGAGAAGGCCCGAGTCATCCGCAAACGCGACCACGAGTACGAGCCGGTCGTCAAAGAAGAACCTGAAGTCAAGAGCAGGATCCGCGATCCTTCACAACCGGCCGTTCCAGGCATTCCATGAGCACGCACTACCTACTTCCCTGTTCTTGCGGCCAGAAGCTTGCCGTTTCGCCGCGCCAAGCCGGCCAGCCGGTCACGTGTCTATGCGGCAACGTCCTGGAAGTGCCGCCCTTGAACGAACTTCGTACGCTGGAACCGGTCGCGCCGGACGCGGGCCCGAAGGGCTCAGAAAGCCGCCGCGGCGAACGCTCTGCATGGAGCGGGCGGCAGGCCGGGCTCTTCCTGGGCGTCGTGTTGCTTTGCACGAGCGTGCCTTGGGCCGCATGGCTCGAGTTGAGCAAGCCGCGACTGATCCCGGTCGAACGCATGACGCCGCTCCAAACCTGGGGGCTCTGGCAGGAACTGCGAATCGGCGCCAACCGGTACCCGTCGCCGCAAGCGAAGGCCTACGCCGACGCGCTTAGTCAGAACCGCAACTGGTTTATCGTTGCTGTTGGGTTGAGTCTCTGCGGCGTGCTTGTGTGCGTTGCCTCCTACGCCCTGCTCAAGCCCAAGGCCGCGAGCGATTCGCCACCTGGCTGAGCGTGGTCAGCAAGGGCCGCAAGTTTCATTCCGGTGGCTTGGCACACCGAAGGTCGCTACAACCACGCCCCTCGTGCCTCAGGGACACGCCACCCATTCTTGCCATGCTTTGCCGCACTCCAATAGTCGGCTACCGCAACCGGAACGATCGCAGGCTCATGGGGCCGGCGGGCACGGTTGCGGAGGCGTTGCGAATGGGAATCTGTTCGCCGCTGACGCAGTCGACCAGCATGCCGTCGGCCAGGCCGTCGATCTTGACCTTCGCCGATTCAAAGGCCAGGTTGCATACGGCAATCCAGGTGCGGTTGCCGCCGGCGTCAATCCTGCGAATCCATTCCTTGCCATATTTCTCGGACTGGATGAGCGTACTGGGTAATGCAGGCAGGGCCAGGTAGGCCCGGTTGAAGGCCAGTACGTACTGCGGAAATCCGCGCTGGAACGTGTTGCCGGTCAGGTATCCGATGGCCGTCGGATCGCCCTTGGCAACGGCCGAGACCTCAGGCATGACACAGAACCGGCCGGCGCGTTCCACATCCGCTACGAAATAGCCGGTCGGCTCGATCTGGGTGTCGCCCTGCCGGACGTTCAATTCGTGTTCGTTCAACGGAAAGTGGCGCACGGCCGTCAGGCCGGCCTTGGTCCGGAACAGATCCATATCGGTATCGGCCGAATAGGAACGGTGGATGGTGTAGGAAAACATCACATCGTCGGAATCTGCGTAGTTTGCCGGATCGTACGGCGGGCAGGCGTGCCCGACTTCCCAGCCGCCCCAGTCGGCCTGCCACATCTGGAGCGCCTTGGGGTGCCAGTGCCCGTCCCGTGCCTCTTGCACCGGAACCGCCTTGACGAACCGCTTGGCGTATCGCGGGTCGTCGACCGTCTTCTCCCAATATGTCTGATTGTCGTTAAACACCACGGTCTTGTATCGCCACGAGTCCTTCTTGCCTGCACCGGAAAGCTGGCACGGAATCGACCAGCCGGGTTCGGACGTGTCGGCCGTGTACAGAAGGAAGGACTGCGGATCGTTCTTTTCCCGCAGGTATTGGGCGACCGATTCCAGGTATGCTTTACGCTGGTCGAACCACCATGTGTAATACTGCTGGAGCAGTTCTTTGTCTTCCTGAAGCTGCTGACGGGAAACGGGCTCTCCGCTGCGTGCCTTGCCGAACTCGGCCAGGTTGCGGTCGTTGAAGCTGACCGGGTTATTCGACGGGCGCGATCGCAGCCAGGCGCCGAGGAATTCGGGCCGGACCTGGTTTCCCGCCTTGTTGTTCACGCCGGCCTTGTACTTCAGCACGGTAAGGTCGAGGATTGTCTCGAAGTCTTTGAGCGTATCGGGGTCGGACAGATCGACGTTTGCACGTTCGGCCCACCAGATATGCGTGTACTTGTCACCGGCCGAGAGGCGTCTCGCCCGTTTCTGCGGCCCCAGTGCACGGCTTTTGTCACCACCGATGGATCCGTAGTATTCGTAATACGGCAGGATCGGCATTCCGTAGCCGGCCGCCATGGCAACGACCTCGTCCCATAGGCCACAGTTGTGCGGCTTGTATACCCACGCGTTGCCTCCGTAGGGTTCGCTATCCCAGCCCTGATTGTGCCCGAACTCCAGCAGATCCTTGCAGAACGTGTTGACGCCCATGGCCCGGGCCCACTTGACCTTGAACTCGTACCAGTCGACCGGGTCGGTCAGGCCGCGCAACGCTTCCAGGCGTTCTTCGGGCCGGTTGCCCATATGGACCACGCCGTCGGCCATTTCTTCGCGCCAGAACATTCGGCGTTTCGGCAGGTCGTTGGGCGGATAGTTGATCTTGGCAACCAACTTGCTCTCGTCTTCCACTTCATAGAGTCGAATTGCCGCTACCGCCGCTCCGGCCGACGTCGGGTCGAGATAGCCGTACGATTGGCTTACGATCACCCAGAAACCATCTTCCGGTTGCAGCGGTCGCTCACCGCTGCCGCGCGGTCGCTTCAGACCGGAGAACCGGTCGTGCAGGAAGAACAGTCCCGACCACGTCTCTATCTTGCCCGAAAGCGGGTAGTGTAGCGACTCGGGATTGTGGTTCACATAACGGCCCATCAGGACATCGCCGGTAGTCGTGCCGGTGGCCACGCCGTTGATGGTTTCGTTGCCGCCGTTGTGGATGAACATGGACCGGCTTGTGTCTTCAGGGTAGTCCACGCAAAGCACGTACGACTTGCCGGGCTTCAGGCCGCGGCCTTTCCCTACCTTGTAGGCGAAGAACATCGAGGAGTCGTCGTTGGGCTTCAGCACGCGGCAGCCGGTTCCCAGAAGGGTTTCTACCGAACTGGCGCCGGACTTTGGGAATTCGGTAAAACTCTCGGGGTCGTTCGATGGAACGGCGGCACAGTCGATCTGTTCGACCAGCCGCAGCTTGCCCCATTCCGGTGGAACATCAGCGTGCAACACTGCAGGGAACAACAGGACGACGAGCAGGGGAAGACAGTGTTGATTAACCATGCGATTTCTCGAAAGACAGAAGGGGCGGTACGGTACCTTCAGCGTACGCCCTATTATAGATGCAGAGGCAGGGCGGGTCGAGGTACGAGACCCACCAGCAAACAGGATAAGAGATTGGTGGGTCTCGTGCCTCGACGCACGCTATTTCTGCCCGGCGGATTCATGGCCGGCAATGGCGTCTGCCAGGGCCGCCTTGGCAAGCAGCCGCGTGGAATCGAGTGACGGAAGGGGACAATCGTCGGGATCGACCAGCAGGGGAATTTCCGTGCATCCCAGCACGACGCCATCGCAGCCCTGGTCTTTGAGCTTCTGGATAACCGTATTGAAATACTGTCGCGACGGCTCGGTGAATACACCGTTGACCAGCTCCTTGAAGATGATCGTATCGATCCGTTCGCGGTCGGCCTCATCGGGGATCTTGCACTCGATGCCGAGCCGGTTCAACGTCTCAGGATAGACCGGTCCGGTCATCAGATACTTCGTGCCCGTGATGGCCAGCGTTTTCAGGCGTTGCGATTTCGCCTCGCGGGCCACGGCTTCGGCAATATGGAGCCACGGAATGGGCGAATGCGGCACGACGTACTCGAGCGCCTGGTGGATGGTGTTATCCGGGCAGACGGCCAGTTCGGCCCCAATGGATGCCAGCTTGCGGACCGACGAGAGCATCAGTTCGGCCACTCGCTCCCAGTCGCCTGCCCGGATATGGACCATATACTCGCCCAGCGGGTGCGTATGCATGGAGACTTCCGGATGCATATGCTCGCCCATCACCGCAGGCGCTTCGCTGCAGAACGTACGATAACACAGCGCCGCTCCCTCGGCGCTACAGGCTACGATTCCGATGTGTTTGGACATGCGCGATTCCATGAGAGTTGGATGAGGCTGTTACGTTTAGCCAGCATGAATTCTCTCGAGCACCCACTGGCGAACTAACTCTGCTTCGCGCATCCCATGTGCCTCTGCCAACCTGCGGAGGGTATCTGCATCGGCGGCTTCTAGTTGAACCGTAATACCGCCGCGATGTTGAAAGACGCTATGTCCGACCTCCTCCAATTCATCATCGAAGTCGGTGATATCGTGTGTATCCCAGAAACGGGCCAACTCCTGGACTGAGTCGGTCTTGGGAAGCTTCTGTGTATTCATCGGTTCTTCCATTGGCGGTAGCGACGTATTTCTTTGTCTGTCATGGGCCGAGCAGTCACAGGGTATCCCTTCCCATCGGGGAACTGGATGACTACGCAGAACAGATAACGTCCGGTGCTCGTTTGGCCGAGGACATAATATACGGGATTCTCTCCGCTAGACTTCGCTCGCAACACCAGTGCCCGTCCGAAGCAGGCGTCCTCGACTTCCTCTGGCGAGACGCCGTGCCGGTCAATATGGTCGATTCTGTCCTGCGGCCAAACGAACTCATAGATTCGCATTAGTCTATTCTACCGTTGCTGCCAGGTTGAGCCAACAGTATGGCGGAAAGCAATCTGCCCCCCCAGCCGAGTATGCCATGCGTTGCCATTCACCTTGCTGTCACAAGGTATCCTCGGACGCAATGGACGAATCGTTGCTACCTACTTCTTCGTGATTTCTTCTGCCAACTCCCGGCGGGCGTCGAGTAGGGCCCTGGGATCCCGCGTGTATTGCCACCAGGTGGGCGCGATGCGGTCGACGATTGTCTTGACCGTCTCGGTACCGGCGCGTTGCTCCAGCAGGGCGAAGTACTCGTAGTCTTCCATGCCGTCGCGCAGGTTCTTCAGACGCATACTGGCTACCGGGCCGGCAATCCCGCAAGGTTTGCCCGGGTAGAACAAGTATCCGCCGCCGTTGTAGTGGCGCGGGTGGGCGAATGCCGGGTTCATCCACGGCTCCATCACGCGAGTGACGGTGCTCCAGTACAGCAAGCCTGTAATGCCATACTGCCGGTTGATCCACGTGGGCACGCGATAGACCAGCAGCGGCCGGTCGATGTGCCAGTAGGGCGGGTCCTTCTCGCGCAGCTCCTCGTAACGCGGGTGGTAACTCGGCGACCGCTGCGTGAGGGCCGTGTACGACCAGACGGCATCGCCCTGGGCAAGTTTCTTATTGACTGTCTCGCGATCGATGAACGCCCACAGCGGACACCAGATGTCCACCGCCGGATCGATATCGGACCAGGAAGGATCGTGCGGATACGTCTGCTCCACCACCAGGCATTTCAATTCGGGCGACGCCTCGTGAACCACCTCTGCCAGTACGAGCACCTGCTCGTAGTTCTCCGGCGTATTCGGCTCGTCCAGCAGATAAACGTACGCCCGGTCCGCCCAGCCGTTAGCCTTCACGTAATTGTAATAGTCCCGATAGTAACGCACGGCCTTCTCGCGCTGCTCGGGCGGGATGGTCTTGTATTCCGGTCCCGTTGTGGAATGCGGCAGCCGGCCGAACGGCGAGCGGGGAATCTCGAAATCGGTGACGTGCAGGTCGGCCATGAACTTGCACAGCGCGGCATGGCTTTCGGGGTCGATGGTGAGGGAACCGTCGGCGTTCACCTTCGGCAGCAGGTGGCCGGGCAGCGGGGGATTGATCCGGTGGTCGGCCATTGCCTGGCAGTATTGGGCCTCGATATCACGGGCCTCGTCCGTGCCTCGCTGGACCCCGAAGAAGGTCGCCGCGCCCGAGACACTACCGAAATGGTTGCAGTGGGTCGGTCCGTCAGGCAGCGTGAAGTCCCAAACGGTAAGCGTTATCGGCAGCTCCGCCTTTCCCTGATCGGTCGCCAGACGAAACGTGCCGCGGTATACGCCTGCCGGCACGTCTTTGGGCACATGGACATCGATCCAGATGGGTTGATTCTGGCCTTCGTACACGACGAACGGCACGGCGTACATATCGTGTCCGGTGGTCACGAGCGGTTCGCCCCATCGTTCGCGACGCTGGCTGAGCGGTTGGATCGGTTCGCCGGTAATCGGATTGATGAAGGGCACAAGTGCATCGGGATACAACCCCGGCGGCAGTTCGGCTCGCGGGGTTGGCATGCGGACGCGCACGTACTCTTCCCGATAGAGCTTGATGCCGTCGGCCGGGATCTTCGCGCCGTCTTCACCGACCAACTCGGTGACTTCTGCACGCGTTACCTGCACATTCCCCTTCAAGGCGGCGACCACCACCTGAAACGACTCCACCTCGTTGCGTGCCGCGGCAATTTCGGCCGCCGCCGCGCCGAACGGCGCTTCGTGCTGAAGGATGCGCTCCATACTATTGAGCACGGTCAACCCGACAGGCGACTCGTCAGCAAGGAGCGGGCGTGTCAGAAGCCCGATGGAAATGGCCAGGGCCAAGGTCAGCGGAAGGCGGCAGAGCATGATCGGACCTCCTTGGGGGCAGGGAGAAATGGGAAGGGAACTCTATCCTTGCCCCGTATTCTCACCTGCCGGAGAGACCGTGTCAATCGTCGGACTACGGATCGGCAAGCCGCGGCAATTCAGGTTGAGGCTGGGGAGGCTGCGGGGCACGTTGACGACGCTGCTGGACGGTTTCAAACGTCACGATGCTATCATACGGTACTGACGGCGCTGGCTCGTATCTTTCCGTCGCGGCTGACCAGCGGAAGGCCCAAATGGACAGCGGTTGCCGCGATAACACGATCGGGCATGTCGGGCACTTGGTCCCGCTCCACATGCTCGACGCGGTTGGCAACGTCCAAATCCATCGCCGCTGCCGTCAGATTGCTCCGCGGATCATCCAATGCGGCCAGCAACCGCGCTTTCAATTCGATCGGTAACCGGCCCTTTTCGGTCAAGTACGTGATTTCCACAATCGAGATTGTGGGAACGAACATAGGCGCATTCGCATCAATTGCCGTGTCAATGGCCGCGCGAGCGGCTGGCGAAAGGCGGCTCCGGTCTATCAATGACCAGACGGTCGCGTGGGTATCCAGCACGAGAGCGTTCATTAATGCACCTCCCGAGGGAAACTGCCCCACATCTCGCGCCGTGCTTCGGCAACGTCCTCCTCCGTGATGCTGAGGCCCAGGTGCTCCAGGCAGCCGAACCACGCCTGGGCCGATTGGGCCGTCGGTTCAGCCGGTCGTCGCGCCAGTTCGTCAACGAGCGACTTCACCAGCAGTTGCTTATCCTCCGGCAACCGCTTGATCTTTTCAATCAGTTCGGCTTGTAGTGACATGATGGTTTCGGGGATTGGTTATTCGTGTTTCGTGTACGCCAGGCAAGGAAACTGCAGCCCCAAACCGCGCCTCCCATTGGTCCGGCAATTGGTCGGTAGCGTACACAACGCTGCAATGTAGCGTGGATTTCCTCGATTGCCATAAGTGTACGGAGAAACGGGGAGGAACCGTCAATTGCTACCCGATATTTTGGCACTTGCAGCAGCCTGTGTCAATTGCGGAGTTACGGGCCGATGAGTTGTGGCAGCATGGCGCAATAGTCCCTTGCTCAAGGACTGGCAAGGGGGGCTGTGCCGGGAAAAGCCCTCCCACTGGCACAAAGGGCCATCTTCTGTGTACACTACATCTGGCTGTGGGTGCAGAATGCCTGCATTCACGTCGGGTACTCCGCGTTTCCTTGCCGTTTCTTGGTTGTCGCCACCGATGGACACTAATTCCTCCAATCCGAACGTGTCTGAGCTGCTGCGTCGTGCGCGGGAGGGGGACGGGGCGAGTCGGGATGCGCTGTTTGGGCTGTGCCGGAGCTATTTGGGGTTCGTCGCGCGGGCGCAGGTCGAGACGTGGATGCGTCGCAAAGTGGATGCGTCGGACCTGGTGCAGCAGGCGATGATGGAGGCGCACCGCGGGTTCGAGCAGTTTCAGGGGAACAGTGAGAAAGAGTGGCTCGCCTGGCTGCGGACGATTGTCCGCCATAATGCGGCCGATTTCGTTCGACGCTACCGGGGTACGCAGAAGCGCCGGGCCCAGCGCGAGGTACCCATTCGCGATCCGGCCGATACGCTTCCCTTCGGTGCGCCGGAGCCTGCTGCGACGGACCCAACCCCCAGTCAGGAAATGGCCCGGCTGGAAGACGAACTCCGCGTCTCGTTGGCACTCGCCCAACTCGCCCCTGACCACCAGGAGGTGATCGTGCTGAGGAACCTCGAACGACTCCCATTCAATGAGGTAGCCGAACGGATGGACCGCTCCCGGCCGGCCGTCCAGATGCTCTGGATGCGGGCTGTCAAAAAGCTCCAGGAAGCCCTGGGGGAAGAAGAGACGCAGGAGTAGATTGAACGAATTCTGCACGATCACCACGAGGAACTCATGGAGGCCTGGAATGGCTCGCACGGAGATCAAGCCGGGTGAACGGGTCAAGGACGTCCACCTGGACGACGATACTTTCAGTGTCCTTCGACGGACAGGTTTGGGCCATACGCTTCGTCCCTGCGGTCGACCGCGAAGCCAGTAGGAACGACTCTTGTGTAGCTCCAACTAGGGGGCGGGGCCCCATGCGGAGTGCTATTGCATCCCAGGGGTCGGCCGTATACACTTCCCGCGTTTCCATGGTGCGAAATAGCTGCCGTATCGCTCTTGTCACCGGCGCCATACGGCATCCAACCGGTAGTGAAGAGCCGGTTGCCACGCCGTGAGGTCCGCGGCTTTAGCCCGCTTGAATCGAGACGTTTCCGCCTGCGAATTGTGATCGCAGGCACCGCGAGGACGGATATCCGCCTCGCGCAAGGATGCTGGCGGCGCGCCGACCGCACGTCGCCACAACCGGCAAGGAGTGAAGCCGCATGTTTCAGCATATTCTGTGCATCAATCCTTATCTTCGCACCCATGCTTCGCTGACATCGTTTCCACCCCTGGGGCTGGAATACATTGCGGCGGCCCTTGAGCCTTACACCGAGAAGATCGATCTGGTCAATTACCGTCACGAGAACGAGCCTGACGTGCGACGGCTTCTGAGGCCGGAGACCGACATGGTCTGCTATTCGATCAACTGGCCGATGAACCTCGATTTCATCCGCGACGACATCAACTCGCTACCGCCGGACATGCTGACGATTGTCGGCGGACGCACCGCAACGCTCGATCCTCGTCACTGGCTGGACATCTGTCCGAATATCGACGCCGTCGTATGCGGCGACGGCGAGCAGGCGATTGCCGAAATTGGGCAGGGAAAGCCGTGGACGGAGATCGCCGGGTTGTGCTATCGTGGCGAGGATGGCGAGATCGTATTCAATCCGCCGCGCGCCAATGCGCCGCTGGACGATGACCTTATGCCGGCCCGCCATCTGCGCCGCCATCCTTACTATCTTACGAGTAAGGGTGTCAGCACGGGGATCAAGCTGGACAAGGTTGCCGGTTCGCGCGGCTGCCCGTTCAACTGCAAGTTCTGCAATTTCGCGATCAATCCGTGGGGAGTCAAACGAAAGTGGGCGCCCCGGTCGCCGGAATCCATCGTGCGCGAGATTGAGCAGATCGATGCCGACATCGTCATGTTCGTCGACGATCTGTTCACCTACCAGCCCGACCGGGTTGCCCAGATTTGCGATCTGCTCATTGCCAAGAAGATACGCAAGCATTACATCATCAATGCACGCACGGAAATCGCCGATCGGCCGGACGTCATTCGCAAGATGGAGAAGGCAGGCTTCATTGCCCTGCTGATCGGCGTCGAGTCGACGCAGGACGCCACGCTCAAGTCGATGGGGAAGGGATTCACCGTCGAGCAGCTTCGCCGCCGGTTCGACGTCCTGCGGAAGACGAAGATGATCCTCAATGCCTACTTCATCGTGGGCAACATCGGGGAGACCGAGGAGCAGATGCTCGAAATCGCCCCGTTCGCCCATTCGCTTGGCGTCGATCTGATTCACGTTTCGCGGTTGCGGAACGAGCCCTATTCAGGCTTGCAGGATCTGGTGGCCAATACGCCGGGCTATCACATTGACGAGGAAGAATTCGTCTACAGCGACCAGTATTCGGCACAGCACATCGCGGAGCTTCGCAAGCGAATCGACCGCCGGTTCCACACGCCGCGGCATATTGTGCACGTGGTCCTGAAGCTGATCCGCGCGGCACACACGCGCATCGCCCTGAAAGCGGCGTTGACGATGCCGAAGTTCCTCTTCCTACTGGCCGTCGCACAGATTCGGCACAAGATCGAGAAGCGTCGCAGGCGGAGGCAGGAACAGCCGATGCCGGCCCTGGCCACCTGCCATCATGCAACCATTTCCGGAGTGCATCAATCGCCGCATATCTCGCTGCATCGCGAAGTGCAGCACGAGCAGTCGGATTCCGTCGCGGCGGTTCCCCACCGGCCCTTCTTTCAGAGTCGGTGCGAGCCGGAGGGCTGTTCCGATTGCCCCCGGAAGCAATGACGCCGCCGGCGGGTGCAAGGCGTAATCTCGCTTCAAGGTCCTCTCTCGCATACTTCCTGCGAACTCTTGCACAATGTGCGGCACAGACACGATAATAGGCGTTCCTCTGCTTTGTGCTTATTCCACGAAAGGAACGCTCCGATGGCGGAACTGCTGGTGTATTGGCCTGTTCTTGGAGTATTGGCCGCGGCTTTGGGGCTGGTTACGACAGAAGTTCGCGCTGACAATACGGATGCCGACCCTGCATCATTGGCTGAGGCGGTGACGTGGCTCGACGCGGAGGCTAACCGGATCATTCGTGCCTCTCGCCGGGAGATGAAGGATGGTACGGCCGCGTTTCCGCCGCAGGTGGGCATCGGATATGAAGCCTTCTGGTTGAGAGACTACGAATACACGCTGGAAGGTTCGGTTGACGCGTATTCCGACAAGGAACTGCTCGACGCCTGCCGGTTGTTGTCGCGGAGCCTGCGCGGCGACGGCGCCGGCGTGGACTGCGTAAAGTTCGACGGCACTCCGATTTACTGCAGACTGCCGGCCGCAATAACGATGCACAGCGTTGGTTGGAAGAGGGGCAGGCGTGTGAGGCGAGTATTCGCACGGTGTTTTGGGATTCGCATGTAGGGCTGTTTCGGGCTGCGACCGAGCGATGTCGGGAGCACGATATCTGGGGCTCGGCATTCGCGGTCTATCTTGGCGTGGCCGACGTCGGCCAATCGGTGGCCTTGGCGAACTACTTCAAGAATCATTACAAGGCAATTGTGCAGTATGGCCAGATCCGGCATTTGCCCGGCGGCGTGTATTGGGAGAAGGGCTGCAAGCGCGACGCGTATCAGAACGGCGCCTACTGGGCCACGCCGACCGGCTGGTTTGTCTACACGCTCGATCTGGTCGATCCTTCCCTTGCCGATCAGACGGTGATCGACCTGGTACGCCATTGTCGCCAGTACGGCGCGTGCGAATGGATCTTTGGCGATACCCGAAAGCTGCCCAATTACCTTGCCAGTGCATCGCTTCCGTTGGCAGGTATTCGGGCTATGCTCGAACGTAGGCAAGGACGCAAAGGGAGGCGAGCCACCGACACGGGGGCTCCAACCTTCAACCTGCCGCGAGTAGGGACTCTCAGTCAGCAGATCTGGGACAGCTCGATAGTGCTTGGTGTTGAACGTATACAGTGTAGCAGAACGCCCGATAGCACATGCGGCGATCATGATATCGGTATCTACCAGATTCATCGACTAGGGCCGTCTTCTCTGTTCGGCTTGTTGTCTTAATTCTCGTGAATGGTCTTGGCTGTTGACAATGTCGGTTCGGGCACCAACCAACCCTTCACTCTGCCAGTACGATACCAGTTCCGGGCCCGTTTGAGGTACGGCGCCAAGAGGACGTCCGGCGAGCAGTATTCTCTCAACATACTCCGACAACGGGAGCCCCATTCGTGAGGCTTCGGCAGTGAGTTCGCTTTCGATTTCGGGTGACAGATTCAACATCAGGCTCATAGGAGCACTCCCACACACGGTCGTCTTACCAGCGGGCTGAACGATACAAACGTTCACACGTTGACCGTCAACCATTGAGAGGACCAGCAAGGATCAGGATAGCACATATTGCGGATCTGCACAAGAAGTCAAGGCCTGCCTCACGTGGCACGAGTTGGGGCTTCCGTGTCCGGTACCGCTGTCGTTTCGGCAGTATCTTGCCCTCCCGTTCCCTTGGTATCGGCCTCACCGTAAGGTCTTCTGCAGTTCCGGCCGTGGTTCGATATTGCGGGCAGTGATACATAACAAGACGAAGGGTGACAGGCCACCTACACAAGAGCGCAACATCTAGTTCTCACCGCTCCACTTCTATATAAGCGTTGCTCTCACTACCAGATGCGAGTTCAACGGCTTTGATGCGCCAGACACCCGGCGTGTCGTTGTATGCGAGGTTGGCCGTGATGGTGAGCTTTCCGTCCTTCGCACCGTAGAAGCCGCTCCATTCGGCGGCGCGGCCGTGCGGGTCCAGCAAGTCAACTCGCACGGGAATTACGGCGTCGATCGGTTGACCGCCGGCATCAACGATCGCAACCTCGACTTTGACCGTTTCGCCGGGCTTGGCGCGTTCGGCCGCGGTTACCTGCACGGCAGCAATGGGCCGTTCGGTAATCATGTATAGATGCCCCTCGCAGGGACCGAACTGCCGCTTGAGCTGGAGGACGCCATTTTCGGCCGTCGCGTCTAACTTGCGACCGGCCGCAAGGTCGTACACGTGACCCGTACGCCGAAGCGTCAAGACGGCATCGCTCGGTAGGCCGTCCTCCATAACCAACTCGTGATGCCCGACGTAATCGCCGTATTGCCGGCGGTCGTTCACGGCGAAAAGGTAGTCGGTCGTGCCGTAACGCCGCAGGTAGGGAATAACATCGGGTGTCGAACTGTCGACTGCGCGCTCGTATCGTGCGTCAATTGCCTTTCGTAGCGCGATGGCCTTTTCGACGTTCAGGCGGCGGGCCTCATCGGCCGGCTTCGGCCGTGCGTGGGTCTCCACCAGGACATCGGGCTTCACAGCCGGGCAGAGCCGCTCGTCGCCGACGACAATGCCGCCGCGCTTCTGGAATGCCAGCACCGCCTCGACGACGCTTTGCGGAAGCACATCGCAATCGGGCATGACAAGTATCTTGTACGCATCGAGTCCTCGCTGTTGGATCGTCTCGTCGAATACGACGCGCGGCTGTAGCGAGGCATATTGGCAGATCAGCCACATATCGCCGGCCCAACTGCCATTCCAGCCGTAGGTGCCGCGACCGGCGAACATCTCGGCGGCAAAGCTTTCGAGGAACGCAACATCCTTGTCGGCATCGGACACCTGCACGAGCGTGGGGCCCAACGGCCGCACGACGGTTTCGACCAGGCGTTTCAGTTCGTGCCGCGTTTCCGGGTGGGTGAACCGGTACGAACCGCTGGTAATGCCCGGAAGCAGCGACCCGATACCGTGGTACATAATGCCTTGAATGGGCCGCGCCATCTTGGTCCAGAACGCCTCGCGCAGGTGCATCGGAGCGATGGTAATAAAACGCGCGCCCGGCTCTTCGACTTCCCACCATGCACGATACTTGCCCGAAGCGTCGACCGTACCGGTTCCCTGCGGGCGTACGTCATGGTCGTCGAAATCAGCCGCCTGCTGCTTGGCCGTTTCGCCCGGCTCCGGCGCCGTCTGGCTGCGATACCAGATGATTTGCGTCATCTTCATGACCTTCTGGTCGGGGCGGGCCGAGGCCATCTGGAGCAGTTCCTCGGTGGCCAGGCCGATCCGAATGGGATCGGGATACGAATAGGTCCATTGCGAAAGGTAATCGACCTCGCCGCCGGAGTTCCACACACTTGCCACACGCACGGCCGGGTCGTGGAAGGTCCAGAATTGCTCGTGGGAACCGGCCTTCAGTCCGCGATGGAGCCGCGTGTGCAGGCCGTTCCATCCATCGCCGTCTTTCCACAGCCATTTGTAATAGACGTAGATCGGATGATTGTCCGGTATGACGCGGTCGGCCGGGAAGTCGGGCAGCTTGTCGTAACGAACGCCCCGCATGTTTGCGACTTCATCCGGAATCGGGAAACCGGCAAACGCTTCAAACGCCTTCCGGTCGTGTTCGTGGAAGCACGGTTTCGACTCGCCGCGTACTTCGGTATGAAGCAAGGCGCTATCGAAGGCCGGATGGCTACCGTACGTCTTGGCCATCGACTCGCCCACCTGGCCGCAGAAATCCTGAATGCGTTGAAACTGGCCGCACACGTCTTCGTGTCCCGTGTAGGGCGCGCCGTCACGGCGAACACGCTGGTATTCCGGTAGACTGCGCGCCCAGGAGCCGGGCGACAAGCTCGACACAATGCGCATCCCCGCGGCCAACGCGGCGTCGAGATCTTCGATGCTGGAAGCGATTCTCGCATCGGTGCCAGGTTGGGTTGGGCCACCGGCGTCCCATATGGCGCGAAAGTCGCAGCCGACACCGATCGTGTGCGTGAAGCCGATGTCGCGCAGCTCCGCCTGCCGTCCGCTCGCACCACCCCACATTACCACCGGCATGCGGTACGGCTGCCGCGGCGCCAGCACGATGTCAAACGACTGGCTGGCGGAATAGGGTTCATCTCCGGGGAGTTCCACCGACGCGGTGAGTTTGTATATGTCGGGCCGCAAGGCCGTATCGAAGCGATATTCCAAAACGTGTTGCGAACCAGGGGCGATCTCCGGAAGTTCCACATCTTGCCGGGCTGTGCTACCGACGCCGAACGATGCCCGGGCGCCGGCCAACGGTCCGTTAGTCAGGTTCGTTA
Organism: Thermoguttaceae bacterium; assembly: GCA_040772845.1. Taxonomy (GTDB): domain Bacteria; phylum Planctomycetota; class Planctomycetia; order Pirellulales; family Thermoguttaceae; genus PWXP01. The sequence continues at coordinate 5,279,310 of JAXGXG010000001.1, forward strand.
CGCCGAAGCGAAGCGGTTCGGTCTTCTCCATGCGTTCGAACACGCGCCGGGACGAAAGCAGTTCGAACTTCACCGGCGTGAACTCGCGTGCCCCCATGCTGATACGCACCTGATCCATCAGCCCAGGGAACCCGTGATAGTAGCTGCCAATCCGATCTCCCAGTACGAGCCCGTGACGTCCCGGCGTAATGCGGCCGAATCCGGTTTTGAGTTGGCTTCCGGCAGGTGATCCGTCTACGAAGAACGCGCCGGTCCCGGCGGCGTCGTAGGTGAATGCGATATGCCGCCACTGTCCCGGCGGCAAGTGGGCGGGATCGGACTGCCACGTTACCGATTCGCTGCCGAACCCGAGCGTTGCACGCACGTTTCGCATGTCGGGTGCAACCTCTTGCGAGAGGGTGATCTGGTAGTCGTTGTGGTCGACGTATTTCTTGTCAACCAGGAAGGCTTCAGGATATTCGCGCAACGTATCGGCCGGCTTGAGCCACATTTCGATCGTAAACGCGCCGGCCGGCGTCAATTTCGGATCGTTCTTCACGCGTGCCTGGTGAGCCTTGTCTTCGACGGGCCAGCCGCGATCTGACTGCAATGCACCGCCGAATCGGCCGCCGTCAACGAACTCGGCCCCGCTTAAGCTGAGCATGTGCCCGTTGCCCGACGCGTCGACCGCCGGCTCCGGTTTGTTGAACTGCCACAGGGCAACCACATGCTCGCCCGTGGCGTCCTCACCTGCATATTCCGCGCGGAACGGTTCGGCCAGTTGCACTTCCTCTACTGCCGGTTGTGCCCCGCAGACGTGAATAACCGGACCGCTGAAGATCGACGCGAGCAGAACGACAAGTAAGGCAGCAAGGACTCGGTGGGACATCATGGCAGAGCCTCCAGGAGGGCACGGGAACAACCACAACAAGAGGCTACCACCGGTACGGTTCTGTGTCAAACAACTCGGATCCGTTGCTGCCGACATCGGTCGAGAGTTGTCAAACAACAATCCGACACACGGATAGTAGTCACAGCGTATGCGTTGCAACAACTGCTTGTGGTTGTCAATGACTGCGACTGTTTCTGGGGAGTACTGAACCCCCCAGCGAAAGGCGGGAGGCTGCTCAACAGGATGGGACTTTGCGCGGTACGGTTTGTTGGCGTCAGATGTACGTTTCAAGCCATTTGTTGCACGGGTCGATAATTTCACTGTTAGGCCGTTGACACCGGGATGGTATCCTGCTACCCTTAACAAGGGGTTGTGGTTCCAACTCATCATGGTGGTGATTTTTCCTTGCGTTTTGAGTGCCCATGCAAACGATCAGGCCCGTTTCCGCTGTTTTGCTTGATGAACAAGACGAAAGCCGTCAGGTGGTGGTGTCGAGTGAAGACGCCGATCGCATTGTAATGAGTATGCGCCAGGCTGTTGCAGCATGCTTTGCTTTTGACAAAGGCGTAAATGTCTTCAATCGACAGCTTACAGAGTTACTGGGCCGATTGGTTGGATGGATCAATCTGCATCGGGGAGCGATTAGAAATGCCCACGTGACGATTCGCCCCCAGAACAACCTTCTTTTCGTGATAACTTAGCAGAAGGTCGAGTTCGATCACAGCTTACAGATGCATTAACGGAGCTGGATATCGAAGTTTCCAATAGTGACGATTTCAATCTGATCGATTTTGACGTGCTGGCTTTGCCTGCGGTCTCCAAGGCGTCGGCCAAAGCATTTCTCTCTTCGGGACAGGTTCTCGAGCATGCCAAGTAGGGAAGCGCATATCGCAGCCGCCCGGGAAAACCAACGGGCGCTTGAGTATCTTTCCGAACGGTTCGACAGTTTTGGAGGTTGGGTAGCCGTAGTAGCTTTCTATAAGGCTTTGTTGTACCTCAGTACCACTGGTATGTATACGCACGGAATCGGGTGAGAGCCGTGCTGCGCTTGGCGTGGTCCAGGTAGGGTTCCCAGTATTCCCGGAGTGCCGTGAGGTGGGAATGGAGCAGTTCGTCGGCTTGCTGATGGGCCGTCCAGCCGACGCGCGCCCGGCGTTGACTCCTGTCTTGTACCAGCAGGCACCGCTGGGCCAACATGGCGCAAATCCCTTCGCGAATGACCGCGTCGTCGCAGTCCAGCAGCGGCGGCAGAACAAAGATGCCTTCCGAGTCGATCGGATGGACCGAAATCTGGACCGAAGGCGCCAGGTCGCCTGCAAGAATCTGCCGTACGTTGTAGCTGTGCACCAACGCATCGACGGGCGTGATGACGAACAGGTAGACCGTTATGGCCAGTGCCCAAAGCTGCCGTCGGACGAGCCAGACGAAGTCGCGCCGGTGCACAACCTTCCAGACTACCAGAATGAACCCGGCCACCACCAGGGTCATGCCGAACAGGCCGACGGTTCGCATGCGGGTCATGCCGTTGAAGCCGACGTAGATCATCAGCCGGTTGTACACCGCGGCGGCCAGCAAGGCGTTCTCAAACACCCAGAGCCATGTCAGCCGGCGAAGTTGCGGCAGGCGCGGATCGTGCAGGATGCTGCCGCGAAAGACGAGCGAAAGAACGCCGGTGGCCAGCGCCAACGCAACGGTCAGCCAGGCCGCGCCCTCGTGGGCGTAACCTGCATAGTAGAAGCCCTTAGGGAACTCCCGGAACCAAAGCGTTGCGAACTCGAACGGCAGGTACACCGCGAACAAGACAATGAGGGCCAGCAGCGTATTGCGGAACGGCATGTAGAGCATCGACTGGGCCGGTTCCACAGGGTGAGTTGCCGCACGGGCCTTGCCGGACGTGAGTTGGTCGAGGATCGACTCGTACCGCATCGGGCGGAGCAACCCGGCCGCAATCCAAATCACGAAGAACCAGAAGACGACTTCCTTCCCCGTCAGACCGAAGGCAGCGACCCACACGTGCAAAGAACGGAACATCTCCTCAACGGCGTCTCTTACGGCGCTAACCAGATCCGGATTCGCCAGGATGAACAGACTGCCGAAGACGAGAATTGCGCCCAAAGGGATGATCACGTTGAGCAGACGGACCTTTGCGAGGATCGGGGTGGCCTTACTGCTCGACTGAATGTGATCGAGCAGGTTTTTCAGTCCGGCCGGGAGCGCCTGGCACGCGTAGACCAAGACATCGAGCACATAAGGCGTCCGACCGGAAAGCGACATCGCAAACGCTACCAGCAGGGTAAAGCCCAGGACGACCTGGAACACCGTTCCACACCAGAGCAAGTTCGCCGCCAGAATCACCAGCATACTGCCGAGAACCCAAAAGGAAGCGCGACACCGCAGCCGCGGCGAGCCAAGCACGAAAAGCAACGGCGCCAGGACGAACAGCAGGGCAAGACCGGCATAGCCATGGCCGCGGTATATGGTCATATCGGCCAGGACAATCAGAGGCAGCAGTACGGCAATTTCGCGCCATCGCGAACTGCTCTGCACTGGCTCGGTTGTCAGGTCGACATGGTTGGGAGGGACCGGTTCGGCCGGTCGAGATCTGAAGACACTGCCGAAATCCAGTGGCGGCACGACCTCCGCGGCAACCGGCTCCGACGACGGTGAAGAGAGAGTGTTCTCGTCCATGACAGCGCACCGGGACTTGGAATGGAGCACAACCGAATAACACACAAGACGATAGGCAGTATAGTCCCGCGGCAGCCGCAAGTCCAGCCCCATAACCTATACTTGCATAGGCTGTGTCTGTGCTTGGTAGGGTCGTCTACCGGTCCTTTTCCAAACGGGGCTTGAAACATGAACGGGCATGTTATGACTGGAGTTTTGCAAACATCAAATTGGGCTTGTAAAAATAGGGGTTTTGGCGCAAAAATGGGGTAGTTTGAGGTGGCCATGGCAATCACGGAGGGTGCGACAATGCCAGGGATCACCTCGTTTCCACGTGTGGTGCAGAGTGCGGTGGAAGAGTTCGGCGACCTGTTTGTCTGCGAACCGGAGCGGCGCCACTTTGCCGAATACCTCACTGGGTTGATGGTGGCCGCGCGAAAGACCGTGCGGGGAATCAACTACGAGTTCGCTATGACGACGGATCAGTCGTGCCTGAACCGCTTCATCACCGAGGTGAAGTGGGACGAGGCTGAGTTGAACGAGCGTCGGCTGAGGTGGTTGCAGAAGGACTCGAGCACCCGCTACGGCGATCGGGGGGTGATTGCGATCGACAACGTGTTGATCGACCACGATGGCAAACTGATCAAGGACGTCGGCTGGTTCTGGGACCATGCCGAAGGACGGAACAAGATTGCCCACGACTATCTGATTGCCAACTACGTATGCACCAGTGACAAGCACTACCCCCTGGAGTTCCGGCGTTTCAGGAAACGCGAGCAGTGCGACGCAACGGGCGAGGAGTTCTTCAACCACACCAAGCTGTTCTGCCAGTTGGTGGATTGGGTTTGTGAGCATGAGATTCCGGGCGACTTCACCTTTGATAGCTACTTCACGAACGCCGAGATCCTCAATCACATTCATGGCAAGAAGGACCGGTTTGGCCGTCCTCGCGGCTACGTGGGCGACCTGAAGTTTAATCGGAAGATTTGTTGGAAGGGCGGCGAATTGAGGGCGGAGGAAATGGCCGGGCAGATCGATCCGGACAGCCGGAAGCCCTTCAAGCGTGGCCGAAAGCAGCAATGGTATTTCACGACGAGCATTCGCATCCCCAATGTCGAGCACAAGGTGCGGATCGTGATCATTTGGGACAAGAAGCGCGACCGTGAGCCGCGCAAGATTTTGATAACCAACCGCGTAGCCTGGGAAGTGATTCGGATTCTGCAGGTCTATCGCTATCGATGGACAGGCACGGAGACCTTTCATCGGGACGGGAAGCAAGAGCTTGGCATGGGAGATTGTCAGCTGCGCGACGGCCAGGGCCAAACCCGGCACATGTACCTGGTCATGCTGGCGTACACTCTGCTCATGGCCCAACTCAAGCAGGCCCGCGCGAAGGAATGGGCCTCCTGCAAGCTGACGACCATCGGCGAAGCCTGTCGCGCAGTATTGCGAGAGACGCTGCGATCCACCCTGGACTGGGCTATTGAGCAGGTTACCGAGTATGGACGCAGCCGCGACCATGTGATGGCTCACTTGCGGTTGGAGTGAGTTTGCAAAACTTCAGTTATGAAACGCACTTGGGTCATTGGCTTCCTCATGGCAATGCTTGCCACACCGCTTGCTGCGCAGGATGGCAGGCGGCCGCCGCACATCAAGCCGGTCGGGCCGCTCTACTCGCTTCCGTACGCGCCGGGTGAGACGTTCCAGGTGGGGCAAGGGTATCTTGATTTCCCCACCCACATGAGCGAGTACGCCATCGACTGGACCATGCCCGAAGAAACACCCATTCACGCCGCCAGGGCCGGCGTTGTCATCGAAGTGGTCGATTCGTTTACCAAGTCGGGCATGACGGAGGATATGAAGCAGAAGGGCAACTATGTACGTATTCGGCACGAAGACGGCAGCCGCGCCCTGTATTACCACCTCGCCCATCATGGAGCGAAAGTCAAGGTGGGAGACAAAGTTGAAGAGGGCCAACTCATCGCACTGTCGGGCAATACGGGGTATTCCGCGACGCCACATCTGCACTTCATGGTCGATCAACCTGAAAACGGGCGCTACGTCTCCGTTCCAATCCTGTTCAAATCGGGTGAAGACGAACCGTTTGACATCGTACGCGAAGGGAAGTACAAAGCGCCCGGCGGACCGGTCCCGACGGACGAAGGCCCCCTGCAAGGTATCCAAGGAACCGGTGAACTCTCGTCCATCCGGCCCCGTCTGATTCAGCTCGTCCGTGCAGAAAAGGCCCCCGAGAAAGCCGCCGTCGCCCTGAAGCGACACCTGCTCGATAACCGCAGTACCTATCGCGCAACCTACAAGGAAGTATTCGCCAGGGCGCAGAAAGGCGACAAGTCGGCCATGAAGGAATTGCAGGTATTCCTGGACGGGATGGACCTTCATACGCAGCCCGACGTCGCACGGCTGATCCTCGATCCTGCCTCTGCCAACACGGCGAACGAGGCCATGCTGGTCTGGTGGGGGCTGTTCGCCCTGTAGGACTTGCACTTCCGTTTCCGGAGGCAGGCCGCCATCGGCGGAGTCCGGCCTTCAGGGACCGTCCGGATCAAATGCCGGCGGAATGGCGCCACGCAGAATGACCACCGTACTGGCCTGTCCGGCTCGAACCGCGAATACGGTTCTACAACAAAGCCCAGCGGCGGTCTAGCATACCCTGGGGAAACTTCTACCGAGGTCGAATGGTCTCGGTGTACGGCTGATTCTCTTTGTCGATGCATGCGACCGCCTGAATCAAAGCCGCACTATTTTCAATAGTAATCGGGCTATCTGCCGCGTAGTTGCGCATGCGGCATCCGACAAGGCTGACCGTCAACGGTTCCGAGCCGCGCACCAGCATGAAATCGTGCGACTGCCCGACCGTGGTCAGCGCCGGATTGCCTCCCGAAAAGCTTTCGCAGTTCGCCACGGCCGTGTGCCCTTGCCCTTCCACCACAAACGGGTGAATATCCGCCAGCGGCGCGCCGGCATTGGCGATGATCGATCCCTGGCTGATCTGCCAGTTGCGGTTGAACTGGCTGTCGCCCAGCTTGTGAATGCCCACGGCCACGCAGTCGAGGTTGAAGTTGGTCAGTTGTCCATAGGTGGCCGGCCCCAGGTAGATACCGCCCCACGTGCCGAACGTGAAGACGTCCATCAACTGCGCGTTGTCCGTATGGTCGATCCAGTAGCAGAATGTCTTCCTCGCCATCACGGCATCGATCACGTCACGATGATGCCCTCCGTCAATGAACCGCCGGTTGGCCGGATTGACGTGGCAATGGAGAATGCGGGGGATGTCGTAGCAGTGATCGATGGCAATGAACGTGCCGCCCAGCGGATAGCCGTAACAGTGCTCGAACAGCACCTGCTCGCACGGCCGCTCTCGCGGTGTGCGGAAGTCCATAGCCATAGACTCGCCGTAGAAAGTCAGGCATGAGAGCGTCACGCCCTGGGCGCTGCGGGTTTGCGATGCCTGAATGGTGGGCGGATAGGCGATGATCTTCGATGCATCGTCGGCAGGCTGACGCGGATACCAGAACTGGATGCCGCGTACTTGGGTGGCGGCCTCGACGGTCAGCAGCGGCCGTGTCTCATCCTCGGTGGCCAGTACGCTGCCGACCGGTTGCGGCCTGTCCGAATGCCGTGTGCCGCGCCCGACCGGCCCGTGCACCCCAACCAGCGAGACATTCCGCCGGAGAACGATACCGCCATCCAAACGATACGGTTCTTCGGCAGGTTCGACGAACAGCGCGGTGCCCCGTTCGGCCGCCCAGTCGATGGCCTCTTGCAAACGCGTCGCATTCTGCGCCGCGTTGTTCGCCGGCAGCACGCCGAACTGCCGGATGGATTTCAGTAACGGCTGTATCTGGACATCGGGCGTCTCTGCCGCCTGAGCGTGCGTTACGACGCCTGCACCCGTCGCAGTCGCTACGGCGCCCCATCCGGTTCGCCGAAGAAAGCTGCGCCGCGAAACGGCCATCGCACCAGGAAGAACGTGTTGTGGCATGGTGGGTTTCCTTCACGCAGTCAGGTGGGTCGCTGAGCGGGCCCTGCCGAGGAAGTCCTAACGCTCGCTTCCCACCCGCCTACTATCCGATTCCGCGCCGGCCGCAAGACTGCCGTGCAGCGTGATCGGCTCGGCCCGATCAATATGAACTTCGACAATCTGCCCGGCCAAACAGACCGGGCCGTCGAACACCACAATCCGATCGCAGGTGGTGCGCCCGACGAGTTGCTGCCGGTCGCCTTCCTGGCCCTGTTTTCGGGCCGACTTGCTCGGCCCTTCCACGAGCACTTCCACCTGCCGGCCGACCTGTCGCAGGTTGTCCTCCAGGCTGACGGCATTCTGCGCGGCGAGCAGCTCATTGTTCCGCCGTCGCTTGACGGCTTCGGACACGTCATCGGCGTACAGTTCCGCGGCCTTCGTGCCGGGGCGGGTACTGTACTTAAAGATGAAGCTGTTCTTAAACCGCGAGTGGCGAACCAGATCGAGCGTCTGCTCGAAGTCGGCATCGGTCTCGCCGCAGAAACCGACAATGAAGTCGCTCGTGACCGCGGCATTGGGGATGGTCTCACGAATGCGCCGCAGCATGTCGCGATAGAACGCGGCCGTATACCCTCGCTTCATGCGACGGAGGACCGCATCCGAGCCGCTCTGTGCCGGTACGTGCAGATAGGGGCATACCCTGTCCAGATCGCGCACGGCCGCCAGCAGATCGTCGGTCATGTGCTTCGGGTAGTTCGTAACGAACCGGATTCGTTGCAAACCGTCAATGTCGTGAATCCGGTACAACAGATCACTCAACCGGACCGTGGCGCCGCCGCTACGGTCGACATAGCTGTTGACCGTCTGCCCGAGCAAAGTCACCTCGATACAGCCGGCGTCCGCCAACCGTCGTGTTTCGGTTACGATCTCGTCGGCCGGGCGACATTGCTCCGGACCTCGCACGCTGGGCACGATGCAGTAAGTGCAGAAATTGTCGCAGCCGAACATGGCGCGGACCATCGCCTGCGCGCCTGACGGACGGCGTGCAGGAACGTTGAAGTCCAACCGTGTGAAGCTGCCGGCAACCTCGGCGCGCGTGCCTGCATGGCGGTCCAGGCTGATGGCCAGTTGCGGCCCGTCGCCGGCCTTCGCCCGCTCGATCAGTTCCACCAGGCGGCTCAACTGTCCCGGACCGACGACCAGATCGACGTGCGGCGCTTGGCGGAAGATACGCTGCCGGTCCTTCTGGGCCATGCACCCAATCACGCCAATGACCGTGCCAGGCCGATGCTCTTTCACGTGCTTCAATCGGCCCAAAGCGCTGTAGACCTTGTCTTCGGCATGTTGCCGCACGCTGCAGGTGTTGAAAAGGATGACGTCGGCGCTGCGACGCGAGTCAACCCGTTGGAAGCCGGCGTCTTCCAAGGTGGCGACGAGCAGCTCCGTATCGAGCACGTTCATCTGGCAGCCGAGGGTCTCAATGTGAACTCGATACGGCATCATTCATACGTTGCGAAAGGCGGGATCACGCGGTTCTTCGTCGCAGGTCTTCAATCGCCTTTCGCTTCCGTTCCGCCTCCTGCATTTTCTTTTCTTTTTCGACTTCTTCGCGGAACCGCTCGACCATTTGGTCGCGGCGTTTTCTCATCAGGCGCACCAGTGCCAGCACGGCCACATAGGCCGCCACCACCAGCAACGCGATACTCCATCCATCCATGTGCTGCATCGTCGCCCTCCCGGCGGGTCATACTACACAAAGTAGTATTGTAACGCGTACCCGGGTTGACGGCGAGTCCAAACGCGGGGTAAACTGTATCAACCCTAAGGTGGGCCACCTGAAGGCGGTACTCCAACTCACAATAAGCCCATTCGCGCCCCCTAATCCGGGAGCCGACTTATCGACTCCCCGGCACTTCCCTGTAGGATTCGGACAATGAACTGGTTCTGGCTGTTCGGTCTTGCCGTTGCTCTGGCGATGGATGCCTTTGCTGTGGCGATTTCCGCTGGAATGGTCCTTCGGCCCGTGTCCTATCGAAGTATGTTTCGGCTGGCGTTCCATTTCGGGCTGTTTCAAGCCCTTATGCCGGTGCTCGGCTGGTCGGCCGGGCAGCAGGTGGCGCACCATCTCAGCGCTGTGGATCACTGGATTGCCTTCGGTCTTCTGGCGTTTCTTGGCGGCAAGATGTTATGGGATGCAAGAAACCCCGAGCGCGCGCCGCGAAACGAAGACCCGACGCGCGGCCTGATGCTGGTCACCCTTTCCGTGGCGACGAGCGTCGATGCCCTGGCCGTCGGCTTGAGTCTCGCGCTGGTCGGTGTCTCGATTTGGCTACCGGCCGTGGTGATTGGCCTGGTTGCCGCCACGCTCAGCGCCGTTGGCTTCGGGTTGGGAAGCCGGTTGGGCGTCATTTGGGAACGCTGGGCTGACGTGCTCGGCGGGACGATTCTGCTACTGGTCGGATGCGAGATTCTGGTTTCGCATCTTGCGCCATGAGCATTCCATCAACGCCGACCAGGTCGACACGCCCGACCCACGGTTCCGCAACTCGCTTCAACCGCTCGAGCCACTCGATCGAGGGTGCAAGGTAGTTGCGGAACTCGGCATTCCACGCCCCGGCCGGCCTGAATGCCTGCAAGACGTATCGAGGCGCCCCTTTGCAGAATCGGGCAATCTGCTCAATGGCTGCGTCGTCGTGAAAACGGGGTAAGACCGTAGTTCGGAACTCGTAATCCACACCTGCAGTGGCAATGGCGTCGCGGCTGGCCGCCAGTTGCGTCACCGGAACGGCAACGCCGGTCAGTTCGAGGTAGCGATGTGGATCGTGCTTGACGTCCATCGCCACGTAGTCGACCAACCCTCCGCGCAGGGCCTCGCCAAGCACCGAGGGATTCGTGCCGTTCGTATCGAGCTTGACCAGTAGCCCCAGGTCCTTGATACGCCCGAGAAAGGCGAGCAGACCGGGCTGGAGCGTGGGCTCGCCACCCGAAACCACCACGCCCTCCAGCAACCGGCGTCGCGTACTCAGCAGATTGAGCACATGCTCCGCCGTTGGCACATCCTCGTTATCGCTGCCGCGAAATGCGATGAGTTGCCGATTGTGGCAGTAGCCGCATCGCAGGTTGCAGCCTTGCGTAAACACGAGTGCGGCCAACCGGCCGGGAAAGTCGATCAACGTCAGGCCTTGGAATCCGCCAAGGATCATAAAACCCCTCCTGGGAAACTGTCGTCAAACCATCACATTCGCGGAAGCGTCAGGCCGGTTTGCCCCTGATACTTGCCGGCGCGATCGGCGTACGACTGCTCGCAGGGAGCGTCGCTTTCGAAAAAGAGCACCTGGGCCAACCCTTCGCCTGCGTAAATCCGGGCCGGCAGCGGCGTCGTATTCGAAATCTCCAGTACGGCCCGTCCTTGCCAGCCCGGCTCGAACGGCGTAACGTTTACAATGATGCCGCATCGGGCATAGGTCGATTTGCCCACGCAAATGGTCAGAACATTGCGCGGAATACGGAACGTCTCCACGCTGACCGCCAGGGCAAAGCTGTTGGGCGGGATCAGGCAAATGGAGTCCTTCACTTCGACCAGGCTCTTCGGGTCGAACTGCTTCGGATCGACGATCGCGCCGTAGACATTTGTGAAGACGCGAAACTCATCGGCCACACGAATGTCGTATCCGTACGAAGAAACCCCGAACGAAATGACCGGCTGACCGTCCACCTGCCGCACCAACCGATCGACGAACGGCTCGATCATGCCATGCTCGCGGGCCATGGTGCGAATCCAACTATCCGGTTTGATACTCAAAGTACGGTCTCCTTGGTCGGCAGTACGGACGGACCCGACAAGACAGAAGACGTCTGGTCGGGAATGGACTGGGGATTGAGCGAGGAAGAAGAACCTTTCCCCATCATGGAAAGCGAATCCGGCGAGGAAGACGGCCCTTTCCCCGTAATAGAAAAGGTGCTTCGCGCGGCGAACTCCGCCTGCTTGCCGGCATTCCACTGATTCACAGGCCGCAAGTAACCGACCACTCGCGAGTAGACTTCCGTCTCGCGACCACAGTCCGGACAAGTCTGCACCTCCCCGCGCAAATACCCATGCTGCGGACAGATCGAAAACGTGGGCGATAGGGTGAAATACGGCAGCCGGTAGTTCTCGCACACCTTGCGCACAAACCGCTTGACCAGCTCGGGGTCCGAGACGGCTTCGCCCAGAAAGACATGTTGCACCGTCCCGCCCGTGTAGCGCGACTGCAACCCATCTTGCAGGTCGAGCACCTGGAAGACGTCGTCCGTATACTGAACGGGCAACTGCGTGGAATTGGTGTAATAGGGTTCGGCCGGTATTTCCGCATTGCAGGTCTCGCCGCTCCCGGCGAAATACGCGTCGGAATAGCGCTGCTGGTCCAGCCGCGCCAGCCGATAACCGGTGCCTTCGGCCGGCGTCGCCTCCAGGTTGAACAACCGGCCGGTAAGCTCCTGGAACTCTTGCAGCCGCATTCGCATATGGTCGAGAACGCGGCCGGCAAACGCCGCTCCCTCCTGGCTGCCGATATCGACGCCGAGAAGGTTCATGCACGCCTCGTTCATGCCGACCAGCCCGATGGTCGAAAAATGGTGGTGCCAGTAATGACCGAATCGCTCCTTGACGCTTCGCAAGTAAAACCTGGTATAGGGATACAGTCCCTGATCGGTAAATGCTTCAAGTACCTGCCGTTTCGTTTCGAGACTGGTGCGGGCAATTTCCATCAGTTGGTCGAGCCGCTCGAGGAAGTCGGCTTCGGACGACGCCAGGTAGCCCAATCGCGGCATGTTGATCGTGACCACGCCAATCGAGCCGGTCAGCGGATTTGCGCCGAACAGCCCGCCGCCACGGCGCTCCAGCGCCCGCAAATCCAACCGCAGGCGGCAGCACATCGACCGGGCATCGTCGGGCGACATATCGGAGTTGACGAAATTGGCGAAGTAGGGAATGCCATAGCGGGCGGTCGCCTTCCATAGTTGCTCCAGGCCCGGGGCATCCCAATCGAAATCGGCCGTGATGTTGTAGGTAGGAATGGGGAACGTGAACACGCGCCCTTTCGCGTCGCCTTCGGCCAGCACTTCCAGGAACGCCGTGTTGAACATGTCCATTTCGGGCTGGAACTCGCCGTACGTCTCCGCCTGCGGCTGCCCGCCGATAATGGCCGTTTCATCGCGCAAGGTGCGGGGCGGCTGGAGGTCGAGCGTGACGTTGGTAAACGGTGTCTGGAACCCGACGCGGGTGGCCACGTTGAGGTTGAAGATGAACTCCTGCAGCGCCTGCTTCACTTCGCCATAATCGAGCCCGTCGTACCGGATGAACGGGGCGAGCAGGGTATCGATATTGGAGAACGCCTGGGCGCCGGCCGCCTCGCCCTGCAACGTGTAGAAGAAATTGACGATCTGCCCCAGTGCCGCGCGGAAGTGCTTTGCCGGCCGGCTTTCGGCCTTTCCGGACGCCCCCTGAAAGCCTGAAGCCAGCAGATCGCGCAGGTCCCACCCCACGCAATAGGCAGACAATAACCCCAGATCGTGCAGATGGAAATCGCCACTAACATGCGCTTCGCGCACTTCCGGGGTGTACAGCTTGTTGAGCCAGTAGACCTTGCTGATCTCGCTGGAAACGTAATTGTTCAGACCCTGTAGTGAATAGGCCATATTGCTGTTTTCGCGGACCCGCCAGTCCATTTGGTCCAGATAACGGTCGATCAGGTCGAGATCGGCCTTCTGGATCATCTCGCGGTTGCGTGCGTGCTGGTCGCGGTAGAGGATATACGCCTTCGCCGTCTTCTTGAATGGCGAGGCGAGCAGGGTTTCTTCGACCACGTTCTGCACGTCCTCAACCGACGGCGCCGCTTCTTGCGACATCATCTGGAGAATGCCCAGTACACGCACGGTGAGCGTATGGGCCGCATCGGCCTCGAACTCGCCGGTGGCCTTGCCTGCCTTCAGAATGGCGCGGGAGATCTTTCGGGCGTCGAACTCTGCCAGGGAGCCATCCCGCTTCTGAATGGTCGTTACGGACGCCGTTTCGCCAGAAGCAACATAATCATGCCGGTAGACTTGCGCGGTAGCCAAGTGACGGAGCTCCTTTCCTTGTCGCGGGTATACCGCGATTCCATCTTGCCGCAGCTTCCACGGCAGCGCATCGGCGCAAGACCACCCTTCATGCAGCCAATCGGGGGCGCACAACAGGAGACTGGGCCGACCTCACCTCCCCGCGGAAGCGACAGTCGATTCGTTACGTTCGAATGAAACCATGCCGGCAGGTCTTCGGACTCGCAGGTCTCTACGGTCTTAACAGGCCGCATTCCTACTAACCGTCGCTTCCCAGCCTGCCTCTTGTGAAGCATCTGTGGCCAGTGCTTGGTGACGGTGTTCGTTCCTGCATACCGCTGCGGGGCAGCCACGGATTTCCACCGTGTTCCCTCTTGCGACGCTCGCTTTTGCGAGCGAACCAGCATGAACTTCAAATCTATCGGTCTGCCGTCTGTGTGTCAACAGCCAAACGCGAAGATTTCTTGTTCCAACCACAACTGGCAGTATTCGCTAGCAACGCTGACATACAAACTGTAGTGGTTCGCCCCGCGAAACCGCACCGCTTCGTGACACGCCCAAGTTGCCCATCCTCCCTTCCTGATCCCCACCGAAGAACGGGATTTGCAGTCTGTATTTTGGCCGTCTGACGTGTCAGCGAGCCTGCCTTCTCAGTCTCAGACGAGCGGCAGGAGGAGAGCGAAGAGGGTCGTGAACAGCAGACCGATGACGGCCATGGTGCTGACGGTGACGGTCCATGTTTTAAGGGTTTCGATTTCTGTCAGGCCGCCCATCTTGGCGAAGATCCAGAAGCCGGAATCGTTCATCCAGTTGCAGCATTGGGCGCCGAAGCCGATGGCCGCGGCCAGGTAGACCGGATGATAGCCAAGGCCGTCACCGGCGGGGATCATGGCTGCCAGCATGGCCGAGGTCGTAATCATCGAGACCGTGCTGGAACCCTGGGCGAACTTCAGCAGTGTAGCGATGAAGAACGCAAGGAAGAGCAGCTTGATGCCGCCGATCGCTTCCGTGCCGTCTCCGGCCATCAGGCCTTCGATGGCTTCTCCTACCTGCGCCTCTTTGAGCATGGCCCCGAAAGCGCCGCCGGCCGAGGTGATCAGAATGATGACGCCAGCACTCATGAGCGAACCCTCGACGATCTTCGCAAGCTGTTGGCGGCTCGGCCTTCGCTGACACCATAGGACGGCCAACGCGATGGCGGCCGAGACCAGCATGGCCAGATTGGCGTTGCCGAATACCGCCGTGACCGTCTCGGCCCGTGCGATGGTGGTGGCCGGTTCGGCGCCCTTGGCCAGTGTCGAGACGATCGTATGCGCAGAGATCATCAGCACGGGCAGAATGATCGGCAGTAGCGAAGGCAGCAAGCCGGGAAGCTTGTCATCCGGCAGCGGCTCCGGCTCCGGCGCAGCCCCTTCCAGCGGACGCATCGGAATGTCGATCCGGCGCGAGAGCCAGCCGACGAACAGCAGGATGACCACGGCCGTGGGCGCGGCGCAGAGCAGGCCAACCATGATCATCATTCCCAGGTCGATGCCAAGTGATTCAGCAATCAGCAGTGGCCCAGGCGTCGGTGGCACCAGCGAGTGCGTGATGGACGCACCTGCCCCCATGGCCAGGATCAATAGAAGATAACTGCGTTTGGTCCGGCGGTGCATGGACCGCGCCAGTGGAATCAGCAGGTAGAAGACCGTGTCGAAGAAAACGGGGATCGAGAGGACAAAGCCACTGGTCATTAGCGAAACCTCGCAGCGTTTCTCGCCGAGCAGCCCGACGAACAGCCGAACGATGCGGTCGGCAGCGCCGGAGTCGATCAGACACCTGCCGATCACGGCCGCCAATGCGATAATGATGCCGATCTTACCGGCGGTGGCCCCGAAGGCCTCTGTGACCCGGCTGGTCTTCACGGCAAACTCACCCGGCGCCAGTAGACTCACGACAATGGCTGCCGTAATCAAGGCCAGAAAGGCATTGACTCGCAAGGCGATAATCATCCCCAGCACGACAGCGATACCGATTGCCAGAATCAGCAATGGCCCAATTCCGACCGGGGCCTGGCTGGCGAAGACGCACAAAGATGACAGCCCGCACAAGATTCGGTCCTCCCTGGACGCATTGGCCTCGCTCAATCATTTAGGGGGCTGCCCCCCGTGCCGAGCGGCGAAAACAGCCGGCATAACGCAAGCCGTAAGACCTTACAGCTCTGCGAAGTCTGGGATCTCACCACCGACACGATCTTACCGGACGCGGTGAAGAATTGCCAGCAGGACCGGCAACGCCGGCAGGTCATGTTTGGTGATTGCGTTCTTCCGCCTGTCTGCACGCGCGAACGCGACCCGTTGGTAATCCCGGCTTTGGCGGGGAAGCGAACGACCGGTGAAAGCCGGCACAATGCACTGGGGATACCTCCGGAAACGACAGGGCCCGATTCTCTGCGGATTTTTGGACCCTACCCCCCTCTGGCATGTTCGCGGCGAAGTCAGGATGGAACCCCCCCCATAGGGAATATGCTTTGTGTGTTTGACGGAGTTTGCGCCTGCTAGTACAATGAAATCGTGGTGTCGGACGTTATATCTACGGAACTGCAGGTGGGAGAAAACGCACGGTTCCGGCCCTTTACAATCGAACGGAGGTGTGCGGTGCTACTGGCATTTCTGGCAAGCCGGTTTCGCTACGTGGTGGTTCTTTCGGCCATCGTGACGCCGTGCGTATCGGCGGCAGGGCCTTTCCTTCCGCCGACCGAAAACCTGGCGTTTCATTTGCAAGCCAACCGGGGGGTGGCGGTCCATTCCGCGGGCGTGACCGACTGGTTCGATCAGACGGCCGCCGGAGTCGACTTCACGGTCGACACAAGCGCAACGGGCCGTGAACCGACGTTGAGCTTGAACCAACTCAACGGGCTGCCTGCCCTCTCCTTTGCCGGCGACAAGCTGCTTAACAACGATTTCAAATTCGGAGTGGATCAGACGGTCTTCATCGTGCTTGCCGGAGACAACGTCACTTCGGATCTGCAGCGTTACATGGGCCACTACGGCGATGGCCAGTTGCGATACAAGAACGGCTATTTGCACGGCTGGTTCGGAGGCGGTACTCTGCCGCCGGAGGATTCGAACATTGCCGTAACAAAAGAGGAGTTCGCCTTGGCTACCTATCAGTTCAACAGTGACAACGTCCTGGTAGCGGTCAATGGCAACCCTTTCGTTACGCTGAAGGGAAGTGCGCCGAGCTTCTCGACAGGTACCGAGCTGGCGATCGGCGCAGTCGGAAATCAGGGGCCCAGTTTTAACGGCCGCATTGCCGAGGTGCTGGTATACGACAAGTCGCTTGACGCAACGGAACGCACAGCCGTTGAAGCCTACTTGGCGAACAAGTATTTGAAAGCGATCCGGCCGGAGGTGATTCCGTATGCAACAACCAACGCGGATGCGCAGTACCCGACGGCCGTGTTGTACCACATGGATGGAAATGGGCTGGACTCTTCGGGAAACGGGTTGGACTTAACCCGTTACGGCGGGGCAGCCAGTGATGCGTGGGTGGATGGTCCGACGGGGCTCGACTTGGCTACCGGGCCGATTGACAGTGTCAGTCGCGTCTTGCACAAGCAAGATCTTTCGGCGGCTGAAGTCGGGCTGTTCGACACCGAGACGTTCACCATCGAGGCTTGGGTTCGTAATCCGACGTTGGTTGGCGTCGATGGCGAGCAGATGCCTATGTTCTTCTATCGCGATGGCATCAACTCGAGGCTCGATTGGGTTGTAACGCTAGCCAATCGACTTGAACTGCGGATGCTCGACGCCGACGGAGGCGCCTACACGACGTATGCCACCGAACCCGTGGCGTTCGATGAAGATGCCTGGCATCACTTGGCCGTCACCTACGACGACAATGGCGATACGGCGTCCGATGACGGTACGCTGCGGTTCTATATGACATCGTTGGATGACTTCAGCGGGCAGGCGTCTCTGGTGCAAGAGATCGGTGGAGTAACCGATATCAAGGCTCTGACTGCAGGCGGCGATCTGATCCTTGGAGGCGCCGACTATATGTCCAGGCGTTTGTTCGGCGGCGATATCGACCAGGTCCGGTACGTTAACCGGGCCCTGGCGGCGCACGAGTTCAATCTTGCCATGCCGGTTCCGGAGCCTTCGGCGGCGGTACTGGCGCTAATCGTTCTTATCTGGCTTGGAATGCGCGGAGGGCGCGCACGGTTGCTGGCGGCATCGCCTGCGCTACAGAAATCGGATTGTTGAATGAGACGACGTTGCGGATTCACATTGGTGGAATTGCTGGTGGTCATTACGATCATCGGCATTCTGATTTCTCTGTTGCTGCCGGCCGTACAGAGCGCGCGGGAAGCGGCGCGCCGGCTTCAGTGCACAAATAACTTGAAGCAGCTTGGACTGGCGCTGCACAACTATCACCAGGCGCTGAAATCCTTCCCTGCCGGTACTTCGACCAGCATTCCCGGCAATTGCAAGAACGGTTCCGATTGCCGTGGCAATCCGATGTATGTACCGCTACTGCCGTATGTCGAGCAGGCGGCCATTGAACAGCGCTACAGTTATGTTTTGGACTGGGGGTATGCGTCGTGGGGCGACTCCGCCCAGAATGCCGGACTTGGCGTCTTCCAGTGCCCCAGCATGCCCCTGTGGAATGAGGTTCAGAACCGTCGCGACTATTTCGGCTGTTCCGGCGGACGCGAGTCGAGTTGGACTTGCCGGTTCGGCGAAGTCTTTCGCGACGGGCTATTCTGCATCAATCAGTGGGTGCGCATCGAGGATATCCGCGACGGTTCCTCGAATACGATCGCGATGGGCGAGAGCAGTCATCCGGCCAAGTGGGGATCCGGCGACGGTTACGGCGATCCGATGGTCGGCGGTCCGGTTACGTGGAAGTTCGGGGCCGACTGCGCCGCTCCGTGCACGTCGGGAACGACCCATTCGCTCGGCCGCGCGTTCCGGGTGACGAAGTATCCGATCAATGCCGACCTGCGTCCCATGGAGGATACGGACAACAACGAATACCCCTTTGCGAGCCATCATCCGGGCGGCGCCCAATTCGTGTTTGCCGACGGGCACGTTTCTTTCCTTTCGGATTCAATCGACTTGACCTTGTACCAATCGCTTTCCACCTATGCCGGCGGCGAGCCGGTAAGCCCGCCGTAGGGTTGTTTGCAGGATGAAAGCTCAACCATGATGTGGACCAGGACCATGCCGCGTCTTTTTACCCTTTCCAGTCTTGCCATCTTGTTTTGTGCCTTTTCCGGAGGTTGCGGTTCGGGCCATCCCGAGACTTTCCCGGTGGCAGGAAAGATCACCTATGACGGTCAACCGGTAACACAAGGCACCGTCGTGTTCTATCCGGAAGAAGGGCGCTCGGCCATGGGAACCATTGCCGCTGACGGTTCCTATCGGCTGACGACATTCGAGGATGGGGACGGAGCGCTGCCGGGGCGTCATACGGTCACCATCACGGCAATTGCCCAGTCGGCTTCGGCTCCGGCATCGATGGAGGAAGAGATGGAACACGGCATGCTTGGCTCCATGGAAGGGAGCATACGGTGGCTCGTTCCGGAACGTTACGCTCGGCGCGAGACCTCGGGACTCACCGCTGACGTGCCTACCGAGGGAGGCGCAATCGATTTTGAGCTCACGAACTGAGCGATATCTTCAAGAAAAGGAGCTGTCCCAGTCTCGCGGCAGAGCCGTTGGCCGTTGCGGCAACCGGTCTGCCATGCGGCGAGAACTGGGACAGTTCCCTGCAAAAGGTCATCCGTGTCGTTCAGAACGAGTATTTGAACATCCAGTCAAACACGATGGATTCGCCCGGCTCGGTCGGTCCAGTGGGAACGGCGCGCACGTCCTGGTAGAGGGTCTTCCAGGAAGTCACTTCAACACCGGTCACAAGCGACTTCGTAATGTCGAAGCTCGTGTTGGCAAAGATGAACTGGTTGTATGTGCGGCCGTACTGGATGTCGGAATTGAGCGGATCATCCAAGCCGTAGCCAACTACGACACGCCACCGGTCCGTCAGCTTATAGGTCGCGTCGATCCAGCCGCCGGACGAACGAATGGTCGAGCGGTAGCCGGGGCAGATACCTTGTCCGATGCCGCCCAGAAAGGCGCTCAGGTTTTCACCCGTAAACGTCTCTGCCTTTACGAGAAGCCGGTCGGTGACGGGTACTTTCACGTCGACGTTGGCTGACCACGTGCGGAAACGCTGGTCGTCGCGGGCTGGCGCCGGGCCGGCGCTGGTGAAGTCGAAACCGGTTTCGCCGATGTGGCCGGACATACCGACTTCAATGGGACGACCATATTTCCGATCACCGATCGTGGCTGCCAAACGGCCTTGTACAATGGGCCAGCCGCCCGGCTCCCGATCTACGCCGGTTGTGGTGGAGAAATCGGTAACGATATTCTGCATAAGCCCGATCTGCGAGGTGAGCATCAGTTCGGGGCCGGGGTAGAAGTAACGCTCGAATCGGAACTGGGCGCGTCGGTAGCCAATGTCGCCGCCCAGCCAGCCGACGGCATAGTTGAGCGTGCTTGTGTACAGCGGCGAGATAACATCCCAGGTCTGACCGACGAGGATGCGATAGTAGTCATTCTTCACTTGCCAGTACACGTGGCGAAGTTGGACGGTTGCCTTGTTCTCCGATGCCGCGGTCACGGGGCTTTGGAAGTCGAACTCAAAACAACCGGAACTGGTCGCATTGTGGAAGAACGGAATGCGCGGTCCCTCCACGTTCACTCCGAATCGCGAACGGCGGGCGTCAACGATAAATGCATTCTCGCCTTCTGTTTCTCGCGACGGTACATAGAGCGTGTAGGCGCCGGGGTACGTACGATCGGTCTGGTAGATCATGTCGGCCCAGAACGCTCCGTACGGAACAATGCGGAAGTTGCCCTTGGTGAAGGTGAGGCGTTTCATCTCCGCCTGCAGTTCACCCCAGGTGAAGTATTCTTCGTCAGCCTGGGGGGCGGCGAGTGACGAGTAGTTCACACTCGCCTGCACCGTTTCTACGGGCGGGAGTCGAGTAGGATGCTGTCTCAGCCACTCCAGTTCGCTCCGGAGCGCCTGGGTCTCCCGCTCTAACTGGGAGGTCCGTGCAGCCAGGGTGTCACTGGCGGCCACGGGGACCGCCAGGGCCAGATACGAGGCGAAGCCCACGAGGGCAAGCAAAGGCATGGGTTTCATAAGCTGGACATCCTTTCCAAGCCGTGGATTGTGGCCACAGCCGCTTATGGGGGTTATGTGGCAGCCATTTCTTCCGTACTTGCAACAGACGTCCGAATAACCGTTCGATCCATGCACCCGGATACATCCGAGCGTCTGTTTTAACCTGTATCGTCTGTATTTCGGGCGCTCTTGACGGGTTGGGGGGGCTATGAAAGAAAGGTGAACGGGAGCATATGAATAAAACAGACAATCGAGATTACCCATCCATTCGCACCGAGTTGCCCAGAAGGAAACATTCAACGAAAAAACTTGACTTCCTGTGTGGGGGTTATTCAACCGCAGGAGACCACTTGGTAGAATGAGGCAGCAGCGAAGTGATATTCGTGGGGCTATCACCCTTGTGGTGGGGTTGTTTGTTGGGGTTGTCGCAAGATCGTAGCGGCTTCATCCGCCAGGTTCATTTGGGAGGGATTCTTATGAAACATGTTGTCAGCCTGGTGCTCGGAGGCGGGCGAGGGACGCGTCTCTACCCGCTCACAAAATACCGCTCCAAACCGGCAGTGCCGATTGCAGGCAAGTACCGATTGATCGATATACCGTTGTCCAACTGTATCAACAGCGGTTTGAACCGGATGTACGTGCTGACCCAATTCAACTCGGTCAGTCTGCACCGGCATATACGTCGCACTTATACGTTCGACTCGTTCGACGGTGGTTTTGTCGAGGTCCTGGCCGCTCAACAGACATTGGCCAATACGACGTGGTATCAGGGGACGGCAGACGCGGTCCGGCAGAATCTGAGCTATATACGTCGCCGCGATATCAAGTATGTGTTGATCCTTTCGGGGGATCAGCTTTATCAAATGGACTTCCGCGATATGATTGCCTCGCACGAGGCGGCGGGTGCGGATGTGTCGATTTCGGGCGTTCCGGTGCATTCGAAAGACGCGGCCGGGTTGGGAATCATGCGTCTGGACGATACGGGCCGGGTTGTTGGTTTTCTGGAAAAGCCGCAAACGGAGAAGGAACTGGAGCATGTGCGGACCGATCCTGCCTGGATCGACGCGCACGGGGTCCAGAGTAACGGTCGCGATTGTCTGGCCAATATGGGCATTTACCTGTTCAACCGCGACGCGCTGGTCGATGTGCTGGAGAAGACCGAATACCAGGATTTCGGCAAGGAAGTTTTTCCGGCATCGATTCGCACCCGGCGTGTTCAGGTGCATCTGTTCGATGGATATTGGGAGGACATCGGAACGATACGGTCGTTTTTTGAAGCGAACCTGAGCCTGGCGCGGGCCACGCCGCCATTCGAGTTGGCCCGGGCTAAGGCGCCCGTTTACACGCGTCCCCGGTTCTTGCCGCCGTCGTTGATTGAAGGGGCAACCATCCGCGGGAGTCTGGTGGCTGACGGCTGCCGAATTGAAGAAGGGGCCGTGGTGGAGAATAGCGTGATCGGGCTGCGGTGTTCTATCGGTCGCGATTCGGTAATTCGCAACTCGGTGCTTATGGGCAACGACTATTACGAAAACCTTGGCGAGTTGGATGCCGACCGCGATACGGGAATTCCGGCTGTCGGAATTGGCGCCGGCGCGGTGATTGAAAGCGCCATTATCGACAAGAACTGCCGTATCGGCCACGGCGTTCAGATTACCAACCATCGCGGCGTCGAGACGACCGAGGAGACCGAGCAAGGGATGATTCGCGACGGCGTCGCGGTCATTCCCAAAGATGCCGTCCTGCCCGATGGCTGGAAGATGTAGTCAGAGGCTTCGCTGCCGCCGTGCTTCGTAGAAGAGCACGGCCGCTGCAACCGAGATATTCAGACTGTCGGCCAGGCCGAGCATGGGCAGGTGGACTGCGGTGATGGCCTCTTCATGCCACAGGGAGCTAAGCCCGTTTGCCTCGCTGCCCAGGACAAGGGCCGTCGGCTGTCGGAAGTCGATCTCCGTGTAGGGCACGCTGCCATCGACACGGGCCGCGACGATGTTGAACCGCCGTTCGCGCAGCCAAGCGAGCGTTTGGGGACTGGTCGCCTCGCAGACCGGCATCGCGAAGATTGTGCCGAGGCTGGCGCGGATGGCATTCGGGTTGAACAGGTCGGTGCGCGGATCGGCAACCACGACGGCGTCGAGTCCGGCGCCGTCGGCGCTGCGCACCACGGCGCCGACATTGCCCGGTTTCTCGATGCCTTCCAGTACGGCGACAAGCGGGTTATCCGGCAGCAGAAGCGAGGCCGGTTCGGCGGCCGGCGGCTCAGCAACGGCCAATACCCCGTCTGTTCGCTGGCCGAACGCTAGTTTCGTGAAGACGTTTTCTGTCACTTCGAGCAGTTCGGCTCCGGCCTCGCGCAATCGAGCGATGAGTGCTGTTCCGACCTCGTTCGTCAAAAGGGTTGGGCAGAAGAAGACTTCCCGAATTGCCACGCCGGCGGTCAGCGCCCGGCCGATCTCCCGCAGTCCATCAATCAGAATGCGTCCTTGGAGTCGTCGTTGCCGCCCATCCCGCAGGCGTACGGCATTTTTGACTCGCGGGTTCTGCGCACTGGTAATCCGGTTCATCGTACCGCTGAAACCCCAGGTCTTCCGTAGATGCTCGTTCAGGTATGGACACAGGCTCTTGTGCAATCGTTCGCGGGTAGCGAGTCGAAACGAGTATCGACCACAACTCGATTCACCATACGGCATTGCCTTCCCCCTGTCAATGGGGTAATGATCGCTGGCTGCACCCCTGTGTCGACTACACCTTCGGCTTGATGAACATCATCTCGGCCGGCGTTACCCAACTGGAACGAAGGTCCACGCGGAACCAGCCCTCGCTGTTCTTTCGGTGGAAGCGGCAGGGGGACCGCCTGCCGAACTCCGCGAGGTCGTACTGCGCCCATGTCTTGCCGAGGTCGTTCGAGACGATGAAACCGGTGGCCATGGGCGATGCAGGGGCGCAGTGCGACGCCAGGAGCGTGCCGTCCTGGACGATCATGTTGCCCGATTCCACCTCCGGATTGAACAGCCGCGTGTGCCGGTCAGGCTTGGTAATATCGGCCGGATCGCAACGGAACACGCCGCGATCGTACGGCTTCGGCCCGTTCGAGTCGCTGATCCAGTACACCTGCCCGTCGACGAAGTTGATGCCGCCGCACTTGTACCGCGAGTTCGAATAGTCCGACACGATGACCTTCCAGTCCCACCGATCCTTGCCGGCATCGTACGTGCCGCGAAGCCAGTGGCATTCGTGTCCTTCGGGCCGGGTGCCGTCGCCCGTGCAGGCGTAGAAGGCGTCTTCGGCCGGGTTATACGTCACGTCGTGGACGTGGCGGCAGATGGTCGCGTTGTCCGGATTGCCCAGTAGCGAGCCTCCCTTGCCGCCGCCCCCGGAACCGTTGTCGGTGAAGTACGGGCTCTGGCCGAACGAATAGGCGAGTTTCACGGTCTGCCCGCCGTCGGTGGAGTAGTAGATGTTCACCGGCGATGCACCGCCGATGACGTTGCAGTAATTGCCCCAAATGAGCATCTCCCGGCCCTTGACGTCGAATGTGTTGACGCCCGTGAGGCTGTGGAAGTACCAGCCGGGCAGATCGGGGTTCTTCGGCGCGTGCGGAACGTAGTCGCTTCCGTCGGCTTTCTTCACCGTAATGGGCTTGTATGTCTTCAGATTGTCAGTGCTCAGGTACAATTTGGCCAATGCGCTGAACAGGATGTTCCCGTTTTCCAGGATGACGCTGAAGACAATGTTCTTCGCATCGGGAAACGCGGCACTGTGCGGCCACGTGCGGCCATTGTCTTCCGAAAGCAGTACCTTGTCGTCGGTGTACGCGAACGCCTTGTTATCGCGATGCGAGTCGACGAACAGGCCCTTTGGCTGCGGGCGATACCAGAAGTGCTCCGTTTCCCGCACGTCGGGCCACTCGCCAGTTGCCTCGGCGCCCCAGCCTGCTTTCGAGAGCAGCAGTCCGGCAGTTGCCGCCGATGTGGTCGTCAGGAACCGGCGTCGAGTCCATTGATCGTTTTGTGTCATGATAGTGCTCCGCGGAAGGGGGGAAGTTGTCAGTTGTCAGGTGTCAGTTGTCAGAAGGCGGGGGGCAACGTGCAGCGGGTGATTTGGGTATCTGAGATTTCAAATCTCAAATCTGAAATCTCCCATCTCCGATTGGCGGTGTTGTGCTAGGGGCGTTTGGGGGCGAAGGCAGGTTGGGGTTGCGTGGCCAGTTGGGCACTGGGAGTGGCGTCGGCCGAAAGGTCGCCGAGGATCCATTGGATGCCGTCGAGCTGGTGCTGGAGGACTCGCCGATCGTGGAACGGGGCGACGTTGTTTCCCAATGAGCAATAGAAGACGCGGCCCTTGCCGTACTGGTGAATCCAGGAGATCGCGTGGTCGTTGTCCTCCCGCCTGCCCTTGACCTCGTTGGCCGGCTTGGTCATGTCCAGGCTGACCAGTACGCGTAGCCTCTCTCGCGAGAAGACCGTGAACATGTAAATCTCATCGTGAACCCAGAACCCTTCGCCACCAAAGGCCCTGCACAGCGGGTGGTCGGGCTCGTCGATCTTCACGGCCCACGTTCCGTCGTCATGCCAAGGGTGCCCGATGAGCCGCCCGCCGAGCATCTCCTGCCCCTCCGGCCAGTCCGCGAAGTTCCACGTGGCGCCGTGAATGGCCATCAGCCCGCCGCCGGCGCGCACGAACTCGATGAGGGCTTTCTTCTGCTCGTCCGAGATACGCCAATTCGACGTGTTGTTGAGTACAACAGCATCGAATGCGGCAAGTCGCTCGGGCGCAAGCATTGCGTAGCCGTGATCAACCGATGTCTGAAACGCCTCGGTCCGTTCGCCCATCAACGCGATGGCCCGATTGGCCAGTGGAATGGTCGGATGGTAGAATCCGTTGGCCCGATCGAGGATGAGCAGCGTTCGCGACTGCTTCGGCTTGACCGTTGCCCTTTGCGGTAGCGACTCTTCCATCTTCCGGAAATCGGCTTGCACCGGCGTGTGCGGATAATAGGATTGCAGATGATGCATGCGGACTTCGCCGGGTGACAGGGCCCGGTCGTACACGGCAATTTCGTCGATCATGCCGGCGAAACGTGCCGCGTCGTCGCCTCGGCCGCCGAAATAGAATCGCGCGCCGCCTGCGGGGCAGGCAGCCGCGGCCTCGGTGTCAACGATAGGTTTCGTCGCGCCGTCGAGGAAGAGTTGTACCTGCCTTCCTCGCCGGACAAACACCAGGCAGTGCCATGTCTTCGGCTCGATCACCGGGCCGCCGCATTGGCTTGTCGCTGCCAGCTCACCACCACGGAATCCGATCAACCCGGCCTCGCCGTCCGAATCGCCCCTAAACCCTACCGAGTCGCATGCAGCGGCCGACGCCTTGTCGGCTTCGCGCGTGAAGAGGCAGCCGGTTACCGGCTCGGTGTTGTCGGGAGGCTCGGCGCAGAACCACATTTCCACCGAATAGTCAGTGCCGAGGTTGGGCAACTCCGCCGTCACGCGTCCGCCGGAGAGGCGGAGGCAACGATTCGCCGTGTCGAGGCCGCGGAGGCCGATCTCTTGTGGACCCTCGGCGGAATGCGCCACCGGCGGTTCGATGGCCGCATGATGCCCTGCACCCGTCCGATCGAATGCCCGGTCGCCCTCCGATTCCCCCAGACGCCAGTAGGCGACCGGCTCGGAGTTCAGCACCAGGTGCGAGTAAGGACCATCCTCCTGCCCGGGCTCCAGGCCGCGAGCCGTCGCTGTCATGATGGCCGGAGGAACCATGGCAACCAGAAGTAGAAGGGCACGCGTTCTCATGGCATTGCTCCTGGGACGGTCATTTTTCGCGCGGCACACTGATGCCCTGCTCGGCCAGCCACTCGAGCGATCGGGCCTTCCATGCCTCCCACATCGGGCCCTGGCAGCCGTTGAAACCGTGACCGCCGGAAGGCAGTTCCAAATACTCCACCGGAATGTTGTGGGCCTTCAACGCCGCGGCCATCATGCGGCTGTTCTCCGGCGGTACGCCGACGTCGTCCTTGGCGTGCGTCAGAAACGTCGGCGGCGTCTGGTCCGTCACCTGCCGTTCGTTGGAGAACAATTCAATCAGTTCCAGCTTCGGATTCTCGCCCAGCAGCCGCGCCTTGGAGCCGGTATGGGCCTTCTCGCCCATGGTCACTACCGGGTAGATCAGTACCATGAAGTCTGGGCGGCAGCTCATCCGTTCGATTGGATCGGCGGCCGTGGGATCGCCACCGTCGAAATGCGTGCCGGCGGTCGAGGCCACATGCCCGCCTGCCGAGAAGCCCATGATGCCGATCCGGCCGGGATCGAGCTTCCATTCGGCCGCCCGCGCGCGGACGGTGCGCACGGCCCGCTGGGCGTCGAGCAAGGGGACCAGCGAGCGCTCATTTGGCAGGCGGTACTCCAGCACCATGCCGGCAATGCCGTGCTCGTTGAGCCACCGCGCCATGCGAGGGCCTTCGCGGTCCATCACGTGGCGAATGTATCCGCCGCCCGGACAGATCACAATCGCCGCGCCGGTGGCCCGCGCCGGATCCGGCAGGTAGACGGACATCTCGGTATTGGCCGCCTCGAACGCGCCGTCGCCAACCGGCGCCTGCCCGGGCCACAACAGCACCTTGTCGTTTGGCGGCGCGTTTTCGCGCCCACCTTCCGCGCGTGCTTCGCTCGCCCCTATCGCGAGCGCGAGGGCTACCGCCACGACCAACAAGGCAGCCGTCCAAGAACAAGCCGTTCCATGGCGAAAACGACCGGCCGAGCCATGATTCCGGCTGCCCGAGAGTATGGGTTCCACGTTGCTTCGATTCATTGTCGCGCCTTTCGCTGGACCAAGTGTGAACGGCCCCCATTATACGTTGCCAGCTCGCCTGCGGACAACAAGACACCGCAACCCGAAAGCGATGGAAGATGCCTGGATGGACCGACGCGGCGAGCCTGCCGGTCCGGCAACCAAGCCGTCTGGAATGCATATTTCCCCGATTCGACCCGGAAGACGGCTGCATGTTCTTCCATGCGTACGAAGGTGACCCCTTCCGACTGCTCTGCCGGCTGCCCGCTTTCTCGCACCGCGGATCGGTCGCGGGCCGGCAGGTAGACCGTGACCATCGCCCCGGCAGGCACTTCCACGTCGAGATGGAACTGCCCGTCCTCGATCCGCCAGCGGCTGGCGAGGGTGCCACGGATGGAACGGTACGAGGCTCCGGCAAACGTCAGATCGCCCACCACCGCCGGCCGGACGAAGAAGTGCCGGAATCCCGGCGCGGCCGGATCCATGCGGATTCCGGCCAGCCCTTCAACGAACCATGCCCCGACGGAAAGGAACGAGGTGTGAATCTGCGACTGGTCTCCGTCCCATCGCTCCCAGAATGTCGTGGCGCCCTGGTCGAGCATGTGGCCCCAGCCGGGATACGTTGCCTGGTTGACCATGGGGTAGACAAGGTCGTTGCGGTTGGCGTCGGTCAGCGATTTCAACAGCAGATACGTGCCCAGTACGCCGGAGTCGATGTGCCCTTTCTGAGTCAAGAGGATCTCGTGCTCGAGCGCGGCCATGACCTTCTGTCGCAGCCCATCCGGCACGGCGCCGCTGAGCAGGGCCAGCGCCGGGTACGGCTGTTCGCCCGTGACGTAGGTGGCCTTGGCCGCGTCGAAGTACGCCGCATGGACCGCCCGGTTGATCTTCTGGGCCTCGGCGCGGTAGGCGGTCGCGTCGTCGTGCTTTCCCAGCACATCGGCGACATCGGCCGTCAGTTGGGTCACGTACGACCAGTAGCACGTGTTGAAGAAGATCCGCAGCGGCTCGGGCGTCCAGGTCCATTCGGGCGCCACATTCCGGCCCGGAGCGACCCAGTCGGCCAGGAAGTCCCATTTGCCGCCGAACGGCTGCATGATATGGTCCCGGCTCTTGCTTTCAAGCCAGCGGAGATATGCCTGCATCATCGGGTAGTTTTCTTCCAGGATGCGGCGGTCGCCATACTGGAGGTAGCACTGCCATGGGAGCGTGACGACGATTCCGCCCCAGGCCGGCCCGCCGCCGCCGATATAAGTCGGCGCGGTGTGCGGCGCCTCGCCCGACTGCGGATCCTGCACGTCGCGCCAGTCGGCCAGCCATTTCGTGAATAGTGCGCCTTGATCGAAGCCATACAGGGCAGTATCGACGGCCACCTGGCCTTCGGCGCCGTAGCCGAGTCGCTCGCGGTGCGGGCAGTCGACCACGTAGCCGCCCAGGCTCAAGCACCGGTAGGTCCAGAGGACCGTCTCGTGGATCCGGTTGAACAGCTCGTTGGAGCACTCAAACTGCCCCACGCGCTCATAGTCGTTGTGGATCAGATACCCCCGGACACGACTGAGATCGGGCGGATGGCCCAGGCCGCTCACCGTGACCCAGCGAAAGGCGTGGTAGTTGAACCGGTTGCGAAACACCTCGTCGCCCGAGCCTCGCGGCACGTACTGGTCGAATTGCCGAAACGTTTGCATGCCCGGTTTGTCCACCGGGCGCTCGCTGTAGTCGAGCTGCACGACCTGGCCCTCGACGCCGTCCAGCGGAATCTCCAGCCAGCCCGTGTAATTGCGGCCCATATCGATCGCGTACACATCCGGCGCCAATTCGCGAACGGCCGCGGGCCGGATCGTCTCGATGCATCGGTCCGGCTCGACCATTTGAGCCGAGATCGCTTGCACCGGCGGCTCGAACACGGCGGCCGCAGGCCAGGCGGAGTCGTCCAGGTCGGTTGAGTTCCAACCGGGCAGCTCCAATCGGGCATCGTAGCGCTCGCCGCCGAAATCGTTGAATCGCCAGTTGCCCAGGTACGTGATGGGCGTGGGATGCGATTTCCACGTTGCGTCCGTCGCCACTTGAACGGTCTGCCCGCCGGCCAGAGTGATGTCAACCTGGGCCTTGGCCATGGGGCCATGCGCGAGTTCGTACGCCTTGTGGGCGGCCCAGCCGCGGCCCAGCCACAAGGCAACGCAGTTCTCGCCCGGCGTAAGGTGCTCGGTAAGGTCGTAGGTCAGGTAGAGCGCGCGGCGCCGATAGTCGGAGACCGCCGGACTGAGCACCGCGTCGCCCACCTTCGTGCCGTTGACGTACAGTTCGTGGTATCCCAGCGTGGCAACGTAGGCCGTTGCATGTTCCGTTGGCCCATCGAGGGTGAACGTCTTGCGAAGCCAAACCGAGGACGGCATTGCCTTTGCGTCGACCGCTTCCCGGCCGGAAATCCACTGCCCCTGCCAGTCGTCCGGGGCAAGCAGTCCCATCGACCAGCAGGCCGGCTCGCTCCACGCCCCCTCCCGGCCATCCTTGCCCCAAATCTTCACCTTCCAGTAGCACCGGTCCCGCGACCGCAGCGGGCGGCCGGCATACTCGATCAGCGTGGACTGGTCGGATTCCACTCGCCCGGAATCCCACACACTGCCCAAGTCTTGTTCCAGCTCTTGCCGGCTGCCGGCAACCAGAACGCGGTACGCGGTCTGTCGCTGGCCCCGCCGGTCGCACGGTACGATCCAACCGAGCCGCGGACAGCGGACGTCGATTCCCATCGGATCCGTCAGGTACTCGCACGTCAGCTCGCCGGCAGACCATTCGGCGCAGGCCGAAGTCGTCAGGATTACCGACAAGCAGAACGACACCATAAGAATGACTCGCATGGAATTCACTTCCTTCCTGGCTGTCGAAGCGGTGCTTGGCGACCGTGGGCAGGTGCTTTTGGCGGCTCGTCGCAGTATACAACAGCGATCGACCGGCAGCCACACTCGGCCCGGCGTCCCGGCTCTTCCGTTTCTGGGGGCATCTTCAGTTCGTAGTTCCGCCTTCAGGCGGCATTTCCGCTTTCCGGCCAAAGCCGGGATTCCAACGGCACGCCGCAGGCGATACGCCCTTGGCGATACACGAGCGGAACAAACGCCTCGCAACCCTTGGTAAAAGGTCCCCTGAGCGGCCGGAAATCGCAACTTGAAAGCCCCCGCTAATTCGCCCGCCGAGTCTCTCGGAAGCCCCCGGCTCTTTCATGGTGCCTGTTGATCGTCCTGTGTGTTGTCTCCCCCTGTATTCTTTGCCCCTGATGAGCCGTTTTCTTCCTTCTCCGTGTCTTGGTCTACTAACTGGAGTATCTTATCGTGCCAGACGGTCTTCAGCAGTGGATCTGCCGCGTCTTCTCGGATGATGGTCGCGAAGTCTTTACCATCGGAAGAGTTGAACTTGTGGTGGGCGCCAGCCTTCACCAACTGGTAGACGCACTCAATTTGACCAAGTGGTAGCGCGTATTCAAGCGGTGTTCGATTCTCGTGGTCGCGGTGGTCCAGCTTGGCGCCTGCCTCGATCAACAACCTCACGCCTTCCGCATTCCCCGAGCCTATTGCGTCAAAGATCGGTGTGCTATTCGGACAACGCCGAGATCGCGAACATGGAAGGTTTGGATTGCCGCCGTGCTTCAGCGCTAGCTCAACCCATTCGGAATCGCCAATGGCGCCGGCAGCCGAATGCATCACCGAATCGCCACTCCGTGTTTCGATGTTCGGGTTGGCGCCATGTTCGAGAAGACGCTTGTACCCCGACTTATTGTCCACGACTACTGCCCAATAGAGGAGCGTATTGCCTCCTATCCCCTTTGCATTCACATCAACACCGGCTGCAAGGAGCTTGTCGATTTCGCTTGCGCGTTTGTCTTGCAGTGCTTCTGCCAGGGCAACCACCTGGGGGTCGGGCCACACGTGACGAGCATTCAGTGCTCCACGTTCGTCATCCAGAGCATCCTTTGGGAAGCCGTTTGGGAATAGTGCGGCGTGTTCGTCGGCGACTTCCAAGAGATCATCCCATACGGAAGTACTTTCTTTGCATATTGCCGGCCACTTGCTCTTCTCTACGAACACCATGCCAGGATACATCGTGTTGAAGTCGGGAACCTTTTCTCCTTCTGCCATCACCTGCTTGACGGTCGTCTTCAACACAGTCGGATGTTGGAGGGCGTACGGGGTGATGTGCGTCCCTGCAAGCTGAAAGAAGGCGATGTAAGCATGACCGAGTTCAAAGGCCTCGTCCCCGATAACGTCCGACCGCCCCGGAGCTTGAAGGTCGCTGAAGAGGATCGCTCGATGACCTGCCGAATAGAACCAATAGACGGCCTCGTCCTTTCGCCCAAGGTCAAAGAGACGAATAGCGGCCACAAACATCGCCTCGGGCCGCAATTCGTTCCATTCGGCCTTCATGACGGCAATGGTCTCCGCGATGTTGCCTGCGTTCGCGTTGGCAAGAGCCTCGCTGTGCTTGCCTACGGCAATGTGGGGGCCTTCAGCGTTGTAGAAAGGCATCACGTAGATCGGCATCGGTGCTTGTCTCCCCGACGATTCACCGCATGCGGTAAGCGTCAACGCGCATAGGATTGCAAGCGGGAACTGCACCCACCGAGTGGGTACAGTTGTCAAGCACCGATTCACTGCGGACACGACCAGGTTCTGGTGCAGCAGGGAGGGAATGTGCATATCTGTTACCTCAGTGGCCTTGAATTGTGGTAGCCGCTCACGGGCCTGAGGCGCATCAAGCACCCCAGAAGAATGGTAATCGAGTGCATTCTAGCGCGCGGGAATCGTACTGGTCAAGGCTCTGGCTTGGCTCGATCTCCGTAAACCAAGCCGACTTTCCTTCGGATGAGCCGAACATTGTTCAACGCCGCGGCGCAGCCGCCTTGGAGTGCGTGCGATTGATCGCCGCTTTTCCTTTTTGTGGGAGAGTGGGGCCGGGTCTTGCGTCTTGCCAGTCGACGCCTCGAGCGCTGTCGGGCTATGGACGGCTGGATCTGCGACCCGGATAAATCGTGAAATGATGGCCGGGTCTTGACCGGCAACAGGTTACGGGCCAGAATTGGCGTTGGCTCGTGGGTCCTTGTCCCGCCGGACCTCGATTGCTCCGTTGTATAAGAAGAGCTTCCGAATGGCATGGACGCCCCATCTTGAGGGCGCAAGTTGTGGGCATGGTGTCCCTTCCGCGTTGGAGCTGGAAGCATGTTTTCGCCCTTTCAGTTGAGTGTGGCGGCCATTCTGTTGGCGCTAATGGTAATTACGGCGAGGGAAGCTGGAAGAAAGGGATATCGGCCATCCCTGTGGTTCTTCACTTGGGGACTCATCGGTCTGCTGATTGTGGCTATCCTTCCCTTCGTGGATGAGCAATGCAAGTTACCAGCCGGCAAATGCAAGTCATGGCGGATGGCTGGAAACGCAATTGGCGGCGCAATTTCAGCGATCGGGCTCCTTTGGATAGTCATTAACCTGATCGCTCGATAGCCCTATTCTCCCCTCGGCCGGGAACGGGTCGGTGGGCCTGGCCCGGCCTGATCATGAAAGCTCCACAAGCCCCGCCGCTGCCCCTTGCCTCCCAGCCGATAGTCGGGGTAGAATGCAGCGCGGTGGGACGGTCCCCGGCACAGAAGCTCCATAGCCGCTAGTGTGCAGTAGCAAGCTTACCGAGGGCTAGAATGGCAGATCGCGTCTACATTGAGACAACCGTCGTCAGTTACCTGACCGCAAGGGCCAGTCGCGATGTGATCATCGCTGGTCACCAACAGGTCACTCACGAGTGGTGGGATACCCGTCGGTCAGACTACGAGCTTTGCGTATCACAGCTTGTTCTCGACGAGGCGGGGGCTGGGGATATTCAGGCTGCCCAAGAGCGGCTTGCCCTCCTGTATCCGATGTTGGTGCTTGAGACGACGGAAGCGGCGTTGGATATCGCAAAGGGCCTCATCCATGCAGGCGCTTTGCCAACGAAGGCAGCCGACGATGCGCTGCACATCGCGATTGCGGCTTCGAAGGCTATTCCCTTCCTGTTGACATGGAATTGCCGCCACTTGGCCAATGCCGCGATGCGCCCCGTGATCGAAGAGGTTTGCGGCACAAGCGGATTCAGAGCACCGATCATCTGCACCCCCGAGGAACTGTTGGGAGCCGAGCCATGAACGACCCAATTGTCGATGAAGTTCGCCGAGTACGAGACGCTCACGCCGCTCGCTTCAACTATGACTTGGACGCCATTTTCCAGGACATTAGGGAGCGGGAGAGGAAGGGCGGCCTTGTCTTCGTCCAAGGCGTTGCTCGTCAATCGACGCCGAACCCGGCGCTGCAGCCGACCGGGGCCGCCGCGCCAGTCTCGGAAAGGCCCGAGATTGCTGACGCTGCCCCGGCGGCCGAGCTTTAGCGTTACGCGACAGAAGACGCAGGCTGCATGACGACGACCACTGAAAACCCGGATTCATGGACGAAGGTCGCGCGGACATTTCCCGAAAAGGATCGGGGGCCTTCTCGTTGGCAATGGCGCTGGCATCGCGTTGTGGCCGCGATTCCAGTACCGGTTGCTCTACAAAATGGCGCAGGATGCTACGAAGCGGAAACGATCAACTTGCTGCGAGAAGTTGAAGAACGGGCAGACGCCGGCGACCTCGCGTGGCTGCGACGTCATGGCAAAGTGTACGAAGCTATTGGGGCGCCTTGATCGCTGCCGTCTCGCGAATGCTCGCGAACTACACGGCGAATGGGCTCAGCCTTGATGGACGACGGTTCCCTTCCAGAAGACGGCGCGCGCCTTGCCGAAATCGCGGGAGAAGATGGCAACATCCGCCGATTTGCCCGGTTCCAAACTGCCGGTTTGCCGACTGAGGCCCAGCATGTCGGCCGGGTTGAGCGAGGCCATGCGCACCGCCTCGTGCACCGGGGCTCCGGTGTATTGTATGAACCGTTTCATCCCGTCGTTAAGCAAGCAGCGGCTGCCGATGAGCGTGCCCTCGTCGGCGTAGTACACCCCTTGCTCGGTGCTGCGAACCTTCCGATTCATGTAGTCGTAGACGCCCGGCTTCGCGCCGGCGGAAACCACAGCGTCGGAGATGAGCACGATCCGGTCCGCCGGCTTGGCCTTCCAGGTGAGGCGCAGCAATTCCGGGGCGACGTGCGTGCCGTCGGGATTCAATTCGGTATGGACGCGGTGCTGGTTGATCGCGAACGCCGCCAGTCCAGGTTCGCGATGGTCCAGGCCGCGCATCGCGTTGTACAGGTGCGTGCAGCCGAACCGGCCATGTTTGCACACGGCCGCCCCCTCCGCGGCCGTCGCCATGCTATGGCCCACGCATGGAAGGATTCCCAGCTTTCGCATCGCCTTGGGCAACTCGGCCGCGCCGGCCAGCTCCGGAGCGAACGTCATCATGCGAATCCGGCCGCCTGCCAGATCCTGGAGTTCTCGCAAATAGGCCAGGTCGACCGGCCGGATGTACGCCGGCTGCACGCCGCCGCGTTTCTCCAGGCTGATGAACGGCCCTTCCACATACAGGCCGACTGCGTGGTCGGCGTGCGCGGCGCCGTCCAGCAGGTTTGCCACGTGCGCGATCACGGTCGGATCCGCCATCATGGTTGGCAGATAGCGGACAATGCCGCGCGCGAGCAGCGTGGCTTCAAACTGTCCGAGCCCTTCCTGCGTACACGACTCCCAGCCCACCATGCCTGCCCCGTGGATATGCACGTCCATGAGCCCCGGAGCCACATATCCGGCCTTTGCGTCGAACTCCGCAGCGCCGCGCGGTGTCTTCTTCGCCTTGCCGGCGTAGGCGATGCGGCCGCCGGCCATGAGAACCGTTCCGTTCGGGATGGTTCGGTCGGGCAGAACGACTTCGCCGTTCTGGATGCAGGTGGTGTCCATGGGCTGATATCGGGCGGTGCTTTGCGGCCAGGGGAGACAGGCGTACTTCAGGAACGAGTGTCTTCCGCCAATAGAACGGGGCGGCCGAGCGCCCGTTCATAAGCCTCGCACGTAATGCGTGCGGCCGTTTCCCAGGTCAGATAGTGGCGAACATGCTCCGCCAGGATGGGGCTGCGCCCCTGCTCAATAGCCGCGGAAACCGCACGGCGAATGCCGTCGATATCGTCCGGCCGGACGTAGTGCGCCAGATTGCCGAAATACTCTTCCGCGCAACCTCCTTCGGGCAGGACGAGCGGCGTGCCGGACATGGACGCTTCCAGGGCCGCCAAGCCTGGCGTCTCGAACCAACTGCACATGGCCAGGCATTGGCTGGCGGTGTAGGCGCTGGCCAGCAGTGGGTCTCCGTGATCGAGACGGGGGACAAAGATCACGTCTTTGCCGCCGGTCCGGCGGCATGCGTCGAAGTACGACTCGTATCCCGGGGCGACGTCACCCAGCACGACGACCGGGATCCCTGTGCCTTGCATGGCGCGCAACAGGGCGATCTGGTTCTTGCGAGGTTCGATCCGTCCGACACACAGGACGAAATCATCGGTACCGACCAGGTCGCGGAAGGGTTGCGGATCGGCCTCGGCGAATCGCGGATCGGCCCCCTTCGGGACAATGTGAATCTGTTGGTTCGGCACGCCGAACAACTGGGACAACTGCTTGGCCTCGGCGTGCGAGTTGGGCAGGAGCAGGTCGACCGAATGGTACAGTTTGCGTCGCCAGGACGGCATCCAGGAGCACGTGGTTTGCGCCAGACTCGCCGCCTGCCGCTTGAAACGAGCGGACCACGTCGCCCGCTTGCCGTTGTCGGGCCCGAGCCAGGCGGCCGTCGAGAGCACGACGGCAACCCCCTGGCGCCGCGCGGCCTGGATGAGCGGCTGATGCTCCGGCAAACTGCCGAACAGGTGCAGACAATGGCATTCTGCCAGCGGATCTTCCCAGGGACGCCAGAGACTTGCCTGGACCTCCAGCACACGCAGGGCAGACGCGAGCGATTG
Organism: Thermoguttaceae bacterium; assembly: GCA_040772845.1. Classification (GTDB taxonomy): domain Bacteria; phylum Planctomycetota; class Planctomycetia; order Pirellulales; family Thermoguttaceae; genus PWXP01. Next base: position 5,315,785 of record JAXGXG010000001.1, read on the forward strand.
CATATGGACCTCGCCGCCTCCGGGAGACTCCAACGCGGTGAGCCTGCCGGCAAGAAAAATGCGAGGCCGATCGACGTGCCGGACGGGGCGGATTGTCTTGGCGTAAACGGGCGCCTTCAAATCGAGTGTTGGGATTTGCATGGTATGTCATACTCCCGTTCAGGTTGTTCCGAATGACGCGACGGACCGAAGTCCGGAGATGATTCGATTGTTTCAGGCGCCCAGGCTTCGCAAGGTTCGCGCGACCCAGCGCCGCAAGGTATTGTCGTTTGTTTCTTCAGGGGTTCCCGCCGGCTGCGTTTCGAGCAGGCGTCGCATGTGATGCCGCAGGCCGTGTGGGCCATCGATCCGCATGGGCTGGACGGTGGGTCGGCGGGTGCGATTCTCATAAGCCACGGCTCCGGGCGAGAATCGCGTCGTCTTCCCGGCAAGCGGAATTCGCGCGACCCGGGCGCCTCGCCAATACTCAATGGCCACCGGCCAGCGGCGCGTCACGCCGTCGGCCAGGATGGCGAACTGGTCGCCCTGCGTCTCCACTTTCAGGCGGATCATGGCCCGTGCGCGCCACCAGTCGGCAAAACCGGCCAGCGTGGTCGGCCATACGGCGGCAAAGCTGTCTGCCGTATCGAATACGGCGCGGACCACCTGCGGATAACGGCCAAGGCAACCTGCCGAACACCCGGAGAAGAACACCGGTTCCCCCGAATGGTATTTGGCTCGCGCCGACTGCCGGAAGTAGTCGACCGCTGCGTGAACCGCCTGCTGTGCCGCGGCCGCGCGGCGGACGCCCTCTCCGGTCACATTCGCCAGGAAGAGCCGGAGGGATACGGGATGCGCCGGTATCTGAAGGACGGAGCTACCAGGGGGAAAGAACGGCCAGTCGTCGTAGGACATACGAATTTCGCTGCTATGGCCAAGGGCCAGCCGCTCTACGGCCCCGGCCCACGCACGCGTGAAATGCCCGCCAGGCGCCGACGCCCCGGAAGGCGTCAACCCGCCGTGATGCAGCAGTTCCATTCCTCGCGCCAAGTTCTCGTAGTTCTCCTGCTCCGAGCGATAGATATGAGGCCGATAGCCGCGGACGCCGACGTCGAAGCCGTGCATTCGCCGCAGGATGTCCGGGCATTGCTCGCAGGCCATGCCGCTGAGGTGATGACTCGTCGCGTCTCGGCGATCTTCCACGGCCGCCATCAGGCTGCGAAAGTCCTCCTGCTGATAACAGTCGTGATCGATCCGCAGGTTGACGGCGCTGCGATAGGGGAACGGATACGGCGCGATATTGATCCATATCCCGCCGGCCTGCTCGATCTGCTCGCGCAATCGATCCATGATCCGCCGGCGCATCCGCCGCCGGTCCGTCCGGGCAATGCGTTCTGAAAGGTGCAATCCCGTGACTTCCCAGCTTGCCTCCACAACCTGCTCGTCAAGCAGGGCATCGAACGGATCGGCCTGGAATCCGCGGCGAATGGGCTCGATATCGAGAGGCACCTGCCAGGCAGCCAAAGGGCGTTGGGGGCCTTTCCGGCCGTCAAAGAGCACAAAGCGTCCCTCGGGCCGTTCCCCGCGCGGACATGCGGGAACCCCTTCCTGCGCGAGCGCGAGGATCAGACCGGGTGGAACACGATCGAGTTCCAGAGGGAATAGCGGAAACGGATTCATGAAAGCAACCCAGGCATCCTGCCTGACGGGGCCCTGCGGGCCGAGAGCTTGCGCACCGCGCCGCAATCCTGCGGCGGCCATCCGGTACTTTGGGCGGTACACAATACGATCAACCGTCGCTGCGGTCAATACGACAATGCGCAGAAGGGAGGATGCGGAAGCCGCGCGGTCTGTAAAAGCTGCGCAGTGTGCGCTCGCCGCCGGCCCCGCCTGCTAGATCTGGTTGAACAGCAGGCACAGGACGTCGAGGGCTTGGATGGCGCGAGTGGGGTTTCGGACGGCCCCGGATTCGGCGCCGTTCTGCCACAGGGTCATTGCATAGCGAAGATACTGCTCGCGCGATTCGACCAGCATTTCCTCGCCCAATTCGGCGACCAGTTGCGGCCAGAATTCACGGAGCGCCTCTGCGGCATCGATTTCGCCATTGATCGCGTCGAAGACCAGGTCATCGAGGTGTTCCAGTTTCTCGACGACTTCCGGAGAATCCGAATGGAGGATGGTGGATGGCGCCGCAGGCCGGGTTGCCGCAACACCGCCGGTAGCACCGCTCTTCTGGAATTGCCGATGCGCCGCGTGCGCACGCTGCAATCCATGCGGTTCCGTCGGCGGTGAGGAGGACTCGGTGCTTACGGCAGGTTCACCGTCGGACTCGGCAGATTCGGGTTCTCCGCCGCGGAGTTCGGAGGCATCGACCTCTTCCAGGAGCTGCAGCCCCAGTGCATGCAGGTCGTCGGTGGTGAACTCGGTGTGCCTTTTGGCGAACTCGGCAGCCAACAGAGACGTGCGTCGCGTTGCCAAGACGCGGCCGACGAATCGGGGCCAGCCGTCCAGCGGCAGAGTGGGCATTGGATTGGATACGGTGAAATCGAGCAGCGTCACGCGAGCGCATTGCGAAATCCACCGGTGTTCTGCCGGATCGCTGGAAAGCCCGAGCACGCGGAACGGGCGTCGCGATGAGTGTTTCAGACCGGTCGAAAACGGGTATTCCGGACGAACGTGCGGCGGCAGGCAGTTGAGCAATCCGGCAATCAGATCGGCATTCCATTCGTCTGCGGCGACCGCCAGGCATTCGGAGTCCATCGCCGCCTGGATGAATTGGGCCAAACGGTCGGCGCCAAATTGGGCGGTAATGCGAGCGAGCAGGTTCTGTTCGACCGGAGTCGCGCCGCCTACAAGCATGATCGCAGGAAGGCATGACGGCACCGGATCGAACACTTGGAACATTCCGCCGGCCATTGCTGCCCGAACGACCGCGAAGGCATTGTTGGCAAATCGTTGCAAAACTTCGGGCGGGAGGATCAGGCTTTGGGTGTAGACGCGATGCCCGCCGCGACCACTGTACTCGAAACCGGCAGACACGGTGCGTGAAACACAATAGGCGCCGCTGGGCAACGGGTGGAAATTGATGCTGGCGGCATCGGGGCCAAGGTCGAGCAACGAGTCGTGCGAGGGCCCCCAAACGGCGAGTTCGCGCGCATCGTCCTCGGCAAGCCCCGGACTCCGGCCTATCAACTGGTAGCCCGTTGCGCGGTGGGTAGGCGCCGAGGTAAATACCGCTTGTTCAATCATTGCCATACGTTACGACCATTTTCCAAACGTCTCCCGCACCCCCCTCTTCCGGAGGACATTGCAGCCAAGTACTCGTCTTCAACAATAGCACGGTGCAGCGGGAAAGGAGTTCAATTGGTAGTGATACTATCGCATAAATACATTCACTGGAGTCCCTCCAGCAGCCATACAAACGGTTCCATCACGCCATGCGGCTCGACCCGAAGTGGCGCCAGAACGCGGCCTTCGGTTGCCGAATGGAATGTCGCGCACGCACCGGCGACGCCGGATGCGAAGAAAGCATGGCAGGGAAACCGCTCTCGACATTGTTGCCAGAGCCCCGGCGTGTGATGCCGAGCGAAGGTGGCGGGATTCTCGCGGCACGCATCGCTCTGATCGGCTTTCGTGAAGACGACGGCGATCGGACGCCGCGTCCAGTTGGGCCGGCTGGGATCGACCAATTCACTGAGGTAACTGAGCAGTTTCATGGCGAAATAGTCTTCCTGTTGCGAGCCGGACTCGGCCCGCACCGCATCTACCAGGATGATGGCCCCCGCGCATTTCTTCAGGAACGAACCGATCACACGGTAGCTGTGCGGATGATCCACCTCCTCGAAGATGGCCTCGCCTGCCATGTCGGGCATGATCAGTTCGAGCGGCTGCTTCTGTTTCGATTTCAAGATCTGGCAATGGACCCAATTCCAGCGGTCGGGTTCGTTGGGCGTTTTGGCCGGGAAGCGGCACGAGGCGAGCGCCATGATCGTCGATTGCTGCAAGGTAATGGAGAACGCCCCGCGCGCCAGCACCTTCGGTTGATCGGGCTGATGCGAGAGCAGGTCCATCAACATGCCGAGGTAGACCGTTTTCCCGGCGCCTCCGGCGCCGACGGTTGCGATCATGCGAGGAGCGGTATCGTGAACGGCCGCCTGATGCGCCAGCGCCATGGGCGCGTGACAGCGCGTGCACGATTCTGCATCCAGCGTGTTGTCGGTTTCGCAAACATAGCAGGGGATGGGCAGGGCATACTGGGCCAATCGCGATGACTGCAAAGGTTGGATCGTCGGAGTAATCATACGTGGGTTTCACCGGCTGGTTGAGCCGATATGCTTGGGACCGATGCGGCCTCGGCCACCGGTGCACTCCGGTCCGAGGCTGTCCTGTCAGCGGCCGCGGCAGGACGGGTGAAGACAAGATCGCACAGACCGACGGCGCAGCGAAAGCCGATGTTGTGTTTTCGTCGCAAGGGCGATTCGCCGCTCTGGAACTGGCAGGTTGCCTGGAGATCGAAATAGGTGTCGAAGGCGCCGCCGCGGATGCTTTTCATGGGTTCGGCGGGCGCCAGACGGCCGTCGGGGGTGTCCAGGCCGCGATACGGACTGCTGGTCCATTCCCAGGTGTTTCCGATCAACTGGTGTACCCCGCCGACACTGACGCCTTCTGCGAATTCATGCACGGAGACAATCCGTTCGGGACCGGAGCCCCACAAGTTGGCCTTGTTGCGGTCCATACTGTCGCCCCACGGATATCGGCGTTGGCCGTGGGCGGCCGCAGCGTCCGGAAGGGGCCACGCGCCTGCCTTCACCCACTCGGCGTCGGTGGGCAGTCGTTTTCCGATCCACCGGGCGTAGGCTGCGGCCTCGTACCAGGTGATGCCAACGACCGGATGATCCTCTTCGCCCTCGAGATACACGCCGTCCATCCAATAGCGCGGGCCCGGTTTGCCGGTCCGATCTCGCATGTCGAGCACGGCCGTCCATATCGAGGCATCCCAGAGCGATACCTGTTCGTAGCCGCCCGCGGCAACAAACTCGTAGAACTGGCTGTTGGTTACTGGGTAACGATCGAGGAACAGCGGCGATACTTGCAGCACGCGCTGCCGATCCGGCAGCGCATCCATCGGTTCCTCATCCGCATCGGTCTCAAAGACGTTGGAAGTGAGCACCACCGCACCTTCCGGCACCAACGCCATGCCCGTATCGAGCGCCGTCAGCGCCTGGCGAAACTGACGCTCGGCCAGGTCGCCTGCAATCTGCGGGCGTAGCAGCAGGGCGAATCGTCCCTGGGCCAGCATCTCGTCAATCAACGCGTTCCGATCATTCGGATCGGCGGAAGGAGAACGGCGGCGGGGTTGCGCCGGACGGCACGACGGCTCCGAGGGTTCAGGCTGCCTGTCGGGCGGTTTCTGACCGGCGGGACGCTGCCAATAGGTCACACGCGCCAGCACGTATCCCAACCCGGCAAAACCTGCAAATCCGTGCGGTCCCGACGTCCATCCTCCCAATGCCAAACAGATCAACGAAAGACCAAGAATCACTGCCGGCGCCGCTAGACTTCGTGCATGTCTCATGGCGTGTTTGCCTGTCTCGGTCCAAAGAGTATAAACTCAGACACCTGTTCTGTTGATGCGTTCAAAGCAAGATGCCATTACGGCAACGACAGGGCCATCACCTTCCGGCTGCCGCCTAGCTCCTCTGTGTATCGCGCCTGCGAGCAACGTCTTTGCGGAGGACTTCGAACTGCGCCATGACGGAATCGAGTACCGGATCGGGCGCCGCAGCGGCATGAACCGGTGCAGGTGTGGCATTGGTCTCGGCGTAGCTGATCTCCTCGCGATCGTTGTCGCGGTCGTCCATTCGATGGGCCATCTCCTGCAAAGCCTTGCGCAGCCGTTTGAGTTCTCCGACCCACTGGCTTTGCTGTTGCTCGGCGTCGCGTTTCTGTTGAACGAGCATTTCGCTCATTTCCGCGGCCCGATTTCGCACGACCTCAAGTTCGCGTTCCAAAGCCGAACGCTCCTGCTCCCACTGCTGTTGCTGCTGCCGTAGATTCTTCAGTTCCTCTTCTCGCGAATGGACGACGTCCGACATCGATTCCAAACGGGAGAAGACACCGTCAAAGAACTCGGCGTAGTCATCGTGGACGGCGCAGACGGCTCCGAGCGCGTTACGCACATCGATAAGGTAGTCGGGTTGGACGGCGGAATCGGCAGGCACGTTATCGAGTTCAGAGTTCGTGGTGCAACGTCAAAGAGGAATCGGCCTGACCGGCCAACTGCCCAACGCAACGACAAGGCGACTCGTCGGGACAGGGCCCCCTTTCTGGACAAGGCAACGCAAAACTGGCAGGGCCAAAAGAAATGTACGTCAGGAAACGCCGGTCGGCAAATTGCCCGTATCTGCCTGGGCGCGGCCCGCCCTAGAACCCGCACAACCCCACCCCCCCTGAAAGAAGATGTGCCGACACGGCAATGCTGCGTGGCACTGCTGTGTCATTGGTGAACTTGCTACCACGAAGAACGCAAGAAATGCCGTTTCATACGGGAAAAACAGGGTTTTCGTGATGTTCACCCGCTCACTCCCCCTTTTTCTGTTTCCTCCTGTTCGTCCTCCGAACTGCGTGCGCAACCATATCAGGGTGGGTGGTTCCGGCATGTTTGGCAGGCGCACTATGCCCATCGGCCGAACGCGACCTCTGAGGGCCATGTTATCGTACATCGCTACGTGCCGGGTTCACCCACGCGTTACCGCCCTCCGGTGTGCAGTTGTCAGTTGACAGTTGACAGTAACGCGCTGACGCGGGAGTGGGGAGTTGGAAGCGGAAGGGCGCGAGCCCTCCGGTCCCGGCGTGCACCCCACCGGACGGCTCCGTCGCTCGACTCTCCGAGTCGATTCCGTCCGGAACATTCACGACTCGGAGAGTCGTGCGACGCCATAAACGAACAGCCCCGGAATTGTCGCACGCCCTTGGCCCTGTTCGACTGTTCGACAACAGGTGGCCGACTACCTTAAACCGTTGCTGCCATTGAGGTTACGCGCGATTTCCGCGTGTGGCAAAACTCGGCGTCCGAGGCCGGAAAACGGGTTGTAACCTGTTGTGTGGCAAGGAGTTGGGTATTGTCGAACAGTGTTTTTCAGGCGGTGTTCGCAAATAGGTGAGCGAAAACGCCCACTGTTTCGCTAACCTGTTATTTCAAAAGGACTTACAGCAGAAAGGCCCGGCTTACGGAGGCCCATTGGGCGCAGTCCTTCCACCGTTCGACGCAGAACCATTTTCTGCGACGGGTGGTCTTATGCGACCCGAGGGTGCCTGCATCTCCGACGCTGGTCTTAGGCTGCCAAAAACTGCCCGAGGAATTACGTTGCCAATCGGTCCTATTCCGCCGGCTTTATGCGACGCAGTAGCAGACCGTACGGGGCCGATCCTGTGCCACTAATGGGCAAGGACCCCTCACTCCGTACGGCGGAACCCTCGCGTTGGGGCCGCCGCTGAGAAGGACGTCCAGATAGGAACGTCCTCCGCACGCTGTTCCACACACGCCGCCTCACCTGCGTGCGGTTTTGCGGGCGAGAGTATCAGTCTCGCCAATCGCATACGCGCGTCAGGTGGCCGGGCTTACGATGCCGGTATACCACCCCTATTCAGGTCTTCTGTTCGGCCTTACGCTGCCCACAGGCCCCTGTCTATAGTGGCGTCAGAGTATGCCGTCACCTTACCATACTTCGTGGCCGATGTAAAGCCCCCAAGCAAGGTATCAGGTGACAGGTGTCAGGTGTCAGAGGGGAAGTTGCTAGTTGTTAGTTGCTAGTGACGCGCTGGCGCGGCGGGGAAACGGAGTTCGGAGATCGCAGATCGGAGATGGGAGATCGGGACGCGCTGGCGCGGTGAGGCGTCGATTTCGGCATTCGGGTTCACCCACGCGTTATCGCCTTATGGAGTACGGTGATTCATCACCGTACTCGTCATCGAAGGTCTGCTCCCCGCACAGTCGTTCTGCGTAAATCGAACGAGCAAGGTGCGATGCCAGAAAGTAACTCCACGGATGTGAGTAGGCAGCCCCAGTCGCGGGGTGTGTCTTGGCATTGGAAGACCGGCACTGGCGCGGATGCATGTCACTTGGCATGAGCTAGAGTTGCCGGGAGCCGTAGGGGCGGTTCAGAACCGGGAATCCCGGAAACGGGTTTGACTTTGTTCACCAGACGCTTAGGGGAGACGTATCCATGTACGTAGAAAACCAATCGCAAGTTCCGGCCCCCTTGGCCGATGAACTGAACGCCTTGAAGAACGAGTGGATTTGGTTTCTGACCTTGGGAATCGGCCTGATCGTCATCGGCATGATTGCCGTCAGCATGGCCTTCCTGGTCACGGTGGGCGTGGTCGCCATCTTCGGCGTACTGCTGATCATCGGCGGCATTGCCCAGACGGTCAGCGCTTTCTGGTCGCCGCGGTGGCGCGGCCTGTTGGTTCACATCCTGACCGGTATCCTCTACCTGGTGGTCGGGTACATCATCGTCGATAACCCAGAGGAAGGCGCCATCGCCCTGACGCTGCTGATCGCCTGCTTCTTTGTGGTCGCCGGTATCTTCAGAATCGTTGTGGCGTTGTTGGAACGATTCCACAACTGGGGCTGGTGCGTGCTGAGCGGCTGCATTTCGACCTTGCTGGGCGTCCTGATTCTGGAGCAGTGGCCGACGTCGGGCGAATGGGTCATCGGCCTGTTCCTTGGCATCGAAATGATCTTCAACGGCCTGGCTTGGGTTATGATGGCCGATGCCCTGCGCCGCATGGTGAAGCCAGCCGGACGGTAACCGTCTTGGTGTGCAGGAACGGGCTTCTGCTTTTGCGATGAGGGATCGCTACGCAGAAAAGGACATTGGCGATCCTGGGGTACAAGGAAACGGAAGGGGACTCACTGTCGAGACGACAGTGTCACGTGAGAGACCGACACAAGTCCGTTCCTGCACCCACCATCCTGCGGTAGACGGCTCCCAGATTAGCCTTCCTGGCGAGGACTGCGCGACAGTTCGTTTGCGCGGTTTCGCCGGTGGGGGCCATCGCACCGCAGTCCCTTCTGCTCGAGTGCGGCAAGCGGGATGCGTGCGCCCAGCGGCTCCGGCACTGGAGAATGGACCGGTTCGGCCGCAGGTTCGGCCTTGAGCACCGGTTCGCGTCCGACTCCGAGATACCGCAGGTTCGGCCATAGAACGGCGGCGTTGTCCGTCAGGTACGACCATCGGAAGTAGAAACGGCGGAAGCACTTGGCCAGCCACCAGGCCACGCGCTGCCGGGTAAGGTTCTCGTACTTCAGTACGGGCGTATAGACCGTATACCGGCTGTAGTCGAAGTCGGCAATCTGCGAACGCATCTGCTGGAAGAACGCGGTGCCGGGGTAGGGGGTCACGACGTTGAAATTGGCAAACGTCGGGCTCAGCTCCAGGGCATAGTCCAGCACCCTGCGAATCGATCCGTCCGTATCCTCCGGAAATCCGATCATGAAGCCGGCCACGGTCCGGATTCCCAGGCGGCGGCATACGTCCAGGAACTGCCGCTGCCGGTCCATTTCCACCGGCGCGCGACGATACGACCGCAACGTTTCATCGTCCGGCGTTTCGATTCCCACGGTAATACTGCTGAGTCCGACGCGTTTCAGCGCCCGCAACGTCTCCGGGCGCATCACATCGATGCGTGTTTCGATGGAGAACTGTACCCGCCGCGGCAGGCGGCCGATCAGATCGGCCAGCCGGAACAGGCGGGAATGGCTGGCGCCGAACAGGGGGTCGCGGAACTTGAACGAGCGGAATCCCCATCGCGTCATTCCGTACCGCATTTCTTCGGCCACGGCCTCGGGATTTCGGAACCGGATCGTATTGTCCAGCACGATATACGGGCAGTAGTTGCATCGCATCGGGCAGCCGCGACTGGCTTGAATGAGCGCCGTGGGAAACCGCCGGAAGTCGTATCCGATTCGGAATCGTCGCGGCCCGAACGGGGACCAATCGGGCAACGGCAGGCAATCCAAGTCGTCGACGGACCCGACCGGCGCGACCGTACCGGCAGGCCGGCACAATACGTCATCCAACTGCTCGTAGAGTTGCTCCGCCTCGCCCTGGACGACCGTAACGCCCAGATCGGAAAAGGCCTCGGGCATAACCGAAGCGACCGGTCCGACGACAAGCACGCGCGCGGTCGGAAATCGCGCAAGCAGTTGAGCGATCGTTTGCCGCTCGAGTTGCAGCGTGATCAAAGCGGGGCAGAAGATGTACAGATCTGCCTGGCGCGCCGGAATCCGGTCGACACAATACTGCACCTCGTGCGCCAGGTTCCGCATGGCGCCGGCCAGATAGGCGAACAGCAGGGCAACGGGGCGGCGATCTCGCGTGTAGAAGCGTCGAATCACTGCCCCAGGCAGGCCGCCTCCGCGAGGATAGAGTCCTACGCCGAATCCGCCGGCGAAGTCCTTGGAAACATCAAGCTTCTTGGTATCCCAAATGACAACTTGCATGATACTCCAAACGCTTGTTAGCGAAACAACACGTCAGCCGGCCCGTTTCAACCTGGCTGCTCGCTGAGGTGGCGCTGTCACGGACGACTCTGCAGCAGGAAACGGGATGATCACCGGGGCGCCGTCCAGCCGGCGCACCGTGCGTATCTTGCCGCCGGCGAGCACCCGATAGGAGATGCCACGCCAGGTGATATGCCGCCCGAACATCGAACTGATCACGCCAAACCAATTCACCAAACCGCCTACCGGATTGAACCAGATATCGAACAGGCTTGCCGCACGCAGCTTCTCGATCTTGTCGGGAAAATACGTCGCGACCAGGTCTTGACGAATTCGGCCGCGATATGCATACAGGCCGAAAAGCGCAGCAAGCACGGCGGCAGGGATCCACGGAGTGATCGGCCCACCGGCAAAGCCCCAGATGGCAAACGCCGCCTGCACGAGCCACATCAGGTTTGTAAAGGTGGCCCCAATCAGGGCAAAGAACCACCAATGGGCAACGTAGTAACGTCCGACCAGGTACTGGCGTCGCACGAACGACATCATATCGCGCCATCCCTGATCCACCGGCGACGATACGACTCCGGCCGGCTCGAACCGGACCCGCATGCGCGCCTCGCGGAGAAGCCGACTGGCAACCAGGTCGTCGCTGAGCGTGCCCTTCCAGGCGGCGCGCAACCCCAGACGATCGAACACGTCGCGGCGAATTGCCCACGAACCGCCCCACACCAGGTAGTAACTGCTGTGTCCCAGCAGGGTCATGACGTCACAGTTCAAGCTGTACAACGCGTGATTGGCCAGCGTCGCAGCGCTGGGGACGAACCAACGATACCCGGTCACAGCGCCGAGTTGCTGCTCCGAAAAACGAGAAACAAGCGTGCGCAACCACTCCGGGCGAGGGCGAGCATCGGAATCGAGGAACGCCAGATACTTGATTTCCGGAGAAAGGCAGGCCGTCGCCACGCGCAAATTGTGTACCTTCTGACCGCTTTCGACCGCATGACCGGCAACAACCAGACGGGCGGCCACGTGTCCGAATTCGGCCATCACGCGACGAATGACCTTGCACGCCGGGTCGTCGATGCTCTCGACAATGAAGGTGATCTCGAAGTCCGGATGGTCCTGATTCATCAGGGCTCGCAGGCTGCCCTCCAGATCGACATCCAGCCCCTTACACGGCGCGAAGACGGCAACCCGGCCCTTCGGATGGAGCTTGTTCAGACCCCGCATACAACTGCGCGCATACCGGCGGTGCTCCCATGTCTGGAGACCGAGAAGGAACGCCTGCAATATCGCGACCACGGCCAGTACGCCGTAGCCGATCCACCAAATCAGCTCCATGTCGCTGCGCTGTTGTCGCCTTTCCTTGGTTGCTCCGATCGTTTTGGCTTCGGGCGAAGTTGCCCGGCCCGGCCGAGCCCGGACGCATACCTCACTTATACGACATCGCGCTCTGCCAGACTTTCTGCGGCCACTCGATAGCGCGACATTCGCGCGCTTAGATGGGCAGCAGCCGAGGAGGATATCCGGCGACTCCAAAGGGGTCAAGCTCAGTTGACGGCTGATAAGATGGGAAAACCCAGCGAATCTCCGTTGACATCCCCGGCGGTAGAAGGGATACTTGCCGGGCGGCTCGACATGACCGGACAGGTCGAAGCCGCTGTCCAATCCCTCCCCTGTTGCCTGCAACACCAGACTGTAACTCCATACGCATGAACGATTTACGTGCCTACTGCGAACAGGTAGCCATGCAAGCGGCCCGGGCGGCTGCCGAACTGCCTCGCGTGACCGGCGCCCAGAAACAGCAGTGGCTGCGCGACTCGGCGACCGCGTTGCGTCAGCAGGTGGACCGGTTGGTTGCCGCAAATCAGAAAGACCTGGACGCCGCGCCTGGATTCGGGCTGACCGATGCCCAGATCGATCGTCTCCGGCTCACCCCGGCGCGCATCGAATCGATCGCCGTCGCCTTGGAAGAGGTGGCCACGCTCCCGGAGCCGATTGGCGAGGTGATTTCTTCGTCCGTGCGTCCCAACGGCCTGCTGGTCGAGAAGGTCCGCGTACCGCTTGGGGTCGTCTTCTTCATTTACGAGTCGCGGCCGAACGTCACGGCCGACGCCGCTGCGTTGTGCGTCAAGGCAGGCAATGCGGTCATCCTGCGCGGCGGGAAAGAGGCCATCCACAGCAGTAAGGCCATTGCCGACGTGCTCGGCGCAACGGCCGTGAAAGCCGGACTGCCCGAACATGCCGTCCAGCTCGTCTCGACGACCGACCGCGATGCCGTAGGCCATTTCCTGCGCATGCCCGAGTACATTACCGTAACCATTCCCCGCGGTGGCGAAGGGCTGATCCGGCGCGTCAGCGAAGAGGCCCGGATGCCGGTCATCAAGCATTTTGCAGGCAACTGCCACGTGTATCTCGACCAGGGCGCCGACGCCGATCTGGCCGAACGCATTGTGCTGAATGCCAAGTGCCAGCGCATGGGCGTATGCAACGCGGCCGAATCGCTTGTCGTTCATCAGGCTGCGGCCGAATCGCTTCTGCCTCGCATCGCCGCGGCGCTGTCCGAGCGCGGTGTCGAGCTGCGGGGCGATGCGCGGACCCAGGCCCTGGCGCCGAATGCGAAGCCGGCCAGCGACGAGGATTATGCCGCCGAGTATCTCGGCCCGATCCTGTCCGTCAAGGTCGTCGATTCGCTGGACGAGGCCATTGAACACATCAACCGTTACAGCTCCAAGCACACCGAAGCAATCGTCACTCGCGATATCGACGCGGCGCGCGAGTTCGTCACGCGAATCGACAGCTCGGCCGTTATGGTGAACGCCAGCACGCGATTCAACGACGGCGGGGAATTCGGCCTCGGGGCGGAGATCGGCATTTCGACCGATAAGTTCCACGCCCGCGGCCCCTGCGGCATCGAGGAACTGACCAGCTACAAGTACGTGGTGTACGGAAAAGGGCAAGTGCGCGAATAGCCGGCCGGGCCGAGAATGGACGGCTCCGGATCGGCAAGGGCATAAACGACGTTAATTGGACCGACGCAGACAGCAATGGGCGGCGACGTACTTAGCCAAACTGAAGTTGAAAGCCTGCTGAACGCGATGGCGGCAGGCGGCGAGCAGAGTGCCGCGGCGGCGACAGGCGGCCCTGCGCCGAAACGGAGCCTCGAAGGCACGCCTTTCGTTCCGCCCAAGCCCCGGGAAAAGATCACCCCGTACGACTTCAAGCGACCGGAGCGCGTCGGCAAGGAGCAGATGCGCGCGTTGCAGACGCTGCACGAAGGATTCGGGCGCAACTTCGGCGCCGCGCTGTCGGCCCTGCTGCGCAGCATTGTCGAAGTGAAGCTGACCAGCGTGGACCAGCTCACCTACAGCGAGTTCGTCTTCAGCTTGGAGAATCCCACCTGCTTCAATCTGCTCGAAGCCCATCCGCTTGAAGGGAACCTGATCCTCGATATCAATCCGTCGATTCTCTATCCCATTATCGATCGGATGCTGGGCGGCGGGCGCGAGGGCGGTCCGCTTGCGCGCCGGCCGCTGACGGAAATCGAGCTGCGTCTCGTCTCGCGCATTACCAACCTGTTCCTGGACGAGTTGCACCATGCATGGGAGAACGTGCTCGATCTGCAACTGAAAGTGGTCCGGGTCGAGAGCAATCCGCAACTCGTTCAGATCGTGCCGCCCAACGAAGTGGTCGTACTCATCAGCTTCGAACTCACCATCGGTGAGATTCGCGGCATGATGAACCTGTGCATTCCGTACAACTCGATTGAACGGATCGGCGGAAAGCTCTCGGCCAATAGCTGGGTCGCCTACGGGCGCAAGCAGGCTACGCCCGAGAGCATTGCACAAATCAGCCAGAAAGTCTGCACGTCGCTGGTCGAAATGAAGGTGCAACTGGCCCGTACGCACATTACGGCCGGCGATCTGGTGGGCTTGCAGGTGGGCGACATCATTACGACGACCAAAGACGTGCACGGGACGCTTCCGGTCTTCATTGAAGGGATTCCGAAGTTCCGGGCCCGCCCCGGCGCATTCCGCGGCCACAAGGCCGTCCTGATCGAATCGTCCATCGACTTGCCCACCGAGCCGAATGCGGAATAGGCATTTGTCCGGACGACCGAATGTTCAGCCTGCCAGAACCTTGGCTACGGCTCGAATCACGTCGGGCGTTGTGCCGCAACAGCCGCCAAGGAAGCTTGCGCCGGCCTCGACCAGTTGCGGGACATAGGATGCGAATTCCTCGGGCGTCTGCCGGTAGACTGTCTTGCCATCCTCCACCTCCGGCAGGCCTGCATTCGCCTTGATCCATACGGGCCGATCGGTTGCAGCCTTCAGTCGCCGGCAAACGTCGACGAAGCCGGCGATCCCGCGCCCGCAATTACTCCCCACCACGTCGGCGCCTGCCTCGCAAAGGGCCTCGGCCGCCTGCTCGATCGTGACTCCCATCATGGTGCGATCTTTCGCTGGCCCCGAATCGAACACCATGCATCCGACCACGGGCAACCCGGTATCTTTCGCTGCGGCCACGGCCAGCTTCAACTCGGCGGCATCGGACATCGTCTCGACCACAATGCCGTTTGCGCCGGCCTCGGCCATGGCGGCGGCCTGCTGGGCAAACGCGGCCCGCAGATCGTCCTCGGCAACGTCTCCCATCATGAGCATCTTGCCGCTGGGCCCGATCGATCCGAAGACCAGGGCCGAATCGGCCGCCGCCCGGCGCGAGATTTCCACACCGGTCCGATTGATCTCGGCCGCCTTTTCCGCCATGCCATAACGTTCCAGTGTGAAGCGATTGGCGCCGAACGTATTCGTCAGGACGATCCGGCTGCCGGCTTCGACATACGCCCGGGCAACCTGCTCGACCAGGTCCGGCTTCTCCAGGTTCCATGCATCGGGGCACGCACCGGTGGTCAACCCTCGCAACTGAAGCTGGGTTCCCCAGGCGCCGTCGGTCAGTACGGGAGTATGGGCCAACAGGTTCTGCAAAGTGGGATGCATCGATTACGTCTCCTGGAAAGAAAGGTATCTATTGTAGTTCCGGCCGCGCCCGCCGCCCAGGGGGATAGGCAACCACGGGTTTCGCTTGGTCCGACTGTCGTCGGACCGCGCTCCACCCGTAGCTACAGCCTTCGCGCCCCTGCCGGGGCGAAGACGGCGGGTTCCTGGGGGCGGGCAGGCGTGAAAGGGCGCCGTTATGAATCGCGAGAACAAGTCCGTTGCTGCACTCCGGCTCAACAGGGTTCGCCCCAGTTGGCCCGAAACCGTCGCCCGCACAAATTGCACTTCACGCGCCGGCCCAGATAGACGGCGGGAATGGTGCTCTCCTGGCGGCAACCGGGACATAACACGCGGAACTGCCACTCCTTCGCCAACAGGCGTTCCCACAAGTCCGGAGTGCAGCCGGGCAGATCGATATCGTTGGGTTCAAAGACCGTCAGCAGTTCCTTGGTCAACTTGGGCGCCTCGGCCACGCGATTGGCAAGCCGACGTATTGCGCTTTCGAAGGCGTTCCGCACCAGCCGCCCGTTCCCGAAATGTTCATCGCGCCGTTGGTAAAGCCATCGCAGTCCCAGCAGAAGCCGAAGCTGTGTGGCTCCCGGAATGTCGTAGTGGTTCTTGTCGCACATCGCCTGGAAGATGCGCCCCAACTGGGAAGGCGTATAATCCGCAAACTCCAGCGTCGTGCTGAACCGCGATGATAAGCCGGGATTGCTCCTCAGCAGCCGTTGCATAGGCCCCGGATAACCGGCCAGGATTACCACGAGCCGATCGCGATCGTCCTCCATACGTTTCAGAAGCGTCTGGACGGCCTCGTTCCCGTAGGCATCTTCCCGGGCTTCGGAAACCAGGCTGTACGCTTCGTCGATGAACAGGACGCCGTCGAGCGCTTCGTCCACACGTTCGTTGGTCTTGGGCCCCGTCTGGCCGGCATAGGCGGCAACCAGCCCCGATCGGTCGGTCTCGACTACGTGCCCCTTCTTCAGAATCCCCATCGCGCCGAAGATCTGCCCGACGATGCGGGCGACCGTCGTCTTGCCCGTCCCCGGATTTCCCGTGAACACCATGTGCAGGCTCATCTTGGTTCCGGGAAGCCCGAGTTGCTCGCGCTGCTGCTGCAGTTTCAGATAGTTGGCCAGCGTATGGACCTGATGCTTGACGTTGTCCAGTCCGATCAGATTGTCGAGTTGCGCGAGCGTCTCGTGCAGCACTTGCTCCGGTGTCTTCTTCGGTGCGTTCGCAGCGGGATCGCTGGGCAGATCGCACTGCCGTCGCACCGCCTGCGACTCGGCCTGCACGGTCTGGACCGCTTCCGTACCGAGCGCATAAGCCATTTCGTGCCGGCCCGGCTCATCGAGCGGGATTCCGCGGAGGTGCCGGGTGAGGGCATCCTGGATGGAATAGAGCATGCGGGTTTCCGCTTCGCCGGGCATACCGTCCGCCTTGGCCACAAGATTGGCGGTTCGCATGACAATGGTTTCCAATTCGCCAATCCGATTGCGCAACGGAGCGATCTGCCCGAAGGGCCGAACCAAGGCATACCAGTCCAGCTCCTTCGCCTGCCGGGAAACGTATCGGGCCGCT
Organism: Thermoguttaceae bacterium; assembly: GCA_040772845.1. Classification (GTDB taxonomy): domain Bacteria; phylum Planctomycetota; class Planctomycetia; order Pirellulales; family Thermoguttaceae; genus PWXP01. The sequence continues at coordinate 5,332,852 of JAXGXG010000001.1, forward strand.
TCGCGGAGCTGTTCGCCTTCCATGGAACGATTCCACAAGTGACCGAAGAGGACCCCCGCCATCTCCTGTTCTTCAATACTCCAGTGACGATCCGCTTCGGCCACGCTGATGTAGATTTTTATGAGCAGGCCTTTGTGCAGATCGTCCATCCGCTTGAGGAACTCGCCCGGCATTTCCGAGAGCAGGTGCGGATACTGCTCCACGCATTCCCGGCCTGCGGCTTTGTACAACTGCCGGCACCCGGCAATGGCCTCTCGAAATTGCTGCAATAGCGGTGCAAACGAATCGGATGCCATAGCGATTCGGCCTAGCCTTTAGCTGCGGCGACGATACCTTTAACGGTGATGCCGAAGTGCTCGAACACCTGCTTCCAGGGGGCGGAAATGCCAAAGTTCCTCATGCCGATGAATGTGCCGGCCGGACCGACGATGGGCTCCCAGCCTTGCGGAACACCAGCCTCGACGACCACGCGCCGGGTGACCTCGGGCGGCAGGACGGCATTGCGGTAGTCTTCCGGCTGCGCGGCGAACAGTTCGAGACTGGGCATACTGACCAGACGGACGCGCACACCTTCGGCCGAAAGTTGTTCGTAGGCGGCAAGGCACAGTGCCACTTCGCTGCCTGCCCCGACGAGAATCACCTCGGGCGTTCCATCGCAGTCGGCCAGAACATAGCCGCCCTGGCAAGCGCCTTTGGCGGAAGCGTACTTCTCGCGGTCGAGTGTTGGCAGGTTCTGGCGCGTCAGCGCCAGGGCTGCCGGCCGGTCGGTCAGTCCGACGGCGGCGCGGTAGCATTCGGCCACCTCGTTTGCATCGGCCGGTCGGAGCACGACCAGATCCGGAATGCACCGCAGCGCGGCAAGCTGCTCCACCGGCTGATGCGTCGGCCCGTCTTCGCCCACGCCAATGGAGTCGTGGGTGAAGATGTACAGCACCGGCAGTCGCATAATCGCAGCCAAACGAATCGACGGCCGCATGTAGTCGCTGAATACGAAGAAGGTCGAGCCGTAGGACCGCAGGCCGCACAGCGCCATACCGTTGACCGCCGCGCCCATTGCGTGCTCACGGATGCCGAAGTGCATGTTGCGGCCGGCGTAGTTCTCGGCCGAGAAGCTGCCGGCCCCGTCGAACGTCAGGTTCGACTTGGTGGAAGGGGCCAGGTCGGCCGCTCCGCCGAGCATCCAGGGGATATTCTTCGCCACCTGGTTGAGTACCTTGCCCGACGTCGCGCGGCTGGCCGCTCCCTTGGCATCGGCCGGGAAGATCGGGATATCGGCATCCCAACCATCAGGAAGCTTACCGGCCCATATCATCTGAAGCTGCCGGGCCAGTTCCGGGTATTCCTTCTGGTAGGCATCGAATTGGGTCTGCCACTCGGCCCGAAGTGTCGGACCGGGCATGTCGGACCGGTCGTCATAGTGCTTGCGTACTTCATCGGGCACGTAGAATTGTTCGTCTTCGGGCAACCCATAGCCCTTTTTGGCCAGGCGGATCTCCTCGTCGCCCAGCGGAGCGCCGTGGGCTTCGGGCGTACCGGCGGCATTGGGCGCCCCGTAGCCGATGACGGTCTTCACGACGATAAGCGTCGGCCGATCGTTGGTAGCGCGGAACGTATCGAATGCCGCACGCATCGCCGCCAGATCGTTCACGTCGTCGACGGTAATCACGTTCCAGCCGTAGCCGCGGAACCGCGTGGGCATGTCTTCACTGAAGGCCAGTTCGGTGGAACCTTCGATGGTGATTTTGTTGTCGTCGTAAATCCAGCACAGATTCGAGAGTTTCAGGTGTCCGGCCAGGGAAGCCGCTTCGCTGGAGAGCCCCTCCATCAGGTCGCCGTCACTGCACAGGGCGTAGACATCGAAGTTGAACAGATCGAATCCGGGCCGGTTGTAGTTCGCGCCCAACCAGCGGGATGCCACGGCCATGCCTACACTGTTTCCAATGCCCTGGCCCAAGGGCCCCGTGGTCGTCTCGACGCCAGAGGTAGTGCCATGCTCCGGATGCCCCGGGCATCGGCTATGGAGCTGGCGGAACTTGCGCAGATGCTCCAGCGGCGCCGCTGCTTCGCCGGTCGGCTGACCGTCCGGGCCAATCTGCTTCACCCCGGCCAGATGCAGAATGGAATACAGCAAGGTCGAGGCATGCCCGCAGGAGAGGATAAAGCGGTCGCGATTCGGCCAGTCGGGCCGATCCGGGTCGTACCGAAGCACTCCGTGATAGAGCAAGTACGCTACCGGCGCCAGGGCCATGGGCGTGCCGGGATGTCCGCTGTTGGCCGCCTGCACGGCATCCATCGAAAGCGTCCGAATTGTATCAACAGCCAGTTTTTCGAGGTTGGAATCAGATTGGGCCATATTCATCCGCACATTGAGTAAATGGATTACCCCAATGGTGTGGGGTTTGTTCACAAGACATACGGCTGCCAGTCTACGAGGGGTCTCTCAGTGCGTCAACCACCCCCATCGCCCCCATGCGAGGCAAGATTCTCCGGCATTGCCAAGACGTGCTTCGTCTACTTTCCTGAGGAAGACCAAACCTTGATGCGCTATGGGCGAGGGACACTGCGCGCTGAAACGGCGCGATGTGCCGTCCAAGGGTAAAACACAGAAAGAAGTGAATCCGTCCCCTTCGGCGACATGCCGATTGCGAAGCCAGCGGCGCGGACGGGATATTGGTGCTGCCGACATCAAGGAAGACGAAAGAAAGCGCACAGCCGACACGACCGCGCCACCCGTTGCCCCCCCTGAATTGATGCCTTGCTGCGATAATGCGCTTGCAGTCGGCGAGGTCGCGGTCCTATAATCGAATCCAGGACTGGCAAGTGGCCTCTTGTCGGCGCCGCCTGCCGACAATCGTTCCCGGAACCCTGCCTCGTTTCACAGTCTTTCCGCCTGAAGGTTACCTACAATTCGGCAGGAGCATGCCGATTCTGATTTTGTTCACCAATCCCCAGGAGAGCTTCCATGAGTGAGTCGCCTCGGAACAATCCCTCGCGCCGTGAGTTTCTGAAACGGACGGGCCAGGCTGCGGCTGCAACGGCGGTTGCGGCCAGTGTCGCGCCGCATGTTCATGCAGGAGAGGACAACACGATCCAGGTAGCCCTTGTCGGTTGCGGCGGTCGCGGCACCGGCGCGGCGGCCAATGCGCTTTCGGTCAAGCGAGGGCCCATGAAGCTGGTGGCCATGGCCGATGTGTTCGAGGACCGGGTTCAGAACCGATACAAACACTTGAGCAAGCAGTTTGGCGACACAACCGACGTGCCTGAAGACCGCCGATTCGTCGGGTTCGACGGCTACAAGAAGGCCATGGACTGCCTGAAGCCTGGCGACGTGGTCATTCTGGCAACGCCACCCGCGTTCCGGCACGTTCACCTGGAATACGCGATTGCCAAGGGGCTGAACGTATTCATGGAGAAGCCGGTGACGGTCGACGGGCCGACGACGCGGAAGATGTATGAGCTGGCGAAGAAGGTGGACGAGAAGAATCTGAAGGTGGGTGTCGGTCTGATGGTGCGTCACTGCCGGGGCCGGCGTGAGTTGTACGATCGGATTCGGGCCGGCGAGATCGGCGACATCATCGCCATGCGTGGCTACCGCATGAGCGGCGGCGGCGGATTCTGCGGTCCGCCCAAGGAAGGCGAAAGCGAACTGCTGTACCAGATTCGGCATTTCCATAGCTTCATCTGGGCGTCGGGCGGTGTCTACAGCGATTTCTACATCCACCAGATCGACGAACTCTCCTGGATGAAGGACGCATGGCCCGTTTCCGCCCATGCACTCGGCGGGCGGCATTATCGCGGCGATCGGGTCGACCAGAACTTCGACACGTATTCGATCGAGTACACCTATCCGGACGGCGCCAAGCTGTTCTATTACGGTCGCCAGATGCCCGGCTGTCACAACGAGTTTGCCAGTTACGTGCATGGTGCGAAGGGGACGGCCATTGTCTCCACCTCGGCCCACACGCCGGGTCGGGTACGTACGTTCTCCGATCAGACCTTTGGGGCGGAAAAGCAGATTTGGGCGTTCCCCCAGCCTGAACCGAACCCCTACCAGATGGAATGGGAAGACCTGGTCGATGCGATTCGCGACGACAAGCCGTACAACGAGGTCGAACGCGGCGCCCGGGCCAGCCTGGTGACGTCCATGGGCCGCATGTCGGCACACACCGGCCGGATCGTCACTTACGACGAGGCTCTCAATTGTCCGCACGAGATGGCGCCCGAGGTAGGCAACTTCACCATGGACTCACCCGCCCCCGTGCAGTTCAAAGACGGGCAGTATCCCTATCCGTTGCCGGGCCTGGTCACCAACCAGGAATACCCCACGTAGTCGTCGCGTCACGCGTCGGATGAACTCCACGGCGAGTCGGAGCCCCTGCGCCCCGGCTCGCCGTTTTTTTCGCATCTTGCCGCCCGTTACCTGGCCGTCAGGAAATCTTGCCGTTCACGCCTTCGGATTGACCTCCATGGCCCTCGCTGCTAGGCTTAGATTTGTGAGTGATTGGATTGTCTGCCTGCTCCTTTCCAATCAGGAAGGTTGGCCGACGCGGTTGCTTCCCCTGCAGAAGACCATCGGGTTGGGTGGACGACACCCGGTGCCTCGACCGTTTGGCTGGCGGTGTATGATGAGTGATCCGAAAGGCGATTTGCTGTACGTGGACCTGCCCGCCTCCCAAGTCAAGCGGCGGCTCAAGGGGTTTGGGCATGGTGTCAGGAAGGTTCAGAGTGCAGGAAAAGGCCGAGCCGTTGTCATCCACACGGCTACCGGCCAGCACCTCGACGAATTGAAGGCCGTCTTGGGCGAATTGAAGGTGGGGGCATCGGAGGACGAATTGGACCGACTTGCCCATCTGCGGCGGGCGAGGCGAAATTGTCTCGAATGACAAGTTGCCCTCAGGACGCCAGGGCTTTCGAGCTGAAGCGGGGACTCCAGCCTACAGTCCTGGCAACGAGCGAACGTCGAGGTCCAAGGGGCCGGCTGGACCGTCGAAGGTGCCGTGCCGACTGAAGTAAACGGTCAGGCGTGCGAGCTTCTCTTGCGTGCTGATTTCACCGGGAGTTTCCAATCCGGGCGGAAGTCCCCAGGTGATACGCGTGCCGCCGATGGTGAACAGGCTGTAGTGGGTCTGCTCGCGGCCATCCTGCGTGATGACCGGGAACGGGACGATTCGCGTCAGATGCCAGGCGTCCCAAACCTTCGCAAGCACGTTGGCAATCGCGGCGCCACCGGCCACGCGCGCACTCCCCCACGGCTCGCCGGGAATGGCCACCGGCGGCCTATCGATGCCGACCAACTGAGGATAGCGTTCCAGTTCGCTCGGCGTCATGCCGTCCACCGGCAGAAGAATGCTCCGGTGGTCAACGGCCAGCAGTCGTTCGCCTGCTTTCACCACGCACACCGGCCGACGGTACTTCAGGTCCACCTGCACGGCGGCTGAGGGGAGCTTCCGTACTTCAACAACCTGCTCGATCCACGGGTTGCGTGCAAAGGCCTCGGCAACACGTGGGCCCAGTTCATCATCGAGCAGGTTGATCGGCCCGCCGAGTTTGATTGACTGGTAGACTTCTGCTCGCAGGTCGCCGGGAATCCAATCGGGCTGCGTGGGGATTTGCAGGGCATCCGGCTTCAACAGGTAGCGTTCGGATTGAACGACTTCGGGCCCCACGTGCCGCCATACGGCCCACCAAGCGAAGAGGAAGGCGCCCAGGACCAGGAGGCTGGCGGCAACTGCGCGTCCGGGGCCGAAGGCCCACACGACCAGATCGCCCACGGGGCCAACCGGGCTTTTCGAGGCTTTTTTGGCTGCACACATGGCAATCGGCCGGGCAGGCTACCAGATTTCCAGTTCGGGCTCGAGTTCCACGTCCAATCGTTCGTGGACCTGGCTGCGAATCAGGTCGATCAGGCGCATGACGTCCTGGGCCGTGCATTCGGGCTCGGCGATGATGAAGTTTGCATGCCGGTCGCTGACCACGGCCCCACCGATCCGTGTCCCTTTCAAGCCGGCCTCGTCGATCAGTTCGGCGGCACTCACTCCGCGCGGGTTCTTGAAGACACAACCGGCGCTCTGATGGCCCAGCGGTTGCGATTGTTTCTTGAGGATCCACGTCTTCTGCATGCGGCGAGCGAGGTCGACCGGATCCTCTTCTTCCAACTGGAAGACAGCCTCGAGGATGACCAGGTCGTCGAGGCTACTGTCTCGGTAGCTGAAGTGCATGTCGTCGCGGGTGCGTTGCAGGATGTCGCCCGTGCTGGTCACGACGGTTGCCTTGGCCGCCCATTGGCCGACGTCGCCGGCATGGGTGCCGGCATTGCCGTGAAGCGCCCCGCCAAGCGTTCCGGGGATCCCGATCAGGGTTTCCAGGCCGGCCAGTCCATTGTGGCAGGCGGTGGTAACCACCTGGCCCAGCGGCGCGCCGCCGCCGGCGGTGAGTTCGCCACGACCTGCTTGAATGGCGCCGAAAGCCGGATCGGAAAGGCGGATGACCATTCCCGGCACGCCCCGGTCGCGTACGAGGATATTGGAGCCGCCGCCGAGCAACCGTACGGGCACATCTTCCTGGGCGCAGCGTTGGATCAGGCCGACCAGTTCATCCGGGTTGCGAGGCTCGGCGAACAGTTCGGCAGCTCCTCCCAGTTGAAACCAGGTGTGCATGGCCAGGGGTTCGTCGCTTCGGACGATCTTCTCGAATCCAGTAAAGTTTCCCATATTGCGCATTTTCCGTAATTAAGGATCGATGTCGTGAGAATAATAGCCGAAGATTGCATCGTTTGGCTAGGCAAGCGGCGCAGGTTTTCTGGTTGCTTGTAGGGTACGCACATTGCCGCCGCGCGACAAGGCGGACCTCGGTTTACGGGGGTGTCGAATCGCACCCGTGCGGCCCCAATCGGTATCCGTTTCGCATGAAAGTGGTTCAATCGTCATCGGCGCGCCGCCTCCTCAAGAGCCAAGTGGCGTGGCAGGCGTTACCAGAGAAATCGACGATGTGCGTTCGACACACTTGCAAATTGCCAGCCATCGTGTATAATAGGGCCAGAAGAATGCAGGTGGTTTCGGTTTGGCCGTGCCCTCTTGCATCGATTGGCCGTTTTCGGCCAATCGCTCTACCATCTGCTCAATCACGCTATTGACTCCAGAAGTCGACCGTTGTTTGACGAGTGTGTAGCGTGTCTGCCGGTATTCTAGCCCCCCCTTTGGGACAACTTGCGGAATCGATGTGTCGTCGATTCCTGGGGTTACAGGGGTTGGATTTGGTAACTCCCCCCTGATAAGGTTTGTACATGAAGTTTGAAGACCTCGGCCTCGCCGAACCCCTGCTGCGCTCCGTCGAGCGAAATGGCTACTCCATCGCCACCGAAATCCAAGCGGCAGCAATCCCCGCTGTCCTCGAAGGCCGAGACGTTCTCGGCTGTGCCCAAACGGGCACGGGGAAGACGGCGGCATTTGCCCTGCCCACGTTGCATCGGCTGGCCGGGAAGCCTTGTCGCGTGAACGGTCGGGGGCGGAAGATTCGTGCATTGGTCCTTGCTCCGACGCGTGAGCTGGCCATTCAGATTCACGCCAGCTTTGCGACCTATGGCCGCCATACGCCGATCCGGCAGACCGTCGTTTTCGGCGGCGTCAGCCAGAATCGGCAAGTGAGCGACCTGAACCGCGGCGTGGACATTGTCGTCGCCACACCTGGCCGGCTGCTCGACCTGATGCAACAGGGACACGTCGATCTGGCGCATGTCGAGACGCTTATCCTCGACGAGGCCGACCGCATGCTCGACATGGGATTTCTGCCCGACCTGAAACGCATTATTGCCCGGGTTCCGACGGAGCGACAAACGCTTCTGTTCTCGGCAACGCTGCCGGGCAGTATCCGAGACCTTGCAGGCCAGTGGCTGCACGAACCCGTTGAAGTACGCATCGCGGCGCAGTCGCCCACGGTCGATAAGATCCGGCAATCGGTCCTGTTCGTTGCGCAGAACAAGAAGCGGGATCTGCTGACCGAATGGCTGCAAGGGAACCCGTGGACGCGGACACTCGTATTCACCCGCACCAAGCATGGGGCGGACCAGGTGGTGCGAACGCTCGCAAAGGCAGGCATTGCCGCCGATGCCTTTCACGGCAACAAGAGCCAGAATGCGCGCCAGCGGGTACTCAAACGATTCAAGTCGCCGCGACCGCCCGTGTTGGTCGCCACCGACATCGCGGCGCGCGGACTAGACGTGGAGAATGTCAGCCACGTGGTTAATTTCGACTTGCCCGACGAGGTGGAGAACTACGTCCACCGGATCGGTCGGACCGGACGCGCCGGCGCCGAGGGCGTTGCCGTATCGTTCTGCAGTCGCCAGGAACACGCCACCCTGCGGGCGATCGAGGCGGCCACAAAACAGAAGCTGCCGGTTGGCCCACGTTCGGAAGCGTTCTCCGAGGACGAACCTGGCGAACCGAAACGCGGCGGCCAGCCGCGTTGCAGGCGTCCCGGTTCTTCAACCGGAAAGCGCAAGGCGGCGGCCCGTTCCGCGTCGAAACGCAAATGGCGTCCCAAGGCCGGCAGTCGCGCGAAGCAATCCACGTAACTCAAACTGAAGACGCCACCGCCCGGGTTTATCCCGGTGGAGCGATGTTTGGCAACTACAAGCGGCCTCACAGGGCTCCTTCGGTCAGGGTCGGTGGTGGCGTTTTCAGTCTGAGCACGTAAGCTTGCCGAACGGAGCGAGTCGCCGCCTGCATAACCGAATGTCCGTTTGGAGTTCGCCAGCCCGGATTATCCATTTACGTAGGGGTCAAGGTCGCGTAAATCATTGGTGGGTCCGCACAAGCCGCAACCGAGCTGATTTCCAACCCGCCGCTTGGGAAAACGCCGACACCGGCGACCGATGACCCACCAAGGAAGCGGCTTGTTTCACCCTACCTATCGTGAATAATCCGGGCCAGACGTGTTGTCGCGCGTCTTACCCGATCCAGAGGCCTTCGACACGGATCTGGTAGCCGTCCTCATTTTGTGCAAGGTAATTCAGCAGTCCGCTGTGCCGCCACTGAAGCATGCACATTCTCGGCTGAAAGAAGTAGCGCATTCCCAGTTTCAACTCGCTGCGCGACTCGGTCACAAGTCCTTCGTAGCCTTCGGCAATGTAGTAGCCAAGGTCCTTGGCTCCGTGCTTGCGCGGCTCGAGAGGGCCGGTCACGCACCAGGCCATGACCCCGGTGCGCTGGTCCACCTCCATGACCACGCCGCAATGCGTGATCGGGCAGCCGCACGACATGCCCAGCGGCCGGCCGAGTAGAATATCACCTTTCTGGATATCGAGTTCTCGCACCAGCATCGGGTTGTGCGGAAGGATGATTTCGCGCGGCCCTGGCTCCTCGGGGAAATGCTCCAGGTAGAAATCGAACTCGCGTCCCAGGTGGTCGCGCCATGCCGGGTGCGCGAAGGCATCTGCCGGGCGCGCTTCTGCATGCGGCCGAGCCGCACACCCGCCCTGCGCCGCTGCGGAACAGGGGCCGCACGCCGCAGCAGTGCGCCGAGCAGTCACCGTCTGCGATGATATGTGCGGGCCGCCGGCGGATGATGCGTGTGCGGCGTCATGGCCGGTTTTGTCTGCCCCTACGGACGCGACGCCGGCGAAGCGTCTGTCTTTGGAAAGATGGATGCAGCGGCGCAGCAGTTCAGGCGCAGCGGTCAGTCGTTCGCGAAACTCCTCGCACGTGCGGCATCCGCACATGCCGCAGTCGAGGCCGGGAAGTTGAATGTTGGTTATCTCGTTCATGGGAAGATCGTTCCTGTTTAACGTTATGGGTGTTTATCCGGTAGACAAGGGCGGCGAGTTCTCGTGCTATTCGCCGCGGTAGAACGTCTGGCTTTCCAGTGCGCGAACCACGCCGAAGTGCGATTGCCAGCCAATCTCTTTCTTGCCCACACAGATCGTACAGGTTCCGACGGGCGGATTGCCTCGCAGGTAGAGCGTTCCATTGACCTCGGGAGTCTCCAGGGTCTGCTCGACCAGCGGATCGATTCCGATCCCGTGCAGTGCGTTCACCTCGCGCACGAGCACTTCGGGGGCAACGTCCTGAATGCGCGCCCGGAAGACCTCGCGTTCCGCCTGCGATACGCGATCGGTCTTCGTCACCACGGCGATGTCGGCCAGCGAGAGCATGGGCCCGACCTTCAGCGGCAGGTTCATCCCGCTGGTTGCTTCGAGAATGATCATACCCAAGCCGCCATCGACGTAAGGCGCGCAGCGCAGGCAGAGGCCGGCCGTTTCGACCAGTAGGATTTCTGCGCCTTCCTTCTCGGCCCATTGCAATGCATCGCTGAGGACCATCACATGGCAGTGGTCCGGGCAAAGCTCGCCCGAGTAGACCTTGCGCGTCGGAATGTTGAATTCGGCGGCGAGGAGTTCATCTTCGTCAGCGTACTGCACGTCCAGTTTCAGGAAGGCCACCTGCCGTTCCGCCTGCAGGAACTTCCGGATCATATGGCGGAGAACGGACGTTTTGCCGGTCGTGGCCGGCCCGGCGCATACGACAAGCCTCATGCCGCCACCTCCAATTCACCTGCGTTGAGACGTTGGCCCTGCCGCAGTTTCTCGCGAAGCGCCGAGAGCGCGTCGTCCAGGCGGTTCACCTGGATGGAAATTGCCTGCTCTTCCTCGCTGGTGTAAAGCACCTTCGTAATGCAGCCGTTGCGCATGACCAGGCGGAAATCCGAGAGCAGCGCGATGCGCGGATCGTGGGTTACGAAGATGAAGATCTTCCGATGCTGCCGAAGCAACTGCACCGCCCGCGTCCGGTGGATGCCTGCGTTCTCCACCTCATCCAGAAGGACGACAGGCGTGCTGCATATGATCGTGGCGTCGGCAATCAGCAGGGCGCGTGTTTGCCCGCCGGAGAGTTCGGTCATTCGATGGTCCGGGTCGATCGGTTCGCCGGTCAACTGGTTGGCGAAATCGATGGCTTCGGCGACCAACCCGCTCGCGTTGCCGTCGTTGCCGCTTCGCACCCGGCTGTGCGTCAACAGGAACTCCTGCACCGGAAGGTCCGAAAGGAACGTCGTGTGCTGGGTGATCAGTGCAATCGGGTTTCGGGCCGGATTGTAGCGGAAGTCGGCCGGGGGCGTCGCGCCGTTGATCAGGATGCGGCGACCGCTCGGCGTATCGGCGTTGGCGAACAGTTCGATGTCGTTGATCAGCGTCGTCTTGCCCGAGCCGGTCGGCCCGACAATGCTGACAACCTGCCCCATGTGCATGTCAATCCGGTCGAACGACTCGTTGGTGTGGCCATTCTTCCCGTGGCCGCTGAGGACGGAAATGGTGTGGATCATAGGAACTCCTTCAGGTGACGGTTGTCGCGCCTTCGTTGCGTGACAATCTTGAAATTGAGACGCCGCAATCGCAGTGCAACTGTCGCGCCACTTCGGTTGATAAACGGGACTCTCCTTGAACTGGCCGAAATACGCGGCAAATATCGCGTACGGGCGAGCATCTGCGCTCGCCGCCGTGATCATTGCCGGGCGCGCGCCGCGCGATATGACGGGCGCCGGTCGCTCCATCACGGGCGGCACAAGGAATCGAACTCGTGATGGAAGCGGCAACCGTCGCCAGGTTGAGAGTGCGTTCGGGTCGAGTCAAGTTCGCCATCGATGCCGCAAGCCGTCGTCAAGCTGGCAACGATTGCAGGTAGCCGTTCACGGGTCGGTGGCGCAAGCCATTCTCCCCACGGCATACGAGGGGAACAGTCGCCTGGGAACGGTTGCGATCGGAGGAGTATTGCGCGTGCAGAGGCGATCAGACATCGGCGGCCTGCCGAAAGCGGGCCCAATCGATTCCGAGCCTGCGCATCTTGGCGCGCAGCGTGTGGGGGTTGACCTGCAGAATGGCCGCGGCGCCGCGACGGCCTTCGATCTGGCCGTGCGTGGCGGTCAATGCTGTTTCGATGTGCCGCCGGTTGGCTTCGGCAAGCGAAACGATGGTTGCTGCTTCCGTAGGGTGTGTCGTGAGGCTCGGGGTTTTCTTCGCTCCGGCGCTCGTGCTCGCTGCTGTGGCGCCCCCAAGCGCCTTGGCCACCTCGAGTCCTCGTCCGTCGCCCAGAATGGCCGCCCGATCGATGACGGACGCCAGCTCTCGAATGTTTCCGGGCCATGCATAGGCCGTCAGAAGCCGGATATCTTCGGATGACGGCATCGACTCGGGCAGCACGAATCGCGTGGCGGCGCGCCGGGCGAAATGCCGCGCCAGCTCCGGGATGTCCTCCTGCCGGTCTCGCAAGGGCGGCAGAGAGATCGGGAAGACGGCCAACCGATACCAGAGGTCTTCGCGAAAGGTCCCTTCGGTCACCATGGCGGCGAGGTCGCGATGGGTTGCCGCCACAATCCGTACATCCACGTGGATCGGATCGTGGCCGCCCACGCGTTCCAGCCAACCGTCTTGCAGAATCCGGAGCAACCGCACCTGTGCCGCCAGGGGAAGTTCGCCCACCTCATCCAGGAGCAGTGTTCCGCAGTTCGCGCGTTCGAACCAGCCCTGACGGGTTTGTGCGGCGCCGGTGAACGAACCTCGTTCGTGCCCGAACAGTTGCGAGTCGATCAGTTCCGGAGGGATCGCGCCACAATTGATCCGCAGAAACGGGCCGCTTGCCCGCGACGACTGGGTATGGATCATCCGGGCCATCACCTCTTTGCCGGTCCCCGTCTCGCCCAGGACGAGCACGGGTACGTCCGACCTGGCCACCAGTTCCACGCGTTCGATAACGGCGCGGAGGCCCGAGTCGGCGCCCACGACACTGTCAGAAAGCTCCTTGCGCCCCAGCCGTGTGAGCAGGGAACGCTTGTCGGCCTCGGCCGCCGCCTGCATGGTCGCCATCACTCGCAGCCGCCGATCGTTTTCCAGCGCGGCCGAAAAAGGTTCGAGCAAAGCCTGGGCCAGTTCCAGGTGGAGAGGCTTCTGTACATCCTCGCCCGCAGCCAGGAGCAGAATCCCACATCCCCCCTCCTGGTCAGTCAGCGGGCCGGCGACCAGATCCCCTGCGATCCCCTGAGGAGTCAGAAGGTCCCAAGGGACTTCCCCTGCGCAGTCGCTGCGCCGAGCAGCGCACCGTCGGCGACACCACGCGGTCAACCTGGCGAACTGCACGTCGGAAAGCACCGTCCGAGAAGAGGAGCCCCCCCTTCTGTCGCCCTCGTCCGCCAGGGCAACCGTCTCGATCGCATTCTTTTCCAAGTCGAACTTGCGCACCACGATGCACCGCAAGGACACTATTTCTTTGAGAATGTGAGCAATCGCAACGGTTGATTCTTCGATCCCGACATGGCGAGAAGCCTCCCGCCAGATACCCGTTACCACGGAGGCCGGAGCACCGCCGTCGCTGGATCCATCGCCAGACGCGGGCGGGCCGTTATATATCACAGATGGAGCCGTTATATTACACGGATTTAGGGGCACTTCGAACCTCACACAACGTATCTACGCGGTACCGGCGGGACGCGAGGCCGGCGGGCCGCAGAAAGGCGCAAGGTCATTGCAAATCGGATGCCGGAAAAACCGGAAAGGGAAGCGTTCCGGCGGAATCACGCCGCAGTGAGCCGGTCTTTGCAGAGGGCCGGACGCAAGGTCGGAATCCGATCCGTCGGCCACACGCCAACCGAAGGCCGGCCAACGCCGTCGAGCTGCTCCAGAAGCATGGACTGAATCGCATCGATCTTGGCAGACGAGAATGCGGTAACCCGGAAGCTGAGACCCAAGTTCATCTCATTTCCCACTGTCGTGGGCGACAGTACCAGGGGCACCATGGGGCCGGTCGATGCAGCGCGGGCGTAGCCGAGAATCCGATCGGTCGTCGGCGCGCCGAGCCAGCCGTCGCGCAATACAACATTGGAGATTCCGGCGGTAAGCGGAAGGACCCTTCGCAGGAAGTGTGGGCGCGCCGCTTCTTTCAGGTATGGCCAGATTGCCGCCGAGAGCTTCATGCTGACCAGCGAATTGAGGTGACCGCGTTTTGCCTTGGTGGCTGCGGTCAAGGCATGGATTTGGCGAACGGCATCCTCAAACGATCCGGCCGTATCGGGACTCGACCGTACGACGTGATAGGCTAGAAACGCGCCGAGCATTTCGTTCACATCGGCCGAAGCATCCGGCCGTGTATTGACAATGGTGCCCAGTGCCACATCGCGGGGGCGACCCCGCCACAACCGCCGGGGCAAATGCCGGGCCAGCGCGCGGGCCAGCGCGGCAAGCATCACATCATGAACCGTGGCGTCGAGCGAGCGAGCATACTTCCGCAACCGGGCAACCGTACCCGGCGCCGTGGAGCAAAGCCGATAGTCGACCGTCATGTCGCTCATGGAGAAACAGGCCGGGTGGGCTGTGGGCGATTGGAAAACGGACCGGCGGACGGTATTCAGTACCGACGGGATCACCCGATTCCACCCCAATTCCCCCTTGAATGCATCGCGGTAGGTGCCCGTGTAGCTCGTAAGGGGCTGCGAGCTGGCTGGTATTTCGAGCCCCAGGTAGCGTCCCAGTACATGCCGGAGCACGAGCCGCGAAGCGACACTATCTGCGGTCCAGTGGTCGTATGTAGCCGCCAGCCAATGAGAGTTCGCGTCGTAGGGAATCAGAGCGAATCGCAGGGGATGGCAACGAGGCCGGGGAAACGGCCGATTCAGCGCTCGGGCCACATGCCGGCGAACATCGTCATCCGAGTCGCCGGTGCCTTCCGGCGCCTCAATATCCGGCGCGCTACCTGTTGCGATCGTGTAGTGGCGGCCGTCTTCGGCGAGTTCTACGGCCCCCAGCCGATTGAAGGCGAAGGCGTCCTGCACCGCAACCTGGAGCCGCTCGGCATCGGCTCTTCCGGCCAGCTTGTAGAGATGGCAGGCATTGTAGGGATGCGTTTGGCTCCACTGCAACATCATGTGCTGAATCGCATTCAGCCTGCCCCGTTCGCGATCGACGTGTGTGTCCATTCTTTCCCTGATTCTCTGCTCTGAATCTTAAAGACGCTTCGACTATCACCGACCCGGGCCGCCGGTCCTACGGTGGACGCGAGACAACGGACCATGCCGGCAAACCGGATGATTGCAAGTTTTGTGCCGGGCGGCAGGCCGCGACGCAGGGCATAGGCTATATATATTGTGGCAGGATACTGTCGCGGTCGGGGCGACACCATGTCACGGGCCCCAGGATAGTTGCCGGGCAATCCGGAGCATAGCACGGCCTGTCCGGGCGGCACATGCCTTTTGTGGGTTCTTCCTTTTCCCGGTGCAAATGGCAAGTCGGTGGAGTGCCGCTTCTGCCGGAAAGGGAAAACCGCGTGAAGGCGGGACTCGAACCATGACCACGCCTACAAACGGAAGGTGTTTTTTGTTGTTGGCGCGCCGTTTGCTTCTGACCAAGCACCATGTTGTAACTGAATCTTCCGGGAGATCAATAGGATGTCGCGCATGAAAAGATGGGGCATAGGCTGGCCTTTGGTCCTAAAATACTACCGCTATCGCACCGCCCAACGATTGGCGTCACTCGGCAATTCCATGACCGGCCTCTTCCGCAGAAGAGAGAATCGGGGCAGCATCGCTCATCACTCGGGCGTTGCTAAAAGCTGACGTTCAGGTTCCGCTACCGTGGGGTACGCGAGGAGCGGTCCCAGGTCGTGCGATTGCCTCGCCTGCCGCCTCGGCCACCGCGCGCAGATCGCCTGCCCCTAGTGTGGCCAGGACGTCGCCCGGCTTGAGTTGTGTGGCAAGCGAAGAGACGATTGCCGGGGCATCGCCAGGCGCGAAGGCCGCAACGCCTCGCCGCTGCAGTTCGACGGCCAATTGGGCCGCGTCCGCTTCGCCCGGTATCGGAGCGCCTTCGCGAGCACGGAATACGTCGGCCACCACAACGGCGTCGGCCGCTTGCAGGCTGTCGGCCGTTTCCGCCAGTAGCCGGGTCAGACGCAATGCCTGGTGAGGCTGATAGACGCACCAGAGCCGGCGGCCGGGATGCATCTGCCGGATCGTCTGCAAGGCGGCCGTTATCTCCGTTGGATGATGGGCGTAGTCGTCGATGATCGCGATATCGCCGTACGTACCCAGGCGTTCCAGGCGACGGGACAGGCCGGCAAACTGCGATAGCGCGGTTCCGATGCACTCGGGCGCAATTCCGTTGGCATGGGCCAACGCGGCGGCAGCCAGTGCGTTCCGTACGTTATGCGCACCTGGAACCTGCAGCCGGATTTCGCAAGCAGGCCGGCCCCGATAAACCAATTCAAACGCGTAACATCCGTCTCGGTGGGTCAAACGACCGGCAAGCCAATCTGCGTTGCCGGTCCGTGCGAACGTTTCGACCCGGCATGCCGCACGCGCGGCGACGCGTTGCGTATCGGCACAATCGGCGCGGGCGATGAGCAATCCCTGCGGCGGAATGGTCTGGACAAAACGAGTAAATGCGTCGAGCAGGTCCTGCTTCTGCGGATAGCAGTCGAAATGATCGTGGTCGATGCCCAGCACGGCCGCCTGCTGTGGTTGGAGATGGAGAAAGTTCGCGCGGAACTCGCACGCCTCGACCAGCGCAATCGGCCCCTGCCCAAAGCGTCCGGCCGACGCGGCTCCGAGTCTGGCCGCACCGCAGAAGACCAGCGGATCGCGCCCTGCGTGTGTAAACACCTGGGACGCCATGGCCACCGTGCTCGACTTGCCGTGCGTTCCGGCGACGGCCAGACATTGCATCGCACCGGTCAACTGGCCGACCGTCTGGAAGTAACTTCGGCAGGGAATGCCCAGTTCGACGGCCCGGCGCAACTCGGGATTGGCCTCAGTTACGGCATCGCTGTAGACCAGCAGGTCGGCATCGGTTGGTAGATGTTCGGCGTGATGGCCGCAGGCGATCGGAACCGAGCCGCCGCCGGGCGATGGAATGGTCCCTTCGAGCAAGTCGGATCCGGTCAGGCGGCATCCGCGACCGGCCAGAACGGCGGCCAACGCCTGCATGCCTGCCCCGCGCGCGCCAACCAGGTGGATGCGTTGCATAGGCGGTCTATGCCGGGCTGCTGTCGGTTGCAAGTCCGCCGAACCGGCGGTTGCGTCGTGCGTAATCGCGAATGGCTTCATGCAGTTGCGGCACGCCGAAGTCGGGCCAGAAGCAGTCGGTTACCCAGAGTTCTGCGTAACTGATCTGCCAGAGCAGGAAATTACTGATTCGCAGTTCGCCTGCCGTGCGAATGAGCAGATCGGGCTCCGGCATGGCGGCGGTGTACAGATGGTTGGAGACGGTCTGCTCGGTGATTTCGGCGGGATCGATTTCCCCTTGCTGGACCTTCCGGGCAATACGCCGGACGGCATCGGTCAGTTCGGCCCGGCCGCCGTAGTTGATTGCCAGGCAGACATGGAGCCCCGTATTGCCGCGTGTGGCGGTTACGGTCTTGTCGATTTCTTGAATCGCCTCGGCAGGCAATCCTTCTCTCCGCCCGATTACGCTGACGCGAATGCCGCGACGCATGACCTCATCGCGCTGTTCGGCCATATACTGCACCAGCAGCCCCATGAGGAAGTCGAGTTCGGGCCGAGGGCGTTTCCAGTTTTCGCTGGAGAAGCAGTAGAGCGTAATCTGCTCGATCTCCAGGCGTGCGCATTCTTCGGTGATGGCATGAACGCTGTCGGCCCCGCGGCGATGGCCTTCTATTCGCGGCAAGCCTCGCTGTTGCGCCCATCGCCCGTTGCCGTCCATAATGGCGGCAATATGGCGCGGCCGTCGCTGGGGCGGCACATCGAGAGGAGGCAGAGGCGTTTCTGGCATGGAGTCGGCCATCTTCTGGACTGCGAATTATGTGCGCCGCATCCGCTGAACGATTGTCGTGTCCGCCGCCGCAGCCGTTACGGCTTGACGAAAATGGTCTGCTCCCGGTCCGGCCCGACCGATACGAGCGCCACCGGTTTACCGACCAACTGGCTGATCCGGCCAACGTAGTTCTTCGCCTCGACCGGCAACTCCTCGAACGTGCGGATATGGCTGATATCCTGCCGCCAACCAGGCAGCGTCTCGTAGACCGGCGCGACACGGCGAACGTCGTCGACGTGGCTGGGGAAATCGGCCGTGTGCCGGCCGTCCAATTCATAGCCGGTACAGACGCGAATCTCAGGCAGCTCGCTCAAGACGTCCAGCAGCATGACCGCCAGAACATCCACGTCGCTCAATCGCGAGGTATAACGGGCCGCGACCACGTCGAACCACCCGCAACGGCGCGGGCGGCGGGTTACGGTCCCGTACTCGTTGCCCCGGTCGCGAATATGCTGCCCGATCTCGTTGTCCTGTTCGGTGGGAAACGGACCGCCCCCGACGCGCGTGCAGTAGGCCTTGACAATCCCGACGACCTTCGTGATCACACGCCCCGGCACGCCTGCCCCCGCTGCAATCCCGACACCGGAGCTGTTGCTGCTGGTAACAAACGGGAACGTACCATGGTCGATGTCCAACAACGCGCCCTGGGCGCCCTCGAAGAGGATCCGTTTGTCGGCATCGATGGCATCGAGCAGGTAGGCCGTCGTGTCGGTTACAAACGGACGAAGCCGCTCGGCGTAATCGGTATACTGCCGGAAGATCTCCTGGGCATCGAGTGTCGCCGGCTCGCCTTCGGTGACCAGTGAGGCAAGCAGCCGTTTCTTGGCCGCAACGATCATCTCCACCCGCTTGCGGAACGTGTCGCGGTACATGTCTCCGAGCCGAATGGCCCACGATCGGCCTACCTTATCGCGGTAGCAGGGGCCGATTCCTCGCAATGTGGTGCCGATCGACTCGCCGTCGGAGCACTGGTCGTTCATCAACCGATCTTCTTCGAAATGCCACGGGAAGATCACGTGCGCCCGGTCGGAAATCATCAGGTTCTTTTCGACCTTTACCCCGCGCGCGGTCAGCCCTTCGATCTCTTGAAGAAAGGCGGCCGGATTGAGTACCGTCCCGCCGGCGACCACACACTGGACGTTCGGCCGAAAGATGCCGCTGGGAACCAGCGAAAGCTTGTACGTCTCACCACCGGCAACCACGGTGTGGCCTGCATTGGCCCCCCCCTGGTAGCGGACCACAATGTCGTGTTGCTCGGTCAGCAGGTCGACAACCTTTCCTTTGGCCTCATCGCCCCACTGGAGCCCGATAACGCACGTAGCAGGCACAGTTCGCCCTCGTATTCGCAGGAGTTCAATCCCTGTCCGGCAAGCCATCTTGCGGGATTCCCAAACGCACTAGTCTAATTGAACGGTCCGGCTGCGACAAGCTGCCCCACCTGAGAGTGGATGATGCAGGGTGTAGCAGCGGACTTCCACGGCTGTGAAAAAAGGCTCTTCCGTTTCTGGGTGCAGTCCGCCATGGTTGGAGTCCCGCCTTCAGGCGGTTTGGCCTTTCCGGCCAAAGGCGGGACTCCAACGAGTTGCCATTCGCACCTAGAAACGGAAGAGCCGGAAAAAGGCCATCGGCCGGCTTGCCAAGCCCGCAGCCGTGGTCAGTTGGCTATTGGCATGGTTGACTTTGCGGGTCAGGTAAATTGTAACGATTATTTCTTATCTTCCGGACGTGCTCAACCGATGCCAAGGTATACTCGCCGCGTGTCGTCGTTGCGCTACGGTAGGATGCAGGTTCTGTCCGTCCTGGTTTTGGCGGGTGGAAGACCATTCTGCCGGAATATGTAGTCTTCGAGCCGCAACGAGTATGCCGGATGCGTTTCGGAAGGTGTCTGTGGATGGCTCTCCTGTGGCGCATAGGGAATTGTGTACCTAAAAGGTAGGGGGTTTCGGTGTCTGTATCACTGCCGATTCGCCGGCTGGCATTCGTGCTTGCCGTCTGCCTGATGTCCTTTGCCCTGTCGGGCTGTTGCTGCCCTTACGGTCCCGGGCGAGGGTTCCGATTACGAAGCGAATGGATTCTGGAGATGAATCGAGGGGCAGGGGCGAGTTGTGAGGCTGCCGCGTGCGAAGCGGAAGGCCCGGCGTGCGTTACGTGTGACGACGCCCCAAGTTGTTGTGGGCCAGCCAGGTGCGGGACGTGCTGTTGGCCGTGTGGCGGGCTGTTGGCCGGCCTGGGTCGGCTGCTAACGCCTCCGCCGCCGCCCCCGATCCGCACGCCGTGTTCGATGTACCCTCGTTTCCATCCGGTGCCGGCCCAGCCGGTCTTCTCGCGTCGCGACCTGCCCAACAAGGTAGGCGCTGGGTTTGGCCCCTTACCGCCGGAACCGCCAGAAGCCGATGCGAGAGACGTTGGGCCCCCGGCGCAGAAAGCACCGTTGCCGAATTCCTCTCCATAATGCCAACGGCAGTCTGGAAGGCCGGCGGCAAATGCTCGGGCTCAGCCGCGCGGGTATTGCCGGCAGAATTCGTAGAGCGCCATCGCGGTAGCCGTTGCGGCATTATAACTTAGCGGATTGCCAAACACCGGAATCTCGACCGTACGGTCCAGCAGGGCCAGCACGTCCGGTTCGATTCCCAAACGCTCGTTTCCCACCACAAGAACGGTACGACGATCGAACGCAAACTCGTACATACACTCCGAACCGGTCGTCTGCTCCAGACCTACCAACTGATAGCCGTCTTCGCGCAGACGCTTCAGCACAGGTGGAAGAGTCCGGCGCCGTTCGAGTTGCAGGGTTGTCTCCGCATCGCGTGCAATCTTATCAATCAGTTTGGCGGTACCGCAGCAGATAACACGTTGCACCCCACAGCATCCGGCCGCACGTACGATGCGAGAAAGGTTGACGTTACTGCGCATGGGCGGGCAGGCAACAATCAGTTCGCGCGGGCGATCCAGAACACGAGGCGGTTCGTGTCGTCTTTGAACAAACGCAGTCATTGCGGTGCTTTCCAAACGGTGTTCCAGGGCAGCAGCGGCGATTTATCGTTCCTTTTGTCCGTCTGTGCAAGCCCCCATCGGCCAAGTCCTTCGGCGAAGACCGGAACCGATCGCCACGGCAACAAAAAAAGGACCGGCGAGCAACGTCCCTGGCGAAACGAGGAACGGGCCGCCGGCCCCATGTAGCGATCAACGCTACGGTACCTGCTTGGGAGAAAACCTACGGCAAGTGCCCAAACAGTCCCCTGGATACAACGAAGGGAAAGGGGGCAAGGCAAGCCGAAAAGGCTGGTTCCTCTTTGGTCTTAATGCAAGCAACCGCGATGAAGCAAGGAGCAGAAATGAATTGGAATAGGGTCACTTGACCAAAGAGTTCTTTCATTGTATCGCATGGGAATTGGTTTGCAAAGGGGTGTTTTGCCCGAATTTCGCCTAACGATGTCTTTCCTAAATTAACCATATGTGAACATGGGTTGCGCTCACCCCGCCGGAAACAGGGTCATGCACCGCACTATCAGCCTTGCTATCGTTGCTATCATCCTCGGACTGATGGCTTGGGCCGTTTCGTTCGGCACGCTCCCGCCGGCCGATCTGACCTTCTGCAACGGCGACGAAATCAAAACGGTCGATCCGGCCCTCTCGACCGGCCAGCCCGAAGGGCGCATCATCTGGGCTCTTTTTGAAGGCCTGTGCCGCTGGCACCCGGAGACGCTTCAGCCCATTCCCGGCGTTGCCGAGCGGTGGGAACTATCGCCCGATAAACAGACCTATACGTTCTTCCTCCGCCGTGGGGCCCGATGGTCCGACGGTTCGCCCGTGACCGCCCACGATTTCCTTTACTCGTTTCGCCGCTTTCTCCATCCAGCCACCGCAGCCGAGTATGCCAAGGAACTCTGGTACATCACCAATGCGCGGCCGTTCACCACCCGCGACATCCAATCGGGTGACCCGGTCGAAGTGGAGTTGTACGAGAAACCCGAGGGGGCCCGTCCCTTCGCCGAAGGCCGCACCCTGCACGGCAAACTGCTGGCGATTGACGATTCAGCCGCCGACGATTCAGCCGCCGACGATTCAGCCGCCGACGATTCAGCCGCCGACGATTCAGCCGCCAAACGCCCGGTCTTCACAGTACAGGTCGATGGGCGCTCGCAGCGTTTTCAGCAGGTGGATCTCCATGCCGCCCCTGAAGGCGTAACGGCGTGCCGCATGATCACCTACGACTTCCGCCACGTCGGCGTCAAGGTGCTCGACGACCATACACTGGAAATCCGCCTGAGCCATCCGGTGCCGTATTTCCTCAACCTGATGGGCTTCTATCCGTTCTCGCCGGTCAACCGCAAATGCGTGGAGACACACGGTTATCCGGCGTGGACACGCCCGGAGAATCTGGTGGGCAACGGTGCGTTTCTGCTCGAATTCCGCCGCGTACGCGACCGGATTCGCCTGGTCAAGAGTCCAACCTATTGGAATCGCGATGTCGTCCGGCTCCAGACAATCGATGCCCTGGCCGTCAAGTCGTCAACGACCATGCTCAACCTGTACATGACCGGAGAGGTCGACTGGATTCCCACCGTACCGACCGAAGTCATTGCCGACCTGATGGCGAGAGACGATTTCCAACCGGCCCCGTTCCTGGCGCTTTACTACTACCTGGTCAACACGCAGAAGCCGCCACTGGACGATGTTCGCGTCCGCCGCGCGCTGGCCTTGGCCGTCGACCGCAAAGAAATCGTCGAACGCGTAACCCGCGCCGGGCAGGCGCCTGCCTATAGCGTGGTGCCGGACGAAATCAGCAAGTACCTCGACTACACGCCTCCCTCGCTGGGCGCATTCGATCCGCAGAAAGCGCAGCATCTGCTGGCCGAGGCCGGTTATCCGGGCGGGCGCGGCTGCCCGAAGATCGAACTGCTGTACAACACGAGCGAGAGTCACAAGGCGATTGCCGAGGTGATTCAATCGCAGTGGAAACGCCACCTGGGCATCGACGTGACGTTGAGCAACCAGGAGTGGGGCGCGTATCTCACCGCGCGGCGGCAGCGGCGTTACATGGTCGCCCGGGCCGGTTGGATTGGCGACTATGTCGATCCGAACACGTTCCTCGATCTGTTCACCAGCGACAACCCGCAGAACCAGTCGGGCTGGTCCAACGCCGAATACGACCGGTTGATCCGCGCTGCGCAGCGCGAACCGGACGACGCGCGCCGGCTTCAGCTTTTTCGTACCGCCGAGGAAATCCTGCTCCGTGAACTGCCGCTTATTCCGATCTACTTCTACGTCTCGCAGTCGATGGTGCGACCGTACGTCGAAGGGTTCTACCCGAACATCCAGGACGTGCATCCGCTGTGGGCCATGGGGATCGATCGGCAGGAGCGGGCGAAGATTCTGGAAACGGGGGGCCGACCATGACCGCATTTCTGTTGCGACGCCTCCTGTGGCTCGTCCTGACGCTCTGGATTGTGTTCACCGTAAGCTTCTTCCTCATGCGGTCGGTGCCCGGCGGGCCGTTCAGCCAGGAACGGGAACTGGAGCCGGCAATTGCTGAACTCATCCAGGAACGATACCGCCTGAACGATCCGCTGTGGAAGCAGTATGGCCGAGAACTGGTCGCCGCCCTCCACGGCGACCTCGGCTATTCCTATCGCAAACCCGACTTCTCCAATGCCGAGATCATTGCACAGGGGCTGCCTGTCTCGGCGTCACTGGGGATCGTGGCGCTGGCATTCGCCATCGTCCTGGGTTTGCCGGCAGGCATTGTCTCGGCCGTCCGTCGGGGCACGCTGATCGATGCCGGGCTCATGCTGATTGCCACGGTGGGAATCGCGCTGCCGAACTTCATCATTGCCGGCGTGCTGATCATCCTGCTGGTGTTTTTGCTGCCCGTATTTCCAGCCGGCGGCTGGGGCTCGTTCAGTCAACTAATCTTGCCGGCGTTCTGCCTGGGCGCGCCGTATGCGGCCTATATCGCGCGGCTTACGCGAACCGGCATGCTCGACGTCCTTTCGCAGGATTACATTCGCACGGCCTACGCCAAGGGACTGCCGGAACGGGTGGTCATCCTCCGCCATGCCTTGCGGCTGGCAACCGTTCCTGTGGTATCGTTCCTGGGGCCCGCCATTGCCGGTATTCTGACCGGTTCGCTGGTGATCGAGCAGATCTTCGCCATCCCTGGCTTGGGCGCTCACTTTGTGGAAGCCGCCCTGATGAGCGACTATACGCTGGCCATGGCCGTTGTCTTGCTCTACACCGTGCTGTTGTACGCCATGAACTTCCTGGTGGATCTCTCCTACTCGCTGATCGACCCGCGCGTGAAACTCGAATAATCAACCCCAACAACTTCCAACTTCCAACTTCCAACTTCCAACTGCCACCTGCCACCTGCCACCTGACACCTGACACCTGACATGTCCGACACCGCTGAATATGGCGTTTCACTGGCTCGCGATGCATGGCGGCGGCTGCGCAAGAGCTGGACGGCGACGACATCGCTATGGGTATTGGTCGGGTTGGGTGTGTTGGCCGTCCTGACCCCGTTTCTGCCGCTGCAACCGCCGCGTCGTGTGCAAACGCAACGTGCGTTCCAACGGCCCGTGTTCTCCGCGCCGGAAACACCTTTGTTCGCGCCCCATGCGTCTGCGGAAGAAAGACAAGCCTCGCTTGCAGAGGGCTTTGGCCAACTCGGTCCCATCAGCAGGCTATTGCTTCGCGCGCGTATTGCGTTGTTCGGCACATGGTCGTTTCCCTCGGTTTGTGGCGCCGACAAGCTGGGGCGCGACGTCCTTTCGCGTGTGTTCTGGGGCGGCCGGATTTCGCTTGCCGTGGGCCTGGTGGCGGCGCTGGTGTCGTTGGTCATTGGGGTCGCATACGGCGCGATATCGGCCTATGCCGGCGGCTGGGTCGATAACCTGATGATGCGCCTGGTCGACGTCCTCTACTCCGTCCCCTTCATTTTCGTTGTGATCTTCCTGATGACCATTCTGAACGCCGAGGGCATCAAGGAGACCTTGGAGCAGGATTATGGAATCGACCGCCTGGTCGTGTTCTTCATTCTTGTCGGCGCCATCTACTGGCTGACCATGGCCCGCGTGGTGCGCGGGCAGGTACTATCGTTACGTCAGGAGCCGTTTGTCGAGGCCGCCCGAGCCGTGGGCGCCGGGCACGGACGCATCCTGCTGCATCACATCGTGCCCAATCTGTGGAGCGTGGTGATCGTCTACTTGACCCTCACCATTCCCCGTGTCATGCTGTTTGAGGCGTTTCTTTCCTTCCTGGGTTTGGGCGTCGAGCCGCCCGACGTATCCTGGGGCCTGCTGGCCAACGAGGGCATCCAAGCCATCACACCCATCCGGATCTACTGGTGGCTGGTTGTCTATCCGGGGCTGGCGCTGGGGATAACCTTACTCGCCTTGAACTTCCTGGGCGACGGGCTTCGCGACGCGCTGGACCCGCGCATGAAGAACCGTTAGCAGCCGGATGCAGCGATTGACCTTGTCGTTGCATCCATCTCGGCGAGCGGGGGCCGTGACGCCCCTGTTTCGGCAAGGCGTCGTGCATTCCGGCACTCGCTTCCTCCTGTTCATTCTCTTCTTTGCACTGCACCAATCATGACTCAAATCAAAGACGAACAGAAGCCCGCGGAGGAAACAGAGGAAGAACGCTGATGCCGTGCCTGCCCCAGGTACCTATCCAACCGTGTCCGCGCGTCCCCGATCAGCCATCATTTCGATGTCCGTGGCCCCTCCCGTCCATCCGTGTTCCGTCCGTGTTTCATCCGTGGCTCGTCAACCAACCCCCGCGGCCTCCATATCCCCGGTTCTTCTTTGCTTCTTGGCGTCTTCGCGGCTTGGCGTCTTTGCGTTAAGCGTAGTGGCCGCCATGACGTGACGGTGGATCCGATTTCAACGCCAAGCCGCAAGGCCCCAAAGAGGGGAGCAGGGAGAAGGGAAGATCGCTTCAAGCTGCTTGGACGGGATGAACAGGATTGACGGGAGTTGCAGTCGCGCGCCGATGCCTCTTATCCTGTTCGTCCCGTGAATCCTGTCTGCTATTCCCTATGGACTCCATGTTTGCGTACCAGGCCGTACGATGACCAGCCTTGCAAGGGCGCGGCCACCATCCGCTTCAACCGCAATCCGCCGCGACCCACGACATGAACCACGAAACACACGAAACCGGCCGCACCCCATCCCTTTCCCCTCTCTGCTCGCTCTGCCTCCTCCTGTTTCTTCTGTTCCTTCCATTCCTGCATTAGGGCAATCACTGCTTGCAGTAGGTCAGGCTTTCCAGCCTGACGTCGGGTGTCAGGCTGGAAAGCCCGACCTACGTTCCTGTCGCCTTCTCGGCAAGATCGGCAAAGAAGGTGCGAACCTTCTCCCACTGGGTGCTCACCTGCCGCTTGAGGATCACGGAACCGTCTTCGTTTCGCAAATTCACCGTCAATTGCCGCTTGTGCTGGTCGATACCAAGGTACAACATGCTGGGGTCTCCTGGGAACAGTAAACATGGGGTTTATAAAACGCTCCCAAGCGCACTTTTCTTGGAGACCCCGGCTCTTTCATGGTATCTTTTATCCGCCCCAAGGGTAAAGACGCCCGACCCCTTACTCTTCCGCGTATCCGTGGAACGCGTTGAGTGCGCGGCTGGCCGGGACAACCGGCGGCATCACGTTTCCAACTAGGCCACGGCGCGGTTGCGTTTGGGCGAAAAGTCCTGCGAACGGGCGTCGGACGAGGCCGAAATGGGTCGAAAATGGCACTTGGCGAAAATGTTTTTCGCGGCGTAAGTCCTTATGAAACAGCGGCTTACGCCCCCCCCTCCCAGGGCTACACAATCGCCGCCAAGCGTTTGACAAAGCCCATCTGTTTCTGGTAAACTAGGCCCCATGCTAGCAGTCGGGCTGCTGGCCTCGGTGAAGCGGGCGTGCCGTGCCCTCGCAGAAGTCGCTCGAAACGAAACTGTGCGGCTTGCCGTTTCTTCCGGTGTTTGCACTTAGAAACGGAAGAGCCGCCAGAAGGGCGCAATCATGCGGGTGCGATTTCTTATCTCGGTGCTGATTGGGTTTGGCTCGTTCTTGGCGGGTCTTCATGCCAGTCACGCGGCGATGGTCACCTGGAACGGCAGCGAGAGCACCTTCTGGGAAGAGGATGCGAATTGGACCGGCGGCAAGCCCACCGATGCCGATACCGCCGTGTTCCCGACGAGCATTCCTGGCACCGGGGCGACAATTGCGCTTGCCGACAATAGTCAGACGTATCAGCTCAGTTTCAACAATTCCTACGTGCTGACCGGCGGCAAGCTGAATTTTCCCCTGATCCCCGAGGGTAGCGCCGCATCGCCTGTTCTCACCGTGGGCGCCGGCAGCACGGTCACGCTGGAAACACAGCTTGTCCGAGCCACCGCCGGTGGTAGTAGCGGCATGACGAAGGGCGGCGCCGGTACACTGATTCTTGCGGTCGACAATACGCTGCTAAACGGCACGTGGTTCGACGTCCAAGGTTATGGGGTGCTAGACCTCCGGCATGATAATGCGCTGGGCGCGATAGAGTATGCTAATGTTGCCCCCGGTTCCTCGCTACACGTCCAGAATAACATCACGGTTTCCAACGGCGTGTACATCCGTGGGGATGGCGTTGGAGGGGCGGGAGGAGCGTTGCGAAGCGTCAGCGGCGCTAATATTTGGGCGGGATACGTACGCCCGCATCGTTTGGCCCCGGATGCCAGCATCGGGGGCGACGCGACCAGCAGATTGCACATTACGGGCCGCGTGGAACACAATACCAATGTAGGCGTCCTCTCGAAGGTCGGGGAGGGAATGCTCATTCTCTCGGGCGACAATACACACAGAGGCCTCACCCGCGTCAAAGTCGGCGTACTGAACATCCGCCACAACAACGCCCTGGGTACGACCCACGCCGGCACACAGGTCGACAGCGGCGCGGCGTTGCAGGTTCAGAATAACATCACGGTGCCTGAGGCGATCGTCCTCAACGGGAGCGGAATCGCCGAGACGGGCGTGCTACGCAGTGTGAGTGGCAACAACTTCTGGAACGGCACCATCGAGCACAACGCCGCGTGGATCGGCGTCGATGCCGGCACCATGACTATCAACGGACAGATCAGCGGTTCGGGCACGTTGCGGAAGGTCGGCGGCGGCATGCTTGTTCTTGCCGGCCATAACAGCTACGAAGGGCCGACGCTCCTCGACGCGGGAGTGCTCGGCATCCGCCACGACAATGCCCTCGGCACCACGGGCAGCGGTACCTCTGTCCGTGTCAACGCCTGACTTGCGATTTTTCTTTGGTTCTACCCTGCTTCGGAACGGAGAAGAGGGTAGGGGGTGCAGGGGGAGGGGCCTCGTCCCCCTGCTCGCACGCAGGATGCGGGCGAAACGGGTTGCCGCTACGCAACGTGCGGATCCGCACTGGGCAGGATGCCGCCCGAGTAGGGCTTGCACCAGGTGTACCCGTTGTTACCTCCTTACCTGCAGCCATGGCCTTGCTCGCGGGGCCTGCCGGCGCGGCGGTCGCCTGAGGGGCGGTGCTGTCATGGTCGCCAGCCTGTGCGGACTTCCTGGTGCTACGCCGGTCGACAAGCTGCTGCTCGGCAATCGTCTTGACGAACGTCTCGCAGTCGGCGCTGCGCACCGTGCGCTGTTCGCCCGACGAAAGCGGCTTCGGGGCGGGCAGTCCTTCCACCTCGCACACCTCGCTCAAAGCGCGAATGCGGCGAGTGCCGCCCGCGTGCCCCGGCCGCGTAGCCACAACCTTCTGCCCTTTCGCCACGCCGCCGACGCGACGCTTGCCGGTGGCCTTCACCCGCAGCTTCGCCAGTTTCGCCTCGGTGCTTTGCGGGACGGCGTAGCGGTAGGGCTCCTCGTGGGCAAGCATCAGCCAGGCGATCATCGCAAGCTTCCGCGCGCCGGCCACGACGGCCACGTTGCGACACTTCTTGCGCAGCAGGCGGCGGAAGAAGTGGCCCAGCGGCCCCGGGTGCTTGTCCAGGTGTTGCGCCGCTTCGATGAGCATCCACCGCGCCTGCGAGTTGCCTTGCTTGGTGATCGGCCCATGGTAGCAGCGGTTGGCCGACTGCTTCGTCGAGGACGCCAGGCCCAGGTAGCTGGCCGCGTGATCGGCGTCCGGGAAGCGGCGAATGTCGCCCCAGGCGGCCACAACCGCCTCGGCCGTGGTCACGTCAACGCCCGGCAGCGTTATGAGCAGCTTCACCTGCGGGCTGTCGTGCCCGCGGCGTGCCAGTTCCAGGTCGATCGCGTCGATCTCGCCTTGCACGAAGGCCAGCAGGCGTCGGTCGGAATCGACCAGCGTCTGCCCCTGCTCGTCGAGTTCCACATCGTCGAGCCACTGAAGGCTGGCCGTAGTGAACAATCGCTCCGGCGCCTCGACAAGCCGCATGGCCAGCACGCTGTGGATGCGGTTGCGCATGGCCGTGCGATGCCCGACCAGCGTAGCGCGCCGGCCGGTGAGTTCGCGGAGACGGCGGGTGGCTTCGTCGGGCTGCCAGACCTCGGGCAGGAAGTCGCAGCGGAGCAGTTGGGCCAGTACGTAGGCGTCGACCTTGTCGGTCTTCACCTTCGCCTGGGCGATGGCCTTCGTGGTCATCGGGTTGGAGACCACCACGCGGGCCACGTGCGGCCGGAGCAAGTCGGCCACGGCCCAGCAGTTGGTCGAGGCCTCCAGGGCCACATGGTCGCCCGGCCGGAGGACCTTCGTAGCGAACAGGCCGAGGACATGGCGGTTCAGGGCGAACCGCTCGCGGTGGACGACATTGCCGGCCTGGTCGACGATGCACGCCTCGACAACGCGCTTGTGGACATCGAGGCCGACAAAGCGTATCATGGAATCGGTCATGGGAGATTCTCCCTGGCTGGGGCAAGACCGAGGGCACGCCCGCAGCGAACGCCCGAAGGCGCCCCGAGCGAGCGTCGGCGGAAGCTTGGACTACGAGTCCGCGTTCGCTTCCCCCGAGATAGGGCCGAACGGCATCTACCTCTTCGAGCTCGAAGCTCAACCGGGTGGGCCGGCGGGGCGCTCAGATACGACGGCGGGCTCGAAGCCCATACGCTGTCTCGAGCGGCCCCAAAGTGCTCCGGCCCTTCGGTCTTGCCATTTTGTGCTTGTAGGAACCAACGCATGGTTTCACTCCGGCAACACTTTGTCCCGAACCCGGTATCTTTCACACATACCCGTTTCCGCACAAAGTGCAACCCTCCTCTCTTCATTCATACCAGGTACGACGGTCCAAACCGGCGCCGTCCTGGAGGTCCAGAACAACGTCACCGTGGCCGAGCCACTGGCCCTCAACGGCAGCGGAATCGGCGGCGCCGGGGCGCTGCGAAGCATCAGCGGCAGCAACATCTGGAACGGCACGCTTGAATACAACACGGCGTCGATCGGCGTCGATTCCGGCGCCCTGACAATCAATGGGCAGATAAGCGGCAGCAGCCCATTGCGGAAGGTCGGTGGCGGCACCCTCGTCTTTGCGGGCGAGAATGCGTATCAAGGACAGACGCTCGTGGACCAGGGAGTGTTCAACATACGCCACAACAACGCCCTGGGCACAACCGCCCAAGGAACGACCGTGGCCGGCGGAGCGACCCTGGAGGTCCAGGGGAACATCACGGTGGGTGAGGCGTTGACGCTGAACGGCCTGGGTGCGGCGGATGCCGGCGCGCTGCGAAGCCGCAGCGGAGACAATGTATGGAACGGCAACGTGACGCTCAATACCGCTCGAATCGGCGTTGACGCAGACAGCACGCTGACCGTCAACGGGCAGATGAGCGGCAGCGGCGTATTCAGCAAGATCGGTGCCGGCACGATCATCCTCACGGCAGAGAACGCCTACACGGGCGAAACGCAGATTCGGGCCGGCGCGCTTCAACTTGCTGGCGGACCCAACCGCCTGAATACGGCGGGTAACATGAGGATCGAAGGTGGAACCTTTGACCTTAACGGCCAGAATCAAATCCTCAATAAATTGATCCTTGCCGGTGGCGGTCGGGTAGAACTCAACAACGGCGCAACGCTTACGGTGAATTCTGGTGACTTCTGGCCCTACTCCGGCGTCGTCATCACCGGCAGCGGCCGATTGGTCAAGATTGGCACCGGGTTCATCACCTTCGGCGCCACCACCGCCACATACACCGGCGGCACGTTCATCGAACAGGGCACGCTTCACCTCTATGGCGGCAACAACAAGCTCCCGGCCACTGGCGACGTTACTATTAGCAGCTCCGGCACCCTGAATCTCGCGCACACCAATCAGCCCGCGACAGAGCAGACAATCGGTGGGTTGTTCGGTTCGGGTACGGTGTCCATTCCCGTGACGGGCCAGAAGGTCAACTTCATCGTCGGCAACGACAACCGCGCGGGTAGTTTCTCCGGTGTGTTGCAGAATGGTGATGGAACGCTGTCGGTGACCAAGAAGGGGCTCGATACGCTGGAGCTTGGCGGCGCCAGCACGTATACGGGCGGCACCATCGTCGACGCTGGCACGCTGCTGGTGAGCAACGCCGTCGGTTCGGCCACCGGCTCCGGTTCGGTGACCGTGCACCAGTATGCGACCTTGGGGGGCACGGGCAGGATCGGCGGGGCCGTGACCGTCGATCACGACGGCATCTTGTCGCCCGGCAACAGCATTGGCACCCTCTACCTCCAAAACGATCTTACGTTCGAACAGCGCGCGTTCCTCGATGTCGATATCGAGGACGCCGGCCGTGCCGATTTGGTGCAAATGGCCGGTGGACTGCTGGCGCCCAACGGCGCGACTATTCGCGTGAATCTCGACTTCAGTCCCGACTTGGGCGACTCCTGGACCATTTTGCAGGGCGAGGGCATAAGGAGCGGGATATTCAACACCGAAGTGACGGTAGGCAGCGGCAGCGAGTTCCTCGGCGGCTGGAAGCGGTTCGAAGTGGGCTACGGGAACTCGGTCATGCTGACCGTCGTACCCGAGCCGGGCGCATTGCTGTTGCTGGGTTGTGCCTTGGCATGTGGCCTGTTGGCACGGCGGAGGAAGCAAGATTGACGATTCACCATTTGTGGTTTGTGGCCTTGGTGGCGTCTTTGTAACCGTTCACGGGCTGTGAACGGTTACGTCATGGAGGTAGGCATGTGCGCCGGAAATCAGGAATCATCAATTATTCAGCAGAAATCCCGGGGTTTTACCCTGGTTGAACTGCTTGTGGTCATCACGATCATCGGCATTCTGATTGCGCTGCTATTGCCCGCGGTCCAGTCGGCCCGCGAGGCTGCCCGCCACGCACAATGCAAGAACAACCTTCGGCAGATCGGCATTGCCGCCATGTCGCACGTGACCGCGCAGGGGCACTACCCAACGGGCGGTTGGGGCTGGAGTTGGGTTGGCGACGCCGATCGCGGTTTCGGGCCGGAACAACCGGGCGGCTGGATCTATAATCTCTTGCCATTTCTTGAGCAGGAAGCACTGCACGCATTGCCCCGCGACGAGCAACCGGGAGTCGTTACCAACCAGCAGAAGGCGGGGGCAGTTCAAATGATCAATACGCCACTGGCCGTGATGAACTGCCCCTCGCGGCGTCCCGCACGGCCGATTGCCAGTAGTTGGGCCGCCTGCAACAGTGGCGCCAATATCGACCGACTGGTCGCGCGAGCCGATTACGCCATGAACTCCGGAACGGCCCGCACGGAGATATGTGCCGGGCCGCCCGATCTGGACACCGGCGTTGCATGGCCCGATTGCACGGAGACTGAGAATCCGCATTGCCAAACCTGCTGGCCTGACTCCAGCACGTGGTACGGATTGAGCTTCCAGAGAAGCCGGATTGAGCCCGCCCATGTTCGCGACGGAATGTCGAACACCATCCTGGTGGGAGAAAAGCATATCGCCCCAGAATGCTACGCCTCGGGTTGTGACGGCGGTGACAACGAGTCCATGTACGGCGGCTTCAATTGCGACATATACCGAATTACCACGGCACCGCCGGTACGGGATACCATTTGGGGTCGCTTCCCCCATTACTTTGGCAGCGCGCATTCGGGCACGTGCAACTTCGTGTTCGCCGACGGCTCGGTGCGCGGCATAAGCTATGGGATTGACTCGGCAATATTTCGCAGCCTCGGGACTCGCGCAGGTGCCGATTCAATCGACGGTAGCCAACTGTGATCCGAGCGGATCGTTCTGAAAGGAGTATGTGTGTGAAAGGAGTGAGTGGATGCCTCCGATTCACCGGCGAAGGCGGATCGTCCAACTGCTGAAAATGCTGCACAACCTCATCCATTGGGGGAACTTTCGGGGCAGAGCGCCGTGAGACGTTAAGGAATAATGCACGACCTTTCTTGAATGCAAGGGGAGGGCAGGTTTCAGGAGTGCGCTCGCGTGCGAATAACCGGACGCGTAAAGGGGTCGGGGACGCGTATGCTTGGGGGATGGGTAAAAGATACCATGCGGGCAATTAAACGGGATTATGCCAAGAAGCTTGGAGAAGGAGGACAACGAACATGAGGTGAGTTAGAAACCTTCTGTCGGAGCCCTGCGGGTATGAAGCCTGCCCGGGAGAGCCTGACCAGCACCCGGAAGCGAGCCTTGCGCGGTTAGGCGGGTAACCGTCACGTGATACGTAGGCAGCGAGCCCGAAAGCCATGCTATTGAGCCTCGAAAGAATTGTCGTCGCTGGCGCCTTCGTCGTTCCCTTCGCGGGGGCCACGCGACTGTCCCGATATGGTCTGGGGCGTGTAAAGGGGTCGGGTCTCTTTACCCTGGACAGTGCTGGTGGAGGATGGTAATCTCAGGTCATGCCACGACGATTGCGAGTTGCCACCGGGGGATATGCGTACCACGTGCTGAACCGTGGAGTGGGCAAAAGACGCCTGTTCGCCGGCGGGTAAAGGGGTCGGGTATCTTTACCCTTGACAGTGCTGGTGGAGGATGGTAATCTCAGGTCATGCCACGACGATTGCGAGTTGCCGCCGGGGGATATGCGTGCCACGTGCTGAACCGTGGGGTGGGCAAAAGACGCCTGTTCGCCAAAGAGCGGGACTTCGAGGCGTTCGAGGAGATCATCGGCCAGGCGAAGGAGCGGTTGCCGATGCGCGTGCTGGCGTGGTGCGTGATGCCGACGCATTGGCATTTCGTTCTTTGGCCGCGCGAGGATGGCGACCTGTCGGAGTTCATGCGTTGGTTGACGGTCACGCACACGCAGCGCTGGCACGCGGCGCATCGGACGGCGGGAACCGGCCCGCTTTACCAGGGCCGCTTCAAGTCGTTCCCGATTCAGGAAGACGACCATCTTGTGACCGTGTTGCGGTACGTGGAGCGGAACCCGGTGCGCGCGAAGCTGGTGGCAGAGGCCGATACCGGGCGGTGGTCGAGCCTCTGGCATCGCACGCACCGCAACCGTGCCGGCTTGGTGGACGCCGGCCCGGTGGCGCTTCCGCGGCGCTGGCGTCGGCACGTACAAACGCCGCAAACCGAGGCGGAACTGGCAGCGCTAAAGCGGTCGGTGGTGCGTGGTTCGCCTTTCGGCGACGCCGATTGGCAGCAGCGCACCGCAAAGCGGTTAGGCCTCGCATCGACGCTTCGCCCCCGCGGCCGCCCCTGGCCTTCTGCACCAGACTCAAAGTAAAGACACCCGCCCACTTTACACTACGGCGCCGATGCCAGATAAAATCAGGGCGAATGCGAACCGATTCGAGCGGGTAGGCCAATGCAGTTTCACGAATACGTAACGCTCCGAAACCAGTGGTGCCGCCAGACGCACGATCCACAGATGCGAGAAATCGCAAAAGGCGTGAACAGCGATGAGTTCCGAAAACAAACCATTGGGTCAGTTCCTGCCATGCTGGAATCGGGACGACTGAACGGCTCGCTTCAAGAGCAGTTTCGACGGCAATTGGTTATTGCGGTTACAGAGCAATCGTGGGTCGTTCTGGAAAGGCCGTTCTACAACTATTGGCCAATTGCGATTGAGCTAGCTGCAAGCGTGAAGCTCAACTTACCGATGTCTTCCGTCGCAATGCCGTTTGAGAGTCTTCTGCTCAGATTCGCAAAAGGTCACGAGCCATTTGGTGTTGGCACTGCGATGATGAAGTGGTTCAGTGATAGAAGTGCAGTTGAGGTTGGTTGCTGGTTTGCGAATTCCGCTGATGGATTCTTGATTCGCTTGGAGGGCCATAAGCCGGAAGAATCTGTAGAAGATGTTCTCCAGAAGGTGAACCGGAGCGACTTTCGGGCAGACTGGCTAAAGCAGGAGCGGTTGGCTAGTTTCAGCCAGGAGGCGGCTACTGCTCTGATGGTTCGCCTCGCCATCTTCGTGAGTCTGCTGACGGAAGGTAATGACATGATTACGCCAGTGGTCTTGTCGAAAGATCGAAGCAGGTACGACAGTACGGATGATCCGGACACAAAGACATGGCTCGAAGACCGGGCGGCACGAAGGGCGGGACGTGGATTCGATGTAGGGCAGAAACTGCAAGAGCAAAAAGAGAAATCCCCGCACTGGCGAAACCCGCATCTTGCCTTGTTTTGGACGGGGCCGGGCCGAACCAAGCCTATCATCAGAATGCGAAGCGGGGCAGTTGTGCAGCGTGTTAGTATGGCCGATGTACCGACCGGCTATCTCGGGCCAGAAACCGATGAAGAAATGGAAATCGGCCCCGATCAGACACCCCGTGAACCGTTCTCAAAATCTCGCCGATTTGCGATTATGAAACGGGACGGCTACCGTTGCCAGTTGTGCGGCAAGTCGCAAGAGGACGGGGCAAAGCTGCATATCGACCACCGCATAGCGTTAGCAAAGGGCGGGTCGAATGAGGATGAAAACCTTTGGACACTCTGCCTAGAGTGCAACCTTGGAAAGTCGGATAGCGATTTGTAGACTCCAGTGCGGAAAAGGTGACGGCCACGAATGGCACTGCCGCTTACGCTGTAAGGACTTAGGGAAAACGGCCGATTGGCGTGCTTGGCGCCACGTGCGCACACCTTCATCGGCAACACGCCTCGTGCGTGTTTCGCAATTCCGTCTCGCCGCCCCGCGGCGGGCACGCGTACCGCTGTCCACAAGATTCTGCTCTTGAATCGGGACCTTCCTTGGCCTATCCTCTTGTGGAACGAGGCCTTCCTTGGTTCATGCATTGGCTTTTTGCAATTGGACCAAGGAGGGTCTTTATGTCTTTTTACCAAAAAAGCTCCACGCTGTCACGACGATTTCGCCTCGTTCAGGCATCGTTTCTGCAAGAGGACGGGCTGGCTTTCGCCAAAGTCCTGCCGGAAGAACAGATCGAGAAAGCCTTCGCCGACGCCCATGCCGACTTCGCTCGGGAAGAGGGTGCCGTGTATACGCCTGCGGTGACCCTGTGGGCGTTTCTTTCGCAAGTCCTCTTCAAAGAGGAACAGCGATCTTGCATGGCGGCCGTTTCGCGGGTGCTGGTCCTATTGGTCGCTCTGGGACGAAAACCGTGCCTGAAGAACACCGGCGCCTATTGCCGGGCACGGTCTCGGCTGCCCGAGCCGGTGATTCGCACGCTTGCCACGGACGTGGCCAAAGGATGCGAGCAAGCAGTGCCTTCGGAGTGGCTGTGGCATGGCCGACACGTGCATCTGGTCGACGGCACGACCGTGAGCATGCCGGACACGGACGCGAACCAAGACGAGTATCCTCAGAATGTGGCTCAGAAGCCCGGCCTGGGGTTTCCCATTGTGCGGCTCGCGGTGCTCCTGTCGTTAGCCACGGCGATGGTCCAGGACATGGCCTTGGGTCCTTACGCAGGCAAGGAGACCGGCGAGACGGCGCTGTTTCGCGAACTGCTTGACGGCGTTGATCCGCAGAGCATCATCGTAGCGGACCGCTACTATTGCAGCTATTTCCTGATTGCCATGGCACTGTTGGGACGTCGGGACTTCGTCGTCCGGTTGCACCAGTGTCGGAAGACGGACTTCACAACGGCGGAGCGTCTGGGCGAGGGGGATCATCTGGTCACGTGGCCTCGCCCTCAACGGCCGAAATGGATGGACCATGCGACCTACGAGCAGATTCCCGAGACCATGACACTCCGACTGATCGAGATCCAGGTTCATGAGCCAGGTTTTCGAGTTGAGTCGTTGACGGTCGTTACGACGTTGACGGACCCGCGGCAATACCCACGTGAAGACATCGCCGATCTCTACCGCCGACGTTGGCTGGTGGAGCTCGATATCCGCGCCATCAAGAAGACCCTGGGGATGGACGTGCTGCGTTGCAAGTCGCC
Source organism: Thermoguttaceae bacterium (assembly GCA_040772845.1). Lineage (GTDB taxonomy): Bacteria > Planctomycetota > Planctomycetia > Pirellulales > Thermoguttaceae > PWXP01. The sequence continues at coordinate 5,369,881 of JAXGXG010000001.1, forward strand.
TGCGATGGTCCGCACAGAGATGTGGGTCTGCCTGCTGGCGTACAACCTCATTCGTAAGGCCATGCTGGAAGCCGCCTGCGAGGCCGGCGTGTCGCCGCGCGAACTGAGCTTCGCCACGGCCATGCAAACGATCGCCGCGTCGTGGATGACCTTGATCTGCGCCGATCAAGCATTGCTGTCCACTCTGATTGTTGCCCAATTGGCAAGCCTGGCTGAGCAAACGGTCGGCGATCGTCCCAACCGCGTTGAACCGCGTGCGGTGAAACGGCGGTGGAAACCCATAGCCCTGTTGACGAAACCGCGTAAGGAAGCCCGCGAAGCACTGTTGCGAGGAACCGCCGCATGAAGCACCGGAAATAGACTCCCAACGGCACACGATGCGGAGCATTTGGGCGCCGACATCGATGCGCCGATGGTGCGCGCCAGGGGCGAACCAATCCCACCACGTCCCACCTCATGCTCCCGGGCGATCCGCGACCTGCGTTCGACGCCATTCCCAAATCGCCCCGACGCACCTAAGTCCTTACAGCGTAAGCGGCAGTGCCATTCGTGACGGCCACCAAAATTGATGGGACGGGTAAAGGGGTCGGATATCTTTACCCTTGTGGGGTCAGCGGCAGCGTTGACGTTGTTGACAGTCACCCTCGCCGCGTCAGAACCTCACCCAACGATCCCAGCCGACACGACGGTGGAGGGCAAGGTCGTCGCCGTAGCCGATGCCGATACCCTGACCGTCTTGGTCGACAAGACGCAGTACCGAATCCGGCTCGCCGGCATCGACGCCCCGGAGAAGGGGCAGCCGTTCGGAACGAAGGCCCGCGAGGCCCTCGCCGACAAGGTATTCGGCAAAACCGTCAAGGTCATGTCCCAGGGGAGCCGACCGCTACGGCCGCACAATCGGCGTCGTGTACGCGGGTGAGTCGTGCGTCAACGCGGCGATGGTCGAGGAGGGCTTCGCTTGGCACTACGTTGCCTATTCGAACAGCAAGGTCTTGGCCAAGACGGAGACGGATGCCCGGGCAGCCAAGGCCGGGCTGTGGGCCGATCCAGCTCCGACGTCACCCTGGGAGTGGCGACGCAAACCGGCTGGCGAGAAGCAGGGCAAGGGCGAGACTGATTCTGTAACGCAGTTGTCTCAAGCTACTTGACACGTTTCGGCCGTCCGATTACCGTCGTTGGTATGCGACACGGCATAGACCCTCTCTTTCCTAACGAGAGTAGGAGGTTCAAACATGGGATGGAAGCAGGCCATTCGCAGCGCGAATGCCGCTCAGAAACGAGCAGATGAGGCTCGCGCGAGAAATCTCCGTGCTACCAACAGGGCAAGGAAACACATTGACAGGAATGCCGATGATGTCATGGCTAAGGTGTACTCGTTGGAATCGGCCTTGGAGCGTGACATCCTCAAAGCCCTCGAACTGAAGTACTATGAGGGCAGAGGTTTTCAATCCAAGTCGCTTGAGATCCGGGCGGGCGGCTTCGAGGGGGAAATCGGCTTGCAACACTTAACAGGGGCTGCTGGATCATCCGCCGACTTCGTTCCAAGAGAGTACGAGTGTGACAATGCCATAGTCACGCCTCTTGACGCGGCGGTCACCCAGTGGGGCACGATAGTGGCTTTCAAAGTCGTAAACAAGGTACATGAGCAACCACTCAGGCTAAACTGGGTCAAGATTACCAATCCGACAAGTAGTCCTGTGTTCCTGGTAGACACGGTGAACAACAGATACTACCATCCCATTTCCACAGATCTCAAGGGTGATGTCGTGTTCGGTCAGCCACGTACCGGCCTGATCGTATTTCAGCCCTTTGTGATTCCCACTCGAGCTATACAACTCCATTTCTCAAATGTAAAACTGGGGATTGGGAAACGCAATTCAGAAACCTTCAGCTTTGAAATGAGTGATTCAGATCTTTGGCAGACTATTGAAACCCTAATCCGCCTGCCGAAACTCAGTCAAAGAATCAAGGATACAATGCGGAAAACATCCGCGGAAATGAAGCAGAAGATCGCAGAACGAGAGTCTGGCTGTCTGCCCGTATTACTTGCTATTGGCGCATTGAGCAGTGCCGTCATGGCCTCTGTTGCCTTCTTGTCCTGGAACATGTAAACAGGGCGAATTAGAAACTGGGGCGTCAGTCCAGGCCCACAGCGTGATGAAGATGGGAAGTCAGGGTCAGGCTTCTAATGTCAACTTTGCAGGATCGGTGTTGGGGGCCAATATCTCCCGGCCCGTCGCCTCCCCAGAGGACAGAAGGAGAATGATAACGCGATACACGGTCATCTACGAGCCGGGCGAGCGTAACTGGTCGGCGTATGTTCCGGATCTTCCTGGCTGCATTGCAACCGGAGCGACGCGAGAAGAGGTGCAGGCCCTAATCCGCGAGGCGATTGAGTTCCACCTGGAAGGTATGCGGATCCACAACGAGTCTGTCCCCGAGCCGAGGGTCGAAGCAGGGCTCGTCGAGGTGACTTTCTCGGACGCATGACAGGGCACCGTGGCGGCTTGGCGCCGCGTTTGTTTTGTGTCACCCTTGGTGTTTCGCGTGGCGGCTGTGGGAGCGGGGAGCGAGAAAAAGGCACAGCCAAAGCGGCGTCAAGCCGCCGCACTCCAAGGACAACCTCGCGCGGGCGGTTGACCTGGGATCGCACCCAACCTGTGGAGTGTGGTGATTGTGTACTTGACCCTCACCATTCCCCGTGTCATGCTGTTTGAGGCGTTTCTTTCCTTCCTGGGGCTGGGCGTCGAGCCGCCCGACGTGTCCTGGGGCCTGCTGGCCAACGAAGGCATCCAAGCCATCACACCGATCCGGATCTACTGGTGGCTGGTTGTCTATCCGGGGCTGGCACTGGGGATAACCTTACTCGCCTTGAACTTCCTGGGCGACGGGCTTCGCGACGCCCTCGACCCGCGCATGAAAAACCGTTAGCAAACGGATGCAGCGATTGACCTTCTCGTTGCATCCATCTCGGCGAGCGGGGTCCGTGAGACCCCTGTTTCTGCAAGGCGTCGTGCATTCGGGCACTTTCGTGACACACTACACCTTCGGTGTGTTTCTGATTACGCGGCGCATGGCCGGTGTGGTGACGATGTCTTTCGTGCCGAAGGTACAGCCCTATGCCAGCCCCGATGGACGAGTAAAGACTCCCGCCCCTCTCTTTAGAACGTCTTGTCCCGATGGTCGCAGACGCCGCACGTGCGCCTCGATTCGCTCCGTGGGCACAAGCGACGGCCGTCGCCGTACTTCAACTGCCCGCTCGGTGCGAAAAGAAGGACGCCAAGCTGGCGTCAGGGCCGACTTCGACGGACCGATTGGGATCGCCCAGCAATCGTCGCAAGTCTTCCGACCGGTAGGAGCCGGTGCGCCGGTAGTGCTCAATCATCGCCGTGACCCAATCGGCCGGCGGAAGTTCGCGCAGCCTCGTCCGTATACCCCGCAGTTCATCGTCGGTCACGGTAGACATCGAACACCCCTCCTTCCCCAATGGCCGCATCGAAACCCTTGTGACGGACCCAACGGAACTTTCTGTCGGTTGTAATAACCGCAACTTCGACCGGGCCCCCACATACGGGGGCCATGTGGGAGAACTTCATTGTCTTAATAGTAGTATAAATCGACGCATGCACCCAGTCAATCGCCTCGCGGATCGGCAAGTCGCGAGGTTGGCCGAGACATGACGCTCGAACCAAGTTGAACAGGTCCTCAGGAGTTCCAGCCCACTTGTCGGACCGAAGAATTCTCGCGAAGAGCGAGTCATCGAGGCCGAAGACTAGCCGGTCTATGAGGTTTGGACACCCCCAGAATCTGGTGGCTCCCACGGCGAGCGGCTCGACGGAGCGCGGACCAGCAAGTGTAGGTTCGTAAAGCACCTCAAAGGCGGCCGGACGCCGATCGGTCATCAAGTATCCCCCAACACAGAAACCGCCTGAGAACGCCTGCGTCAGGAAGTCCAGTTCGCGTTCCTCATCGGGAGTCCTTGAGGTTTGACTGTGCAATTGTCGAGCACGCTGAACAACGGAACTTGCCTCGGTCGAGTAAGCGTCCCAGAAGAACCGGTTCCAGCGATTGGCAACGTCCGACATTGACTGGACACCTTCGCCAATCAGGGAGTCGGCAAACTGCGCTATTAGCGTTCGGTAGCTGACGTTTGGGAGATTTCCCAGCCCCCACATGGCTATGGCCAGTGTGCTGTCGTCACCGACCTGAAAAATCTTCTGAGCAAAATTGTAGTGATGGTCCGCACCCCGTGCGCCGGGATCCATTGCGGGGACGAACATCGTTGTTGTGCTGTCCGCTCCTAGTACAACCCCCTCTCCCGACAAATAGCAGGCAGCGATTGTCATGGTTACCTCCCCCGAAGTTATCCCAAGGCTGACGGCCAGCACAAGACATGACACTACAACCTTTATGGGCAGGAGTCAATGACCACAAACATGGGGCGCAAATATCCCACGACGTGATGTGGCACGAAACAGTAGAGCATCGCGAGTGTTCACGGCGACGCGGTTTCGGCCAAACTGCACGGGGTACTATTCGTGGGGCGAGTGGCGGGGGGATGCGCAAAGGCGGGGTTGGGGCCGCATGCAGGCGAGAGGGGGTCTTGTGGCCGGAATGCTCCCGATGGATGGGGCACTCCGGCTCTTGGGCGACAGGAAAGGAATCGAACATGAGGTACAGGCCCTAATCCGCGAGGCGATTGAGTTCCACCTGGAAGGTATGCGGCTCCACAACGAATCTGTTCCCGAGCCGACTGTCGAAGCGGGGCTCGTCGAGGTGACTTTCTCAGGGAACCCCGGGGGCAGGCCTACACTTTACACTTTACGGAGATACGTGCATGGACATGCAATGCGCAGCCGTCAGGCGGGCGTCTTCCTCTGCTTCCTCCGCGGGCTCCTGTTCGTTTTCTGGACTGGGTCAATGGCCGAAATGGAAAGAAGGAAGGAACAGGAGGAAGCAGAGGGAGCAGAGAAAGGAAAGGGATGTGGTGCGTTGCTGGATTCCGCGGGGCCCGCTCTCGCTAGCCGCGGCCGGGATCGATCGTGACTGGCCAGCTACAGGCAGGGTTCATCCGAGATATGCCCCAACGCACGGCCGCCGCCAAAGGCGGCGGCCGTGCGTTGGGGGGAGTGAGGAGTTGGCGGTTGCCGCCCGGTAGCTCGCTGACCACGGCTCCAGCCGGGCAAGCCGGCATGGTGACCGCCCGCATTCCGGCGGCTGCGCCGCCGGAATGCGGGAAGAACGGAAGAAAGGACGGTTGCTTGTGTAGTGGTCAATCATTCGCTCCACCGGCACGTTGCCGGCGGTTGCGGCCGGGAACCGGTCGGCGCGCCTGGCCCGGCCTAGCCCTGAACGCCCCACAAACCCCGCCGCTGCCACTTGTCACCCAACCGATAGTCGGGATAGAATGCAGCCCGGCGGGACGGCGCCCGGCATAGAAACTCCATAGGCGCTCCTGCTAGGGCGGTTTGAGTTCAACTTCCTTCTATCCCGCCCGCTCCCGCCCGGGGTTCCTCCATGGCGTGGCCTTTCGCGGGAGCGGGCGGGATAGAAGCCTTAACATTCTGTGCCTTTACTCACCTAGCCCCAAAGAACTGGAAGACCTGATTGAGTGATAGCCCACGCATCCTGATCGTCGGTGGCCCGAATGGATCGGGGAAGACGACGCTTGCGCTAGAGTACTCGCGGGAATTTTGCCTTCCCTACATTGGTGCCGACGCGATTGCAGAGTCCCTGAATCCTGCGAATCCCGCGGCGGCCCGGGTTGCTGCTGGCAGACAGTTCCTTGAAACACTGGAAGATTACAGGTCGCAGAAGGCGTCGTGCGTCTGTGAATCGACTCTTTCCGGTTTGACGATGCGAAATTTCATCGCGTCGGCGCAGATGGCTGCCTACTCCATCGACATAGCGTTCTTGTTTGTGGATTCTGCAGACGCATGCGTTGCTCGAGTCGCCGAACGTGTCCGAAAGGGCGGCCACAACGTCCCGGCATCAGATATCCGACGCCGCTTCACGAGGTCGCTGGACAACTTCTGGCGAATCTACCGCGAGCTGGCCGATAATTGGGTACTGATTTATAATGGGATGACGGCGATGCAAGACGTCGCGACTGGATCTCGCGACCAAACCACTGTTCGGAATCACGAACTCTACTCGACCTATTTGACACTTGTTGGTGAAACGCCATGATTCGACCTCGATTAACCGCCGAGACTTATGCAACAATCGACGAGATTGTCCGTGTGGGAAATCGTGCTGTCGCCAATGCTCAAGAAGAAAGCAGGCGGCTAGGAGTTCCGAACGTCTACTCGATCAATGGCCGACTTTATTACGAAACATCCACCGGCGAACTATCCACTGCGGACCCTTACGTCACAGAACCAACGGATGAACGCGAGCCGGAATAGGCCGGGACGGGTAAAGGGGTCGGGACGGGTAAAGGGGTCGGGTATCTTTACCCTTGACAGTGCTGGTGGAGGATGGTAATCTCAGGTCATGCCACGACGATTGCGAGTTGCCACGGGGGGATATGCGTACCATGTGCTGAACCGTGGGGTGGGCAAAAGGCGCCTGTTCGCCAAAGAGCGGGACTTCGAGGCGTTCGAGGAGATCATCGGCCAGGCGAAGGAGCGGTTGCCGATGCGCGTGCTGGCGTGGTGCGTTATGCCGACGCATTGGCATTTCGTTCTTTGGCCGCGCGAGGATGGCGACCTGTCGGAGTTCATGCGTTGGTTGACGGTCACGCACACGCAGCGCTGGCACGCGGCGCATCGGACGGCGGGAACCGGCCCGCTTTACCAGGGCCGCTTCAAGTCGTTCCCGATTCAGGAAGACGACCATCTTGTGACCGTGTTGCGGTACGTGGAGCGGAACCCGGTGCGCGCGAAGCTGGTGGCAGAGGCCGATGCCTGGCGGTGGTCGAGCCTCTGGCATCGCACGCACCGCAACCGCGCCAGCTTGGTGGATGCCGGCCCGGTGGCGCTTCCGCGGCGCTGGCGTCGGCACGTGCAAGCTGCGCAAACCGAGGCGGAGCTGGCGGCGCTAAAGCGTTCGGTGGTGCGTGGTTCGCCTTTCGGCGACGCCGATTGGCAGCAGCGCACCGCAAAGCAGTTAGGCCTCGAATCGACGCTTCGCCCCCGCGGCCACCCCTGGCCTGGCAAATCGTCTTACACGGCCGGAACCGACCCGATACAGACCGGCGGATTTGGCTGCATTGGCCACACAAGTCCTTATTAGAAAGCAGTTTACGAACATGTCTCGGACGCGGTTGCGGCGCGTTAGGTGGTCGACGCCGACCTGACAACATCCCTGCCCTAGATTGCACCCGCCTCCGGAGGGGGTGGTGGGTGCGGGCTTGGCGCGATAGGCGGACCAGATAACACGCGGACAGCGAAATTGCGAAATGATGGCAGGGTCTTGACCGGCAACGGGTTACGGGACAGAATTGGCGTTGGCTCGGGGGTTCTTGTCCCGCCGAACCGGCGGGCCTAAAGAATTAGTACGGGAACAGGCCGGCGGGATAAATACAACGTTAGGCCGCCATGAACATGCGAATGTATCTGCCGCCAGAGGCCGGGGGTTTCACGCTTTCGCCGCGGTCCATCACTCCGTACCCTCCGCTCGGCTTCATTCCATTTCAAGAGCACGAACTGGGGAACGGCGACGTCTACGGTTTGTATTGGGCGATCGGGAGAGAAGATCAATCGCCTCTCGTGTTCGTCACCTATCACGACGAATGGGGTGTCGGTCCAAACTACTCGTCGGTGGAGGCTTTTCTTCGGGTGGCCGGTCGGGTTCAGGAACACGAATTCGTTCCCGACCCCGATCCGTCCGAGGATCCGGATTCTCCGACGCTTCTCACGCGCGAAGCGCGAGAACGCCAACGAGACGGGAAGCTCGACGAGGCGATGCAGCTCATCCAACGTGCACTTACCATCCTTCCCGAGTTCACGGAGGCCCGCGTCCTCCTTCTCTCGCACCTTCGCCGACTCCGGCGCATCCCGGAAGCCTGTGGTGCCGCCGTTGAGGCGATTCGTTCGCCTCGCTCCCTCGGCGACGCGACACCGGCCGCATCGTGGCTCGCAAGACAGCCGCCAGTCGGAGAAATGTCGGGAGACCCAATTTTTGCGAACCGCGCGCAGATTTCGCTGGCGTTCGGCGGTGTCAAGACGAACGCGCAGTACCCCGTGCTACTCGAGGCCATTGACCAGTATGAGCAGACCGGGCAGTTCGTCGCAGCGTTGAATCTACTTCAGTCTTACGGCGAGTACATGTACAGCGAAACCACCGCTTTTCAGGAACGCTACAATTTTTCCCTCGCCTGGTTCGGTGAACGATACCGAAACATCTGCGCCAACGCCGGGTTTCCGGACCGTACACAATCGCCGGCGGCCTAACCCAGCGCATGCAGCCGACGAGAACGCGGCACTCAAAGTAGTGTAAACTGTTCGGGTAGCGCGGCCGCGTTCTCGCGGCTGATGCGCAGCCGTTAGCCCCTTCGATGATACTGCTCACATTCACAGCCAGATCGATGACGAACACCGCCTGCTTGCTTGCGGTCTGTGCGCTTGCTTCAATGACATCGTGCGCTACCGAGGATGCTTCGCCACCAGTTGCACAAATGGGCGCGGATGATTCACGACAGACCGCTCCGGTTGAGGTCCACCGAATCGACTTGTCGGAACGAACGGATCTGCACCTTGCAGACGATCTAAAGAAAGTGCGTCAGAGAACGACGCCGATCATGGTTGATCTAACCTGGTCGAAGGTCGACGGCGACCTGCTTGAGCATCTGCATGGTCTGGAGAACTTAAGGGGGCTTTACCTGTTCGGAACCGATGTCTCCGATGACGAGTTACAGCATTTGAGCGAATTGCCAGACCTGCAGTCCATCGACCTGGGAGGGTGCAATGTCTCTATCGAGGGCATCCTCCGCTTACGGTCGTCCCGCAAACTCAAACGACTCGGGCTTGCAGATGTTCGCCCGCCACTTGATGACAAAGCGATCAAGCGGATTGTATCTGCATGGCCAAATTTGGAATCGATCAGCCTTGACAGCTCTGATATCACCGATGACGGGCTTTTCCACGTTGGGAAACTCCGTCGCTTGCGGTACTTGAACGTATCCCGAACGCAGATCACTGATAAGGGATTGGTCCCACTTGCCGGCCTGTGTCAGATAACTACGCTTCATGCCAACAACACGAAAATATCTGATGAGGGGATGGTGCATTTGGGCACGATGACGAGCCTTGAGAAACTGGATTTGAACTTCACAGGCATCTCGAACCGGGGGCTGAAAGAAGTCCGCGGTTTGACAAATCTGAAAGGAATTTACTTTGTTGGCACGAAGGTGACCGATGACGGCCTCGAATATCTCAAGCCACTGAAGACGATCGAGTTCGTAGGGCCGAGCGAAAACATCAGCTCAAATGCACTAAAGGCGTTGAAGCAATCACTGCCGCTGTTCGAGAAAAACAATCGGGGCTAACCATGCGGTGAACGCGAGCGGCTACATTTCCGGCGATTCAACCGTTAAACTATTGGAAAGGTACTCGGTGATTCGACGCGGTTCCTGATGGCCCGCCGCCGCGTTACCTTGGTCGTTCGCTGGCAGAGACACACTCGCACACGAAAGAGCACGCCATGTTCTCTCGCACTTCGACACGCTGGCTCGCACCGTTGCTGATCCTTGCTGGCGTCGGCGCGGTCGTCGCGTACAACCGGATGTCGGCAAACACAACTTCCGCCGCAGTCTCGCCGGATCGCGGTCAGCTCACGACCCTCAATGCACCGCGCAACAAGCACCATCCGGTCGTCATGCCGCAAATCGACTGGAAGCCCGGCGAGCCGTGGCCCGGCCAGTGGATCAAGTATGCGCCCGACAGCGAGTTGCCGAACGGACTGACCGTCGAGGTCACGCAAGGCGTCATTACGGCTGTCGCCAAGGACGAAGGCGACGAGCGCGACTACGACATTCTTGGCACGCGCTACGTCATTGGCGATCTGGATGCCACCGACGTCACGCCCGCCCTCTGGCGTTCGCTCGACTTCGAGATGCCCAAGCCCGATGGCAGCGTCGCCGAACTGAGCGTGCTGCGCCCGCTGTGGTGGATCGAGGAAACCGGCGCGAAGGTCGGTGAGACGATTGATCTGGGCATGCACGAGATCGGCATTTCGGGCATGGCCAAGGTGCTCACGATCGGCCCCTGCGACGTGGACTCGCGCGACAACTCAAAGGGCTCGCAGATCGTCACCGGCAAGATCAAACACCACAACGCGGAAGTGTGGGATCTCGTCTTCAGCCACGACACAGCCAAGCCGCTGGGAGTGACGGCCAATCACCCGATCTTCTCCGAGGACCGCGACGACTGGGTTCCCGCAGGTGAACTCCGCATCAACGAGAAGGTCCGCACGCTCGACGGCACGGCGACGCTCACTGGCAAATCCAAGCGCCCAGGGCGCGAGACGGTTTACAACCTGGAAGTCCACCGCAGCCACGCCTACCACGTCTCGCAGTTCGGCATACTTGCCCATAATGCCAATGTTCTGAATTGCTTCAAGGTCTCGAAGGTCGCGCCTGATTGGACAACCAAGGGATTCCATGTCCACGTCGATGGGGTCGAGATTGCGCTGCGTCCCGGGCAGAATGGCACTGTAGTTCTCAAGAAGGTCTTCAGTTCAACTCCCGACTCGGCATTCAATACTGCCTCTCGCCGAATGCAGACGGTCCTCGGTGATGCGTCAGTACGGGCGCGCCTACATCGCGATGCGGTCCGCGCACGCGATTACCTGAAGGGACTCGGGGACGCACAGTCCATTGCGAAATCTGGCGAGTTGACTTTCCTCATCAAGGCTCTGGAGAAGATGGGGCTTCAATGACACCAGCCACATTACACGAGTTCCTTGTACGCGGCGTTTTGAGTCCGATCCGCCATGGATTGGCTCCTGCAGAGGTTCACACCTTGTGCGGCGATCCCACAGATACGTCTGTTTCGCTTAAGCCCCGCATCTGGAAGTATGGATCGTTACAAGTTGCCTTTTCCCGGGCGAAATTGAGCGGATCAGAATGCGTGAATTTCATCGGCTTGTACTACCGAGAGGAGCCATTCTGGTTGCCCCCGGCCATTTTACTGGCCGACTGGTGGCTATCTGTTGGCACGACATTGCCGGAATTCCAGAACCGCCTCAAGGAACTTGACGTGCCCTTTGTCATCGATTCTCAGTTGACGTTCGAGTCTCAGACTACGCTGAAGGTCGGCATTGGCGTCTGTGTCTGCTTCACCATCGATGGTGCCGAGCCAGTCATTGACTCAATGCAGTTCACAGCACGAGCAAAGGCAGCGAACCAGGCGCTGAACCCGACCGGGAACAGGCCGGCGAGTTGAGTCCTTCGTGATGTCAACGCTATTCGCGCCGGCCTGTTCCCGGCGCGTTACCTTGGTCGTTAGGCAACAGAACGTCGAGTTCCGCCATGGACACTCCGCAACCCAACGCACCGAACCATGACGACACGCCCCCGACCGAGTGGACATGGCCCATCGTTGGGTCCGTCATTGCATTTCTCGTCTTCATCTCATGGACGGGTAAAGGGGTCGGGTATCTTTACCCTTGACAGTGCTGGTGGAGGATGGTAATCTCAGGTCATGCCACGACGATTGCGAGTTGCCACGGGGGGATATGCGTACCATGTGCTGAACCGTGGGGTGGGCAAAAGGCGCCTGTTCGCCAAAGAGCGGGACTTCGAGGCGTTCGAGGAGATCATCGGCCAGGCGAAGGAGCGGTTGCCGATGCGCGTGCTGGCGTGGTGCGTTATGCCGACGCATTGGCATTTCGTTCTTTGGCCGCGCGAGGATGGCGACCTGTCGGAGTTCATGCGTTGGTTGACGGTCACGCACACGCAGCGCTGGCACGCGGCGCATCGGACGGCGGGAACCGGCCCGCTTTACCAGGGCCGCTTCAAGTCGTTCCCGATTCAGGAAGACGACCATCTTGTGACCGTGTTGCGGTACGTGGAGCGGAACCCGGTGCGCGCGAAGCTGGTGGCAGAGGCCGATGCCTGGCGGTGGTCGAGCCTCTGGCATCGCACGCACCGCAACCGCGCCAGCTTGGTGGATGCCGGCCCGGTGGCGCTTCCGCGGCGCTGGCGTCGGCACGTGCAAGCTGCGCAAACCGAGGCGGAGCTGGCGGCGCTAAAGCGTTCGGTGGTGCGTGGTTCGCCTTTCGGCGACGCCGATTGGCAGCAGCGCACCGCAAAGCAGTTAGGCCTCGAATCGACGCTTCGCCCCCGCGGCCACCCCTGGCCTGGCAAATCGTCTTACACGGCCGGAACCGACCCGATACAGACCGGCGGATTTGGCTGCATTGGCCACACAAGTCCTTATTAGAAAGCAGTTTACGAACATGTCTCGGACGCGGTTGCGGCGCGTTAGGTGGTCGACGCCGACCTGACAACATCCCTGCCCTAGATTGCACCCGCCTCCGGAGGGGGTGGTGGGTGCGGGCTTGGCGCGATAGGCGGACCAGATAACACGCGGACAGCGAAATTGCGAAATGATGGCAGGGTCTTGACCGGCAACGGGTTACGGGACAGAATTGGCGTTGGCTCGGGGGTTCTTGTCCCGCCGAACCGGCGGGCCTAACGAATTAGTACGGCTACAGGCTGGCGGGATAAATACAAGTTGCCCAGACCGGCATGGGTTTTGCTGCGGAGGTGGAGGGTTGCAAAGCCGCCGAAAATACTGTATTGGTTGCGAGAAACGTTCCGAAGCAACATAGCTTGCTGATGTTGACGTCGGAACGTTTCTCGCACCTGCGTTCTTTGATTGTCGCGTCATTGCACCCTCTCGGACCGCGTGAATCCGCCGGCTTGGCAACAATTCGCTGCAGTTGACCTGCTATGGTGAGAGTGATTCATGGTCACGTGCATGTGGCCAGATTTTGAGTTGCTTCACACTTGTGCGAAATGTGCCGCAGGCAACTGAGCTCCAACGTTCGCTGCCAGAGACCCTTGCACGAAAGGAGCACGGCATGTTCTTTCGCACTTCGACCCGCTGGCTCGTCCCGATCCTGGTACTCGCCGCCTGCGGTGCCGGTCTGACGTACAACCGCATCGTCGCGACACACTCCGAGGCGGCCGTCGACTCGCAGCAAGCACGGGTCGCATCCAATCCGGCTTCGCCTTCCAGTAAGCGGCTGCCCATAACGGTCCTGCCGTCGAAGGAGGACGCGGAGGAGTTCCCGCCGTATTGGGTCAAACTCCCCGGAGACGATGTGCTGCCGCATGGGCTGGGCATCGAGATCACTGCGGGAGTCATCACCGGAGTCGCACGAGAAGAAGGCGACACGACGGACTACCAAATCCTCGGCACGCGGTATCTCCCCGGCGATCTCGATTTCACCGACGTCACCCGGCCGCTCTGGCGGTACATCGATCTTCGGCTGCGCAAGCCCGACGGCAGCGTCGCCAACATCAACGTCGGCCGGCCGCTCTGGTGGATTCAGGAGACGGGCGCCGAAGTCGGCGGCACCATTGACCTGTCGATGGTCGAAGTGGGCATCGAGGGTCAAGCCGAAGTGCTGCGCATCAGACCCTGCGACGCGGACTCGCGCGAGGGCGACCGCACCAGCAATCTGGTCATCGGCAAGATCGAGCACGAGAACGCCATCGTTCTCGATCTTGCGTTCAACAACGATACAGCCAACCCGCTCGGCGTGACCGCCAACCATCCGCTGTTCTCCGCCGACCGCGACGACTGGGTTCCCGCCGGTGAAGTCGAGATCGGCGAGAGGCTGCAAACCACAAACGGGACTGCGACGCTGACCGGCAAGTCACAACGTCCCGGCCGCCACAAGGTCTACAATCTCGAAGTCCACCGCAGTCACTCCTACTACGTCTCGCAGTTCGGCATCCTTGCGCACAACACAGGAATCGGTTGTAATCCCGGCACGCTGGAATACATCGGCAACAAGGTGTGGAAGTCGAACCGGGGGATCATCTACGAAGCCGAAAAGCAGTTCGGCAACCGCGTGAAGCACGTCTTGGCGCACACAACTCCCAACCCGCTCAAGACAAAGCACAGCGTTTCGCGCAACCAAGTCATCGGCCTCGTCGATGAGGCCTGGACCAGACGCGTTGGCTCCGGTGTCCTGATCGGGCCCAATCGGGTCTGGGAAGTCGATATCGGCCGTGTCGTCGGAACCCTTGGCGAAACGCGCATGCGTTTGGTCGTTCGAGAGGGAACCATGAAAATCATCACGGCATTCCCCATCTTCTGATTGCACTGACACCGAATGGCCCCATGAAGCAGAATCAGGCAGTTTGGTATCCGGGCTGGTACAACCTGGACCAGTCCCTCGACGTTGGCGAGGAGAGCGAGTACTCACTCTTCCGGTGCGTTCCGGATCACTTAGCAAAATTCGGGGACCAGGTCTTCTACAACGATTTGTGGAATCCGGCAAATATGCGTCTGGTCAGAGCAACGGTTCAGTCCATCACGAATTCGGTTTTGGGCGAGATACTGAGAATCGACACCGGCGAACACTTTGATTATACGATCACCTTGTCCGACGGAACGGAGCTGCTCGTCAACGTTGAAGAAGAGCCCGGTAAGCTATACGAGCGTCTGGGTGGAGACTGGATTGTGTCTACGAGAGTTGTGGATGATTGGTGTATGGTCGTCGAGCTGTGCGAGAACAAAGCAGCTAACAAGGCGCTGAACCCGACCGAGAACAAACCAGCGACTTGAGCCTTCCGCCAAGTCAACGTCTCTCGCGCCGGCTTGCTCCCGACGGGTTAGCTGTTTCGTTGGGCACAGAAATGGAACCATGAAAAACCACACACTGCCACGACTTGACGAGGATCCAGACACTCGGGCCAAGCTGCTCCCTTTTTGCCGGCTTTCCCCAGGGGAGATATGGATGGACCCTGTCAGGGGACGGGTAAAGGGCGGGTAAAGGGGCGGGTAAAGCTGCCATGAGGGAAAGGCGACATTAGGGGGCGGCGCGCACCTTCTACGGGACCGCCGGGGGCGGTTTTTGAAAAGGCCTCGGTTCTGACGCGGGTGTCCGGCACAAGCGATCTCTGTCGATGCGAAAGGCTCTTCTCGCCAACCTGGTAAATACGAGGCTCCAAGAGCCCCACGTTGCCTTATCCGACGTTCGAGCCACGACAGAGCGCCATGCTTTACTACGAGCTTGGCACACGCGTGGAAGGTAAACCTCCGCCGCGTGGCACTGCCCATGGGGTCAACGACGTTATCGGGTGCTTATGCCGGACACGGTCGCGTCGGGACTTGGAGCCTCAGGGTTGCATTGTACTTTCTCTTCCCCCAAGTGGGCAAGCACGGCGCCAGGATGTCACCGAGAGTAGAACCCCGGGGTCAGGCCTACACGTTACACTTTGCGGAGATACGTGCATAGACATGCAATGGGCAGCCGGCAGGCGGGCGGCGTCCTCTGGTTCCTCCGCGGGCTCCTGTTCGTTTTCTGGACTGGGTCAATGGCCGAAATGGAAAGAAGGAAGGAACAGGAGGAAGCAGAGGGAGCAGAGAAAGGAAAGGGATGTGGTGCGTTGCTGGATTCCGCGGGGCCCGCTCTCGCTAGCCGCGGCCGGGATCGATCGTGACTGGCCAGCTACAGGCAGGGTTCATCCGAGATATGCCCCAACGCACGGCCGCCGCCAAAGGCGGCGGCCGTGCGTTGGGGGGAGTGAGGAGTTGGCGGTTGCCGCCCGGTAGCTCGCTGACCACGGCTCCAGCCGGGCAAGCCGGCATGGTGACCGCCCGCATTCCGGCGGCTGCGCGCCGGAATGCGGGAAGAACGGAAGAAAGGACGGTTGCTTGTGTAGTGGTCAATCATTCGCTCCACCGGCACGTTGCCGGCGGTTGCGGCCGGGAACCGGTCGGCGCGCCTGGCCCGGCCTAGCCCTGAACGCCCCACAAACCCCGCCGCTGCCACTTGTCACCCAACCGATAGTCGGGATAGAATGCAGCCCGGCGGGACGGCGCCCGGCATAGAAACTCCATAGGCGCTCCTGCTAGGGCGGTTTGAGTTCAACTTCCTTCTATCCCGCCCGCTCCCGCCCGGGGTTCCTCCATGGCGTGGCCTTTCGCGGGAGCGGGCGGGATAGAAGCCTTAACATTCTGTGCCTTTACTCACCTAGCCCCAAAGAACTGGAAGACCTGATTGAGTGATAGCCCACGCATCCTGATCGTCGGTGGCCCGAATGGATCGGGGAAGACGACGCTTGCGGCTAGAGTACTCGCGGGAATTTTGCCTTCCCTACATTGGTGCCGACGCGATTGCAGAGTCCCTGAATCCTGCGAATCCCGCGGCGGCCCGGGTTGCTGCTGGCAGACAGTTCCTTGAAACACTGGAAGATTCAGTAGTTCCAAATTTTAGCTGAAAGCGTCCGGTGTGTCAGAAGGTGTTGCGTGGCCGGAGGTTACGTCGAGGATGCATTGTGTGATTCCCATGATCACTTCGGCCACCCGCTGCAGGTTCAGCAGCATATCGCGGAATGGAAGACGCTCCAGATGTAACGCGAGTCGTCGTCCGTGGCGTTCCGAGAGGGTGGTCAAATGAAACCAGACCCAGACGTTGCGGAGGATCATCGCCAAGCCGAAGAAGAGCAGCCGCAACAGTGGATTGCGAGTGCAGGTGCGGATGCGTGCCTCGTTCATCTGGCGATAGCTGGTTTCGATACCGAACCGTTTGCGATACGTTTCGTACACCCATTGCGGGCTGGCAGGCCGGAATCCCCAAAACGCATACACGAACGCCCGTCGGCCGTGGCGTTTCCACTTGCCGGCAAGATTGCCGCACTTGACACAAATCCTGACGGTCGCGGTCTTGCCGTACTTGGTTGCCTTGGACGCTTTCAGGGTGTGTGTGGCCCAACCGCTCTTCTTCCATTGGGCGAAGGCCCGCGTACCCGTCGCGGCTTGGCCCGCCTTCGGCTTGCGGCCGCGTTTGACAACCGGCATCAGAAAAGCGCAGCGGGCTGCCTGCAAATAACGGATGACTGCAACCGAGTAAAACCCGCGATCCAGCAGCAAAAGCCGGCATTTTACGCCCTGGGCGCGTGCTTGACGCAGCAGGCGACGGACGACCTCTTCCATCGATTCGCCGCGCTGTACCGGCGTCAAGGCGATCGTGAAACGATGCCCGTTGCGAACCACGTAGCAGGTGGCGTATGCATGAAAGTGACTCGTGCCACTCTTCGGTTGGCTGCGATAGATTTCGTCGAGGTGCCGATGTGGCTCGCCATGGTACGGGATCAACGTCAGGTCGATCGCCAGCGTCTGTTTGCGCCGTCGCACGGCCTTGGGAAGGCCGTCCACCAGCGCCTTGTTCAACCGCTTCTCCAGTTCGTGATACTCCGGCAACGTCGCCACCAGCACGTTGAATACGGTCTGCTGTGTTGGCGCGCCCGCCAGATTCCGGCAAGCAGCGGAAATGAAGCCAATACGGGAAGCTGCGTAAAAGAGGACATTCAGCAAGACCGACGCCCGGCATTTGTACCCATGGTCCTGCAACTGGAGATGCTGCTGGACAATGGCTCCGGCGCGGTTGTGGACTTCGCGGCATGAGATCGTACAATGGTTCTTCCGTGAACGCATGGGTTACCTCCTGGTCTGGACTTGGGTATGTGTGATCCCCTAAGTCCTTTACCAAAAAGCCCTTGCGTTCACCTATATCAAGTTACGAAATTTGGAACTACTGAGATTACAGGTCGCAGAAGGCGTCGTGCGTCTGTGAATCGACTCTTTCCGGTTTGACGATGCGAAATTTCATCGCGTCGGCGCAGATGGCTGCCTACTCCATCGACATAGCGTTCTTGTTTGTGGATTCTGCAGACGCATGCGTTGCTCGAGTCGCCGAACGTGTCCGAAAGGGCGGCCACAACGTCCCGGCATCAGATATCCGACGCCGCTTCACGAGGTCGCTGGACAACTTCTGGCGAATCTACCGCGAGCTGGCCGATAATTGGGTACTGACTGAAGTTTTGCAAACTCACTCCAACCGCAAGTGAGCCATCACATGGTCGCGGCTGCGTCCATAATCGGTAACCTGCTCAATAGCCCAGTCCAGGGTGGATCGCAGCGTCTCTCGCAATACTGCGCGACAGGCTTCGCCGATGGTCGTCAGCTTGCAGGAGGCCCATTCCTTCGCGCGGGCCTGCTTGAGTTGGGCCATGAGCAGAGTGTACGCCAGCATGACCAGGTACATGTGCCGGGTTTGGCCCTGGCCGTCGCGCAGCTGACAATCTCCCATGCCAAGCTCTTGCTTCCCGTCCCGATGAAAGGTCTCCGTGCC
Source organism: Thermoguttaceae bacterium (assembly GCA_040772845.1). Classification (GTDB taxonomy): domain Bacteria; phylum Planctomycetota; class Planctomycetia; order Pirellulales; family Thermoguttaceae; genus PWXP01. The sequence goes on from JAXGXG010000001.1 coordinate 5,388,199, forward strand.
TGTCCATCGATAGCGATAGACCTGCAGAATCCGAATCACTTCCCAGGCTACGCGGTTGGTTATCAAAATCTTGCGCGGCTCACGGTCGCGCTTCTTGTCCCAAATGATCACGATCCGCACCTTGTGCTCGACATTGGGGATGCGAATGCTCGTCGTGAAATACCATTGCTGCTTTCGGCCACGCTTGAAGGGCTTCCGGCTGTCCGGATCGATCTGCCCGGCCATTTCCTCCGCCCTCAATTCGCCGCCCTTCCAACAAATCTTCCGATTAAACTTCAGGTCGCCCACGTAGCCGCGAGGACGGCCAAACCGGTCCTTCTTGCCATGAATGTGATTGAGGATCTCGGCGTTCGTGAAGTAGCTATCAAAGGTGAAGTCGCCCGGAATCTCATGCTCACAAACCCAATCCACCAACTGGCAGAACAGCTTGGTGTGGTTGAAGAACTCCTCGCCCGTTGCGTCGCACTGCTCGCGTTTCCTGAAACGCCGGAACTCCAGGGGGTAGTGCTTGTCACTGGTGCATACGTAGTTGGCAATCAGATAGTCGTGGGCAATCTTGTTCCGTCCTTCGGCATGGTCCCAGAACCAGCCGACGTCCTTGATCAGTTTGCCATCGTGGTCGATCAACACGTTGTCGATCGCAATCACCCCCCGATCGCCGTAGCGGGTGCTCGAGTCCTTCTGCAACCACCTCAGCCGACGCTCGTTCAACTCAGCCTCGTCCCACTTCACCTCGGTGATGAAGCGGTTCAGGCACGACTGATCCGTCGTCATAGCGAACTCGTAGTTGATTCCCCGCACGGTCTTTCGCGCGGCCACCATCAACCCAGTGAGGTATTCGGCAAAGTGGCGCCGCTCCGGTTCGCAGACAAACAGGTCGCCGAACTCTTCCACCGCACTCTGCACCACACGTGGAAACGAGGTGATCCCTGGCATTGTCGCACCCTCCGTGATTGCCATGGCCACCTCAAACTACCCCATTTTTGCGCCAAAACCCCTATTTTTACAAGCCCAATTTGATGTTTGCAAAACTCCAGTACTGATTTATAATGGGATGACGGCGATGCAAGACGTCGCGACTGGATCTCGCGACCAAACCACTGTTCGGAATCACGAACTCTACTCGACCTATTTGACACTTGTTGGTGAAACGCCATGATTCGACCTCGATTAACCGCCGAGACTTATGCAACAATCGACGAGATTGTCCGTGTGGGAAATCGTGCTGTCGCCAATGCTCAAGAAGAAAGCAGGCGGCTAGGAGTTCCGAACGTCTACTCGATCAATGGCCGACTTTATTACGAAACATCCACCGGCGAACTATCCACTGCGGACCCTTACGTCACAGAACCAACGGATGAACGCGAGCCGGAATAGGCCGGGACGGGTAAAGGGGTCGGGACGGGTAAAGGGGTCGGGTATCTTTACCCTTGACAGTGCTGGTGGAGGATGGTAATCTCAGGTCATGCCACGACGATTGCGAGTTGCCACGGGGGGATATGCGTACCATGTGCTGAACCGTGGGGTGGGCAAAAGGCGCCTGTTCGCCAAAGAGCGGGACTTCGAGGCGTTCGAGGAGATCATCGGCCAGGCGAAGGAGCGGTTGCCGATGCGCGTGCTGGCGTGGTGCGTTATGCCGACGCATTGGCATTTCGTTCTTTGGCCGCGCGAGGATGGCGACCTGTCGGAGTTCATGCGTTGGTTGACGGTCACGCACACGCAGCGCTGGCGCGCGCGCATCGGACGGCGGGAACCGGCCCGCTTTACCAGGGCCGCTTCAAGTCGTTCCCGATTCAGGAAGACGACCATCTTGTGACCGTGTTGCGGTACGTGGAGCGGAACCCGGCGCGCGAAGCTGGTGGCAGAGGCCGATGCCTGGCGGTGGTCGAGCCTCTGGCATCGCACGCACCGCAACCGCGCCAGCTTGGTGGATGCCGGCCCGGTGGCGCTTCCGCGCGCTGGCGTCGGCACGTGCAAGCTGCGCAAACCGAGGCGGAACTGGCGGCGTTACGGCATTCGGTCGTGCGTGGTTCGCCTTTCGGCGACGCCGATTGGCAGCAGCGCACCGCAAAGCGGTTAGGCCTCGAATCGACGCTTCGCCCCCGCGGCCGCCCCTGGCCTTCTGCACCAGACACAAGGTAAAGACACCCGACCCCTTTATCCGTCCGGAATGTTCTTCCGGAGAAGAACCTTCAAGAAGCACAACTGCCCGCGGGATTCTTCATGGACGATGAAGAGCTCAAGATGTCCAGCCTTGTGAATCTTGGGATTGCCGAAGAATTGGCACCTCAATTTCTGAACAAATCATGGCTTTTGAATCGAACGCCTCCTGATAGCTCATTCTACATTTCGGATAACCCCATCGTCCGAAAGAACTACCATCCACCATCGCCACTAATGGGCAACAACGGGCTGGCGTGTCCGGGGATTCAGATTCACATGCCGTTGTCTCCCACTATCACGTTGAGCTTCATCTGCGAAACTCTGGTTGAACCGTTTCGCGAACACAAGAAAACCAAAATGGCACCGGATGCGTCGATTCCGTTACTGGACGCCATTGACTCGGGCCAGCCGTTGCTAATTGAACGAGAAAACGTCGTTCACTTGAATTCACTGCAGGTTGCCCATGCGAATCGTTTTATTTTCGCGTCGACCGACGACTTTTCACTCGTTAACGAAATGCTCGAATCGAATCCGGAACTGGCCAAACCGCCCCAACTCGTCGTACAGTAAACGCGACAGAACCAAGCGTTGCATGCGAGCGGGCGGCCACGTCGGTGTTGAAGTCAACGTCAAATGGGACGTGTAAAGATACCATGAAAGAGCCGGGGTCTCCAAGAAACGTACGCTTGGGAGCGTTTTCTAAACCCCATGTTTACTGTTCCCAGGAGACCCCAGCATGTTGTACCTTGGTATCGACCAGCACAAGCGGCAATTGACGGTGAATTTGCGAAACGAAGACGGTTCCGTGATCCTCAAGCGGCAGGTGAGCACCCAGTGGGAGAAGGTTCGCACCTTCTTTGCCGATCTTGCCGAGAAGGCGAAGTCTGACGACGGCTTCATGGCCATCCTCGAAGTGTGCGGCATGAATCCCTGGCTCCTGGCCATGCTCAAGGAATATGGTTGCCGCGAGATCGTTGTCATCCAGCCGGCCAAACGATCCGTGCAAAAGACGGACGGCCGCGACGCTGCTGAACTTTCGCACCTGCTGTGGGTGCATCGTCGCAACTTTCTGGGGGGCAAGTACCCGCTGGGCGTGCGCGCGTTCAGGGAACCCCGGGGGCAGGCCTACACGTTACACTTTGCGGAGATACGTGCATAGACATGCAATGGGCAGCCGGCAGGCGGGCGTCTTCCTCTGGTTCCTCCGCGGGCTCCTGTTCGTTTTCTGGACGGGGGCAATGGCCGAAATGGAAAGAAGGAAGGAACAGGAGGAAGCAGAGGGAGCAGAGAAAGGAAAGGACTGTGGTGCGTTGCTGGATTCCGCGGGGCCCGCTCTCGCTAGCCTCGGCCGGGATCGATCGTGACTGGCCGGCTACAGGCAGGGTTCATCCGAGATATGCCCCAACGCGCGGCCGCCGCCTTTGGCGGCGGCGGCCGCGTTGGGGGGAGTGGGGAGTTGGCGGTTGCAGCCCGGTAGCTCGCTGACCACGGCTCCAGCCGGGCAAGCCGGCATGGTGGCCGCCCGCATCCCGGCGGCTGCGCGCCAGAATGCGGGAAGAACGGAAGAAAGGACGGTTGCTTGTGTAGTGGTCAATCATTCGCTCCACCGGCACGGGGCCGGCGGTTGCGGCCGGGAACCGGTCGGCGCGCATGGCCCGGCCTGGCCCTGAACGCCCCTAGAAACCCCGCCGCCGCCCATTGATTCCTGGCCGATTGTCGGGGTAGCATGCAGCCCGGCGGGACGGCCCCTGGCATAGAAACTCCATAGGCGCTCCTGCTACGGCGGTTTGAGTTCAACTTGGTTCTATCCCGCCCGCTCCCGGCCGGAGTTCCTCCACGGCATGGGCTTTCGCGGGAGAGGGCGGGATAGAAGCCTTAACGTTCGTCTGTATAGACCCTGCGCGATTGCGGCCCCTGCCGCATCCTGGCAAGCCGAATGCGCTTGTGGTCCGGGGATAAGCACCGGCGAGTGACGCTGCGCGGGCTGAGAACAGACAGGACGAGGGGTGCCTCTGCGGGTACGGCTTGCGTTCCGGATGGCGGGTGGACTGCTTCGGAGACGAAGGGGGCGCGAAGCACTCAGGAAGACAACAGGGCGATCCACAGCGAGGCGAGGATACGGCGCACCCTCGGAAGTCGCCCGAGGGCGAGGCGCAGCATACGCCGGGGCAAGCAGGCATGCTGCTTGGGCTTCGCGGCCCAAAGCCCGAACGCCGTCGCAACTGCTAGCTTGCCAGCGGTGGTTGTCTGTAGACCGAGTGTTGTCTTCTCCTTGTGCGGGTCAGCGGAACAGACGCTGCTGCCTCTCGGAAGAGCTTCGTGGCTTCTTCCGCCGTGGCCGCTTCGGAGGCAACTCCTTGCCCCGAATCTGCGCGTCGATCGCCTTGGCGATCGGGCTCAGCCGCATCTTGCCCAGCGACCCTTCATGCCGGGGTAGACTGGCCAGCATCGTAGCGAACGCTTCATGCACGATCATCACCGTGCCGACCAGAGCGTGAAATCTCGCGGCGCCGGTGACGTTCCCGTCATCGATGCCCCAAAATATCTTAAGCCGCGCGTTGACCCGCTCCACAGCCGGGCGGCCCTTGTAAAGCCGCTCGAACTGCTTCGTGGCACGCGGAATAGCAGGAAACCGTCGCAGGTCGATCTCTTGTTTGACTCGCACCGTCAAGCCGTACTTCTTGCCTGCGTTGCAGCGAGAGCTCATCGGACATTCCCAGCCCTCATGCATCGCCGGGCAGCGATACTTCAAAGTGCCCCGGGACGGCTCGTGGCCGATGTAGGCCATGCGGTGCCGAACCATAGGCGTACTTACGCGATCATAGCAGTGTAGTGTACCCGCCTCATCGTACACGATATTCGAGTTGCCGTCGTGGCCGGGAAGCATTCTCTCGTGCTCCTCCTTCCATAGCGAACGGTTTTGGATGACCGGTTTGATGCCGGATTCGTGCAGCTTCTGATGGACCTTGGCGTCGTCAGCCGCTTTGTCGTAAGCGAGCGTTGCCATGCGCCCCTCGGGAAGGTTCGCTTGGGCCTGATCGACCAGGATCGGCAGCATCTCGTTGTCACCCGTCTTTGTCGAACTGATGCGGTACGCCAAGGACACTTCGTGACGCGTGTCGACAAGCAGGTGCAGTTTGAACCCAAACCATTCCACAATACGACTGACTAGGCCGTCTTCATTCTTGTATTCCTTCCGGCCGCCGGCCGGCTGCGGCAGGCGTTCTTGTCCAGTTCGATCTTCGATGCCCTCTTGTCGGCAGCCGAATCGGCTGAGCCCTCCGCAGCCGTTGCACCTTGGATCGTTGCCGGTTGTTGAGACGGGACGGGGCCGTGGGTCCCTCGCTCTACCTCAGAAGGGCCGCTCGCCGCCGCGGGTCTGGATGATTCCTTCCCGGCGTCTGCCGCCTTCTTCTGCTCCATTTCCTCTTTGTGCTTCTGGGCATCGGCCCGGGTGCGCGAGCATTCAGCCATGTCGAATCGCCGGCGGTGCTTTCCCCCAAGTCCGGCACGGCACGGCCCAATCGCTGAGCCATCACGTTGAATATCTCCTCAAGATGCGGCCGATGGGGATCTTGCCCAAGCACGTCCAGGAAGCGGGAGACGTTCCATCCGTTGGGGATTTGTTCCGGCGACTCGATGCCGGCGATCTTCTGCAGCGACGGATTCCGCCTCAGCTCTCCTAAGCAGGCCTCCACATCCCGGTGCCTCAGTGCCATGGTCAACACCACGACACGCCAAAGGACGAGCACCGGATAATCGTTACGTCCCCGGCCGCGCCATGTCCGAAGGCTTTCGAGCAAGGGCCCATCCGGGATGGTCTCGAAGAGGCGTCGAAGGGTGACCAGAGCGGGCGCGTCTTCCAGACAAACCCAGGCGAACAGCGGAAGTTGGACTTGGATTCTCATGGTTGGCCTCCGTGCGTAACTGACGGGCTTATTATACACCGCAACTAATCCCCGCACAAGGGGAGGAGTGGTCGAAAAATCCAAAAATCGGCTAGTCGGCGGCCAAAACACGGAGAAAAATCACGACTTTGCGGGTAAGACCATTTTTAACCCTCTCCCAGGTCCTCTCCAGCCAAGGACTTGCAAACAGCGCATTCGGCTTCATCCTGGCGATCAGAATGCTTGCCACTCGGCGGGCTGTCGAATACACTGAAAGGGAGATATTCGTCGGAGAAAACAAGATGACCCTTGAAGCGATGATCGAGAATCTAAGCCGTGACGAGAAGCTTGCGGCGATGGATCTTATTTGGCGGGATTTGGCGGCTGATTCGCAGTCGTTCGTCTCGCCCGAATGGCATGGGACGATAATTGCGGACAGGCTCGAGAACCCGACTTCGGGGCCGGCACTGCCACTGGCAGAGGCGAAAGCCGAAATCAAGGATGCAATAGATGCGCGTCGAGCTTCGGGCTGAGGCCCGCCACGATCTGGTGGAAGGCGCCTGGTTTTACGAGCAGCAGCGCGAAGGCCTCGGTGACTACTTCACGGACCGTCTGTTCGAGGATCTTGGTCGCCTCGAGACCGAAGCAGGAATAGGGAAGTCAGGGACAGGCTTTAGATGTTAACTTTGCAGGATCGGGGTTGGGGTCCAATATCTCCCGGCCCGTCGCCTCCCCAGAGGACAGAAGGAGAATGATAACGCGATACACGCTCATCTACGAGCCAGGCGACTGCAATTGGTCGGCGTATGTTCCGGATCTTCCTGGCTGCATTGCAACCGGAGCGACGCGCGAAGAGGCACAGGCCCTAATCCGTGAGGCGATTGAGTTCCACCTGGAAGGCATGCGGCTGCACAACGAGTCTGTCCCCGAGCCGAGGGTCGAAGCGGGGCTCGTCGAGGTGACTTTCTCGGACGCATGACAGGGCACCGTGGCGGCTTGGCGCCGCGTTTGTTTTGTGTCACCCTTGGTGTTTCGCGTGGCGGCTGCGGGAGCGGGGAGCGAGAAATAGGCATAGCCAAAGCGGCGTCAAGCCGCCGCACTCCAAGAACAACGCTCGCGCGGGCGGTTGACCTGGGATCGCACCCAATCCGTGGAGCGTGGTGATTGTGTACTTGACCCTCACCATTCCGCGTGTCATGCTGTTTGAGGCGTTTCTTTCCTTCCTGGGTTTGGGCGTCGAGCCGCCCGACGTGTCCTGGGGCCTGCTGGCCAACGAAGGCATCCAAGCCATCACACCCATCCGGATCTACTGGTGGCTGGTTGTCTATCCGGGGCTGGCACTGGGGATAACCTTACTCGCCTTGAACTTCCTGGGCGACGGGCTTCGCGACGCGCTGGACCCGCGCATGAAAAACCGATAACTGGGAGCATGAACATGATGAAATCATCGAATCGCCGCACCCATTGGCGACATACCCACCTGCCTCGCTGCCTTGCTGCGGCACTCGCGGCACTCGCCTGCGTCGTGTCGCTATCGTCCATCGCTCCAGCAGCCGACGAGAAGCCGTTGACTCCGCTCGATCGCGCACGGCTGATCATTGCCGAGACACAACCGCTGACGGTCGATCGCGGCGACCGGCTTCCCTTCATCGTCTGGCCCCTTCACAATCTGACGGCGGAGACCGATGCCGAATTGGAGGATGTGCTGCAGAAGCTGGCCGACCGGGGTATGGTCACTGTAACCGGCTGGAGCACGCGCAACCGGGAGGCCAGTCTGAAGGAGGCGTTGCGCAGCGCGGCCCTCCACAAGAAGCTGGGCATCCCGGTGGTGGTCGATTCCACGAGCGTGATGAGCCTGTTCTTCAACGGAGACGAGAGCACGGCCCACGTGACGGCCGAAGGCGAGACGTTCTTCGATATGTCGCAGAGCGACCGCGTCAAGATCGGCTGCCCCTTCGCCGCCGGTGGTCGCTACGACGAGATCCGAAAGCAGGTCGAGTTCTTCGTCCAGGGCTACAAAGAGGCAAACATGCCCCTCGATATTGTCGTTGCCGACTGGGAGATCGACGGCCCGATCGAATGGAACGAAGCCTGGACGCACGCGAAGCGATGCGCCCGCTGCCGCAAGAATATCGCCAATATCGAAAACTTCGCCGAGTTCCAGGCGGCCTACCGGATCGTTCGTTGCGAGATGCAGCGAGAATGCTACTCCAAGGTCGTCCGGGCAAGCTTCCCCGGCGCGCTGGTGGGCAACTACGCCGTTTACCCGCACGGCGGGCTGCGCTACTGGTACGACTATTTTGAAACGAACGCGGCCGACGACCAGCCGTACGTGGCCGACCAGCAGGCTCGATACCGCCCGTGGTTTCCCGAGTACTCGCTGTGCGGCTACACGTTCGCCATGCCGGTAGTCTACACGTGGCACCGCACGTTCGACTGGTACGATTTCGAGAATCCGGACTATCGCTGGTTCTACAATATGCTGCTGGTGGCGAGCAACGCCGGCCGGAGCACGGGGCCGGGCACGCCGCTGATTTCGTTCGTCCACTGGCACACCACCGCGCCGCCCAAGGACGCCCAGCCCCACGTCAAGCAGTTCAGCGAGGACGCGTACCAGGAACTCCTCTGGCACATGCTGCTGCGCGGGCACGACGGGCTTGCCATGTGGTGTATGCGGGACGAATTGACGAAAGAGACACGTCTGGTTCAACAGGTGTACGCGGCATCGTTGCAGTACAAGGAGTTTCTGGACCAGGGCAAGCCGATTTGTTTCGACACGCCCACCCAGCCTGGTCCGGTGGTTTCCGGCCTGCGGCTGGGCGACCGCGTGCTGACTCGCCGCACGGATTTCGAACCGACGACCGGGCAGGTGAAGCTGACCGTAGGCGACCAGGTGCTCACCGTGCCTCGCGCCGCCGGGCAGTGCCAGGTGCTTCAGCTTGGCCCGTGATGGCATGTCAATCGCACTTTGCGTCTTGACCGTGAATCGTCGCACGACTCTCCGAGTCGTGAGACTTCCAGACACGAATCGACTCGGAGAGTCGAGCGACAATGGTGCACGAATCGACTCGGAGAGTCGAGCGACGGTTCGCCGTCGCTTCGGAACGCAAGCGGCCGCCAATTCTCCGTGAAAGCGGCAGACTGTTTCTTCAGCCCGACCGGGAGGTGGTTATGAACGCGCGACTGGTGGTATTGGGTATCCTTCTCGCCGTGGCAGGCGAGGGCCGCGCGTCGGCCGGGCATTCCATCTGGCTTGAAGCCGAGCAGTTCACAAGCACGGGCGGATGGGCGCAAGACGCCCAGTTCATCGACCAGATGGGCTCGCCCTATCTGCTGGCGACCGGAATGGGCGCGCCGGTCGAAGACGCCGTAACGACGTTCGATCCACCGGTGGCCGGACGCTGGCGCGTGTGGGCGCGCACACTCGATTGGATTCCGGACCACCATCCGGGCCGTTTCCAGATCGTGCTGGCCGGCAAGCCGCTCGACCATACCTTTGGCACCGCAGGCAAGGCTGGCTGGCATTGGGAGGACGGCGGTACGGTCGAACTTGCCGGTTCGACCGAGATACGCCTTCATGACCTCACGGGCTATTACGGGCGGTGCGATGCGGTCGTGCTGACGAGCGATCTCGATTGGACACCGCCGGATGACGTGGCGGCGGTGGAATCGCTTCGCATCGAGCACGGTGCTTTGCGACCGGTTGAAACGATCGGCCCGAGCGACGTCGTCGTGATCGGCGGCGGACTGGCAGGCTGCACCGCTGCGGTCGCGGCTACACGCAACGGAGCGTCGGTCGTGCTCATCCAGAACCGGCCCGTGCTGGGCGGGAATGCCAGCACCGAAATCCTGACGCCGCCGGTGGGCGTGGCGCCGTCGGCCTATCGCAAGCGATATCCGCTCGATCCCCGCGAAACGGGCCTGATCGAGGAGTATCGCACCATCGGAAATCAGCAGGTTGTGGAGGCCCGGCTTTATTCCGGCCGCCTGCTCCGGTTCGTCCGGCAGGAGCCGCGTCTTGCGTTGTACCTGAATACGCACGCAACTGGCGTGGAAATGCAGGGCGGGCCCGGGCGCGGCATCGCCGCGGTTACCACGATGGATACACGTACTGGACGGCGCATGCGATTTCCCGCCAAGCTGTTTATCGACTGTACCGGCGACAGCGTCGTGGGCGTAGCCGCGGGCGCCGACTATCGCCATGGCGCCGAGTCGAAGGCCATGCACAACGAGCCCTGGGCGCCGGAAGACGCCAATCCGCACACGATGGGCAATGGCCTGAAATACTACGCTCGCAAGTTCGATACGCCACAGCCCTTCACGGCGCCATGCTGGGCGATGCGATTTCTTTCGTGCGACGATTTCACCTCCGGCCGGCATCCGCAAATCCCACAATGGACCAAACTCGATCACCAATGGATCAACGAGCTGGGCGGACTGCGCGACACGTATGCCGAGGCCGAGGCGATCCGCGATGATCTGTTCCGGCTGATCTTCGGGCTCTGGGATCATACGAAGAACCACTGTCCGCGCGACCGCGAACGCGCGGCCAACTACAAACTCATCTGGGTTGGCCACGTCACGTGCAAACGCGAGAATCGGCGGCTGCTGGGCGACTATGTCCTCACGCAGAACGACATTGGCCAACAGACGCTCTTTGCCGACCGTGTCGCCTTTGGCGGATGGATCTGCGACGACCACTACGCCGCCGGCTTCTTCCACGACGGCTCGTTCGGCCGCCACTACGACGATCCGGCCAATGCGCACAAAGGCATCGCCTTTTCCATCCCCTGGCGAACACTCTACTCGCGCAACGTCGGAAATTTGCTGATGGCCGGGCGGAATATCTCGGCCACGCACATGGCCATGTCCAATACGCGCGTCATGCTCACCTGCGCCCTGATGGGGCATGCCGCCGGAACCGGTTCCGCACTCTGTATTCAACACAAAACGACGCCACGCGGCCTGTATCGGCAGTATACCGGCGAGTTGCAGCAGCAGCTTCTCAAGGAAGGGGCCCGCGTGATTGGTATGAAGGCTGCGGACCCGCGCGACCTGGCGAGCAAGGCAACGGCAACCGCCTCAAGTACCGGGATGCAGGAGGACGGAACGCCCATGCCGGCCGGGAACGTCATCAACGGCTACGCCCGTGCAACCGGGGAAGGGCCTAACGCCGCAACCAACGCTTGGGCCCCTGCCGCGAACAGCGATGGCCCACATTGGATCGAGCTGGCGTGGGACCAGCCGGTGGAATGGAACGCGGTCCACGTAACGTTCCAAACCGTAGAGCTTGCTCCAACCAGATTCGCCGTCGAGGTGCAATCACCTGGCGAAACAACGTGGCAGACCGTTGCCGAACTGGACGACAATCGTCATCGTCGCCTTGTTCTGGGCATCGATCGCGTGAAGACGCAACGCCTTCGTGTCCGGCTCGGCGAGTCGGCCGGTATTTGCGAAATCCGCGTGTATGACGAACCGGCCGAAGTGGTCGCCGCTGCCCGTCGTGCACTGGCAACCATGCGTCTTCCCGACGAAGGCCCTTACTTCCCCTGGGGCGACGAGCCGCAATCGGACAGCAATCTTCCGGGTATTGTCCTGAGCGCCGACGTCGCGACCCGTCGCGGATTCTGGCAGCCTTCGACCTGGTCGGGACCGTATCTCGGCGCCGGGTACCTGCACGATGGCAACGAGGGAAAGGGCCGCAAATCCATCTGTTTCCGGCCGGAACTTGGCGGATCGGGCCGGTACGAAGTCCGGCTTGCATACGTTGCCGCCAATAACCGCGCGACCAATACGCCGGTCAGGATCATGACGGCAGACGGCCCGGTCACGCTGTACATTGACCAGCGCCGGGAGCCGGGCATCGACCGCATGTTCCATTCGCTGGGCACTTTCAAACTGGACCGCGGCGCATCCATCACGATCACGAACGAAGACACCGACGGTTATGTTGTTGTCAACGCCCTCCAGTTACTGGCTGCTCCCTAGGCTCGCGATGGAAGCCGAACAGACCAGATCGTTGGTGGGTCCGCACAAGCCGCAACCGAGCTGATTTACAGCCTGCCGCCTGGAACAAGGACGGCATCAGCGACCGATGACCCACCAAGGAAGCGGCTTGTTTGACCCACCCTACCTGTCGTGAATAATCCGGGCTAGCGCCGCGGTTGCGGTTGTCGATATGCAGGCAAAGGCGAAGGTATTCCTTCACTTGCCGCAGCACGGCGATCGGCCGTGTTCATGCCGCCTGCATCGGACCCGCCGGCCATGACTGAGCCATCCTGGTAGAAATGCGTGGTTTCTTCCCGGACAAGGCGGCTATCGAGCGGCTTGCAGTGCATTTCTGCGCGGAAGACATGGTTTCCAGGCTGTTCGGCCCGTGCGCGGATAGAGAAGACCATCTCGCTGTCTGCTGCGAGAGAAGCGATGGGCGTGAAGACGACCTGCCCGGGGCCAAGCCGGTGGGCTCCGCCTTCGGCAGAAAGCGGTTCGATGCCTCGCGAGAAATACGCAATGACCTCCACGTTCTCGGCTGCCTTCGTGCCTCGGTTGTGGATGCGAACCTGGTAGGTGGCCTCGCTGCCGACGGGGACCGGGGCGGACGGATCCTGGACGTCCATGGCCAGGTCGGCCATGGCTTCAACGCGGGTGAGCGTCTCGGCCGACGCGGTCAGGCTATCATCCGCCGTTGCGATCAACTCCAGCCGGTTCGTTCCCGGAAGTCCGATCGCAACCCGCATTCGGTACCGTTCTTCGGCTCCGGCTTCCAGTGCGGGCACGACCCAATTGATGCGAGTTCCGTTCGCTTCCAGGCGACCGCCGTCGATTCCGGAGACGTATTTCGCTCCGGCGGGGACGGCTGCGCTGAGTTTGATGTTTTTGGCCGGCGCATTGCCGCGGTTCATGATACGAAGGTCGTATGCGACTTCAGAACCGACGAACCGCATTTGCGGGCCTGCGACCTCCAACTGCAGCTCGGCGCGTCGGACCAGGATCTTCTCGACCAGTTCGGCATGGATTCCGCCTTCGCCCTGGACGTCCACCTGTACGGTAATGTCGCCCGTCTGGCGCGCTGTCAGCTCCACCTCGACAATCTTCTCCTCTGCGGCTGTGAGGGATCCCAGGCGATGCGATACCGGTTGGTTGCTGCCTGCCCCGATAGGCAACAAGGTAATCATGACGTTTTCGGCCGGTCCATTACCGGTGTTTCTGATCCGGAGCTTGTACGTCTCTTGTTGGCCGTGGTGGACTTCGCGCGGCCCCTCCAATTGCAGTTCCAGTTTCGGCTCTTGCACTTCGATCATCGTCTGCTGCGACAGCGGCTGGTATTCCCAGCGAACAGCCAGGTCGAACGGGCGGCTTTCACGTGGAACCAAACGTAGCGTGAGTCGTTCGTTTGCCTGGGCGTCCAGGTGTCCGACGCGCCAAACGAAGGCGCCCTCGTTTGCCGCCGGCGTAGGAAGTTGCGTGGCGCCCGTGCTGGCCTCGGCGCCCAGGATGTCGGCCCACGCAGGAAGCTGGACAAAAACGACGACCTCATCCGCCCCGACTTCGCCGGAATTCTGGATCGTGACGCGATAGGCCGATTCCTTGCCGATCGAGATGGTTCGGGGGCCCGACGTCTCGACGCTGAGCACCGGACCGCGCTGCGAGAACAGAATGCCCTCGCTACGGCCTGCTTCCGGCCTCGAATGAACGGCAGGCGTTGAGGGACGCACCAACGACGACGGCATCGGTTCCGCAGGAGTCCGATTGGCCAGTGTCGGTTCGGCCACTCTCGATTCTGCAGAGGTTCGATCGGCCATGCGCGGTGTCGCGTGGTTTCGTTCGGCGAATCGCGATTCGGCGGGATGGGGCGCGGCCGGGGTTGGCTCCATGTGGGCTGGATGCGCGTCGCGGGCTGGCCGTTTGGCCGGCGTCGGCTCGCCTTGGGCCGCCGGTGATGGTTGTGAAGCGGTCAGGGGACGCTGGTGGCCGACTTCCGGTGGATCGGCTGCCGCTGTGCTGGGCGATACGGCCGCAGGCGTCGAATCCGGCTCGGCAGCTTCCAACACTTCGGATGGAGCGGGCCGAAACGCCGACTGTCGCAAGACGGAAAGCCGCTGATGGATGGGACGTTGTGCCGGGTGTGGCATTCCGGTCATCGCACTGCGCGAAGAAGGCGTTTGCGAACGTGAGGGCGCCGCGGCCGCCAGATACTCGGAACTGGTTGCGGAGCCTGCGTTTGAACTCTCGAACGATCGTGCACCGGCAATGGGGCCGCGCGTCAGCGGATGCGGCATCGACCGTTCTGCCGGACGATAGGCCTTGGCGGCTTCGTCCCGCGGACTTGCCGATGGCGCGTTCTGGGCCTGCCGTGAAGGAACGCTCAGAATACTCCCTGCGCGAGGGGTTGAGACATCGTTCACCGCGGCCTGCGATGAGTGGTTCGTTCCGCTGCGCAGGCGCGTGTTCTCGTTCAGTCGGGGGGCCGGTTGGAGCGATTCCGCATGGGGGTTCACCTGCCGGCTTTCGGTCCGATTGTCACCGAAAATGCCTCCAAACAGGTTCTGTCCGAACTGGTCCAATCGTCCGAGGATCGACCTCGATTCCGATTCCCCCGTGGGATTTGTCTGCGACTGGACGGGGACCGCTCCCAATGCGATAAGCACGAACACCGACGGCACCAACCGTTTGCCGATCATGGCGATTTCCTTGGACTAGGGGTTGTTTGCTGCATTCTTCTGGGCAGCATTCGCCCTCGGCGCACCGAGAACGACAGAGCATCATCATGCGGTATCGGATGGAACGATTTTGCGGGTTTAGCGGACTTGAGAGAAATCGCCAGATGGTCGGATAGGATGCGTGAAGCCGTCCTGGACGAATGCGTAGAATAGATAAGATTCCGGCCGGCACGCGCCAAGGCAGCCGGGGCATCGGAAGGACGACGAAAGAGACGTGACATCCATATGTGCATCTTACAGAAGCACAACGACGGCGCGCGACCGGTATACCCTGCACATGCCGATTATTGCCCCGGTTCGGTGGGCAAATCGCGAGGATAGGGAAGCGGGGCGGGGGGAGGCAGGGGTTGGCGATACGTTTCTGCCCACTCCTCGCGTTCCTGTTCGCTGGCGTAGTAAGACAGCCAGACTTCGGGATCGCCGGTCGGGCCGGTACAGTCCCAGTGCAGCCAACTGCTGGGCCAGTCCATCTTCTTCTCGCGCGCCGGCAGGATATCGCGGAAGATCAGGGTGTACAGGCGGCGATCGCTCAAATGGTCCGTGAAATCGAGGACGATCCGCTTCTGATAGAGCTTGTCGATCAGTGCCCGCAGGATATTGGGCAGATCGTCATCACTGAGTGATTCCGGGCGCGGTGGGCGGAGTTCGGGGTCGAACCAACGGTAGATGGGCAACACGGGCGCCTGTTCCCAGGCCAACATGCTGGCGAGGAAATCGTTCTCGGCAGCCAGGGTCAGGTGTTGGACATTCACGCGACTGATCGATTCGTCGAAATAACGCTCCAACTCGTCACGCAACTCAGCGTTTCGCAACAGCAGGTCAACTTCTTCAGCTTGTGGACGACGCGGAGTCATCAGATGCGCCTCTGGCTTTCTCGATGCAATAGGCCTCCACGGGGCGCTTGCCGTGGCCGGTAACACCCGGCCGCTGTTGGTGCGCTCTCGTCGGCCCCAAGAATCGACTTTAGCAGCATTCCGCGGAAATGAAAAGCGCGTGTCACCAGTTCGACCGTGGAAAAAGGCCGTTTTCCGGAATGCCTGCCGCTACGACCGGACGTTCCACGACAACGCGAACCGGCGATCCTTGTTGCACGAATCAGTCTTCCCGGCAATGTCGGGCTTGCTCCTCCAACGCACGAACCTTTTCAATGCGTCGCTGGTGCCGCCCTCCCTCGAACGGGGTGTTGAGCCAAAGGTCGATCAGATGGTCGATCAGTCGCTCGCCCAGCAGGTCGGCAGGCAGACAGAGGATATTGGTATCGTTATGTCGCCGGCTCATCTCGGCACTGACGTCATCGTGGCAGGGCGCGGCGCGCACGCCGGGAAACTTGTTTGCGGCAATGCACATGCCCAAACCGGTCCCACAAATAAGGATACCTCGTTCCGCCTCTCCGGAGCCGACCTTTTCACAAACCAGGGCCGCGATATCGGGATAATCACACGCTTCCGGGGAAAAAGTCCCTACATCCACAACCGTATGCCCCAACCGGGCAAGCAATTCGCTCACCTTGGATCGAACGTGGAATCCGCGATGGTCGCTACCGATGGCAATGTTCATGATACGTAGTCACAAGTTAGGGCTATCAAAACTCCATAGTTTCGAGACGGGTTTTCAGGTGGCGATAGATCTCGGCGGCACACGTACGATACCGCTCCGGAGGACCGCCGATCGGATCGGATACGTCACTGCCATCAGTGGCAAGCTGAAATGTGCGATCGGCAGCGCCAGGCCATTGGGCGACAATCGCATCCCGGTGCGAACGGGTCATAGTATAGATGAAGTCGGCGTTGCGAACCAGGGGTTCGGTCAGCGGCTGGGTTTCATGGTCGGCGAGGTCCAGGTTGTATTCCCGCATGACCTCAACGGCCTCCGGACTTGCCCGTCCTCCCATCATCCCGGCGATCCCGGCCGACAGGACAATGATGCCGCGGTCTTCCAGGTCCTCCATCGGCACGCCCAATTGCTCGGCCAACAGATGCCGGCACAGGATCTCGGCCATAGGGCTGCGGCACGTGTTTCCGGTACAAACCAGCAGGATCATGACGGAAGCCAGACGTTTCAGGGTCTTTTCGGGAACCACGCCTTCCCGCAGTACTTCAAAGTGGTCCTTGGTAACTCGGACAACCGAGGACGGCTGCCCGAATCGGCACGCGCCGTCGTCCAGAACCAGGTCCACGTCGTTTCCCACGGCATCGAGCACCTGCCGGGCCGTGACGGCGTCCGGTTCGCCGCTCTTGTTCGCGCTGGTGAGCGTCAGCGGGCCTGCCAACATGCGGAGCACGTCAAGAATCGCCGGATGGCCTGGGACACGGAGCCCGACCGAATGATGGGGCGAGACGGACTGCTGCACCTTCAGGGGGAGTCGGCCAACCAGGCTCTCGGGGTGGGAACTGTCGACCACCAGGGTAATCGGACCGGGCCAACCGCGTCGGGCAAGACGCAAGGCCAGGGGGCTCATATCAGGTGCGTAATCGCGAGCCTCTTCTGCCGATCGGATGGCGAGTGCCAGCGGCTGGTTGGCAGCGCGCTGCTTGACGGCCAGCAGGCGTTCGACGGCCGATTCGTCAAGCGCGCTGGCCGCGAGACCATAGACCGTCTCGGTGGGAAAGGCGACAATCCCCCCTTCGGCGAGCACTTGGACGGCCCGGTGGACCACGTCGCGCCAGTCTTCGGCTCGTCCCAGATCAATTACCATCGGTGGCATGAGCCGGCCGACCTCCGCGTCAGGATCCCCGTTGATTACAACCAGTTTTGGGGGAATCCCCCTAATCACTACCATAGACGGCCGTCCGGCGCCGGTCAAGCCTCTCTGGCAGAACTGACGCAATGACGGGATGTTCCGAGGTGGATGAACTACAATAGTGAAAGGGGCCCCACGGATCTTTCGATCCCCCCTTGTTTCCCCCTTTCATGATCCCCACAAGGAAAACTGCGAGGTGTGCCGTGCGTTGCTGCTTGCTCTCGATGATGGTGGCCGTTCTCTCTCTGCTCGCCCTGCCGGTTTGGGCCCAATTCCAGAGCGGCGATGCAGGTGGCGCTCCACTGGACGAGACTCGCACGTCGCGCTGGCGGGCAGGTGTTGAAGTCCTGGCCGGTTCCGGGCCGTGCCGAGGCCTGATTGCGACCATTCCGGTCCCCATCGACTGGCCGGAGCAGAAGGTGCGGGTTGTCGAGGAAGACGTTACCCCGAATGCAACCATCGGTTACAAGATAGTGGACGATACGGTCAAGCTCATGGTCGTGCGGATTCCGCATCTGCCGGCGAACGAGGAAGCCCATGCACTGGTGACCTTTGAAATCGACCGAAGCACCCTCTTGCCGCCGTCGGAAACATCCAAGTTCCGCATTCCCGAAAACCGCGAATTGAACAACCAGTTGCGCGTCTATCTGGGGCCCAGCCCGCTGATCGAAAGTCGCAATGCGAAGATCCGTGCGCTCGCCAAGGAGATCGGCGCCGACGCGCCGACCGCTTGGGAACGTGTCGAGGCCATCTACGATTGGGTCCGCGAGCACGTGGAGTATAAGGACGGCCCGATCAAGGGTGCGCTGGCCGCACTGCGCGACGGAAACGGCGATTGCGAGGAGTTGACCTCCCTGTTCATCGCCATCTGCCGCGCGGCCGACATCCCGGCTCGCTCCGTCTGGGTCGATGGGCATACCTACCCCGAATTCTACCTGGTCGACGATGAGGGCCAAGGACACTGGTTTCCATGTCAGGCGGCAGGCAGCCGCGAGTTCGGCGGCATTACCGAGTTCCGCCCCGTACTGCAGAAGGGCGACAACTTCCGGCCGCCCCACAATCCTCGCGATCGTCAGCGATACCTGGCCGAACACCTCACCGGCGCCGGCGGCCGTCCCAAGGCCCGCTTCGTCCGCGAAGAGGTCAACGACTGACCCTCTCGCGGCATTCGGACAGAATCGCTTCCGTGCGCGATGCGCCGACGCGGGTTACACCAAGCTGGCGAACCTCCAGCAGACTGTCCAGATCGCGAATACCGCCGGCGGCCTTGACTTGCACGTGCGATGCGGTGTGGGCGATCATCAGTCTCAGGTCCGCGATCGTCGCGCCACCCGTTCCATACCCGGTAGATGTCTTGACCCAATCGGCCCTCAGGTCGGAACATATCTGGCAGAGCCGGATCTTGTGCTCGTCTTGCAGGTAGCAGTTCTCGAAGATCACCTTGACTTTCTGGCCTGCGGCGTGCGCCACGTCGATGACGGCCCGGATGTCGGCGGTAATGTAGTCCCAGTCGCCGCTGAGCACCTTGCTGATATTGACCACCATATCCAGCTCTTGACAGCCGGCGGCCAGTGCCTGCTCGGCTTCCGCTTGTTTGATCGTGGTTGCGTGGCCGCCGTGGGGAAAACCGATGGTCGTACTCGCCTGCACCTCACTGCCGCGCAGCCGCTGGGCGCATTGCGGGAGATAGTACGGCAGGATACAGACGCTGGCCACATCGTAGTCCAATGCCAGTTGAATGCCGGCCTCCAATTCTGCGACCGTCAACGCCGGGTTGAGCAGTGAATGGTCGATCATCTTGGCGACGTCGTGATAAGTGTAATCCATAGCCCGGATTCCTGGGTAGAGTGCGAGGGCGCCAGACCGCTTGCAGTATACTCGGCGCCTGAGTGTTTTACGGCACACCATCTTGTTCAGTCAAGCTCCGGACGGGTCGGGCCGCCCAGGAGCAGCTTGCCATCCGACCGGTGCCCGAGTTGCCTGTACGTGCCCAGGTCGAGCGAGTCGGCCACGCAATGCACCGCGCCGTCTGCAAACAGCAAGTTGGTTACGCCTGGATGCATGCTGCCGAAACTGCCCACCACCAACGGTGGTGCATAGGACTGGTTCGGCTCCCATTCCCCCATTCCGTGCCCGATCATGCCCATTTCTGTTTCCGCGTCAAAGCCACCGTCTGGCGCGTCGTTCTCGCCCAGTTCTGCGTCATCCAGTGCCCCGTGCTCGTCGGCAAATGGCGGATAGCCGGATTCGTCTTGGTAGACAGCCCACAAGGATTTACCCGTGTTGCGCAGAGTATCCCGCGTGCCCGACATCCAGCCCAGTTCGGCATTGTCGCGCTTCTCGCCCACCATGATGGTGTGCGACGCGCCGTCGGGAATCGCGTACGTGGTGACGTGGCTGTTCAGGTAGAAGACGCCATGGTTGTCGGCATCGATGGGTGCTTCCTCGTCGTGCTGGCAGCCGGCGTAGGTACTCACCACGGCTACCTTCTGCATTCCATCCATGTCCCATGAGTCCATTGGAATATCCAAGGCATCACCTGCCTCAAACTCGTCTTCTTGCATGCCCTCGGCCAATGGATCGGGCTGCGGCTCTGCGTCCGGCTCTTCCAGACGTTCGGCCTGGACGGATGTTTCTCCATAATAGGACGGGCAGATGAACTGGCTCAGTCCCATTGCTCGCACCGCGGCATTTTCCGGCGAGTAGACGCTGTGGTCGAAGTCGATATTCCTGAATGTGGTCTTCTCGTCTACATATGGCAGGATCTGGACGATCCAGCTCATATGGTAGCCCTCCGCCTTACTTTCGATGGGGCCTTTGGTATCGATCGTACCCGGTGGCAGCCCCTCATGGGCCAGTTCGTACTGGTGTAGCGCAAGCCCAATCTGCATGAGCTTGTTCACACAGCTTGCGCGCCGCGCCGCCTCCCGTGCCGCCTGGATGGCGGGAAGCAGTAAGGCAATCAGAATGCCAATAATGGCAATCACCACAAGAAGCTCAATCAGGGTAAATCCGTGTCGCAACGGACGGAACGTTGGATGATTGTGGACAATCATGATTCTTCCTCATCGAGGGAATTGGATTTGGGTTGGGCAAGATGGACGGTTCGCGTCTGGCGGACACGTGTGGGTTGTTCTGCAGGATAGTCGGCCTGGACGGTGATGAGCCAGTCCTCAGGCTTTGTCGGATCGGACGCAACATCGATATGCACGAGGGCAGCATTCTGGCCATCCAGTTCTTCCGGCTCGATACGCCACGTCTCGCCGGTGAACTCGGCATCTGCGGCAAGTCGTGCGGCGGCCCGCTCGATCCCGGAGTCGACCAGCCACTGGCATTGCATCCGCCGGAACTGCGCCCGACCGTACTGGGAATGGACCACAAACATCCGTGCCATGAGTCCGGCCATGGCAACGACCAGCGCCACGCACACCAAAGTCGTCAGCATCAGGAATCCACCGCGTTTCGCGCGTTGTGAACGGCGACGTTTCATGGCTTCTCTCCCAGCGGTTCCGATGATGTGCTCTGAGGAACAAGCAGCGACGCCGCCATGGCATCGCGCCCGAGCAAGGCCTTGACGCATATCCGGCACGTCTTGGGTTCCAGCATCACACCCTCGACAGGTTCTGACATGAGTGTGAAACTCACCAGCGAGTGGCCTGTCTCCTCCTGCTGGTGAAACTCCACGGTCCCATGGCGAGGCAAGGGAAAGGCGACCGACGCGATAAGTTTCTCGCCCTGTCGTACGTCGCGCACCACCTGCCCTTGCTTCAAACGATAGACAATGCTTGGCTGCCCCTCGCCGCCAAGCACGCATTGCGGCGGATCCGTTACGATGGAAACCTGCTCTGCGGTGTGCGCGTCGCGACGGAACGACTCGGCCAATCGATCGAACGCCTGTCGCCTGGCAAGCTGCCCACGTAACGACCGTTCCGCATTGAAGGCCGAATGGATCAACGCCATGGAAACGCCCATGAGGGTTACCGAAGCCGTAATAAAGGCAAGCATTTCTATGAGCGTATAACCTCGTCGCACAACGATGGGAGTCATGGCCGGTCTCCTTGAGGCGTTCCGTATCGCCATGCAACCAACTCGACCTGTTGTGGCTTCAGGTCGGCCGAAGGCTCGTTCCAGGTAATGCGCACGATCACGCGAACACCGGGCACTTCACCATTGGCAACGGGCTGTACCTCAACTCGCAGGTTTGCATTGGGCAGGATGCTTCGCGCCTCGTCGGAAAGCTCGATTCCGGCCACCTTCTCGGGCGTGAGGTCTGCGGGAGGCCAAGCGGCGAGTCGCTCAAGAACGCCGGCCGCCTCGAATTGCGCCACCTGCCGCCATTGCGCCGCGCGTCGCAGTCTCGCCGTAACATGCTGCAATGGCAGCCAGGCCGCGATGAGCGAGGTCAATACCGCGGTTGCCGCAAGAGCCTCGATCAGACTGAATCCGCGCCGGTGAGTATCACATAGACGGTGCATCATTGCTGGTCTCGCATCAAGTTAGGGCCCAAATCCAATAAAGCAAAGGCATAAACAGTCCAATCACCACGAACGCAACAACACATGCAAGTACACATACGGCGATCGGAAACGCGATTTGCAGAACGATGTTCGCACGGTAGGCAAGGACTCGGCGGCTGCTACGGGCCACCGCACGCATGGCCCAGGGCAGGTTGCCTGCGGTGGCGGCCGACCGGAGTAGCGCCGCATCGGCCCGGCGAATAATACGACTGGCCAGCAGGCTATCGATCCAATCGGCCCCCTGCGCCACGCGATCGTGTACCTGCCAGAGCAAGCGGCGAAACTTCATCTTCGGATAGGTTCGCGCGACGATGGCAAGTGTTTCGGGCAAGGGACGATTGCATTCGATACCGATCGACAGGGCTTCGAGAATCGCGGCCTTATCGAGCGATCGGAGCGCTCGTCCGATTCCCGGCAGATCAAGGGGAATACCGTAAGCGAGCCTCAGAACGGCATAAGCGAACAATCCGAAAACCGCGAGGAACGCCAGCGGAAGAAGGCCTTTAACTTGATCGTTAAGATTCACAACAGCTTGCGACATGAGCGGCATGGTCGTGCCGAAGTCTTCATGGATCCATTCATAAGCCGGTATGATCTTCCAGGCTATGAACGCGCCGATCAGGAGCATGAACGTCATGAGTCCCAGCAGGTAGAAGGCCTTACCGGCAATAAGTTGCCTGGTCGTCGTCAATTGCTGCTTGGCGTCGATAATCGACTGTATCGTCGCCAATGCCGTCGATTGGCTGCCCGTCAGGGCCCCTGACTCCACACCTACCGCCAGCAGCGGCTGGGCGTCGCGTGGGATAAGGCCCGGCGTTGCGCAAAGGGCCTCGGCAATCGGTTCCCCTTGCTGCAGCCGATTGGAGAGACACTGGACACGCCACCGCCCGCCCCAGCCCAAATAGCCGGCAAAGGCGGAAAGCGTCGTTTCCAACGGGATGCCGTGCCGAAAGGACGCAATGAGCAGCCCAAAAACAGCATCGCGGCGCGAACGGAAGTACTGAATTACGACCATGGGCACGATGATGACGAACAGTACGAAAAGTAAGGGAACGCCCAATACAAAGAAGAACAGAAAAGGCATGATCACCGATAGAAGACTGACGATCCCCAAAACCAGACGCAGGCGCACAAGAAACGCCCGATGTTTCAGACTCGCATGCCGCGAAACCGCGCCAAGCGCAATCCAGATCACGGCGCCGACAGACAGGATTCCGGCTGCAACATAGATGGCCGCTTCAAGTGTGGTGTGGTTCGGGAACATGGCTTATCAGCGGGAATTGTGACTTCAGGTAAGACGTTGAATCAGGCTTATTAGCGGCATCATCGTTGCCGTGGTAATGAACACCAGCATCGTGGCCACAAGAAAAACAATGACCGGGGGAAAGGCTAGCTCGATCAGGCGAACACGGTTACGCGCCAGGCTTTCGTACCAAGTGCTGATTGACTCGAATGTCTCAGGCCAGGTGTCGTGCTGTTCGGCCCAGTAGAAGACGGACGCCATTTCGACAGGGAACACGCCCGCCTGGCTGAACACCTCGGTCGCCGTCAAGCCTTGTTCCAATCGCTCAACCATCCTATCACACTTCCGGCGGAGTTCTACGTCGGCAATACCGGCTACCGCCAGACGCAGGGCATCCGGCATAGGCTGTCGTACGCTGGCTGCGGCCGGGCCGGAGGACGAGCCCTCTCGACTTCTTTCGTCAGATCCACATCTCGCCCCACCTAGCGCCATTGCAAGTCCGCGGCCCAACTGGGCCAGCGACTGCCAACGGCACATCGGCCCCAGAAGCGGCAGCGAACCAACAATCCACCAGGTTGGTTCCCAACGTCGCCCAATCGCGAACCCCAGCGGCCCTACAAGGAGCAAGCCTATAACAATCGCACAGAACACGACGCTCACCCGCCCCAGGGCCAGAACCATCGTTGTCATTGCAGGCACGTCAATGTCAAAATCGGCGTAGATGTCCTGCATCGGAGCAAACATCACCAGCTCGAGGCCGGCCCACAAAACGGACATACCCAACAGCAAGATTACCGGATAGGCAATGGCCGTCCACAACTGACGGCGGGCGCCGACGCGCCTGGCGGATGCATCGATCGACTGCTCCAACAGTTCGGGAAGACAGTTGTGGCGCGCTCCCAGCAGCAGTAGTCGTTCCAACTCCGGCGTCAGACCGCCGGCGCGGCTCACTTCGTGCAAAGCTGCATCGAGAGCCCCGCCTGCATCGATGCACGCGGCCAATCGTCGCAGGCCGGCCGCCTCGCGGGAGCCGGACTCCTCGTCGGCCACCGCGCGCAACCCGTCGGCGAGCGGCAGGCCACTGCGCGTCAACTCCGCCAACCGCGCAGCCAACTCGGCCGTTTCTGCCGACGTGAGTCGCGCACGGTCTTCTCTGCTGCGCTGACGGCCTGATTTCGACATGCTGCTCATCCTCCGACCGGCAGGGTGAGTATCCGAAGGAAACTCAAGTACGGCGCGAACACAAGCCAGACGTACATGGATACCACGAAGCCGCCGGCCACCAAGGTAATGAGTACCGGCAACAGGACCTGCGCTCGCCGAGCCGCCAGGATGACGCGCTGATGATACCGCTCGGACGCCGCCCCGAGCGCCGGCAGGAGCCGGTCTTCACGTCGTGCAGCGACAAACAACCAGCGCAGCAGTGACGAAAGACCGTGCGATTTCGATCGGGCATCCAGGCGACCGAGGGCGGTCAAGTCCCCTGCCTCAAGCCGTTCAGCGAGAGATGCCATGGCTTGGATCGTCCGCCGATCGCCGGTTGCCTGAGCGGCACTGCGCAAGGCCTCGGGTAGTGGAACGCCCTGGCCGACAAACAAACGCAACAGATCGACCAGGATCGCCTGACGCGACCACCTGGCGACCGACCGCATCCAGGGAAGCCACGCAAAGGCATTTCCCACGTCGCCCGGCACCAACAGATTCGCACGCCAACTCCGCGCCCACCAGAGGAACGTCACCAGGACGAGAACCGTTGCGGCAACGCCCCAAGGCAGCCACATCATCGATTCGCTCGGCGGCGTCCCGTCAAAATCCAGCGTGCCCTTATGGAAAGACGGAAGGATTTTGCGGACCGTAAACATCCCAAGTAGCAGGGCCATGAAAATGACGATCAGCGGGTAGATGCACGCCCCAATGACGGCTCGCCGCGTATCACGGACGTGGGTCAGTGTCTCGGCAAACAGTTCCAGGGCCGGCGCGAGACGTCCGCTGCGCTGCCCGGCGCGGAGAATGGCGGTATACATGCGAGGGACTCCCATCCGGGGATCGTCCAAAACGTCCTCGAGGGCCTCGCCGCCTTGAAGACGTTCGGCCAAGGCACGCGCCCGCCGGCCCAGCCGGCCCGGCATCTCGCTGCCCAGCCGCGCAAGCCCCGGCTCCAGCGGCACGCCTGCCCGCACCAATGCGGCCAACTCATCGTTGATGGCAGCCAGTTCGTCAAGGTTCAGTGACATGGTCATCCTGTATTTCGTAAACTGAGTGGCATTATTTCCACGTACTGGGCCGATACAAGAGGTGTCCGTTGGCCTTGGCTACAGGGTTTGGCAATTGGGAAATCCGCAAATGTTTCTGGTTGATCCAAAAGCAGGAGTCAGCGGCACGCTGAAGATCGTGTGACTGGCGCCCCGGCGGGAAGGCAACCACGATCCTTTTGTCGGGCAAATGCATTCGTATCATTTCTACAGGGGGGACAAGGTCGCTATCACCAGATATGACCATGGCTATGTCAAAACAGTCTTGGAAGGCGTCTGTCATCATATGCGTGGCAATGTTGACATCTGTCTTTTTCTCTTCGGGCACTTCCATCGAGTAGCCACACTTGCGGCATCGCCGTTGTTTGAGCAGATAATGTCCCCGAATAATGTCTAGCTGTCGTGCGTGTGTCAACAGTGCATCAAGGAAGACCTGTTGCCTTCGCCATTTGTCGTTTCCTCCCTTCAGATCGGCAGTGAAGTACTTGACCCGAACCAGTTCCTGACCAGCACGCAGCAGGTTTCCGGCCAGACGTTCGATGTCGAGCCAATAGTATCGCCGGTAGTTCTTGGTTTTCAGACCGAAGTAAAGGTTGAAGCCGTCAACGTAAACTATTACTCGCAAAGGCGTTGCAGTTTGGCGTGCAAGCATTGCGCAGTTCCTCATCGAGCTATGGATTCCAGACCGGGGCTTGACATGCCGAAGTTATCCACCTAAAATACCGATAGAAAGATTAACCCCGCCGGGGATCGCATCCTCGGCTTAACGCCGGCCACTAATGTCGGCGTTTTCTTTTTGGGCTTTCGACGGGTTCTCTCCTCCTTCGCGAACCAGTCAGCGTTTCTGTCATCACCAACCTGGTTGCCTCCCCTTCGCCCCCCACTATTTGTGTCCGTTTCCTTCGCCCCCCCGGCCAAATCCCATGGCTCTGCGGACTTCGGCGGCGCCGGTGACGCCGGCGTCGACCATTTCCGCAGCACGCTGCCAGCGGGTGACCATGCCTGCCTCGACGGTAAGCCGTTCGATTTCCGACGCTTCTGCCCGTGCGAGGATCGCCTGGCCGGTCGGTCCCGACTTGGGCAGCATCAGTTCGGTCAACAGGATACGGCCGCGGTAGCCGGTATTGCCGCACTGCCTGCAGCCGGTCGGAATGCGGGTGGAAGCGACGGGCAGGCCGAGGCGATCGTTCGGATCGTCCGACCAGCGCGCGCAGTCGCACAATTTCCGAAGAAGCCGCTGTGAAAGGACCCCCAGCAGGCCGCTTCGCAAAATGTACGGCTCGATTCCCATATCCAGCAGGCGGCCAACCGTTTCCGCCGCACTCCCGGCGTGGAAGGCCGAAAGGACAAGCTGTCCGGTCAATCCCGCCTGCATCGCAGCCTGAGCCGTAGGGCGGTCGCGTATCTCGCCAATTAGAATGACCTCCGGATCGTGCCGCATCAGGGCCCGGATCCCGGCAGCCAGGTCCAGCTCGGCTGACGGGTTCACCTGCGTTTGGGCCACGCCGTCGACGGCCATCTCTACCGGATCTTCGATCGACAGAAGCGATCGTTGGCCGCCCGTTTGAGCGGCAAGCTCGCGCATGCAGGCGTAGAGGGTGGTCGTTTTGCCGCTACCTGCCGGGCCGCTCACCAGTACGACGCCCGACGTTTCGACCAGCAAGCCGTCAAGGACCGTTCGAATGCTCGGGTGGATTCCGAGGTCATCCAGCCGTGCGAACTGGCGTGCACTGCCGAACAGGCGGAGTACGGCCCGCTCGCCGTGAAGCGTGGGAAACGTGCTCAGGCGCATCTCGACGGCCGATGTGCCAGCCGTATCGAGGTTCGCCGGTCGAATACGCCCCTCCTGCGGCCGGTCGGTGCAGTAGGTCAACAACCCGGCAAGGACCTTCAGTCGCGCGACCACGCGGGCGCCGACCTCGGGCGGCAATACGGCGGCCGGCTGCAGTACGCCGTCCAGACGCAGCTTCAACGCCAATCCGTCGGCAGTCGGCTGAAGATGGACATCGCTAGCGCCAAGCTGTCCGGCGGCCGACATCAGGGCATCGACGGTGCGCATGGCATAATCGGGCTCGGCAGGCTGCATTCGGCCGAGAAGAGTCCCCAGTTCTGCCACGTTCGACACAACCATCATTTGCCTTCTGACGAGGGGGCTGTACCCAGTTTGCCGAGCCATGATACCAACAGCCCTCGGGATTGTCAACGTAAGGGAAGGCGTGCGTTGCGCCGCGGGATCGTCTTCGCCTTAAGAACCGGGCAAGTGCCCTTCGCATTTCTGGAAATTTTGTGATAATACTTGCGAAAACTCGCCGTGAGCTGCATTCTCGATCACCCCCGAAAGCTGCCTGCTGTGGAAACATCCTACCTGCCCAATTCCGACGACTCCGCCGAACTGGGAGTCATGCCGCTCAATGGCGACGCGCCGCACGGCGTGCAGGAGCATCCTGGGCGCGAGGGGCTTCTCTCGTGGAGTTACCTCGGTTTGCTCTTTACCCAGTTGCTTGGGGCGACCAACGACAACATCTTTCGCTGGCTCTGTGTGTGGATTGGTAAGGACCTGGCGCCCGCAGGGTACGAGTCCATTACCGTCTCGCTCGGATTATCCATGCTCGTCCTGCCGTTCATTCTATGGGCGGGCCCCGCCGGCTATTTTGCCGACCGATTCAGCAAGCGAAACGTGATTGTCTGGTGCAAGGTGGCTGAAGTTCTGCTGATGATCGTCGGCGTGTTCGCGATCTTGTCCGGCAGCATCGTCGCCATGTTCAGTGTGCTGTTCCTGATGGGCTCGCAGAGTGCGCTGTTCGGGCCGGCCAAGTACAGCGCCATCCCGGAAATCGTGCGGCCTACACGAATCTCGGCGGCGAACGGGCTGGTCGCCATGACCACCATTGTGGGAATCGTAAGCGGCACAATCGTTGCCAGCTATCTGTACGTCTGGACGGAGCCCCTGGGAAAAGAACGATGGTGGTTGACCATGGCCGTCCTGGTGGGAGTGGCAGGGGTTGGACTGCTGACCAGCCTGCTGATTCACCGGCTGCCGATCGCCAACCCGACGCGTCGCGTGCCGTGGAATCCCGCCGGAGAAGCGGTTCACGATTTGCGTGTTCTGTGGTCGAATCGGCCGTTGCTTCTGGCCGCGTTGGGAAGTGCCTTGTTCTGGGGGCTGGCCGGGTTATTCCAGGTGAATGTCGACAAATATGCCACCGAAGGGCTTGGTTTGACACCAACCGGTGTTGCGATCCTGTTGGCCGTTCTGGCGTGTGGCGTGGCTGCGGGCAACATCGCGGCGGGCTGGATTTCCGGCTCGCGAATCGAGTTGGGCCTTGTGCCTTTCGCAGCCGGAGGCATCATTTTTGCGGCAATCCTCCTGGCCGTCCTGCCGATTGGCGTCGTCCCTGCCGGGGGCGTGGCCCTCGGTTCGTCTGCTTACCTGATGAGCGCCGCGTGCCTGTTTCTCTTGGGAATTGGGGCAGGCATGTATGACGTGCCGCTGCAATCGTTTCTGCAGTACCGGAGTCCGGTCGCTTCGCGCGGAACGATTATGGCAGCGAGCAACCTGCTGACGTTCAGCGGGATGCTTCTGGCATCGGGGATTTTCGCCGTTTTGGGCAGTTTTCTGAGTGGCCGCATGATTTTTCTGGTCAGCGCCATCGCCCTTGCGCCGGCCGTGGTGGTTATGATGAGGATCATTCCGCGCGAAACGATGCGTTTCCTGATCTGGTGCCTTTCGCGGCTTCTGTACCGAGTGAAGATCGAGGGGTTGGAAAACGTGCCTGCCCACGGCGGCGCGCTGTTGACACCGAACCACATCAGTTGGGCAGACGGCCTTCTGGTCGGTTTGACCTCGCCGCGTCATCCGCGTTTTCTGGTGTATGCACAGTACTTCGAATACCCCCTGATCAACTGGTTCGGGCGGCTGGGCGGCGTGATTCGGGTGTGGCCGGGCAAGAAGTCGTCGGTGGTGCAGGCGTTGCGGACGGCGCGCGAGACATTGCGTCGGGGCGATATCGTCGTCATCTTCCCCGAGGGGGGGTTGAGTCGGACCGGCGACCTGCGTCCCTTCGAGTCCGGGTTCCTGTCTGTGCAGAAGGGCACGGGCTGCCCCATAGTGCCTGTGTATCTGAGCGGCTTATGGGGAAGTATATTTAGTTTTGAGGGTGGAAAGTATTTCTGGAAGATACCGCAGTTTCGGCGCCGAACGGTGACGATTCGATTCGGGAAAGCGATTCACGATCCCAAGAGCCCGCAACAGATTCAGCAAGCCGTCCAAGAACTAGGAACCGATCTCATGGCCGCAGAACGACGCCGTGACATGAACCTGGCCCGCCGCTTCCTGCGTATGTGCCGCAGCGCCCGATTTCGCGAGAAGGCGATCGACTCGACCGGGGTGCGTCTGACCGGGGGCAGCCTGCTGACGCGAACGCTCATTGCACGCCGTCTCTTGCGGCGGGGAGTGCTGGCCGACGACGAACAATACGTCGGTCTGCTGCTGCCGCCGTCGGCCGGCGCGGTGATTGTCAATGCGGCCATGGCCATCGACCGGCGTGTTTCCGTCAATCTCAACTACACGCTCAGTTCGGAAGTGCTCAATGCGTGCATTGCCCGGTGCGGCATTCGCCACGTGCTGACCAGCCGTCGCGTCATGGAGCGGCTCGATCTGAAGATCAACGCCGAGTTGGTCTATCTTGAAGACTTCGCCGGGCAGGTAACCCTGTTCGACAAGCTCTCCTGCCTGGCTGCCGCTCAGTTGGAGCCCGTCTGGTCGCTCGAACGCCGCCTGGGACTGACGCGGATCGATCCGGACGACCTGCTCACCGTTATTTTTACGTCCGGCTCTACGGGGCTGCCGAAGGGCGTGATGCTCACGTACAGCAACATCGGGTCGAACATCGATTCGGTTCAGCGTTTCCTTCAGTTGCGGCGTGATGACGTGCTGCTGGGGATCCTGCCGTTTTTCCATTCGTTCGGCTATACGGCCACCATGTGGACCATGCTCACGCTGGAGCCGAAGGCGGTGTACCATTATTCGCCGTTGGAGGCGCGGCAGGTGGGCAAGCTGTGCCAGGAACACGGCGTGACCATTCTGGTCGGCTCGCCGACGTTCCTTCGCTGCTACACTCGCCGATGCGCGCCGGAGGAGTTCGCCACCCTGGATGTCGTGGTGGCCGGGTCCGAGAAGCTTCCCCAAGACGTATCCAACGAGTTCGAGAAGAAGTTCGGTATTCGGCCCGTCGAGGGCTACGGCACCACGGAGCTTGCGCCCGTGGTCAGTGTGAATCTGCCGCGCAGCCGGGCCGTCACACCGAGCGACAGCGGCGTGAAAGAAGGATCCGTCGGGCGCCCGCTGCCCAATGTCCGCGCGAAGATTGTCGATCTGGACACGGGCGAGGATCTTGGCATCGGCAAATCCGGCATGTTATTGATTGCCGGGCCGAACGTGATGAAGGGGTATCTCGACGAGCCCGAAAAGACTGCCGAGGTCCTGCAAAACGGTTGGTACAAAACGGGCGACGTGGCGATGATCGATTCCGAAGGGTTCATTACCATCACCGGACGAGAAAGCCGCTTCGCCAAGATCGGCGGCGAAATGGTGCCGCAGGTAACGGTTGAAGAGATGATCGGGAAGGTATTGGCCAATGCCCCGATATCGCCGGCCGAGGACGACGATCTGCTGGACCGTCAGTTTGTGGTCACCGCGGTGCCCGATCCCCGCAAGGGGGAACGACTGGTGGTTCTCCACACCGGGCTGCCCAGGACTCCGGAGGAAATCTGCCGGGCCCTTGCCGAAACCGATCTGCCGCGGCTCTGGATCCCCTCGCCCGACAGCTTCCGGCAGATCGCCGAGATTCCCGTCCTCGGCACGGGCAAGCTGGACCTGCGAGGTGTTCGCGAGCGGGCCCTGGAGGAGTTCGCCGAACTGTCCGGTGCATAGGATCTGGTGACACGGAAAGGTATTGGCTGACCGTTCCCGCACCTGCGTGCATCGTCCGACGAGATTGGATGACTGCCGTCCGGCTCACCGGGATTTCTTGACGTGCGGCATCAAGGGCTCTCGTGACTTGCCAGCACCGACGCGGCGCCGACGCCCGTCGTTCCGGCCGCAGGCTGCTGCGCGTCTTTGGCAATGGCGGCCGCGATTTCTGCAAGTCGGATACGGACTTCAGGCTGGACGCTGGTAAGCCGGGTAGCCAGCCGTTGAACGCCTTGGCAATTGACTTCGGCCGTGCGGGAAAGACTGCCGGCAAATGCAGCGATTTGCGTGAAGTTGTGGTCGGCCGCTTTGCCTGCCACCGGATGCAGCAGCTTTGTCAGCAGGTCCGGCGCGCGCTCCTGAATTTGCAGGAAGGTATCGAGTCGGGCGGTTACGTAGTGGCGGCCGTTCGTCTCTTGCACGTAGCCTGAACGCAGAACCATCAGGCATCGCCCATGCACCGGCTGGTTCAGAATTGGGCCCACGTAGACCCCCTCGCCATAGATCACGTGCACTTCGGGACTCTGGTACAGAAACTCCGCCTGCATGCGAGTGCCGGTTGGCTCGACAAGCTGAAACTGGCTGGGAGCCGTCTGCCGCAGGTCGATTTGGGAAAGCTCGAGAACCTGCCAGATATTCACCGCGACGTCAGGCTGCCGGACCAAGAAGAGGAAAAGCTGCGGGCTGCAATCGATCACCTGCGTCGGCAGTCGCCGGAATGTCGTCACATCCTGCAGAATACTGGCGACCTTGTCGCGTCCGTCACGGTCGAGCTGCTCAAAGGGGATGGAACTGATGGCATCACGGCGAGCCGTGTCGCTGGTGGTCGCCGCAAGAGGATCGGTCCGCCGCAACAGCGGCGACTGGGCTTGGGCGAGCCGCGTCTCGGCCAGTGCCGCCAGAAGACAGCCCAAGACCATCAGGCCCCTGAACGCCGTTGCGTACGCGTGATCGTGCGAGAGTGGGCGCCCTTGGGCGCTGAATCTACGCAACGTTGCCATGAGAGCCCCCCATTGGTCGTTTCGCAGTGCCGGTTGTTTCGGTACTAGGGTTTCTTCGGTTTGGGGGAGCTATTCAGGTCAGTCAAAGTCCGCGTGAAGAGCAAATCGTCTCAGGCGAATGATTTATAACAGGAGTTCCCCGCATTTTCCTGGTCGTTCCTTCTACGGGTGCAGGCTGCCAGGGTTGGAGTCCCGCCTTCAGACGGTTTGGCCTTTCCGGCTGAAGAGACTGTCTGGCTCAGGATGCCAGAAAAAAGGCATTGAAATCGGCGATGGCGAGGACCGTGGAGTCGCCACCGGCCGGCTCGTCCGGCCGGAGCGGTGGTCTGTTGGCTATGGCGGTGCTCACGACCACCTCTTTCTTTCAGGGCGTTGCTGCCGCCGAAGGCGGCAGCAACGCCCTGAAAAAAGCCTTTTGGTGGCCCGGCCTCGTATAGCTTGCTGACCATGGCTCCGGCCGGGCGAGCCGGCCGGTGGCCCTTTCTTGCAGTACCTTGTCTCAACGTCTAAGCCGGGCAGTCTCTTCAGCGAACCGCCAGACGCCATCGCCAGAAAAACGGTCTTGTGGAAAGGCCCGAAATCCGGAGAATCGCACGCATTGTCCGGCAGGATGGGGGTGCAGGAACGGACCTACACCCTGGAAAAAGGCCACCGGCCGGCTTGCCCGGCCTGGAGCCGTGGTCAGTCGGCTACTGGCAGCGCCCCCAGTGGTCCATTCTCCCCCCGCACGGTGCTGCCGCCTGCGGCAGCACCGTGCGGGGGGAGAATATGGCGCGTGTTCCTCGGTTAGCTCGAGGACCATGGCCCCGGGCGGGGCAAGCCCGCCGGTGGCCGTTGCGCGAAATGCAAGTCCCTTCCTGCACCCGTAGGATGACCCAAAATGGTCCGATTTCGCAAGACGCTTCTCGTACTGGCTGCTCCCATAGCGCTGGTATTGCTAGCACTGCTGCTGCGCCGGCCGTTTGTGCGAACGGCCGCGGAACACTGGCGAGAGCAGATGGAGCATGCCCCCACCGGGCAGGTGGAGTCGTTGGCCGGTCGATTGACGCAATTGGGCCCGCCGGGGATCCGTGCTCTGGTCGATGCGTTGGGGTCCGATCGCGAGGTCGTGGCCGCCGCCTCGCGCCGTGTGCTCTGGGCCGAATTGGCCCGATGGGAGACGCTTCCGGTTCCAACCATCACGGAGAACCTGGCGGTACTGGCCGAATCTCTCGCGGAACACGCCAAGGATTTCCGGCCGGCGGCGCGTCGCGACGCGACGGAACTGGCCGGCGAGGTGCTCCGCTGGTGGCCCCAGTCGGGAACGGCCCGCGGCATCGAGGTCATCGATCACTGCGGCCATGTCTTGGAACTGGCGGCGATCGACCAGGTTGCCGTCGATTCGATTGCTGCATCCGGGACAATGTCGGCTGCCCACAAGTCGCAGGCGTCTTCCGTCGCGTTGACGGGGCCAGGCATGGGACCTGGGCGGCCTGCGTTGGAGACTCCCGACATGTCGTCTGCGGTTTCACCGCTTCCGGGCGGCGAGTTGCCGGTCGATGCCTTGCCAGGCTCGCAGCCGCAGGTCTCCATGGAGTCATCGCCGACGGCCGATCGTCGCTCGGGCGAGCGTCACGACAGTTCGTCTCGCGCGGGAGACTCGCAACCCCCGCTACAGACTCCGCAGGAGTTGTATGTGCCGGGCCGTGTCCGACCATTATCGGTCAGCGAGCCGGCCCCTCCGCCCGCGACGTCGGTCTTGCAGATCGTCCGATCAGAAAACGACGCGGCCAACCAGGTCCCGGCATACGACGAGGAGTTGGCCAAAACCGAAACCGACGTGCTCATGCGGTGGCTGCATGCCGAAGATCCGTCTGTAGCGTCCCGTGCCGAAGCCGAACTGCGACGCCGCAGTTTCACCGACGTCCATCTTGAATTGGCGCGTCGGCTGTTCGACCCCGATCCGGCCGTGCGGATTGAACTTGCCCGCACCTTGCCCAAACTGACGAGCGTGAATCCGGTGCCATGGCTCCTGTGGCTCAGCCGCGATCCACGCAATGAGGTGCGACTTGCCGCCATCAGCCTGATGGCCACCACGGGCGATCCGGAACTACTCGCCCGCATCCGCCAAATGGCGAGTGAAGACTCCGACGCCGCCGTCCAACGTGTTGCAGAACGCCTGGAGAAGCGGTAAGGTCGTTGCCATGATCCCGAAAACCAACGAGATTGCCGGATTGACATGTCTCTTTGCCCAGATGGGCATTGGTTTCGCGACCTGGATGGCATGCTCTGTCTACGTGTACCATTGGTCAATGATATTAGGTGAATCACCACCACCGCTGCCGTTTGCCACGGTAGCTTCCTTATGGCTGGCGAGAGGCATTCCGATTGTCGCCGCACTGCTCATGCTGATTGGCTTGCTTGTTCCGCGGTTTCGGAAGTGTATTCTCTGGTGGAGTTACGCTGTTGCCTTGTCCGAAGCACTCCTCTTGGCTATTCTAATGATGGGCCTTTCGCTCCCTGCGTTGTCGATCCTGTACAGACTGACCTGATGGGAGCATGACATGAAGCGTCTTCTGCCGACGGTTGCGATTATTGTGTTTCTTGCCGTGGGTTCCTCCGTGTCTGGGGCAGCGAAGGATTCCAAAGAAAACACCTTTACCGTTGCCGCCATCCAGGCGCATAGCCAGTTCGGCAAGCCTGAAGCCAATCGCGAGAAACTGGCAGCGCTGGTGCGACAAGCGGCCGAACACGGTGCACGGGTGATCGTCCTTCCGGAAACGGCCATTTCAGGTTACCTTTCAGATGATCTGGAGCAGACGTGGCAGCTACCCGGCTACAACATGAGTCGGGGCCTGCATGGAGTTGATCCGCGTGCGACCGCCGAGACGGTCCCGGGCCCGTCGAGCGAATTCTTTGGCAAACTGGCCGCGGAACTGAACGTCTATGTAACTGCACCGCTGTTGGAAATCGACCGGAAAACCGGGTTCTGCTACAACACATCCCTCCTGTTCGGCCCATCGGGGAAAATGCTCATCCACTATCGGAAACGCAACCCGTGGCTGTGGGCAGAGCGAGGATGGGCTGCGGCAGGCGACCGCGGCAATCCGGTAGTCGACACGGAATTCGGCCGCTTGGGCCTGTTGATCTGCTACGATATCCACGAACAGGCGGCCATCATGTCGCGACTGAAAGTCGACACCCTGCTGTACTCGATCGCCTGGGTTGAGGACGAAGGAAGCGACTGGTTCGAGAAACGGCTTCCGGCAATCGCCAGGCAGACAGGCATGAACATTGTGGCGGCCAATTGGACCGTACCCAAAGAACCGGCGCCATCGTGGTTCGGTTACGGCCAGAGCCGGATCATCGACTGTACGGGAACCACTCTTGCCAAGGCGGCAAACGATCTGGCGGACGAAATCGTCTACGCGCAACTGCCAATCGCAACCGATGAATGACCCTCAAATGGCCTGCGCCGCCGACCCGTGAACGGCCACCCCAAATCGGACCGCCCCAAACACGAACCACGAAAACTGGGTGGCAGACCAGTCCAGAACGATGGTCGATTGTGCGGGCCAAGCCGTCGCGATTCCTTCGGCGGGAGCTACTCGTAGTGAGTCCACATGCGAAGGATCTTGACGGTTCTGGCGTCATCCAGGATCTGGTAGACGAGCCTGTGCTGGATGTTGATGCGGCGCGAGCATGCGCCGGCAAGATCGCCCAGGAGTTTCTCGTAGCGGGGCGGTGTCTGGTACGGATTGCGAGCAAGGATGTCGAGGAGCTTCTGGGCTTGGGGCTTGAGCCCCGAGCGAGCCAGTTTCTTCGCGTCTCGCCTGGCCTGCGCGGTATAGACGAGCGTCCAGTTCACCAATCCAGTTCCTTGGCGCACTTGCCGACCGGCGTCTTCAGCCCCTTTCGGATTGAGTCGCGCATCCCGGGTATGGTTGCAAGATAGAGCGTCTCCTGAATCGCCCGCCAATCGTCCTCGGATACCAAGACGGCCGAACACCGCTTGCCGGTGATTTGGATCGGCTCGTGCGATTCCGCGACATCGTCCAGCAACGCATGAAGTTGCTTTCGGGCCTCGGTTGCCGTTATGCTCGTCATAGTCGTCCTCCAGTCATAGCGTACCCCTTCCGGGCTGGATTGTCAAGCTGCCGCGATCGTTGATAAACAAGACCCAAGGACATGCAATGAGAGATGTCGGGGTCGAGATGTCGGGGTCAGGCTTGCACTTTACACTTTGGGTCCATTTGCAGTATTCTCGATGTGGGTGGTGCGGATGCGAGACGCCCAAGGGGCGAGGTCGGACCGGATGTCGAGCTGTCGGTGCCACTGCCGTCTCGGCAGTGCTCTTCCCCGCGTCGTATCTTGCTCGTTCCCTTTACGCTGAACCATTCCGCGAACAGCCGGCGACAACCGTCTCTCCGAAGGGGGACCGATTTCCCAATACGTCCCTCTCCGCCCCGGCCGGCCCTGTGCCGGTCGAGCGCATGATTGGCTACTACGCAGGCAGGCTCTCGCTTCTCCCACCCACCTCACGAGTCCCGAAGGGACGTACCTAAACCAGCCCGGGGTGGCGCCGATGCGAGCGGTGCGAGCAACGCGCAACCCCGGGTTCGCACAATAGAATCCCCGCAAGCCCAACGGGCTGGCCCTGGACGCTCCTCGCATGCAAACACCCCAGTTCGCGCGTCCCCGATCTCCCAACTCCGATCTCCGATCTCCGACACCTTGTGTCCTCGTGCTCGAAATCGTAATCGTCTTTGTATTTCCCTCTGTTCCCTCCGTTTCCTCCTGTTCATTCTCTTCTTCGTCTTCGTGTTGGCGTCAATCGTGACTCAATTCAGAAGAGGAGAACCACGAAATACACGAAACACACGAAAGGTTGGCAAAGACGATGATCCCGGCCTGCCGGTGGGGCGTTTACGGTTTCCGCCCGTCGTCCTACCGCCCCCGGCGCGTTTTCGCCGAAGGCGATCAGCACCGTATGGTCGCTATCCCGGACCCACGCCAAAGCCACATCCCCCGCGCATTTCCCCAATGTTTTGCCGCCGCAGGCGGCGAACGAACCCACTCGCTTGCGCTTCGAGCTTGTACGCGCTGGCGCGTCCCCTGCAAGCACGCAGCGCGGCAAGTGGATCGAGCGTTTTGGGCGCCTCGTGTCGGGTTCTTAACGAACCCACTCGCTTGCGCTTCGAGCTTGTACGCGCGCGCGTCCCCCTGCAAGCACGCAGCGCGAGCAAGTGGATCGAGCGTTTTGGGCGCCTCGTGTCGGGTTCTTAACGAACCCACTCGCTTGCGCTTCGAGCTTGTACGCGCTTGGGCGCGTTCTCCCTACAAGCACGCAGCGCTAGCAAGTGGATCGAGCGTTTTGGGCGCCTCGTGTCGGGTTCTTAACGAACCCACTCGCTTGCTTCGAGCTTGTACGCGCTTGCGCGTTCTCCCTACAAGCACGCAGCGCGAGCAAGTGGATCGAGCGTTTTGGGCGCCTCGTTTTGGGTCCTTAACGGACCCACTCGCTGCGCTTCGAGCTTGTACGCGCTTGGCGCGTTCTCCCTACAAGCACGCAGCGCGAGCAAGTGGATCGAGCGTTTTGGGCGCCTCGTTTTGGGTCCTTAACGAACCCACTCGCTTGCGCTTCGAGCTTGTACGAGCTGGCGCGTTCTCCCTACAAGCACGCAGCGCGGCAAGTGGATCGAGCGTTTTGGGCGCCTCGTTTTGGGTCCTTAACGGACCCACTCGCTTGCGCTTCGAGCTTGTACGCGCGCGCGTCCCCCTACAAGCACGCAGCGCGAGCAAGTGGATCCGGTGTTTTGGTCCTTGCCGCCGCACCGCGGCGAAGCCGCCTTGGAGTGCGGGAACTTGTTACCGCTTTCTGGTCTACAGCCGCCCGCAAACACCCCAGTTCGCGCGTCTCGGACTGCCATCGCCTAAGCATCTGTGACCTCTCCCGTCTATCCGGGTTCCGTCCGTGTTTCATCCATGGCTTTTCATCCAACCACCGCGGCCCCAATCTCCGCACTTCGTTGCGTCTTCGCCTTGGCGTCTTTGCGTTAATCGGTTCTTCCGCTTCTGGGCGCAAACTGCAGCAAAGTAGCAGGCACGCTCCGTCGTGCCGTCCGCCGCGTTGCGCCCAACCTGAACCCAGACGCGTAGTCTGCACACAGAAGGGCAAGAGCCCGTTAAGCGTTCCGGCCGCCACGAGCTGCAGGTGGAGCAGACGTCAACGGAAAGCCGCGAAGCCGCCAGGACGCAAAGAGGCCGGAAGAAAGCTGGTTCCCTGCCGCGTCGAACGTGACCGTAGTCACGTTGCCCTGCATCGACCGTTTCTGCAAGCTTAATACCTGCTGCCGGCCTGACCCCAAGGTTCCCCAGGGCGTCGAGTTCGTAAGAGTAGACGTAGCGGGTGGTCTGGTTGTCGTCGGTGTAACCTGCCTCGTCGCTGTCGGCCGCCGGATCGAGCGAGGTCATCCGGATCATCTGTCCGGCGTCGTTGTTTTAGAAGAGCTTTACCACTCAATGATGTGTACTGCGCCAAGTCCGTTCTGCCGGACTGCGAAGATCGTATGCAAATACGGCATAAACAGAAGCATCCCCAAGTGACAAAATCCGCAGAGACTCCCCTTGACAACGAAGGCTCTTCAGCGAGGGGTCGGGAGTCTTTAGAATGTAAAGACTCCCGACCCCTTTACGCTTCCGACCCCTTTACGCTTCGCTATGCCGCTTCTCCTCCAGAGGAAAGACCCTCGCGCCCGTTACCCGATATCCTCGTTTCCATTGTGGTCCCCAGGACGCTCCCAATTCAACGTCATCCACCAGACCACCATCCCGAGTCCCCACACGGCCCCGCGGGCGACCGTGTACGCGAGACACGTGATCCCGAACCACAGAAGCAGCCAAGGAACCCATGGCGAGCCCACGAGCGGAGGATAAACAAAACTGATTAATGGGTATAGTTGGGCTTCTTCCTTGATGTATTGCGCCAAGCCGTATTGCTGCGCAACGACCGCGCTCATCAGGCAAGCGGTTAGGATCGCTATCAGCGCGTCCTTGAGTGAAAAATGCCACCCGCGCCGGCAACGACGAATCAGATGCTCGACAGCATACACGGTGCTCGCAATGAGGGCGAAAGGTTCCACGACAATCAAGAAATCTGTCAGGTCAATGAAACCGGGTTGATAATCCCTGCTCAGTACCTCGGGAGAACCAACCGACAGCAGGACGACCAGCATCGCGCCGCCTGCCAGCCAACTTGCGCCGTGCAGATTGGGTAGCTGGGGATGACATCCGTCAGGGACTGAATGCATTACAGGCCTCCCAAGATTATGACTCGGCCAACGGTTGTGCATCGCCCTTTGTTCGCAAATGCTCTGGACACCTATTTGCGACGCCCGCGTCCGATACTATATCCTTGACGCCAGAACGCGGCAAGATGGGCGAGGATGGGCGGAACTGGTGGACCGCAAGGACAGGCAATGCGACCTGCAACAGCCGCCGCCCACGCGCAAGGGCTTCCCCGTCTCGGCGGATCTGGGGGCGATCTGGGGGGCGGGCGATCTGGGGATCAACTCCTGACACTTGACATCACCCGGACAAACCGTTTCAGTTGGCGGTCGAGGGCGCGATCGGACTTGGCTTTGGCTTCCAGTCGCTCGACGACGCGATGAACTCCGC
Source organism: Thermoguttaceae bacterium (assembly GCA_040772845.1). GTDB lineage: Bacteria > Planctomycetota > Planctomycetia > Pirellulales > Thermoguttaceae > PWXP01. Next base: position 5,428,349 of record JAXGXG010000001.1, read on the forward strand.
TGCCGTCGCGGTACCCGTAGTCTGCCGCCACCGTGGGGCAAGACAAGGGGACAGCACTGATTTCCCGATACTGTCCGAGGGCGGCCGGGGCTGCGGAGCGTGGACTCGAGGCCCAAACGGCGGGCCGTTCGACGGACCCAAGGGTCAGGCCCGAGCGGCCGACTACGCTCGACACTGGTTCGTATTTCTTCGAGCTGCTCGTCCTTCAGTTCGCGATTGACCCACTTCTCGCGGGCCAGGTCATCGCCAGCGATATCCTGCCTCGCATTCCCGCGAGAAGTCACGTGATAGACGGCGCCGGGAAACTCAATTCGCAGCGCTCCGGCCATGCCCGCTTTGTACCAATCGGGCCGCCGTGGTCAAGCCACTAATCACTGATCAAGCTTTGACCCCAAAGCAAAGCCCCATAGGGCGATGACGCGCGGGTGAACCCGAACGCCAAGACCTTTCGAGTACGAGTACCGCTACGCTGAGTACGAGCACGATGCGAAAGACCGCTGGGGGCGAGCGTGGGGCAGAAGAACAAACCGGGAATCAACGGGGATGTGGGGTGGTGCGTATGGTTTCCAGGGGTGAAGAAACCCCTGGCTACGGTGCGAATCGCCTCCGGCGAATAGGCGCTGCCGGTAGGCGGAGCTACGAAGAAGTGGCAGGCTACGCCTTGCCGGCCGCGATGGCCATGTCTTCCAGGCCGAGGCGTTTCATCTTCTTGTAGAGCGTCGTACGATTGATTCCGAGCGATTCCGCGGTCGCCTGCCGGTTCCAGTCGTTTGCCTGCAGCGTTTCGAGAATGATCTGCCGCTCGGGCATCTCCAACGCTTGCTTCAAGTTCTTTGTACCGACCGGTTCGACATGAATAGGCGCGCCTGCCGCCACTTCGCTGGGCAGATCCTCGACGCCGATGGTGCTGCGTTTTCCCAACAAGACGGCGCGTTCGACCACGTTTTGCAGTTCCCGCACGTTGCCGGGCCAGCCGTAGCGTTGCATGGCCTCAATCGCCTCTTCGGTGAACTCGCGACTCGACTTGCCATTCTCGCGGCAAACGGATTCGAGAAAATGACGCGCGAGCAGGGGAATATCGGAAATGCGATCGCGCAGAGCGGGAAGCTCGACGTTGATTACGTTGATCCGATAGAAAAGGTCCTGGCGGAATCGCCCTTCCGCAACGGCGGCGGCCAGATTCTCATTGGTTGCCAGGATGACGCGAGTATCGACCGAAAACGTCTTCGTACCGCCAACCTGCTCGAATTCCAGGTCCTGGAGCACCCGGAGCAACTTCACCTGCATGCCGGGACTCGCCGTCGAAATTTCATCCAGGAAGATCGTGCCGCCGTCCGCCTGCATGAACTTGCCCACCTTGTCGCCCACCGCGCCGGTGAAGGCGCCGGCAACGTGACCGAACAGCTCACTTTCGAGAAGCGTTTCGGGCAAGGCCCCGCAGGCGATTTCGACAAATGCCTTATCGCGGCGCGTACTGCGCCGGTGGATGGCCCGGGCAATCATCGACTTGCCCGTTCCGCTCTCGCCGGTAATGAGTACGGTTGCCTTGGTGTCGGCAACGCTATCGATCATGTCGAACACGCGCAACATGCGTTGATCGTGGCCGACGATATTCTCCATGCCGAAACGCAGATCGAGTTGGGCCTTCAGTGTTTCGTTTTCGGCAATGACCTTGCGCTGATTCAGAGCGCGTTCCAGCGCCATGTGCAGCTCTTCGTCGATCAGCGGTTTGGTGAGGAAGTCGAACGCGCCCATGCGAATGGCTTCAACTGCCGATTCCACCGTGCCGTAGCCGGTAATCATGATGACGGTGGTCGACGGCCGGCGCCGCCGGCAGTAGGTCAACAGATCGAAACCGTCATCGCCGCCCAATCGGATATCCAGAATGGCGACATCGTAGCCTTTCCGGTCGATGCACCCCTTGCCGTCGGCAAGGTTCATCGCCGTGTCGACCTCAAAGCCTTGCGACCGGAGCCAGTCGGCCATCGAGCCGAGCACCTGACGGTCGTCATCAACCAACAACAAAGAGCCTCTGGATTTCATCGCGTTTCGCCTAGCTGGCTGCGGGCAGCGTGGTCGTCGTCCGTCAGCAGGGTAGGCTTCGGCAAGCGACCGAGGTAGGGTATCGCACCGAAGCCGCATTAGTGGTATAGTTGACCTGTCGCACAATATCTACGTTACGCTGGTCACAAAGTCAACGTGGAGATTTGGGTAAACATGGCATTTTGGGTATCTATGTTGTAGGCTTTAGAAAGCCGGCACGCTTGTATTGTGCTATGGAGTGGGCTACCAGAAGGGTTTCACCCCTCGGATTAGGACGAATCCTAGGGGGTTCCTCGCTAGGTTAGGGGGTGCAAAACGTCCCCCCTGGGGACTTGTTCCTGCCCGAAAGTAGACTACGATATTAGAGAGATACAATTACCTGGCAGCATCGTCCAGCGAGCAATCGTTCCAAGGCGACAGAAAAGAGGGGGTGGCAACCCGAACTGGGTCCGCCCCGCGTTGGCGGCATGCTGCTTCACTTTCGCTTCCATATTTTCGGGGAGACAAACATGGGTGTTCGATTGCTAGTTGCCGACGACCACGAGGTTATCCGTACAGGACTTCGGAGCCTTCTTGCAGGCACCGACATTGAAATCGTTGCCGAAGCCGCGACGGGTGCGGAGACGGTCAAACAAGCTCAGAAGGTCAAACCGGACGTGATTCTTCTCGACATTCGTATGCCTGACGGCGACGGTCTGGCGGCGTTGGAGAAGCTTCACGCCAAGGTTCCGGAAAGCCGCGTGGTCATGCTTTCGACTTATGACAACCCGACCTATGTCGCCAGGGCGGTTGCGTTGGGTGCTTGCGATTACGTGCTGAAGGGCTCGTCGCGAGACGATATTGTCAGCACCATCCAGGCGGCCGCTGCCGGACAATCGCCCAGCCGGAGTGGTGAGTTGAAGAAGATCGCCGCAGCGATGAAGGTACGGCAGGTTGTCGATGACGACGATGTGCCACTCACCCAGCGTGAGACTCAGGTTCTGCGTCACGTGGCGTTGGGCCTGAGCAATAAGGAAATCGCTCGCTCGCTGGAGATCAGCGTCGAGACGGTGAAGGAGCATGTGCAGAACATTCTCCGTAAGATTACCGTGACCGACCGGACGCAAGCAGCCGTTTGGGCCGTGCGGAAGGGCCTGGTATAGCGGACGCACCGGTACTTTACGGGTGTCCGCCGCGAGGGCAGTGGGGTGGGTTTCCCCTGGCCCGGATTATTCATCTACGTAGGGTCAAGGTCGCGTAGATCGTTGGTGGGTCCGTACAAGCCGCAACCGAGCTGATTTGCAGCCTGCCGCCTGGAACAAGGAGGGCATCAGCGACCGATGAGCCACCAAGGAAGCGGCTTGCTTGACCCACCCTACCTATCGTGAATAATCCGGGCTGGGGCCTTCCGTGTCCTTGTGCGAACGGTAATCTGTTGGAGTCCCGGGTTCGGACGATAATGCAGGAACGCGAAGGCGGGATTCCAGCGGAGGCGGCCCGCGCGCGGGAAATGGCAAGGCCTTGCTCTGGGATTTGACGGATTTGCGTGTTCTGCAGAGGTTAGGCAATAATCGCCCCTCGCCGGGGCGAGCCAATAGGGGTTCGCGTGGCCGACTATCATTCGCCCTTTTCGAGGTATCGAGTCATTCGCCGCCTTGGGAGGGGCGTTGCCATTGGAATTGTCCGCCTATCGGTCACAAGGTAGAATTGGTTATAGTCGTATCCTGAGTTGTATGCCGGGTGGGGGGTCTGCCCGGTAATGGTCGGCAGCCAAGCGAACCGTCGGAACGCTTGGCTTTTCATCTTCAGTTGTGCCGGCCCTGGCGCTGATGCGGAGTTGGACAATCGAAACCGCAATCTCGGTTCTCAACCCGGAGGGGTTACTCACCCTGTTCGGTACGCGTGACAGACATCTGCGCCGTATCTGCGAGTCACTGGGGGTGAGCATCTCAACGCGCGACAGTCGTCTTCTGGTCGAGGGCGATGAGGGGGCTGTGGTCTGCGCTACCGAGGTCCTTGAGCAGTTGCAGCAATTGGCCGAACGCCATGCCATGATCTCGCCGGAGGATGTTGACCGCATCCTCAAGGCAGTCCAAAATGGCGAGTTGAGTGCCGAGAGTCCGGCCATCGACGTTTTTCGAGCCGGCCAGCCGATTCGTCCCCGGACGGCGGGGCAGGCGAGGTACCTCGACGCAATCCGCCGGAACGAGGTCGTGTTGTGCAGCGGCCCGGCAGGGACAGGAAAGACGTACCTGGCGGTGGCCATGGCGGTTGCTGCATTGAAACAGCAGGCGATCCGGAAGATCGTCCTGGTCCGGCCGGCCGTGGAAGCCGGTGAGAGCCTTGGTTTCCTTCCGGGCGACCTGCAAGCGAAGATCAACCCGTACTTGCGTCCCCTATTGGATGCACTCGGAGAGATGATGGACCACGAGCTTGTCCGTCGCTATACCGAGGAGGATCGGATCGAGGTTATCCCGCTCGCCTACATGCGAGGGCGAACCCTGAATGAAGCGTTTATCATCCTGGATGAAGCGCAGAACACCAGCGCTTCGCAAATGAAGATGTTTCTTACCCGGATGGGCAGCGGTTCGAAGATGGTCGTTTCCGGCGATACGACGCAGATCGATCTGCCGCCGAAGACACGAAGCGGGCTGATCGACGCCCTTGCCCGGCTGAACGGGATTGAAGGAATCGGATCGGTAAAGCTTGGGCGGCAAGACATTGTCCGCCATCCGCTTGTCCAGAAGATCGTCAACGCGTACGAGCGAGGCGCCGAGAAGCGCCGCCCGAAATCGAGGTAGACCATGGCCACGGGAGGACAACGTCGAACCCGCGCCGAACGCATTGCCGCTTTGGGAATTGCGCCGGGCCAATGGGAACGCGCATGGGCCAGCCTGCGGCAACGCGATGTGCTTGTCCGCATCGGCGTGGCCGGCCTGGCGTCCCTGCTGTTGACCATGGTCATTCGCGCTTGGGATCCGCCGTTCCCCTACCGAACCGGATACACGCCGCAGCGGAACCTGGTGGCGCGGGCCTCTTTTTCGCGCCCGGACCCGATCGCCACCCACGACGCCGTCGAGCAGGCGAAGGCCCAGGTGCGCCGGGTATACGTGCAAGATGCCTCTCCCTTGGAGCAATTGCGTGCCCAGTTGCGCAATACGGTTGTGGAGCTGACCGCAAAGGAACGGCTTGCCGACGTCGATCCGAAACGGTGGGCGGAGTTTCTGCCGCCGGCAAGCCGCGAGCGACCCTTGCCGGACTCGGAGCAGCAGCAGGCGTTGTTCGAGCAGCTTCGTGCGATCGTGGCCGGGCAAGAGAATCTCGATCAATTCGAGACGGCGCTTGCCGCCGCGCTTGGGCCGTTCGAGCAACGAGGATTGCTCAAGTCGTTGGACAAGACCTTGGGTCCGGGAAACGAGCAGGAGATTCTGGTTTATCCGGCCGAGAACGACGCGTTGCCTCGCGTGGTGCGCGTGAGCGAAGTTCTGCTGGGCGACGGCAGCGAGCTGCGAGACCGGCTGAGGCGACAGTTTCTGCCGCCGGAATTGGCGGATATGCTGTTCCAATGGCTTCATCCGCGACTTGCCGAGGCGGTAACGCTACGATTCGACGAGCATCGCAGCCGCAAAGCCCTGGAAGAGGCCGTCGCGGCAGTGGAGCCGCGAACGGTCGAGTACGTGGCCGGAACTTCGGTGCTGGCCCAGGGTGGCGAGCCGTTGGATGCCGAAGCCATTCGCCTGCTTCAACGCGAGTATGTGGAATACTGTGCCGGCCGGGCGCTGAACAAGCGGTTGCTCCGTGCACTGACGATGACCTTGGTTGCATTCTCGCTGTTCCTTCTGTGTGGCGTGTATATGCGATACCGGCAACGGGGCCCCCTGGCCAGCGTTGTCCGGCTGAATGTCATGTTGCTGCTGGCCATCCTGACGATCGCGTTGTGCCGCACCGCCTCCCACGATGCCTGGCGAGCGGAATTGGTCCCGCTGATGCTTTTCGGCATGACCATGGCCATCGTATACCGGCAAGAGTTGGGCCTGTTGCTTTCGGCCGTTGTGGCGCTTCTGGTCGTCTTTGCCATCGGGCTCGGGTTGCCGGAGTTCCTGCTGCTGGTCGGCGTGACGACCGTCGCCGTTCTGAACATGGGCCAGATCCGTGGCCGGAGCAAGTTGATTTATGTAGGCTTGGCGGCAGGTTGCGTCGCATTCCTGATCAATCTGGCCATGGCCGTTCTGGACAATCAGGTATTCGGCACGGAACTGCTCGGCACGGCCCTGCGCGACGCCCTGTGGGCCACCGCGGCCGGATTCCTGATGACCGGCCTCCTGCCCTTCGTCGAGAAGACGTTTGGCGTATTGACGGACCTGAGTCTGCTGGAGTTGGGCGACGTTGCTCATCCGTTGTTGCAGGAACTGGTTCGCCGCGCGCCGAGCACCTACAACCATTCTGTAACCGTGGGTTCGATTGCCGAGGCCGCCGCCGAGAGCATCGGCGCACGCGGCCTGCTGTGTCGGGTGGGCGCGTATTTCCATGACATTGGCAAGATGCTCAAACCCGGGTACTTCATCGAGAATCAGCGAGACCAGGAGAACCGGCACGAGACCCTCGTTCCGGCAATGAGCACGCTTGTCATCGTGGCGCACATCAAGGATGGCGCCGACCTCGGGCGGCAGTACCGGCTGCCCCAGCCGATTGTCGATCTGATCGAACAGCACCATGGAACGACACGCGTCGGCTTCTTCTTCGAACGGGCAAGCGAGCAGCAGAAGGCGAACCCGGACGCGGGGCAGGTTGACGAGAAGACCTATCGGTACCCGGGTCCGAAACCGCAAACCAAGGAAGCGGGCGTGCTCATGTTGGCCGATGCCGTCGAGAGCGCCAGCCGCACGCTGGTGGAACCGACGCCGGCCCGGATCGAAAGCCTCGTTCGCAGCGTGGCCGAACGCCGCCTGCACGACGGCCAGTTCGACGAAAGCGGCCTGACGCTTCGCGAATTGCGCACCATCGAGCGCAGCCTTGTCATGTCCTTGACGGCCATCTATCATGGACGACTGAAGTATCCTGATCAACGAACCGCATAGCCCGGCTCCTCCGGGGTGTGTTACCGCCCCTTCCGGCGCACGATTGTATCGCCCATGATTCAAGTTGATGTGACGAACCGACAGAAGCTCCTTCCCATCGACCGGAAACGGTTGACCGCGGCGGTCCGGCAAGCGCTCGGGCAGGCCGGGCGCGAGCAGGGCAACGTCAGCCTGGCCATTGTCGACGATGCAACCATTGCCGAACTGCACGGGCAATACCTCGACGACCCCACGCCCACGGATGTGCTGAGCTTCACGCTGGAATCCGGTCCCGATCAACTCGAAGGTGAAGTGATTGTGAGCGCAGAAACGGCCATTCGCAACGCAGTATCGTACGGCTGGCCGGCCTGCGACGAGCTGTTGCTGTATGTGGTGCACGGGACGCTTCACCTGGCAGGCAGTCTTGACGGAACGCCGAAAGAGCGCGCGGCCATGCGAAAGCTGGAGCGTGCGACACTTGCCCATTTTTCGCTGAGTCCGTGTTATCGCGCTCGGGCGCGTGTTTCCGAGGGCCCGTGAACCGATTGGGATATTCAGAGGCGCGCCGAAGGGGATAGCGATTCGTGACACCGGAACCGACATTTTGGATTGCGGCGTTCGGCTTGGCGCTGACGTGCCTTGCGGCCGTCGGTGCTCGGTCGCTGGTCGAGTTCGGCCCGCACGAACTGAAGGAGGTGTGCCATCGGCATGGCGCGCCGGATCGCCTGGGCCAGATTCTACGCTGGCACGATCATGTGGCCCTGGCGGCAGAGACGCTTCAGGTGGTGGCAACGGCCGTTTTTGTCGGGGCCTACTTTTTCTGGATTTGGGTTGACCCGCTGGACGGCGGGCGCCCGCACCCGGCCCTTGTCCTTTCCAGTCTCGCCGGCGGAGCGCTGGCGCTGCTGGCCGCCGAAATCTGGATTCCGTGGGCGATCGTTCGCCTGTGGGCGGAACCGTTTCTCTACTACACGTGGCCGGCGTGGCGACTGCTGTACTATCCGCTCCTCCCGCTGGTTATGGGAGCGCGCATCGTCGATACCATGATGCATCGTCTTGCCGGCCGCCCCCTGGAATCGCCCACCGAGGAGTCGTTCGAGGAGGATATCCTGGCGATCGTTAGCGAGGGGCATCGCGAGGGACTGCTCGAAGAAGACGCCCGTGAAATGATCGAAGGCATTATCGAACTGGGCGATGCCGATGTCTCGGAAATCATGACGCCGCGCACCGATATGGTTTCCATCTCCAAAGCACTCGACTGGGATGAACTGCTCGATTTCATTATCCATTCCGCCCATAGCCGGATTCCCGTAACCGACAAGAACCGGGACGACATTATCGGAATGCTCGTCACAAAGGACCTGCTGCCCGAACTGGCGAAAGGGCCCGGCCTGCCACGGCGACCCTGGACCGAACTGTTGCGAGAACCGTTCTTCGTGCCCGAAACCAAGCCGATCGACGCCTTGCTCCAGGAGTTCCAACGCAACCGAAGCCACCTGGCGATCGTCCTGGACGAGTACGGAGGCGTTTCCGGGTTGGTGACCATGGAAGATGTGCTCGAAGAGATTGTCGGCGAGATTGTCGATGAATACGATCCCGATCTGATCGAGGGGATCCACGTTCTGGAAGAAGGAGTGTGCGAAGCGCTGGGCCGCGTCCACATTGACGAAATCAACGAGCGTCTCGGACTGCACCTGCCGGACGACGGCGATTTCGATACGATCGGCGGCCTGGTCTTCAGCGAATTGGGCCATATTCCGGCCGTTGGCGAGGAGCTGGTCCGGGGCAATGTTCGGATTACGGTCGTTGAGGCGACCCGTCGCCGAATCGAACGTGTCCGAATTGAAGTGCTCGACCATCCCCGCCAGGAACTGGCCTGAGGTCTGCCATGCCTGCCGAAAAGGCAATTGCCCTGATCTTGCGCACCGTCGATTTCAGCGAAACGAGTCTCGTACTGACCGTATTCACCCGCGAGTTCGGTAAGCTGGGCATGCTAGCGAAGGGGGGAAGGCGGCTGAAAGGACCTTTCGACTCTGCTCTTGACCTGTTGGCCCTTTGTCGAATAGTCTTCCTCCACAAATCGTCCGAATCTCTCGACCTGATGACCGAGGCAAAGCTGATTCGCCGCTTTCGGCCGCCGGGGCGTGACCTTCGGGCGTTGTACGCAGGTTACTACGTGGCGGAGTTGCTCCGGGAGTTGACCGATGAGAATGACCCGCACACCGAGTTGTTCGATTTGGCGGAGAGTACGCTTACGGCCCTGGCCGCAGGGGAAGCCGTCGGCCGGCTGGTGGTCCGGTTTGAATTGGTCGCCCTTCGACTGCTGGGGCACATGCCGTTGCTGACCGAATGCATCGAGTGTGGAGGACCGGTTCCCATGACAGGCCGGGTTGCCTTTGCCTTGTCGGAAGGCGGCGTCGTGTGCCCGAGACATCGAGCCGGCAGGCGGCACGTGGCGGCGGTAACTCCCGGAATGCTTCAGACAATGAGACAGTTCGCAGATCCCGATTGCCAGGCGTGGCGAAACCTGGCCCTCGATCTGCGAACCTTCGGTGAGATGAGAGGCGTACTGAACCAATACGTGGCGCACCTCGTAGGTAGAAAACTCCGCATGCATGCCTATCTGGGAAGCCTGGCGGAGTGATGTGGGCAAGCGGACCGACACGCTTGTACGATTACACTTGAGCTTTTCATGACGGACAAGGACGTCCAGATGCCAATCCCACGGCTGCGATTGCTGTTGTTGTGTGTTTCGCTTTCTTCCGGCATCGCGTCCGGATGCCTTGGCGTACCGCCTGTGCCGACGGGTTCAACGCAAGCGCAGGCGGTGCATCGCTCTCAATCGAGCAGTGATGACGATCCGTATGAAGGCTGGCTTTTCCGCAAGTTGACCGGTCAGAAACAACCGGCCGAAACGACGGCCCCCGCGCAGCCGGTTGCGGTCGATCCGAACCCGGCCTACGGGTCTCAAAGCCTGCCCGGTTCGCCCATCACCGAATCGGTCGACGCCGGCGCGACGGCAGACGACGGGCCCGATCCGAAGGCAGACGACGGACTCGGGCCGGACGATTTCTATCTGGAGAATATCGTCAAGAACATCAAGAAGGCGACGGGTCAGGGCCCTGATAAGGCGAAGGCGCAGGCGGCTTTCGACCGGGGCGAAGCCCTCTTCCGCGAGGGGAAGTACGAGGATGCCGCCGGAGAGCTTTCGACCGCAGCCGACCGCTGGCCCGAATCCGCCATCGAAGAGGACGCCCTCTTCCTGCTGGGTGAATGCTATTTCTTCACGGACCAGTACTTCAAGGCACACGATGCGTACGGCAGACTCCTGGTGAACCACACCAATACGCGGCATCTCGACACCGTCATGAATCGGACCTTTGCCATCGCTCGCTATTGGGACGAGCAGCAGCAGAAGGCCGGCACGTGGCCCATCACACCCAACCTGACTGACAAGAAGCGGCCCCGGTTCGATACATTCGGCCATGCAATCGAGGCCTATCAGAGAATCCGGCTGCACGATCCCACCGGCCCGCTGGCCGACCACGCCGTGATGGCAATGGCCAACGGCTATTTCGTGCGGAACCAGTTCGAAAACGCCGCCTGGAACTACGATCTGCTGCGAAAGGAATATCCGGATAGCGAACATCAGTTCGAGGCGCACCTGCTCGGCTTGCAGGCGAAACGCCGCATCTACCAGGGATCGCATTACGACGGAAAGGCCCTGGAAGAGGCCGAGGAGATCGCCAACCAGACGCTTACCATGTTCCCGGACAAGCTGGGCGAGGAGCAGAAACGCCTTCTGCGCAACCAGACGCAGATAGTCGAGGAGCAGGCATTGCGCGACTATGCAATGGGGCAATTCTACGAGGCCAAGCGGTGCTACGGCGCCGCCCGATACTACTATAAACTGGTGATCGAAGGGTTTCCGAACAGCCAAACGGCGCAACGCGCCCAGGAGAGAATCGAGGCGATTCGCGACAAGCCCAACGAGCCGTCCAATCCGCTCCGCTGGGTGACCGACCTCCTGCCCGACGAGAAGGGATAGCCGTGCATCGTATCTCGCCGTTACTATCGATTGCGATCCTTTCCGCCATGTCCGGCTGTGCAGGCTACCAGATCGGCAACCAGACGCTCTACCCGGCACACATCAGCACGGTTTATGTCCCCGTGATCGAGTCGGCGAGCTTTCGCCGCAACCTGGGCGAACGCCTGACGGAAGCCGTTGTCAAGGAAATCGAGCTGCGGACCCCTTACAAGGTGACCGGCGACCCGAATGCCGATAGCGTGCTCCGATGCCGGCTGGTGCGCGATACCAAACGCGTGACCATCCCCAGCCGTACCGGAGATGCAACACAGCTCCAGATCAGCATGCAGGTGGACGTGAGCTGGACGGATCGTCAAGGCCTGGTGTTGCGGCAGGCGGCGCCGCTGCCCTTGCCGCCCGAGATCATCGGGGTAACCGGCAGTTCCGAACTGACGCCGCAAGTCGGGCAGTCGGTCGCCACGGCGCAACAGGAAGCCATTCAGCAGATCGCGCAGCAGATCGTCGGGATGATGGAAGCTCCCTGGTAACTCGCGCCCCGTCAGCCGACGTTGATCCAGGAGTCGACGTTTGCGAAGGTCCAGGGTTCGCGTTGCTCGCGGGCGTAACAGAAGTGCCCGTTCGCCTCGTCGGCGTGGTCTCCTTGGAACTTCTCGGTTTGCGGGTTCCAGGCCAACGTGGCGCCGCCCAGGAGCATAGAAATGTTCCCCATGTGCGAGATGGTGTGATTCCGATGCCCGCACTCGGCCGAGTAGTAGCAGAGTTTCCGCGACTTCACGCAGTTGGTGAAATCGACGTGTTCTCCGCCGCGGCCGCCTCGGGCCTTGACCGTACATTCCGGCCGCCCCAGGTTCTTCTCGCCTTCGAAGGAGAGCTGTAGCAGTGCGTCGTCACTTGCGCGAAGGTTCTGTCGCCAGCCGCGCATCATGATCCAGCCCTTCGTTCCCTCGAACTTGATTCCCGGCGCCTCGCTCCAGACGTGCATCGTCACGCCATTGGCGTACCGATAGTGGATGTCGAATGTCTCCGCTGTATTCCAGGGTTCGGCGAAATCGGGAAACCGGCCCGTTCCGTGGACTTCCACCGGCCCGGTGTCGTCCGTGTCATTAGCCCACTGCGCCAGGTTGACCAGGTGCGAGGCCCAATCGGTCAGTACGCCGCCGCTGTAGTCGAAGTTCCACCGCCAGTTGTAGTGAACGCGTGCAGGGATATAGGGCTTCCGAGGCGCAGGGCCGAGCCATTTCTCGTAGTCCAGATGGGCCGGCGGCTGCGCGATCTCGAACCGCGCATCCTGATTCGCCTTGTTCGGGTCGCGATCGCGCACGTTCCCCGGCGGAAGCAGGACTTTGATGTGCCGAAGCTCGCCAAGGTGGCCGCCTCGCACCACGTTGACCATATGCTGGAACGTGTCGATAGAACGGTTTTCCGATGCCGTCTGATAGACCCGCCCGGTTGCCTCCTGCACGTCGCTGAGGATCCGGCCTTCCGCAATGGTAAGTGTCGGCTTCTCGCAGATGACGTCCTTGCCCGCCTTCATGGCGAAAACCGACATCAGCACGTGCCAATGGTCAGGCGTCACGATATCGACGGCGTCAATATCCTTGCGATTGACCAGATCGCGAAAATCGCCGTACGCCGAACACGCCTTGTAGCCGCCGCCGGCCTTCTGCGAGTAGAACGCATCGACCTTGTGCTGCGCCTCATGCATGAATTGCCGATCGACGTCGCATACGGCAATGATCTGCTGGGCAGGGTTCTCGAACATGCGGTCGACGTTCCACCCCCGCCCGTGGCTGCCGCAGCCGATCAGTCCCATGGTGATACGGTCGCTCGGCGCCGTATTTCCATCGAGCCCAAGCGCGGCAGAAGGCACAACGGCGGGAACGCCCAGCGCACCGGCCGCCGCTATGGCAGCCCCCGTACGCAAACTCCTGCTGACGAATGCTCGACGGCTGACATTCCGGTTCATGGCGTACTCCTTCGCATTGCAGAAAGCGGGGATGGGACTACCCGATCCAGCTTAGCAGAATGACGCAAAGGAAGCCAGCCGTCAAACCGAGGCCGTTTCGAGCACGTGCGATGCCGCGCGAGCCTGCGCCCGACTGGTATCGATCGCCAGTTGCATGGTAACGCTCCAGCGGCCATGCTGGTCGGCCTGGACATGCCAGTGCGGCACAACCGCGACCGACTGATGGACCAGCTCGAAGCCGCCTTCCGACTGACTTACCGTTTCGATCGGAAATGCCCAGAATCCCGTCGAACGGTTGGCGGTCAAACTCAGATCGACCCCAAGCCATTCATCCGTAAGTCCGAGCCCGGACGCGCCGCTCAGGTCCATCCGCTCACCGAGCTGCCCCAATCGGTTCCCGTCCATGTCGCGGAAGTAACGGTCGTCGGCGCCGGCCGGCAGACCGGCAAAGTTCATTTCGGCCGCGAAGTGGAACGTCCGATCCTGCGGCAGATTCTCCAGCAGGTAGGCGACCTCCAGCACGTTTGCGCCGGCGTCGAGTGTCACCCCCTTGGTCAGTTTCACGGGTACGTCATCCACGTGTCCTTCGCGACTCAGGTGCACCTGCATCCGATTCGGATTCCGCCGAATGCGAGTCTCGTAGCGTGCATCGTGGAAATCGCCCGCCTGCCGTGCGCGGCATGCGACCACGTCATCCAGGGCGACGTCAACATCGTAGAAGAGATCGACGAGGCTCTTGCGTGCATGATCGTCATATTGGACTCGCTCGTTGAGGCCCGCCTGCTTGAATACGACCCGATCATGGATGCTGGCGCAGTCGTCGCAACCCTGGTTCTCACCCCGGAGGACCTTTGCATGGTACGCTTCCGGGCGTCGGGCGAGCGTTGCCAGCAAATTGTGCTCGATGGCGCGCACGTCGAGCTCGTACAGGCGCCCGCCATGGGCAGGCGACAACAGGGCCGCCAACTGATCGTTTGCCAGAAACACCTCTCGGCGACCGTCGAAATTGAAATCCTCGGCAATCGCCTCGATCCATTGCCCTTCTCGGCCGCCGGCACTCGCAAGCAAGCCTTCCGCCCGAATGAGATGCCGGTAGACCGCATTTCGCAGGTGCGGCAGGTAGATGCCACCGAACGCCCCGTGCCAGTAGGAACAATTGCACTGTCCGCGATACAATTCGTCGCGCGCCTGCTGGAGCTTCTCGCTGGTGTCGCCCGTCGCCTGCAATTCCGCCAGCCGGTGACTGACCATCATCATGCGGGCGTACATTTCGTCGGCTTCCGGGTATTTCACTTTGAAGTTGCGCCAGAATCCGCCGCGCACGAAGCGACGTAAACGGCCCCACCGCGAGTCGTCTCGGAACTCGTGCGCAATCGCGTCCAGTTCCTGCTGCTGAGTCACCGGCAGCGCCCACTCGGTCATCTCGCGGTAACTGCTATCGGGCAGGTAAACCTTTCCTAAGGGGGCCATGCTGTCGAGCGCTTCGGACGGCGTTATGACGCGAATCCAATCGCGATTCTCAACCAGGGCGCTGAAGAACCGTTCGAGCCAGCCGTCGTGGTAACAGTGCCGGTTCGTCTCCGGCCACGTGCCGAACTTCTCGCCGTCATCGCCGAAGACCAGCAGAGCATTCGGGTTCTCGTTCGCCACCTGGGCCATGTACTCGATGTTCTTCTCGGCCGATCCGAACGGGATCAGGTAACGAAGCTGCTCGCTGCCAGGAAATACGGAGAGAACGCGACCCTCGTCTTCCGTCAGGTAGTAACCGGCCAGTTCCGAGTCTTGAAGGCCCGCATTCTTGAAATGGAAGTCGTCCAGGATGGTGTACTCGATGCCGCCGTCGACAATGTCGCGAGTGAACGACTGCTCCCAAACGCGTTCCGGCACCCACATGCCGCGCACCTTGGCGGCCAACCGGTTTTCGAGCCAGCGGGTATAACTGCGAATCTGTCCCAGGCGGTCGCGGGACGGGATCATCGCGAGAATGGGTTCGTGGAATGCGCCGCCAACAATCTCGATCCGACCGGTGGCAACCAATTCGGCTAACCGGTCCAGGTAATCCGGATGCCGTTGGTCCAGCCATTCCATCAGCGGGCCGCTCGTGTGCAAGCCGATCCTGAGCGGGTCGTACCGGCTGAATACGTCGAGGAACGGCAGGTAACTGTCCTGGTAGGCCTGCTCGAAGACGTGGTCAAAGTTACCTGTGGGCTGATGATTGTGCAGGACGAGGGCGAGGCGGATGCGGTTCATGATTTCTCAGGCGGGGAGTTCTGCGGGGGAGTGTCCGATGCCAGTGCCGGTCAACAGGCTCTCATTCGGCACAAACGTGCGAGCCGAGGCACCCGGCGCTTTTCTGTAATCGGCAACTACACCGCAGCTTATCCAGTTTCCCTGGTCGGAATATCTTGTGGCTCTTGAACCTCGACATCGATCTCGCGTAGGAACGCGGCCGCCTGTTCGGGTGGAACCGGGTTGATGTAAAAGCCGGTACCCCATTCAAAGCCGGCCGTCTTCGTTAAACTCGGAATAATCTCTATATGCCAGTGGTAATGCCCAAGCTCCTGCGTGTCAAAGGGGGCCGTATGGATGATGTAATTGTAGGCAGGTTGGTCCAACGAGGCTTCGATTTTTGCAATGACCTGCCGCATAACCCCCGAAAGATCGTCCACCTCGTTTCGCTGGATGTTTTCGTAGTGGCTGGCATGGGTCTTCGGGAGGACCCACGTTTCAAAGGGAAACCGGCTGGCAAAGGGGCAGAAGGCCAGGAAGGACGGTGTATCGAGTACAACCCGTTTTTCCGTTGCAAGCTCCTGCTGGATCATATCGCAGAAGACACACCGCCCGCGGTAGTTGTAGAACTCCAGCGATCCGGTCATTTCTTCCCAAACGTTGATCGGGACAATCGGCGTCACGATCAGTTGGCTGTGCGTGTGCTCCAGCGAGGCGCCGGCCGCGGCTCCGACATTCTTGAAAATCATGCCGTAGACGAACCGCGAATCCTTCTTCAGGTCCACCAGGCGGTCGCGATAGACCCAGAGGACCTCGCGAATCTGTTCTTCGGTCAGTTCGGACGTGCTGACGACATGTTTGGGGGATTCGATGATCACCTCGTGGGCGCCAACCCCCTGCATCATGTCGTAGATGCCGTCTCCTCGTTTGTTCAGGTTTCCCTCGATAATCAGAGCCGGGAACTTGTTGGGGACAACGCGTACGCGCCAACCTTCCCGATTCGACTGGGAGCCGGAACGGCGGTAGGCGAGAATCTCGTTGGGCGTTGCCCGTTCGTTCCCCTCGCAGAAAGGGCAGAAACGCCCCTGTTGACGCTGCGGCGTCGAATCGAAGTCGTGCGGACGTTTCGCGCGGCTGGTGGCGATGATCACCCACCGGCCCACGATCGGATCTTTGCGTAAGTCAGGCATGGGAAGAAAGTCGTTGGGGTTAGGCCTGCCACATGATCAATTCGTAATCGGGAGAGGGCACGCTTGTCTCGATACTGCCCTCGTAGGGCACGCGTTCCACAGACTGCTCTCCTTTGAACAACTCCAGGTAGAACCGGACATGGTCCTCCACGGTAACGGCCAGACTGCTGAACGGCACCGACAGTTCGAACAGCAGATCGCCCGCGGCCGCGACTCCTGCTTCCGCCACCACGACGTCGTTGTGGTAAAGGCATACGGCAGGCGTCCGCGTCGATGGCGCCGAGACACGAATCTCGAACCCCTCGGGCTCCAGGAATACGACTCGCAACGAGTCGATCTCCGCAAGCTGCTCACGAAATGTCCCGCCACGCGCGTCGAGCCGCAAATACAGCTCCTCGGGACTGAATCCGAAGAACAGGTCGGAAACCAAACCTTCGGTAGTCATAGCCATCGCGCCGCGGGCGCCGGCACAAACGTGGTGTCCCGCGTTGATCCACTCGAAATACGTGCGGCGGCCGTCCACTTTCACCTTCAGCAGTCCGCTCGGCTCCGTGTAAACCCGTGCATGAGTCCCCGCCTGGCAGATCGGTTTTGCCAGATCCTCCGGTGGCGTCTCGCCCAAAACCGTGTAGACATTCTGCAAATGCTTGCGAAAGAGCCGGTCGAACAGCGTGTCCTGGGCGCTCGAATGCGAGTCGCCGAACCACCAGAACCAGTCGCTACCCTCGGCGATGAACAGCTCTTCCCAGGCGCGAGCGAGCTGCTCCTCCGGCTTTGATTTTCGCTGCGTCTGGTCGCTCAGGTACTGCCGTGTCTCGAAAAGTGCATCCCAGGCGCGATTGCACTCCGGATGACCGATCCAAATCCCGAAATTGTGCTGAATCCAGCTCCCGGGAAACAGATGCCCCAGCTTGTCGCCGGCCGGATACCGGTCCAGATAGTCGCAGACGCGCGCCGGCTGGATCTTCGGATGCTGGGCTACGCGACGGTACAGCTTTCGCAGAAAATCGACGCCTGCGTTCGGGTAGTATTCCCAGCAATTCTCGCCGTCAAGGATGATGCTGACCAACGCCGGCCGGTTGCCCATCTTTCCAGCCGTGGCGTTGCCAATCGCTTCGATCTTGCCGAAGAAATCCGCCACGGCATGGTCCGCGTCGAAACGCTGGTAATGGAAGCCGATCTGGTCGCTCATTGCATGATCGCGAAAGATCATCTGCAGATGCCGCCCCTGTTCTTCGACACGCCACGGGCGATACAGCATCTCCGGGTTGCGGAGATAGCCGGCGCCATCCCGGGCGACCCAACCGTCCGTCGAGCAGGAGAGAATTTCTTCATCGGTGGCAATCCACTGGACACCTGCGTCGGCAACCAGGGGAATGATCCCCTGGCATACCGATCCTTCCGAAGGCCACATTCCTCGCGGTTTCTGCCCAAAGACCTCCTCATGGTAGGCAATGGCGCGGCAGACATGCTCGCGGGCGTCTTCGTGATAGCTGTCCAGGTACTTGGGGAGTTGCACGTCGGGCATTGCACGACGCGCCTGCCGCTTGTCCCACAACAGCGGCAGGATGGGATGGTAGAAGGGAGTTGTGGTCAACTCGATCTGGCCCTGGGCGGAAAGCTTCCGATGGAGAGGAATCACCTCACGGAGCAGTTCCATTTGCTTGTCGAGCAGCCAGTGCTTCTCCTTCTCGGTCCAATGGCGGCCCTTCTTCCGGAACTCCGCCAGCTCCGAATCGCGTTCAAAGGCCAACGGATGAATCCAAACCAGGTTCGACCATACCTGCAAGTCGATAATGTCACGCTTGTTGAACCGTTTCCGTGCGCGTTCGGCCGTATCGACGCCCAGCCCACGTTTCTTGTACAGGTCGCTATATCGCCGATAGGGCCGGATCATCTGATCGGCGTGAACCATGAAGAAATTGTCGAGCAGATACTGCATATCGTCTGCCGACAAGCCGTCGGGCGGTAATCGGGAGACGCGCAGATGCGCATCCTCGCGCCCCAATTCGGTATATGCCCGAATTTGCAGCAGAAGGCTCGGCACCAGGTTGATCGTGGCGTGCAGCTCCGGCGCCTCGGCCAGCAGCATGGCCATCCCCCAGTAGTCCTTGGTCCCGTGCAGACGGACCCAGGGCATCAGATTCTCGCCGTTCTGATCGTCAGGATAGTACGGCTGATGCTGGTGCCAGAAAAAGGCAAGCGAAAGATCGTGCATGGCTATCCATAGCTCCCGTGTGTGCCGCACCGCCGCATCCAGGTTCGTGGCTGAATGCGAAACCGGCCGGCGTCACCATCGCCTTGCCGCGAAATGCGGCATACTCCCTCACGAACAATCCGTCAGGCCTCGGCTGGCTGCCGGGCCCTCTCCAAGATGGTCTCGTAAAGCTTTACGTACTCCGTTGCACTGCGAGCCCACGACCAATCCTGCCGCATGCCGGTCGCAATGAGCTGCTCCCAGAACGGCTTGTTGTGATAGGCCTCGCAGGCATGGCGCAGGGTCTCACTCAGGGCCAGGGGGCTGTATTCCTGGAAGCTGAAACCATTGGCCGCCCCGGGCTCGGTTGCATGCTCGGGTACGCCGATAATGGTATCGGCCAGCCCACCCGTGGACCGAACCACCGGGACTGTGCCATACCGGTGGCTATACATTTGGTTCAATCCACACGGCTCATAACGGCTGGGCATGAGGAACATATCCGCCCCTGCCTCGATCCGGTGCGCCAGGGGATTGGAGAATTCGAGCCGAGCGGCCACCTTGGCGGGAAAGCGGTCGGCCAGGGAACGGAACAGCCGGTGATATTTCGGATCGCCGGCGCCCAACAGCACCCATTGCGCTTCCTCCGTTTGCACCCATCGCTGGGCCACTTCGGCAACCAGGTCAATCCCCTTCTGCTCGGCCAGCCGGCCAATGAATCCCAGCAGCGGTGCGTTCGGCTCCTCCGGCAGTCCCATCTCCTGCTGCAACGACTGCTTGCAACGGGCCTTGCCCTCCAACGCGGTCGTTGCGTCGTAGTTTGCCGGAAGGTCCGGATCGGTGGCAGGATTCCACTGCCCCGGGTCAATGCCGTTAAGAATCCCATAGACCGCCTCGCGCCGGTGCTGCAAAACGCCTTCCAGCCCGCAGCCAAGCGGCGCGCTCTGAATCTCCTGGCCATAACGCGGACTGACCGTATTGATCGCGTCCGCGTAAACCAGGCCCGTCTTCAATAGGTTCAACTTCCCGTGATACTCCATCTCGCGCCAGTTGAAGTACTTCCAGTCCAGCCCGGTCAACAACATATCCCAATGCCAGAATTGCCCCTGGTAGGCCATGTTGTGAATCGTGAACAAGCTGGCGATATGTTCATAGCGAGGCGCGCGGGCATACTCAAGCCTCAGGTAGGCCGGAACCAGACCGGTCTGCCAGTCGTTGGCATGAAGAATGTCGACCTTCAGGTCCAACAGCCGAATCGACTCGAGCACGGCTCTCGCAAAGAAGACGAATCGCTCACAGTTGTCAATGTAGTCCTTTCCGTCGCTGCCGTACAGTTGATCGCGGTCGAAGTACTGGTCTTGCGCAACCAGATAAACGGTGACGTCACTGTTGGGAATCCGGCTCTTCAGCAAATAGCCGGCAACCATCTTGCTGCCGATGGGCACGATGAAGTTGATGTCCAGCGGCTCGTTCGGAATGCCGCTGTAACGCGCCTTGCGATAAGCCGGCAAGATCACCGATACCTCGTGACCCAGCCGCGCCAACTCGATCGGCAAGGCGCCGCATACGTCCGCCAAGCCACCGGTCTTGGCAAACGGGACAGCTTCGGAAGTCGCCAGTAAAATGTTCACTATTCAGCTCCGGTATGTCGAGGATCGTGCCCCGTCAGACACCACCACGTTGGATTCCAAAATAGGGCGCACCCCACACAACCACCACTTTGCGACAGTTGACTCAACCATTCAATTATCCGGCAACCGGTCAACCCGCAAAAGACATATTTCCCACACAATCAGCGGTTTCTACCCTCGATGCCCAGCATTTGGCACTCAACTCAATTATAAAGCGCCCAAAGTGACACTCTGGTATTTGTTGTACCAAATTCAAATCAACTCATTTGCGCAATCGGCACAAGTAGAGTTTCCAGCAAAATACCCGCAGCGTCCAGTACCAACCCTCCAGCAGATCCTCACATCAAGTCAACAACCCTGGGACGCCACGAGGCAAATTCATGGTGGCTTCCATGTGGGAATCCACCTTGCCGCTCCCGTACATTCTTGCGATTGTCTTGACCTGAGCCTTACTGCTAGATAAAGTGGCATTTCCGGCAGGCACCTTCGTGTTGAACAGTGCCGCAAATCGCCCACCACACACGAGGCCCCACCATGATACGTCCATCCCGCCGTCTGCTCGTCCTGCTGCTCTTACTAACACACACACCTGCCGTATTCGCCGGAGATACGGACGATTCGTCCTTCAAACCCGTCCGAGTCCTGGCCGTCGGGAACAGCTTCTCGCACAATGCCGCGAAGTACGTGGACGAGATTGCCGAGGCCGACGGACACCCGGTAATCGTAGAGCAGGCGTCGTTGGGCGGCTGTTCGCTTGAGCGACACTGGAACCACGTCACGCAATTCGAGGCCAATCCCGAGGACACCAAGGGATGCCCCTATGGCGGCAAGAGCCTCCAGCAGAGACTGACCGCAAAACCCTGGGATTTCGTAACGATTCAGCAGGTGAGCATTCGAAGCTTCAGGCCGGAAACCTATCGCCCCTACGCCCAACGCCTGCACGCGTACATTCGCAAACATGCCCCGCAGGCCGAGGTAATGATCCACCAGACATGGGCGTACCGGGCCGATGATCCCCTGTTCCGCTCGCCCGAGTTCCAGGTACAGGACATGTACCGGCAACTCACAGCAGCCTACGAAGCATTGGGGGTGGAATTGGGATGCCGCCTCCTGCCTGTCGGAACGGCGTTTGAAAATGCAAGGCTCAGCGACTTATGGCCCGACCGGTTCCCTGACCCCGGCTTCGACCGGTCAGAAGCCCAGCCGCCCACCTTACCCGACCAGAAGTATTCGCTCCATGCCGGATACCATTGGTCGAAGAAGGATGATGGTAGTCTGTCTCTGCGCTACGACGGCCACCACGCCAATACGGCAGGCGAGTACCTAGGGTCAGCCGTATGGTACGAAGTGTTCACCGGACGTAGCGTCTTAGGTAATCGATTCATCCCCAAGGGTCTCGATGCCCAGCGCGTGGCCGTGCTCCAGAAGATCGCCCACCAGACCGTCTCTGAACACCTCCGCCCAGTCACCGCACCGCCGACAGTGGCCCCATAGGGTTTTCTCGCGCCCCCCGTGCACACCCAGCCGTTGAAAGCAAGCGGTTCCTGACGTATGATAGTCGTTTTCTTATAGTCTCCGTGCGGTTTCGGTGGGCATTGGGTTGTCTCGACCGGTTCCGCACTAAGCAGAGGACCCCCTAAATGAGTGGTGAACAGCACGTTGAAGTTCATTGGCACGAACATGCGGTGGCAACCGAGGACCGCGAGAAGCTCAACGGGCATCGAGGCTGCGTGCTCTGGTTTACCGGCCTGAGCGCGTGCGGGAAGAGTACCGTGGCCAATCTGGTCGATCACAAATTGCATTCGCAAGGGGTCCACAGCTTTGTGCTCGACGGCGACAATATCCGCCACGGACTGAACGCCGGACCCGCCTTGCTCCAGAAGCGACACGGAGACGAGTTCGCCAAGCGATTCGGACTGGGCTTCTCTGCCCAGGATCGCGAAGAAAATATCCGGCGAATCGGTACGGTCGCCAAGCTGTTTCGCGATGCAGGCGTCATCGCCTTGACGGCCTTCATTAGTCCGTACCGGCGCGACCGCGATGAGGTCCGAAGCATGCTCGCCGACGGCGACTTCATCGAGATCTTCGTCAATGCGCCCTTGGAGGTCTGTGAATCGCGCGATCCGAAAGGGCTGTACAAGAAGGCGCGGGCCGGCGAAATCAAAGGGTTCACCGGAATCGACGACCCCTACGAAGCGCCCGAAAACGCCGAACTCGTCCTCGACGCCGGCGCCAAGACCGCCGAGCAACTGGCCGACGAAGTCATTGCTTACCTGAAGCAGAAGGGAATCCTGGCCTGAGTCCGTCGGCCAGCGAAGCGGCCCTATCGTGAATAATCCGGGCTATCCACGCTTGTTGACCACGAGCACACGCAGGTCGCAGACGTTGGTATTCGTAGGCCCGGTCTTGATCAGCGCATCGAGCGGTTCGAAGAAGTGGTAGGCATCGTTTCGAGCGAGGAAATCTGCCGGGTCGAGTCCTTGCCGGGTAGCCGCTCGAAGTATGTCTGCATTGAGCACGGCGCCGGCCGCATCGGTCGGGCCGTCTTCGCCGTCCGTACCGCCTGAGAGCAGCGCGATACCGTCCGCTCCGTCCGCCGCAAGCTGGGCAAGCGCCGCCAGGACCAGTTGCTGGTTCCGGCCGCCCAGACCTCGCTGCGACTTTGGAGCAAGCTGTACGACCGGCTCCCCGCCTGTGATCAGGCAGTCGGGGGCCGTGGGAGAACCCTCGTCTCGCATCGACAGGGCCATGCGGGCAAGATCGGCGCCGATCCCGTCCGCGAGTCCCTCCGACTGGGTCGCGCACGTCATCGCCGCCGCATAGCCCAGCCGATCCGCCTCGCAGCCCGCCGCATCGACCGCGGTGGCGTTGTTCCCGATAATGATATTCGAAACCTCGGACGTGACCGCAGCACGTGCCGCGGCGCCTTCGCGATCCTTCTTTTCAAGATACCGGTAGAGGGCAGGCGGCAGGCTGTTGTCGGTATCAAAGCGTCGGAGCACCTCCAACGCCGCCGCCGGATTCGAGCTGTCGTCGGGAACCGTCGGGCCGGACGCAATCACGTCAAGAGGATCCCCCAGAACGTCGGAGATGATCAGCGAGACAAGATGGCCGGCACAACACGCGCGGGCCAGTCCCCCGCCCTTGATCCGGCTCAGTTGCTTGCGGACCGTATTCAACTCGTTGATCGTCGCGCCTGCTGCGCTAAGCCGTTGTGTGACCGCCCGTTTGTCTGCCAGCGTAATGCCTTCGGCCGGCGACGGAATCAGGGCGGAACCCCCGCCGGAAATGAGGCACAAGCACAGATCCTCGGGCCCCAGCGCTTCAACAATGTGAAGAATCTCGCGCGAACCACGCACGCCTTCGGGCCTTGGTTCGTTCACGCGGGCGGGCCGAGCGCCGTGCAGGTGGATACATTCCAGCGGGCAAACGCAGTCGGCCGGGACGTTCACCCAGCCCTCCAGTTGCTTCTCGTCCATCCAGTGCGGGCCCAGAATCTGCTCGACGGCGGCAGCCATTCCGGCGCCCGCTTTCCCGCCCCCCACAACGGCGATTCGCCCGATCGCCGGCAGGTGAAACGCTTGCTCACCCAGCCAAAGCGTCTCTCCTTCCAGACGCATTGCACGACCCATCAGCCGATCGCTACGTACCGCATCGACCCCTGCTCGCCAGATGCGCACTGTATCGTGAAGAAGTTCGTCGGGAGAACGCGTCATAGAAGAAACCCTTGTGCAAATCGAGAGAACCGGAGAACAAGCCTCCAGTTTTACACGGTTCTTCGCTGCAACGATAGGGCTCGTGGCTCAGGCGCTCTTGACGCGGAGACAACCGAGCCAGCCTTCGGGGGCATCGACTATCTGTTGCCCGTGACTGGTGGGTTGTGAAGAACGAAGAATGAGTCCGGCCATCAGCGGCTGGCCTTCCACCTTGAAAAGGCCGGCCGCCGTGCTCCAGGGCGACCCTTTCCCGCCGTCGCCCGGGAGGCGGCAATGCTGGAATACCGTATGGGCGAATCCCTTCGCACTCATCTGCGCCGGCCAGCGACGCACCAGCGGACAGTGCGTCGCCACCACCTGGGCCAGACCTGGAACGATTGCATCATAAATGTCCGCCAACTCCTCATCTGGAGGTAGCTCCCGTACCCGGCCCGCTGTCGCAAGAACCACACCTGCCAGGCGAACCGGCGTATTATGAAACTCCAGCAACGGCGCACCGGCAGGCGGCCCTTGGGCGCCTAATGCCATCACATCGATGTTCAGGTCAGACGCCTTCGGTGGCCGCCCTCGCTTCGCGCCGCCAAGCACCTTGTACACAACATACAAGGCAATCAGCGCAACCAGGGCAATGATCAACCACTGGACCAGATCGGGCGATATCGAACCGGCAGCTTCCGTCAGCTTGTCCACCTGCTCTCCGACGTCGATCTTGTCTTGCACGACCCGAGTCCTCCGCACGGATGATCGATTTCGACACTCCGCAATCTTGCGCGCCGCCGGCCTATTGGGCGCTGTAGTTCGTATAGTTCGCCGGAGTTCCTTCTTTCGTGGTGGCAAGGAACTGCGTCACCCGCTCCGGGCTCTGCGCCCCGATCAGGTACTGCGACTTCCACTTCTCTCCCTCGCGGTCGAACCGGATCAACTGCGGTACAGAGTTGCCCCGCAGATAGCGTTTCGCAAAATCAGGTCGCTTGTCGATATCGATATAGGCATACTCAACGCCGCGCATGCCCCCGTTCTTCTCGACGACCGGAAGCGTTCGGTCTTTCATCACTCGGCACGCGGGGCACCAGTTCGCACCGAACAGGAAAACGAGCGGTCGGCCGGTCTGGACACTCCGATCATAGGCTTGTCGGGCCGGATCCTGCGGCGTAGCTCCCAACAGCGATACGTTCAGGATCACGGCGGCGGCAAATGTAGCGGTAGTCATTGGCAGAAGGTCTCCGGGTTGGGGGGTAGTCGCAACGGCGCAGGACTCGCGGCCATTCCACGAGTGCAACCGGCGTACCAACGCAGGGTTTTCAGGCAGGTTTACCGCTAAGCACTTTGAACACAAAGGCTTAGAGTAGCACGTCCTTACCGCGTCTAGGAAACGATGTTGCCGAGAAGCAACATTCGGGACCAAACGCTACAACGAAAGACGCAGAAGTACCTCATGAGGTTACAGGAAAACGCGAGCAAAAGGAAGTACCTGCACAGAATGCGCAGACCTTGCAACCCGGTCAGATTTCTACCTGCCAGCCGTTTTCCAGCGGGGCGTTGCCTCCCCCAATTGATTCCGGCAATGCGAACCTTTATACTTACGGTTCGCACGTTTGAGTATTGGCGGATGGTTGACTGCCTTGAAATGGGCCGTTTGCATTTACCGGATCGAGCCGGGCAAACGCCGGAGGTCACGATGCGGGCCGACCGCCGCGCTGTCCTGCCGCGTGCGGTCTGGAAATCGGAGGAATAGTTCAAACCCCACCGCAGTTGTTTCGAGGCGTTTCATGTCTGAGAAGCGAGAGTTCATTTCGGCAAAGGATGCACAGGCGCCCTTCTTCGTTGGCGTGGACCTGGGCGGTACCAACATCAAGCTGGGCGTGGTCGATGACCTGGGTCGGCCACTCTCCTGGCTCAGCATAGAAACCAAATCGGAGGAGGGACCCGAAAATGCCGTCGTACGGATGGCCAAGGCGGCTGACAAGGTCATCGAGCAGGCAGGCATCCAGCGAAGCGACGTGCCGTACGTGGGCCTCGGATCGCCCGGCACCATGGATATCCCCGCCGGGATGCTCATCGAGCCGACCAATATGAGAGGCTGGGACTTCTTCCCCATCCGAGACCGGCTTCGCCACCATTGCGGCCTACCCGTCGCATTCGCCAACGACGCCGGCGCCGCCGCGTATGGAGAATACTGGGTCGGCTCCGGGCGGGACATGCCGAGCATTGTGCTGTTCACCTTGGGCACGGGGATCGGCTGCGGGATCATCATCGGCGATTTCTCGATCGACGGCGAGAACAGCCACGGCGCCGAGTGCGGCCATATCATTATCGATTGCGGTGATAATGCCCGTATGTGCGGATGCGGCAAGACCGGCCACCTCGAAGCATACGCCAGTGCAACGGCCGTGATCAAGCGAACGCAGGAACTGCTCGATGCCGGCCGCGAAACGTCGGTCACACGCCGGCTTGCCGAAGGGGCATCGTTGACGCCCAAGCTCCTGGCCGAAGAAGCAACGGCCGGCGATCCATTCTCGCTCGAAGTCATTATGGAAACCGCCCGATACATGGGCATGGGCGTCGTCAACCTGATGCACACCATCGATCCGGCGGGTGTCTTGCTGGGGGGCGCCATGACCTTCGGCGGAAACGAGACCGAATTGGGACGAAAGTTCCTCCAACGCATCCGCGATGAAGTGAAGCTCCGCGCCTTTCCCGTCCTCGCGGAACGAACAAATATCGAATTCGCCAGTCTCGGCGGCGACGCCGGCTACATCGGCGCTGCCGGCATTGCACGCGTTGAATATCAAAAGAAGGTTCGCGAAAACCCATGAGCAAACAAGCCTGGTCGGGACCCCTCGAGCAAATCGATGCGTGCCGCTGGCGAATCCCGCGCGATTATAAGGCGGCCATGCGGGTCGATGGCGAAATCTTCGCCGACGAGGCGCTCATCGAACAGATTCGCAACGACCAGGCGCCCGAGCAGGTGGCAAACGTGGCATCCCTGCCGGGAATCCAGGTTGCCAGCATGGCCATGCCCGACATCCACTGGGGCTACGGCTTCTCGATCGGAGGCGTTGCCGCAACCGACCCGGCCGAAGACGGCGTCATCTCGCCGGGCGGCGTGGGATACGACATCAACTGCGGTGTCCGGCTCGTTCGCAGCAACCTGCACGCCAGCGATGTCGCACCCCGGATCGAGCCCCTCATGGCTCATCTGTTCAAGCGTATCCCTGCCGGAGTCGGCCAGGCGGGACCGTATCGATTCCACGGAAAGGAACTGCGGGAACTACTCCAGCACGGAGTGAAGTATCTCGAAAAAGTCGGCTTCGCAACTGCCGGCGACGTCGAACACACCGAAGAAAGCGGCAAGCTCCTTTACGCCGATCCCGAACGGGTTACCGACCGCGCCAAACGCCGTGGCGAAGACCAGTGCGGAACGCTCGGTGCAGGAAACCACTTCCTCGAAGTGCAGGTGGTCGAAGAGATATGTGATTCTGCGGCGGCGGACGCCTTCGGTCTGCAAGTAGGCCAGGTATGTGTGCTCATCCATTCCGGTTCGCGGGGACTGGGATACCAGGTGTGCGACGACGCGTTGAAGGACATGCGCGGCGCTCCGAAGAAATACGGCATTGAGCTTCCGGACCGTCAGCTCCTGTGCGCGCCGGTCGAAAGCCCCGAAGGGGAAGCCTACCTGGGCGCCATGCGCAGCGCAGCAAACTACGCATGGGCAAACCGGCAGCTTCTGATGTGGCAGATGCGCGAGGCGTTTGCCCAGTTCTTCGGGCAAGAGTGGGAATCGCTCGGCCTGAACCTGGTCTACGATGTCGCCCATAACATCGCCAAGTTCGAAGAGCACACCGTTGCCGGCGAGAAGAAGGTCCTGTGCGTGCACCGCAAGGGCGCAACTCGGGCCTTCCCTGCCGGACATCCGGAGGCGCCCGAGGCCTATCGCGCCGTCGGCCAGCCGGTGATCATCCCAGGCGATATGGGCCGGGCCAGTTGGGTACTGGTCGGCCAGCCGGCCGCCATGGACCGCAGCTTCGGAAGCACGTGCCACGGGGCCGGCCGTGTGATGAGTCGCAGCGCCGCCATTAAGAACGCGAAGAACCGTCGTATCGACCGCGAACTGGCGGAAAAGGGCGTCGTGGCCAAATGCCGCCACTGGAAAGGCCTGGCCGAAGAGCAGCCGGAGGCCTACAAAGACGTCCAACTTGTGGTCGACGTCGTCCACCGTGCCGGCCTGGCCCGAAAAGTCGCTCGCCTGCGCCCCATGGGCGTCGTCAAGGGCTAGGCCACTCCATTGCTTGCACCGGGCGGCAAGGCCTGAGTACAATGGGGGCGATGTTGATCCGACCCGCCCGTTTTCTACCCCTCGGAGAGGTGCCCACATGTCACGTTCCTTCACCTGGTTGTTCTTGCTCCTTTGGGCCGTTCCTGCGTTGTTGTACTCTGCCGAGCCGACGTTTACCGAGAAGGACGGGAAACGGTGGTACGATATCCGCCAGTTCGGCGTTGAAGGACAAGGGTGGTCCGATGTTGTCGCCCCCTACGATCGATTGCCCAAGAAAGCCGAGGGGGTCGTACGCGGCGCCGTCTGGAGCCTCAGCCGCCACTCGGCCGGCATGGCCGTGCGTTTTGTGACCGACGCCACAAGCATCTACGCCCATTGGACGCTCACCCAGGCAGGCCTCGCCATGCCGCACATGCCGGCAACCGGGGTCAGCGGGCTCGATCTGTACGCAAAGGACGACCAGGGAACCTGGCGGTGGGTTGCCAATGGTCGCCCCGCAGCCCAAGATAACAGTAATACGCTCGTTGACGGACTTCGACCGGGCCGGCGCGAATACATGCTCTACCTGCCGCTGTACAATGGTGTCACCGCGGTCGAACTCGGCGTTCCTTCCACGAACACCATCGAGGACGCCCCCGACTATTCGGCCGAACGAGCCAAGCCCATCGTCTTCTACGGCACTTCCATTACACATGGCGGTTGTGCATCGCGGCCAGGTATGGTCTACACCGCCATTCTCGGTCGCTGGTATCAACGGCCCGTGATCAACCTCGGCTTCTCGGGCAACGGCCGTATGGAACCGGAGGTCACCGCGCTGATGGCCGAACTGGACGCCGCCGTCTACGTGCTCGATTGCTGTCCGAACCTGGGCGGCCAACAGACGGCCGAACGGACCCGCCCGCTGGTGAACCAATTGCGCGCCGCGCACCCCGACACGCCCATTGTCCTCGTCGAAGATCGCCGTTATACCGACGCCTGGATTCGCGACGGCAAGGCGCAGCGAAACGACGGAAACCACGCAGCGCTCAAGGCGGCCTACGATGATCTGACCGCCGCCGGCGTGAAGCACCTCTACTACATCCCCGGCGATAATCTGCTGGGCGACGACAACGAAGGCGCCGTCGATTCCTCTCATCCGAACGACCTGGGGTTCTACCGGCAGGCGGTGGAGTTCGACCGCGTGCTTCGGCCGCTGGTTATGCCGCAATGACCAGATCACTCCGGCGTGCAACGGAGGTAATCAAGCCGTGCAACTGCAATCTGCTTGGGAAAGAACGGCTCTGGCCCGATGGTCATTCGTGCTGACAGCCTTGTCGCTCGCCCTGACGCTGTGGACTGCGGCAGATTCGACAGCCGCCGAAAACGCCGAGCCGCCGAGCCGGCCGAACTTTCTGCTGATTCTGGCCGACGACGCAGGCTATTCCGATCTGGGCTGCTACGGCGGGGAGATCGAAACGCCTCAACTCGACCGCCTGGCTGCTGAAGGGCTTCGATTCACCCATTTCTATTCGACCGCACGATGTTGGCCTTCGCGCACTTGCCTGATGACCGGCTACTACGCCCAGCAGGTACGCATGGACCCGGTCCAGCGCAAGTTCCGCACCCTGCCCCGTTGGGCCCACCTGTTTCCGCAATACCTGCAGCAGGGCGGTTATCGGTGTTACCATTCGGGCAAATGGCACATCGCACTTGCCGACCGGCCGGTGGCCGACGCCGGGTTCCATCGTTCCTACAGGCTGAAAGACCACGACCGCAATTTCTCGCCCAAGGTCCACATGCTGGACGATGAACGATTGCCGCCGGTCGAGCGGGGCGCCGACTACTACACAACGACCGAAATGGCCAATCGGGCGATCGAGTTCCTGCAACAGCACCAGCAGCATCATCAGGACGCGCCCTGGTTCACGTTCCTGGCGTTCACGTCGCCCCATTTCCCGTTGCACGCGCCGCAGGTCGATATCGACAAGTACCTCGGTCGTTATGACGTCGGATGGGACGAGATTCGCCGCCGCCGCCTCGAACGGATGAAAGCAATGGGGCTTGTCGCTCCCGAGGTGCAATTGCCGCCTCTGGAGTCCGACGTCTTTCCCAAGTGGAACATGATCACGCGCGACATGGAGCAACGTTTCGGTTCCCTTGCCGAACGAAAAGGCGCACCGTGGATGAAGCTCGCCCTGGAGGACATCTTCGGGCCGGGCGAGGTTGGACAAGCAGTCCCCTGGCAATCTCTCACGCCCCAACAGCAGAAGTTCCAGGCAACGAAAATGGCGATCCACGCCGCCATGATCGATCGGATCGATCAGGAAATCGGCCGCGTTCTCGAGCAGGTTGAGGCGATGGGCGATCGCGAGAACACCATCGTCATGTTCATGTCGGACAACGGCGCGAGCGCCGAGTTGATTGTCCGCGGCGACGGGCACGACCGGAACGCACCGCCCGGCTCGGCGGCTACCTACCTGTCGATCGGCCCCGGCTGGGCAACCGCGTGCAATACGCCGTTGCGACTGCACAAGCACTGGACGCACGAAGGAGGCGCCGCCTCGCCGTTGATCGTCCATTGGCCGGCCGGCATTGGCGGAACGGAAGCCGGTAAGATTCGCACCACGCCTGGCCATTTCGTCGATATTCTGCCCACCATGCTCGATGCGGCCGGCATTGCCTATCAAGCACCGACCCCCGACGCGCCGCCGCTGCCCGGCCGCAGCCTGCTGCCGGCCTTCCGAGCCGACACCGAGATCCCGCGCGAGTACATCTACCTGGAGCACTCCGGCCACCGGGGCCTTCGCATGGACGACTGGAAGATCGTCTCGCGCACCGGCGAGAATGACCGCTGGCATCTCTACAATCTGGCGGAAGATCGCAACGAACAAAACGATCTGGCCGACACGCATCCGGAGAAGCTCCGCGACATGGCCCGCCGCTGGCAAGAATTGCACGACCGGTTCCAGCGCCAAGCTGCCGCGCCATGAGCAAAGACAGCAAGGCAATGCCATTACCATCCGTCGCCGCTTTCATTTCACCCGCGGAAGCCCGAGGCACATCTTCACTCACGCAGACGGCTTTCCTCTGTTCGTAGTTCCGCCTTCAGGCGGCTTCCCCAGCAGTCTCGCCCAAGACAAGAACCACGAAAGACACGAATCACACGAAAAGCAGAGCAGGTTGGCTTAGCCCACGCCGCATTGCGTGTCTCCATTCCGTCAGTCCCGAAGGGACGTCCCTAAACCAGCCCGGGGTGGAGCCGATGCGAGCGGTGCGAGCAAGGCGTAACCCCGGGTTCGCACAATCCACGCAAGCCCAACGGGCTGGCCCTAGACGCTCCTCGCATCCAACCACCCCAGTTCGCGCGTCCCCGATCTCCCAACTCCGATCTCCGATCTCCGACACCTTGTGTCCTCGTGCTCGAAATCGTAATCGTCTTTGTATTTCCCTCTGTTCCCTCCGTTTCCTCCTGTTCATTCCCTTCTTCGTCTTCGTGTTGGCGTCACTCGTGAGTCAACTCAGGAGTCCGCGAAGCACATAGAGCAAGAACACCCGCGCCTGCCTGCCCATGTTTCATCCGTGGCTGGGTCCTTAACAGACCCACTCGCTTGCGCTTCGAGCTTGTACGCGCTGGCGCGTCCCCCTACAAGCACGCAGCGCGAGCAAGTGGATCGAGCGTTTTAAGCGCCTCGCTTCCGGTCCTTAACGGACCCACTCGCTTGCGCTTCGAGCTCGTACGCGCTGGCGCGTCCCTCATACAAGCACGCAGCGCGAGCAAGTGGATCGGGTGTTTTGGTCCTTGCCTTGCCGCCGCACCGCGGCGAAGCCGCCTATGGAGTGCGGGAACTTGTTCCCGCTTTCTGGTCTACAGCCGCCCGCAAACACCCCAGTTCGCGCGTTCCCGATCTTCCAACTCCGATCTGCGATCTCCGACACCTTGTGTCCTCGTGCTCGAAATCGTAATCGTCTTTGTATTTCCCTCTGTTCCCTCCGTTTCCTCCTGTTCATTCTCTTCTTCGTCTTCGTATTGGCGTCAATCGTGACTCAATTCAGAAGAGGAGAACCACGAAATACACGAATCACACGAAAGTGGCTGTCAATATCCCTTTCTCTGCTCCCTCCGTTTCCTTCTGTCCATTCCCTTCCTGCATTAAGCCAATGGCGACTGTGTTCACAAGACGTCCTGCCACCTCATCCTTTCCCACTATCTGTCAGGTGTCAGGAGTTGCCCCCCGCATTCGCCCAAGCTTAATACCTGCTACCGGCCTGACCCCAAGGTTCCCCAGGGCGTCGAGTTCGTAGGAGTAGATGTAGCGGGTCGTTTGGTTGTCGTCGGTGTAACCTGCCTCGTCGCTGTCGGCCGCCGGATCGAGCGAGGTCATCCGGATCATCTGCCCGGCGTCGTTGTTTTAGAAAAGCTTTACCACTCAATGATGTGTACTGCGCCAAGTCCGTTCTGCCGGACTGCGAAGATCGTATGCAAATACGGCATAAACAGAAGCATCCCCAAGTGACACAATCCGCAGAGACTCCCCTTGACAACGAAGGCTCTTCAGGGAGGGGTCGGGAGTCTTTACTCTGGTTCGGATGGCGAAGGCCAAGGGCGACCGCGGGGGCGAAGGGTCGATTCGAGGCCTAACTACTTCGCGGTGCGCTGCTGCCACTGGGCGTCGCCGAAAGGCGAACCACGCACGACCGAATGCCGTAACGCCGCCAGTTCCGCCTCGGTTTGCGCAGCTTGCACGTGCTGACGCCAGCGCCGCGGAAGCACTACCGGACCGGCATCCACCAAGCCTGCACGATTGCGGCGCGCACGATGCCAAAGGCTCGACCATCGCCACGCATCGGCCTTTTCTACCATGTTCGCGCGCAGGGGGTTCCGCTCCACGTACCGCAGGACGGTCAGAAGATGGTCATCTTCCTGAATCGGAAACGACTTGAAGCGGCCTTGGTACAACGGGCCGGTTCCCGCCGTCCGATGCGCCGCGTGCCAGCGCTGCGTGTGCGTGACAGTCAGCCAACGCATGAACTCCGACAGGTCGCCATCCTCACGCGGCCAAAGCACGAAATGCCAATGCGTCGACATAACGCACCACGCCAGCACGCGCATCGGCAACCGCTCCTTCGCCTGGGCCATGACCTCCTCGAACGCCTCGAAATCCCGCTCCTTGGCAAACAAGCGCATCTTGCCCACGCCACGGTTCAGCACGTGGTACGCATATCCCCCGGTGGCAACTCGCAATCGTCGTGGCATAGCCTCAGATTTCCATCCTCCGCCACGGCCGTCAAGGGTAAAGACTCCCGACCCTTTTACTCTCGTACTGGTACGATTCGTCGGCCTGATAGTCGTAGTCGGCGGCGGTAACCTGCCCGGAGGCGTCGTAGGCGTAGTCGGCCGAACCGTCGCTGGATGTTTGGCGGATGAGTCGGCCCGCGGCGTCGTAGGCCCAGGTGTATTCGTTGAGCGGGTTGGCCGGGTCCTGGTAATAGGAAAGGGCGGTCAGGCGGCCCTGGGCATCATAGGTATAGTCGCCGATGACGACGAGGTTGCTCGCGTCGGTGGACGCGTAGCGGGTGACGGACTCGATCAGCCCCGTATCGGTGTAGGTCAGGCTGACGTGCTTGCCGGCGACGGCACTGCCGCCCTGTCCCGCCTGCGAGATTTCGGTGAGCTGATTGAGCGCGTTGTAGGCGAAAGTGGCGACATAGTCGGCCGTGCCTGCAATTTCGACCGAGGAGGAGGTGCGGAGCCCGTCGAGGCGATAGCCCTGGCCGACGTCGCCGTAGCCGGTGTTGAGAACGACGGTGGGGGCGCCGGGATTGGCGATGGTCTCCTGGACGACGCGGTCGAGGGAGTCGTAGACATAGGTGTAGTGCGAGACATCGTCGACCAAGTCGACGACGCGGTTGGCGGCGTCGTAGGTTCTGGTGATGGTATTGGCAAGCTGGCCCTGCTCGTCGTACCAGAGTTCGGTGCGGAGGCGAAGGAGTTCGTCGTAGGCGTAGACCTTCACCTGGCCGTTGCGGTCCTCGGCGCGGGTGACGTTGCCGAACGCATCGTACTGGAAGGTGGTGAGGGCGGTGGCGCCGTCGGAGAACACCTGCCGTTCGGTAAGAATCTGTCCGCGGGCGTTGTAGGTAAAGCGGGTGACGTTGCCGACGGGGTCTTGAAGTTCGGTGAGACGGCCTGCGGCGTCGTAAAAGAGGTTATGGTCATTTAGTCGGAAATTGGACCTGTCCCGTTTAACTGCCCCCGAAGGACTTGGCCCCGATCCTGGAGCGGCTCTCGGTGGACGGTGAAATGTGGGTTGTGAGCGTGAAGAACTTCGGCCGCTGGTTCCATCGCGCGGCAGGTCGCGTGGAGCACCTCATGCAGGCAGCCTCGACCGTCGGCAAGCACTGGTTCCAAGGCCTCGCCCACAGCCGCGCCGCCTTCGGCTAACGCCACCCGACGCCCCCCCGCCACCGCTTCCCCTCCTCTCCTCGCCCCCTCCGCGCGCCGCCCACATCCATTTCGCATCATCTCCCACGCCCGCTCTCCCTTCATCGTCCCAATCCCGCCAACCCGCCCCCATCTTGCCCCGTTCTGCCCTCGAGGGTATAGTATCGAGAGTAAACAATGCAGTATGGGTGTCCGCACATCTCTGTCTTCGCTACCTTTCTCCGGCTTTCGCCGACGCACCCCGACCCTTTTACTCTTCCGGGGCCACCCGGCCTGGTTGTGTTGCTGGTTGTGTTCTACCTGAAGTCGAAGGTGTAACACCAAGCTAAAGCCTTAAGAACCTCGTCTGCGACCTCAGGATGTTTGGTCTTGAAGTCGTCTGTGGCCATTCTACCCATCTCGACAAGATCGGCAGCGGTGTACTTTGCATCAGACTGATAGAACTCATTCATCAAAGACTTAATTGCCGGAAGCAGTTCAGATGCAACTTTGGTTCCAAAACGAGAGGCCACTGATGTATCATCGCGCCGAGGCATTATGTCTCGACCATACGCTGTCCACACCAAGAACGCCTCAGCAAACACCGCGGAGTCCCACTTGCTCACCGCGACCATAGCAATACCTCCTGCCCGGTTTCAGGATTGACCCAGATGATTGACTTGACATTAGGATTCGCTAACAAGGCAGGGTACTCAACCTCCGCCCAAACCGAGTTCACGCGGACGGCGTTGCCCTGTAATACACGTACATTGCCGCTCGCGCCAGCAGCGAATTCCTGGGACGCTTGCCGCCACGCCGTAACCGATGCAGGATTCGCCGGATCCCAAGTGGGTAGCTTGACCCCCCGCGCAGCCATGGTCGATTCCAACGTAGCGCCCGCTTTTCGGCCGGCCCACTGTGCCGCTGCGGTTTCACCGTTACGAATACCCGACCAGAACACTGCCTCGTTCGTGTTTGTGTTCAGCCCCGTCCTACCTGGGGCTTTGGTTCCCGATTGGTCCGGTCGATTGTCCCTCGCCCTATATTGGGCAGGCAGCCGTCCCGGATACTCGTTAACTTTGAGTACCTGTCCGCCTTGCAGATACGCGATCGTGTTGCCTTCGACGAGCACCGTCGGTGATGCTGGTGCCGCGCCACCAAACGCAATGATCGCCGTCATATCCAGGCCTGATACTCCAGCGTGTGCAGGATTCAGGAAATTGTCAAGGGCCTTTCCCCAGAAGCCCATTCCACTCTGATACTCCTGTTTCGCAGGATTATCCCACCACGCTGCGACCAACGCTTCGTGGCCTGACCCAAACGTTCGGGAAATACCCGTGATCTCACCATAGGAAGAGACGTTGCCGTAATAGGTCCGTTCCGCCCAGGCATCGTACTCAGCTTGAGGCAATGTCAACTGGTAGTATCGATCGCGATCGTAGAAGTCTTCTATTCCCGCAGCACCACCTGCTAGAAGTCGTGCGTCACGTTCGGCAGCCAGTCGTTGTCCCAATTGCTCAGGTGTTTCCGTTAAGCCGTACCAAAGTGTGCCAAAAAACCCCAATCCTTCGCGAGGATCCTTGGTTGCTGGCACTTGCAGTCCGTCCGGATCTACCCCCGTCGTTCCGACATTGCTGACCCAGCGGGTGAGGTTGGCATCCCCCGCCTCGAACCCTATCGGGTCTTCACTGAGCCATTTGGCTGTTGCTGGATCATACCACCGATGGAGGTGGTTCTGCAAGCCGGTGTCGTCGTCCAGGAGGCGGCCGGTGTAGGCGAAGACGCAGTCGACGGCGGCGTTGGTCTCCGACGTCTTTCGGCCGAAGGCGTTGTAGGCGACGTGGTTGGCGATGCTCGTCTCGGCGTCGGCCTCGTCGTAGAAGGCCAGGTCGCGAACCGTGCCCTGGTGATCGGTGAGCGGCCAGAGAACGTCGTCCGAGCCGCCGTCGCCAACCGTCTCGTCGGCCAGAATCTGGTCCACCGCCGGGCCCCACAGGTAACGGTGCGACAGGTCGGACGCCTGCACGTCGCCGCCGCCGGTGCGGTCGAACTGGAGGACGATCTGGTCGCCGTCGTAGACGTAGGCCGTCTGGAGCAGGTCGGCGGTCCCCTGCTGGCCGTCCGGATCGACCGTCTTGCGTATCAGGCGGGAGTAGGCGTCGTAGGTATAGGTAAGCGTCTTGGCAACGGGGCCGTCGTACGTATCGCGGAACGCCACGCCTGCGAGCCGGTTGGCCGCGTCCCATGCGTACTGGGTGATGTCGGTATCACCGTCGGACAGGTCGCCGCTCAGGTCGTTGTCGAGGAAGCGGGCCGTTCGGTTGCCTTCGTCGTCGTACGTATAGGCGTACGCGCCATCGGAGGTCATGCGGTTGTGCTCGTCCGTCTGGTAGGCGGCGCCGTCGGCCGACGTGCGGTTGCCGTTTTCATCGTACTGGTACGATTCGTCGGCCTGATAGTCGTAGTCGGCGGCGGTAACCTGCCCGGAGGCGTCGTAGGCGTAGTCGGCCGAACCGTCGCTGGATGTTTGGCGGATGAGTCGGCCCGCGGCGTCGTAGGCCCAGGTGTATTCGTTGAGCGGGTTGGCCGGGTCCTGGTAATAGGAAAGGGCGGTCAGGCGGCCCTGGGCATCATAGGTATAGTCGCCGATGACGACGAGGTTGCTCGCGTCGGTGGACGCGTAGCGGGTGACGGACTCGATCAGCCCCGTATCGGTGTAGGTCAGGCTGACGTGCTTGCCGGCGACGGCACTGCCGCCCTGTCCCGCCTGCGAGATTTCGGTGAGCTGATTGAGCGCGTTGTAGGCGAAAGTGGCGACATAGTCGGCCGTGCCTGCAATTTCGACCGAGGAGGAGGTGCGGAGCCCGTCGAGGCGATAGCCCTGGCCGACGTCGCCGTAGCCGGTGTTGAGAACGACGGTGGGGGCGCCGGGATTGGCGATGGTCTCCTGGACGACGCGGTCGAGGGAGTCGTAGACATAGGTGTAGTGCGAGACATCGTCGACCAAGTCGACGACGCGGTTGGCGGCGTCGTAGGTTCTGGTGATGGTATTGGCAAGCTGGCCCTGCTCGTCGTACCAGAGTTCGGTGCGGAGGCGAAGGAGTTCGTCGTAGGCGTAGACCTTCACCTGGCCGTTGCGGTCCTCGGCGCGGGTGACGTTGCCGAACGCATCGTACTGGAAGGTGGTGAGGGCGGTGGCGCCGTCGGAGAACACCTGCCGTTCGGTAAGAATCTGTCCGCGGGCGTTGTAGGTAAAGCGGGTGACGTTGCCGACGGGGTCTTGAAGCTCGGTGAGACGGCCTGCGGCGTCGTAGTTATAGTAGGTGGTATTACCGTCGGGGTCGGTTACACTTCGTTGTCGGCCGAGGAGGTCGTAGGTATGGGTGGTGGCCTGCCCGAGGGCATCGGTTTCCGAGAGGATCTCGCCCCGGGAGCCGTAGGTGTAGTAGACGGCGGGAATGGCCTCGATCAGTCGCACGGCGTCGGCGACGACGTGGCCCAGGGCGTTCGTAGCGTCGAGCACGACGTTAAGCGTGCCGGACGAGGCGGTAACGACGCCCAGCGTCTGCCAAGCGTAGCCGTCGAGCGTGGCGTCGCCTCGCAGCGTGGTCTGGTCGACTTCGATGGCGTCGGCGAGCACGGTGGAACCATCAAGCAGGCTGAAGGGGACCGAGGGGGCGTTGCTTGCGTCAGCCGGCCAGGTGATGAGCACCTGATACTGTTTTTCCGGGTCGAGGCCGGTGAAGGTCCAGGTGGCCGTATTGGCGGTGGTTCCGTCGGCCTCGACATGGCGGTGGGAGCCGCCATAGCCACTCTGTGAGCTGGTGGACCAGTTGCAGTCGGTCGGGTTGGCGGCGGTATGCTCTTCGGGCTCCTGCCCGGCCCCGTCCGGGTGCGGCAGGACGGTGCGGACCAATTGGCCCAAGGCATCGTAGTCATAGCGGGTCACCTGGCCGGAGGCATCGGTCATACTGCTCGTTTCGCCGAATGCCGTATGCCCGAACGTGGTGGTCTGCGCATCGGCCGTGCCGTAGCCGACGGTGCGAGAGACTTCCATGCCTAGATTGTTGTAGGCGTGGAGTATCTGGTGGCCGTTGGGGTCGGTTTCGAGGACCACGTTGCCCAACAGGTCACGCTGGAAGGTATAGGTGGGACGGACCGTCGTGGTGGCCGCTGTCTGCTCGTCCAGCGTACGCTCGCTTCGCCTACAGGACGAAGGGGAAGGACTCCAAAAGTATCGCATCAGAAGAATCGAAGCAGAACCTGGGACTGGGCGACTACCAAGTCTTGCGGTACAGAGGTATAGAACGCTACCTACACCTCGTGATGATCGCTCATCTCCTGCTGACCCACCTGGCCGCTACCGAGCCCGGTGCACAAGCCGACTGCAACGAAAACGATCCGCTTCGATTGCCAAGCGTGCCGCGACTGCAACAGCTGCTACGCAGCAAACTCTGGGACGATACGATCAACGCCATGGAAAAGGGCTCTCGCAACCGCCGCGTCGGCAGGAAGCTCAAGGAGATTATCCAAATGTAGCATTGATAGCATTTTCACTTTGAGTTTCATAGTAGAGACCTCTTAGAAGAGTGAAGGAGGAACTGGCCAGAGGGTTGGCACGCGACGGGTCTTGCTCCCTATCGATCTTTAGTCCGCCGAAGGCTTCGTATTTGAAGTGCTAAACACTGTCTTGACCCGTGTGCCAACCGACCGAGACGGCGGCGGTGCCCTGCTGGTCGTTGAGCGGCCCGATGGTATGCGAGGTCGTGAAGTCATCCGGCCGTCGGCAGTCGCACAACTGAGCCTCTCTTGCGGCCGCGCGCAGCACACAGCCCACTACAATTGTTTCATGCCCTGTCGTAGCAGTTCGCGCAAAATGCGATATTGGGGAGAGAAACCAAGTGGTGATGTAAACCTGCGTCTGCTCAACATGCAGTCCCAAAAAGGAAAGCCGCCAGACCGAAATGCCACCCGCAGTTCGTCGGAAAACAGTACAGGTCCTCCACCATCGTTATAGATTGCCGGGTCAACGGAATCGTCTGGTATCCATACGCCTTTGGGTTCGCAATTTGATGCGAATGTTCCGAAAGGAAGAAGATGTGTGTGCTCTGCTTCACGTTCGACCATCACGCCGGAAACGATCAACTCATCCCTGAAACTAGTACACCAGTTAATGTCTCGCAAGACCAAGGTGACGTTATAGCCAAGGCCACCTACCGCTGAGGTGGGGTCCCGGAGCTGACGGGGATCTTGCGAGAAGTCCACACTACGGAAAGTCTGGTACCATCGCCTGATTAGCAGTGGAATGGTTCCAAAGCGTTGTTGCGTAGCTGCGATCGCGTCGCAGTCTGCCCTATCCGCGAAGTGGAGCGGACCAGACGTATTGAGAAAACGGTACCCAAGATTCGACAGATTCTCTTGGAGTGTCAGTAGATTGTGTTTGCACGTATCCAGGAAGCTGTCGACATCGAATTCCGAGTTCTGTTGCGAGTTTGCCATCATCGACCTCCGTGGTAGACCTCCACGTATGCACCGTACCTATTGCCTAGCGTATCTGCACAGTTTGCGCTCCAGGGGCCACAGGGGCGGCGCTCGCTGAATATCCGACGGATCTGGACCAGTCTACCTCTCAGCTTCATCGCTGCTTCCCATGCAAGTAGGCGCTGTTCCGAATGCATTCCACCAGGATCATTCTTGAACCTCACCGTCCGGGGCACCCCATCGACGATAACGTCGACGGTAGCGAAGTTGCGGTGAGGATTGTGGCCGTCGGGGTGAACCCTACGGTACGCTTGAGCATCCGAGTGCAATCGTATTCCCTCTGGGGATGAGGAATAGTGCTGTGACCGCACGGGATCACGCGATCCGTAAACCGACGCCATCGCAATGTGCGAGCCGTAGAGGCCGCCCATTGGGCCGAGGAAGGTCGGTGATGGAACGGCGAGGACACCTGCTGCGACTCTTGTAACGGCAATTGCATGTGCGGCCGAGACCACGCCACCTCCAGGCAACGCGAACATGGGTAGACCGCTTGAAATCAGGTCGTCCACGTAGGCGCCAGCACCGCGACCGACGACAGCCAAGCCCCTACCCATTGTACGAAAACCGGCGCCCACGGCAATCCCCGCCCCGTGGAATACCCCACCGCCGATCGCGCCGCCTGCAACGCTTAGGCCAAGGCCGGCAAAGGTTGGGCCGACATCGGCGCCGTATCCATAATAGGTATTCGAGCCAGCGGCAGTCAGTGTCATTCCAAGATACTCCGCACCGCCAGCCATGCCACCTGCGAGCATAGCCGTGCCGAACCCGCCAAGGCTAAGCGAGGCCGCCAGCGGAATCGCCGCGTAGCCACCTAACACACCGGCAGTCACGCCAACACCTGCAACTCCGATCAACTCCCAACCGCCAGCCTCCGAGAGGTAGGCATCGCCAAGCGTGGCACGTACTCCTTCTGCGAGGTAGTCGCGGTAAATCCAGCCAGCGGTTGTTGTCGATGCGTTCACATCCCAGAAGTGACCGCCGGAGCCGTACGCCCAGTCGAGCGGATCGTCCCAGAATGACGCCGTCATTCCGCTCGGATCCGTGAAGGTCGCCGGCGAGTTGAAGCAGTAGCGGTAGAGGTTGGTGTCGCCGGCGGCGAAGCCGAGCGGGTCTTGACTGATGAACCGCTGCATGGCCGGATCGTACCAGCGGGCACGGTTGTAGTAGAGTTCGGAAACCGAGTCCCAGTCGCGACCTGCGTGCAGGCTGACCAAGCGGTTGGCCAGCGACGGGTCTTGCTCCGTATCGAACTTCAGCAGACCGTAGGCGTCGTACTTGAAGTGCTGGACATCGTCCTGATCCGAGAGCCAATCGTCCGAGATGGCGGCGATGACGGTACCCTGCTGGTCGTGCAGCGGCCAGATGGTGTGTGATGTCGCGCCGTTGATATACTGCTCGGCCAACATGCGGTTGCCCGTCGGGTCGGGCAGCAAGAGGTGGGTGACGTCATAGCTGCCGGCCGTCTTCTCCAGAACGGCCACGCGCTGCCCACCCTGGACGATGTAGACCGTTTCATTGTCCTTGACGGCCGGCGTATCGGCGTCAACCCTGTACTCGTAGATGAGCTGGTCGTACACATTGTAGACGTAGTGTTTCGTGTAGGCCTTCGAGAGCGTGACCTCGGCGCCGGAAGGCGTGGTGAACTGCTGCGAGTCGCCCGCGGCAGTGGCAAGGTATCGCGTGACGGAGGTCAGGCGGTTGCGATAATCCCACTCGAACACGTCCAGCGCCCCTCGCGAACGGACGGTGAACTGGCCGGAACGGACCTGCTCGCCGTCGGGAGGATTGAAGGCAAGGTTGACGGTCATCTTCAGTCGGTCCGTACCGCCGGTTCCCACCTGCAGCCAGTAGGTTTCCGTGGAGGCAAGCTTCAGGTAGATTGTGCCCTCAATCTCGACCTCGTACAGGGTGAAGAAAAGCGTGCCACCGGAAGTAGAGGTGCAGGTGCCGCCGAACGAGAGGTTTGCGTTGCCAAGCAGGTAACTGTCGTTTTGGCCGAGTATCTGGTTTGGGGCAAGGAGCTTCAGTTCAGTAAGGCTGACCGTGTAGTATTCACCGGCGAGCCACGTCACCTCGTCGGTCTCGAG
Source organism: Thermoguttaceae bacterium (assembly GCA_040772845.1). GTDB lineage: Bacteria > Planctomycetota > Planctomycetia > Pirellulales > Thermoguttaceae > PWXP01. Next base: position 5,470,709 of record JAXGXG010000001.1, read on the forward strand.
ATATGTGTCGGAGAAGGTCCCTGTCGCATGTGCCGGGGGCTAAAGGGGACGGGTCCAATATTGCATGGGTGGGTCGTAACGCCTTGTGCTGTCAGCGATTACGGGTAATTGGACCTGTCCCGTTTAATTGCCCGAGTTCCGCCAGCCAGGCTCGGACCTTCTTCGTCTGAAACTCCTTCGTCGGCTGGAATTGCTCCAGGTTGTGCTTGCGGAGCAGCTTGTGGATGCCGTTGAGCACGGCCGTGCGCTGCCGTGTCAGGCGGGCTCGCAGCGCGGTCAACTGCCGGTCGTCGGCCTCTTGCGGGCTGGGTGGCAGAACGCGACGCACGCCCAGCGGACACTCGCCCCCCAGAAAATTGTGCCGATGCACCCACAGCAGGTGCGAAAGTTCAGCAGCGTCGCGGCCGTCGGTCTTCTGCACGGATCGCTTGGCCGGCTGGATGACAACGATTTCGCGGCAACCATACTCCTTGAGCATGGTCAGGAGCCAGGGATTCATGCCGCACACTTCGAGGATGGCCATGAAGCCGTCGTCAGACTTCGCCTTCTCGGCAAGATCGGCAAAGAAGGTGCGAACCTTCTCCCACTGGGTGCTCACCTGCCGCTTGAGGATCACGGAACCGTCTTCGTTTCGCAAATTCACCGTCAATTGCCGCTTGTGCTGGTCGATACCAAGGTACAACATGCTGGGGTCTCCTGGGAACAGTAAACATGGGGTTTATAAAACGCTCCCAAGCGTACTTTTCTTGGAGACCCCGGCTCTTTCATGGTATCTTTTACTCTCTCCGACCCTTTTACTCTCTCATCTGCCGACCCAACTCAACATCTGCCTGGTCAAGAATGCTTCGTAATACCTCGGCACTTATTTGGCACTTGTCCGCAAATGAACATGACTTCATTGTCTCACCTTCCGGTATTTCATAGATGCGGCTTGGTACGGATGCGTCTTCCAAGCAGCCGATTACTGCACGGATTGTCGATGCGTGTTCTTCATAATTCGCATCAAAGATTTCTCGTTCAAAAATCGGCGTGCCGTGCTGAATCGCATTTCGTATGTCACTCAGGCCTCGTCCGGTCACACGCTGGATTTTCACCAGCACACTGGCATCAGCCACCTTGTCGCCAACGAAGATTACAATGCTTGACATTCCCTAGAACTCCTCTCCGAAGAGTAGATTAAGCGGGCTGCCGAACGTATCATTTTGCCAATTGCCGCCGTGCCACCTCTGCAAGTGTTCCGTTCGGGTTGCCGGGTAGATGTTCCAAGGTTCATTCGCTACATGCGGATGATCCAACGCATTATAGAGGTGATGCCCTGTAATCGGCTCTCCGTCAAATGTCGGAGTGCGCCCAGCAAGTATGTCCTGTGCTTGTTCAGGCGTCCACGCTCGCGTACCAGGTTCACCCGCTCTCAACGAAGCACGTTCTTGTGCCCAAAACCTACGAACACCCGTTGCTCGCCGATTCCCAAATCGACGATCCCATTGAAGGTGTTGATACTCCTGCTTCGTAATCGTGCGAGCATCAGCCTTGGCCCGTAACGTCGCCCGTTGATTCTTCGAGAGCGGTTTGAATGGAGTGCCATATTGCGGTATTGCATCATCAATGATCCGGACTTTTCCTGGAGCGTTAATTTTACGCTTAATCCGCACGTCTGTCAAGGCACCCAGCCCGCCCGAGGAGGGTGAGGTAGCGAAGGAGCGAGCGTTTGGCAATCCGACGATCTCGAAATTGTCGCGGAAGTGTTTTACGCCCTGCACCCCACGAATGCCAAAGTGCAAGCCGCCAAGTCCCGCCCCAACCCCACTGAGCGCCATATTCCAGTAATCGCCCCGTTGGTAGGCATCGTAGGAGGCGATGCCGGACTGCACCGCTTGATAGGCGTTGATACCGGTGTCGATCTTGCGCCCGATATCGATGGCGGTGTCCGCGATCCGGTACGCCCGACGTGCCTTCATGGCAACGCTCATTCCGCCAGGTACGAACGGCACGAATGCAGCGCCTACGTCCACGCCCAGGCCGAACAGGTCCAGCCCAAGGTCCCCCCAGCCTTCGCCCGTCGTGGCGATGTTGTAGATGTCCAACCCCACGCTGCCGATGCCCACGACGACCGAAAAGATATCCCACCCGGTCTCAATAACAAACCCGCTCGGATCCGTTGCGTTCGTCGGGCTGTTGCCGCAGTAGCGGTAGAGGTTGGTGTCGCCGCCGCCGAAGCCGAGCGGGTCTTGACTGATGAACCGCTGCATGGCCGGATCGTACCAGCGGGCATTGTTGTAGTAGAGGTCCGAAACCTCGTCCCAGTCGCGACCTGCGTGCAGGCTGACCAAGCGGTTGGCCAGCGACGGGTCTTGCTCCGTATCGAACTTCAGCAGACCGTAGGCGTCGTACTTGAAGTGCTGGACATCGTCCTGATCGTCGTGCCAATCGTCCGAGATGGCGGCGATGACGGTGCCCTGCTGATCGTGAAGCGGCCAGATGGTGTGTGAGGTCGCGCCGTTGATGTACTGCTCGGCCAACATGCGGTTGCTCGTCGGGTCGGGCAGCAAGAGGTGGGTGACGTCATAGCTGCCGGCCGTCTTCTCCAGAACGGCCACGCGCTTTTACTCTTTTCAGCAACAAGACGGTTCTTTTCATGGTTCCCATTATACCAGAATCGAGCAGTTCTCCTCCCCTCAGGTTGCGAACGGAGGCTTCGATGAGCCGTCAGTGAATCGCACACTCCTAACAATCTCCTCGCATTCTCTCGATTCATCGAAACGGTTGCACCAGTCGCAAACATACGTCACCAGCATGACGTTCGCACCATCGGATAGGTACCATGCTCGCACGAAGTCATCACCGGAGCGACAACTCGACCCAATCCCGAAAACGCTACCAGAGAAAGGCAGGCTGTCGAACGGGTCGCGCAAGCCACGAAGCTCGCCAAACTCGCTGAGCATTGCCGCAAGGTCCTTTGGGCTCACCGACGGCATCGGGCCGCTTCGATATATGGCGGGAGAGAACTGAATCGCACCTACTCCACGTTCGCAACGCGCGACTGTAAACGGCGAGTCCGGTTCCTCCAGGGAAGCAGTGATATCCTCCCATTCGTCGCCAGCGGAAATGTCGAAGCCGTTGAAGGCAAGACGCCTTGAAGAACTACTCATCATAGTTGTCCTGACTGCGGGTCGTAAGGCAACATGTGCGTCGGATCGGGCCACTTGTTGCGTTGATCTGATTGGAACGTGCGGTTACCCCCTGGCGTGTTCGGCTTGAAGTCAGCGCGATCAACGCCTTTGGGCCAATTAGAGCCAGGGTACTCGGATGGATGTTTACCGCCCACCACCCTTACATCCTGGCCAACTTGTCCTGGCTTCGTAAACTCAAACTGAGTATCTGGATAACGCTGACGCAACTGATCGGGCAGGTGTCCCGGCTTGTCGGAATGAAGGGTGCTTCCGCGTGATGCCGCTTTCTGTACAGCCGGATTAGCACCTCCCCTCGCTGAACTTGGGGCAACATCCCCTGCCGACGCGAACGCAATATGTGAGCCAGCCAGGCCGCCCAAGGAGCCGAAGGCTGTTGGCGGTGGGGCGGCAACACCAGTTGCGGCTCTCGTGACGGCAAGTGCGACCGCAGGCGAGAATGAAGGACCATCTGCCATTGCCAGAATCCGAAGGCCCATGCCCTTCGCAATCATGGCATCGACGTAGGGGCCAGTAGCACGGACGCCTGCAGCCAAGCCATTTCCCATTATCCGAAATCCTGCACCTATGGCAAGGCCGGCGCCGTGGAACACGCCTCCCCCGACCGCTCCGCCTAAGATGCTCATGCCGAAGCCGCCAAAGCTTGGGCCGACGTCGGCACCGTATCCATAATAGGCATTCGAGCCAGCGGCAGTCAGTGTCATTCCAAGATACTCGGTGCCGCCAGCCATGCCACCGGCAAGCATCGCCGTACCGAATCCGCCAAGGCCGAGTGAAGCAGCTAATGGAGCCGCCGCCAAGCCACCCAGTACGCCCGCGGTTGCACCAGCGGCTGCGACACCAACCAATTCCCAACCACCTGCCTGCGACAGATAGGAATCGCCAAGCGTGGCGCGTACTCCTCCCGCGAGGTAGTCACGGTAGATCCAACCCGTCGTTGATGTCGATGCGTTCACATCCCAGAAGTGCCCACCGGAGCCGTATGCCCAGTCAAGCGGATCATCCCAGAATGACGCCGTCATTCCGCTGGGATCCGTTGCGTTCGTCGGGCTGTTGCCGCAGTAGCGGTAGAGGTTGGTGTCGCCGGCGGCGAAGCCGAGCGGGTCTTGACTGATGAACCGCTGCATGGCCGGATCGTACCAGCGGGCACGGTTGTAGTAGAGTTCGGAAACCGAGTCCCAGTCGCGACCTGCGTGCAGGCTGACCAAGCGGTTGGCCAGCGACGGGTCTTGCTCCGTATCGAACTTCAGCAGACCGTAGGCGTCGTACTTGAAGTGCTGGACATCGTCCTGATCCGAGAGCCAATCGTCCGAGATGGCGGCGATGACGGTACCCTGCTGGTCGTGCAGCGGCCAGATGGTGTGTGATGTCGCGCCGTTGATATACTGCTCGGCCAACATGCGGTTGCCCGTCGGGTCGGGCAGCAAGAGGTGGGTGACGTCATAGCTGCCGGCCGTCTTCTCCAGAACGGCCACGCGCTGCCCACCCTGGACGATGTAGACCGTTTCATTGTCCTTGACGGCCGGCGTATCGGCGTCAACCCTGTACTCGTAGATGAGCTGGTCGTACACATTGTAGACGTAGTGTTTCGTGTAGGCCTTCGAGAGCGTGACCTCGGCGCCGGAAGGCGTGGTGAACTGCTGCGAGTCGCCCGCGGCAGTGGCAAGGTATCGCGTGACGGAGGTCAGGCGGTTGCGATAATCCCACTCGAACACGTCCAGCGCCCCTCGCGAACGGACGGTGAACTGGCCGGAACGGACCTGCTCGCCGTCGGGAGGATTGAAGGCAAGGTTGACGGTCATCTTCAGTCGGTCCGTACCGCCGGTTCCCACCTGCAGCCAGTAGGTTTCCGTGGAGGCAAGCTTCAGGTAGATTGTGCCCTCAATCTCGACCTCGTACAGGGTGAAGAAAAGCGTGCCACCGGAAGTAGAGGTACAGGTGCCGCCGAACGAGAGGTTTGCGTTGCCAAGCAGGTAACTGTCGTTCTGCCCGAGTGTCTGGTTCGGGGCAAGGAGCTTCAGTTCAGTAAGGCTGACCGTGTAGTATTCACCGGCAAGCCACGTCACCTCGTCGGTCTCGAGATATGTGTCGGAGAAGGTCCCTGTCGCATGTGCCGGGGGCTAAAGGGGACGGGTCCAATATTGCATGGGTGGGTCGTAACGCCTTGTGCTGTCAGCGATTACGGGTAATTGGACCTGTCCCGTTTAATTGCCCCAGCATGGCCGCGTCTCCCGAAGCTCCGCGTCGACGCGTGCCAGCGCATCGACCACCGCCCGCAGACTGTCGGGCTCCGACATGGGGACGACCATTCGCATCCCGCCAGGCAGGTGGGCAGTCAGACTGCTTGCCGTCAGCAGTCGTACCGGCCGAAAGCCGGCCGGTGCTTCGGCCGACGCTTCATCAGGGGCGGGCAACTGGGCAGGAGTCGGCTTGGGGGCGTCTTTCAGCCCAAGCCGTTTTCGCCACAGATAGAACGACGGTTCGGAGACGCCTTCGCGACGGCAGAACTCCTTGATCGTCGACGGGTGCTTTTCGAACCGCAAGAGCCGCCGTCGCCACTCACGCGACTTGCGGTCGGAGAACGAACCACTCATAGAACCTCCAAGGCAAAGGGGTACAAATCAACCACCCCCTCAGCCTACCATCCACGTCAAGAATGGTTCTGGTGCGCGCTTACGCACATCATGCGGTCGAAACTGTCCCTCTGCATCACAGCGGGCGCAAGACTTTCGATAACACTTACGAACGGAACCCCGCCGGCACACCGCGCGGTTGTGTTCCTCAACTTCACGTACAGTAGTGAGTGCAGGCAGTTCGATACTCATGGCAGTTAGCTTTCTTGCTATGGGAGGGGCGAGGGTCGCGCACTACACGGATCTCGTTCCTCCCTTTTTCGCGCGCATACTCCCGGCCCAGCCCAAGACAACGGGCGGGGTTCTACATAGAATCTACCCGGCGGGGTAAGCAACGGGATACGGGGCGGGGTTCCTTTCCGGCCAACTTAATCCAGACTCCGCCCGGTTATTCCGGTCCCGCAAACCTGGACGCCGCAGGTGTAGGTCAGGCTGACGTGCTTGCCGGCGACGGCACTGCCGCCCTGTTCCGCCTGCGAGATTTCGGTGAGCTGATTGAGCGCGTTGTAGGTTGTCTGAGTTGTCGGAACCGGACCGCGAAGTATTCGTTCGCCGCACAGTTTCCGCCCTTTATGGATAGTTGCCCTCTAGCTCTCCACCCATTGCCTTAAAGCAATTGTGCCATAAGTCTCCCCAAGTCCTCTCCCGCTGTCGTCGCACCAGGGCTGAATAGTCACCGAACTCAGGATAGACCTCCCAGTTCTGCGATACGTCCATGTACGTATCTGCTCGCTCCAGAATGCCCGCTACGAAATCTTCACGGTATATGACTGTGGACCCATCTTCTTTGAAAACAAACGATGCTCCACGGCTGACTGTGTCGGATTCTCCCACGTAAGTGCGACGCATTGCCATGGAAAGGAACAACCTGCCAGCTTGTCTTTCCTGAAACTGATAGGCAATATGTTCCCTGAGCTTGTCGTCGAGAAACTCGACTCCAACGTAGTCCTTGTTGCATTCCACAAAGCAATTTAAACGGTCCTTATCACCGACGAGTGCGGTATATAGAGTACGTGTGTCATAGGCACGTCGCGCTTGATCGTGTGTAAACGGTTCATTGGGATACTTGCCATGTCGAGACCATTGACGGCAGTATTGAACATCAATCATTAGTACACCTTCCCACTTACGTCACGAATCCACACATCTAACCTTCTGGCCACGTCCAACACAGTCTGCGGCACTGGCTTACTTTGGATCGGAACTTCAAGATAGACCCGTCCTTGAAGCCGTTGGCTGGCTAGCCCCGATTCTACGTTTTTCGGCACATCCGCAATTCTTGTGCCAGGCGCATACTTGGTGGCGGCCTCCCTGACGTACGTGATGGCCGCCTTCTTCGAAATCCTCCATAGCTGTGTCATCTTCCTCGAAACAATCTCCCCAGCGGCTGGGTTGTAGGAATCGACTACTAGGTAACCTCCGGCCGGATTTTCCACATAGACTTCATTGAAGGGATATTTGACAGTTCGGACTCTATTGAAGAGATTACCGAGTTGTCTTAAGGAACTACTAGCTGGTTCATAAGGGGCAACGTCCCCTACCTGTGCAAGGCTGGAATCAAAGAACCCAGCCCTTTGGCTGAGCGAGAATAGTTGCCGCTGCACAGCCTGCCGTGCCCATATAACTGAACCCGACCCATGCCGATATCCTACACCAAACGCGGAGCGTGTCAACCTTCCAGACCAACCGCCACCAACGATTGGCCCAACGAGCATTCCGACGCTGTGAAAGCGGTCAATTGCATCCATCTGGTTCCAGTTGGCGCCGATGTCGTAGACCTGAGACCCTACCGTGCCAGCCGCAAAGGTAACCGTCGACATTGTTGCCGTGGCGGTGCCGGCAGTACCAAATGCCGCGCCCAGGGCCCCAAAGTAACTTCCAGCCACATAGCCCATCGCGGGTGCCGCTGCAATGGCTATCGCAGTAGCGCCTCCAACCTCACCAGCCGCCTGCCATATGCGCGCCGACTGATTCATTTCTTGTGCCTGAGCAAACTCCGCAGCCGTCTGAGCCATGCCCATTGCCTCACCGGCAGCCTCGAATTGGCTGGCTGAGTGGTAGAGTGCTCCCGTACTAGCGGTGCCGAGCAGGAGGCTTACGCCTGCAATCGCCAGGATTGTTCCAGAGACGACGAACTGCCCACTCGGATCCGTTGCGTTCGTCGGGCTGTTGCCGCAGTAGCGGTAGAGGTTGGTGTCGCCGCCGGCGAAGCCGAGCGGGTCTTGACTGATGAACCGCTGCATGGCCGGATCGTACCAGCGGGCATTGTTGTAGTAGAGGTCCGAAACCTCGTCCCAGTCGCGACCTGCGTGCAGGCTGACCAAGCGGTTGGCCAGCGACGGGTCTTGCTCCGTATCGAACTTCAGCAGACCGTAGGCGTCGTACTTGAAGTGCTGGACATCGTCCTGATCGTCGTGCCAATCGTCCGAGATGGCGGCGATGACGGTGCCCTGCTGATCGTGAAGCGGCCAGATGGTGTGTGAGGTCGCGCCGTTGATGTACTGCTCGGCCAACATGCGGTTGCCCGTCGGGTCGGGCAGCAAGAGGTGGGTGACGTCATAGCTGCCGGCCGTCTTCTCCAGAACGGCCACGCGCTGCCCACCCTGGACGATGTAGACCGTTTCATTGTCCTTGACGGCCGGCGTATCGGCGTCAACCCTGTACTCGTAGATGAGCTGGTCGTACACATTGTAGACGTAGTGTTTCGTGTAGGCCTTCGAGAGCGTGACCTCGGCGCCGGAAGGCGTGGTGAACTGCTGCGAGTCGCCCGCGGCAGTGGCAAGGTATCGCGTGACGGAGGTCAGGCGGTTGCGATAATCCCACTCGAACACGTCCAGCGCCCCTCGCGAACGGACGGTGAACTGGCCGGAACGGACCTGCTCGCCGTCGGGAGGATTGAAGGCAAGGTTGACGGTCATCTTCAGTCGGTCCGTACCGCCGGTTCCCACCTGCAGCCAGTAGGTTTCCGTGGAGGCAAGCTTCAGGTAGATTGTGCCCTCAATCTCGACCTCGTACAGGGTGAAGAAAAGCGTGCCACCGGAAGTAGAGGTACAGGTGCCGCCGAACGAGAGGTTTAAAATGGCCCTGGAAAACTGGACCACGACATAAGCTCGAATGTCGTGTAAGATTAGGCCAGTTTTCAAGGAGCAAAGGATGGGAGCGAAACGTCGGCGGATCGAGGCGTCCGTGAAGGCGAAAGTGGCGTTGGCGGCCGTTCGAGGCGATCGAACGGCGAGCCAGTTGTCATCGCAGTACGGGGTGCATGCCACGCAGATCGGGCAGTGGAAGCGGCGGCTTCTGGAAGGAGCACCGGGGCTGTTTGCCGAGGGCCATCGCCGGGAGGGCGGTGGCCCGGAGGTGGACACCGCCGAGCTGTACGAGCAGATCGGGCGGCTCCAGATGGAGTTGGCCTGGTTGAAAAAAAAAGCTGCCCGACTCGATTGAGTTCAAGCGGAAGTGTATCGACCCGGATCATCCAAAGGTAAGTGTTCGCCGGCAATGCGAGTTACTGGGACTGAATCGATCGACGTGGTACTACGCGCCTCGGGGCGAGTCGCCGGAGACGGTCGCGCTGATGCGTCAGATCGACCGGCAGTACGTTGCGACGCCGTACTACGGCAGCCGGCGGATGGCACGGACGTTTGGCATCAGCCGGGAGCGTGCTCGACGTTTGATGCAGTTGCTGGGGCTGGCGGCGATTTACCCGAAGCCGCGTCTTTCGCGGCGTGGGGCGGGACATCGGATCTACCCGTATTTGCTGCGAAACGTGGCGATTGTGCGTCCGGATCAAGTCTGGTCGAGCGACATTACGTACGTGCCCATGCCGCAGGGGTGGATGTACTTGACGGTGGTGATGGACTGGTACAGTCGGTATGTGCTTTCGTGGCGGCTGTCGAACACGTTGGACGGCCTGTTCTGCCTGGAGGCGTTGGAGGAAGCGTTGTCGCAGGGACGACCGGAGGTCTTCAACACGGACCAGGGCGTGCAGTACACGGCCGAGGCGTTCACCGGGCGGTTGCAGGCGGCGGGCGTGGCCGTGAGCATGGATGGTCGCGGCCGGTGGCTGGACAACGTGTTCGTCGAGCGGCTTTGGCGGACGGTCAAGCAGGAGCACGTGTACCTGCACGATCATGGGACACCGCGCGACCTGGCAGGCGGCCTGCGAAGGTACTTCGAGTTCTACAACCACGAGCGGATTCACATGGCGCTCGACTACCGCACGCCAGCCGCAGAGTACCGACTGCCGCGAGGTGTCGCATGAACGCGGCGCGGGCATGTCATCGAAATTGCATCAATCGCGCGAAAGAAATTGGAAAATCGACCTGTACCCAATACGAGGTAGAGGGTATGCGTCCGCGCGAGGCCTGGGAAGGGCCTCGCGGGACGCTAACCCCTCCACCTAAGAAACCTTAACCCGTGGTCTAGACAACCAGGGCCACCTCAGTTTGCGTTGCCAAGCAGGTAACTGTCGTTCTGCCCGAGTGTCTGGTTCGGGGCAAGGAGCTTCAGTTCAGTAAGGCTGACCGTGTAGTATTCACCGGCAAGCCACGTCACCTCGTCGGTCTCGAGATATGTGTCGGAGAAGGTCCCTGTCGCATGTGCCGGGGGCTAAAGGGGACGGGTCCAATATTGCATGGGTGGGTCGTAACGCCTTGTGCTGTCAGCGATTACGGGTAATTGGACCTGTCCCGTTTAATTGCCTCAAAGTCCTTCAAGTTGTTACGTATTCTTGGCCTGTGTCGGGGTGCGAAACGCTAATCCGGAAGGTGTCGGCAAGACTGTACTTCGTGAGCGCCTCCTGCACGACCGCCGTCCTCACAGCTGCTGCGCAGGCGCGGAGAAACTGATCAGCAACTACTGAACGATCCGTTTCCGCTCGATCATAGGCTTCACGCATGCTTGAGCTGAGTTTCGACGCAGGTTCCCACTCCGCAAGTTCCGATGCGAAATCGTAGTACTTCCATGCGGCCATCTCGGCAGTGTCGTTCAACTCTGGATTACTTTCCGCTTCGGCAACCGTCAGGATCGCAAGAACTAGAATGCCATTCCAAGGATGACAGTCTACGGCAAAAAGCTCAATTTCGTCCTCAAACTGACTGCCATAGGCATCTAGTGTACTCGCTACCAGAGCGGACAGATTAATCTCCCAGCTGTCAATGGTTGTGTTCATAACTTCACGGTCTCCAATTTGGGTCATTGGACTGAAGGCGTACGCGGTTATCCAGAAGGGCACATCTAATCCTGTTTTCGACATTCCAGACTTTCATCGGCAAATTGGCGTCGTGAATATGACCGGCGTTGTATAGGGCATCAAGAGCACTAAGCTCCCGCAAAACAAGAGCGTCAGCCGAGCCAAGGTGACGTGCGGTCAAATGCCGCCCGCTGTGCAGAGCCAGGCCTGTAGCAGTCGCCTCTTCCACCGTCATTGGCAACGCCACGCCATTATTGCTCCGATTGATATTGTATCCAAGTTCCATGACACGCTGCATCGCGGTTGATTTCGCAGCCAAGTGAAGACTGATGAGGTGGTGTCCAGCGTATCCTACCGGGACTCCACCGGCAATTTGTTCGTTGAGAACCAAGCCAACGTCTCGCGCAAGCGTACCTGTCGTAAGCGTGGTGCTGCATAACTCGGTTGTGGCGTAGGCTGCGGCCCGGGGCCCGAGCAATGCTGCAGTCACGCGAGAGTATCCCATGTTCGGTGCGCGAAGTGCGAGATTCGCTCCGACAATTTGGGTGTAGACGAAGTTGCGGACCGAGTCGGGCGCTCTTGCGAATACAGATTCCATGACGGGCGCTGCGTATCGGGCTCCACCGACCATCATCCCAGCAGCACCGCCGAGGATGCCGCCCTGCAAGGCACCTGTGCGAGCGCCCGAGATTGCGCCAGCAAGAGTGCCGGTTTGCATAAAACCACCGAGGCCACCGCCGAGGCCCCCGGCGCTGACACCGGCTGCGATTCCGGACGCCGTGTACCCCACAAATCCAGTACCAAGCCTACCGAGGACTCCGCCGCCGACAACGCCTCCCATCGCTCCCGCGGCCGCACCAATTGCTGCTCCCTGCAACGCTGAATAGCCGGCGTCTCCCAAGCTACCGCCGTGTACAAGAGTCGTTCCGCCACTGTTGAGGGCACCATAGGTTGCCCCCATCGCTGCTCCTTGGACTAGTAGGCTTCCGCCAAACGTAAATCCTGCCAAGGCACCGCTTGCGGCTCCCGCTCCCATCGCGACCGCGAAATCAGCTCCGTCAAAACTGCCACCGGTCATGTGCATGTTGAGCAGATAGCCCCCACCACCAACCAAAGCGCCAACACCTGCCCCGACCCCTGCCGCTGCAACGTTCACGACCTTTCCGCTCGGATCCGTTGCGTTCGTCGGGCTGTTGCCGCAGTAGCGGTAGAGGTTGGTGTCGCCGCCGGCGAAGCCGAGCGGGTCTTGACTGATGAACCGCTGCATGGCCGGATCGTACCAGCGGGCATTGTTGTAGTAGAGGTCCGAAACCTCGTCCCAGTCGCGACCTGCGTGCAGGCTGACCAAGCGGTTGGCCAGCGACGGGTCTTGCTCCGTATCGAACTTCAGCAGACCGTAGGCGTCGTACTTGAAGTGCTGGACATCGTCCTGATCGTCGTGCCAATCGTCCGAGATGGCGGCGATGACGGTGCCCTGCTGATCGTGAAGCGGCCAGATGGTGTGTGAGGTCGCGCCGTTGATGTACTGCTCGGCCAACATGCGGTTGCTCGTCGGGTCGGGCAGCAAGAGGTGGGTGACGTCATAGCTGCCGGCCGTCTTCTCCAGAACGGCCACGCGCTGCCCACCCTGGACGATGTAGACCGTTTCATTGTCCTTGACGGCCGGCGTATCGCCCATAATCATGTACTCGTAGACGAGCTGGTTGTACACGTTGTAGACGTAGTGCTTCGTGTAGGCCTTCGAGAGCGTGACCTCGGCGCCGGAAGGCGTGGTGAACTGCTGCGAGTCGCCCACGGGAGTGGCAAGGTATCGCTTGACGGAGGTCAGGCGGTTGCGATAATCCCACTCGAACACGTCCAGCGCCCCTCGCGAACGGACCGTGAACTGGCCGGAACGGACCAGCGGTCGCCGTCGAAGTAGAAGCCCGTTTCCGTATCGTACCGCCGCCCAGCGCGAAGCGCGGTTGCTACATAAGCGGGGATGGCCTCGCTGTCCTTAGGGAGACCGAAGGCGTCGGTTTCGATGTGGGCAGCGCAGGGAAGGGGTCGGGCGTCTTTACTCTGGTTCGACTGAAGAAGGCCAAGGGCGACCGCGGGGGCGAAGGGTCGATTCAAGGCCTAACTGCTTCGCGGTGCGCTGCTGCCATTGGGCGTCGCCGAAAGGCGAACCACGCACGACCGAATGCCGTAAGGCCGCCAGTTCCGCCTCGGTTTGCGCAGCTTGCACGTGCTGACGCCAGCGCCGCGGAAGCACCACCGGGCCGGCATCCACCAAGCCTGCACGATTGCGGCGCGCACGATGCCAAAGGCTCGACCATCGCCACTCATCGGCCTTTTCTACCATGTTCGCGCGCAGGGGGTTCCGCTCCACGTATCGCAAGACGGTCAGAAGATGGTCATCTTCCTGAATCGGAAACGACTTGAAGCGCCCCTGGTACAACGGGCCGGTTCCCGCCGTCCGATGCGCCGCGTGCCAGCGCTGCGTGTGCGTGACAGTCAGCCAACGCATGAACTCCGACAGGTCGCCATCCTCACGCGGCTAAAGCACGAAATGCCAATGCGTCGGCATAACGCACTACGCCAGCACGCGCATCGGCAGCCACTCCTTCGCCTGGGCGACGATCTCCTCGAATGCCTCGAAGTCCCGCTCCTTGGCAAACAGGCGCGTCTTGCCCACGCCACGGTTCAGCACGTGGTACGCATATCCCCCGGTGGCAACTCGCAATCGTCGTGGCATAGCCTCAGAGTACCCCCCACCCTTTTACTCTTCTCACCGCGACTGCCACGGGTAAAGATTCTCGACCCCTCCCGTCCCCTCAATCAGCATATCCAAACAGTCTCGTCCAATACCCGTTGGCGACCAGCTCGCGCCGCATCTCGCGAGAGAGCCTTTGCGACTCATCAATAGGTAGCGCCCGTGAACTCGCTACGAGATAGGCGCCATCATGCAACTCTGTTGCATGTTCGATCTTGCTTCGACAAAGGTCCACCAGCGCCGATGCCGACAGTCCGAAGGCTCGTCGGCATAGAAAATCATCGAAGTAGCTAATCTGGCCTAGGCGATCCACGGCGCACCTTGGGTTGGGCCTAGGCTTCATTGTCTCCAGGTCGATCTGCTGTTCGTCGGCGAAGTCAACACGATAGGCGTCGAACGCTTCCACATAGGCGGGGATTACCGTATAGGCCAAGTACTGCATGTCCACTCTAGACGGGACTAACACAACGTGAAGCGTGTCGTCCGCCGATTCATCGTCGCAGAAGTCGCGACGATATTCGTAGGTGACCTGGAACAGCGACACTCCTTCGCCAATGAATTCCTCCGAGTTGACTACTGCAACGCTGCTCTCTCCGAACTCCGGGACTCGCGGGATTGCTCGTTTCCCTAGCCCCCACGGCTCAGCCAGTTGCTGAAGAGCTTCGAAGAAACGCAGGTGTTTGTGTTCGACACTGATATCCTTCTGGGCACGCGAGGCAAGCTCGAGCCAGTACTTCTGGACATTCGTCATCATGGCAATCTCCCTAGAACCTCTCTTACGACGCAAAACGCAACAAGGACGGCCTAACGGCAGCCCGGTTCTTCTCCCAAGTACCGATCGACTGCTCTCTGCCAAGCATTTCGGTTGTTGTAGAGATTCCTGAATCGATACACGTCATCGGCCTTCATGCCACCCGTGTATCCCATGTGGATCAACGCCGCCTGGCCTTCGATGTAAGCGCGCGCTCTCCGCATGGCGTCTTCTCCCACTGTTTGCCCACATTGGTGTGAATACCTCACCCAGTTGATCCAGTCATTGTGGTCTTCGAGCGTGGCAGTAAGTTGGCCATTGATTCGGTTGGCGGTCATTGAAAGCGGAGATGGGCCATACAGCAACGGCCAAATCATCGGATTCATGGCTACCTTCAGATTGGACTTCATCTCTTCAATCTCATTCGTCGCTGAACCCAAGGATTGGAACTGGCAAATCGTCCCGACAATCCAGAAGCCAGCGAGCGATGCGGAGCCATATGCCTCTGGTAGTGTCGTTCGAATCGGCGTGCAAGCACTGCGAGGTGTGACTCCCTCATAAAGTCTCGCCCTTGCTAGCGCTTCGAGCTCGGTAAATGAGTGCTGTCCAGGCGGCACAACTTCAATGGTGATTTGGGGGCTGAACCATCTTGGTCTGTACCCGGACAGCCTGAGCAGTCTTCTTGCGTCGACTGCGCCTTTCTGGTTTGGAACTTCAATCCGAAGGCTACAGTCCTGATTCTGTCGGAGCGCCTCAAGGACGTTTCCCCTAAACTTGGCGACGGCGTCACTCTTAGGAATAACGGACCACTTGCGGTCAATGAGAACACTGGGATTGTAGGGGTCCACAGCGTCCGCGCAGACAAACGGTGCGCCTTTGGCGTTTGGGTTGACGTACTCCAGCGCGGGTACGACGCGACACCGAGTCAGTACATCCGACCGTGCTCCCGGCGCAGAGGCTTCGTATCCCGCTGCATTCGGGTTACCGTGTGAGACGTTCTCCAACACCCAAATCACCGCAAGTCCATCCGGGTCCACCCCAGTCGTTCCGGCATTGCCGACCCAGCGGGTGAGGTTTGCATCCCCCGCTTCAAACCCGATGGGGTCTTCACTGAGCCACTTGGCTGTTGCTGGATCATACCAGCGATGGAGGTGGTTCTGCAAGTCGGTGTCGTCGTCCAGGAGGCGGCCGGTGTAGGCGAAAACGCAGTCGACGGCGGCGTTGGTCTCCGACGTCTTTCGGCCGAAGGCGTTGTAGGCGACGTGGTTGGCGATGCTCGTCTCGGCGTCGGCCTCGTCGTAGAAGGCCAGGTCGCGAACCGTGCCCTGGTGATCGGTGAGCGGCCAGAGAACGTCGTCCGAGCCGCCGTCGCCAACCGTCTCGTCGGCCAGAATCTGGTCCACCGCCGGGCCCCACAGGTAACGGTGCGACAGGTCGGACGCCTGCACGTCGCCGCCGCCGGTGCGGTCGAACTGGAGGACGATCTGGTCGCCGTCGTAGACGTAGGCCGTCTGGAGCAGGTCGGCGGTCCCCTGCTGGCCGTCCGGATCGACCGTCTTGCGTATCAGGCGGGAGTAGGCGTCGTAGGTATAGGTAAGCGTCTTGGCAACGGGGCCGTCGTACGTATCGCGGAACGCCACGCCTGCGAGCCGGTTGGCCGCGTCCCATGCGTACTGGGTGATGTCGGTATCACCGTCGGACAGGTCGCCGCTCAGGTCGTTGTCGAGGAAGCGGGCCGTTCGGTTGCCTTCGTCGTCGTACGTATAGGCGTACGCGCCATCGGAGGTCATGCGGTTGTGCTCGTCCGTCTGGTAGGCGGCGCCGTCGGCCGACGTGCGGTTGCCGTTTTCATCGTACTGGTACGATTCGTCGGCCTGATAGTCGTAGTCGGCGGCGGTAACCTGCCCGGAGGCGTCGTAGGCGTAGTCGGCCGAACCGTCGCTGGATGTTTGGCGGATGAGTCGGCCCGCGGCGTCGTAGGCCCAGGTGTATTCGTTGAGCGGGTTGGCCGGGTCCTGGTAATAGGAAAGGGCGGTCAGGCGGCCCTGGGCATCATAGGTATAGTCGCCGATGACGACGAGGTTGCTCGCGTCGGTGGACGCGTAGCGGGTGACGGACTCGATCAGCCCCGTATCGGTGTAGGTCAGGCTGACGTGCTTGCCGGCGACGGCACTGCCGCCCTGTCCCGCCTGCGAGATTTCGGTGAGCTGATTGAGCGCGTTGTAGGCGAAAGTGGCGACATAGTCGGCCGTGCCTGCAATTTCGACCGAGGAGGAGGTGCGGAGCCCGTCGAGGCGATAGCCCTGGCCGACGTCGCCGTAGCCGGTGTTGAGAACGACGGTGGGGGCGCCGGGATTGGCGATGGTCTCCTGGACGACGCGGTCGAGGGAGTCGTAGACATAGGTGTAGTGCGAGACATCGTCGACCAAGTCGACGACGCGGTTGGCGGCGTCGTAGGTTCTGGTGATGGTATTGGCAAGCTGGCCCTGCTCGTCGTACCAGAGTTCGGTGCGGAGGCGAAGGAGTTCGTCGTAGGCGTAGACCTTCACCTGGCCGTTGCGGTCCTCGGCGCGGGTGACGTTGCCGAACGCATCGTACTGGAAGGTGGTGAGGGCGGTGGCGCCGTCGGAGAACACCTGCCGTTCGGTAAGAATCTGTCCGCGGGCGTTGTAGGTAAAGCGGGTGACGTTGCCGACGGGGTCTTGAAGTTCGGTGAGACGGCCTGCGGCATCGTAAAAGAGGTTATGGTCATTTAGTCGGAAATTGGACCTGTCCCGTTTAACTGCCCATCCCGTTTAACTGCACCAAAGTCCCCTAACGGCCACGTATGTCAGACTCCAGAGCACTATATAGGCGCTGACGAAAAGCAGGCATCGCACTGGCGTCCATATCGAGGAATGATCGGGCGGCAGTGAGCGGATAGCTATCGCTGGTATGCTTGAAGTGGTTCCGCCGATGACGAATATGCCAACGACTGCAAGCAGCAGGAACGTTCCCCAGTGTCTAGCCCATGGGTTGAACACCAGAAATACAAGTGGAACCAGCCACATGGCCATAACGCGCAAGCAGTCGCGAAGGGCATAAGTCCTTACCGCAGCTCGCACTTCCGCAGTATCCGGGGTTGCTGACTCTCCGTTCATTCCTCAATCTCCTACAACCCCAGAATTTCCAAAGAACACATCACAAACGCTTCCCCAGCCGCCATTCGCGTAAGCGTAAACGCTACCTGCTGCTGCCCCTACAAGAAGCCCGTCCATCGTGTAACTTCCTGTAGACATCGCGACATATCTTAGGCGTGCTCCAAGGTCCGCAGTGCGAACGCCCGTTGTCAGATTAATGCTTCCGGGGCCTTTACTGAAGTACTGCCCCCCTGCTCGCTTCCAGGCCAAACGGAATGGACCGATCCCACGAACGCGAATGAACTCGTCTAAAGCATCCCCCGTTACTCGAGCTGAGTCTGTTGGAAGTCCTGCTCGTCCGACGTGCCAGATACGTTGAAACCACGACATACGTGCTAGTTCAGCCTTCGAGTAGGGCGTTGCCCAAATCCGTCCGCCCATGCCCGCACTAGCCACGTCTCCACGCCAAGCGCCTTGCCACGTATGAATGTAGAGTTCACTGACCTCCGCGCTCATATTCCTTGCTAGACTATACGCACTATACCCGGCGTGTGCAAGAGCCCCGGCCATGGAACCGAAGTTGGCACCGGCGAGGGCGCCGTGGATGTCGTGGGTGTAGGCATAGCCAACGCCGGCGCCGCCAAAGGCGCCGGAGGCTTCAAAGGCGGCGCCACGCCAGCCGAACTGGACGCCGCCACCGATGATCTGGCCGGCAAGGCCGCCGATCTGGGCGCCTACGCGCCAATCGCCGAACCCATAGCCGATGCCGGCGCCTGCCGCGGTGCCTGCAATGCCTCCGTAGACGGAATACGGAGCCAGATAGCCACTGAGACCGCCGAGTGCCCCGGCGAAGACATAATTTCCCAAGGATGCATCCGGATTGGCAATGGCGGTTTGGACCATGCCGAACCCGGCGCCAGCGGAGATGTTGGCGAGCGCCATGCCTTCGGCGATGATTTCCGGCACCAACGCCGGGGCAATCACGCTGCCCGTGACGCCCAGCGAGATACCTGCCAGCAGGTTCGACGCGAAGTTGAGCGATGCCCACTGGTCGGCGTTCAGGTAGGTTCCGCCGCCGAAGGGATTGTTGGAGTCGTAGCGGAAGGCGTTGGGATCCTCGGTGAGCAAGACGGCCGTACTCTCGCTGATCGCGCGATTGGCGGCCGGATCGTACCAGCGGTCGCCGTCGAAGTAGAAGCCCGTTTCCGTATCGTACCGCCGCCCGGCGCGAAGCGCGGTTTCCACGTAGTTTGGGATGGCCGCCGCGTTGCTGGGGACACCGAAGACGTCGGTTTCGATGTGGGTAGCGACAACGACCGCTGAGCCGGCCGTGTCGATGACGATATCCGTAACGGAGTCCTGCCCGTCGGTCAGGGTCCAGATGAACTGCGAAACGTCGTTCGAGTCGATGGCAGCGTCTTTGGCGTAGTCAATCGCAAGGATCTGGTCCGAATGGGGCGCGAACAGGCGTCGAATGGTCTCGGTATAGGCTTCGTTGGTGTCCGATGTACCGGGATCGTCGGGATAGTGCGTGAACTCATAGACCAGATCGCCGCCCTGATAGACGTACTGGGAAACGACCGGCCCGGTCGCCGCGCCGTCGACGGTCTTCTCGATCAGATTGTCGAAGACATCGTACTTATAGGCGACCGTCTTCTCGACGGTGACCTCGGCCGCGATTGGTGTGTCCATCTGGCCGACGACCCGTCCAGGCAGGCTCATGCCGGTCGCGGTGTTGCCGGTGTAGCCGGTAACCGCGTAACGCGTCATGCCGGTCATGCGGCCGCGGTAGTCCCACTGGAATCGCTCGATCTGGCTTAGTTTGTGGACATTGGGCGATTAAAGGGGTCGGGAGTCTTTACTCTAGTTCTGGTGCAGAAGGCCAGGGGCGACCGCGGGGGCGAAGGGTCGATTCGAGGCCTAACTGCTTCGCGGTGCGCTGCTGCCACTCAGCGTCGCCGAAAGGCGAACCACGCACGACCGAATGCCGTAACGCCGCCAGTTCCGCCTCGCTTTGCGCAGCTTGCACCCTTCGCCTGGGCGATGACCTCCTCGAAGGCCTCGAAGTCCCGCTCCTTGGCAAACAGTCGCATCTTGCCCACGCCACGGTTCAGCACGTGGTACGCATATCCCCTGTGGCAACTCGCAATCGTCGTGGCATAGCCTCAGAGTACCATCCTCCACCACGGCCGTCAAGGGTAAAGACTCCCGACCCTTCCCTGAAAGAGCCTTCGTTGTCAAGGGCGGTCTCTGCGGATTGTGTCACTTGGGGCGATTAAAGGGGTCGGGAGTCTTTACTCTAGTTCTGGTGCAGAAGGCCAGGGGCGACCGCGGGGGCGAAGGGTCGATTCGAGGCCTAACTGCTTCGCGGTGCGCTGCTGCCACTCAGCGTCGCCGAAAGGCGAACCACGCACGACCGAATGCCGTAACGCCGCCAGTTCCGCCTCGCTTTGCGCAGCTTGCACCCTTCGCCTGGGCGATGACCTCCTCGAAGGCCTCGAAGTCCCGCTCCTTGGCAAACAGTCGCATCTTGCCCACGCCACGGTTCAGCACGTGGTACGCATATCCCCTGTGGCAACTCGCAATCGTCGTGGCATAGCCTCAGAGTACCATCCTCCACCACGGCCGTCAAGGGTAAAGACTCCCGACCCTTCCCTGAAAGAGCCTTCGTTGTCAAGGGCGGTCTCTGCGGATTGTGTCACTTGGGGATGCTTCTTTTTATGCCGTAGTTGCGTACGATCTTCGCAGTCCGTCAGGACGAACTTTTTGCAGCTCACGTCGTTGGGCTTCTAGCTTCGCTGTTCTGCGCTATAAGACTCACGTCGACTCGTCACCGTGTTCCGATCTGTTTTCGCGAGGTCTATTCGGTCGTTCTTGTCAATGTGCGACCGTGCCTCTACCCGTCCCTTCGTGGACGCCCGCGGACCGTGTTATACGTCCGCGCTCGGGCAACATCTGCCCGACACCGCTTTGTCGATTCGATCGTCCTGCGGGCTCCAGGCCGCTCCATAATCGTTTACACGCCTGGCCAAGGCGGCCGAGGTCCAAGGGTCGGGTCGAGCTGGCATGGAGCCGCAGGGATTCGCTCACCGGAAGGCGGCGAATCAACACTGTCACAAAAGTCGAAAGGTGTCTCCGTCGGTTGAATTGTGGGTGCTACACTTCACTTGCCTGACGCGGAGGATAGGGCAACGGTGGGAACCGACCCGAGCGCCGCCGTCAGGGCTCGAAGAGGAATGAGGGTGGGCCGACAAGGTTCACCCTTGTTCTTTGCGCCACGGGCGTATTCCTCTTTGAGCTTCATGCGATAAATCCTTTGGGGGTTCGGGGGACGCCCCCCGAAAAATACTGCTTCAGTCAATTCCCTTGAACCGTGGCCGTGCCTGCGTAGGCGTCGAACGCCTCGTGTCGTTTGACTATCGCTTTGTAACGGTACTTCTGCTTCTTCTTGAGCATATGCCAAAGGATCGTCGTCAGCCGCCGCATCACCGCCACCCGCGCAATCTTCGCGCCCCGCCGCCGCTTGATCCGTTTGAACCACGTCCGCATATCGCTGTCGAAACGTAGCACCTTGATCACCGCCTGATTCAGCAGATAACGCACCAGCTTGCTACCGCGTTTGGTAATCGAGCCCAGCCGCTTGGTGTTTTCGCCCGAGTTGTTGCAGCCGGGAGTCAGGCCGAAGAAGTTCGCCAGGCTATCGGCGTGCTTGAAACGATCGATGTCGCCGATCCGGGAATGGATCGCCAACGCGCTGTAATGTCCCACGCCGGGAATTGACTCCAGCAGTTGCACCTGCTCGTCGGCCGCGGCTCGCTCGGCGATCTTCGCTTCCACGGCGTCCAACTGCGAGTCGAGTAGGTCCCATTGCGGCACGAGCATGTTCAGTTCCAGCCGGTCCAACGCCGGCAGTTCGAGTTCCGCCAGCCAGGCTCGGACCTTCTTCGTCTGAAACTCCTTCGTCGGCTGGAATTGCTCCAGGTTGTGCTTTCGGAGCAGCTTGTGGATGCCGTTGAGCACGGCCGTGCGCTGCCGCGTCAGGCGGGCTCGCAGCGCGGTCAACTGCCGGTCGTCGGCCTCTTGCGGGCTGGGTGGCAGAACGCGACGCACGCCCAGCGGACACTCGCCCCCCAGAAAATTGTGCCGATGCACCCACAGCAGGTGCGAAAGTTCAGCAGCGTCGCGCCCGTCGGTCTTCTGCACGGATCGCTTGGCCGGCTGGATGACAACGATCTCGCGGCAACCATACTCCTTGAGCATGGCCAGGAGCCAGGGATTCATGCCGCACACTTCGAGGATGGCCATGAAGCCGTCGTCAGACTTCGTCTTCTCGGCAAGATCGGCAAAGAAGGTGCGAACCTTCTCCCACTGGGTGCTCACCTGCCGCTTGAGGATCACGGAACCGTCTTCGTTTCGCAAATTCACCGTCAATTGCCGCTTGTGCTGGTCGATACCAAGGTACAACATGCTGGGGTCTCCTGGAATGAGTGAACGTTGGGTTTATAAACGTTCCCAAGCGTACTTTTCTTGGAGACCCTGGCTCTTTCATGGTATCTTTTACTCTTCGACCCTTTTACTCTTACCGCGCACGAGCCAGCCCTAATTTCTAGATGTCATGAAGCACTAGAGCCCCAATGTCCCCTTCGCCACGTTCGGGCGGGCTATTTCGACACGATCCTCCAATTGATGCTCCGCAAAGAGCGTGAGAAGGCGTTCGGTACCTTCCCGCTCGTGTAAATCTCGCTCTTCCGTGTATAGCGGGAAGAGCTTGTAAAACAATATGCTGCGACCGTCCGGGTGTTCCAGCCGACGCATGTCCCCCGGTTCAAGGATGGCCAGGAAACAGGTCATCTGCGTGTTCGGGCCAAGGGCGGCGGGCGGCTCTCCATTCGAGAACACCGCCACGGGTCCCCCTATCCAAGTCCCGCTCTGATGAGGGTACAAGGCAATGCGGCGAAGCCACTCGAACGGCCAGAAGTACTGCGGATCGTCGAGGGCCTGCTTGCCAAGTGGCCAGTCGAGCGGGAGGTAAATCGTGAGTTCCGCGAAACGGAAGACTTCCGCGCCTTCGGGAACCGTCATCGGCTGGTCGGACATGCCTCGCGTGACCAGCGCCAAGCAGTCCTCCATCCGTACGACATGGATGGTGATGGAGGGCGAGCACGGGAGTATCTCCTGGAGCGATAGCGGTTCGGGATTACCCAGATGTTTCCTGACGTGATCCAGGATGGGATCGGCCTCCATCAATGGGGAATCGACGCCCAAGTCCTTCGGCTCAAGTGCTCCTCGTTTGCGGAGATACGCCTCGATCTCCTTATGGCCGTACATCATTGCGAAAGACAACGCATTCTGCCCGGCCCAGCACGCGTTGACATCTGCCCCTCCTTGTTCAACGAGCAGTTTCACGATATCGAAATGTCCCCGAATCACAGCGCCGGTCAAGGATATGCACCGTACCACTCCCTTGACCTCCACGTTCACCCTGGCGCCCTTTTCAAGCAGCCAGCGAACCGCGTCGATGGCGCCCGCGCCTGCGGCACTTTCGATCGCACCTTCCGGGACTCTATCGCTCTCGGGAGCATTAACATCGGCGCCAAGATCTACAAGTAGCGTCATCATCTCGACGTTGCCGTCTCTGGCAGCGATGCGCAAACAGCGATTTGAAGCCTCCCCCTTGAGGTGAGGATGCTGCGATAGTAGGCTGCGCACCTCCGCCAGATTACCCGCAAATACTGCGCTTCGAAGTCGACGATCGACTGTATTGTCTTTCATGATTCCACTTTCATGGTAGCCAGAGACCATCGTTGTATCGAAGGCCCATTTCCTGCAGTATTGCAATCCACTGCCGTACGTTCTTCAAGTCCTCAGCTTCTAGTATCGCCTCTGCCACATCGATACAGTACTCTTCAGGATGGCCCCAGTTCGGTGCCCATTCAAGATTGAAGACTCCTTTCGTCGGATCAAGGCCGTAGGACCGTATTGCCCGATTGGCCTCTGCGACGAGTTTCTTTCCTTCACGGCCAAGTCCTATCTGCGGGAGGATGTGATGTGCATGAGTTATGCTAGTCGTTCCGGGATATATGGAACCAGGATACTTGTTTCCAATCGCGTCTACCTCAAAGCTCAGCAGGTGTTTCTTTACATCCCAACTCGCATTATGCACCAGCAGGCCGAGAGACGAGACGCGGTAGACGTGCTCGCCTTGGACTTCGATATTATACACTTGCTCGGAGGAACCTTCCAGCCCCACGGACCGGACGCGCGCCGAGCGTACGTGATCACCTGAAGGCAAGAGTTCTTCGCCCGGCTGGAGGTCGCGTGCTTCCACCCAGTCCCCGCGAGTCACGCTCCAGAAGGGATGCCGGGGCGTTGAACGGATGGGCTCGGCGAGGTCTTCCACGCGGACTTCGACTAGCTCGGTGGCGAGGTGGCGGAAGGTGCCCGTGACGAGGCCCGGACCGGGCAGGACGGGTGGCGCATCGGTGACAGCCAAGACCTGCAAGTATCCGAGGAAGTTGAGTTCCGGCAGTTCCACCCAGATCGTTCTTCCGGGCATGGCGTTCATTGCCACGCTCCAGGAGGAAGTCCTCAGGAGAGTGACTTCGATATCCGCGTCTTCGGGAGCTGCGCCACGAAGCACGATCTTCCGCCAATCAGCCCCATCGCAGTCGAGCGATGTCCCACCCGAAACGTCTGCACGCGGTGTTTCGAAGAAGACGTTTGCTCCGGTTGTCGCTCCCGCCGTAGCGCCCATCAGCTCCGATACTGCCTCAGCCGGTGCCTCAGTCGCTACGTGATCGCCCACGTCAATCGACTCGATCGCCGCGAAACCCTCCGGGGCATGCTTGCCGTCATTCACCTTGACCGGCGTTCCAGCCGCAAAACAGATCCGTCCGGCAGCCGCGCGTGCAAGGGCAGGTGCAACACGACGGATGCTGGCGCTAAATGCATCGCCCAATCCCTGCCCGAGCATGTTGCCTGCCAACGACTCGTAGAACGATGCGCCAAGCCCCCGGCCCTCGACCAAGACGGACCACGCCGTATCGGCCGTAGTGCCGACGAGGACCTCCGAGCCATAATGCAGGGCATAGCGACCCAGCTTGGAACTGATCTTGCCGTAGGCCTTTGTTTCGGCCACGCCCGGCATCCAGCCGATTGCCATGTCGGTAGCGAAGTTCCGCATGAAGGCGCTGCCAACCGAGAAGCTGTCGTCCCCCATCCAGCCGGCGATCTGGGCTTCCACGGCCGTTTCGACTGTCGCCACCCCAACGTTTTTGAGAGCGTAGATTCCCAGACCGGCCATCGTCACGTTCCCTGCGCCGTAGGCAGCGACGAGAGCTGATCCACCGTAGAAAAGTCCGATGCCGGTCGGAACCGCGAGCGCCACGCTTGCCCCGACGAGTTGGGTATCGGTTCTATTGGCCATCCACTCAGCCAATTCCGGATGGGCGCTGAAGTAGTTGTACGAGGAACCCTCGAAATCGCCCAACCACCCGTCATGACCGTAGAGATACTCCCAGTATGCCTTATTGCCCGAAGGATCCGTTGCGTTCGTCGGGCTGTTGCCGCAGTAGCGGTAGAGGTTGGTGTCGCCGGCGGCGAAGCCGAGCGGGTCTTGACTGATGAACCGCTGCATTGTCGGATCGTACCAGCGGGCATTGTTGTAGTAGAGGTCCGACACCTCGTCCCAGTCGCGACCTGCGTGCAGGCTGACCAGGCGGTTGGCCAGCGACGGCTCTTGCACCGTATCGAACTTCAGCAGACCGTAGGCGTCGTACTCGAAGTGCTGGACGTCGTCCTTATTCAAGAGCCAATCGTCCGAGATGGCGGCGATGACGGTGCCCTGCTGATCGTGAAGCGGCCAGATGGTGTGTGAGGTCGCGCCGTTGATGTACTGCTCGGCCAACATGCGGTTGCTCGTCGGGTCGGGCAGCAAGAGGTGGGTGACGTCATAGCTGCCGGCCGTCTTCTCCAGAACGGCCACGCGCTGCCCACCCTGGACGATGTAGACCGTTTCATTGTCCTTGACGGCCGGCGTATCGGCGTCAACCCTGTACTCGTAGATGAGTTGGTCGTACACATTGTAGACGTAGTGCTTCGTGTAGGCTTCCGAAAGCGTGACATTGGCGCCGGAAGGCGAGGTGAACACCTGCGAGTCGCCCGCGGCAGTGGCAAGGTATCGCTTGACGGAGGTCAGGCGGTTGCGATAATCCCACTCGAACACGTCCAGCGCGCCCCTCGCGAACGGACGGTGAACTGGCCGGAACGGACCTGCTCGCCGTCGGGGGGATTGAAGGCAAGGTTGACGGTCATCTTCAGTTGGTCCGTACCGCCGGTTCCCACCTGCAGCCAGTAGGTTTCCGTGGAGGCAAGCTTCAGGTAGATTGTGCCCTCAATCTCGACCTCGTACAGGGTGAAGAAAAGCGTGCCACCGGAAGTAGAGGTGCAGGTGCCGCCGAACGAGAGGTTTGCGTTGCCAAGCAGGTAATTGTCGTTTTGGCCGAGTATCTGGTTTGGGGCAAGCAACATCAGTTCGGCAAGGCTGACCGCGTAGTATTCGTCGGCAATCCACGTCACCTCGTCGGTCTCGAGATATGTGCTGGCGAAGGTCCCTGTCGCATGTGCCGGGGGCTAAAGGGGACGGGTCCAATATTGCATGGGTGGGTCGTAACGCCTTGTGCTGTCAGCGATTACGGGTAATTGGACCTGTCCCGTTTAATTGCCGGCAATCCACGTCACCTCGTCGGTCTCGAGATATGTGCTGGCGAAGGTCCCTGTCGCATGTGCCGGGGGCTAAAGGGGACGGGTCCAATATTGCATGGGTGGGTCGTAACGCCTTGTGCTGTCAGCGATTACGGGTAATTGGACCTGTCCCGTTTAATTGCCCGCCGAGTCTTTGGGCGTGCGGACGACGCTGCTGATCATCGTCAAGAAGCTGGCCTCGGTGGGCCGGCCCGTCGTCTTCTCGCCGCGCGAGGTGCGGCGGATTGCCGAGTTCCTGAAACGCGAACGCGTGACGCATTTGGGGATGTACTTGATGACGGCCACCTTGAAGCCCTACCGCCTGTTGGTCAAGGCGCTCCGCGACGCGGGCTTTGACGGCGTCATTCTGGCGGGCGGCGTTCACGCCGCGCTCTGCCCGGAGGAATCGCTGGCCGAGGGGGCGGACTTTGCCGTCCAAGGGCCTGGCGAACTGCCGCTCCGCATGATTCTTGCACGTGCGGAACCGGCCTCGGTGCCCGGACTCGTGTGGCGCCGGGACAAGAGCGTGGTGGTCAACCCGCAATCTGCCGAACAGAAGCTCGACTTGGATACGCTCCCCTTCCCGATTTACCGCTTCGGCCAGGATAAGGTGCTCCTGAAAGGCAGGTTGCGGAAGTACACTTGGCGGATTCACCGCAAGTACGCGGGCTGGCAGGGGCGGTACTACGATTTCATCTCCTCGCGAGGTTGTCCCTACAAGTGCGCCTACTGCTGCCGCGTTGACGAAGGAGCGATCCGCCGAATGACCGTCGATCGCGCGATCCGCGAACTGCAGCATCTTCGGGAGCATCACCCGCGCGTCCGGGGCGTGAACATCCAGGACGACGCCTTCTTCTGCGGATCCGAATCCTGGGTGGAAGAGTTCTGCCGGCGAATGAAGGCGGAAGTGGGATTGCCGTTCATTGTCCGCATGATCCCGCGGTTTGTGACGCCGGAACGACTGGAAATGCTCAAGAGCGGCGGGCTGCACTACGTGACGATGGGTTTGGAGGGTTCGGACCGGCTGAACAACACCCTGTATCGGCGGCCCGAAGACCAGAAGTCGTTTCTCAAAGCGGCACGGGCCATCTTGGACGCCGGCTTGTACCTGTCGATCGATTACCTGATCAACAACCCTTACGAGACCCCGCGCGACCTGCGCGAGATCGGCCTGACGCTCAACTCGCTGCCGCGGCCGCACTGGGGCGTGGTGGGTCTGTCGCTGACCCCGTTCCCCGGCACGCCGCTGTACGAACGCTGCGTTCGAGACAAGACGCTGGGCCGATTCGCGACGGACGCCTACGATGCGATGCTCATGCCCACGAAGCCGGGCGGCTACTTGACTCCGTCGTTTTGGGTGCTCTTGCTGACCAAGCTCTTGCCCGTGATTGGCGAGGACCTGGGCAAGAGACTGGTCACGGCGGGTCCCGAGAACCCTTGGGCCGCGCACACGGTACAGCGGTTGGCCAAATGGACCGAACGGCTCAGGACGGTCACAAATCTCTTCCGCGACCACGTCCCGGGACTGTACGGGCTCATGGTCCGCCGGTACCAGCACCCGCCAGCGCTTCCGAAAAGCCTGGATCACGGCAGAATGGTGCAAGACCGCTGATTTCGGAAAGGACTAAAGGGGACAGTCGCATATATTGACGACTCTGGGAGGGTTTGGTAAGATTGCGTCATGCCTTGAACTGCCAGAGTCGCGCCGGGGGGAATGGTGTTCCATGTCCTGAACAGGGGGGTGGGGCGAATGCAGCTTTTTCGCGCGGACAAGGACTACGACGCCTTTCGCCGCGTGCTGGAAGAGACGTTGCGCGTTGCGCCCATGCGTATCTGCGCCTACTGCTGGCTACCCAACCATTGGCATTTCGTAGCTTGGCCCGAACACGACGGCGACCTTTCCCGGTTCATGCAGCGAATGACCAATATGCACACGCAGCGGTGGCAACGGGCCAAGTGCCGCGTGGGCTACGGGCATTTGTACCAGGGCCGCTTCAAGTCGTTTCCTTCTCGAAAGCGACGAGCACTTCTATGCCGTGGTGCGGTATGTGGAGCGGAATGCCGATCTCTTGGGGTCAGAGCGCTGTTAGACGTTTGTCAAGTGCATTGGCAAGCTGGTTGATGGTCTTTCTGAGTTGGGTAGTGTCGCGTTCGATGCGAAGCAGTGCGGTGTGGACACCACTGTGGCCGCGATAACCGAACGCCGCGGCGACGGCCTTTGCTGAGTAACCGTAACAGCGACGGGCAAGGTAGGTCGCTACTGCGCGGCTGGCGTCGTCCACGCGCCGCCCAGCCTGCCAGCGGCTCGTGTCCTGACCGAAATGCGCCGCGGCCACTTCCGCGATCTCGTCGAGCGACGGGCGCGGCTTCAGGGGCGCCAACTGGGGCAAGGCGTCGTCCAGGTCTCGGTCCTGCAGCAGGCTGCGCATTCGGGCGATGAATGTCTCCGAGCCTACCAGTAGCGAACCTGCCGCAGCGGCGAACGGAGACTCCGGTGGTTCCGTCACACCTGCCCGAACAAAGCGCCCGTACGCCCGGCGAGCCTGTCCGGCCTTCCGACCGAACTCCCCCAGTACGCGCGTGTAGGTTACCCACGGCAGCGAAGCCTTGGCGCGTATGTAACCTGCGTAGCTGCTGTCCCTTATCGCGGTCCGCATCGTCTCGGACCATCGGCTTTCGTTCGTTCCCTCGCGACATCACATGATACAATGCCCCCGGAAACTCAATTCGCAAAGGTCTTGCCATGCCCTCACGCTAGCGGAAATGAGCATTGCTGTCAACTGCTTAACGTCTAACAGCGCTCTGACCCCAAGGACTTCCCAGGCGGTTCTTCCGAGGCCGCAACTTCTTGCTCGTTCGACTCTTGCGGTTGGGGCGAGCCGTCTTCGACCGGCAAAGCCGCTGGGACGGCCGCATCGTGGCCGCTTTCCGACGCGGCGGTCGAGGTCGTTGTCTCGTTCGTATCGGCCGCCGTCTCGTCCTCGATCCCAGGCAGCACGGGTGACGCGACAGGTTGGCGCGTCAATCCCAACCGCTTCAAAGTCCGGCGGATCGTCGTTTCGTCAACTCCTAAACGTTTGGCGATCTCCCGGTTGGAGTAGCCCGCCTGGAACCATCGGCGCACGAAGGCTTCTTGACTCTTGCCCAAATCGCGGCCACGCCCGGTAGGCTTCTTCGATATCAGGCCGTCGATCCCATGCTTGGCATACTGCCGTTCCCAACGAGCCTGGGTGGAAATACTGTGACCGAATGCTTGGCAGATCTCCTCTTGCGTCGCCACGCGCGACTGGCGTAACATGACCGCCACCAAGCGAAGATGCACCTCGTCGTTCGAGGCGATGCGATAGATCGGTTCATGTCGGCAGAAGACTACCCGGTAGCCGTCCTTATCGACGAACCACACCGAGGCATTCAGTACCGTGCGACCGTCCGACGTAGGTTCTTCCAGAAACAAGACCGATTCGGTAGTGCTGTGTGCGTTCATACCCTATAGACGCACGCCACCCCAACTTGGTTCCCAAAAACCGTCCACTATTTCTGCCGCACTCTCCTTCACGGCAACAGCAAAATCCTCGGGAAACTCGCGGCTATGTCAGGAGGTCTGCATGGTGTTCTTGCCTTCCGTCAGGTTTTGCGACTCGCCCATGGCCTCTTGCATCCCGGGAATGCGGATCGGTTCCGGATGATCTGTGGGAATCGCATTCCGGCTGGAAGCACAACGCCGCGATCTTGATCCATCGCTCCCCACTGGGTGTCGCCACGGTCACAAGCTCGCCCACGGCGCGCCCAAAAATGGCTTGTCCAAGAGGCGCGAGGATCGAAATCCGATTGCGGACAATATCTGCCTCCTCGGGATAGACAAGCGTGTAGGTCTCCAACTCATCCGATTCGAGATCGATGATTTCCACCGTCGAGTGCATCGTCACAACATCGGGCGGAATATCCCCTTCGTCAACTGCGTGCGCATGATCCAACTTCATCTCGAATCGCTGCACCTGATCCCGTGGGTCGAACGCCACGGCATAGGCTCTTTGGAGCATCGTACCGAGTCGTTGCCGGTCATTGCAGGTAACCAGAGTCGCCAGTTTGCTCATGACACCGTTCTTCTCCTGGGCTCGGGAGAGCGACATAAGTTCAGAGACGACAAAGAAACTCCTACGGCAGTCCTGATTATAGCTGAAGTTTTGCAAACTCACTCCAACCGCAAGTGAGCCATCACATGGTCGCGGCTGCGTCCATAATCGGTAACCTGCTCAATAGCCCAGTCCAGGGTGGATCGCAGCGTCTCTCGCAATACTGCGCGACAGGCTTCGCCGATGGTCGTCAGCTTGCAGGAGGCCCATTCCTTCGCGCGGGCCTGCTTGAGTTGGGCCATGAGCAGAGTGTACGCCAGCATGACCAGGTACATGTGCCGGGTTTGGCCCTGGCCGTCGCGCAGCTGACAATCTCCCATGCCAAGCTCTTGCTTCCCGTCCCGATGAAAGGTCTCCGTGCCTGTCCATCGATAGCGATAGACCTGCAGAATCCGAATCACTTCCCAGGCTACGCGGTTGGTTATCAAAATCTTGCGCGGCTCACGGTCGCGCTTCTTGTCCCAAATGATCACGATCCGCACCTTGTGCTCGACATTGGGGATGCGAATGCTCGTCGTGAAATACCATTGCTGCTTTCGGCCACGCTTGAAGGGCTTCCGGCTGTCCGGATCGATCTGCCCGGCCATTTCCTCCGCCCTCAATTCGCCGCCCTTCCAACAAATCTTCCGATTAAACTTCAGGTCGCCCACGTAGCCGCGAGGACGGCCAAACCGGTCCTTCTTGCCATGAATGTGATTGAGGATCTCGGCGTTCGTGAAGTAGCTATCAAAGGTGAAGTCGCCCGGAATCTCATGCTCACAAACCCAATCCACCAACTGGCAGAACAGCTTGGTGTGGTTGAAGAACTCCTCGCCCGTTGCGTCGCACTGCTCGCGTTTCCTGAAACGCCGGAACTCCAGGGGGTAGTGCTTGTCACTGGTGCATACGTAGTTGGCAATCAGATAGTCGTGGGCAATCTTGTTCCGTCCTTCGGCATGGTCCCAGAACCAGCCGACGTCCTTGATCAGTTTGCCATCGTGGTCGATCAACACGTTGTCGATCGCAATCACCCCCCGATCGCCGTAGCGGGTGCTCGAGTCCTTCTGCAACCACCTCAGCCGACGCTCGTTCAACTCAGCCTCGTCCCACTTCACCTCGGTGATGAAGCGGTTCAGGCACGACTGATCCGTCGTCATAGCGAACTCGTAGTTGATTCCCCGCACGGTCTTTCGCGCGGCCACCATCAACCCAGTGAGGTATTCGGCAAAGTGGCGCCGCTCCGGTTCGCAGACAAACAGGTCGCCGAACTCTTCCACCGCACTCTGCACCACACGTGGAAACGAGGTGATCCCTGGCATTGTCGCACCCTCCGTGATTGCCATGGCCACCTCAAACTACCCCATTTTTGCGCCAAAACCCCTATTTTTACAAGCCCAATTTGATGTTTGCAAAACTCCAGTTATAGCTTTGATAACATCGCAAACAATCCCACGTTAGAGCTAGGATACGTTAGCTCGTGTAGTAAACGCTGCACTTCGTCCCATTGAAGCTGAAATCCGGAACACAAATCTAGCTCTTTGGGTGGATCACCTTGCCTTTGTTAACGGAAGGCATACAATCAGTTGGAAATGCATGAACAAGGAGGGCATCCAATGGTCGATTCACATCGAGCGGCTTATTGCAGGCCCGACCGTCCCGCCGTAGCCGAGGCGGCCCGCGAGCGTCTCCGGCGCAGTTGTTATTTGCAACTCCGGCAGGTTACATGCCACTTTCACGAAGGCGTGCTCATCCTTCGTGGTCAACTCCCGTCCTACTATCTTAAGCAACATGCCCAGGAAGCGGTGATGGAGTTGGAGGGCGCGGAAGAGATCATCAATCACATTGAAGTGGAATGGTAGCCGTACGAACTTGTTGTTAAGTGGCCCACGCACGGCATGGTGCATAGGAGTTTGTTCCATGGCGGAAACGGATGTTGTCGACTTAAGGCAAATAGTCCTGTGTGACAGGTCATTCGGTCCCTGTGAGGTTGCCGGGTTGCGGAAGGTAATTGCCCACGATCCGGCTGGTTTCCGGAGCTTGCGCGACGCGGTTGCCGAGCTTCAGAAGCGAGAGAGTCCAAGTCCTGCATCCTTCGTGCGCATGGGAGTCTGCCTGTATTTGCTCGGGCGCTACTACGCGGCGATTGAGGTCTTGCAGAGGGGCGACGGCGGCGCGCTGGCCCACTTCCACCTGGCCAAGGCCTATGCGGCGCGGCAGCGTTTCGATGAATCGATCAAGAGTTGGAAGGCGGCCAGGAGGGCTGGTTACGACGCCGACGACTGCACCCTGGGCAAGGCAGAGACCTTGCGGTGCGCCGGCGAGGCGCGAGCCGCACTGAAAGTACTCGATTCGCTTTCGGGAGCCGTGGAGCAAACAGCGGAGTACCTGTCCCAACGGGCAGCCACCATCGCGGTCCTGGGAAGGAATTCGGGCGAGGTTGTCGCCCTTTACGAGCGGGCGGTCGCGGCCGACCCGGACCATCCCGCTGCGCTGTTCGGCCTTGCCGTCGAAAACGACCGCCATGGCAACGATACCGTCGCGATGGAGCTTTACAGAAAGGCCGCCGACCGCTTCCCGGCCCACGTCGGGTCCCTGCTGAACCTCGGCATTCTATACGAAGACCACGAGCAGTACGATCAGGCGGCCCGGTGCTTCCAGCGCATACTGGACGCTTTCCCCGACCATGCCCGGGCAAGGTTGTTCCTGAGGGACACGCAGGCCTCGATCGATCAGTACTACGACGAACAGGCGCAGAAGACACGCGACCGGATGAGCCAAGTGCTCAGTATTCCCGTGACCGATTTCGAGCTGTCGGTCCGTAGCCGGAACTGTCTGCAGAAGATGGGCGTGACGACGCTCGGCGACCTTTGCCGCCGCACCGAGGCCGAACTGCTGGCCAGCAAAAACTTCGGCGAGACAAGCCTGACGGAAATCAGAGACATGCTCTGCAGCCGGGGACTGCATCTCGGGCAGTTCGCGCCCGACCGGCATGTCACCGACGTGCTCGAACACGAGGCACTCAGCCCGGAGGAGCAGGCGGTACTGAACAAGCCCATCGGCGACTTGAACCTTTCGGTAAGGGGCCGCAAATGCATGATGAAACTCGGTATCAACACACTGGCCGAGTTGATTCGCCGGACGGGCGACGACCTGCTCGGATGCAAGAACTTTGGTGTAACCAGCCTGAACGAGGTGCGCGACAAGCTTAGAATGATGGGGCTGAAGCTTCGCGGAGAATAGAGCGGCGGCAGCTTGCCGCGACCGGAAACCCGGACTTCGCCGTGGCCTGGCGTTCACCGGTATTTGTCTCGTAACGGACGTGTTTGAGGTGGCCAAGGCAATCACCGAGAATACGAC
Source organism: Thermoguttaceae bacterium (assembly GCA_040772845.1). Taxonomy (GTDB): domain Bacteria; phylum Planctomycetota; class Planctomycetia; order Pirellulales; family Thermoguttaceae; genus PWXP01. The sequence goes on from JAXGXG010000001.1 coordinate 5,504,557, forward strand.
GATGCCCGGGACCACGTCAACTTTGCATGTGGTTCCGAGCGTGGTGAAACGCTGACCGCTAGGAGGAGCGAGAGTGATAGAAACAGAACTTCTGGAGAAATGGAAACGGGACCTCCGGGCCACCTTTCCTATTATAGGAGTGATGCGGCGACGTACTGCCCTTGATGCTCTCGAAAGAAATTGCCACGACCCGGCGGTCATTGCGTAAGTTCTCAATAACCCCGTGATGTTGATGGCGGCCTGTCGAGGCGTAGCGGTGCGTAGGCCGGTTGGGCAAACGGGTAAGAGTGCGAGCCGATGGTGATTGCGGATGATGCCGTCGAGCGGTTATGTTTCCTGGGCTGCCAAGCGGATCAAGTCGGGCAGAGGCGCGACTTCATGCTTTCCGAATATGCGATCCTGAAGATACCGCCAGAACGATACGCCCAGCTTGCGGCAGGTCTTCTTCAGGCTGATAAAGGTATCGCGGCAACGCCGGCCCACTTCGCTCCGCGTGCCCGCGCTGATCTTGCGTTTCTTGGCCCATTCTCGGATGTCGCCTTCCGAGAGGTTGTTGTGCAGAGGGATCTCGGGACGATCGAGAACCAGCAGGAGGTCGTCCCGCTTCGCGTGAATCCGCCGCAGGGCCTCATTCAGGTCGACGAATCCCGTCCGCTGCGTAAAGAGACGGTCGAAGTCGCGATCCAGAGCAGCCTTGCGTTGCGGCGTCGGCGTTTCCCGGTACTTCCGAAGACGCTGGTAATACTTCCAGACCGCGTCACGCACCCGCTCCACCGCGGCTCGCTCTCGCGGATTCATCGGCAGCAGTTTGGTGAGCGAACGCTCGGCGTGCAGCCAACACAGCCCGTGAAACAGGCCCAGAATCTTGAACTGTCCCGCGTCGTCGCTGATCAGCGGTTGCCCAAGATACAACTCATGCTGCATCAACGTCCCAAACAGCGCCGCCTCGGTGACGATCCGTCGTGGTTCGTTGGCTTGGATTTTCCACTTGTGCAACTGCCGTTGCCAGGCGGCCTCGTCGGTAACGACGCAGCCTTCCTTCCGCACCACGCGCGCCATCTGGGGGCCTTTGGGGTCAGGCCGGTATTAGACATTAGGCATTGGGGGACCTTGGCGTTAGAATGTTTGCATGGCACGCCCACGGAGAATCGAGTTCCCCGGCGCCTTGTATCACGTGATTTCCCGCGGGAATGAGCGGCGGGCGATCGTGCGCGACGGCTTGGACCGTGAAAGACGCCTTGATTGGCTGCGCCGCACCGTGGAAATGTTCGATAAGAAAAGGGGACGGGGAGGAGGGGACGGGAGTCTTTTCAGAAAAGACTCCCGCCCCCTTTTCCCGTCATCCCCCTAAGATGCCTGCCGCTACGGATATCCTTGACTTCCCGATTTCGGCTGCTTAGACTCAGCCTGGAGGAAGATCATTCAAGTCGATATCCATCATGCCCAAGAACGATGCAGGAGCGAAACCGGATGAAAAGCAAGCACGTAGTCATCGTGGCGGCAGTTGCCATGCTTGTGGGTGCACGCGCCCAAGCAGCCGAGTGGAAATGGACCGAGTACGGCTTGCCGCCGAGCGACCTGAAGACCTGCACGCCGGCAACTCGGGGCGATGCCGACTCGTGGTGGATTCCGTACGTTCAGAACAAGTTCAAGCAGCCCAAGAACGACCTGCTCTTCATCGGCGACTCGATCACCGACCTGTGGACGTATCCGGCCGACCACAAGTACCCGGGTGGTCTGGACACCTGGAACCGGCGATACAAGTTTCTGGAGCGTGATGGCTCGATCAGCAAGGCGGTTATGCGCGACATGTTGCACCTCTCGCCAAAAGGTTACGAGATGTGGGCCGACGCCCTCGACCCGCTGCTCAGCGCCCTCCAGGCAGGCGAGGGACGCGCGGCAGCCGGATTGAGGCAATAGCGGGCAGTTCCGGGTAAGGCACTTTCAGTGAAAGGACCTCTAATGGGTCGGACGGCGCTGGTCACAGGCGCGACGCGCGGGATCGGAAGGGAAACGGTCAGGCAGCTTTGCGCCGAGGGCTTCCGGGTATTCGCCACCGGGCGTGATCGGCAGCTTCTGAACGCACTCGGCGAAGAAACCGGATGTCTCGGGGCAACTTGCGATCTGTCGGACGCAGCCGCAACGGTCGCCCTTTACGCAGCGGCGCGCGATGCGCTCGGGCAGATCGACGTATTGGTGAACAATGCCGGTTTCAATCCGGGGAAGAACGCCGTGGTGGATACCAGCACCGACCAGATGGACGCGTCGTATGCCGTCAATTTCCGGGCTGCATTTCTGCTCTGCCGCGAAGCGATGAAGGAAATGGGCGGTCGGAGAGATGGGCACATCCTGAACGTGATCAGCAGCCTTGCCCGGACCAGTGCCACGAATTACTCGGCCTACTGTTCGCTCAAACACGCCTTGCACGGCTTCACGCAATGCCTGATCAAAGAGGCGCGGCAGGTGGATGTGAAGGTGACCGGTGTCTATCCCGGCGGGACCGATACCGACTTCCGGCCGAAACAGCGGCCCGACTACTTGCAGGCCAGTTCCGCCGCGCAGATGATCGTGCAGTGTATCAATGCACCGGACGATGTTGTGGTCCACGAGCTGGTCTACCGCCCCATGATCGACTCCAATTTCTAGAGCGGCTTAGAGCAATTCCCTGAGAAGCTCGATGAGACGCGGCTCGCTGATATCGACTGGGTTGCCGCGCATGCTGTTGCCGAAGGAGTCTTTGGCGATGGCGGGAATCTGATCGGGTTGTACGCCGACATCGCTCAACCGCCGCGGGACGCCCACGCGATCGCAAAGGCGCTCGATCTCGTCGATGAACCGGTCTGCGGCGTCCGAGACTGATTGTTGCGGATCGACGTCAAAAAGCACGCGGGCAAGTCGGGCAAACGCTTCTTCGCAGGCGTCGCGGTTGAATCGGAGAGCCACGGGCAGCATGATGGCGCAGGCGACGCCGTGCGCTACGCGGCAGTGCGTCCCCAGGGCCGGGGCCACGCCGTGGGCCATGCCCAGTCCCGAGTTGGCCAGGGCCATGCCGGAAAGCAGCGCCGCGTGTGACATGCGCTCGCGGGCCGATCGCGATGATCCGTCCGCCACGGCCTCGGCAATGGCCGGCACGCCCAGCCGCAATCCCTGCATACACAACGCCTGCGGAATGGGTTGGGCCTTGCGCGAAACGTAGCTCTCGATCAATTGGGTAATCGCATCCATACCACTGGCGGCCGTGACCGCAGGTGGAACGGTAACGCACAATTCGGGATCGACCAGCGCGATTTGGGGCATGAGCCGGGCATCGCGCAGGCTCTTCTTCCACGGCGGATCATAGTGGGAGATGACGGCGTTGTACGTGGCCTCGGCCCCGGTGCCTGCCGTGGTGGGAATGGCCATAACGGGCAGCGGATCGTTCTGCAGTTTCAATCCGCGGCCAACGCCCTCCAGATAGTCGACGACCGTCGGGCTTTCGGTATTCGCGGCCATGGCCGATGTTGCCTTCGCCAGATCGATTGCCGCACCACCGCCGACAGCCAGCAGGAAATCGCCGGGGCCGGCGCCGGCCTCCACGAGCGATGCGGTTGCCTCGTCGACGTCGGCCGCTTCGGGTTCATGATCGATTGCACCGGCTTCGATCATATCGATCCGCTCGGCGTGAAGCGCGTCGGCGATTTGCGGAATGACGGTTTCTGCCAGCCTATCGGGTAATCCGCTGAACAGAAAAGCCCGGTTTCCCAAATTGCGGCCAAGCGCGCCAGCTTCGGTCCGGCGTCCCCAACCGAAGACGATTTGTCTGGGTGCGATGAAGTTGTATTGGAGCATGGTATTCCATTGTACCAACTCAGAGTCGATCGAGGCAATCCACCCAGCGGGACAGTTCTGTGCGTTCATCCGGTTCGAGAGGACGGGGCTGGTCGCCAAGCTCCTTGACGGTGACCGGGTACTTGGCCTTGCGAAGTTGCTCAATTGCCTTCTGCACCGAGTCTGCATGGGCCGATTCTTCCGCCCGGGCCACATAGAACGCCAATCGTTCGAGCGGCTCATTCGGTGCAATCGCGCTGGGCAATCGCGAATCGAGTACGGCGATGCCGCGAACCACGTCGCGGTTATGCGATGCGGCCAGAAGGGCCATGGCGCCGCCGGCCCCGCGCCCGGCCAGAATGATGCGAGACGGATCGATCGCGTAATCGGCCGAAATCTGATCGATCAGCTTTCGTATGAGTGGTAATTCGGTCCGGTTCCACTGTCTCGGATCGGCCGCTTCGGGCGCCAGGAGAATCCAACCGTCCCGGTCGCAATCGGTTTTCCACCGGGCCAGAAGCTCCTCCCACGCAGAACCGCCCGGCTCGTGCAACCAGACAACGAGCCCGTAGGGCGTCTTCGGCGCATTGCCGCCAGGCACGTACGCCCAGGCATCGTTGGAGAACTCGGGAATCTTGACCGGAACACGGACCTGCGGTAACACCGCCTCGCCGGCAGGTTCTGCCTTTGCATGGGCAGGCGGCAGCGGGTCCTTGGGAACGTCTTCTGGAAGCCGACCAAGCGCCACCTGCACATCGCGCGATTTGCCGGCATGGAGGACCGTAACGGTCACCTTCTCTCCGGGACCATACTGCGACAGCGATTCCCGCAGGGCATCGGCGTCTGTGATGGGCTCGCCGGCCAGGGCGGTCAGGACATCGCCGGGCTCGATACCGGCCTGTGCCGCCGGGCTTTCCGTGTAGACGAACCGCACGGAAACGCCGCCGTCGGGCCGCAGATCGCGCATGGGCAGGATGCCGAGGAACGGGTGTTCGTAGGGAAGGAGTTTCGCCGCGAGTTCCACCTCGCGCTCGAATCGCTCTTTGCCGCGTGCGATTGTTAGTTTGACCGTGTCGCCGGCATAGAACCGGGCCAGCCCTTCCTTCAATTGGGCCGTCCGCTCGATCGGCTGACCGTCGATTGCCACGATCCGATCGCCGATCCTGATCCCGGCCTTCTTGGCCGACGAGTTTGGATGGCAGGCGGCAACGACGGTCTCGGTAACGGCCGGATTGGCTCCGCGGAAACTGAGGCCCAGCAGTCCGGGGTCGAGATCTTCACCTGCCTTCAAACGCGGAAGGGCGTGCAGGATCTGATCCGCGTGGACGGCAAATCCGATGCCCGAATCGTACCATTCGTATCCGGCTTCCTCATCGTTGCCCTGGGGTGAAAGGGGCGCGAGCACGCCAATGACGCGGCCGCGAATATCGACGAGCGGGCCGCCGTAGTTGTTGGGCGATACGGCGGCGTCGGTCTGCACCGCCTTACCCCACACGCGATTGCATGCCGAGAGGATTCCGATTGCCATGTTGGGCGCATCGCCTTGAAACGCCCGGCCGAGGGCCACGGTCCACTGTCCCACGCGCAACTCGTCCTTCGGTGCGAACTCGGGTACAGGCAGCGGCTGGTCGACTTCGATCTTCAGCAGGACGATCATGCGGCTCCGGTCTGTTGCAACGAGCTGGGCCGGCTTGCGCGTTCCATCGGGCAAACGGACGAGAATGGACGCCGGATGATGCCGGAAATTGAACTCGCTGGAAACGATATAGCCGTCCTCTCCCACCACAAGGCCCGTTGTCGGACCGGTGCCGGCCAGGACCTTGCCCACGCGCTCCAGGCCGCCCAGCGTCTCAATACGAACGACCGACGGCGCCACGTGGGCCGCGGCGGCGCGGAACGCCTGGTCTTCCAGGTTGGCCGTATCGGCTGCGTCAAACGCCGTGCCGCTTGCGACAAGGGCAAGCAACATGGCCGCCGCTTCAATGGGCAGACAAGGCGCGTGTGGCATCTTCGGAAAAAGGCCTTGTGTCGTCATGGCATTCTCGCTGGTTCGTTGGGGGCGGCCGTCAGGACGACTTCACTCAGTTCGGGCGTCTGGTCGCCCCGGAGAACTGTAAGTCGGACCTCGTCACCCAGTTCGATCGTTTCCAACTCGTCGCGAAGGACCGTGCACGACTGAATCAACTGGTCGTTCAACAGGAGCACCAGGTCGTCGGGGCGAATGCCGGCCTTGGCGGCAGGCGAACCGTCACGAACCGAGTCGACAAACGGGGGCGTGCGGTCGAGTACGTCGGGCACCAGGCGGATGCCAAGCACTTCGAGCGAGTAGGCCAAATCCGGTTTCGTGGTCTCCGGCGTTTCGGCAGCCGGCTTCCACTTGCCTGCAAGAATCTGAGTTGCGGACGGGCGGAGTTCAGCAATGGGCAGTGCGTAGTTGAGCCAGGTATGGTTCTGGGCGTTTCGCAGTTCCTTACCCAGCATCCCGACCAGTTCTCCACCGACGGTCAGCAGTGCGCCGCCTGCGGCGCCCGGATTGTTGGTGGTCGCATCGAGCACGTAGACAGGTCCGCGGTACGCCGTTTCGAATTGCCCGCGTCGCGCATGCAGTTCGGTACGCGCCGCAATGGCGCCGCGTTGTGCGCTGGCGGGCTCGTTGCCCATCGCGACGCCGAACAGATTGCTCAGGCCGAGGATTCGGGTGCCGGGATCGGCGTCGATCGCCTTCGCCAGGTCGAAGAAGGGGAGTTCCACGGCGTCGATCTTCAGCACGGCAATTTCCAAACGCGGGTCCGCGCCCACGAACTGGGTGTCGAACCGGCGCCCGTCATAGGTCACAACCGTCACGTAGTCGGTATCGAGCACGTGGCTGAAGACGGTCAGGATATGCCCGTTGGGCGAAATGAGCATTCCGGTCTGATAGGAATGCAGGCCTTTGAACCCGCCTGCTCCGTAAATCTTGACGATCTTCGCCTGTGCGCGTTCGATCACGTTGGGAAGCGCACTATCAGCTTCGACCGGCGCCGCCTTAGCGATCGGCAGCACGAGTAGGGCCGGCAGCCAAACACACAGCAGTACGTGTCTGGCAATCCGGTAAGACAAGGGTGTGCTTCTCATGGTGTTCCCTCCACCGAATCCGCCGTGTCTGCCCGGAATTGCCAAGCATCGATCTGGAACGAGGCGAACGGGCTACCGGCATGATACACCTCGATGCGCGTCGGCCTTTGCCGCCCCTGCTCGTCGCGGAAGTTGAGCATCCGTACCTGGCACGGGTCGGCATCGTCGCCATCGGAAAACAGGTCGACCGCCACCAGTCGCCCGTCGTCCGGGACATAGTAGAACCACGCGACGACGCCCCGATACTGCCCGACGAGGACATCGAGCTGATTCTCGTAACCGGGCAACGGCATCGTGCCCAGGTAGAATAGTCTCTCGAACGCGTCGGGGCCAGCGACTGCCAGGCGTCGCCAAAGGAGCAAGGCCGGGAATAGTCCGCCGCTTTCGGGTGGGGCCAGATCGGCTTCCAGATGCTCCGGCGCGGTCCAGTCCAGTTCGGTCGTCGGCAGTTTCAGCCGGCAAGCGTCATCGGCAATGGTGAATTCGAACTGCCCGCCATTGCCCAACTGGCCCGTGAGTCGCCACGCACGATCGACCTCACCCCACTTCCCCTCAGCCCTCCAAGCCTTCAGGACGCGATCCTGGTGAAGCTTGTTGAAGTAGTAGTTGGCAAAACCCCGTTTGCTCTCGTAGTGTTTTTTGGCAACCTCGGGCATGGGTGCTTCCGGCCGGACGACACGGTGGGCCGGGCCGCCGGGCCGCCCGGGAATTTGAATCCGCCGGGGACCGTCCGGTGCAGGTTGAGGCGCGTCGGGATCGCTGCCCGGGGGAGAGCCGCCGTCGCCGGGAGCAGGCGAGCGATTGCCATCACCGTCCGGCTTGTCGGAATCGTCGTCTTCCGGCTGGGGTTCGTCCGGCAGCATGGGAGCGGGCGCTTCGGCCCCGCTGGTCTTCTCGATCAGTTCTTCCTCACTGTGTAGCCCACGAAGGCGGACGACTACATCGTGCCGCTTCCCGTCATGCCGAAAGCTAAGCGGTACCTGCCAGCCCTTCGGATAGATCCCCAGCACGTTCTTGAACTGGTTGGGCGTTGTAATGGTCCGTCCACCGAAAGTAAGAATGGGCGACATGAACCGCAGTCCGCGGCGATAGGCATCGGATTCTTCCAGGATATCGTCAACGACCACATTTCCTTCATGGTCGAAGGCGACGGTAGCGCCCAAGGTCGCATGATCGACAATGCGGCCGCTATGGAGTTGCCCCAGGAAGTTTTTGATCTGATTGATCGAAATGGCGTACGCAACCCCCACGTTCACGCGTCCGCGTTTTTCGAACGATGCCCGCCCGTTGATGCCAATCAACTGCCCCCTCGCATTGAACAGAGGCCCGCCCGAGTTGCCCGGGTTGATCGAGGCATCGGTCTGGAGACAGTCGGTGTACTCCAGCAGCGTGCCGGCCGGATACTGGTAGCGGTGGGTTCCCGAGACGATTCCCCAGGTAACCGTCGGCTGGAAGTCGGTGGCCAGGACAAACGGGTTGCCCATGGCGAAGCACTCGTCCCCCATGCGCACCTGATCGCTGTCGCCCAGTTCGGCAACGGGGAAATCATTGCGTCCGAACAGTTTAATGAGGGCCACGTCGCCTGCCGGATCGATGCCGACGATCACGGCGTCGTACAGTTTGCCGTCGGCCATGCCGCACTTCATGGCATTGCCGCACGGGCGCACCACGTGGTAGTTGGTCAGGGCGAAGCCGTCTGGCGATATGACGACCCCGGAACCACCGCCCCCGCCGGTCGGCGAAAAGACGGCCAGCACGGTGTCCTTGACACTCTCCATGGCCGCCACGCGCGCCGCCTCGGCCTCCAGGACGGCCGGAGGAACCGTCACAGATTCGGCCCAGGCAACAGTAGTCAGCGCAAGGATAACCAACAACACACCCATAAGGCGCAAGGTGGCACTGCCGTTTCGGCAGTGAACCATCTTCCGTTGCCTTGTGGCCGAGGGGCGCCGAAGTTCCTCTCTGCGCAAGCGAGCCCTTCGCGCAAACATACTCCGGAGACTGAACGAACAAGGTACGTTTGGGGAGCGGCACTGTCGGGACCACAGTGGCGCCAACGCATTGACACTCTCGGCAAGAGACCGGTGTTGCCAGGACATCCTGTCAGTTAAGGCGCTACGCATCATTTCACCACCCTCAGATTGCACAAGTTCAACTGGTCGCCCACGTCCATCATCTCGCCAAAGTCGCACAGGATCGATAGCCTGCGGATCCCGGCAACGTCGAGGTCAAGTTCGGCAGGCGGATCGGTTCCCGTCAGGGTAGCCTCGTACAACGGCTTGCCATCGCCGCGAATGACCAGCACCACACTGCCCTGCGGCCGGACACGATCGTCGATGCCGGCCGTTGCGCGCAATCGGCTTGCCTCGTTCGGAAGGTGATAGACCACTTCGGTGCGACTGTGCAGGACCAGGCCGCGTCCGAACTCGGCGCCGCCCAGCGTAAGCACGTCGGAATCGAATCCGCGGTTTCGCCGTGGCTGGAAGAACGTTCGCCGTGAAGGCAATTCCGTATCCATCGGGAAGAACGGCGTCCAGTCGATCGACTGCGGTTCGATATCCGCCAGGTACAATACCTTGCCGGCCGTAAAATCGATCTTCAGAATCGCCTCCGGCGACCGCTGCATCGCAACGGCTGCCGGCGTGCTCCACTCGAATTGCTTCGCAAGCGAGAAGGACCGAACCGACCATTGGGACCCGTAGGCGTCGGTCAACCTGCCGATTGCATCGGGCAATTCGATTCCGGCCGGGCGCAGCAGGATGATACCGAACAACTTCGTGCGCCGGATCGGAAGCACCTCGCCGTCCATCTCGAATGCCACCGAGTCTGCAGTAACGCCGCGGACAATACCGAGCAGGAAATCCAAATGGTCTTCTTTGCGTACGACGACGATGTCGCCGTTGTGTTTCTTTTGCACAAGCCCGGTCCACTGGCCGGCAATTGGATCGACGGCAGGTTGGAATCGAATGGATGCCAGTGCCTGGCGGGGGCATTCCATGGTCTGGCCGTCGAGCAAGGTAACGTGTGCCGTGTCCCCGTCCAGGGTCCACTGGAAAGCTGCAATGCTGGAGCCATCCATCAGATCGATCCAGCCCTTGGGCGCGCCGTCGTACATTTTGTCCGGCTTCAACTGTGTGAGGGCCATCAATTCGGCCGTGGGCACGGAAACCTCGCCATCCTTGGTCTGCAGTTTCAGCGTTTCCGAATCGAAGGACGCGATCGTCCCCACCTGCTTGCGGTCATCGGCAGTCAATGCCTCGAACTCCACGGCTGGGGCGGGCAACGCATCGAAGGCAACGGCAAGGAGGGCAACGGCAACAGTGCAACCCCATAGCCCGTGGCGTCCCGCACTGCGCGTTGCACGTACGGCTTCCGGCTGGCGGTCGGTGGTAAGACAGTTTCGGTTCATCATGGCGTTTCTCGTGGAATCGTCTGCGTGGCGAACGACTCGCGGATTGTCAGGTATTCCCTCATTAGGGCTGCTTCTCGGTCGCGGCCTTGCGACGGAAGTACTCCTCGATAACCTCTCGGTAGTGCGCCGGGAAATCGCGGCCGATCTGCTGGAGCGCCTCCTCGCGCTGTTTGGGCGGAAGGCTGCCCCAGCCCGACTTGTCACCGATGTCCTTCCGATCGACGTTGCCCGGCCCCTTGCCGCCCACGATCTGGCTGTCGGAAGCGGGCGCTCCGGACTGGATGCCGCCACCGCCGCCACCCGATTGCTGTTGTTGCTGGTCTTCCAACCGCTTGATCAGCTTATCGAGCGAGTCGATCACCCCGTCTTCGATGCCGCGGACTTTCGGGCCTGCCCGTCCCAGATCGAGGCGGCGATGAATGTCGTCCATGCGGCGTGCGATGTGGTCCAGCGTGTCGGGCTCGACACCGTCGAGGTCCTCCTGCATGAGCCGGGCAACGGCGGCATACCTCCGCGGGCTCTGCTCCGCCCCGTCCAGCAGGCGGCGGAGCACGGCCAGTCCCTTCTCCTTCTCCACAAGTGCATGATAGGCAACACCTTGGAAGAAGAGCAGGGTCGCCGGGGCAACCACGTCTTTCGGTTCGAGTGAGGCCAGGTATACAAGCGATTCGTCGTACATCGCCTCGTGTACCAGCCATCGCCCGTAGAGCAGCCGTAGATTGTGGGCTTCGAACGGATCGACGCTCGAGTCCATCAGCCACGGCATACTCGGGGCAATCAGCGCGTCGCGGGGCCCCGCGCACAGAGCGACCAGTTCCGCTGCGCGGGGGTCGACCAATGCAAACGTACTCGCCAGCTTTTGCAACAGCGTCGTTTCCGCTGGAAGGTCTTCCGCCCAAATCTCGGCGAATCGAGACCGCATGGCGTCGTCCGCCTTATGGGCGTTAAGCCATTCGAGGGCCCGCGCCTCGACCTCTACGGCAGCCGGCGGCGTCCAGTCGGCCGACTTCGCCAACGCCTCGTCCATTTGGGCCGCACCGACAACGGGCCACAGAGCAACCGCGGTCCATGCCGGCAGGCACGTCGCCAATCGATATGCGAAGGTGGTCATTGGTTCTTCTCCAAATGGAGGTCGCGAGTCACGCGGTACACGCGCTCTTGCCGCTCGGCAAGACGTCTGAGCTGTTCCACAAGTTCCGGCTCGTCCGCCTGCTCGCCTTCGATCAATTTGGAATAGCGCTGGGTGCGCTGGTTCACTCGCATCTGCAGCGCACGGATCATCTTCAGTTCGGCCAGCAGGTCGACCAGAGGCATTTCGCCCGGTTCTCCTTCCATGGGCGGGCGTGGCTGCGCACGCTGGTCTTCCAGGTCGCGCATTGCCTTCTTCAAGGCCTCGATAATCTCTTCAAGGGCGGCAATCACATCCTCCTCGATCCCCTGCGTGATGGGCCCGACCTTCGCTTCGGCCAGCCGAAGGACGATCTCCCGAACGTCTTCGCGCAGTTCGTCCACGGCCAGGGGTACGGCAAGTGTGGTCCCATCCTCCTTGAGCAACATCCAAACCCGTTCGATAAGAGCGGCAATTTCCTGCTCGCGGTTACTCAGGCGGGTGGCCTCGATATCGTGGCTGTACGATCGCCGTTCGGCAGGAACAGCGTCGAGTCGCTTGGTCCCTTCGTAGACTTCGATTTGCAGATCGAGCATCTGGCGGAATCGCGCTTCGAGCATGGCCAGCATGCGTTCCATTTCCTCTTCGCGCAACTGGCGGAGGATTTCTTCGAGCTCCGCCTTCGCCTGCCGGAGTTCTTCAAGGGCCCGCTCCTGCTCCTCGATTGCGCCTTCGCGCTGCGCTTTCTCGAGGTTCTCTTCGGCAATCTTCATATTCTGCCGGGCGCGTTCGAGGCGCTGTTGGGCCGGGTTATCGTTCTGCGACTGCCCGCCACTCTGCCCACCACTCTGCCCGCCGCTCTGCCCACCACTCTGCCCGCCGCTCTGCCCACCGCTCTGTCCGCCACTCTGTCCGCCGCTTTCTCCGGAGCTTTCACTGCCCTGTTCGCCGGCCTTCCCGCTTCCGTCGCCTTGACTTTCGCTTCCTTCTTTGCCGTCACCGTCTTTCTTGTCGCCTTCGGTGTTCTTGCCGTCCTGGCCGTCTTTCGCATCACTCTGCTCGGCCGGTTCGGCGCCCTCTTGACCATCCCCGCCGCCTTCTTTGCCCTGCCCTTCGCCGTTCTGCCCCTTGGGAGCACCATCGCCCGGCTGCCCGTTGCCTTCAGCAGCCGATGCATCGTCGCCTCGCATCTCGTCGGACAGGCCGCCCGTACGATCGGCCAACTTTCCCTGCTCCGGGGCAAGTCGCTTGGGATCACCGCTACCACCGGTGCGATACTTGATGTTCTCCTGCGTCTTGATAATCCGGTTGAGTTCCTTGATATATTCGCCCAGTCGCTTCTTGCGTTCGGCGAGTTGCTTCGCCCGGTTCTCGCTCTGCAGCAGCTCCAGCAGGGCGGCCAGGTCCTTCTGGACGTCCGCCTGATTCTCCAGCGCCTTGGCAAGCTGATCTTGCCGGAGCAGTTCCGCAAGGCGATCGAACTGCAGATCGATCAATCGTTCTTTGCCCTGTGCCACGGTTTTGCGCAGCAGCGCGGCCCGCTGCGGATCGGCCCCGGCTGTGAGTTCCGCCATACGCAGCAATACCTGCTCCAGCCGCCGAAAACGTTCGCCAATCTGCTGCTGTTCGGTTGCGAGGTTCTTCACCGAGTCGGTTTCAGTCGATTCGGCAGGTGTTTCGGCCGCGCCGACTTCATCGGGCGGGCTGTCCGCAGCCGGTTTGTCGGGTTCGCCTTTCGCGGCGAAGGCCAGCAGGACAACAAGCAGTCCGGCCATGCCGACTGCCTTCCGCCATTGTGTTACGACTACCATGGCCATAGGGTCAGTCCTCCAATAAATCCAGGACCTTTTGTTTCTGGCGACTCCTGGTTTCCTGTTCCAGTTCCCCTTGCAGGGCGATAATCTGCCGCAGCATATCGACAGCCTCGTTGAACGACTCCAGCTCGATCATGCGTTGCAGCACGAGGTGCATGGCCAGCAGGATGTCGTCGGCCTGCTGCCGGGCCCGATCGCGGTTTGCCGGGCCCAGGGTTTCATCATCGAGCGACTCTTGCAGGGCTTCGAGACGCCGTTCGAGTTCGGGCAGAGACTCGTCCGCGATCGCGTGCAAGGGCTGCGCGATCCCTTCGGCAATCCGGGCCCGCAGTTCTTCGGTATCGACCCGGTTGTTGATCAATTGGCGTTCGATATCGTCGAACGAGTCGGCCAATCCCTTCAGTTCGCGCCCGTTCTTGCGGCTATTCTGCAGGGCGCGCTGAACGCGGAGCGTGCGGCGCGTCAACTGCTGCATGGGCGATGCCTGCTCTTCGTCGTCACTCTTCTCGTCCTCGGCGTCGTCCTTGGCCGCAGGCTTCTCGTCGTCCGCCTCCGTTTCCGCTTCGGCCGACTTCAGGCTGAACTCCATGCGGGCCAGCAGGTCGCGGGTCTCGGTCGCCTCGCGAATGAGCTGCTCGAAACGCTGCCGGAGGACCAGCTCGCGGGCCTCGAGCAAGGTGCGTAGTTGATCGGCAGTCACCACTTCCAAGCGCCACCGGTCGCCGCTCGCCACATTCGGCTCTCCGGACAGATTGAACCGGTCGGCCGCCTTGACGGCCAGCGAAAACTTCTGGCCGACCTCGAGGTTCAGGTCAGCAACTTCCAGGGCGTCGTCGGTGATTTCCACTGTCGCCGGCGACGACTCCAATTCGCGAATCGTCCGCTTGACCGGTTCCTTGTCATCGACAGCGAACTCGAACCAGGCGCCGGCGACGCCGTAATCGTCGCGGATTTCGCCGGCAATGGGCAGACGCGCCTTCGGCGTAATGGCCGAACCGATGCCGTCGAGCCGCACGGCAACTTGCGGCGCCGCATCGGCCAGTACGACCAGGCGGAGCTGCGTTGGCTCACGGCTTTCGATCCCATCCGTATCGACCAGCGTGAACTGGAGCGTTGTATCCGTATTCAAAGGCGGCAGGGAAAGTCTGAATCCCTGGCCATCGCGGTCCAACTGATCGCCCTCGAGCACAACAGGCGCCGGGGGCGGATCCTCGAGAACCGACTCGATCCGTACGCGAACCAGCGGCTTGTTGGACCGGGCGTGGACTTGCAGTTGCGAACCCTGCAGAATCTGCATGACACCGCTGACCGGCACACGTTGTTTCGGGCGGCCGGTATAGGCCGGAAGCTCCACGAAGAGTTCCATCTCGTTGATGGTGGGGCTGTCGACCGCTTCGATGCGCAGCCCGCGTACGGCAGAATCGCCGCCGAAGACGTCCAGGTCGACCGAGGCGAGTACGCTTTCGAACACGTAGACGTATTCCTGATAGGGATCTCGCCCGGATACCGCGTTTCCTTGACGACTCATCATTTCGCGCCGCAGTCTCCCGCCTTCGGTCTGGTGATGGATTTCGACGGTCTGCGGGACGAGGGGCCACGACGTATCGGCCTTGACCAGTAATTCGAACTCGCCGCCGCGCGCCACCTTCACCTGCCCTTGCGCATCGAACCCTTCGACCAGCAGCCGGGAATACCGCGGCCATAACTCGGGCGACAGGGCAAGGCTGCGCCTGGCCCAAACGCCAAACCCGGCCGGCTCCATCGTGGCATACAGAACCACGCTGGCCATCAATACGACGGCCAGGGCAGCCTGCCGGCGAAGGGGCGCCCGATTGAACACCTCGTTGACGTGCAAGCCGGTCAGGCGGTCGGTGGCCTCGCGGCACGTTTGCCCCAGCATCTCCTCGTTGCACTCCGACGGATCGACTGACCGGTCGGCCAGGAATACGGCGGTCAGCAGCGCATCGTCGAGATGCGAGAATCGTCGTTCCAGGATCGTTGCCATACTGGCGTCGGAAAGCGGCACGAACAGCCGCCGCACGACCTTGCGCACCACAACGGCCAGCAGGACGAATCCCACCACCGCGAGCGCGAGCAGGCGGATTCCGGCCGGGGGCTCGAAGAACCAGTCGACCAGCAGGGTGATCCAAAACGCCACGCCCAGCCACACGACGGCCGTCGCTATTCCGTCCAACCAGATGTAGCGACGCACCCGGGCGCGCAGCTCCGCCAACACCCCGCGAATCTCCGGGGCGAGGGTCGTTCGTTTTGTTTCAGGAACAGGCGTCATTGGGGGATCTTATGCAAGTCGGGCCAGGCGGCGAATCAGCCATTCAACAAACAGCAGGCCGCACAGGACGGCCATCATGACGATCAGGAATCGGGTTTGCCAATCCTTGCTCACCGCAACCGGAACGATGCTCGTGCGCGAACGATCTTTCAGAAGCTCGGTAAGCGGAGGTTTGCCGGGCGGTGTCGCCAGCAGTTCCTCGGTTCCCACGTAATACACGCCTGGCTGGTTGTCGTCCACGCGGGCGCCGTTCGCCAGGCTTTCCAGCAAGGCATCGTTGCGTTGCGGGTTCTCGCGTTCCAGTTGCGGAATACGCACCATAATGCGGCGCGAGAGGCGTTCATCTTCGCTTTCGGGGATGGGCAGTTCCAGGCGATAGTCACCCTCTTGAAGGACCGCGAACTGCCCGACAAAGGAGCCGGCCCGGGCCGTATCGGCCTGCAGAACCACGTTCTGCACGCCACCGCTCGGGGCCACCACCTGAAGCGTAACGCTGGGCGCCTCCAGCGGATCGAGTTGGGCATTGGTCAGCCGATACGCCTGCACCTCGACCGTATCGCCAATCAGATAGCGATCGCGTCCGACCAGCATTACGCCGCGACTGGAGCCTCGCAGCAGTCGCCCGCGCGACACGTGCCGGATCAGCTTCGTATAGAACTGCTCGAAGTACTTCTCGTCCAGACCGCGCAAACGCCACATCTCTCCGCTGCCGATGAAGAAGACGCGTCCGGAAGCATAGAAATGCCAGGCGAAGTAGACGGGCTGCTCGCCGCCTGTGGCCGTTTGCGGATCCGAGAAGCGTGCAAGAACGGTCGCGCCGTCTTTGGCCCCGCGCAACGGCGTGTATCCATACACGCCCGGGAACGACTCCCACGTTGCTCGGCTTCCGACTTCGGTATCGTCCAACCAAAGGAACTCGGCCTCCAGGCCTTCACGAGTGAACTGTAGCGGCCACGGGTCGCGTGATCCGTGCGGCGCGGCATCGATCCCGGAGAATCGCCTTGCGAACTCGACGGGATAGAGCGCGCGAATGGGCGCCATGGCCGGATCCTGCACCCAGCCGCCGACGGTACGGCCGGTGTACACGGGGCCGGCCACGACAATCAGCCCGCCGGCCTGGTCGGCAACCCACGTTTCCAGCAAGTCCACCTGCGACGCGCCCAGTGCCTGCCAGTCCGGATCAAACGCCACGACGCAATCGTAGACGAACATTTCTTCCCGCGTTGTGGGAAAGTCATCGAGAAGCCGATCCGATTCTTGGGAAATGCCTTCCTGGGCCGTCTGGAGCAGGACATCGAGTTCAACCGAGTCGTCCCGGTAGAGCAAGTTGCGGAGGAACTGGTATTCGCGGGTCGGCCCACCGGCCAACAGGAGGACGCGCGTCTTGCGATCGACCACTTCGACCTCGGCCTCTCGCATGTTGTCGTCCGGGTTGCGGTCGCCCGAGACCGGCTCGACGCGTAGCACCAGCGTACGGCGTCCCGCCTGATCGGGCGAGACCTCGAACCGTACGGGCAGGACCTCGCTCCCTTCGCCGAGCGTAACCTTCTGCGTTTCCAGCAGGTCGCCGGTTCCCGGTTCGCCCGACTCGCTATCGCGAGCGAGCAGTTGAACGGACACTTCCCGGCCGGCCATGCCTTGTGCCTGGATCAGGCCCGTTACCGTATAGCGGTCGCCCGGATAGGCCCGCTCGGGTGCGAGCAGGTCGGCTACGCGGATATTGGTTGGCTGCCGATCGGTTCCCAGCCCCACAGGGAAGATGGGGAATCTCGCTTCCTTGGCCAACTGCAAGGCGACATCGGGCGAGAGGCCGGCATTCTGGCCCCCGTCGGTGAACACAAGGACCCCGGAAATGGGCGCGTTGCGCTCTTCCTGAATCAGTTGCGCCAGCGCCTGCCCGAGCCGCGTTTCCGTACCGCTCGGCTGGAGGAACGCGTTCCAATCGGGCGCCGGCGGCACATCTTCGCCGGGCCCGTCGGCTGCATCGGCGCCTTGTTGCGACGGCGCCGGCCCATCGCCGAGTTTCTTGAGCGAAACGCGATCATCCCGGTACAAGCGGTCGTCGAACCGGAATACCTCGACATCGTGCGTCTTGCGCAATACGTCCAACAGCGGCGAGGCGTCCAGAAGTGAAACAACCTGCTGCGCCCGTGTCTTCGGACTCCCGGCATCTGCATCGTCGACGTCCAGCATTCCCATGCTCAGACTGGTATCGGCGAGCACCAGAACGCGTGAATGGATCGTATTCTCTTGCTCGGCGCGCCATTGCGGCTGGAGGTACAGCACGAGCAGTCCGAGGAAGACGGCCGTACGCAGCAATGTCAGCAGCCAGCGCAGCGGAGCGGGCAGGTCGACCGAATCGCGGCGGTACATCGCCCGGACGAACAATCCGATCACGAGGAACGCAACGATCGGCAGAATCCAGTCGGTATTCGACTGGATCCGGGCGAATTCGAACGTCTTACGCACGGCGCCGAGCGACTCGGTATTGGCCAGCGGCAGCACTGCAAGCGAGGTCATGCGGCGCCTCCTCGAAGTGCAACGGCCGGCCGCGTGGCCGGCGGATGGCTGCTTGCCCACCAGGCAACCACCTGCTCCAGCAACAGCAGGATGACCAGGAAGTACAGCAGCACCTCGGCCAGGTTATGGCCCGGCGCTTCGCCAAGCACGTAGCGGAACGTCGCCGCCTGTTCAAGCTGATACGGAACGCCCGGTAGCCGCAAAGCCAGTTGCGCCCCCGAAATGGTCGCCAAATCACCCTCGTCCGGTTCCACGTTCAACGCAATGCGGCGATCTTCGGGAGTGCCGTCGGTGCGGAACAACTGGATGCGGTAGATACCGCTGCGATCGGCGCCATCGACGTGGGCCACCAGGTCGCCTTCAGCATTCGGAACGGCCTCGGTCACGGTCGATGCGCCGGGATCGTCGGCCGGCCGGAAGACCCGCACCTGCGATTGGTACCGGCTGGGATCCAAGGGAACCTGAATCGGCGTACCGACGACCGGCGTATGTGCCTCGCGCTGCTGGCCGGCCAGCAGCGCTTGTGTTTCGAGCATGGTCACGACGTAACTCGGGTTGTTCTGCGACCAGTTGTTCCACGCCGAACCGGCGGTGGTCAGGAAGAGGGCGACCCGGCCTTCGTGAAACGGGCGGACCACGACCAGCGGGGCCCCGTTCCGCAAGCGGGCGATCACCTCGGTCTCCGATTCCGGCGGCGGGTTCCAACCTTCCTCGACCTCGAAATACCGCTGCACGTTCACCGTGGCCAGAAACGGATTGCGTTGCCCGGCAAACACGCGAAAGATAGGGTGCCGCTCCACCTGCAAATCCGGCGCCCGTTGCAGCCGATCGACGAGCAGGTCGGCCGGCCCGGCCACAGGAACGGGCATGAGCCCTTCGCCGCCGCGATAGAGTTCCTCGTTGAGGAATCGGCTCTGCGATTTCTCGCCCAGAAATATCCCCAACCCGCCGCCGTTGCGAATGAATTGCTCCAAAGCAACGACCGCGGAATGGTCCAGGTACGGCACATCGAGCAGGTAGATCACCTGATATTCGTCCAGCGGATGGATGCTCAAATAACGGGGCGTTTCTAGAACCGGCCGGATTCCCGTTTGTCCGCGGCCGCCGGGCGCGAGGGCCAGGCTTAGCGCACGGGCGTCGGCTGCTTCCGTGTCGTCGATCAGCAGAACGGGCACGTCCAGGGGGACATCGAGCGTCAGGTAGCGGCGATTGTCGGCCGCCACGGCGTCGCTCTCCAACTGGGCGACGAGCTGATGCCGTCCTGCCGTGGTGAATCGGACCAGGAATCGCTCTTGAACCGTTTCTCCGGACGGGATTTCGGCAATACGCACGGCCGGCCGTGCCTGGCCGTTCTCTTCCAGCAGAACGGAAACATCGCGGGCCACCGCGGCGCCGTAGTTGTGTACCGCTACTTCGACAAAGACCGGTACGCCCACGGCGCGGGTGCTGGGCGGAGCGTCGAGCCCGACGATAGCCAGGTTCTCGCGCTGCCGATCGACACACTGGACCAGGTGCAGTTCCGCGCCTTCGGCGGAAAGGGCCGCCAATCGGTTGCGCAACTCGGTCGGCTCGTTCCACTCCCGGGCGCGAAAGTCGGAAACCACGTACACAATCCGGCGGTCCTCGCCGCCCGAGCTTGACAGACGGTGGGCTTCGTTCAGTGCAGGCATGGGGCCGGCGGCAATCTCGGAGGGGTCCATGCGATCGAGCAACGATTCGAGCTGCGCCTCGAACCGCTGGTCGACGGCCACCTGGAGCATATCCACGTCGCTGCCCCGATGCTCGCGCCCGGCGCGAGAAAAGCGCAACAGGGTGAACTCTTGCGGCTGCTGCTGATCGGCTGCCTGGGCCGCGATGCGCCGCACGACCGCCTTCCCTTGCTCCAGCGCGCTGGTATCGGCCCACCGGTCGGACATGGAGAAGCTATCGTCCAGCAGGACAATATGGTGCGTCTTCGCACCGCCGAACAGGCGTCCGAGTTCCGTATGCAGAAGCGGCTGCGCCAGCACGAGCACGATCGCCGCCACGGCCAGCATGCGCAACAGCAGCAGAAGAAGCTGCTTCATCATGATCCAGGTCCGGTTCCGCTTCTGGCTCTGGAGCAGGAACTCCATGGCCGCCCAGGGCACCCGCCGATGGCGCAGCATGTTGATCAGGTGGATCAACACGGGCACGCCGACCAGCAGCAGTCCCCAAAGCAGCGGTTGAAAAACAAACCCGGGCATCAGTTAGCGCTCTTTGCTTGTGTTAGTTCCGATGGTGCATGCCAAGCCGACTGGTGAAATAGGCCGCCAAGGCCGCATCGAGCGGCTGGCTGGTCCGCAGCAGTTTGTAGTCGACCTTGTTGGCCACGCATCCGCGGCGGACCTCCTCGAGATACTCGTTCAGGGCTTCGAGATACCCTTCCCGGAGCGCGCGCGGGTTGCAACGCAGCGAGGCGTCGCTCTCCAGACCCTCGAATCGCGTGGGGCCGGTGAAGGGAAAATCAAGCTCATCGTCGTCCATAATATGGAAGACCAAAACGTCGTGACCACGGCTGCGCAGAAGCTTCAGACCGCGGAACAACCCGGCCCGCTCCACCAGCAGGTCGCTCACCAGTACGATCATGCCGCGCCGCGGGTAAGTCTCGGCAACCTGCCGGAGTACGGGAAACATCCCCGTCTTGTCGCGAGGCTCGCTCACGTCCATTGCCTGAATGACCGCATCCAGATGGGTGCGCTTCGTGCGCAAGGGCACCACGGTGCGCGGCTGCTGGTCGAACGCGACGCAGCCGACGGCGTCCTGCTGCCGCAGCAAGAGGTAGGCCAGGCATGCGGCCACCGTGCAGCCGTACTCGTACTTGTTCAACGCGCCCCGGCCGTAACGCATGCTTCCCGAGACGTCGCACAGCAGTCCGCAACGCAGGTTGGTGTCTTCCTCGAACTGTTTCACGTAGAATCGATCCTGCTTGGCCCAAACCTTCCAGTCGACGTAACGCAGGTCGTCGCCGAACGTGTACTCCCGGTGCTGGAGGAACTCGACCGACTGGCCGAAGTAGGGGCTGCGGTGCAATCCGCTCAGGAATCCTTCGACGATGTGCCGCGCGCGCAGATCGAGTCGGGCGATGCGTTGGATGGCTTCGGGATGGAGGAATCGTCTGGGGTCGCCCATGGCGTCTTTCGTCTCAGGATGCAAACATCTTTCGGAACCGCTCGTCGCGCGTCAGTTCATCTTCCTTCGTCGGCGTTACGTCCAGCAGTCGCTCGACCAACTGGTCGGTCGTGACGCCTTCGCTCTCGGCGGTGAAACTCATGACAATCCGGTGGCGCAACACGGGCTTGGCCAACGCCTGGATATCGTCGCAGGTAACGTGGGTTCGCCGGTTCAGCAGGGCCCTTGCTTTCGCCCCCAATACCAGGAACTGCACGGCGCGGGGGCCGGCGCCCCAGGCGATCTGATCCTGGGCGAACTCGGGGACGCCGGGTTCGCCCACGCGCGTCTGCCGCACCAATGACAGGGCATAGCGGACAATATGGTCCGAGACGGGCACAGCTCGCACCACGCGCTGGATGTCGAGGATCTCCTCGGCGTCCATGACGGGAACGATGTTGTCCTCTTGCGTGGTCGTGGTCCGGCGCGCGACCTCGAACTCCTCGTCGAAGCTCGGGTAGTTGACAAACACCTTGAACATGAACCGGTCCTGCTGCGCCTCGGGCAGCGGATAGGTTCCTTCCTGCTCGATCGGGTTCTGGGTCGCCAGGACGAAGAAGGGATCGGTCAGCGCATGACGAATACGGCCGACCGTCACCTGACGCTCCTGCATGGCTTCTAAAAGGGCCGCTTGCGTCTTCGGCGGGGTCCGGTTGATTTCGTCCGCCAGGATGACGTGGCTGAACAGCGGCCCCTCCAGGAACCGGAAATCGCGCACGCCGGTCGTCCGGTTCTCCTCGATCACATCGGTGCCCGTAATGTCGGCCGGCATGAGGTCGGGCGTGAACTGGATTCGGCTGAACGAGAGGTTGAGCGCTCGGCTAAGCGTACTGATCATGAGCGTCTTGGCCAGTCCGGGCACGCCTTCCAGCAGACAGTGACCGCGGCTGAACAGCGAGATCAGCAACTCGTCGATGACGTGCGTCTGGCCCACAATGACCTGCGACAACTGCTCGTGAATCCGCTCGCGGGCCGCCGACAGCTTGTCGATGGCAGCGGCTTCGTTTTGGTCAAATCCTACATCGCTCATGGCAAGACCTTGGGTTGTGAATCGTGCATAGACCGGACCATCTGGTGGCGTCAACCGAGGGGGTTCGGCTCGGCTAGCGCTGGTAGATGGGTAGGGTAGCGTTTTCGAGTTGGAGAATGGTCAGATTGATCGCAGACGTATAGACCGGGCCGATATAGCCCTGGCTCCAGAACCCTTCCTGGGTGGCCTCGGAGAGAATCCTCGCATAGATCTTGTCGCGATATTCCTTCCAATCCTCGCCACCCTCCCGGTAGAGCACCTGCGAGTAATAGTAATGGGCATAATGCCAATGCCCGAAACCGGCATTGGAAATGTCGAACAGGTTCTTCTTGCAGTATCCCAACAGCTTCGGGACGTACTCGCTATCGTATTCGCCGGCATTGAACAGGCATGTGATAGCGGCTGCCGTAATGGCAGGCCGGCCGCCCCCACCGGCTGAATTATACTGCACACCACCGTCTGGCGTGGTACATCGCTGAATATAACCGATGGCCTTATCTACAATTTCCGAGGGGACCGGAATACCTGCGTTGCGGCATGCCCGCAGCCCCTGCACTTGCGTAACGGTCGTGGATCCTTCATCGAATCCGGCGCCGTCCTTCGCGCTGACATATCCCCATCCGCCCGGCTTCGTTTGGGCCTGACCGCAGAAGACAACCGCGCGCGTGAGGACATCGATCAATTCCTCGCGGCGATCGGCGTCTTCTTCCTCGCCAAGCACCTGCGAAAGGAACAGCATGGAAAACCCGTGCCCATACGTGTAGCGGTCGTCCCGCGTCGGATCGCCGATCAGGCCGTTCGGCCGGCTTCGACTCATCAGGTAATCGACCGCGGCGCGGATATTGGGCGCGTAGCGTCCCTGCATGGTGGTCGAGCCTTCACACAGCAGCGCATTGGCGGCCATGGCGGTCATGGAGGTCGGATACTTTCCGCCCTGGGCCGTCCAATGGCCCACGCGCGACTGCTGGCCGGCGAGCCACTCCAGCCCGCGGTCGGTGGCGCGTCGGACTTCGGCTTCGTTCGGCCCGGCGGCAACGACGGCCGTCATGCAAAGGACGGCGGCCATAGCCAGCAGAGCACGATAAGAGAAATGGGTCATATCAGTTGCTTCGATTCAAGGGTTGAGCATTCCGAAAGGAACAGACGGGCTGCCGTATCATGGTTCGAGCACTTCGATTTCCATTGCGGGAGGAAGCCGCGGCACAAGGTCTTTGGGATCGCCCGAAAGACCGCCGAGCTGTTTTATGGCTCCGCCCAAGGCGCGCAGGACGGCCGTCCCCGGCTGAACCGGGGCCAACTCCGCCTGGGCCGATTCGTCTTCGCTATCGGCCTCGTCTTCCGGCTCCGGTTCCTCGGGCGGCAGCGGCTGGTCGGTCATCTGCAGTTTCACCACGTTCCGTTGTAACTGGATTTCCACCGAGTCGTCGTCCGGATTGCCGACGATTTCGAACGTTGCTGTCGGGCCGGAGAATCCACCGCGGTACACGACTCGCCCATTGCGCTTGTCCAGACACACCACCTGCGCCGTAAACCGATCGGCGCCTGCCTGCTTCGGATCGTACGATTGGCCGGCAAATGCGAAGATGGGCAGATTCTCCGGCTGGTGTAACACGAGCAGTTGCTGCTTGACGACGGCCGGCTTCGGCCACAGGGAACGGCCCTCCCGGTCGTAGGAATAGACATGCGCCTTGCCGATCGGCCGATAGTGCGTACCCGGCAGCGGGTTGATCCGCAAGCCTTGCTCGCGCGCCAATGGACGATTGGTAATCACCATGTACTGGTCTCCGGAGCGGAGCAGGTGCAATTCGCTGGCCGAGGCTTCGTCCGGAAGCTTCTGCTCAACAAGAACCCGGCCGTCCTCCATGCGGATGAGTCTCAACGTACCATCCGGCGCGAGCAGGCCTATCAATTCATCTTCGATATGGGCCGTCTTTCCGATCGCGGTGCGCAACGGTCCCCAGACATAACGCTGTTCCACCGGATCGAACAGGCCGCTGATCTGTTGTCCGTCGGTCGGATCGACACAGGAAAGGACAATATGGCGTCCGAATGTGGTCATGACCGTCCGGCCGAAATGCCGTTGGACGGCCGGAAGGGCATCGCCCGACTCTTCGACCGGATGCTCCGTTGCAGGAATCGATCGGCGGCCGATCAGTGACCCGTCCAGCGCGCTGAGCACCAGGATATCACTCTCCTCCGGCGATGCGGCCAGCACGTAGTCGCGGTCTCCGAACAGCGTCGAACCCGGCGCCACGCCATGGCGGACCCAAAGCGTTTCGCCCGACGTGGGATCCACCGCGATCACATTGCGGTAGTGCTGGAAACAGACGTAGCGAGGCGTCACCGGTCCGAGCGATCCCAACTGGTGCGAACCATGCTGCACAATCGCGATTCTCTGCGGCCACCGGGCGCCCCCCTGCGCTGCGATGCGCAGAATGCTCTGGTCGAACCCGCCTTCCGTCAGATCCTGCGACCACAGCACCCGAACTTGCCCCTGCCCCGAACTTCCGAGCGTATCGATGGCAATGATCCGGTAGCCCAGCGACAGGACCAGCAGATGCCCGCATGCGCGGACATAGGTCGTTGCCGGATTGAAGGCGAACGAATGCGGGTTGCCCGGTTCGACCAGCGGCAAGGACCATCGTACCCGTCCCAGGCCATCGGTGGCGGAAATGGCGCGCCGGCTCTGGTCCATGCGAATGACCATTCCGCGGAAGAACGGCCCGGGATCGCCGCGGAAGTCCAGCGGGTAACGTCCCTGCGTCGGCGGGCGGTTCGCCACAATTTCTTGCGCATCGATTCGCCCCACGGGCCATTGAATGCTTCCTTCCGCCGGCGGCCGCGCGGCATCGTCCTTCGGCAGCGCTTCCATCAGTTGCCGGCCCGTCTTGCCGTCGAGACATACGATATCGGTATAGGATTCGTTCAGACAACGGTAGGCCGCCTGGGCTTCGTTTTCGTGTTTGAACTGGGTCAGCAATTGCGCCACACGGGCCAGTCCTTCACCGTCCGGCAGCGAGTTGACGACACCCGGCTTGCCCCACAGCATCATTTCGACTTCCAGCAGTTTTCCGGCCTCGGTCAGTGCCTGCACCAGCGCCTCGCGGGCTGCGGCGGTTCCGGCATCTTCTCCGAAGTATTCGAGAAAGCGGGCGAGTGCCTCGGGCGTATCGGCCTCGATTGCCGCCTGCATTCGCGCCGTGATCTGCTGTTCGATTTCGGCCGCATCCTCCCCGACGGCGTCGGCGCGCAGGGCGGCCAGTCGTGCGCGGATCCAGCGGTCGCCCCGAACCGAGAGCGAACGATCGATCGGCTCCACGTGGCGGCGGTCTTCATCCAGTTCGACCAGTTTCAAGTAGTACGCGAAGGCGTCGCTCCATCGTTCTGACTGCTGCAAGCCGTTGGCCATCACACGCAGGAACTCGGCCTGCTCTCGCGGCCCGTCCAGAAGCGGCTCGATCTCGCTGACCCGCCCCTGATAGGCAGGGAAGTCGTTGCGAAGCCCGTCGAGCAGCGCAAGGCGGAGCAAGGATGCGGTTCGCCGATCCGGCTCGAGTTCGTAGGAACGGCTCAAGTTGGCAATCGCCTCGTCCCGCTTGCCGTCGTCCAGCAGCAGTTCTCCGCGGAGTGCAAGGGCCGCGGCGTCGCCCGGGTTGGCGGCCAATCGCGTGTCCGCCTCCTTGCGGAGCAGTTCCACCTGCTCGAATGCCGCCACACAGCCGGCCGATTGCGACAGAACCTTCCCCTGATAGCTGATCAGGTTTCCAGGCACGTCGCCCTGCCGGGAATGCGCGATGTGCACCGTCCGCCCCCGATCCAGGTCAACCACCGCGATCTCGGCCGTGGTAAGCGGTACGAAGTACTGGCTGCCACTGTAGAAGCCGTGCCCGCTGGGCATCGCATTTTCCGGAAACTCCAGCGTACGGCCGTCCCATGCCGGCTTGCCATCGGCCAGGGCAAGGGCGCGAACCTGCGTCCGTCCTACCAGGATCACCTCGCCCTTGTGCACACACGCCAGGTAGAGGTCTTCCTGGCGCGGCGCAGTCCAGCACTGCTTGCCGTCTTCCAGATTGAGGCAGTAGAGCGTATCGGAATCGGTCGGTGTCATCAGGACGCGGCCGTCCACGACGATCGGAATCGGGTCGGACCAGCGGGTCTCCGGCTGTTGGCCGGAATGAACACCCAACCGGATGGCGAAGAACGGCGCCCGCCGTCTGGCTGCATTGTTCTGGGAATAGCAATATCCCCACAGCAGAGAGCGGGTGGCCAAATCGACTGCAACCAGAGCGCCGGCTCCCGTGGGGCATACGAGAATCCCATCGGCATAGGCCGGCGAGAGCCCGGAAAGACGGCGCGTCGGCGAGTACATCACCCCTTCCTCGACCATGGCCAGAGATTGCGACCACACCAGATCGCCCGTGGCGGCATCGAGGGCCAGCAAACGAATCTCCCCCTTCGCCTCGACCAGCGTGAACAACTGGCCGCGTAACGGCAGAGGCGGACCCAGAAAGAAGGTCTCCGCCATGCGCAGGGCGAACTCGTCGGTGGGACCGCCCAGATGCCACTTCAGCTTGCCAGTGCGAATCTCGTGGGCCGCCAGCCGGTTGTACGGCTGCGGTTGCCCCGGCACAACCCGCACCGCGCCGCGAACCAACTGCCGCGAGTTCGGCACGCCCGCCGACGGCACAAGGTCCTCGATCGTGTATACCTGCCGCCCGTCGCTGCTCAGCGTGCCGTATGTCCTGTCCTCCAAAACGCGCTCGCGCACCGCCAGCGGCACATGTTGCAGTTGCGACTGCAGTGCCCGGTCATCCGGCGATACCTGCAAAAGCGACTCCAATGGATCGTCCACCGGAACCTCCCAAACCCGTTTCCCCGTGTGGATGTCCACCGCCAGGAGATTGCGTGTGGTGCGCATCAGCACCAGGTCATCGACAACCAGCGGATGGAGTTCCGGAATGGGCGGTACTCCCTGTTCAACCTGCTGCTGCTGTTGCTGGGCAAGCAGCCGCTCGATAATCGGATCGTCGGCAATCGGCACTTCCCAGCGGACATTCAGCAGGGGCGTACCTCCTCCGGCTGCCGCGTTCCGACTCGGACTGCCGCGGACCAAGGTCCACTGGCTTGTCCCGTCGGCCGATTGCTCGACTCCGGAGCCGGTATAGCCGGCCAGCCAGTCCGTCGCTCGCCCAGGCGAGGAAAACCAAGCGATTTGGCGGTTCCCCAAGCGAAGCGTGGTTCCACCGCGACTCTCCTTCAGGTCCGCAAGGATTGCCGCCGCCCGATCTGTCCCACCTGCCTGGAGCCACGCCGCCGCCGATGCAAGCGATAGAGCCGGTTGAAATGGTTCGCCGGCTTCCGGTGTCGAGATCAGCCGTTGAAGGGTCAGTGCAGCAGCAAGGGCGCGGCCGTGGTCTAAATGATGCAATCCCAA
Organism: Thermoguttaceae bacterium; assembly: GCA_040772845.1. Classification (GTDB taxonomy): domain Bacteria; phylum Planctomycetota; class Planctomycetia; order Pirellulales; family Thermoguttaceae; genus PWXP01. The sequence goes on from JAXGXG010000001.1 coordinate 5,532,275, forward strand.
GAGGAACGTGGCCTCGTAGCCGGCCTGGGTATGAAAGAAACGCCGCGACACTTCGGCCAGCTTCGTCACATCGACTCGGGTCAACGCTTCCTCCAGCATCGTTCGCGCGTGCGGACCATACTGGAGTTCATAGATGTCGCGCCCGCGTTTGGGCATGTCGCCCAGCAGTCGCTGGGCCTCGGCCTTCAGGCTGCGGTGGATCGGTTCATTACGATCGGGCTGGAAGAAGAAGTCCTCCTGGGCATCGAGAATGGATCCCAGGTTGCGCACCGCCTCGCCGAACCGTTCCATCGCGAGAAGCTCCCTGGCCTCGTCCAGTCGCTGAAGTGTCGAGCGAGGCGCTGGCAGAAAGACATTCTCCGCCAGGGCTTCTTCCTCCGAAGGCTCGGTCACCTGGAATTGCCCGTACGCAAACGGCGTTAGAAGGCTGCTACTGACGATCGATAGCGGGAGCAGCCAGAACATCAGCCGTCCCCCGCAGTCCCAAGGACCTCTCGGGGGCATCCGTCTCCCAGACATCATGATATGGACTCTCTCTCGTTCCGTGGTCCGGAGCCGCTTTGAGCACGGCTTTCGAGTAAATGCATCCTTATATTATAGCAGTACCGCAATTGCCGACCACGACAAATCGGGCAGCCACCGATTCTTTGGGGCATTCAGGGCACCCTCGGATAATCCACTTATGCCCCCCAAAAGAACTCGGCGTGTGATGGCGACACTCGCTGCGGCTCGGAACTGCATCCTTCGGCAGAATGGTGCAGGAAACTCGCGCGGTGTCGTGAACAATAGCCAGATGGGGCGGAAATGAAGTCGAAAATATGCGTCGGTATAGGACAAAACAGCCCTTCAGGCGAGAAAACCCGGGAAAAACGGTCCCCCAGAACCCATTTTCCCGAAAATTCCGGGGTTTTGAGGCGATATTCACCTTGTTTTTTTCCGACAAGTGACTCTAATCATTGCGTCCACTTTAACGGACGGTCAAACTCTACCACTTTCCACAATCTCGCATGGAGGATACGAACCATGGCCAAAGCCGCCAAGAAACCACTCACCAAGACGGAGATATTCTCCAACATCGGCGAGGCAACCGACCTTTCGCGGAAGCAGGTGGCCGCCGTATTTGCCGCCCTGGCCGAAGAGGTCAAGAAGTCGCTGGGCCCCCGTGGCGCCGGCGCGATCACCATTCCCGGTCTGATCAAGATTCAGAAAAAGAAGGTCCCCGCCCGCCCCGCACAGAAGAACTGGAAGAACCCGTTCACCGGCGAAATCCAGGAACGGCCCGCAAAGCCGGCTTCCACCAAGGTCGCCGTTCGTGCGCTGAAAAACCTGAAGGACATGGTCTAGGCCCGTTCCGTAAACGGTACTCGGAAACATCGCCGGCCTTGAGCCGAGCGAACCCGTGCGACCGTGGGGGTGATTGTCGCGTCTGAACGACAATGTCCAAGAATCCCCGCGGTCGCACGGTGTTATTATCCAACCCGCAGCCGTTCAGCGGGCAGCGGCGTTGCGTGCAGAAAGCGCACGCAAGGAGATCCGGTAGCGCCGGTTTTTCCCGGGACAGAAGCGCCGAATCTGGCCTTGTAACCGGCAGCCATGCAAACGTCCCTGATCATTACGACCTACAACTGGCCGGAAGCACTCGACTGCTGCTTCCGTTCGATTGCGCGACAGAGCGTTCTTCCCGACGAGATCGTTGTGGCCGATGACGGCTCCGGCCCCGAGACGCAAGCGTGCATCGATCGGTGGCGGTCGCAGTTCGATCTGGAACTGAAGCACGTATGGCAGGAGCATAAAGGCTTCCGCGCGGCGCGCAGCCGAAATCTGGCGCTGGCGGAGACCAGGCACGAGTACGTCATTACGCTCGATGGCGACATGATTGCACACCGCCATCTCATTGCCGATCATCTGGCCGCTGCGCGCAAGAATCGCTTCGTCCAAGGCGTCCGCCTCCTGACGCGCCCCGGGGCCGCAGAACGCATCTTCCGCGAAGGCAAACTCGATTTCGGTTTCTTCGATTCGGAGATCACGCGGCGACGCCATACCATTCGGCTGCCCATGCTCAGCCGCCTGATCGCCTACGGCCGACGCGGACAGCGGGCTATCCGCGGATGCAACCAGGGTTACTGGCGCGACGATCTGCTGCGGGTGAACGGCTGGGACGAACGCATGATCGGCTGGGGCCTGGAAGATAACGAGATTGCCGAACGGCTCTACCACGCAGGCGTTTTGCGTATCGGTCTGCGGTTCGCCGGCCTGGCCACGCACATCTACCATCCCAAACGCGTGCCCGAAGGAACCAATCCCAACGCAGCCTACTTGCAGGCAACCATACAGTCGGATGTTATTCGCTGCCCCTATGGCGTGGATCAGTACCTTGCAGGAAACCGGCCGAATTCCGGGAATTCGGGGCCGGCGTAGGCCGGTTGCATGGTTCCACGGCGCGCCCCTGGCAGGCGGCGTCCGGGCAATTATAATAAAGGGTTCCGGGTACAAGGTTTACGTGGCAGCGTGTGAGCGGGCATTTGTCCCACATCGGGCGCACTAGACCCCATACTGCCATTCTTTAAGGCCCCGAAAGCGGGGGCGTCAGGGACTATCGTGACACAGCTTTCTACGATTGAGCAGGCGGCCGAAGCCATTGCGGCGGGAAAAGTCGTCATTGTGATGGACGCGGAAGACCGCGAGAACGAAGGCGACTTCATCGGCGCGGCCGAAAAGGTCGATCCGGCCATGATCAACTTCATGATCACGCACGGCCGCGGCCAACTGTGCATGCCCATTCTGCCCGATCTGGCGGCGCGTCTTGAATTGCGGCCCATGGTTGAGCACAATACGGCACCCTTGCAAACCGCTTTTACCGTCCCGGTCGATCACCGAACCTGCCGTACCGGTATTACAGCCCAAGAGCGCGCAAAGACGGTCCAAGAGATCCTCAATCCGCAGAGCAAACCTACCGACTTCGTCCGTCCCGGACATCTCGATCCGCTTATTGCCAAGGAGGGTGGCGTCCTTCGCCGAGCCGGGCATACCGAGGCCGCGGTCGACTTGGCCCGTCTGGCCGGTTTACAGCCGGCAGGCGTGCTTATCGAAATCCTCGACGAGCAGGGGGATCGGGCGTCACGCAAGGATCTATACCAATTGGCCAAGCGGTTCGACTTGCCCATCATTACCATCGAAGACCTCATCCGTTTCCGTCGTCGGAGCGAGAAACTCGTTTACCGAATTGCCGAAGCGCAGTTGCCCACCCGGCACGGCGAGGGACGCATTCTCGCGTACGGCGTTCGGTACGAGAGTCAGCAGCCTGTCGCCGTGATTATGGGCGATCCGACAAGCGTCCCGGAACCGCTCGTACGGCTACACTCGGCGTGTTTCACGGGCGATCTGCTGGGCTCGCTTCGTTGCGACTGTGGCGACCAGCTTGAACTGGCACTGGAGATGATCGGGCGGGAAGGGGCCGGCGTGCTCGTTTACCTGCCGCAGGAAGGCCGCGGAATCGGACTGGTCGAGAAGATCAAGGCGTACAGTCTGCAAGATCAGGGGCTCGATACGGTCGAGGCGAATCTCGCCTTAGGGCACCAGGCGGACGCCCGCGATTACGGCGTGGGAATCCAGATCCTCAAGGACCTGGGCCTATCCAAGGTGCGTCTGCTGACGAACAACCCGAAGAAGACCGATGCCTTCATTTACGGGGGGTTCGACCTGGAAGTGGTGGATCAGGTTCCCATCCTCGGCCCGATCCACGAACACAACGAACGTTATCTGGCCGCCAAGCGGGACAAGATGGGACACCATATCCCGTAGCCGTCATTCGCCCCGAATCCGTTTCGGAAGGGTGAACGAATAGAGGCAGACGACCGCTCCGGTCGACATGAGGCTCCACGGAGCCCACGGTGGCGGAACGAAGGACTTCTTCGGCCCCAATTGCGGGGCCTCTTCAAAGAACGATGTCGTTTTCGGGGGCGGGTTCCGGAAGACAAGCGTCGCCGACTCGACCCCCAGGCATTGCAGCCCGGCCAGAAGCAGGTACAGACCAACCGCCAGAAAAAACGCGCGCCACATGCCGTGCCCTCCAAAGACATCTTGCCGGCAAGGATTCTTCATCGGCCCATAAGGCCGATGTCTCCATTCCGTCCTCTCCTTTGGATCGGCAAGCACACCGGATTGCCTGGAGGGCGGCGCAGCGAAGACCACCGTGACGCGACCCCTTCAACACCGGTTGAAACGGCTGTATGCGTTACTCAGGCCAGACGTCTACCGCAAGTCGAACGAGATCCCTTCTTCCAGTTCGATTGCATCTTGGGCAAGCTCGACACCCAGGATGGTTTCGGTGTTGTACATCGGAGGGATATTCATGCCCTCCTTGGTGATCCGGACCAGATAGAATCCGGGCGCTACGCCCGGCGGCTCATCGTCGGCCGTTTCGATTGTGGGCATGACCAAACCGCTTGCATCGGTAACTCCGGTCGCAGGTTTGATCTCGTCGCCCAGGAAATCCTCCGGGTCGAGTGTGACGGTAGCTCCTTCAAGCGGCTTGCCATTCGCCAGAACGGTAAGGACTACCGACATGCGGCCCACCTTCGACGCTTGCCATGCCTCGACGCGAGCGGCAACCTCGTCGGCCGAGACACCGCCGTCACCGTTGGTATCCAACCGCGACAGACCGGCCTTCAGCGAAGGCGCCTTCTCCAATTCCGGGCCGGCTACCTTGCCGTCGCCGTCCGTATCATACTGTTCCATAGCGCCGCTACCGGCCGAACCTGCACTGATCGACGGCGGGTAGATACGCGACGGCTTTCCGGAACAGCCGGCTGCCACGATCGCGGCCAGCGAGACAACGGCCCAAGGCAACCGCGAAGTACTACTGCGGAGCATAAGATTTCCTCCCGAGAGAACATGGATTAGCAATAACCACCGGCCACATACTAACAGAAGTGGCACACGGCTTCAACCAGGGCAACCCGTAAACAGACCGGCCAGGCCTACGCCAAGCACTGCTGCATGTACTCGATGCTTTCGCGAACCAGGCGTTCGATTCCCGGATCGTAATTGAACACTTCGACGGAAACCCAACCGCGGTAGTCCACCTCGCCCAACGCCTCGAAAACAGGCCTGAAATCCAGTTCGCCAAACCCCGGCCCCTGGAGATTCGGGTCGTTGGCGTGGAAGTGGGCCAGCAGGCGATGATGCCGGCGGATCAGGTCGGGAATGGGCGTCGATTCGCTCGACATGGCCTTGCAATCCAAGTGGAGCCGGAAATGGGGCGAGCCCACCGCCTCGATCAGTTCCACGCCTGCCGCAGCCGTTTGAATGAAGTCGGTCTCGCTCGGCGCCAACGGCTCGAACGCCAAGACAACGTCGTGCTCTTCCAACGCCGGAACCACTTCGGCAAAGACCTCGCGGGCATACTCCATGGCCTGCTGGTGCGTTACGCCCGGCAGCAGGTTGCGCTGCTGCGGCGATCCGCACACCATGACCCGGCCGCCCAGGTCGGCGCACAGGCAGGCGAGTTGGCGGAAATAGTCGGCCGTCTTAACGCGGACGTCTTTGTCCGGCGAGGTCATGTAGAAGCCTTCCGTCTTGGCCAGCAGCCAATGGATGCCAATGATCTCCAACCCGGCCGCTTCGGCCTGCTTGCGCACCTCGTCGCGCCGGGCGGCCGAGATATCGCTCGCGTAGTTCGACATGGTGAACGGCGCAATCTCGACGCCCGTATATCCGCACTCGGCGGCAAACGCAAATGCCTTGTCAGAGGGCCAGTCTTGAAACGTCTCGTTGCAGATGGCGAATTTCATAATGGAACTGCTCCGTTCTAACGGCAGGATAATCAGGTGAATAGTTTCCGCTCGGATTTGGCTCGCGCCTGTTGACGTTTCTGGCGGTCCTTCAAGCGGATCCCTTCGGCCGTGGTGGGCGCGCTGCGGATCGGGTCGGCCGGACCATCCAGGGCATCCCCCGGTTCGATCGCGGCCAGCCGCTGCTCGACCTGACTTGCGTATTCGGCCGAAAGCTCAAATCCGAGGAAATGCCGCTCGAGTTTCTTCGCAACGGCCAGCGTTGTGCCGCTGCCCCCGAACGGATCGAGCACCAACTCGCCCGGACGACTCGTTGCGCGAATAATCCGCCCCAACAGTTGCTCCGGCATCTGGCAACCATGCCAACCCGCCCGCTCCTTGAACGTGCCGCAAACACGCGAAAAATACCACGTATCTTCCTCCGGCTGGAATCCGTCCGGCAAATCCTGCGGGCGGAGAATCCATGTGTCGTCGGGCAGGCGTCCCTTGGGGTTCGCGCGCTTGTCGCCGTAGACCAACTGCCGGGCCGAAGGAATGCGAATGGCCGGGTCATCGGCATTGAAAGTGAACTGCTTCGGATTCTTGACGAAATAGAAGATGTGGGTATGCGACCGTGTGAACTTGAACTTGCAGTTCACCCCGAATGTGTAGTACCACACGACCCAACTCCGGCAGTGAAGCCGATGCTCGTGCGTCATCATCACTTTCAGCTCGGCGGCGAACTCGTCGCCGATGGCCAGCCAGAAGGTTCCATCCGGCTTCAGCAGGCGGACCACCTCGGCCGTCCACCGGCGGCTCCAGTCGAGGTAGTCGTGCGCCTCGCGCGAGTCGTCGTAACTGTCATACTCGTAACCGATATTGAACGGCGGGTCTGCAAATGCCAGGTCCACGCAACCGTCCGGCAGCCGCTGCATTCCGGCAATACAATCCTCGTTGTAGATCCGGTCGTTTCCGATCGTCACAGGCGTCCCTCCAGGTTCTGAATATGCCGCCAGCATACCAGAAATGGCGAGACACGACCAGCAGCCCTCCGGAAACGGGTGCGGCTATTGCCCCAGACTGTACAGCCACTTGTTGCCGCGGATGAAGAGACGGCCGTCGCTTGTGGCCGGCGAGGCAAGGGTGCGGTCGTCCAGTTGGTTTTCAGCCAGACGCTGGAAGCGGTCGGTCGCGCCGATCACCGTGCAGAGACCGTCCATGTTCAAAAAGTAGATGCGACGTTCGGCCAGAACCGGCGAGGCGCGGTATTCTCCCTTGATCCGTTCTTTCCATTTCATCCGCCCATCCAGCGCATCGTAACAGCGGACGATCCCCTTATTGTTGACCATGAACAACAGCTCGCCGGCCAGCAGCAGGCAGGGACCGTCCGAGGCGCCCTGATCTTCGGTCCAGACAATCGCATCGCGCGCAAGCGGCCCATCCTTGTCGGGCCGGACGGCCAGCAGGGCTTCACGCATTCCCTGAATCACGTAGACCATTCCGTTGCCGGCAACCGGCGTCGGTACGACCCGATTTCCGATCAGATCCGGCAGCCACCAGAGCCGCCGGCCGGACAGCGGATCGTATGCGTCGAGCACCTGACCACCCATGACGACAAGCTCCTGGCTGCCGTTGCGATTCCAGAGCAAGGGCGTCGTGTAGCTGTCGCACGGTTCGGCTATGGCCGAGGTCATGCGTTGGGTGAACCAAACCTGTTCGCCGGTACGCTTGTGATGGGCCGCGACATAGCTCACCGATGGTTCGCCCGGCAAATCGGCACACGAATCCTGCATGCAGATGGAAATGACCAGATCACCGACCAGGATCGGGCTGTTGGCGTGTCCCCACCAGATGGAATAGGGACCGTAATCGTCCTGAAGGTTCCGCTTCCAGAGTTGGCGTCCGTCGAAATCGTAGGCAGCCAGATCACCGCTGCCGTAATGGACGATCACCAGTTCGCCGTCCGTTACGGGTGAAGGAGACGCCATATTCTGGTCGCGATGGAACTCTTGCCGACGCCGGCGGTCGCCTTTCTTGCCCCAGCCATCGAAGTTCGGCGTTTCGGCCGTCGCCACGGTCTGCTTCCAAACCGGCTTGCCAGTCGCCTTGTCGATGCGCATGAGGATCAGCTCGCGATTGTCCACGTGGCTGGTGACGAACACGGCGTCGTCCCAGATGGCCGGCGTACTGTTGCCCCACTGCGGCAGTGGGCATCGCCAAACGACACCCAGATTCTCGCTCCACACAACCGGCAGCCCCGTTTCTTCCGAAACGCCGTCCCCACTGGGCCCTCGCCACTGCGGCCAGTTACCTGCCGCGGCCGGCGGCGCAAGATGAAAACCACATAAAAGGCAGCATAGCAAGAGAAAGCGAATTGGCATGGCGGGTGTTCTGCGGAGGGTGGTCTTGGAGGGATAACTTGTGCCAGGAAGCGTTTCCAGCAAGCTTAACTTGGCGTTACGACATCGTGTCGGTATTCATTCTAGTGAGTCCTGCGTTCGTGGCCGAAAACGGACGAACCTTCCCCCAATCTAAGGGTATCACCGCAACATAGTTGCGTCAAGTCGATAAGTTCGCCTGGAACGGTTCCGGGCAGTCCACTTCTGGGCAATTGTGGCCGATGCGCTAGGGCACGAACCCCGGTGTGCCGCCTTCGATGGCGGTAAACTCGGCCCAGACCGGCAGGTGGGCGGAAACCGACTGCACGGTCAAGGGGTTCAGCTCGTACGCGCGAATCAGGTCGAAGACCCCGTTGCGGCCGGTGAACTCCGCCGTGGCGCGGCGCGAGATGACCAGATTATTCGACGTCGACAGCCCGGCGGCGGTCTGCGGATCGGCCACGCAAGCGGTGAGCCGCGCCGGCTCGAACGTCGCTTCGATCTTGCGAGGCACGGCCGCGAAGTTGCCTGCCAGAATGACGTCGTCTTCACCTAAACCGTCGTCGCGAACCGCACGGTACACCTCGGCCAGCCGCGGAAGTTCGTTGTCGGCATAGGCCGGATCCACCTGCACGTTGACCAGCTTGAATGTGAACGCCTCTTCCGGTTTCGGACCGCGAATACGGAACAGACCGACAAGCGGCTTGCGGCGGAATTGACTGGTAGGATCCTCGACGGTGCGCACCGTATCGAGATCGACCTCGATGGTAGCCCGATTGAAGACGAATGCCAGGTAATGCTCCGTGGGCGTTTCTCGCACGGAGGGACAGACGGCGAAATCGTAATGCCGCCCGCCGGCGTTGACCTTCTCCAGCAGCCGTAACAGCACACCCGGCGTGCTCCCCCGCAGTCCCTGAAAGGCCCACAGATCGAACTCCGGCACCAGCTTCACCAGCAGGTCGCTGACCACAGGCCTGGCCAACCGGTGTTCGTCGAGTTCGTCCAGGTGGAAGCTGCCGATTCGGATTGTTCCCCGGGCGGCCGCAGCCGGAGCGGCGGAATCGGTTTCGGCCGGCGCGGCCAGGAACGAGGGTAAGGTCCCCTCTTTCGGTTCGAGCGTAATGCGTTCGATCTGGCCGTCTTCACCGCGATCGACGTTGGCCTTGAAACGGCTGGCAGCGTACAGCCCTCCACCGACGGCCGCCACGACTACAATGATCCAAACGTACTTCTTCATGTTCCACCTTCTGCCGCCGTCGCACTCCAATCGTGCGGGAACCAATCAGGTTTCAGCCTGGCGCGATGTGTCCCTGGCGGGCACGCTGCACTCAGGCAAGTTTCACGTGGTGGACCCAGGCTGGAGGGACGTTCCGCCAAACGGCTTCGCGGCGAATCTCCCGCTCGCCCAGAAGCTGGTGAAGCAACTCTCCGATGCCGCGCAGTCTGACGCGTTCCTCGGCCCCGGTTACCAAGGCCTTCAGCTTCCGGATGCCAATGTACTCGAAAAACGAAAGGACGGCTCCCTCTTGCGCCAAGTCCTTCAGGATTCGCAGGATGGCATCGACCTCGGTTACGGAGAAATTGTTCAACGGAAGTCCGGAGACGATCACGTCGTATCGTGTATCGCGAGGAAGGTCTTCGAGGCGACAATGCAGTACGCGAATGCGATCGGCCTTCGGCGCCAGGACCGGGCACGTCTCGAGCTGCTCGCGCAAGCTGCGCACGAACCCGTCGTTCAGTTCGACCAGGTCCAGCTTGTCGCTACCGCGCATGGCAGGCGCGATCTGGCGGGTGACCGCACCCGTACCAGGCCCCACTTCCAAAATACGCCGGGGACCGTCGGAGGGTTCAGCCACGAACCGCGCAAGGGCTCGCGACAGGCTCCGCCCACTGGGCAATACCGCTCCTGTGGTCCGGAAGTTCGTCCGGAACTCGCGCCAGAACAGACGATAATCGTGCATTTGTCCCACGGGCAATCCCTGCAAAAGGAAATAAACTTTCGCGACACTAAGCCGACCTCCGTCCACGGTTGGGACGGTTAGAACGACTATTATACCCGATCCGTCCCGTCCGCAATGATCCGGCAAACGGAAGAGCTAGCCTTGATCATTCATCGGAACCGATACCATGGAGACTGCACCCTCTCGTTGAACAGGCATCCTGCCCGTTCAATCCTGAAAAGTAGCTCCGGCGGGGGTATTGCTTTGCGGCGTCAGGATAGTATAACATCCTAATACACCTTTGCGGCATCGCCTGCATAAGCAATAATTCAGCAATTCACCGAACTGAACCATTCACCAGAAGTGCTCTCGGAGGTCGATTGCCCCCGGAGCGTTGACTGCCCCAGTAGCTCAGGGGATAGAGCACTGGTTTCCTAATTCTCTTCGGCCTCTTTCCGGCCCTTCCCGCCAAACCCCGAAAATAGCGTTTCGCCCGGTGTTTTACGTGGTTTTCTTGAAGTCCACCCGATAGCTGGCCAATGGCCGAAAAGGGCCGTTTGGTGTCAAACGGGGTGTCAATGACGCCGCTTTCGCGGTGGAGCCCACAAGCCAAGTGGAGAACATCGTGGTGGGGATCGCGGCGGACGTCCAGCACCATCATCGTGATGGAGGGGGCCCGTATGCCGTCGCCTGCTGCACTCCGACGTGCCGGCGGGTCTCTCGGGGCCTTTCGGGCCCGGATCGCAAGGAAGGGGCCTTTTCCGGCGTTTGGGAGGATGCACCAAGGGAAAGAGGGGGGTGGGGAAGCGAAAAACCCAGCCGGCCCAGCCGAGTGACGGAGGAACCACTCGACCAGACCGACCGGGCACAACCGACCAGCCGCCCCAACCAAGGCGCCTGACCGGGAACCGGCCGACCGCCCCGGGGAACTTACAACCCGGGACGGCCGACCGGGCAACGATTACGCAACGGCCGCCGTCGCCAACGAGGTGAGCATCGAACGCAACGAGGTTTCCGCTTCGCTGCGATGCCGGGAGTTGTCCTGGTCGCGCGATGCCAGCGAGGATCCCATCGACCGGGCTTCGCGGTGTTGGTCTGCCCACCTGCCCACGGCCGGGTACGCATTCAGAACCATGCCCCAAGCGTTCCTCAGAGTCTCATCGGGCCTGCCACCGCTCGTAACGGCCGCCGTCAAGTCGGGGATGCCAGCGCCCACAATCGCGGCCTTGGCATCGGCCCGGGCCTGGTCGATCCGCTCCAGGGCTTCGCGTTCGGCGGCAGACCGGTCGCGCTCGAGCGCGGCAAGGAACTCGGCAAACCGGCTTCTGGCAAGCAACTCACAGCGTAGGCTCTCGATCATCCCACGCCGCGCCGCCGATCCAGCCCCGACCAGATCGTCAAGGGTTGTGACCATCAAGTCGATGGTGCCTGCCTCTGCTTTCAGCCGCTCGACTTCCGCTCTCGCCTGCTTGGTGGTGTTGAACGCTTCCGCGACTTCGGCCGCAAGCTGCCGGGTTTCATCGCTCGCCCATGCCGGGCATTGAAGTGCGATGTCGCTCGGTAAGGTTGTCCATTTCTGCATTGTGATTCTCCGTTTCATTGAAGGTTCGGCAAGGGTGCCAGGTGGCAGGGTTATTTCCGCAACGCCTCGGCAAACCGCTCGCCCGTCGGAATCGCGCAGCCAGGCGTACCGCCTCGCAGGCTCTCGGCGAACCGCTCGCCCGTCGGCATCGGAACGCGGGAAGCAGCCGGCCAATTCCAACCGCCAGCCCCAGCCGCCTTCCTGGTTGGCGTCGTTCCGGCCGATCCGGACAACAGAACTTCGTTCAAACGCTCTCGGATAACTCCCATCGGTCTTTCCTCGCATAAAGGGTGGTGATATCCGCCGGTCACTCGCCGTCGGAAAGTTCTTCTAGTTCCCGGTCGGTCAGGTCGGCCGCTCGCGTGCCCGGGCCGCCGATGCACTCGGCCAGTTCGTCATCAGACATTTGCGCGACTGTTTCCGGCTCGCGGCCCTTGGTGGCCATTGCCGATTCGATCCGCCGTAATCGTGTTCTTGGTGTCATCGTGATGTTCCTCGCAGGTTCAAACGTGATTCCAATTCGTCAAGCCGTTGGGCAACGTCCATCGCCTCAGGCTGCCCCACGGTGTAGGCGAGTACCAGTTTCGCGGCCGGAACGTCTCCACCACGCGCGGCCGCCAACAGCCCTTTCACGACGGCTTTCACGTCTCCCTCGGAGACTGACCGGAGCAACTCGCTCCGCAACTTCGCAGCGCGGCCGGCCAATGGATTGCCTTGCCCCAGCTTGTTGCCGGTGGCGAACCGTCCGTTCGCGTCCCTGCCACGTTTCCCGCCGTCGCCTCCGTGAGTTGACGGTCTCGGGCTGGTACTCTTGTCGATCATTTCGCGGCCTCATAGAACGGGTCATACTGGTCGAACTCTTCAAAGCGCTCGGCGTCTTGCGGGTATCGGGTTCGGGTACGGGCCGGGGCGGGGAGCACGGTCTGCCGGCGGGGATCGAACTCGCATTTCACCACGGCCTCGTTAATCGGCCTGTTCCTGTTCTTCGCGGCGAAGACCATGTATTCACGCGCGTCTCGCTTCGGGTCCATGCGATGCGGCCAGCACAAAAACAGGATGACGTCGGCGTCCTGTTCGAGCTGGCCGGAGTCGCGCAAGTCGCTCATCATGGGCGTGAAGGACGGCCGGCCCTCCACGGTCCTGTTGAGCTGCGCGAGCAGCAGCAGCGTAACGCCCGTTTCATTGCAAACCTGTCGGAGCGCGATGCTTGTGTTCGTCACTTGCTCGTATCGGCCGTGCCCCTCGGAACGCAGGAGCTGGGCATAATCCACCACGGCCAACCGTGCGCCGTCCTCTTCCACGGCGCGGCGTATCTCGTCACACGCGGCTTTGGCCGTTCCGCACGATTCAACCACGCGGCACGTGGCGCGTCGGGCGAAGTGGGCGTCCAGGGTGCCTTGTACCTGGTCGGCCCTATCCATCCAGTGCTCTTCATGCGCGTCGCTGGCGAACTGGATGGTTCTCTTCCCAAGCGCGATGGCCGACATTTCCTCCGAAACGAGCACGGCCGGGATGCCGTTCGCGGTCGCGTGATGGATCGTCTGAAGCGCCACGGCGCTTTTTCCATGCGAGGGACGCGCGGCCAGAATGACCATCTCGCCGGCGGCCACGCCTCCACCGATGGCGTAATCGACGTCGGCCATCCCCAGGCTAATCAGACTCGCCTTGCCGGCGGCAAGATGCTCCAAGTACTGCGCCGTCGCGGCCGCAAGAGTCGTGCGGCGCGGGCCGGCGGGTCGGGTGTCGGCGGTGGGCTCGCTCTCGCCGGGCGGGCAACCGTCCATCGACTCCACCTGCTCTCGCAGCACGTCGGGTTCAACGGCATCGCGGCGCTCGAGCCAATCGGCAATGTCCTCTCCGTCGCCCAGACCGGGCAAACGGACGATCCGCACGGTCGCTCCCAGGGGCCCCAGGATCGACGCCACGGCGCTTGCGTACTTTTCGCCCGCCGAGTCGCAGTCAGGCAACAGAACGCACTCACGACCCCGTAGCGGCGTCCAGTCGGTCTTGTGTGCGGACGAACTGCCTCCCGATGACGTGACTGCCGGAAGGCCGACCGACCGCGCGGCGTCGACGCACTTCTCCCCCTCCACCACGTAAACGGTGCCCTCCGGTGGAATCTCGCCTAGGCCGTACAACGGCCGCGGCTCCTGCATCGCGCCGATGGTCCATCGGTCTCCGATCCGGGCCACGGGACGCACGTCCTTCTTGCCGGCGCGGTTCCATCGGAGCACGAGCCCGACCGGAGCGCCGTCTGCGTTTCGGTAGGTCCAGCAGGCGGATCGCTTGCCGTGCCGAGCCTCGAGCGCCTCGACCGCGGCCTTGGCGGTGGCAAACGTCCTGCTGGATTTCTGGGCCGGCGGTGGCGACGATGGACGCGGGATCGCGGAGCCCAAATACTCGGCCGTCAACCGGATGGCCTCGGGCAGGGTCACGTTGCGCGACCAGCAGATCGCTGCCAGGACGTCTCCGTTCTTGGCGAAGAAGCAATGCCGGCAATGGACCGCGCCTGCATCGGCGTCGACGATGGAGAAACGATCCGTGCCGCCGCACTTTGGGCATGGATGGCCTTTGCCGTCCAATAGCTCGGCATTGATGCCGGCCACGTTGACGAGGACGTCGATGACGCGGCCCGATGCGGCCAGCTTGATCTGGGCAGCTTCCATTAGTTCCCTCCGTTCGTGGGGTTCCAGGTTTCGCGGTACTCTTCGACCGACAACACCTTGCAGGTGTGGGCCTCGCCGTTGCTCTTGGCGGTGCCGTTGCTCTTGGGAGGGAAGACTCCAGTCCAGCCCCCCTCAATGCTGTTGTCGAGCGCCTCGACCGCCTTGTCTTCGCCCCAGGCGGTCAGCTTGCGGAGAATCCTGGTACTCGCCAAATCGGTGAGCGGGGCTTTCTTCTTCCGGCGGTGTTCAGCGAAGTCTGACCACGTTTGCCGGAAACGCTCCGAGTGGTAAGGCAGGTCAACGGCCAACGGATCGAACTTTTGGACGGAAGCCTGCTTCCGGGCTTGAGGGGGCACGGATGAGCCCTCTTGCTTATCGTTCTTTGGTTGTCGTTCTATGGTTGTCGTTCTATGGCTCATATTTGAGCCCTCTTGAGGGTCAAATTTGAGCCCTCTTGAGGTCAAATTTGAGCTCTCTTGTTCTTGATGGCTCATATTTGAGCCCTCTTGAATCTGATAGATTGGGGTGCTTTGCCGGCGGCGTTGCTGCTTGATGAGCCCGGCATCCTTCAGCGCCCGCAACCCGCGCTTGACCGTCGCCCGGCCGCAGCCGATAGCACGGCCGATGGCGTCGACCGACGGCCAACACCTGCCGTCTTCATCCGCATGAGATGCCAACACGAGGTACACGCCCATCGCGGTGCATCCGATATCCGGGAGCCGTGCGAGGACTGCGCGGTCGATGGTGAAGTATCCGTCCTGCCTCATAATCCGAGTGCCTCCGTCAATCGCCTGGTGGCCTCGGTGTAGCAAAGTGGATCGGACAGCCGAGCATCTCCTGCATCCCAGCCAGCGAATCGTGAGAGCTGCAGCGCGTACCACTGAAAATCATCCCAGTCGCCACCTTCGAGCTGGGCAGCATCGTCGATAATCGCGCCGAGCCGCGGCTCGATCTCGATCATTTCGGACCAGGGCAATGTGGGCTCCGGCGCCGGCTGGATGACGGGCAATGCGGTCGCGTTCATGTTCGGTAATACCTCTTCTTGCCGACTTCGCGACGACGTCGACGTTGTGGCTCCGGCGCTGGCGGCGTAGACGCGCGGCTCGCGAGGAACTCGTCCAGGGCCGCGGTGAGGATTTTCCAACGAGGGCGGCCGTCTCGACGCTCCGAAAGATTCACGGCGCGCAGCTCGCCCCGCGCGATCCAGGTGAGCACCTTCTGCGGCTTGACTCCCAGCCTCCGGGCCACGTCGGGCGGCGTCATGGCGGTGACGATCATCGCGCACCACCTTTCTCGCGGGCCGGGCGGGAGTGATCGGCGCGGGCCTTGGCGCGGGCTTTCGCGCGGGCCGACCGGAGCAAGACGCGAATGGCCTGACTTTCGGCGTCGATTTCGGTAAGACGATCTCGGAGCGTTCGCTCGTCAAGCTGCTGGAGAATGGCTGTTGCGTTCATGCCCGGATCATAGACCGGGCATGATTGCCTGTAGTGGGCAGATACTATACGTTTTGTGGCGCATTGTGGCGCGCTTCGCGGCCGTCGATGATGGTTGTGCGATAGCCGCCTTTTCCACGCCCGCCGGGCAGAATGATGTACCGCTCCAACCCCGGGCGTTTTCGGATTACCTTCAGCACGCGAGGCACGTCGTCAACGAGGGTATCGGATCGCAACTCGGTAAGCGTTGCAGCCCCACCGCGCTTCAATAGGGCCTCCAGGACGGCCTCTTGGTTGCCCTCTAAGTTGATGATTTCCGATCCAACGCGCACCCGCCCACTTCCCAGGTACACGGGCATCGTGCCTTTCGCTTCAAACAGCGCGTCAAGCTCGGAATTGAACTCTTCCAGCGTCATCCGGCGAACGAGATAGGGGGGGCAGCCTCGATGCTTGGCAACGGCACCAATGGCCCGCAGAAGTGCTCCATCGCGCGGATACGCGCCGTAGTGATCGTAGCACCGCTGGATGAGTCCGCCGAAGTGTGCAAACTGGGATCCTCCGGAGACGCTTACGGTGTCCGCGCGATCCTTCAACACCGCGTCCTGAAACTGGCCGATTGTCTCGATAAGCTGCTTGGCTTTCTTGGCCATGATCGTTTCCCTTCGATCATTCCCAACGTGAAAAGCAGGGGGGCGGGCCGGTGGGAATGCCGGGTTTCGGGGTCGACTCCCTAGCCCCCTGCTTGGAATATGCTACTCCGTTTCTTCGGGCGGGAAAACCCAGCCTCTTACGAACTCCACCACGGCGCGGAGCCGATCGTCCGAAACGTCTTCGCGGTACACGCTACCCATGTCGCTCGATTCCGGCGCGTGCCCCATGATGTACCTGGTCGCGACCGGATCGCGTGCGCCGTCGCCAATGGTCTGGAAGGTGTGTCTGAGGCAGTAAAGCCCACGGCCGCGGCGCTCGATGGGCTCGGGAGCCCGTCGCCGCTTTTCCTTGGCCTCTTCGGCGCGGGCCTGGTCGACGGCCCTCATCAGCTTCGTGAACTCGTTGGTCAACGGGTTGTCGTGGTCCTGCTTGTACCATGAGCCGCCATACTTCGTGATGAACAGGCGGCCGGCCAACCCCGCCTCTTTGGGTTTCGCGCGTTTTTTCAGGTAGGCTTTCAGGGCCTCGACCGTCTCGGGCCACAACGGGGACCGTCGCGGGATCGCCGTCTTCGGTCTCGGGAAGTCGACCCAGCCGGTTGCCAGGTTCACGGCCTTGCGGGGCAGGAGCCCCAGGTCGGCATTGCCGAATCCGGTGTTCACGGCCAGCATGATCATCGCTTTCATCTGCACCCCGGCGGCATCCAACAGCAGGCGAATCTCCTCCGCCGTAAAGACTTTCGCGCCGTTGCGATTACGCTGCTGGCGGATGACTTTCTTGCTGGGCCTCTGGAAACCTGGACCAAACCTCATGGGCTTGTCCATCCATTCCGATTCGAACGCATAACGGAAGACGGTGCGCACTCGCTGGATTTCGTTGCCCAGCGCGACGGGCCCCAGCGTCTTGCCGAGCTGCTTTCGCAGCAGGGCGAAGTCCCCCGTCCTCAAATCGTCGACCAGCCGGTCCGCTCCGAAACAGGCGACGATGCGGTCCGTCGTGCGCTCGTAATCGATCCGAGTCCGCTTGACAATCTCGCCCCGCGCGAGGCTCTCGTCCTTGGCCAGCAGGAACTCGTCGCAGATATCGGCGATGGTCACCCCGGCGGCGGTCGGTCGGGGTGTGCGGCCGGCCTCCAGGTCGACTCGTTGCCCGTTGAAGAGCGCCAGGGCCTTGGAGGCTCCGTAGTCCTTGGCTCCGGGAACGACTTGCCCAAAATAGACGAGCTTGCCGCCGATCTTCCGCGCCCATCTTCCCCAGGTGCCACTCGCATGGACCATGAGCGGGAGCCGCTCGCGGATTTTGTAGACGCGGGCCTCGGCGATGACGCCCGCCTTGTCAACGGCGGTGGAAGAGGTACACTTTCCCATGACTTGACTTCCTTGTGATGGTGGTTGGTCGCTGGACACCCGTCTTGCCGGGCGGGTGTCGTTTTCCTTGGTTCAAGCGTATCAGGTGTCAAATCGGGTGTCAATAGGGGCTTTCGGATGAAACCTTGCAATGAGCCGCAAACCCCTTGAAAACAAGCGTTTCCGCCCCAGTAGCTCAGGGGATAGAGCACTGGTTTCCTAAACCAGTTGTCGCAGGTTCGAATCCTGCCTGGGGTATTCGTTTTTTGGTTAGTCGGGAAGGCGAACCTCTTGGAAGAGTGTCGCAGAGGTTTGGGTGCCCCTGCGGGAAGTGGTTCCGCCGCGAGAAACTTCATGATGACCGGCCGAGAGTAGCGGCCAGGGAGAGTTCTGTGCTGGAGACTGCTGCGAAGGTTTACATTGTCGACGACGACCCGGCCATGCGTCAGTTGCTTAGCGTGTTGGTCAAGACGATGCAATTGCACCCGGAAGCGTTTGCTTCAGCAAACGACTTCCTGGAGGAATGTACTCCGTCGGAACCTGGGTGTGTGTTGCTCGACGTGCGGATGCCTGGCATGAGCGGTCTGGAATTGCTGGATGTGATGCGTCAGAAGGGGATACCGTTTCCGGTCATTGTGCTCTCGGCCCACAGCGACGTACCGACCGCGGTTCGCGCAATGCGCGCCGGGGCCATCAATTACCTGGAGAAACCGTGCCGGGAGCAGCAGCTTTGGGAGGCCCTGCAAGAGGCACTGCGATGCGATGCCGAGAATCGCCGCGTCCTGGCCAGAAAGGGGACTTTGCGGCGGCGTCTTACAAAGCTGACCACAGCAGAGCGGAAGGTGCTGGACCGATTGCTTCAGGGCAAGGCGAACAAGGATATTGCGGCCGAGCTGGAGGTGAGTGTACGTACGGTCGAGGTGCGACGCGCCAAGATTATGGAAAAAATGAAGGCCGACTCGCTGGCCGAACTGATCCGGTTCGCGCTCGAAGCATCGATGCCGGCCGGAACCCTGCCTTCCAACGGCTGAGCTACCCAGAGAACCTTAGGCCGGATTCGAGCTGCCGCTTGCTTTGGGACCATTTGGGGGCGTTTTTCTTAGCGGAGCGGCGCGAGCCGCCCGGTCTTCCCACCGTAATACCGGACGGCTCGCACCGAGCCGCTACAAAGTAAAGGGCATTGGGCTAGCATCCAGCGGCTAATGAATAATCCGGATTAGGCCGACCAGGCGGACGTTATGCGATCCCTCGAAATTGCAGGAAACAGCAACTAGTGCACCCCTCTTCGTGGTGGGGCTGCTTCCCGAAGGTTGCAATATCATCCAGTTTCTGCTAGACTGATGCTCGTGTTGGCAACCGCGCTGGCGGGTTCGGGCCCCTAGTTGCTTTCATGGCGCCGCGTGGTAGCAGCACGCATTTCTTCTGCAAAGTATCGGGATTCAGGTTTCCGTGCGTTTCGGAGAGCCGTTGCTCTCGACGGCGCGAGTGTTGGAGACCGCAGCTTCACGGGAGAGTCCATCATGACGCGTTCTGCGTTTGCGGTTCTCGTTGCGGTTGTTCTTGCAGGAGTGCCCTTGTCGGCAAGGGCGGCGCCTGTCGGTTTCTGGGAGTTCGACGGCGATCTGACCGATTCGTCGGGAATGGGCAATAACGGCACGTTTTCCGGCGGCGCCGCCACCTATGGGCCCGACCGACGTGATGCAGCCGCCAGCGCTATCGTACTCGACGGCACGGATGACAAAGTCAGGGTCAGCGCTACGGGCCGACCGAGCAATACGTTCAGCTTCGGTGGCTGGGTGTCGACGACCGAAACGCATCAGATCGATTCGCAAGGCAACGGCGGGACGGCAGGCACTGGCGGGCAGAATTACGCATTCGGTGCCTACAACGGCGGAAGTGCTGCCGCCGGAGCTGGACTGTCGGTGGGAACCAATGGAATCTCCGTATATGAACACGGTTCCAGCTACATGCCTGCATTGGCCGTCTATAATCCGGGCGGTACGGCGGCGATTGGGACGAATTGGAACCATATAATGGTCGTCTACGATGAGCGTACACCCACCATATACCTGAACGGCGTGCCGGTCCGAACGGGCGTTCAGTCGGCGCGGGCCACCGTGTACGCTCCCTACGAGATTGGCGGCGGCAGTTACGGGTATCTGAATGGTCTCATGGACGCAGTGGGAGTTTGGGACCATGCACTGACCCTCTCCGAGGTGGCCGCGCTCGCCGACCGGCCGATCGTCGGGAACGGCAGCTTTGAATGGGATACGTTCACGTCTTATCCAGGCTATTCCAGCACGGGCAACAACGGCTCGATCAGCGGATGGACCGTCAGCGGGACCAGTGTCGGAATCAACCCGGCCGATAATGGCGCCGATGATCCCACCCCCTTCGCCAACAACGGCCTCGTTCCCGACGGCAGTCAGGTGGCGTTCATCCAGACCGTTACGGCGGAGCGGTCGATGGAACAGACGGTTGTTGGCATGGAGCCGGGCGAACATTATCTGCTCAGCTACCGAGAGAATGCACGGTCGCAAACCGGGCGACCCCGTGCAACGGTCACGCTGGACGGGGCGACCGTCGTTGCACCCCACACGGTCGCTCCGGTCGAGGGCAGTGGATCCCACACCGTACCGTACCGCTATATTGGAAGTGGCGTGCTGACCGCCACCAGCGAGACGGCCGACTTGCGTTTCAGCGCCGTCCGAGAAACGTCTGCCGAAGATGCCTCCCTGCTACTGGACGACATCCAAATCCTGCCTGCCCGACTGCTGTTCGCAGATAACTTCAGCGTGCAAGCCAACAGTACCGACATCAACCCGAGCAGTAACGATCTGCCCGGCCGGCAAACCGGTCTCTACGCCGGGACGACCTATACCGAACGGACGAGCAACCCGGCCGATTACGTACAGGTGGACCATGCCGATTACCCGCAGGCGTTGCGACTGGCGGCGTCGAATCCGGGAACGGGTCTCATCTCGGTATCGCCCGACGTGAACTTCACCAGCTTCAGCGGGGGGCAGCATTTCATGTTGGAATACGACCTGAAGCCGACCGAAATAGGCGGTTTGAACTCCTGGTCGGCGGTCGTCGTCGGGGCCAGCTCGCAGACGGCGTCCGTCAATACGTCGGACGGGATAGGGTTCCTGATCCGCGGAAGCGGCAGTTATCAGATTTTTGACGGTACGGATGGCGCAAACGATTCCAAGCAAAGCGGCGCCCTTGCCTCGCCCTTGGATCCGGAGGGTTGGTACGATGTGCGCATCAATTACTATGCGCCGGCCTTCGATGACGTGAGTCGGGGTGGGGTATCGATCTTTGTCGACGACACGCTGATCTACAGTGCGGCCACCGATTCCGGGTTTTTGAATAACTACCTTGTGTTTTTGGGCGAAGCCGAGGGAGGGCTCGGATTGACCAGTTATGGTATCGACAACATCCGATTGTGGGCCGCGGCGCCTGAGCCGTCGGCGGCGCTGCTTCTTGGATTCGGTATGCTTTTCGTGTCGCTGCCACGAATCCGACGGCGACGTCCGGGAGACTGACGGTCGGACGCATTGCAGGATGCGGAAGAAGTGTGAAGAACCGTTCGGGCCATTCCGCCCGGCGGCAGATGCTTTGTCTGGAGGATGCTGCATCATGAGACGTGCTGGGTTTACCCTGGTGGAGTTGCTGGTGGTAATCGCCATTATCGGGATTCTGATCGGGTTGCTGCTGCCGGCCGTTCAGTCGGCGCGGGAGGCGGCTCGCCGGCTGCAATGCAGCAATAACCTGAAGCAAATCGGCCTGGCGCTGCACAACTACAATACCGCGCACGGCCGGTTTCCCTCCGGCACGCGATCGCACCGGACGGAAGACGTATGGGTGTGGGGCCATGCCTGGCCTATCGCAATTCTCCCATTCTGCGAGCAGGGGGCCCTGTACGATCAGTTCGACATGATCGGCGTCAACTCGCCCCATACCGGCTTGATCTATCAGAGCGGTTCGTCAACGCACAATACCGACAATGGCCGCCTGGTGGCCGGCAGAGGCATTCCTTTCCTGTTCTGCCCGTCCAGTAACTTGGATATGTTCGTCCTGCGGGGCACGGTCGTTCCGGGCGACAAGGGAGCGCCGTCGCCCATGTATACGGCCATTACCGGCGCAGTGGATCACCGGACGGCTGTCGATAAGGATGGCCAGAGCAACCAGCACCGAGCGAAGGGCATTCAGGCGCGGGGGGGCGTCCTGCTGGCGAACCAGTGCCTCACGTTCCGCGATATTCCCGACGGGGCGTCGAATACGGCATTGATCGGCGAACAGTCCGGCTGGTGTCTTAGTTCGGACGGCGCCCGGGTCAACTGCCGCAGCGACTCTGCGCATTCCTTCACGATGGGCGCGACCCCCGAGGCCAATTCGGACGATCGCTGGTTCAATACGACCACCGTGCGTTACCCGATCAACCACAGGGCCTGGAACTCCAGCGGTGTCGGCGATCAGTATTACGGCTGCAACCGGCCTATCCAATCGGCGCACCCCGGAGGCGCCCACCTGCTGTTCGGCGACGGCGCCGTCCATTTCGTTTCGGAGTCCCTTGCCCTTACTACCCTATTCGATATCTGCAATCGCGACGACGGACACGTCATTCCAGAGCTATGAACCAACAGCCGCACCCTACTACCGGTTCGCGCGCAATGCGCCTGTCTGTATTGCTTGCCATCCCCGCTGCGATCATGCTGACGGGATGCGGTGACAGCACTCTCGGCACGGTGTCGGGAACGGTCACACTCGATGGCCGCCCGCTCGACCAGGGCCTGGTTGTCTTCGAGGATCGAGATCGCGGCGTATCGGTCAATACGGCGATCGGGTCCGATGGGAGTTTCGTGGTCGAGACGTACGACCAGACGGGCCTGGCGCCGGGAGAATATGCGGTTGCCGTGAAACCCGGCGCGCTGGGTGACGGCGAAACTCCGTTGGTGGAAAACGCCACCACGACGTCACGGCCGGAGAAAGACGTCATTCCGGCATGGTACGGAAGCACGCGCACAAGCGGCCTGGTGGTTACGGTCACGCCAGGCGAGAATCACATCCCCCTGGAACTGTCTTCACAACGCTGACCGGAGCCCGCTTTGGCTGACATCCCCAATCACGACCCCTCTGTAGAAGAGCTGCCCTTGGGCTCAGGCCGGTTGGTGTCAGCTACATTTCAAGTGGATCCTCGGATGGCCGGCTGCAATGGCCGGTCGTTCAGGCTCGGCTGAAAGGAGGTCGGGATGATTGGCGTCATTACCGGATGGGATGTTCTGGGACACCCGGTCTCCACCATCCGATGCTTCGGCTGGCGGGTCTTCTTCCGGGCGGTTCTTCCCCAACATGAACAGACGTTCTTGTCTCTGTTGCAGGATGCCGGTTTCTTCCAGGAGGATACATCGCAGGCGCCGATGATCCTCGACCGTTGTATCGGGCTGGAGCTTCGCGCAAAGGGCATTTACGAAGCCCTCGCCCGGAGGTTCACGGAACAGCGGCCCGTAGAACTCTTCTTCACCGAGTTGGCCGTGCAGGAGCAGCAGCATGCCGATCTGCTTCGGGTGTGCCGATCGATTGTGCTTCGAAGCGGTTGGCGAGCCGAACTGTTCCATCCGTGGCAGGACCATTTGCCCGAACTCGAACAACACATGGCGGCTGCCGAGGCCGAGGCGCCGAAAGTTACTACGGTAGCCGACGCAATGCGAATGACCATTCAGATCGAGGCGTCGGAGGTCAACGACATGTTCCGCGCTTCCTTGGATGCAAGTCAGTCGCCGTTCGTGAAGAACCTCCGGCCGTTCCGGCAGGCCACCGACTTCCACATAGCCTATATCGTTGAGAGCATATCCAGCATCGCACCCGAACTTCTGCGCGAGTGCCGCGAATTGCGGGCGAAGTTTCCGCAAGTTCACAGGTGAGCCGTGGTCACGCCAAGGACTCGCGCTACAGATAGGAGTCTCCCCGCCGTTTCTCCCGCCAACGTCACTGGCGGCCTTCGACGATCCTCCGAACGGCATCCAGATTCGCCTCGGCCGGCGCAGCAGGAAAAGCGAACGGCACGAGTTCCCACTGCTCGGTGAACGAGGCCGAATCGCCCGGGGCGAGAATCTCACGTGGGCCGATGGGTTCCAACTCGCACATCGTATTCTCGTAGTACCAGATCGAAATCGTCAGGCCTGCCATCTCGGCATACACGCGGTCAGGATATACGGGATACCGCTTGACGAACATCACGTCGCCCGGCGTCAGGTAGCAGAACCAACCTGCGGCCGAGTCCATGCCCAGCTTCGGGTTTGCAGGCGTGCCGAGGATTTCGAGGAACCCATCGCGAATGCGGATGTTCGGATCTTCGGGCCGAAAGTTCATGACCGGCCCGGGCCCATACATGATGTATTGGTTCGGGAAACGGCTTTCCGGCGTCAACGGAATCAGGCAGATGCCCCCGCCCACAGCAAGAGTTCGGCTCCAGTGGCAGCAGGTGACCGGGCGGTCCGATTCGTTGATAATGCGCTGTTGGCACGCGAGGCGTGAGGAATCGGCTGCAAGTGTGAACTCGCGCACCAGCCGGATGCCCGTCGTCTCGTCGCAACTGCTCGTAAGCCGCACCCTGTCCTGGCCGGCGATCTCGCCGGTCCAATCTCCCATCCACAGATCCGGATGCGGCGCGATGACGCGTTCCGGGCCGATATCGAACCTTCCGCCGCACGGATCGACTGCCGCCGCGCCGGGCTGGCGCCGCCATCCTTGCTGATTCGCATCCAGGTAGATCGCATTCTTCCCATCAAGAGCATACTCCAACACGCGCGCGCCTGCGTGCGGACAGACCGTCACCCGTGTATTGGCGTTTTCCAGCCGAAGACAGCCCTTGTATCCGAAGAAGTCCACCTCCGATGTCTTCACGGCCCTATTGTGATGAAGCGTCATCTTACCATCCCGTCTTTCTGGCAGACGTATCGGCGCATCCGCGCCCACGCGGGTAAATCCAGATGCCCGTTACCCCAAACGTTGCGTGTCGCCCAGCACTGCCGCAATCCGCTCCTTACACACCGGCCGGATAACGCCGCGTTCACAGATCAGGGCTTCAATCAGCTCGGCTGGCGTGACGTCGAAGGCCGGATTGTACACGTCGATCCCGTCCGGAGCGGTCTGCCGTCCGAAGCCGCAGGTGATTTCCTCGGCGTCGCGCAGTTCGATGGGAATCGCGTCGCCCGTTTCGAGCGAAAGATCGAACGTACTGCTCGGCGCGGCAACGTAGAATGGAATGCGATGCGCCGCCGCAGCCAGGGCGACCCCGTAGGTGCCGATCTTGTTGGCGGCATCGCCGTTACTGGCAATGCGATCTGCACCGGTCACCGCCGCCTGCACCTTCCCTTGTTTCATGACCACCGCCGCCATGTTGTCGCAGATGAGCGTGCATGGGATATCGCGCTGGCGGAGTTCCCAGGCAGTCAGTCGCGCCCCTTGCAGCAAGGGCCGGGTTTCATCGACGAACACGTGGATATTCTTGCCGGCCTCGACCGCCGAATAGATGACCGCCAGCGCGGTGCCATAATCCGCGGTGGCCAGCCCGCCTGCATTACAGTGCGTGAGCACCCCGGCCGCGTCAGGCAGTAGTTCCGCGCCATGCCGGCCGATATCGCGGCACATCCGCCGGTCTTCTTCCTCGATCGCTTGGGCCTCGGCCAACAGGGCGTCGCGCGTTTCGGCAGGCGATGCGCCTTCCTTCTGCAAATCGATCGCACGTTGAATCATGCGTCGGATGGCCCAGAACAGGTTGACGGCTGTCGGCCGGCTTTCGGCCAGATAATCGGTCACCTGCTGCAGGCGAGCGAAGAAGGCGGCCGCGTCCTGGCCCGCCACCGTTTGCAGACCGAGGCATATCCCGTATGCGGCCGCAACACCAATAGCCGGCGCCCCGCGCACCCGCAACGTGCGAATGGCCTCCCAGACAGTCTCCACGTCGCGGCATTCCAGTTCAACCAGCTCCAGCGGCAGCCGAGTCTGATCAATCATCCGGAGGCAGCCGTCGGCATCGCCAACCCAATGTAACGTTCGCACTTCTTCCATCTCTCTTTCGCGGCGTTTTTCTCTTCGCGGGCGCAATCTGCCTGGCGGCATGAATACCGTCCCTGCCGTTGCCAATGCATGGCCGTCAGGTGTCTCGGCAATCCGACCTACTCTTCCGCCAGTTGCTTCTGGAACGATTCGTTCTTCTGGTTGATCTTGTCGGCAAGCTTGTGCTTGAACGTCGCGAGCTTCTGCTGAAGATCCGGATCGCTGAGCGCCAGAATCTGCACGGCCAGCAGCCCGGCGTTACGCGGTCCGCCGCCACCGGCTGCCACGCAGGCGACCGGCACGTCGCCCGGCATCTGTACGGTGGAAAGCAACGAATCGAGCCCGCCGGCAAGATCAGTTGCCACGGGAATGCCAATGACCGGCAACGTGGTGTGCGAAGCGACAACACCGGCCAGATGGGCCGCACCGCCGGCTGCCGCAATGATCACCTTGATCCCGCGCGCGGCGGCCATCGTGGCGAACTGCCGCACCAACTCAGGCGTGCGGTGGGCGCTCATCACGCGGACCTCCAGCGGTACGCCGAACTCCTGGAGCGCCGTCGCAACGCCCTGGATCTTCGGCCAGTCACTGTCACTACCCATGAGAACGCCAACCAGGGGGGCATTCTTCTCGCTCATTGTATGAGTGTCTCACCTGTAGGGTTGGACGCAAAGCCCTGTGCAGGGCACGATTCCACACAACCTAACAGAGCGCCCTCTGCCTGTAAACCGACCGTGTCGCTGCATACAGAGCAAAACGACCGTCCGGCTGAAAGTCTGGGTAATTTGCGGGCCCTCATCGTCGAAGATGGCCGGCACTCGTCTGGAAGTATCGGCGACGTCGCTGTTGGATCACTTCCGGATGCTCCTGTTCCTGTCGCCGCAGATCCTCCAGATTCGCGCGGCAGAACCGGCATCCCACCTGCTCGACGTGAAACTCGACATACTCCGCCCAGTCGTCCGGCAGGGCGCCAAGCAAGTAGCTCCCCAGTTGCTCCCTGGTCGGGCAGCTCAGCCGATGCCGCCGCCAGGTAGCACCGATCGAGTGAACCCCCTCGTCGCGACGCGACGCTACCATCCCCAACTGCTCGGCCATGTTGGCATCGGTTCGCAATACCTGTTCAATGCGCGCCATCTCCTCCGGCGGCAAGGCCTCGTCCAGGTACGCTTCGAGATCGGATTGGTGAATTGCGTGCGGCATAGCTGAAATGTCCCAAAGAGAAGCCCTCATGCTAACACACTTGCCCCCCACAGACAAGAAGCCCTGAAAGGAGGGCCTGATCAGCAGTCTCCGTCTCTGGGTGCATGTTCAATTCGTAGTTCCACCTCCAGACGCTCTTCCGTATCCTACGCGTACTCGTCATCGAACGTCTTGCAGCATTCACGTTCACCTGTGCGTTTCCGCCCTATGGAGTACGGTGATTCATCACCGTTATTCTTCTCTTGAACCACGCTCGGTCCTGACCGTGCGAGGACCTCCCCAGCTCGCCCCCGCCCATCTTCGTCGCTCGACTCTCCGAGTCGATCCCGTCCGAAACACTCACGACTCGGACAGTCGTGCGACAATTCGCGATCAAGGTCAAAGCGGAAGGGCGTGAGCCCTCCGGTGTGCAGTTGACAGTTGACAGTTGACAGTTGTCAGTAACGCGCTGACGCGGGGCTGGGGAGTTGAAAGCGGAAGGGCGCGAGCCCTCGGTCCCGGCGTGCACCGCACCGGACGGCTTCGTCGCTCGACTCTCCGAGTCGACTCCGTCCAGAACGTTCACGACTCGGAGAGTCGTGCGACAATGGCATCCCCGCCCACCGGCCCCCGGCATAAACGAACAGCCTTGGAATTGTCGCACGGCTTTGGCCCTGTTCGACTGTTCGACAACAGGTGGCCGATTACCTTAAACCGTTGTTGTCATTGGGGTTACGCGCGATTTTCGCGTGTGGCAAAACTCGGCGTCCGAGGCCGGAAAACGGGTTGTAACCTGTTGTGTGGCAAGGAGTTGGGTATTGTCGAACAGTGTTTTTCAGGCGGTGTTCGCAAATAGGTGAGCGAAAACGCCCACTGTTTCGCTAACCTGTTATTTCAAAAGGACTTACAGCAGAAAGGGCCGGCTTACGGAGGCCCATTGGGCGCAGTCCTCCCACCGTTCGACGCAGAACCATTTTCTGCGACGGGTGGTCTTATGCGACCCGAGGGTGCCTGCATCTCCGACGCTGGTCTTAGGCTGCCAAAAACTGCCCGAGGAATTACGTTGCCAATCGGTCCTATTCCGCCGGCTTTATGCGACGCAGTAGCAGACCGTACGGTGCCGATCCTGTGCCACTAATGGGCAAGGATCCCTCACTCCGTACGGCGGAACCCTCGCGTTGGGGCCGCCGCTGAGAAGGACGCTCCGGTAGAAACGCCCTCCGCACGCTGTTCCACACACGCCGCCTCACCTGCGTGCGGTTTTGCGGGCGAAAGTATCAGTCTCGCCAATCGCATCCGCGCGTCAGGTGGCCGGGCTTACGATGCCGGTATACCACCCCTATTCAGGTCTTCTGTTCGGCCTTACGCTGCCCACAGGCCCCTGTCTATAGTGGCGTCAGAGTATGCCGTCACCTTACCATACTTCGTGGCCGATGTAAATACCGCGAAGGAGGTGTCAGGTGACAGAGGGGAAGTTGCTAGTTGCTAGTCGCTAGTTGCTAGTGACGCGCTGGCGCGGAGGGGGAGTCGGAGATCGGAGTTGGGAGATGGGAGCGGAAGGGTGCGAGCCCTCCGGTGAAGTTGGGAGATCGGAGATGGGAGGAATCCAGTTGCTAGTTGCTAGTCGCTAGTTGCTAGTGACGCGCTGGCGCGGAGGGGGAGATGGGAGCGGAAGGGCGCGAGCCCTCCGGTGAAGCTGGAAGATCGCACCCTGGGTGCACGGTTCGCATCACACATTCCCAACCGCAAAGCGGTTGCACAACAGAGCGGCATTCAATTGTGTGTGCAACGGTATCGCGCACATTCGTTGTAAAACCTCGTTGAGGTTTGGGTGTGGGCATCTGTCCCGGACCCAGGGTGCGCTAAAGCGACCCTGGGCTTTGTTGTTCATCGCCTTCGGCGAAACCAAACCCACGCCCAGCCCCTTGCGCCAGCGCGGCAGCTCGTCCGCGTGAGCAGGTTTCGATCTTCCATCTTCGATCTCCGCGCTTCCAGCTCCGCAACCCACGCGTTATCGCCTTATGGAGTACGGTGATTCATCACCGTTTTCGTCCGCACCATGCTCGGCCCTGACCGTGCAAGGACCTCCCCAACTTGCCCCGCCCCGTTCGTAGTTCCGCCTTCAGGCGGTCGTCCGCACTCGTACTCGTGCTCAGCTTCAGCGGTGCTCGTACTCGTAATCGAAGGTCTTGCGCGGCCGAGACTCCTCCCCTCCCCGCCCATCTTCGTCACTCGACTCTCCGAGTCGATTCCGTCCGGCGCGTTCACAACCCGGAGGTCGGGACGCACCGATGCCGCCATCATCCGCGAGTCAGTCCCGAAGGGACGTCCCTAATCAAGCCCAGGGTGGAGCCGATGCGAGGAACGAGCGAGGCGCAACCCTGGGTTACGAGAACAACGCAAAACAGAAGCCCGAAGGGCTGGCCCTAACTCTCTTCCCGCCGCAAACATCGAACCGAGAACTGCCTCTGTAGCACTTCTTCGATTACGAGCACGAGCACGAACTTTGCACTCGTACTCGTGCTCAGCGATAGCGGTGCTCGTACTCGTAATCGAAGGTCTTGCGCGGCCGAACAACCTGCCCCCCCGCCCCCGCCCATCTTCGTCGCTCGACTCTCCGAGTCGATTCCGTCGGGCACGTTCGCAACTCGGAGGTCGGAATGCACCGATGCGGCCATAATCAGCGAATCAGTCCCGAAGGGATGTTCCTAAGCAAGCCCAGGGTGGAGCCGATGCGAGGAACGAGCGAGGCGCAACCCTGGGTTACGAGAACAACGCAAAACGTAAGCCCGAAGGGCTGGCCCTAACTCTGTCGCAGTGCCAACATCGAACCGAGAACTGCCTCTGTAGCACTTCTTCGATTACGATTACGATTACGAGTACGAGTACGAGCACGAACTTTGCACTCGTACTCGTGCTCAGCTTTAGCGGTGCTCGTACTCGTAATCGAAGGTCTTGCGCGGCCGAACAACCTGCCCCCCCGCCCCCGTCAGCCAGTCACTGACAACTGACAACTGTTTGGCTGGCTGCGATACCGAACGTCGCGCGTGGGTTCCGATTATGAGTACGGGGAGTTGAAGGTGGGCGGTACCCCTTTCGCGAGAATAAAGGTACCGCACACCTTTAATTCGCCCGCCGCAAACATCGAACCGAGAACTGCCTCTGTAGCACTTCTTCGATTACGAGCACGAGCACGAACTTTGCACTCGTACTCGTGCTCAGCGATAGCGGTGCTCGTACTCGTAATCGAAGGTCTTGCGCGGCCGAGACTCCTCCCCTCCCCGCCCATCTTCGTCACTCGACTCTCCGAGTCGATTCCGTCCGGCGCGTTCACAACCCGGAGGTCGGGACGCACCGATGCCGCCATCATCCGCGAGTCAGTCCCGAAGGGACGTCCCTAATCAAGCCCAGGGTGGAGCCGATGCGAGGAACGAGCGAGGCGCAACCCTGGGTTACGAGAACAACGCAAAACAGAAGCCCGAAGGGCTGGCCCTAACTCTCTTCCCGCCGCAAACATCGAACCGAGAACTGCCTCTGTAGCACTTCTTCGATTACGAGCACGAGCACGAACTTTGCACTCGTACTCGTGCTCAGCGATAGCGGTGCTCGTACTCGTAATCGAAGGTCTTGCGCGGCCGAACAACCTGCCCCCCCGCCCCCGCCCATCTTCGTCGCTCGACTCTCCGAGTCGATTCCGTCGGGCACGTTCGCAACTCGGAGGTCGGAATGCACCGATGCGGCCATAATCAGCGAATCAGTCCCGAAGGGATGTTCCTAAGCAAGCCCAGGGTGGAGCCGATGCGAGGAACGAGCGAGGCGCAACCCTGGGTTACGAGAACAACGCAAAACGTAAGCCCGAAGGGCTGGCCCTAACTCTGTCGCAGTGCCAACATCGAACCGAGAACTGCCTCTGTAGCACTTCTTCGATTACGATTACGAGCACGGGCACGAGCACGAACCTTCCAGTCCTGCTCGTGCTCAGCTTCAGCGGTGCTCGTACTCGTAATCGAAGGTCTTGCGCGGCCGAACAACCTATCTCTCCACCCCCGTCAGCCAGTCACTGACAACTGACAACTGTTTGGCTGGCTGCGATACCGAACGTCGCGCGTGGGTTCCGATTATGAGCACGGGGAGTTGAAGGTGGGCGGTACCCCTTTCGCGAGAATAAAGGTACCGCACACCTTTACTTCGCCCGAGAATAAAGGTACCGCACACCTTTAATTCGCCCCACCGGCTTGCAAAACAACCTCAACCGCTGGTATGATCCGGAGGAAGGACGCTGGATGGGCGAGGACCCGATCGGGTTTGAAGGAGGCGATGCAACTCTCTACCGGTATTCAGGCAACGATCCTCAGAATTCGGTTGATCCAAACGGGTTGGAGAAAGAGGAGAGGAAACGCTATACCTTTACAGAGGTATTTTGGTG
The DNA here is from genome assembly GCA_040772845.1 of Thermoguttaceae bacterium. Lineage (GTDB taxonomy): Bacteria > Planctomycetota > Planctomycetia > Pirellulales > Thermoguttaceae > PWXP01. The sequence continues at coordinate 5,563,711 of JAXGXG010000001.1, forward strand.
GTTCGCCAAGAATTTCTGGGGAGGAGCTTGGATACCGGATGCCGCTGCTAGTGCCCCCGAGGCAGCCAAAGAGACAGTTGTAGAGTTGGTAAGATTGTATGGAGATGCGAAGGACGCAGAGCTTGACCGCGAGATACTCGAGCGGAGATTGAAAGACCTAAAGACGCCGGAGGACTATAAACGACTATATGGTGACCAGTGGAAACAGGCACTCGAACAAACGGAAAGGTTGGCCAAAGTTGGTTTCCAAGCCAACCTAATAGTCGGAGGCTTAATCATACGGCCGGGCACAGTCATGGCCTCAGGCTGTGATGACGTAGCAGCCGCACTTCAGGAGATCTTGGGAGAAAACGCGATTAAGATCAGGATTGTCCCAAAGAAAGGCCGCTGGCTCGGCAGTTTCGTAGGCAAGCCCGTCCGATGGGCTTATCACCATGTGGTCGTGAAGGGCGGGAGAGTGTACGACGCCTATACGGGCGTAGATGGAATGCCCATCGAAGCGTACAAAGCACTCTTTGAAAATGCAGCCGATATTGAGTTTGGATTCTAGGAGCAAATAATGTCATTGCCTTTCGATCTTGACGGCGTCCGGAAATCACCATCGATGTATCTTTTTCCCGTTGAATTCGATGTGATAATTGCGTATGTTCTGGGCATCGACGCCGCAACGCATTTCTCTTTCCTTCTCGGATTTCAGGAATGGCTTGTCCTGAAATGGGGTCAAGGGCCTGATCTTGCATGGCCCGAGATTATCCTGAAGCTGGCGTTCGCTGGGGTTCCTAATGCACGATCGCAGTTGGAGGAAGCCAATAATCACGCAAAAGCGATTGACTGCTTCTTCAGCAACTTTCAAGCATTCTGGGAAGAGCGATCTACTCGAAATGGTATGCTTGCCATATTCTTGCGTTATCACGCTTGGCTGAAGCGTCAGGAATGGTATACGCCAACAGATCCGGATTGGATCGATGATGAGGGCAATCGACAACCAGAGTAGGGACTTGGGGGGACTTTGGGGGCTAAGCTTGCTTAGTGATTAGTGGCTTGACCACCGAGGTCCGACTGCTACAATTCGGGCATGGCTAGAGCACTGCGAATCGAGTTTCCCGGCGCCATCTATCACGTGACTTCTCGCGGGAAAGGACCTCTTGGGGTCAGAGCTCCGTTAGGCGCTCTAACATACTGCATGACCTTTCTTGAAAGTGCCTTTTTTCCCGGGATTTATGCGTTAAAACAGCCGGAGTTGGTTGGGGTCAGGGCCTTTTGGGGGCAGGCCGGTATTAGACATTAGGCATTGCGTGTGGGGGCCTTGGCGTTACAATGTTTGCATGGCACGTCCACTGAGAATCGAGTTCCCCGGCGCCTTGAGGAGCCTCTTGGCGTCAGAGCTGCGTTAGACGTTAAGGGATAGTGCATGGCCTTTTCTTGTATGTAATGCGGGAAGGCAATGAACAGAAGGAAACGGAGGAAACAGAGAACGGGATGTTGACGGCCACTTTCGTGTGATTCGCGGCTTTCGTGGTTGACGTCTTGGATTGCGGCCGATTCGGGCTGCAGGCGGGATTTGAGTCTCGTCACCACCAACGGCGCGAACAAGCAACTCCTCTTCGGCGGTGTTTTGTCCTATTCCTACTGGGCCGAAGGTAACCGCACGGCCCGGTTCATCAATGTGAACGCCAATGGCCTTCTCGACGCCGTGATTCTCAAGCGGCAGGTGAGCACGGGTTGGGAGAAGGTTTGTGGCTTCTTTGCTGATCTTGCATCCTTTCTGCCGGCCTCTTTGCGTCCTGGCGGCTTCGCGGCTTTGCGTTGACGTCTACTCCACCTGCAGCCCGTGGCGGCCGGAACGCTTAACGGACTCTTACCCTTCTGGGTGCAGACTACGCGTCTGGGTTGAGACAGGTCGCCACTTCGGCGGACGGCACGACGGAGCGTGCCTGCGGAAAAACCGCTTAACGCAAAGACGCCAAGGCGCGAAGACGCAAAGAAGAGCGGTGGATATGAAGGCCGCGGTGGTTGGATGAAAAGCCACGGACGAAACACGGACCGAATACGGATAGACGGGAGAGGTCACAGAGGCTCAGGCGATGGCGGTCCGAGACGCGCGAACTGGGTTGTTTGCGGGCGGCTGTAGACCAGAAAGCGGGAACAAGTTCCCGCACTCCATATGCGGCTTCGCCGCGGTGCGGCGGCAAGGACCAAAACGCCCGATCCACTTGCTGACGCTGCGTGCTTGTAGGGGAGACGCGCCAGCGCGTACGAGCTCGAAGCGCAAGCGAGTGGGTCCGTTCGCCGCCTGCGGCGGCAAAACGTCGGGGGAAATGCGCGGGGGACGTGACGTTGCCATGGGGCCGGGTGACCATACGGTGCTGATCGCCTTCGGCGAAAACGCGCCGGGGGCCGTAGAACAACGAGCGGAAACCGTAAACGCCCCGGCAGGCCGGGATCATCGTCTTTGCCAACCTTTCGTGTGTTTCGTGTATTTCGTGGTTCTCCTCTTCTGAAGTGAGTCACGATTGACGCCAATACGAAGACGAAGATGCGAATGAACAGGAGGAAGCAGAGGGAACAGAGGGAAATACAAAGACGATTACGATTGCGAGCACGAGGACGCAAGGTATCGGAGATCGCAGATCGGAGTTGGGAAATCGGGAACGCGCGAACTGGGATGTTTGCATGCGAGGAGCGTCTAGGGCCAGCCCGTTGGGCTTGCGGGGATTTCTATTGTGCGAACCCGGGGTTACGCCTTGCTCGCACCGCTCGCATCGGCTGCACCCCGGGCTGGTTTAGGTACGTCCCTTCGGGACTAACAGAATGGAGACACGCGAGGACACGTAATGCGGCGGCGTGGGAGAGAGGTGTTCGCGGAATGGTTCAGGGTAAAGGGAACGAGCAAGGTACGTCGTGAGAAGGAGCACTGTCGAGACGACAGTGGCACGGGAGGTGTTCGCGGAATGGTTCAGAGTAAAGGGGACGAACGAGGTACGACGTGAGAAAGAGCACTGCCGAAACGGCAGTGGCACGTGGGAAAACGGGAACAAGTCCCCGCACTCCATAGGCGGGTTCGCCGTGGCAAAGGAAGAGGAAAGCGATGGATCACCTGCTAGATGTTGCTATTTGTCCCTAAGGGGTGTGCCTCCGGCAACTTCGTGCGCAGATAGGTTGCCAGATTGGTGTCGGTGCGGGCAATACCGAGCTTGCGTCGGATAAACTCGCGTTGGTGGGCCACCGTCGAGGGAGAAACGTGCCGGATATTCGCGATTTCCTTGGTGCTGAGGTTGTCGCGGATCATGTGGCAGAGACTGATTTCCAGCGGTGTCAGATTGGCGAACGCGCGGGAGAGCTTATCGGCAAACGGCGAAGCGAACTCTTCCAGGCGGCTCTTCAGTAGCGCCAGGAGCGGTCGTTGCTGCGACGTCGCCTGCGTTTCGATCGCCTGGACAACCGGCATCACCAGGCTATCGACGTTGGCGCTGATCGTGCGGTAGGTCGTCTTGCGTTCTTCTTCAATGCGATCGAGAATCACTTGGAGTGCCGCGTTGGTCTGTTCCAGGGCTGTCTGTTCGCTGCGCAAGTACTCCACGGTCTTCTGAAGCTGGGCAATGGCCTCCAGGCGTTCCACGGTTTTCCCCATGAGGGCGGCCACGAAGACCAGAATGCTATATTCATCACGCGGAATCGAACGTCTTCTTGCGTTGGGGCGCGGGGCCGAGTGGGCCAATTGGAGTCTACCTACTGATGTTCCTTGCGAACGGATTTCGGCCTCAGCCATCCAGGGAGAGTCGCTCCAGTTGGGCGTGCTAAAACACCGATCGCGCACAATCGCCTGGGCGCAGTACGATTCGGGCGAGCGGCAGACCGAAGGGAGCAGGTTCACCAGGCCGGCAAGCATTTGTTCCAGGCTGTGGCCGTGTTGGACAATCACATCTCCCAGCGATTCAAGAAATGTCACGCATTGCTTCGGGCTACGGCTGGCGCGCGACGCGTAACTGCAGGAACGGGCCGACGTAGAAGAGGCGGCCGGGCCATTGTGCGTCAGCCCTTTGAGAGCATCGTTACCGACGTGGGGACTCATATCTTGTCTCGGCGGTTGAAGGGCGCCCCTCTTCAGGCATGAACCGAAACCAGGACATTCCCAGAGCGATGAGGGGTTCGTCGTTCTGGGGTATCTATCGGCAACGATCCCGGCGTTGTATGTCCGTTTGAAGGCTCTTTTTGAGGAAACCTGCACGGAGCGTCTACCGGACGTAGCGGATCGAACGGATGGGACAGACCTTGTGGGGCGCTACTGCCTAGTGCGACTGGGGATTCAATACCAAGAACACGGGGATTGAAGCCATTTGAGGGCGAGCTACATCTTTTGTAGTCCAGCTTGTTTGGCTGGCGGAGCTGCCGTTTGCAGTGATCGCACCCGGATGGCAAATACGACATGACGGCATCGGGACGTGGTCCTATGAATCCAAACAGACGGTAGTGGATCAACAACCTCTATTGGAAAGGAACTCGCGGATGACATGGTTCTTCAACCTGAGTACGATGAAGAAGCTGCTTCTCGGCTTTGCCCTTGTCTGTCTGGTAATGGCAGGTGTAGGCTACACGGGCGTGTCGGGGATGTCGGAGATCAACCGAATGCTCGCCACGCTATATGAACGCGACATGAAGGGGCTCACCAGCCTGAAGGACGCAAACCTCGACTTGATGTTCATCGCCCGGGAAGTGCGTGAGGCAATCATTGCTGCGGACGGTTCCAGGATCCCGCCGTTGCGAGCCAATGCCGACCAGTACATCGCTTCAATCCATAAGAACCTGGACGACGCCGGCAAGACGTTGGTGACCGAGAAAGGCAAGGCCGAACTGGCCAAGACCACCGACGCTCTCAATCGTTACCTGGCAATTGTCGACAACGTTTTCACCAAAGCAGCCGCCAACCATCGCGACGAAGCGCTGGCCGAACTTCGCCAGGGCGGGGGGGCCGTTGCGGACGTCGTACAAGCGCTGAATGCCCTGGCCGACACTAAAGAAGAACTCGGCGTGAAGACCTTCGACGAAAGCCACGCGGCTTACCTGACGGGCCGCACGATGCTGATCGGGGCGATTGCCGGCGGCGTCCTGCTGGCCATGGGCCTCGGTGTGTTCATCGCCCGGACAATCGTCAAACCGTTACGCAAGGCCGTCACTGTCTGCGAGGCCGTGGCCCAGGGCGACTATAGCCTGCGGCTGGATGTTCACACGAAGGACGAGGTCGGCCAGATGGCGGTAGCTTTGAACCAGTCGATTGACGGCAGCGTCAAGATGATGGACGACATCAAGGAAGCTGGTGAGCGCGAGAAGGAACTGCAAGCACAGCGGGCGGAGGAGGAGCGCCGCCGCGCCGAAGAGGAGCAGCGTCGCAAAGACGAGGAAGCTGCCTTGGAACAGCAGCACGCCGAAGAGGAACGCCGTCGCAAGGAAGAGCAGGCAGTCGCGGAACGCGAACAGGCCGAACGCGACCGGCAGAAGGCGGAAGTGCTTCGCCAAAAAGTCGACCAGTTGCTGACCGTGGTCAATGCGGCCGCGACGGGCGATCTGACCCGGAAGGTCACGGTCGAAGGCGACGAAGCGATTGACGAACTCGCGGCGGGCATCAAGAAGATGCTTGAGGATCTTTCGGGCGTGATCGGCCGGGTAACCGAGAGTGCGTCGCAGTTCAACGAGGGGTCGCGGGTGATCGCCGAAAGCTCCCAGACACTCGCTCAAGGAGCCCAATCGCAAAGCTCGGGGGTCGAACAGATGAGCGCGTCGATCGAGGAATTGGCCCGCTCGATCGACGGTGTCAAGAGCAATGCCCAGGAAGCCGACCAGATGGCGCGCCGCGCCACCACACTGGCCGAGGAGGGCGGGGGAGCGGTACGGAAGTCAGTCGAGGCCATGGATCTGATCCGGACCAGTTCCAACCAGATCTCGGAGATCATTCAGGTTATCTCCGAGATTGCCAGCCAGACCAACCTTCTGGCCTTGAATGCGGCCATCGAAGCAGCCCGGGCCGGCGAGCATGGGATGGGCTTTGCTGTCGTGGCTGATGAAGTCCGCAAGTTGGCCGAACGTTCGAATCAGGCAGCTCGCGAAATCTCCACGCTGATCAAGGAATCGACTGTTCGGGTGGAGGAGGGGGCCCAACTGAGCGAGGAGACGGGCAAGTCGTTCACGCAGATCGTCGAGGGAATCGAATCGACGGCAGCCAAGATCGCCGAAATTGCCACAGCTACGGTAGAGCAGGCGGCAAATGCCAACGAGGTATCCAAAGCGATCCAGGGCGTGGCCCAGGTGACCGAGCAGACTGCCGCCGGTAGCGAGGAGATGGCTTCCTCCAGTGAGGAACTCGGGGCCCAGGCATCGGCTCTCCAGGAACTGGTGGTTCGTTTCAAGACGACCTAACCAACCGCGCAACCCCCGGACGCCCTAGGGGGCGCAGCGTTTCGTCCTCCCATTTCGCTGCGTTCCCCTAGGGTTCTTCGTTCCGGCTCTTCCGTGAAATGCAGGCCCGTTCCTGCACCCTGCGGCTTGTGCGGACCCACCAGTGATTTACGCGACCTTGACCTACCCTACGCAGATGAATAATCCGGGAGAAGACCGCCTAAAGGCGGGACTACGAACGTCGAGAACCAGGGAATCGGAGATCGCAGATCGGAGTTGGGAAATCGGGAACGCGCGAACTGGGATGTTTGCATGCGAGGAGCGTCTAGGGCCAGCCCGTTGGGCTTGCGGGGATTTCTATTGTGCGAACCCGGGGTTACGCCTTGCTCGCACCGCTCGCATCGGCTCCACCCCGGGCTGGTTTAGGAACGTCCCTTCGGGACTCGTAGAATGGTCAAACACAAGGACAGGTAATGCGGCTGCGTGGGAGAGAGGTGTTCGCGGAATGGTTCAGTAGAGGGGACGAGCAAGGTGCGTCGCAAGAAGGATAGTCGTTCGCGACCAGCAAGTCGGGTAGTGCAGGCAGGAAATGCACCTCTTCCCACTTGACAACATCGCCGAATAGTGTACAGTTGTACATTCACGGTGCCGATGTGATGGAATATCCCAGTGCGCGAACGATGCGGGGGTTGTCCGAAAAGGGGGGCAGACGTCCTGCACGTCGTACCTGCATGAATTACGAGGCGCAATATGCGGGATTCAGCCTGCCGTTTTCGGATCGGCTCTACGATTGAGCAATTGCAGACGCGAATTGCGCAGATGGAGGCAACCTATCGCCCGGAAAGGAGTGATACGGTTGTTTCCAGCAATTGTCCACCGCTCGATGCGGTGCTTCCGCAGGGGGGATTCCTCTTCGGTACGCTTGTTGAGTGGTTCGCGGATGGAGTGGGGGATGGTGCGGTTGGCCTGGCCATTCAGGCGTCGCGGCAGGCGTTGTGCACGGGTCGTGTGCTTGTGGTGGTCGATCGGCGAGGGCAGTTTTACCCACCTGCCGCGGTGGAGATGGGTATGGACCCGAAGCAACTGGTAGTCGTTCGGGCAAAGACGCAGGACGAGCAGTTTTGGGCGATTGACCAGTCGCTTCGGTGCAGGGGTGTGGGGGCAGTGTTGGCCTGGCCTCGTCGGATCGAGGCGGCCTGTTTTCGCCGCTGGCAGCTTGCTGCTGAGGAAAGTGGCGTGCTGGGATTATTGATTCGGCCTGCGGCGGCCAAGCGGGAGCCTAGCTGGGCCGAAGTTCGCCTGGGAGTCGAGACGTTCCCCACCGGCGTAGAGACGCGTCGGCGTTTGCGATTGCACCTTTTGCGATGCCGTGGTGTGACGGCCGGCCGAACGGTCGACGTGGAAATGGACGATGAAACGCATTCTATGCATACAATTTCCCAACTGGCCGATCCAGCGGCTCCGCGCCGTGCAGCCGGAGCTTGAAGGGCGTCCCCTGGTGCTTCGTGGCGCGGCAGGCAGTGGGGAACGAGTTGTTGCCTGTTCGCACGAGGCGGCGGCGTTAGGTATTGTGCGACGGCAACCGATTGCCGAGGTTATGTCGCTTCTGCAGGGTGGTGTTTCGGCTTCGGTCGCCGCCCCGATCTTGCTTCCCTATGAACCTGACATCGATCGCCAGGTGCTGCTTCAGTGGGCGGAACGTTGCGGGCGATTCAGTCCATTGGTAGGCGTAGACGATTCTTCGCAACCGGACAGTTTGCTGATGGATATTACGGGGACGGCGCCCCGATTCGGCGGTGAGAACAGCTTGATCCGGCAGCTTGTTGCGGGATTTGTCGCTGCGAGGTTGCGGGTTCGGGTGGCTGTGGCGGGTACGCCGTCGGGGGCGTGGGCGATTGCGCATTTTCACCCGGCATTTCTTGTTGAGCGAGTTCCTTTCCTCGCGATTCCCCCTGGAGAAACACCTGCCGCACTCCGACTGTTGCCGATCGAATCGTTACGGTTGCCGGAAGGAACTACCGCAACGCTGCACGAATTGGGAGTCGATCTGATTGGCCAGTTGGCCGCACTTCCACGGGCGGAAATTGTCGCGCGATTGGGGCCGGAACCGCTACGACGGTGGGACCGAGCTGCGGGGATTTGTGCGGAACCTATTCTGGGCGTTCGTCCCCGGCCGGAGTTTATAGCCTGCTGGGAGGCCGATCCGCCATCGCGACAGCGTGCGACAATCGACGCGGCGCTTCGGCACATTGTGGAACAGCTCGCCCAGAAGCTACATGGCGCGGGCCGAGGTGCGACTCGCGTGGAGTGCCGACTGGACTGTCTGCCGAACGCCGAGCAGCCGGAAGAGCGGTTCCTTTTGCCATCGGAGAGCGGGGGCTGCAAGACGGACGAGACGGGGGGAATTTCGGGCATATTCCGTCCCGGAGCGGCGGTGCGTTTTGTGGTGGGCTTGTTTCGTCCCACGGTCGATGCGAAGCGAATTCTGGAACTGCTGCAACTGAAGCTTGAACGGGAGTCCCTGGTTGGCCCGGTCATGGGGATCGAAGTATCGGCCGTGGAGACGGGACCGCTCGTTCATCGGCAACTCTCTCTGTTCGACGGTGGTTCGCCAGTCTCTTTGGAACAGCCGGCCGGAGATGCTTTGGAACGGCTTGTGGAACAGCTCAGCAGCCGGTTGGGGCGTGAGAGGGTTGTTCGGGTTCGCCTTCTGGCCGACGCGCAGCCGGAGCGTGCTTGGCGCGGGGAGCCGCTCCTTGGCGCAGCGAGTCGTCGGCGCGCAGGAAGAAGGGGCGTTCCGGCGGTGTCAAAGTGCTCCGAAGGACTCCAGCGATTTCCGCGGCCGCTCGTATTGTTTGCGCAGCCAATAGCCCTTCGCGCTGTTCCCGGGGTAGTTGTGCATCAGGACATTCCCGATTCGGCATTCCATGACCGCGAGCGCCGAGTCGGTCTTCTGTCGCGTTTTGATTTCGAAGGAGAAGAGCATTCCGTGGCTGCAAGCTGGGGTCCGGAACGCATAGAAACCGGCTGGTGGCGCGGCCGGCCGATTGCCCGCGACTATTACGTGGTGGAAACGGGGTCCGGTCGCCGGTTATGGCTCTTTCGGCGTCTGGACAATGGCCGCTGGTTTGCGCACGGGGCCTTCGATTGAGCTTCAAGGCGAAGGCGCCAGCTTCGGTTTCTGGGTCGCATGTTGCAGGAAGGCGACGCGTTGTTTTCGGTCAACGCGTCCGGGCGGCGTTTGGCGAGACGTGTGTTGGGGGAAGGTGGATGTAACTTGTGATTCTGCAAGGGTTTAGGTGTTCAATTTCGGCTGGACGGCGTGTTTGGGCACGGCGTGTGCTCTTCGTCCCACTACTTGTCCCGTGGCTTCGGCACTGGGAGAGCCTTGGTCCCCTCAGGCTCTCCCGGTGCATGCAGCCCTTTCGCTTGCCCACAACGAGTTGCTTATGCACGCCCGCGAATTGGTGGAACTGGCTGCGATCATTTCGGCCCATGGTCCCGTTCTGGTACGAGGCAAAGGCCAGGTATCGGAATGCGCGATTGAGCAGTACTGGGTGGCATCGAAATGTCGGCTGGATCGCTGGTGTCGGGCGTTGAAATCGATGGACGTTCACCAGGCTGTGCGTTCGGGTGGGAAGCAGCAATCGGATACTCGGCCATTTCCGGAATCGCTTCTGGAGGAGATTCTTACCGGAGAGGTGCTGACGCGTGTTTGGGCGGCCGTTCTGAGCGCTTACGATCGGCGCCGGGGTACGCACGATGTCGAGCCGATCGCTCGCAGCGTGCTGATTGGGCATTTGGAAGCGAGGCATCGCGTGCTGACCTTACTTGTGCGCGCCTCGACGATCGATACGGCATGGGCGATGCGGCTGAATGGCATTCGGCGCCGGTGCGAGCGGTGGACCGATCTGCTGGTCGGATATCTGACCGGCCTGGAAGACGTGGCCGAGTTTGCGATCGAGCCGGATCGGGCGAACGATTTTGCGGAAGACTTGAGTTACCGGAGCAATCTTGCCGGCGGCCGTCATGCATGGCCCCTGGTGCTCTCTTCATTGCGAGCGGCATTCCAGCAGGGGCCGGGAGGCGAGAGCCCGAACGCGGATCTGAACGGGCAGATTGCTTCGAGCGTACTTGCGTGTTTCCCGGCAGAGTTGTTCGACTCGACCGGCATGTTCCGTTCGCTGTGGCTGATGCGACTGACGAACATGGTGGGCGACACCCAGGGGATGCTGGACTCGCTGGTGGCGATGGATGCGGGCCACGAGGGCGTTCCGCAATCGACCGCGGCGCGACTTGCCCGCCGGATGCGGCGGACGAACTGGTAAAACACAACTGCCCCCTTCGTTTGGAAGAGGGCAGTTGGACGATTTCGCGTTGTCTGCGGCACAATGCCGCCCTATTCGGCCGGGCGTCTAGGTGTGGAAATGACCGACCAGTTGCCTCAGAGTGCCGGCTTGGGCGCCCAGTTGCTCGCTACTGGAGGCCATTTCCTCGCTGCCGGCTGCGGTTTCTTCGGTAACGGCAGCCACGTTCTCGATGGCCGACGACACCTCATGGGCGTTGGTTGCCTGCTCCATGGTGGCCGCGGCGATTTGCGAGATCTTCTTCGCGGTGGTTTCCACGCCTTGGATGATTTCCTTAAGCGACTTTCCGGTTTCCTCGCTCAGCGTTGCTCCCTCCTCGACGCGTTCGCTCGATTCCTTGATGAGCGAAGTGATTTCGCCTGCCGCCTGGTTGCTTCGCTCGGCCAGTTTCCGGACCTCGTCAGCGACGACGGCGAAGCCCATGCCGTGCTCGCCTGCCCGTGCGGCCTCGATGGCGGCATTGAGAGCGAGAAGGTTCGTTTGGCTGGCGATTTCCGAGATGACTTGGATGATTTCGCCGATTTGCTGCGAGCTGGTCCGGATGAGCTCCATCGCCTCGATGGACTTCTGGACCGCCGAGCCACCCTGCTCCGCCAGCCGGCTCGTTTGCTTGGCCACGGTATCGGCTTCCCCGGCATCCGTCTTGACGGCTTCGATCGACCGGGTGAGTTCTTCGATCGAGGCGGACATCTGCTCGATGGTGGAGCTTTGGTTCTGGGCTCCTGAGGCGAGGGTCTGCGAGCTTTCGGCAATCACGCGCGATCCTTCGGCGAACTGTTCCGCAGATTCCGTCACCTGGCCGAGCAGTCCTCGCAGATCGGCGAGCATTTTTGCGATTCCGGCAGCGAGTTCGTCGATAGCCTCGTCGCCTTCGATTTCGATTTTTCCGGTCAGATCGCCGTCGGCGGCGGCGTTGACGACTTCGAGAAGGATGTTGACCTTATTGCGCAGCCGTTCGGCGGCGGCGCGTTCCTTTTCGGCCTGTTCGCGTTCCATCTGGGCGTGCTCTTCGCGTTGTCGTTGCTCCTTTTCCAACTGCAGTCGTTCGGTCTCGGCCCTTTCGGCTTCGAGCTTGCGTTCGCGCTCGGCCTGCTGGCGTTCTGCCTCGGCGCGTTCTTCACGCGCCTGAGCTTCCCGTTTCGCCGCTTCATCGATGTCGTCGAACGCCTTCTTGGTGGCATCGATCGATTGATTGATTGCCGTACCGATCTGGCCGAGTTCGTCACGGCTCTTGACGGTGCATTTTCGACCGAAACTGTGGTTGGCCAAGGCGACGATGCTCTCCATGCAGTCCTTCAGTGGCTTCAGGATAGACCGGGAGAGCAGGGCGCCGAAGATGCCCACCAGGACGGTGGCGACGACGCCGATGCAGATGAACACGAAGGTTCGATTTTCTGCCTGCGCCTCGATGGCCGTAGCCGTGTCGATGACCTTCTGTTTCTGGTCAGCCATCTGCTGCTGTTTCTGGTCGATGGTCTGCTTGGTGGCATCAATGGCGGCCATCTGTTTGTCGATGGCCTCGTATTGAAGCCCTTGCAACTGATCGACCAGATCTCGCATGGTGTCGAATGCGGCGTTATCCGCCGCCGCGGCCGCCTCACTCTCGGCAGCGTATTGCTGCACGATGCTGCGCGAACGGTCGGCCCAATCGTTGAAGGCCGCCTCGAACTTTGGATAGAGTTCGCCTGTTGTCGCACTATCGAACAGCTTTGACGCATCGATCATGCGCTGCCGTGCCTGCTCGATGCTGTCTTCGGTAGCTTTCGCCGCTGCCGACCGCGTTGTTGGGTCGGCAGAGGCGACGAGAGTCAGCTCGGCAATCATGGCCTGGTGCATTTTGCGGTCGGCTTCCTGCATCAGTGCGATGCTCTGGCGGCACTTCTGCAGTTTTGCAAGATCGGCTCCGGACTCCTGTCCGGCCGCCTGCTGTTGCGACTGCATTGCGGCCTGTTGCTCGGCTTCGATCACGGCCACTTGCCGATCGATGGCGCCGTATTGGAGCTTCTGCAACTGGTCGAGCAGGTCGCGCATGGTGCTGAACGCTGCATTGTCCACGACGCGTTCGGTCCGGTTATCGGCATCGTACTGCTGGATAGCCGTTTGCGAGCGTTCCACCCAGTCGGAGAAGGCGGTATTGAACTTCTGATAAAGGTCTGCGGCGGCTGGATCTTCGAACGCCTTCGAGGCTTCGACGATAGAATGGCGCGCCTGTTCCACGTTTTCCTGGTTGATTTCGGCGATTACGTTCTTGTCGTCATCGTCCTTGACATTCGCCATGTTCAACTGGGCAATGAAAGCCTGATGCACGTTACGATCGGCTTCCTGCAGTAGGGCCACGCTTTGCAGATACCTGTGCAGCTTGGCAACGGCCGGGCTCTTCTCCTTGTTGGCGGTCTTCTGTTGTTTGCGATCGGTGGGCTGTTTCGAGAGTTCAATTGCTGCGACTTCCTTGTCGAAGGCGTCGTACTGAAGCGTCTGCAGTTGATCGGCCAACTCCCGCATGGCGACGAAGGCGGCGTTCCCTTGTGCCGGTGATGCCGCAACGGCGCCGCCGTTTCCCTCAACGATGCCGCGCGTATGCTTCACCCAATTATCAAATGCCGACTCGAACTTCCGGTAGAGTTCGGCGGTTGCCGGGCCTTCGAAGAACTTGGAGGCCTTCGTCATACGTTCGCGGGCTTGCTCGATGTTCTCCTGGTTGGCTTCGCTGGCTGCCTTTTTGGCATCGTCATCCTTGGCGTTCGCCATATTCAGTTCGGCAATGAACGCCTGATGTACGTCGCGATCGGCTTCCAGCATCAGGGCGATGCTCTCCCGATAGCCCTGGAGCTTGGCGATGTCTTCGTTGATCAGCGGCTGCATTTCGTTTTCGATCAACGGAGTGATTTCATTGTCGATCAGCGCGAGGAATTCCTCGTGGACAATCTGGTTGAGTCCCCGGGTAACGCCGCCCAGAGTTTGCCAACCCATTAGGACAATTCCGACCAGTGCAACAATGCACAGTCCTACCATTCCGGCGATTCGAATTTTGACGCTCATTGTGGTCTTCCAACGAAAAGGGTGCTGTTGTGGTGTGATGCTCAGTGGGCACGGCACACCAACCTGGGTTTTTGACAGATACCACCGTTAGTTTTATATAGGTTGCAGTTCTGCCATCGAACGTCGTCGGGCGAGCAGAAAATCTGTCTATACAGAAGACGGGGTTCGCGCGAGGTGGAAAGAAACCGCGTTTCGCGACAAATGTGGTCCTGCGGAGGGGGTTGCGTTTTGTCTGCAGGCAGAGGCTAACCCGGATTATTCATCTACGTAGGGTGGGTCAAACAAGTCGCTTCTTTGGTGGGTCATCGGTCGCTGATGCCGACCTTATTCCAGGCGGCGGGCTGTGAATCAGCTTGGTTGCGGCTTGTGCGGACCCACCAACGATCTACGCGACCTTGACCCACCCTACGTAGATGAATCACCCGGGCTAAACGCTGAGCGACTCGAGTTGCGGATAGTCGCTAGGGTGGGCAAGCGCGGTAACCCGAAGACCGAGTTGGAAGAACCCTCCGCCCAGGGGGTTTAGGTGTTTAGCCACTGCGCGAAGGTAGGTCATATCGCCCTCCCATCGTACACCAACGATCACCTCGTTGAGTCCGCGGGGTTCAGAAAGCACGAGTGACATTCCGGTGGTCGATACCTCTTTTGTGATGGCGGTAAACGCCTGCCCGATCGCCAGGTCGTCTTTGACCATGGGTATAACCAGGACGACTCCCACCATGGGTACGCGGCTTTCGCTGCGTGGGCCGTCCATGAGGGCGCGAAGCTCCTGGCAGTTGTTATTGACGACTTTGAGCAGGAAGCTTTGGATTTCACGGTCGTTTTTCTTGTTGAACAGCGACACGGTGGCGCACCTCTGGATATGAGCGGGCAATTGGTAGCGGACTGAGGCGGTTACTGCCGGGGGGTCGGGCCGCCTTGTTGGGGTGACTTGTGGTCCGTACTTGGTCGGTTGTGAAGCCACAGGGTCTTGCGGCAGGCCATCTGAAGTATATGCTACAAACAGGTGAACCGGACGTTGGAAAAAGCTTCCCCATAGTTGACGCCCTCTGGTCGATGGACTAATCTGCCCGGTTTGTGGTTTGCACACGCACAATCAGTGGCCCAATAGGAGTGTTTGCCAAGATGACATCGCGCGAATTGGTCCTTCGTGCGCTTAGTCACGAGCCGGTGGATCGCATCCCGCGGGATCTATGGATTGATCCGCAAGTGGCGATTGACCGCTCGGACGACGTCGCCGAGATTGAAGTACGGTTTCCTGCCGATCTTGTCCGGCCAGAATCGCCGTATGCCCTCGGGGCCTGTTCGGCGGGCAAGCGTGCTTCCAACGGACAAATTACGGATTCATGGGGGTGCGTGTGGCAGGTTTCTCGGGAGGGCCAAGAGGAGCAAATCGTAGAACGGCCGCTTAGCGACCTTCGGAACCTGGGCAAATACAGCCCGCCATTGGAGTGTCTGAAAGGGGCCAAGTTGACAAAAGTGGACCGGTTTTGTGAGCAGAGCCACCGATTTGTACTGGCCCCGGTTGAGGTGAGCCCCTTGCATTGGCTGCAGCAATTACGAGGTCCGGAGTTGGTGCGCAAGGACCTGGAAAGCGGTGTGAAGGGGATACGGACGTTGCTGGACATGGTGCACGCCTTTTGTCAGGCGGAGGTTGGTTTGTGGGCCGGTTCGCAGGTGGACGGCATGGTGTTGGGCGACGATTGGGGATCGGCGGACGGCCTGCTTGTGCCGCAGGAGGTTTGGCGTGAGTTGTTTCGGCCTTTGTACCGCGAGTACTGTAAGACGCTGCACGATCATGATAAGATGGTGTTTTTCCGCAGTTCGGGGAATGTGACGGAGTTGCTGGGCGACATGGTTCGTATGGGTGTGGATGCGGTTCACTGCTGCTTCGAGTGCATGGACATGGCGAAGATTGCGCAACGATTTCGCGGGAGAATTGCATTTTGGACCGGTTCGGACTGCTCGGACATCCTGTCGCGAGGCACCGTTGCGGAGGTGCGTGAAGCGGCGTTGCGTGTGCGACGGGCGTTCGATTTCGGCAGCGGCGGGGTGATTGCCCAGTGTTCATGGAGGCCAGACGCGCCGATCGATCGGATTGTAGCCTTCTGCGAGCAGTGGGTTGTGCCCCTTCCGGTGCACGTGTAGCTCGATTCCTTCCCTTCCAATTGGAGAAAGAGGTTACGTGAACGAGCAAGCGACGGAACACGAGTCCGGCGAAGCGATCGATCTTCGGGACCCCCTGGTGGCTGCCGTATTGGCTTGGCTGGCGCCAGGTTTGGGACATCTGTATCAACGGCGTTTTGCCAAGGCGGCGCTGTATTTTCTTTGCATCATGTCCACGTTTGCCTATGGGCTTGCCCTGGGCAGTCTGCCGGAGAAGGGATGGTACGGGCGTGTGGTGTACTACTCCTGGCGTCCGGGCGACAAGCGATTGTTCTATCTTTGCCAGGCGGGAGCGGGGCTGGTGGCCATGCCGGCGCTGATTCAGGCCAATCGGATGGCGAACAATCGGCGCGTTTGGCTGGGAGGGTTCGAGGCGCCGCCCCGGCATCCGAGCAGTCTGGCCGGGCCGGAGAACGTCAATGGCGACCAGCCCACGGCGCATGAGCTTCACAGTCAGCTATCGCGTTATTTCGAGCTGGGGACGGTGTTCACTGCCATTGCCGGGTTGCTTAACATCTTGGCGGTTTACGATGCCTGGGGTGGGCCGGTTGCGACGCCAGACAAGAAGGAAGAGGCGGAGGAGGCGGAGGAGGACGGCGAAGACGATCGCTGAGGACTGGGCCTCGGGCACCGAATCCCGAGCTTTCGAAACCTGTGTTATGTTGCACTTATGGACCCGACTCTGTTGATTGCGCAAGTGAATGATATGTGGTACGCGCTACCGCTGATTATCGCGGTGAGCCTGGTGTACGCCGCGACACGGCACGAGCCGATGGCTTCGATTCTTGCGCACGCCGGCAGGCTTGCGCTGTGGATTATCGGGTTCATGGCGGTGATCTTCGTCGTTCTGGTCATGATTTCCTGGCGTCTGTGACTCGCCGGGCAACGCACCCATATCGCTCTGGACCAAGCAATGCTTCGCAATGATCGCCTGATTGCCATGATTTGCCGGAACGGTTACGGGGCTGTGAACGCGCAAGCATTGTGCAGGTTGCTTAGGGGGAATGCATGAGGATTGTCGTGTTGGGAGCGGGTACGGTTGGGACATCGATTGCCAACCGTTTATGCGGCGGCGGGCACAGCGTTACGCTGGTCGATAGCGACGCCGATACATGCCGGCGAGCGAATGACGAACTCGATGCGCGTGTGGTCACCGGTTCTGCGTCTCACGCAACGACGCTCTTCCAGGCGGACGTGATTGGGGCGGACCTGTGTCTGGCGGTGACGGGCGTTGATGATGTGAATCTTGTGGGGGCGACCATTGCGAAGGCGATGGGCGCCCGGCGCGCGGTGGCGCGGGTTCGCGCCCCGGTGTTCCGCGACGTGAGCACGTTCGACTATCAGCGGCATTTCGCCATCGATCGGCTGCTGAGCCTGGAGCACCTTTCGGCCATGGAGCTTGCCCGTGAGATTCGTCATCCGGGCGCTATTGCCGTCGAGAATTTTGCGCGCGGCGAACTGGAAATGCAGGAGTTGGCCGTTTCGGAGAAGAGTGCCGCCATCGGCGTGGATTTGAAGGATCTCAATCTCCCATCGGACGTTCGCATCGGATCGATCAACCGAGGCGGGCGGATGCGCATTGCGGGGGCGACGGATCACGTTGCCGCCGATGACCGGATCAGCCTGATCGGTTCTCGGGAGGAAATCGATAAGGTTCGCGTTCTGTTTCAGCGTGAACTGCCGCCGAAACGCAACGTGGTAATTGCCGGGGGCGGAGAGACCGGGTTTCAGCTTGCTCGCGTGCTCGAAGCGGGACGGTTCAACGTCGTCTTGATGGAACGCCACCGGCAGCGATGCGAGTTTCTGGCCGGCGTGTTGAAGCACACGACGGTTGTCCATGCCGACGTCCAGCGGCGAGCGAGTCTGGAAGAGGAACGCGTCGGCAGCGCCGACGTGTTTGTGGCGTGCACCGGCGACGATGAAGACAGCATCATGGCATGCGTCGAGGCTCGGGAATTGGGCGCGGGCGCGATTCTGTGCATCGTGGATCGTCCCGATTACGCCAACGTCGTCGCCAAGCTCGGTATCGACCACACGGTCAGTCCGCGCAAAGTCATCGCCCGGCAGATCATGGCGTTTCTCAACACGGGGGCCGTGATTTCCCGCATGCCGCTTTCGATTGACGACCGAATCGAAATCCTGGAAATCGAGGTGGCGGAACGGTCGCTTGCAACGCAGCAAGCGTTGGCTTCGCTTGCATTGCCGCGGCAGTGTCTGATTGGCGCCGTCATTCGCGAGAGTTACGTCGTGGTCCCCGGGGCCGGTTATCGCTTTGCCCCGGGCGACACGGTCGTGGCGCTGGTCGAAACCGACGCGATCGACCAGACGGTGGGCATGTTCAGCAACAACGGGTAGAAGGCTTGAATCATGGACTTCCGCCTGCTGTGCAAGATGCTGGGCCTTGTCGCCGCACTGATCGGTGTGACGATGGTGTTCAGTCTGCCCTGGGCGCTGCAGGCTCTGGGTGGCGAATGGGAGCACGAGTCGCGCGGATTCTACGCCTTGCTGGGCGCGATTGCCATATGCTTTGTTGTGGCCGGGCTGTTGAGCTATGTGGGGCGCGGCCCGCAGAAGCACCTGTTCCGCAAGGAGGCAATGGCCGTCGTCGGCCTCACCTGGGTTCTGGCCACGCTGCTCGGGGCCATCCCCTACCTGCTCTGTGGGGCCGAATATGCACCGGGGCATCCCATGTCGCCGGTCGACGCCATGTTCGAGGCGCAGTCCGGGTTCAGCACGACCGGCGCGACCGTGCTCACCCAATTGGAAGATCCGGCGTTGGTTCCGCGGTGCATCCTCTTCTGGCGATCCAGCACGCATTTCTTGGGCGGCTTGGGGATTATCGTTCTGTTCGTGGCCATCCTGGGGCAAGGGTCGGCGGGCAAGGCACTCATGCAGGCGGAAATGCCCGGTCCCAGCCACTCCAGCCAGCAAGCTCGCATGCAGCATACGGCCTGGGTGCTGTTTTTCATCTACGCGGCGCTGAACGCCATCTTGACGCTCCTGCTCGTGTTGCAGGGGCTGTCGGTATTCGACGCCCTGTGCCATGCCTTCAGTACGATGGCGACTGGTGGATTCAGCACCTACAACGCCAGCGTGGGGCATTTTCGGAACGTTGAAGGTCTGAATGCGCCGCTGATTGAAATGACCATTGCCCTGTTCATGGTCTTGGGCGGAATGAACTTCATGCTCCTGTACTTCGCCGCGCTCGGCAAGTTTCGCCGATTGTGGTCGGACGTCGAGTGCCGTACCTACGTGATGATTCTGCTCGTGGCGTCTTTGTTGATAACGGGGGTCGGCCTGTATTCCGGCGACTTCGCCGGTCCGACCGGCATGAACCGCGCCGCGGCGGAGCAGAAAGGCGAGGAACCGCCGGCTCCCCACGGCCAACAAATTGCCGACGCCGCGTGCTACAGCGTCTTCCAGGTGGTCTCCATTATGACCACAACCGGTTTCTGCACCGACGATTTCGACCGATGGAACAGTCTTGCCCGCGGCCTTCTGCTCCTTCTGATGTTCGTCGGCGCGAGTGCGGGCAGCACGGGAGGCGGGATCAAGGTGATTCGCGTCATCCTTTTCACCAAGATTCTCCACCTGGAAGTGGAACAAGTATTTCACCCTTCGGTCGTTCGGCCGCTGCGGCTTGGAGGCGAGCCAGTTGCGGAACAGGATCT
The DNA here is from genome assembly GCA_040772845.1 of Thermoguttaceae bacterium. Taxonomy (GTDB): domain Bacteria; phylum Planctomycetota; class Planctomycetia; order Pirellulales; family Thermoguttaceae; genus PWXP01. Next base: position 5,583,344 of record JAXGXG010000001.1, read on the forward strand.
CCGCCGGCAGATTCTCGTCTACTTCGGACTGATTCTCGCCATCTGCGTCGTGGGCTGGCTGTTCACCGTTGCATTCGAGCCAGACGACACCTGGACGGCCGGAGGTGGACGCCCGGAGAACAAGCTTATTGACGCGGCAAGTTGCGTGACGGCGACGTTGAACAATATCGGGCCCGGAATCGGCGTGATTGGCGCGACGCGGAATTACTCCAGCTTTCACTGGTACACCAAGTTGCTGTTCATCTGGCTCATGATGCTGGGTCGGCTCGAGTTGTACGTGATTCTGGTACTCTTTATTCCTCAGTTCTGGCGTAGCCAATAACAGCCGGCAAATCGTTGCGCCGGAGAACCGTATTTCCGCCGGTCTACTATCGCCCTGCCTTTTCCATGACCGTGCCACCGCTTGATCTCGACTGGGTTGTCGCCCACAGCTTCGTTGCCGCCGCAGAGCATTACGCCGTGATCGATTCGACGAACAATCGGGCGAAAGAGGCGGCCCGTTCGCCGATCGAGTTGCCGCTGCTGGTCGTGGCCGACAGTCAAACGGCAGGCCGGGGACGCGGCGTCAATCGCTGGTGGACGGGCCAGGGCAGCCTGGCGTTCTCCCTGCTGGCCGATCCGGCGGTGTGGCGCGTCGATCCTCGGCGTCATGCGGCGGCGTTGTCTCTTGGCGTTGCAAACGCGGTGGCGGAAAGCGCCAATGCGGTCTTGCCTGAAACGATGCGCGCCGAGGTGAAGCCGCCGAACGACGTGTACGTTGGCGACCGCAAGCTGGCGGGGATTCTGATCGAAGGCCTGGCCGGCGGGCTACTGGTGATTGGCATCGGGCTGAATGCAAACAACACGCTAGCCGACGCCCCGGCCGAGTTGCAGACCACGGTGACCACGATGCGCGAGCTGCTTGGCCGTGTCGTTGATCCGACGGAATTGCTCCTCGAAATGCTTGTGCGACTTGAAGCGGCGTTGACTTCGGCAGGGACCACGTGAACCCGTCAGGCAATCTGCTTCGCCTCGCTGGCGGCGGCGTTTTGCCGGCAGGGGGGGTTGGCTGGCTCTACGCCTGGCGGGCGTGTATACTTGATCTTTGGTTGGTTGTCGTTATCCCTTAGTTCAGGAGTAGAAACCATGACTCGCATCATTGAGGCAGTTGATCGATCCGGGGCGCTTAGTCGTCGCGGTTTTCTTGCGGCCGGGGCTGCCATTGCGGCAACGGCCGGCGGCCGAATCGGAGCGGCGGAGCCGGAAGCGGCGAAGGATGCCACTGTCGTTCGCCCGCCGGAAGGCAAGCGGATTCTGCTCTCTTGCAAGTTGGGGATGATCGCCTCGAAAGTGGGCGACAAGCCGTTGTCGCTTGTCGAGCGGTTGCGTATGGCCGGCGAGGCCGGATTCGACGGCGTCGACTTCGATCAGGCCGGAAACCACACGCCGGAAGAAGCGCGCGATGCCGTGCGGCAGTCGGGCGTGTTCGTCCATAATGCAATCAATCATGCCCATTGGAGCAACCGTTTGACCAGCCCCGATGCCGAACAGCGAGCGAAGGGCCGGGCCAATATCGAGCACTGTATTCGTGTCTCCCATGCGGCCGGCGGCAATGGCGTCTTGATCGTTGTGGGGCGCGGCAGCGATGGCGAGCCCGAGGTGATCGAACAGCGGTGCCGCGACGAGATCAAGAGCCTGCTGCCTCTCGCGGCGGCCTTGGGCCAGCCGATTCTGATCGAGAATGTGTGGAACCAGATGTTCTACGATCACGATGCCCCGCCCGAGCAATCGGCCGAGAAGTTCGTCAAGTTCGTCGATAGCTTCAACAGCCCGTGGGTCGGCATGTACTACGACATCGGGAACCATTGGAAGTACGGGCAACCGGGCGATTGGATTCGCGAGTTCGGCTACCGTTGCGTGAAGCTTGACGTGAAGGGCTTCAGCCGGGCACAGAACAAATTTACCGACATTGGTGAAGGCGACTTGCCCTGGGATCAGGTGCGCAAGGCGCTGGACGATATCGGTTTCACCGGATGGGCTACGGCCGAAGTTGGCGGCGGCGACGTCGCGCGCCTGACGCTGGTGCGCGAGCAGATGCAGAAGGCCTTTGGCCTGTAAAGAGTCCTGAAACACGGCCGTAATGACATGCACAGACGTATGCGTCGCTCTGCGATTCTTGTCGGGCTTCTGACGTTGCTCGCCGTATTTTCGTCCTGCCGCCGATCGGACGGCCCGGCCGAATCGCAGGGCCGAGCCGTAACCGATCTGGCAGGCCGGAGCGTGGCTGTTCCGGACAAGGTGCAGCGCCTCGTTGCGTTGGGACCCGGGGCAATGCGGCTTGTGGCTTACCTGGGCGCCGCCGACCGGGTTGTCGGAATCGAGGAGTTCGAGCGGCGTATGTCGCGGGATGTGTACGAGCGGCCGTATGCGAGTACATTGAGTGAGGCGTTTCGCGAGCTTCCGGTGGTGGGCGCCGGCGGGCCCGGTGTGCTGCCCGATTTCGAGCAGCTTCTGATGTGCCGGCCCGACCTGATCGTGGCCGTGAGCATGGAACCTTCGCAACTCGACAACATCCAGGCGAAGACGGGCGTTCCGGCCGTCTACCTGTCGTATGGGGCGTTGGGGGTCTGGCGCGACGAGGCGCGGCGGTCGCTCGCACTCCTTGGCGAACTGCTGGGTGAGGGGCAGCGAGCGGCGGCCATCAACGCTTATCTTGCGGCGGCGGAGGAAGACCTGAAAGAGCGGACCGAGACGCTGGAAGCAAGCGAACGGCCGGCGGCCTATTTCGGCGGAATCTCGTACAAGGGTGCGCATGGTCTGACCAGTACGGAAGCCGGATATCCTCCGGCTCGACTGGCTCGGGTCCGCAATCTGGCGGACAGTCTGGAGACGACCGGGCACTTCTTCATCGACAAAGAGCAAATCCTGCTCTGGAACCCCGATTTTATCTTCATCGATACAGGCAGCCGTTCGATCCTCGACGACGATTTTCAGAAGAACGGAGAGTTCTACCGGCTTCTGAAGGCCGCCGAGTCAGGGCAGGTGTTTTCCGTATTGCCGTACAACTACTACAATACGAACATCGAACTGGCTTTGCTGAACGCCTATTTCATCGGCAAATGCGTCTACCCGGAGCAGTTCAGCGACGTCGATATCGAGGAGAAGGCCCGCGAGATCATGGCCGTTTTCCTTGGCGTGCGCCCCGAGCAGGAAATACCAGCCTACCGGACTCTGCGGTTTCCGGCGACCGGACCGGTGGAGTGGTGAGATGCCGGAAACAGACGTGAGATCGCAGTATGCCCGGCATGTGCGGCGAAAGGTCGGCTTCGGCTGCCTGCTGGTTGGAATGATCTCCGTGGTGACGGTCGTCTCTATGCAGACCGGAGCGTATCCGATCGGCCTGGGCGATATGCTTCGGGCATGGACCTCCGGCGGCGACGAGGCCACGTTTCACGTATTGTGGAGCATTCGCATTCCGCAGGTATTGGCGGCGCTGTTGGCCGGGGGGTGTCTTGGGCTTTCGGGCGCGGCCATGCAGAACGTGCTGCGAAACCCGCTGGCTTCGCCCTTCACGCTGGGCGTTTCGCAAGGGGCCGTTTTCGGGGCGACGTTTGCCATCATTGCCTTGGGCGCGGGAACGAGCGTCGCGACGGAAACGGAGGGCTCCATCGCGTCGATGCCGTACGTATTGGCCGTATGTGCTTTCGCCGGCTCGTTGATTACCGTGACGGCGCTCGTGCTCTTTTCGTCGCTGCGCGGCCTTTCACCGGCCGCATTGATCTTGGCCGGAGTGGCCATGAGCGAAGTCGCCCGATCGGCAACCATGCTGCTGCAGTATTTCGCTTCGGATACGGAGGTGGCATCGGCCGTGTTCTGGACCTTCGGCGATCTGAAGAAGGCGCAGTGGCCTGAACTGGGGTTGATGACGACTGTCCTGTTGCCGGCAGGCGTGTATTTCCTTTGGCGCGCCTGGCACTTCAACGCGATGATCTGGGGAGACGATGCAGCGAAGAGCCTCGGCGTCAGCGTTGCGCCGGTTCGACTGACGGCCCTTGTGCTTGCTGCGTTGGTTGCGTCGGTAGCCACGGCGTTTGTGGGGGTCATCGGGTTTGTGGGCCTGATTGCGCCACATATGGTAAGGATGGTCGTTGGCGAGGATCATCGTTTCCTGTTCCCTTACTCGGCATTGGCCGGCGGGTTGCTTCTGCTGGCGGCCGATCTGCTGGCCCGTACGATCATGGCCCCGGTCGTCCTGCCGGTTGGTATCCTCACTTCGTTTGCCGGGGGACCGGTCTTCCTGTATCTGCTGCTAAGACACAGGAGTATCCGGTCATGACGCTTCAGGTCCGCGATGTCCGTTTCTCGTACTGCGGCGAGGAGGTGCTGCGAGGGGTCGATCTGGAACTGCCGCAGGGTTGTCTTGCGGCCATCCTGGGCGAGAACGGTTCCGGGAAGACGACCTTACTGAAGACGTTGAATCGCCTGCTTCGTCCCCATGCCGGCACAGTGATGATCGACGGCAAGGCGGTGGCCGGTATGAAGGGGCGGGAGATCGCGCGTTATTTCGGGTATATGCCCCAACGGCAAGAGGTGGCCTACTGCACTGTGTTCGAGGCAGTGCTGCTGGGCAGGAAGACGCAGGGCGGCGGACGAACGGATTCGGACGACCTGGAGAAGACCGAGTCGCTCTTGCGGTTGGTGCGGCTGGAGCATCTGGCCATGCGCCCTGCAACGGAGCTTAGCGGAGGCGAACTGCAGAAGGTCGTCCTGGCCCGCGCACTGGCGCAGGAACCGAAGGTCCTGTTGCTGGACGAGCCGATCAACCATCTCGATCCGGTCAATCAGATTGAAGTGATGAGCCTGCTGCACGCGGTAACGCGAGATCTCGGCATGACGACGCTGGTGGTTACCCACAATATCGACAACGCCTTGCGATTTGCGGACCGGTTCATCCTGCTGGGCCACGGCCAGGTACTTGCCTCAGGCGGAAGGGAAATCATTACGCCGGACGTGATCCAGCAGACCTTCCATATCGACGTGACCATTGGCGAGGTCGCCGGTGTCATGGTTGTCGTACCGGCGTTGCATGGCAGGCGATCGCATCAACACCTGGAAGACTCGGGCCATTTCCGGGAGCATGTGCATGAGGTCGACGATCACGTGTTCGACCATCGGCACAACGGAACGCAGAGCGAGCCGGGCGAGAACGAGGCTTCCCGTCAGGAGTGACGTATGGGGTTTCGAGCGTAGCGTTTGCAGGGAAGGTCTATTCTTGCGGCGGGGAATCGGTGTCTTGCCCCTGATTCGCCCCCCGGCCGGTCTCCATGCCGCGTCCGCCGCCCAAGCCGCGGCCTTGTCCGCCACCACCACCCATACCGCGACCACCACCCATACCGCGACCACCACCCATACCGCGACCACCGCCTTGCCCTTGGGCAGGACTATCTCCAATCACATCGGTCGCGTTCGGAAATCGATATCGGATGGCTGCTCGGACATCGGCTGGCCGCATATTGTTCGCTTCGGCAATTTCGTGCAGCGTTGCATCCGGGGCAGGCAGGTGGATTCCTTCGGCCTCCAGGGCTTGAAGGATTTCCTCCGTGCTGAGCCCCATCTGTTCGGAGAGTCCTTGGATGGTTGGGGCCCCGCTACCTGAGCCACGGCCTGCTTCGAAGGGACGCCCCCAGGAATCCTTGATATGGTCATGCAACTCCACCATCGATTGGAACGGTGGCACACGTAAGATACAACCTGCAAGCATGATTGTGGCGAGTAAGACGGCGGCAGCCAGTTCCAGCTTCCTGTTGATGGAAGCCGCTCCCTTGGCCTTCAGGTAACCCCACAGTAGGGGCCAGTTGAGGACCAGATGCAGAACGACGGCAAGCGTGAAGAAGACGCCCGCGTTGATGTGAATCGATTCCCACTGCTCCTTGTCCAGCCGGATAACCGTCCAGCCAATATCATCCGCAACCCGGCATCGCGGCGCCACGTACAGCACAATGCCTGAAACGGCCGCCGCGGCAAACGCAAAGAGCAGAAAGAGGGAGGTAAACGCCTTCGTGTGAAATCGCATATTTGACAGACTCCCGTGCAAAAAGTTCACAGTTGCCAGGCGCGCGCTGATCCACTCTTGCACACCTGGCTTCATTCCACCGGCCGCACGACCGGGCGCACTCACGGATCCCAGCAAGTGCAACTGGCGCGCCAAGCCATTGTACCAAGGATGACCGAGGGTAGGGAGCATGTCGAATCGGAGCATTCGCGCTGACCCTACGTAGCTGGTAATCGGATGCAGGAGGAATCGTATCGTTGCTGGCGGGCCTGGGGTCACCCTAGCCGTGGACGAGTTGCCGAGCGATGCAAGTTCGCTTGTGATCTCTGGTGCGAATTGCGATACTGTCGCCGGAAGCACCATCGTTGTGCTGTTGTCTACGATAGCCGGCCCGATTGCGGGTGCGGTGAAGAGTGTGTCGGCCGACTCCAGTTCGCAACTGACTGTCACGCTGAACACGGGCCTGTTGTCAATAGGCCAGCTTTACGCCACGGTACAGAGCGCGAACGTTACCAGCGATACGGTGTACGTAGCCAATGTCGTCGCCGCACCGCCCTCGGCGAGGACCTCCACCGTCGATGTTTCGTCGGGCCAGGTCCATCGCGGGGGAACCGTCCACATCACGGTGCAGGCGAAGGACTCGCTGGGCAGAGATATCACCACGGGCGGCCTCGAAGTCGCCTTTGCTCTGGCGCCCGGGTCGGCAGGCGGGACCTTTGGTTCGGTTCGCGACAACGGCGATGGGAGCTATGCAACGACCTTCACCAGCTCTGGCATTGGCATCAACACCATCCTTGCCACGCTTAACGGCGAACAAATAACGACGACGGTGCAGACAGAGGGCGTCTTCGATTTTCATGCCTTGGTTGAGCTGCTGCGACCTGCCGTGCCATTCACCCCATCCATCAGCATGCACCAGTACGATCGGCCCACCCGCAGGTTCCTTGAGGCTGGTGTCTGTAGTGGCGCTGGCGCGGTATACGGACATGTACGTGACGACAACGTCCTGCTGGACGGCGATACGGCTGGGTTGGGCTCCGGGCTCGACGGGCGCCGGCGCAGTTCCGAAATGGTTGGGCCGGGAGCAGGCATCACCGAACTCGAGTCGGGCTGGACCGGTGGAAAACCAAGCAAAGGATCAGTTTCCCCGAGAAGCGATCGTGCAAATACACAGAAGCAGCATGAAGCCGCCACCGACGCCGTGATGGAAGAAATGGCCGAAGAACTCGTGCCTGCCGAGGCAGATCAAGGGTCGCAGCAGGCTGCTGCCAGGCAGTGGACTCGCCGCGATCTCATTCGGCCTGCAAATCGAGTACGGCCACGTCTTCAGCGGCCAGCGTGATCGTTGTGCGGGCGGAAGGCCAGGTTACTTCCCGGCCGGTCATCAAGTCGGCGGTCCGGTTGGCCGTGATTCCATCAAGCTGGACGGTTGCCGTCTGCGGTTCGTCGCTGTCGTTCAGCACGGTGAGGCACCGGTTGCCGAACCGCTCGACATGCACCTTGGGATTGTCGGAGTGCGCCAGGGTGATTGGCTCCCAGCCGGCTTCGGCCACACGGCGGCACAGGGGAACATAGCGCTTCAGCAGCGGACGATACCGGTTATAGAGTTCCGGACGATTGAAGAAATGCCCCTCCGAAGCATTATGGCTGAAGAACCCGGGGAACATGCCGTACGCCAGCGAACGCTTCATGTACCGCTCAACCAGGTCTTCGTTCAGGTCTTCGAACACCGTATTCATCAGGAAGCAGTACGGTTTGCCTCCGGCCAGCGCGCGGCGGTAGATCATCTGCTCGTCGGACATGGGCTGCCAGCGGCCGTCGCGATGCCAGTTCGTCTCCGTTCCCATCACGTCAATCAGCCCGACCAGCCAGCAGAAGGCGCCGGGTACGCCGTTGCCCATGGTCAACTTGCCCAGGGCGTGTATGTCGTCGGCCACCGCCTCGATCTGCTCGAACAGAATGCAGCCCTTGTAGATGGCCGGCCGGCGCTCGTCCATCGAAAACGTCAGGGGCGTCTTTGCCGCTGCGAAATGGTCGCGGCGATAGTCCAGTTCCGCCGTTACGTAGCCGCCACACGAGTCGAAGTATTCGCCGTCCAGCTCGGCCTTGCGGTCCGGGCCGTAGTGCGCGTTGCGATAGGTCTCGTTCCAGTGTAGGTTGAAGCCGGTGACGTCGCCTGCAATGCCAGGCATCGTATTGATGCTCCAGACGGCGCCGTTGCACCAGGGCGTATCGAGCAGCCGTGCCGTCGGGCGCCCGTTCTCATCGTGGAATGCGCTGGTCTGGAAGGCCAAGGCGTGGCGGTTGCCTGCCTCTGCCAGCCGTCGGGCTTCCGCCTCGGCTGCATCCATTGTTCGCGGCAAGCTCGGATCCATGCGCATCCACCAGGTGGTCGGCTCCACGTAGTGGAACGTGTCGAATCCGTGTTGGTCATCGAACGCGGTTTCGTTATTGCCTTCTTTGAAGGCGAAGCCGAAGTCCTCGAATCTCTCAACCTCGCTGATCTTGGCAAATGGCATCCATAGCCCTTGACGCTTGGCGCGAACGCGGAAACTCTCCGGGAAGAGGGCGCGGTATTGCGCCAGCGCCGCGCGGAAACCCCATTGCGGATCGAACGCATACCGGCAGAAACGGACTCGGGCCGAGGGCTTTTCCGGTGTCAGCCCCAAATCGTAGGCAATGTACAGCTCCTGGGAGCCGGCGTTGTAACCGATGCGGAAGAAGGCCGGCCGGCGCATATCGATCCCCAGTGCCGTGCCGGCCGTATCGTTGCTCACGGCGCCCAGGGGATATTGCGACAACTGGCCGTTGGCCCCAACCGAAGGACGATGGAGCGTTTCGCAGTATTCCCGGGGCGATGCAACCACTTCCTGCCGCCGCGGATCGCGAAGCCACCGCAGATCGGTCCGGGATACAGGCATGCAGTAAACCAAGGTTATCGCCCGGTCTTGCCCGGTTGTGTCCGACAATTCCACGTCGAAGAAGGTTGTTTCTTCTTCCTGGGAAGCTGTGACGTCAAGCTTCAAGCCGAGGGCCGCACGATCAGCAAGTGGGACGAAGTCGGAATCGGCGGCCGCGTCGCGCACCAGGAATCCTTCAGCCGAATCGCCGGATTGTTCCACCGCCACATGATCGAAACGGACGATGGGCCCGGCCGACTTGAGTTCGTACAGTTGCGGATTGCGAAACCAGGCCTTGCCGCCGTGGCCGCGCAACAGCATGTAGTAGGCAATACTGGCGATTGGCTTCTCCGGCACGACCAGAACGCGTTGCGAGCGCCAGTCGCTCGTGCCGACGGGAAACGACGCCGTCTGGCCCCACAGGCTCTCTCCGTCGGTAAACCGGATGTCGAGGTACAGCGAATAACCGCTGCCGCGACTGCCCGTAACTCCCTCGGCCTTGCTCTCGCACGTCGCCAGCACGGGCGTGGGTTCCGTTTGGTTCAGGACAATGGTTGTGGCAATGCCGCGGCGTGCGTCGAGATCGCTACCATTGTCGCACAGATACACATCCCCATCGCGGATGAATCCGTCTTCGTACGCCCGAAGCTCCTTGGCCAAGACCAGATTCTCGCCTGCCATGGCCCCATCGCGTACGACGCGCTTCGCCGGCGGTTGGGCCGCGACAGGGTGGGCCGGCAGGAGAATGGCCGGCAGGAGAATGGCCAGGAGACAGCCGGAGGCGAATCGGAATTCATATCTTTTCATGGCGGGACCTTTGGGAGGGAACTTGCGTGAGCGTCGCCCCTATTATCGTGTGCGGCCGGGATGAGAGCAAGTCGCACCTTGCCGTGTGCGGCAGGCACGGCGAGCCGCAAGACCCTCGTGCGAGGGGGGGTCTTTTCTGGAGGCGGACTGTTGACATATAGAACGGCGTTTGATATATTCAACATCCAGTTGACGGGCGAGTCTGGACGCGTTTGGTCGCGAGCAGTCGTCGCCGCGTGAGGATTCCGTTGAAAACTGCTTTTCCCTGCCTTGCGGTTGCGGGTTGAGAAGGCGACCGCCTTTTGTAAAGGAGAGGAATCATGCGCTGCGTCTGGATCTGTTGGCTTGTTGTTGCGCTGCTTCTGGCGCAATGGCCTGCCGGGGCCGCCGGTTCGGTCGTTCTCGACTTCGATGCGAATGCGGCAACAGAAACCTACGCGCCGAACGCGGCGCTCAATGCCAGGTCGTCCGTGGATGGAAGCCACACCAGCGGCTCGCGAGGATGGGCGATTTCTGAACACACGGGCGCGAACGGCTACGCTTCCCAGGCGGCCGTGTTTCCGCTGAGTGACCCGCTCGACATGATCTATCCAGTCACGTTCACGTTCGATTGCAACGATCCGAACGGCGCCGCGCGTCACATTCTCGGCCGATTCGAACTCTACGTCACCACGGACGACAACCCGACAGCTTCGAGCAATGAGAGTATCTGGACACTTCTTACGCCGACCGAAGCGACCATTTCCAGTACCGGAGGCCTTCAGTTCAGCGTGGACGGCGGAACGGTTACGTACAACAGCGGCACAGTCCCCAGTTCCGATTCCTATTCGGTGACGGTGGGCGCTGCAAACCTGTGGGCGCCGGTGACGGCGTTCCGGCTGAAGGCCCTGGCCGACACGAACTATCCCAGTGCCGGTCCTCGCCTCCCGTCGGCCGGTCCGGGGTTGAACAGCAACGGCAATTTCGTGCTGTCCGAGTTCGGGGCTACGGGCAGTAGCAATACGCTGCCGGCCTCGATTGCCACGTTCATTCGTTCGAACCAGGCAGCCACGAATTTCGACGGCAGCAGCTATGGCCTGATTACCGGGAGCGCCAATTCCGGGTCGCCCAGAATCCGTTCGCTGCTGGGGTTTGACATGTCGACCATAGCCGACGATCCGGTGTTCAATCGGGTGGAGCTCGATCTGACGGTCAGTCAACTGGATACGAGCGGCAGCGTCTTGAACGGCTCGACATGGGAACTCTATGGAATCACGGAAGACACGCTTGACGGCCTGTTCTTCACGGAGAATCAGGTTACCTGGAATGACCGCGCCAATGGGTTGGCATGGAGTACGGCAGGGGGAGACATTGCCCCGACTCTCTTGGCCAGCCTTACGCTTGACTGGGAACCGGCGGCAGGCGACGTGCTCACCCTGGTTGGAACCGGAGCGATGGCATCGGCCGTGCGAGACGCCATTGAAGATGATCAGACGCTTTACTTTATCCTGATGCAGGGGGACGAAGGGAGCAATTCGGCACGGCGTTTTCTGTTTGTGCATTCCGAAAGCACCGGCACGGTTGGGCAGGCGCCGACATTACGGTTGACACAGGTTCCCGAGCCGTCTGCGTTGTTCCTGTTGGCCGTACTTGTCGTATGGGGGACGGCGACTCGCCGGCGTATGCGACCGTAGTATGCGTCCCATCCACCTTCTCCGGAAAGAGCAGGAGTCCTTGATGAGAGAAGCCACGCACAGCGGGGAGATATCCAAGCTTGCCCGAGCCGCGGTTCGAGCCGCGCTGGCGATGCTGGTCGGCCACGGTGCGGGGGTCACCTCGATGGCTGCGGGCGGTGCGCTCCCGGAAGCGGGACTCGTGTTGTGGTTGCGCGCCGATCGTGGCGTGGAAGTGTCCGAAGAAGGCGTGGTTCGTTGGCATGACCAGTCGGCGGGGAGGCACAAAGCCGAGGTTCCGGAGGGGCTCTCTGGGCCGGCGCTCGATACGGCGGATGGAGCGATCGTATTTTCCGAAGGTTCGGGGCTGCGCATTTCCGGTCGGATACTGCCCGAATCTGCTCGCGAGGCGACCGTTCTGGGCGTTGCTCGCGCCAATTCGCCTTCGTCTATTGGGTTATTCTCCATCCGCAACGCCGCTCGTCCGTTGGTGCAACTCGACGTGGATGGATTATCCCAGGCTCGCTTCATCGTTCGTGACGGGCAATCCCAGACAATCACGGCGACAACGCCATGCATGATTGGCGCGAAGACCCTTTTCGGCGGCGTCCTGGAGAAGTGCGATGATACGATGGGTCGAGTACGCGTTCTCTTCGGCGAACAGTGGCAGTCGAGCGCGCCGGGGCCCCTTGCGTCGCCACTAATGGGCGAGGGGGCATGGATCGGTACGTTGCGCGTACCGGGCAGGAAATCGTTTTCCTGGGACGGCAGTATTTCAGAAGTTGTCGTTTACAACCGGGCGCTGGGCAACGACGAACTGCTGGAGGCGACCGCGCAGCTAACCGAACGGCACAGGCTACGTCCGCCGGCGCCGCCCTTCTATGCAGATTCGTGGAACGTGCTGTCAGCCTCGCGGCCGGATCGGCCTATTGCCAGGGAACTGGAATGCGACGTATGCGTTGTCGGCGGCGGCAGTGCCGGGGTCGCGGCTGCCATCGTCGCCGCCCGCGATGGCGCACGCGTTGTCTTGGTCGAGCGGCAGGGCCGTCTTGGGGGCACCGGCGCCAATGCCTTCGTAAGCAACTGGGAACCGGGGCCGGGATGCTCCCTGGCCAGGGAAATGTACGATCGCATGAAGGCAATCGGCGGGGCCGGTGTTGCGCACGGAACGTTCGTTGACGAAAGCTTGCCCTACGAGTTATCGTTGGTTCGCGCGCGCCCGGAGGATCCACAGCGAAAACGGGTGCCCTATAGCGTGCCCTTCACGCCGGCAGCCTTCGATCGGGTTGCCCGAGAGCTGCTTGCCGAGACGGGGAAGGTGACTCTGCTGGACCAGACGACGTTTTTTCACGCAGAGCCGAACGCACAAGAAACACGCGTGCAATCCATTCTGGTCGAGGACGCCGAGGGCGCCGTGCTTCGAATCCGGGCAAAGGTATTTGTCGACTCGACCGGCGATGTATGGCTTGCCCGCAATCTCGGTTGCGAGACCATGCTGGGAATCGTTCCGAAATCGCGGTTCGACGAGCCTTCTGCACCGGAGGAGGGACGCCTGCAACTCAATGCCATCACTCGTTGCTATACAATCCGCGCCAGCGACAATCCAAAGCCGGCTATGCCGCCAGAGACGCCGGTGCGATTCCCCAAAGCAGCGTTCGTCCGAGGCTGGGAGGGGGACGTCCTGTGTGTCAATATGATGCCGACGTTTCCCGGCAGGGCCCTGATCGACCTGGGATACGACGAGTGTATGCGCCGTTCGGAGGCCATTGTTCGAGCACACTGGCACTGGCTCCAGAAGGAGCGGTATCCGGGGTACGAGCTTGCGGAAATCGCACCTATGCTGGGAATTCGGGAAGGGCATCGCGTCGTGACGCGGTATGTGCTTTCCGAGCACGATATTCTGGCCGGATTGCCCGGCCAACAGCATCCGGATCTGATTGCCGTGGCCGATCATCCGTGTGACGTCCATGGCGCCGGAGGCGGACTGGTCGAGGTCAAAACGGCGTACGGTGTACCTTACCGATGTCTTATCCCGGCAGGCAAGTGGGAGAATCTCCTTGTGGCCTGTCGAGGATCTGGATTTAGTAAGATTGCCGCATCCAGCGTGCGATTGCAGCGAACGATGATTCAACTCGGCCACGCGGCAGGTATGGCCGCGGCCATGGCGGTTAGGGAAGGCACGTGTGTCGATCGAATCGATGTACAGACGCTGGTCGAACGACTCGACGCGCGGTCTCGGTATCCTGTTGAGAAGTCCTTTGTCGTGAAAGAAGTCAAGAAAGGTCATGAATAGAGTCGCAGCATCCAAAGAGGAGTCGCCCACCGCACGGTATCATGTGCCCAATCTGGATCGGGCGCTGATGATTCTGGAACTGCTGGCCAAGTGCCCGCATGGGGTGGGAATGAGTGACATTGCCAGAGAGCTGTCGCTGCCCAAGAACAGCGTGTTCCGAATCGTTTCCACACTCCATTCGCACGGATACCTCACGCGCGAAGACGACGACAAGACGTATCGGCTCAGCCGCAAGTTGCTTTCGTTGGGGTATGCCGCGGTCGACGAGCACAATCTGGTCGAGAAATCGCTTGACGTCATGCGCGAAATCCGCGACGAGCTGGATGAGACCACGCTGATCGGCCTCTTGGTGGGGAGTCAAGGGGTGGTGATCGAGCAGGTTCCCAGCAATCAGCCGGTCAAGGTGCTGGTGCGCGTGGGGCATCATTTTCCGTTGCACACCGCGGCCCCAGGCAAGTCGCTCATGGCAGCGCTGCCCGAGGCGGAACTCGAAGCCCTGCTGCGGCAACTTACCCTCACCAAGTTCAACGAGAACACAATTACCAGCCGCAGGGCCCTGCGCGACGAATTGGCAGAGGCGAGAAGCCTGGGCTATGCGGTTGACCGCGGAGAGGAAATGGACGACTTGCGTTGCGTGGCCGCACCCGTATTGAATCATCGCGGATATCCACTGGCCGCCATTTGGATTACCGGCCCCGCTTCCCGGGTGCATGTCCAAGAGTTTCCGCAGATCGGCGCGCTGTTGCGTGAGAAGGCAGCCGTGGTTTCCAGTAGATTCGGCTATGGGTTATTGCCGTCGGATAGCGAGTGAATGTAAACGTGAAGGCCTTGGACACTACCGAAAAGACCACCAGAGAGATATGAGACGCCGGATGACATCGAGAAGACGACTCTACTTGCGACTCCTGTTGATCGCGATGGTTGGCGTTCCATGGATCATGATTTCCTCCACCGAGGCCGGGGAAGGATCGGTATGGATCGAAGCGGAGGCCTTTGAAACGCTGGGCGGCTGGGTGATTGACCAGCAGTCGATCGATCAGATGGGATCGGCCTACGTGATGGCCCACGGCATGGGCGCACCTGTGTCCGACGCGACCACAACGCACGCCATTCCGCAAGACGGGACGTGGACCGTGTGGGTGCGCACGCGGGACTGGACCGCGCCGTGGAAACGAGGAACGCCGGGCGGCCGGTTTCAACTGCTGATCGATGGCAAGCCGCTTCCGGAAGCATTGGGCGCCAACGGCGCCGCGTGGGACTGGCAGAAGGCCGGTACAGTCCAGTTGAAGAAAGGTGAAGTGAGCCTGACGCTTCGTGATTTGACCGGTTTCAACGGGCGTTGCGACGCCATCTACCTGACACTGGCGTCCGAGGACTGCCCGCCGAGTGGCAAGGAAGACCTTGCCGCATTCCGCCGGCAGGTGACCGGAACCGTACTGAAGGACGACCCGGTTGTTTATGACCTGGCGATTGCCGGCGGGGGCGTACCGGGCGTGTGCACGGCACTGGCGGCCATTCGGACGGGATCGAAGGTGGTGCTGATCCAGGACCGGCCCGTGTTGGGCGGGAACAACAGTTCGGAGATTCGCGTGCCGATGGGTGGGGACATTCACGTAGGGCCGTATCCCCGGCTCGGCAACGTGGTGCAAGAGATCTCGCCCATCTGGGGCCGACCGGGCGGGCGGCCGGGCCAGGACGTTCTTCCCGCCGAGTTCTGGGAGGATGCCAGAAAGGCCAATGTGTTCTGTTCATGCCCTGCGAATCAATACCGGCTTGCCTTGAGTACGCGGGTGATTGGCGTTGAGCGGGACAAGGACGATCCGCGGAAGATCGCGGCCTACCTTGCACGCAACCTTCTGACCGGGGAAGAGACCCGCTTTCGGGCTCGGCTGTTCGTCGATGCGACGGGCGATGCGGTCATTGCGCGTATGATGGGCGCGGAGGTGATGTACGGCCGCGAATCGCGCGAGACGTTCGGTGAATCGTTGGCGCCGGCGGCAGGTGACCGGGAAGTGATGGGAATGTCGGTCCTTTGGGTCTCGAAGCCGGCCGACAAGCCGACCTCGTTTCCGGATATCGACTGGGGAATCGAAATCAACGAGGACAACGTCCTCTACGAAGGCGCCGGACGCCTGCTCAGCGGCGATTGGGAGTGGGAAACCGGCCAACACCGCGACCAGGCTTTAGACACAGAGTATATCCGCGATTACGGCATGATGGCCATCTTCGCGAACTGGTCGTTCTTGAAGAACCGCTCGAAGCGTAAGGAGGAGTGGGCTCGTGACACCCTGCATTGGATTTCCTTTTTGGGCGGGAAACGCGAAAGCTATCGGGTGGTGGGCGATCATATCCTCACGCAGAACGATATCGAGCAGTGCGTAGAGTATCCGGACGGGACCGCCTGCGTTACCTGGAACCTCGATCTGCACTTCCCCGATCCGGAGCACCTGAAGAAGTTTGATGAGCCGTTCCGGTCGTGCGCCTATCATCGCCTGATTCCGAAACCCTATCCGGCGCCTTACCGGTGCCTGTACTCGAAGGACGTTCCGAACCTTTTTCTGGCGGGGCGTCATATCAGTGCGTCGCACGTAGCGTTTGGCGCAGTTCGCGTCATGCGTACGCTGGGAATGCTTGGCGAGGTGGTCGGTATGGCCGCCTCCATCTGTGCAAAGGAAGACGCCTTGCCGCGGGACGTGTACGAGCAGCACCTGGACGAGTTGAAGGCCATGATGTCGGCTGGTATTCCATCCTTCAGGAACTATCACGGAGGTGGAACCGGAAAGAACGAGGGATACCATTTCAAGGAGATCGGGCACCTTCGGTACTACCCCAAGCCCAGCCCGAAACTGAGCGACCCAAAGGTGCGGCAGCGCATCGAAGCCTTGGGCGTTCAGCATATGGAAGACCACGATAAACGCATGGGCCAATAGGACGACGGCGCAATACGGGGCACGGAGCGACACGATCCCGCCTGCCCGTCTTCATGGATCGCAGTCATAAGTACAACATGTCCACCGTCTGTTCTACAAAGGGAACCCGAATCATGAAATCCCTCAATCGACTCAGCATATCATCATGTGGCGCGAGACTTGTTATTCTTGGCGGCTTGCTCATCGCGGCGCCCGCTCCAGGCGACACCTTCACGTTGGATGCGACCCTGGTGGAAGATACGTACGTGAAGAGCAATGAGGGCGATGTGAACTTCGACGGACACGAATGGGAAGTCTACATTCGCAATTACAGTGCCTTTGGTCGTCTGGGACTCGTCCAGTTCACCTTGCCGCAATTGCCTGCGGGGTACAAAGCGGGCGACATACTTGGTGTGGAACTGTCCGGCGTATCGGCATGGCTGCCGGCGAGTCCCAAGGTGATGTCCCTGGAGTTGTTGGGGCTTGCCGTGAATCCCAATCTGACCACGGTGACCTACAACGATCTGCTGGATACGAGCGGCAACGGTGTGATTGCCGAATACTCCGACTACGCTTTTACTTATGGAACGCAGGCGTCATCGTTGGACGCCATGTCATTCGATCTGAACAGCGTGGCCATCGGAGATACGGTAACGTTCCCGGATCAGGCGGGCGGGCTTCTGGGTTTCGTTCAAACCAACATTAGCGAGGCCGGGCCAACGACCATCACCTTGGCCATCGGCCCCGGCGACTCCGCCGCCAATGCATGCGACTTCCGTTTCTACGCCATGGAGAACACGGCGGGCGCAAGTCCCATGTTGCTCACGATGACCTTTGTTCCGGAGCCGTCGGCCTTGCTGCTTGCGTTCATGGCGGCCGGCGTATTACTTCTCGGAAGACGAAAACACGAGACGCGGAGAGGGTGACGCGGTGAGACGACCAGGTATACCGAAGAACAGGCTGGGGACCTGCGCCATTGCATGGGCAATGCTGCTTGCCGTGGCCGGTTGCGGCGGCAAGGAGCCACCGCGGTATCACGTATCGGGCGCCGTTTCGTACGGCGGGAAACCTGTCCCCGGCGGGTACATCCTCTTTCAGCCGGATGCCGGCAAGGGAAACACGGGTCCGGCCACATTAGTGCAGGTCGAAGATGGCCGGTACGATACGGCCCATGGTGGTACGGGAACGGTGGGTGGACCTCATATTGCGATTGTTACGGGGTTCGCCGACCGATCCGACGCGGCGCCCGAGGCTCGCTGCGGAGCCCCTTTGTTCCGCGACGCGCGCATTCCAATCGATCTACCGAAGGAGGCAGGCGTTCAAGACTTGTTGGTCCCCGCGCGACAATGAGGAGTCCTGCGGCCTGTGAAAGCATGTTATTGTGGAAGGAGGCTGCCATGAGATACCGCCGCCGATGCGCGTTTACCCTTGTGGAGCTCCTGGTCGTCATTGCCATTATCGGAATCCTGATCGCCTTGCTATTGCCGGCGGTTCAGAGCGCGCGTGAAGCCGCGCGGCGCATGCAATGCTCGAACAATCTGAAACAGATCGGCCTGGCGTTGCACAACTATCATGCGGCTCTGAAGGTGCTGCCGCCCGGGGGCCTTCGTGACAACCAACTCAGTTTCCTGGTGATGTTGCTGCCCTATGTGGAGCAGACGCCCTTGTACGAGCAAGCGAATTTCAATGCAGGAACGTATTTCGGGACGGGCAAGTTGAATCTGGCCCTGAGCGGCATACCCGTGTTGCTGTGCCCAAGCTGTCCGCAAACCCATTCCAATCTGGACCTGTACAACTACGAGGAGTATTGGCCGAGCAAGGATCCGAACGGGCAGAACACCTATACGACGCATTACGTGGGAGTGATGGGGCCGTTGGGTGTGAATCCATACACCGATGAAGAGTACGACAGGATCGTCTACGGCAATACGAATTGCGGCGACATCGCAACGCAGGGCGTTCTGTACGACGGGAGCCGCGTCCGGTTCGCCCAAATTACGGACGGTCTTTCGAATACGTTTGCGGCGGGGGAGGTGTCCTGGCAGGGGTACGCGAAGTATCGGGCCTGGGTGCGAGGATCATGCGCCAGTTGCATTGCCGCCACGAAGAATGTCTTCGCTCCGATCAACGTACATTCGACAAGCGGCGCAAATCAGTATGGCTATTTCAACGACGGCGACTTTGGCAGCGAGCATCCCGGGGGCGCCCAATTCCTTCTGGCGGACGGCTCTGTCCATTTCGTCTCGGAGAACGTGGACCTGAACATCCTGTATGCAACGGCCAGCCGCAACGGGCAAGAGGTAGAGACGATTCAAGACTAGGAACCGAGACAACAACGACGTCCTTTTGTATGCGCGGCAACCTCAGCAAACCGACGGGGATGCCCTGAGTTGCAGGGGAACGATACGTACAATGACCCGATACCTACTTGGAATTGACAACGGCGGCACGGTGACCAAGGCCGGGTTGTTCGACCTTGCAGGGCGAGAGATGGCGACGGCGGGGCGCAAGACGCCCATGAGTTCACCTGGCCCAGGATACACCGAGCGCGATATGGATGTCCTCTGGCAGGCGACTGCGGAGGCGGTGCGCGAGGTCATCGACCGCGCCGCCGTCGATCCCGCAACGATTGCGTGTGTGGCGACGGCAGGGCACGGCAACGGCCTCTATCTGGTCGACGCGCAGTTGCGTCCCGTGCGGCCCGGCATTGTATCGACCGATACTCGCGCGGCAGACTACGTCGCGCGTTGGTATGCCGACGGCGTAGCGGATGCGGTGCGAGAGAAAACCATGCAGTCGCTTTGGGCTGCGCAGCCGAACGCTCTGCTGGCCTGGCTCAAGGCGAATGAGCCTGAGGTAATCCGGCAGGCGTCCTGGGCATTGATGTACAAGGACTACATTCGCGCAAAGCTGACCGGCGAGGTCTACTCGGAACTGACCGACGCCTCGGCAACGAGCATGATGGACGTTGCCACGGGGCAGTACGACGAGGAACTGCTGAGGGCTTACGGGATTGGCGACCTTGCTGGTCTGTTGCCGCCGGTGCGCCGATCCGACGAGATCTGCGGCCACGTGACCCAAGAGGCGGCCGAGAAGACCGGACTGCGCGCCGGTACGCCTGTTGCCGGAGGGTTGTTCGATGCCGATGCCTGCAGTTTAGCGGCAGGTATCGTCAGTGAGCGGCAGTTTCAGATCATCGCAGGGACATGGAGCGTCAACCAGTACATCTCGCGAACGCCTGTAATCGACCCGAACGTGTTCATGACCAGTCGTTACTGCATTCCCGATTATTTCCTGATTATGGACGCCAGCGCCACGTCGGCCAGCAACCTGGAGTGGTTTGTCGGTAATATTCTGGGGCCGGAGGCAGATTCGCTGGAGGCACAGGGGCGATCAATCTTTGACGTGTGTAACCAGGAAGTCGAGGCGACCGACCCCTCGGAGTCGGAGATTGTGTTCCTGCCGTTTCTGTTCGGAGCAAATGCCAACCCTGCCGCAAAGGCCTGCTTGCTGGGAATGTCAAGTTGGCACGAGCGGAGGCACATCCTGCGAGCCATCTATGACGGTGTGGTGATGAGCCATTGCTGGCATATGGATCGCTTGTTGCGGTTCCGTGATCGACCGGATGTTATTCGCCTGGCCGGAGGCGCCGCACGCAGCCGGCCTTGGCGTCAGGCGTTCGCGGATGTTTTCCAGACGCCGGTGGAGATCCCCGGCGGAACGGAACTGGGAGCGTTGGGGGCAGCGATTGTAGCCGGCGTTGGCGCAGGCTGCTTCAGCGATTGTAGGGCAGCCGCCGATGCCATGGTCCACGTGGTTGAGGTGTGCATGCCTCGGCCGGAACAGGCATCGGTTTACGAAGCGAAGTTCACACAGTACCAGCAGGTACTGGCAACGTTAGCGCCGTTGTGGAGTATCTGAATTACGGTAGTCACTTACCATGTTTCCAACAAGGAGAAGCACTATGTCCAAAAGCTTGAAGCGAGTCCGAGTCTCTTCCATCGCGCCGGCGTGCCTGGCTGTTGCCGTCTGGTGCGCCGTTCAGGCGGCGGTGTCTGTACGGGCCGACTCGCCTGGGACGAAATCGCTGGCGCAGGCAAAGCTGTTCATGGAACTGCCCGAGAAGTACAACACGCCCGATGGCATGTGCTTGCTGCCGGAGGGCAATCTGATCGTGTCGGCGCCGAATATCAATGATCGGCGTTTTCCGCCGGTGCTGCTCCGCGTTCGGCCCGACAACAGTTGGGAGGAGTTCTACCGGTGCCCGCCGCATCCGGTAACCGGGCAGGCGTATCCGTTCGGCATTGCAGCCGATGCCAAAGGCGACCTGTATCTGACGGACCTTCAGTGGTTCGCCAATACAGAGAATCCCGGACACAATTCTCGAATTCTCTGGCTTCCCCTGAAGGATGGAAAACCGGGCGAGGCGAAGTCGATCATCGAGGGGTTGGTTGTCACCAACGGCGTGGCCATCCACAAGGGACACATCTATGTGACCGATACGACAATGAAGCCGGGGACGTATCCGCTGATTACCGGCCTCTTCCGGTTTCCGCTTGAAGAGGCGAAGAAGAAGGCCATTCGCGTAACGCAGCCGCTCGAAAAGGATCCGCACTGTATTGCCACCTATGAAACGCACAATCCCAAGGTTCCGTTCGGTGCGGATGGGGTGACCGTTGATGCGGACGGCAATGTGTACGTGGGCAATTTCGCCGATGGGACGATACACAAGACCACCTTCGCCGCGGACGGCGCCCCCAATCCGCCGGTTGTATTTGCGAAGTCGCCGCTGATGAAGAGTTGCGACGGACTTTTCTTTGATGCCGAACGCAACGTGATCTTTGTGGCCGACTCCCTGGCGAATGCCGTCCAGATCGTATTCATGGACGGCGCCGTCCGAACCCTGGCCCGCGATCCTGCAAACGACGGTTCCGGCGGCCGGCTGGACCAGCCGTGCGAGGTTCTCGTACGCGGCGACGAGTTGATTGTGTGCAACTTCGACAGCCCGATCCCCGGAGGTGTCAACAAGGTGTTCGATGCACCGTATACGATTTCCATTATTAAGCTGCCTAAGTCGCTTCGAGGCTTGGCGGAATGAGAAAGTGGCGTTGGAACGTGGATGGCGGATGTGACTGCGGTCGGTTCGCCATTCACGATTCCACGACTTGGAGCATATCGACGGTCCAAGCAAGCAGTTTCAGGAGACGTACCATGAATCCTGCTGATTCACGAAGTGGCTTCACATTGGTAGAACTTCTGGTCGTAATCGCCATTATTGGCATCCTGATCGCACTGCTGCTGCCGGCCGTGCAGTCGGCGCGAGAAGCGGCTCGACGCATGCAATGCTCCAACAACCTCAAACAACTCGGACTGGCGCTGCACGTCTACCACGACGTGCACAAGCATTTGCCCATTACCTATGGCGTGGGAAACAACCCGAGCCGGAGGAATTGGATTGTGGGTCTGCTGCCGCATATCGAGCAGCAGGGAATCTGGGATGCGATGGATATGACAGTCGATGGCCATACGGAACCGAATCTATCCCTAATTGCCATGGTTCTGCCAACGGTGCTCTGCCCGTCGGACGGCGATGCCGTGGAGCCGCTGCCACGAACAGACGCTTCGTCATCTGTATGGAATACCGTGTCCGGGTTCGGTTTGACATCCTATGCGATCAGTGCGGGCGATCACATGAATGGAACGGGAAGCACCGGGGCGCCGTACCCGCCATATCAACCCTATTGCCGGAATGGTTATACCGGCGGAGCAGTTCGCGGTGTTTCGTCACGTTACGGATGGAGTTGCCGTTTTCGGGATGTGACCGACGGTTTGAGCAATACGGTGTTTCTGGGGGAAATCGTGCCTAAGTGGTGTATCTGGCAGTCGTGGGGACACCAGAGCTTTGCTACGACTGCATGGCCGATCAATCATCGCAATGCCGAGTATGCCAGCGGAGTGTTGCCCAGCGAAGGCTCGCCATCGGAGTTGAATAACGATTCGCTTGTGTTCCGAAGCCGGCATCCGGGAGGCGCCCAGTTTGCCTTTGGGGACGGTTCCGTTCACTTCCTGAGCGAGACGTGCGACTTCGAGACCTATCAGGCCCTTTCCTCGCGGAGCGGTGCTGAGCCGGTCGGCATCCCGTAGACAACGAGGCAATGCGTGGTCTTGTCGTGACATCCTATCACCGGGACTACCGGTTGGAGAGAACAAGCATGTGCACACGGTCACTATTTCGAGTGGTACGAAACGGGCTGTTCTTGTCTGCCACAGCCATGGTGCTGGCAGCGATAAGCGGTTGCGGCTCAAGCGACGTGGCCGAGGTAGAGGGGACGGTCAGCTACCGTAGCAAGCCGCTGGAATACGGCCGTGTCGTGTTTCACCCGGAGACCGGGCGCCCTTCCTTCGGTGAAATCGGGGCAGACGGCGCGTTCATACTAACCAGTCGCACTCCTGCGGACGGCGCACGGATCGGGAGCCATCGTGTCACCATCCACTGCGATAAGGCGTCGAACCCGGCCGATGCGTTTTCTGACCGCGTGTCGCTCATTCCTGCACGGTATCAGGTCCCCGAAACCTCAGGGCTGACAGCCGACGTGAAACCCGGCGCGAATACGTTTCACTTTGAACTGACGGACTGAGACAATGCTCTTTGGCACGCCTGCCTTGGGTAACGGTTCGGTTCCCGCATTCACGGCAGGCGATGCAGCTCCACATTGTCGAACCAGGCGGTGTCATCGGGTGATGTTTGGTTTCCAACACCAAGCAGGAGGACCAACCGCCCGGCGTCATCCGGTACTTCCACCGTTCCGATCAATTCGCGCCATTCATCGCCGTCGGGAGGACCGGGAAAGACGAGGTGATCTCTGGCCTCGGCCGTCCATCGTCCGTCGGCCGTCTGCCATCGGACGCGGAGCCACGTATTGCCATGACCCTCAGTGCGGGCGCGTGCCGTTACGATATATCGCTGGCCTGGTTCGACCGAGTGCGATTGAAGGAAACAGCCGTTCTTCACGCCTGCCGCACGTGCTGATCCGTCACCGACGGCTTGGTCCCATAGAAAGACTCCTTTGGACGATTCCTCCTGCCATGCATTCCAGCCGGCCGGAGGCCGACCCTCGGCCCAACGGACGGTTCCGCCATCGGTCAATGCGGCTTCCGCCTGAGAGAAATCGCCGTTGGAGAAGAGGTTTTCGACGCGGCCTTCTTGCCGCCTGGCCGCAAGCTCTTGCCGGGCAAAGGCGACCGGATCGCGGGCATAGGCCAGGGCCTTGTCGCAACCGGGTAGCGCTTCCGGCCAGCTTTCCTGGTTCACCCGCCCGTTGGGCGTGGGCCACCAGCGGAACTTCTCGCCGTAGACCCAAACGTACTCATCCGCCGCCCGGAGCGCCGCCGCCGTGTTCAGCCGCAACCGATCGACCCGCGAACCGCCCAAGCCATCGATGTGCCACGGCGAATCCTCCGGGTTCCAATAGGCGTCCAGGTACATGCCGAAACTCACCT
The DNA here is from genome assembly GCA_040772845.1 of Thermoguttaceae bacterium. Lineage (GTDB taxonomy): Bacteria > Planctomycetota > Planctomycetia > Pirellulales > Thermoguttaceae > PWXP01. The sequence continues at coordinate 5,607,436 of JAXGXG010000001.1, forward strand.
GCACCTGGGCACGGTACTTCGCCCGATTCTCTTGCGAGACCAGTTCCTGGCATGCGCCTTTGATCTTGACGGCCGATTGGAGGTATTGCAGGACACTGTTGTACCGATAGGCCGATTCGCATCCATCGACGAAGGTGACCGTGGGCGGGGCACAGTCCAACCAGCCGTCGATCATGGGCGGATAGAGACCGTAGCCCATTGTGCTCAGCGCCGGCACGGGATCGGCATTGCCGGTCGCGAAACCGGAGACACTGTTCATGAAGTAGCAGAACAGCGTGATCTCCGGGTACTCTTCGGCGATGGCTTGCATCATCTGCCGGCCGCGAAGCCGCGCCTGTGCGTGGTACTCGGCGAACGTGTGCTTGTCGCGTTCGGGCTGCGCGGCGTACTGGAACGCGGCGTGCGGCTGGGCATAGGGCTCGGGGTCGAACAGGATGCCCTTCATTCCGCCCTGCTTGGCCACCCAGGCGGCAATGCGGCAGTGGTCAATGATGTCGGCCCATCCGTCGTCGTCGAACCAATCGACGTTGCCAGGATTCGCATTGAGGAGCACGAAGTTGTCGGTCAGGCGATTGGAGCGGCACTGCTTCAGAATATCGACGCTTTCCTGAAACCAGGCCCGCTCCCACGCACCCTTCTGGAACGCCCAACCGAGCGAAACGCCCTTCCCTTCCGGCGTACGGCCCGATACGGCGACCACCACGCCGTCGAACGGACGGCTCTCCATTTCGGCCAGGTTCTCACGCAATCGAGCGGCGTCGACGTGGTCCCAGCCGGTGGCAATCAGCTTCTTCGGACGGCGGGCATCCTCGGCACAAACCCACGCAGGAACCGCCAGGAAAACCCCAAGCAACAGGCAAAGAAGCCTGGAAGACGTCGTCGAACGCATGGCGCAAGCTCCAGAGTTATCGGCCTCTGCGCCAGTATACTCCGAGAACGGCAAGGATCAAGAGCAGCAGGCTCGACGGTTCGGGGATGGTCCGGAGCGTCAGGGCGACGCCATCGGACGTGACCGAAAGCCCGCCCAGGACGTTCTCCGGCAGAGCCGCAACGGCCGCCGCGCCCGGTGCGAGTACGTATTGGATGGCCGCCGAATCGAGACCGGTGACTGTGCCCTCCGTCGCGATCAGCAGGGCGGTCATGTCGCAGGTCTCCCAATCGAAACCGTCGCCGAACGACAGTTGCAGCGTTGCATCCGAAAGGTCCATATCGTCGCTGAACCCACTCAAAGTGTCGAGCATCAGGCGATCGAAGTCGGTGTCGTTGAGGATATCGAAGGCGAGTGTTCCGCCGGTGTCAACGCCCAGGCCGCCGCGCAACGTCAACGTACCGGTTAGGTCATCCGCCTGCGCGGCATAGGTATGCGACGATTCCGTGTAGTAGGTCACGCCCACGCGGCCCGGATCGAGCACTCCGCCATTTCCGACCGTCACCTTAGCATTTTGGACCGTTCCTGTGCCTTGCAGCTCGCCATAGATGACCAATTCGTCGCTGTTGGTTGTGGTGGTTCTGAGCGTGCCGTCCACCGACACGGTTCCGTAGAAATTGAAGTCGTTGTTTCGGAGGTTGCCCGTATTGCCGGTTTGGATGGTGATGTCGTTGTACACATGTCCGCCGCCCTGGATGCCGCCCCCTTGCATGTAGATTGTGCCGGAGCCGAACCGTGCGTCGGTGTGCGTCGTCGCGTTGTTGCCGGCGGTGGTGGTCGAGTTGTTCGTTTGGACGAAATCGGACTTCAGCAGCCAGTTGCCCTGATAGCCGGCGTTTGCTCCGTAGACGTACGTGCAGTATCCGCCACCTTCCCGGATGAGCATGGCGTCGGTGTCGGCGGTGGTTACGAGGCTGTCGGTGCTGGAGATGGCGCCGCCGAGATAGAGTTGGTAGTTGGCCGTGGCGGCCCCGATGGTCTCCGGGTCGCCGTCGCTGCGAAGATAGTTCTTGCCGGTAACCACAACCGGATTGTAGATGTAGGCGTTCGACCGGGTGATCATGTTGGAGCTGAATCCGACAATGGCCCCGCTGTTGCCTTCCAGGTAAACGGTTCCCGTACCGAACGAGGTTCCGGCCGCATTCCCGCCATTGACGACCACGCGGCCGCCGTTGATGTGCCAATTGCCGGAGTAGCCAGTGGTTGTCCCGAAGACACGGAATCGGCCGCCGGAAACCGTGATATCGGACGAACCGGTCAGCGCACCGTTGAGCGTGATGATGTTCGAACCGCTCACGGCAATCGGAGCGGTCGCCGCCAGACTGGAGTCGATGAGGATCTTGCCGGATCCGGTGGATCCCAGAGTGAAGCCGGCCTGCGCGGTCAGCGGTCCGGTGATGTTGATTGTCCCGGAACTTGTGTTGCCGATTGTGCCCGCGCTGGTCACTGCACCGGACAGATTGAGCGTTCCCGTAGTTCTATTGGTGATGGCGCTTAAGGTCGAGATATCGCCGAGCACGTTCAGAACGCCGGGGCCTGTAGCCTGGATCGCCCCGCCGACCGTCAGCGCGCCGGTTACGTTGAGTGTCACGCCATTCGTTGCGTCGAAATTGCCGCCGCTGGCGCCCACGGCAATGCCGTTATGCACATAAATGGACGTATCGGCCCCGTTCTGGTTGGCCCGGATGCCGCCACCGTCCAATGTAATCACACCCGTACCAAAACGGCTGTCCGCCGCGTCGCCTGCCGTATTGGTTACCTTCGTTGACGACGTGTTGTCCGTTGAAACATAGCGAGACTGGAGATTCCATGCGCCGGTGAAGTCCGAATTGTCGCCTCGCAAGTTGGTCACCGGCGTTGAACCCGACGTGACATTGAACGCGCCTGCTCCGGACAGGTTTCCCAGCAGCGTCAGCGATGCCCCGTCTTTCGAGAACAGCGAACCGGGGGTGGTGAGGACAATATCGTTGTAGATGTAGGCGTCGCTCACTCCCAGGGCAAGCATGCCACCACTGATGGTCACGGTACCGGAACCGAACGTGTAGTCGCCATCGGTAGCACCGCCGGACGCCCAGCTCGCTTGGGCCGCCGCAGACGAGTTGTAGAGCCAAGTATAGTCTCTTTCGAGGATCCAATCGCCCGTATAGGCGGAATTGTCGCCCTTGAGATGAATCGACCAGTTCAAATCCTCGGTAATCACGCCGGACCCCGAGATATTGCCGAGAACGTAGATCTCCTGGCTCCCGCCGGTGAACTTGGTGCTGCCGCTGACGACCACCGGACACGAGACATTCATCTGATTGACGCCGGCCGACAGTGATGAATCGGTCAGATAGAGAGTCCCGCTTCCAAAACTGTGGTCCGGCGAGACCAGCGACGTGCCGGCATACGTGGATCGGATGGTTGAGCCGGTTACGTACCAGTTGCCGATGGTTCCCGACCCGTCGGCATCGAGCGTCAGGACCGCATCATCGATCACACGGATATCTTCTGCATACGCATACGGGCTGGACCACGTGGCATCGGAATCAATGGTGATATCAGCCTGTGCGGTTGCAGCAGTCAAGCCGCCTGCAAACACAAGGGTCGCAAAACCAACGAGAAAGAGATAGCTGCGAAGGAACATTCGTGTTTGCATCATGGACACCCGAGGAATACCACGTCCCCTGCGGAAGCAAGGAATTTCAGCGAAAGACGTGTAAGGGGGAAGGATCAAACAGCCTCGTCACGTGCGTCGATTTCGAACGGGCCGGTCAGGGCAATGGGCCTTCTGCGTCACTTGGTTGGACCGGAAACCGACCGCACCCTGCGACTTCAGTGTAAACAGAATTATGGTAAAAGTCAACTATGCTTAGGGGGGTGAGGGGTGTGGCCCCCCCGCATGGCTGGGGCCATCCGGCCGGCGAGTTGCGGCGAAGCGCGGTTTCCGGTTGTGCCGTCAGGGTAAGGGGTGGCTGACAATCGACGTATGCGGAACGCGGGTGGAATGCCTTTTTCGCCGGTTCTGTCGTGCGATGGCGACGGAGTGAATTGGGGGAGCGGGTGCTTCCGAAGAAGGTTATGGGGGGTGGCTCCTTTCCGATAAAGCCTATGTGTCCGTGCAACGATCCTCCCCGGAATCGATGGGGGCCACTCCCCGTGATTGTGCCGCGCGCCGTGTGTGTTGCGGTCCTCTACGCCTTCATATTCGGCTGTGCCGCCCTTCTCGGTGTTCCGGCCGATGCGAGAGAAACACGCATTCACCCAGCCGTGGTGCGTGTGGTTGCGCCGGACGAATCGGGCCGATCGCTCGGTTCCGGCGCCCTGGTGGCAGTGACCGATTCCTATGGGCTCGTGCTCACCAACTGGCATGTGGTCCGGGATGCTGCTGCAGCCCCTACCGTTGTGTTCCCCGACGGATTTCGATCGGCCGCGACGATTGCCAGGGTGGACCAGGACTGGGATTTGGCGGCCCTGGTCGTGTGGCGTCCCCGCGCGGCGCCAATCCCTCTGGCAGCTATGCCTCCCAAACCGGGCGAACCGTTGGCCATTGCCGGATATGGCAAGGGCCAGTACCGGGTCGACACGGGACGTTGTACCCAGTATCTTTCGCCGGGCAGGCATCATCCGTACGAGTTGGTTGAAGTGTCGGCTTCGGCGCGGCAAGGCGATTCGGGCGGTCCGATCTTCAACGATCGCGGTGAGTTGGCCGGCGTCTTGTTCGGCTCGGCATTCGGGCGAACGACGGGAAGCCATTCCGGCAGGGTACGGCAGTTCCTGGCCCCACTGTGGAACGACTTCTACCAGCAGCAGCCCGGCGCCGGCTCGATGATTGCCGGACCAGCCCGCAGCAGTCCGCCGGTTGCGTCCATTCAGGGGCGGCCAGCGGTCGGCAGGTCAACGACCGGCGGCGGTCCGTCAGGTCGCGTATCGGTTTCTTCCGTGTCGGATTCGCGGCCACCGTCGGTATCGTCCCGACCTGACTGCTATGCCAGCGCCGCTTCGGCGGGCCCCTATCAGGGCCCCCGGCAACCTCACGGCGCATCGGCCTCTGCCGTTTGCGAGGGCTCTCCGAATCCTGTACTGGGCGTTGTTGAGACACCGTCTTCTCCAACCCAAGCGGGAGCATCCTGGGTTGCGTCGTCCATGCCATTGCAGGCGGATAGCGAATCCCCCGCAAGTACGCCTAGCCGCTCCGACCAAATCAAGACAATCCTGGCGGCCATCGGCATCCTCGCATTGGTCTTCCATGGAGTTCGGCTGCTTGGTCGGGCGATCGAGGTATGAGCCGAACGGCCCCCTTGTTTGGGCCGGACCCGCTGGTAAAATACACAGTTTCGCTTGCTCCAGGAGTGCGCCATGCGTCACATACTTTCGGCCCTGGTCCAGAATGTGCCCGGGGTACTCTCGCATATTGCCGGCATGTTGGCCTCGCGCGGCTACAATATCGACAGTCTGGCAGTCGGGGAGACCGAAGATGCCCAGCTCTCGCGGATGACCTTCGTCGTGTTTGGCGACGACCACGTGCTGGAGCAGGTTCGCAAGCAGTTGGAGAAGATCGTTACCGTTGTGCAGGTGGACGACATCAGTTCGCAAGACCACGTCGAGCGCGACCTGATGCTGCTGAAGGTGGCATCGCCGGCCGGCAAGCGGAGTGAGATTCGCGAATTGACCGACATTTTCCGCGGTCGGATTGTCGATGTCGCCCAGGAAACGGTGATGATCGAAATTTCGGGCCAAGAACGCAAGATCGAGGCCTTTATCGATATGATGCGGCCCTTCGGCATTATCGAATTGGTTCGCACCGGGCGCATTGCCATGGTCCGTGGCCAGCGGGCTGACGTGCAGGCAGGTTGAATCGGCGCCGGAGCAAAATCTGTTTCCGTTAGGCCATATTCCGTTATCAGAGATTTCCAGTCAGGCATAAAACATCAGGAGTGCTCAAATGCCCGCTACCATCTATTACGACAAAGACGCCGACATTTCCCTGCTGAAGGACAAGACCATCGCCATTTTGGGCTATGGTTCGCAGGGACATGGTCATGCCCAGAACCTGCGCGACAGCGGCTGCAAGGTCATTGTGGCCGAACTGCCCGGCACGCCCAATCACGAGAAGGCCGTGCAGGACGGCTTCACGCCGGTCTCGATTGAAGAGGCGGTCAAGCAGGCCGACATGATGACCATTTTGCTGCCTGACGAATTGCAGGCCGACATTTTCCGCAATCACATTCGGCCGAACCTTTCGCCGGGCAACATGATTGTCTGCTCGCACGGCTTCAACGTGCATTACGGGCAGTTCGACGTGCCCAAGGGCGTGGCCCTGATCCTGATCGCCCCGAAGGGTCCGGGACACCTCGTCCGGGCCGAGTACGTTCGCGGCGGCGGCGTCCCCTGCCTGATCGGTCTCGGGGAAAATGCCGGCGACAAGGAGCGAGCCCTCGGGTTGGCATACGCCAAGGGAATCGGCGGCACCCGCGCCGGTGTCATCGAAACCACGTTTGCCGAGGAGACCGAAACCGACCTGTTCGGCGAGCAGGTGGTGCTGTGCGGCGGGCTGAGCGCATTGATCAAGGCGGGGTTTGAAACGCTGGTCGAGGCCGGCTACCAGCCCGAAATGGCCTACTTCGAGTGCGTGCATGAAGTGAAGCTCATCGTCGACCTGATCTATCAGGGCGGTCTGAACTACATGCGGTACAGCATTTCGAACACGGCCGAATACGGCGACTACAGCCGCGGCCCGCGCCTGGTGACCGACGAGACCCGCGCCGAGATGAAGAAGATCCTCGAAGAGATTCGCAACGGCAGCTTCGCCCGCGAGTGGATCCTGGAGAACAAGGCCAACGCGCCGGGCTTCAAGGCCCTGCGCCGTCGCGAGCGCGAACACGCCGTTGAAAAGGTCGGCAAGGATCTGCGCCGCCTCATGTCGTGGATCGACGCCAAGGAAGTCTGAACGACGCTTGGAACAAGAGTGCATCTGCAAGGTGGCGCGCCTGTCGGGGGCGCGCCACCTGCTGTTTTTCTGTGACTTGTTGCGGGGTGCAGGAGAGGCAGTATCGTGACGGCCGAGTCCGTCTATGCCAATGTCGGCATCGTCGAGCTGAGGAACGGAGACTATGACCCAAGACAAGCCTGCTTCCGGTTGTGCGCGACCACTGTTTGAGGACCATACTCGCCAGTTTGCCGAGAACCGGTATGTCTATCCGGTACTGAGCCGGCGGGCAGGCGGCATTTCGATTGGCGTGAACCTCAGTCCTGACAAGCTGTGTAATTTCCATTGTGTCTACTGCCAGGTCGATCGGGAGTTGAGAGCCGCCGGCGCTGAGCGAGCCGTCCCGCTGAAAGACGCCGGTTACGGCATGGGCGAACCGGTCGATGTCGACCTGCTCGCCGCAGAATTGGACGACATGGTGGACGCTGTTGTCTCGGGCCGACTGTTTGAAGGAACGCGATTCGGCCAGACGCCGGCAAGCCTGCAACGGCTGAACGATATCGCCATAAGCGGCAACGGCGAGCCGACGCTGTGTCCCCGGTTCGCCGAGGTTGTCCAGCTTTGCGCCGAGGCTCGTCGCAGGCGCCGGTTGGACGACGTCAAGCTGGTGCTTATAACGAACAGCACGCTGCTCGACCGCGAGTCGGTGCGTCGCGGACTGGCGGTGCTTGACGGTGCGAACGGTGAGATATGGGCGAAGCTGGACGCCGGAACGGAGGCCTATTATCGCCGCGTCGCGCGATCCATGGTCCCCTTCTCAAAGATCCTCGACAACGTGCTCATTACAGCACAGACGCGGCCGATCGTGATTCAGACGCTGTTGATGCGGCTGGAAGAGAAGCCGCCGTCCGCCGAAGAGATTACGGCGTACTGCCAACGCCTGACCGATATCCTCGCAGCAGGGGGGCAGATCAGACTGGTCCAGCTACACACGGTAGCGCGCCGCCCTGCCGAAGCGTATGTCGCACCGCTCGACGATCGAGAACTCGACGCCATTGGCGAGAAGGTGCATTGCGAAACAGGGTTGCCTACTATGGTGTCTTACCACTAGCCCATGTCTACGAATCGGCCGACTCCACCTGAACTGCTCGCGCCTGCAGGTAACTGGGATTGCGCCAGGGCGGCCGTGGCCAATGGGGCGGACGCGGTCTATTTCGGATTGGACGGTGCGTTCAATGCCCGTGCGCGGGCAGCCGGGTTCACGGTGGACCAACTGCCGGAGTTCCTTGCCTTCCTGCACCGATGTGGCGTGCGAGGCTATGTGACGCTTAACACGTTGGCGTTTTCTGATGAGTTGGAGCCCTTGGAAGCGATCGTTCGGCAGATCGCCGAGGCCGGGGCAGATGCGGTCCTGGTCCAGGACCTGGGACTGCTCCGCATGATTCGGCAGATCGCTCCGACGCTGCCCATCCATGCTTCGACCCAAATGACGCTGACCAGCGCCGAGTGTATCCAGGTGGTCGAATCGTTGGGAATCGAACGAGTTGTACTTCCCCGCGAATTGTCCGTCCGTGAAATCGCGGCGATTCATGCCGAAACGTCGATTGCCCTGGAGACATTCGTTCACGGCGCGATCTGTGTCGCCTATAGTGGCCAGTGCCTGACAAGCGAATCGTTGGGCGGGCGGAGCGCGAATCGTGGACGCTGTGCCCAGGCATGTCGTCTGCCTTACCAATTGGTGTGCGACGGCCGGAACATCGACCTGGGCGATCGGAGGTACCTGCTGAGTCCGCAGGACCTGGCGGCTTATTCCCTGATTCCGGATCTGATTGCCGCCGGCGTCAGTGCCGTGAAAATCGAAGGGCGGTTGAAGTCGCCCGAGTACGTGGCCAATATCACACGCCATTACCGGCAAGCGATTGATGCGGCTGTTGCCGGTCGGCAGGTAGATTTCACCGACCGGCAGATCGAAGAAATGGAGCTTTCTTTCTCGCGCGGGTTTTCTGTGGGGTGGTTGCGCGGCTGTGACCACAAAACGCTTGTGCCAGCTCTGAGTTCGGCCAAGCGGGGTGTGCTGGTCGGAGAGGTGGTTGCGGTGCATCACGGTCGGGTGCAGACGAAGTTGTGCGGCCGGCTGAAGGCGGGGGACGGCGTGGTCTTTGAAGGCGACCGGGCCGCAGGCGAGGAGCAGGGAGGCCGAGTCTTCACCGTCCACCGGCAGAAGGAGCGGGTGACCGAGGAAGTCTCTCGTGGCACGGTGGAGCTGACATTTCAACGAGAGGCGATTGACTACAGCCGACTTCATCCCGGTCAGAAGATATGGAAGACCGACGATCCCGCGCTAACACGGCGTTTGCGGAAGACGTTTTCCGGCGATGTGCAGGGCAAGGACATGCCGGTGGAAATCACCGTTACGGTCGCCGTTGGAGAATCGTTGAAGTTGACAGCGTGCGTGGAAGGTTTGCCTGCGGTAACGCTGACGAGTGAAGCAGCACTTGCCGAGGCGGTCAAGCATCCGCTGACGTGTGACGCCCTGAAAGAGCAGTTTGGCCGACTGGGCGGCTCGGGGTTTGTCCTTGCCAGGCTGACCGCCGCTATCGACCGACGGCCGATGGCGCCGTTGAGCGTGCTGGGAAAGCTGCGCAAGGAGCTTGTTGCGGCGTTGCAGCAGGCACGGGAGACGGCATCGCACACAGGACATGTGACGGCAGCCGAACCTGTGTTGCCGCACATGCGTGGTGAAATCGCCCTCTCGGCCGCCAAGCCGGGCGAACCACAATTGGCTGTCCTATGCCGATCACTATACCAGGTTCGTACCGTCCTGGACGAAGGTATTTCAGCTCTGTACGTCGAGTTCCGCGATATTCACGAGTACGGCGAGGCCATTTTGCTTGCCCGGGCGGCCGGCGTGCAGGTGTTCCTGGCGACGCCCCGCATCCAGAAGCCGGGCGAAATGGGTGTTTTCGAGGCATTGGAGCGTTGCGAGGCCGATGGCATACTCACGAGAAACCTTGCCGGACTCGAGTTTTTTGTGAAACGGTCCGTGCGATGCATGGCCGACTTCTCGCTCAACGCGGCGAATGAGCTGACGGTCGATTATCTAAGCAGTCTGGGCGCGGAGCGGGTGACGGCCTCGTATGATCTGAACTCGGAGCAGTTGCTGGAATTGGCGCATCATGCGCCTGCGGACAGGCTGGAGGTTGTTATCCATCAGCATATGCCCATGTTCCACATGGAGCATTGCGTCTTCTGCGCCGGACTGTCAGCAGGGGCAAACAAGTCGGATTGCGGTCGGCCGTGCAACCGTCACGAAGTTCGGCTTCGCGATCGGGTGGGCGTAGAGCATCCGCTACGGGCCGACATGGGCTGTCGCAACACTATCTATAATGGGACGGCACAGAGCGGCGCGGAGGTGGTCGGAGCCCTAAGGCAACTCGGCGTGCGGCATTTTCGCGTGGAGCTTCTGCACGACGATTCGCCGTCACGGCTTCGCCGATGTGTCGGCCTGTACCGAGACCTGCTGGCCGGTAGGGTGTCCGGGCGCGAGGTATGGACGGCCCTTCAGGCGGTCAACCGGGTGGGCGTCACACGCGGGACGCTGGAGCACCGGCGAGATCCGTTGGCCATCTTGTGAGAGACGCATGTCGGCTTTTCCTTGCAGGAAACTCGTTCTGGCGACCAGCAACCAACATAAGGTGCGGGAACTGACCGGCTTGCTGCATTCGCTCCGGATGCCGCTTGTCTCGCTGGCCGATTTTGCTTCCGTTCGCCCCGTGGCGGAGAATGGAACGACGTTGGCGGAAAACGCCCGGGGGAAGGCCACCGGCTATGCCCGTTCGCTCGGCGAGTGGGTGCTGGCGGATGACACAGGTTTGGAAGTCGATATCCTGGGCGGGGCTCCCGGAGTGCGCTCGGCGCGATTTGCCGGCAAGAATGCGACCATGGCCGAGAACCGGGCGCGTCTGCTGGAGGAACTGGCCGGCGTTCCGCTGTCTGCCCGGACGGCGCGGTTCGTCTGCCATCTTGCCGTGGCCGATCCGGCCGGGAAGATTGTCGCCGACGCAATGGGGATGTGCCGCGGTCGTATCCAGTTGGAGGCAAGCGGTGGCGAGTTCGGGTTCGGCTACGATACGCTGTTTGAGATTATCGAATACAGGCGCACCTTGGCGGAGCTTGGTTCGGCGGCCACCGCGATGATTGGGCACCGTGGGCGTGGAGTCCGAAGACTGCTCTGTGCGATGTCCGTTGGGGCGGATTGAGAGAAACGAGTCGCGTCGGCGCCACGGCGAGTCATTTCCGTTCGATGCGGTACAGGTGCGACTCCGTCCGCACAAACAATGCATTGTCGGCTACCGCCGGCGATGCCATCAATTGTTCGCCATCCAAGTGGTTGACCGCCAGCTTCTTGAATTCCCGACCGGGTTCGATGACCGTGGCCACCGAATCGCGGGCGAAGAAGTAGATGCGACCGTCGGCATAGATCGGCGATGCCGAGAAATCGCCATCGATGCGTGCCTTCCAGACCTCGTCACCCGTCTTGGCCTCGATTGCATAGGCGACTCCACGATTGTTCACCAGGTAAAGCAGATCGCCGATCAGCAGGAACGACGGCTGGCTTGGCATGCCGCGGGGAATGGTCCATGCCACGTGCGTGTCGGTCACGTCGCCCAGGCCATCCGGACGCACGGCCCACAACTCCGGCCGATCGTAGTCGTTAACCATGAATACCAGACCGTGGCCGAACAGCGGGCGAGCCACCATCGACCAGCCATGGTAGCGCACTTTCCACAACTCCTTGCCCGTGCGCGGGTCGTAGCCCATCATGGCTTTCGACCCGGGGCTGATCAGTTGCGTTTGTCCGCCGCATCGAATCACCTGCGGCGTGCAGAAAGCCTTGCGGTGAGGGCCGACATAGGGACTGTAGTCCACCGAGCGGTCGGTCTTCCAAGCGGTCTCGCCGGTGTGCTTGTCCAAGGCGACTACATACTGGACGTCACGTCCGTCGACGTGAAAGATCAGCAGATTCTCGAACAGAATCGGCGACGAACCCGGGCCTTCATGATGGTCGCAGTTCAGGTCGCGCCGGGTCCACAGCGTTCGTCCGGTTGCCGTATCGAGGCAGGCGGCGCCGTAGGTGCCGTAGTGTACGTAAACACGTCCCTCTTCGATGACCGACGTAGGAGAAGCGTAACTGTTCACAATCGAGATGGGTTCCGGATTGGCTGTGTCGAAGACCTTGACGTTGTGGACGATCTCGCCGGTCTCGCGATCGACACATACGGCGAACATCTCCCTGCCTTCGGGGGTTGCCGTCGTGAGCCAGATTTGCCGATGCCAAACCACAGGGGAAGACCAGCCGCGGCCGGGAATGGTCGTTTTCCACGCCACATTTTCGGTCTCGCTCCAAGTCACGGGCAACCCGCGGCAGTCCGAATGCCCGTCGCCCGTCGGACCGCGAAACTCGGGCCACGTCTCGCCTGCCCACGCGACGACCGACGCGATCGACAATACCCAACATCCCAATATGGCGCGTATCATGGCGATTCTCTTCTCAGGTTAGATCCGGACATCCTGGCCAATCCTTCGGAAGTCTAACCTCCGGCGAGCCCAATTGCAAGCTACGGCAACCCCCTTGGCCCGCGGTAGCCGCCTTCAGGCGAACAGCCACGCAGATAACGTCATACGGCCGTCACAACTACATGCGTCGGCGGAGGTTCGCCAAAACGAACAGGCCTGCGGCCAGCAGTAACATGGAGCTTGGTTCGGGGATCGTCTTCAGGAGCGGATAGAAAAGGTTGACGGCATCGCGATCGCGCCACAGGCCGCTTTCCAGATCCAGGTAGACGTAGTCTTCCAGGTCATTGCCGCCCAATTGTCCGTCACTGGCCCAGTTGGTGTATTCCAAGGTCTCGCCGCTCGACCATTCCCAGGCGCCTTCGGTAAGCCGATCGTTCAGCCCGATCCACAGGCCGACATCCTCACCCAGCTCGGCGGCGAAGGTCGAGCGAATCCACTCGTTCTCGGCCGCGCTGCCGATATCCGCCAACTCCATGCCGAGTTGCTGAGCGATCGTCTGGGCATTCTCCCAAGTCATACGCGCGTTGATAATGCCATACCGATTCCCGGGACCCGGAATCGAAAACCACTTGATGACGCCATCCGCCTCGACGATGGCCGGGAAATCACGGACCTTGCTGACATCGTTCCACGTATCATCGCTGGCATAGATCATGATGGCGTCTTCAGTAATGCTGTTGGGCTCGGTAGGGCGCCAGTTCGTGTACGACGTGCCACTACCGGCTGCGCCCGGGCCGGCCGAAGCATCCCAATAACCTCCGGCGCCTGAAGCCCAGACCCACATGTTGTCGTGTGGAGTGGGGTCGTGCATGCCGATGTACTTGTAGGGGCGTCCTCCGGTGTCGAGGTTGCTTTCGTCGTTGATCCAGGCATTCTCAGCCGCGTCGTTGACGGTAACGAGATGCCCGCCCCACCGTTGAGCCAGTGCTTCCGCATTGGTCCAGCTATTGCCGTGCACCGTATTGGCGATAACCGTATAGACTTGACCGTTTTCGGGATTGAGAACCCAAGCAGGCACTTCGGCGTCTCGTTCGACGACAGGTCGATAGTCGCGGTCGCCGGGAACATCGTTCCACTCACCCGTGCGCGGACTGGAAAGGTAAACCATTGTGTATGGCCCATCGCTGTTGGGCTCAGCCCCGTTCCAGTTCGTATACGAATCGCCCCCTGTTCCCTTGGTGAAACTGCCGCCTGCCCCGCTGCCTTCGGCCCATTGCCAGGGACCCGTTATGGGCGTGACTTGGTTCTTAATGCCAATCCAAAGGAAGGGCGAAGTCACGCCTGGAAACGCAGAGGCATACAAGTCCATCACGTACTGCATTTCCACGCCGTCGTTGATGGTTACCAGGTGCGCTGCGGGCGACATTGCCGCAGCCGCCGTCTGGGCAGCTTCCCAGTGCTGTGGAGGGAGGAAGTCGTACTCGCGGTTTGTGTTCGGATTGTAAGTCCAGGCTGCTTCGGCCTTAAGCGCCCAACCCACGCAAAGCACGACGCAGCACAACGAGAATCGACCGGCTCCTAGCATCACGTCACCTGCTGAACTAATGCCAAGGCACCGCCTTCGAACCGCGCACGCGGCCTCCCCGAAGGACAGTTGAAACAACATTCTCCTACCAACAGAGTAGTCAATACATTGCCGCTGCACAAGTGCCTTTGTCCGCTCTCACACCGATCGGGCATCAATGGGACAGCCGCACCTCTCTCGCAGGGGGCGGCGCCCCTTGATGTTCGGCGACTTCGCGTCTATTACATCGGTTCGATGCTCGCAAGGCATGGGCCCGACACATTGTCCATGTTACTGCTCTCACCATTCGAGGCTACCGGAAAACGGGGACTGGCGCCCGCATGTTGTGGCTCGCGTCTGATGCAAAACACCGGATTCAGGCTACCTACCCCCTTCCGGATAGACCTTTACTGTCCAGCCGGAGGCCGGGTTCCCAGCATTCGCGTGTAGACCAGGTAGAAGGCGGGGACGAGCACGAGCACCAGGAGGGTGGCGAACATCAGTCCGAACGCGAGGCTGGCGGCCATGGGCTGGAGCACGCGCGCCTGGAACGACGGCTCCAGAAGCAGGGGCAGCAGGCCGACCACCGTGGTAATGGAGGTGAGCATTACCGGCCGGAAACGCTGCCGTCCGGCATCGAGCAAAGCTTCCTTCACCGGCACGCCGTCACGCAAGCGATGATTGATGAAGTCGATCAGTACGATGGAGTCGTTCACCACCACGCCGGTCAGGGCGACCAGTCCGAACAGGCTCATCAGCGTCAGGTTGAAACCCATGATCACGTGCCCGAAGACGGCGCCGATCGCGCCGAATGGAATGATCGCCATGATGATGTTGGTTACTCCCATGGCTTCGGCCGTCTTCTTCACGCGAACGTGGAATTCCCACTTCCCGGCGCGGGAATCGTCGGTAATGTCGTACACGCCCGGGTACGTGCTGAGTTTCTCCTTGGCCTCCTCGGCGGCCTTCTCCAGCGCGGCCATGTGCTGCGGAGTCGCAAGGAACTTGAACTCGATGGCCGCGCCGCCGGGGCCCATCTCGGCGCCGGCGAACGTCACTTCCTCCGCGCCGGGGAACTCGCCCGCTTCCTCGCGCCAGCGACGTACAAGCTCCATGCTGGTCGTGTTCGGCCGGTATTGAACATCGACCAGTTCGACCGCAACGCCGCCTGCATGGCTGCCCACCGGCGGCTGCGTCGGCGCCAGTGTTCCCAGGGTATTTGCGTCGCCTACAGACCGGACCACGGTCTGAACAACCGGTTGGCCTTCGGCCGCGTACTGTTCGTTGATTCGCAGAATGGCCTGTTCGACGCGCCGGGTCGCCTTGTCGGTAATGCTCTCCGGCGTGCCGTCCGGATAGACAACCGTGGCCAGAATCAAGGGGACATCCATCTTCGCGAACGCCGTAAACGGCACGATGCCCCCCAGGTACACACCGGAGGAGACAATCGCGATGGCCGCCGCCAGACTCAATACAATCCACGGGCAATCGAGCGAGAAACGCAGAACGGGCGTGTACACCCGCGCAATGATCCACTCAAGCCGTTTGGCGACCCAGTCGTTCAACCAGGCGAACAGATTGCGAAACCACCTTCCGAACAGACCTAGCGACGACCATACATACGGGAGCAGCGCCAGAACGAACAGGGCAATCACCAGCATGGAGGAATGCTCTGCGACTTGCGGGACCTTCTGGAGCATCGCGGGGAAGGAACCCACCCGTTCCTCTGCAAGCAATACGACCAGGGATGCGGCAAGGAAGAAGGCGCACCAGACGGCGCCCACAATCGTCCACAACCGGACGCGGGTGCGGCCGGACGCTGCTCGGCGCAGTCGCCGGGCCCGTTTCTCGGCGTCGTGTTCCCCGCTATGGGCCAGGTGGCAAGGAAGGACAAAGGTGCTCTCCAGCAAGGAAATCAGCAACATGACAATAACGGCCAGCGGAATGACGGCAATGAACTTGCCCATAATGCCAGGCACGAACAGCAACGGCATGAAGGCGATAATCGCCGTACTCACCGAAGCCAAGACCGACGGAAGGACCTCATAGGCCCCATCCACCGCGGCCGCCAGGTAACCCTTTCCTTGCTGCCGGTGCGAGTAGACGTTTTCGCCGATCACAATGGCGTCATCAACCAGAATCCCCAACGCCATCAGGAACGCGAACATCGACAGCATGTTCAGCGTCTCGCCTGCGGCAAAAAGGATGCCGCATCCGCCGAGAATCGAGACCGGGATGCCCAGCGCCACCCAGAACGCCAAGCGCAATTCCAGGAAGGCCGCCAGCACCACGAAGACAAGAATCAATCCTTGCAGCCCGTTGCGCCGCAGCAATTCCAGCCGGTCGCGCACGAGGACCGAAGAGTCGCCGAACACGACCAGCCGGTAGCCTTCGGGCACATCGTATCCGTCTGCCCCCTCCGGCTGCTGCGTCCGGGCCACGAAATCCTTGACGGCCGCAACGATAGCCAGCAGGTCCTCGTCGGCCGTCTTGCTGATTTGTACGACCATACCCGGCTTGCCGTTGACAAAGGTCGAAGACGTCGTATCGACGAACTGGTCGCGCACCAGACCGAGATCGCCGACCGTCAGCACAACGCCGTCTTTTCGGGTAACCAGCGGAATCTTGGCAATCTCTTCTCCTACCAGACCTTTGTTCTTGCCTCGCAGCAGCAATTCCTGCGACTCGGTGCGCATCACACCTGCCGGCACTTCGACGTTTTCCCGGCGAATGGCGTCGGCCACGCTCTGCAGGCTGAGACTGTATTTGCGCAGCGTATTCTCCGACATTTCCACATCGATCTGGAAGTCTTTGGCGGCGCCGATATCGGCCTGCGAAATGGCCGGAAGCAGCAGGACTTCATTACGTACCTGCTCCGCGACCGTGCGGAGCTTCAGCTCCGCTTCCGGCCCTTGCTGATCGGGGCCGACCACGGCCACCTTGATTGCGGGTTGCCGGAGCGTGATTTGCTTGATTTCGGGCTCTTCTGCGCGAAGTGGAGGGAAGCTGGGCAACCGGTCGACCTCGCTGCGCACTTCGTTGAGCACCTTCTGGACATCATCGACGTCCGCTTCGAGCTCCAGGATGACCGTGCCCACGCCTTCGGCGGCAATGGAAGTAAGTCGCTTGATATCCTGCAGGGGTTGGACCGCTTCTTCCACGCGTTGGCAGATACTTTCTTCCACCTCTTCAGGACTAGCGCCCGGATACGGGACCGACACGAAGATGATTTCGAGCTCGAACTCGGGGAAGAACTCGCGGTGCATCTGATAGAGCGCAGCGCCGCCGACCAACATGACGGCGATCACAGCCGTATTCATGGCCGGCGTGTTCGAGATGGCCCAACGGATGAGTGATTTCATGGGCGCTGCTCCCGCAGTTGCATTCCTTCTTGCGCGACCGCCAGCGGCGACGTAATGACGCGCATCCCCGCAGACAACGGCTTTCTGCCGGCTGCATTGCCGCTTGACTTTGGCCGGACGATGGCGTAGCCCTCATGGCGCTGCACCACGCGCACATCGACAATCCGAAGCTTGTCGGAATTGAGCAGCCACAAGCGATTTCCCGGCCGAATCGCTTCTTCCGGAACCCGTAGCAACTCCGCCTTCGGGTCGGCGTGGATATGGACCATGACAAACATGCCCCGAACCAGAGCGGGCGGGCCGAACGCCGGCTTGCCCGCGCCGCCGACACCGAGCAGGCGGACCTTGCGCGGTTCGTCCACGGTAATCCGGCAGGGCGCCATGCGCGTGGCGTTGTCCAGGCCGATCCCCTCGAAACGCGACAGCTCTCCGTTCTATGCGTACTCCTGGCCCGCCAATTCGTAAATGACGGTCGCCGGCGTGCGTGGTATCTGGTAATCGCGTTGGGGGGTCGGCGCGGCGTCGGTTGTATCGGCCGCCGCCGATCCGTTTGTCTGCTGCAGCCAGAGCCAGTAGAGTTCGTCCATGAGCAGATTGCATCGCACCTCGACCTTGGACGTGTCTTCGAATACGAACAGCTCCGTGCCCTTGTTCACGTAGCTGTCCGCCTCCACCAGATCCTGCACCACGACACCGTCGCTTGGCGCGACCACGCGAGTACGCTCCAGATCGAGCTGCGCCTTTTCCAGGCGAAGCTGCGTCCCGTTCTTGACCGATTCAAGTCGATTCCTCCGGGTCCGGAGCATCTGAATTTGCTTGCGAAGCTCCATGAGTTGGCTCTGCGCCTGGAGCACGTTGCGCCGCGTCTCATCCAGTTGCGTTGCCGTGACGACGCGGCGTTCCGAGAGCTTCTGCCGCCGCTCGTACTCGACCGTTTGCAGGTTGAGCTGCTCCTGCGCCAGACCGTGAAGCTCTTCGTAATTCCGGACCTCGACGTCCAGCTCGTTGAGTGAGACATCGGCCTGCTCCAGTTCCTGCCGTAGCTGTTTGACGGCCAGTTCGTAATCGCGCGGATCGATCTCCAGGAGCACGGTTCCCGCAGTAACATAGTTGCCGGCTCGGGCGGTCGGCGACTTTTTCGTCACTCGGCCGGCGACCTCGGCCGCCAAGCTGATTTCGCGAAAGGGAACGACGACGCCATCGACCGCGATATCGAGACCACCTGTGTGCGGTTGGAGTTGGGTCACGGCCACCAGGGGCGCCGCTTCCTCGCTGGCCGGTTGCTTGGCCACCGGACGTCGGGCGACCAAAACAGAAAAACCGGCGATGCCAGCCAAGATAATGAGCCAAGGCGCTATTGCCTTCAGTACCGGATTCATCGAGAGGCCTTCCAAAAGGGTGTTCTACACGGCGGTGCGCCGGAAATCCTTCGCCAGTCGGCCGCTATTCTTGCCATTACGGCATTTGCTCGCAATGGTTCTGTGCGGTCAAGAATGGCACGGCTCCACGAAGAATCCGCCCGAGGGGGGCAATTGCCCTCCTTCTTGGGCCTGCACCAAACGGGAACCATATCATACCGAAGCCAGTCGCCGTTCTCGGACCGCCACGGAAAGAGGGAAAACGGCTCCCAAAGGGGCTACCCTCCAGTCCTTCCTGGCAGTTGGACGGTCAATTGGTTTTCCGCCTGGGCGCGGACTTCGACCGGGGTCGGCAGGGAGATCGGCATTGCGGTGGATTGGATATCCTGAGGGTCGGACGATGGGGGGATCACAGTGACCTGGTGCAAACCGGCGACCGCACCCGGAAGCTTCTGGTTGCCCGACATCGTGCTCAATTCGAAGGTCCCGTCCGGCTGGATCATTCCCATGGCCGAAAGCGGCTTTCCTTCGGCCGTGCGCAGTTCGATCATGCCGCCGGTGAGTGGAGTTCCGTCGGCAGCGACCACGGTTCCTGTGACCGGGTATGTGGTGGGATGTTCCGGGGCATCGTTACCGCCACACCCGACGATGCCAACCAGGAGGATTGGCAGCAGGGGCACAAGGCAAAGACACCATCGCGTTGAGTTCGCTCTTGCTGGTGCAGGCATGTTCACGATCCTTCGGGCGAGATTGTTTTGTTCAGGAAGAATGAATACCGTATCGATTCAAGGCTGTTCTCCGGGCTGGCGTCGCTTGTTTGCAAACGGAGAAACAGGGCAGCAACGGCCGGATTCTCATCGGCGTTATCAGGGCGGTCACTCCCAGCCATCGCCAATGACCTCCCCATCGCGCGGATCGCATACCTGGGCCCACGTTTCGTCGGCTATGGAACCGCTGACGTGCCGCACGCTGCCGTCGGCCAGACATACCTGGATGCCGCTGACGTGCGGCGACTGTGCCGTGCTGGGATCGCATTCGGTTTGCCAGTCCGGGGTTACCTGGAAATGCTTGCATGGCGGATAGCCAACGGATCCGGGCGACTTGCTGGTGCTGTTCGTACAGAAGGCGGCCCGCCAGACACCGTTCGAATCGGCCCAGAGGCTGCCGTACATCATGGTCAGATCACCTGTCCACCCGCAGGTAGCGTACATTTCGGCGAACAGGATCGTGTTGGAGGTTCCGTCGGAGAAGTAGTTCATCCGATTGGCTCCCTGCACGCGCAGATCGGCCGAAGTGGCAAGCGGCTTGCCGAAGGCGTAGTAGTTGGCCCCATAGTTGTTGGCGCCCCAATGGTTCGCGCCTCCGTGAGACGTGGCGCACATTCCGTCTACACCCGACCGGTCGGAAGGGCAGAGAAAGACGGGAATTACGTTCTTGTATTGCAGACCGCCGTAATTGTCGTGATCCGGATCGAGCATATCCCAGATGGGTTTCTGCTCCAGATAGGGCAGCAGCCAATGGAATACGGTCCAGCCGTATGGCCCCTGGTACGGCCCCTTCACGGTCAATCGTGCACGCGCATGGGGGGCACACAACGGTGGCAGAACCCGATTGGCGTTGCACACATTGTGTGTCGCCAGACCATGCTGCCGGATGTTGTTGGAACACTGCATTCGGCGCGCCGCCTCGCGGGCAGACTGAACTGCCGGCAGCAACAGCCCAATCAGAATGCCAATGATCGCAATCACCACAAGGAGTTCAACAAGGGTAAAACCTGATCGATGAAAAGCGCGCATCTCAAATCCCCTGTTTCGCGGAGATGACCACACGAGAGCCCGAAAGAGACTCCACGCCAAGACCAGATGCCCTCAGTATACCACAGATTCGCCGTGCATCAACACTCCCTTTTCATACCACTTTGCGGCCAGTGCCAGTTCCATGCAGGCAGGTCCGTCGCGCGAAGATGGGTAAAATCGGAATTGTTCCCAAGTGCGTCGGGGGGGCTGGCGGACCGAAAGGTTAGCCCCTTGTCCTGCCGAGGTCGCTTGGGCAGAATGGCGTAATACGATCCCCGTAAGGAGAAACAATCATGCTTGCTGTCTGTGTCCATGTCCATGTCAAGCCGGAACACGTCGATGCGTTCATCCGGGCCACTGCCGAAAACCACAGAAACACCATTCTGGAGCCGGGGGCGCTGCGATTTGACGTATTGCAGCAGGCAGACGATCCCGCGCGATTCGTCCTATACGAGGTCTACCGGGACGACGAAGCGGCCGCCGCCCACAAGGCCACCGAGCACTACGCCAAATGGCGAGACACGGTGGCCGACTGGATGGCCGAACCCCGACGCGGCGTGAAGCACAACGGCCTGCTCCCGTCCGACGACGCGCAATGGAAGACGGTGAAGTAGTATGGCTACGACTCCCATGATGCAGCAATACGAGGAAGCCAAACGGGCCTGCCCCGATGCGCTTCTGCTGTTCCGCATGGGCGATTTCTACGAGCTGTTCCACGACGACGCCAAGACGGCTGCCCAGGTACTTGGACTCGCCCTGACAAGCCGCGACAAGGGACCTGACGCCACCCCCATGGCTGGGTTCCCGCACCATCAGCTCGAAGGCTACGTTGGCAAGCTCATTACGGCCGGGTATCGGGCGGCCGTTTGCGAGCAGGTGGAGGATCCGCGCAAGGCGAAGGGGCTGGTCAAGCGGGAGGTGACTCGCATCGTTACCCCCGGCACGGTTACCGACGATGCGCTGCTCGACCCGCGAGAGAGCAACTATCTGGCGGCCATCGCTCCCGGGGAACCCGCCGGCTTGGCGTGGGTGGACCTTTCGACCGGGCGTTTTGTGGCGGCAGGCGTGCCCAGCGCCCACCTGCCCGATCAGCTTGCTCGCATTGCTCCGGCCGAATGCCTTGTGGCGGACGATGCGCCGCCTCTGGCCCAGCGCGCCCGGGGCGACATGATGATGACCCGCCGTCCGGCGTGGGCGTTCGGTCTTTCGGAAGCGCGGCAGGCCTTGGCGAAGCATTTCGGTACGGCCACCCTCGAAGGCTTCGGGTTCAACGACGGCAAGGCGGACGAGCAATCGATCCGCGCGGCAGGCGCGGTGCTCGACTACCTGGCCGAAACGCAGCGGACCGGCCTGGAACACGTCGATCGGCTGACACCGTATCGGACGGCCGGGACGCTCGAGATGGACGAGTCGAGTCGGCGCAGTCTGGAAATCACCCGCACGATCCGTGATGGCCGCCGCGAGGGCTCGTTGCTTTGGGTTCTCGATCGGACCGTGACAGCTATGGGCTCGCGTCTGATGGCCGAATGGGTTGCGAACCCGTTGGTCGACCTTGCTCCCATCCAACGGCGGCACGAGGCAGTAGCCGAACTGCTGGCCGAGCCGCAGCTCTGTGCCGACGTACGTGAGATGCTTCGCAAGGTGTACGATCTGGAACGGCTGCTGGCGCGGGTCGCCACCGGGCGCGCCAGCCCGCGCGACCTGAGCTTCATCGGCCGCACGCTTCAGAGCCTGCCTGCGGTGAAGGCGAAACTCACCGCCCGGCGCAGTGCGCTGCTGGTTGAGTTGGAAGGGGCGATTGACCTGTGCCACGAGTTGCGGGCCCGGCTCGACGTGGCGCTCTCGGACGATTGTCCCCTTTCGGTTCGCGACGGCGGAATCATTCGCGACGGCTTCCATCCGTCGCTCGACGAACTGCGAGAATTGGCGCGTGGCGGAAAGCAGTGGATTGCCGAGTATCAGGCGCGCGAAAGCCAACGGAGCGGCATCGCGAACCTGAAGGTCGGGTTCAATAAGGTCTTCGGTTACTACATCGAGATTACCAATACCCATCGCGAGCGGATTCCCGAAGACTACATCCGCAAGCAAACACTGAAAAATGCCGAACGGTATATCACTCCGGAACTGAAGCAGTATGAAGAACGCGTACTGACCGCAGACGAGAAGGCCAAGGACCTGGAGTACGATCTGTTCATCGAACTGCGCAACGCCGTGGCTACGGAGCGCCGCCGTATGCAGGCGACCGCGACGGTTCTGGCCCAGATCGACGTGTTGGTGGCTCTGGCCGAACTTGCCCGGCAGCGGAACTACTGCCGGCCGGAAATGGTCGAAGACCCGGTCCTGGAAATCGACGACGGCCGCCATCCGGTGCTCGATATCCTGGAGCCCGAAGGAACGTTTGTTCCCAACGACGTGCATTGCGGGGGCGAGGCCGGCAGCATGCTGCTGATTACCGGCCCGAACATGGCGGGCAAGAGCACGTATATTCGCCAGGTGGCGCTGATGGTGTTGATGGCCCAGCTCGGTAGCTTCGTACCTGCCCGGCGGGCGCGAATCGGACTGGCCGATCGTATTTTCGCACGGGTGGGGGCGAGCGACGAGCTGACACGCGGGCAGAGCACCTTCATGGTCGAAATGACTGAGACCGCGCGCATTCTCAATACGGCCACGCGCCGCAGCCTTGTGATTCTCGACGAGATCGGCCGCGGCACCAGTACGTACGACGGCATTTCGCTGGCCTGGTCGGTCGCGGAACACCTGCACGATCGTGTTGCCAGCCGCACGCTTTTCGCAACGCACTACCATGAACTGACCGATCTGCATCAGGAGCTCAGCGGACTGAAGAATTACAACGTGGCGGTGAAGGAGTGGCAGGATGACGTGGTCTTTCTGCACAAGATTGTCGAAGGGGCGGCGGATCGAAGCTACGGCATCCACGTTGCCCGGCTGGCGGGCGTACCGCGCGAGGTGATCGAGCGGGCGCGCGACATCCTGGCCCAGCTCGAAACGGAGCATCACGACACGGCCGGCCGGGCGCGCATCGCGCGGCCCGAGAAGAAGCGCGCCGGCCAGCTTCAGCTTACCCTGTTCGCCCCGTTGGAGCATCCGCTGCTGGACGAGTTGCGACAGCTCGACCTGAACGCCACCACACCGTTGGACGCCTTACAGCACCTCGCCCGATGGCAGGCGGAACTGCGAAAAGAGGAAGCGTGAGGTTTAGCGAAGCCGGTTAGCCATTGGTCATGTTGACACGCTGCCAAAGCTGTTCACGTGTCAGTGCAATCGATGGAGTTGCATCGAGTTCCTTTGCCCGACGTTCTGCTTCCTGACGGTGCCACAACGGCAATGGGAAACGTTCACCCAACTTGCCGATGTCATCCCAAAGCTCCTCGACGACGCGCAGTTTGTCGCTCACAGTGTTCCTCAACGGTGATAACGGCGTCTTCCGAACCACCCGAGCACCAGCAGCGCCAGGGCCAGTAGTGTCGCGCTGCTCGGTTCGGGTATGAGGATCGGATTGTCGAAGCTGATGAATGCGAAGACGAAATCGGTATCCTGAAGGCTTAGCTGGGGCAGGTCGTACGAGCGGATGAGGAAGTCATCGCCGTACGCCTCGTAAGCAAGGATGTTGTCCTCCGCCGTAACGCCGTCCCACATCTTGGCGGCGGTCAGCAACAGCATGCCCGTCTCGGGCGATTCGCCGTCAACACTCAGGACGTACTCGCCAACGTTCGTCCGGGTCAGGTTGAATGTGTCCAGGCCGGCGCCGCTTACCACGACGCCGGTCTCGTCGATCAGGCCGCCGACGAGATTCCTGGTTTCGGCGTACGACATATACAGCAGGCTGAAATCGTCTTGGGCATAGGCGTTTCCGTCCTGGTCACCGCCGGCCGAGCCTGCTATGGCCGTAGCCAGAAGCGGTTCGTTGCCAAGCACCGTGGCTTCAACGGTTCCGTAGCGAATCGTCCCATCGCCGTTATCTCGCCCCAGATTGCGTACGGTTCCCATGAGAGTGCCCTGGCTCAAATCGAGCGACTCTCCGTTTCGGGCGATATAGAAGTCGCCTGCATCGGCGCGCCGTACGTAGAGTCCAGGCGTTGCTTGCGGCGTGGTGACAGTCACCGATGCGTTCGTATTGCCCGTATCGTTCTGCACAACACGCAGGTTGGCCGCAGCCACGGCATCGAGATCGACCATGCGGAGCTGTGGATCGGTCGGTGGATTGTCGAACGAGAGGTAAGAAACCCAGAATCGCGTATCCTGCAGGCTGGGCTCCGCATTGCCGGCATCGTATGTCCGAATGATGAAGTCGTCGCCGTCCGCTTCATAGGTGAGGAAGTTGTCCTGGTTGCTTGCGTTGGAGGCTACGGCCGAGAGTAGCAGCATGCCCTGCGACGGATTTCCATCGGGTACGTGCAGACGATAGGTCCCTGTTGCGGTGCGATACACGTACAAGTTGCCCGTCGAGTTGTCCATGAAGCCCGATTCGCTGATCTCGGCGCCGACCAGGTTCTTGGCGCCATAGGGCATGAAGACGAAGGCGAAGTCGTCGTTCTCATTCTCCTGCGTGTTATTGCGCACCTGAACGTCCCAGCCGGCGCCGTCTGCCTTGGGGGCGACCGTAGCGAAGTTATTCTCTTCTTCGGCGGCGTTGACGAACAGGAAGCCACTGTTGCGCGTGTCTCCTGAATTGGGGAGAATGACGTCGTAGATGCCGATGGTGGAGGTACTGTCGATCACGTTGGCGCCGATGGCCAGACCGGGCGCTCCGGTAAGCGAGACCAGCGCGCCGTTACTGCGAGCATCGTCGCCACTGGCCAATCCCCCGAGCCAACCTTGGGCATAGGGGAAGTAGGATACGGCCACATTGACGTTCAATTCCTGGTCGTTGTAGGTATTGCCTGCCCGCGTGGCGTTGATTGCGTAAGCGCGGTTCCATATGCGCACGTCGGCAAGGCCGACTGCAGGTGTATCTCCAGCGCCGTCATTGACGCCTGCGTTGATGCGTTCGTTTTCTCGGACCGTGGCCAGCATGACGCCGCCGGCAGCATCCAGCGGGCGGCCGTTCTGATACACTTGCCAGTCGCCAGCGTCCCAGTGGGGTGTGGTCAGATAGCCGGCGCCTTCGGCTGCCTCGACATGCAAAGAGCTTGCCCCGGCGCCGGCGTCGTGGTGGACGATCCGCAGGTTGGCGGCTGCGACTTGTGCCGTGGTATCGAATAGGCGTTCGCCGGGAGCCGTTGGTGTGTTTTCAAACGGTACGAAGGCGAAGCTGAACGCGGCCGCACCGAACTGGTCTTCCAGCGCAGGCGGATTGGTATTGAGGTCGCGCGACTCGATGATCCAACCGCTGCCGTCGGCCTGATAGGTGACGATATTGTCGCCGCTGTTGCCAAAGGGATCGTTGGCCACCAGCAGCGAGCCGGTGGTGGGATCGTGGCCAGTGATTGTGAGGCGGAAGGTACCCGTACCTTCGCGTTGGATAGAGAAGTCGCCTGCCTTGTTGTAGATGCCGCCTTCGTGCGATACACGGCCGATGACCACGCCTTCCGTATCGTAAGGAATGTAGGCGAAGGCCACCGGGTCCTGCTCGTTGCCGGCGCCGTCAACACCGCAGTCGTGGACACGTATTGCGAAATGGGAGCCATCGGCCGACGGACCGGCCATTGCGTAATTCCCCTCGACCTTGCCGTGGTTGGCAAAGACCAGACCGTCACTCAGGGCGTCCACGCCGGGCAGGCGAAGTTCAAACTGACCGTTGCCGTTGTCGATGAACTCGGCGCCGAGATTGATGCCCGGTGTAGCTACCAGCGACGTGATGGGGCCGCCGTTGGTCGCGTTCGTTGCGTGTCCCGCCTGCCAGCCGCCCGCGAAGGGGAAGTAGACCGCGGCCGTGTCGATGTTGTGCTCCGTAGTCGCGTACAGGCCGGCACTGACGCGGTAGGTGTTCATCAGGTAGGTCGCCCCGTCTCTCGCGGTTACACTCTGTGCATACCAGGAACCCGTCCCATCCTCGTTGTCGCGACCGTTTTCGCGAATGCTGCTGATCAGTACGCCGGCATCGGCATCCAGTGCTTGGCCATCGTTGCTGAGCCAGTAGGTTCCCTTGTTCGCATTGGACACCGTCAGGCCGGGCGTGTTCTGCTCTGTATAGACAGAAATGGACGTCGCTCCGGTTCCCGTATCGTGCTGAACAACGCGGATGTTTCCGGCTGCCAGCGCACTGGGATCGGTTGTGCGGAGCTGTGGGTTTTGGAGCGGCGTGTCGAACCCGACAAAGGCGAAGTTGAAGTCGGTATCCTGTGCCCCGTGCGTATTGTCACCCTGGAGATCGATCCCTTGAATCAGGAAATCATTGCCATCGGCCTTGTAGCAAAGGACATTGTCCGAACTGTAGTTGCTCTTCGTGGCCGTCAGCAGGAGCATGCCGGTTTCGGGACTTTCGCCGGGAATGCTCAGGCGGTAGAGCCCCGTTCCCTCGCGAGTCAGAGCGAAATCGCCCGCCTTGTTCTGAACGTATCCATACCAGTTCACCTGGCCGGCGGTCAGGTTCTCGGTACCGTAGGGCAGGAAGACGTAGTTGAACCCGTCTGCTTCCGCTCCTGAGCCACTGTCTCGCACCTCGACGGTCCAGCCCGTTCCGTCGGTCAGTGGTTGAACCGCAACAGCGTTGTCGTCGGGGGCCGTGCCGTATGCGGTGGCCAGCAGCACGCCGCTGCGGCGCGTATCGCCGGAACCGGACACGGCAAGCGTTGTGGCGCCGCCGGGCGCAGCCACACCGGCCTCGGCCGCGAACCCCATGGCGTTGGGAAAATAGGCCACGGCCACGTCGATGTTATGGGTCTGCTGCTCGCCGCTAACCGGATTGAGCGTCGCGGTAGTCAGGGAGTAAGCGCCCCCGTTGGCGTACACATCCGCCAGGCCGTAATCGCTTTCTCCGCCGGTCGCCGAGTTGTCTCGCAGGTGGTCGCGAACCTTTAGGACGAAGGATCGATTCGAAGAGCACGGCGACAGAAAACGGACTTTGAGGCGAAGCTCGAAGTGTCACTCAGCAATTGGGGCATCTACCTCCAGTCCCCACCAAGGAATCAGCGTTGCCGGAGAATCTTGCTGCACACCCGACGTTGTGCTACTGGCAGTTGACCAGAGAGGGTTGTATAATCGGCGAATTGGGGGTTGCCCGTCGGATTGACAGATGGAGGGGGGAAGTGTTGCTACGGCTTCTACAGATCGGACACTTTCATCAGCAGCCATCTTCGGATGGCGACCGCTGGGTGCACGCTCGTGGCGCCGGGCGCCGACAGGTTGGCCGGCAATATGCAGCTTGGCGCCGGCGCTTTGGAACGGTTTGTCTGGTGCTGGCCGTGTTCGGGCTGGCGGGGGCCGATGAGCCGGGGGGCAAGAAAGTCGGTCCTGCTGCTAAGCCGGTGGCAGAACCGGAAGCCGCGGTACGAGATGAAGCGGCGGTACAAGATGAAGCGGCGTCCTTCACGCTGCCGGAGGGCGAGGCCATCAAGCCAATCCTCATTCGGTTTGAGGGCGAAATCGATCCGATGTCGCGCGCCTACCTGTTTCGCAAACTCGATGAAGCAAAACAGAAAGACGCAAACCTGCTGATTGTCGAAATCGACAGCCCGGGTGGGTACGTCGACGACAGCCAGCGAATTGCGGAACGGCTTCGGGATCTGCCGTGGGCACATACCGTCGCCTACGTGCCTCGCGAGGCCCTCAGCGGTGCGGCCATCATGTCGCTGGGGTGCGACGATATTATCATGGCGCCCGGCGCCAGCCTGGGCGATGCCGGGCCGATTTTCATGGGGGAGGACTTCCTGTTTCGGCATGCGCCGGAAAAGGTACGTAGCGATTTGGTTAAGATCGTGCGCCAGCTCGCCGAGGCCAAGGGGCGTCCGCCGGCGCTTGCCGAGGCCATGGTCGATATGGATACCGTGGTCTACCTGTGGACCAACAAGACGACCGGGAAGACGGCCTACATGTCGGCACACGACGTCGAGTCGTTGGCTGACGCCAATCAGTGGCAGCGAGGCCCCATGGTTCGGGCGTCGCGAAAGGGGCTGTTTCTGGAAGTCCACGGAAAGGAGGCGGTTCAGCTCGGTTTGGCCCAAGGGCTGGCCGCAAATCGCGAGGAACTCAAGGAGTATTATCAAATTGACGGGGAGTTGCCCGTACTGGAATATACGGCTACGGACGCGGCCGTATTCGTGCTCACGCACCCCGTAATGACCGGCATCCTCTTTGTGGTCGGCCTGATCGCCCTGTACGTCGAGTTCTGCAGTCCAGGCATCGGGTTCGGCGCTCTGATGGCCGGGCTGTGCTTTGCGCTGTTCTTCTGGAGTCGATTCCTCGGCGGTACGGCCGAGTGGCTCGAATTGCTGTTGTTCGCCGCCGGCGTGGTCTTCCTGCTGGTGGAACTACTCATCATTCCCGGTTTTGGTCTGGCAGGTATTGCCGGGATCTTGTTGATTGTGGTCAGCCTGATCATGGCGATGCAGGGATTTGCCATCCCGGAGACGCAGCGGCAACTGGCCGTTTTCACCAATTCGATGAGCGTGCTGGCGGTGTCCGGGGTAGCGTTTGGTGCGGCGGCCTATATTTTGCGCAAGCATTTCGGTTCGTTGCCGGTACTGAATCGCCTTCTGCTCCATCCGCCGGACGGCGGGGGGGCACAGGGCAAGCAGGCTTTGGGTGCAGAAGGGGAGGCTGAGGAGGCCGAACCCGCCGTTGGTGACCGCGGCGTTGCCCATACCGCCCTGCGACCAGCCGGGAAGGGCCGTTTCGGCAACCGGTACTTGAACGTCGTTACGGACAGCGAGTTCGTCAAGGCAGGTGTTCGGATCGAGATTGTCGAGTTGCGCGGCAGTCGGGTCTTCGTGCGTCCTTGCTAGGGGCCCACGTCGCTAATAACCGGTCCGAAAAGGGGGATAGGCACCCTGCGTCTCGTGCCTGCATCAAATGGCTGCCGCAACATGTGGGAGCCAGTCCGCGTTTTTCGGACCGACGCTCACGTCCGATTCGTTTGGCCCCTGCGTGCCATCGCCTCTGTTGGTATGCAAGTGTCCACCTCCGGTTCCTCATCGTCCACCCTCGACCTGGACAGGCCAACACGTTATACTGGGTCCAGCGGGTGATAAAACCGACTGCAACCCGGCGGGGCGCCAACCGGGGCCTGCCGGGGGAGAACTCATACCAGGGAGACGCGATGGCTCGTAAAGTATTGAATCGCAAGGAGTTGCGAGAGGAGAGTGATGCGGCAGAACGGTCCGCTGCGAAGACACCTACCGTAACCGCCAAACGGAAGACGGCAAAGCGGAAAAGTCGTGCGAAGGTGGTAAAAGAGGTCCGTTTGAAAGCGTTCTGGGGTGTGTTTAACCAATCCCTGCGTCGTGTCGCCCTGTTCGAGTACGCACAGCGCAAGGAAGCGGATACGAAGGCCAAAGACCTTTCGGAATCGCAGAAGACACCCCATTTTGTGCAACTTGTCAAGGAAGTGATTGAGGAGTAGACTTCTGCCACTGGCAGCATTGAAGCAATGGAGGAGGAACCATGCGAACTCTAGCGTGTGTCTGTTCGGTCGTTCTTCTCGTAACGGGGATCTCCGGCTGTGGTGGGCCGGCCGGGCGCGGCGGTGGCGCCGGCGGCGATGCCAAGGCGCCGAAGACACGAAAGATCAGCACGGCCAATTTGCCCCAACTGGCCGATCCCATGCCGCCGGTCGACGAAGGCCGGTTGGAGATTGCGCCGCCGAAGAAATGGCACATTCCACCGCGAAATCCCAAGTGGTTGGCCCGATTCCAAGCCGATCCGGGCAGCCCCTACCCGATGATCTTCGTAACCGTCGACAGTGCAGAGAACCTCTTCCACGTCACTCGCGACAACCTGGATGAGTTGGCGGAACAGGTGCGCAAGGAGCTTCGGGCCGATCCCGATACCAAGCAACTGGCGGCGGGCGTTCAGCCGGTAACGATCGGCGATTTTCGCGGGGTCCTATACCGGCGATGGGGAAGGACCAGTGGCCGCGTCATGGAACGGTGGATGCTGGAGACCGTGGCGAACGGACGCCGTTACACCGTGGAACTCCGCGCCCGGGAAGGTCTTGCCGAGGAATACCAGCCGCAACTGTTCGCCGTGGCTTCGGGGATGAAGTTCAGCCAGGGCGATTCCGGCGGATCGGGGATCATGGCGGTCGAGGAGACTCCGGAACCGGAAGCGGAACCTGACGAGGCGACCGAGAAACCGGCCGACGCCGCCAAGGAGGATGAGGCGAAAGAGGACGCCAAGGATGCGCCGAAAGCGGACGAGGCAAAGGCGGACGAGGCTGCCGAAGATAACGCTCCATAGATTTCCGAAGAGACGCCATGATTCAATTCAAACCCGGGCAGACCGTGGGAATCGACCTGGGAACCACGTTCTCCTCGATTGCCCAACTCGATGACGAAGGCAACCCGGTTACCATTCCCAACGACGACGATTCCGAAGAGACGCCTAGTCTGCTGCTACTGGTAGGTGAAGGGCGGATTGTGGTCGGCCCCAACCGGATGCGCGCCGCCATGGAGACGCCGGAGAACGTCGTCGAGCGCATCAAGCGGCACATGGGCGAGGTCGACTACCAGCGCAGCGTCGAGGGACGCGAAATCACGCCCGAGTTCCTCTCCGCAATGATCCTCAAGAAGCTGCGGCAGGACGCCGAACGGCGAATCGGCAAGATCGGCAACGCCGTGGTGACGGTGCCCTACTATTTCAACGACGCACGCCGCAAGGCGACCGAGGACGCCGGACGTATTGCCGGGCTGAACGTCATCGACATCATCAATGAACCGACTGCGGCCACGTTGACCTACGCCTGGAGTCGCGGCGAACTGGGGCACGGAACCGCCTCGGAAGATCAGCCCCGAACCGCCCTGGTGTACGATCTGGGCGGCGGAACCTTCGACGTGACCGTGGTGCGTTATACGCCGTCCCACTTCCGCGTCCTGGCCACCGACGGCGACGTGCATCTGGGCGGCGTCGATTGGAATGACCGCCTGCTCGATCATGTGGCCGAGGAGTTCATGTCGAAGCACAGGGTCGATCCACGTAAGTCGGCCGAAGCGGTGCAGGTGCTCCGCAACGATTGCGACCTGGCCAAGCTTGAACTGTCCGAGCAATCTCAGACGACCATTACCCACCGACACCAGGGGAAGGCCGTATCGGTCAACGTGACGCGCGAGCAGTTCGAGCAGATGACGGCCGATCTGCTCCAGCGAACCGCCGACACGACCGAATTGGTGTTGGACCAGGCCAAGGTGAAGCCGGAGCAGCTTGACGCCGTTGTGCTGGTGGGCGGCTCGACGCTCATGCCGCAGGTGCCGGCCATGCTGGAAGTGCTGTTGGGGCAGAAGGCGTACACGGGCATTTCTCCGCACACGGCCGTGGCCCAGGGAGCGGCGATCCACGCGGCCATTCTGGAGGCCAAGCACCGGGGCGAGAACAGCCCGCTGGCCGAAAAGGTCCGCAAGATGCTCGAGGCCGTCAAGCAGGAGAACGTCAATTCGCACGGCCTTGGCATCCTGGCCGCATGCCCGAAGACCGGTAAGGACCGGAATCACCTGATGATTCCTCGCAATACGCCGCTGCCGATCGAAGTGAAGAAGACGTTTGCCACGAAGAAGGCCGGCCAGAATCGGGTGAGCATCCAGGTAATCGAGGGCGATGCGCCGGATCCTCGCGCGTGTTCTCTGCTCGGGAAATGCCGCATCAAGGACTTGCCGCAAGATCTGCCGAAGGGCTCGCCGATCGAAGTGACCTATGC
Source organism: Thermoguttaceae bacterium (assembly GCA_040772845.1). Lineage (GTDB taxonomy): Bacteria > Planctomycetota > Planctomycetia > Pirellulales > Thermoguttaceae > PWXP01. The sequence continues at coordinate 5,639,675 of JAXGXG010000001.1, forward strand.
GTTCGACGCCTCGGGCCGCATTCGCGTCGGAGCGCGCGACGTGGCAGGCGGCAATGAAGCCACCATTGAAATCGAGCGGCGCGGCGGCCTGAATGAGAGTCAGGTCGACGCCTATACGAAGCTCGCCCACGATTATAACGTCGAGTAGTCTCCGTTCCCCCCCCCGTCTTGCACGCTCTCGCCATGGCAGGTCAGTTGGACGTCTATCGTGATTGGCTCGGCATCCGCGAACCGGATCGCCCGCTCACCCACTATCAGTTGCTGCGGGTGCCCCGTTTCTGCGACGACGTGGCGAAAATTCGCGAGAACTACCGGAAGATGAACGCCCATGTGCGCAAGTTCGCCTCCGGCGATTTCGCGCGCCAATCGCAGGAACTGCTCAACGAACTCGCCCGGGCGATGCTCGCACTGACCGATGCCAATCGGAAACGCGAGTACGATGCCGTCCTGGGCCGCAAGGAGACGGGCGACGGCCGCCGCCGAACGCTCGAAGAAATCCTGCTGGCGCGCAAGGTGATCGATCCCGATCAACTGAAGAAGGCGCGCAGCTATGCGGAAGCCGTCGGCCTGGAAATCCGCGATGCGCTGGTCCAGCAGAAACTGGCCTCGCCGGCCGTCGTAATGCAAGCCTATGCGGAATCGCAGGGACTGCCTTACGTCGAACTGGCCGATCTGGAAATCCCCGACGAACTCGTTGCGAAGGTGCCGCCGGCCCTCGGCCGGAACCATTCGTGCGTGCCGCTGATGATCGACGACGGGCAGGTTCTGGTTGCCGCGCCCCATCTGATTGCCCCGGAAGTGGAAGAGGAACTCCGGCTCCGCTTCAGCATGCCGGTTCGTACGGTGCTCTGTACCGGCAGCAGCATCAACGCGGTCGTCGAAAAACACTATTCCCGCGATGCCGGCCTTGCGGCGCCGCCGGAAACCGCGGCAGCGGCTGCCCGGCCGGTGGGCTCCGGTCCGTCGTCAGCATCGTCCCGGACCCCGGCGATTGCCGGGCTGGGGGCTGCTGCAGCAGGGACCTTCTCACTTCTTGGTTTCATGATGTTTCGTGGCGGCATCGGCCAGATGGGCGTGATCGACTTCCTACTGATCGTTCTGCTGGCCCTGGCAGGCGGGGCTGTCGGCTTCTTCGCCAGGCGTGGGTAACCGAATTCGTGGCCCCCCAACACATCGTGCCCCGAGCGCCCGGCGCGAGGCGATCTTGAACGGGCGCACCCTTGCCGGATCGTGCGGCCGCCGAGACTCCTGGTTGGCAACGGCCGCCATCCGGGCGGTTCCGTCGTGAAATCCGGGCTAGCGGCGACCGAAACTATCAGTAGCAACGGCCGATTCTGCCATTGGCAAGCGATTTTCGCAGCCGATAATCGACAGCAGACGTTGTGCATTCCCTGCCCTTATTCCGGAGGTCTTGCCATGTGGTTGCCCACCTGCCGCGCCTTTTCGGGTTGGATGAGTCTGATGCTCGTGGCCGTTGTATTGTCGGTAGCCGGCCGGGCGGGAGGGGCCGATGTCCTGGGAGAAAAGGAGTTGGCTTCCGGGCGCGACCCGAGTTTCGAGTCGGTCAGCCGCCATTTTCCGGCGATGAAACTGCCTCGCGAGGTGATTGGCGTCAAGGAGCACCGCGATGAGTTCATCATCATGCCGGACGGCCGGGTGGCGTTCACGCCGTCTCGTGAAGGTTATTACTGGCGCGGATACATCGCCGCGAAATCGGGGCGCGCCTTCTTCTCGCTGGATGAAGGCAACACCTGGCTCGGCCAACCCGGCAGCGGAATGCTTACCCGGAAGCGTCTTCTCGACGGGTATATGCCCATTGTCATCGCCGAGTTTGAGCCGGTAGGCCAATCGGCCAGCGGCCTGAAGTTCGAGCAGACGGCCGTCGCCTGGTCGGAGGGAATGAGTCCGGATCGGCCGATCTGGGCCTTTGTGCGGATGACGGTTGCCAATACGAGCGACCGGCAGCGCGAGGTTGCACTGCATTGGAACGTGGACTACGGCGCGGACAAGGAGCGTAAGGTCCGAAAGGCGGCTTCCTGGAAGTTCACACTGGCGCCGGGGGTCGAAAAGACCGTCTATGGGAAACTGCCGTATCTGGATGGCTACGAAAAAGCAATCGAAAGCTCCACCGAGGAGTTCGACAGCCGCCTGGCCGAGGCCGCGGGATTCTGGAAAGAACTGCTCAGTAAGGGAATCCGGATTGCCGTTCCCGAAGCGAGGATCAACGATGCCTATCGCGCCTGGCTGGCCTATACGTTTCTGAACGTCGACAAGATCGACGCGATGTACGAACCGCATGACGGTTCCGGTTTCTACGAGTCGATTTTCGGAATTATGGCCGCCAAGTACTGCAATGCGCTGGACCTGATGGGATACCCGGACGATGCCCGGAAATATCTCGACTCGCTGGGAACGCTCATTTCGCCGGAAGGGCATTTCAAAGTGGCTTTCGGGACGGTCGATACGGGCGTGTTGCTGCTGGTCATGGCCAACCACTACCAGCTTACCGGCGACCGGAAATGGCTGGAGGCAGCGGCTCCGCGAATGGTCAAAATGTGCGACTGGATCATCGCGAAACGGAAGGGCAGTATGGCGGAGCAGCAGGAAGGGGCGCTCTGCTACGGTCTGATCTCTTCCAACGTGGGTGTGGACAATCCCGGGGCGGACTACAGCTACGTAACCGATACGGCGCTTTGCGTCGGCATGGAGGCAACGGTGCAGGCCTTGCTTGCATTGGGAAAGAACGATGAGGCCGAACGCATTCGGAACGAAGCAACGGCCTATCGGCGCGATATCGAGGCGTCGATGCGCAAAGCGGTTACGGAGCATGAAGGCTTGAAAATCCTGCCCGTCATGCCCAAGACGCATAAGTACCTGAAGCGGGCCGAGTACAAGACGCACGTTGAAGCCGGACCCGGCGAGGGATACACCGGGCATGGCTACTACGCCCTGTTCGGCAGCATCGTCCTGGAAACGGCGTTCCTGCCGGCTACCGACGAGACGTTTCGCCTGATCGCCCAGTTGATGGAAAAGCGGGATGGGCTGGCCATGGGCATGTGCGCGTTCGGCGGCAAGGGCGGGATCGATCACGCCTTCACCTACGGCTACTGGATGAACTGCCTGGAACGGGGCGAACCCGAACGCGCTATACTCGGACTGTACGGCTCCCTGGCCTATGGCATGTCGCGTGATACGTGGGCAGGTGTGGAATGCACCAATATGATCCACGGGGCCAACGCAGCGACCTTGCCGCACCTGCGATCCGGAACCCAGCAGTTGCGATTGCTGCGCAACATGCTCGTTCGTGAGGACGCAAACCGGCTGCTTCTGGCGCAGGCCGTACCGCAGCACTGGCTGACCGACGGGCAGGAGGTTCAAATCGAGGACGCACCGACCCGGTTCGGCAAGGTGAGCTATTCGATCCACTCGCACACCGGTGACGGTCGGATCGAGGTCCGGATTACACCGCCGAAGCGAACGCCGCCGGTAGCGATTGTCGTCTACCTGCGACATCCGGATGGCAAGCCCATCAGGTCGGCAACCGCCAATGGCGAGGCCGTGAAATCGTTCGACGCCGGTTCGGTGACATTGGACAAAGTGATGGAACCGGTGACCATTCAGGTGAACTACGAATGAAAGCGGGGGTCCACCCTTTGAACTCACAGTTCGATCGTGTCGCAGACGGAGTTGCCTTCAACCACCTTCCGATGGGCAGCTACCATCCGGGCGGGGGCCATTTCGCTGCGGCCGACGGTAGTGTACACTTTCTTGCTGATTCCTTCTCTTTCGATCTGTACCGTCAACTCATGACTGTCGATGGAGGTGAAAGTGTTCCCATTCCCTAGTCGCGTTTCTTCTGGCTCCGGCAGAATCCGTTCCCGTCGCGTATTGTCCGTGACGGCAATGGCCGGTCTGCTTCTGTTGGGTGGCTGTGGTGACAGCCGATCGCTGGCCCCGGTGACGGGGCGTGTGCTCTACAACGGCAAGCCGCTGACGTCCGGAACCGTCTTCTTCCAGCCCGAAGCCGGGCAGCCGGCAACGGGTGAGATTCAGCCCGATGGCGCGTTTACCCTGCGTACCCGAGGCGAGGGCGACGGCGCGGTCGTCGGCCGCAACAAGGTCCGCGTTACCTGCTACGAAACCCCCGCCGGTGGCGCAGCCGAACAGGGCGAGGCCGTTCTCGGACGACTGCTGATTCCCAAGCGGTACACCGACTACGAAACCAGCGGGCTGGTTGTCGAGGTGCCTCCCGATCCGGAAAAGCCCATTGAGATTACTTTGACCGACTAGTGCACGCGGGCCCAACCTGCCGAACCTCGCGGTCCGGGCCCGCCGCACCGCCGTTGTGTCGCAAGGCTATCCGCGTTTCCGTTCGTCGAACTCGTCTTGCAGAATCACCGGTTTGTAGCCGTGCCGGGTTACGTAGCCGATCGCCCGGTCCATGCGTTCCGGGTGATCCGGCAGGTAACGATGGTAGAACGGCCAGAAATACTGCTCGTGCGTCAGGAAATCGATCACCTCGCCCTGGCGCGGATCGGCCATTGCCGCCTCGATCTTCGGTACGATCTGGTCCAGCGGCGTGTTGTTGATCACCATATCGACCTTCGAGAAGATGATCCCGCTGGCGTAGTCCTTCAGCAGGTCGTTGCGCGAGAGCCATTCCGACCGGAAGTCGTCCACATTGTAGTTGATGTCCCAGCCGTGCGCGTTGTTGTAGGTGAAGTAGCCGCCCAGCACTCGGGACCCCTTCTCGTAAAGCGGCTTCCACGCCTCGGGCACGGTCATGCCGAAGTGGATCACGGCGGCGTTGCTGAATGTTTCCGGCCCGGCGAACCGGAGAATCTGCTCGTTCACCTGGTCCAGATCGGCAATCAGTTTCTCAACCGGCGCTTTCTCGTACGGCCGGGGCGGATCGTTCGCATGGGCGTGGAAGGCCAGCCGCAGCCAGGACGCGTTCTCTCGCCACTGGTCCCGGTAGCGATCGGGAAACTGCGACAGGTTCCAGTCGTCGCCCGTGGTGTAGTAGATATTCAGCGTGAACATGGCCCCGTACTTGTCGTGCAGGTCCTTGAGCATCTTCAGATAGAAGCAGTCGAACAGCGAGTCGTAGCCCTTCTGCGTAATATCGCGCAGGAAGAAGCTGTTGTCGTCGATCACTACGCGGTAACGCTTTTCGGAGTTCTTCACCCAAGGCAGCCGAATACGGGATTGCTGCCGGCTATCGCCGATCTGGGCGGCAACCACCACTTCGTTCTCGCAATCGGTCAGCAGGGCCTTGCCGGCGAACGACTCGCCGTCCCGGCTTGCCGGCTGCCCGTCGATCAGCACCTGGGCGCCGGCCGGGGCCGTGCCGCGGACGTCGATTTCCAGCCCGCCGGCCACCTTGCGACCGAGCCGGGCGTGCATGACCGCGCCGTCGATCGGATCGGTTACCAGCAAGGGCGAATCCTCCTTGGCGACCGCCCAGCTCGCACCTGCCGCCAGCCACGCGGCCGCCGTTCCCCGTGCTGCATGGTTCAAGAAGCAACGCCGCGTCTGCACTCGGTTCGTACTCATGGCTTCTCCTTCTTTCGCTCGTCGAATTCGTCTTGCAGGAATACCGGTTTATAGCCGTGCCGGGTTACGTAGCCGATGGCCCGGTCCATCCGCTCGGCATGGTCGGGCAGGTAGTTGCTGTAGAACGGCCAGAAATACTGCTCGTGCGTCAGGAAATCGATCACCTCGCTCTGACACGGATCGGCCGTAATCGCATCAAGCTTGGGAACGATCTGGTCCAACGGCGTGCCGTTGATCACCATATCGACCTTCGAGAAGACGATCCCGCTGGCGTAGTCCTTCAGCAGATCGTGCCGCGAGAGCCATTCCGACCGGAAGTCGTCCATATTGTAGTTCACGTCCCAACGCTTCCAGAGCACGAAGTATCCACCTAGTACGCGCGAACCCTTCTCGTACAGCGGCCGCCACGCCTCCGGACGCGTCATACCCCAATGGATCACCGCAGGATGGCTGAATGTCTCCGGCCCGGCAAACCGGAGAATCTGCTCGTTCACCTGCTCCATGTTGGCCAGAAGCTTCTCGACCGGGGCGTCCTGGTACGGGCGGTCCGGCTTGTCTGCATGGGCATGGAAGGCCAGCCGCAGCCAGGACGCGTTCTCTCGCCACTGGTCCCGGTAGCGATCGGGAAACTGCGACAGGTTCCAGTCGTCGCCCGTGGTGTAGTAGATATTCAGCGTGAACATGGCCCCGTACTTGTCGTGCAGGTCCTTGAGCATCTTCAGATAGAAGCAGTCGAACAGCGAGTCGTAGCCCTTCTGCGTAATATCGCGCAGGAAGAAGCTGTTGTCGTCGATCACTACGCGGTAACGCTTTTCGGAGTTCTTCACCCAAGGCAGCCGAATACGGGATTGCTGCCGGCTATCGCCGATCTGGGCGGCAACCACCACTTCGTTCTCGCAATCGGTCAGCAGGGCCTTGCCGGCGAACGACTCGCCGTCCCGGCTTGCCGGCTGCCCGTCGATCAGCACCTGGGCGCCGGCCGGGGCTGTGCCGCGGACGTCGATTTCCAGCCCGTCGGCCACCTTGCGCCCGAGCCGGGCGTGCATGACCGCGCCGTCGATCGGATCGGTTACCAGCAAGGTCGAATCCTCCTTGGCGACCGCCCAGTTCGCACCTGCCGCCAGCCACGCGGCCGCCGTTCCCCGTGCTGCATGGTTCAAGAAGCAACGCCGCGACTGCCCTTGCCTTGTATTCATGGCTTCTTCCCCGTTTCTAGCTTCCAGTACGCCCAGGTATCGGCGATGGTCTGCTCCAGCGGTACGCTGGGTCGCCAGCCCGTATTCTGAACCAGCCGGGCAGGGATGGCAATAGGATCGTACTTGGGGCCGGGGCGGGTTTCGACGACGGGCCGGTCCGGATCGGCCAGTTTGCGAAGCATTTCGAGCACCTCGCCGCTCCGCCGCGGGCGGCCCGAGCCGATATTGTAGGCCGTGCCGGGCTCGCCCCGCTGAATCAGCAGCCGGTAGGCCCTCACCACGTCGCGAACATCGCTCAGATCGATCACGGCGTCACGCGTCCGCACGATAACGGCCCCCCCGCCCGTGCGGGTGAATTGCACGGCCCATTCCGGAAGCATCATACGCGGCGACTGACGCGGCCCGGTGTGCTGGAATGCCCGGGCGATCACCGCCTGGCAACGGCCCTCGACAACGGCCTGCTCGACGATCCGCTCGGCCGCCAGTTTCGTCCGCCCGTATGCCGTTTGCGGATCGAGCGGCGCCGTTTCGTCCACCATGGCCGTCTCGGGGCCGACCGTGGCATAGACCTTGGCGCTGCTGACGAACAGCAGCTTCGGATGCGACGGCAGAGATGCCGCCAATTCCACCACATACCGCGTCCCCTCCACATTCACAGCCATCGCGGCAGGCAACGGCTTCGTCTTACCGCAATCGGCCGGAATGCTCAATGCCGCCAGATGATACACGGCCGACGGCTGAAACGCCTCGATCCGCCGGCGAGTTTCGGAACTCAGCCCGTCTTCATGGCCCAATTCCCACGGAACCAACTCGACGCGGTCGCGAATCGACTCGCTACTGTGCGGCTCCCAGCGGCCGTCCGGCGTCGCGCCCAGCACAGCGTCGCCCGACTGAAGAAGATGCTCCGCCAGAAAACCACCGGCAAAACCTGCGATGCCGGTAATCAACGCTCGCTCGTACATGGCGCCTCTACTGGTCTGATTCGAGCTTTCTGGAGAAGGCAATCTTCATCGTTTAGCGTGGTGGCTTATCGACCATGGCCCGGGCCGGGCGAGTCGGCCGGTGGCCTTTTCTTGCAGCGTCTTGTATCGGCATCCAAGCAATGGGCAGACGTTACTCTCCGGCGGCTTCCGTGTTGTCGACCTCCGCCTCGGCATCCCCATCGACCTCCGCATTGCCGTCGCGCGGAACTCGCTTGACGGCCACCAGGTGATCGTCTTCGTCCAGCGTCATAATGCGCACACCCTGCGTATTGCGGCCGACCACGCTCACGTCGGCGACTGCAACCCGCTGCAGCTTCCCGCGTGCGGTAATCATGAGCAGTTCGTCGACGTCGTGGACGCGGACGATGCCGATCACGCGTCCATTCCGCTTGGTCGTCTTGATATCGCGAACCCCCTGCCCGCCGCGTTGCTGGGTGCGGTACGAGCGCTGCGAGTTCAACTCGTCGCCCTCGTCGTCGCTGTCCTCGCCGTTATCGATCTCCGCATCGTGGGGCTCCGCGGCAGGCTCGACATCCGTCTCGTCCGAATCCGCCACGAACTCCTCGACCTCCGAGGCATCGTCGTCGCTTTCAAGCGAATTCGGGCCGAACGGCGTCCGCTTGCCGTAGCCGTGCTCGCACACGGTCAGCAGGTCGGCCGTCGGGTCGGCCACGACCATGCCCACGACGTGATCGTCGGCCTTCAGCCGGATGCCCTTCACGCCGCTGGCGTTCCGGCCCATGGGGCGTGCGTTCGACTGCGGGAAACGGATGGCCATGCCCTTCGCCGTAGCAAGCAGTACCTCGTCGCCCGGCTTCACTACGGTTACATCGACCAACTGGTCGCCCTCCCGCAGCTTGATGGCGATAATGCCGCTGCGCAGCGGCCGGCGATAGGCGTCCAGCGGCGTCTTCTTCACCAGGCCGTTGGCCGTCGCCATAATCAGGTAATGATCCGGCAGATCGAAGTCGCGCACGGCGCGGCAGTCGGCAATGTCCTCGTCTTCGCCCAGGTTCAGCAAGTTCACCACCGCACGGCCCCGGCTGTCGCGCGCAAGCTGCGGCAACTCGTACACTTTCCGCCAGTAGACCTTGCCGCGATTGGTGAAGAACAGCAGGTAATCGTGCGTGCTGGCCACGAACAGGTGCTCGATCGGATCCTCTTCTTCCGCCTTCGCGCCCTTCAGCCCCTTGCCGCCCCGCCGCTGACGCCGATACGCAGTTACCGGCGTTCGCTTGATGTACCCGTTGCTCGAAATCGACACGACCATCGTCTCTTCGCGAATCAGGTCTTCCAGGTCGATATCGCCCAACTCCTCGCCGCTGATCTCCGTACGGCGGGCATCGGCGTGCTTCCGCTTCAGTTCCAGAAGGTCGTCGCGGATCATGTCCAGAATGATCCGGTCGTCCGAGAGAATTCGCAGATACTCGGCAATATCGTCGAGCAGCTTGTTGTACTCGTCGGCCAGCCGTTCCTGCTCCAGGTTGACCAACTGGCCCAGTGTCATGCGCAGAATGGCGTCGGCCTGCACCGGCGTGAGCGTATAGCCCTCAGCCTTGCCCCGTTCGTCGACAAAGGCGGCGAACCCCCGCTCGCCCAGCGCCCGCTCCAACAGCGCCGACGGCGTCTCGATCTGCATCAACCGCTGCTTCGCTTCCGCCTGCGTTGACGAACTCCGGATGACCCGAATCACCTCGTCGATATTCGCATGCGCCAGCAGCAGACCCTCGACCGTGTGCTTGCGCTGCCGCGCCCTGTACAGCAGGAACTGCGTCCGCCGACGTATGACCGTTACCCGGTGCCGGATGAACTCCTCCAGCAGCCCCTTGAACGACATGACCCGCGGCTTGCCGTCCACCAACGCCAGAAGAATAATGGAAAAACTGTCCTGAAGCGGCGTGAACTGATAAAGCTGGTTCAGCACAACGTCCGGATCGGCATCACGCTTCAACTCCAGCACGAGCCGGACCGGCTCTTTCAGATCGCTTTCATTTCGGCAGGCGGAAATACCGGGAATCTTCCCCTCCTGCACCGCAATGACAATACGCTCTTCCACCCGGTCGCGCGCTTGCTGGTACGGAATCTCGTTCACGACAATCCGCTTGCGGTTCTTGCCGAAGTCTTCCACCCGCGTCTTCGCGCGCAATACGATGGTGGACCGGCCCGTATGATAGCCGCGACGGATCCCGGCCCGGCCGCAAATCACACCGCCGGTCGGAAAGTCCGGCCCGGGGCAGATCTCCAGCAATTCGTCCACCGAAACGTCCGGATCGTCGATCACCTGGATCAACGCGTCGCATATCTCGCCCAAGTTGTGCGGCGGGATGGACGTGGCCATGCCGACCGCGATTCCCTGCGCTCCATTGACCAGCAGGTTGGGGAACTTCGACGGCAGGACGGTCGGTTCGGTGCGAACCTCGTCGTAGGTCGGGATGTAGTCGACCGTATCGAGCTTCAGGTCTTCGAGCATCAGGGCCGCAAAGGGCGACATGCGGGCCTCGGTATACCGCATGGCCGCAGGCGGAAGACCGGCCACCGACCCGAAGTTCCCCTGCTTGTCCACCAGCACGTGCCGCATGTTCCACTCTTGGGCCATGCGCACCAGCGTGGGATAGATCACGCTTTCGCCGTGCGGGTGGTAGTTACCGCTCGTATCGCCGGAAATCTTCGCGCACTTCACCCGCGACGCACCGGGCGTCAGGTTCAAATCGTTCATCGCCACGAGAATGCGGCGTTGCGACGGCTTCAGGCCATCGCGAACGTCCGGCAACGCCCGGCTGACGATCACGCTCATCGCGTACGTCAGATAGCTGCCCTTCAACTCATCCTCGATCGGCATATCGATGAGCCGCTCGGCGATGGGGATCCCCTGCACTTGAGGGGGCGTTTCAGGTGCTACAGAAGGTTCACTTCCCGATCCCTCGGGTGGTTCCGGCGGTAGATTGGCGTCGCTTGACAATGCTTATCCTCTCGTTCAAGGTGACCGCGGCAGGGAATCCCATTCCCCCTGCGGTCGAACGAAAAATTCAAGCCCAAAGTATACCCACTTTCACCTCAAGCCACAAGCAGGGCAACGCCTCCGCCAGCAGGACAACCCTGCTCGCTGACCGTACTTCTCCGTTTGTCGTTCCACCTTCAGGCCGTCGTCCGCATCGTAGTCGTGTTCGTGCTCGTGCTCAGCGATAGCGGTGCTCGTCATCGTAATCGAAGGTCCCGCAGCATTCAGGTTCACCCGTGCGTTTCCGCCCTATGGAGTACGGTGATTTATCACCGTTATTCTTCTGCGCCACGTTCGCTCCTGACCGCGCAAGGCCCCCCCGACTCACCCCCCACCCGTATGTAGTTCCGCCTTCAGGCGGTCTTCCGTATCGTGCTCGTACTCGTACTCGTACTCGAAGGTCTTGGCATTCAGGTTCACCCGTGCGTTTCCGTCTTATGGAGTACGGTGATTCATCACCGTTATTCTTCTGCACCACGCTCGGCCCTGACCGCGCAAGGCCCCCCAACTCTCCCCCATCCCGTTTGTAGTTCCGCCTTCAGGCGGTCGTCCGTATCGTGCTCGTACTCAGCTTTAGCGGTGCTCGTACTCGTAATCGAAGGTCTCGCACGGCCGAACAACCTGCCCCCCCGTCCGAGCCAGCGTGTCACTGTCAACTTTTTGGCTGGCTGCGGTACCGAACGTCTTGCGTGTGTTCCGATTACGATTACGATTACGAGCACGAACCCTACACTCGTGCTCAGCGCAGCGGTGCTCGTCATCGTAATCGAAGGTCTTGGCATTTAGGTTCACCCACGCGTTTCCGCCCTATGGAGTACGGTGATTTATCACCGTTATTCTTCTGCGCCACGCTCGGCCCTGACCGTGCAAGGCCCCCCAACTCCCCCCCACCCATCCTCGTCGCTCGACTCTCCGAGTCGATTCCGTCCGGAACATTCACGACTCGGAGAGTCGTGCGACGGCAAAAACGAACAGCCCCGGAATTGTCGCACGCCCTTGGCCCTGTTCGACTGTTCGACAACAGGTGGCCGATTACCTTAAACCGTTGCTGTCATTGGGGTTACGCGCGATTTCCGCGTGTGGCAAAACTCGGCGTCCGAGGCCGAAAAACGGGTTGTAACCTGTTGTGTGGCAAGGAGTTGGGTATTGTCGAACAGTGTTTTTCAGGCGGTGTTCGCAAATAGGTGAGCGAAAACGCCCACTGTTTCGCTAACCTGTTATTTCACAAGGACTTACAGCAGAAAGGCCCGGCTTACGGGGGCCCATTGGGCGCAGTCCTCCCACCGTTCGACGCAGAACCATTTTCTGCGACGGGTGGTCTTATGCGACCCGAGGGTGCCTGCATCTCCGACGCTGGTCTTAGGCTGCCAAAAACTGCCCGAGGAATTACGTTGCCAATCGGTCCTATTCCGCCGGCTTTATGCGACGCAGTAGCAGACCGTACGGGGCCGATCCTGTGCCATTGCTGCGCAAGGACCCCTCACTCCGTACGGCGGAACCCTCGCGTTGGGGCCGCCGCTGTGAAGGACGCTCCGGCAAGAGGCTCTTCCGTTTCGAGGTGCAGGCCGCTCCAATGTAGTAGGCACACGCCGTTGTGCCGTCCACCGGACAAAGCAGTCTGCACCGGGAAAACGGAAGTGCCCCGGCAGGAACGCCCTCCGCACGCTGTTCCACACACGCCGCCTCACCTGCGTGCGGTTCTGCGGGCGAAAGTATCAGTCTCGCCATTCGCATACGCGCGTCAGGTGGCCGGGCTTACGACGCCGGTATACCACCCCTATTCAGGTCTTCTGTTCGGCCTTACGCTGCCCACAGGCCCCTGTCTATAGTGGCGTCAGAGTATGCCGTCACCTTACCATACTTCGTGGCCGATGTAAATACCGCGAAGGAGGTGTCAGGTGACAGAGGGGAAGTTGCTAGTTGCTAGTTGTTAGTTGCTAGTGACGCGCTGGCGCGGAGGGGAAACGGAGTTCGGAGATCGGAGATCGGAGATGGGAGATCGGGACGCGCTGACGCGGCGGGGGGAATCGGAGATGGGAGATCGGAGATGGGAGATCGGGACGCGCTGACGCGGAGGGGGGAATCGGAGTTCGGAGATCGGAGATGGGAGCGGAAGGGCGCGAGCCCTCCGGTGAAGATCGGGGTTGGAAGCTCGGAGATCGGAGCTGGAAGTTCGGAGATGGGAGATCGGGACGCGCTGGCGGAAACGGAAGCTGGGAGTTGGAAGCTGGGAGTTGGGAGCGGAAGGGCGCGAGCGCGGAGGGGGAAGCGTCGATTTGAGATTTCGGGCTTCTTTCGTCATTTGACTTTCGACATTCGTCATTGCACGGAACGTCTCCGTTTCCTCTGCGGCCTTCTGTTCGATATCCGCTCTGCTTTTCGTGTGATTCGTGTCTTTCGTGGTTCTTGTCTTGGGCGATACTACTGGAAAAGCCGGCTGAAGGCGGAACTACGAACGTCGAGGACACAAGGCGTCGGAGATCGCGGATCGGAGTTGGAAGATCGGGAACGCGCGAACTGGGGTGCTTGCGGGCGGCTGTAGGCCAGAAAGCGGTAACAAGTTCCCGCACTCCATAGGCGGCTTCGCCGCGGCGAAGCAAGGACCAAAACGCCGGATTCCACTTGCTCGCGCTGCGTGCTTGTATGGGGGACGCGCCAGCGCGTACAAGCTCGAAGCGCAAGCGAGTGGGTCCGTTAAGGACCCAACCACGGATGGAACATGAACGGGCATGCGAGGGCGTTCTTGCTTCATGTCGTTTGCGGTCTCCTGCTGGTCTGCTGAATTGCGACACGATTGACTACAACGCGAAGACAAAGAAGAGAACGAACAGGAGGAAACGAAGGACGCAGAGAAAGGAATGTTGGCTGGCACGAACCTTCCACTCGCACTCGTACTCGTATTCGTACTCGTGCTCAGCGATAGCGGTGCTCGTACTCGTAATCGAAGGTCTTGCGCGGCCGAGACTCCTCCCCTCCCCGCCCATCTTCGTCGCTCGACTCTCCGAGTCGATTCCGTCGGACGCGTTCACAACTCGGAGGTCGGAATGCACCGATGCGGCCATAATCCGCCAGTCAGTCCCGAAGGGACGTCCCTAATCAAGCCCAGGGTGGAGCCGATGCGAGGAACGAGCGAGGCGCAACCCTGGGTTACGAGAACGGAAAACAGAAGCCCGAAGGGCTGGCCCTAACTCTCTCCCCGCCGCAAACATCGAACCGAGAACTGCCTCTGTAGCACTTCTTCGATTACGATTACGAGCACGAGCACGAACTTCGTACTCGTACTCGTGCTCAGCTTTAGCGGTGCTCGTACTCGTAATCGAAGGTCTTGCGCGGCCGAGACTCCTTCCCTCCCCGCCCATCTTCGTCGCTCGACTCTCCGAGTCGATTCCGTCGGACGCGTTCACAACTCGGAGGTCGGAATGCACCGATGCGGCCATAATCCGCCAGTCAGTCCCGAAGGGACGTCCCTAATCAAGCCCAGGGTGGAGCCGATGCGAGGAACGAGCGAGGCGCAACCCTGGGTTACGAGAACGGAAAACAGAAGCCCGAAGGGCTGGCCCTAACTCTCTCCCCGCCGCAAACATCGAACCGAGAACTGCCTCTGTAGCACTTCTTCGATTACGATTACGAGCACGAGCACGAACTTCGTACTCGTACTCGTGCTCAGCGATAGCGGTGCTCGTACTCGTAATCGAAGGTCTTGCGCGGCCGAGACTCCTTCCCTCCCCGCCCATCCTCGTCGTTCGACTCTCCGTATCGATCAGGGTGGGTGGTTCCGGCATGCGTGACAGGCGCACTATGCCCATCGCCCAGACGTGACCTCTGAGGGCCACGTTATTGCACATCGCTGCGTGCCGGGTTCACCCACGCGTTGTCGCCGCATGCCGCAGCCGCAGGTTATGCGCCCCTGGCAGTTCTTCGATTACGAGCACGAGCACGAGCACGAGCAGTACTCGAGAGCAACGAAAGCTTTCTCCCCCGCAAGCGCGTTCTTCCTCTGCTTCCTTTGCGATCTCCTGTTCGTCTTCCGAATTGAATTGCAACGGCTATCTGGCTTCCGATTAGCGTCGATTAGCGTTCCTATCAAATCCGAGGGAACGGGGAGGGAACACTCATCTTCACTTATCTGCACTGATCGGAAATTGGCCGGCCCCTTTTCGTGTGTTTCGTGTCTATCGTGGTTCATTGTGGAGGGGTGGCTGGGAAAGCGAACAGGAGGACGCAGAGGACGCAGAGAAAACTAGTTGCTAGAAACGCGCTCGCGCGGCCGGGATCCCGACCCAGCGCGTCACTAGCAACTAGCAACTAGCAACTAGCAACTAGCAACTAGCAACTAGCAACTAGCAACTAGCAACTAGCAACTAGCAACTAGAAACTAGAAACTAGCAACTCCCTTTCTCCCCTGGTGCATTTTTTCTTTTCGTTATTCCGTCTTCAGCTTGGACGGGATCTGACCAACCACGTCGGTATATTGGGAGCTGGAAGCTGGGAGTTGGGAGATCGGAGATGGGAGATGGGAGATCGGGACGCGCTGGCGCGGACGACTTGCCGCGCTGGCGCGAGGGGCTGGGCGTGGGTTTGTTTTCGCCGAAGGCGATGAACAACAAAGCCCAGGGTCGCTTTAGCGCACCCTGGGGCCGGGACAGATGCCCACAAACAAACCTCAACGAGGTTTTACAACGATGTGCGCGATACCGTTGCACACAATGGAATGCTGCTTTGTTGTGCAAACGCTTTGCGGTTGTGTGAAACTTGCCCCGCCGCGTCAGCGCGTCCCAATCTCCGATCTGCGATCTCCCATCTCCGATTCCCCCATCGCGTCAGCGCGTCACTGAAAACTGAAAACTGAAAACTGTCACCTGACTTCCCTCTTGCCATCAGAGCCCGAACCGTTATGATATCAGAGACCACCCGGAAGCGGCTCGCTTGCCGAGAAGGCGAATGGGCCCGCTGATGAGGGGGTTGAGGAAGGAGCAAGCAAAACGACATGAACCAGATCGATTTTTCAAGGGCCTTCGCCGGGTTGACCGGCCACCGGCCGTTTCCGTGGCAAAGAGGTCGCTGACACAGGATCGCACGACATGGACATAAAAACCTTTGACGAATGGTTCACGACGCTAACCGAACATGAATCGGCGTACGATTGGCAGCGGGATTTGGCGCGGGAAACGAAATGTCGCAGCCGTCTGATCCGCATTATGACGGGGCTCGGCAAGACCGAGGGTGTCTTGGCTGCGTGGAGTCTTCACCGTCTTTGTCGGAGGGATAACCTCTGGCCTCGTCGTCTAGTATGGTGTCTGCCGATGCGGGCGCTTGTGGAACAGACTGCCCAGGTAGCAGGGGACATGACATCGAGGATGCCTGCTCCCCTGCGTCCGAAAGTCCATGTTGTGATGGGAGGTGAGGATACCGACCAGTGGTATCTCTATCCGGAAGAGCCGGCCATCCTGATCGGCACACAGGACATGCTCCTGTCTCGCGCGCTCAACCGCGGTTACGCCAGCCCGCGAGCTAGATGGCCCATGGAGTTCGGGCTGCTGAATCAGGATGCCCTCTGGATCATGGATGAGGTACAGCTTATGGATGTCGGCTTGGCCACGTCGGCACAGCTTCAAGCGTTCCGTGACGAGGATCGAGAAAAGGGGCTGCGGCCCTGTTCTACTTGGTGGATGAGCGCGACGTTACAGCCCGATTGGCTGAAGACGGTTGATACTGCGCAATACCATGTGGATTGGATTTCAGAACCGTGTGTCATTCCGCCGGAACGCCGGACAGGCGGCCTTTGGGATGTTTCCAAAGAAGTCGCAGTCGATTCGATCCCACACAACGAGTCAGAAGCATTTGCCAAACGGATCGAAAACGAGCACGCTACCACGAAGAGCGGTCAGTATGGGCGAATTACACTTGTCGTTTGTAACACCGTAGAGAGGGCCTGCCGCACATTCGACGCCCTGGAGGCTTCCGGGCACGGCGACAAACTGGAGTTGGTCCATAGCCGGTTCCGGCCGGCGGAAAGGGAGGGTTGGCGCGAGCGATTCCTCAGCCGCTCCGCGTGCTCATCCGATGCCGATCGGATTATTGTCGCCACGCAGGTTGTGGAAGCGGGGGTCGATATCTCGGCCGGTTGCGTGATCACCGAGTTGGCGCCTTGGCCCAGTCTTGTGCAGCGTTTCGGACGCTGTGCCCGATACGGAGAAAGCGGTCGGATTATCGTGGTCGATCGCGGGCAAGACGATGCCGTCGCCTCGCCGTATCCATCAGAAGAACTCCGTAGTGCCTGGGAATCGCTTCAGACTGTCGGCGATGCAAGTCTCGCCTCACTTGAATCGCATGAGGAATCGCTCAGCGACGAAGATCGCACGAAGTTGTATCCCTTCGCGCCGGCACACCTTCTCCTGCGTCGCGAGTTCGACGAACTGTTCGACACGACGCCCGATCTCACCGGCGCCGATTTGGACATTAGCCGTTTCATCCGCTCGGGCGACGAGCGTGACCTGCAAGTCTTCTGGCTCGAGTTGGAAGACTCAAACCCACCGCCGGTGGAACACCGCCCGCACCGGCGCGAGTTGTGCCCAGTGCCGTTTCTGAAGGCTCGCGATTGGCTGTGCGGGAAAGAAACCAAGACCAAGCCGTCGCCGCGTCTTCAGAGTCGATTCCAAGGAAAAGCATGGGTATGGGACTGGATCGAAGGCCAATGGGTGGTCGCTACTCGCGCCAGCCTGTTGCCTGGGCGCGTGGTGTGCGTGGCGTCTGCATGCGGTGGTTATTGCACGGACCGCGGATTCGACGCCGAATCTCGAACACCGGTTGCTGCTGTCTCCACTCTACCGGCCATCGCCGACGTCGAGGCGATGGAACAGGCCGATGACCAGCAGGACGGCGAACACCTAAGTTTCAGCAATTGGAAGACCATCGGCTGCCACGTTACCGAAGTGACGGACTCCGTCGACGGGATCGCCGAAAAGATACAGGTTCCCGAGGAAGTGTGCGAGGTTCTCGCCTTGGCAGCACGCTATCACGACTGGGGCAAGTCGCATCCAGCGTTCCAGGGCATCATACGAGCATCGGAACGGCCTGAGCGATGCGATTTGGCCAAGGCGCCCGACGGGGCGTGGCTTCGACCGGCGGGAAAGTATCGCTTCCCGGACGACAGCGATTCGCGTCCCGGTTTTCGCCACGAATTGGCAAGTGCGTTGGGCTTGTTCGGGATTCTCGAAATGTACGCGCCTCAACATCTGGCGCTTCTGGGACCTTGGTCCGAGGCGCTGGCCCAACTGGGCCATGATATGCCTACAGCGAGTTGCGAGTCGCGCCCGTCCCCGTCGGCGCAGTCGATCCTCAGTTGTTCCGCCGAATCGTTCAACCTGCTGGTGTATCTGGTAGCCAGCCATCACGGCAAAGTTCGCGCGGCGCTTCACGCGGGGCCGAAGGATCAGGATTACCGTGATCGCGATAATCGGGGACTGCCGATTCGCGGGGTACGTGAAGGGGATCGGTTACCTGCGGTGGTGATCGACCCCGACGCGCCGCCGCTGCCCGAGGTTGCGCTCACGCTGGAGCCGGCGGCCATGGGGCTGTCGTTCCGCACAGGCGCCAGTTGGCGAGAACGGTGCATCGCACTGCTTGACCGCTACGGTCCGGCGGGTCTGGCGTTTCTGGAAGCGGTATTGCGCGCCGCCGACGTTCGCGCTTCTCGCCTGAAGACCCACGATCCGGCTTTTTGACCAGGAGGTATCGGTATGACCCTTCACGTACACCATCTGAAAGGCTGTTCGCCGACGCCGTTGGCCCACTACCTAAAAGCCCTCGGCATTCTGCGGCTGGTCGTTGAACAAGGGGCGGACGCTGAGGCCCGCGGCTGGTGGCAGGATGAGCATTTCTGCCTACTATCGAGGCTGTCGCGTGAAGAGTTGGAGACGTTTCTCCTGGAACGGTACGAACCGACACCGTTACTGTCACCTTGGAACAAAGGCTGCGGTTTTTTCAAAGCCAACGATCCGGGACTCGTTCCCTTGGAAGAATCGCATGCTCCACGATTCGAGCGATTTCGCTGTGGCATCAAGGAATCGCGTGCATTGCTCGATGCGGTGGGGCAAGCCGACGCCGTGGTGCGGGCGATCAAGGCCCGGACCAAGACGAACAGAACGTTTCAATCTGAACAACAGCGGGGACTCCTGGCCAACAGCGACACATTTCGCAAGCTTGTTGATCAACTGCGAAAGGAGGCAAACAGTCCGGAATCCCCCGAAACTGAACGCAAGAAGCTTGCCGAAGAGATTGTGACGATCGAATCATTGATTGCCAAGGCAGCCAAAACGTCTACAAGAGCGCAATCGAACCAACTCAAGGCAAGTTCCGGTTACAAACGAGTACTTGCTGCTGCTGAACGCCGCTTCAAGTCGCTCAAGGCAACATTGATTCCCGATTGCCGCCGAGCGTGGCGGGGATCGCACGCAGAGTGGCTTGCGGCTGCTTTCGCGCTTGACGAGGACGGCGTTCCTGAATGGGCTTGGTTGGTTGGCACTGGTGGAAACGATGGGAACCTCGATTTCACCAACAACTTCATGCAACACTTGGGAAAGCTGTTTGATCTCGCGTCCGACTGGGGGCATCCGATTGCAGCAGCCGCTCAACTTCTGGCCAACGCTTTGTGGGCGGAGTCAACCAATAGCCTAACATCTGGCGCCGTCGGACAATACCAGCCTGGCGGGGCCGGCGGGGCCAACAACACAACCGGGCCAGTCGGTGACAGCATGGTCAACTCGTGGGACTACGTCTTGATGATGGAAGGAGCCTTGTTGTTCGTCTCGCGAGCAACTCGCCGGCTCGATCCAAACGAATTCAGCCGAGCCAGTGCGCCGTTTGCAGTGCGATCGCATGCCGCCGGCTTTGCTTCACCCGGTTCAGAAAAGGCACAGCGGGGCGAACAGTGGATGCCCATGTGGTCTCGTCCGGCGGCGTTGGGTGACATTGTCGCTCTATACGGCGAGGCACGCGTCCAACTGAAACGTCGTACTGCATATCGCCCCATCGATGTCGCACGCGCCATCAGCCGGCTTGGGGTAGCTCGAGGAATCGATACGTTCGTGCGTTACGGCTATCTGGAGCGCAACGGCCAATCGACGCTTGCCGTGCCTTTAGGGCAGGTCCGTGTTCGGCAGCAACCGCGGTCACACTTGATTGACGATATTGCACCATGGATGGACCGCCTGCAACGATGGGCCCGCGACAAACATGCGCCCGCAAGATTGGTCCAAGTCGAACGACGTCTTGCCGATGCCGTCTTTGCATCGCTTACACATGACTATTCACCTGAACGTTGGCAGGCAATCCTACGAGCCGCCGTGATGGTGGAGGCACTTCAGGCGGCAGGCACAGCGATTGAGGCGGGACCAATCCCGAAACTTCAGCCTGAATGGATTGCCGCAGCAGATGACTACACACCAGAAGTCCGACTGGCTCTGTCATTGGGCAGTGCCGCTGCCAGCGATCAGCTTGACTCGGTCCGACACCATTGGCTCCCATTGGAACCGGGCGCAAGGCGATTCAACATTTCAGATAAGCGGCTTGCCAAGGATTCCCGGGTCGTCATGACGGGCCGCGAGCCCTTGGCAGACTTTGCTGCCATCGTCGAGCGCCGTCTGATAGAGGCTGGCATGCACGGTCAAAGGCGTTTGCCCCTCGAGGCTGCCCGGGGATGCAGTGCCTCGCTGGCAGATATTGCTCAGCTTCTTAGCGGCGCCATCGACCTTGCCAAGCTATCAGAGTTGGCCCGCGCATTCATGGCCATCGACTGGCGGCGGTGGCGGCGGGCTCATGTCCCGCAATCGTCGAAATCCAACGATGAACCCGAAGAGGCTTGGCTTGCGCTCCGGTTGGCCAGTCTTCCTTGGCCGCTAGCGCCCGACAAGGACATTCCTGCCGAGCGTGGCATTGTGCGGCGACTGCTCGCGGGCGACAGCGGCAGCGCCATCGGTACGGCCTTGTGTCGACTTCGCACGGCAGGCATTCGTGTACCGCTCCAATCCGGCATAACCGACGCAGCTACCGCCCGACGGTGGGCCGCAGCCCTTGTGTTCCCCATTGACCGTGGCAGCGCTCAGCGTGCTGCCGCCATCCTTGACCCTTCCCTGAGAGGAACTGTCCATGCTTGACCTGAAACCTTTGGAAAAGACTACTCGTCTACTGTTCACCGTTGCCATCCGGCCCGTTCAAGGCGACCGTTTCCAACCGACGGGCTTTCCCAGCCTGGGGGCGGCGACGTACCAAACGAAGAACGGGCAGCAACTGCTGGTCGAAAGCGCACAAAGCATGGCCAATCGGATGGAAATGGTCTGCTGGGATGTTTCCAAGAATACCCCGACTGCTGCACTGGATGGCATTAGCCATATCACGGTTATCCGAAAAGACGCCTTCCTCACCGACTCGATGCTGGAGGCGCATCGTATCAATAGTCCATACCTTCTGGAAGGAAAGGATCGCACATTCTTCGACAATCTTAAGAAAGAACTCGGCGGCTTGGCAGAAGGGCCTATCGATCGCAGGAAACTGGCAGAGGTTTTGCTGAAGTTCGATATCGGTTCCCTGATCCACGGGGTCTTTCTCGCGAAGAAAGATCTGGCAGGTGGGCGGTTACGAATCGCCAGAGCGCTGTCCGCCTTCATCGAAGCATCGGACGTAAATGTGGCACCATCTGGTGGTGTTAAGAACGATCATGTCAACCCGTCAGGTGACACGAAGAGTGGGTTCGGGAATGTGCCGTTCTCACGAGATGAGTTTGTCGCACGTGAAATTAACTGCCACATCAACCTTGATCTAGCACAGATCCGCGGCTACGGATTGGACGAGGACGCTGAGCAACTGCTCATTCTGCTCGCGTTGTATCGGGTTCGAAAGCTGCTCGATGGCGATCTCCGACTGCGAACCGCATGTGACCTTGAAGTGGACAACGGTGAAACGATCGTTGCAACGCGCCCCGAAGGCTTTGTCCTGCCCGGACTCACGGAGATTGAAGCGGCCGTCAAGGACGCTATCGCAAAATGCAAGGACCGGATGGTTCATACGACCGTGGCGTTCGAGGATGAGTTAAAGAAGGCAAAGGATGCGGTCCAAGCACCTGCGGACGACTCGGACGCCGACGACTCCGAAAACGAATAGGAGGTTCCTGTGCCGACAATGTGCTTACGCTTCCCCGGCAGGCGCTATCACGCCACGCCCTGGGGCCATCATGTCAACGAAGGCCAGATCGAATGGCCGCCGAGTCCCTGGCGGCTGCTGCGAGCCCTGGTTGCGTGCGGATTCGTGACGCAAAGCTGGAACGAAATACCGCCGTCTGCCGCGAGCCTCATCGACAAACTGGCCGGAACGCTGCCTTCCTACCGCCTTCCCAAAGCCAGCGCCGCGCACAGCCGCCACTATATGCCCATCGGGGTCCTGGATAAGGGGCGCGAAAAGACGACGCTCGTCTTCGACACTTGGGCCGACGTGGGCGATGAATCGCTCGCGGTGCGCTGGGATTGTAACCTCACGGATGCCGAAACGGAACAATTACGTCAACTGGCGGAGTGCCTCGGCTATCTTGGCCGCAGTGAAAGCTGGGTCGAAGGGGAACTTGTCCCCGATGGAGCCGCTCCGCCGGACACCTTCGACGCTATTCCGCACCGAGACGGAATGCAACTTGGGCCAGAATGGGAGCAGGTGTCCCTCATGGCGGCGGTTTTGCCTGCGGACTACGACGCTTGGCGGACTCAAACGACTGACCGAATTCTTACCGAATACCCGCTTCCAGAGGGTAAAAAGAAGCCTCCAGCCAAACTGTTGAATGACCGGGCGAAGGCTGTAGCTCCCTATCCGGTTACGTTGCTCGAGTGCCTTACAATGGATACCGCATGGTGGAAGGCGCACCGTTGGTCGCAGCCGCCGGGTTCGCAACGGGTCGTCTATTGGCGCCGAAGTGATTCGCTACAAGTCAGCCCGCCCCCGCGGCCGAATCGCCGAGTAACGGAACCTGTCGAGGCCATGCTTCTGGCACTCACAACGCCTAGCGGAAACCGCTCTGCGTTACCGCCCTGCAAGTGGACACTGCTTGAAGCCGAAAAACTCCATCGTGCGATTGTCGCACGAGTAGCGAATGGTCGGCGGGTCCACTGCCCCGAACTAACCGGCCGCGATGCGAAGGGCAATCCACTCCAGGAATGCCACCAGCATGCACACATTTGGCCGATCGACCTCGACGGCGACGGGAAGATCGATCACTTCATCGTGTATGCGCCCATGGGCCTCGGGCAAGCGGCACAGGAGGCCGTTCGCAAGGTGCGCTCCATGTGGACCAAAAAGGGTACGGGTGATTTGCAGCTAGCACTGGCCGGGATGGGCGAGTTAGAAATGCTGCGCTCGTTGCCGCCGCCACTCAATCATCGGGCCAGCCAACTTCTGGGACCCCGCGACGGCGCTCGCGTTTGGGTGAGTGTAACGCCGTTTGTGCCGCCGCGGTTTCTCAAGAAGCGTGGCGCTAACACGTTACTAGGGCAGATCAACGCGGAAATGGCCTCGCGTAGGCTTCCACCTGTCGAACAACTTGACCCGTTGCCGCGTACGCCGACTTCGCTTGGCTTGCGTCACTATGTGCGCAGTCGGCGGCGTGGCGGAGCCCCTCCTCCGATCGACGTTGGCTATGCGTTGCGACTGACTTTCTCCGAACCCGTGTTGGGGCCTATCGCGCTCGGATACGCGTCCCATTACGGTCTCGGCCTTTTTGCGGCAGTGGACTAGTGAGGAGTTGACTGTGGCGGATACGAAGATCATGACGAACGCGAAACGGCTTGGGAGGGCGGCGGTTGATCGCGGCTTTGGTGCGCCAATCGCGTGCGCGGAGGTGGACGCGGCGGGCAATGGCGGTGTCTCGAGCAGTATTGAAAGCGGCAACAAGTTCCCGCACTCCAAAATGGCGCAAGACGATTCTATCTGCGTGAGGAAACCAATCTTATGAGCGAATACCAATTCATCCATTTTCAGGCGGTTGATGGGCCGCTGGACGATGAGCAGCTTGAGCTGATGCGGGGACAGTCGACCAGAGCGGACGTGACGCGGTGGGAGTTCACAAACGAATATCACTTCGGCGATTTCCGCGGTAATCCGCTGGCAATGCTCCGAAATGGCTATGATGTGCACCTGCACTTCGCAAACTTCAGTATCCGCCGGCTTATGTTCCGCCTGCCGGCCGGGCTGCCGTGCGATCGGAAGACGTTCAATAGGTTCGTGGCCGACGACGGTATGACATGGCATGCCGACGAGAAGGGCGAGGGCGGCATTCTGGAAATCTGTCCGATGGGCGACGCCGATAGGTTCGACTCCTACCTGCCCGAGCTGGAGTTGCTACTGGAGCGAATCGCGCCGGTGCGCGAGGGACTGATGAGCGGCGACCTGCGGGCATTGTACCTGGCCTGGCTGGCGTGCTGCTACGACGAAGACGCCATGGAGCCGCCCGTACCTGCCGGGCTGGCGACGTTGTCCGAGCCACTGGAAGCGCTGGCGGAGTTCTACGAGCTGGGCCCGGACCTCGTTGAAGCGGCCGCCGAGCGCTCGCCTGCCCTGCCGGCAGGGACGCGGCCTGCCGATGCCCTGGAGAAGTGGACGGGCCGGCAAACGAAAGACTCGCTTCGTTCGCTTGTCTCGCGATTGATGAACGACCCTGGCGCGACGCGGGCCGAGGTACTGGCTCAGTTGCGCGAGGGGCAGGTGATGCCTGCCTGGCCCATGGCGGAGCCGTCGCGGACGATGGCCGAAATGCTTAAGGTGGTGCGCGGGAAGGAGCAGCAGCGGTTGCAGCTTCAGAAGAAGGCCAGGGAGGCCGAACGGCTGAAGCGTCTGGCAGAGATGGCCGAGCAACCCGATGCCGTGGTCACTTCCGTGCGCCGCCTGGTGGACGAGCGAACGGGCAACAGCTACAAGCAGGCGGCGCGCAAACTGGCTGAGCTGCGCGAAGGGTTGGGGCCCGAGAAGGGCCCCGCCTACGTGCAGGCGATTGCCGACAAACTGCACAAGGAGAATCCCAAACGCTATGCCCTGACGGCCGCGTTGCGTGGCGAAGGGCTACTGGAGTAAACCGTCGCACGACTCTCCGAGTCGTTTCATCACAGCTCGGAGATCTGTGCGACAATCACAGCTCGGAGATCTGTGCGACAATCACAGCTCGGAGATCTGTGCGACAATCACAGCTCGGAGATCTGTGCGACGATCACAGCTCGGAGATCTGTGCGACGATCACGACTCGGAGAGTCGTGCGACTGAGCGTTCTTTGACAATTTGACCCAGCCCCAGTTTCTAGTTTCTAGTGACGCGCTGGCGCGGTAACCCGTCCGCGTCAGCGCGTCCCCATCTCCCATCTCCCATCTTCGATCTTCGATCTTCGATCTTCCAGCTTCCATCTTCCGTTTCTGTCCCTAGCTTTGCGAGGTCTACAATGAGTATCACCATTGAGGAAACCCCGCGGCTCATGGATGTTCCTGAACTGATTCCCGCCCGTATGCTGAACGAGTTCGCCTACTGCCCGAGACTTGCGTATCTTGAATGGGTGCAGGGTGAGTTCGCCGATAACCTGGAAACGCTCGAAGGAACCTTCGGGCATCGACGCGTCGACCGCGAGTCGGCCTCGGCGCTGCCGGAGGCGTCGGGCGATTCCGACGGCGACGCGGCCGCCGAGTTCGAGCCGCTACACGGCCGCTCGGTCATGCTTTCTGCGCCTGACGAGGGGCTGATTGCCAAGATCGACGTGCTCGACCTGAGTTCGGCCGAGGCCGTACCGATTGACTACAAACGGGGCAAGGCGCCCGACGTGCCGGAAGGCGCGTGGGAGCCGGAGCGCGTCCAGCTTTGTGCGCAGGGGCTCATTCTGCGTGAAAACGGCTACCATTGCGAAGGCGGCTTTTTGTATTTCATCGGCTCCCGCCGGCGCGTATCGATCCCGTTCGACGAGCCGCTTGTCGAACGCACACGCGAACTGATCGAGGCGATGCGCCGCATGGCGGCAACCGGCGCTATGCCGCCGCCGCTGGTGGATAGCCCGAAGTGCCCGCGCTGTTCGCTGGTCGGCATCTGCCTGCCGGACGAGACGTGTCTGCTGCGAACACGCGAGCAGGCAGACGGCCAGGGGGAAGTGCGGCGGCTCATGCCTGCCCGGCAGGAGGCAACGCCGTTCTACGTGCAAGAGCAGGGGGCGTCGGTCGGCAAGAGCGGCGAACAGCTAACCGTCAGTATGCGACGGCAGACCATCTGCAAGACGCGCCTGCTCGACGTGTCGCAACTGTGCCTGTTCGGCAACGTCCAGATATCGGCCCAGGCGTTGCGCGAGATCACCGCGCGCGGCATCCCGGTGTGCCATCTGTCGTACGGCGGCTGGTTTCACGGAATGACCGTCGGATTCGCACACAATAACGTGGAGCTTCGCATTGCCCAGTTCGCAACGGCGAACGATCCGGCGGCGTCGGTCCGGTTGGCCGCTCGCATGATCGATGCCAAGATACGCAACAGCCGCACCCTGCTGCGCCGGCATCTGGAGACCGATCCCGACAACCTTCTGCCGCAGCTTGCTCGCCTGTCGAGTCGGGCATTGAAGACGTCGGAGGCGGCGTCGTTGCTGGGCATCGAGGGGACGGCGGCCCGATTGTACTTCGGCGGTCTGACGAAGCTGTTCAAGGGCCCGTTTCCGTTCAATATGGAGGGGCGCAATCGCCGCCCGCCTCGCGATCCGGTCAACGCCATGCTGTCGTTCGTGTACGCCATGCTGGTAAAGGAGCTGACCGTTGCCGTGCAGGCGGTAGGTTTCGACCCCATGCTCGGCTTCTTCCATCGCCCGCGTTACGGCCGGCCGTCGCTTGCGCTCGACCTGGCAGAAGAGTTCCGGCCGCTGGTGGGCGATTCCGTTGTTTTGACGCTTATCAATAACGGCGAGGTCACGCCTGCCAGCTTCGTATCGCGGGCAGGCGGCGTGGCGCTGACGGCGGCCGGGCGGAAGGCCGTTTTGAAGGCGTTCGAGCGGCGGCTGGAGACGCTGGTCACGCATCCGCGGTTCGGCTACCGGATCAGTTACCGCCGCATCCTAGAGGTGCAGGCGCGACTGCTGGCCCGCACCGTACTGGGCGAAATAGCGGAGTATCCAGGTTTCTGCACGCGATGAATGTAGCAGGCACACGCCGTTGTGCCGTCCGCTGGGCAGTTGCTAGTTGCTAGTTGCTAGTGACGCGCTGGCGCGGTAACCCGTCCGCGCCAGCACGTCTCACTGACACCTGACACCTGACACCTGACACCTTCTTCCCCATCTTCCAACTCCGATCTTCCAGCTTCGAAAGGGGGTGCTGCCATGCGTTCGGTCTTTCTGGTGAGTTACGACGTGGCGGATGATAAGCGATTGCGTCGCGCGTACAAGACGATGTGCGGGTATGGCGACCCGGTGCAATACTCGGTCTTTCGGTGTGAGCTTTCGCCGGTGGAGCGGCAGCGACTGAAGGAAGCGCTCTGGTCGATATTGAACTGGGCGCACGACCGCGTCATGCTGGTCGATCTTGGCCCGGTTGGCGGGCGGGGCGACACGTGCATCGAGTATTGGGGCGAGCCGCGTATCGACTTGCCTGCCCGGGGCGCGGTGGTTGTGTAGCGTTGCATGTGGGCGTTATACTGCGTGGAGCATAGTGCCGGCTGGCTGGGGATGCATGGTCATTCGGATCCGCCGGCGCGTGAGCCGTTTGCATTTCAAGCGATTAACGTTCTTTTTTTGCGTAATATCGATTCGAGGGGTCCGGTGGCGTAGAAACCCGCCGGACCGCTCGCGTGTGCAAGTTCTTTGGTTTGAGGCAGTTAGGAAAGGAGCGTTCTCCGATGTGCCCGATCGGCCCCCATAGACAAGGACCGCTCGAAAATGCTATCGTAACCCTATTGCTCGCCTCGGCTTGCGACGCGAGTGTTTTCCGCGGTTGAATAACCGCGGCCCCATTGAAGGCGACAAATCCCCAACCCCCGTACAATTCCCCAGGACAAGTTTTCCGCGGTTGAATAACCGCGGCCCCATTGAAGGTAACTCAGCGTGCCGCCAACCTTCGGGGCCGACTTCAGTTTTCCGCGGTTGAATAACCGCGGCCCCATTGAAGGATGGAGGGCGAGCAGCACAAGGGCAAGCCATACAAGCCGTTTTCCGCGGTTGAATAACCGCGGCCCCATTGAAGGAGTTCCGGCGATGACGGCATTGAGATCACGTCCGGGTTTTCCGCGGTTGAATAACCGCGGCCCCATTGAAGTCGCCCAGCGTTTTCCAGCGACAAGGTTCGCTCCTGTTTTCCGCGGTTGAATAACCGCGGCCCCATTGAAGGGCGAAGAAGCGTGGCCAAGGGTGAGATGGCCGCGGCCCCATGAAGGTCGTGCCACTTCGGGCATCCTCCGTTTGGTTTTCCGCGGTTGAATAACCGCGGCCCCATTGAAGGCGGGCTTTCCCAACGGTTCACCTTTTCCGCGGTGGCAAAGGCTTGGCTGCGGAATTTTTCCGCGGTTGAATAACCGCGGCCCCATTGAAGGCTGCGACGGCTGCGGACCACCCGCCGCTTGCCGATCCTGTTTTCCGCGGTTGAATAACCGCGGCCCCATTGAAGGAAGGCTCTTGTGCATCGCTCACACCAACTCCGGATGTTTTTCCGCGGTTGAATAACCGCGGCCCCATTGAAGGGGTGTCGATCGAGGCCCAACTCCTGGGATCAGGCTCGCGGTTTTCCGCGGTTGAATAACCGCGGCCCCATTGAAGGCCGAGAGCTACGGTGCGGCGGCCATTTCTCTGCCGGTTTTTCCGCGGTTGAATAACCGCGGCCCCATTGAAGGCCTGGCCCTGCCCTCCAGGACACGGTTGCGGTCCTCCTTTTCCGCGGTTGAATAACCGCGGCCCCATTGAAGGGCCGTGGCCGCAGAAAACAACCGGCCCACCGAAGCCTTTTCCGCGGTTGAATAACCGCGGCCCCATTGAAGGCGGATCGTCGGGACGTATTCGCTCGGCGGCATCTTGCATTTTCCGCGGTTGAATAACCGCGGCCCCATTGAAGGACCTGGTCGGCTCCGAGTTGTACCTCCGCCGTCGCGTTTTTCCGCGGTTGAATAACCGCGGCCCCATTGAAGGATCCTAATCCTCCAGCACATCGTACTTATCCCTCACTCTTTTCCGCGGTTGAATAACCGCGGCCCCATTGAAGGCAGGCTTGCCACTGGCCCCGAAGACGGCCCACGGCTCTTTTCCGCGGTTGAATAACCGCGGCCCCATTGAAGGCAGCAGCGCCGCTTCGACCTGGTCGGCAATCGCCTCTTTTCCGCGGTTGAATAACCGCGGCCCCATTGAAGGGCCTGCAAAACATCACCCGCCTCCGCCACTGCCTCCATTTTTCCGCGGTTGAATAACCGCGGCCCCATTGAAGGTCTTGCGTCCGGACGATTTAGGGTAATCCAAGACGGGTTTTCCGCGGTTGAATAACCGCGGCCCCATTGAAGGGCCCTAACCCGTGGGTTGCGGCCGCGCGCCGTGCATTTTTCCGCGGTTGAATAACCGCGGCCCCATTGAAGGCACAATGCGTCGTTATGTTACACCTTTGGGTGGTTCGGTTTTCCGCGGTTGAATAACCGCGGCCCCATTGAAGGTGACCTGGTCTGGAGTCATACGTCACCTCGGATATTTTTTCCGCGGTTGAATAACCGCGGCCCCATTGAAGGTCGCCCCTGCTACCCTACCAATCTATGCCCGTGGCCCTTTTCCGCGGTTGAATAACCGCGGCCCCATTGAAGGAGTTCGTCAATCGCCGCCTTCAAGTCGCTAAGCGCAGTTTTCCGCGGTTGAATAACCGCGGCCCCATTGAAGGGTCTCGGTGGCCGTGTCGTTGGGGTCGAGATATTTCGCTTTTCCGCGGTTGAATAACCGCGGCCCCATTGAAGGAAGACAAGTGCCCTCCTCGCGTGTGAGTACCAACTGATTTTCCGCGGTTGAATAACCGCGGCCCCATTGAAGGTCCGGCGTCGAGATCCACAAGAGAGTTTCCCGACCCTTTTCCGCGGTTGAATAACCGCGGCCCCATTGAAGGGGGCGTGTCTGCAAAAGTTCCACGCGGAAGAGTTCAAGTTTTTCCGCGGTTGAATAACCGCGGCCCCATTGAAGGCGAAATTACGATTGTGCTGGGAGCCGGAACGGACGCTTTTTCCGCGGTTGAATAACCGCGGCCCCATTGAAGGCAATCGTCCGAGGCGGACATTGAGGTCTACGGCAATTTTCCGCGGTTGAATAACCGCGGCCCCATTGAAGGGGATACGCCCAGAACTTCGGCAACTTCCTGCACGGATTTTCCGCGGTTGAATAACCGCGGCCCCATTGAAGGGATATTTGATTGCGCCCACACATCCTACGCGATAGCGTTTTCCGCGGTTGAATAACCGCGGCCCCATTGAAGGCGCGAGCGCTGGAAGAGGTGGCCTTGGAGGGGTCGGGTTTTCCGCGGTTGAATAACCGCGGCCCCATTGAAGGGACCTGTTGGTGAACCGGCTGGTCGAAACCGGCTGCGATTTTCCGCGGTTGAATAACCGCGGCCCCATTGAAGGCTTTCCTGGGGTCAACGTCTTGCGGAAACGGGCCTCTTTTCCGCGGTTGAATAACCGCGGCCCCATTGAAGGCTTAAATTCGGCCACTCGTTTTGGCGTAAGTGCTCTCTTTTCCGCGGTTGAATAACCGCGGCCCCATTGAAGGCGACGACTGCGGACGGGCCCGCGCCCGGCGGCGCGAG
This sequence comes from Thermoguttaceae bacterium, assembly GCA_040772845.1. Lineage (GTDB taxonomy): Bacteria > Planctomycetota > Planctomycetia > Pirellulales > Thermoguttaceae > PWXP01. The sequence goes on from JAXGXG010000001.1 coordinate 5,670,201, forward strand.
TTTTCCGCGGTTGAATAACCGCGGCCCCATTGAAGGCCGCGCTCGCCGTGCCGGATGCCGGCGACACTTCACGTTTTCCGCGGTTGAATAACCGCGGCCCCATTGAAGGCCAGCCGCGTCGTTACTTTCGATGCACTCATAGCTTTTTCCGCGGTTGAATAACCGCGGCCCCATTGAAGGACCACTCGACCGGCACGAAGACCACGGTTGTTGTGGGGTTTTCCGCGGTTGAATAACCGCGGCCCCATTGAAGGGATGCGCAGGAAGAGATTCGCAAGTTGGCCGGAGAGGTTTTCCGCGGTTGAATAACCGCGGCCCCATTGAAGTCGGAAACAGCGACGTTCAGGTTATGCTCCCGCCGCGTGTTTTCCGCGGTTGAATAACCGCGGCCCCATTGAAGTGAATGTCGAGGCTGCCTTCGACCGGCAGAATCGGCCTTTTCCGCGGTTGAATAACCGCGGCCCCATTGAAGTCCCGACATTGGCAATATGGTCCGACCCCGGCTAACCCCTTTTCCGCGGTTGAATAACCGCGGCCCCATTGAAGTGTCTGGTACGATCTTGACTTGTTCCGCTCCGTACTCGTTTTCCGCGGTTGAATAACCGCGGCCCCATTGAAGCCTTGTTCAAGTTGGCTCCACAATGCGGCGTAGTAGGCGTTTTTCCGCGGTTGAATAACCGCGGCCCCATTGAAGCGCTTCTTTGATCGCGCCGGCCGCCAGTTGCTCGACCTTTTCCGCGGTTGAATAACCGCGGCCCCATTGAAGCGATCCTCGGGCGGAACCGGCTTGTCTTCGTCGCCCGGTTTTCCGCGGTTGAATAACCGCGGCCCCATTGAAGCGAGTTCGTTTCCCGACCCGACGAGACTGGACTCGACCTTTTCCGCGGTTGAATAACCGCGGCCCCATTGAAGCCCGCCGAGCTTGCTCAGTGCCGCCGCGACTACCGCTTTTCCGCGGTTGAATAACCGCGGCCCCATTGAAGCACCATTTACAGGAGACACTGAATCATGGCATTCGACGTTTTTCCGCGGTTGAATAACCGCGGCCCCATTGAAGCCGCGCTCGGCACGCCGTGATGGGCACCGCACATCGAGTTTTCCGCGGTTGAATAACCGCGGCCCCATTGAAGCGCAATCGTCCGTGTCGTGTCGGGTGCGGTAACGGATTTTTCCGCGGTTGAATAACCGCGGCCCCATTGAAGCAACGGCCTGCTTTCGCTCCGCCGTCTTGTCGGCGGTCTTTTCCGCGGTTGAATAACCGCGGCCCCATTGAAGCCCTGACACCTGTTACCTGACACCTGTTTTCTAGGAGTTTTCCGCGGTTGAATAACCGCGGCCCCATTGAAGCCAAACCGTGGAACGTGGACCGCTTGGCCGCGTCGCATTTTTCCGCGGTTGAATAACCGCGGCCCCATTGAAGCGGCGGCAGGCGAGACGTTGGGAACTTTGATCCGCCGGTTTTCCGCGGTTGAATAACCGCGGCCCCATTGAAGCCTGACCGGGGAGGCCGGGGGAGCAATCCCCCGGCCATTTTCCGCGGTTGAATAACCGCGGCCCCATTGAAGCATGGCCGCCCGGTGAGCGCGCATCGGTGATTCTGCCGCTTTTCCGCGGTTGAATAACCGCGGCCCCATTGAAGCGTGATGCCCTGGTCGCTTGCCCAACTCCACCCCTCGGCTTTTCCGCGGTTGAATAACCGCGGCCCCATTGAAGCCGCCCGAAATAACGCACCGTTGGACCGACTCGGGCATTTTCCGCGGTTGAATAACCGCGGCCCCATTGAAGCGTCGGGATATGAAAAGCATGGTGCCATAGCCCAGGGTTTTCCGCGGTTGAATAACCGCGGCCCCATTGAAGCGAGACTCCGTAGCTCCGATTTCTTGGGGCAATTCTTTTTTCCGCGGTTGAATAACCGCGGCCCCATTGAAGCGTCTTTTCCTCCTCCACACGCCCGTGCAATTCGCCCTTTTCCGCGGTTGAATAACCGCGGCCCCATTGAAGCTTCTTCACCCGCGCACGCCACGCCGCAACGTCCGCCTTTTCCGCGGTTGAATAACCGCGGCCCCATTGAAGCCTCAACGGCTGGGCGGAGCGGGCACAGCACTGCCTGGCGACCAAGTGTCGATCGGTACCACGTATGGCCCGATCGGTTGTTTGTTTTCTGTCGCGTTAATCATCCCAGCATCGCCTCCAGTCCTTCCAAGTCCCCGCCGATTGCGGCCTGTCGATCTGTCGCTTCATTGTTCCAGCCTCCTTCTTTCCGCCTCGATGGCGGCTTGAAGCTGCTCCCTCGATCAGTGGCCTGTTGGATTGTGCGGACAGTGACCGCACAATGTCGCGATAGTGGATCGCGCCGATGGGTTCCAGGGCGGGTTGTCGGCTCCCGCGCGGACGTTGCGGTCGTACCAACTGATATAGGTGTTCGACTGCCCGATGTTCTCGTGGGAATTCGGGAGTCAGTGAATCCCGAATCTGGGGATAGGCCTGGTAAAACTGGCGATAACGACGCAATTCGCGGACTTCGGCGCGGCTGACGCCCCGCTCCTTGAGTTGAACGGATAGCCGCTCCAGCAGTTGCTTGCCGTATTCGGCCCGATCCTGCCCACCCTGTTCAAATTCCTGGATGTAACAGCCGATCAGCCAATTGCGTGTCGTCAGACTCACATTCACCGCCCGGGACGCCCGAGCCGCAAGGGCTTTATGAATGGAGTAGATCGAGTCCACGAGTTGCGAAAAGCTGATCGATTCGGGCTGCAATTGCGTCATCCCAGCATCGCCTCCAGTTCATCGAGGTCCTTGGCGATTTTGGCCTCCATCTTCTTCAGCCGCCGGAGAATCGTCTTGGGCGGGTCGTACTTGACTTCCTCGTGGACAATCTCCTTGTAGCGGTTGATGGAGAGGTCGTAGGCGTTTTGGGCGATTTCCTGCTTGGGAACGAAGAAGGCCTTGGCCGTGCGGTCGGTGTCCTTCTTCGGGTTCGGGTAGTTGCTCAACAGCCTGATTTCATCGAACTGTTCGTGTTCGACGAGCGTCTTGATGGGGCCAGCTTCCTTCTCCGCGGGCCTCGGTCCGGGCAAAGCTGCCAGGATTTCGTCGCGTTGCTTCGCAGGCAACGACATCGAGCAGGCGCGCATGTCGTTGTGACCGATCCAGCTTGCTAGCAACCGCTTGCGAGGCATGCACCAATTCCTTTATGGAAAGATAAAGGTAATTGTATCTCAACTCCAGTGCAATGCAACGCCCCCGCGTGGCGGGGGGGCGTCTTGCACGACCTCTCCTCGTTGCCAAACATCGCCATGCCGGGATAAACCTGGATGGCGACGCGTGATTTACCGATGCGCTGACGCGCAGGGTGAGAGCATTGCGCAGCACAGCTTTCCGCGGTTGAATAACCGCGGCTCCATTGAAGCTAAGGAACGCAGGGACCTAAAGGACACAAAGGACCAAAGGGATTGCTGCGGTTGAATGATTGCGGCCCCGGAGACAGTTGACAGTTGACAGTTGGCAGTTGACAGTAACGCGCTGACGCGGAGGGGGCGGGTGCGCGAGCGGGTTTCGATCTCCGAACTCCGAACTCCGAACTCCGATCTCCTCGCTTCCAGGTTTCTTGGTTATTTGACCTGTCGAACGCTATGCGGAGGCGATGGGTGGGTTGCGCGTGCGCCGTCGGCCGGGACTACCCTGCTACGCGTCTATTGACCGGCCAGGAAGTCGGCCAGGGCGGGGTAGTAGGAAGCAGGCTGGGGGTCGTTGTGGTCCAGGTTGGGCAGGGCGATGAATTGCTTGGGCTCGTTGGCGGCTGCATGCAGCTCGCGAGCCATGGCAAGCGGGATGAGCCGGTCGCCCGTGCCGTGCGTGTGCATGAGCGGGCCGCGGTAGTCGCCGATCTTTGCCAGGGAGTCGAACTTCGTCCGCATGATCGCTTGCACCGGAAGCTGCGGCATGAGAATCCGGGCCAAGGCCGGAAGCGATGTGAACGTGCTCTCCAGGACGAGTGCGCGGGCGCCGTCCGATGCGGCCAGGTCGATGGCGACCGCGCCGCCCAACGATCGACCGATCAGGACAATCTCGTCTTCCTCCACCCCGGCCCGATGACTCAGCCAGGCACGGGCGGCGCGTGCGTCCGCCAAGACGCCGGCCTCGTCAGGCATGCCCTCGCTCCGGCCGTAGCCGCGATAGTCGAAACCGAGTACGGAAACCTGCACCCGGTCGTGCAGGTTGCGAAGGGCGTCGGACCACATCGCCACATTCCCGCCGTTGCCGTGGCAGTAGAGGACAACGGCGCGGGGGTTGGGATGGGCAAGGTACCAGCCGTGTAGCCGAGTGCCGTCGGCCGAGGTGAACCATGCGTCTTCGAACGGCACGCCTGCCGGCTGCCAGTTCCCTTCCGGATAGGGACTTGGCACGAAGACCATCGACCGCTCGAACTTGCCCAACGGATCCGGTGAATGGACGGGCGAAACGGGACTGCTGGAGAAGCCCGGGCCGTCCTTCTGGGATAGGAGTGGGCCGAAGCAGCCGATGGCCGTACCGAGAAATACTGACAAGAGGATCAGCAGCGAGGATCGGATCATGACAAGCTCCGATGAAGGTTCCGTGAGGCATAACGGACCAGCATTATGCCAACCCCTCCGAATGGCCGCAATGGCAGTTGCGGGGGCCCGCGTGAGGGGTGGTGATCAGCTTGAGTTTGATGACGGGGCGGGTTATAATGACAGGTCGTCGGCTGGACGGGCGACGGGGAGGCGAAAGGCATGGGCTTTGCCTGCCCGTGTCGATCCGGAAAAGAGGACAGGCGCCCTGTATTTCGTATCTGGACAAAACAGGAACCATAGCATGTGGGAACCGGTTCTCGTTTTCGGACAGGCTCTTGCTTACGGGAGGGGATGGCGATGAGTGGCGGGCCGAAGGTTTGGATCATCGTTGCGGCGGTTATGTTACTGGCGGCCGTAGGTAGCGCCCGCGCGGCGTTGGTTTACGACTTCGAATGGACGGCTGCGTCCACGAGCGGTCAGAATCCGCAGAATTGGCAGACGCTTCTCGGCGGCGAGCACAGTGTTGGTATCGTTATGACAGGGGCAGGCTGCCGGGCGGCGCGTGGCACGGGAACGTACGATCAGCAGCACAACGGCGTGCTGTTCGTCTCGCCCGAGTTCGTACTCGATCCGGCCAGTACGGCCGATCTGACGTTCGAGCTGAGCGCGGGCCGCGGGCACGGCGGCAGCTCCTGGGGCACCGATGCACCGACCAGCCGGCAGGCCGTGATTGACGAGATCACGGCCAATAACGGCCTTTCGTCCACCAGTGGTGAAATGGGTGTCGCGTTGCGGCGCGCCTCCACGGGCGAGTACGTTCTGACGAAGGAAAAGACGACTCCGGCCAATGTGTGGGAGCCGCTCAGCTTCAGCCGGACGGAACTGGACAACCTCATTGGTACCCACGGCGCTAACGAGGTCTATACCGTCGAGTTCTTCGAGTACTTCCATGGTGGCTGGGGGCATCTGGAACTGGACAACGTGTCGGTGCCGGGGCATGTGGTTGAAGCGCGGGTGCAGAACTCCGGGTTCGAAGGGACCATGGGCGCCCATAGTTGGAATACATTCTATGCCGATGACGCGCGAATCGGCGACTGGTATGCACCCCTGTTCAGCGATCGGATGCAGATCAAGACGGAAGCGAACGGCAATAAGTATCTTGGCCATGCGGCGAACGATCCGGCCGGGCAGGGGACGTTTGCCTATCAGGCCGTGGACGCACCGGCATTCGAGAGTCTATACGAATTGTCGTTTGATTACTTCAACGAGAACGGGACCGGCGGTCTGGATCCGGAAGAGAACAGGATCCATTGGGCTGTGTGGGGATTTGGAGATCCGGTTGCCCACGCCAATTTCAACAACGGGAATATCGTCAGCGGGTTTGACGGGCAGCATTCGGCCAATCTGCTGGCGTCCGGTGATTTCCTGGCGGGCGATACGGACGGCTGGCAGAAGTTTCTGACCGAGTTCGACGTGCCCGGCGGTCTGGAGCGACTTGTCATCGGCATCGGCGATAGCGGCGTCCGGCCGTCGAGCGAAGGCGATCTGATCGGTTTCGATAATGTCTTCCTCCGCGCCGTCCCGGAGCCGTCCGCGGCACTCTTGGCTTTGCTCGCTCTCGCGTTTTTCGGCTTCCGCCGCAGACACGGGCGATAGTCGAGAGAGCGTGTGGCTCCGCGGGGGAAGAAGGTGTCAGTTGACAGGTGTCAGGTGTCAGTGACGCGCTGACGCGGGAGTTGACAGTTAGAAGCGGAAGGGCGCGAGCCCTCCGGTGCCGGAGTTGGGAGTTGGGAGTTGGGAGTTGGGAGTTGGGAGTTGGAAGCCAGTATCTGGCAACTGACAACTCACCCTGAGGCGGCGATTCCCGCAACCGTAGCACTCCCTTTGGTCTTTTATGTCCTTTAAGTCCCTTCAGTTCCCCTTCAATGTGGTTCGCGGTTATTCAACCGCGGAAAGGCCTGCATCGCTTGCAGATTCCGGCCGTCGTGGCAGTACTTCGATTAGGATTACGAGTACGAGCAAGCAGTGTGCGGGAGATGGGAGCGGGACGCGCTCGCACAGAGGTTCGTCGTAAATTGAACGAGCAAGGTACGTCGCTGGAGAGAACACTGCCGAGACGGCAGTGCCACGTGTCGCACAGAGGTTCTTCGTAAATTGAACGAGCAAGGTACGTTGTCGGGGAGAACACTGCCGAGACGGCAGTGCCACCCGCGCGAGCGCGTCAACTGTCAACTGTCAACTGTCAACTAGCAGCTAGCTGCGGGCTTTTTGGCGGGCGAGTTTGCGGCGGTCGGTTTCGCGGAGGATGATTTTTCGCAGGCGTAGTTGCGTGGGCGTGACTTCGACCAGTTCGTCCTCCTCGATGTACTCCAGCGCGGCTTCTAACGAGAGGACGCGGGGCGGTTTCAAGAGGATGTTGCGGTCGCTGCCGGCGGCGCGGATGTTCGTAAGCTTCTTCTCCTTGGTCGGATTGACAGGCATGTCGTTCTTCCGGCTGTTCTCGCCCACGACCATGCCTTCGTACACGACGTCGCCGGGGCCGACGAACATCTCGGCCCGATCCTGCAAGCCGTCCAGCCCGAACGCGACGGCCCGGCCGGCCGTCATGGAGACGAGGACTCCGTTGCCCCGGCCGGGAATGTCGCCCTCCATGGGCCGGTAGCATTCGAAGCGATGGTGGAGGATGGCCGTTCCCTGCGTTGCGTTCAGCAGGCGTGTGCGGAGTCCGATCAGGCCGCGGGCAGGGATGGAGAAGGCGGCGTAGGTGTATTCGTCGTGGCTGGACATCTCCACCAGTTGCCCGCGACGCGCGCCGACCAGTTCCATGACGGCGCCCAGCTTATCGGGCGGGACCTCGACCACCAGGCTTTCAAACGGCTCCTCCAGTACGCCCTTGTTGTTGTGGACAATCACACGCGGCTTGCCGACCGAAAGCTCGAACCCTTCGCGCCGCATGGTCTCGATCAGGATGGCCAGGTGCAGTACACCGCGGCCGCTCACTTCGAACGAGTCGCTGCCCGGCGCCGGGGCGACCCGCAGGGCCATGTTGCGTTCCAGCTCGCGCGTGAGCCGGTCGGCCAGGTGGCGCGTGGTGACGTACTTGCCCTCGCGGCCGGCCAGCGGCGAGTTGTTGATGCCGAAGATCATCTGGATCGTAGGCTCGTCCACTTCCACCCGCGGCAAGGCGCGGCGGGTGACGGGGTCGGAAATGGTATCGCCTATAGCGATATCCTCGAGGCCGACCAGTGCGGCGATGTCGCCGGCCGTGGCCTCTTCCACCTGCACGCGGCCGAGCTTGTCGAACAGGTGCACCTCAGCGACCTTGGCGTTTTGCACGCGCCCGCCCGCCTGCATGAGCGCTACCTGCTGGCCCTGGCGAACGCTGCCGGAGTAGATGCGGCCGACGGCGATGCGTCCGACGTAATCGGACCAGTCGAGGGTGGTGACGAGCATTTGGAGCGGGGACTCGGCTTCGATGGCGGGACCGGGGATGACGTCGAGCATCATGTCCAGCAGGGGTTTCATGGAGTCGCCCGGCTGGTCGGGGTCGGGTGTGGCGTATCCTTCGCGGCTGGTGGCGAACAGGTGTGGGAAGTCGCCCAGGATATCTTCGGCGCCCAGATCGAGCATGAGTTCGAACGTCTGGTTCAGTGCGACGTGCGGCTGTGCGTCGCGTCGGTCGATTTTATTGATGACCACCACGGGCTGCAGTCGGCACTGGAGGGCCTTGGCCAGGACGAAACGGGTTTGCGGCATGGGCCCTTCGGCGGCGTCGACCAGGACGAGGGCGCCGTCGGCCAGCCGGAGAACGCGTTCCACCTCGCCGCCGAAATCGGCGTGGCCCGGGGTATCGATCAGATTGATCTTCACCCCCCGGTAATGGATAGCGATATTCTTCGAAAGGATGGTAATGCCGCGTTCCCGCTCCAGGTCGTTCGAGTCGAGAATGCAGTCGCCCACCAGTTGGCTGACGCGGAACTCTCCGCTCTGGCGCAGCAGGCAGTCGACCAGGGTGGTTTTCCCATGGTCGACGTGGGCAATGATGGCAATGTTCCGGATATCGTCTCGCCGCATAGTCAAGGCATCAGGCGGGGGTGCAAAACCCTCCAGTATAACAGAGTTTGCGCGGGAGGGAAGGGGGAAAGCGGGAGCTGGAAGTTGGGAGATGGGGGGAGAAGGTGTCAGTTGACAGGTGTCAGTTGACAGTTTTCAGTTTTCAGTTTTCAGTTTTCAGTTTTCAGTGACGCGCTGGCGCGGTAGCCCAGCCGCGCGAGGGCGTTATTGGCAACTGCCACCGGAGGGCTCGCGCCCTTCCGCTTCTAACTGGCAACTGCCACCGGAGGGCTTGCGCCCTTCCGCTTCTAACTGGCAACTTCCACCGGAGGGCTTGCGCCCTTCCGCTTCTAACTGGCGACTGGCGTTCGGTTGACATGCGGTTGGGGGAGGGGGAGAATGGCGGGGGTGGATGACTTGAGATTTGTCCTACAAGGAGAGCCCTTATGAGTCGTGCAGACGGGTCGGGTGGCGGGGCGCGTTCGCGCCGTGAATTCTTGCGGGAGACATCAGGCGTATTGGGTGGCGCTGCGCTGGTCGGGGCGCTGTCGGCTCGGGCCTATGCAGGCGAGGATAATACGATCTCGATCGCGCTGGTCGGGTGCGGCGGACGCGGGACCGGCGCCGCGGCCAATGCACTGGCGACGCAGAGCCAGGGGCCGGTCAAGCTGGTCGCACTGGCCGATGTATTCGACTATCGCGCCAAGGGAAGCCTGGAACGGCTGCAGAAGCAGTTTCCCGAGCAGGTGGATGTGCCGCCGGAGCGGGTATTCGTGGGGTTCGAGGGCTACAAGCAGGCGGTCGATGCGGTGGGCGACGGTGGGCTGGTCCTGCTGACCACGCCGCCTGCGTTCCGCCCGGTGCAGCTTGAATACGCCGTCGAGAAAGGGCGGCATGTGTTCATGGAGAAATCGTTTGCCGTCGATGCGCCGGGGATTCGGCGCGTGCTGGCGGCAGGCAAGAAGGCGGACGCGAAGAACCTGAAGATTGCCGGCGGGCTGATGAGCCGGCATTATCCGCCGTTGCAGGCGGCGGTGGAGCAGGTTCATCAGGGTCGGATCGGCACCGTCGTAACGGCGTGGGCCTATCGCATGCACGGGCCGGTCGGCTTTCGCCCGCGGCAGGATGGGATGAGCGAACTGGCGCATCAGATTGCCAACTACAGCAACTTCACCTGGCTGAACGGCAGCTTCCTGCTCGACTGGCTGATCCATAACCTGGACGTCTGCTGCTGGGTGAAAGATGCGTGGCCCGTTTCGTGCCAGGGGCAGGGCGGCCGGCAGGTGCGTGAACAGCCGGACCAGTTGTTCGACCACTATGCGGCCGAATACACCTTTCCGGACGGCACGCGACTGCTGGCGCAGGGGCGGCATATGAACGGTTGCTGGGGGTTCTTCGGCAGTAAGATACACGGTGCGAACGGTGCGGCCGTGCTGGGCGAAGGCATTAAGGACCCGCGCCTGTTCAGCGACTACCCGATGACCCAGGAGCTCTGGCGGCATGCGGGCGAATCGCCCAACCCGTACCAGGTAGAGCACGACCGGCTGTTCGCGGCCATCCGCAACGACCAGCCGTACAACGAGTCGGAGCGTTGTGCGTACGCGGCCATGGTCGGCATTCTCGGCCGCATGGCCATCGAGTCGGGCAAAGAGGTAACCTGGGACGAGGCGATGGCGTCGCAGCTCGTTCTGGCCCCGGCGGTGGATACCATGACCTGGGACAGCGAGCCGCCCGTCCAACCCGATGCAGACGGCAAGTACCCCGTGGCTATGCCAGGGTTTAGTAAAGCGGTTTAGTTGCTAGAGGAGAAGTTTCTAGTTTCTAGTTTCTAGTTGCTAGTTGCTAGTTGCTAGTGACGCGCTGGCGCGGAAGTTGACAGATTAGAAGCGGAAGGGCGCGAGCCCTCCGGTGCCGGAGTTGGGAGTTGGAAGCTGGGAGCTGGGAGCTGGGAGTTGGAAGCTGGGAGTTGGAAGTTGGAAGCTGGAAGCCAGTATCTGGCAACTGCCAACTCACCCTGAGGCGGCGATTCCCGCAACCGCAGCACTCCCTTTGGTCTTTTATGTCCTTTAAGTCCCTTCAGTTCCCTTTCAATGTGGTTCGCGGTTATTCAACCGCGGAAAGGCCTGCATCGCTTGCAGATTGCGGCCGTCGTGGCAGTACTTCGATTAGGAGTACGAGTACTCGCTCGCACAGAGGTTTGTCGTAAATTGAACGAGCAAGGTACGTTGTCGGAGAGAACGCTGCCGAGACGGCAGTGCCACGCGCCGTTCGCGTCAGCGCGTCACTAGAAACTAGCAACTAGCAACTAGCAACTAGAAACTAGAAACTAGCAACTGGAAGCTTCCCCTCTGACACCTTCTTCCCGATCTCCGATCTCCCAGCTTCCACCTACACTCTGCCGGCGGTCATGTGGAGGGTGCGTTGGGCGCGGGTGGCGGCGTCGGCGTGATGGGTGACCATGAGGACGGTGCCGCCGGCGTCGGCGAATGCGGCCAGGTAGCTGAGTACGCGGTCGGCGTTTTCGGGGTCGAGGTTGCCGGTGGGCTCGTCGGCCAGGAGGAGCTTTGGCTCGTGGAACAGTGCGCGGGCCAGTGCGGCGCGCTGGCGTTCGCCGGTGCTCAGCGCCGAGGGGACGTGGGCGGCCCGGTCTTCCATGTGGAACTGGCGAAGCAGTTCGTGGGCGCGATCGGCGGCGTCGGCTCGCGGGCGGGCAAGGGACGGAGTCATCACGTTTTCGAGCACCGACAGGTACGGCACCAGGTAGAACTCTTGAAAGACGAACCCGATCTGCTCGGCCCGGAAGCGGCATCGGGCCTCGTTGGAAAGCTGGTACGGGTTCCGGCCGTCGATGCGGACTTCGCCCGCGTCCGGCCGCAGCAGGGCGCCGAGCACCATCAACAGCGTGGTCTTGCCGCAGCCGCTGGCCCCCTGCACGGCCAGGAACTCGCCCGGCTGGACTTGCAGCGAGACGTTATCCAAGGCGGTGACGCGGCCGTTCGGGCCGGTGAAATGTTTGTGCACGCCGGCAACTTGCAGCATCAGGGTGCTCCTTCTCTGAGGATGGTTGCGGGATCGGTGCGCGCGGCGAGCAGGGCGGGAATCCAGACACCCAGAACGGCGAGCGCCAGGGCCGTGCCGAGTGAGAGCAGCAGCCAGGCCGGGCGCAGCAGGCTGGGCATCGCAATGGTTGTGGCCGCGTCGGGCGCCTGGCCGAAATGGGCGCCTAAGGCCATGCCGAGACCGTAGCCCAGAATCCCGCCGAGCAGGCCGACGACGACGGCCTTCGCCAGGAACATGGCAAGCACGCGCCGCGCACGGACGCCCAGGGCGCGCAGCAAACCGTACTCGGCGCGTCGCAGCCGCATATCGCGAAATGCCCAAAGGGCGAGCCAGGCGGCGGCGGTTATGAGGAGGACCGGGCTGAGCAGGGCGGCCAGCGTTTCGCGCTGCACCTGCAATGCCGCCCGATGCTCGCGCTGCTGCTGTAAGGCGGCCTTGGCTTCGTCGCCCACGCGCGAACGCGCTTCGTAACGGGCCAGCATGGGGGCGCCCATCTCTACCACCTGCGTATCGGGCAGAATGGCCCCGATTTCGCCCCGCACGGTGGCCAGCCCGACACCGGGGCACGACATGCACTTCAATGCCAGGATAGCGTTGATCTGGTCGGGCCGATCGAGCAGTTCCTGGGCGTCGTCCAGGGCGATCCAGGCGGAGATATCGTCTTTCGTCCCGCGTTCCGGATGGCAGCGGTGGACACGGAAGTCGCGGCCGAGCAGTCGCACCGTATCGCCTTCGACGGCCGACAACGCCTGCTGCAATTGATAGCCGAGTACGATCGTCCCGGCAGGAACGATGTGGCCCAGGTCGAGCGGTTTTTTGGGCTTCTGGTCCGGGTAGGGAACATACCCTCGCGTACCGATCAGGATGATCGACCGGCCCTTCTGTTCCGGCCACGCGATCCGCTCCTGCAGTGTGGGCAGAAGATGCTGCACGGTAATCAGATTGGCGGCGGCCAGGCGGTCGACGTATTGCTCGGGCATGTACTGGGTTGCGTAATCGTCGGTGTACCAGTCGCGGAGATTCTGGCTGCTGGGGAGGATGAGCAGGTTGTAGCTGAGCTTGAGCGTTGCCTTGCGCATCTCGTCCTTCAGTTCGGCCATGAGGGCCTCGACCTGGGCTTGATGGTCGGCCAGTACCTGCTCGTCCTGCCGCTGATGCAGGTCGAGCGTCATCATGGATCCGACCAGTGTCGCCACGGCGACGGTAACCGCCAGCAGGGCCAGGAGAGCGGCCGTTTTGCGGAACGCGATTTCTTTCAGGATCAGTCGCGAGAGGGGCATGTTTAGGTGTCAGGTGTCAGGTGTCAGGTGTCAGGTGTCAGGTGTCAGGTGTCAGGTGTCAGGTGTCAGTAACGCGCTCGCGCGGCCGGGATACCGCGTTAGCGCGGCACTAGCAACTAGAAACTAGCAACTAGAAACTTCTCCTCTGACAACTTCTTCTCTTGTTTCATTGGGTTCGGAGGGTGATGGCGGGGTCGGTGCGTGAGGCGGCCAGGGCGGCAATGGCGGCTGCGGTGGCGGAAAGCAGTAAGGCGACGGCCAACGCAAGGGCCAGCAGGCAGGGCTGTCCGATATGTGCGCCACTGACCAACCGTAGGATCAGGGCGGCTGCGGTCACGCCGGCTGCGGCTCCTGCAGCGCCCAGCACCAGCCATCGGCCCAGAAAAATGCCTGCCACGCGACGGGCGTGCAGGCCACATGTTCGCCATATGCCGATTTCCATACGGCGTTCCGTTACGTTGCTCCACGCAAGCCATCCGATCCATAGGGCGCACGAAGTAACCACCAGGGCGCCAATGACACCGGCCAGCCGGCGGCGGAAACGGTTCAGGTTTGCCTGCGTGCTTAGCTCCTGTTGGATGCGGGCCTGTTCGCTGCGGTGCGTGTTGGTTGTGGCCAGCTTGGAGGCGACGGTTCCCGGCAGCCGCTGTACAAGCTGGGCGCCGGGCAAGACTTGCGATACCTGCCGACGCAGTTGGGGCAGATTCTCCATCGCTGCCGCCGTGCCCTGCGCGACGATTTCCGTAATGCGGTCCGGCATGGCGAGCAGTTGCTGGGCCTCGGCAAGTGTGGTCCACACGGTCAGGTCGTCGCGAGTGCCCTCTTGCGGCAAGCAACGGGCGACGCGCATGGTTCGGCCCATCAGTTGGATTTCATCGCCTTCGTGCAGGCTGAAGACCTTGTGCAGTTCGTGGCCCAGGGCAACGGTTCCCGGCTCGAGCGGCCTGGCGTATCGATCGGCCAACGGGGCGGAATTCGGCTTGAGTGCAATGACCGGACCGCGGCCGACGACGACGATCGGCCAGTTCCGTTCGGGCCAGTTGACGCGACGCCGTAGCTGGCCTGCAACGTTGCAGAGGCCCGTTCCGTCGGCTTCGGCCAGACGCCGTACGGATGTTTCCGTCATGGTTGGCGACGATTGGTCGTTTGCGTACCAGTCGGCCATGTCCTGGCCTTCGGGCAGGATGGTCATATTGAAGCCCAAATGGCCCATGGCATGTGCGATATCGGCCCGCAGGTCGGCCAACTGGTTTTCGAGCTTCGCCTGCTTGTTGCGAAGTGCGAGGGATGACGCGGTTTCGTAGTCTGCCAGTAGAGCGCCGGTGACGACAATGGCGCCCACGGCCGCCATGACGGCCGCCAAACCTGCGAGGGCGTTCGCGCGATAGTGAAGCAGCTCGGCCAGGATGACACGGGCCCACGACATGGCTATCGCCCCTTTCCTAGAAGGAGGACGACCGTTGCTGCGGCCACCAGCAGAAGCAGCCCGGCCAGGACGGCGCCGGCAATGACGACCACGGACATTCGGACCGCCGGCGCGTTGACCGGTTCTGTGTCCGGCGGTTTGGTTGTCTCGCGTTTGTCTTCTGGCGAGGCCGGGGCGCCGTTTGGATCGGCAGGCGTGGTATCGGAAGAGGCAGACGCCGTCGATGCTTTCGTTGCCGGCGGCGCCGAGTGCGCGGGCGTCTCTTCGTCCAGGCGGGGTGCGACCGCCGTCAGCATATCGGGCGTGATTTCGGGCGGCGGGGGAACGCGACCCTCCAAGGCGCCCGGCCAGTCGAATGCCATCAGGATATCGGTGCCCGGATTCATACTTTTCACCTGGCAGGAGCAGGCTCCGGTCAGGAAGGCACACGAGTCCAGGATGTTCTCGGCATTGATCCCCGCGCCCACCAGCGCCCACAGGGCGCGCGCCTGCCCGAATATGGGGAAGGCGATCGGCTGCTCCGCGTACTCGTGCAGATCGGGCTCCAAGTTCAGCAGTATGGCCAGCAACGTTTGCTCGTCCGGGTTGTTGCGCGAAAGCGACAGCAGGGAGAATTCGATCTGCAGCGGAATAGCCTCGCTCGGATCGACGTGCATCGGCATGTTCGGGTCGGGGATATCGGAATCGGTCGGCAGGTAATCGAGTTGGTCGGTTCCAGGGATGTGGAGTTTCTCTTTGACGGCGACCAACTCGCGTTCGAGGCAGTCTTTGGCCGCCTGGTCCTTTTCGGCATCACCGCTTTCGACGAGCACCCAGACGGCCGATTGGCCCAGAAGGATTCGGCGTACGAGTTCCTTCCGCACGGGCGAATCGAGCAGTTTCTCCGGCGATTCGGGCGTCCAAGCGCCGGACCAGACGGCTTGCATCGCAACACCCGGTCGCGGTGGAAAGCGGAGTACAGCCCACGGGAGCTTCTTGCGATCGACCGAAATGCCTTCAAGCCGCCAATCGTCGGCATCGACCGCATCCAGGTCGACCGTCTCGGCATAGAGTCGGACCGGCAGGTGCTTGAGAGCATCGAGTGCCGGCTGGATTTCCTTGACTTGCTCGGCCGAACAGAAGACGGCCAGATGATAGGGATCGGGCGGCCATCGCTCCAGTGCATAGCGGAAGACGGGCACATTGCACGCCTGCGAGGCCGATGCGGCCCAGCATGCCAAAGCGATCGTCCACATCGGCGCCGAAAGCGGACGTTTCCAGGATCCTACCAACCGCGAAGTACCGAGCATTGGGCAATTACCTTCAGGTAGCCAAGCGCAATCGGTGTCTTGCGAGTATTCTTCAAGAAGACTCGACGTTGTGCACCCGTTGTATTCCGATTATACGCGAGTGGCATCGTCGCCGACAACCGGCCGGTTGGCATGTCCGATGCCGGCCGAGGCCGAGCGGGCCCGGACGATCTTGGCAGTCTGGTCGATGTGTTCGTTAATCCAGCCTTCGAGTTCGAGCCAGTTGACTGGCGGGAGCTGTTCGCGATCGGGCCGGAGGCGGGCGGCATTCTTGATATAGACGTGGATGATGTCGCTTGCCTTTTTCTCGGTATTCCAGTGCAGGAGGATGCGAATGCAGCGTCGGAGCGAGCCGGGGACATCGAGTTCGTGGTAGCACATCAGCGCGATGTCGAACCAGCCGAGTTGTCTTGCCGCCAGGGCGGGAAACTCGGCATCGAGGTCCGTGGTCGTTGTGAACACGGCGCTGGCGACGTCGTCCGGCTCGATCTTATTGACGTGGATCATCAAGGCCAGCAACTGCCGAGTGGCCTCGAGAATGGCTTCTCGCGTATTGGCGTCGGCAGTTGTGGCGCCGCGGACTCCTCGGCAAGGCATGAGCTCTCTCCCTGGGCTTGTTTCACACAGGCAGAAGAGCCCGTGCCATTCACATTCATGAGGCCATAACGGTTATTTTTCGAGGCTTGACCGCCTCGGCTTTCGGAAGATGCAGGGTGAGGACGCCGTTGGCGTACTCGGCCGAGATCTTGGAGGCATCGACGGCTTCACTCACCTGAAAGGTCCGCCAATAGTCGCCAACTCCATACTCACACAGCAGGAACTCGGTTTCTGGGTTCTGCCGGCGTTCCACGGGTGCGTGGATCGATAAGGTTCCGTCTTCGAACTTGACGTCGATTTGGTCGCTTTGAGCCCCGGGCACGTCGGCGAGGACCAGGATTTCATCTTCGCGTTCAATTATATCGCAATTGGGTCGAAAAAACTGCCCGCTACGTGTTCGTTCGGCAGCATCAGGTTGTTCGGCCGCTTTTTTGGTCATTTCCGATGGATTGGGCATGATCATCTCCTTACAGTTCAATTGTACGACAAAGGACAAGGAATGAGGACAACGCCACCTGAAGGGTTCATCGGAGATCCCGCTGGCGACGTAGAGGCCGCCGGGTACCGGCCCTTCAGGAGCGATTGTCCGCTTACGGAGCGGGAGAAACCTGAATCTTGTGTGGTTTCGCCGCCTCTGCCTTGGGCAATGTGATGGTTAGTACGCCATCCTTCAGGGCTGCTTGCACGTTGTCACTGTTGACGTCGGCCGGTAGCCGAAGGACGCGGTTGACGGTGCCGACGGGGCGTTCTCGCCGGTGGCACGTGACCCCTTCTTGTTGGGGATCGGGGCGTTGTATCTGGATGGACAGTTCGCCTCCGACGACCGAAACATCGATCCGGTCGGGCGTTACGCCGGGTACTTCGAGTTCGGCGACCAAGGCATCGTCCTGTTCCCACAGGTTCAATGGCGGCTGCCCGCGGGTGATGGGCGGCCATACGCCCTCGACCGGTTGTCCGAAAAAGCCCGACAATAGGCGTTCCATCTCGTCGCGCAGTTGGGTAACCGGATGACGGAATCCACGATAGAGTGAAGGCATTGCGCTGTCTCCTTTTCTGAGAAGTGAAATAGGCTCGGAACAATCGTCTGACGCTCATCAATTTGCAAACGCGATGCCAAGCGTAGATATTTCGTAGTATCTCGTTTTCTGGTAAGGAGTTACGTCAGCGAGAGTATTCGGCTTTGGAAAAGAGACTGCCAAAACGGCAGTTTTTCCATTTGCTGGTTGTCTGCCAGCGTTTTCGTCGCTATACTCATCAGTTTAGCGATTCCTCCGGTAAAATAGCCTGCGTAACCGTCCTCTCCCGGAACGGCACCAATTGGAGCGCCTGGGCTGCCGATAGGCTAATGAGGGGAGACTGGGTGGTCGATGTCGGAGTGACTGTGGTATGCGTTTTGAATTGATTGATCGGATTGTCGAGCTGCGGCCGGGCGCCAGTATTCGGGCCACGAAGAACCTGACGCTTGCAGAGGAGTATCTCGGCGATCATTTTCCGAATTTTCCCGTGATGCCGGGTGTGTTGATGCTGGAAGCGTTGACGCAGGCGAGCGCATGGCTGATCCGGGTGACGGAGGATTTTTCGCACAGCATCGTCATGCTGCGGCAGGCGAGCAATTTGCGGTATGGGCAGTTCGTGCAGCCGGGCAATACGCTGGTGGTGAGTGCTGAGATTGTTGAAATGGGTGAGGAAGAGACGCGGCTGAAGGCGCAAGGCACCGTGGACGGACGGCTAACGGTAGGCGCCCGGCTGGTCCTGGCGCGTTATAATCTGGCGGACAGCAACCCGGACAGCGCGGACCTCGATCGAACGACGATCGAAGGGCTTCGCAAGCGTTTGGAACTGATTTATCCCGAGGGAAGAGCATCATCGCAGGAATCGTGACGGTAGATCAGCTCCTGCTTCCCTCTACTTCGCAGGCGTCGGCAGGCGAAGTAGCTACGTTTATCCGAGGTATTGGACAGCATGCGATTTGAAGGAAAGACGGCATTGGTGACCGGTGGAAGCCGGGGGATCGGGCGCGCTTGCGTTGCCCGCCTGGTGCGCGAGGGCGCGAAAGTCGCCTTCGTTTATCACAGCAACCGTGATGCGGCGGACTCGCTTGTGGCCGAACTGAGCGATGCGCCCGGAGAAGCCAGGGCGGAGCAGGCGGACGTGGCCGACTACAAGCGGGCCCACGAACTGGTCGAGCAGTTGCTGAACGACTGGGGACAGATCGATATCCTGGTCAATTCGGCCGGTATTGTACGGGACGGACTGCTGGGGATGATGACGGCCGAGCAGTGGCGAGAGGTGATCGACACCAATTTGGGCGGAACATTCAATTACTGTCACGCCCTCACACAGCCGATGATGATGGCGCGACGCGGCAGCATGATCAATTTGTCGAGCACGGCCGCCGAGTTCGCCTCGCGAGGGCAGGTCAATTACGCTGCGAGCAAGGGCGGGATCAACGGTTTTACCCGGGCGCTGGCAAAGGAGCTAGCGCAACGCGGAGTCCGTGTGAATGCCATCGCGCCCGGCATGATCGAAACCGATATGAGTCAGGTCGTCCGTGGAGTTGCCGGCGATGTGATCAAGAAGGTCATCCCGCTGCGGCGGGTCGGACGGCCCGAAGAAGTGGCCGCCGTGGTCGCCTTCTTGGCGAGTGATGATGCCGCCTACGTCACCGGGCAGGTGATCCGGGTGGATGGCGGCTTGAGTCTGGGGGGGTATTGACCCCGGACAGTCCGGTGCAGTCAGGCGGTTTCTGCCCGAAATCGCAGTCTGCACCGAGGTCTGTTTGCGTATGTCGAAACCGAAAAAACTAGCGCGGATCAGACTGGTTTCAGAACCGTCGCATCCGCACCGCGGAGTCCATCTTATTAACCTTTGGAGGTAGTTTGTAATGCCCACGAAAGATGAAGTGTTCGAAAATGTCCAGGCCGCTTTGGTCGACGCTTTGGGCGTGGATGAAGATGAGGTGTCGCCGGAGGCCACGTTGGTGGGCGACCTGGGCGCCGAATCGATCGACTTCTTGGATATCGTCTTCCGTCTGGAGAAGGCGTTTGACATCAAGATCCCCCGCGGTGAACTGTTCCCCGAAGACGTCTTCACCAATCCCAGTTATGTGCAAGATGGGAAGTTGACGCCTGCCGGTATGGATGAACTGAAGAAGCGGATGCCGTTCGCCGATTTGAGCGGGTTTGAAGAGAATCCGGTGGTTCAGGATTTTGCGAATCTGCTGACGGTGGCGGACATGTGCCGGTTCGTTGAGACGAAGATCGAAGTCACCGACTAGCGTGGGAGCGGTCGAATGCGTTGGTACTGGATCGATCGGTTCTTGGAGTTCGAAAGTGGTCGTTCGGCGAAGGCGGTGAAGAACGTATCGCTTGCCGAGGAGCATGTTCACGACCATTTTTCGTGCTGCCCGATGCACCCGAACTCGCTTGTACTCGAGGGGTTAGCCCAAACGGGTGGTTTACTTGTGTGCGAGCAGGGTGGTTTTACCGAGAAGGTAATTCTTGCCAAGGTTCCGAAGGCCCGGTTTTACAGCCAGGCGGTTCCGGGCGACCGATTGGTTTTTTCGACCGAGATTGAGTACGTGCGTGCTGAGGGGGCCATGATTTCGGGCACCAGCCATCGGGGCGACGAGTTGCACGCGGAGGTGGAGATCGTATTCGCCCATTTGAACGTGCCCGGGCTCGGCTCCCTCTTCGATCCCGCAACCTTTTTGCGTATGATGCGTTTGTTGGGAGCCTATGACGTGGGTCGCGCGGCCGATGGCAGTCCGCTCCAGCCGCCGCGCCATTTGCTCGAAGCGCTTTGACAGGTTGCGACATCGTAAGGAATTTTGCATGAGACGTCGGGTAGTAGTGACAGGCATCGGTTGGGTGACCCCGCTGGGATGGGATATCGAGACCGTATGGCGTCGGCTCTTGGCTGGGGAATCCGGCGTTGGCCGTATTCAGTTGTTCGATGCCAGCAGCTTTCCGACCAAGATTGCGGCCGAGGTCCGCGACTGGGACGTGTCGGAAGTGGGCGAGGATCCCCAGCAGTGGAAGCATCAGGGGCGTCATACCCGGTTTGCGGTCGGCGCCGCCAAGAAGGCCGTTGCCGATTCCGGTCTGCTGGACAGCAAAATTGCGCCGGAACGATTCGGCGTCTATACCGGTTGCGGTGAAGGTCAGCAGGATTTCCTGCGGTTCAGCGAGATGATGGTTGGCGCCATCGACAAGGGAAGCGGCAGCCTGGATTTGGCCGAGTTCACCCGGCTTGGCCTGGAAAAGCTGGACCCGCTTGCGGAGCTGGAGCAGGAGCCGAATATGCCGTCGGGGCATCTGGCGACCCTGTTCGATGCCCAGGGGCCGAACATGAACTGCCTGACGGCCTGTGCAGCCAGCAGCCAGGCCATTGGGGAGGCCGTTGAGATCATCCGCCGCGGCGAAGCCGACGCTATGCTCTCTGGCGGCGCCCACACGATGATCCATCCGTTCGGGATGACCGGCTTCAACCTGTTAACTGCCCTATCTACACGCAACGACGAGCCTGAGAAGGCTTCGCGCCCATTCGATCGGAATCGCGACGGCTTCGTGCTGGGCGAGGGATCGAGTATGCTCGTGCTTGAGGAGTTCGAGCGGGCCAAGGCGCGCGGAGCGAAGATCTACGGGGAAATTCGCGGGTTCGGCTCAACCGCCGATGCCTTCCGTATTACCGACACCCACCCGGAAGGCCGCGGCGCCATCGCCTGCATGAAAATGGCCCTCGCTGACGCCGGGATCCACGCCGACCAGATCGACTATATCAACGCCCACGGCACCAGCACGACCGTGAACGATAAGGTCGAAAGTCTCGCCATCCGCGAAACCTTCGGAGAGCAATCCTACCGGATTCCCGTTTCCAGTACGAAGAGCATGCTGGGCCATTTGATTGCCGCCGCCGGGGCAACCGAGCTGATCATCTGCCTGCTAACCCTGCGAGACGGAATGCTGGCGCCGACAACCAACTACGAAACGCCCGACCCCGACTGCGACCTCGACTACGTTCCCAACGTGGCGCGAGAGAAGAAGTGTCGCATTGTCATGAACAACAGCTTCGGATTCGGTGGGCAGGATATCTCGCTGGCCATCTCGAAGGTTGAATAGACCTTCTGGCCCGGCCCGTGGATTCGGGCTAGCGCAATCGTTGACGCAATGCGTCCAGTTGTCGGCTACGCAGTTCTGGGGCCGCCTGCGGATCGAACTCGATCGGTTCACCCAAGATGTCGGCAAGCCGAGCGGCCGCCGTGCGCCGCGTGGCCAAGTCGGGTCGATCGGCCAGAAGCAGCCAAGCGTAGGCATCGCCGAACAGCCATGCGGTGGTCTCTTCGACCGTGTCGTGACCGCTCTCGCCTGCATTGGACTCCAACATGCGGCGCACTCGATACTGCTGTTCCGGCGCGAGTGCCGCGAAGTCGAGCCGCCTGAGAAATCCGATGGCCGCCGAGCCGGCCGCTCGGAGTTCGCGGTCGGCTGCTTCTCGCCGGGCGAAGGCATCATCGTTAAGCTGGTGAAGCAATCCGGTCCACCGGTTTCGATCCGCCAGGTTTTCTGCCGAGTCCTTTCGTAAAAGTCCTGCTTCGATCGCCTGCGAGGTGGTTTCGAGATTCCATTGCGGCCCCAGGGCGCCCAGCATGGGGGCCAGGTGCTCGCCACACAGGCTCGGCGCTGCGAGAAACAGATGCCACAAGGACCGGGCTTCGATGGTTTCGACGCGATCGTCACGAGAAACCTGCAGCCGAACGTCTTGCCCCGGCTTCTGGGTGTACGTGATGGCCGGGGCTGATGTCTTGCCGGTCGGCCGCCGTTCGAGTCGCACCGCCTTGTCGGCCGAAACATCTACCAGAAACGAATCGGTTGGCGTGCTCAAATGGTAGCTCAAGAACGTTTCGTCAGGGGTGAAGCGGATCTGGAGCGATTCGCTTCGGTCGGGGCCGGTCGACGACGTGTTACGAGTTCCGAAACCGCCGCCCACCAGCGAGACACGCCCCAAGACGACTTCAAAGACGACCTCGTCACTCTGTACCAACTGGTCGAGCATGGGGACCGGCGGCATGCCCTCTTCTGCCAGCGACGCACTCGCGGCAATCGCCAGGATAAGTGTGAGAATGGCTCTGATGGTTTGCATGGCCGGCTCTCCGTGGGCAGTAAGGCGACCGCGGTCACGCCACCTGCTCCAACTGCTTCGTTTCGTCAGGCTGACGGTTCGGGGCGTCTTGTTCCTCGACCGGCAGGTTCGATTGCGAATCGTCCTGCTTGGCGTTGGGCAAACCGGCAGACTCGGACGCCGTGCCGGCCAGACGCCGCCGCCAACATATATAGTAATACACGCCGACCGCCATCACCACGGGGATGACCAACCCGGTGAGAAACCATTCTGCGTCTCGGATCCATCGGTAGACGGCTGCACCGTAGTGTTCGCTCAGGAAAAAGGCCGATCCGAAGAAGACCCCCACAACGGTGCATGCACAGATAGAGTCCAGCAACAGGAAGCGGCGGTACCCGATCCGGAGGATGCCGGAGGTGATGTAGAATGGGCTTCGCAACCCCACCAGAAAACGCGCGACCAGGAACATCTTGATCCCATGCCGCTGGATGAGCTGTTCAATGTGGGTCTCGACCTCCGGTGTCAGCATTCGGGAGAACCAATGCTGTTCATTGAGCAGCTTCCTGCCGAAGTGCGAGCCGAGAAAATACATGAGGGAATCGCCCAGCAGGGCCCCGGCGATGCAGGCGGCCAATGCGCCCCACGGGTCGAGTGACCTGGCCGCTGACGCGATGGCGGCCCCGACCACAAAGACCTCCTCCGGCACCGGCAGCCCAACCCCGGTGAGCGTAATGAACAGAACGATTCCCAGGTAGGCCAGAAGCGGTCCGTGGATAAGTGGATCGAGCATCGGCACATGGCCTCCATGTCCAGAGGTGCGGCCTATCCGGCTGGGTGCATCTTTGGTTCGCGGTTACGCCTTCAGGCGGCCCCGTTTGCACCTAGACCGGATTATTCATCTACGTAGGGCGGGTCAAGGTCGCGCAGATCGTTGGTGGGTCTGCACAAGCCGCAACCGAGCTGATTTACAGCCCGCCGCCTGGAAAACGGCCGGCATCGGCGACCGATGACCCAGCAGAAGAAGTGGCTTGTTTGACCCACCCTACCTATCGTGAACAGTCCGGGCTACGAAACGAGGACCGCCTGGCATCTTTTCGACGAGGCATTGTACCGGGATCGCCCTACTGAAGTCTACGGGGTTTGCGCAGGTCTTGTCGATTGGCGATTTTGGTAAGATGGACAATTTGCAAGGAATGTCCCGCGATGTTTTTGCGGCAGGCGGCAAGCGCATCGCGGGGTGTGTTGGGTGACGTGTCGCGGCGGTCGGTCCAGGGAAAATCCACCCCTGGAAGCCTCACAGAAGCCGGAACTCCACATCGTCTATGCCGAACTGCTGGAGTTCGTAGCCCCCGCTTCGCCTGGCGGCGACGCACAGCAGGGCGCTGGAGTCGGGATGCTGGTTGCAGTACTCCTGCGTGCCCTCGGTTCCCAGGACGAAGAATGCCGTTGCGAGGGCGTCGGTCGTGGTGGCGTCGAAGGCGATGGCGGTGGCCGAATAGATGTTTTCGACCGGCTGGCCGGTGCGAGGATCGAGGACGTGCGAAAGGCGGCGGCCTTCGTGCAGAAAAGACTGGAATCGCGAGCCTGAGGTGGCCAGCGCCCGATTGATCAGGCGGAGTTCGCCGAGTCGCTGGTTTGGGCGAAGCGGGTGCGGAACGCCGACGATCCAGCCGGGCGGGTTGCTGAGGCAATCGCCCCGGGCCACGATGCTGCTGCCGCCGGCGTGGAGCAGAAAGTCGTGAACGCCGGCCGCCGCGAGTTCCTCGGCGCATCGATCCAATGCGAATCCCTTGCCGATACTGCCCAGGTTCAGACGCACGCCGCGCCGGAGCAGTTGCACGGTCTGCTTTTCGGCATCCAGGCGGACGAGGTTGCCGCCTACGTGAGCCAGCGCCTCTCGCAGGATGGCCTCGTTAGGGACACGGGGCGCCCGGTCGGCAAAACCCCACGCTTCCCATAACGGCGCCGATGTGATATCGAACGCGCCGCCGGTTTCGTCGTGCAGGCGCGCGGCAATCTGGAGCAGGTCGAACAGCCGGGATTCCACTTCAACCGGTCTGTCGGACGCATCCCGGTTGATCTCAGAGATAGTGCTCTCCGGCCGGAACAACGACATCTGTTCTTCGAGCGGTTCCAGCAGATCGAGTGCTTGCAAGGCGATTTCAGGGCCCTCGGGATACTGGCCGGCATTGAGGAAGATTTCGAACTCGCAGGCCATGGCGGGGCGCGACAGGCGGATGACGTAACTGGCGCCGCGGCCGCCTGCATGGGCGCCGGTTGACGTGAGTGGCCCGCCGGCGGCGTCGGCCAATGCGTCGGCGGCCGCCTTGCCGGTGAGGAAATCGCGTCGGGTGTTTCTACGCGCCATGGTCGCCGGTCAGGATTTCGAGAGATCGGGGACGTAGACTCTGATGCGATCGGCGCCCGGCCCGGGGACAATGCCCGAGACGACAATCAGCGAATCCTCTCGCGCGACCTCGAATGGTTTGCCCGTGAGCGGATTGACCTGCTGCGGCAGATTCTGCCCGGTTGCGGTGGCCAGGGCCAGGGCCCAAGCCTCCCAGTTCGCCCGATCTCGCGACTGAATTGCGTGGGCCGCCGCCAGTTGCGTCAACAGCAGGCGGCCGGCGACGAAGGGAAAGTCGGGCGAGCCGCGCCGCTGCTGGAGCTCCTGCTGAATCGATTCGAACAGAGGCAGCCGCGAATGGGGCGGCCGCTGGCAGCTCTCGATGACCTGCCGCATCGTCTCGAGATAATAGAGTTGGTCGCGGTCGGCATTGCGGCGAGCCGAGAGGGCCAGGGCCCGCAGGTCGCCTTCGCGCTGGAACTCGTCAATCTCCTGTTCGGTCAGCAGGATCAGCAGAGCTCCCTCTCGCACCAGTTCGTAGGTGTGCAGGCCGATGGCGCGCTCGCCAATCCACGCGGCTGCATCGTCCGTCCAGTTCTGCAACTGCACCTGCACAATTCGCAGTAGCGCCTTCAGGTCTTCGCGCGTCGCCTTCTCGTGCATGACAATCGCCTGCATGACGGCCATGGCTTCGGCCCGCAGGTAGGCGGCATGAAGGCGCGCGTCGAGATGTTTTGCGGACGCCAGGCACTGGGCCAAGGCGAGCATCTGTTCGAGCGAGCCGATCGCGCCGCCGACCTTCCCGGCGGCGAGCATTTCTGCGGCATCGAAGGCCTCCAGGCGAACGCACACGCGAACGACGTCGATCACCGAGGTATCGGCGGAAAAACCGGCGACAAATCGGATTGCCAGGTTCGGTTGCGGCTGTTTCAGCGCCTCGCGGGCTTCCAGCCGCTGGGCATTGTATCGCTTGCGGAAGTCACTTGCGTGTTTAAGCTGTTTCGCGTCGAACTCGAATTCGCGCGGCGGCATAAGCTCGTCGGATTCCATGACGATACCGGGCAATTCATCCTTGGGAAACAGCATCTTCAGCGCCGCACCAACCGTATCCGAATCGTCGTCGACGGTGAGCTGTTCCGGCGTGCCGCCCTCTTCCACAATCCGGGCGAGTTCGTCGGCAAGTCGCTGATCGCGCGTTGTCTTCAGGTACGGGAGCGAGCCGAACTTCTCCAGGTCGTCCAGTCCAATGGTTTCCTGCGAATCGCTTCCGCAACCCACGAACAACAGCAGCAGGCAGGCGGCCACAATCGGTAACCCGTACTGTTTCATGGTACTGCTCGTTTGTAAGGATGTTTTATCGGACAGGGTCAGCCACGGCTCAACCTATCGCACTTCCTTCAGCCATTCCCAGACTACCCAACCGACCTTCGCCAGGCTTTCCGGCGAACACTTGTCCGGCGTGTCGCCCCGGGTGTGCCAGGGCGGGTAATCGAAATCGATGATGTTGCACGTGGGAATGCCGCCAATCACGTTCAGCGGCACATGGTCGTCGCGCACTGCATGTTTCGGTCGCGAGATGAACTCGCGCACTCCCAGGCGTCGAGCCGTGGCCCATATCTGCTGGACAAGCGGTCGCGTCTTCGGCCAGCCCAAACTGTAACGTTCCTGGTAAATCTGCAGATCGGCGTCCCCGATCATGTCCAGCACTATGCCCCAACGATACTCGTACGATCGCGGTTGAGTTGCGTATTGACGCGCAAAATACTCGGAACCGACGAAGAACCGGCCGTCCTGCTTGAAGATGAATTCCTCGGCGTCGAGAAGGACGAAATCGACCCCGTAATGCGTCTTCAGTTCCGGCATCATGTGCGCCAATTCCATCAGCACGGCCACACCGCTGGTCCCGTCGTTCGCTCCGACGAAACGGCCCTTCGGGTCCACCGGATCCAGCATGGGATACGGCAAGGTATCGTAATGCGTGCAAAGCAGGATGCGTTCTTTCCGCTCTGGCTGCCAGCGGACGATCAGGTTGCCGATCGGAACGGCCGATCCGTCGAGCGGGTGCCGGTAGTGGAACCGCTGGAACTCCACCTGCCCGCCTGCCTTCTGGAAGAACGCTTCGAGCATCTTCTGCTGCTCGGCCATGCCAGGCGAGCCGCTCGGGCGCGGCCCGATCTCGCACAACTGCTTCAGATAGTCATAGGCCCTTGTTCCGTTGAAGGGGATGTCTTCGAGCTTCAGGTCGGACTTGGCGGACCGTTGGCCGCCTATCCAGCCGGAATGCCATTGCGCCCAGATGGTCACCCCGCCAACGAGCAGAACAGCGATGACGATGGAGGCAACCAGAAAAAGGGTTTGGGCCGGACTGCGTCGGACACGTGATTCCGGCTTGGCGCGATGGGCCATGACTGCTGTACCCTCCGGGGTAATTCGCCTCGATGAGCGGCTGCCTGCCGCCCGGACACTCGTCCATCCCAAATGTACCCCAGCCGCCCCATCACGTCAAGCGTTCAGGGGGAGAGTCGCATCATCTTTCCAGGGGGGCGCTTGTGCACTCCCCCGACGCGTAGGTGCAAGTGTCGGCATTTCGCCCCGGCAGGGGCGCGAAGGGTGTAGCCACGGGTGGAGCGCGGTCGGACGACAGTCGGACCAAACGGAACCCGTGGTTGCTGTACAGGCTGCCTTTCTCCGTTCTCACAACGCCGCCAATGTACGGATAGAGGCGATCGGCAACATCAGGCTCGATCCACGGTCTGCGCTCCTTGGTGCTGAATACAGCGTGCAGAAGAATCTGTGAGTACGTGCCAGGCATGACGTCTCCTTTCTGGTCGGTCGCGTCCTTTCGCCCCTGCCGGGGCTACGGGGGCATTGGGGAACCTCTTCCACGGGTTGCGCAACGAGGCGGCGACAACGCCGCCTCGTTGCTCCACCCGTGGCTACATTCTTGCGGCCCCTATCGGGGCGAAACGGCCGGCGAATCCGCCTTTGGCCGCGAAACCCCGCCGACCGCTGCCGCGCCAGTGCCGTACCCAACCCGTCTGCACCCCACGATTTGCCTGATGTGTGCATGTGTATACCGCGGTTTCCGTGATGTGTCCATGCCGATCCCGTGGTCACCGTCGCGAGTCCTTCTTCGCCCCGGCAGGGGCGCGAAGGGTGTAGCCACGGGTGGAGCGGGGTGCGACGACAGTCGGGGCAAGCGGAACCCGTGGTTGCCATCGCGCGCGTCCCCTCAGCCCCGGCAGGGGCGGCAGGATGCGCGTTGAATCGCCCCTTTCGTTCCTACCGGGGAATTTTCGCCCTTATCCCACGGGTTGCGCGTCGCTGTCGGCGACAACCCCGACAGGTTGCTTCACCCGTGGCTTGCGGCCCCTATCGGGGCGAAATGGCTGACAGTTTCACGGTTTGGTCTGCGGGGGACGCACAAACCAGTTCTGGATGCCAAGGCAGAAGAGAATTCCCAACGCGGCGAACGCTTCGCCCCCGTTGATCTTCGAACGGCCTTGCTGCCGATCGACGAAGACGATCGGCGTCTCTGCGAATCGGGCGCCCAGGCGTTTCAGCCGCCAGAGGACCTCCTCGAAGATCGCATACCCGCAGCTTCGGAAACCATCGAAGTCCAGCTTCGCCAGCAACGACACCCGGTAGCAGCGGAACGAACCGCTGCAGTCCTTGGTCGGCAGCCCCAGCAGGGTGCGGGCATAGAGGTTCACGGCCCGGCTCATCATGTGCCGTCGCAGGCTCCATCCTTCAATGCCGCCGCCTGCCACGTAACGCGAGCCGATCATCACGTCGACCGGCGGGGAGCCGGGCGGCGACATGCCGGCCAGCAGTTCGGGAATGCACTCGGGCGGATGGCTGAAATCGGCGTCCAGGTTGAGCATGAACTGGTAGCCGTGCTCGACGGCGTAGCGCATGGCGGCGAGCATGGCCGTTCCCAACCCCAGCTTGCCCGGCCGATGCATGCAGTACAACCGCGGCTCGGCCGCCGCCCGCTCGTCGCACCACTGCCCCGTACCGTCTGGCGAATGATCGTCGATTACCAAGATCTCTGCGTGAGGCGCCACCTCCAGAATCCGATCAACCAGGCGCGGCAGATTCTCGATTTCGTTGTACGTGGCAACGGTAACCAGGGTCTGGGGCATGGAAGGAGAGGGCAGTTCGGTGAGCAATCGGGCTTCAACAGGCAACCACCTGCGGGCGGCAAAGAATCGGTCTAGCCAATCGGGTTCACAAGAGGAAAGCCGATTCCACCGGAGACTTCAGTCTTTTCCGCACCGGAACACGTCGGTCATGCTGTCTTCAGCGAGGGTTTCCACGTGTCCATCGGCAAAGCCGACGTTTACGAGACCGGGATGATTCGACGATATCCCGTTCGTTTGCGTCCTCATCGTGTAGATCGTCACGGTTTCGCTAGAATCATCTTCATTAGGCCAACCGAAGGTCAGGTAGTTCAACGTGCCGGTGCTATTCCACGGTCCGACTGGATAGGAGTCACTGTAGGCCCTTTCCGAAAACATTACGGTCTGCTGAGTGCTCTGCAGCCCTTCGAGTGTTCGCGAGTTGGCATTTGCTTTGGCGGTCGTGGAACGATCCAAGAACAAAAGGTTGTTCGCTACATAGTTCAGTGGTGCGTTATTGACCAGGTTGCCTTGGTCGCTTGGGCAGCACACCAGGTCAACCTGAACGATAGGACCGTCGCCATCTCGCCATTCGCTCCAGAGGTCTTCACGATCGAGATAGGGGAACAAGGCGATCACCCAACTGATTTGTTTGGCGCCGTCCAATGGCGCTCGATTCGTATAACCTGGCAGTTGTCCTTTGACGGACTCGTAATGAATCGTGGCCGTTCCCAACTCCCTAAGCTGGTTAACGCACACGCCGCGTCGAGCGCTTTCCCGAGCGGAGATCACGGCCGGGATGAGCAGCCCCACCAACATACCGATGATCGTAATGACGACCAGCAATTCGACGAGTGTAAATGCACGAGGTTTTCGATTCATTTCGACGATCCCTTGCGATACGGCTGTTCCGACGAGCCTTGCCCTTAGTCATTTTCGCACAAATCGGCCGTTTACTCCAGAGGCGTGCCCGAAAATGGTGAATGCCCAGTTCGTCAGGATCGCACAAGATAGGCAGTTGTGGGGTAGCTGGTTGGCTCTGTGGGGGGGGGCTTGATTGCTGTTGTTTTCGCGGCTTTGGGACAGTCGGTTGGCTATCAACTCCGATGCAGCTTGTCCGGACGAGTGCGACTGACCAAACCGGGTAAATCGCAGGGAAAGGCAGCCCCCCTTTGGTACGCAAACCTGGGTCACTAACGGTACTTTCTGGCGACACCCCTGGATTTTTGAGCTGCTTTCTGCGACAATACTAGTGGGCAGGGAAGGTTTCTGCGGTCTTCTCCGGCGGAACAGAGCGGGAGCAATAATCATGCCACGCAAAACGCGTAATGCTTTTACCCTTGTTGAACTGCTGGTGGTTATTACCATCATCGGAATGCTGATGGCCTTACTGCTGCCCGCGGTGCAGGCGGCCCGGGAGGCTGCTCGACGCAATACTTGCATCAATAATCAGAAACAGATCAGCTTGGCGATGGTCAATTTTGAGTCCAGCCGCCGGTACTTTCCCGGCTGGCGCAACCGGCTTGGCAGCGATACGACACGCGCCGGATCCTGGGTGGTCATGTTGTTCCCGTATCTCGAACGGAATGACCTGTGGGAGCCGTGGATGAAATACGGAAATGGTGATTCCGTAGACGACAAATATCGATTGGTGTATCTGAACCTTATGGTGTGTCCGAGTAATCCGCCGTTGACCAGATCCACAAACGCGACGCCCAATGCTTATGTAGTCAATACGGGTAAGGAAGAGGATCGCAACAAGATTCAATGGGGCATTTGCCATGACCAGTTCACCGATCCGAAAATTCGCATTTCGCTGGACTACATCAGCCAGAACGACGGAGCTTCAACGACGCTTTTGATGTCGGAAAAAGCGCCGCTCGCCGGGCGTGATTTCGGCGCTGCAACCGATGGGGCGGGCGACTGGGACATTGTTAGTGACGATGCCTATAAACGAATCGGATTCGTGTGGCATAATGCGGCTCCCTCCAGTGGTTTACGTGTTCGCGAGCACCTTTCGTCGTATCACAGTGGCGGAGTGGTCTCCTATTTCGCCGACGGACATTTCCAATTCTTGCGCGATACAATCGATTATTCGGTGTATCAAGCCCTGATGACGCCCAATGGTCGAAGCCGCAATGAAACGCCGATCAGTGACGCCAATTTCTGATTCTTCCCGGAGGAGTTGAGTGCAACGGTTCATGCTCAAGTCCAAGATCCATCGGGCGACGCTTACCGGCGCCGACTTGGACTACGAAGGCAGTATCGCCATCGATCGCCTCTTGCTCGAAGCAGCCGATATGCTGCCCGGGGAGCAGGTACACGTCCTGAATGTCAGTAATGGCGCTCGACTGATTACCTACATCATCGAAGCGCCCGCCGGCTCCGGCACCATGCTGCTGAACGGCCCCGCGGCCCGACTCGGTACGAAGGGCGATAAGGTCGTCGTGCTGACCTACGGCGTGTTTGACGAGCAGGAAGTCCGTTCTCTGCAGCCCAAAGTCATCCACGTGGACGATGCGAACCGGATGACCGATAGACCTTCGGTATAGAAATGGCAGATGCCGCCCTGACTGTGCAGGTGGGCAAGTAACGATCCAGTGCATGGTGTCATCATGAATGTTTCTCTCGCCACTGATCCTGAGTTGCTCGCAAGGGCGCAGGCGTATGCGCAAGCCCGCAACACAACACTGGACCGAATCGTCTGCGATTATCTTGAGCGGCTTACCGAGAAGGTTGATCCGGATCTCGTCGCGGATGAGTTCGCCGCTCTGGCCCGGAACCATTCGGGTTGCTCACAGCCTGGCTTCAAGTTCGACCGATATGCAACTCATGGACGGTTGGGGCCTGAACGGCAGTGATTCGACAATTCCTCGATACGAATCTTCTCATTTACGCCAACGACTCTCGCGATGTTTCAAAACAGATGCGAGCCATCGAAGTGATCGCTGGCGCGATTCGCGCCGGCAACGGAGTGATCTCAACTCAGGTCCTGCAAGAGTATGCTGTCGTTGCTGCTGGCAAACTCAATCAGAGTATCGACGTCATCATGCGGCAGCTTGTCCTTCTGGAATCTCTGGAAGTTGTGCAGATTACGCCAGTTCTGATCCGTCGCGCATTGGAGTTGTCTTTCCGCTATCGAATCAACTACTGGGACAGCAGCATTCTTGCGGCTGCCGAACACGCTGAATGCACTGTGTTGCTCACTGAAGACCTGAATCCAGGGCAGATCTACGCGACAGTCCGAGTCGAAAGCCCTTTCTGACCCTCCCATGTAACGTCCTGATGATGTTTCTTTCAGGGCGCTCTCACCGCGGGGCCCGGCCGCTTTTACGCAGGTCGGTGTAGATCTTCGAGTAGATGGGCAGGTGGCGGTAGTACACCTGCAGCATGTAGATCGACAGGCAGGTGGAATACAACCGCCCGGCGCGCGATTCGTACGGGTCGACCGTCGATGGGTCCCAGCTACCGGCCTCGCGTCCGCGTTGCACCTGGGCGCGCGGCACGGCCTCGCGCATGACCTCGTTCCACCTCTTCCAGTGCTCGCCCTCCATGTGGTGGCACACCTGCGTTGCGTAATACCAGTAATACAGGTTTCGGTTCGGGCCGTAACTGATCAGGTTCGGCGCTTCGGTAATCCAGTTCAATGCCGAGACCATGCGCGGATCGTCGCGCGGCCAGCCGATATACTGCCGACATAGCATGGCTTCGGCCGTCATGGGCAAGGTCGATTCGCGGCCGGCCTGATACGGATACCGGGCGCCGCCGTGGCTGGCAATGCCGTCGAGAAACCGCATGACTTCATCGAAGTGTGCCTCGGGGACTTCGAGCCCGGCCATCCGGGCGCTCTGCAACGCCATAACAATCCAGCCGGTCACGGAGACGTCGCTATCGCCGTTCGGGCTATAACGCCAGCCGCCTTTGGGGCTTTGCGATTTCAGCAGGAATTCCACCGCTCGCCGGGCAGGCTCCTGGTAGGCTGCGTCTTTGCTCATGCCCAGCAGTTCGCACACGGCGATGGTACACTGACCATCGGTATAGAAATGGTGATTGAACGGGCCGCCCCGAAAGAAGCTTCCGTTGGGCATCTGCTGTTCCAGGAGCCAGCCCCAGCCATCGGCGACATTAGCGCGCCATTTGCCCTTCTTGTGCGTATTCCCGGCTCCCTGGAATGCCAGCAGCGCCATGGCCGTAGCAGCGATCTTGTTCTCGTCCATCTCGCGCACGCCGCCGGCGTAGGGCCCCATCAGGCTCCATGAGCCATCGTCCAACTGATTGCGCGCGAGCCAGGCAAGTCCGCCCTCGACCGCCTCTTCCGTCCGACGCGTACCACCGTACTTGCCCAGCAAGGATTGACGCGATCCTTCCTGACGGCCGGTCAGGGCAAGTCCGATCTGCGGCGCTTCGATATCGCTGGTGGCCGCCATACCGTCAACCTGCGGCTCGAACGGATTCGGAGTGGCGAACGGGTCCGGCACCTCGGGCAGGTCGTCCGGAGTGAGAATGGGGTCTTCCACCACGTCGGTCATCTCCACGCCCAACGGCGAATCGATCTCCAATTGCTCGCCCAAGTCTTCGGCCCAGATATCGTCTTCTGCGAACTCCAGATTGATCTGTTGATCCGAGCGGTGGACCACCATGATCAGCCCGAGAATAATCAGCAGCACCATGTGGACGGCTGCACTGACCAGCCACGGGGGCGCATTCTTGATGGCGACTTCGGTCAACTCTTCTTCCGGTTCTTCATCCGACTCGCGGGCATGAATCTCCTCCGGTCGCCGCTCCGTCTGGACGATAACCGGCCTGGCCATACCCACACCGCCTGCCGGCGCGCCGGCCTGCCCCGCCACAACTCCCTGAACGTTCCCCCTTTGCACGCCAACCGGTTGTGCCGCGCCGGATTGTACCGGTTGGGCAGCGGCAGGTTGAACCGGCGTCGGCTGAAGCGGCTGTGGTGTTGCCGGTTGCGGGTTTGCAGGCTGGATCGGTGTTGGCTGGACGGGTTGCGGTGTGGCAGGTTGGGCCATACCAGGCTGAGCCGGCTGTTGTGGCTGCCCCACGGGCACCGGCCTTGGCATCTGCCCCGGCGTGGCCAGTTGGGGCGACGATACCGGGACAGGGCGGTTGGGCGCGACGGGCTGCGGAGAGACAGGGTGCGGAGAGACAGGCTGCGGGGAGACAGGGTGCGGGGAGACAGGGCGATTCGCCATCGGACAAGCCTCGAAAAAGTTGCGTCCAGGTGTTCTGTTGTTCCGGCACACTGCTGCCTATCGCCTAAGGCTGCGGCGCCTTCAACGAAAACGAATGTAACGGCAACAGTCCAATCTCCGCAAGCAGCGGTTGGAACCGGAAACACGGAATCTCCTGCGCCACCACATAGAGGGGTATGTCCGCGCTGCTTGCGGCGACTATTTTTCCGCATCTGTATTCTACCACGGTGGGGGCAATTATTCCAAGCTCAATCTGCCGCCATGCCCCACACGGGCGCAGGACGCACTTTGTGGGCTCGACCAGTTCTGGTATCCTACGACATTGGATTACTGGAATCCGGTGAACGGTAGTTTTCCCGGTTCGATTGGTCACAGCTTGAGCAAAGGAGCCAAGGATGGCGAAGAAGCAAGCATTGCCAGCAGCCGTGCAGGACATGGTCAAGCAGGCAGCAGAGAGTATTGTGGATGCGGTGTACGGGGAAGGGGGGCACCCCCCAATCGGAACCCGGTTCACCGAGGTCGAAGATGTCGGCGTTGAAGTGGGGGACTCCCTGGCACGGGTGGTGATGCAATTGGCCATGGAGCGGCAATCTTCGACGATGGCAGGCATGCCGTGCCAGTGTACCTGCGGTTCTCCTGTCACTACGAGCGAATCGGAACCTCGCGTTATGACTACCCGCCGAGGTGAGATCGGGTGGAACGAACCGTCTGGGCATTGCTCGCCATGCCGGCGGGCTTTTTTTCCCTCAGGCCCAGGCGTTGGGCCTGAGGCCGGATGAGACACAGAGCCCAGGCGTGTTGTGGAAGATGATTCGCGCGGCCGTTCGATGTGGATCGTATCGGGAAGCGAGCCAGGAGCTGGAAGAGTCAGCGGAGTTGTGCATCCAACCGAAGACGCTGGAGCGGGCGGTGCGTCGGCTTGGTGGCGAACGTGTTGATCAACGCGATGCCGAAGTCGAAGCATGGAAGCAACTGCCGCTGCCGGTGCAGCAGCGAGGCTGTCCGGAAGGGAAGGTGGCGCCCACGGTTGCAGTGGTTCAGTTCGATTGCGGGCGGATGCTGATCCGGGATCGCAAGGCGAAGTGCAATGCCGCGAAGAACGTCGCGGCCAAAAGCGTCTCGCTGGAGAATGTCGCCGAGCAAGTGGCCGAGACGTTGGCGGAACAGGAAGCGGACCGCGAAGCACTTGCCGAAGCGGAGGAAAAGGGCGCATCCGAAACGATTCCCGGCGATAAGAATACCGTTGAGAATCCCTCGCGATCGCGTTATTGGCGCGATGACAAAGTGGGCGTGCTCCTGACGATGCACAGCGAGGAGCACGAGTCCGATCCATGCCCAGACATTCCAGTGACGTTCCTTGACCGCCAACGAACGCCCAAACTGGTGCAGGAATTGGGGCATTCATCGGGCGGCGCTCGAGAGGCGGCACAACAACCGGCGACGACCGATACGGCGGCAACTGGGACGCATCGCCCCGGGGCGCCGGAGCCGTTGGTGAAGAGTGTTGTCGCCAGTCGCGCATGCAGTGCCGTATTCGGTGCAATCCTGGCAGCCGCGGCCTGGTGCCGGGGATTTGCAGGCGCGCGGCGCAAGGCATTCGTTGCGGATGGAGCCGCAATGAACTGGACGATGTGGGCCAGATACTTTTCGCACTACGTGGCGATTCTCGACTTCATTCACGCACTGCAATACGTCTTCGCGGCGGCCATGGCGGGGCGCAGCTTTGACGAAGGTTGGGCGATCTATTGCCGCTGGATTCAAGCGATTTGGGCAGGCCGGGTAGATGACGTGCTGGGGGAGCTACGGGCACGCCAGGAGGAAATCGGCTTGCCACCGCCGAAGGCATCGGCAACCGATCCTCGGCAGACCGTCGCCACCACAATCGGGTATCTTGCGACCCACCGCGGCCGGATGGATTATCCGAGGTACCGTTGCCTCGGCCTACCGATTATGAGTTCGTATGTTGAGTCGGCAGTCAAGCAGATCGGACGTCGCGTGAAGGCCACGGAGAAGTTCTGGTGCGAGGCCGGCGCCGAAGCGATTCTGCAGTTGCGGGCCGACTATTTGAGCGACACGGCTCCCCTGGAACGATTCATGACGCGGCGTACGGAGTCGGCGACTGGCCATCGCACCTACCGCCGCAACCCCCCGCCCGCCAGCAAACACTGTGCCGCCTAACGCAAAGCGCGTCGTGCGCCCCCCCACACAAGAGCCCACCCCCCACTTCTCACAGCGACGCGTTCATTAAAGCGTAATGAGAAGCCAGTGCAAGGACGGCCGAAGGAGACGGCCGAAGGACATGCAATGCGCCTATTGAGGCAAGTAATTGCCTAGATATCCCATGCTCGCTACGCTTGCTTGCCTTTGTAGCTCACTGGGCACGGAGGCGTGGGGGGATGCGGGGCGCGCATTGCATGTCCTTGCGATTCATGTCCTTGCGATTCGATTGCTGGGCACGGAGGCGTGGGGGCATACGGGGCGCGCATTGCGTGTCCTTGCGATTTTGGGGAATTGACCCCATTGCGACAACGGCTAGGGGGCCTCCAGTCCCCCCTGCCCGATTACGGGCCATTGGGAAACCTGTTCCACGGTTGCGCATCGTGGCTCTACGCAGCGCGGACGTGGATGGTGAAGGTGCTGCCTTTGCCGGGGGTGCTCTCGACGGTGGCGCGACCGCCGTGAGCTTGGGCAATGTGCTTCACAATGGCCAGGCCGAGCCCCGTGCCGCCCAGACTCCGGCTGCGGGCCTTATCGACGCGGTAGAATCGCTCGAAAATCCGGGCGAGGTGCTCGCGGCTGATGCCGCAACCGTGATCGCGGACCTCGATGGCGATGTCTGCGTCGTGCTTCCGGGCGATCAATTCGATGGTCGCCTGCGCAGGACTGTATTTCACCGCGTTATCGACCAGATTGACGACCGCCTGCTCCAGCAAGAGCGGGTTGACCATTCCCAGCAGATCGGGATCACAGTCGATCGCCAGACGTATCTCCTTATTCTCGGCTTTCGTCTGGCAGACGGCCACGGCGGCATCGAGCACATGCCGGATTGTCGACGGTTCGAGAAGAATCGCTTCCTGTTCCGCCTCCTGCTCCATGCGAGAAAGCGTGAGCAGGTCCTCGATGATCATGGCAAGTCGGTCGGTCTGGGCGGCAACGATTTGCAGGAACCGCGTGGCGTCTTCCGGACTGTCCATCGCGCCGTCCAACAACGTTTCGACGAAGCCCTTGATGGACGTGACCGGCGTCTTCAATTCATGCGATACATTGGCGACGAAATCTCGCCGCACGCGTTCAAGCCGGCGGAGCTGCGTGACGTTATGCAGCACGGCCAGGGCGCCCAATTTCTGGCCGCCGGCTGCCCGGAGCACCGTCCCATGGGCCTCCAAGATACAGTCTTCCTTCCGGTGCAGCGTGATCTCGGCCAGTTGCGTCTGCTCGCCGTCGAGAACCTTCGTAAGCAGTTCCTGCAACTCGGCGTTGCGCACTACTTCCTGCAAGCTTCGGCCAGGCGCCCGGGCGCGGTCGATTCCCAGCAGGGCGGCGCCGGCCCGATTCAGGCTAATGAGCCGCTGGTTGGCATCGACTGCAAGGACGCCTTCGACCATACTGGCCAGGATGGCGTCGCGCTGGTTCCGTTCGGAATCGAGCGTGTGACTCCGTTCGATAACCGTGTCGGCCAGATTATTCAAGGCTCGGGAGATTGCACGCGCCTCGGGCAATTCCGCGGGCGGCACGCGGAACGACAACTCGCCTCGCGAGAACCGTTCTGCGCCGGAGCGGAGTTCTTCAAACGGCCGGGCGATTCGCCGGCAGAGGAGCAGGCCGACTCCGGCGGTCAACAGCGCGACAACCACGGCCGCCGCACCCACACGAAGCTGCGCGTCGCGCGCGATGCGCCCCAACTGCTCTTTCGGAACGAGCCCTTCTCCGAACTCGGCCAACAGAGCCCACGTACACAGCACAAGCACCGCCAGCCCAAGCAAGGTGATTGCGAGATAGGCGAGATAAAGCTGCCAGAAGAGACGTTTGCCGTGCATGGTGATCATTCCCGGAATCGGTAGCCAACCCCACGCACCGTCTCGATATTGGCGCCTGCCGTCCCGAGCTTCTTGCGAAGGCCGGCAATCTGCACGTCGATGGATCGGTCGGTGGCAATATAGCCGCCCCCGTGAACGGCATCGACGATCTGAGATCGCGTGAGAACCCATCCCGGCCGCCGTGCGAGTGTATGAAGGACACGGAACTCGGTGACCGAAACGTGGGCCGGCCGGCCGTCGACATAAACGGCGAAACGCGTGGGATCGATCTCGACGTTCCGGACGCGGATGGTCGACGACTCGTCGGGGGGAACGGCGTCCAGGCGTCGGAGGATGGCGCGGGTGCGGGCCAGCAGGACTCGCGGGCTGAACGGCTTGGTAATATAGTCGTCGGCGCCCAGTTCCAGTCCGGCGACAACGTCCGACTCCCCGCTCTTGGCCGTCACCATGACGATGGGGATGGCATTCAGGGCGGAATCCCGCTTCAACCGGCGGCACACCTCAAGCCCATCGATATCGGGCAGCATCAGGTCGAGCAGGATCAAGTCGGGCGGCGTCTTCCTCGCCAGATTGAGTCCCTCCGTGCCGGTGGCGGCCAGGGCGACCTGAAAGCCCTCCTTCCGCAAGTTGTAGGCGATCAACTCACGGATATCGGCCTCATCTTCGATCACCAGAAGATGGGAGCCTTGCCGCAAGTGTGATGATGGATCCGGCGTTTCACTCATGACTATTCTGCAATCTTCATGACTGGGCAACCGGCATTATGCACCTTCGTGATGGCGCACGATACCCCCCTCGGTCATGTAAATCACGTCCTCGGCGATATTGGTGGCACAATCGGCAATGCGTTCCAGGTTGCGCGCCGCGGCCATCACACGCATCAGCGGCTGCGTGTTCTCGGGATTCTGCTGGATCATGCCTTCGGCGGCGACACGGATTTCGCGTTTCATCTTGTCTACGGCGTCGTCGCGACCACATACGTCCTTTGCCAGACGGGCATCGAGGTTCACCAGTGCGTCAATACTGTCGTGCAGCATGGCCTCGCTCTTGGCCGACATGCCGCCCAGATCGAACGGAGTGGTAAGCTCCGGAAGGTGGCACAACGCCCTCGCCTTGCGCGCGATGTTCACGGCCAGATCACCGATTCGTTCCAGGTCGCTGTTGATCTTCAACGCCGCAACCAGGAATCGCAGATCGACTGCTACGGGTTGGTACAGGGCCAGGATCTTCAGGCAGTCCTCCTCAATCTCGATCTCGCGATGGTCGATCTCCGTATCGCGCTGCTCGACGGCAACGGCCAGATCCTCGTCGCGGTTGAGCATTGCCTGCACCGCATTGTGCACCTGCTCCTCCACGCGCGCGCATAGCGCCAGCAACGACCTTTTCAGTTCTTCCAACTCTCGAAAGAAATGCACCGACATATCACGTGTTTCCCTGATAGAATGATCCGACAATCAGCTCCCAACTTCCAACTTCCAACTCCGATCTTCCATCTCTCAATCCCCAATCCCCAGTCCCCAGCTCCCAACTCCCAGCTCCGATCTCCCAGCTCCCAGCTCCCAGCTCCCAACTTCCAGCTCCCAACTCCCAACTCCCGGCTATCCGAACCGGCCGGTGATGTAGTCTTCCGTTTCTTTCTTCTCCGGATTGGTGAACAGCCGCTTCGTGGTTCCGAACTCGACCAGCACGCCTTCATACAGGAAGGCGGTCCAGTCCGAGACGCGGGATGCCTGCTGCATGTTGTGGGTGACGATAATGATGGTATACTCGCCGCGTAGCTCGCGAATGAGGTCTTCGATCCGGGCGGTGGAGCGGGGATCGAGCGCGGAGCACGGTTCGTCCATCAGGATGATTTCCGGGGCGACGGCGATTGCGCGGGCGATACAAAGCCGCTGATGCTGACCGCCGGAGAGCCCTAAGGCCGATTCCTGCAGCCGGTCTTTCACCTCGTCCCAGAGTGCGGCGCGGCGGAGGCTCCGTTCCACGACCTCGTCCAGTTCGCTACGGCGCGACCTGCCGGCAATCCGGAGCCCGTAGGCCACGTTTTCGTAAATCGATTTCGGAAACGGCGTTGCCTTCTGGAAGACCATACCGATCCGGCGGCGCAGTTCGATTACGTCCAACGTCTTGTCGAACAGGTCCTGGCCCTCGAACCGGAGACTGCCTTCGACGCGTACGCCGTCGATCAGGTCGTTCATCCGGTTGAGACATCGCAGGAACGTCGATTTACCGCAGCCGCTCGGGCCGATCAGGGCCGTGACCTCGCCGCGAGGGAAGTCCATCGTGATGTCCACCAGCGCGCGCGACTTGCCATAATAGAGATTGACGTTCCGCGATTCGACGATCGGATCGTCGATGATCAGCCTTGCGGCGCGGCTATCGGTATCTGTTCGGTCGGCCATCTGGATCGCTATGCAAGGTGATTCGTCTTGCCGCTGTTGGTCGATCATGCGTTACCCTTATTCTAAAGCGAAAGGAAGCTAGATGGCTCGCGACGCGTAACGCTTGCGCATCCGGTTCCGCATGACAACGGCAGTGCCGCTCATTGTAAGAACGAGAACCAGAAGCAACAAGGTGGTCACGTAGACCATCGGTTTGGTCGCCTCGACGTTGGGCGACTTGCAGCTAATATCGAGAACATGAAATCCCAGGTGCATGAATTGGCCATTCAGGCGGATGAAGGGGAAATCTCCCTGCACCGGTGCGGGGGCCAGCTTCACGGCGCCGGTCAGCATGAGCGGCGCCACTTCGCCGGCCGCGCGAGCCATGGCCAGAATGAAGCCGGTCATCATGCCGGGCGACGCCATGGGCGCCAGGACGCGGCAGAGCGTCTGGAACTTCGTCGCTCCGAGGGCATAGGAGCCTTCCTTGATCCCGCGCGGGATGGTTCGCAGCGCCTCCTCCGTGGCGACGATCACCACCGGGATGGTCAGCAGACCAAGCGTGAGACTCGCCCAGAAGATACAGCCCTGTCCGAACACCGGCTCGCCTGCCTGAACACGTTCCGGGTAGAACCACGTGTCGAGCGCGCCGCCACATGCGTAAACGAAGAACCCGAGCCCGAAAATGCCATAGACGATCGAGGGGATGCCGGCCAGGTTGTTCACGGCAACGCGCACCAGACGGACCAGCGGCCCGTCCTTGGCGTATTCGCCCAAGTAGATCCCGGCGAGTACCCCCAACGGAAAGCAAGTGATTGCCATCAGGAAGACCAGCAGTACGGTTCCAAAGATGGCAGGGAAAAGCCCCCCGTCCTGGTTCGCCTCGCGCGGGTCGGCCGACAACAGTTCCCACACCTTGGCCGCGTAATGGGCAAGCTTCTGGCCGAAACCCATTCGGTTCGGGCTGTACGCACGCACGATATCGACCAGCGCGATTGGCGTTTCCCGCCCGGCGGCCGTGCTGAAAACACCAATGTTCTTGCGAACGCCGTTCTCCTCGGCAACACGGCGGCGGGTGAGTGCTTCCGATTCCGCCAGCAGCGTCTTCTCGCGGTCTTGCAGGCTTGCCAGATGGGCTTCGAGGGCCGCGGTTTCCTGGGATGCCGGCTCGCCCTGCTCCAGCCCGATTTCGTACTGGGCGCGCAAGATATCGTACTTCACGTTGCGCCGCAACTCGTCGGCGACCCGCTCTTCTTCGGACTTCAGAGGCTTCACTCGCGCGCGATAGGCTTCCTTGGCGGCGGCGGTCGCTGTGTTCAGGCGGGCGACCGGCGAACTGCCCTCCGCCGGCTCCGATTTCTCGGTTTGCAGGCGGTCCAGGTATCCGTAGAAAGTCAGGTTCTCCTCGCGTTCCAACACGAGGGCGTCAAGCGGATAGTCGATTTCGCCGATCGTATTGACTGCAATCCACCGGAATGCAGGACCATACTCGCGATTGCCTGTCTTGAACTTCCAGCTTGCCACACCGGTCTCGTGATTGACTTCCTGCTCGACGTATTCGCCCAGCAGGGTCGTAAAGACACGCCCGTCGTCTGCAACGCGTGAGACCTTCTCGCCGACTGGGGGCGTAGGAATGTCGTTCTCGGACGCAACCAACGGCGCCGTCAGGTTCAGGTCGGCCGGCGTCACGTTTGCATCTTTGGCCAAAAGTGGAACAGCGGCGTTCGGTTGAACCGCCAGCATGATATCGCCAGTCGGAGTGATTCGCGCGCCATTGGCCAGCAGGAGTGTCCCGTCGGACTCGGCCAGAACGCCTTCGGGCAACTTGCCGGTCTTGGCGAGCGACTGTCTCGCCAGCTCGGCCTCGCGTTCGACGCGTTTGCGGAGCACTCCGTCGCGGTCGACCACGGCGACCAGTCGTTGGACACTGGCGACCGGATGGGGCCAGAAGACCGGCAGGCCATTGACCATGACGACTGTCAGCAGGGCGAGTGTCAGGGCGACCGTCGTTGCCAGCGCAGCGCCGCTCAGCCAGACATAGGGCTCGCCCTTCGTCCAGAAATGCCCCGGTCTTCGCTTCTTGACTAGTAGCGGCCGTACTTCCTGCGAAGGCGCTGGCGCACCGTCTCGGCCACCGTGTTCAGCAGGAAGGTCAGACCGAACAGAATCACTGCACATAGGAACAATATCCGATACAGGGTCTCGCCCCGAGCGGCTTCGGGAATCTCTACGGCAATGTTCGCCGAAAGGGTCCGGAATCCGTTGAAGGGGCTCCAATCCAGAATGGGCGTGTTGCCCGTGGCCATGAATACAATCATCGTTTCACCCACCGCCCGGCCGAATCCGATCATCACCGCGGCGAAAATGCCCGGGCTGGCCGAGGGAAGGATCACACGCGATACCGTTTGCCAGCGACTGGCGCCCAACGCCAACGACGATGCGGCCAGTTCGTGCGG
Organism: Thermoguttaceae bacterium; assembly: GCA_040772845.1. Lineage (GTDB taxonomy): Bacteria > Planctomycetota > Planctomycetia > Pirellulales > Thermoguttaceae > PWXP01. Next base: position 5,713,113 of record JAXGXG010000001.1, read on the forward strand.
AATGGCCGAGAGCGAGTCCTCCGACATCGAGAAGATGATCGGAATGACCGCATACCCGAGTCCGAATGCCACGGCCAGACTGTTCAGCGGATCGTACCGGTTTCCCGTACTGTCGAACAGCCACTGCTGGAAACTGCCATCGAACATCCATGCAGTCACGAAGGGCTCCAGCCAGACGGCCAGCGCCGCGCCAACGATGACGACCGGAATGAGTACGATGAACTCATAGCCGTTCTCCACCCGTTTGCCCCAGTCGTATTTTCGCAACCATTGCCAGGCGGTCATGAAAGCCACGAAGCATGCAGGCATGGTCAGGAAACTGACAAAGACGGCCACAATCCAGTCGTCCAGCAAAGGGGCAAGCCACAAGAGCACGAGAAAACCGACGACCACCGAGGGGACCGCCGCCATGACCTCCACCATCGGCTTGATCACATTGCGGAAGGCCGGTGTGGTGAAGTAGCTGACGTACATCGCGCCGAACAGGGCAAGCGGCGTGGCGAACAGCATGGCGTACACGGTGGCTTTGAGCGTTCCGAAAATGATCGGAACGAGACTGAACTTCGGTTCGTCGGCGCCGCTCGATTGCCACAGGTACTTCGGTTCGTCGTGATTGTCGTACCACACCTTGCCGAAAAGCGTCTTCCAACTAACCTCAGGGTGCCCCGGCGAAACGTGCCATACGTAAAGCTGGGCTGTGGCATCCCCGCCGATAATCGCGTTGCCGCGTTCCGAGTAACCGACCCACGCCAATCGACTGCTCCCCCGCAGTGAAAGCAGGTGTTTCTCACTGGTAACGTAGTCCAGGTGGGCGCTGCCGTCTTCCGTCAGACTCAACAAGGTTTGATCGCGCTGGGACGGCCGGATGGCGATGACCGGGCTTGCGTATTGACCGAGTTCGTGAATCCGGACTAAGCGGCGTTCTTCCTCGGTTCGAATTTCGGACCAGGTCGTCAAGCCCCCCTGCGAATCGCCCACCGCCAGCGAAACATCGCCATAGACCATGGCCAGGGCGGTAATCGCACGCTCGTCTGGAAACGCAACAACGGCATCTTGGAAGACGATTCCTCCTTCATCATCGGTTTGAACGACCAGAAGCCGGCCGTTGTCCGTACCGGCGTACAGCGTGTCGCCGGCCTGATTCAGAGTCATGGCCGTGATTTTGCCGGGGATGTTACGGTCGATCCAAAGGTACCTGGTCTCGGTTGTTGTACCGCCCAGGAGCCCTTGCGAGACGGTAACCTCGCGCGACAGCGAGATGCGGTTGTCGGCCATCAAACGGGCACAGGTCGTACCGTTTTCGCCGCTGCGCATGACCGCCATAGTTGCTTTGCCTTGCGGCACGGGGCCCACTTCGCCGCGGACCTTCAAACGATGCTCCAGGATCCGTTTGCCCCGCTGGTCGAACCGACCGGCAAGGATCGCCTCAACCAGCGATGCCGAACCGTCATCCCATAGAAGGGTGTATTTCGAGGCGTCACTGGCGTGGACGGCCGCGACGGTTGCATCTTTCCTTGCGTCTGGCGGTACGACCTGTTCGACGCCCAGGATACGCGAGTCGCCCAACTGCCCCCCGGGGGCACGCGCCTCCGGCGCGCCGGAATCGAGAAACTCCAGGAACATGACCGTGCCGTCGTCTCGTACCACGTAGCCGCTCATCGCATTCTCATGACGCCCTTCGCCGAGCACGACCAAATCAACACCAACGGCCAGAATTGCGGCATCGGTTGCCGCCGGCGGGGCAGGAATGGCGATTCGAGCGTCCGAACTCGCGCCCGTGAACAGCGGAAGCGTTACCCATACGATCAGAAGCAGAATAAGGATCACGCTTGCAATTATCACGACACCGCCCAGAGTGATGACTGCGCGGGCAATCATGTCCCAGAACTTCACTGCGGCGAGTCGTGTCCGATCGAGCGATGCCATACGAAAATCATGGAGACTATGGAGGATGTGGTTGAAATGGAAACAGCGCTGATAGGGCCCTGCCCACCGGAGACTCGCTTGGTGGGCAGGGCAACACGGGCTACGCCTGCACGGTACGCCTCCGCTGCTGCGAGGCCTATTTCAACTTGGCCAGCTCCTGCTCGACCGCACTGGCCGGCAGCGGGCCGTAACCATCCTTAATGACGACTTGCTGCCCTTGCTTGGACAGCACGAACTTGATGAACTCTTGCACGTGCAGAGGGGCAGGCTCGTTCGGGTTCTTCACAATATAGATCATCAGGGTGCGACCGAGCGGATACTTCCCACTCAGGGCGTTCTCAAACGTGGGTTGCGCCAAAGGCTCCTCGTGCGACTTGCTTAGCGCGATAGCGCGAACGTCGGACGTCTTGTAGCCAATGCCCGAGTATCCGATGCCCGCCCGATCGCTGGCAACGCCATTGACCACAGCGGCAGAACCCGGCTGTTCCTTGACGGTATCTTTGAAGTCGCCCTTCAGTAGGGCCTTTTCCTTGAAGAACGCATAGGTGCCGCTGACGGAATTACGTCCGTAGAGGCTGATCGGCAGGTTGTCCCACCGGCCGGTCAGTCCTACCTGCCCCCATGTGGCAACGCTCTTGAATCCGCTGTTTTGGGTCTGCGAGAAGATGCAGTCCACCTGCGGAATGGTGAGGCCCTTGATGGGGTTGTCCTTGTGGACGTATACGGCGACGCAATCGACGGCTACGTTCAGCAAAGTGGGCTGGAAGCCGTATTTCTTCTCGAACCCGTCGGTTTCGCTGTCCTTCATCTTTCGCGACATGGGCCCGAACTGGGCGGTCCCTTCAATCAGGGCCGGAGGCGCCGTGCCCGATCCTTCGCCTTTGATCGAGTACGTAACGTTCGGATAGATCTTCTTGAACTCCTCAAGCCACATGGTCATCAGGTTATTCAGCGTATCGGACCCGATACTGCTGAGGTTTCCCGAAACGCCAGCGACCGGCTCATAGGGTTTCACTGCGGAATCGACCGTGACTTCCTCGGCGAAAGCGGTAGAAGCCAGGGCCAGGAAGGCAAAGGCACATGTCCATTGAGCAAGACTCTTCATTCGATATCTCCTATAGGCGGATTGCTATCGAGTTGGGCGGACGACATGCGTGAAATGATAACGCTCGCGTGTTAGAGTAGTTCGCAGGAATTGTTAGCGTTGTGTAAGAAATGGGCGGTCAAGGCAGGTTTCCCGGTACTTGTCTGTGGCGTATCCTATCCACTTTGCCGCTTTGAGATCCCGTTTTTCTCGCCGCTCGACGCCATTCGCCAATTCCGAACACCCGGGACCCCCGCAAGCGGGGGTAAGGTTGGGGCGCATAGCAATGCGGCAGGGGTACCTGCTTTCGGGGAATCACGGAAATTGGGCGCTCTCGTTGGGTTTTTTACTTCCCTTTTCGGCTTGGCCTGGTTAAGCTGTAAGGCAGGGGTGCTTTCGGCGCGCTGCGCACTCGCCCCCGAACCGTTTGGAACAAGCGAGCGGAGGATTTCGATTATGGCAGTTTCCATGCGCATCTTTCTTTCTATGCTGACCGTTGCCGCGGTATCGGTCGGGACATCCGTCCTGGCGGCGACTCCGGCCGGTGCACTGGCGAAATCGGGCGAGTTCAATGACCAGCACAAGTCGGTGGAGATGTTCCAGGCGATCGAGCAGGGGCAGATCGACGTGAAGGTCATTCCCAAAGACTCGAGCGAGTGTAACGTTCTGATCGAGAACAAGACCGACCAGCCTTTGAATGTCCAACTGCCGGCTGCATTCGGCGGCGTGCCTGTCCTGGCGCAGTTCGGTGGAGGCGCGGGCGGCATGGGCGGCGGCCTTGGCGGCGGTGGCGGCAGCTCCACCCAGTCGTTCGGCGGCGGCATGGGCGGCATGGGCGGCGGCGGTATGATGGGCGGCGGAGGCGGCTTCTTCAATGTCGCGCCGGAGAAGGTCGGCCAGTTCAAGGTCCCTACCGTGTGTCTCGAACACGGCAAAAAGGAACCGCGGGCGGCCATCCCCTACGAAATCCGCCCCATCGAGCAGGTGACCGATAAGCCGGCCGTCCACGCGTTGTGCGCCATGCTGGGAACCGGGCAGGTGAACCAGCGGGCCGCCCAGGTGGCCGCCTGGAACCTCAACTGCAATATGAGTTGGCAGGAACTGGCGGCCAAGCGGCTGCGGTTTGCAAACGGGACCAGCCGTCCCTACTTCCTGCCCACCGAGCTTCGGGCCGGCGTCCAGCTTGCCGCAATGGCCGTCCAAAAGGCGGAACAGAAACCGGCCGTTTCGCCCGGCGAGCAGCAGGCGGCGAGCGCCAACTAAGCAAGGCGTCAGCGCCGAGCGGACAATACAAACGTGCGTCCGTGGTGAAGAATCGACAAATGAAGGGGCGAAATTTCGCCCCTTCGTTTCTTTCTTGATTGGTCACCCGCGACGGCCGCCGCCAAGACTGCCGCCGTCTCACGCTTCACAAATGGTGTAGCCGTTCACGGGTCGGCGGCACGGTGCGGAGCGAGAATGGATTGAGAGCATTGCCAATAGCCAACTGACCACGGCTCCAGGCCGGGCAAGCGGTCTGTTGATTTGGTGCAGTGCTAGCAAGCTAGAAATTGGTGATTTCGGTTCGACGGTCTGGTATTGCGTTCTGCCCGTGGAGCATCGCAAGCTTTGCGATGAGTGCAACCCAATACCTTGCGATCCCATGTTCCGCTATGGTCATTGCTTGTTCTTGCGCAATCTTCCTCTCTTTCTGTGTTTTACACTTGGGCCGCACATTTGGCCGTTTCAGCGCGCAGTGTCCCTATATGACGTGACATCTTTATCAAATTGAACGCGGTTACCGCCCAGAGCCATTCGGTCTTCACTTTCTCCAGCCCCCGTAGCAAGAACTGCCGAAGGCCCATGATCGATTTGAGAATGCCAAAGGTCGTTTCGGCAATCCACTGACGTTGCTTGTAGATCGCTTTCGCGGAAGCACTACTCATCCGAGCCGCAGTCCGCTCTCGCACTTCCTCATATTCGTCTCGCCTGACGGTGCGGCCATGCTTCGTCTGGGGACTCAAACATGCGTCTGCCAGGGGGCAGCCCTCGCAATTCCTGCATTGGTATACCCGGATGGCAACCGGCTTCCCACATCGCTGTTCTCGATCGGTCCTGAAAAAACAAAGCACATTGCCCATAGGACAATAGTATTGGTCTTCCTCGGGAACATAGACGAAGCACGTCTTGGCAAGCTTGCCTGCGTTGTTCCGCTCAAGGTTGTCCCACTCCGACTCCGGAATCGGCTGTCGGGGATCGTCTCGCTTGACCGGGCTACCCTCCGCAGGCTGTTGCGACTCGATCGGAGCATAGAATTCCACCCCCCGCTGCTCCATTTCCACGATGATTGGAGCGGCGTTGTTGCCCGCGTCGGTCAGGAACTTTTCCGGTTTCTGCCCGAAAACCTCTTCGATCCGGTCGACCGAAGCCGGGATGGCCGCGCCCTCGTTCACCGAAGGCAATACGTCCGCATCTATGATGAAACCTGCCTTACCGTCCGTCGTGGCGACAGGCGTATAGTTGGGGGCGTACCCTCCTTCCTTGTTGGGCATAACGTGAGAATCCGAGTCGGTGATCGGTACCTGGGCCGGATTCTTCTTCGGGTCGATACCCTGCTGCCGCCGGGCTTCGTCTGCCGCTTTGGCTTGCTCCAATGCTTTGCGGATTTGTTCCCGTCGATGGTTTACATCGGCCAACTCTTCCGGGAGTTTTGTAGGCGAACCCTCGGTGGCCTGCTCGCCGTCGACGGTTTGCATCTGCGCTACCAAATACTCAAACAATTCATCCAAAGCCTCCAGCTTGGCCTCCAAGGTCTTTGCCGTACGCGTACGGAATCGGCTGTTGTTGGCCTTGACTCGGGTGCCATCAAACGCGACCACCCCCAAACTGATCAGCCCCAGGCCCATGGCCATGCGAGCGATTTGCCGAAACAAGTCCTTCAATTCGTCATGGAATCGGGTGCGGAACTTGCTGAATGTCGTATGATCGATCACGCGGCCTTCGACCAGCCACATGAAGTCGAATCGATAGCGGCAAGCCTCTTCCAGCTTTCGGCTGCTGCGGATTCCCCGATATAATCCATAGAGGATTGCACTGGCGATATACCGTGGATGAATTGGTGGCTGGCCACGTTTCCGTTCATACGCAGCTTCCCATTTCGACCAATCCATACCGGACAGCACCTCGTCGACGAACCGAACCGGATCATCGGGAGCAATCATTGCGTCCAAAGTGGGGTAAAAGACGTGCGTTCTCTGCCGATCGTGGGTTACTTCCGCCCAGTACTCTGACGTGGCCATCGGTTATTCCTCCCATAGAGAGAAGGAAATATCCATCCCATATTAACTATATGCCCGCTTACCCAGAAAAATCAACAGACCGCAAGCCGGCCGGTGGCCTTTTTTCAACCGTGCAAGTCGGTCCCTGTACCCCCCGGGCGAGCCGGAGAATCGGTCCGGTTGTGGCGAGATGCGAGATGTGGTATACTCAAGGTGATGGATGTCCTGATAGCCCACGGCCACGATCATGGAAACGGGCATGCCTGAATTGAGCCGATTCTTCGGGGTTATCATCCGCATGTATGCCGAGGTCGGTGGACCACATCATTTACCCCATTTTCATGCATACTGCCAGGACGATGTGGCCGTGGTGGGGTTGGATCCCGTAGAACTGATAGCGGGCAGTCTACCGCGAAGGCAACGGCGGTTCGTCGAGGCCTGGGCTGAACTGCACCAAGACGAACTGATCGAGGATTGGCAGCGTTTGCAGGTGGGCCAGCCACCGCTTCCGATCGCACCCTTGGAGTAATGACGCATGCGACACCCAATATACCGCGTTTGCTCGTTCCAGATTGTTGCGCCATGGATACTTCGCGTGGCGTTCGATGATGGTAGCGAGCAGGTCATCGACTTTCGTCCAGTGCTCGCCGGCCAGTTGTTTGGCCCCCTGCGCGACGCATCGGTCTTTGAGCAGGTGTCGCTCGATCCGGAGGTCCATACGCTGGTTTGGCCCAACGGGGCGGACTTCGACCCTGCAACCTTGCACGATTGGCCCGAATGTGTCGACTCGCTGGCCGCACGCGCACGGGAATGGGAGTCCCAAGCGGTTTGACATTTGCCGGCGATGGAAACACACCCGAAGACTTCCTACGATTGGAGGTCATCTTCGGCGACAACAAGCACCGCAATCATGGGCTGGAAGCCTGGTCTCGAATGGCCTCTGGCTTCAGACCGCGGAAATCGTTGGTTTGAGGACGCGGCAGCCGATATCGCCCAACGTCGCCTTCAGACGGACATACGAGGCCTCGTCCGGATACGTGCCGATAATGGCCCCGCCGCTGCCGGCGAACTTGGCGCTCGCGCCACACTCGCGAGCGCGGTCGATCATCTGAACCTGGCCGGCAGGCAAGGGGCAGATCGAGCGGCGCAGGTCGAAGTTCCGGTCGATCAACTGCGTAAGAAGGGCATGGTTGCCTTCGAGTACCGCATCCCGAGCCTCTGTGGCTAATGCTGCGAACGCCTGCATGGCCTCGACCACGGCCGGCTCGCCCTGGTTGAACCGGGCGCGAAGGTTGCCGTGGACGATTTCCGTCGGTTCACTGACGTTCGCGTCGTAGGCAAGGTACAGCGGTGGCAACAGTGCCGGGTCCAACGGCTCGTACACACCGCACGCCAGGCCGTCAATCTCCGCCATGCGATCCCAAGCGAAGTCCATGTACACCAGGCCTTCGTACACCTGGATGACCCGATCCTGCAGTCCGGCGGCGATTCCCAGCTCGTCATGCTCGACGGAGAGCACCAGCGACGGCTGTACCGGCTTAGGAATGTCAACGCCGTAGAACTCCATAAGACATCGCAACGTGGCCACGATAATAGCGCTGGAGCCGGCCAGCCCCACCTGCCGCGGGATGTTGCTCTGGTATCGCACCGAGAAATTGCGGTCGTGAAGCGGCAGGCCATGGCTGTGGCAGTACTCGACGAATCGCTTGATGGTGGCCTTGACCAGGCGAATACCGCCGTAATAGCCATGCAATCGGACGTCCTGCACCAGTTCGTCGACGCTGTCGAACCGGCTCTGATCGTTGTGGCTCCAGACCACCTCGACCTGATCCCATTCGTAAAGCGTCACCTCCGCGTGAAAGTTGCGGATGACCAGCGACAGTGTCTTGCCGTGGTAGCCGTCCGATGGGTTGCCCATCAGCCCGGCCCGCGCGAATGCTTGTTTGCGGATCAACAACATGGGCATTACCCCCGTGTGCCCAGGAGCGACTGGAATTTCGCTCGGATGGCATCGCCCAACTGGGGATCGGCCAGTGCGAATTCGGCAAAAGCGAGAAAATAGCTTTCGAAATTGCCGATATCGAACCGCCGTTCACCTTGACTGAGCCGAATGCCCAGGACGCGCCGGCCCTGTTCGATGAGCATACGAATGGCGTCGGTCAGTTGAATCTCGCCGCCCTTGCCTGGCCGAGTTGCCGCGAGGCAATCGAAAATGGCCGGGCTGAACACGTAACGTGCCGCAACGGCCAGATTGCTGGGCGCTTCTTCGACGCTCGGCTTCTCAACCAGATCCGCCAGATCGAAGACATCGTCCACCCGATCCTTCGGCTGTGCAATGCCGTAGTGGACCACGTCCTGCCGCGGAACCTCTTCGAGCGCCACCACGGCATCGGCGCCGGTTGCATCAAATTGCTCGATCATGGCGGCCACGACGCGCGACTGCGCGTTCAGGCCGATGATCGAATCGCCCAAAGCCACGACAAACGGCTGATTTCCGACCATCGGCTGCGAACACAGCACGGCGTGGCCCAATCCGAGTTGCCGCCGCTGCCGCGTGTAGAAATACTCGATGTCCTCCCGTTCAAAGGCCAATTCGGCCAGAAGCTCCTCTTTGCCCGTCTCGCGGAGGTTGGCAATCAGTTCCGCGTCGATATCGAAATGGTTCTCGATGGCCGTCTTGCCAGGTCCCGTAATGAACAGAAGCTTGTTCACGCCGCAGCGACTGAGTTCCTCGACCACATATTGAACGACCGGTTTTCTGCCAACCGGCAGCATCTCCTTCGGCTGGCTCTTCGTCAGGGGGAGCAGCCGCGTACCGCGACCGGCAACCGGGACAACCGCAAGATTCACCGACATTGAAAGGCCCCTGAAGACACGATAGGTAACCCCCAAAGAGGATGCCCCTCCTTGGAACATCCGCAATATACGCTTTCACACCAGCGTTGAAAAGGTGAACCTCGCCGCCAACCCGCATTCGGGTGCAGGAACGGACTTGCACCCCCGAATCGTCGAAGCCGGACATGGCTTCTGAGCTTGACAGATGAACGCAGGGCAGCGACAATCGCGAAATGGGCAACTCCCCGGCGGGGGGGCTGCATGCAAGCGGTTGCTCGGTGAGGTTCACCAGAGCAGAATGTCTTTTACGATTGGCCACGAATGCTGTTGCTTCCGCGTCTTCATTGCCGAAGTGTTTCGGATCTGCCGCCCGATCGGCTGCGCGAATTGGGGATCGATAGTGTATTGCTCGACGTCGATTGCACACTGAAACGCTATCACGCCGAGCAGATTCAACCGGAGGCGGCCGAGTGGCTCGCAACTCTGCGAGATGCGGGCATCGGCGTCTGCCTGGTATCCAATGGGGCCGTGCCCCGTATTGGGCGTCTGGCCGAGCAGTTGGGCCTGCCGTTCGTGGCCATGGCGCTGAAGCCGTTCCCTTTCGGTTGCCAGCGCGCCATTCGAGAGAGGGGATTCGACCGAATGCGGACCGCCATGATCGGCGATCAGCTCTTCGCCGATGTCTGGGCGGGCCGACTGGCCGGCGTAATCACGATTCTCGTCGACCCGATCCACCCGGAGGATGAACCCTGGTTCACACGCCTGAAACGTCCATTGGAGCGGTGGCTTCTTGGCCCGCGCGCCCGCGACATTTGAGCGCCGGCTGCGTATAATACCAGAGACGCAATGGCTCGTCCGTTTCCAGGTGCGGAGGGCAACCCGTTGGAGTCCCGACTCTGGGCGAGAAATCCAAACCGCCTAAAGACGCGACGGCAACGATGATCGCCTGCCCCCAGGCACAAAAGAGCCGGCCTAATCCACTTCTTCGGAGTCTCCATGTACGACGAACCGCTCGATCCCCCGCCTGCCAGCCAGCCGCCTCATCACGCTTCCGCCGCCCCGCAAGGGCATCGCCTTCCCTGGCTGGTGTTTCTTCTCGTATTGGCCCTTGTGATCCTGGTGCTTCCCTATTTCGCAGAGCAAATCCAGTTTGCGCTCACCCGCGGTCGCGCCCGGGCCGAGGCCGAAGTGGCGCGCGTGCAGCTTGCCGGGATTCCCGAACAAGTAAGCCAGTATCGCATTGTGGCCAAGGCAATTGAACCGTCGGTGGTCGGAATCGAGACGACTCAAACCGTTGCTCCGGCTCGCGAAGACGAATTGTCCCGGATGTTCGGCGACCGATTTCCCCAGTATCGGGCCGAGGGGAAGGGGTCCGGTGTCATTGTCGATGAGCAAGGGTACATCATCACGAACTTCCACGTCATCGATAAGGCCTCGGAAGTCGTCGTGAAGCTAAGCGATGGCCGCGTGGTTCGCAATGTCACGGTGGTCGGCGTGGATCCGCTCAGCGATCTGGCCGTACTGAAAGTGCAGGCGAACGGTCTGGTTGCCGCTCCGTGGGGCGACAGCCAGGGCCTGGAAGTCGGCGATCCCGTGCTGGCGGTTGGAAGTCCCTTCGGCCTGGCACAGACCGTGACCGCCGGCATCGTCAGTGCAAAAGGGCGTCGTGGCGTGGTTCAGGACATCAACTATGAGGACTTCCTGCAAACCGACGCGGCGGTCAATCCGGGCAACAGCGGCGGCCCCCTGGTGAATCTCAAAGGCGAGGTTGTCGGGATCAACACGGCAATCTACGGACCTGCATATCTGGGAATCAGTTTCGCCATTCCCAGCCAGATCGCGCGCGACGTCTACAAGAAGCTACGCGACACGGGGACCGTGGCCCGAGGATGGCTTGGTGTCGCCCTGCAATCGCTCGACGACGAACTGGCGGACCGGCTCGGTATCGATGGTACGGAAGGCGCGCTGGTGACCGGCGTTTTGCCCGAATCGCCTGCCGCAAAGGCCGGTCTTCGCATTGGCGACGTCATTGTCGAGTGGAACGGCAAGACCATGGTTGACCCCTCGACGCTCAGTTTCGCCGTGGCGGCAACGCCCATCGGATCGGAGGCAACGGTGGTGCTGCTGCGCGACGGCGAACGCATGGAGCTAACGGTGACCGTCACGCAGAGACCCCCAACGGAAGGGTAGCTCCATCCTCGGTTGGTTGCGACTTCTGCGTGTGACATGCTATGATAGGGCTGTCTGGAGGCTCCTTACGCCTGTTACTCGCTTTGATTCTGGAGGTGCTACGATGAAGCTGCGATGTTTTGCTGTGTCCGCGGTCATGCTTACCCTGCTGTTGTCGGCAGTGCAACGCAATTCATCGGCTGAAGTAACGGCGGAGAAGTCGGAAAAGGGAGTGGTGGTCAAGATCGACGGCGACCTGTTCACCGAGTACGTCACGGAGTTCCGCGGAAAACCGATCTTGTGGCCCATCATCGGCCCAACGGGCGAACCGATGACCCGCGCCTATCCGATGAGCGAAGACGTTGAAGGCGAGCGGAAGGATCACGTGCATCATGCGTCGTTCTGGTTCACCCACGGCGAGGTGAACGGCAACAGCTTCTGGCACCAAGAGACCACCAAACACCGCGAATTCAAAGCGATCCAAAGCGGCAAGACGGCCAAAATCGTCGCGGTCAACGACTGGATCGGCAAGGACGGCAACAAGGTCCTGGAAGACGAACGCACCATCGAGTTCGGCGCCTTGGGCAAAAGCCGCTTTATCGACTTCACCATTACGCTCAAAGCAACTGAGGGCCCGGTTACCTTCGGCGATACGAAGGAAGGTTCCTTCGGGGTGCGAGTACCCCATACGATGAAGGTCGATGCCAAGCTGGGTGGTAAGATCGTCAACAGCGAGGGACAGGTTGACGGCAAAGCCTGGGGCCGACCTGCGGCATGGGTCGATTATCATGGCCCGGTCGGAGGCGACACGGTCGGTATCGCCATCTTGAACCATCCGAGCAGCTTCCGGTTCCCAACCTATTGGCACGTTCGCACCTACGGCCTGTTTGCCGCAAACCCGTTCGGGCTGAGCGACTTTCCAGACACGACCAAGAGCGGCGAATATACGCTCGCCAAGGGTGAAGAAATCACGCTCCGATATCGCGTTCTGTTCCATCGCGGCGACGAGAAAGAAGGCAAGGTCGCCGAAGTCTTTTCCTGCTACGCAAAACAGAAAGACTAGGCTGACTTAATCGGTTGTGCCGGCAGCAAGCGACTTTAGACCTTTTCGGCCGTTGCCGCAAACTGGTCACCGTTCGCTTGCTCTATCTTCTTGCTATGGCGAGACTTGCGCCGTTGCAGCCCAGTTGCCGTGCGCTCAGAAGGAGGGCCGCAGGCCGCCAATGAAACCAACCCAGTCTGCCGATAGCATGTAGTATTGGCACTTACACTAGCTTCCCTAACTTGTGCGGTACCTCGTTATCCCCGTAGATACCGTACGCATTCAGGAGATCGTTCCCCGCAATGGCGACGCGGTTTCATCAGATTAACAGCTTGGATGACCTTCGGGACTATGTCAATCTAACCCTTTGCGAGCACAACCAACTTCAACCAGGTGCATTTCCCATTACTGAACGCGTTCTGCAACGCGGTGGTCGACAATGTGGAATCTACTTCTGCTTGTACGGACCCCGCGCCGCGCGCTTCACGGCAATCTGGGATATGGACCGAAATCAGGTTCTGTTCTATGGGTCGCACGGGCAGCGCTTTCTCAAAACCCAGTTGATCGAGACGACGCGCATTGAGTGTGCTGCAGCATAGTTCCGAAGGCAGAGACTGCGGGGCGGGCGATGGCTCGCCCCCTTGGACAACTAGCCACTTTTTTTCCCTTCCGTTTCCAGGTGCGAATGCAACCCGTTCGTAGTCCCGTTTTCGGCCGGATCGAGGAAAGGCCGCCTCAAGGCGGAACGACGAACGGGGGATGCGCCTGGAAACGGAAGAGCCTGTTATTCTCGCAATCGACGTTAATCCTTCGTTGCGATCTTGCCTGCGTTCTGCGATCCACCGCGCAGCAGAAAAAAACGGCCGACGCCTGCCGAATGGAGTTGACGCAGGACAGGCTAAGAAGTATACATATATACAGTATTATCATCAAGCGACATGGAGGTGCTCGATATGCTGGTCCTTTCCAGGAAGACCCATCAAAGTATCCGGCTGGGCGATGCCATTGTGGTCACGGTGATCGGCGTGGCCGGTGACCGCGTTCGCCTGGGGATTGAAGCACCCACGGACGTCCGAGTGCTCCGCGAAGAGCTTCAGCCGAGCGCGAACCTTCCCCAGGGCGAAGAAGGGAACCTCGTCGAGATCTGTTCGACTCTGGTGTCTTAACTCGAATGAAAGCGCGCAGCACTCCTCAACCCGGCAGCGAACGCTGCCGGTGATTCGTGGGGTTAGCTCCGCGGGCGCACTGCACCGGTCAGTCCGCTGTAGTCGGTACGATCGTCAGGGTGCCAGAGGGGCTGGCCGCGCTGAACTCGCTCTGCTAGAATCTCGATCTTGGACCGAGAGCCGGCAGGTGCATCCGTGGCACGGAAATCTTCCGTCTCAACGGGCGAGAACGTTTCGTCGTGACCAAACTCTAAGATTGCCTCAAACACATTCCGCATTCCAGTATTTACTCCATCCAACAAAATCGAGTCGCAGTGACACCAAGAAAAAACGGCCGCGACAAAGATTTCCCCCCTGTCAGGATGTTGCCTGCCAGGACTCTCCTGCCAATTCCGCGGCCCAAAACGCCATGAGAAAACCCGGGCTTGGTGCGAAAGAACTCGCTGTAGCTTCCCGGGGAAACACCATGACTCGTAGCAGTCCTTCCATTATTCACATTTCCGAGCGATAGTCAAGGGGGACAAACCGTTTTTTGCCCGCAGGGGGGAGTTTTGCCCGTGCTTATCGCCGTCTGCGTTGACTGGGTAAGCTTTACTGACGAAGAGGTCTTGCCGTGGCCTGGTTCCAAAAGCACATCTCGTTACCGGCATTTCCCAAAGGCTGTCACGGGATCACCCGACACGTCGTCGACGCACTGCCCGAACTCGCACACGTACGGATAGGGATGCTGCACGTCTTCATCCAGCACACGTCGGCCTCCCTCACGATCAACGAGAATGCCGACCCCGACGTAGTGGTCGACCTGGACCGCGTACTCGATTCCATGGCTCCGGAGGACTTTCCTTACCGCCATACGTGCGAGGGACGGGACGATATGCCGGCCCACGCCAAGGCAACCTTAACCGGCATGTCCCTGGCGATCCCTGTGGCAGAAGGCCGGCTGTGCCTGGGGACCTGGCAAGGTCTGGTCCTTTGCGAACATCGTAACCATGGGGGACGCCGACGGCTTGTCCTCACGTTGGAGGGGGATGTCCGCGAGTAGGCCCAGTCAATAGCCGACTGCGGTCAAATCGTCCAGCCAGCACTCGATCAAAGTCGTCTGATTCGCGTTGCGATCGATCTGCCCGGCGGCTTCCAGGCACCGCTGAAGCCGGGCCGCCGCCTGGCTTCCCTCGGAGCCACCGTTGGCTATCGCCTGCCGGACCGCCTGCTGAAGCTCGCCATCACAGTCCGTTCCGGCGCCATTCTGCCTTAGCAGCAGTTCCCGGTAGAACTGTGTGGCAAACCCCACGATTTGCCGGAGCCGAGCGCGTCGGGGTGGCGCTGCTTTGCCGGCCGAATCGACGAATGCGGCCACCACCTTGGCCAGATCGACGCTGTCAAGTTGCGGGGCGGCCAGTCGATCGAACAGAGTCGTGCGGAAGGACCAGAGCGCGGAATCCGCCAGCTCCATGCCGCGCGTCACACTCCCCTCGCTGTGCTGGGCGAGTTGGGACGCCTTTTCGGGTTCCTCCAGAATTCCCTCGCGTCCGAGCAGGTTGGCGACCGTCTCGGTCGGCAGCCGGCTGAACCGGACCATTTGGCACCGCGACCGGATTGTGGGCAGTTGCTTCGCAGGGCTTGTGCCAATGAGGATGAGGATCGATTTAGGCGGCGGCTCCTCAAGCGTTTTCAGCAGGGCATTGGCCCCTTCCGCATTGAGGTAGTCGGCATCGTCAATAATCGCGATCCGCCGTTTGCCCGAATAGGGCCGCAACGAAATGTCGTGGCACAAACCTTCACGGCCACGGTGATCTTTGCTGCCCACCAGTAGCTCGAGTGGCAGAAACGACTTCTCCGCAGGCTTCCCCACCAGGTGCACGTCGGGATGGCTATCGGTTGCAACTTGCCGGCATGCGGGGCACGTCCCGCAGGGATCCAATTCCGCTTCGGATCGCATTTCACACAGAAGTGCCTGGGCCAGCCGGATCGCGAATGTCCGCTTGCCGACTCCCTCCGGACCGACGAACAGGAAGCTGCTGGCCAGTCGGTTGCGCTGGACCGCGCGGCGGAACTGTTCGACAATCGGGTCGTGCCCTTCAACACCATGCCATGCCATGTCGCATTATCTCCCGGTATGCGTCGTGGGGGCCCGACCGGCGACCAGGGGGGCTACCGCCTCGCAGACCGCCTTGTGAACCTGCTCGATCCCGGCAGACGCATCGACGACCACAATCTCCCCCGGACGTCTTTCGGCCTCGGCCAGAAACCCCTGGCGAACCCGGGCGTGGAACGCAGTGCCCTGGCTCTCCATGCGGTCGGGCGTACCGGTGAGGCGCGCCGCCGCGACCTGGGCCGGCACGTCCAGCACAACGGTCAGCCGCGGCATGAGGCCGCCCGTTGCCACGCGCCCCACTTCCCAAAGCGTTTCGACGTCGAGTCCACCGGCATGGCCCTGGTAGACGACATTGGCCAGCAGGTAGCGATCGGCAAGGACCGTCTTTCCGGCCTCCAGGGCGGGGCGAATAACCTCTTCTACCATTTGGGTCCGCGCCGCCATGTAAAGAAGCATCTCGCTTCGGCGGTGGATGTTCAAGTCGTGCCGGTCCAGCAGCAGGCCCCGAACCGCTTCGCCCAGGGGGGTACTGCCCGGGTCGCGGCACACGACCAGATCGCAGCCTTTGGCTCGCAGCCAGTCGGCCAGAAGCTTGCACTGCGTCGATTTTCCTGTGCCGTCGCCGCCGTCTAAGGATAAGAACATGATCTTTGCGTCAACTGTGCCGCCAGGCGGCGTGAATGGCCAGGATGGGAGCAATCCGATGCAAAATCGTCATTCTATGTCACCAGAGACCTCCTGAACAGTTGGGTCGATGTTCGCATCGCCGCAAATCCTTGGTATAATGGACCCGATATCCTTCCCACGGAGACCAACATGAGGCGGACAGCACGCGGTACGATCGGGCGTCGCGAGTTCTTCAAGGCGGGCAGTGCGGTTGCCGCAGGTTGGGCTGCCGGCGCAACGAGTGCCGGCGCATCCTTTGCCGGGGCCGAGGAGCCTTCGGCCAGTCGCATCGAGGATGGAACGCTCGTGGAACCGGCACGCCGCGTCCCGATTGTCGCAGAGGCCGACGTCGTCGTTTGCGGTGGCGGACCGGCCGGTGTCGCCGCCGCGGTGGCAGCGGCGCGAGCAGGCGCGAAGACACAATTGCTCGAGGTCAACGGCTGCATCGGCGGTATTTGGACCGGAGGCCTGTTGAGCTACGTGCTGGATTCCGGTAATAAGCCGGGACTGATGCAGGAGATATTCGATCGCCTGAAGCCGTACGAAGAAGGTACTCGCCGCGCGGCGCCCATGCACGATCCCGAAGCGATGAAGCTTGTGCTCGAGCAACTCTGCCTGGAAGCCGGCGTGGAGATCCAATTGCATACGCAGTGCTCGGCGGCCGTTCGCGATGCAGGCAATCGGCTTGCACTGGTTGTGACGGAATCGAAATCCGGCCGTGAGGCCGTGGCAGGTAAGGTATTCATCGATTGTACGGGCGAGGGCGACGTTGCCCACCAAGCGGGCTGCAAGTGGGATTACGGTCGCCCCGAAAACGGCGATGCCCAGCCGATGAGTTTCATTGTGCTGCTCACCGGAATTCACCTGGACGAAGTGCAGCCCTACGTCTCGTCGATGGGCGCTCCATGGGCCGTCCCCAAAGATGCATTCGCGGCGCTGATCGAGCAGGCGAGCGGCCACGGGCCTTCCTACGCAAAACCCTCGCTGTTTCCGATCCGCGAAACGCTCTTCTGCCTGATGGCCAACCACGAGTACGAACTGAAGGGATTCGACGTCCGGGATCTGACCAAGGCCACGCTGCAAGGGCGAGCCGAATTGCATCGAATGATCGACGGACTGCGCAGCCTGGGCGGTCCCTGGAAAGACATCCGGATATGTGCGTCGCCCGAGCGGGTCGGCGTTCGCGAAAGCCGACGCATCCACGGCCGCTACACAATCAGCAGCGACGATATTGCCGCCGGAGCCGAGTTCGACGACGCCGTGTGCCGATGCACCTTCGGCGTCGATGTGCATTCCACGAGCACCGCAGCCGGGAAGGGAATTGAACGCGGACCCGTTCGCGCCAAGCCGTTCGATATCCCCTATCGATCGCTGGTTGCCAACGACGTGGATGGCCTGATGATGGCCGGCCGCTGTATTTCCGGCGATTTCTATGCGCACTCGGCCTACCGTGTAACCGGAAATGCGGTTACCATGGGGCAGGCGGCCGGATTCGCCGCGGCAACGGCCGTGAAACGCGGCATCCTCCCCCACGAAATCGACTGGGCCAAGCTCGACAAGTCCTCGCCATAGTCGGAGTCCCGCCTTCAGGCGACTCGGCCTTCCCGCCGAAAGCCAGGACTCCAACGCAGGACTACAACGGGTTGCCATTCGCACCTGGAAACGGAAGTGTCAAGAAATGGAGGACAGCGTGGACCGTGTTGTTGTACTCGCCCGAGGTCTGGGAACACGCATGCGCAAGACAGACGTCGCTGCGAAGCTCGATGCGGCACAGGCGGCCATCGCCGAAAGCGGTGTGAAAGCACTCATTCCCATCGACCGGCCGTTTCTCGATTATGTCCTCACGGTTGTGGCCGATGCCGGCTACCGGCACGTGTGCCTGGTCATCGGACCGGAGCACACCGAATTGCGCAGCTACTACACAACCTTGAACACGGCGCGACTGCGGCTCGAATTCGCCATCCAGCAGAAGCCGCTCGGCACGGCCGATGCCGTCCTGGCCGCAGAGTCCTTTGCAGAGGACGAGCCGTTCCTGATGATCAACTCGGACAATCACTACCCGCACGTTGCTCTTCAGGGGCTACGTGAAGCCGGCGGGCCGGCGGTCGCCGTCTTCGACCAAAACGCCATGATGGCCGGCAGCAACATTCCGGCCGACCGGCTCTGCAAGTTCGCCGTGGTCGAAGCGGATGAAGCAGGCTTCATGCAGCGCATTATCGAGAAACCCGACGAAGACACACTCGCAAGTCTCCCTCGGCCACTCGGCGTAAGTATGAACTGCTGGCGATTCGGCCCGGCCATCTTCGACGCCTGCCGGGCCATCAGCCCGTCGCCGCGCGGCGAACTGGAAATCCCGGACGCGGTGCAGTATTCCGTCGACCGGCTGGGCGAGCGGTACGAAATTGTGCCCTGCAATGCGCCCGTATTGGACCTGTCCAGCCGGGCCGACGTGGCCCCGGTCGCGGCTCTGCTGGCCGGTAAGGAGGTGAACCTGTGACGTCGCATCTCGATCCGGTCGCTGCTGCCGCCGAGGCGTTTGTCGGCCGATTGCGCGCCGCCGGTATGACCGCCTCCGACGCCGACGCCAAGTGCGAACTGTTCTGCCGCGTTCTGAATGCACTTCCCGGCGATGCCACCGCAGGCGAGCCGCCTGCCATGCTGTTCGTGCCCGGCCGCATCGAGGTGCTCGGCAAGCACACCGACTATGCCGGCGGTCGCAGCCTGCTGGCGACGGCGGAACGCGGATTCTGCGTGGCGGCCGTGCCTCGCAAGGACAATCGTGTTTCGGTTGCCGACGTGCAAGGCGGGCGCCGCGCCGAGTTTGCCTTGGACCCGGAAACGGCCGGAACGACCGGCGATTGGTCTGCCTATCCGATGACGGTCGCCCGCCGTGTCGCCCGGAACTTCAACGGACCGTTGCGCGGCGCCGACATCGCATTCCTCAGCGACCTGCCGCCGGCCTCCGGAATGAGCAGCTCCAGCGCGATGATGATCGCGACGTTCCAGGTATTCAACCATATCAATGGGCTCGTGGACCGGCCGGAGGCCCAGGCGGAGATTCAAAGCCCGGAGGACCTGGCCGGTTACCTTGCCACGATCGAAAACGGCCGCAGCTTCGGCGCGTTGGCCGGCGATCGGGGCGTGGGCACGTTCGGCGGAAGCGAAGATCATACGGCCATCTGCTGCTGCCGCGCGGGGCATCTCTATCAGTATTCGTTCTGCCCAACGCGGCAGGAACGCATTCTACCCATGCCGCCCGGTTTCTGCTTTGCCATCGCCTATTGCGGCGTACTGGCCGAGAAAACCGGCGCGGCCATGGCCAAGTACAACCGGGCGTCGCAACGGGTCGCCGCGCTGGTCGAGTTGTGGCAGGCAGATTCCGGTGGTACCGAAACCTGCCTGGCCGACGTTGTTCGCAGTGCGCCCGACGCCGTTGACCGGCTGCGCGACATCGTTGCTCGCCGACCCCACGCCGGGTTCGACTCCACCGACCTGCTGCGACGCTTGGAGCATTTCCTCAACGAGAGCGAGCAGATCATTCCAGCCGCCGCCGATGCGCTGGCCGGCGGGCGGATCGACGAGTTCGGCCGATTGGTGGACCGGTCGCAGGCAGGTGCGGAGCAGTTGTTGGGAAACCAGGTGCCGCAAACGGTTCACCTCGCCCGGTCGGCCCGCGAGTGCGGCGCCGTGGCCGCCTCGGCGTTCGGCGCCGGATTCGGCGGCAGTGTCTGGGCCCTGATCCAGCAGTCGGCCGCCGAGACCTTCCTGACAACCTGGGCAAAACAGTACCGAAAGGCCTTTCCGAGCGAAGCGGAACACGCCGCATTCTTCCCAACCGGTGCAGGCCCGTGTCTGACGGAATCGGCTCCGGCTGTACCATGACCCTTCGAGCCGCCATCGATCCTGCACCCGCGCCCTCCGGATAACC
This sequence comes from Thermoguttaceae bacterium, assembly GCA_040772845.1. Taxonomy (GTDB): domain Bacteria; phylum Planctomycetota; class Planctomycetia; order Pirellulales; family Thermoguttaceae; genus PWXP01. Next base: position 5,733,281 of record JAXGXG010000001.1, read on the forward strand.
ATCGGCGGAAATGACCGGTGACCCGCCAGATGCACGTGTGCCTACGGTTTTACTTCCTCAACCAAAAGGCGGTGCTTTGCCTTTGGCGGACGCTTGCCAAGTTTTACGCTGCTTGCCTCATTCGTCATGGAAATGCGTGCCGTCTAGGGGCAGACGGAACAGAAACGTGCCATCAAACGCATCGTTAACAGAGAAGTAGAGAAGTAGGGTGAGGCGAGGAACGAGACCCACCAAGAACCCTCGAGAAGTAGGGTGAGGCAAGGAACGAGACCCACCCAAACCCCTCCGGTACTTGCTCGTCCCGGCGAGAGATGATACGTTGCATTCCGGACGACACAAAACCTGAAGGGCGTTTGCCGGAGCCTGGCTATGTCGGAACTACCCTGCGATCAGTGCGCTGCGCCAGATTCCAAACAGGATCGCGCCGGCAAGTGTGCGTGGCTCAGGCCGCTTTGGGTATGGCTTGTGATTGCTGGTGTAGCTTCGATTGCAGGGACGCCGGCAGATCCCTATTCGATGCTGGTCGGTCTTGCCTACGGCCTGATTTGCTTCTGGGTGGGGATTGTCTTGGCAACGGAAGTTTGGCTGGTTCTGCGTATCGTGCCGCTTGTGTTGTTCGTCGCAGCCGCCGTCTCTCTTGTGATCGTCGCGGAGTGGGATTTCAACCTTGGTGTAATGCTCTGTTACGGGGTTGTGAGCATCGCGTATGGTGTGCGGTGCTACCGCGCTATTCGTGACAGACCGTTGTGTACCCTGACCGGATTCAGTCTCGGCTATGTGTTGGGAATTGTCGCTGGCCCTCCGGGTTCTATTTTCGGCGCTCTTCTCGGTGTTTGGCTGGCAAGGCGACTGTCTCGTCGGTGGGAGCCGGTGGATCGATGTCTATAACCACAGGAACAACGTGGGGCGCCGATGACCGATTTTCCTGACGATCCGCAAGCGGTGGAACTGCTGGACGGGTACCTTTCTCGTTTGCATGCAGGCGAGCGGCCGGATCGCCGCGCCGTTCTCAAGGCGCGGCCCGATTTGGCTTCGGCCCTGCATTGCCTCGAAGCACTCGAAGGCATGGCCTCAAGCAGTGCCGGGCCGAGTTCGGACGAAACGGACCTTAGCTGCACGCCGCCGCCGTCCGGCCTGGAGAGACTCCCCACCGTGTTCGGACAGTACGAACTGATCGAAGAGATCGGGCGCGGCGGTATGGGCGTCGTCTACAAGGCCCGCCAGAAGGGACTCGAACGACTGGTGGCCGTCAAGATGATCCTCGCCGGTCAACTCGCCACCGACGACCACGTCCGACGCTTCCATGCCGAGGCCAAGGCCGCCGCGCAGCTCGAACATGCAGGCATCGTCCATGTACACGAAGTGGGGCAGTTCCACGGGCAGCATTTCTTCGCGATGGAGTATGTCGATGGGAAGAGCCTCGCCCAGCACATCGCCGATGGTTCCGTGGACTTCGAGCAGGCCGTCCGATTGATGATTGCCGTGGCGCGCGCGGTAGAGCATCTGCATCGGCATGGCATTCTGCACCGCGACCTGAAACCCTCGAATATCCTGATCGACTCGGACGGACAGCCGCACGTCACCGACTTCGGATTGGCCAAGGCCCTGGCCGACGATTCGCAACGCACCGCCACCGGTATCATCGCCGGCACGCCCAGCTACATGCCGCCGGAGCAGGCGTCCGGGCGCCATGCCGAACTGGGGCCCGAGGCGGACGTCTACAGCCTGGGCGCCGTCCTGTACGAACTGCTGACCGGCCAGCCGCCGTTCCGCGAGGAGAATCCGCTCGACACGGTCATGCAGGTGCTCAGTCGCGATCCGCCGCTTCCGCGCCAGTTGAACACACACGTTCCGTACGGGTTGGAATTGATCTGCTTGAAATGCCTGGCGAAGTCGCCGGAGGGACGTTATCGATCGGCCGGTGAGTTGGCCGATGAGCTTGAACGCTTTGCCCGCCGCGAGCCGCTTGCCGTCCGGCCGCCGGGACCGGTGGCCCGCGTGCAGGGGTGGGCGCGTCGCGAACCGGCCCTGGCCTCACGGCTGGGGGGACTGGGGTTGTTCGGCCTGATTGAAATGGTCAACTACCACAGCGGCATGGCGCCATGGACGTTCCATTGGCAGATGATGGTCCTGATTCTGGCGTGGGCTCTCGGGTCGATCGCATGTCAGCGCATGCTCGGCAGCCGCGGCTGGATTTCTGTCCCGGCCCGGTTTGTGTGGGGTACGCTCGACTCGGCGTTGTTGCTGGCTGTGCTGTTGCTTGCCAGCGGCGCCATGAGCCCGCTGGTATTGGGCTATCCGCTGATCATTGCCGCGTCCGGGCTCTGGTTTCGAGTGCGATTCGTCTCCTTTATCACGTTCTTGTCGCTCGTCTCGTATGGCGTCCTGGTGGTCGACTTTTATTTCTGGCGGCCGGAACTGCACGCGAGTCTGGACACGGGCCTCGACCGCCACATGGCCTTCGCCGCGTCGCTCGTCGTGCTCGGCGCCATCGTCGCCTACCTCGTCCACCGCGTCCGCGTCCTAAGCGCCTTCTGCGGCCGGCCTGTGCCGTGAGGGCTTGTGAAGCTGGTGCGTAATGCCAAGAGCATCGATAAAAAGTAACGGCTCGCGCTCGCTCATTTCGCCTGCCATTGGGCAACGTAGTCCCGGTCGGATTGGGAAAGCCGGGTGATGGGCAGGGAAACCAAGTCGCCCGAAGCACGCTTCAGGCGGACCCAGCCCTGCTTGACGGCGACCAGTTCCGCCTCGATTCGGTGCTTCCCCGTAGCGTCGGTCCAGGATCGCAAATCGCCGGAATCGGCCGCAACGGCTTCCGTCGCTGCGACTGCCGTTTGAGCAGGCTTGGCTTCCTGCAACTTCTTGGCGTCTTCAGCCGTCTGAAACCCCGCGTAACGGCGGCGAATGTCGGCCAATTCCCCCCGCGCCTTGCGCTGATCGCCTGCGGCGGCCAGCTCTCGCACGGCGGCCAGTTCCTCTTCCCCCATTTTCAGAATCTGCGGTTCATCCTGTTTCAGCTCCTGGAAGATGGCAAGATTCGGATTGATGCTCTCGGCGCGTTTGACTTCCTGGTAGGCGCGCAGCGCGGGGATGAACTCGCCTTTCGACCAGAACTGCCGAGCCTGGCCAAGTTTCTTCCAAAGGTTCAGCATTTGGTCGGGTGGCAGGATTCCGCCGAACTGTTGCAGGGCCGTGCCGATTGTGGTGATGAACGTCGCCCGATCTGCGGCATAGGGTACGACGCCGAGGAATTGCCCCGTCGCGGTGCCCAAATACAACCGCGGAATGAACTGGCCGGCCTTTTCGCTGCCTTGTTCAATCAGAGAGAACAGTACCTTCGGCGGGCTCGTGTTCTGGGTGGGCGCCACGACGCGGACAAAGGCCCCCAACTCCCGCGCACGCAGCCACTGGTTGGTCTTCGCTTGGCATTTCGGGCACGTACTTGTCGGATCGGTCCACATCAGGACCAAAGGCTGTCCCAGTATCGTCGACGCCTGCAATGCATGATCGATCTCCGCGACGCTGTACCAGCCGGAAGGCGAGGCAGGAGGCACGAGCTTTCCATTCGGTTTGCCGGCCGCGTTCGATTCACCGGCCTTATCTTGCCCTGCCTTTTGGGCATCCGTAGCGGCAGGCTGTTGCTCGGCGGTAGCCGAGCTCACACAGACCGCGCCGACAAACCCGAGGATGCACCAGAATTGGATGAAGCGACACATGGGTCTTCTCCTTGAACGTGCGGTAGCAACCCTTGTAGTCTATGCAACTCCCTCCGATTTGCAAATCCCCCATCTCGCGAGAGGGGCCTTAAAGGACCCATAAATGAAGCAACTCGAAACCGCGCATGTCGCCAGGATGGCCTTTGGGCCGTCAAGATCGGGGTGGACAGAGTCTTCACCTTGTAAAAGCGCGAACACGACTCGCGCGCCACCGATCGCCCCACCTGACCGCTACCGCGTCCGACCTCCCCCGGCGGGCAGACGCGAAAGGGCCAGTTCGCCCCGATAGGGGCCGCAAGCCACGGGTGGAGCGTCGAGGTGGCACTCTCGCCGACAGCGACGCGCAACCCGTGGCACAGGTTTCCCAGTGGCCCGTAGCCCCGGTAGGGGCGAGAGGATGCGACCGACCAGAAAGGAGACGTCATGCCTGGCACGTACTCACAGATTCTTCTGCACGCTGTATTCAGCACCAAGGAGCGCAGACCGTGGATCGAGCCTGATGTTCCCGATCGCCTCTATCCGTACATTGGCGGCATCGTACGAACGGAGAAAGGCAGCCTGTACAGTGTTGGCGGTACGGCAGACCATATCCACCTCTATTTCCGATGGCGGACCGATCGGGCTGTAGCCGACCTGATGCGGGCCGTAAAGGCAGGTTCATCCAAGTGGGTGCATGAGAACTGTCCGAAGCTCGGCGCTTTTGCGTGGCAGGAAGGGTATGGGGTATTCTCGGTTGTTTCGTTGTGTGGGCTCGATTACTGGGCGAACACGCCTTTGCGAACGGAGGCGGGACGCAGCAGCTCCTCGGTGGAATGGGCGTGGACCTTTCCATCGACGGTCAGGATGACTTTGCCGATGTTCTCGCGCCGCTGCAGGATGGCGTGGGCCGCTTCGGCCTCGGTGATGGGCAGGGTTCTGTAGATGACCGGCTTGATGGCGCCGGAAGAGAACGACGGCCAGAGGGTCTCCTCCAGGCGGGCAAGGATCTCGGCCTTCATCTCGGATGAGCGACTCCGGAGCGTGCTACCGATCAGCCGGATGCCGCGCCGGAAATACGTGTTCATGTCGATTTCGGTCATGGCGCCGCCCAAGGTCGCAATGACGATCCAACGCCCGCCGAGGGCCATCTTCCCAATGCATTGTCCAAGCCCGGGACCGGCAATACAATCCAGCGCGACATCGACCGGATGCTCTTCCATCGCGGCGCCGAGGTCGTCTACGGTTCGGTTGACAACAACGTCGGCGCCCAGCTCGCGGACGAACTGGGCCTTCTCGTCGGTACTGACGGTGGTCATGACCTTCGCGCCGAGCGCCTTGGCCAACTGGATGGCTGCGATCCCAAGTCCGCTTGCACCGGCCTGGATGAGCACCGTATCGCCGGCCTTCATGCCGCCTTCGATGCACAGGTTCAGGTACGAGGTGGCAAAGGCCTCGGGAATGGCCGCCGCCTCGATCATGGACAGACCGTCGGGGATCCGCACGGCCATATCGGCAGGCACGGCCACGCGTTGGGCATAGCCGCCTCCGCCCAGCAGGGCGCAAACCTTGTCGCCGGTCTTCCATCGGCCGCCGGCCGGGGCTTCGGCGACAACGCCGGCCACCTCCAGGCCCATCCATTCCGGCCAGCCGGGCGGCGGGGGATAATTGCCCTCGCGTTGGAGCAGGTCCGCGCGATTCAGCGCGGCGGCATGAACGTCTACGAGCAATTCGCCGTTCTTGCGAACCGGCTCGGGCACCTCGCTCCAAGTGAGCGATTGGTCTTCACGTATCAAGACTGCGTGCATGTTTCTTTTCATCGTTGGCATATCTTCCTTCGCACGGGAGAGGCGTCAGGCCTTCTCCGCAGTGTTGTCTGTCGATCCATCATCCACGACCATCGCGGATGCGTTTATACGGCTGGTTCCTCCTCCAACTGATGCGGCGGCCGCATCAACAGCGTGGCCACGGCCGCAACCACCAGCAGGCCGGCGGAGCAGTAGTAGGCAAACGCGAAGCTTCCCGTGGCATCGTGCACCTTGCCGGCCAACAGGGCCAGCAGGAAGCCGCCGAACCCCCACGCCGTGAAGACCAGGCCGTAGTTGATGCCGAAGTTGGCCAGGCCGTAGTAGTCTTTGGTCACCGCCGGGAACAGGGCCAAATTCGCGCCGAAATTCGCGCCAATCAGGGCCGAAACCACTGCCATCACCCAGGCGTTGGCCAGCACCGAACCTTCAGTCGTTTGCGAAAGCAGCAGGATCAGAACGGTCTGCAGGACGAAGCAAATCAAGAGCGTTGGCATCCGCCCGATCTTGTCAGACGCCATACCTGTGATGATCCGCCCCACGCCGTTTCCGATGCCCAGTGCGGCCACCAGGACGAAGCCCAGTTCGAGGCCCGCCTGAATCGAGGCGATTTCCGCCAGCTTCGAGATGATCATCAGCCCCGCCCCTGCGCCGCAAGCATACATGAACCACATCACGTAGAACTGCCACGTTCTCAACATCTCGCGAGGCGGATAGCTTTCCTTCCGCTGGGGACCGCCGGTCGGCCGTGGCACGGTTCCAGGCGGTACGTACCCCGGCGGTGGGCACTTGAGCAACTGCGCCAGCCCCGATACGACCAGCAGAAACGCGACTCCCAGAATCACGATTGCGTTGGCCAGGCCGAACTTCCCGATGAGCCAACTCGCCAGAGGCGCGGCGTAGACAGGCGCCACCCCGAACCCGGAGACCACAATGCCCACGATCAAGCCGGTCTTGACCGCCGGGAACCACTTGACCGCCGGCGGGGTGGCCGCGGCATAGGCAAAGGCGATGCCGGAACCGGTCAGAAAGCCGAATCCCACCACGAAGCCCAGCGGTGTCGTGGTGAAACTGGCCAGGATCATGCCCAAACCCACCAGCATGCCGCCGATGGTGGCGACCAGCCGCGGCCCCAGCTTGTCCTGCATGTGTCCGGCAGGCACCATGACCAAGCTGATAACCAGGCAGCTTATCGCGTAGGGTAGCGACTTGTCCGCCTGGGACCAGCCCCAGCTATCGGGCACGCCTTTGCTGATCACGCTCCAACTGTACATGATGGCCAGCGACAAGTTGATGCCCAGGCCGGCAAAGGTGACGCGCCAACCGTGGTTTACGTGCGATTCAGTCCTATCCATGCGATGTTTCTTTCTCCGTTCGTACTCGTGCTCGTCTGGTGTTTATGCTCAGCGAAGCAGTACTCGTAATAGTAATCTGAAGTGTCCGTTGTGTTTGGCTTGAAGTCTACTCTGTTACGCGGCCCCGCGGCCGGAGCGCGCCGCACGCCCCGAGCACCGCAGCCAGAAGCAACGCCGCAGTGGAAGGCTCGGGGACGGCGACAACATCGCCCCAGGTTGTCCCTACTCGAATCTCGTCCATTTGGCCGGCGCCGGTCATGCCGATGAGTATATAGGTCATGTTCACGCCGCTGCTAACCGTGGCGTTCAGGTCGAAGGAGGCCGGTTCGCTAAGATCGGGGGTCATCGTGGAGTCGTAGACTTTCAGGAAGAATTCGTCAGGGGAACCCGTGTGGGCGTCGATCTTGGCGACCATCAAGTAGGTCTCCTCGGAATCGTACGTTCCGTTGGAATAGCTGGCCGACTTAGCTCGGCCAGTGTTACTCCCGACAGTGAACGCGCCGCCGGTGATTCCCAGGGCCGTTCGCATGTAGTATTGGCCATCTGTATGGGGCCCGTAGTAGAACTGAAGAATCCCGGACCCGCGGATCAACATGCTGACGTAATGGGTATTATCACCGGCGAGGTTCATTCCGAAACCAAGGGCCCGGCTGGCCGTTCCACCGCCGGTGTCGGCGACTCGCGAGCCTTGCGTGGCGGCTGAACCGGGGTAGTCGAGGCTCGTGTCGTCTCCCGACAAGGTGACGAAACCGACCGTGCCGATCGCATTGTTGATTATGGGATCGTTAAGGTCTACATTGTCGGTCCAGACGCCGCCAGCGGTGATGTCGGCGCCCAAGTAGCTAAACGGCTCGTAGAGCAGCAGGTCCGCATTGCTCGCACCAGAGAGAATCGTCACTGATAGGACGCCGGCAACAGACATCACAAAGAGTCTTGGGATCATGGAAGCTCTCCTTGGAAATGACAGCACATAAACGAGGCGTTGTGTCTACGGTAGTGAAGCAGGCAACGAGCGGACCGCGTCCATCTCTCCTCTTTCAGCGGTCCCTGAACGAATTCGTTCGCCGCGGCCGGAGCGTCACACACGCCCCAAGCACCAAGGCCAGAAGCATCGCCGCGCTCGATGGCTCGGGGATCATATAATTCGCCGCGCCGTAGTTCATGGCGCTAATGATCTGCTCCTGCGTGAGCGCCTCGCTCCAAATGGCCAAATCATCGATGTAGCCGTGAAGAAACTCCGCCGTGTTGTACTGGCAACCGACCCGGAACTCGCCATCCGTGCTCATCGCGACCGTATTGGCGGCCGAGAGAGTCTGAACGAACAAGCCGTCGCGATAGAGCGTTGCGTTACTGCCGTCACGAACCAAGGTCCAATACTGCCAGACATCCTGTGACGGTATCGCGCCGGCCTCATTGAAGACCAGAATTTGGTTTCCGATTCCCGCAAAGATCCACCCGTCACCGTTAGATCGCGGCCCAAAGAAGTACCGCCCACTCGCCGTACCCCATGACACCCATTTCTGAGTGAGCTTGCCGGCATCGGAATGCTTCACCCAAACGGCCAGGGTGTGGGTTATGTCCGACGTGAACGGCTCGACGGCGTTGCTGGCGTAGTCGTCGGCGCCGTCCAGCGAAAGAACCTGGCCGCCGCGCGTGGCGTCGTAGACGAAATCCGCATTGCCTTGCAGGGCAAGGTTCAGGCTGCCGGCGGAGTCGGCGGCAACGGTCGTGCCGGCCGCTTCGTCAAACTGCCAATGGTTGATCAGGTCGGCATGCGCCTGGCCACAGAGCGCCAGTCCTGCGATGCCCAGTGATACAACGGTGATTAGCGACGATGGCTTTGTCATTGGGAAGCCTACTCGGCAAGAAGGAACAACGATTCGTAGTTCATGGACTTCAAGATAATTGTCACGGAATCACGCAAGTTAGCTTAGCGGATATCCACACGCCTCCAGCAGGCATTGCTGCACGAGCAGTTCATGCTCCAGCGGGTAGGGATTATCTCGTTCGCCGCGGATGATCTGGGCCAGCTCGATGAGCTGTTCATCGTATCGGCCCGGCGGCGGCGGGAAGGACACGTCCTGATAGCCCTTTTTGTATGGATCGCGGTCTTCGGCCAGGGCGAGTCGCAGCGAGAGGGGTTGCGCCGGATGCATGCCGAACTTCTCCAGCGGCCGGATGTCGATGGTTCCCCGATCACCGCACACGACCAACTGCCGCCGCTTGTAGCCCTCGACCTCCAGCGATGCCGTGCGAATTGTGGCCGTCGTTTTCGGGTATTCGAAGACGATCAGGCCATTGTCGCACATCTCCATATCCACGTCCGTCCGCGTTTGCCGCGGGAACGAGACGATCCGGTCGGGCTTGCCCATCAGGCCCACCACAAGGTCAATCAGGTGGCAGGCGAAGATGAACATGGTTCCGCCGCGAAAACCTCCCAGATACTTCCGGTAGGCGAGCCCGTGCGTGATGTTCATCACGCAGTCGATCTCGAACACCTGCCCGAGCCAACCCTTGGCGACGGCATTGCGGCAGAACTGGACCGCCGGGTTATTGCGGTACATATAGCCTAGCTGCACGGTTAGCTTGCGCCGGCCCGCCTCGTCCAGTACTTTCTTGAAGGCGGGGAACGATTTCCCGCCCGGCTTGTCCAGGTGGACGTGCATGCCGGCGTCGATACATCGGCCGGTCACCTCCATAATGTGGTCGTCGGCCGAACTGACCTCGACGGCCACCGCCTGGAGTCCGGGCGTGCCGAGCAGTTCCTCCTCGGTCATCCATCGGATGTCTTTGTAGATCGGGTTGTTTTCGTGCCTCTTACGGAGTTCGGGGTCCGACTCGGCGATGCCGACCACCTCGTAGTGGTCGCGGAGCTTTCGGAGGGTGCTCATCTTTCCGGAAGCATGTTCATGCCCCGTGCCGATCTGGCCGATCTTGATCCGCTGTTTCGGTTTCTCGTCGGCGGCCGAGGCCGAATGCAGCCAATGGCCCGTGGCAATCGCCGCGCCGGCGCCTGCGGCCGTCTTCAGAAGATGGCGTCGATCAAGGGTATTCATGGTGTGCTCCTGTGGTCGTTACTGTTCACGGGGTAGCGTCGCCGGCGGCTTTCTCCGCTGTATGCGAGTTGGAGTCCCGCCTTCAGGCGGCTTTCCGAACCGGCTCAAGCCGGAGCTCCAACTGTCATTCAATGATCCGTCAACTCGCAAACCAGCGGTCCATTGGCGCCGGGCTTGATGTCGATTGTCAGTCCACTCGTCTCGAATGATGTATACTTCCGTGGGGTGAGCGACTACCCAATCACGCGCCGCCGCGAACCGAGCCCCAAGAGCATAGCCATTACCGCGAAGCTGAGCAGCACCGCGCTCGACGGCTCGGGGATCATGTAGTTCGCCGCGCCGTAGTTCATGGCGCTAATGATCTGCTCCGGCGTGAGCGCCTCGTTCCAAATGGCCAGATCGTCCATGCGGCCGTTAAGATATTGTCCATAGTCAGCAAATGCCTGGCCGACCCGCAACTCGCCCGCGCTGTTAATCGAACCACCAACATTGGAAACCGTAAGGGTTTGGACGTGCTCGCCGTCAACATAGAGCCTTGCATCCGTACCTTCCCGAACAAAGGCCCAATACTGCCATGTGTTTGCCGCTGGCTTCGCGGCGCCCTGCGTGTAGAACGCACTCCATGTTGCAGCTCCTGCGTGGATATGTCCACTGAGGGAACCATCGGCATTGGGGCCCAGGAAATACCGGCCACCCGACTTTGCGCCCCACGATAGCCATCGTTGCGTAAGATCGGTCTCGTCGAAGTGATTCACCCAGACGCCCACCGTGTGCGCTATGTCGGTGGTGAACGGCTCGCCGGTATTGCTCGCGTAGTCGCCGTCGCCGTCCAGTTCGAGTACCTGGCCCCCTCGCGCGGTGTCGTGAACGAAAGCCGCGTTTCCCTGAAGGTCGAGGTTCAAGAGGTTCGAGCTGGTTCCGGAATCGATAGCGGCCGTCGCGCCTGCGGCTTCGTCGAACTTCCAGTAGTTGATCAGGTCAGCATGGGCCGAGGCGCAAAGGCCCAACGAGGCGACGGCCGCCACAACGACAGTGGGCAGGAAACGTGTACGTCTCATCAGACATGCTCCTTGGTGAAAGAGAGAAACAGTACTTGCTTGCAGGTCGGGCGCATGCGAAGGGGACAGACGCCCGTGAACGGCTGTAACCATTTCAAGACTTCACATGGGCTAACTCGGCAGGTATCCGCAGGCCTCCAGCAGGCACTGCTGCACAATCAGCTCATGTTCAATCGGGTAAGGGTTTTCCATTTCGCCGCGGATGATCTGGGCCAATTCGATTAGTTGCAGGTCGTACCGTCCCGGCATTGGCGGCAGCGAAACATCCTGATAGCCGCGCTCGAACGCATCACGGGGCTGGGCCAACGCCATCCGCAGCTTGGGCGGTTCAAGCGGACGAATGTCGATTGTTCCCTCGTCTCCGCACACAACCAGTTGCCGCCGCTTCTGCCCTTCCACTTCAAGCGACGCGGTGCGAATCGTGGCTGTCGTCTTCGGATACTCGAACACGATCAACCCGTTGTCACACATCGGCCCGGCATCCGATCGCGTTTGACGCTTGAAAGGAACGATCCGATCGGGCTTGCCCATCAGGCCTACCACGAGGTCGATCATGTGGCAGGCGTAGATGAACATGGTTCCACCGCGAAACTGCGAGAGATACTTCCGGTAGTCCACCCCGGAGAACTTGCTCATGACGCAGTCAACCTCGAAGACCTGGCCGAGCCAGCCTTGCACAACGGCGTTGCGACAGAACTGGACCGCCGGATTATTCCGGTACATGTATCCGAGTTGTACCGTCAGATTGCGTTGCCCGGCCTCGTCCAGCACCTTTTTGAACTTGCTCCAGGACTCTCCACCCGGCTTGTCCAGGTGGATATGCATGCCGGCATCAATGCAACGCCCCGCGATGTCCATCAGGCGGTCGTCGTCGGAATCGACCTCCACGGCCACTGCCTGCAGCGCGTGGGTGCTCAATAGCTGTTCCTCGGTCATCCATGGGATGTCTTTGTAGGTTGGGTTGTTGTCGTGCCTCTTACGGAGTTCGGGGTCCGACTCGGCGATGCCGACCACCTCGTAGTGGTCGCGGAGCTTTCGGAGGGTGCTCATCTTTCCGGAAGCATGTTCATGCCCCGTGCCGATCTGGCCGATCTTGATCCGCTGTTTCGGTTTCTCGTCGGCGGCCGAGGCCGAATGCAGCCAATGGCCCGTGGCAATCGCCGCGCCGGCGCCTGCGGCCGTCTTCAGAAGATGGCGTCGATCAAGGGTATTCATGGTGTGCTCCTGTGGTCGTTACTGTTCACGGGGTAGCGTCGCCGGCGGCTTTCTCCGCTGTATGCGAGTTGGAGTCCCGCCTTCAGGCGGCTTTCCGAACCGGCTCAAGCCGGGACTCCAACGGGGCCATGCCGCAACAATGGCGACAGTCCCCTGTGAACGGTTAAAACTGTCATTCAATGATCCGTCAAATTGAACTCGAGTGGCTCATTGCCGCCAGGCTTGATGTCGACGACCAATTCGCTCGTCTCGAAAGACGTGTACTTCTCAGGGATCAACAACGCGCCGAGCGTATCGCCGACCGGAGCGCCGGGTCCTTGCGCCTCGTAGCACGCAATGCGAACGCGGCGTTTTCCGACGACTGCGCCCTCGCCTTCACCGCGAGTCGCCATGGTGAACGCGCCATCGGGCTGTATCGCCGCGGTTGCCGGCTGCCCGTACTCGTGCTCGATCATGACGGCGCCGAACTTTAGCGGCTTTCCGTTGTAGAACACCTTCCCGGTGATGGGCGCCAACTCGCGATCGGTTCGTCCGCATCCGGGCAAGCCGGTCAGAAGCACCAGCACCGATGCCGCCGCCAGGAGGGCGGAGCAACCTCGGGCGAACCGGCCCCAGTCGAAAGCAATGCTGGATTCACACATCGATCGCATACTCCTTACACCATGTTTCAAGGTAGACTCACCGGCTCGCTGCCCGAGACGGTCGCCAACTGGAAATACAGTTCCAAGTCGATGCTATCCGAAACCGAGGTCACACTGCCGTCGCCCACAAGCATATTCATGCCGCCCGGATGATGGCTGCCCATCGGCAGATGATTCCAGGGAATGCCGTCGCCGAATCGGTTCAACTGGGTGTTGGGCGCATACACCAGGACTTTGGCCGTATAGGCGCCAGGGTGCGTCTCGTGCGGCGGGCCGCTTCCCCCCAGAATCCACGGGCGGGTGTTGCCCGGCGGGGTACTGTAAGCCGGCTGCGTGTCGATCTGGACGAACTCGGCCATGGCAAACGTATTGCTCAGCCCGTCTCTGACATCGCCGATCCGGCGCACGTAACCGATTCCGAACATGCCGGTTTGCGGTACGTTTCCGTGGCCTTTGTTTTCGAGATAGGGCTGCCTGTTGGGGTACGCGCCCGACACAGCCTGATACGTCGTAATGGCGCCGAGCCCCACGGGGTTCGGCCACGTTGTCAAGGTGTCCTTGGTATACACCGCCGGGTGGGGCCAAGAAGGACACACGTAGTTCGGAACAACCGTGTACTTGTGCGTTTCGTCGCCCCGGGTTGTGTACTTGGCCGGGTTGGCCCGCTCCAGCGCAAGCATCGCGTCGTGGAGCGCCTGCTGCTCCAGGTAGGGCAGCATGGCGGTGAACAGGGCGTGCTTTAACGAGCCGGTGTAAGCGGGTGGAAAGTGCTCCCGGTGAACGGTGGCGTAGTTGTGCAGCGCCAGGCCCATCTGTTTCAGGTTGTTGCTACACTGCATTCGCCGGGCGGCCTCCCGGGCGCTCTGGACGGCCGGCAGCAGGAGCCCGATCAGGATGCCAATGATCGTAATGACCACAAGGAGTTCAACCAGTGTAAAACCGGAACGCCGGTTCTCCACGGCAGGTCGAATTGAAGGCATGTCCATGGGAATTACCCTCTGTTTCAGGCGCTGTCCGCGCCAGGTACGACGAACGGTTCGCGATACGTGCGCGCGAGCAACGCGTTGGCCGCATCGGCCCCATCGCCGGTGAACTGCTCGGTGACGGGGTCGATCGTGAGGAAACGACTCAACCGGATGGAATCGCTTTCCATATTGAGGCCGTGGGTGCGGAGCAATTCGGCCGTCTGTTCGATTGCGGCGTCCCAATGGCCCGAGGGATCGCCGAGCTTCTTCGCATCCGCGCGGGAAAACGTCTGGCCGGCGCGGGCCGTGACGTTGGCCAAATGGCACCATCCGACCGTATCGCCGGCGGTGCGGATCGACGCGTTGAGCGTGGATGCCTGGCGGCTGCGGACGGCGTCGAGGAAGTTCTGCTGGTGGCGAATATCGCCGCCGGGTCCGGAGAACCGCCGTATCTGTTTGTTGTCCGGGTCGAACGCCGTCGCCTGGCCCGGCGCCCACGGCCTGGTGAGGCATTCCAGCCGGCCGCCCTCGCAATACGCGGTGTAACCGCTTGCGGGACCGGTATGAGGCGAAGGCTGGCGCGAGCCGGGCTCGGCCGGGAGGTTGGAGAGTCCGTGGACGACCGGTACGGCGCCGGTATCGAAATAGACGAAGTGAACGTTGGGCGTCTGGCCGGCATCGGCGAAGGCCACACGGCCGCCGCCGCCGCAAATCCGCCGCGGAAGGCCTACGTTGCCAGGCAGGACGGTGCTGCGCACGTCCTCGAGGATATGCGCGCCCCAGTTGCCCATCTCGCCCGCGCCCGTGTTCCAGTCCCAGTGCCAGTCGTACTGCAAGCTGTTGCGATAGAGCGGCATGTCCTGGGCAGGCCCAAGCCACAAGTTGTAATCGACGTGCGCAGGAATGGGCAGCGGCGAGGCACGCTTGCCGATGGGCGGGCGGATAGCATAGCGGTTGGTCCGGACCGAGAGGACCTTGCCCAGCGCCTTCTCCTCGTGGAGGAACTGCCGGATATCCGCCCGCATCGGGTCCGACTGCTGCTGCGTTCCGTGCTGCCAGATCCTGCCGGACTTTGCAATCGCGGCCGCCACCAGACGCGTTTCGCGGAGGTTGTGCGACATCGGTTTTTCGCAATAGACGTCCTTACCGGCTTCGAGGGCCCAGATCGTGGCCAGCGCGTGCCAATGGACCGCCGTGGCGATCACCACGACGTCGATACGATCGTCCTCGAGCATCTTCCGCAGATCGGTGCACTGCATGGCATCCGGAAATCGCTTGCCCGTCTTCTGCAGCCGGCTTTGGTCGGGGTCGCACAAACCGCCGATGCGCACCCCATCCACCTTGGTGAAATGGGTGAGTAGGGCGTTGGCCCGGCCGCCACAGCCGATGAACCCCAGGCGAACGGCCTCGTTGGCGCCCGACGCCCGGCCTGACGCCAAGGGCACGGCAACGGTCGCACCGGCAACCAGTCCAGCTCGAAGGAAGTCTCGTCGTTTCAAAAACCCCATCGCTACCTCCTCGGGTCTGCAAATCGTATCGCGGTAACCGTGGACCTCGCCCCAACCGGGGCGGCCCCAGAACCCAACCATCCGCCGGATGAACCGTCTTCAATCCCAGGCCAACGATTGCGGCATGGTCGGCCCATCAAACCACCTCCTCAACCACCCAGGGCGTGCGGTATTCGCGCTTGAACAGTCTCATGGCCTCGGCGTCATTGAGGATGTGCTCGGTCTGCGGGTCGATACGCAGCTTCCGACCGCCGAGCCGGCTGCTGATATTGGCGTAGTGGACCAACATCATGCTGCGATGGCCCTCCTCGACGTCCGCATTGGGGCGCGTGCGGCTCTTGACCGACTGGACGAAGTTCTCCTTGTGGAACGGGTCGGGATAACGGCCGTACATCTCGTCCTTAACCACCGGCTGGCGGTCCTTCGTCCGGACGAATACCTGCCAACCGCCGCCCATCCGACCCACGTACATCACGCCGTTCTCGCCGTAGAGTTCGATCCGCGTGGCGTTCTGAGGCCAGTAGGGGAAGATGTCGCCGTTTCGCACTCCGTCGTCGCTGCGGAGCATGTAGGGCGTGTAGAGCGTCTGTTCGTAGGTCATCACCAAGTCCGGGAAGTCGAAGACGGCCAACTGCGTGTCCGGCGTTTGTGCGTCTCCGGGCGGGCCGAAACGCCTGCCGGTGCAGTAGACGCCGGTCGGATAATCGACGCCGCAGAGCCACCGGGCCAGGTCGAGTTGGTGGATTCCCTGGTAGGACATATTGCCGCCGGAGTAGTCCCAAAGCTGCCGCCACTGGATATGGATGGCTGGGTTGTACTTGCGCGCCGGGGCGGGGCCGGTCCACATCTCCCAGTCGAGCGTTTCGGGCGGGTCGATATCGGGCCCCCATTGGAAATCGGGCACGTGGCACTGCTCGAACACGCGGCACAGATGCACCTTGCCCAGCTTACCCTCTTCAAGATACTGCTTGGCGGCGAAGTTGTAGGGGGCGCTGCGGTTCTGCGTGCCAATCTGAACGATGCGATCGTATTTGCGGGCGGCGTTGACCGCTTGCCGACCCTCCCAGGCGGTCTGGCTCTGCGGCTTCTCGCAATAGACGTCCTTGCCGGCGCGGCAGGCGAGAATCGTGGCCAGGGCGTGCCAGTGCGGCGGGGTGGCGATGACCACGGCGTCTACCGACGGGTCTTCGAGCATCTCGCGGAAATCCTGCGTACACTTGGGCCGCTTGCCCCCTTGGCCCGCCGCGTACGCGGCGGCTCGCGACTGGTGCACGGCGCGGTTCACGTCGCAAACGTGGCTGATTTCGCAATCGCCCCGCTCGAGAAATCCCATGGCCAGCGAGTGGCCCCGGCCGCCCCCCATGCCCATCGTGCCCAGCACGAGCCGTTCGTTGGCCGGGGCCGAGCGGGCCGACTTTGCATTGGCGAGAATCGTCGCTCCGGCGGCGAAACCGAGCGTGGTGGTTCGGGAACGATCGAGAAACTGGCGTCTGCTGATCCCTGGCATCGCGGTGGGGCCTTTCGTTGGAAGTGGCTCGTCCGTCCGAGTTCAATGCACATTGCGCCTTTATGCACTATAGACCGGCGGCCGCCATAGCGCCAACGTAAAAAAATGGCGCATTGTTGTGCATGAAAAGACACTTCTCGCAGTCTCGCAGATACCCCCAGACGGCGTGGTTTGGCGAAATGCCGCTCCTTACCCGGCCGGGCAAGCCGGAACCACGAAATACACGAAATACACGAAATACACGAAATACACGAAATACACGAAATACACGAAAAGGGAGGACTGCGGGCTCAGAGCAAGAAGTGGGCAGGACCGGGAAGGCACCCGATGGGCGTTTGCCTTTGGT
Source organism: Thermoguttaceae bacterium (assembly GCA_040772845.1). Lineage (GTDB taxonomy): Bacteria > Planctomycetota > Planctomycetia > Pirellulales > Thermoguttaceae > PWXP01. The sequence continues at coordinate 5,750,429 of JAXGXG010000001.1, forward strand.
GTCATTCGTGTATATCGTGGTCTGTTCGTCCCTGCTTGCGACTGCGGCGATGCTTGGACAGGCAGGATTGGCGAATCAATAACTGTCAGGATATGCTGCCACAATCGTCCTTAATCTCCGACACTCATTCATCCGCCAGTCCTTAGCGTCTTGGCGGCTTAGCGGCTTGGCGTGTAAGCTGAGTGGGACCCGGACCACGCGCCAAGGCGCGAAGCCGCAAAGTCGCCAAGCAGAAGATGGGTCAAGGTCGCGTGAATCGTTGGTGGGTCCGCACAAGCCGCAACCGAGCTGATTTCCGGCCCGCCGCCTGGAAGCACGCCGGCTTTAGCGATCGATGGCCCACCAAGAAAGCGGCTCGTTTGATCCACCCTACCTCGTCGTGAATCATCCGGGCCAAAGGGCTCAAGCGGTTCACGCGAAGTTGCCCGGCTTCAGGTAGGGCTTGATCGCCTCGAAACGCAGGTCGATCTCGGCCTTGTCGGTCTCGCTCAACTGCAACTCCGAGAAGACTGGCGATGCCGGAACGCTACGGTTGGGTCCGTAATGCCGCGAGATCATGTTCTTGAACACGCCGCGCTTCTTCCACACATGCAGGTGCGGGCCGCGCAGGTCGCCGCCGGGGACCGTGCGGGTCAGGTTCGCCATCAGCAGGAACTTGCCGTAGGCGTCATGGAGGGCGGCCGGATCGTCGCCGCCGCAGTGCAGGTTCCATACACGCGTGAGCAGGTCCGCGTAGACGGCCCGCTCCGTGATAAGCCCTTCGGCGCCCAGCCGCAACTCGTGCAGCCAGCCGTACCCGCCCCGGGCGCCCATGACGCACCGGATGGCCGGCTTTGCCGCAACCAGCGCGACCACCCGGTTGATGACGGACCCGGCTTCCTCCTTGACGTATCCGAAGTTTGGAAACTCGCGCCCCAACTCCACCAGCAGTTCCACCGATGGAGCCGGCCCCTTGTAACTCACGCCGCCGGTGGTCTGAAGAATGACCGGCCGCTTCGCGACGGCCGCCAGGGCATGCCAATACTGACGCATGTCCTCTTGCGTCTTGCCCGTGTCCGGTGGCCGGGAGATGATGGCCGGTGGCGCCAGTGTCTCTACGTGCCGCGCGTACATGAGCATCTCTTCCGTATCCTTCCCCTGCACGCCCAGGCACAGAGCAGACCGGAGATTGCGAGTCGTCTTCGCCAGGACCTCCATCCCCTCAAGCTTCTCTTCAACGGTCAGCAGATCGACGGCGTCGCCCGTCTGCGGCCAGATCATGCCCGGACAGCCGCACCAGTCGACGAAGCGTGCCTGGTTGGCCAAGACCTCGAAGTCGACCGCGCCGGAGTCGGTGAAGGGCGTGCTCAGAATCAGGAACGGTCCTCGGACCTTCGGGTCGGCCGCGGTCGCGTCGGAACTGGGTTCGCGTGCTTGCTCGCGTCCGAGCAAAGCGGTTCCCGCCATAACGCTCGTTGCGCCGGCCATCGCTGCTTGGAGCATCTGTCGCCGGCTAATACTCGCATGTTTGGACATGATGTTTCTCCGTTGTTGAAGGGTCCTTGCCAAGCAGAGTCTATTGCCCTCGATCAGCCTGTCGATACTGGATTTGTGAACGGTCCAGGCTCAACGTGAGGCGGCCGAGGCGGGAACGGCTATGTCATGCGTCGTGTCCTCGAGAGGCAAGTCGACCGAAACCTCGAACGAGGAAAACAGGAGGCCATCGTCCGGATCGACACCTTCCGCACCCGGAATTGCCTCGAACCCCGTGATTGTCAGAATGTGGGGTCCGCCCATGGTCCCGGCGCCGGCGGTAGTCTGGTATCGGCCGTCGTGAATCTGGGCGAATGCACCACGCCCGCTGTTTCCCCGCGATGTGTCGGGCGCGATGGTTATGGTTCCGTGCGGAACGGGTTTTCCGTCGAAGGTAATCGCGCCGGAGAGGTTGTACTGGGCCGGCCCCGAGTCGCGGCGACCGCAGCCTCCGATGGCGACGGCTACGGCGCACGCGCAAAGTGCGACACACAAATGCACATGCGAACCGGAATGGAGCACCTTATTCATTCGGACAATCCTCCTAACGGCAAACCATCGTTGCGCACGCCAAGCTGCTGTAAGACGGCCAGATCGGTGTTCTGGCTCACGAAATGCACCGAGCCGTCCGCCATGGCGAAGTGGCAGCCGCCGGGGTGGAAGCTGCCGAACAACCGCGACATCTTGTAGAACATGTCCGGGACGGCCATGTTGGGGTGGGCGCCACTTCCCGGCACGACGTTGATTTGATCCACCACGGCCGCCAAGGAATACGGATTGGTTCCCGAACTCCAGAACAACGGACCCGATGCCCAGCCGCCGTGTCCTCCTGATGCTCGATGCGACGGAGTGGGCATGTACTTGGTCTCGCCCAGCAGGAACACGTTCGACGAGCCGTCCCGAATATGCTCGACCTTGACCGACGAATTATGATACAGCACGCCGTTGTCAAACAAGACTCGCTCCCGGTGCGTACGCGCGGCCTTTGCCTCCGGGCCGCCCCCTTGCACGGAAGTAGTTGGTGTTGTTCACGTTTCCGCCCGAGCCGGGGTCGGACGGGCATTGAAATCGCTCCAGGGGTCGCGTCCAAGCTATATGATTCTTGCTTGTGAGGCTGCCGTCGGCCAGGCACTCGTTGCTCGAGGTGAATGCACGCGAGAAATCGAATTCGTCGTATCGGGCCGTCTCCTCCAAGAACGGGAGCACGAGGACGCTCCAAGGCGCTCCGTTGTTGGTGCATTGTGGATCATCTTTGCACCAGGTGGAACCGGCCGTGCTCCTGTTGACAATGTTACCGGGCGAGAACGCGCCGTGCGCCGAGTGGTAGTTGTGCAGCGCCAGCGCCAGTTGTCTGAGTTTGTTGCTGCACTGCAAACGGCGTGCGGCCTCGCGGGCGCTTTGCACCGCCGGCAGCAACAGGGCGATCAAGATGCCGATAATCGCGATGACGACGAGCAATTCAACCAGAGTGAAACCGTTTCTTCGAAGCGACATAAGGACGCCTGACCTGTCATGCGTCAACCCGGGCATATTCTCAGCACCCTTTCCGTTCCCTCCGACCTCGGCGAGCGAAACACGTCATCCAGCCAAGCAGCCCCAGGACTGCCATCACCAGGGCAGAGGGCTCCGGAACGAACAGCGGATCGAGAATTCGATCGAGATTCGCCTGGAAGAAGGCCGCGTCCTTGAGGCCGGTATATAACGTCACTTCGTCAATGTTCCCATTCCACGGATCCACGGGGCTGCCGCCACTGTTCACCAACCCGATCCCAAGGTAATCAGTGTTGAGAAAGCTCCCGTCCATCAATACGTTGTGGCTCGCCCACGTCAGCGACGGCACTTCTTCGGCCATCAGGTCGGCATACCATGTGTTCACGGTTGTCTCGTCTTCATCGGAATCATAGCTCATCGTAACTGCAACGTAGTACCAGCTGCCTGGCGTGGAAGAGTACTTGATGGGGGCCCGGTTGTTATGCGAATTCCCCGCGCCCGCGTGCAAGTTCTTCTCGGCCGCCTCCGCGACGAAATAGGTTCGCCGTTGGTCCGTGCCGTTGTGGATACCAGCCATGTAGCCGTTTGTGGGCGTTCCATTGGGACAGATGATCGCCTCGAACGACACCGGGTTGGGAATGGCGATTTTCTGGGAAGTGAAGAAGGCCGAGGCAGTGGTCCTATCGTAATAGTATGGAAGCACCGCGGTGCTCGTGGAGTCGAAACCGGCCACGCCGTACAAGATTGAGGCGACGGGGGAACCAACCTGCTTCTCCACGAGATGATTGGTCCCGGGGCTCTTGTCGTCGCGCCGCTCGGCGTCCGAGTTCCCAACGAAATCGTACTGGACGATTACGTCGGGATCGCCTTGAACGAACCAGCTATAGCCGGCCACGGCGCCGAGAAGCGGCGAGGGCGCCGCGAGGCCGAGAAGCACGAAGAAACATACCAACAAACGCCGACACACCATCATCATGGTCCTACCCTCCTGTGAGCGAATCCGTGTTCCGAGTGCAAACAACAGGAAGACGGAGAACGCCGGTGAATGGTGCGAGCCACTCTTGCACTTGCTCGGCGGGCACGCATCGCCGAATCCAACAACTCGAATGTCACCATAACTGCTGACATGCCACACCTTGCTCCGGTCTGCCAAGCGTCTGGCTGGTTGGTGCAAACGATTTCCCTGATGGTTTCATTATGATTGCTTTGTCGCTCGATACGACGAAAGAAAAAGCGTGCAGACTTGTACGTGAAATGAATGCCGCCGTTGGTTGGTGGTTGCCCATGCGAATTACCCGCTCTTGTGGGCGCTCGCCAAGGACGGTACGACGAACGGTTCGCGATACGTGCGCGCGAGCAACGCGTTGGCCGCATCGGCCCCATCGCCGGTGAACTGCTCGGTGACGGGGTCGATCGTGAGGAAACGACTCAACCGGATGGAATCGCTTTCCATATTGAGGCCGTGGGTGCGGAGCAATTCGGCCGTCTGTTCGATTGCGGCGTCCCAATGGCCCGAGGGATCGCCGAGCTTCTTCGCATCCGCGCGGGAAAACGTCTGGCCGGCGCGGGCCGTGACGTTGGCCAAATGGCACCATCCGACCGTATCGCCGGCGGTGCGGATCGACGCGTTGAGCGTGGATGCCTGGCGGCTGCGGACGGCGTCGAGGAAGTTCTGCTGGTGGCGAATATCGCCGCCGGGTCCGGAGAACCGCCGTATCTGTTTGTTGTCCGGGTCGAACGCCGTCGCCTGGCCCGGCGCCCACGGCCTGGTGAGGCATTCCAGCCGGCCGCCCTCGCAATACGCGGTGTAACCGCTTGCGGGACCGGTATGAGGCGAAGGCTGGCGCGAGCCGGGCTCGGCCGGGAGGTTGGAGAGTCCGTGGACGACCGGTACGGCGCCGGTATCGAAATAGACGAAGTGAACGTTGGGCGTCTGGCCGGCATCGGCGAAGGCCACACGGCCGCCGCCGCCGCAAATCCGCCGCGGAAGGCCTACGTTGCCAGGCAGGACGGTGCTGCGCACGTCCTCGAGGATATGCGCGCCCCAGTTGCCCATCTCGCCCGCGCCCGTGTTCCAGTCCCAGTGCCAGTCGTACTGCAAGCTGTTGCGATAGAGCGGCATGTCCTGGGCAGGCCCAAGCCACAAGTTGTAATCGACGTGCGCAGGAATGGGCAGCGGCGAGGCACGCTTGCCGATGGGCGGGCGGATAGCATAGCGGTTGGTCCGGACCGAGAGGACCTTGCCCAGCGCCTTCTCCTCGTGGAGGAACTGCCGGATATCCGCCCGCATCGGGTCCGACTGCTGCTGCGTTCCGTGCTGCCAGATCCTGCCGGACTTTGCAATCGCGGCCGCCACCAGACGCGTTTCGCGGAGGTTGTGCGACATCGGTTTTTCGCAATAGACGTCCTTACCGGCTTCGAGGGCCCAGATCGTGGCCAGCGCGTGCCAATGGACCGCCGTGGCGATCACCACGACGTCGATACGATCGTCCTCGAGCATCTTCCGCAGATCGGTGCACTGCATGGCATCCGGAAATCGCTTGCCCGTCTTCTGCAGCCGGCTTTGGTCGGGGTCGCACAAACCGCCGATGCGCACCCCATCCACCTTGGTGAAATGGGTGAGTAGGGCGTTGGCCCGGCCGCCACAGCCGATGAACCCCAGGCGAACGGCCTCGTTGGCGCCCGACGCCCGGCCTGACGCCAAGGGCACGGCAACGGTCGCACCGGCAACCAGTCCAGCTCGAAGGAAGTCTCGTCGTTTCATGACCTGCATCGTCGCCTCCCAAAGCTCTGGAACGGCACACGGCGCGCGCCTGCCACATTACTCAAACTGAAAATGCCACTCCTGCCTTCGCGCCGGTGGAGCCATATTTGAGAACACCAAATAAAAACTGCCTGCACACAGGAACGCAAAAGCCAATTAGACCACCTCCTCGACCACCCAGGGTGCGCGGTATTCGGGTCTGAAAAGCGCCATCGCCTCGGCATCGTCGATGATTTGCTCGGTCTTCGGATCGATCTTCAGTTTCCGACCGCCGAGCCGGGTACTGATGTTGGCGTAGTGGACCAGGAGCATGCTGCGGTGGACCTCCTCGACGTCGGCGTTGGGCTGCGTGCGGGTCCTTACCGACTGGACGAAGTTCTCTCTGTGGTCCGGAAATGCATAACGCCCGTGCATCTCGTCTTTGACCACCGGCTGGCGATCCTTCGTGCGAACGAACACCTGCCAGCCGCCACCCATCCGGCCGATGTACATCACGCCGTTCTCGCCGTAGAATTCGACTCGGGTGGCATTTTGCGGCCAGTAGGGGAAGATATCACCGTTGCGGACCCCGGGATCGCTACGGAGCATGTAGGGCGTATAGAGGGTCTGCTCGTAGGTCATCATCATATCGGGGAACTCGAAGATGGCGAGTTGCGAGTCGGGCGTTTCTGCGCCTCCTTCGGTGTTGTAGCGTCTTCCTTCGCAGTAGGCGCTGCTCGGCTTGTCCGCTCCGCATACCCACCGGGCCAGATCGATCTGGTGAATGCCCTGATACGCCATGTTGCCGCTAGAGTAGTTCCAGAGATGCCGCCAGTAAGCGGGAATGGCCCGATTGTATTGGCGCGCCGGCGCCGGGCCGAGCCACATATCCCAGTCGAAAGTCTCGGGCGGATCGGAATCGGGTCCCACCGGGAAATTGGCTTCGTGACATTGCTCGAACACGCGGCACAGATGGACTTTGCCCAGCTTGCCCTCTTCAAGATAACGTTTGGCGGCCCGGTTGTATTCCGCACTGCGGTTGTGCGTGCCGATCTGGACGATCCGGTCGTACTTTCGGGCAGCCGCGATGGCCTGACGGCCTTCCCAGGCATTGTGGCTTTCCGGCTTCTCGCAGTAGACGTCCTTGCCGGCACGGCAACACAGAATGGTCGCCAGGGCGTGCCAGTGCTGCGGCAAGGCAATCACGGCGGCGTCAACCGAATCGTCCTCGAGCATCTCACGGAAGTCCTGCACACATTTGGGTTGCTTGCCTCCCTGCCTTGCCGCATACGCCTTTGCCCGCGGCTGGTGCAATTGGCGGTTCACATCGCAAATATAACCGAGTTCGCAATCGTCGCGTTCGAGGAACCCCGTGGCCAGCATGTTGCCCCACCCGCCGACACCGATCATGGCCAGTACCAGGCGTTCGTTGGCTGGGGCCGAACGGACGGATTTCGCGTTGGCGAGGATCGTTGCCCCGGCTGCAAAGCCGAGTGTGCTGGTGCGAGAACGGTCGAGAAACTGACGTCTGCTGAGTCCGGACATGGTGGCCTATCCTTTGGGGGTAAGCGGTTCGCTGATCAAGTTGGAAACCCAATATGCCTTTATGCACTATAGACGGCTACCGGTCAGTGCGCCAACGTAAAAAAAGGTCGCAAACTTTTGCACAAAAGGCGCATCGACAGAAGGGTTGCACACCCCCCGGTACTGCGGCTCTTCCGTTTCTGGGTGCATGGCCAGTTCGTAGTTCCGCCTTTGGCCCGGACTGTTCACGACAGGTAGGGTGGGTCAAACAAGCCGCTTCCTTGGTGGGTCATCGGTCGCCGGTGTCGGCGTTTTTCCAGGCGGCGGGTTGGAAATCAGCTCGGTTGCGGCTTGTGCGGACCCACCAACGATCTACGCGACCTCGACCCACCCAACGTCTTGAGTATGCGACCGTGCCGGCGCCTTCACCTCCCCGCCGGGGAGGTCGGACGCGGTAACGGCCGGGTGGTGCGTGCTGTGTGCCCCGCCAGTCATTTGGAGGCGACTGGTAAATGCCCTCCCCGGGCCTTTGAGCCCGACCCTCCCGCAAGCGGGAGGGTAAAAGACGTGGTCCAGACTTGCGCAAAACAACGAGGGTTCGTCAGCCTCCCCGCGCGCGGCTGCGTTTCGCAATGCGAGGCTTTCGGGTTTACCCCTTTGTTGCCGCCGGACTGTGTGGTAAATTGGCGTGAAACGGCCTCGGTAGACGGGACTGGGGTATAAACGTCAGGGGCATCTTAGAACGAAAGCCTTGTAGAACGAACACAGGGACGTGTGCCATGGCAAAAAAAGGGAATTGGCGCAAATCGCAAAGCGGGAGCAAGCTTCTCGAGCGAGCGCAGCGCGAACTGGCCAAAGGAAATGCAAAGACGGCTGTGAAGGATGCCGAAGCCTGCTTTCGCAAAGACCCTTCGCCGGAGCATCGACAATTCCTGGAAAAGGCCTATGTCAGCCGCGTCGAGCAGCTTCATCGCCTGCGGCTGACCGCCGAATCGCGGGCCGCCCTGCAGAAACTGCTCGACCTGAAACCGACGGACCCGGAGACTCTGCAGCAGATTCCGCGTTTGCAGGTGATTGTCGGCGATACGCGGGTGGATGCGGGATCCGTTCTGGAGCGGGAGCCCGGTTTGTTGATCACCCTGGCCGATCAGGCTGTGCTGGACTCGCGTTCACAAGCCCCGTCGCAGGGGGGTGTTGCCGACCAGGTTGCACGCATTCGGGCGGCGCTGGCGGCCGTCGAACGGGGCGAGGACGAGAAGGCTGCGGAAATGCTTCACGACCTTCCGCGTCGCGCGCCGCTTGGCGACTGGAAGCTGTTTGTTCGGGGGCTATCGGCTTTTTATCAAGGCAACGAGGAGCGAGCGCAGGCGAACTGGCAGCGACTCGACACGGAGCGGCCGGCCTGCCGTATTGCGCAGACTCTGCTGGTCGCGGCCGGACAGATTCGTCCCGACGCTGCGACCGCGGACATCAGCGTTTCGCTGCCGCAGCTCGAGGCGCACATCCAGACGGATCCGGCGGGGTTTCCGTTGAAAGAACTGGCCGAACACTGGCGCAAGGGCGACTGGAAGGCGTTTTTTCGGGAGTACCGGCAGTTTCGGCAGCGGTTTGCCAAGAGTCATCCGCAATTGCTGAAGAAGATTGTCGATTTGGCATGGAAGCGATTCGTCCACGACGAACGACACGACAACCTTGATCGGTTGGAGGCGATCGGCCCGTCACCGCCGTTTGACCCGCACTGGTATCGCGTTTCGGCGCTCGACTGCGAGTTGAGCACGCCCTGGTTCACGCCGGCCCTGGAGCGCGCGTGGCAGGGTTACCTCGACAGTCTGGAAGAAGCTACGGACATGCGCGAGGAGGATCGCGCTATCGCCGCCGGGCTGGTCCACTACCGTCTGGCCGAGAGGATGCTTCGTTTTGCGGACCAGTTGGATCGGACGAGCCGATTCCCGTGGACCGATTTCGATGCCGATGATGGCGAAGAACTCCGCAGGAAAGCCGCGCAGCGCCTTCGCCGGGCGATCGAAAGCTGCCCCAATCTGAAGGATGCCTACCGCGATCTGGCTGAACTCCACGAGGAGTGGAAGGAATTGGCCAAAAGCGCCGCCGTATTGCGCCGGCTGCTTGCCGTCGACCCGGACGATTTCGACGCGCACGTATGGCTGGCCAACTACCATCTGAGCAAGAACGAGCCGGCCGAGTCCTCGCCGCACGTGGATGCGGCCGCCCGAATACGGCCGCGCGACCGGCAGTGTAGCGAGCTGCGCTGGAACCAACGCCTTGCGAGTATCCGGGCGCTGGTCATGCGGCGCAAGTTCAAAGAGGCGAGGCAGCAAGTGGACGAGACCGCGGCGGCCCTGGCGGAAGGGCGCGATGAGCCGTTCGTGCTCGACGTGATGCGCGCCGCCATCGCATGGAAATCGAAGAACGAAGAGGCGGCCGAGCAGTATTTGGCGGCGGCGTTGGTGCAGGCGGGAGAACCAGCCGTAGTATGGATGGCCATGAGCGGCGCGGCCGCGGAATACCGTTTGCCAGGCGCCGTGAAGAAGGACTTCGACAACCGCTTCAAGGCAGCGGTCCAAGCCGCGCCGACGAGCCGCACGGCGGGGCTGCTCGCACGGCGGGTTTCCGTGCTGAGGGCCGGCAAACGGAACTATACCGGCCGGTATACCCAGGAGCGGCTCATCTTGAAGTATCTGGAGCGGTCGCGCCGTGTCGCATGGCAGGAGGCCGACCTGCAAGCGGTTTGCGATATGCTCGAAACGCTTCCCCGATCCAATGAACTGATGAGCGCCCTGGTTGCCGTGGGTGTGCGGATGTTCCCTGACAATGCGTGGTTTCAATTCTGGCGGGGGAACTGCGAAATCAGCCTTGGCCCCTTCCGCTGCAACCTGAACAAGGCGATCGCATTCTACCGCCGGGCCGTGGAGTTGGCCCGCGTCTCCAAGGAGCCGGACGACCGCGACATCATCCCGCTTGCCGAACGCGCCTTGTCGGCCGCCTACGAACTGCGGGAAAGGAGCACTATGTTCGGCGCGGCGCGCGACCGTGACGATGACGAAGATTACGTGTATGACGAGTACGATGATGACGAGTACGATGATGACGAGTACGAGGACGACGAGTGCGAGGATGACGATGGCCCCTCCGAATGGGAACGTCAAATGAACCTGTTCGACGGCAACGACGACGATGACGACGATGATGACGAACCCTTCGACGCCCGGAAGGCCTTGGCGGAGATCGAGAAGATGATGCCGCCGGAAATCCTTGAGGCCCTTCGGCGGGAGATGGATAAAATGGGCCTTGGGCCGATATAGCCGATATAACGGGTTGAATCGTCCGTAATACCTCGTTACGGGCAGAAGACCCGGCCCGGTTTCACCTTCCCCCTTTCCAAATTGTCCTCTGCCGCAACCTGCAATGCCAGCAAGGAGAACCCGACTGTGAACGATCCGTACGAAGTGCTCGGACTCGATCCAACCGCCGATTCGGAGACGGTCCGCCGGCGTTATTTGGAGCTGGTGCGGCAGTATTCGCCCGAGCGAGAACCCGAACGTTTTGCCGCCATTCGGGCGGCCTACGACGAGCTGCGCGATCCGATCAAAAGCCTCGAGAAGCGATTGTTCGAACTCGAGGCGGTGTACACGTTCGACAGTCTGCTCAAGCAAGTTCAGCCTGACGTCCGCGCACGTCGAATTCCGACCGAAACCCTGCTGGCACTTGGAAAACTCTGATGCGCACCTGGTGGGAGAATGAAGCGACGATCGAGCGGTTTCGCGATTGGCTGGACGAGACCCGCGAGCAGTCGCAGGCGTTGGCGGGCGTCGAGGCGGCGAAGGCGGCCGGGGTAGCCGGCGCGCGGGCTTGCACGGCGGTGGAGCCGCTGCCGGAGGTTGGTTTTTTGCAGGTGGTCGAGACGCTTACGGCCTTGCGTCAGGAAGTGAAGCTACAGACGAAGAGTCAGCGCGGGCTGCAGGAAGCGGCGGAAGGCGCGCTGGGCGGTCTTCACGAAGCCATCCGGCGGTTCGAGTCGGTTCGGGCAAAGGAGGAGGAGGCAGCCTTGCGGGCCGCCCTGCCGCTGGTCGAGGCGTTGATCGGCCTGGACGAGGCCCTGATGCGCGGCATGGATGCGTTCGAGGCGACTCACCGGCAGATGACCGCCGCCGCGCCGCAGCGGCTGGGCGAGGAACTCGATGCCCGATTCCAGCGCCAGCGCTGGTGGCGGCGGCGCCGATGGCGCCGCTGGCACGAGCAGGTGCGCGAGCTTGCGTGCGAGGAAATCGCCCGGTTGGTCGCCGAGGAGTTCGGCCAGCTTATGCAGGGTTACGCCCTGATACGCGAGCGGCTCGGCCGCTCGCTTTCCGAACAGAAGGTGTCGCGGATCGAAACCGAAGGCCGCCGCGTCGATCCGTCAACCATGACCGTCGTCGCCCTGGTCGACGCCCCGGAGCTCGAACCGGAGACGGTCGTTGAGGAAGTCAGGCCCGGTTATCGCTGGAAGGACCGGGTGATTCGATTTGCCGAAGTGCGCGCGGTGGCTAACCGCGGGTGAAACATTGCCATTTCCAAAGAAGAAGGAGCTTGTCATGGATATCATACTGGGCATTGACCTGGGGACCACCAACAGCGTGGTGTCGGTCATCAAGGACGGCAAGCCCGTCGTGTTGTGCGACGAGCTGGGCCAAGGCATTCTGCCCTCGGTGGTCGGCGTCGACGGCGACGGCCGGCTGCTGGTCGGGCAGCAGGCGCGCAACCAGGCACTGGTGGCGCCCGAACGCACGGTGAAGTCGATCAAGCGGCAGATGGGCGAAGAGACCGAAGTGTCGATGGCGGGCAACCGGTATTCGCCGCAGGAGATCTCCGCCATGATCCTCCGCACGCTGAAGGACCGTGCGGCAAAGGCCCTTGGCCAACCGTGCGCGAAGGCGGTCATAACGGTGCCGGCCTTCTTCAGCGAGAACCAGCGAGAGGCCACGCGTCAGGCAGGCGAAATGGCGGGCCTCGACGTGATGCGGATTATCAACGAGCCGACCGCCGCCTCGTTGGTGTACGAACCGCATACCGAGCGGAACGAGCGGCTGCTCGTATACGATCTCGGCGGCGGCACGTTCGACGTATCGATCGTCCAGATCGAACAGGGCGTGGTCGAGGTATTGGCCAGCCACGGCGATACGCATCTGGGCGGCGACGACTTCGACCAACTGCTGCTCGACCACGTATGCGACGCCTTCGCCAAGGAACATGGCGTCGACCTGCGCGAAATCCCCACGGCCCGGTCGCGCATGCTCCAGGCGGTCGAGGAGGCCAAAAAGCGGCTTTCCTTCGAGGCGTTCACCACAATCGCCGAAGAGTTCATTGCCGAGAAAGACGGCAAGCCGCTGCACGTGAACATGGTCGTCGAACGCAACGATTACGAGCAGTTGATCGAGTCGCTCTTGAAGAAGACGCTCACCTGCGTCGATGCCGCACTGGACGACGCCAAACTCAATGCCCGGCAGATCGACCGGGTGTTGCTGGTGGGCGGCAGTACTCGCACCCCTCTGGTGCATCAACTCCTGGCCGAGCAGTTGCACCATGAACTCCACTCGGAAATCGACCCGGACCAGTGCGTCGCGCTTGGCGCGGCCGTGCAGGGCGGGTTGATTGCCGGAGTTGACGTGGGGCCCGTGCTGGTCGATATCACCCCGCACACGCTGGGTATCCAGATACTCGGCCATTTGCACGGCATGCTCTCGAACAAGGTCTTCTCCGGCGTCATCGAACGTAACACGGCGCTGCCGGCCAGCCGCTCGGAAATCTACTACACCTCGTACGACGGGCAAGAGGAGGTCTCGATCGACGTTTATCAGGGCGAGAGCGAGGACGTCCAATTCAACCAGAAGGTGGGCGGTTTCCTGCTCCAAGGACTCGATAAAGACGCCGAAGAGGGGAACGAAATCCTGGTCCGGTTCCAACTCGATCTGGACGGCATCCTGACCGTCACGGCGGTCGAGCGCAAGAGCGGGCTCGAAAAGCAGGTTCGCATCGATAACGCCGTTACCCGGTTCCGCGTCAAGAGCCAGGCCGATGCCAGGGCGAAGCTGGCGGTCATGTTCGGCGATGCCGACTCCGAGACGGCTGAAGACCGCTCGATCTCGGCGCGAGCGGCCGAGTCCGGCGGCGACGATGAGAATCAGGCTGTATTCGACGCGGCAACCGAGTTGATCGCGAAAGCGCGGCGGCTGAGTGGGAACGTGCCGGCCGAGGACGCCGACGAGATGCGCAAACTGATTGGCGAGCTTCAAGAGGCCGTCGCAACGCGCGACGTCGGCCGCGTACAGCACGCATGCGAAGCGCTCGAAGACCTGGTGTTCTACCTGCAGGACGCCTGACCGCCATGCACCGACGTTGGCCTTCCAATCGCATGCGGCGGCTGGGCCGATCGGCCGTCATGCCCCTTCGCCGGCGGTCGCTTGGCGGCAGTACGGCGCACCGCCGGCTGCCCGTCGGGCGTCCTCCGGCGGCGCGTTGCGGCGCGCGGCGGAGTGCGCAGTGCGGAGCGGTGCGTGTGCGGCCGGCTGTTGGGCGCTTCCGGCGATGTCAGGCAGCGCTACGGCGTTCTCTGCCTGGCGCCCGGCTCGCGCGCCGGCTGCATCCGCTAAGCGGCAGGCCGGCGCGCCTGGCGGTTCATTGCCGATCGGGGTTCAGCCCGGGTCCCCTTCCGTGCAGTTCGGCCTGGTGGGCGCGTCGTCGCCGGATCGACTTCGCTTTGGAAGCGGCCGATCGCGACCTGGCCTGTTGGAAGGCGACGCTGCCGGATGCGGTCAAGCCGTTTCTGGCGGCGAGCGAGGCGGAACTGCGATGTCCCACGTGCAACGCGCGGCAGACCCCATCGCTCGAATGCCGCCGCTGCAAGTGCGATCTGACGCTCGTAGCGGCCGTTCACGACCAGCAGCGCCGGCTGCACGCCCAGGTTCTCCGGCAGCTTGCCCAGGGCGACTACCTTGCCGCGCTCGACACGGCCCGCGCGCGGGCCTCGCTTATGCCCGATGCCGTCGCCGCCCGCCTCGTAGGCGTGTGTCTGCTATTGTTGGACCGGTTTCACGCAGCCGAGATCCTCTCCGACAAGTGAACCCAGGGTGCGCTAACGCGACCCTGGGGGCGTGGGTTATGCGGATGCCCAAACCCCAACGGGGTTTTACACCGGACGCGACGGCCCCGTTCACGGCTACGGAAAGGCGTTTGGTTGTACAACCGCGTTGCGGTTGGAATGGGGTGGTGGGGGCGCCAACCCAGGGTGCGCTAACGCGACCCTGGGCTTTGTTGTACAACCGCGTTGCGGTTGGGGTGGGGAGACCCGCGTTAGGGACGCGTAATATGGCCATGGTTGGATAACGCCGAAGGCGTTCAACAACAAAGCCCAGGGTCGCGTAGCGCACCCTGGGTTCGTGGGTTATGCGCATGCCCAAACCCCAACGGGGTTTTACAACGGACGCCGTTCACGGCCCCGGGAGGGCGTTTTGTTGTACAACCGCGTTGCGGTTGGAACGGGGTGGTGGGGGCGCCAACCCAGGGTGCGCTACGCGACCCTGGGCTTTGTTGTGCAACCGCGTTGCGGTTGGGGTGGTGGTAAGCCACGTTGAGGGCGTGTAATATGGGCATGGCCGCGTAATGGCGAAGGGGCCAACAACGAAGGTCGTGGCGATGCGCCGCGGGCAAACCCCAACGAAACGTTCCGGCATTTCGTTCCACGACTCCAAGAACCGTGCAACGGAGCTTCGTGTCATGCCGCAATCCCTCGTGCAAATCTACGTGCATATCATCTATTCCACAAAGCTGCGTTGCCCATACCTTCAAGACGCTGCGTTTCGTCAAACAACGCATGGTTATCTGGCGGGTATTTGCAGGAACCTGGAATGCCCCGCATTGATCGTTGGCGGCGTGGCAGATCACGTTCACATCCTCTCCCGACTCGGCAAGACGATGGATGTGGCGGATCTCATTCGGGATTTGAAGCGAGATTCGTCGAAGTGGGTGAAAGGAGAACAAAAGAGCGTGGGCGATTTTCATTGGCAGGCGGGTTATGGTGCGTTTTCAATCAGTCCAGGTCATGTCGAGGCATTGAAACAGTATATTGCCAATCAAGAAGAGCACCACCGGACAGAGACATTTCAGGATGAGTTGCGACGATTGTGCAGGAAGTACGGGGTGGCAATTGATGAGCGGTACGCTTGGGATTGAAACCCAGCCCGCCCCGTTCACGGCCACGGGAGGGCGTTTTGTTGTACAACCGCGTTGCGGTTGGAATGGGGTGGTGGGGGCGCCAACCCAGGGTGCGCTACGCGACCCTGGGCTTCGTTGTGCAACCGCGTTGCGGTTGGCGCGGGGTGACTCGCGTTGGGGGCGTACGATGTGGCCATGGTTGCGTAACGCCGAAGGCGTTCAACAGCGAAGCCCAGGGTCGCGTAGCGCACCCTGGGTACCGGCGTCATACGTGTGCCCAAACCCCAACGGGGTTTTACAACGGACGCAACGGACGCCGTCACGGCCCCGGGAGGGCGTTTGGTTGTGCAACCGCGTTGCGGTTGGAATGGGGTGGTGGGGGCGCCAACCCAGGATGCGCTAACGCGACCCTGGGCTTTGTTGTACAACCGCGTTGCGGTTGGCGCGGGGTGACTCGCGTTGGGGGCGTACGATGTGGCCATGGTTGCGTAACGCCGAAGGCGTTCAACAACAAAGCCCAGGGTCGCGCAGCGCACCCTGGGTACGTGGGGTGTGCGGATGCCCAAACCCCAACGGGGTTTTACAACGGACGCAACGGACGCCGTCACGGCCACGGGAGGGCGTTTTGTTGTACAACCGCGTTGCGGTTGGAATGGGGTGGTGGGGTCGCCAACCCAGGGTGCGCTAACGCGACCCTGGGCTTTGTTGTGCAACCGCGTTGCGGTTGGCGTGGTGTGGGGGCGGTGCGCACCCTGAGGCCGGGGCCTCGTTGTTCTACACGAGTCCTGGACGCCACCGTGCCGGCTCGCCCGGCCGGAGCGATGGTCTGCCAGCTACAAGGAGTCCCCATGTCTCCCATGTCCTTTGCGAATCGCCGCCGCTGGCGGCGGCGATTCGCAAAGACAAATATCGCATGTGCCCCCTTCCTGTAGCTGGCAGACCATGGCTCCGGCGGGACAAGCCCGCACGGTGGCCTTCCGCGCAAATCGGACTTACGTAGAACAACGAGGGTCACCGAGCCCCGCGATTGCGCCGTCGCGCGGAGCAGGTCATCCAGCCGAGTATCGCGAAGATGGCCATCAGCGAGGTCGAGGGCTCCGGGACGAAGGCCGGGTCGAGAATCCGTTCAAGATTCGCCTGAAAGAAGGCCGTATCCTTTAAGCCGTTGTAGAGGGTCAGTTCATCGATCGCCCCTTTCCATGCTTCGGTTGGGTTGCCATTGCTGTTCATCAATCCGATTCCCAGATAATCCTCGATCAGGTAGCTGCCGTCCACGACCTTGTGGTCCACGGCCGTGAGCAACGAGTCTCCTGCGGTCAGGTCGGCGAGCCACGTATCGATGGTTGTCTGCTCCGCCAAGTTATCGTAACTCATCGTGACGGCCAAGTAATACCAGTCGTTCATTGTGAAGGGGCTTACGAGGGTCGCTCGGTTGTCAGACCATGAATCGCCTGCAATCGCGTTCAAGACGGTCGGAGACGTTTGCGCCACAAAATAAGCCCGTCGATTGAGACTGCCACTATGGATCCCGGCCATATATCCATTGGTTGTGCCGCCAGGACTGATGATCGTCTCGAAAGACACCGGATTGGACAGGGCGATCTGCTGAGAGGTAAAAAAGCCCCAGGCGTTGTTGCGGTCGGTATACCCGGGAATCACGGCGGTACTGGTGGCATCGATCCCCGCAGCGCCATAGACGGTGGAAGCGGTGGGTGAACCGACCTTCTTCTCCACCAAATGGTTGGCGCTGGGACTCTTGTCGTAGCGTCGCTCGGCGTCGGAATCGCCTGTAAAATCGTATTGGGCAATCACGTCGGAATCACCCTGGACGTACCAACTGTAACCCGCCACGGCGGCAAAGGTTTCCGAGGGCATGGCCAGACCGAGAAGCACAATGGAACTTGCCAGAAAACGGAAATGCTTGATTGCCATGATACTGTCCTCATTCAATTGCCAAGAGTCTACGCAAAGCTGCCCGGCTTCAAGTGGGGCGTTAGCGCCTCGAAGCGCAGGTCGATCTCCGCCATGTCGGTTTCACTCAGCTTCAATTCGGAGAAGATCGGAGATGCAGGCACACTCCGGTTGGGCCCGTAATGCCGCGAGATCATGTTCTTGAACACACCTCGCTTCTTCCATACATACAGATGCGGGCCGCGCAAGTCTCCGCCGGGAATGGTGCGAATGATGTTTGCCATCAGAAGGAACTTGCTGTATGCATCCTGGAGGGCAACAGGATCGTTGCCGCTCTGGTGCAGTTCCCAAACGCGTGTGAGCAGGTCGGCGTAGACGGCGCGCTCGGTGATGAGTCCCTCGGCGCCCAGCCGCAATTCATGCAGCCATCCGTATCCGCCGCGGGCGCCCATAACGCACCGGATGGGCGGCTTCGCCGCAACCAGCGCGACCATCCGTTGGATCACAGACCCCGCTTCCTCCTTGACATACCCGAAGTTCGGGAAATCGCGGCCCAACTCAATCAGCAGTTCGACGGACGGCGCCGGCCCCTTGTAGCTCACGCCGCCGGTGGTCTGAATGATAACCGGCCGCTTCGTGACAGCCGCCAGGGCATGCCAGTATTCGCGCATGTCCTCTTGCGTCTTGCCCGTATCCGGAGGCCGCGAGATGATGGCTGGTGGCGCCAGCTTCTCGACGTGCCGCGCGTACATGAGCATCTCTTCCGTGTCCTTCCCCTGCACGCCTAGGCACAACGCAGACCGGAGATTGCGAGTCGTCTTGGCCAGGACCTCCATCCCTTCGAGCTTCTCTTCCGTGGTCAGCAGATCGACGGCATCGCCCGCCTGCGGCCAGATCATGCCCGGGCACCCGCACCAATCGACGAAGCGCGCCTGCTTGGCCAGCACCTCGAAGTCGACCGCGCCGGATTCGGTAAAGGGGGTTGAGAGGATAAGAAACGGGCCCCGGACTCTCGGATTTGCGGCTACCGCCCCGGGACTGGGTTCGGCGCCCAGCGCACTGCCGCGCCGCGCGGTTCCCGCCATAAGACCTGCCGCGCCAACCGCTGACGCCTGGAGCATTTGCCGCCTGGTCATATTCACATGTTGAGACATAGGTTGTTCTCCGTTGTTGCAGGGTCTTTGTGAAGTGGAGTTCGATACGGCTGCCGGGCTGTCGATGCTAATGTTTATGAATGGCCAGGGCGTCAACGTGCGGCGGCCGAGGCCGGGACAACTATGTCGTGGGTTGTGTCTTCGTGGGGCAGGTCGACGGCAACCTCGAACGCGGCAAACAGGAGGCCGTCGTCCGAATCGACACCTTCCGCACCCGGAATGGCCTCGAACCCGGTAACCGCCAGAATGTGGGGGCCGCCTACGGTTCCGGCGCCGGCGGTGGTCTGGTATCGGCCGTTGTCAATCTGAGCGAACGCGCCCGGTCCGCTGTTTCCGCGCGATGTGTCGGGTGCGATGCTAATGGTTCCGTGCGGTACGGGCTTGCCGTCGAAGGTAACCGTGCCGGACAGCGTGTACCGCGCCGGCCCCGAGTCGCGGCGACCACAGCCTCCGGCGGCGACGGCCACAGCGCACGCGCAAAGTGCGATACACAAACGCACATGCGAAGGGGAATGGAACATCTTACTCATTCGGGCAGTCCTCCCAAGGGCAAACCATCGTTGCGCACGGCAAGCTGTTGCAAGACGGCCAGGTCGGTGTTTTCGCTCACAAAATGCACGGAGCCGTCCGCCATGGCGAAATGGCAGCCACCCGGATGGAAGCTGCCGAATAACCGCGACATCTTGAAGAACATGTCCGGCACTTCGGAGTTGGAGTGCCCACCGCTTCCCGGCAGGACGTTGATTTGATCCACCACGGCCGCCAAGGTATACGGATTGGTTCCCGAACTCCAGAACAACGGCCCCGACGCCCAGCCGCCGTGTCCTCCTGACGGACGATGTGCAGGAGTAGGCATGTACTTCGTCTCGCCCAGCAGGAACACGTTCGACGAACCGTCCCGAATGTGCTCGACTTTCACCCGCGAATTATGATACAGCACGCCGTTGTCAAACAAGACTCGCTCCCGGTGTGTACACACGGCCTTTGCGACCGGTCCGCCCCCTTGCACGCCAAAGTAGTTGGTGTTGTTCACGTCGCTGCCGGAAATGGGGTCGGACGGGCACTGAAATCGTTCAAGGGGTCGCTTCCAGGCGATATGATTCCTGCTCGTGAGGCTGCCCTCGGACGGGCACTCGTTGCTCGATGTGAACGGTCGCGAGAAATCGAATTCTTCATACCGGGACATCTCTTCCAGGAACGGGAGCACGAGGACGCTCCAAGGTGCTCCGTTGTTCGTGCATTGTGGATCATCTTTGCACCAAGTGGAACCGGTCGTGCTCCTTTTGACAATGTTGCCGGGCGAGAATACGCCGTGGGCCGAGTGGTAGTTGTGCAGCGCCAGCGCCAGTTGTCTGAGCTTGTTGCTGCACTGCAATCGGCGGGCGGCTTCGCGGGCGCTTTGCACCGCCGGCAGCAACAGGGCAATGAGGATGCCAATGATGGCAACGACCACGAGCAATTCAACCAGGGTGAAGGCGTATTTGGGATTCTGGATTTTGGATGCCATGATTCTGTTCCGTTCCCTGAACGAGCCGCGTCACCCTCGTTTGCACTACCAGCCGGCTTGCCCGCCCGGTGGCCCTTCTTACAGTCCCAACTTCTATACAACGACGAAGCATCGCCCTTGTTGCCCACAAGTCCGGGGCTATTACTGAGTGTCAACCTCTATTCCACGGGTTGCGCGTCGGTGGCTACAACCTTGCGACCCCTCCGGGACGAAGCCCCCCAGGTCTCCCGGCGCTTACCCTTCGGTCCGGATGCCTGCCCAGACGGGTGACTTGTGTACATCAACGCGGACACCACCTTCCGAACCAGTTCACCTCTTTCCCTTCCGCCGCAACAGCAACCCCGCCACCGCGGCCGCCAGAAGCATCAGCCACGTGCCCGGCTCGGGTACAAGGACGCCGAACTCGCTGCTGTGGTTCAGCACGGCCCAGACCGCCGCACTGCCCTTGTCGACGCCCCAGGAGCCGAGCAGCGCGTTCAAATCGCTGCCGTAATCACTGGTGAAAGCGTCCCACGAACCCAAGTACCGCGCGACCGCATCGTCCCCAATGTCGGAATTGCCCGCCACCGCGTTGACCCACTGCGCCTCGTCGAGCCACGCCAACTGCAGGCCGCGCTCGGTCGCGGGGGTTACCAGGTTTGCGTCGTACGTCATTTGCAGTACGAAGGGGCTCGTCTCGGTGATGCCGGTCAATTGCACCACGTCGCTGACCGCGTGGAGGCAAGGGGCCGTACTCTGCGGCTCGGCGTCGGCGAACATGCGCCAGGCCATGCCAACCGTCAACGGATCGCCGCCCTGGTTCGTGCCGGCCAGGAGATCGGCCCGCGTACCGAACAACCGGTCGCCGATAATCTGCGAGCCGAGGTCCGCAAAGGGCGCTCCGCCGGCGACCGATCGCACAATGGCCGGCTCCGTGCCGTCGAAGGTCGTGCCGGCGGAGGCGACCAGCACGTCGGCCGACGTGTTGTTCGCCAGCGAGCCGGTCACTTCCAGCGTGCCGCCCAGGACGGTGGTCAAACCGTTGTACGTGTTGACTGCGTTGAGGGTGAGCGTACCGTCGCCGATCTTGGTGATCCCGGCGCTACTAGCCGCGCCATTGGTGACGGGCACGCCGATCGTCAGATCGGCCCCGCCTCCGCCAATATTGAACTCGCGGATAACGTCGCCGGTCGTGCTGCTGAGTTCCACGGCGATGGCGCCGATGGTACCGCCTGCGGTATCCTCGGAGATGGCCGAAGGCGACGTACCCGTGGTTGTCATGTTCCCGTCGAGGATCAGCCGGCTGCCCCGGGCGTTTGTCACGCTGCCCCGGCGCAGGTTGATCACGCTGTTGTCGAGTGTCAGCCCGCCGCTGCCGATGAAGATGGACGACTGCTTCGAGGCGTTGTTTCCGTAGAGGGTAAAGCTGTTGGCCCTATCTGCCGTGTCTCCGGCCGTACCGGTCATGTTGGTCAGGCTCAGGCTGCCGAAGCGCGTGGTGCTCTGGCTATGGCCTAAGAAGCGGGTATTGTTGACCCCCGCTCCTCCGGTGAAGCTGGCGGCGCCGGTCACGTTCCAGCCCGTCCCGCCACCTCCCGTATTGAAGGAGCCACCGGTTACGATGAGGCTGCCAATGGTTTCATTTTGGGCGCGGAAGCCGCTATTGAACGCGGTGCCATTGAAGGTGCCACCCCCGCTCACGACAACCGCGGCATCGTCGGCGATTTGGTTGTCGGCGTTGAAGGTCACCCCGCCGCCCGAAATCACCAGGTCACCGGGCACCGCAATGGCGCCGGCCGTCTTACCCAGGCGGAGAGTCCCGCCGCTAACGGTGGTCACGCCGTTGTAGGTGTTGGGGCTGGAGCCGGACAGGAGGAGTTCACCCGAACCGCTTTTGGTCAGGCCGCCGTCGCCGCTGAGAACGCCCGCGAGGGTAATGTTACCGCTGCCTGTAACGGTGCGAGTCGAATCCAGGATCATGTCGAGTTGCACCGTTTGGACGCTGGCCGCATTGTTCGTCAGGTTGCCGTCGAGGGTAATACGGTTGCCAGAGAGCACGAATTCGCCGGCGTCGCTGTTGAACGTGATGCCTGCAAAGGAGGTGTCGGCCGAGAAGTTGTTTTCAGTCGTAAGCCGTGTGGTACCGCCGAAGAACAGGGCGTTACCTGCGGTGGGGGCCGTGGCGCCAACCCAGTTGGCCGCCGTCGTCCAGAGGTTATCCGCGCCGCCGCCTGACCACGTGCGGCCGGCCCGCAGGAAGTCGCTCACGTCGAGCGCCTCGCGGGAAATGCGGAACTCGTCCAGCAGGCCTTCGTAGTAGAGACTGCGGCTGTCGTCCCCGAGGCGGAAGAAGTCGGCTAGAATCGTGTACGCCCCGACGTTTTTGGTCACCGAGTTGTCGAGTTGGTAATCGACGTATAACTGAACCAAGTCACTGCCGGTTCCCGTCCCCGAACGGACCAGGGCCACGTGGTGCCACTCATCATCCGAGATATTGGTTGTGCCCCAGAAGTCGGCAAGCTCATTGGCGCCGCAAAGATACGCGCGCAAACGACCCTGCCTAGTCCCATGCGTCGCCCCGCCGATCTCGAGATTCAACGTACCACTCGAAACCCCGGTAAAGGTACCCACCAAGACAGAGCGACTATCGCGCTCAGGCGTCTTGAGGAAGAACTCGATGGTGAAATCATCTTGGGGCAATGTTTCCAGGAAGGGCTGGTCGCCCAGTTCGACATACGCGCCGGCGCCATTGAACGAGAGGGCCGACAGATTGGGCGTTTCGACACCATTTTGCACGATCAATGACCCGGGTACATCGCTGCTGTACGTTGGCGGACCGCCGGCGGGCAGCGCCGCACCGTGGTACTGGAACAGGCTTGTGTCGTCCACCACACTGGCGGCCAGGCCGGGGCTTACGGCCAGGCCAGCGTCGGTTTCCATTCGGTAGTAGTTGTCCCGTGGCACGAACTGGAAATTCGGGCCGATGTAAGCGAGATCTCGACCGCCCAAGTCGCCAGGATAGGACAGTCCGCCGGAATAATAGTAGCGAGGGGTGCCGTAGCTGATCTGGCTGGCGGTCGTACAGGAGACAGCGGCACTGGTGGATTGCGCCCATGGATCGTTGTGGGTGCTGCTGAAGTACGCGCCGATCCGATAGGTAGTATTCGCGCTCAATCTTACGGTGGAGGCGAGTTGCTCGAACCTGAACTGGCCCTTATCGGTGTCGATTATCGCCCCCTCGAGCGGCGAGGTCGTCGTTATTGTGGCGGTTGCCAGTGCGGTGGAGTTGCCTGCCAGCCAGATGCCCACATCGTGAGACTCGTTCAGTCCATTGGCGCCGTAGTCGAAGAACCCCAGCTTGGTAACGATAAGCGGGGTATCCCCAACCGTGAACTCGTAACCCCCGGTGACTCCCTTGAACTGCGCCGTGTACTGCATCGTCCCCGACCAGTCCTGAATGGCGATCGTCTGCCCGCAGGCGTATTGCCCACCCACGGTACAACCGATAGCCACCAAGAGGGCAAAAACAACCACGGCTCGCTTTCCGATCGTTTGACTCATTGCAGTTCCCCTGTCGAGAGAAATGATTTCTCTTCCACTACCGGATGTATACTCCGTGATGTTTCCTCGGTTCGCCCTGCACTGCCCGCTTGCGGTGACGGCCCGGCCAGGCGAGCAGGCCGGCCCCGAGAGCCAGGAGGATGAAGGCCGAGGGTTCCGGCACCGCCGTCAGCCGCAAGGCCTCGGCCGGCCCGCCAAGGGAGACGATTTGTGCACGCAGGAAATACTGCGTCTCAGCGTCCGAATAGTCGAAGACGAGGCTGTTGAGGTCTGCGTCGATTCCCTCGTCTGCCGTGAGGATGTCGAAAACGTCACCGAAGAGGGGATCGAAGCCGATCAGGTCGACGTCGATCACCGCACCCGGGCCAAAGGTGGCAGCGCCGGACACGGCAATGGAGTCGTACGTCAGCCCCTGGGTCGTACCGGCCAGTTCGGCCAGCATGAGGCCGGATTGCTCGTAGTCGCCATCGACGGAAAGCAGACCGGGCGAGTTGCCGGCCGAGATGCTGCCTGCCGGGCCGATGACCACGCCGCCGACCGTCCCACCGCCCTTGAGCCATCCGCCGTTGACCGCAACATCGCTGGTGACGCTGCCGTTGACCAGCAGGGTTCCGGCCTCGACCGCCGTCGGGCCAGTGTAGGTGCTCGCTCCGCTGAGGGTGAGCGTACCGCTGCCGGTTTTGGTCAGCCCGGCACTGGTCGATGCGCCGTTGGTGACCGGCACGCTAATGGTCAGATCGGCCCCGCCGGCGCCAATATTGAAAGTGCGGGTAACGGCGGCGGCCGTACTGCTGAGTTCGACGGCGATCGTTCCGTACTGCCCGCTCGCGGTATCTTCCGAAATCTTGGACAGCGCCGTTCCCGTAGTCGTCACGTCGCCGTCGAGGACCAACCGGCTGCCCTTGGCGCCTGTCAAGCTACCGTTGCGCAGGTAGATCACACTGCCGTCGAGAGTGAGCCCGCCGCTGCCGACGAAGACGGATGACTGCGGGCTCGCGTTTCCGTAGATATTGAAGCTATTCGGCACGTTTCCCGAACTGGCGGCGTTCATGCCAGTCAGGCTCAGGCTGCCGAAATGTGATGTGCTGCCACTATTGCCCAAGAAGATGGTGTTTCCCTCACCGGCGAAATGGACAGAGCCGGTCACGGTCCAGGGAGCCGTGCCCGTATGGAACACGCCGCCGCTCACATCGAGGCTGCCGATGGTTTCCGTGATGTCCCGGAAGTTGCTATTGAACCCGGTACAATTGAAGCCGCTGTTCGCGCCGCTCATCGTGACCGCGGCGCCGTTGGCGATTTGCTCGTTCACGCCGCTGGCGCTAAAAAGCACCTTGGCGCCGTTCGAGATGGCCAGATCGCCGGGCACTGCAGTGACGCCGGACGCCTTACTCAGAACAAGCACCCCGCCGCTGACGGTGGTCGTGCCGGTGTAGGTATTGGCCGTGGCGCCGGAGAGGGTGAGCGTGCCCGTGCCGATCTTGGTCAGCGAACCTTCCGTGCCCGACAGGCTGCCGGAGAAAGTTGTGCTCGCGTCGTTGCCGCCGACGGTGAGGGCCACCGCAGCCGAAGAGTCGTTCACCAGCGCGAGGTCGTTGGCGCCCTGCAGTCCTCCGAAAGTAGCGCTGGTGAGGGCGCCGAAGCTTAATGTGCCGACCAATCCCGTCTGCGTGTCGAACGTGCTGTTCTGAAGGGCCAGGGAATTGTCCAGTCGCAGTATTCCGGCGTCAACCTTCGTTCCGCCCGAGAACGTGTTGACGCCGCTGAGGGTAAGCGTTCCGACGCCGGTCTTGGTCAGGCCGCCATTTTGGATGGTCGCGTCGATAGTCGTCGTGCCATCGGTGATGTCGAAAGTCCGGGTAGCGCCCTGGAGGTCGAGCAGCCGGGGACCGTTGGTGTTGTAGTATTTAATGCTACTGATGCCGGCGCCGGTGAAGTTGCCGCCGAGGTTGATCTGGGCCGTATCCGGCGAAATCAGTGGCGAAGCGTACGCCCCCAGCAAGCCCAGATGCCACACGGCGTCGGTCATACTCAGCCCACCGCCGCCGATGTTCATCGTCGTGTCGCCGGCGTTGGCGGCCATTTCGATGGCGCCGCCCGTGGTCATCACCACCTTGTTGGCGGTTGTCGTAGTGCTACTGCCGAGATATGGCAGGCCGCCGGCGAGTGTCAACGTATCGGTAATCGTTAAACCGTGGATGTAGGTCTGTCCGCCGGCGTTCGTGCCGTTGATGGTCACGTTTGCAACCGTGTCGGTGTTGGTCAGTAGAATGCCGGAGTTGAGGGTGATGCTCGCCGTATTGGCCACCTGATTGGCATTACCCCATTGCAGCTTTCCGCCATTGACGAGGACGTTGCCGGCAATGGCGTTAACGCCGGATGTCTTGCTCAATTTCAGCGTGCCGTCGCTAACGGTGGTCAGGCCGGTGTAAGTATTGGCCGTGGCGCCGGAGAGGGTGAGCGTGCCCGTGCCGGTCTTGGTCAGCGAACTGCCCGTGCCCGACAGGCTGCCGGAGAAGGTGGTGCTGGCCTTGTTGCCGCCGACGGTGAGGGCCACTGCGCCGGAAGCCTCGTTCACTAGCGCAAGGCCGTTGGAGCCTTGCAGGCCGCCGAAGGTGGCGTTTGCGAGGGCGCCGAAGCTCAACGTGCCAACCGATCCGGTCTGGGTGTCGAAAGTACTGTTCTGCAAGGCCAGGGAGTCGCCCAAGCGCAGCGTTCCGGCGCTGACCTTCGTATCGCCCGAGAACGTGTTGGCCCCGGATAGAGTCAGCATGCCTGCACCGATCTTGGTGATTCCGGCGCTGGTGGACGCGCCGTTGGTGACGGGTATGCCGATGGTCAAGTTGGCCCCGCCTCCACCAATATTGAACTCGCGGATAACGTCGCCGGTCGTGCTGCTGAGTTCCACGGCGATGGCGCCGATGGTACCGCCTGCGGTATCCTCGGAGATGGCCGAAGGCGACGTACCCGTGGTTGTCACGTTCCCGTCGAGGACGAGCCGGCTGCCCCGGGCGTTTGTCACGCTGCCCCGGCGCAGGTTGATCACGCTGTTGTCGAGTGTCAGCCCGCCGCTGCCGACGAAGATGGACGACTGCTTGCCGGAGTTGTTTCCATAGAGGGTAAAGCTGTTGGCCGTGTTGGCTGTGCCTCCGGCCGTGGCGGTCATATTAGTCAGGTTCAGGCTGCCGAATCGCGAGGTACTGCTGCTATGGCCTAGGAACTTGGTGTTTCCCGCTCCGCCGGTGAAACTGGCGGCGCCGGTAACGGTCCAGCCCGTCCCATTGGTTCCCGAGTTGAAGGAACCGCCGGTCACAACGAGGCTGCCAATGGTTTCGTTCACGGCATAGAAGTCGGCGTTGAATGCGGTGCCATTCAGTACGCTCGTGCTCCCGCTCATGGTGACTGCGGCGCCGTCGGCGATCTGATTGCTGGCGCTGAAGGTCACCCCGCCGCCCGAAATCACCAGGTCACCGGGCACCGCAATGACGCCGGCCGTCTTACCTAGGCGGAGAGTCCCGCCGCTAACGGTGGTCACGCCGTTGTAGGTGTTGGGGCTGGAGCCGGACAGGAGGAGTTCACCCGAACCGCTTTTGGTCAGGCCGCCGTCGCCGCTGAGAACGCCCGCGAGGGTAATGCTATCGCTGCCTGCAACAGTGCGAGTCGAATCGAGGATCATGTCGAGTTGCACCGTTTGGGGGCTGGCCGCATTGTTCGTCACGTTGCCGCCCAAGGTAATGCGGTTGCCGGAAAGCACGAATGCGCCAGCGCCGCTGTTGAACGTGATGCCTGCGAAGGACGTATCGGCCGCGATGTCGTTTGAAGGCGCAAGGCGTGTGGTACCGCCGAAAGACAATGCGTCGCCCGCGACGGGCGCTTCGCCGGAGAGCCAGTTGTCGGCCGTGGTCCACAAATCGTTCACGCCACCGCCGGTCCACGTGCGGTCGTCCGCTCGCGCGGAGGCGGAAAAGGCCACGAGTGCGGCCAGCGCGACGCACGCCGCGGCGCGAGCGAGTATGGTCATGAGTGAGCCGAAATGCGATCCGGATGCGCCAAGAAAGGCGCCGAGAAATCGGGCTGCCACTGGTCCGGTCGTTACGCGGGATTGCATGTCGAGACCCTCGCAGAAAATCAGAAGTTCAGAATGAGTACATACCTCGAATCCGCCGTAGCTTCGCGTGAACTTGGGGTTTCCGTAACACGCTCCGGTGGGCCAATTGTCTAGCACAAGATTGGCTCTTCCATCCTTAAGTGCAAACACAGCGCTGCTGCCAGGCCCTGGCATGTCTCGCAGTTCAGCCCTTGCTGCACGTGGTCACGCGTGAGCAAGGCGCACTTCCCCTCTTTCTCTATTGGAGTTTCGCACTGCCAAATTCGCAACGTAAAAAATACGCGCAAACCTGTGCATAAAAGGCGCGCGGCACAAAACCGTGACTGGAGCAGCTACTCCGCGTGGTGAGTGTCGTCTAATATGGTGGGGTGGGTTGTGATGCGAGCCGGGGAACCCCACGCCCAAGACGCTAAACACCACATTTTGGAGTTGGGCTTTGTTGTACAACCGCGTTGCGGTTGGAATGGGGTGGTGGGGGCGCCAACCCAGGGTGCGCTTCGCGACCCTGGGCTTTGTTGTGCAACCGCGTTGCGGTTGGCGTGGGGCGGCCTGCGTTGGGGACGTACGATGTGGCCATGGTTGCGTAACGCCGAAGGCGTTCAACAACAAAGCCCAGGGTCGCGTAGCGCACCCTGGGTACGTGGGTTGTGCGTATGCCCAAACCCTAACGGGGTTGTACAACGGACCCGACGGGCGCCGTCACGGCCACGGGAGGGCGTTTGGTTGTGCAACCGCGTTGCGGTTGGCGCGGGGTGGTGGGGCGTGAACCCAGGGTGCGCTGCGCGACCCTGGGCTTTGTTGTACAACCGCGTTGCGGTTGGCGTGGGGCAGCCTGCGTTGGGGACGTACGATGTGGCCATGGTTGCGTAACGCCGAAGGTGTTTAACAACAAAGCCCGGGGGCGCGCAGCGCACCCTGGGTACCGGCGTCATACGCACGCCCAAACCCCAACGGGGTTTTACAACGGACGCGACGGACCCCGTCACGGCCACGGGAGGACGTTTGGTTGTGCAACCGCGTTGCGGTTGTCATGGAGATGTGGCACGTGAACCCAGGGTGCGCTTCGCGACCCTGGGCTTTGTTCTGCAACCGCGTTGCGGTTGGAATGCGGTGGTGGGGCGCGAACTTCCTTGTGCAACCGCGATGCGGTTGGAGGCGTTATTGCGCGGCGCAGTCGGCCGAGGAGGGAGAATCCGCCACGGCATAGCGATCCCGATACTGGCGAGGTGTATGCCCCGTCGCCTGGCGGATTCGCGTGCTCATGTGTTGCGCCGAACTGAAGCCGGACCGCCTGGCGATCTTCTGGAAGGTCCAGTCGGTGGAGACCAGCAGCCGTTTCGCCGACTCCAGGCGAACTCGCTGAATTTCATGGTGAACCGTGCGTCCCACGACCGCTTTGAACCGGCGCCGCAGGGTTGCATTGGTCGAACCGATCGCCTCGCTCACGTCGTCCAGACCGATTCGTTCGCAGGCGTGTTCGCGGATGAACTGCAGGGCGGCGGCGACGTCGCTGTCATCGACTGCGAGGATTTCGGTCGAACCGCGAGCGATAATCCCTACGGGCGATACCCACCGTTGGCCCGGCGTCACCGTCTCTCCGTTCATCCACTGATCCAACAGGGAAGCGGCCTCGTAGCCGGTCTGTTGCGCCCCCTGGTCGATGCTCGTCAACGGCGGGTCGGTGAACGGGCAGACCGCCTCTTCGTTATCCACACCAACGACCGCGACGTCTTCCGGAACACGCAAACCGGCCGTTCGACACGCCTCCATGACCTGGATCGCTCGCGAATCGTTGCAGGTCATAAGTCCCAACGGGCGAGGCAGACCGATGAGCCACTGGGCCAACTCGCCGCAGAGTCTTTCCCAGGTGGCCGTGGTCGTGTCCGGTGCATTGTGCACCGCACAGGCATAACCGGCTCGTTCGACGGCCTCGCAGAACGCCTGCTGGCGTTTGTGGCAACAGCCGTTTACGGGCGTGGGATTGTAACCGCAGTAGGCGAAATGCACGAACCCGCGTTCCAGCAGGTGCTGGGCGGCCAATTCGGCGACGGCCGTGTTGTCGGTTCCCACGTAGGGAATACGCATATCGGGCCGAAACCAGCCATACCCGCCTCCGATGCCCACAAGCGGCATCGAGAGTCTCAGCAGTTCGGGCCCGTTCGGATCGTCGAATCCGACAATCACTCCGGACCAGTGTCCGACCAGCATGCTTTCCAGCGAAGGACTGCTGTGGCTTTCCGGAAGACAGACGTTCCAGTTGCCTCGCTCGTGCGCGAACTTCATCACGCCGCTGACAGCCCTGCGCATGGCGGCGCGACCGACCTCCAAAAACACGCCGACGGTTCGTTGTTGCTTCGGATTCGAACTGATCATGAAAGGCACTTCCCTCTCCGCGTACAAGCTGCCGAACGAGGGGCGAATCGGAATCGAGCCTCGAAGCGTCTCGCCAGCCACCTATCTCTATGTTGGTCTTAAGATGCAAGCCTGTCAAGACATGCGCAGAAAGGGATACCCATATCTGCGAGGTATTCTATCGCTTTTTGGGGCATGCTTGGTTCCGAAATCCCTGCCCCTTCGGCGGCTTCTCTCGCCTAGGGCCAAAGCCGAGAGTGCGAACGGGGAGCATTCGTATCGGTGCAGAACGGCCCCACGAGGGGCTCTTCCGGATTCCCTCGCTTGCCACCCTTGGGTGTCAATCCTATACTGGCCGTTTGCGGTGGATCAGCAGACCTTTGAGGGAGACAGCACGATGACGCGTCCACGTCACGGTTTTACGCTGGTGGAGCTACTGGTAGTGATTGCCATCATCGGTATTCTGATTGCAATGCTGCTGCCGGCCGTTCAATCAGCGCGTGAAGCGGCGCGGCGGATGAGCTGCACGAATAATCTGAAGCAGATTGCGTTGGCCATCACCAACTATGAGGTCGCGTTGCGGACCTATCCACCGTCGCGCATTATCTTCAAACCGTCTGGCAGCAGTCGAACCACGGTGAACGGTCTGCTGACGCTTATTCTGCCGTACGTAGAGCAGTCGAACCTGGCGGAACTATACGACTACGGGAAAGGGTTCGATCACGCCGACAACCAGCGGGCGGTCAATATGGCCATTGCGGTCTACCAATGCCCGTCTGTCCCCGGAGATCGGATTATGCCTGTCTACAACCGGTTTGCTAAGGGTGCAGAGACTCCCTCGGGTTTCACAACCCAGGCAACCGATTATATGCATCCGCGCGTGATCATGGACTTCGACGGAGAGTCGTTCGGCAGCGGCGCGTTGGCCGACGAGACAATCGCCTCCGGTTCGGCGCGGCCGAAGAGGCCCAGGGATATTACCGACGGCCTGAGCAATACCGTCTTGATGCTCGAAAGCGCCGGAAGCCCGGTCAACTACATCCTTACACGGCCGAACGACAATCCGCCGGCGTATTTCGGCTGGTATGGGGAGTGGCCCGATACGGTCGGGATCTTCGTTGTACCCTACACGGCCGATGGCGCCACGCCCAGTTTCATCCATCCGGCCGCCGGGGGCGGGACGACGGCACGAGGCAGTTGCATTATGAATTGCAACAATAACCAGTCGCCGTATAGCTTCCATTCCGGTGGAATCAATGTGGCCATGTGCGACGGATCGGTCCATTTTCTGGCAGAGTCGATGAACCCGGAGACGTTCTGGAGTCTGTGCTGCCGCAATGACGGCAATGTCGTCGAGGGATTCTGAATCGACGGCGGCCGGGGAAGAACCGATCGTCTCTGCCGCTTCTGGGTGCAGACTACGCGTCTGAAGTGAGGCTGGTTGCCACTTCGGCGGACGGCACGACGGAGCGTGCCTGCTACTTTGCCGCAGTCTGCACCCAGAAGCGGAAGAGCCAATGGAAGGGTCAGCTAATCTCGCCGCGCAGGCGATGGCCCCTCATTGGGGGTGCGTATTTGGCAGCTTTGGCTGTCGTTGGCGGCAGGCGCCCCCACCCCCGCAATCTTTTCAGGAAGACGCGGGAGGGCAGTTCCGCGTCACGGGCGCAATTCTGCGGGCCGGACAGGGGGGAAAAGCGCGTCTGCATGCCCCGAATCCGTGCGGTATGGTTGACAGGTAGCGAAGGGATCGGATACACTTCGCAGCTTTATGGTTTGCACGTTACCATTAGCCTTTTAGAGTAGAGGAGAGATCCAATGGAGTACGTTTACTGGGCGATTGCCTTTGGCAGCTCGCTCGTAGCTCTGGTGTTTGCCTACCGTTTCTTCGGAAACATGCTGAAGGCCGACCCGGGCACCAACGAGATGATCGAGATTGCCACGGCGGTGCGCGAGGGCGCCAATGCCTATCTTTGGCAGCAATACAAGATCGTTGGCATCGTCTTTGTAGTCATTGCCGGCCTGCTGGCCTATATGGCTTTTGGAATGAAAGTACAAAGCGTTTGGGTGCCACTTGCATTCCTCACCGGGGGTATCACCAGCGCCCTGGCCGGATATGTCGGTATGAAAACGGCCACGCTGGCCTCGAACCGAACTGCCGCCGGTGCCCAGAAGTCGCTCAACCAGGGGCTCCAGGTGGCCTTTCGTTCAGGGGCTGTCATGGGCCTGACTGTAGTGGGACTCGGCCTGCTACATACCACAGTCTGGTTCCTGATTCTGTACTCGTTGTTGCCCAAACTGGGTTTCGCGGAGATGAGTTTGGCAGAAATCAGCGTCATCATGCTGTGCTCGGGCATGGGGGCAAGTACCCAAGCATTGTTCGCTCGTGTCGGTGGCGGTATCTTCACCAAGGCAGCCGACGTCGGCGCCGACCTGGTCGGCAAGGTTGAGGCCGGCATTCCCGAAGATGACAAGCGGAACCCCGCTACGATTGCCGACAACGTGGGCGACAACGTAGGCGACGTGGCCGGCATGGGCGCCGACCTGTTTGAGTCCTACTGTGCATCGATTCTGGCCACCTCGGCGTTGGGCGTGGCCGCATTCACTGGCACAGGACTCTTGCCCGAAGGGTTCACCGCAGGCGACATGCAGCTTCGCGCGATGTTTCTGCCGGTAGTGCTGGCAGGCGTGGGAATCCTTCTTTCGGTCGCTGGCGTCTTCATGGTGCGAACCGAAGAAGATGCTTCGCAGAAATCACTGCTGAAGGCCCTCGCACGTGGTGTCGACCTCGCCTGCATCGGCGTGGCGATTGTCTCCCTCGGCCTTGTCTACTGGATGCTGCCCAATTTCCTTGGGGTATGCGTCAGCATTATTACCGGTCTGGCGGCCGGTTGGCTGATCGGCAAGTGGACCGAATACTGCACGAGCGACGAGTTCGCTCCAACGCGGAAGCTGGCCGACCAGTCTTTGACCGGCCCCGGCACCATTGTGACCGCTGGTATTGCCGACGGCATGAGGAGCGTTTGGGCCCCGGTTGTCGTCGTCGTTGTGGCCATGATCCTGGCTTTTGGCTTCGCTGCAAAGTGGAATCTTAACGACGTAACCTGGTTTGCCATGGGCCTGTACGGCGTCGGTATCGCTGCGGTTGGCATGTTGAGCACACTTGGGATCAGTCTGGCGACCGATGCCTACGGCCCGATTGCCGACAACGCCGGCGGCAACGCCGAGATGTCCGGCCTGGACCCGATGGTCCGCGAGCGGACTGATGCCCTTGACGCGTTGGGCAACACCACAGCCGCCACCGGCAAGGGATTCGCCATCGGTTCGGCGGCCCTGACCGCACTGGCCCTTTTGGCCGCCTACATGGAAGAGGTCCGCATGGGCTTCGACCGTTGGGGGAACGATGTTGTCGCCAAGCAGATTGACCAGCCCCAAGAAGGTCAACTCTACAAGGTCAATCGGAACCTCGTGATCGAGGTGGTCGAGAGCGAAAAGCATCCCGGAACCATGGGTGGACGCGCCTTCCTTGTCATGCCTGACGACATCCGCCATGCAGCCAACCACCAGTCGTGGGAGAACCTGGACGCTACGAAGGGCCCAGTCGCCGTTCCGGCCGAGGTGCTCCGCGTGGAGGAGCAGGAGAATGCTCCCAGCGTCGTCTCCTTCGAAGGCAATGAAGCCGAGCTTACCGAAGTTCGGACGGCCAGCATGCTCGACTGGATGAACTACTATGAAGCCAACCTGATGAACCCGAAGGTCATCGCAGGCGTTTTCCTTGGCGCCATGGCCGTGTTCGTCTTCTGCGCGATGACCATGCAGGCGGTCGGCCGCGCGGCGTTCGGCATGGTCGAAGAGGTGCGTCGCCAGTTCCGCGAGCATCCGGGCATCATGACGGGCGAGGAAAAGCCCGACTACGCCACACCCGTGGCCATTAGCACCAAGGCCGCGCAGCGCGAAATGATCGTGCCCTCGATCCTCGGCTTGGCCGTACCGGTTGTTACCGGATGGATTTTCGGCGTCGCCGGTGTGGTTGGCCTGCTGATTGGCGCCCTGACGTGCGGGTTCTGCGTGGCCGTGTTTATGGCCAACGCAGGCGGTGCATGGGATAACGCCAAGAAGTATATCGAGAAGGGCGCGCACGGCGGCAAAGGCACCGACGCCCATAAGGCGGCCGTGGTCGGCGATACCGTGGGCGATCCGTTCAAGGACACCTCCGGCCCAAGCCTGAACATCCTCATCAAGCTCATGAGCGTGGTGAGCGTTGTCGCCGCCGGGTTCGTCGTGCGCTACAGCCTCGTAGCGCTCGGCTTGTTCTAGAATGAATCTGTAGGGTGAGGCAGTTTGTGCCCCACCACGTAATAACATGCAGGGCGGGTCGCGCTTGCGACCCGCCCTGCCTTTCTTTCTTGCAGCCCAGGCTGTGTATTTCTTCCATCTTCTCGCGGTAGCAAGAAGAGGCGAGGGCTGGGGCGAACCGAAGGGCCCATCGGTTCGCAATTCTGGCTTTTTCTGGGTTGTCCCCATGTCAGGCTATCCCGTATGATCCGCGGTCCCGTCTGTGGAGGAAGTGCAGGCGGTCTTTTCTCATCCTCCCCTAGCGAACCATCCATGGAAGGCCTGCCTACAACGATCGTTGTCCCTTGCTACAACGAGGCGATTCGCCTGGATAGCACCTCCTTCCTCCGGTTTGCCGGTACGGCGGAGGACGTGCGTTTCATCATGGTCAACGACGGGAGTACCGATGCCACGGGTTCCGTGCTTGCACGGATGTGCGAAACCAGCCCCCACCGGTTCGAGCAGGTGGACTTGGCCCAGAATTCCGGCAAAGGCGAAGCCGTGCGCCAAGGGATGCAACGTGCGATGGCCGGCCGCCCCGCCTGCATCGGGTTTTGGGATGCCGATCTAGCCACCCCGCTGGAAGCCATCGCCCGATTTCGCCGAGTTCTTGCGGAGCACGATGAGATCGACGTGGTTCTTGGCAGTCGCATTCCCCTGCTGGGGCGGAGCATTCAGCGGCATCCGATGCGTTCCGTCTTGGGGCGTACGTTCGCGCGAGCCGCCTCGTTGATCCTCGGTCTGGGGATGTACGACACACAATGCGGGGCGAAGCTTTTCCGTGCATCGCACGAGCTATGGGCCGTGCTGTTCCATCCTTTTCTGTCGCGGTGGGTCTTCGACGTCGAGTTGATGGCCCGCCTGGCGGCCGTTCGCGGCGGGCCTGCTGTACTGCGGCGGTCGGTGTATGAACTGCCGCTGGACCGTTGGCGCGAGCAGCCGGGCTCCAAACTGCGTGCCCGGCATTTCGCAATTGCCGGGCTCGATCTGCTGCGGATTCGCTGGAACTACTCGGGCGCCCGAGCCCAACAGTACGTGGCGTCGCTACCACCCCTTCCCACCCCTGATCGTGAGGAACTCGATGTCTCGATCCGTGCTGCGTGAAGCGGCCACTGGCAGCGCCGTATCTCAACGCGTGCTTTCGTGGAAAGAGGAACTGCGAAGGCCGTATCTCTGGCTGGTTCTGGCGATGGGGCTGGTCGTGTTCCTGCCGGGACTCGACGCGACGCGATTGTGGGATGAAGACGAGGGCTTCTTCGCCAGCGCAGCAGCCGAGATGTACGCGCGGGGCGACTGGGTCGTGCCGTACTTCAACGGCCAGATGTTCGGCCACAAACCGGCCTGGATGTACTGGATGATGATGGCGGGATTCGGGCTTTTCGGTGTCGGCGAATTGGGCGCACGGTGCTTCTCCGCCGTGTTCGCCATTGCGTCGGTATTGCTGACGTACCGGTTCGGTTCGGTCGTATTCAACCGTCGAGCCGGGCTGTTCGCCGCGATTGTCCTGGGCACAAGCCTCATGTTCACCGTGGTGGGCCGCGCCGCAACCCCCGATTGCTTCCTCACGTTCTTCGCGACGCTTTCTCTGTATATCTTCGCCGTCCACGGCTTCGCTGCAACGCGGCGCGAATCGATCGAAGACTCCACAGGGCGAACGACGGATACAGATTCACCGGAAGTACAAGCACAAAACGCCAGCAAGTGTGTCGGCTGGACTCACTTGCTTGCGCCGCGTGCTTGTATGTTTGATTCCGCCGCTCGCCTAGGCGAACCCAAACGTTTACCTGCACGCTGGATGCCGTTTGCAGTCATGTATGCCGTCATGGGCTTGGGGGCGCTGACCAAGGGGCCCATCGGATTCCTGTTCCCCATGGCTGTGATCGGCCTGTTCCTGCTGTGCACAACGGCCAGGCGCGTTTTGCCGAGCGATGCACCGGCATGGCGACGATTGCGAGAAGCGTTGCGGCCGTTCGGCCCGGTGAACTTCGTGCGCACTGTGTGGCTCATGCGGCCGCTGACCTGCATTCTCGTAATCCTGGCGGTGGCCGGCCCGTGGTATTATGCCGTGGGTGTACAGACCGAAGGTGCTTTTCTGCAGGAGTTCTTCGGCCTTCACCACTTCCACCGGGCGGCTACGTCCATGGAAAGTCACAGCGGCTCGATCGTTTACTACCCCCTCTCCATCATCATCGGAATGTTCCCCTGGACCGTGTTCCTTACGCCTGCCGGTATTCTGTGGGTAAAAGCCATGCGGGGCGGGGCGCGGCATCGGTTCGCCCTGATCCTGATTTCATGCTGGGCTGGCGTGTACGTGGGAATCTTCTCGCTGGCGGCCACGAAGCTGCCGAACTACGTCTTGCCTGCCTATCCAGCGTTGGCGCTCTTCTTCGGCTTCGGGCTCGACGGGTGGCTTTCGGCTCCCGATTCGGTTGCCACGCGCTGGCGCCGTGGCGCATTCGGCACCATCGCCTTTGTCGGCCTGGGAATGATTGCCGTATTCCCCATCATCGCGCTGGTGGAGTTCGGCGGGCAGACGCTGCTGGATCGCGCCGGCCTGGTGAAGGCGGTGCAGCATGAAATGGCCTGGCTCGGACTGATAGGCGTTCCTGCCGCGGTCGGCGGCCTGGCGGCAATCGTCCTTTCAGAACGGCGCCGGCTTGGCGCGGCCGTTGCCGCCGTGTGCGTTACTGCCGTGATGACCGTCGTGGTTCTGTGGAATGGGGCTGCCCCCTGGGTCGATCAGTTCCAAGCATCACAGGAGATCGTACGAAGGCTTCACCGAGATCACGGCGCCACCGGCGAGGAGGTCGGTACATTCGGTTTCTTCCGTCCCAGTATGGTGTTCTACAACGGTAGACCAGTCCGGAAATGCACGGAGCCCGAAGAGGTGGTGGAGTTCTTCGCCACGAATCCGGCAGGCTTTCTGATTACCGAAAGCTCGAAGATGGCGGAACTCGAACCGTTTCTGCCGCCGGACGTAACCGTGATGGCGCGACGTCCGCGTTTTCCGGAGAAAGGCGAGCTGACCCTTCTGGCCCGGCGGCCTGAACGGACCGTTGCCGACAAGCCGGCCGTCATTCGATAAGACTCTTCGAGGATGCGTAACTTGCGGATTCTGAGCAGTTCGCCCCGCCCCCTATCCGCAGCCCATTGCGTTAGGTAGATTATAGGCTTCACGGGCAGTTTCACCTGTCATTGGCGAAGCCGCGCTAGACGGCGTTTCCCTTGATGTGTCGGAACTGCATGGAAACAAGCAGCCCCGGGTGGACACAGCAGTCGTGCTTCTCCGCGGTCTATTCCAGGAGAACGCCCGACGACTGCCGTGGACGCCGGCCAATTCATCCCAGGAGAGAATTCGATGACTGCCGTGTACGTTCTCATTGGTCTTTTGGTCGTTCTGTTCCTGCTGGTCCTTTGGGTGGTCGGCATCTACAATCGGTTGGTTGCGCTCCGCAACAGGTTCCGTAACGCCTTTGCACAGATCGACGTGCAGTTGAAACGGCGTTACGACCTGATCCCCAATCTGGTTGAGACGGCCAAAGGATATATGAAGCACGAGCGGGAAACGCTCGAGGCCGTGATCAACGCAAGAAACCAGGCGGCCTCCGCCGGGCAGGCTGCCGCGCAGAATCCGGGCGATCCGTCGGCCATGCAGTCGTTGGGCCGGGCTGAAGGACAGCTTACCGGCGCCCTTGGCCGCCTGTTCGCCCTGTCGGAAAGCTATCCGGATCTGAAGGCCAACCAAAACATGTTGGCCCTGCAGGAAGAGCTGACCTCGACCGAAAACAAGGTGGCCTTCTCGCGGCAGGCGTACAACGACGCGGTCACCACGTACAACACGCAGCGAGAGACCTTCCCGACGGTGATCTTCGCCGGCATGTTCAACTTCCAGCCTGCCAACCTGTTCGAGATCGAGGAACCCGGTCAGCGCGAAGCACCCAAAGTATCGTTCTAACGGAGCGGCCCGCTCATGGATTTTTTCGAGCACCAGGATCAGGCACACCGGCGAACCCATCGGCTGGTGTTCTATTTCGTCGCTGCAATCTTCCTGATTATTGTGGCGATCTACGTGTTGTTGGTTCTCATTCTGGCCGTGGCTAACGGCAGCGCCGAGGGCGTGAATGTATATGCGGACAATCCCTGGCACCCCGACCTGTTTCTGATCGTGGCGCTGGGGACCTGCCTGGTCGTCGGGGCAGGCAGCGCCTATAGGATTGCCCAGCTATCGCACGGGGGCGAGGCCGTTGCCGCCATGCTGGGCGGCCGGCGACTGAGCCCGCAATCGCACGATCTGGCCGAGCGGCGGCTGCTGAACGTCGTGGAAGAGATGGCGCTGGCCTCCGGCGTGCCCGTTCCGCCGGTTTACGTCATGGACGAGGAGCCGAGCATCAACGCGTTCGCCGCCGGCTACGCGCCGGGAGATGCGGTTATTGGCGTGTCGAAGGGCTGCCTGACCTACCTCACTCGCGACGAATTGCAGGGGGTTATGGCCCACGAGTACAGCCACATCCTCAACGGCGACATGCGGTTGAACACACGCCTGACCGGTGTTCTGCATGGCATTGTCATCATTGCGTTGATTGGCTGGATCCTGATCCGCAGCGTGGGCTATTCGCGTCCGCGCAGCTCCCGCGACGACAAGGGAGGCGGCGGCGCCATTCTGGCAATCATGGCCACGGGGGCAGGATTGGTGGCTATTGGCGGCATTGGCTGGCTGTTTGCGAAGATCATCCGCGCGGCCGTATCGCGTCAGCGGGAATGCCTGGCAGATGCCTCGGCTGTGCAGTTCACGCGCAATCCGGACGGCATTGCCGGCGCCCTGAAGAAAATCGGCGGCGTTCCGGCCACGTCGAAGATCGAGAACGAACACGGGTCGGAAATCAGCCATATGTTCTTCTGCAACGCGGCCGGTAGCCTCGTGTCGCACCTGTTCGCAACCCATCCGCCGCTGGTCGAGCGGATTCATGCGATCGATCCAAGCTTCAATGGCGAGTTCCCGAAGCATGTCGAACCCGTTCGCCGCGACGAGCCGGTTCGAACCAAGGCTGCAAAAACACCCGATGCGCTGGGCAAGCTGGGCGAAACGCTCGACCCGGCCGGCGTATTCGGCCGGTTCGGCTCCATGGGCAACCAGCAGGTTATCCTGGCCGCCGCCTTGCTGGAAGACATGCCGGACCCGTTGCGCGATGCCGCCCGCGATCCGTACGGCGCTCGGGCGCTCATCTACTGTCTGCTGCTGGATAGCAATCCGGAGATTCGGACGAAGCAACTGGCCACACTCCAGCAGAACGCCGAGCCGCCATCCTTTGAACAAACGAAAAATCTCCGTACTGCGGTAGAGCAGTTGCCGGAAGATGCCCGGCTGCCGCTGGTCGAACTGAGTTTCCCGGCCTTGAAGCACCTTTCTCCCCAACAATACGAACGGTTCGCGGCGAACTGCAATGAACTGATCCGGGCCGACAACCGACTCGACCTGCTGGAATACACGGTCCATGCCATGGTGCTCGACCAGCTCGACGTTCATTTCGGCCGCCGAGCCGCCCCGCGGGTTCGTTTCACACAGCTTGGCTCCGTGGCCGGGCCGGTCGCGCACGTCCTTTCCACATTGGCCTATGTCGGGTCTTCCAAACCGGCCGAAGTGACCGATGCTTTTCGCAACGGCATGGCCGTTCTGAAGCGGAAGGAGTCGCAACTGCCTTCGGAACAGTGCAGCGACCTGCAACAGCTCGACCGGTCGTTGCGAGCCCTGGCCCAATGTGCGCCAATGATCAAGCGGCAGATCCTCGAAGCCTGCACCGCAACCGTTGCAGCCGACAACCAGGTCACCCCCCGCGAGCGCCAGCTCATTCACGCCATCGCCGCCGTACTCGGTGTTCCCATGGGGCTGTAGGCGTGGAGCATTCGGGAGCCGGGAAGATGCCGGATGTTAGGGTGTGCTGCCTTTGGTTGTCATCAAGCTCCTATTCGGCGGGCGCCAGGGCCACGCGAACGCCCAAAT
This sequence comes from Thermoguttaceae bacterium, assembly GCA_040772845.1. Taxonomy (GTDB): domain Bacteria; phylum Planctomycetota; class Planctomycetia; order Pirellulales; family Thermoguttaceae; genus PWXP01. Next base: position 5,790,803 of record JAXGXG010000001.1, read on the forward strand.
GGTTGTACCGGACGATCGGTTTCAGCCAGCCGCGGGCAGCCGATCGGCAAGGCCAGGCGGGCAGCGACCAGCTTCCGCCGCGTACGACCCGATACGCACCTGGCTGCGGCAGCTTTGGATCGACTCGGAGTGAATATCCATAAGAGCTGCGATCGTATCGGTCCGCCGTCCATTCGGATACATTTCCGTGCATGTCGTGAAGGCCCCATTCATTGGGTTCTTTCAAGCCAACCGGATGTGTTTGGCCATCTGCGTTTTCGCCGAACCAGGCATGCTTCGGCAGCAGCAGCGGGTTATCGCCAAAGCCGAATCGCGTGGCCGTACCGGCACGACATGCGTGTTCCCATTCTGCCTCTGTAGGTAATCGGAAGACATGCTTGGGGTCTGCGTACCTCTCGTTCAGCTTCTTCAGGAACTCCTGGCAGTCCTCCCAACTCACCTTCTCGACCGGGCAGTTCGCCTGTTGGAAGTGGCTCGGATTGCTCCCCATGATCGCCTGCCACTGATGCTGCATGACCTCATACTTCCCAAGATAAAACGGCCGAGTGAGTTTCACCGGATGGCGAGGTCTTTCGTCGGGCATGCCTTCTTCTTCCGAGGCATCCGAGCCCATCATGAACTGACCCGTTGGGATTCGTACCATGTGAAACTGCACCTTGTCGCCCAGATCGATGGTGACCTCCCGGATATCGATCGTAGGAATTTGGAATCCTTGCGGCATTACCTTGAGCGACATGGAGGTTGCCGTTCTATGTCCCCAATCACTCATGACCAAGATGCCGACCTGGCGCACCCCCGACGCATGGTTTTCATCGGGGGTCCACGAAAACGCTCCTTGCGGGCTGATCGTCGCCCCGCGTGGAGCGTCTTTTTCAAGCCGGAAGGTTACTCTGCCGGCCCATTGCGCCGCGTTCTCCAGCATGACCTGGTAGGTGAACTCTGTACCGGCCTCGATGATCTGCAGGGGAATAGGCTGCAACTCCAGAGGCACATCCGGTTCCGGATCGTCGGCAGCCTGGTCATCGGAGGCCGTTGTTCGCGCACCTGAGCGTGCACGCGGGCGATCGCGGTCAGCCGAAAGCGTCGCATCTTCGTTCGCGCTTGAGGCCAGCGAAGATGCAGTCTTCACGTCGATTGTGAAACGCGTTCGCACCACATCACCATCGAGCCCCTCGGCGGCAACGGTCACATTGTACCTGCCGCTTCCTCGGCTTGACGGCGCCGGCCAGACGAACTCTCCCGTTCGCATATCAAGTGTAGCGCCGGCCGGCATGCTCGATGTCACAGTGAACCGAAGCCGGCCGACCCAATGCTGCGCATCCTCGGGCAGGAGACTCAGTCGAAACTCGGCGCCAGGCCGTACCTGATAGATGGCATTTGCCAGCAATTGCGGTGTAGCTTCATTCAGGATACTCGGATCCCATTTGCCGATAGTCCTGGCCACACGAAATCCACAGTAGTTTCTTACAACTTGTGGATTTAACTCCATGCGCCATGTCGAACGGCATCCCATATTCCACGCAATCACACTTCCGCCACGAACCACACGCGGTCCACCCGGGACCCGCCTCAAAGGAACATCCACGGACGATTCGGTGTTGTAAGTGTCCGTATACCAATCGAGGCAGTACTCGCTTACATTTCCGTGCATGTCGTACAGCCCCCACGCATTCGGCCATTTCAAGCCGACAGGATGCCCAGTTCTTTTCGATGCATTTTTGTGATACCAAGCAAACTCGTCCAATTGAGACGGATCGTCGCCAAAACAATACAGCGAGTCGCAGCCGGCGCGACACGCATACTCCCATTCGGCTTCCGTAGGCAAACGAAACTCACCCTCGGAATCACCCGCTACCCTGTTCAACTTCTTCAGGAATTTCTGGCTCTCCTTCCAACTAACCCCGCAAACCGGACCGTTCGGCCCTAAACGTGTTCTTCTCAGTGCTTCGTCGCCCATCAGCGCAACCCACTGTTGCTCCGTCAACTCGTACTTACCCAGGTAGAAGGGCTTATCAATGCAAACCCGGTGCTGCGGTTTCTCGCAAGGTCCCGCATGGGAGTCTGACTCCGGCGCCCCCATCAGAAACTCGCCGGCCGGAATCAGCACCATTTCAAGAGTTGCTCCGTTTCCAAGCTCAAAGGCTCTTACCTTGAAAGCGTCCGGCTGCGAATCAGGCGGCGGTCCGGCAAACTGAATCGCGAAGCGTGTCTGCGAATGTTGGTTCCCCTCGCCTTCGGCAGAAACGGTCACACCGTACGTTCCGGCCGATTGATTTGCGGGCGGGGACCAGGTGAACATGCCCGTTTCGGCATCAATCGTCGCCCCCGAAGGAGCACCGGGAAGAATCGCGTATCGGACTCGCCCTCGCCACAGCTCCGGCTTGTGCGGCAACACGGTCAAACTCACGCTACGGCCCGGCGCCACTTGCTGAACATCGATCGGCTGCAACTCCAATGGCGCTATGTACAAAGCGACAGGCTCCGAAGCCTCTGGACCAACCGTCATCGCCACGCGGAGACCGTGCGAAACCTCAGGGGTTCGCGGCATGACAGCTTCCCGAGCAGAGCCGTGAAGATGCGACCAATTATACGTGCGAAAATGCCCCCCCAGGAGCGCACAAGGCGACCTGGCCGACTTCTTCTGCGCCAAATCCATACCTGCCGCACCTTCAGTCTCAGCCCACCACGTGCACGCTTCCTCCACATTACCAAGCATGTCATATAGGCCCCATCCGTTCGGTTCTTTCTGCCCCACCGGATGCAGGCTTCGTTCGGAGTTAGTCTCAATCCAGGCATGTTTCCTTAAGATTGCTCCGCTGTAGTCATGGTCCTTCTTGGCATCGGCATAACACGCATATTCCCACTCGATATCGGTCGGAATGTGGAACACCCGCCGCGAGTCCTGTACCTTTTCGTTCAGCCGTCTGGCAAACTCTTGAGATTGGCTCCAGGAAATGCAGTTGACCGGGTTGTTCGGTCCGGGGAACTTGCTCGGATTGCTTCCCATCACGGCTTCCCACTGTTGCTGGGTCACCTCGTACTTTCCCATATAGAATGGCCGGGAAATCGCAACAATCTGCGGGCGATACGCATCCGGGCAAACCGATGTGCCGGAAGGAAGAGGGGGTACCGCAAACCAACCGTCGGGAATCCGCACCATCTCCAGAATGACACCGTCGCCGAGGTCAACCGCGATCTCCTGTTCCGAAGTGGCGTTATCGGCAGGTGTAGAAGCGGTGCTATCGGCAGGTGTAACCGACGACGATACGCCACCGACAAAGACACTTGCGCCCAACCAGCCGGCTGCAATGAAAAGGACGAGCATTCCGCCCCACAGCAACCGCCGTATCAGGACCTTCTCTTCTCCGGCCATGCGAGCAAGGCTGCTGTCGACAAGCCGCACGCCGTCGACAGTCACCTCCAATAGCCACTGGATTCCGCTACGTACGTACTCGCTCACAGTCCGAAGCGTCGCCCACGTTCCTTGATCCGATGCCGCTTGCGTCTCGGTCATCGCCGCAGCAGCCACCGATGCTTCTTCCTCGGCATTTGCGGAGCCTGAACCCACGGCCGAACCTGCAACAGCTTCTTCCGTTCTCCGTTGCGGAGGTCCATCAATGGCCGCAACACTCTCATCCAGGTCGCTTGGTTCCTGGATCACACGAATACCGGCACCGGAATCGCGCGGTGCGAGCAGCGTGTCGATCAGGTCCGTTTCGCGGGCATGAAGTGGCGCGAGGGCGCCACGGCGAATCACCTCGCCCAGCAAGGGGGTCTTCTCCAGAGAGTTGGTCGCCGCCAGGACCAGCCGTCCTGCCAGGGTTCGGGTGCCCTGATTGTTCGAGTTCCACAGCGTGCGCAACAGTTCCGAACCGCCCGGCTCGCGAAAATCCTGCTCGCGGAACAACAGGTTGTCGCCATTGTTGAACCGTTCCCACAACTGGGGACCTTCCGTGACAATGGCGTGGATTGCGGAAAAGACCACCAACAGGGGAAAGCGATCGACGTCGGCACTGTAGGCCCCCTGCTGAAGCCGTTGCGGATGCTGATACGCCGGGTGCCCCGATTCTCCCGACCGCACATGGGCAAGCGACGGGATGAATATCCCATCGTAATCGATCAGCCGCAAGGCAAGCTGATCATCCCCCATCGGCACCAACAGTACATTGCCATGCTGCAAGTCGGCATGGGCCATGCCGGCTTCGTGCAGTCGATCCGCCATCTTGACCCACAGGTTCAGAAACTGCCGAAGGCGTCTGGGCTGCTCCAGGCGCCCCTCGACGAACGCATTCAACAGATACCCTTCCACCCATCGCATCTTGACAATCGGATGCCAGGCACCGGCCGCAAGCACTCCGCGTTCGAGATACTTGAACTCCGTCGTGAACGGCAATCGCACCTGCCCAAGATGGCCGGCAATCTGCTGGTATCGTTCTTGCCGTGCCGCCACTTCTCGCGTGAAGCACTTCACGGCCCATGTATTTCCAGTCTCCGGGCAGTGAACTCGGTAGACATCGGCGAAGCCGCCCGACCAAAGCATGGGCAACCCGAGAGCCGTCTGGGCCAATTCCCCTATTCGGAGTTCCTCGTCTTCAACCGAGTGCTGAAGATTCTGCAAAGCAACCAGGTATTCGTCAGGATTTGGTAAAGCCACTGCGCCTGCTCCTACGCCAAGTCAGTTTGCCTGCACCTAGTATTCACCGCACAGGCGCCATTTCGTTTGCGGCGTCCTGCACGGCGAGGCCGTCAACACAATCAGAAGAACCGCAGCACCATCAGGGTCACGTCGTCATTTTGCAGGTGGCCGCTCGTTCGCAGTTCTTCGATCCATGTTTCAAACGATTCTGGCGTCACATCGGACTCCAGCAAGGCTTCCATATCACGCCAAGGCTTTGCGCCACCGTGGTGCGAGGTCAAACACCATTGGGCCAGAGCATCGGTCATCATCCACAGCATATCGCCCGAACTGGCGGTTGCCGCGGCATAGTGGGCGTAGACGGTTGCCTTTTCAACCGGCATTCGCGATCCGAGAAGGCGTGGATCGTTGCCGAAATCCTTCGGATTTTCGGTGGGAAAGGCTGTGAGCAATTCCTGATTGCGCGTGTGGAACAGGCAACAATCGCCCACAGACACCGCCGACCACGAATAGGGCCCGTCTTCGCTCGCGTGTACCAGAAGCCCCAAAAACGTCGCAAATGCCCCTTGTGCCAACTGGCCCTCGCCATACCACGGGAGTTCACGAGATTGTACCGTGGCAACCCACTCGGCCTGCAATGGCGAGAGTGAAGCCAACCAGCGGGGCAACTCTCGATCGGTCGACTGCGTGAAGCCGTCAACGAGCAGTCGCGCCCAAAGACGCGAAAACGCCCCCTCGCTGGCCCCATCGGCAACCGCATATCGACCGGACGCCACATTCGATGCACACGCGTCTTCGTATTCGTCGCGGCTGTGCCCGCGTCGCGGCATCCAGAAGCACTGGCAAGTGACGCCCATAGCCATTGGCAACCCCCTTAAGTGCGGCTGATTCGGGTGCCAATATCGAGAAAACGAATAACCGAGACCAGGTCGGCATTGAACGCGAAGCCTCGAGCGCCGTCAGCCACGTCATCTTCCTGCACACGCGCCTGGTGTGCCATGGTCGGCGGAAGCGGACTGGACATTCGGAAGAGCATGCGAGCGAAGTCGTCCGGAAGACAGAACTCATCCACCGGGAACAGCAGCGGAGGTTCTCCTCGCTCTGAGATATGCAGATTGAACAGCAGAACACCCCCATCCTGCGAAGCCAAATTCGTAAGCTCCCGCGCCGGGCCGGCCGGATGCCCGTCTGTTGCCATCCCGTCGGTGATATTGACAACGATCGGTGGAAAACAGCGAGGATATTGCGCTACGAACCCCCCGACGACATCGGCCGCCGCCTGCAAGGCGGTACACATGGGCGTCTTGCCGGCCGCAGCCGGCTCGAACCAAATGGGAAACTTCACCGCTTGCTCCAGAATGCCACCCGCGCCATCGTCCGTTCGCTTCATCCGCTCCTCGATGCGTAACGGATGATTACCAATGACGCTCACAGGCTGAAGGACTCTGCCCGAAAGCTGGCCCGTGAATCCCAAGCCTATCTCGGCCCCGTAACCGATCACCCCGATATAGTAGCGATCGAGAATGTACTCGCCTTTTGCGCAACGGTAGACCAGCGTTTGCACAAGACGGTTGAGGGCATCGGCCAAACCCTCCGCCTTCGTCCTGCCCGTATCGCCACCCCATCGCTTCGCCATCGACCCCGATTGATCGACCAGAAACAAGAAGCAGGTTGGGTTTGTCCGACTGATCTCGGCTGTGTACGGCATAGCAAGCCGCCTCTCTTGTGTTGTCTGTTCGGGAATACACCGGCCGGAGTATCGCTACGAGTACTGCGACTGAATATCCGGACTATTCTCCGAAAGACGATGCGCATTGTCAACTACCCCATCGCGACTCAGGCAACTGCTTACTGCCAAGGGTGGCGCACCATGGCGGCGAACCGGTCTTGCAGGGCAGCATGGGCGCCGTCCAGACTCGCGGCAGACGGTTCGGATGAATCGCAGGCGAACAACCAGGATATGCGATTGCTGGGTTCACCCACGCGCCCACACACGTGTTCCGCGTGGAGCCAACGGTCTACGCTCGAACCTCTTGACTTCTCGATCTGCTTGGCTCAAACTCAGGCATGTGAAAAAAGACGCGTTTCCCAGTCCGTGCGCCGAAAGGTAGTGCCATGTCGTCAATCCGATTTTCCATCGCTCTCTTCGCTGTCAGCTTGATGGTCGTATCGCTCGCACCGGGTGCGGAGCAGGAGGAGGGCCCGTGGCCGGTTCCGGAACCGGCAGGTGATGTGGCCGAGTTCGGCGCGAAGATCCAACGCACCATGTCGCTGCTCGCTTCGAGTACACCTGATAAACGCAACCACGTTCGCGTTCTCTTCTATGGCCAGTCGGTAACCCGCAATCCCTGGTGGCAGGACGTGGCCGACGACCTGCGCCGGCGATTTCCACATGCCGACCTGGAGATTGAGAACCGCGCCATCGGCGGGTACGGCGGCCCGGTGTTGATCCATACGGCGGAATACGATCTGTACCCGTTCTATCCGGACCTGGTGATCTTCCATGTCTGGGGCGGAGTCGAAAGCGGGCATCAGGAGAAGATCATTCGCCGGATTCGCGAACGAACGACTGCAGACATCCTTCTATGGACCAGCAACCTCCGCTGGCCGAAAACGGTGCCGCCCGACGGCGATCCCCAGCACCCCGATGTGCTTGGCATCGACGCGCAGGACAAGGCGATCTGGGAACTCTATCAACGATTGGGCGATGAACTTCACTGCGAGGTCGCCGATGTTCGGACCGGCATGAAGAACTACCTGGCGAAGCATCGGCTGGTCGTCAAAGACACGCTCAACGATACGGTGCACCCCAACAAGCTGGGGAACTACCTGATTGCAGAACTGGTCAAACCGCATCTTCGCTACCGGCCGGAGTTGGCGGCCAGACAATCGGCCGAATGCGTGCAGGATATCCCGATCGGCGACGATCGCGTGAAACGGAATCCCGATGGATCGATTCAGCTTACGTTCATCGGCAATCGGATCGACGTGATTGCCGCTCCGGTTGTGTCTGATGCCTCTGCGTGTGTTCTGATCGACGGCAAGGCGCCTTCGACGTTTCCCGAACTCTACTACCACACCCGCCCCAGCCCGACGCCGGTTGCCGGCCGGCCTGCCTTCAACAGCATCCAACATCAAACGCCCCTGCTGGTAGAGACGTGGACCGCGCGTATTCTGGAATGCGATCTTGAGGCGGACGTTTTGCGGTACGATGTCACCGGCTCGAAGACGGGGTTCGACGGGGTCGGCGACCACAAGAAGCGTTTTGTCTCCAATTCGGGCCGGGTCATCATCGAGCCGGGCATGTGGATGGTGAACTGGTCGCTCCGCTATCAGAAGCGAACGCTTCCCGACGACTACAAGGTTACCTGGGAAACGAAGCCCCTGTTCGTCGATACTTGGAAGGCTCCGCGCCAGTTCGACCCGGCCCGAGAATCGACCCGAACGACAACCCTCGCACAAGGGCTTGCCAGCGGCGAGCACACCTTAACACTCCAGCCGGCAGGAGAAACCAGTTCGCTTCCGGTGGCCGCCTTTCGCGTTTTTCGACCGGGCGAGTAGCGAAACGGCTCGGGAGCCAAAGCGTCACTGTGCAAGCAAGAACCATCCCTATTCAAACGAGGTGGTGACCGGAAGGGGCCATCGGACTTGCAGGAGCCAATCGTGATGCGTTTCCCCGCTGACCGCCTCCGACTGCCGCAGGCCTGTTCCACGGCCTTCCGTTTGTGACGGCGGTGGTGCTGGAATTCTGACCGGAATCTCAAGAATCGTCGCAGCCGGGCGAATACGTCTACAGTGATTCGATAGGATCGGATGGGGCTCCCGGTCTGCCTGGTTGTGCGTGCGGCGGGCCCTCACTTGCTTCGGAAGCATCTGAGGATGGGAATCCGACTCGCCGCACGCACCACATGGCCCATTCTCGCGTGGGCTGTTACAATCGGAAAGGCGGCAGTTTCCTAGGGGGCGATTGCCTATGGAAGTGGTCGTCTTGTCCGATGTTGCCGCTGGCCGTCGTGTGCGGGCGTGTTTCCAGAGAATCGACTACTACCCGGTCGGTTTCCAAGCGAAGCATGGGGAACCTGCTCCCGATATTGTGGTCACACTCGACCTGGAAAAAATGGAAGAAAGTGGTTTGCCCTGGGCGCGAACGGTGAAGGCTCAGCTTACCGTGACGGCAGGTAACGATGCGCCCGGGTGCAGCAATAGCTACAGCGATCATCTTGCGCCACCAATAGTCTGTCTTCAGTGGAGCGGTACACTCGAGCACAGTTCGACCACGACAGGCGTGAGTTCGTCGGCGGCCAAGTACAAGCTGGTGGCCGAGAATATCGCCAAGCAGATTGCTGACTCGCTCATCAAGGAGTTCCAGCAGCGACTGGAGAAAGAAGGAACGCTACCCGAACTGCCAGAGGCGTTCTACCCGCCGTACCGGCCGGCGCCTGACCTGCCGCTGGCAGGGTTCGGCAAGACTGAAATCGTCAGCTCGTGGCACGGCCTGCTGAACCACAACGAGACGCTCTGGCGTCTCGACCTGGACGGTTCCGCCATCGACTTCTTCAACGAAATGCCGCAACGTCTGGCGGCCGCGGGTTGGAAGAAGTCCAGCTCCGACAAGCAATACCTACGCTTTACCCATAGCGCGGCGACGCTCGTTGCGTACGTCCCATCCCAGCAGAAGCCTCTTCTCGATGCGCCGGCGAACAAGCCGTTCCTCTACGTTCAATACGTCGATCGGATGACGCAGGATGAAGTCCGGGCCGCGATCGACCAGGCACTGGCCACCGGCGTCTCGGCAGATGTTCTGATACATTTCGAACGCCAATGGTCGCAGGAGCAGTCGCAGCGCATCTTGGAAATGTTCAAGACGCAACCTGCCCGGACTCCTTCAGCATCGCTTACGGTGGCTAAGCTATACCACCGGCTGAAGCAAGAAGACAATGCTCGTGAAGAGCTTGTCCGTACGCGAGCACTGCTGCGGACCGTTGCCGAGTACGGCGATTTGCAGGACAACCTGAAGAAGCTTGCCAAGGAACTGGGCGACGAGAAGCTCGCCGAGCAACCAATCGATACCAAAGTCTTCCTGGAACTGGGGTTCGCGGAATTGAAACCGGGAGAGTCGATTGCGGTGCAGGAGATTGGCCTGGAGGAGCCGGTTCACTTCTTCGTGGAGAATTCGGAGGGGGAACTGGAGACGATCTCGGTTCGGGCAGTCAAAGCACCTTCGACCGATACGGATCCCAGCCAGTTGGCGTTTGTCCAGTCGGGCGAGCACGGCCGCTCTTGGGGGACTTCGGGGCTGAGTCACAGTCTCCGCTTCAGAGATCGGTACTGCGCTACCTTTTCACTGACGCCACTGGCCGACAGTGGGCGGTTTCGGTTGGAGGTCCGATTGTCCGAAAACTGAGCATCCTGCACGTGGCTGCCCGGCGGCAGGACGGATGCCATTCCGTTCGGTGCGGTTATTGTTGGGGGCCGTCGATAACCCGGATGAAGGCGTAGCTTACCCGCTTGCAGGCGGGACGGCGTTTCGGTATATTGGGCCTCTTGATGATTTCGGTTGGGCCAGTCGGCAGGGTGCTGTGTTCTGGCAGGTTTGGCTCTGGAACAAGGTGCCAGGATTGGCAATCGGGGCGTGGCGCAGTCTGGCTAGCGCGCCTGCTTTGGGAGCAGGAAGTCGGAGGTTCGAATCCTCTCGCCCCGACCTTTCTTCTACGACAGACGATTTGCTTCATTTTCTGGGTGAATCTCCAGTTCGCAGTTCCGCCTTGAGGCGTTCTTTCCTCTTTCCGGATGAAGCCGACACCTCAAACAGTCGCGTTCGCTGGAAACGGACGAGTCCGAGAAGGACCGTGTGATCTGCGCGAAAGAACCGAGGGCTGTCTTCCGCCGCAGCTCAGATGCCGAACCTTGCAGCCTCGGTTTCATTTCCGCTCGACGGAATAGCACAACGTTTGCACCGCCCGCGTAAGCCGTGTCGCTCTCCCGAAGGCTGTTCCATTCGAATAACGCCGTCAACCAAAGCCGCCGAGAACATGTTTCGCGGAATCAGTCTTTCGTTCTTGCACGGCCCCAGGTAACGCCTGGAGCACGTCAGTCCACCGGCCTAAGCAACAATGAGCAGCAATTCACACAGGGAAGCCGTGTTGTCCGATCTCGGGGTGACGGAACTCGAGTACGACGCCATGATCTGCCCGTCATACGGTGTTCCCTTGGGGCTCCGCAAGATGGCAAGTTGGACGGTTCTCGAAAACGACGCTTGTTCTTGCAGTGATTGCGTCAGTTACTCGGCCGACGATTACCTGGCGGCATTGGAAGGCATGCTTCGCAAGGGCTGGTTATGCTTGAAGCCGGTACACATCTATGGAACCGTCGCCGGCCAGCGATTCAGCTTCTCGGATTTGCCCGCGTGGAATGCACCAACTTACCTGGACGAGGATGCCGTTTTCCATTGGGTCTTCCAGGTATGGGGACCGCCAAGAAAGAAGGTGCCGGAACATGCGATTCTCACGGGGGAGGACACCGCTGTCGGCGGTTATGGCGTTGCCGACATTCTTGACGAATCGCACGAAGCTGTGGAAGGCGAACGGAATTGGATGCTCAACCTGAACGAAGCACGAGACATTGTCGTTAAATGCGCTACGAAGTGGACGCAGGGCTCTCAGCCAAGCAGCCCCGAGTGATTGCCGCAGCGATCAGCCCCATTCGCGTATTGCACATCCTTCGGCATCGCTAGGACATGCAATGTACGTGCGGCAGAAACAACGCAAGCAAACGCCAGAACACGCAATGCGCAACCAGCCAGCAGACCCCCACGGGATGATATATCTCCCCCACCCGCACGAATGCAAGCCAGGGCGGTACCAGGACATGCAATGCAATTGCCCCAACGGAAACGCAAGGACAAAACGCAAGGACATACAATGCGCAACCAGCCAGGAAACCCCCGCTGGCAGAAACGCAAGGACATGCAATGCGCAACCAGCCTGAAGACCCCACTTCCATTACGGATGCACCACCCGCAAGCATGCAAGCCAAGGGTAGCGACAGGACATGCAATGCAATGGGTCCCAATGCGAGGATATGCAATCTGCAGACTGCGAGTTGACAGCTTCCGCCCTTTCGTCTAGAATGCTGGCACTTGGAAGTGGGGGTATTCCGGAAATACTTGCTTCAAAGGAGGTGTTTCTATGACGGTGGCGCGTTCGCAACTGGTCGATACCGACGTAACTTGTTGGTATCACGTGATCTCGGAAACGGTGCGGGGAGCCCTGCTGCTGGCCGAGGGCGACGGGCAGCGGAAGGCGTGGATCGAAAACCGGCTCGAAGAACTGGCCGGAAGCTTCGCCATCGAAGTCGCCGGCTTCACCGCGCTCGATACCCATCTCCACGCACTCGTGCACCTCTCGCCGGATCGGGCAGCCCAATGGTCCGACGAAGAGGTGGTGCGGCGATGGGGCCGAGTGGTGCCGCCTCGCGGCAAGAATCGCGAGCCGGAGGAGATGAGCGACGAGTGGGTGAAACAGAAGTTGGCCGACCCGACGTTCGTCGATACGGCGCGTAAACGCCTGGCCAACTTGGGCTGGTTCATGAAGCTGCTCAAAGAGCCGCTGGCCCGACTTGCGAATAAGCAGGATGGGTGCCGCGGGGCATTTTGGCAGAGTCGTTACAAGTCCATAGCCATCCTCGATAACGAGGCCCTGCTGGCCACGTGTGCGTATATCGACCTGAACCCGGTGGCGGCAGGCATTGCAGAATTGCCCGAGGATTCGCCCTATACGTCGCTACATCAGCGGGTGGAGCATTGCCGCGAGAAAGGGCGTTTGGCCGATCTTCAGGCGGCACGGCAGGGCACCGTCGCCGCGGCCAGGCTGGCTGCCGAACTCGACGAAGACCACTGGCTCTGCCCGATCAACGACACGCGTGCCTCCGGCGGCGAACGGATCGGGCTGCTCGAAGGTTTTTCGTTGGGCAGCTACCTGCAACTTGTCGATTGGACGAGCCGTCTGTTCCGTGAAGGCAAGGCGCGCGTGAGCGACGAGGTGGCGCCGATTCTCGACCGGTTGGACACGACGGGCGAGATGTGGCAGGAGACGATGAAGCGGCTGTTCGCCAAGGCAGGCAAGACGCTGGGCGTGGCGTTTGCGTTCCATCGCGACCCGCTACGGCAGGCGGCGGCCCATCGCGGCTGCCACCACCTGGCGAACCTCAACGGCTGCCGCACCTAGCCGCGTTTCGCCCGCCGCCGAGCGTGGCCAGCCGCCCCGCGCGGCCGCTCACGGCCGCGATCCCCCATTCAGCCATCCCTCTCACCGATGGCCCCGCTCGCGGTCTGCCGTCACGGTGCGATTCTTGTCATGAATCGCCTCTCTCCCCCCTCAAACCTCCTCACGCCGCCCTTCTGAATCGCCCATTTCTTGCCATAGAACGTGTGCGCTGTCAGTTGTGGCACGGAATCTCCTCACAGCACCACTCCGATGAGTATGGCCAGTAACCACAAAGTGGCACTGCTGCATTGCATGTCCTTTTGCTTCTAGCGGTTTCTGGCGAGTCGCATTGCATGTCCTTTTGTTCCCTCGCAGGCCGGTTTCGACGTCCATCTGGTCAAACCGCTGGATTTCGACGCGTTCAACGCGATTCTCGCCGATCGCTTCAAGCCCCACTCCCCCCAGACAAGCACGGTCCCCGCTTCGCCTGACACGTAGCCGAGGCACGTCTTTCTCGCTCGTCCGTCTGCACAAGCCGACATTCGCTGTCAGGTCCTCCCCTCCGGTCTGGCGATCGGCACGCTACCACCACGAACTACTTGCTTTCCCCCAGTCGTACCCGGGATTAGAATAGATGCTTCTGCCGGGAGTCCGCACCACCATACACAAGGATTTGAACATGCTGAAGGCCATACGTAACCTACCCCTCTTCCTGTATCTCACGCTGCTGGTACTGACCGCCAGCGCACAGGACTTTTCGATCCGGGGAACAACCGACAAAGACGTGGCCATCTACAAGCCGGGCCAGGTAATGGAGTTCACGCTCCGTGTCTTCGATGGTGACGAACCGGTCGCCGGCAAGAAGCTGACCTGGACCCGCACCGGTGACGACGGCAAGACTGAGCAGGGGGAAGGAATTGCCGACGAAAACGGGTTGAAAGTAACGACTCAAATGGACCGTCCCGGCTTCGTACGGCTACAGGCCCAGGCGTTCGACGCACAAGGCAACCGGCTCGAAGGCCCCGTCGGCGGTTGGAGCGGCAGCCAGAAAGGCAAGAGCTTCTTCGACGGCGGCGCCTGCGTAGAACCCGAAAAAGTCACGGCCACGAAGGAACCTGCAGACTTTGATACCTTCTGGCAAGCCATGAAGGCGAAGCTGAAGAACGTCCCCATCCGTGCTGAACGCAAAGAGCTTCCGACCAACAATCCGAAAGTCAAGCTCTATGCCGTATCTGTCGATTGCGCCGGACCGAAACCGGTTACCGGTTATCTCGCCATCCCGGCAGACGCCAAGCCGCAGTCACTCCCGGCCATTTGCCAGTTCCACGGCTATGGCGTCAACAAACACAGCCCGCCCGGTTGGCTCAGCGATCTGGCCATCGTCTTCAATGTGAACGCCCATGGCATGGAGTTGGGCAGAGAAGACGGCTACTACGAACAACTCAAGAAAGACCTTGCAGGTTACTGCTTCAAGAACGAGGAGAACGCGGATCGCGAGAAGACCTATTACCACGGGATGGCGTTGCGCGTGATGCGCGCCCTGCAATACGTCAAGAGCCTACCCGAATGGGACGGTAAGGAGCTACACAGTGACGGCGGCAGCCAGGGCGGTTTACAGGGTCTATGGGGAGCAGGCTTGGACAGCGATGTCACGTCCAGCAATATCTGGTCGCCCTGGTGCTGCGATTTCGGCGGAATCAATGCCGGCAGGTTGCGTGGCTGGCGCCCCGACTACACCGAAGCTCTCGATTACTACGATCCGGTCTTCCTGGCCAAGCGGATCAAGGGGAAGGTCCACCTGATCGCCAACTACGGCGATTACACCTGCCCACCATCCGGCGTGTGGATTGTCTACAACAACATCCCACACGACAACAAGTCGATGGAAGTGAAGCAGGGCTGCACGCACGGTTACCAGATGAAGCACTGCATGTCCTACACCATCACGCCCCAAGGCATCGACAACGTCGGCGCCAAGGACTGAAGTACATCGCCCTCACTGACCTAGACTCCCGAATGAGACACAGCGTCCTGCTAAGCATTGCTGCCATGCTTCTGGTGGCAACTACCTCTTGGGCCAACAACCGGTATGTCCTGGACAACGAGTTCCTTGGACGGGCCGTCTCCACGGAAGGTGGTACACTGCGAACCGTCGAGATCTTCAACCATCGCGCCGGGACTTCAGCAAGACCGACGAGCACCCCGGAATTCCGCCTGCGGCTGTCGCAGGGCACCGACAAGCCCGACACGCAATTCGCCGTGACGGCGAAGGATTTCACAGTCGTCACAGAAAGGGCCAGCAAGGAGGCGTTGGTTTTCCAACTGGAGAACACCAAACGTCAGCTACAGGTCGAAGTTTCGTACGAACTGGCGCCGGGCGACTTCTACCTGCGGAAGCGACCAGCGACTCAACGACGCCAGGTACGATGATCTGAAAATCTACTACCTCACTGCCGGAACGGAACGCCTGATTCAGGTGTTTGACAAGCTGGCAGCCGCAGATCCCGACATCTACATCATCATCTCCAATGGTGCGTATCTCAGTCCATGGTGGCTGATACACGTCGACGCAGTTTGGATGATCAATGCCGGCGATGCGGCCGGCGGCAGCTCCCGTACCGCGGAACTCGTGTACCGCGATGGTCGTTATCATGAGATCTGGCAGGAACAGAATTGCCAGTATCCGATGTGCGCTATCTTCAACCACGAACCGAAGAAGACTTCCACAGGGGAATCGAAAGACGAATTTCGCCGATACCTCTACATGAATCTTTCGCGGGGCACCGGCTTCGTCGAACTGTATATCAAGCCGTTCAATCTCCAGCCCGGCGACTGGGACGTGCTCAGCGAAGGACTGTTCTGGATTCGGGACGTCTTCCCGACATTCAGCCGTTCCCGAATGCACGGCGGTGCTCCCACAGCCGGTGACGTATACGGGTATACCGCGTGGAACGAGACACAAGGGTACATCACGGTTCACAATCCGTCCGAGGTCTCGACAACCTATTCGGTCAAGCTGGACCGAACCTTCGGCCTCCTGCCAGGTACCGGCCCGTTCCACGTCAGTTCGCCTATCGACGATTCGACTCGTGGCATGCCGGCCACCTGCGAGCTAGGTGATACGCTCACCATAGAGATGCAACCGCGAGAAATCCGGGTTCTCAATTTCTCCAAACACCCAAAGGATTGGACGAAGCTCAAGCAACTCCAGGTCCGCAGCCCGGAAACGGCCAAGATCGAATCGCCCATCCGGTCCGTGCCCGTCAAAGACCACGCCATTCTCGGCACATGGCAGTACGAACACAACGGCGCCGCATACACGCGCACATTCACCACGGTCGGCGTCTGTACCTTGCGGCAAGGCAAGAACGTTATCTGGCGACGGCCCTTTCGAGTTGCCGGCCCGGAACGAGCGATCGTAGACGGCCAATTCGACCACCGGCTGAAGTCCGATGGCACACTCCATATCGAAGGCCACTACACAGCTAGGAGGCAAACGGACAAGCAGGAGTAACCTCCAATCCAGTTCTGACAGGTGCGGCAACCGGAATTGGCGGTTTCCGACGCGCCCGATCAGTTTCCGCCTTCCTCGACCTTCACCATGGTGAGCTTCCTGTCGCCGGCATCGACCTCGAACTTGAAGTTGCCCAGAAAACTCATTCCCAACAAGGGCACGGCATGAGTGGCCGCTGGACTGAGTACGGCACATTCGACGTCTTCTACAGTGAACTTCCCAACTCGCACGCTTTTCAAACGCACCAGGTGGGCCTCGATTTGACCGCCATCGGCCAGTACGAGCATGATGCGCGGATCGAGCGACGACACGCTAATCCCCATCTGACCGGCCATTGCATTGGGAAGGCAGACCAGACTGGCGCCCGAATCGAGCACCATTTCCTGGGCATGCTCGTCGTTGACCACCACCGAAACCAGAAGCGAATCACCGCCGCCCTTGCGCAGTTCGATCGCCTCGGAAAGCACGGTGTCTTCAAGGTTCTTCAGACGATTCACCGCAGACAGATAGGTTCGCGTCTTGCCCAGATCCATAGACTTCCCCTGACTCTCGCTCCACTGC
Source organism: Thermoguttaceae bacterium (assembly GCA_040772845.1). Taxonomy (GTDB): domain Bacteria; phylum Planctomycetota; class Planctomycetia; order Pirellulales; family Thermoguttaceae; genus PWXP01. The sequence continues at coordinate 5,807,718 of JAXGXG010000001.1, forward strand.
GTCACCGCCTTCTGCACCACCGGGTCGTTTGCCAATTGTTCGTAACGGGCCGCAATCGAATCGGCCAGCGTGCGAAGGTCGAGAATCTGCTGCACGTACGTCTCGCGGGCCTGATTGGCCTGCGACCGCATCGAGTTCACCTGTTCCTTCATTTGCCTGGCGACTTCCTCCATTCGCGCGATCTGGCCGACGTTGACGTTGATCATGCCTACCAGACGATTGTTCAAGGTGACATTGTTGTCAGGCACCGTGACAAGCTGAGCATTGAGCTGCACGTTGGCTTCGGTCAGCTTCGCGGCAGCGGCCAGGACGTCCGCCTCTTTCTTCTGAGCTTCCTTCCACTGTTTCGTAGCGTCGAACACAGAACGGCGAGCCTTGGTGGCTTCGGCCAGTTTGCGATTGAGGGAAACCTCGTCGGTCAGAGTCAGCGTGGTGGAGGCGACACGCACCCCTCGCTCCTCCAGCAGGGCCTTCGCCGAAGCGGCATCGACCGGATCGGCCGCCGGTTGTTGTTCCCGTTTCAGACCGGCCAAGTAATCCCGGTCGGCCTGGCTCAAGCTCTGCAGAGGAACTGTGATTTCGGCCCCGCTGGCCCGCCGCAAACGAACCGAAGCACCGCCGAGTTCGAGCAGTTCGGCCTCGATCGAGAAACGGCCGTCGGCACTGGTCCAGGTGCGCGGTTCCGCAAAGCCGGAAGCCGTCACACACAGAAGAATCGCCGGAGTCCAAAGGAATCTGGTAGCAACTCTGCCGAACACGATCAACGCAGCTCGAAACCAAGGCATAACATCCTCCTATGATCGGTTCTCGTAGCCGGCGGCCACGATCGGATTCCACGGTGCATGCAAATGGCTGGCGTTTCCCTTTCTGAGTGCCTTTTCGGCTAAGAGCCCTGCCTTCAGGCAGCCGTTTTCCATTGCAGCTCAAGCCGGGACTGCAGATGGGGCGGATGGGTGCCTTGAAACGGAGACCCCAGTTGTTACAGCACCTGTCAAACTACTTCAGAGGCACGGATTGTCGCCCCCCCCATAATGATCGTCGACGAAAGGGTTTCTGTCAAGACGCGTCAACAACCATCCGAGAGGAACACTGAGAGAGGGGGGGCCACCAGGCAGACTTGTGTCCTGTTGGTTTGTTGTTGACGCGTCTTTCCGAAACGCTGGATCTTGGGGGGGGGGGGGGGGGGGCTTGCGGCCCGAAGCCCCCAAGGTATTCCGTCTCCGAGATGCTGTACGACGGCAAATCAACAGACCGCTTTTCCCAGGATACAAGTCCGTTCCTGCACCCGGCTTGTGGGCTTGCGGCGAAGCGAGAATCTCACCTTGACAAGCATCGGAAAATCGGAACAATCCGGCGGCTGTTTCAACGCAAGGACGCACCAGCCAAGGCATGGAGGCCGCAGGCGATGCAAGTATGCCCCGATACGGGCCATTCGGAAAGCTTGGAGAAGCTATTGCCTACCCTGGCAGTGACCGGCGGCGGCAATGTCTTCCCCAATCGCTGTACGTGCGATTCCCGCCGTGTTGAACCGGGTGACCTGTTTGTCGCCGTCGAAGGGACACAACACGACGGGCATGACCATGTCGCCGATGCCGTCGCCCGCGGTTGCGTTGCTGTGATTGCCCAACGGGCCCTCCCCGAATTCGGCGTTCCCGTCATTCAGGTTCCGAATTCGCGAGAGGCATTCGGACACCTCTGCCAGGCACTCGCCGGAAATCCCAGCCGACAATTGAAACTAGTCGGTGTGACAGGAACGAACGGAAAGACGACCACAAGCTGCCTGATCGCAGGCATCTTGTCGCGAGCCGGCCACAAAGTGGGCGTCCTGGGAACGCTGGGCTACTTTGATGGCGAAGAAGCGGAGGACGCTCCTTGGACGACCCCACCTGCCGATCAGCTTGCGTGTTGGTTGGCGCGTATGGTGCGTAACGAATGCACGCACGCGGTCATGGAAGTGTCGAGCCATGCGTTGGATCAGCGCCGGGTCGCCGGCATTCGGTTCGATGCCGCATGTGTGACCAACGTAACGCACGACCACCTCGATTATCACCGTTCGCCGGCCGAGTATCGGGCCGCCAAGGCTCGGCTGCTGCGTCAGATGCCGCCGGAAGGCTTTGCCGTGATCAATGCGGACGATCCGGTCTCTTCTGGTTACCTGAAAGAGATGGACGGGCCGGTATTGACCATAGGCATCGATTCGCCGGCCGAGGTCACGGCAATCCTTGTAGGACGAAGCCTTAGCGAACAGACCTTCCTGCTCTCGGCCGGAAGCGAGACCGTACCGGTGCGGACCCGCATGATCGGTACACACCACATGTACAACTGTCTTGTCGCCGCGGCGGTCGGGCTGACCTACGGGATCGACCTGGTGACGGTTGCGCGTGGGTTGGAAGCGGCCGGCCACGTTCCCGGCCGGCTGGAGCGCATCGAATGCGGGCAGCCGTTCGGCGTATTCGTCGATTACGCACACACGCCCGATGCGCTGGACAAGGTGCTTACGACGCTGCGTGAGGTTACCGCAGGCCGACTGATTTGCGTGTTCGGTTGCGGTGGCGATCGCGACGTGCAGAAGCGTCCCATCATGGGGCGGATTGCCGAGCAGAAGGCCGACCGCATTGTATTGACCAGCGATAATCCTCGCACGGAGGATCCCGAGGCCATTCTAGCGAACATCCTTCAAGGCATCGATCGGCCGAACAGCGTGCGGGTGCAGCCGGATCGGGCAACGGCCATTCGCCAGGCGCTTGCGATGGCCCGCCCGGACGACTGCGTTCTCATCGCCGGCAAAGGTCACGAGAACTACCAGGTTATCGGTCATCAGCATATTCCGATGGATGATGCCGAAATTGCCCGTCAGTGGCTTTACATCGAACAACCCTATGCATCGCCTCAAGAGGCGGCATGACTTCCCCTTTTGCTCTCTTCCATGACTACCGTAGGCGAACTCACCATCGCGATCCAAGGCCGGCTTAAGACCGGATCGAATGCCTGCACTGCGGCCGAACAGTCGTTGGGCCAGGCATGTATCGATACGCGTGAAATCGTCGCGGGCCAGGTATTCTGGGCCCTTCGCGGCCCGCGACGCGATGGTGCTGCATTTGTCGATGCCGCCTTTGCTCGCGGCGCGGCCGGCGCGGTTGTCGCCATCGATGTTGACGTGCCTGACGATCGTTGGATCATTCGTGTGCAGGATACGCAAGAAGCGCTGTGGCAAGCGGCGGCATGGTGTCGGCAACGGTTCTGCGGTATGCCCATCGCCGTAACGGGAAGTGTCGGGAAGACCACGACGCGGCAGATGATCCATACCGTACTCGGCACACGCTTGCAGGGATCGGCCAGCCCGCGAAACTACAACAATCACATCGGCGTCCCGCTCAGCCTGCTTCAGACAGAGCCCGAGCACGACTATGCCGTGCTGGAACTGGGCGCGAGTCGTCGCGGAGAAATCGCTTCGCTTGCCGGCTTATCGGCTCCCCGATTGGGCGTCATAACGCAGATCGGCGAGGCCCACCTGGCGGGGTTCGGCAATCGGCGAGCTATCGCCCAGTCGAAAGCGGAATTGCTGGCGGCACTGCCCAGCGATGGTCATGCGGTCCTGGCCGACGATCCTTGGCTTCGCGCCGTGGCCGACAACTGCGCCGCACCCATTACCTGGGTTGGCGCCAATGCCAACTGCGATGTGCGGGCGACGGATATCGAAACGGCGCCCTGCCTGCTGACATTCCGAGTCTCTGGTTGTCCATTCCAGGTGCCCGTCTGGGGACGGCACCACCTGACGGCCGCATTGTGTGCGGTGGCTGTAGGCCGTCTGCTCGGGTTCGACCTGGACGAGATGTCGGCTGCGATTCGAGACTTCCGGCCGGTCGCCATGCGATGCGAAGTGCTGGAAATCCGGGGCGCAACGGTCATTAACGATACGTACAACGCCAACCCAACGGCGATGCAGGCAGCCCTGGAGCTGGTGCGCGATCTGGAGGGCCAGGGTCGGAGGATTGTCGTTCTGGGCGATATGGGTGAACTCGGCGAACAGTCGTCGCGACTCCATTGGGAGCTTGGACGAAAGGCAATTGTCATTGCCGGCGCCGACATGCTGATCGCCTGCGGGCAATTCGCTCGTTACGTCACCGCGGGCGCCCGTTCTGCCGGACTGGCCAAGTCGCGTGCGATTCCGTGCGACACAATCGATCAGACACTGCCCTACCTTGGGCAGGCCATGCTTCCGGGCGACATTGTTCTTGTGAAAGGTTCGCGCACGGTCGGCATGGAACGAATCATCAAGGCATTGAACCAATACCCCGGCCGCCGCAGTGCGTAGCGGCGAGAGGATACTCGCGAAGGAGAAACAACAGAACCACTTGTAAGCCCCATCGTTTGCGTCGGCTGTGCGGGACAACGACGCTACCCTTCCCTCCTTGGGTAGAGGCATTGGCTTGCCGAACTTGGCGGTTACTGGGTCAACCGTCTCGGCAGGTGCTTCACGGTGGGGTTTAAGACTGAGCGCCGGGGGAGCGCATTCGCGCCCCCCGGTTGCTCAGGGATTCGAGGGAAGCCATGCGAGATTTCTCCGGAATGTCCTGCCGTACCACTGCGACCCAGTCTCTTCGACTCTGCCTATGCTCTTTGCGATCCTGGACCGTCTGACCATCCTCTGGAACCATCCGGCGTTGGCCGGGGTCGAGAAGATAACGTTCCGAGCAGCCCTGGCGGCGTTGGCCAGTTTTGTGCTGGCCGTGGTGCTTGGCCCGCGTCTGATCCGCTGGCTTCGCAGCCGTTACTGCGAACCCATCATGTGCGACGCAGAAGCCGTGCGCCGGCTGCACGAACACAAGTCGGGTACACCCACCATGGGCGGCCTGTTCATCGTGGCGGGGCTGATCGGGGCGACGTGTCTGTTTTCCGATCTGACCAATCCGCTCGTCCATGCAGCCATTGTGCTGGTGGTCGGATTCGGGCTGCTCGGAGCGGTCGACGACCTGATCAAGCTGCGCGGCCGGCGCAACGGACTCTCTGCCCGGGCGAAGTTTCTGGTGCAACTGTTCGTGGCAACGCTGGTCGCTGCGATTGTCTGGGAACATCATCGCCATTTGCCCGACGGACTCGCCCTCACCTTGCCGCTGTGGGGCCATGTGTGCGATCTGGGGCCTATGTTCTTTCCTCTGGCCGTGCTCGTTCTGGTCGGCAGCTCGAACGCCGTCAATCTGACCGACGGGCTCGACGGGCTGGCCGGCGGATGCCTCCTGACGACAACGGCGGCCATGACGGCCGTCGTATACGCCGCCGGTCATGCAGAAATGGCCCAGTACCTGGCGATTCCGCGAATCCCCGGCGCCGGCGAACTGACCATTCCTGCCGCAGCGCTGGTGGGCGGCGTACTCGGCTTCCTCTGGTTCAACTGCCATCCGGCGCAGGTCTTCATGGGCGATACCGGGGCACTGCCTCTGGGCGGGCTGCTCGGCTTGCTGGCGCTCGCCTCGCGTCAGGAATGGCTGCTGGTCATCGTCGGCGGAGTGTTCGTCGCCGAGGCGGGAAGCGTTATTTTGCAGGTGGGTTCCTTCAAGCTCCGTCGAAAGCGTATCTTCCGGTGCGCTCCGCTGCATCACCATTTCCAGCTAGTCGGCTGGCCGGAAGGCAAGATCGTCGTCCGCTTCTGGATTGCCGGCGCCCTGTGTGCCCTGGCCGGCCTCGCCACTTTGAAACTGAACATCGACGAGCCACACTCCCGCGCAACCTGGCCGCTGCCGACGGTCAGTGCTGCCGAGTTCCCTCGAGTGCAAGATAGCCCTTCCGTCTTCAGGCAAGAATTGCAGTTCGTTGGAGCGCCGGCTTCAGCCGGAAAGGGAGAACCGCCTGAAGGCGAGACTCCAACCAAGGTGACCTCGTCTCCATCGTCGGAGGCCGTGCAACGATGAACCGGCAACGGACGCGCCTGCCGCACATCATTTTCACAGGCGGCGGGACTGGCGGACACCTGTTTCCCGGCCTTGCCACGGCCGAGGCGCTCCAGGCTCTCTGTCCGGAGCTGGCGATTACCGTTGCCGGCGCCGGTCCAGACGGATTCGTTCAATGCATTCGCGGCGCCGGCCATCGTTGTCTGCCGCTTTCTTGCCGGCCGCTGTCGAAACGGCCGTTGGGGCTGATTCGATTCGTTGTCTCGAACACAACGGCCTACGTGGCCTCGCATCGATTTCTTGCCCGCCATCCGGCGGCAGCGGTGGTTGGATTGGGTGGATATGCGAGTGTGCCCATGGCCCGCGCCGCTGTGGCTCGCGGGGTTCCGCTTGTACTGATGGAGCAGAACGCCGTACCAGGCAAGGCAAGCCGCTACCTTGCCCGCTGGGCCAAAGCCGTTTGCCTCGCGTTCGCAGAGTCGCGTAATGCTTTCCCCGACACTTATCCCCTTCACTTGACCGGCAACCCGGTGCGACGCGCATTTGCCACCCCGGCCGAGCGACGCGCCGAACCGCCGCAACTGCTCATCGTGGGTGGCAGCAGTGGCGCCCAGGCCCTAAACCGAACCGTTCCGGCTGTCCTCGGCAGTCTGAAGGACTCGCTGACCGGCTGGCGTATCGTGCACCAAACCGGCACTCGAGACTTCGACGCAACTCGGCAGTGTTATGCCGCGGCCGGAATCTGCGCCACCGTGCTCCCCTGGCTAAACAGCATGGCCGATGTCATGCGGAAGAGCACGCTAGCCGTCTCACGCGCCGGCGGCACTACGTTGGCCGAACTGGCCGCCGCCGGACTGCCTGCCGTACTGGTTCCCTATCCTTACGCCGCAGCAGACCACCAGCGGGCCAACGCGCGTGCATACTGGTCGGCTGGCGCGGCCGAGGTGGTTGATCAGACGCAAGGCCCGGCGCCGTTCGAGCAAGCACTGCACGATGTCCTGGCCTATTTGCTTGCCCATCCTGCTCGTCTTGTCGAGATGCAGGAGGCCATGCTCCTGCAAGGTCGTCCTGCCGCTGCGAACGAAGTTGCCCAGATCATACTGCGATGGTCAGGCCTTCCGATCCGAGGGCCGTCGGGTTGGTTGTTGCACGCAAGTGTTGGGCCCGGCTGATCACGCTCACGCGCAGCGGGAGGGTTGGGCTCAGAGGCACGGGGAGAGCATTTGCCAGTCGTATCCAAATAACCGGCGCCTCACCCAGCAGGCCCCACCCGGCCGCTACCGCGTCCGACCTCCCCGGAAGGGAGGTGAAGGTGTTGGCCCCGGCTGTTCAGCCTCTCGCGCAGCGGAAGGGTGAAGGCTTTGGTCATGGCCGCACAGACTTGTGTGCAACAAGAAGGGCCGTCGGGTCCCGCTGGTCTCCCTCCTTCGGGGCAATGCTCTTTTGCCGCAATAGGCCCCTTGGCAAGAACCGGTTGGCGGCATAAAATCAAGACCAGCACTTTCGGGGTCGATAGACGATAATCGAGCCAGGATGTTGCCGGGGCGGTAGCTCAGTTGGGAGAGCGCTTGAATCGCACTCAAGAGGTCGGGAGTTCGAACCTCCTCCGCTCCACTGATGATTCCGGCCGTAATTGGTCAAGGGCAGGATGCCAAACCACCATCTCGCGTGCGGCTCCCTGTTCGAGCCGGCCAGTGCATTGCAGTAGGCGGCATCTGAAAGCCCGGTCTCGAAGAATCTCCAGAAGCCCAGTGGCGAATGTCGGGAGAATCGACGGCCTCGCCACGATAGAACATAAGGTCTTACTGGAAAAGGGGTTACGACTTTGCGTCGCTGCTCTAGTAGCCTTCACAGGGCGACCCGGAAGTCAAGCAGGCGCTATTCATCACGAGATGCCGATACTCGTCGTTGAAAGCCGGGCGAAGCTTCTCCAGGGCCTGGAAGTCGTTAATGGGCAGGGGAGGGGACGAGGGGCTCTCTTCCTCACGGCATGTCCCGCCACCCCTGTGGCGGTGGAGCAGATGATTGGCGGTCCAAGGTTCGCGCTCTGCAAACTCGACTTTCTCTGCCGAACAGGGTACAGTAGGGGCCGTGTTTCCCTCCTACTGCCAACCCTGCTTCCTTGAAGGAGCCCGCCATGAGCACCATCCGGCGACGCACGTTTCTCCGTCAGGCTGCGGCTACCAGCGCTGTAGCAGCGTTCACCATTTCGGGGACCAAGTCCTCGGGAGCAGTGCTTGGGGCCAACGACGCGATTCGCGTGGGGGTCGCCGGTATCCGAGGGCGGGGCGGAGACCATATGAGCGAGTTCCTCAATATCCCCGGTGTCCGCGTAACCCACCTGATCGATCCCGACAGCCGGCTGTTCGCCAGACGCAGCGAACAGATCAAAGCCAAGGCAGGCAATACGCCCAAGTGCTTTCAGGACGTTCGCAAGGCGCTGGAAGACGAGGAACTGGATGCCATTTCCATAGCGACTTGCAATCACTGGCATTCCCTGATTACGATCTGGGCATGCCAGGCAGGCAAAGACGTGTACGTCGAGAAACCGTGCAGTCACAATGTGTTCGAGGGGCGAAAGTGCGTTGAGGCGGCTCGCAAATACAAGAGGATCGTGCAGCATGGCACGCAACGGCGCAGCGGCAACACCTGGCAACTGGCCCGCGATATCGCGGCCGGTAAGTTCGGACGCCTGCTGGTCGCGAGGGGACGAAGCTACCGCGTGCGCAAGAGCATCGGCATCAAGGAAATCAAGGATCCGCCGGCCGAGTTGGACTACAACTTGTGGCTCGGCCCGGCACCCATGCAGCCTTATCATGAAAACCTGGTCCACTACAACTGGCACTGGTTCTGGGACACGGGTAACGGCGACATCGGCAACAACGGCGTACACGCCATGGACACCACTCGCTGGCAGATCCCCAACGCCACGCTTCCCAGCGCCATTCTGAGTGTCGGTGGCCGGTTCAAATGGGACGACCAGGGCGAAACCCCCAACCTGCAGTTCGCCGTATTCGACTATGGTCCCACCAAGCTGATTTTTGAAGTGACGGATTTCAAGACCAGTGGCGGCCGAGAGAATCGCGTGTTCGATACGACGGGACCGGTCGACCCGATCGAGATTGTTACGCCTGCGGACGTGAAGGCTCCCACGGAGCCGCGAGGCCCGGGCGAAGGCATCTTCGGGAACTTCATTGCCTGCATCCGTTCGCGCCGGCCTGAAGAACTCGATGCACACATTCTCGAAGGCCACTATTCAAGCGCGCTGTGCCATCTGGCGAACATTTCGTACCGCCTCGGTCACGACGAATCTCTGACAACCAAGGCGGCGGAACTGGGCGACAACGAGGAGGTGCACAAGACATTCGAGTGGTTCAAGGACATGCTGGCCGGACTGGGAGTGAAGGCGGAAAGCACCACGTATCGCGTGGGGCGTCCCCTGAAGTTCGACGCCACGGCAGAGAAGTTCATCGATGATCCCGAGGCCGACAAGCTGCTAACCCGCGAGTATCGCGAACCGTTTGTCGTGCCCGAGACCGTGTGACGACAATTCACCGAGCCGGAACCGTGCGAAACACCGGCCCCCTAGACTACTGGAGACGCCACCTTGACATTCGCATCACCGCACCTCCGCCATTCTCGTTTTCTTTCGAACCTGCCGATTCTCCTTCTCTTGCTGTCGTTGCCAACAGCAGGACAGGCGAGCGAGTTCTACATGAATGCCGCCACGGGTGACGACCGGAACGCGGGAACGGAGGCCAGTCCTTTGGCCACCGCGCAGAAGGCCGTGGCCCTCGCCAGCCCTGGCGACACGATCCACCTGTTTCCCGAAGGGGCGGTGGTCCGCCAGGAGATATCACTCAACGGTAAAGAGGGGATTACCATCGACGGCCATGGCGTGACGCTCACCGGGGCCGATCCGCTACCCGCCGACGGCTGGGAGACCGTTCGCCCTAACCTCGCGCGGCGGCGAATGCCGCAGACAATCATGCAACGGCATCTGTTGATCGTCCGAGGCAAGGCCAATCGGATGGGCCGCTCGCCGACCGTGAACACGCCATTTCCATTGCCCGAGCAACTCCAGCCCGGGCAATTCTGTTGGCAGGATATTGACGAGAAGCAAGGATGGCTCTACGTATGCGGGCCGCGAGAAGGGCTGGAGTGGAGCGTTCGGATGTCCGGCGTGCGAACTTCGGGGCGCAACCGGGACATTACCCTGCGCAACATCAACTGCCGCCACGCCTTGAACGACGGCTTCAACATCCACGGCGACTGCCGCGGCCTGCAATGCGCGAATATTACCGGCTACGATAACTTCGATGAAGGGTTCAGCGCCCACGATACGTGCCAGTGCTGGATCGCCGGCGGCCGGTTCTGGGGTAACGACAACGCCGTAGCCGACGTCAACCAGGCCGATACGTTCTACCGCAACTGCGAGTTTCGTGACAGCGTCAGTACAGAAGTCCTCTTCCAAGGTGGAAAACACTCGCTCGATGACTGCCGTATCGTAGCGCAAGGGCGAAATGCGTTTCTCGCTGTCTCAACCCAAATCAGCCGCACGAATCCGACGCGCGTCGCCGTTGAATGCCGCCTGACGAACTGCCGAATCGACAGTATTGACGCTCCGCCGCGGACCTTCTTGCTGAAGGATGCCGACGTCACGATTACCGACTGCCAATTGGAGCAAGTACGGCTGGACATCACCGACTCGCGTGTAGCCGTCCAATTGAGCACCCTGGACGGACAGCCGTTGACGGTGTCCAAGTAGCATACTCGCATCTGCCCAGCCTGCCCGATCCGGCAGCGGCCCATCGCGCGCCGGCCCACCTGGCGCATTGGCGGAAGACACGCGGTATCGCCGCTACTGGGTTTCTTACCCCAGCGTCCTTGTTGCCTCCGCTCCATGCGAAGGGAATCGCCCCCCTTTGACAGGTTGCTGGGCTTCGTTCCCATCGCCAGATGATCCCGGCTCACGCCGTCGCGGCTGTTCGTTTCGTGCACAAGTTTGCTCCAATAATTTACGTTGTGTCTATGCAGCTTGCGACTACATTGGTAAGTTGAGGATGGTGTGTGAAGACGGCAGTAGCCAAGGAGCACGTGCTGTAGGTCTTCCGATTGCTTGACGCGAATTGTTGTTCCGCAGTTTGCGTCTCGAAGGGGAAGAGTCACTTGGCTGAGAAGAGGAATCTGCCATGAGTCGAATCACGGGAAGGCGAGCGGCGGGTCTTCTGGCCCTCGTAGTGGCTGGTGGTTGCGCCATGGGTATACGACAGGCCTGCGCGGAGACAATCGCCATTCAGGACTGGTCTGGTACTATGCAGTATACGACGAGCTTCAAAGGCGTCATCGGTGGCTACGAGTTCACCGTTCAGGGCAGTCCGATTAGCATTACCAAGCTGGGGTTCTTTGACTATGGAGCCAATGGATTGAGCGAGTCTCACGATGTGGGGATCTGGGAACTGGGCAATACCACCGCATTGGCCACTGCCACGGTGACGAGCAGTTCTCCGATCGAGGGCCCGATGGTCGCCAATGCAGGCCAGTTCCGCTACGAGGAACTCGCTACCGCAGTGGATCTGAACGCGAATACCACCTATCGGATCGGGGCCTACTACAGCAGCGACCATGACGATGCGTGGGCACAGTCCAATGGAACCGTTTCATGGACGACCGCCGGCGAGATCAGCTACGTTGCCCCTCGCTACAAGTATACCGACGGATTGGCCTACCCTGATAACGAAGCAAGCCCTCGCGAGCTTGCTTACTTCGGGCCGAACTTCCAGTTTGTGCCTGAGCCGGGAACACTGGGCCTGCTCATTGGCGTCGGGGTGTTCGTGATCACTTTGAGACGCCGTCGTTCATGTTGAAGGCGCCCTCGGTCCGGTGTTGCAGATCGATTGCATGGCGCAGTCGCCTCCGTTGACCGTCAACAGGAGACCATGACAATGATGTCGCCTCACGGCAAGTCGCCGCTACGCGGTTTTACACTCGTCGAACTGTTGGTCGTGATTGCGATCATCGGCATTCTGATTGCCTTGCTGCTGCCGGCGGTGCAATCGGCGCGCGAGGCCGCGCGGCGGATGGAGTGTACGAACAAGCTGAAGCAACTCGGCTTGGCGATGCACAACTATCACCTCGCGCACTCCAAGCTGCCGTTTATGTGCGGCTTCACCATGGCTCGTGCAGGCACGGCCTCGGCGTTCATCCTGCCGTATATCGAACAGCAGACGCTGTACGACCAGTTCGACTTCGATCTGCCGATGAACAACTCGGCCAACCGGCCGGCCATTACCACGCCGGTTTCGAGCTTCATTTGCCCGAGCGACCCGCAAGGAGACACCCCGATTCTCGACAAGCGCATCCAGAACTTCAGCAACCCGGCGGAATCCCACGGACTATGGTATGCGCCGTCGATGGGACCGCTACACGACCGGATGGTGGGCAAGCCGGGATGCGTCTATTGCGAATCGCCTCGCAGCAGTGCGAGCGATCCTGAATCGTATTGCTGTCAGGGGCTGGATTTTTCCTCGAGCAGCGCGAGTTTTCCCGGGATTTTCGCCCGGCGGCCGACGAGCGTGCGATTCGAGGAGGTCAAGGACGGATTGTCGCACACGATTCTACTGGGCGAGACCCTCCCGGCCCATAGCGTCTTCAATGGCGCTTACATGCAGAACTATCCCGGCTGCCCCACCCACATTCCGATCAACACGATGATCACGGACGAGGGAATCGATGAAATCGGGGCCAGCGGGCTGTGCAACTGGCAGCACACGATGGGCTTCAAAAGCCTTCATCCCGGAGGCGCCAACTTCGCCCTGGCCGATGGAAGTGTCCACTTCCTCTCCGAGACCATGGACTACAAGACCTACAATGCCCTGGGCACCAAGGCAGGCGGCGAGATCGCCTCCGTTGCCGAATAAGGGCCGAATATCCCGGAGTCGTTCCCACATGCCGTTGCCACGAACCGTCCACCGTTTCGCGTCGTTAGCTACCTGCCTGATGGCCGTCGCACTTTGCATAGCGCTGTCCGGCTGTGGACCGTCGCGGCCGGAAACCGTGTCGGTACATGGCCGGATCACGCTGGACGGCGGAGACTGGCCTGCTCCCGGCCTAATCATCTTCACGCCTGTCGAACCGGCCGACGGCTTTCCGCGACGCGCCGGGCGCGCGTTCTTCGATGCCCAGGGACAGTTTGCAGCCATGACGTATGAGGAAGGCGACGGCCTGATGCCTGGCGCCTACCGTGCGGCCGTCTACTGCGGCGAGACGGTCGGCGACATGACAACGGCCGCGGCGAGCTACGTTCCCGCCAAGTACCAGAATCCAGCCCAAAGCGGTCTTGAGGTCACGGTTCCCGCCAATGCCGGTTCGATCGAACTGAATTACAACATTCCTTCGTCCACCTCACCGTGATCTGGCCGTGGCCCTTCCGTGAAATGTAAGCCTGTTCTTGCACCCCCTTCGCTCTCAATAGGGCCACACCTCCGATTCTTGCATGCTGGCGTGGTTCGCCCATATCTTCCGTGCCAAGGGACTTCCTGGCTTTACCTCAGTCGGAGGGTGCGTGCCTTGCGTGGACGGTGGTCTATTTACAAAAGATAGCAGGTATGCTATCTTTTAGATATGAACTTCGGTGACGTTGTGCAGCTCGTTGGGGAAATGCCGTGCTTCGATTTGGCACTGCTGGTCCAGGCGTTCGATGACCGGCGGGAGTCGGTCCGGGTGCAGCTATCCCGATGGATGAAGCAGGGCAAGGTTGTCGGCCTTCGGCGCGGCGTCTATACGCTCTCCGATACCTATCGACGCGCCTCGCTCGTGCCTGCCATGCTGGCGGACCGGTTATATCGTCCGTCCTACCTCAGTCGTTTGTGGGCGCTGGGACATTACGACTTGATTCCGGAACGCGTTGTTACATTGACCAGCGTGACGTCTCGTGTGCCGCGCCGATTCGAGAACCCATTCGGGGTCTTCGAGTATCGCAACATGAAGCAGGCGTATTTCTTCGGGTTTCGTTCGTCCGGCAGCGCTGGGTACGAATATCATGTCGCGGAACCGGAGAAGGCCCTGCTGGATCACTGGCGCCTGACCGAAGGAGAGTGGACAACGCAGCGGCTTGAGGAAATGCGTTACCAGCATGTTGAACGGATCAAAGAAAGTCGCCTGAAGGAGTATGCTGCTCGTTTTGGCAGTCCGCGGCTGGACCGCGCGGTCCGACGCTGGCTCCGTCTGGCCGCAGGGCTTGAGGAAGGAACGGTGACACTGTGAAAGAGGAAGCCTTGGCTTTGATTCGCGACGTGTCGAATCCGGGGGAAGCCCTGAACCGGCTCCGCGAGTATCTGCAGGCATTTGTGTTGCGATCGTTCCACGAAAGCGAGGCCTTCCGGCCCTTGGCTTTTGTCGGAGGAACCGCGCTTCGCTTCCTTCACGGTCTGCCGCGGTATTCGGAGGATCTGGATTTTTCGTTGCTCTCGGCAGACGGCTATGAAGGAAAGAGATGGGCGGCCAAGGTGAAGCGGGATTTGGCGCTGGCCGGATTTACCCCGGAGGTGACCTGGAACGACCGCAAGATTGTCCATGTCGGTTGGGTGCGCGTGGCCCGCATCCTGCATGAGGCCGGTTTGTCGGCCATGCCGGAGGAAAAGCTGGCCATCAAGCTTGAGATCGACACGCGGCCGCCGGCGGGGGCGCACTGCAAGCGCCGGGTTGTCACACGCCATGCCACCTTTCTGGTCCAGCACTACGACCTCACTTCTCTCCTGGCAGGAAAACTGCATGCTGCAATCACGCGAAAGTATACCAAGGGGCGGGACTGGTACGATCTGCTCTGGTATTTCTCCCACTTACCGCCCGTGGAGCCGAACCTGGCGTTGCTGCAAAACGCGCTGGATCAAACGCAGGGAAGCGGCCGCTACGATGCAGCGTCGTGGCCGGCCCTCGTGCAGGCGAGGCTGGCCACGATGAACATGCAGGCCGTCCGCGATGACGTAAGCGCCTTCCTGGAGCGGCCGCAAGATGCAGCACTGCTGACCCGCGACAACCTGGAGGAATTACTCCAGAAGTGATGTCGCGCGGCCTCGTGCGAACGGCCGAGGGATCGCTCGTCTGGGAATCTTTTGTCAGTCATGGATCATCTTGGGCGTTGCATCCGGGGCATGCTCTTGCTACTCAAACTGAAAACGCCACCACCGACCCTGCGTCGGTGGAGCGGTGTTTGACAACTACAAAGAGGCTTTCTTCCCAAGGTTCGGTCTGGGACGCGGTGGAGCAAGCCGCGACGAAAACTCCGCCGGTTTGCGAAGAATCGCGGGAATCGGGCTGCGGTTTCGTGTATAATCATGCGTGGATGGAAGGTGCGTTACGTTAGGACTCGGATGACTTGATATCTCACGTGGATTCTCTGGGAGCACTGATATGCGAACGGCATTGAGCATGGCGGTGATCGTGGCAGCCATCAGCCTTTGGGCCATGACGGCTTCTGCGGCGATCGTCTTTAGCGAGACCTTTGACGGGCCGGACCTTCCGGGCTCGTTGACGTATTCTTCGAGTGCCCATGTCGCATGGTCGATTGACGGGGGGCACCGACTGTTTGCCGACTACGATGGTAGTGGCACCGGTGTGACCGTCACTGCATTGACCAACCAGGGGTTTGTCGCACCGGCGGGGCTGAGCGCCGTCTACTCGCTCGATACGGGAACGCCTACAGGCATTTCGACCGGTGCGTACAACATTGGCATGCAACTGGGCGATTACACCATCTTGTTCCACCCCGGCTATACCGACATCCCCGGGGCCTTGCGGATCGCGGGAGGGTTCGATCTCGCCAACACGGACATGGGGTTCGTTCCGGCATTGGGGGTCATGCATCACATCGACGTTGCGACAGAGATGGTAAGCGGTGGTCTGGCCGTCGACATTGCGATTACCGGCCTGGGGACCGATTCCCTGACGCATACCTTCAACTACTCTTTTCTCGATACAACTCCCGGTTTGGGCACGGGTACGTTCGGCGGCCGCCGGAGTGGCGGCGGCGCGAACGTAGCGAACGATGCCTTATTCGACAACTACCAGGTGCAGTTCGTGCCCGAGCCGTCCGGGATTGTGCTGCTCGTCTTGGCAACACTCGCCATGACCGTGTTGTGGCGACGCAAGCGACTCGGCTGAGCGTTCGGCCTTTCTGTGAAGAGACTGCTTCGGCCCATTCACCGGAAACCGAGCAGGGTTTCCCCGCGTTCTTGAAACGGATCGGCCAGGACGCGCCTTTCTGTCACTCGTTACCGGCGACGACGCGTGCATGCGAGCATGGCGAAGCCGACGAGGCCGAGCAGGAGCGTGGAAGGCTCAGGAATGGCTTCGAGGGCCTCTTCCGCTGTTGTGGCGAAGGCGACGCTGGAGAACTCCCAGCCGTTGTTGCTGGCGTCCGACATGAATCGGAACAGATCGAACGAGGCATCGCCGCTGGTGCTCCTGGTGTGCTCCGTGGTGTGATAGGGGATCGTTCCGGTGACGTTCACCGTATCTGCGGCGCTGGCGTTATAGTCGACATGAACCAGGAAGGTCACCGGCAGGTTCGGGCTCAGGTCGAGCCGGTTGCTGAGATCGGCATCGCCTGTGAGGGCGCCGAAAGTACTGTACGCATGGGCCGAAGTGTTGTCGCCTACTCCAAGGACGTCGGTCGAACCGCGACTGATGACACCGCCGCCACGCGCACCGCTGGGCGTTGGCAGACCGCCGACGGCGCCTGGGGGATTGGGGATGTAGTTGGCGCCACCCTCGCGATTCAAGGGGCGGGCGATGAAGGCGTAATAAAGGTCGCCGTCTACCGATCCGCCGCCGACCGTGCTGGAAGCCGCATCCCAAAGCCCCACCGAGGCAAACGCCGTCGTGTCGAGCGTAACGTCGATCCGGTCCTCGCTTCCCGAGGGACTGGTTGTTCCGCCCGACGCTACCTGAATCAGGTCGGCATGGACCGAAGTGCAAGAGACGGCGATCCAGGCAAAAACCGCCAAGGGGCTGAGTATGTACTTCATGGCTGTTCCTTTTCAACGTGATGATTCAGGCGGCCGACGAAACGGGCAACGTGAACTGACCGCCCAACTACTATACTCGCATCCAACTCGAGCGGTTGCAAGTATGCAATGACGTTGGAACTGCCAATTCGGGCAGGTTTCCTGTGAGGGCCCCTGCGTTGCCCCTTAATGAGGGGCTATCGCCGGCGTTGCCGCCTCACCGAAAGAGGGGCATGGTGATTCCAAGTGAGTGACTGCCTTGGACAGCGATCGGCTTTGCTAGCCGGACCGGCCGGCTTGGGCTCGGTTGGCTGACAGACTGAAGCCCATCCTGCGAGCCGTCTGCTGACGGTGCGGTTACTTGTCGACGTTTTCTCGCATGTATTCGTCGTAGGCCGCTCTGCGGTCGCTTGGATGGTGCGAAGTATCATATTGCTCCGCCATGCTGCCGAAAATCGTGTCGCGAACCACCTGGCAGCCTGCAAAGCTTAGGAAAAAGGTCGCAAATAGGAAAACCGCAATCCGTCGCATGAGCCGGCTCCCAGCAGTTCCGGAACGAGAGGCCAGAGTGCAGGATGGATTCGTCGTTGCGCGAAGGGCAGTTTCTGGCCGTCTGCATGTGTGGGTGTAGCAGCGGACTTGCATCTTGGAAAAGGCTCGCGGCCGGCAAGCCCGCCGGTGGCCCTTCCGTGAAATGCGAGTCCGCTGCTGCACCCTGCAGGTGTGCACCAGGCGAAAATGCCCTATCATAGGAGGAGTCTCGGCCTACCTCTTGCATAGAACCCTCGAAGGAGCGCGAAGATGAGTACCGTGCCCGATGCTCGGAGGAAGTGGTTCACATGGTTCTTTGCCTTGGCTGTTGTCCTGCCGATGACGCCAGGCGGCGGTGCAATAGGCGCAGAGGCGGTGTCGCCGCCGATCGAGCGGGCCTCGTGGATCTGGGGCAATCTCCAGAGCGACGTGTGCGAGTGCCGTATCACGCTGACGCTCGAGAAGGCGCCCACGGCGGCCAGCCTTCTGATTACGGCCGACAACGGGTACGAACTCTACGTGAATGGCAGCCTGGTCGGGTTCGATATCGGCGCCGGCAGTGATGTTTGGAACTCGCTGGAACGGTGGGAAGTCAAGAGCCGACTCACCCAGGGCCAAAATGTACTCGGCATTCGCGGAATATGCCTGGGCGGGCAGCGCGGGGTGGTTGCCGCGCTTCGCGTGGAGATGGAAGGAGAGGAACCGGTTGAACTGGTAACAGACCCGAGTTGGCGGGTTACATCGGAGGCGGAACCCGATGCGTATTCCATCCCTGGCTACCGCGAAGATGATGCCTGGACTGCGGCCACGGCACTGGGGCCTATGGGAATGGCGCCATGGGGGAGTTTGAAGTACCAAGGCTCGAAGGGCGGTCGCCGGGCTGGTACACTGCCGATCCGCCTCGCGATGAGCAAGCCTGACGCCCAATTCACCTGGCCGAAAGCGGTTGCTTTTGTGGCCGATGACTGCAGTATCTACAAGAAGCTGCGCGGCGAAGCCTGGGGCATCGAATTCCGAATTGACGACTGGTCGCGTGCGTACACGATGTTCGATCTGCCGTGTCCGTCGAAGATCGGTCGTAAGCTATGCATCCTCGATCCGCCGGGGCCGGGCGAGAAGCCTCGCGTGCTGATCGATGCAGGCAGGGGCGTGCTCGGTTCACCCAGTGTGAGTTACGACGGTATGGCGATCTATATGGCCATGGCGCCGGAGGGGACGAGCTTCTTCCACATCTTCCGAGTGCCGCTCGATGGCGGCCGTCCTCAGCAGCTTACAAGCGGGCCGTTTCACGATATCGACCCGGAGGAGTTGCCCGATGGACGTATCGTCTTCGCTTCGACGCGCGCCGGTACGTTCGAAGAGTATCATGCCGCGCCGGCGCGGACGCTGTTCATCATGCAGGCGGACGGGAGCGACATCGAGCCGCTGACGTATACGCCCATTTTCGACAACGAGCCGAAGGTGTTGGCCGACGGTCGGATCGCCTTTGTTCGTAGCGACAACTTCTTCGGCCGCGCGAAGGTCGAGACGCAAATCCACGCGGTACGGCCCGATGGTACGGCCGGGCAGACACTGGTGGGTAGCGACGTGGGGCCCGTCTACGGCCATCGGTTGCGATTGCTCGGCTACGGCAGCCCGGCGCCCATGCCGGACGGACGGCTTGCGGTCATTTCGAACCGGGGCAATTTCGTCGTGAATCCGAACGATGCCGAGGCTTCGTTCCACCGCCTGCCCGGACCGGGTGGCTTGAGCGATCTGGCGCCGTTGCCGGACGGGCGGTTGCTGGCGACCCTGCTCGGCACGCAGATTTCGGATCGACGGTCTTGCGTGCTTGCCGTGATCGACCCGGCGGACAACCGCATGGTATCGATCTACGAGTCGCCGGATACGCCCATCCACTCGCCAGTGTTTGTTGGCGTCCGCGCTCGGCCGCCGTTGCTGCCCCATACGTTGCACGATCCGCGCGTGGGACTGCCGAGCGCCACGGGGGTGCTCTACTGCCAGAACGTGCACGTAACTCGCAAGACCTTGGCCGATTGGGAGCAGATCCGCGCAATCCGGGTGCTTCGCTCGCGAGGTGTCAGCATGCGGTCGTCGCATTGGGATTTCGTCCACCAGGGGAAGGAAGTCACCGAGCTGGGCGTCGTACCCATCGGGCCGGACGGTTCGTTTTCGGTCGAGGTGCCGGCCGACGTTCCCATTGCCTTGCAGGCGGTGGATGCCGAGGGGCGTTCGGAGTTGAACGAGATGTCGTGGATTTTCGTCCGTCCGGGCGAGAAGCGTTCGTGCACCGGATGTCACGAGCCGCGACGGGCCGCACCGCCCGTGGCGAGTATTCGGGCCGAATCGCAACGCGATAAGCCGCTGAAGCTGCTCCTGCGCGGCGAGCCCTACCGGTGGCGAGGGAACAATCCTGGCGTCTCCGGCATGATGGACCTTCAATTCGAGCGATTCCGCGAAGTGGCTTCGTTGAACCGATTTTGCGATACGCCGGGGCCGCTCAAGCCGGGGCTGGCGGAAGTTGCCGTGTGGATCGAGAAACTGGCGAGCGAAGATGAAGCCGTGCGCATTACGGCGGCGAACCGGTTAGGTTTGTTTCGCAACCGGTCTGCCGCGCCGGCTCTGGGCGAGCTGATGCTTCGTGACGAAAGCCGTGAGGTGCGCGTGGCGGCCGTGATGGCCCTGTCTGCGTGCGGGACGCGCGATAGTGCGCCGCCGCTGGTCGGACTGTTGGAAGAATCGGATCCGGTCCTGGCCCAGGCGGCGGCCGTGGCCCTGGAGAATCTGACCGCGCACAGCGAACCGCTTGTGGTTCCGGCGACCTTGGCCGGCCGGAAGCGTCAGGCGGACGCATGGCGAGCGTGGCTTGAAGACAATCCGTGGCCGAAGATCGAGGCGTCGCTGATTGAGCAGGTTGACAGCGAAGACCGCGCAGCGCAAAGGCGTGCGATTGTCACCCTTGGGCACATTGGTGGCGATGCTGCACGGAAGGCACTCCGCACCTACGTGGCACGCGAGAAGGACAACAATCCGTATCCGCCGTTCGTCAAGAACAACCGAACCGACCATTTCACGTTCGATGCGCAGTCGCCGATGAATCCCCGCACCCTGCAGGCGGCTACTCGTGCGCTCGGCTACTTGGGCGACAATGAGGCCGTGCCGTTGCTTCGGCAAATCCTTATTGAGCATACGAATCCGGAGCACGGGAACCTGTTTCTTGCCGAGGCGGCTGTCGAGGCCCTGGGATGGATCGGTGCCGCGGAAGCCGAGACGGTACTGATCGATGCGTTTGCCCGGCTCGGCAGCTATGCGACGTATGTTGGCTGGTACAGCGACCATCCGGCCCTGTACGCGTGTCACGCCTCTCCCATCCATGCCCGAGTGATCGAGGCCCTGGACCGCATGGGCTCGACGCGTGCCGGGCCGATCGCCCCGCACATCATTCGTTCGGTTCCGACCGATCCGGATCGTTCGCTGTTCCTGGAGACCGACACGTACGAACTGCTCGCCGGCCGCGTCATCCGGCGAAGTGGGCGAAGCGAGGAACTGATCGCCACGTGCCTGGCCATGCTGTGCGATCCGCAGGCGTCGGCTTCTGTAGAACTGCAAACGGCGCTTGGCGATACGGTGAAGGCTTGGGCCGGCAATCCTTCGCCGGAAAACCGGGCGGCACAACTGCTTTCGGCCGTCTGTCGCGATGTGCGTTATGCGCCGGCGGTACGCGCGGCGTACGCGCGGTATCGGGCGATGCCGGAAGAGACGTTTGCGCGCGAGCTGAACAACCCGACGACGTTCAACGTGGAGTTGCCGCGCCGTCAATGGGTGCTGCTGTACCTTGGGCGAACGTTGGGCTACCTGGGCGATCCGTCTTCGGTGGAGATGCTTCTGGCATCGTTGTCGCCGGAATTGAACGAAGCGCGGCATGGGCGACCCGATCCGGCGGAACCGAACATCCACTTGTTACAGATGGAAGCGACCCCGTGCTGGCGTGCGGCTGCCGCTTGGGCGTTGGGGCGAATCGGCGACAAGCGGGCCGTTCCCATACTGCTCGAGGTTGTACGCAACTTCGACAACGCCGTCGATACGCGCTACGCGGCCGCCGAGGCGCTTGGCGTGATCGGTGATCCCGAGAGCATTCCGGCCATCCAGCAGTTGGCGACTGACTACCCGGAGGTATCCACCCGGCGCAAGCTGTTGGAGGCGTGCGAGTGAGTTGCTGGATTTATACCACCATAAAGTGGCAATAGTAATCAATTGGCGGTTGGAGGACAACAAGGACACTCCGGTTTTCGGTTGCCTCTCGCACTATGTCGAGCATGCACCGAGCCTTCGAGGATTGCTTCGTGTGTGGGGAGATTTGCTAGTGACTGCAAGGGCGTAACGCCAAAAGGCTTCTGGCGACTCGGGCAGGGAACCACGACGAATAAGTTCATCGAATACCTGGTGGCGAACACGCCGATGGAGGTTCATAAGTTTAGTCTTCCACATCGCCCAACGCTCCGGTATACCTGGGGAAGCGTGCCCATACTGGAGCTTGTTCAGTCACTCCGGCCGCAGGGGTACTTCACCCACTTTACGGCCATCCAAGTGCATGGCCTCACGGAGCAGATCCCCAAGACGGTGTATCTCAATTTCGAGCAACGCCTTTCCGGAGGCGGCGGAAATCTAACACAAGAAGGCATCAACCGAGCCTTTCGGTCGAAATGTCGAGTCTCCAGTAATGTTGCTACGTTTCGTGACCGCCGCATTTGCGTTCTTAACGGACAGAATACCGGGCATCTTGGCGTCCAAGCAATGGAAACCGGTGACGGCGCGGCCATTCGCGTTGCCAACATTGAGCGTACGCTAATCGATGCCGCCGTTCGGCCAATCTATTGCGGAGGAGCATTTGAGGTTGCTCGGGCGTTCGCGGCGGCAGCGGATAGGTTCTCTGTGAACCGTCTGGTCTCCTACCTGCGGAAACTGAACTTCACCTATCCTTACCATCAAGCAATCGGGTTCTATCTAGAACGGGCCGGGGTGTACTCCAGGGCACAACTCGATCTCCTTCGGCAGTTCGAAATAGAGTTCGACTTCTATCTGGCACACGGCATGGGCGACACGGAGTACGTGCCGCAGTGGCGTCTATTCGTTCCAAAGGGATTCTAGTTTGGCGCACTTGTTGATCACATAATCAAATGCCGCAATCTCTTCATCGCCAAATGTCGTTTTGATTGCCCTCTCGACTCGTTGTTGTAGGTCGTCAAGGCTTTCGAGGTCGCCATCGATCGAGAGATCAACATCAAGCGATGCGCGAGTCGAAATCCCATAGACCAAATCAAGGAGATTGCCTCCCTTGAGAACCAGCTTCTCCATCAAGCTGTCGTCGGAGAACATGGCCACGATCGCCAGGCGTTTGATTCGGTCAAGATCAATGTCTCGCGTCACTTCGAGCCTCCTCGCGGTTCTAGATACGGCAAAGGTCACAGCTTCCCGTGGAGAGTCTTGTCTTCCAATTCGCGCCGAATCTAGGCCGACTAGACCGGAGGGTCAAGGGGGGCGCAGGTTGCCACACAGACCATCCGCAACCAGGGTGACCTACGAAGAACAAATGCGAGGGCTGCTGGCGGTCCCTCGGTAAGTCGCGACGAAGGCCGATGGAAACCGACTTGGCTGGCGTGCCATTACCGGTTAAAATGCCCATAATATGACCTGGATGAGCGTAATACCCCGGATTATTCAGCACGGCTCTGCGTCGGCAGGCACGGGCGTGCTCGTGAACGGTCCCACGGGACGCACATGCAATCTTCTGAGTCGCATCGAGCACGGAGATGTGGAAGCCCATGTCGAATTCATGGTGCCCGAGGGATCCAATTCAGGCATTTACTTTCAGGGACGCTACGAGGTGCAGATACTTGATAGCTGGGGCAAGGAGGAAGTGAACTACGGCGATTGTGGCGGTATCTACCAGCGGTGGAATAGCCAGAAACGTCAAGGTTACGAAGGCCATGCGCCGCGAGTGAACGCCAGTCGCCGTCCGGGCGAGTGGCAGACCTTTGACGTGGTGTTTCGCGCCCCGCGTTTCGATGGCGACGGCAATAAGGTCGCCAATGCGCGATTCGTCAAAGTGGTTCACAACGGGATCGTCGTGCATGAAAATGTGGAAGTGACCGGCCCCACGCGAGCGGCCACGTTTTCGGACGAAGTGCCAATTGGGCCGCTTATGCTTCAGGGCGATCATGGCCCGGTAGCCTATCGCAACATTCGCTTGACTGTACTGCCGGCGAAGTGACGGGTGGCGCTGTGATGGGCGGCGCTCATCCACGCGTACGGAACCGTACCCTGGTGGAACGTACACGAGTATAGACAAGAAACAAACCGTATCATTGGGAGTGAGTGACGTCCCTATCCATGTCCAACAACGCGATCGAAGTTGAAGATGTCAGTGTTACACGCGCCGGGGTCCCGATTCTCTGTGACATAAGCCTGACTGTCGAAGTTGGTGACTGTTGCGCCATTCTCGGGCCGAATGGTTCGGGTAAGTCGGCCCTGATGGCCGTGTTGAGCGGGTATCTATGGCCTACGTCGGGAACGGTTTCTGTCGGTGGGCATCTCTATGGCCGCGTGCCGCTGGCCGAGGTGCGCAAAACGATCGGGCTGGTCGAGCCGTCGCGTGCGCCGAAGTTCAGCGAGCGGATGCGTGTTCGGGACGTCGTGGCGACGGGCCTGTTCGGTACGACCATGTTGCCCATGCACGAGGTGGTCAGCGCCGATCGATATCGGCGCGTCGATGACGAACTGCACGCGGTTGGAATGAACGTTATGGCCGACCGCGCCTACGGCGATCTGTCTTCCGGCGAGCAGATGAAGACCCTGCTTGCCCGTGCGATGGTTGCCGATGCACGCCTGCTGTTGCTCGACGAGCCGACGGTGGGACTGGATATCGGCGCGCGGGCGGCTTGCGTGGCCGTTCTGGATCGTCTGCTAGAGCGTACCGACTCGCCGACGGTGGTGATCGTCTCGCATCATTTGGACGAACTGCCGCGGGCGGTCCATCGCGTGGTGTTGATGAAGGACGGACGAGTCGTGGGCCAGGGGCAACCGCAAGAATTGCTGACCTCGGCCCACCTGAGCGCCCTGTTCGATTGCCGCGTCGAGGTTCTCCGCAACGACGGGCGTTATGTCGCCAGTTGCCGTTTCTGAACGCAGGCGCTCTCGACGGCGGACGCGTCCACTGCCGGTGACGGGAGATTTGCGGATCGCCCCTTGACTTGCTGCGTAATGTCGGGTAGCCTCGGGCTATCTGACATTGGACTTCCTGCCCCATGGGCGATTGGCAACCCGGGTACCGCGCCATGCTTGAACTTCACCCGATCGATGTGGCCGCATTGGCCGGATACTTCATTCTGGTGACCATTCTGGGATTGTGGACCGCTCGCCACGTGAAGAACATGGGCGACTTTGTCATGCCCAGGAAGTTCGGCAAGACGCTCATGATCTTCTACGGCTTCGGGGCAGGCACGCATTCGGACCAGGCCGTGTCGGTGGCCTCGAAGAGCTATTCGGTGGGCGTGTCGGGCATCTGGTATCAGTGGCTCTGGCTGTTTCCTACGCCGTTCTACTGGCTCATTGCCCCGATGATGCGACGCTTTCGAGCCATGACAACCGCCGACGTTTTCGAACTGCGTTATAACCGGTCCGTCGCCGTGTTGTTCGCGGTTGTGGGGCTGTTGCAGTACACGGTCAACATCGGAGTAATGCTGAAGGGGTCTGCTCACGTCATCGAGGCAGCCACCTCGGCTTCGATCAACGCGAATTGGGCCATCGGCATTATGACCGTGCTGTTTGTGGCCTACGGAATGGCCGGTGGCCTGCACGCAGCCGTACTCACCGACTTCATTCAAGGTGTACTGACCATCGTGTTTTCGTTTCTGCTGTTGCCTTTCATCTTGCAGGCGGTTGGCGGGATGGAAGGTCTGCGAGAGCAGTTGCCTGCGGAGAAACTCTCGCTGGTGGCGCCGGCGGAGATCGGTGCGTTTTACGTGGCTGTTATTGCCATCAACGGTCTGATCGGCATTGTGGCCCAGCCGCACACGATGAGTACCTGCGCGGCCGGGCGGAACGAATTGGACGGGCAGGTCGGCTGGATGTGCGGGAATCTGACCAAGCGGGTATGCACGATTGCGTGGATGCTGATTGGCGTAGCTTCGTTCGCCTATTTCACGCGGCTTGGCATGGGCGACATCAATCCCGACAATGTGTTTGGGGAGGTGGCGCGGCGTTTTCTGCCGCAGATTCTGCCCGGCCTGCTGGGGCTTTTTCTGGCGGGTATTCTGGCCTCGGTCATGAGTTCGTGCGACGCGTTCATGGTAGCGACGGCCGGGTTATTTGCCGAGAACCTATACAAACCGCTCGTACCGGGTCGTTCGGAGCGACACTATCTTTGGGTGGCGCGAATCTCGTCGCTCGTTGTGGTGGCCTCGGGCGTGGTGTTTGCGTATCGGCTTGAGGGCGTTGTTGCCGGGCTGGAGATCTTCTGGAAGATCGGCCCGATGCTTGGGATCGCCTTCTGGATGGGGCTGTTTTGGCGACGCATGAACGCCGCCGGCGCGTGGGCTTCTACGCTGGTCGCCTTTCTTGCCTGGTGGTTCTGTACGCAGGCGTGGTTCATCGAGGCCGTTGCCGGGCTTCCCGGCGCGGATGGATTACGACTGGTGTTCGACGGGGGTGATCATCCGGAGATCTATCTGCCCTGGCAGATGATCTTCTATTTGACGGCCGGCATGTTGGCCGGTGTGGCGGCAAGTCTGCTGGCAGGGCGTCCGGACCATGCAAGGCTCGAACGGTTCTACGCGTTGGTGCGGACTCCGATCCAACCAGGCGAAGTGGTGGACGAGCCTTGCCAATTGCCGGCGGGAGTCACGCCGCCGGAGGCTCGCAGGTTATTGCCGCTGCGGTCGATTGAACTCTACCGGCCGTCACGTCAGATGATGGTCGGTTTTCTTGCCGGCTGGGTGGCGGTTGCCCTCTTGGTAGCCAGCGTGGTCTGGATTGTCCGCGGGTAGCCCTGCGCCTCCCAGGGGAGTCGGCCCCCTCAGGCTAACGCCCCTTTCGCGAGGATTGTCATAAAAAACTTGCTCCTGATACATTCTTCTGGTATCGTAATACTTTGGACCAGTGCGATGCGGCTCGTTTGGTGTTTGACGCCCATTGCAGAGTTGCGTTGCCGTTTGACCAAGCGATTGCGGCCGCGTGACATGCCATCAATTCAGGTGAGGACAATACGATGAACCGAAGTGGATATGTCCGTTCGATCGGTGCTGTCGTTTGGATGATCGTTTGTCTCACGGTTTGGCTGAACGGCATAGGGACCAGCGCCGCCGTTTACGACGATACGAAAGCCTGGTGGCATTTCGACTACGACGCCAACAGCAACAGCCAGGTCGAATTGGCCGAAATCACGGATCAGCTTCGGTTCAGCAATGGCGGCGGATACAAGGCGACCGGCATCACGGGTTCATTTGCCTGGACAACTTCCGTACCTTTGGTCGGTCCTGGCGGCGGGCAAAGCTACGGTGGTACCGGCCTGGCGTTTACGCCGGCCGCAGCCAGCAACCCCGATTCATTCAGCGTCTCCGGATTGGCTCTCTCGGCCGGCGCAACAGTGGCGACTCGAATGCAGTGGAACGGTTACAACACGGGGCAATCGTACGGGTGGCTGTACAAGAATGCGTATGACGGAAGTCAGGGATGGTTGGCTGGCTTCGAGGGCGCGACCTCACCGCAGTTCAAGCTGCTGTTGGGGACATCGACGGGAGGGAAGTACTATGCGTGCCCTTGGACCTGGACAATTGGGGCATGGTACGATTTCGCCTTCGCCATCAACGACGACGGCGACAGTGATTCGATTACCTTCTACCGTTGGGCGGACGGCGGCCAGTTCGAAAGCCAGACGGTCTCTGTTGGCAATTCCATTAGCAGTAGCACAATCGGCGGCAACACGTTGATCGGTTCCGAAAACACTGGCGCTTCGGGAAACGGCCTGAAGGCCTTTTCCGGCACGTTGGACAATCTGGCCGTTTGGGACCGAACGCTCTCGGCGTCGGAAATCCATGAGGTCTTTGGAGCGTCCCATTCGGTTTGGTCCGTCGGTGTGGAGGACAACTCTCCATACGACATGCAACACGAGAGTTCCGTATCGGATGCGAACTACACACCTGGCCAGCCTTGGAATGAGATGCCGCGGGCGGTCTCTGCAAGTCTTCCGTCGGCGTTTGTCAATTTTGACCTTACCGCTGAGCAGGCAGCTCTGAGTCAGGTCTTCCACCTTGATCTCGACGGGTTCGGCAGCGGGGCGACCGCCGAGGTGAAACTCAATGGCGTTTCGCTCGGCTCGGTTAGCCAAGCGGAGGGAACGCAGTACAGTTGGCTGATTGCGGCCAACAAGTTCCAGGTAGGCAGCAATACACTGGAGATCTCGCGGACCGGCGGTTCCTATGTCGCCTGGGACTGGATGGAACTGGGCGGTTCCTGGCAACTGGGAATCGATGACGGAGACCATGCCGACGAGCTTCATTCCCGATGACTCGCGAGTTTCGATCGCCGCGGGGGCGACGCTGGACCTGTCCGGCCGATCCGAGACCATCGGCTCGCTGGTTGGGGCCGGAACCGTGACCTCATCCTATGCCGGGACGGCAGTCCTCACCGTCGGAGCGGATAACACGGCCTCGGCTGACTTTGCAGGAACCATTCAGGATGGAGCGGGAACGGTGGGACTGACCAAAACCGGCACTGGCGTGCAAGTCCTTTCAGGTGCGAACACCTATTCCGGTCCCACCGTGGTGGACGGCGGCGTGTTGAAGGTCACCTCGCTGGCCGCCCTGCCCACGAACGTCACGGTCAACGTAGGCGGCGCCTTCGATGTCAACGCATTGTCTCTCCGGCCAAGGTCTTTCATCATTGCCGGTGCAGGCGCCGCCGGACAGATCGGTGCATTGGTCAACACGGCGTCCGGTTCCGAAGCATCGGTAGAGAATCTGACGCTGGCAAGTGACGCAACGATCGGCACGAGCGGGTCGAAGCTCAACGTCTACGGGACGATCGATGGCGGCGGGCACACGCTCACCGTGGCCGGCCCGGGAGAAACCAACATTCGCATCAACAACTCGCTGACCAACCTCGCCGGCATTACGGTCAACACCACCGGTTCGGGACGATTGCGACTGGAGAGCAGCCAGGCGCCGGCAAGTCCGTTTGCCATCACCGTCAACAGCGGCGCCATCGTCGACTCGTGGGCAGACAAGACGTTTGGAGCGAACTTGGGGCTGATTCTTAACGGCGGCTCGCTTCAGGCCAATGGCGGAACCGCCGACTTCGCGGCCGTGTGGAATGGTCCGGTAACCGTCACTGGGTCGGCAGAGGTAGCGGCCAACAAGCACATCAGGCTCCAGGGAGCGGTCTCCGGTACAGGAAGTTTAACGAAAATCGGCCTTGGTACACTCACGCTTTCCGGCGCCAATACCTATGGCGGCGGCACCAACGTCAATGCCGGAACACTGTTGGTCAACAATGCCTCGGGCTCCGGCACGGGGAATGGAGCAGTGGTGATCAACAGTGGCGCAACACTCGGCGGCACGGGCGCCATCGGCGGAGCCGTAACGATCCACGATGGCGGCTGGCTCAGCCCCGGTGCGAGTCCCGGCGTACTCGCCATGGAATCGCTACTGCTTGAAGCAGGCAGCACAACCGTCATGGAAATCGACGGGCTCCTTCGCGGTACGGAACACGATGGCATCGACATCGGCGCCGAGGACGGCTTGACCTACGGTGGCGCCCTGTCGCTGGCGTTCGGAAACAGCACCCTATTGCCTGCCGGAACCGTGATCGACCTGTTCAGCTTCAACGGGACTGCCGCGGGGAGTTTCGGTTCGGTTGTCTCGACCGGCGACCAGTATGCCGGCACGTGGGTCTGGGACAACGTGGATACATTCTCGCTCGAATACGGCTGGCAAACGTTGCTGTTCAGTCACGCGACCGGCGATCTGACCATCATTCCGGAACCGGGAACGGTCGTGCTGCTGTTAATCGGCCTGCTGGGACTGGCTTGTCGGCGAGTCCGGCGGCAAGCTGGGCGTTAGTGGCAGACGCCTTCGTGCCGCAGTGCCCCCCGGACCAGGGTTGGGAGAAGGCCGGGACCGGTGCTATAATTTCTTAGAGGTTGTCCGAAAACGGGGACTGGCTCCCACATGTTGGGGGCCGTATTTGACGCAGGCGCGCGATATCGGGCATCTGTGCCCCCTTTTCGGATTGACTCTTGGTATCGGGCCTTTTTGTTGGGAGTTGCAATGATCAGACGCGGAAGGCGGCCGCGAGGGTTCACCCTTGTCGAGCTGCTTGTGGTAATTGCCATTATTGGGATATTGATTTCGCTGCTGTTGCCTGCCGTGCAGGCAGCGCGTGAGGCGGCGCGTCGGATGCAGTGCGCCAACAACATGAAGCAGTTGGTGCTGGCCATGCACAACTATCATGACACGTACCGGCGTTTTGCGCGCAATGCGTTCCGCAATCCGAATTGGGAGGCGTGGCAGGTATTCAGTGCGAACGTACGGATCTTGCCCTATCTGGAGCAGAAGCCGCTGTACGACCAGTTCAGCTATACGACAAGCTGGAGCCAGAATTTCAACGGTCCGATGCAGCAGCGGCTTGCCGCGTTCCTTTGTCCCTCGGCGCGTCCCTACGAGGGTACGATCAGTTGGTCCGGGCCGGGGAACAACTATGCCTGGTGCTCAGGCAGTTCGCCCTATACCGGCTGGAACGGCGCCGACGGAACCGGCCAGAACGGCATGTTCATGAACAACAAGGAGTTCCGCATGGCGGACGCGAAAGACGGGACGACCAATACCATCTTCGCGTCCGAAGTGATTTCCGGAACCGGCGCCAACGATACCAGCCAGGGGCAATACCCGTTCGATGTCTTCTATGGCGGCGACGGCAACATTACGGCGGTGGCCGACAAGGATTTTCCCACGCAGGCTGAGCTTGAAGTGATAGGGCGAGGCTGCGAGACATCGGCGCAGGGTGTCCGCGGCAACAGCGGGACGCTTTGGGCGTGGTATTCGCACTCGAACGCCCTGTTCAATGCGGCCGGTCCACCGAACTGGGAGTATCCATCGTGCGGCGGCAACTGTTGCCCCGGCGGCGCCCACGACTGGGGCTGGGGCGTTATTCCGGCTCGCAGTATGCATCCGGGCGGAGTCCATGTGGCCCTGGGCGATGGTTCGGTTCGTTTCGTGAGCGAGACGATCAACCTGCTGACCTGGCAGCGTCTGGCCCATCGCGACGACGGCAATCCCGTGGGCGACTTCTGAATGTAGCCAGGATGCCCATGCGATGCGGTGCCTGCCAATGCAGGCATCGGTGTGTGAGCGAACCGGAGCGGCAGACAAGACACAAGGAACAGGCAAGAAAGGCGATTATCATGGCTCGACGTATGTGTTGGTTGGTTCTGGCAGCGGTGACCTTGGCGCCACTGATCGGATGTGGTGGCGGCACCTCGCAGAAGCCCAGAACGATCAAGGTTGTCGAGCAGACCGGTCTGCAACAGGCCCGGCAGCTTCTGGAGCGTTATGCCGCCGGCAACCCGGTGGGCAGCGAGGCGGAGTCGTACGGTGACATCGTATCGGCCGTTCGCGAGGAAGACGCCGCCAAGGCCGACATCCTGGAAGCCGGCTTGAACCAGATTCGAGCGAACCCTGCCATGGCGCCCCGGAAAGCCCGGGAGTTGCTCAGCAAGCTGTGAACCGTGCACAGAGAGGGGGCTCCGGCTCGCAATCTGTTGAGGTCGCAAACGCGTGGTGATCCTGCCGTATGTCCTGGCGTGCGCACCACTTGTGCGCCGCGACTCGCGGCGGTAATCTGGCAATGATCTCCATGAAACTGGGATGACCACGCTTCTTCAATGCCCTGCCAATGGCAGGAGGAACACCATGAAACGATGTCTTATTGCTTTTGCGGCAGGGCTCGTCAGCATCGCCGGATTGGTGCAGGCTGCGGAGGCCGTGGATATGAAGGCCCGGCAGGCGGAGCTGACGAACTTGAAGTGGGGCATGTTCATCTGCTGGTCGTTCAGTACGTTTTCCGGCAAGGAGTGGACGCCGGGAATCACGGACGTGGACTTCTTTCGCGCAACCGATTGCGATACCGACCAGTGGGCCCGCACGGCCAAAGAGGCAGGTATGGGATACATCCTGTTCCTCACGAAGCATCATGACGGTTTCTGCCTGTGGGATACCAAGACGACAAACCGCAAGGTGACCAAGGCACCGCTTGGCCGCGACGTGCTGGCCGAACTCAGGCAGTCGTGCGACAGGCACGGCATAAGGCTGGCTCTCTATTTTTCGGAGGGGGACTGGACCTGGCCGGGAGCCATCGACGGTCGTGCAGGCAAGGGCGGTAGCAACCCGGATATGAAAAAGGCGCAGCTTAAGGAGCTGCTCACGCAATACGGGCCCATCGAGTTCATCTGGTTCGACCACGCGGTCGGCGACGGCGGCTTGAGGCACGCGGAGACGATTGCCTGGTGCAAGTCGTTGCAGCCGGGCTGTTTCGTCGGCTTCAATCACGGCGACCAGGAAGGAGCGGATATTCGCCTTGGCGAAATGGGACGCCCGGGGCCGCTCGATAATCCCAAGGCGGCCGGTCCTCATATGCGGGATGCGCCAAGCCGTTCGTATCTTTTGGCCGAGTTCACCTATCCCATCCTGCCGCCACACAAGGGTGGGGCGATGTGGTTCTACTCGCTGCCTGAACACGATAGTCTCTGCCACCCGGCACAGAAGCTCTACGAAGACTACCTGGGGGCAGTGAAGTATGGGAACATCTTCTCGTTGGACGTTGGTCCTGACTACAACGGGAAGCTTCGCAAGATCGACGTCGAGACACTACGAGCAGTTGGCCGGATGATTCGCAAGGAATAGAGGTCACAGCAAGACAGTGAGGAAGGAGATCATGGTGTCCTTATTCGGAGAATGTTCGCAACGACGTCTGGCGTATGCGGTTAGCGTTGTAGTAATGGCCTTGTATGCCGCACCGGCTGGGGCGGTCGAAACGGTTCGTGTTGACGTGTCGGCTGGGGCTCCACGTATTTTAGTGGATGGGAAGCCGGTCCGTGCACGCATGTTCTGGGGAGCACCGGCTTCGCGGCCGCTGGCGGTCGAATCGGGAATGCAGGAGATTGCGTTCGAGTTCACGCCGACTGAAAGCGAACCCGATCGGGCGACCATGCATTTCCGTTTCGGCCATACGCCTGGCGCGGTCGTGTTGGATGATATTTCTGTCGTCGACCTGGAGGATGGGACGGAGGTGCTACCAAGTCGCGGCTTTGAGGGCGGCGCGGACAGCTTCCGGCAAGACTGGAGTTCCTGGCCGGTTGGTGCGGAGAACACGGTTGGCCAGATCGAGGTCCGTCCGGGCTGTGGCCGTGATGGATCGGCCGGCCTGCACGTCGAACTGCGGGAGCCGGCTGGCGGCGTCTGGCCCGACTTCCACATCTATCATCATGCCAACCTGGCATTGCATAAGGGGCGTCGATATCGTGTGAGCGTGTGGGTGCGCGCCGAACCGGCTCGGAAGATGACTGTTGCGTTTTATCGTCCGGGGCAGCCGTATACGTTTCTCGGAGGACCGCCCAGTCCATTTGTGAGCGAGATCAAGATGGCTGCAGAGGTGGGCGTTAACCTGGTGAGCTTTCCACTTGGCAAACCATGGCCGAAGCCGGGCGAAGAAGTGGATTGGTCCGGCGTCGATGCCCAGTGCCGAATGGTACTCGAAGCCAACCCGAACGCTCTGCTACTGCCGCGCATTGGCATGACAGCGCCGAAGTGGTGGCGCGAGGCCCATCCCGACGAAATGATGGCCTGGGACCTGGGGCCGCAGAAACGGATGGATGTCGCGGTTACTTCCGACCTCTTCCGGCGTGAATCGGCCGAACGGCTGGCTGCACTCATTGAACACTTGGAGGCAGAGTTCGGACCACACATTGCCGGTTACCATCCTTGCGGCCAGAACACGGGCGAATGGTTCTATCAGGAGACCTGGAGTCCGGCACTGAACGGGTATTCTGCGGCTACGCAAAAAGCCTGGCGGCGTTGGCTGCGAGATCGGTACGGTAACGATGCAGCTTTGCAGGCGGCGTGGAATGACAAGCAAATCATGCTCGATACGGTCGACGTGCCGTCGGCTGCCGCTCGCCGAGCAGCCCCAAATGGCCTGCTGCGCGATCCGGTGGCCGAACGTTCGCTGGTCGACTTCGCCGAGTTCCAGCAGCAGGCGATGGCCGATTGCGTGTGCCAGTTCGCACGTACCGTGCGGCAGGCTACAGAGGGACGGAAGCTGGTTGTGTTCTTCTATGGGTACGTCTTCGAGTTCGGGGCGGTTCACAACGGACCTGCAACTTCCGGTCATTACGCACTTCGCCAGGTATTGAACTGTCCGGACATCGACGTCTTGTGTTCACCCATTTCTTATTACGATCGCGGCCTGGGCCAAAGTGCTCCGGCGATGACTGCCGCCGAGAGCGTGGCATTGGCCGGTAAGATGTGGCTATATGAAGACGATACCCGCACCTACCTGGGAACCGGCAAAGCGCCAGGCTGGCAGGACGGCGTCGATACGCTGGAAGAGACCAACCGCGAGCTTCTGCGGAACACGGCCCAATGCGCGCTGCGGAACTTTGGCACGTGGTGGATGGACCTCGGCGCAACCGGCTGGTTTGAAGATGAGCGAATGTGGGAGCAGATGGCTCGGCTGAAAGCGCTTGATGAACCGCTTCTGGAAACTCCGAGGCCGTTTCGTCCCGAGGTGGCTGCGGTGATCGACGAGCGGAGCATGTTGGGAGTCGCTTTCGGCGGCAACTTGGTGACTCGACCTGGAGTGTACGAAGTGCGTCGCCCGCTGGGACGCATGGGCGCTCCGTACGGGCAATACCTTCTGGACGACGTGACGGCCGGACGCGTCGATGCGAAGATGTTCGTTTTCCTCAATGCATGGTATCTTGCGGCTGAGCAGCAGAAGCAGATTCTCGATGCTACGCAGGGGAAGCTTCGCGTCTGGTGCTATGCTCCAGGCTATCAGCAGCCGGACGGAGCGAGCATCAACGCGATGCGAGAACTGACCGGGCTGAAACTCGCCCCGGTGTCTTCGGAAAAGGCCTGGGCGGAACCGACCGAGGCCGGCAAGCGACTGGGCCTGACCGCCGGGTTCGGACTGGAAAAGTCGGTGACGCCACTCTTCGCCGCTGTTGATGCAACGCCAGATGAAACATTGGCCGCCTACCCGAACGGTTCGGCCGCGGTTGCATTGCGGCGAACGGCAAACGGTTGGTCGCTGTTCGTCGGCCCGCCCGGCCTGACGTCGGAACTGCTGCGACTTGCCGCCTGCAAGGCCGGCGTCCACCTGTTCACGCAGGCTGACTGCAACGTCTACGCCAACGGTCCCTATGTTGTCCTTCATGCTTCGCAGGAAGGGCCCGTTCGACTCGACACGGGGCGTCCCGGCCCGATTGTCGATTTGCTCACCGGGGAGCAACTTGGCGCAGGTTCGACAGTCACGCTTCCGATGACCTTTGGCGAGACGCGCGTGCTGGTTGTGGATACCCCGAAAACCGACTGATACTAGCAAGGGACTGCAACAACGTGATGGAGATTATCGAACGCGCCGCACAGCGCCGTCAGACGGCTGAAGTGATTCTGCGAGACATGGACCTGCTGAACCGGTGGCGGCAGTTCGGCCGACCAGTACTCGTGGGAGCATTGGCATTTAATGTTCCGGTCGCGCCAGATATCGATATGGAGATCTACTGCTCCGAACTGAGGATCGAAGACGGATTTCAGGTGCTTTCCCAGTGCGCGTTGAATTCCCGTGTCCTGTCGGCGGAGTTCAACAACTGTCTCAACACGCCGGATCAGGCGTTGTATTGGAAGCTGGTGTGTCGGGGAGACGACGGCGCCGAGTGGAAGATCGACATGTGGTCGGCCCCGGATGATTACGCTTTGCCTCGCGGGGAGGACTTCGTCGAGCCGATGAAAGCTGCTTTGACGCCTGAGACACGAGCTGCCATTCTCGCCATCAAGGAAGCCCGCGCTGCAGGCGAAGTCTCCAGCTTTCTTTCGATTGATCTGTATCGCGCCGTGCTTGAAAACGGCGTCCGGACGACCGACCAGTGGCGTGAGTGGCAGCAGACGCACGAGACCGGTGTATTGACCGATTGGAAGCCGGTTCGTAGCGGCTAGGCAACACGTGGTCCGGGAAACGACGGACTATGTCGTTTGTTCTGTCTATACCTTCGCTGATGCTTGGCGGCCGTATTTTGAAAGCACCAATAACGCAAGAAGGACGAATGGGAAGACAATGTCGGCAAACAGAATAGGGCCGGCGTTGTTGATGGACCAGTTGCCGGCCACGAGTATCTGGCGAATGTGAACAAACGCCGCCCCTTCAAGGAAGACGCCGTAGCCGAGAATGGTGGCCGTCCAGAAGCCGTCCCGGAACTTCACACACAGCAGTCCCAGCACGCCGAAGGCGAGATTCGTCATGGCTACTTCCGTCTGGAACGGGTTGCCTGTCGGCCAGCCGATCGATCGGGCGACTTCATCGGCTCGCATGGTATGGCCCATGAAGGCGAACAACCCGCCAAGCCCGACCGAGAGCGGCAGAAGGTAGCTCAAGTAGATTCGCCCAATGTTGCCCGGCGAACGGTCCTTGGCGACCAGCAGGACATGAACCGTTGGAAAGAACAACCCGACGCCCAGAATGACCCAGGTGAACATGGCGGAACTCCACTTGAGGCGACCGCATTATTGCTACAAGAAACATAGGTTATTCTCGGTTGGCGTTGCACCTCAATGCGAAAAGTCTTGTCTATTGTGTGACGTTCTGAGGGTACTTCGCCGCTTGGAAGCCGCCTCTCCGGGCGCGTTTGACGGAAAAATCGCAGCGAATGCTTGCAAATTGGGAATCGTTTCCCAATCTGCAAGAGCCGCCCCAATACTTGGGGGGGCGGCCGTAACATCCTCGGCCGCCATATTATTGGCACAATGATCAGAAACGATCGTCCGGCCGTCGTTTGCGTGACTGATGGGCCGCGGCGGCTGCTGGCCGAAACACGACGAAATGGTCCACGCACAATCACGGTTGCCCAGATCGATCCGCTCAATACGGCGGGCCGAGCCGGCGGAAACCGTGGCACAACACGATAATCAGAAAGAGCACGTTGCGCGCCGGCGTGAGAGCCCTTCGTACGGCAATCCCAGCGCATCACCAACAGCCGTGCCGAGAATGCAGCCTATGATGTGGTCTTCGGTCATGTGTTGATTATACAGTCACTTGGTCATCGACGGAACGGGACACTGGTCAGACGCGAACAACAGGCAAATCGGGTCGCAGGCGACGAATCTCGGTCACAATCCGATCAACTGGGTTTCCAAAGTGGGGCGTCATCCAGTACGTTTCTCCGGAATATGTTTGGAGACTAGTCTATCTCCATCAATCCGAACCGGCGTTGCCGCGACGAACTGGCCTTCCTGCTGCGTGGTGGCGGTGACTTCAACCGGCACGTAACGCTCGGCCGTGCCGAGCCAGTGGTTGGAAAGCCCTTGGAGGGGCGTTTCGACGAGGACTTGCAGCGGGCGGCCGAGAAGACTGGCGAGATACCGCTGCCGGGTTTGCAAGGCCAGGGTTTCAAGCGTGAGCATACGTTCGCGCCGGATGCTGTCAGGTACCTGATCGGGCATGGTGGCGGCAGCCGTGCCGGCACGGGGGCTGAAGCGGAAGACGTGGACTTTGGCAAAACCTGCCTGCTCGACCACGCGGCACGTCTCGGCAAACTCGCCCTCCGTCTCGCCGGGAAAGCCGACGATCAGGTCGGTCGTGATGGCAGGCATTTCCAGGCGTTTCTGCAGTTGGCGGCATCGGGCGAGGAACGAAGCAGTCGTATCGCGGCGTCGCATGCGGCGCAGTACGCTGTCCGACCCGCTCTGGAGCGAAAGGTGCAAATGCGGACATAATCGCGCAGGGAACTCGGCCAGCAGATCGACGAGCCGATCGTCCACTTCCACCGCGTCCAGGCTGGAAAGCCGAATGCGAAACTCGCCGGGCAACTCGGCGAGCCGGCGCACCAGATCCACGAGCGCCGGGGCAGGTTGCGGCAGATCGATACCGTAGTGCCCGAGGTGAATGCCGGTCAGAACGATCTCACGGTGACCGTTTTCGACCAATCGGCCCACTTCGTCGCATACATGCTCGACGGGCCGACTGATGCGGCGGGGGCGCACCTTGGGGATGATGCAGTAGGCGCACGGCATGACGCAGCCATCTTGCACCTTCACGTACGCCCGATGCCGCGTGCCGAAGCCTGCAATGCCTGTGGGCACGTCTGCCAGGCCGCGGCGGGCCAGAAGATTGGGCAGGTCGGCCTTGTCGGCAATGACTTCGGTAACGCCGGGCAACCGTGCAACCTCCTCGGCGGCGCGGGTGGCGT
This sequence comes from Thermoguttaceae bacterium, assembly GCA_040772845.1. GTDB lineage: Bacteria > Planctomycetota > Planctomycetia > Pirellulales > Thermoguttaceae > PWXP01. Next base: position 5,845,655 of record JAXGXG010000001.1, read on the forward strand.
AACAGCCGGTGACGATGATCTCTGCCTGCGGATTCTCGCGGGCGAGGTGTCGAATGGCCTTACGGCTCTTCGCTTCGCCTTGGGCCGTGACCGTGCAGGTGTTGACGATGCACAGGTCGGCCGGTTCGTCGGCGCGGGCATCGCGATAGCCCAGGCGGAGGAATCCCTCGCGGAGGAATTCGGTTTCGTACTGGTTGACCTTGCAGCCAAGGGTAACGGTTCGGAGCGTGGGCATCTACTCGGTGTCGCCGGGCACGGGTTCGATGGTGGCCCACATGGAGCCCTGGCAGTTGTCGATCTCGGCATCCTTGCCGTACGCATGGATCTGGTCGCGTTTCAACTCCGCGTGTTCGCGGGTGGTGGTCAGAACGATGACCCGGCCCGTCGTATCGACTTCCTTCGCCATCTGGAACCCCTTTTCGAGGGGGTGGCCAAAGAGTTGCATCAGCATGACGATCACGTAGGCGTAGGTGTGGTCGTCATCATTCCAGAGGATGACGTTGTAGCGAGGCTGGCGTTTCGGGCGGGAATTCTCCTGCTCTCGCCGCCGCTGGGCGGTTTCTACGAGAGGTTCGAGGACGGCACTTTCTGTTTGTTCGTTCATGGGACTGCATCCGGCAGATGGGCGCCCCAATGGCCCAACCTGCTCAAATCATTATACTAAAAGGTTTGCGTTCCGGGCAACCGGCTGGTTGTCGCTCCGAGGGGCGTGTGTAAACGGTGCTTTGTTGGAGTGCCGGCTTCAGCCGGAAAGGAAGGAAACCGCCTGAAGGTGGGGCTCCAACTCTGCCGACTTGCACTTCGAAACAGAAGAGTCCAGCAATCAGGTTTCCCCATGATTGATATTGACCAATACCTCAGTTCTCAGGCCGAGCGATTCGAAGCAGACCTGTGCGAACTGCTGCGCATTCCGAGTGTGAGTGCGAAACCGGAGCACCGGGCCGACGTACAGCAGGCTGCGCAGTGGCTGGCGGAGCGATTTCGGCAGATGGGTCTGAAATCGGAAGTCGTTGCCACTGAAGGCCATCCCCTGGTGATTGCCGAATCGGCTCCGGTGGCAGGCGCGCCGACGGTACTCGTCTACGGTCATTACGACGTTCAGCCGGTCGAACCGGTCGAAAAGTGGACCGCTCCGCCGTTCGAGCCGACCCGTCGTGACGGCAATCTGTACGCTCGTGGGGCTACGGACGACAAGGGGCAGATGCTCACACACGTTCTCAGTGCCGAGGCGTGGCTGAAGTGCCGCGGCTCGCTTCCGCTGAACCTGAAATACGTCATTGAGGGCGAAGAAGAGGTCGGCAGCCATGGCCTGGAGAAGTATCTGGCCGATCATGCCGACCGGCTGGCGGCCGACTGCGTGGTCATTAGCGACGGCGCCCAATTCGCCCCAGGCGTGCCGGCCATCTGTTATGGGCTGCGCGGGATTGCCTACTACGAACTCCGCCTGACCGGCCCGAACCGCGACCTGCACTCCGGCTCGTTTGGCGGTTCGGTCACCAACCCGGCCAATGCGTTGGCCAGAATGCTGGCCGGGCTGGTCGACGCCCAAGGGCGGGTGACGATTCCCGGCTTCTACGATGATGTGGCGCCCATGACCGACCGCGAGCGCCAGATGCTGGCCGAATTGCCGTTCGACGAAGCAGAATACCTGCGGCAGGTGGGCGTGGCAGGCACATCGGGCGAAAAAGGCTATTCGGTTCTGGAACGGCGATGGGCTCGACCGACGTATGATGTGTGCGGACTGTGGGCAGGTTACGAGGGCGAAGGTGCGAAGACCGTTCTGCCTGCGTCGGCCGGGGCGAAGATCAGCTTCCGTCTGGTGCCCAATCAGGTGCAGGCGAAGATCACCAGCGGGCTTACGCGGCGACTTCGGGAACTCTGCCCGCCGGGAATCGAAATGGAACTGGTCGACCTGCACGGGTCGCCCGGCGTGCTTGTGTCGCTGGAGAGCCCCTATGTCGATGCGGCGGGGCGCGCCATCGAACATGCCTTCGGCCGCCCGCCGGTGTTCACGCGTGAAGGCGGATCGATTCCGATCGTCACATCGCTGCACCAGGCCCTGCAGGCCGACGTCCTCCTGTTGGGCTGGGGGCAAAATGACGATAATGCCCATGCGCCCGACGAAAAAATGTCGCTCGCCGATTTCCACGCCGGTATTCGGGCCAGTGCCCGGCTCTGGCAGGAGCTGGCGCAAGTTTCCAAGGAAACAGGGAACTGAAGACCGGAGGAGTCGGCCCCCGCGCTCGTAGCGGCACGTTGAAGGTTCCTAACAACACTTCTTTCACGATCCAACCCATAGAATCAACATGCTCGATCGAAAGTTCATCCTGGAAAACGCAGACCTGGTCAAAACGAACTGCCGGAATCGGAACGTCCCGACTGATGTGGACCGGTTCGTGGCCTTGGAAACCCAGCGGCGCGAGTTGCAGGTGCAAGTGGAAGACCTGAACCGGCAGGCGAACGCTGTTTCGAAATCGATCGGCAAGGCGAAGGACGCCGCCGAACGCGAAGAGCGCAAGGCCGAAGGACGCCGGTTGCGCGACGAGACGAACCAGCTTCGCGAGAAGCTCGATGCGCTGGTTGCGGAGATTGACGACATCCATCGCGCGATTCCGAACATGTCGCATCCCGATGCGCCGATTGGCGAAGACGACACGAAGAACCTGGATATTGCCCACGGCAAGACGCCGGCGCCGGTGTTCGACTTCCAGCCACTGGACCACGTGGAGCTGATGGAGAAGCTCGGAATGGTCGACTTCGAGGCCGGCGCGCGTGTGGCGGGGCATGGGTTCTATTTCCTCAAAGGCGATGCCGTGTTGTTGGAGCTTGCGCTGCAGCGATATGCGGTTGGAATGCTGCTGGACGAAGGTTTCCTGCCAATGACTACGCCGGACCTGGCGCGGAACGACGTGCTGGAGGGGACCGGCTACATTCCCCGTGGGCCGGAGACGCAGATCTACAGTATCGAGAATAGCGATTTGAGCTTGGTGGCTACGGCCGAGATTCCCCTGGGCGGCCTGCTGGCCGGCGAGACGATCGACGCCGAGCAGTTGCCGATCAAGCTGTGTGGCATCAGCCATTGTTTCCGCACGGAGGCCGGCGCCCACGGTCGGGCGACACGCGGCCTGTACCGCGTGCATCAATTCACCAAGATCGAGATGTTTGCCTTCACCTTGCCGGACCAGAGCGATGCGATGCTCGAGCAGCTTCGCGCGCTTGAATGCCGGTTGTTCGATGGGCTTCAGATCCCTTATCGCGTGGTTGATACGGCCACGGGTGACCTGGGTGGCCCGGCCTATCGGAAATACGATCTGGAGGCCTGGATGCCGGGGCGGGGCGACTATGGCGAAGTCACGAGCACGAGCAACTGTACCGACTACCAGGCCCGCCGACTGAACATCCGTTATCGCACCAAGGGCGAGAAGGGCACGCAGCTTGCCCACACGCTTAACGGGACCGCCATCGCCGTCAGCCGCGCCCTGATTGCCCTGCTGGAGAATCACCAGCAGGCCGACGGTACGATCGTTGTGCCCGAGGTGTTGCGAGCCTGGATGGGGAAAGAGGTGCTTGGGGCGTAGGCTTACAAGCTACCACAACTTCCACCACGGCCTCTTCTGCAGCGGCATCCAAGGAAACCGCGACTTCCAGGTGTCGTCGCCACCAAGGTACTGTAGCAGCGCGTCCTCGACCTCGGCCTTGGTCACGTTGCGGGAGCAGCGGAAGTGGCGGTCCGCGCCGCCTTCGCGATACTCCAGATCGTACGGGCCGTCACCTATCCCGGAAGCCTGGATGTAGCTCTGGTCAGTTTCCGACAGGATAATGAACTCCCCCCGGCCCCGGTCGTCGGCCATCGCGTTACGAATATCGGCCTCGGTCGCATCGGCTGATTCAATTGATGTTGCGCATTCAAGTCTCATTCCAATTTGCTCCCTATTGGCTGATTGCCTGCCGAAGCAGCCCGTGAGTCGTCATCGCCCATCGTTACGTCTGGTCACATACAGTACGAGGATCACGACCGCAACCGGAATGCCGACGAGTGGCGCGAGTATTGCGGCGATGACAAGAAGCTCGATCGGGCCGGGAAATCCCAACGGAAGTGCTCCAGTTACGCGATCTCGAGTTGCGACGTGCAGTGAGCACATCGCGTTGCCGCCAGCGGAATGGTGGAAAGACAGTATGGGCATTCCTTCGTCGTCGGTTCGGCGGCCGGCTCCGGTTTGGCCCGTTGCAGCTTGTTCGCCGCCCGCACGATCAGAAAGATGACGAAGGCGATGATCAGGAAGTTAATCACGCCCTGGATGAACAGGCCGTAGTTGAGCGTCGGCGCGCCTGCGTCCTGTGCCGCTTTGAGCGACTCGTAGCTTTGCCCGCTGAGGCTGACGAACAGATTGCTGAAGTCCACCTTGCCCAGAATCAGGCCGAGTGGCGGCATGAGGACGTCTTGCACCAGCGAATTGACGATCTTGCCGAACGCGCCGCCGATAATGACCGCAATGGCCAGATCGAGCACATTCCCACGCATAATGAACGTCTTGAACTCTTTGAACATGACCGTGTCTCCTTGAATTGGAACAGATTGGACGATTGGACATTACCACTTCTATACTGCAATTCTTGGCTGGCTATGTTGTCTTCATCATCGCTCTTCGTTGTTGCTCGCTGAGGAAGAGACGATAGCGGTGGCCGGGAAGGGGAGCGAAGTCCCCGTGCTCGTAAAACGAACGTGCCCGGTCACTCGTGCAGTCGAGGATTACGGCTACGAAAGCAAACGTCTCACCTTAGCGCTGTTCACGCATGATTTTGCCAACCTGTTTCTGGGCAACGGTAAGTCGGGGCGTTTGGCTCAGCGCCGTCGCAAGGGCAATCTGTTCATCCGGAGTCAGCGCAATCAACTGTCGATCGGCAGCCTCCACCTCGCGGCGCGCCTGTGGTACGATTACCGCGCGAACGTAGTCGCTCAGGCTGATTTGGCGAAGCTCGGCCGCCTGAGTCAAGACGGCCTTGCTTTCGTCATCCAGTCGCACCATCAACGGGCTGGTTGCTCGTCGTCCGGGGTTGTCTGAAGCGTTTGTACTGCCCATGCTTCGTCCTCCCGAATACCGTTGTATTGCATTGTGTGATACGGTCAAGTGGGGCTGGCTTGCTTGCGCGGCAAGTATTTCTGGCACACTTAGCTTGTGCCATCGCTTGGCACGAAACTGATCCCCGGGAACGAGCCTCCTTATTTGATAAAAGCGTGGGTTGCGCGAAGGGTACGGTCCGAACGGTGTCCCTGCCCCGGAGGGGCAGCAGGTGGTAGCCACGGGTGGAGCGTCATGGCGGCGTTCTGGCCGCCATCGACGCGGAACCCGTGGAATGATGGCAAAAACTCCCGACAGCCCCGGTAGGGGCGGCAGTGGATATGTCTCTGCCGCCCCTGCCGGGGCTGTCGAGCTGAGGGCTTGGCCACCACGGGTTGCACTTGGTCCGACTGTCGTCGGCCCGCGCTCCACCCGTGGCTACAACCTGCTGCCCCTCCGGGGCAAGACACTGGTTGACTCCTGAAAAACAACGAGGGAACGAGCCCCGGAGGGAGGCTGACGTTGCGGCAGCATCACGCACCGGCGTCTAAGCCGGACAGTCTCTTTAGGCGGCTGTGTCCTCACTAGGACGCTATCAGTTCTGCCGCTTCGCGGCAGAGACCTTGGGCAATATCGACCGTCTTGGCTTCGGCAATGGCGCGAACGATCGGCTCGGTATTGCTTGGCCGCACCAGGAGCCAGCGGTCCGGCCAGTCGAGCCGGAGGCCGTCGAGCCGGTTCGGCTGGGCGTCGGAGAAGTGGGATTGGAGCTTGTCGAAGGCGGCGGCGACCGCTTCCGCTGGCAAGTCGATCTTGGTCTTCACAATCTCGTAGCGGGGCAGTTCGTCGGCCAGTTCGCTGATTGTCGCGTTACGGGCCGTCATGGCATCCAACAGCAGGGCCATCCCCAGGAAACTGTCGCGCACCAAACCGACACGCGGATCGATAGGACCACCATTGCCTTCACCGCCGAAGACGGCATTGTGCTCCAGCATGGCGTCGACCACGTTCGCCTCGCCAACGGCCGAGCGCACGAGCGGGACACCGTAGCGTTCTGCCAGATCTTGCGACATGCGGCTGGTGGCGCAGTTGATGACAATGGGGCCCTTCTGCCGGCGAAGTACGTGATCGACGCACATGGCCACGGTGTATTCTTCGCCCAGGTAGCGGCCACGTTCGTCGATGACCGCCAGCCGGTCGGCATCGGGGTCTTGGCAGAAGCCGATGCGGGCGCCCGACTGAGCCACTTTCGCGAGGACGCCGTCTAGGTTTTCGGCGGTCGGCTCTGCCGGATGCTCGAATTGCCCGTCCGGCTCTTCGCCCAGTACGGTTACGTAGCAGCCGAGTTCTTCGAGCACGCGCCGACCGAGGTAGCCACCGGCGCCGCGGTTGGAATCGAGCAGCACGTGATACCGCCGCTGGCGGATGGCGGCATAATCGACGGTACTCAAGACGGCATTGAGGTGCCGCGCGAGCACATCAACGCATTCGCGTCCGGAGCCCATTTGATCGTGAGCCGCCCACTCGATACTTCCGGCCCGATAGCGATCGAGTACCTCCTGCCCAGCCCCGGCAGGAATGATCCGTCCCTCGGCCGAGAAGAGCTTCAGCCCGTTGTAGGGCGGCGGATTGTGGCTGGCCGTGATCTGTACGGCGCCACCGCCGCGCACTTCGCGCACCAAGACCCCAACGCTGGGCGTAGGGAGAATGCCTGCATCGAGTGTATTCCGCCCAACCGCATGCAGTCCGGCGTGAACGGCCTGGGCCAGCATCCTACCCGAAGGCCGGCTATCGCGACTGACCAGGATGACGCCAGGTGGAGCAACGGCGGCCAGGGCGACGACGTACCGGATGGCTACTTCAGGGGTAAGGCTTTCCCCGACAATGCCCCGCAAGCCGGAGACGCTGATAATCGGTTCGGACACGACATCCTCCTGACGGTTGATCCATGACCTTAAGCATTGCTTGGTAGTTTAAGCGATCTGAACAAAAAATCACGGGGGGGTAGAGCCGTCACGCTGTACGCTGCGAGTCTGATTGCCACACAGCCCCCCCTATGGTCGATCCTCGATCTTGGCCAAAATAGTCCATGTATGGGAATCCCGTTCTGCGGATTGTGTGCTTGGCGGCAGTTGTGCCGCCTTGCGCAGGATGAATCCCGAACGTACAGCGGCAGGCGTGTACGCCTGCGGTCCGAAACTGGGGTATAGCTATCGGGGGAAATGCCAACGGTATTGGTCGCCCCGATGCGTGGTTTAAGAACCATTCCATCAATGGCAGGTATTGCCCGGAAGATCATCATGTCCGATAAACAGACAGCTTTGGCCCAAATCGACGCGGCGACACGAGAAGGAAATCTGTCTCCTTCGGCGGCGGAAAACGTTCGCACATGGTTGAACGAACCGTACTATGCCGAATATGTCGATCAGGTGATCGACCATGTGGCGAACGCCAGGTGGCGTGAGTTGGACGACGCGTTCTGGACGGTCATTCCGTTCGGCACAGGCGGCCGGCGCGGCAAGATGTACCCGATTGGCACCAACGCGATCAATGATCGGACCATTGGCGAAAGCGCCCAAGGCCTGGCCGATTTCGTCAAGGACCAATTCACCGGCAAGCCGTTGCGTTGCGCCATTGCATACGATACACGGCATCGATCGCGTCATTTCGCGGAGCTTTGCTCACAAATCATGGCTGCCGCCGGTTTCACCGTCTACTTCCTGGACGGCTATCGCAGTACGCCCGAAATGTCTTTCGCCGTGCGCCATAAGGGCTGCTCGTGCGGAATCATGATCACGGCCAGCCATAATCCGCCCAGCGATAACGCCGTGAAGATCTATGGCCCTACAGGCGGGCAGTTGCTCGCGCCGTTCGACAAGCAGTGCATCGACCGGATGCAGAGCGTCACGTGGATTCGGCACGTCTCGTTCCAGCAGGCGGTGACCGAAGGAAAAGTAGTCTACTGCCAGGAGGAGGTCGACCGTGCGTTTGTCGAGGCGGTCCTCCAGCAGAGCATCGAGGGGCCGCGCAATATCAAGATCATTTATTCACCGCTACACGGAGTAGGGGCGTCGGCCGTTTGTCCGGTGCTGGAACAGGCCGGTTTCGCCGACGTCGAGGTCTTCGGGCCCCATGCAACACCGGATCCCGACTTCACCAATATCCCCAATCACAGCGCCAATCCGGAGAACGCGGTTGTTTTCGACGCGATGATCGACCGCGCGCGCCAAACGGGCGCCGAGCTGATCCTGGCGACCGACCCGGATTGCGACCGGCTGGGAATCGCCGCGCCGGTTACGGGCGATCCGGCCGGCGAATGGACCACGTTCACCGGCAACCAGTTGGGCGCGTTGCTGACCGACTTTCTGCTGAGCGAATTGCACAGTGCCGGCCGGCTTACGCCGGACCATTACGTGGTCAAGACGCTGGTCACTTCCGAACTGATCCGCCGTATCGCCGATCATTATGGCGTTCAGACGGTAGGCGATCTCATGGTCGGGTTCAAGTACATCGGGGGCGTCATGGAAGAGCGGGGCACCGAGGACTTCGTGCTCGGTATGGAAGAATCGTACGGCTACCTGGCCGGCGGCCATGCGCGGGACAAGGATGCTGCGGTCGCCTCGATGCTGACCGCAGGCGTGGCGGCGCGGTGCAAGGCGGAAGGCGTTACCTTGGCCGGCCGGCTTGACGATCTGTACCGGCAATATGGCTGTCATACCGAGGGCCAGTTTTCTGTCATGATGCCGGGCGAGCAGGGGATGGAGGACATGAAACGGCTGATGGCCCGTCTGCGCGAGGCGCCGCCGGAGCAGCTTGGCGGACTGCGACTGACAAGCTACCGCGATTATGCCGCCAATCAGCGCGTTGCGCTCGGCGGCGGTTCCGAGCCGCTAGCCGGACCGACCGGCGACATGGTGATTTTCGATTTCGAGCAGGCCGGCAACTATGTGGCCGTGCGTCCCTCAGGCACCGAGCCGAAGGTGAAGTTCTACCTGTTCGCCTACGACTCGCCCGAAGCATCCGCCGCGGATCTGGCCGGGATTAAGGCCGCCCAGCGCGACCGGTTCGCCGCCATCGAGCGCGACCTGCGGCAATACGCCGGTGTCTGACCTGTGGGGATTCCTGCACCGCTTCCACCCGGAAACGGAAGAGACGCATTGCCGACGAATCAGCTTCGACGGCGGCGTCGGGGGTAGCCCAGCAGGCCCATGCCGAGCAGACCGAGCAAGGCAAGGAAGGTTGAGGGCTCGGGGATGGTGCTCAACAGCACGTCGTTGCCGCCGTAGAAACTGCTGGCGCCGAGGATCAGTTCACCCCGAGCCGTACCTGCGTTGTTTGTAATTCCGATGAACAAATCGTCGATATTGAAGTCGACTGAAGCCGCAGCGCCCAAATCGAGAGTTCCGGCCGATGATGTGGCGCCCGTGGTGTCTCGGCGTCCGATGCTGACGTCCGCCGGCGCATTGTTGACGACAAACGCCCCACCGTTGACGGTCAACGCCCCGTTTCCTCCGTTGTAGCCGACGCGCAGGTTATCGACTGCGAACCCGCTGCCGACGGTCATCGCGCCGTTGTCGACGTGCAACGTACCTGCGCCCGCGCCGTTCACAACACCATCGGTAACCGTGATCGTGCCGCCGGTCTGGTGGATCGTGCCGGTGCCTGCCCCGTACACAATGTCGCCCGCCGTGAGCGTTCCGCCCGATAGATTGTAGGCGCCGACCGCGGAGGCATAGAGTGCCAGTTGCAATTCACTGATGTGGTCGGTCTCAAATCCTAGAACAACGGCGCCCCCCGACTGGTTGACGGTACCGGTTCCCCTTTCGCCGACGCGCAGATAACCGCCGTCGGAATCGTTTGCCATTCCTACCGTCAGCGAACCGCTGCTGATCTCCAGCGTGCCCGACTTGTCTGCCACGTAGCCAAGCCACACCCTACGAGACACCTCTCCAGCCTGCGTAATCTGCGCCGTGCCACCGGTGACGTAGGCGTCGCCGAAAACGGTAGTATCACCGACAGTCGGTTCACCGGAAGGAGTTGTATGGTCGGCGTTGTTCGTCCAATTGCCGGTTGTCTCCCACGCCCCGGCTCCAGCTACGTTCCAGTAACTGGCCGCGTGCACGGTGGCGGAGTTCAGGCCGATGGCTATTGCGAAGGCAAGAAGGACTCCAGAAGCTCTGTATGCACAAGACATGGCGACCTCCGAGAAGACAAGTTTGTAGAGGGTCTTGTGATCGAAAGAAACGATTCGTTGGGAATGGCGCACGACCGCTTGCTCCCTTTCATGCATAGGTTCGCATACGCTGGGTTTGTCTAAACGCAACATGCCCGACATGCGTTTGACAGCACGCAGTAGACGCTTCCAGCGCAGCAATGAGGATTCCTGCAGGCGAGGCCAGACCTGACCCGGTACACGGCTATGGCTTGCAGAATGACAAGCAACTCCGGAATTTGCAGGTATTTGGGGCACCCCCAGTTGGCGCGTCATCGATGTCTCCGTCCAGCTTGATGCTGCCACCCCCGGAGGCGGGTTTGGGCTTAACCCGGCTTATTCATCTACGTAGGGTGGGTCAAGGTCGCGTATATCATTGGTGGGTCCGCACAAGCCGCAACCGAGCTGATTTCCAACCCGCCGCCTGGAAAAACGCGGACACCGGCGACCGATGACCCACCAAGGAAGCGGCTTGTTTGATCTACCCTACCTGCGGTGAATAATCCGGGTTAAGCGTTGTCTGCGCTGGCCACTGCGATGGTTACGTAGTGGGGGCTTGCGCCATCCTACCGGTGGCCCTTCCGTGAAATGTAAGTCCGCTGCTGCACCCTTCGGATGGCGCCCCAAGTAGTCACTTCCAGCCCTTGAAAGCCGGTTTCCCGGGTTCTGACGCAGCGGTCCTCGTGTAGAATAGGGTGGATCGGGCCTGACCCACGTAAGCGTTGCCGAAGGTTCGTACGGTTACAACTTAGCAGGCGCTCCGTCCGGGCAATGGCCGCCGGCCATTGGTGTTCCTAGGCGTCGCTTTGCTTCCCGGGGTTTGCTTCGATCCTCTGATGACCAGGAGTCTCGGCTCATGCGTGAACTGATAATTGGACTGATGCTTCTCAGTGGAAATGGCGTGTGGGCAGCGGCAAGCGAACCGCCGGCGCTCGAGTGGGTTGAGACGACGCCCGAGCCGAACGACGACGTCCTTTTCAATCCGGGCATGGGGCTGTACCTCCAGCATCCACCGCTCGACGCGGAGCCGGATGAGTGGTTCATGCAGGTGGCGGACATTGCGTACTACCGGCTTCACTGGGCCGACGTGAACCCTGAGGAGGGCGTCTATACCTTCGACGAATACTTCGGGCCTCTGTTCGACTTCTGGGTGAAGCAGCGCGGCAAACGCGTCGCCTTTGGAGTCATGTCGCAGAGCATGCATGGCCGGCGCAAGTACGTTACGCCGCAATGGGTCTTCGACAAGGGTGTGCCCAGCGTACAGCACACGGGCCTGTACGTCGACGAGCAGATCGATCCTGTCTTCTGGGACGACCGCTATCTCGATCGCATGGAAGACCTCATCCAGAAGCTCGGCGAGTATCTCGATGGCAAGGAGGGGCTGGAGTTCGTGGACATGCGCAGCATTGGCGAGTGGGGAGAATTGCATCTCCAACGCTGGACTCCGCAGCAGCTCGGCGCGACGGGGTTCACGCACACGAAGTATGTCATGGCCTATCGCCGGATGATCGATGCATACGCCAAGGCATTTCCTCATACGCGTATCTTTCTGAACGTAGGCGGCCACAAGCATCATACGATCAACGACTACGCCGCGCTGAGAGGCTGCCACTTCCGACAGGATGGGTTGAAGCCTGGCGGCGCCAGCTACGACTGCGGCCAGTGGCTCTACAAGCCCTACGCTCGGCGCGGCGTCATCTGCAACTTCGAATTTCATAGCTCGTACGCCGGCTCGATCGAGAAAGGCTGGTCGCCTGAGGAGAGCATCCAGGCCGGGCTCGACGCGCCGGTCAGCTATATGAACATGAACTGGTTCGGCGGTACTACCGTGCGCAAGGCCCCGGAAGAGGCCCGGCGCCTGCTCGTCGAAGCGGCCAAGAGGCTCGGCTACCGTTTCGTGGTGACCAAGCTCATGCACCTGCCGCAACTCCACGTCGATGGCCAGTGTCCCGCTCGCGTGCCCCTGGTCAGTACCTGGCGCAACGACGGCATCGCTCCCTGCTATGAGAGTTTTGGCATCGAGTGGACGCTGCTCGATGCGCAGGGATCAGTGGTTGCGTCGGAGTTGACGTTTCCCGAGACTCCCACTACGCACTGGTGGCCCGGCGAAGAGGTCGAGGTCAAGGCAATGCTCCGCGTTCCTGCCGGCACCGTCGAAGGTCCCTATGTGCTGAAGGTCGCAATGGTCGCGCCCGAGCGAGCCGAGCGAATCCGCCTGGGCCTCGTAGGCGGCGACACACACGGCCGATACGAGTTCTGCAAACTGACGGCCGTACGCAGAGAGCCGACGCAAGCCACGGTCTATCAGACCGGGTTCGAGACTGACGCCGCAGGCTGGAGCGGTGCGCCAGGCATGACGGCGGCAGTCGATGCCGAGGTTGCACACGAAGGCAAGCAGTCGCTGCACGTGACCGGCGTTCAGCAGAAGGGCTGGAACTACGCGGCCTGCTCCCTGCCTGCACGGCTGATGCCGGTCAGCAAGTACCGTCTGACCGCGTGGCTACTGGTGGACGAAATTGAGCCGGCCAAGACGGCGCCCTATCTCAAGATTGGCGTCAACGACGCAGACGGCAACTGGATCGAGAACTACTCCAGCAACCGCTACGACCTGAGCCGGCCAGGGACATGGCAGCCGTTGACGGTCATCGCCGATGTGCCGATCAACGCCGCCACTGCTCATCTTGCCATCGAGAAGGGGGCCCATTCGACTCCGATTCGCGCGACGATCCGCCTGGATGACGTCAAGCTGGAACTGATCGAATCGCCATAGCGCGACGAAGAATACTACCGCTCCTACAGAAAGCAGAGAAGGCCACCGGCCGGACGAACCGGCCGATGGCCTTTTTCTGGTCTTCTGACTGGTTCGGGCCCTCGGCCCAACTCAGCCGGCCTTGGCCGACTCGGTCAGCGGTTCGGTGATGTGGCGTCGGAGCCGATCGAACTCGTCGTGGTTGGCGAAGTAGACGACCAGCTTGCCGCGCCCCTTGGCGTTGTGCGTCAGGCTGACCTTCATGCCCAGAGCGGCTTTCAGCTCCTGCTCCAGTCTCCGCACGTGCTCGGTCCGGATGGTGCGGGGGCGAGACGGTTTGCCCTCGCGATCCACTACGGCCAGCGGCTCCTGGTCGGCTGCCGCGATCGTCTCCTGAACCAGCGTCTCGGTCTGCCGTACGCTGAGGTGTTCGCGCTGCACCCGCTCGCAGAACTCCACCTGCTCGCGCTCGTCGCCAAGCGGCAGCAAGGCCCGGGCGTGGCCCTGCGTCACCTGCCCTTTGCGCAACGCATCCTGCACCGCGGCGGGCAGCTCCAGCAAGCGGATCAGGTTGGCGACGGTGGACCGGTCGATACTCAGCCGCCGGGCCAGTTCTTCCTGCGTACCGCCGTATTGCTCCAGGTATCGCTGGAACGAGGCGGCCTTTTCCAGCGGGTTCAGGTCCTTGCGTTGCAGGTTTTCGACGATGGCCAACTCGGCCATTTGCCGATCGTCTACGTCGATGACGTGGACGGGCACGTCGACCTTGCCGGCCTCCCGAGCTGCGCGCAGCCGCCGCTCGCCGGCTACGAGTTGATAGTGATCCTCGAAACGGCGAACCACAACCGGCTGCAAGAGGCCGTGGGTTGCGATGCTTTCGGCCAACGACCGGATCTCGGCCGGATCGAACTCTTGCCGCGGCTGCGCCGGGTTGCTTTCGATCAGTTCGACGTTGACCCAGGTAGCGCCCGCGGCAGGCTGCGGCTCGTCGGCAGGAGGGATCTGGCCGGCAGCAGGGGCCTCGCCGACTGCGTGGTGGTCGGAAGCGATTTCCGGCCCGGCGGCCGGCTGTAGATTCGGCGGATGTCCGACCTCGGGCGGTGCGGCCGGCTTCGGTTGCGGTTCGCCGCGTAAGGGTATCTGTCCGAGCAGGGCTTCCAGCCCTCGTCCCAGGCGTCTAGGTTGATTCACCTTCGATGACCTCCATGCAAAGCTCGGTATACGCCATGGCGCCATGGCACCGGGGAGCGTAGTCGAGCACAGGTTTTCCATGACTCGGCGCCTCTGCGACCAGCACGTCGCGAGGAATCACCGTTTGATAAACAACTTCTCCAAAATACTCGCGGACCTCCTTGTCCACCTCGCTGGTCAGATCCAGGGACGAATCGTACATGGTCAGCAAAATGCCGCCGAACTGGAGCTGATGCCGGCCGCGGGCAATCACCTCGCGGATAATCTCGATCATCTGCGTCAGCCCCTCCATGGCGAAGTATTCGCACTGGATGGGCATGAGCACTTCCGTCGAAGTGGCCAGGGCCGTCTTGGTGAGCTGGCCCAGCGACGGCGGGCAGTCGAGCAATACGAAATCGTAGGCGCCGAATCCTCGGCCCAAATGCTCCTGAAGCCGGTCTGCCTGCTGTTCGTCGTCTCGGGTCAACAGCTCGATGTGCCGGAAGCTCCGGCTACCAGGCAGCAGTTCCAGGCCGGGGATTGCCGTTTCCACCACGCCTTGGCGGATGGGCGTGCAGGCGACCAGCGGATGGCCGTCTGACGGCTGTAGCCCCATGCCGGTCGTGGCGTTGCACTGCGGGTCGAGATCGACCAGCAGGGTATGGGCGCCGGAATGGGCGAGCCCGGCGGCCAGGTTGACCGCCGTGGTCGTCTTTCCGACCCCTCCCTTCTGATTTGCCACGCAGACCACGCGAACCACAACCGGCCTCCATGCCAGCGGTAAGGATGAACCTTCAGCACCCTCGGAATCATCCCCGATCAAACTCCCTACCGGCTCCACGACGCCGGGATGCGGATTGTACCGGGCCTTGGGGTGTTGGGGGAATGCCAGTTTGCGGCGCGCAGCCGGGGGGTTGCAGCGGACTTGCACGGCTGAAAAAGGCCACCGGCCGGCCTGTCCGGCCCGCAGCCGTGGTCAGTTGGCTATGGCAGCGCCCCTAATGATCCATTCTCCTCCGGCACGGTGCTGTCGCAGGCGGCAGCACCGTGCCGGGGGAGAATATCGCTCGTGGTCCTCAGTTAGCTCGATGACCATGGGGCCAGGCGGGGCAAGGCCGGGCTGTATCGGCAGCCGGGGGGTGCAGCAGCGGAAGGCAGCTTCTGCCGTCCCCGAAAGCCTCCGGGCAAGCCGGGGCATCTATCGCTCGAAGACCCGGAACGAACGCGGCAGGTTTGGGCTTTCCGGCTGAAGCCGGGACTCCAACGGGTTGCCATGGTCACGTGGAAACGGAAGAGCCGAGGCAAGGGCAGGGTCATACCCCCGGCAAGGCGCGGTCTCGCGTGCGTTGGGTATAGCTTGCCGGACCCGTTTCTGTAGACAGAGTGGGATGATTGTCCTGTTCCACGTGAAACGCCCAGTTTTGCCCATCTCCGCATCCGCCGCAATTCCGTTCCACGTGAAACACGGAACGATCGGAACGGCACTTGGCAACGCACAATGCCCACGCCGCTATTCCAGCGGATTGATCACCAGGCCGGTGGCCAGCTTGGGGAAGAAGTAGGTGCTCTTGGCCGGCATACGCTCGCCCATCAGGCTGAGCGAGCGAACGTGATCGACCGTGGCCGGCATGACAAGACCGGCCAGCGGGAACTCGCCCGTCTGTATCCCGGCAACGACCTCGTCTACCTTGTGGACGTATTCAGGCTTGGGCAATTCCAGCGGTGGCGGCGGCGCAAGGCAGTCGTCCACCAGCAGGCGATGGAGCAGGGCAACGCCCAAAGACTGCCATTCGGGATTGTGATCCTTGGCAATCTCGGCCATGCGCGCCTGCCCGGCAGGCGCGACCGTGGCCAGGGTCCAGCGGCGGTCTTTGGCCGTGTAGAGGGCGAGTGTCCCTTGGTCGTCGCGGGTCTCGATCTCTTCCCACATGACGTGGGCAGTTTCGGGACCTTCGCCGGCCAGGTTGCACGTGAAACGATCGCCCAGCCGGGTCGCAAGCTCCTCGGCCGATAGTTCCGGAAGACCACGGAACAGCCGGTGCGTGGGCAGTACGATCAGCCCCGGGTCTTCCATGGCGACGAACATGGTCAGCACGAAGTTCGCGCCATGATCGGGCGTCATGCCGGCCTGCCGCTGATGCTCTCGGTACTCGCAGGCAGTTTCATAGCGATGATGACCGTCGGCCACGAAGACGGGCTTCGGGCCCATGACCGTTGCCACCTTGGCGATCACGTCGATGTCGGTCACGGGCCAGATACGGTGGAGAATGCCCAGCCGGTCGGTCGCCTCGAGCGGCGTCTGCTCCATAACCGCCTCGTCGAGCAATCGTTGGGCTTCCGTTTCGGGATCCGGGTAAAGGCCGAAGATCTGACTGAGGTTCGCCTTGCAGGTGGTCATGAGCATGAGCCGGTCTATCTTCGGGCCCGGCATGGTCTGCTCGTGCGGGAACACCATTCCCTCGCCAAAGGGTGAAAGACGCATACGCGCCATGAACCCTCGGCGGGTGTACGAGACGCCCAGATACTCGAACACTTGGTGGTACACGTAAATTGCAGGATCCGCTTCGTTGAACAGGATACCTTCCCTCTGCCACCGCTGGAGGAAGCTGGCTGCTCGCGTATAGCGGTTGTTGACCTCGTCGTCGTCGCCCGGCTCCACCTTGTTCAGAACCAGGCGGACCACGTTGTTCGGATGGCGGTCGTACAGTGCCTGCTGGTACTCCGGATCGATCACATCGTACGGAGGCGCCACCACGTCGCTGAGCGCGCCGACGTGGCCCAAGTCGTAACGGATCCCGCGAAAGGCATGGATTTCGGGCATAGAGTCACTTCATCTAGTGTAGAACCAAGCCGCGCCGAATAGAACGCGGCCTTACGAAATAACGCCGGTCGGCCGACACACGGCAACGCAACGGCAGTTGTCCAGATTCCAGGCTTCCCGCCGGCGGTGTTCAATATCGGTAATGGTCGGGCTTGAACGGGCCGGTCGGCGAAATGCCGAGGTAGTCTGCCTGCTCCTGGGTAAGCTTCTCGAGGTTCACTCCCAGCTTCGCCAAGTGCAGTCGCGCCACCTCTTCGTCGAGTTCCTTCGAGAGGGTATGCACGCCGACCGGATACTCCTCGGAACGCGTCCACAAGGCAAGCTGCGCCAACACCTGGTTTGTGAACGAGTTGGACATGACGAACGACGGATGGCCCGTCGCGCAGCCCAGATTCACCAGCCGTCCCTCGGCAAGAAGGATGACCGCGTGGCCGTCGGGGAACGTATAGCGATCCACCAGCGGCTTGATGTTCTCCTTCGCGATCTTCTTGTTGTCTTCGAGGTAGGCCACGTCGATTTCGATATCGAAATGGCCGATGTTGCACACGATGGCGTCGTGCGGCATTCGCTCGAAATGCTCGCCTCGGATGACGTTGCAGCAACCGGTAGACGTCACGAAAATGTTCCCGCGCGACGCGGCCTCTTCCATGGTCGTCACCTCGAAACCCTCCATCGCCGCCTGCAATGCGCAGATCGGATCGATCTCCGTGACGATCACCCGCGCGCCGTAGGTTCGCATCGAATGGGCACAACCCTTTCCGACGTCGCCATAGCCGCACACCACCACGACCTTGCCAGCAATCATGACGTCGGTCGCCCGCTTGATTCCGTCGGCCAAGGACTCGCGGCAGCCGTACAGGTTATCGAACTTGCTCTTGGTCACCGAGTCGTTGACGTTGATGGCCGGCACGAGCAACTCGCCCCGCTGGTGCATCTGGTAGAGGCGGTGCACGCCCGTGGTGGTCTCCTCGGACAATCCGATCCAATCGGCGGCAATCTTGTGCCAGTATTGTGGGTCTTCCTCAAGCGTCTCCCGAAGCAACTCGTTGATGATGCGCAATTCGTTGTTCGACACCGGCTTGTCCAACAGGCTCGGATCATCTTCCACCTGCACACCACGATGGACCAGGAGCGTTGCGTCTCCGCCGTCGTCGACAATCAGGTTAAGCCCCTTCCCGTCGGGGAAGATCATCGTTTGCTTGACACACCACCAGTAGTCTTCATCCGTCTCGCCCTTCCATGCGTAGACCGGTACTCCGGTCACGGCGATGGCGGCGGCGGCGTGGTCTTGCGTCGAGAACTTGTTGCAGCTACTCCACTGGACTTGTGCCCCCAGTTCGCGAAGCGTCTCGATAAGGACTGCCGTCTGGATGGTCATGTGCAGGCATCCGCACACGCGAGCACCCGCCAACGGCTTTTGTGGTCCGTACTTCTCGCGAGTGGCCACCAGGCCGGGCATTTCGTTCTCGGCCAGCTCGATTTCCTTGCGGCCCCACTCGGCCAGCGACAGGTCCGCAACCTTGTATGGCAGCTTCGTTTCTACCTGGGACACAGCTTGTCTCCTTCCCCTTTTTGGCGGAACGCCCATAGCGACATTGATGCGAACGAAATATGATAAGGGCATCCTGGCCGATGGACAAGGGGGACGTTTCCGAGCCGAGCCTGCCCCCACCTCCAGGGTGTGGTCATTCCTGGAGTTTGAACAAGGGAAAGGCCCTTTCTCAACATCAGCCTCCGGCGGAAAACGCTGCACGCGCAGCGACAACAAAGGCGGCGACAAGCGTGTGATCCTTTTTGCCGGGAGCGTACTCGACGCCACCAGCCGTGTCGACAGCCGCAGGGTGGACGCGATCGATGGCGGCTGCAACATTCTGGGGGGTAAGGCCGCCAGCCAACACGAGGGGAATTGTGTTCTCTCGGGTGTCGCTCTCCGCAAGTGTCGACCAGTCCAACGTAATCCCCGTTCCCCCGTACTGGCCAGGCACGCAAGCGTCAACCAGAATCATGCGGGGCACTACGTGCAGTTCGCGACACGCCGCCAGATAGCGACCAACGGGTTGAAGGCCACTGGCATCCAGCCGGAACGCACGCACCAAGGGCAGGTCGGCCAGTGTCGCCATGAACTCGGGCGATTCATCTCCGTGCAATTGAATGGCATCGAGTCGGACTTTCTTAGAGATATGACGGATTTCCTGCTCCGTCGCGTTCACGAAGACACCAACCTTGACAATGCCCGGGGGAAGGGCATCTGCAATCTCGCCGGCGCGCTCGGTTGCAACATAGCGCTTGCTGCCGGGAAAGAAGTTCAGCCCCACCGCATCCGCGCCTGCCGCAGCAGTCGCCAAGGCATCAACCACCGTCGTGATGCCACAAATTTTGATTTGGAACATGGTTTCCGTCCGTGTTGACCGCCGGATATCCTGTCGTGCTCTGCGCGCGCTCTATCATGGCGAATATCAGGGTTCTGTGCAATCACCTAGCCTCATTGAAGATACGGGAACTGGGGAGTCGATGACGATCAAGAAGGGGAGCGAACCTTGGGCCGCAGGCACCTCGTTGCCAGTCGCCGCGGGCCTGGCTCCGAAGGAAGTCGGCGGGACCGCCTCTGTGTGCACGTCTCTCATAACGGACTGAGTCGTGAATTTGTACGGACAACATCGGCTGAACTCGATCGTGTCACCTTCCCCCTGGTCAGTGAATACGGTGCTGCTTGTTACCGTGTTCGTGGTCACTAGTGGACTGGTCTATTATTGGGGCCGGGTTGGCCAGAGGGCGTCGGCTTCGGTGCCGTCTGGCGTCGAGCGAGCATCGTTCCCTCATGAAGCGGCAGAGCACGCCGAACAGGTGTACGCAGAAGCGGCTGCCGCAGCCGAGCAGGCTCGCCATCAATGGCAGCAGGCTGAGGCCGCCAAGCAGAGATGCGTCGATCGGCATCTCCAACAGCAGATTGCGGAACACCAGCAGAGGAGTCCTGTGTCCACTAGCGAGGTGTCAACAGTCCCCCCAGATGCAGTTGCAATCGCCCCGCCCCACCCCAGTCGCGTACAGAATCCCGAGTGGACACGATTGAACGAATCGCTTCGCAGGCTGAACCAGCGTCGCGCACATCTGCTGCTGGAACGCACGCCTGCCCATCCGGAAGTCCTGGAGGTATCGGACGAATTGGCCGAAATCGAGCGGGCGATGGCCGACGTCCCCCGTTGGTTGAGCGCAACGCCGCCTGAAGGCACTCCCGAAGTCCGACCACCGGTAACGCCTTCACCAAAGACAGCCGACACGGCGTTGGTTGCAGAACGGGCCGCCGAGCGACACGCCCAGTTCCGCATGGAGCTTACCCGACTGAATCGGTATGCGGAGGAGGCTCGCCAACGATACGAGCAGCTTGCCGCCCGTGAACGCGATGCCTGGGCAGTTTGGCTACAGCAGCGAGAGGCCGAGTTCGTACCTGTGTCTGCAACCGAAACGCTCTATCGGGATACGGCGGACAACATGCTCCTATCGACAGCGTTGCTTGCCGGCATGGCGATGATGGTTGGGGTGGGGATGTTCGCTACCGGCGCCAGTATGGAATCTCCGGTGAAATCGGCAAGCCAGGTATCGTCCTTGCTTCAAGTGCCTGTTGTGGCGACGGTTACCCTGCCGGGGCTGCGACCAGCAATCTCAGGCCGACATCGCGGCTGGCTGCGCTTGGCCTCCTGCCTGGGCGGAGCAACTCTTATGGCGAGCTGTATCGGCCTGGTCTATCGAGCCCTTGTCGGCTAAGTCTGGAAGGGCGCTCTGGCAGGAAGCGATTCCTATTTCAGCATTTGCGCCGGTTGTGCCGATTGGAACATATGGACCGGTGCGCTGATTTCCAGCCTCGTTAGGGGGGGTACTGCCTTGCCGGTGTCGGGTACATCCACAAGCCCAATATAGGCAATTTGGGCAAAGCGGAAAGCATAGATCATGTACGAGTCCTTGTTCGATTTGCGAAAGCGACCCTTTCCCGCGATCCCGCAAGCCAGCCAATACTTCCCAGGCGAAGCCATCGAGGCCGCGAGAACGACACTCGTTCGGTGTATTCGTCGCGCCGAAGGAGCTGGTTTGGTGGTCGGACCCTCCGGAACCGGCAAGACGACCTTGTGCCATGTTCTGCGAGAAGAATTGGGCGATCAATTGCGCGTGGTCTTTCTGGCCAGCGGCCGGTTGAGTTCACGCAGAGCGCTGCTGCAGGCGATCCTTTACGAACTGGGGCAGCCGTACCGCGGACTCGATGAAGGCGAGGCCCGGCTCGCCGCGGCCGACTACATTACCCTTAGCGACGAATGCCCGAACGGTATCCTCCTGTTGGTGGATGAAGCCCATACGCTGCCGCTTCGTCTTCTGGACGAAGTCCGCATGACCACAAACCTGGCTCATCAGGGCAAACCTTGGGTGCGTGTGGTCCTGGTTGGAAGCAGCGCCCTGGAAGAACGTTTCGCCAGCCCGAAACTCGATTCGTTCAATCAGCGCATCGCGGCCCGATGCTACCTGGAATCGTTTGGCGCTACAGAAACCCAACAGTATATATGGACACAGATCGATATGGCAGGCGGTGTGGGCAAGTCCCTGTTCCCCGAGGCCACGTGCAAAGCCGTGTACCATGCAACCGACGGTGTGCCGCGACTGGTCAATCAGGTGTGTGATCACGCGCTTCTGTTGGCATGCGCAGCCGGACACAAGAAGATTCATGCAGCCCACATCGAGGAGGCATGGGCCGACCTGCAGCAGTTGCCCACTCCGTGGAACGGCGAAGCCCCTTGTGGCGGCGATGCCGGCGGAGTGATCGAATTCGGTCAGCTTGACGACGAGGGAGACCTTTCTTCGGCAGGCGAAGCAGAATCGCCCGACACGATTCCCGTGCTTCGGATTTCCGAACCCTCCGATGAACTCGCCGACCGGCAGCCGAGTATCGAGGACGGCGTCGATCGAATTGCGAAGATGCTCGATCAGGTAGAAACGGAGGAAACCGACTTCGAGCCGGCAGGCAGTATCGGGCCGGAAGTCGAGCTGCATTTCAACGCTTCGTGGGACCCCTTCGGCGAAGATTTCGCTGAGGAGGAGACCGTTGAAGATGGCCCGGAACACCGGGCGCAGTTCAAGCAGCAAGTATCGGAAGCACCGGCCGCAGAATCGATAGCCTCGGCCGAGTGCGAGCCGGTCCCTTCGATCAGCCAAGAAGAACTCGCCCACACCGATGCCGTGCCTGTCGCCGAAGAGGCGCTGCCGATCGAATCATCGGCAGACGTCGAAGAACCGGCGGCTTCTGGGGACGATTCCGATGAGTCGCAGTTCAGAATCGTTGTGCAAGAGTTCATCGAGAGCGATGCCATGGAGCCGTTGGCCGCGACCGCTTCCACTTCCGTCGCGGAAGAGGAGCAGGCGGAACCAGAGGAAAGGACATGGGCGGTTCTCGATGCCATTGAAGACGAACTGGCCGCAGAACAGTCGGAAGCGCAGCCGAGTCGGCCTGCATCGCCGTGCCGGCCAACGCCGTGCCGGCCAACGCCGCCGGCTCGTCCGAAGTTTTCGCGTCTGTTCGCGTCGTTACGGCAGGCGTGAAGCTGCCCGATCGAGGATCACCCGCACACTGCTGCCGGCCACAGTGGAGGCCGGCAGCCGCCATGAAACAGGAAGCCAAGCCAATGGGCCGGGTATTGAACGCACTACGGCAGATCGAGTCTCGCAACGAGAGCCGGCCGGTCAGAGTGCCGGTTGCTCCGGAGAGAACCTCCGGGGAGACATCCACTTCCACTGCTGCATCCTCCGAGCCGGCCGACGATTTGCCGCGCGACGAAACGGCCATGGAAGCGCTGCTCGATGCGGCCGAGGCCGCCACCGAACAGGTCGTGGCCGAACTGACGCCGGAAACGGCTCCGCCGAACGCACCGCAGGCGTTGCGCCAGCAGGAATCTCGGACGCAAGACACGGCCGTTACCATGCCGCAATCGAAGCCGAGCCGGCGCGGCGCGGAATCCGAATCGCCGCGCAGCGATCCGCTGGGCGAACTGGCAGACGCCATATTGCGATCCGTGCCGAACGGTAACCCGAGCAGTTTCCTGTTCACAACCGCCGATTCTGATGTTCTGGCAGCCGACCTGCTCGCACCTCTCTCGATGTCGCTTATCCGACGGATGGATGCGAACTTGCTGCTGATCGATGCAAACCTGCATCGCCCCGACCTCGCGAGCCGGTTGGGCGTCGAGGCATCGCGTGGGCTGACGGACGTTCTCAGCGGAACGGCAGGTTGGCGCGACGTGGTTCGGCGGACGGTTTTGCCTGGCGTAGACGTCATTCCCGCCATGCCGTTTTCGACTCCGGCCGGGCCGCCGCCGAATCGACTTCATCTTGGGCGGCTACTTGCGGAGGCGAAGCGAGAGTACCGGCTGATCCTGGTCCACGCGGCCTCACTTCGATACCCCGAGGTGGCGCCCATGTCGCGAGATTGCGAGGGGACGTATCTCGTTGCGCGGCTTCATGGAACAAGCCGGCGGGTGCTACGTCAGGCGGGCCCGATTCTGCGAGATCGGGGCGTCAATGTGCTGGGGTGCATCGTGGTTCGGTGACCGCCTGGGCGCGTCATGCGTTTCGGTCAAGGGCTCCGTGCGTTCCATGGCGGCAGAGACGGTCTCGGACCAGGCGCCATTGTGGAACATCGAGCAGTTGCCGCCGCTTTCGTGGGCCGCGTCCAGCGACTCTTCTGCGCGTTGCAGCAGACGTTTCGTGTCGTCGGTCTCCATCGCTTTGGCGCCGCCCACACTGACGGTGAACTTCAGTTGTCCGCGGTCGGTCGGCATCGAGCACTTGGCAATCGCGTCGCGAAGCCGCTCGGCAATGGCAATCACATTCGCGAGCCAGGTGCCCGGGAAGAGCACGGCGAAGGTTGCCGTTTCGTAATGGCCTACCAGATCCATGTCGCGAATGGCCGCATTGAGAAACTGGGCCGTTGCCTTCAGGGCCATGCCGCCAGCACGCTCGCCGAACTGTCGCAGGATTTCCGGGAAGTCATCGATACGGATCATAATGACCGACGGAGTAGCGCCTCCGCGTCGCCATTCGGCAAGGCGCCGGGCCAGGATGATGCAGAACTCCGTGCGGTTCGACATCCTGATCTGACCAATCATGGTCTTCCCCTCGTCGAGAGCAGGCTCCTCCTTCTCAGGTTGCCGGGAAGGTTGCCGCTCGGCTGCCGCAGTCGGCATTGCCTTCTCGGGAAGGGCCGGTTTCACTTCGGGGCGGCGCAAGGGGTGTACGTCGGTGCCGTCATGCCAGTAGACCTGGTTTCGCCCGGCTTCTTTTGCGGCGTACAACGCGGCGTCGGCGCGATCGACCAGATGTGTGATCGTTTCGCCAAGAAACACCTGGGCAACGCCCAGGCTTGCCGTGACACGAAGATTCTGCCCGTCGCAACGGAAACCGTGTTCGGCAATCCGCTGCCGGACTCGATCGGCGCTGAGACTCGCCTCGGCAACGGGCGTACGGGGCAGAATCATAGCGAACTCCTCGCCGCCATAGCGGGCAACGAAGTCTCCTTTCCTCGCAGCAGCGTGCAACAGTTCGCCCATCAGACGCAGCACGTCGTCGCCCGCCTGATGCCCGTAGGTGTCATTGAACTTCTTGAAGTGATCCACGTCGAAGATGATGACGGAGAACGTCTCACCTTGCTTCTCGTGCCGCTGCAGGCGTTCCTGCATCTCCTCATCGAACGCGCGCCGGTTCGCCAGTCCGGTCAGTGCATCGGTGCGGGCGGCCTTGGCATGTTGTTCGACCAGCTCCGCCTGCTCTTTCAGTCGTTCCTGGGCCGAACCGAGCTGGCCCTGCATTCGGCTGTTTGCCTCGATCAGTTGCGCCACGGCCTGAACAACGGCATCCGGCTCGTTCCCCTCGGCGGCGTTCAACTGTTCGTTGATGGCTTCGACGCGGTCGCTATGAGCGCCGACGTCGGTAGCCACGCGCGTCGCCAACTCGTGCAACCGGCCCAACACCTCGCGCGCCTGCTTGACCTCGTCGGCTGCTTGCGGCTGAACCATCTGCCAGCCACGGCTGTGCAACCACCAGCCCATCGCAAATCCGATTGCGAGGACAAAGACACCGAAGATCAGATCAATCGCCACAACGGGCATAACAAAATCGCTCCTGGCCGCTCCTGCGAAAACTAGGATGCGGGCGTCATTCACACGGAACGCGACGGGTCGCGAACCCATCCGGTGGGTCGGCGAGGAGGCTACTCCACCTCCCTATTGCGCACACTCTCCAGGCAGCCGAGACGAACGGCGGCCCTCCGTGAACCCTACATCTTAATAGGTCGCGTTGCGGTCGATGTCAAACAAATCGTTACTGAACCAGTCGTACTTCTGGGGTCGCAATGATCTTTCCCAGAATCTCGGTCAACCGGCGTTCATATTCGGCCGGACTGCCCGATCCCCGAAAACACACACCTTCGTTATTGGCGGTTCCGCCGACGCGCGCCATCCGATCCATGAAATCATAGTCGGTGCCTGAACCGATCCCGACGGGGAATATCTGCCATCGGTTGTCTTGCATTTCGGCTGCTTGCATCAACGGTGCATTCAGGGCATACACACCGCCGGAATAGAAGTCGCTGCTTGGATTTCGGCCGATGTATCGGTTGATCGCTACCGGGTTACTCGCGTAAAGATCCGGAACACCGTCGGTCAGCAGGACGACAATCTTATCCGCCTCATTCCGCCCCTCGCCGCCTTCATATTTCGAAGCCAGATGATCGCGGGCGGCAATCAAGCCCAGCTCCGTCGCGGTCGACGCCCCGATATCGCTTACCGTCTGCAGCCGCGTGCAAACCTGCATCGCAGCCTCATAATCGCCGGTAAGCAACTGCTCGATCATGGGTCCGCCGCCGGTGATCCGGTCGAAGGTGACAATGGCGACCCTGTCTCGCTCGGCATGGTTGGGAATACTGGCGTTTCGCTGTTTTATCAGATGGATCGCGTCAACCAGGGCGCGCCGAGCCGAATGCATCGGTTGTGTCCTCACGGGGAACAGATAGGTTCCTCCGGCGGTTTCCTCTTCGCGCCACGGGCAGTACGGGCTGTGGATGGAAACAGGCGAATACTCTCCTGCAACCACGGGCGTGTCGCGGCCGTAGTCCATAATGAACTGCACGTAGGTCCGATAGCCGAGCATGTTCCGGAAAGCGTTTACGGTACCCGCATCGGGATAGATGTTGCGGTTCGGGTTATTGAACCCCGTGATACAGCGACTCCGATCTTGCCCCGGCGGGATCGTTCCGCGCCAGGTCGGTTCTTTCACGGTTGCCCAACGGCAAACGTAGTCGATGTACTTCTCCCAGTAGGCGAAATTGGCTGCGGTGGGTGGAGGCAGCGCGTTGGGCATCAGTCGCGCGATTTGGTATTCCAGAATGGCCGAATAGGCCTTGCTTTTCCTGGTTGTCTCGCTATCGGCCGGCAGAATGCGATATTCCATCGGCACGTCGCTCTTCGTGAGTGGACCGCCGTCTTCCGTCAACGTTGCATACGTCTGGCCGTCGTTGGCGACCCCGGCAAACTGACCGATGTGTTCCATTGCGCCGGGAAACGAGCCGAAACCGAGGTCCGTGTAAACCTGCCGCATCAATTCATCGCCACTCGAACGATATCCGTCCGGACCGAAGATTCGATTGATCTCGCTGGTGGCCCAAGTCGGTTCGGTATCGTCGTTCATCGAGCCGGACAGATCGACGACGAAGGCGATATCGCGCGGGTTGGCCATGGCGACGGCCGAGGCCTTCTGGGCGAACGACATATGCCCGAAGACACGGCCGAACAGCGCGGGCGCTTCCTCACCAGCCGACGCCTCCATGCGCGCCGTGACGCGGATTGCATTGCCCACCTTCGCCACCGTCGGCGTGAACCGTCGCGTGGTCGTGTCCCAAATGCCGTATTCAATGTCGGCATTGAGTAGTCTGACCGGATGACCACCTGCGATGTGGCGCGCAGCAGCCTTCTGTGCCTGGGCGACCATGGCTTCCCGTGGCAGCCCCATCGCGCCTGCCCCGGCCATGGCTGCCGCGTCCGCCGCCGCCTGCAACTGCGTACGGATCAGAACCACAAAACCCAGGTCCAGCCCGACCGCAACCACGCCAAGAAGGAATGCGACCATTACCGCAGCCATCACGACAAGTGCCCCTCGTCGGTGGGGTTCCTTAGCAGGCGTGCGGCGGATCATGGACGGCATCTCCGGAAGGCAAGGGAATATCTAAAGTCTTGGTCACGGACCGGGCGGCGTCAAACGCTCCCCCATCTTGCCGAACTCCGAGGTTGGGGTATGCTGGTACTCTACCGAAACCGCGCGGCCTGCGCCACAATATCGACGCCTACCAGCTTGCTCCATGCCGCGATCAGGCTCTGGAACACCTCCCCGGGCCGGCCGTCGCCAATGGGCCGGCCATCGAATCGGCTGACCGGCAGCAGGCACGGCGATGTACTGCTAAGCAGGACTTCGTCGGCCTCGGCCACTTCCTCGGGCCAGAGGTCGCGACGTACGGTCGGAATGCCCAGTTGCGCCGCCAGGCGAAAGGCCTCGTCCAGACTGATTCCATGCAGAATCCGCTCCAGGGGCGGAGAAATGAGCCCCTCGTCTCGCCGGTAGACCAGCACGTTCGCGGTCGACGCCTCCGAAACACGGCCATCCTGATCGAGCAGCAACGCTCTTGCACCGGGCTGCCGGGCCGCGGCCTCGCGGTCGGCAAGGTAATAGTGCATCCGGCTGCGGCATTTCAGCTCGGTTGGCCAGCACGCCGCAGGTACCTGCCGTACCGACGTGTTCGCCAACGCTTGCCCTACGCGATACTTGTCGGCCCAAAGCCGGAAGGGAATCCGGTAGGTGTGCATGCCTACGGTCGGCGTGACCGGCCCGTCGAGCGCGAACGTAAGATAAGTGCCCGGCGTGACGAACACGGACAATCCGAGGTCCTCTTCCGCATCCACCAAGGCTCGGTTGTGGGCAACCAACTCCCGGGCCGTTGCCGCCATGGTGCGCCGGTCCATTTCGATCTGGATACCCACGAGCTGAAGCGAATGGAATAGCCGGCTGAGATGATCTTCCAACCGAAACAGCTCGCCGCGGAACGTACGAAGCTGTTCCGCTACGGTAACGCCGAGCACAAAACCGGCATCGGTCGGTGGAATCTGCATCGCCGATGCAGGAATGAAATCGCCGTTAAGAAATGCTTGCGGTTGAACCATCGCCCTATTATCGCTTCCTTGCGACCATTGCCTATGGCGCCAACGCATACTCAGCCAACATCGCCCGCAGGGCCCCCGACCGCCAGTAGTGCCACCAGCCGTGCTGACGTCCGACCGCATTGCTTACGTTCAGCCGCTGAAGGGTCCCCTGCTGCTCGGGCGTGAGCCAGAAACCACTGGCACAGTAGCCCAACGCCTCCGGACCGCGTCGGCCATACATGTGCGGATAGAGACGCATGACGCGATCCACCGGATTGGATGTGACCAACATTCGCTCCAACTGCCCGGGCGCACGGCCGTTGCGCCGTCCCGGCGATAACCAGTGGGCATCGAGTGCAGCGGCGATTAGCACGGCGCGCCAGGGCGCCTTGTGCGGCACGACGGCTCCGGTCAACTGGTAGCGGCCTACACGGCCGCCGCCCAGCATTTCCAGGGCGCCGGTAATGACCCTCGCGCCGAAGCTATACCCGATAAGCGTCACCGGTTCATCGGCCGGCACTTCCCGAAGGCATTCGGCCACGTAGAACGCCTGAATATCGCTATAGTGCGCCTTCAGTTGTACGTCGTCCCGGATTCCTCGGCACACCCGTTCGCCAGGCCATGACCAGATGACCAGCCGGAACGGCCGGTCGGGATTCGTGCACTCGAGTAGCCGTCGCACGGAGCAGCCGATCTGCACGGCATCGTTACTGCTCGCCTGGTTGCCGTGAATTACGAATACTGTAGGAACGGCAGCCCGGCCCGCAGCAAAAAACGCCTTCCGATCGGAAACGGCCCATGCGTTGTCAGCAAGCTGCCAGAACCGGATGCGAGGATCGGCCGGATCCGTTGCGGCGCCGCGCGGCGCCGAACGTGTACTGATCATCCACGCTTGACTGTCGGCGGCTTGGCCGTTTCTCGCAATGCAAACCGCGCCAACCGTTATAAGGGCGCCGACCCAGAATGCCCGCATGATTTGCTTGGAAGGGTGTTCAGTGGCCATAGACTCTGTTCGCTCCTCAGTGATGTTCTGGCAATGCTATCCTGGGCCATACCGTCGAAGGCTGGGCCGCCCACTCTCATGTCAGTCCCCTCAACAGCGTAGCTCATGATAACGGCCGCGGACGGATCGGGAAAGCTACGAAGCTTGTTGAAAAAAAACAGCGTGGTTGAATTTGCACATCATTCGCCATGGTGTAGAGTTGTTCTACCATAGCCGTGTGCGATGGAACGTGTTCGACTCGATTGGAGATACGAGTTATGAAGAAGCTGCTTATTCTGACGGCGGTAATGTTATTGGCATCCAGTACGGTGGGTTGCCGTTGTGGTCGCTGGTTGTGGCGCGGCCCGGAAGAATCGACCGTAATCGCTTGCCCACCCACATGCCCGCCCACCGAGGTTGTCGGCGAGTCCTGCTGCGGACCAGCAACCATGCCGGGTCCGGCAACGTACGCGCCGGCGATGCAATAGTCCTCCCTTGCAGGCTGATCGGTGGATCGGCCTGCCGCACAGCCGTGCTAGCCTCCCCCCCTTTCGGCCGTGCCGCTTGTCGCGCCCCGACCGCGCCATCCTGAGCGCGGTCGGCGCGACAGGCAGGATTTCCCCTGCCGATCGCCCCGCGATGCCGGGCTCGGCTTCGGGCCCAACGCCTTCTCCACTGCATACCAGGGCCGTCCGCCCGTGACAAGGCTCCCGGGCTAGTCAGGCGGCGGGAATCTGCTAAACTTCAATAAGTTGCGGAACCGAAAACGTTCCTCGTCCTTGCGGCGTGCGCCAAATCGGTTCCTTTGGGGGGTAGCATGCATCAAGGGCCCGCCTGCTGCGGCAACCGCGCCGCCCACGCCCCTTTTACCCCCACCTATCGAGGCTGTAGCTCAGTCGGCAGAGCAACGGACTTTTAATCCGTAGGTCTTGGGTTCGAGCCCCAACAGCCTCACTTCGCTTCTCTGGCAATCTCACGTAACCATTCGCGTGCCGGTGACGCAGCCGTTGGTTGGCAGCAAGAGTGATCCCCTCAAGTGAGGAGGCACGCAATGTGTCACGATGTTATTGAAGTGAAGTGCCTTGACGATTTCCAATTGGCCCTTACGTTCGATGACGGGAAGTCTGGGATTCTCGACTGCAAACCGATTCTGGCTAGGGGCGGGGTCTTTTCACGGCTGCGCGATCCGGCGGTGATCCGAGCCGTTGGACGTCAACACGTGCGTCACCGCATGCACGCCTCGTTCTTCCCGCCAACCTTCCTTTGCGGGCTGAACAGCCACACTTACGCCGCCGAACGAGCAAGGTAACCCGCGGGCGGCCAACGACCGTTGATTTCAAGCAGCCCCCTGATTCGCCGCTCCGTTCAGCCCCCTTGCTCGACGATCCGCCCTAATTGAAACTTCACCCGAGGCCGTCGGGCTAGCGAATTCCAACGTTCATCGGATCGGCGTTCTCCTGCCAGGCGTCGTCGGGCGTGCCGTAGAACTGTGTGGATCGGAGCTTGCCCGAGAGAACCTTGACGCCCCGATTGCGCAGTCTCTCGCACGCGGCAGTCGAGATGTTAGTGCCAAACACATGCACCTCCGTCAGGGCCGGCATCCCCAGGAGCGAGTCGACGCATGCGTCGCTGATGCGCGTCTCCGAGAGGTCCAACAGGCGGATCGTCTTCACCTTCGCGAGTTCGGCGACGACGGCGTCGCCCAACTCGGGCTCGCGGAGCCGCAACCGCTCGAGTTTCCCCGCCTGGACCAGCGCCGTGCCGATCCAGTCCCGCGCGCCCGTGTGTACGAGGTTCAGGGCGCGGAGCGACGGGATCTCGGTCAGGCTCGCGACGGCCGCGCGTCGCAGCGGGCAGTCGCGGATCTCCAACTCCGCGAGGTTCGTCGATTGCCGCCAGCCGGCGAACATGGTGGCGTAGTGCTCCGGTGTGTCGTAGCGATGCACCGCAGGGCCGAAGCCCGAGAGGTGGATGCAGTGAGCGCCGCGCAGACGGGCCAGCACATCGGCCTTTGGCGCGGCCGTCAGACCGCGTTGGAGGTGGCACGCGATCCAATCCGCCCGGAGTCGGTTGAGCGTATCCACCTGTTGCGGACCGATCTCGTCCAAGCCGCACATCAGTTGAACTTGCGTGAACTGCTTGGGCAACTCGGCCAAGAGCTTCTTCAGATCGTCCGGCAAAACGTGTGCTCCGTCGGCCGCTGGTCCGGTGCCGTGGAAGACCCCGATGTTCCGTCGGCCCAGTTCTTCATAGAGTTTCTCGATGCCCGCGCGAGGTGTGTAGGAGATCGCCTTCAAGGGACACGTCGCGGCCAGGTCGCGGATCTGTTGGGCGCCCAGCGGGATGCCCTCGAGGTTCACGACCTGGAGCTTGCGGAACTGCTTCAGGGCCTCCAAAGTACCGTCGCCTGCTTGCGTGCCGGACAGGTCGAGATACCGGATCTCCGTTGGGGCGGACAAAGAGGCGAACGCCCGATCGGTAACCGGCGTTTGCGTGAGAGTCAGGTGATGTAGCTTCGGCAGTGACGACATCAAGTGCGACAGCGAGTTCTCGTCGAAAAGACACCGGGTCAGATCCAAACAGCGGAGCGATTTGGCCGCCGCCAACTCCGCCAGGGCATCGCCTTCGAACTTGCAGTTGAGCAGACGCAGGATGCGCAGGTTGGGCGCTGCCGCCAGGTTTCGGGCCATCTGCGCAGAGACCTCGCAATTGACCAACCACAGGGTCCTGATCTTCCGCTGCCCGGCAAGCAACCCAAGGTGTCCCCGCACGACGAGTCGATCGCCCTCGATCGGACCTTGGATACCGAAATCAGTGAAGCTACGGACGCTTCGCAGTAAGTCCAGGTCTACCGTACGGGGAGCCTCTTGGGGCAAATAGCTGAAATCGAGACCGAAGCTCAGATCGTCTTGCACTTGGGCCCAGCTCCGAACGTACTCTTCCTTGAGCGGGCCGAGGACTTGCATGCTTATGCTCGGCCCAGTGGGCTCGGGCTCTGCTTCCTCGCCGAAGCCCTCTGCCGGGCAGCTGAACCTGAACGTCACGCGAACCGGCTCGGCAGCGTTCTTGGAACTGGAACTCATCGAAGTGCCGCACCCGGCGAAGTACGGGCCGGCCACGTGCCCAAGCGGGTAGCCTTCCTTCGTCTTCATCTTCTCTGAAGGCATGGTCCAGGGCGGCGACGTGTCGGCAGGCGGGGCCGCCACGTCTGCCTCTGCCACCTCCACCGTGCCTGGCAGCACCTCGACCTCGGACGACTCGACCTTGATCGGCAACTCCGCAGGCGGCTCGGCCGACGTGCCCAGAATCGGCGTGAGCGAGCCCGTCGACCTTGGAACGTCTGCGGCCGACTGCGGCACGACGATCCACTGGCCCTGGGATAGATCGATCTGGTGGAGAGTGAGCCGCACCTGGAGCAACTGCGGGTCGCAGTGAACGACCAGCGTCAACTGCGCGTCCTTGGGCGGCTCAAACTGGAACTTCGACCAGAGATTGACCGTGTTCTGGCTGGTGCTCACGGCCGAGCCGGTTGTGGGCAGCGTCAGCGTATCGGCCTCGGCATCGACGATGTCGATACGCATGATGGGCGAACGGGTCCAATGGGTCTCGATCTGGACCTCTGTGCCACCCGCGGCTGGAGCCGCTATCTGGCCCCCTTCGATTGGCTCGGGCGTAATCCGAAAAACGCCACCTTTCGAGGGCGACTCGCCGCCGTCGCGAGGGATCACGGTGATCCCCAGCAACTTGAGCGACGGATCGTCGATCGGTTTGCCGAGATGCTGAAGCACGTTCTTTATCCTGAGCGTTTCATAGTAGCCGCCCGCGCGAAGCACGAGCGTTCCGCGGAGCAGGCCGATCTGGCGGATGGACTCGTCAGCATCGACGTCCACGTAGAACCGCACGCCCTCCTTGATCACCGTGGGAAACCACGGTCCACGCCGCGCGTCGTCGACGCCGCGGCGGATCGTGTGGAGCGAGTCTTCGATGCCGTCGGCAGGCTTTGCGGCCGGCGATTGCCAATCAAGCACATCTGCCCGACCGGCGGCGCTGAGCAGTTGCTCGACCCGCAGTCGGCCGTAGCCGCTGGCGCCGGCGGCCACTGGCCCATGCACGTCTATCCACACGCGAACCTTCCGCGGCGGCTGGCCCGCCTTCTGGGCCGCGTCTCTTGCCGCTTCGGTCGCGGCGATCCACTGGACCTTCGCCACACGGACCTTCAGATCGTTGCCGGCGCTGACGAGGTCGGTCTTGGCGGGCTGCGGCTCGGCGCCGGCAGCCGGCCAGGCAAACCCCAGCGAACCGAGCAACACGACAATTGTTCTGAATTGCTTCATTGTAATCCTCCTTGCCAGATAGTGATTCTAGCCGGATCCGTGCGGTACAGGGAGTCCCCTGCTTCTGGGGCTTCGCGCTACCCGTACTCTGTCAACTGTGCGTTGGTCACGCGGTTCTTCAAACGAGATAATCCTGCCAGAAGCACTAGCATTGGCCCTCGGGACCGACTAGAATTGCGTTTTTGGGATAGTACTTCTTGGAAAGGATGATCGCAGAATAGCAAGTTCGCTCCAGGAACTGAAAGCAATCCACTTCTGCAGCAGTATTGTCTAATGAAGTATGCGGTCGGACTTAAGCCCAGGGCCACGAAGGACTTGCGGCGTTTGCAGAAGCACGACGCAACGCGGGTCGCCGATGCTCTGGAGCGACTGGCGGATGACCTCTCGGGCGATGTTAAGCGACTGGCCAACTTCAGCCCGGAGTACCGCCTGCGAGTCGGGCAGTATCGGGTTCTGTTCGAGATCGAGAATCAGAAGGACATCGTAGTGTATCGGATTGTCCATCGCCGCGAGGCGTACCGGTAGATCGAAGAAGAGAAGACATGATTACGTTACATCCTAACATTCTAGAGCGCGACGGCAAAAAGGCCTTCGTTGTTCTGCCTTACGAGGAGTTCGAGAAGGTCCGTGAGGAACTCAATGATTACGAGGACCTCAAGGACCTACGTAATGCAAAAGCAGAGGAAGGCTCCGCCCCCGTCTCGCCACTCGGCTCCGTCCGAGAAGAACTAGACATCTGAGCGAACACCGGGATGGTCGGTGCGCGTTGGAATCGGATACCGCGCGTTGGCGGTGGCCGATGACGATGGACCGGTGTGGTTCTGGATCGGGTCGCACGCTGAGTATGACCGTATTCTCCAAAGCACGTAAGGCACTGCCACACCACTGGTTTGGCTTGGATGCCTCGGTTACATCGACCGAGGGCCGTTTGCAGGACTGAGGAAGCCCGGTGCCTGTCGTCGGTGCAACTACACAAAAATGTCCACTTCCACCTGCACCCACACCTCTTTTCATGCCCCGCGAAGTGCACTCCCCAAAGCCCAAAGCTTGACGCCTGCGGGGCGCGCTGCCAAAATCATGGGTGTGTAGGCCCGATTGTCTCCCTCCCCGTTTGAACCCGCAAGACCCGATGCGACGCACCACCTCCCTCCTGCTGCTGATCGTTGGTATCGTTTCCTGGACGCCCGTTTTCGCCCGAGCAGAGAACTGGCCCGGCTGGCGGGGACCGCGGGGTGATGGGACGAGTCTGGAAGAAGATATCCCGACGGCTTGGGACGGGAAGACGATGGAGAACATCGCCTGGCGAGCACCGGTGCCGGGCCGGTCGCATTCGTCGCCTATCGTCTGGGAAGACAAGGTCCTGCTGTCGACCTGCCTGGAAGAGCAAGGGCAACGCGTGCTGGTCTGTTTCGATCGCCGTACCGGCCGCCTGCTATGGCAACAGACCGTGCTCGAAGCGCCGCTGGAGAAGCTGCATCGGCTGAACAGCTACGCCTCCGGCACGCCGGCAACGGACGGACAGCAGGTGTACGTCGCGTACCTGGAGGCCGACTTCGCCAGCAAGAAGGAAGTCACACCTGGAAATATCGTCGTTGCGGCCTATTCGCTGGACGGCCGGCAAAGATGGCTGGTGCGCCCGGGCCGGTTCTCCAGCGTGCACGGTTTCTGCACCTCGCCGGTGTTGTTCGACAATCTTGTGATCATCAACGGCGATCATGACGGCGATTCCTTCATCTTCGGACTCGACCGGGAGACGGGCCGCACCGTCTGGAAAAGGCCCCGCAGGCACAAGACACGCAGCTACTGCACGCCTGTCATCCGCCAGATCGCCGGGCGCACGCAAATGGTCTTTTCCGGCAGCAAGTGCGTGGTGAGTCTCGATCCTCGCGATGGGTCGGAGCACTGGTATCTGGACGGCCCGACCGAACAGTTCGTCGCGTCGCTGGTGTACAACGGCCGGATGTTCTTCCTGACTGCCGGGTTCCCCGAATACCATATCCTGGCGATTCGGCCGGATGGGACCGGCGATATCACCGAGACACACATCGCATGGCGCACCACGCGCGGCTGTGCGTACGTCCCGTCGCCCATCGTCGAGGGCGATTTCTTTCTCGTAACGTCGGACAACGGCATCGTCAGTTGTTTCGACGCCGACACGGGACACCGGCACTGGATGGAGCGCATGGCCCCGCACTACAGCGCATCGCCCGTATCGGCCGAAGGGCGCATCTACCTGACCGACGACACCGGCAAGACGTGCATCGTCCGCCCGGCCGTGGAACACGATGTGATCGCGGACAATGAACTGGGCGAGAACTGCTACGCGTCACCTGCCATCTCGCAGGGACAGATTTTCCTGCGAAGCGAAAGCCATCTCTATTGCATTGGCGAAAAGGCGCAATAGGTGGGCCACAACTATTCAGCCTGAGCGGCGCCTTCCGCCCGTTGGGCCTCTTGGAGTTGCTGCTCGAACTGCTGCTCCTCGTCGGCACTGAGCGGTTCCGGCGGTCCGCCGCTCCCGCAACCGGGCAAGACGGTCAGTCCCATCACGACAAACAACAGACAAGCACATGCGCGCATCATACTCGACACCTCTCTTGCAAGAAACACATACAGTCCTTCCGTTTGCACGTGCAAACGGTCTCTCGTTGGAGTCCCAGCTTCAGGCGGAAGGAGAAGACCGCCTGAAGGCGGGACTCCAACCTTGGCAGCTTGGCCCATACACCTCACTGGCCGGCCAAATTCACCGGTTGGCCGTCGTTGCGGACACACAGACGATAGAACGTCGTCGGATCGATACTGTAGGAAATGGTCCGGCAGGAGCCGTCCGACAAGGCCACATTGAACGCGCCCGAATGTGAAGAACCGTAACAGCTCGCACTCGCGTTCGGGTCACTATGCGTGTAGGAAACGTGCTCGCTGTCAGGCTTGGGAGGCGAGCTGATCGTGTTGGCCGAAGTGTTCAACGAACCGGAAATCCGGTAGATATCGGTCTCCCAACCGGTCGATACGCATGGCTCGTTGTCGTCGTACGTCGTGCCAAGCTTGTTGATGTTCAATTGCTTGTCGCCCACCATCAGCGTATTGGACGATCCGTCGCGAATCTCGGCGAACCCGACCACCCCCATGGCGCGCCGGATCATAATGCCGTTCCAGCTTCCGCCGCTACTGCCGGCACAGGCCGCATAGTCGATCTTGCCTTGGTTTTTGACCGGTTGCGCCCGGCGCCGCGTGGGACAGTAGTAGATGGGAACTACCGTTCGTTTAACGATGCTATCGCCCGTGCTCGTGTGCGGTTGATCGTACGCCGCCTGCTGCTCGATGTAGGGCATAATGTGGTAGGGCCAGCCCCATTCGCCACGATCGTAAGGCGCACAACACCCCCAATCGTCGCCTCCGCTGTCGGAGGCATTCGGATGCCGCGGGGCATCGCGCATGTTCTTGCCGCCGTCGGGAAAGCAGCCGTGGGCCTGGTGGTAGTTGTGGAAGGCCAAGGCAATCTGTTTCAGGTGATTGCTACACTGCATCC
Organism: Thermoguttaceae bacterium; assembly: GCA_040772845.1. Classification (GTDB taxonomy): domain Bacteria; phylum Planctomycetota; class Planctomycetia; order Pirellulales; family Thermoguttaceae; genus PWXP01. The sequence goes on from JAXGXG010000001.1 coordinate 5,882,731, forward strand.
GCCGGGCGGCTTCGCGTGCCGATTGCACCGCCGGCAGCAGGAGCCCGATGAGGATGCCGATGATGGTGATTACCACGAGGAGTTCCACCAAGGTGAAACCTTGCACACCAGAAAACCGTCCTCTGGACGCCGGGCAGAAGCGAATCACAACACCCCCCTTGGGAGAAAGAACTCCCGCTCTGAACAAGCATGATGACACGTACCGCCACCCAGTCGCCCGAACTGATCGCAGTCATTGCCCGATCCGCGATTGGAGCGATGGAGGGCGGTCGCACATTACAAGGCAACAAGCTGATTGTGCCACCCTCAGAAAGAGGTGTCAAGTCGCGAACATGACGTTTTTCTTGACACGCAACGGCCCTGTCGGGGGGGGTGAGGTTTCGGTGGGCACTTGCCGGGCCTCGGCCGAGAATCGCGTTCGGCGCCCCCATTAGGCGTAAGGTATCCTGGCATAAGGTGCCGCGAATGCCGTACGTGCGTGAAATCAATCAAATCGATGAACTCTTGGGACTCCGGACGGTCTGGAGAACGCTGCTGGACCGGACGCCGGGAGCGTCGTTTTTCCATTCCCGCGAGTGGCTTCACACCTATGCCCGCCATTTCGGCGAGGACATGAAGTTTCGCATCCTGCTGATCGGTCCCCCCGACTGTCCTGAAGGCATCCTGCCGTTGGTCGTCTATCGGGAAGGAACGCGTGTGGGACCGCTCCGCGTTCTGAGCTACCCGCTGCACGACTGGGGGTCCTTCTACGGTCCGATCGGCCCCGATCCGGCCGGAACCTTGGCGGCCGGATTACGTCATATTCGGCAAACGCGGCGCGACTGGGACTTCCTGGAACTGCGTTGGTGTGGCGCACCGGGAACCGATCTGCGACATTGCGACAAGGCCATGCATTACGCCGGCTTCCAGTCGTATCCGTCTATCTGGGATCGCACGGCGGTGGTCGACCTGCGCGGCGATTGGGCCAGCTATTTTGCCGGTCGCCCCAGTTCGCTGCGCAACAACTTCCGCCGACGTCAGAAGCGGCTCGCGAAACTCGGCGCCCTTCGGTTCGAACGCTACCGCCCTCGTGGCGAGCCCCAGGGCGATGCCGACCTGCGATGGGACCTGTACGAAACTTGCGAACGGCTTGCCGGCCGAAGCTGGCAGGCGTCGTCGACCAGTGGCACGACGTTATCGAGCGATAGTATCCGCTCGTTTCTGCGCGACGTGCACGTCGAGGCAGTGCGGCTGGGCGCAGCCGATATCAACCTGCTGTGGCTGGACGACCGCCCGGTAGCGTTTGCCTACAACTACCACTGGCGCGGTTATGTGAGTGGTCTGCGTGTCGGTTTCGATCCCGAGTTCGGCCGAGAAGGGGTGGGAGGCCTGCTCTGGGGCATGTCGCTGCGTGATAGCTTTGAACGGGGCGATCGGGTTTACGACATGGGCGCCGGCGCGTTGGACGTGAAGCGGCATTATCGCACCGACGTATTGCCGATTTTCCGATTCGGCCACTATCCGGCCCTCGCGCCGCGAACGCAGTTGCTTCGTCTGCGCCGCTGGGCGCAGGGGCATCTGCTAGGCGAAGACGCGGCCCTGGCCCTCTGTCAGGGCAGCGCCCTGGGCGTAGCACAAACGTCCTGAGCCCGTGGCACTGTCGTGCCGGCCGTGCTGTGTTCTGGCACGGGGCTGGCAGGGCGCAAAAATAACCGCCGGCCTTCAAGGGACAGAAGGCCGGCGGGTTCAACTGGGGAACTGTCCATTGCAGGAACCGGTTCCTGGATCGATTCGAGCGTTCCCCGTCTCGAGTCCCGGTTCCCAGATGATGAACTCCCAACAGGGCCCGGTTGTACAGCACAATTCCCATGGGAACGGCCTGAATCCACCGGGCAAGTCAGGTGGATCAATACATATCTTCGCCGCCACCCGGGTGGGCCGGAGCGTCGTTTTCCTTCGGCTTGTCGGCCACAAGGGCATCGCTGGTCAGCAGGAGGGTAGCGACACTCAAGGCGTTGTTCAGGGCGGTTCGGGTGACCTTGGTCGGGTCGATCACGCCGCTCTTGACGAGATCCTCGTACTCGCCCTTGGCTGCGTTGTAGCCCATATTGCCCTTCATTTCGCTGACCTTCTCGCACACAATTCCGCCGTCCTGGCCGGCGTTATTGGCGATCTGTGTCAGCGGGGCGCGGCATGCACGCAGAACGATCTTGTAGCCGACCTCTTCATCGCCGACCAAGCCCTCAGGCGACACGGACGCGGCTGCCCGAACCAAGGCGACACCGCCACCGGGCAGGATGCCTTCTTCGACGGCGGCGCGAGTGGCGTGCAAGGCGTCCTCGACGCGGGCCTTCTTCTCCTTCATTTCGCTTTCGGTCGCGGCGCCCACGTTGATCTTGGCAACGCCACCAGCCAGCTTCGCAAGCCGCTCTTCGAGCTTCTCGCGATCGTAGTCGCTCGTGGTGTTCTCGATCTCGCGGCGGAGTTGCTCGATCCGACCCTTGATCTCGGCACTCTTGCCGGCGCCTTCGATTACGGTGGTGTTGTCCTTGTCGACCACGAGCTTCTTGGCGCGTCCGAGGTCGGCAATGGTGACGTTTTCGAGCTTCCGGCCAAGGCTCTCGAACAGGGCCGTGCCGCCGGTCAAAATGGCCAGGTCTTCGAGCATGGCCTTGCGGCGATCGCCGTAGCCGGGCGCCTTGATGGCGCAGACCTTGAGCGTTCCGCGCAACCGGTTGATTACCAGCGTGGCCAGGGCCTCGCCGTCGATGTCCTCGGCAACGATCAGGAGCGGCTTGCCAGCGTTCACCACGGCTTCGAGTACCGGGACGAGCTCTTTCACGTTGGAGAGCTTCTTCTCGTGGATGAGGATGTAGGCGTCTTCGAGTACGCATTCCATGCGTTGCGGATCGGTAACGAAGTAGGGCGACAGGTAGCCGCGATCGAACTGCATACCTTCAACCCACTCGACCTCGGTGGCAAGACTCTTGCCTTCATCGACGGTAATGACACCGTCCTTGCCAACGCGTTCCATGGCGTCGGCCAGGAGGCTGCCGATCTCCTCGTCGTTGTTCGAGGCGACACAGCCGACCTGGGCCATTTCCTTCTTATCTTTCACGGAAATGGACATCTTCCGGAGCTTTTCGGTGATGTCGGCGACCGCCTTGTCCATGCCTCGCTTCAACTGGATCGGGTTGACGCCGGCCACCACGGCCCGCAGTCCCTCGTTGAAGATCGCCTCGGCGAGAATGGTGGCCGTGGTGGTCCCATCGCCTGCAAGGTCGCTGGTCTTCGCGGCCACTTCGCGGACCATCCGGGCGCCCATGTTCTCGTAGACGTCTTCCAGGTCGATTTCTTTGGCTACGGTCACGCCGTCCTTGGTGACGGTGGGGGAGCCGAAGCTTTTCTGCAGGATGACGTTTCGGCCGCGCGGTCCCAGGGTAACTTTGACTGCCTGGGCCAGTTTGGAAACACCGCGACGAAGGGCATCGCGAGCTTCCTGGTCGAATGCGATCATTTTTGCCATGTCTGTTTCTCTCCTTGCTTGTCTTCTGTATTGATGGCGAGAAAGACTCGCCCGGAATGTCGGTTGCTGTAGCCTACTCGATCACCGCGAGGATATCGTCTTCCCGCATCAACAGCAATTCGCGATCGTCGAGCTTGAATTGCTCGCCTGCGTAGGAACTGAACAGAACGCGGTCACCTACCTTCACCTGGAACTCGCTGCGCGAACCGCTCTCCAGGAGTCGGCCGTCCCCTACGCTCACGACCGTGCCGCGAGACGGCTTGTTTTTGGCCGCATCGGGCAGGACAATACCGCCGGCCGTTACGGCTTCGGCCTCTTCGCGTTCGACCACCAAACGGTCACCAAGCGGCTGCAGCTTCATGCTCCCGGCGGGTTTTTTCTCTGACTTCTTCTTTGCCATGTTCTTTTGAGCCTCCGAAAACTCGTCGCGACTGGATATTTTGCCATAGAACCGGCCGGTCTCCCGGCACGGAGCAAACGCCTACTCGCCCTCGGGACACTGCCCCAAGGGGCCGCCTGCCATTGTTGCGCAGGTTCGGCGGGTGTGCACCCTAGTAAGCAATCGGCGCGCCAATACTCCGTGATAGCCTAACCCATTGCTACAAAAGCAGTTATCGCCAGCCCGTCGTGCTGGGCGGCCAATGGCGACCGCCAATCGCGACACCGGCGCACGTCCACACCGCGAAAGGACTGCCATTTTGGCAGTGGCTTGCCGAAAGTCCTAATCGGCTGGTTCTGCTGGGCTTGAGTGATCGTCGGGCTCGTGTTTCAACGTATTGCATCAGGGCGAACGGGCGGTACTATTTGGGAGGAGACCGCCTGAAAGGCGGGACTACGAACTGAAGATGTGCCGAAACGGATGAGCCACAGTATTTCCAGCAACCTTCGCAACTCCATTTCAGACTGTGCCATGGAGACTCCGGCTTGGACCCTACAACGCGGCGAAGGCCCCCTGATAGCGGCGGCCATTCATGATGGGCACGACGTTCGGGACGAACTGTCCCAATGGCTGGCGCTTCCCGAGGCCGACCGGTTGCAGGAAGAAGACCCCTACACCGGGGCATGGACCGCCATGGCGCCGACCCGTATCGTTGTCCACCGGTCGCGGTTCGAGGTCGATTTGAATCGCCCGCGGGAAAAGGCCGTCTATCTGCACCCGGAAGATGCCTGGGGACTCCACGTGTGGCGCAAGACACTACCAGGTGAAGACCTGGAACGGTCGCTGGGGGTGTACGATGCGTTCTACCGGGAAATCGGTGCGTTGCTCCGCGATTTGATTGGCCGGTACGGACGTGTGGTGGTATTTGACCTGCATTCCTATAACCATCTGCGTGCCGGGGCAAACGGCCCACCAGCCCCGTCGGCGGCCAACCCCACTATCAATCTGGGGACGAGCACTATGGACCTGGGCCGGTGGGGGGGGGTGGTCGAACGTTTCGAGCAGGCATTGCGGTCGTTCGTTTTTTGCGGGGAACCACTCGACGTACGCCGCGACGTAAAATTTCGGGGCGGGCATTTCGTTCGCTGGATCCACCAGGCCTTTCCCGAGACGGCATGCGCCATGGCCATCGAAATCAAGAAGGTTTTTATGGACGAATGGACCGGCCAGGTTGACGCCCAGTCGCACGCGCTTTTCGGCCAGGCGCTGATTGGCGCGGCTCACGAGGTCCTGACCCAGTTCCCGGTAGGGGGCGTGTAGCCGTGACAGCCAGGAACCGAGAATCGGCCCGCCAGCGCATTACCGACGCCTTTATCGAAGACGTCGTCTCGCGATTGGCCGATGGCCGGCAGGTTCGGCGAACCCTGCCGGCCGGCGGCCGGCTGCATATCGATCGCCAATTGCCGTTTCTCTGCCTGTATCGACAGCCGGCCGACCGGGCTGACGCAGGCACATCGCAGTTGGTCAGCGGAGAGCCGTCGTTTCTGATTGCACCAGGCGCCGGGCGGCTGCGTAAGGGGCTGGCGAGGCTGATTGAGGGCATCGTTGCCCAAATGTCCAGCGAGTTCGGCGCGTTTCTTCTGGTCGAAGTGTGGGCCGGAATAGACGGTCAACCGACTCGCTTCCTGCCGGACGCCGCCCCCTCGTTGCCGATACGCCTGGATGCACGGCCGCCGGCCGCTTCTTTTTCCGGCGGCAGTGGCGGCGGGCAATGGCGGCCGGGCTTCGCCGTTTGTGCGCGAGGCCCGCAGACGCCGATGGAGACGATCCACGCGTTGCAGAAATCGCTGGAAAAGGTCCGCGTTCATCGGCAACGGGCTGACGTGGAGGTGCAGTCGCACAGTTTTGCACGCCCGCCGGACCTTCCGCCGCTTCTGGGGCTGAAGGACGCCGGCCGGCTGCGATGCCGACTGCTCGGCCTGGAAGTACGCCCCATCTTCCGCGATGCGCCGGACGGCGAGGTCTTTGGGCCTACGCTGCGGGCGCTTCGCCGCGGATTTGCGCGGGCGATGGAGCAGGCGTTCTTCACGTTCATGCGAGCCCACACGAAGGCCAAACCGCAGCACCACTGGGCTTTGGGCCGCCGCGCCATGGTCAAGGCCGTGTGGGACGTCGATCGGCAGTTGGCCGCCATTGCCGACGCGTTCGACTTCCTGCTCCAGGTAACGCCGGTCAACGCGGAAGCCGCCTGGCGAACCTTTCGCCGCGACCTGTTTCAGACACCGCCCCAGTTCGTCTATCGGCCGCTCAGCTTCGAGCCGGCATTGCTGAAACGCCGTCTTTACGCCATTCCCATCGAACGGACGGAAGACCCGTCTCTGGCCGACCTCTTCTATCAGAGGCAGGACGAGTTGGACCGGCAGATCACCATGCTCGCTGACGTCGGAACGCCGCGATTCATCCACGGCAGCCTGCAAGTATATGGCGGCGTGCCGTCGCCGCTGCTGATGCTGGCCCATCAGCTTCTCTCCACGCTGCCGCCGCACAGTCGGGAGGAGCGGGCAGGCAAGCAGGTCGATGCCCACGATTTTGCCCGCCAGGCTGCCGAAGAAATCGGCGCGTATCGCCGGCAATACGCGGGGTTTCAGGCCAAGGTGAGTATTCGGGAGGATCTTTACTCCGGCCTGCTCGTCTCGCGCGACAGTTTGCTGGTTGGCCGGCAAGTGCGCGTTCCGGCGCAACGGGTCGATGCCCTGATTCAGCACGAAGTCGGCACGCATCTGCTCACCTATTTCAACGGCCGGTCGCAGCGATTCTCGCAGTTGCACACGGGACTGGCCGGTTACGAGGCCCTGCAGGAAGGACTGGCCGTGCTGGCGGAGTACCTGGTAGACGGCCTTAGCCGAAGTCGAATGCGTTTGCTCGCCGCGCGCGTGGTGGCCGCGCACCAGATGATCGAGGGCGCATCGTTCGTTGACACATTCCGCTTGCTGTGCCGCACGTACGGGTTTGCGCAACGTATTGCGTATACCATTGCGATGCGCGTGTACCGGGGTGGCGGACTGACCAAAGATGTGGTATACCTCCGCGGCCTTGTGGAGGTGCTGGACTATCTGCGAGGCGGCGGCGAACTGGATCCCTTGCTGGTCGGCAAGATTGGCGCGGAGCATGTTCCCCTGGTGCGAGAATTGCAGCACCGGGAAGTACTCCGTCCCGCTCCGCTGCGGCCGCGTTACCTCGATCGCCCCGCCGTCCAACAGCGACTTGCACAGCTCCGGCATGGGCTTACCGTGGACAACCTGCTGGAACATACCCGAAAATAGGCAACGACAAAGGCGTCCAAGGGTCGCCGCCTGCAAGATCGGCCTGCAACAGGCCCGAAGGAGAACGCGATGAGAATCGGATTCGTTGTCAACGACATCCAGACGGAACAGGCAGGATACACGACGACGCGACTGGCCATGGCGGCCCTGAACCGGGGGCATGATGCATGGGTGCTCGGCGTGGGCGATCTGGCCTTCGATCTCGACAGTTCGGTGCGCGCCCGCGCCAGGCGGGCCCCGAAGAATAGCTACAAGTCGAACAAGACGTACCTGGCCGAATTGCAGGGGGCGAAGGCGCGCATCGAACGTATATCGGTCGACGATCTGGATGTGCTCATGCTCCGGAACGATCCGGCGGAAGACCGGATCAAGCGTCCGTGGGCGACGACGGCGGGCATCATGTTCGGCCGGGCCGCATTGCGCCGCGGCGTGATTGTACTGAACGATCCCGACGGCTTGGCCAAGGCGATGACCAAGATGTACTTCCAGCTCTTCCCGGAGGAAGTCCGCCCGAAGACGCTCATCACGCGCGATCGCGGCGAGATTCGCGCCCTGGCCCAGGAGATTGGCGACATCGTCATCAAGCCATTGCAGGGCTCCGGAGGCGAAGGCGTGTTCCTCATCCGCCGGAACGACCTGGGCAACTTGAACCAGATGGTCGACGCCGTGGCCCGCGACGGGTATGTCATTGCGCAGGAATACCTGCCGGCCGCCACCGAAGGTGATACGCGACTGTTCATGATGAACGGTCAGCCGTTGCGGTATAAAGGCCGTTATGCAGCATTCCGTCGCCAGCGCACCGGCGACGACATCCGCAGCAACATCCACGCCGGGGGCCACAAGGCCCAGGCGATCATCGACAGCCGAGCCCTGCAGATTGCCGAGATCGTACGTCCGAAGCTGGTTGAAGATGGCATGTTCCTTGTCGGGCTCGACATCGTGGGCGACAAGCTCATGGAGATCAACGTCTTCACACCGGGCGGACTGGGCAGTGCGCAGACACTCGAAAACGTCAACTTCTCCCATGCCGTCATTGCCGCACTGGAAAGCAAAGTCCAGTACATGGGCTACTACCGCCGCGACTTCAATAACACCGACATGGCCACGCTGTAGGTCAGTAGACCTCAGGAACGAGAGTCTGGTCGGTGATGGGGGGGCGAATGTAGCCGGCATCTTCCTGACGCGTGGGAAGCTCCAGCGGCGGCGGGGTCAGGTCGTCGTATTCGAAGAGACTGAGCAGGTGGTGGATGCAGTTCAGTCGCGCGCGGCGTTTGTCATCGGCATCGACCACGTACCACGGCGCCTGCTTCAGATCCGTGTACTTGAACATCTCGTCTTTTGCCCGTGAGTAGTCGCTCCACCGGGCGCGAGCTTCGAGGTCCATGGGGCTCAGCTTCCAGCGGCGCATCGGGTCGCTATTGCGTTTCTGGAATCGCTTCTCCTGGATTTCGTCGCTGACACTGAACCAGTACTTGATCAGGCGCACCCCACTGCGGATGAGCATGCGTTCAAACTCGGGGCAGGAGCGGAGCAACTCCTCGTACTCCTGCTCAGTGCAGAACCCCATGACCCGCTCGACCCCGGCCCGGTTGTACCATGATCGGTCGAACAGCGCCATTTCACCGGCAGCCGGCAGGTGGGCGACGTAACGCTGGAAATACCACTCGGTTTTCTCGCGTTCGGTGGGAGTCGCTAGAGCGACCACGCGGGCAATACGCGGGTTTAAGCGGTAGGTGATCCGCTTGATGACGCCGCCCTTGCCTGCGGCGTCGCGTCCTTCGAAAAGGACAACGACTTTCAGTCCTTTGGCCTTGATCCAGTATTGAAGCTTGACTAATTCGACTTGAAGTTTTTCTAATTCGCGTTCGTAGTGCTTTCGTTTGAGTTTGGGGCGTTTCTTGGCCTTTTGCGGTTCGAGGTACGCCAGCCCCTCGGCGACGGTGGCGGCTGGCGTCGGCCCCGTACCGGGTTTTCCGTTCTTATGCGAGTTTTTCGACTTATCCTTCGCCATGGTCCAGGTCTCCGCACGGCTGGGCGTGAGTTAGAAGGCTCCGCAGAACTCTAGCCTACCGTTTTCGCCGCAGGTGGAAGCGGGGTGGGGGAGGGGGCCGATTTGGTGTTTCGTGCCGATTGTGTCGGTGGAAACGCGCAGGATGCCCGCCCCACTCGCCTTGAAAGGAATCTCGGCGTAGAATGCCTGTTTCAGCCACGGCGTGGCACACCTCTATCCGGAACATCACACTGATGAGCAAACACATTTTCGTTACTGGCGGCGTCGTTAGCTCCCTGGGCAAGGGGCTAACCAGCGCCTCCATCGGCATGTTGCTGGAAAGTCGCGGACTGAGCGTTCGGATGCAGAAGCTGGACCCCTACCTGAACGTCGATCCCGGAACGATGAGCCCCTACCAGCACGGCGAGGTCTTCGTGCTGGACGACGGAAGCGAAACCGATCTGGACTTGGGCCACTACGAACGATTCACTTCCAGCCCGCTCACGCGAAACTCCAACTACACCACCGGCCAAATCTACCAGTCGGTCATCAACAAGGAGCGGCGTGGCGAGTTCCTGGGCCAGACGGTGCAGGTGATTCCGCACGTGACCAACGAGATCAAGAGCGCCATCGCCCGGGTAGCCGGCGACGATGTCGATGTGGTTATCACGGAGATCGGCGGAACGGTGGGCGATATCGAGAGCCAGCCCTTCCTGGAGGCCATTCGCCAGTTCGCGTTGGACGCTGGCAAAGAAAACTGCCTGTACATCCACCTGACGCTCATTCCGTACCTGAAGGCGGCGGGCGAGCTGAAGACCAAGCCCACACAGCACTCGGTCGGCCAGCTCCGACAAATCGGCATCCAGCCGGATGTGCTGATCTGCCGTACGGAACGCGCTATCGGCCGCGATGAATGCGCGAAGATCGCCCTGTTTTGCAATGTGCCGGTCGAAGCGGTTATCGAAGAGCGCGACAAGGACTTCTCGATCTACGAAGTCCCCATGAGCTTGCTGGACCACGGGCTCGATGCAATCATCGTGCAGAAGCTGCATCTTCGGGCAGGCGAACCCCAACTGGACCAGTGGCGCGACCTGCTGCATCGTATGCGCAACCCGGAACGCGAGGTGACCATTGCCGTTGTCGGGAAATACGCCGAGCACCGCGATGCGTACAAATCGATCTACGAGGCGATCGACCACGCGGGCCTGACGCACCGGGCCCAGGTCCGTGTGTTGCGCATCCACAGCGAGGCAATTGAACGCGAGGGGGCCGAGAAGCTGCTGGCCGGTGCGGACGGCGTTCTGGTGCCCGGCGGATTCGGCGAGCGAGGCATCGAGGGCAAGGTGGAAGCGATACGGTACGCACGGGAACACGGCGTACCTTTCCTCGGCATCTGTCTGGGCATGCAATGCGCCGTGGCCGAGTTCGCACGCAACGTGGCCGGCCTGGAAGATGCCAACTCGACCGAATTCAACAAGGACACGCTCCACCCGGTCATCTGCCTTTTGGACGAGCAGCGGAACGTAACCGACAAGGGCGGCACCATGCGACTTGGCGCCCATGCTGCTGTACTCCAGCCCGGCAGCCGAGCGGCCGAATGCTACCAAGCGGACGAGATTTCCGAGCGCCACCGGCATCGTTTCGAGTTCAACAACGCCTACCGAAGTCAACTTGTCGACTGCGGGATGCGGATCTCGGGCGCCAGTCCGGACGGGCAGCTTGTCGAAATTGTTGAATTGCCGGACCACCCCTGGTTTGTTGCCGTACAATTCCATCCGGAGTTCAAGTCGCAGCCGACCCGCCCCCAGCCGCTATTCGCCGGTTTTGTGGGGGCGGCAGCCGCACGCCGACCAAAGCGAACTCATGCCGGACAAGATGTCGAAAACAGCTAATTGTGGCAGAACCGCCTGCGGAGGACGCACGCGCCCACATACGACCTAGCAAACCACGCCCGTCAGCCTGCTTCTGTGTTGGCGGAAACAATCACGAATCCCGGAGAATACCCATGACTGAACAGCCCAACCAGGAAGGCAAGAAGATCATTGTCGATGAAGACTGGAAGAGCCAGGTGGATGCAGAACGGGAGGCGGCCCGAGAGCAGTCGGAGGCCAAGCCCGAAGCCAAAGCGGACCGTGGCGATGCCGAAGGGGAGTTCCCCCTGCCAGAGCCCAGCCTGACCTTTCTGTTCGGCGGTCTCTACCTGCAGGGCATGGTCGCCTTGGGCCTGATGCCGAACCCGGCCACCAACGCATCGGAGAAGAACCTGCGCATGGCGCGTCACACGATCGATACGCTCGACATGCTACGCCAGAAGACGGAAGGAAACCGAACGCCGCAGGAAACGCAAGAGCTGGATGCCATTCTGCACGAGCTTCACCTGGCGTTCGTCACCGTAGAATCGAACGGTTGAGAAAGCGACAGAAAAATGCCGTGCCCGCCCCGGACTGAGGACGGGTGGGTGCATCATACACCCAAGGGAAAGCCCATCCGGGGTGACTTGCAGGTCCAACCGGGTGAATCGCCGGGGAAGACCAATAACATTCCGGACCGGGCACGGCGTCACGCTCACTCGTTATCAGGCCGACAGCTTGTCGAAGAGCTTTCGGAACCGCGGCATACGCGCTTCCAAGTACTGTCCCCAAGCAGTCGGATTCCAGATCTCAATACACACCGCGGCTCCCACGATAAGCACCTCGCCACCCGGCTCGATGCCCAGGAAGTCGCGAAAACTCTTTGGGATGACCAACCGGCCGCGTTCGGCCAGGGTCACGTCGGAGTGTCGCGACGAGAGCAGCCGGCCAAGCAACTGCACCTGGCCAATCCGGTTCTCGTCCAATACCCCTGCACGAAGCTTCTGCTCCACAATAGCCATTCGTGACTGCAGCTTCTGCTGCCATCGACTCGCATCCCATAGACTCAGGCATCCTGCCCGCTCTTTCGCCAGCATGCACTCCACCGGCGGCTTGGCGAACTGAGTCAGCAGCTTGTCCGGGATCGACAATCGATGCCGATCATCGATTGTTGCGCGAAACTCGCCCAGAATGAGTTGTGTTTCGTCCGGCATCATTCGGCCGAAAGTCTGCTGGGGGTTCCGATCCCACGCCCACGACGTTTGGGTCACGATTCTTAGAGTTTAACCGGTGGGCTGAAATCCCACAAGGACCCAGTGCAGAAAAAAGTATTGGGCAGAATTCCCACACGCCGCGCACCAGCGGCCACTGATCCGCGCCTATTCGCCTACGGCGAAAACGCGCCGTGGGCGGAAGGAATAAAAGTTGCGCAACCGCAAATCGCCGCAACCCCAACTTTTTGACAGCTCAGGGCAAGCCCGGATTATTCACGACAGGTAGGGTGGGTCAAACAAGCCGCTTCTTCTGCTGGGGCGTCGGTCGCTGATGCCGGCCTTGTTTCAGGCGGCGGGCTGTAAATCAGCTCGGTTGCGGCTTGTGCGGACCCACCAACGATCTACGCGACCTTGACCCACCCTACGTAGATGAGTAATCCGGTCAAGTTCTCCACGGTATACGAGGGGGACAGTCCCATTTTCGCGGCTTGTCGCAGTGGCCGGTGGGGCAAGATGTCCGATGTGCCGCGAAAATTGGGACAGTCCCCTGTGAACGGTTACGCCAAGAGGTTATGGCAACACAATCGCAGTGGAGGAGCAATCTCAACCGAGTGCACTGACAGATTGGTCGCACCAACCGGCCCCTACGGGAGGGGGGCTACCTCACCGCCGGAAATGGTGGCAAGCCCCATAAGAAGGGTTGTGTCGATCGACGCGTCGATGAAGCGTACGGAACCGTCACAAATCGCGAAGTTCACTCCGCCCGCATGAAGCCCGCCCCAGCCTCGCTTGCACGGAACATCCTCGCCGGCGCCGCCCGCTTCGACACATCGGTCGTAATCGCCCCAGAGGATACGCGACTGGTTGGTCATGCCCGAAAGCGTATAATACGCAAACGGATAAGCCCAGAAAGTCCGATAGCCGGTATTGGTCAACGTGCTCGACTCGCCCACCATGAGTGTATTCGACGAGCCGTCGCGGATGTGGGCCATCGTTTCGACTCCATAACCCTGCACTTCGGCCATGTGGATTGCACCGCGCCGGTCCGGCTTGTAACGGATCATCATCTCGGAATCGAGGTAATTGATCGAATCGTAATTCCGGCCGGTCACAGCCCGATAGGAGCCAGGCGCATACTTGGCGCTGACCTTTGCCGCAGGACCGGTTGCAGGCACCGCCGGCATTCGCCCCGACGACTCCGAGGGGCAAAGGTAGCTGGCAACCTGCGTCTCGCGCACTTCGCGATTTGTTGCAGACTCACTCTTGGCGCTGAAATTGTAGTTGTCGAGCAAGGCCGTTTGCTCCATCTGGGGCAGAATGGCAATGAGCCAGTTGCTGAACTGCGTCGAGTAGGAATCCGACGGATCCCCCATACCTGGACAGAACCCGCAGGTATTGTTGATGTTTCCGTGAGGAAAGGAGTCCCATGAGACGTGATAGCTGTGGAGCGCCAATCCGATCTGTTTCAGATTATTAGCGCATTGCGTGCGTCGGGCCGACTCCCTCGCGGCTTGTACGGCCGGCAAGAGCAGACCGATGAGGATTCCAATGATGGTGATGACCACCAGGAGTTCTACGAGAGTAAAAGCACGCAGGTGCTTCTTCACGGTACACTCCCTTCCAAACGCTTCGGAAAGCCGGTATGCCTCGATGTTCGCGTGTATCGGTTCAGCGTCCCCTGCGCTGCGGGCGCCGCCATGGCAACAAAGCCAGCATTGCCGCGATGGCAAGCACTACGGTTCCAGGCTCCGGCACGGCAACGATCAGGTCGCCGGCATTGGTCAGCCAAAGGCGATATCCGGTAGTGAAATCACTGCTCTCTTGGTCGAGAATGGCGGTGACACTGAAAGGTGTGTTTTCAAGCGAGTTGGCATCGATGGACAGCAAGTCCGGATCGATGCCCAGCTTCATACCAAAAGTCAAACCGTTTTTGGTTACCGTCACCTCGCCGTCAAGGGCCCAGTTCGCAGGATCGACCAGCAGCAGATTGTCCAAGTGGACGAGACTGCCCTGATAATGCTCGCAACCGGTCGCGCGAGTGTCGTCGAAGATGAAGTTGTCGTTCGTATCCTTCAGATCGGACAACTCGATAGCAGACGCTACCAATTCGACATCCCGCTGAAGAATGACGATGGAAAATAAGTAGTCCTCGTAGCTTTCGCCGGTCTCGTAGGCTGTACTGGCGCCTTTGTGCTCGGTGTTGATGTTCTTTTTCCCGTTATAGAACAGCCCTGGCGCGTTGGCCGTTACCTGAATCAGATCGCCGCGTCGCAAGGGCTCGGCAACTTTGGTGCCTGTACTGTCAACCGGATAGTTTAGCCTGGACATTTCGTCGGCCCACGTAGGATCCTGCGGATCAGTCGGAGGATCCGGAAACAGATTGCCGCCAGCCCACGAGACAATCCTGCGCATGAACATGGCCGTTCCACCGAAATCGCCGTCGTTTGTTTTTGCATCTTCGGTAGCCTGGAAATACACCTGCCACTCCGGCGAAACGTTGCCGTCGCTGTAGTCGAGCATGTCTCCAGGGTTATTGATGACCACGCCCGTCATCGTAATGGCGCCTGTCGCGGTCCAGGTTGAGGCGCCACTCGAATTGACAGCTTGATACGCGTTGTGCAGGGTGTCGTCTGCCCGACCGACGCTCGGCCCGAACAGGATCGCTGTAAGACATGCGGCAGGCAGGAAGGTGCGGATGGTGTGTAAGCCTAGGTGCATCGTTCAGGGCTCCATCAAAGGCGGGAAGCAAGGGTTGTCGTGCAGGCCGCGCGTTGCCAACCAACGGCTATTACGGAACTCCGGCGGCAGGTGGGTGTTACAGTTTGCGGTTCCGTATTACGGTCATTCTAGCAACTCGCCTGCGGAAAGCAAGCGGCAATTATTGAGAAAACACCCCGCGTCAGAAATTCCCTGAGAATAGATAGTGCCACCCGAAAGAGGGTGCCTTCCCGCCCGTTTCACAATCAGGCAGATCGGTCGAATCCGTCCGATCAGCCGCATCCCAGCTCCCAGCACCCAGCTTCTACCTCGCCTGCCGGTAGCGCGCCATGCCCGTTTCGTCAAGGAAGACCTTTACGTCGCCGTAAACCCACATCTCCCAGCGGACTTCCTTGCGGCTGCGGTCGGGACCAACGGGGAGTTCGCCGCGCAGATCGAAGATCTTCTCCGGCTGGCCGAACTGACGGCGAATATCCACCTGGGTAATCCCCGGCTTGCAGGGGAGGAACGTTACCGGCAGATTCTCGCCGAGCTTCACGCGGATATTGGGCCATGTGGTTGTGCCCGGCTCGGGAGTGAGCAAGGTGACCAAGTCGACGGCTTCGGGTTGCGAAGCCGGTGGCGAGGCCAAGGGCGTGGCGGCCATTGGGGGCGTCGCTGTCGGAGTGGTTTCCTCCTGCCCCATCTCGGAAGCCACCTCGAACCCGTCGCGCTGCTCGTCCTTTGCCGGTCGGCGCTGCGGCCGTGCCGGGCGGGCCGGTTCGCGTCGTTTCTTCGGATCACTCAGTGGGGTGCTCAGCGTAATGGTTACTTCATCGGCGCGGGCCACGTTCTTGGCAAGTTGAACACCCTTGGACGTAATCGTATCCCCTGGTTGCGCAAGGCTGTAGTCCGACACATTCACTGCAACGGTAGCCCCTTCAGCCAATTGGAACCGCAGCGCTGCTTTGAGATTGGGCACTTCCAAAATGATCTGATCGGATCGATAGCTCTTTACCCGGCCGCGGATATCGTACAAAACCTGGTCGGTTTCCGGCGGAGCGCCACCTAAATTGGGCACCGGCATGCCCATTCCTGCGCCAGCCGCTCCAGGTTGGGGCGGCTCGTCAGCACCAGGCTGAAACGCCCCCAATCGCCGGCCAGGCTGGTCCGCCACATCGATCAGGGTGACCTGCTGCACCGGCTGCGGAATCTCGTTGCGCCGTGTGTCGACGAGAGCCGTCAGACGGAGAAAACGATCGGGCCGGATCATGTCGATTTCGGCCATCCCGGTTACTTCGATCTTGGTCGTCGTCGGGATTTGCAGGATCCAGCTTTCGTTGGTTGGCGATTTCACCGTGATCGCGCCGGCAACCACCTGCTCGACCGTTCCTCGCAGGTTGATCGTCGGCGGCTTCTGTGCAGCTCCCTGCTGGTGGATCACCAGGTCATCGCTGGCGACGGGTGTGGCCCCCAACGCCGGCAACGCCTGCCCCAATACGGTGACGGCGACCCATGAAGTCAACCAAACAGGAATGGATACATTGGTCATGCTTCCCTCAACAGACTAGAGGCGCAGGGTTCGACACGAAGGGCCATCGCCCATTTCCGCTCAAACTGGAGTCTTTTATCCTAACCAAGCATCCTTCGTTCCGCCACTACCACCCTGCCGCCACTGCCACCGAAGAGGTATTTGCTGTTCCGCAAGGACACGGCTACGTAGAATGAACTCGGCATTTCGAAAACGAAAGGAATCGCAGGCATCATGTCCAATCGTCTTGGTACAGCACTGAGTCCGTATCTGCTGCAACACGCGGAGAATCCGGTTGACTGGTATCCATGGGGCGAGGATGCACAACGCAAGGCCCGCGAAGAAGGCAAGCCCATCTTCCTCTCCATCGGTTATGCTTCGTGCCACTGGTGCCACGTGATGGCACACGAAAGCTTTGACAATCCCCGAATCGCGACGTTGCTTGCCGAGCATTTCGTCAGTATCAAGGTCGATCGGGAAGAGCGGCCCGACCTGGACCAGATATACATGGATGCCGTGCAGGCGATGACCGGTCAGGGCGGCTGGCCGCTTTCGGTGTTCCTCACTCCCGAGGGGCACCCCTTTTTCGGCGGCACCTACTGGCCATATCCGACGCGTGGCGGCATGCCCGGTTTCGATCGCGTGGTGCTGGCCATTGCCGAAGCCTGGCAGGATCGTCGCGAGGACCTGACAGAGCAGGCGGAACGGTTGGCCCAACTCCTACGAGACGATACCCAGACGCCCGCGGCGGGCGAATGGGTAGAACTGGGCGAGCATCCACTCATCACGGCCGAGGCAACGCTGCGGCGCGCCTATGATCATCAGTGGGGCGGTTTCGGCCAGGCGCCGAAGTTTCCGCAACCCGGCAGCCTGCGGTTCCTATTGCGCCGCTGGCGGGCCACCGACGACGATCACCTGCTCGACATGGTAGTCGGAACCCTCGACCGCATGGCTGCCGGTGGGATTTACGATCAGCTCGGCGGCGGGTTCCATCGGTACAGCGTCGATCGTCAGTGGCTCGTGCCGCACTTCGAGAAGATGCTCTACGACAATGCCCAACTGGCCGCGTGCTACACAGAAGCATGGCAGGCGACCGGGCGTGAAGAGTTTGCCCGGTTTGCCCGGGAGACGCTTGAGTATATTCTGCGCGACATGACGCACCCGGAAGGCGGTTTCTTCAGCAGTGAAGACGCAGATAGCGAAGGCCGCGAGGGAACCTTCTACCTGTGGACGCCGGAGGAAGTACGCGAAGCGCTCGGCCCCGAACGGGCGGAGGTCTTCTGCCGTGTGTACGACGTGACGCCTGCGGGCAACTTCGAGGGCCGGAGTATTCTCAACCGTGCGCGATCGTTGCCGGAAGACGCCCAGGCAATGGGCCGTCCGGCCGAGTCGCTGTTGGCCGAACTGGCCGAAAGCCGCTCTGCGCTCATGGCGGTGCGCGAGAAGCGTGTCCGCCCCGGCCGAGACGACAAGGTGCTGCTAGGCTGGAATGCCATGACGATCGGCTCGCTGGCTCAGGCCGGCGCTGCACTGCACGCGGCCGAGTACCTTGACGCTGCCGTGCGTGCGGCCGAGTTCATACTTGCTCAGCTTCGCGACGAACAGGGCCGCCTGTTGCACTATTGGCGCGCCGGGCAGGCGAGGCAATCGGCCTTTCTGGACGACGTCGCCTTGCTGGCCGACGCGTTGACAACGCTTCACGAGGCGACCGGAGACGTTCGCTGGCTGGACGAGGCCGTACAGATGGCCGACGATCTGCTGGCCCGATTCGCAGATCCCGCGGCAGGCGGCTTCTTCTACACACCTGCGGATCACGAGCCGCTCATCATGCGGAAGAAGGACTTCTTCGACAGTTCGACGCCCAGCGGCAACGGCGCGGCCGCTACGGTGCTGTTGCGACTGGCCCGCTCGTGCGAACGCCCGGAATACCGCGCGGCCGCTGAAGCAACCTTGCAGGCCGCGTGGAGAACGTTTGATCGTTCGGCAACCGCCGCCGGCCAACTGCTGCTTGCCCTCGAAGCCTATCTGGCGACCGAGTAGGGAGCGCGGACTCTGGAAAGCTGGTCATTCGTCTCTTCCGGCTGGTGAAGATGTGTTTGCCGATCGAACGTCAGCGATGAAGCGGTCTCGGTCTGCTTGGCCGTACTCGTCAAACTGACCCTGATCCAGTTGTTGGACCCCAGCCTGGACGTCATGACGGAATTGCTGGCGGCTGCGCAACAAGCGCAAAGCCTCACTCAGAACCTCCGACTCGCTGGAAAAGTCCCCCTCACGTACAACGGAGGCGACGGCGCCGCGCGGGGCGAAAACATGGTTCGTGGCCCACGGTTAGCCGGATGACCACGGCTCCAGGCGGGGCAAGCCCGCCGGTGGCCCTTCCGTGAAATGCAAGTCCGCTGCTGCACCCCTTCAACCGTTCACCGCCGCGAGGGCTCCGACGTCACGGTTTTGGTTTCGCCGTTGACGCGGATGCGCACGTCACGCGGTTCTGGCGAGCGGATTTGGTAATCCACCACACGCCCGTCCTTCCATGCGATATCCACCTCGAACCCGCCTCGGGCGCGCAGCCCTTGCACGCGGCCGCTCGGCCATGCCTTCGGCAGCGCCGGCAGCAGGACGATTGCATCGGCATGGCTCTGCACGAGCATTTCGCAAACTGCAGCGGTGAATCCGAAGTTGCCGTCCATTTGGAACGGGGGGTGATTTGTGAAGAGGTTCGGCAGAGTATTGTACGCGAACAGGCCGCGTATCATGCGGTGGGCATTCTCGGCATTGCCCAGCCGCGCCCATAGGGCGCATCGCCAGGGCCACGTCCAGCTTCGGCGGCTATCGCCACGCTCTCCGCGAGCGGCAAGCGAAACAGCGGCCGCTTTGGCGAGTTCCGGGGTTTCTGCAGCGCTGATCTGGCGGCCGGGGTATACGGCAAACAGGTGCGACGTGTGCCGATGCTGGTCGTTCGGATCGTCGCGGTCGGCCATCCATTCCTGAAGCTGGCCCCACTTGCCGACTTGCGGCGCGACGAGCTTGTCGCGCATCGCGGCAATCTCATTACGGTATGCCTTGTCAACGCCCAACGCGTCGGCCGCCTCGACGTAATTGGTGAACAGGTCCCACACAATCTGCTGGCTGTAGCTCACGCCGTCCTCGTGCGGCCCGTGTTCCGGCGACCACGCATTCGGCACGACGAGCCGGCCATCGGGCAGTTCCTTGAGCTGATCCTGCCAGAACTCGCACGTCTCCTTGATGATCGGGTAGGCAATCTCGCGCAGAAACGCCTTGTCGCGGCCGAAATCGTAGTGCCACCAAAGATGCTGGCAGTACCAGGCGTTGGCCGTCTTGTCCCATTTCCAGCCCATGCCGCCAAAGATATTGTGCGAAGTCCGAACGGCCCAGCCGCGCACGGGCCCCGACGCCGTCTCGAACTCTTCAGAACTCTGCGTCGCCTTGCGCCACAACGGGAGTTGGCTCTCGATCAGATCGAACAGCGGTAGATGGCACTCGGGCAGGTTGGCCGGTTCGGCAGGCCAGTAGTTCATCTGCACGTTGATATTGGCATGGTAATCGGAATGCCATGGCGGTGAATTGCTGTCGTTCCACAATCCTTGCAAGTTGGCTGGTACGCCCGGGCGGCGCGAGGAGCCGGCCAGCAGATATCGCCCGTATTGGACCATAAGGGCCTCCAGCTCCGGATCACCTGCCTCGGGATCGTACGTCTCCAATCGGCGGTCGGTCGGCATCGCCTGCCGCTCGGCCGAGGCTGCGCCCAGGTTGATCGCAACCCGGCCGAACAGCGTCTGGACGTCTGAAACGTGATCGGCCTTGAGACGTTCAAACCCTTGCCCGGCGGCCGTATCGAGCT
The DNA here is from genome assembly GCA_040772845.1 of Thermoguttaceae bacterium. Taxonomy (GTDB): domain Bacteria; phylum Planctomycetota; class Planctomycetia; order Pirellulales; family Thermoguttaceae; genus PWXP01. The sequence continues at coordinate 5,903,079 of JAXGXG010000001.1, forward strand.
GTCTGACGAGCCGCTGGTGCGGATGCTCACCGCGGTAGCCGGTTGCCGGAACCATGGCATAGTCGGTGCCGGCCGCCAGCAGCAGCATCGCTTCGTCGCACCCTTTGAGCCGCAACTGGCCGTCGGTCGTTTCAACCGCACCGCCGGCGGCGACGACCCGTACGATCGCTTCGTATTGCAGCCCATTGGGCAGCTTGCCGCCAAACGCCAGCGAGGCGCCGTCAGCCGACGTCTCCTCTCCGTGCATGCCTTGCAGGCGGATCGTTCCGGAAAGGGCGCCCGGCTTGTCGGCCGTCCAGCGAACGATAATGACCTGGGCCGGATGACTCGCAAAGACTTCGCGACGATGCATTGCACCGTCCTTCTGGAACGCCGTGCTGGCAATTCCCGTATTCAGATTCAGGTCGCGCCGATACTTAGCCGGCTCCTCGTCGCCCGCGGCATCGAGATCGACGAACAAGTCGCCGAACGCCTGGTAGGCTCCCATCTGGGCATAGTCGCCCGAAGGGCAATCATCGCCGGTCCATAGGCTGTCTTCGTTGAACTGGATGCGCTCCTGTGCAATCCCGCCGAAGACCATCGCCCCCAGGCGGCCGTTGCCTACCGGCAGCGCCTCGGCCGCCCACTTCGTTGCCGGCCGTTCGTACCACAAGGTCAGGTCATTTGCAGTCGCTGTACTCGCCAGCAGTATCACGCTAAGAAGCATCTCGCTCATCGGTTTTCCTCCAGTACAGAACAGCGTGCAGGCAATGGTTCCACGCAAGTGTCAATTATAGCGATGCGCAAAGCGGTATGACAACAAGGACATCCGGGTGCGCAGTTGCCAGAACCAGAAGGACATCGCTCGAACCGGCAGTGCGACTCTCCGCCGCGTCAACCACGCGTTCAACCTGCAATCATGCCAATCACCATGAGCCCGCCAATCCCGGTGATCACCAGGAAATTGAAGAGCACGCCGAGGATGGCCATCAGGCGTAGTCGTTCGGGCCAGAAGAGCCCGGCAATCCCGAGGGCCAGCCCAATGAAGCTCAGGCCGCCCATAGCCATGACGGCCAGGCCGATCAGAATAATCAGCCCCTGATTCTCCTGAACCGCGGCCGGATCGTTCGCCGCGAGGACTCCCGCCAGAAGGATGGCCCCGAGGATCCCGCCGCCGGCAAGCATGGCAAGCACGAAGGAAGCGATCCCCAAGCCAGATTGCTTTTGGGCAGAGAACTGCGGTGTCTGGTCTTGCCAGGAATAGGAATTCGGAGACGCGTACGGCTGTTGCGGTTCGTTGGAATCGAATGTCATGGAACGACTTCCTTAAAAGAGTGGCATCGTCCGAATGCGACGATCCGGCGCGACATCCTCCACACTTTTCAGAACAACGGCGCATCGTACCCCAAAGGCAACATGCCTGCAAGATGCCTCTTCTATTTGCCCGGACAATTCTCGGCCAGCACGTTAGGGCTTGGCGCCCCTGTTCTTCTTGGGTGCACACATCGTCGCCAATGCCGCCAACAGAATAGCCAAACCTGGACTGGCGCAGTAGCCCAAGCCTTGCAGAAAGAGATTCTTCATCGCGACATCGTAATCGCTTCCCGGCCGGACGGCGGGATAGGGATACACATGAACCGCGATCAAACAGAGCAGGCAAAGCAGTGCAACCGCAACGGCAAACCACCGCCAGGCACGAATCCGAGTTCTGGCGAGTCGAATCGTCACGGCCAAACCAACGGTCCCCAGGACCGCGGTCACTGCGAACCCAAATATGCATCCCGCCAACATTCCGCCAAAAAGAAACACTCCCATCCGATTCTCCCGCGAAGCCTGCCGGAACGGCCCCCGTCTGCTTGGGGCGGAGTAATGCTTCTGAACTCTACGCCGAAATGGAGGGGGGGCGACGAAAACCGTCGCCCCCCCGGTAGGCATCGAAACACGCTGGAAAACCCGGCGCGGGTCGGGTTATACAGGCTTGCCCGTGAACTTCGCCAGGGCCTTCATATAGTTGCCGCGCTCGAAGGCGGCAGGTTGCGGGCAGTTCTTCTGACTCATGCTGCCGCGAAGCTGTTCCACCGAATCGTAGCCCTTTGCATCCATCCACGCGGCCAGATCGGCGAGCATCTGCTTCACCCGATCGAAACCGTTCAGATAGATCGTCGACGCCACCTGGGCCACGTCAGCTCCGGCCAGAAGCACTTTGGCCAAACCGGCGCCGTCGTGAACCCCGCTCGTGACCGCCAGGGAGGCGTCGATGCGACCGCTCAGAATGGCCGCCCAGCGCAGGGGCAGCAGCATTTCGGCCGGAGAACTCAGTTCCAGGCGCGGCGACGACTCGAGCGAATCGAGATCGATGTCGGGCTGCAGGAACCGGTTGAACAGCACGAGGCCATCGGCTCCTGCCTCGACCAGTTTCCGACACATGCTGCCGGGGGCGCTGAAGTAGGGCCCCACCTTCACGGCAAGCGGAATGGAAATCGACTTCTTCACGGCGGCCACCAGATCGGTGTACCGCTTCTCGACGTCGGCGGCCGAAGAATCGACGTCCGCCGCAATGAAATAGACGTTCAGTTCCAGGGCATCGGCCCCGGCGTCTTCGATCATCTTGGCGTACTTGACCCAACCGCCGGTCGACGTGCCGTTCAGGCTGGCGATCACGGGCATGGATACGGCCTTCTTGGCAGCAGCGACGTGCTCGAGGTAGGTGGCCGGCCCGGAACGATAATCGCCCTGATCGGGATACCAATTCGAGTGTTCTGCGTAGAAGTCCGCTCCGTACTCGGTCGCGGCCAGCAATTCTGCCTCTTCGTTCTCGATCTGCTCTTCGAACAGGGAGGCAATCACGGCCGCGCCGGCCCCCGCTTGCTCCAACTGCTGGAGCGAGTCGATTTGCAGGGTAAGCGGACACGCAGCAACGACCAATGGGTTCCGAAGCTTCAGTCCAAGATACTTGGTGTTTAGGTCAGCGCTCATGCTTTCACCTCCTTCTTCGGTGTGCCGGCTTGGGCTCCGTTGCTGCTCGCCGGCATGGCCGCGAGGTGCGAGTAGAGTTCCCACCGTGTGTCAATATCCTTCTGGCCCAACTGGAGCAGCCGTTCCGACTGCTCCGGCTTGGTGCGAGCCAGCATGGCGAATCGAGCCTGCTTCAGGGCAAAGTCCTTGAACGCGCCTTCGGGCGCCTTGCTGTCCAGGCTGAACGGTTTCGCCTCGCGAGGATCGTAATGGTAGAGCGGCCAGTAGCCGCACTTGACGGCCTCCTTCTGCTGCTGCATGGCGGTAGCCATGTCGATTCCCCAGCCGATGCAGTGGCTCAGGGCGATGATGATCGACGTGCCGCGATACGACTCGGCCGCGCGGATCGTGCGCAGTGCGTGCATCGGATTGGCGCCCATCGAGATTTGGCCAACGAATGTGCAGCCGTAGCTCATGGCGATCATGCCCAGGTCCTTCTTGCGCCCCGGCTTGCCGGCAGCGGCGAACTTGGCCACCGCTCCGCGCGGCGTGGCCTTGCTGGCCTGACCGCCCGTGTTCGAGTACACCTCCGAGTCCAAGACCAGGATATTCATATCACGCCCGGAGGCGAAGATGTGGTCCAGGCCGCCGAAACCGATATCGTAGGCCCAGCCGTCGCCGCCGAAGCTCCAAATACTCCGCCGAATCAGGAACTCGGCCGAGGCCAGCAGCGCCTTGGCGTCCGGATCGTCCAGCGAAGCAAGTCTCTTCTTCAACTCGGCGACCGCCGCGCGCTGCTTGGCAATCTCCTCGTCAGTCTCCTGCTTGTTATTGATCAACTGTGCGACCAGGTTATCGCCCAGCTTCGAGGCCAGCTTCTGCAAGAGGACCGTGGCGAAGTCGATCTGCTGATCGACGGCCAGCCGCATGCCGAATCCGAACTCGCCGGCGTCTTCGAACAGGGAGTTCGACCAGGCCGGGCCCTTGCCATCTGCGTTCTGGCAATAGGGCGTACACGGAAGGTTGCCTCCATAAATGGAAGAGCAGCCCGTGGCGTTGGCAACCATCATGCGATCGCCGAAAAACTGGGTGATGAGCTTCACATACGGCGTTTCGCCGCACCCGCCGCACGCGCCGCTGAACTCGAACAACGGCTGCAAGAGCTGCGAACCCTTGATCGTGTCGGCCTTTACCGTGCTGCGATCCGGATAGGGCAACGTCTCGAAGAATTCGAGATTCTTCTGCTCTCGCTCCAGGTGGTCCAGCTTCCACTCCATGTTGATCGCCTTGCGCCCGGCAACCTGCTTGTTCTTCGCCGGACACACGTCCACGCACATGCCGCAGCCGGTGCAATCGTCGGGATAGACCTGGAGCCGAACCTTCCAGCCCGGGTACTCCTTCGTCTTGTAGTCGACCGTGTCGAAGCCCTCGGGCGCGCCGGCCAGATTGGCCGGATCGACGACCTTCATACGAATCGTACCGTGGGGACATGCCAGCGAGCACTGTCCGCACTGGATGCACACGTCCTTGTCCCAGATCGGAATATCCTGGGCAATGCTGCGTTTTTCGTATTTGGTGGTTGCCGTCGGGAACGTCCCATCGACCGGGAACTTACTGACCGGAATCTGGTCGCCCCGGTTGGCAATGATCTCGCCGAGGACTTCCTTGACAAACTGCGGCGCGTCATCCGGCACGGAAGCGATGCGTCGTTTCTGCGAGGTTGCCTTTTCGGGCACCTTGACCTCTCGGAGTGATCCGAGCGCCCCGTCGACCGCGGCGTAGTTCCGCTGCAAGACGGCTTCGCCCCGCTTGCCGTACGTCTTTTTGATGGCGCCCTTGATCTGTGCAATGGCCTCGTCCTCGGGCAGAATGCCGGACAACTTGAAGAAGCACGTCTGCATGACCGTATTGATCCGCACGCCCATCTCGGCCTCTTTCGCCACGTGGTAGGCGTCGACCACCCAGAACTTCAGCTTCTTGTCGATGATCTGCTTCTGCATTTCGACCGGCAGCGTGTCCCACACCTCGTCCGGGCCGAACGGGCTGTTCAGCAGGAAGGTCGCCCCTGGCTCGGCCATGGACAGAACGTCCAGCCGATCGGGGAAGTGCGACTGGTGGCACGCCACGAAGTTGGCGCTATGGACCAGGTAGGATCCCTTGATCGGTCGCGGGCTGAGCCGCAAGTGAGAAACGGTAAGCGATCCTGCCTTGCGCGAGTCGTACACGAAGTACGCCTGTGCGTACTTCGGCGTGTTCTCGCCCACGATCTTGCACGTATTGCGAACGGCGCCGACGGTTCCGTCACTGCCCAGCCCGAAGAAGACGGCTCGCGTAACGTCGTCGGCTTCGGTCGAATAGCTGGAGTCGAACGGCAGGCTTGTGCCGGTGACGTCGTCGATGATGCCCATGGTGAAGTGGTTCTTGGGCTCGGCCTTCTTCATCTCGTCGAACAACGGCTTGATCATGGCCGGCGTGAACTCTTTTGAACTCAGTCCGTATCGGCCGCCAATGACCTTTGGGATCGAGCCGGCCGGACAACACTCAACCACAGCCGTAAGAATATCCTGGTGGAGCGGCTCGGCGGCACAGCCGGGTTCCTTCGTGCGGTCGAGGGCCGCAATGACCTTTACCGTCTTAGGCAAAGCGTTGACGAAGGCCTTGGAGTCAAACGGCCGGTACAGCCGGACCTTGATCATACCGACCTTCTCGCCGTCGGCAATCATCTTCTCGACCGTCTCTTCGACCACACCGCAGCCGGAGGTCATAATGGCAATGACGCGATCGGCATCGGGAGCACCGACGTAGTCGAACAGATGGTATTCGCGACCGGTCAGCTTCGCGAACTCGTCCATCGTCTGCTGGACCAGTCCGGGAACCTTTTCGTAGAACGGGTTACACGCCTCGCGCGCCTGGAAGAAGTGGTCGGGGTTCTGGGCCGTGCCGCGCAGAACGGGCTTCTCCGGCGTCAGTGCGCGTTCCCGGTGGGCCTTGACCAGATCCATGTCGATCATGGAGCGGCAATCGTCCTCGGTAAGCTGCTCGACCTTGTTCACCTCGTGAGAAATGCGGAATCCATCGTAGAAATGCACAAAGGGGACCCGGCACTTCAATGTGGCCGACTGCGCGACCAGGGCCATATCCTGCGCCTCTTGGATCGACCCACTGGCCAGCAAGGCCCAACCGGTGGAACGGCAAGCCATCACGTCGCCATGGTCGCCGAAGATGGACAAGGCATGGGTTGCCACGCTGCGGGCCGTCACATGGAAGACCGTCGACGTCAACTCGCCGGCGATCTTGAACATGTTGGGGATCATCAGCAGGAGTCCCTGCGAAGCCGTAAAGGTGGTGGTAATGGCTCCGCCCTGCAGGGCGCCATGGACGGCGCCGGAGGCCCCTGCCTCGCTCTGCAGTTCGACCACATGAGGGATGGAACCGAAAATGTTCTTCCGTCCGGCGGCAGCCCAGGCGTCGGGCATTTCGCCCAGTCCCGAAGAGGGGGTGATCGGATAGATCGCCGCCACTTCGTTGCACCAATGGGCGATAGTTGCCGTCGCCTCGTTCCCGTCGATGGTCACAAAGCGTCGTTCAGCCACAATTAGCTCTCCTAAAAAACTGCGAGTTGGGTTAGATGTACAAAGTCGCCTCGCCGAAGTAGCCTTCGCGCCCCTTAAATCACGGAAACATCCGGCTTCAACACGGCTCAAGTCCCACACGAGAGGGGGGTAGCGCCGCAGAGGCTGCCCGCCAACCGCGGCCGCGGAAGCAAGCTGCAGGCGTCAAGCATTGCGTAATCCCGCCAAGATAGCGGCCCGCGGCTATTGTCGCAAGGGGAGCCGATCACGAACGGCGATCGCCTTCCGCAGTGCCCGTGCTTCAGGCGGTGGTGTTGCAGTCGGTAGACTGATAGAATCGCGGCACTGAACAGCCATGCCAATGACCTTTCCGCGGTTCTACTATGAACAGAAACCATTGCCCCTTCCTGGTGGCCGCCTTATGGATTGCGGCAGGCACATCGATTGCCGGCGAGCTGTCTGAATCGATTGCCGCGGTGCGGGCTGTAGGCCCGCATGGCGAGGGGCACGTGCCGGCTGCCGAGGCCTGGCGACGATTGGCCGAAGCTTCACCTGCGGATCTGCCGCAGCTACTGGCGGCCATGGACGGCGCGAATCCGTTGGCGGCCAATTGGCTTCGCGCCGCTGTCGATACCGTTGCGGAACGTGCCGCACGGGGGAACGAAGAGCTTCCTGCCGATCGGTTGAAGCAGTTCGTCCTCCAGCGGGACCATGCTCCTCGGGCCCGACGCCTTGCCTATGAACTGCTGGCTGGGCTCGTCCCCGAGGTTGAGCAGCAGCTCCTCCCGGCGATGTTGGACGACCCGAGCCTCGAATTGCGTCGGGACGCTGTCGCCCGGGTGATTGACGAGGCGGAGAATGCTTTGAAGGCGGAGGATCGCGATCGGGCCGCCCAAGCGTACCGGCGCGCAGTTTCGGCCGCTCGCGACGAAGACCAGATTCGTCTGGTTTCCCAGGCATTGCGCAACCTTGGAGAAGAGGTGGACTTGCAGAAGCTCATGGGGTTCGTCGTCCATTGGAAGCTGATCGGACCGTTTGACAACACCGACCGAAAAGGCTTCGCAACCGCATATCCGCCCGAACGCGAACTGGACTTCGCCGCTTCGTATGACGGGAAGCATGGCCAGGTTGCGTGGATCGATCATGGGACGGAAGACGACCATGGCAAGGTCGATCTGAACAAGGCCTTGGTTGAGGAGAAGTCTGTGGTTGGCTACGCTGCGGCCGAGTTCTTCGTCGAGCAGGCCCAAACGGTTCAATTCCGCCTCACGTCGCTTAACGCCGTGAGACTGTGGGTGAACGGCCAGCCGGTGATCGATCGGCATATTTACCATAGCGGTTCGAGCCTGGATCAATACGTTGGGGAAGCCAGATTGCGCGCCGGCGGCAACATAATTCTCGTGAAGATATGCCAGAACGAGCAGACTCAGTCTTGGGCGAAGCCGTGGGCCTTTCAGTTTCGTGTGTGCGATGGAGTTGGAACGCCGGTCTCGTCCTCGCAATGAAACTAGGAGATCATGCTTTGCGTCGACTCATCTTCGCCTTGATCGTTTGTGGTATGAGCCAGCCCTCGGTCGCCCAGTGGCGGCAGTTTCGCGGTACGGACAATCGGAGCGTATCGCAGGAAACCGGCCTGCCTGTACATTTCGATGTTGAAACGGGCGAAAACGTCGCGTGGAAGTCGCCTCTGCCGGGCCGGGGCGCTTCGGGCCCGATTGTTGTGGGCGACCGCGTCTTCGTGACCGCCTCCAGCGGCCCGCGTCAAGATCGACTGCATGTGCTTTGCTTCGAGGCGACAACAGGAGAATGCCGATGGCACAGGCAGCTCTGGGGGACCGGCTCAACCGTCTGCAATCCGTTTGGCGCCGTGGCCGCGCCAACACCTGCGTCGGACGGCGAACGGGTTTTTGCCTTCTTCAGCTCGAATGATCTGGCCGGTTTCGACCTCGACGGAAACTTGCAGTGGTTCCGCGGCCTGTCGTATGAATCGCCTGCAACCCGGAATGACGTCGGAATGGCGTCATCGCCTCTGGTGGTGGGCGATGTTGTGGTGGTGCAAATGGAAAACCAGGGGGCGCCGTACGCGGCGGGGATTGATCGCCGGACAGGAAAGACAGTCTGGCAAATCGAACGAACCTATGGCTCGATGTGGACTTCGCCGACATTGCTGCCGGGCGGGACGACAGACAAGGACCTGGTCCTGTTTCAAGGGCGCGATGTGGTGAGTGCGCACAACCCGCATACCGGCGCCGTCGTGTGGTCTTTTTCCGCGCCATGCCATTCGACGTCCTCGGTTGCGGCCGACGAGAAACACGTCTACCTGCAAGCGCAGGGACTCAACGCAATTCGTCCGAATCCAGAGACCGGCACGGCGGCGCTGGTATGGCGTGAGCTGAAGCTGAGTTCGGGTGCTCCGTCTCCTCTGGCTCACGAAGGACACGTGTACGTTCTGCGATCGTCCGGCATTGTCGTATGTGCCCGGGCCGAGGATGGCGAGATGTTGTGGCAACTTCGCCTGAAAGGCCCCTTTTGGGCGACCCCGGTCCTGGCCGATGGCCGCCTCTACTGCGTGAATCATGCGGGCTTGGTGCAGGTGGTCGAGTTGGGGGAGAAGGGGCGCCTCATTGCCGAATGCCAGTTGGATGAAGGAATTCTCGGTTCGCCTGCCGTGGCTCCGGGGGCCCTCTACTTCCGCAGCAACGCCTTTTTGTGGAGAATCAGTGCGGAAGGACAGCAGGCTTTGTAGTCGGCGGAATGCAACGTGCGGAGCCGATTCCTTGCCGGCCCCCACGCATCGGTTCAAGAGAAACGCTTATGACAGAGTGTCAGGCCATCGAAATTCGTCCCTGCGGCCCGGTTGATGCATCCATTCGGCCACCCGGCTCCAAGAGTATCACGAACCGTGCACTCGTCTGCGCGGCCTTGGCGGACGGGAGGTCTGTGCTGGAGGGGGCGCTCGACAGCGAGGATACGCAGGTCATGATCCAAGGGCTCCGGAACCTTGGTCTGCGCGTCCGTCACGACGCGGCAACCGGTCAGATCGCGTTGACCGGTTGCGGGCAGCGTCTTCCGCCCGGCAATGTGGATATCTTCGCCGCCAATAGCGGCACCACCATTCGGTTTCTCACCGCCATGGTGACCTTGGGGCACGGCACGTATCGGCTTGATGGCGCCGCCCGCATGAGGCAGCGGCCGGTCGCCCCTCTGCTCAATGCGCTCGGGGCGCTGGGGGCCGACGTGCTCGATGAATCAGGCACCGGCTGCCCGCCCGTGCGGGTTCAGGCGAGGGGACTGCCTGGCGGTCGCGCCGTTGTGGCCGGCGACATCTCCAGCCAGTTTCTGAGCGCCCTGCTGATGGTTGCCCCCTGCGCGCAGGGACCGGTCGAGCTGGAGGTCGAGGGGGAGCTTGTTTCCAAACCCTACGTGGAGATGACGCTCGCTGTCATGAAAGCCTTCGGGGTGGAAGCGGCGAGGGAAGGGTTTGGCCGCTTCCTGCTGGACGGCGCACAGCGTTACAACGCCACGACTTATGCAATCGAACCCGATGCTTCGGCCGCGAGTTACTTCTTCGCCGCCGCGGCAATTACCGGCGGGCGAGTTACCGTGGAAGGACTGACGCAGAACGCTCTGCAAGGCGACGTCGGGTTCTGCGAATGCCTTGCGCGTATGGGCTGCGACGTGGAGTATCAAGGGCATTCCATCACCGTGCAAGGCGGCCCGCTGCACGGAATCGAGGCCGATATGAACGCGATCAGCGATACCGTGCAGACCCTGGCCGCCGTGGCCCTGTTTGCCGATAGTCCCACAACCATTCACCACGTCGCTCACATCCGCCACAAAGAGACGGACCGCATCCTTGCCCTGGCCACCGAACTGCGAAAACTGGGTGCGGAGGTGAGCGAACGCCCTGATGGACTTGTTATCCAACCCGGATCGCTTCATGGCGCCCGGATCGACACCTACGATGATCACCGCATGGCCATGAGCCTCGCCCTGGCTGGCTTGCGCATTCCAGGCGTGGTGATTCTAAACCCCGGCTGTACAACGAAGACCTATCCTCGCTTCTTCGAAGACCTGCAACAAGTAACCGATACGGCACACAAGCAGACGGGCGAATCGTGAAATCCACCGCTCGCGTTCTGCAAAGGGAGAGAACTCTCAGGGAATCGACGTCAGCGAGAAATGACAAGTCACCGAGGATAGGATGAGCGAGTGCGGGATTTCCAACGATCCACGCTTTCCAGCAGTTCGTCGGCTCGCCGGAGCAGTGCGTTCCCGCCCAGGCCGTTATCGATGCGCACGTTGCTCGGGTCGCTCGCAATGAAACGTCCCTGACAGTGCTGACACATAACTTGCTTGCCCAGGTACTCGACGCGAATCTGCAAACGCCGGCCGCACGTCGGACACTCCTGAACGAAATAGGTAGAGTTCGACATGGTAGCACCTCCTGTTTACCGAGCCTTCCGTACGCAAATAGATAGTCTAACAATGTGAAGCGTTTGGTCAAGCGCAACCAGGGCAATCGGAAGAAAAAGGTTGTGAATCTGCGGCAGATGGGAAGGCTGCGCAGCTCTTTCGGCGAATCTTTTTCGGCTTCTGGCTGCGAAGGCGAGCGGCAACCGGATTTCGAGTAGTACCAGCAAGCATCTGGAGATTAACGGAGGCGACGTGCCGACTCGATTACAATGGCCTGGACCGGAGTCTGGTCAAACTGATCCGTTTGCTGAACCTGTACTTGGGCAATCCGGTCCACGACATCGAGTCCGGCGGTAACCCGGCCAAAGACACAGTAGCCGAATCCTTCGACACTACGGTCTTGGTGATCCAATGCCGGGTTGTCCCGGACATTGATGAAGAACTGAGCCGTCGCGCTGTCAATGGCATCGGCGGCACGGACCATTGCGATGGTGCCTCGCGAGTTCTTCAGCCCGTTATCGGCTTCATTTCGGATGGGTGTGCGTGTCGGCTTTTCGACCCGTTCCTGGGTGAACAGCCCTCCGAGGATTCCCTGGTTCGCGTAGACCTGATCGAAAATGGTCCCGTCGTAATGCCCTGCCTGTACGTAGTTGAGGAAATTGTCGACGGTTAGCGGTGCTTCTTCTCCGTCGAGTTCAAGAGTGATCTTTCCCATGGAAGTGGTCAACTCGACCACGGGGTGCTTGGCATCCATTGTGGGCTCTGCAGGAGCCTTTGCAGATTCTCCTTCGGCTGCTTGGTCAGGATTGCCAATGGATGCCACAGGGGCTTTCTCATCGCCGCCGCCACAGCCGATGATGCCAGCGACGAGCATTGCCGAACAGATGACTGCCAGTTTTCGCCTTGTTAATCGCACCTTGAACCCTCCTTCTTGATACGAGTCGGTTTTGCCGGGGACTTCCGATTCCCTGCCACACGACCGTCTATCATCTGCGGAATGGCATTTTGACGCAACACCTCTTTTTTTCGGCCCAATTCTATCGTAGGATTGTATACTCCGGCATCGCTATTAGCCGGCCCCGCAATCCCCCCCACCATATTGCCAATACCCACCCGCAAGAGACCGGCAAGTCGCGGGCTTCCGGAATACAATGGAGATCGTGGCACGAACTAGCCACCAGAATCGCTCGCCGTTCGAGCGGTTTCGGCGTGCCCTTTGAACCATTGCCGCCAATCGGGCGTAGACCCGAACTCGCTGCGAATGAAGACGATTCCACATTTCACCCAAGTTTAGGCGAGGAGATCGAATGGGAAGCCGTTGGGTCAACTTGGCCGTGATCGTGCTTTGGCTCGCCGCCATGAGCTGGCTGGTCAAGAGTAAGGTGCTCCCCACATTTGAAACAGGCAATCCCCCCGATTGTCAAGAAGGCATCGATGCCCAGGCATCCAAGCCGCCGGTGGGATGGAAGCTGGGGATGAACGACCGGAGTATCGGCTGGGCACTCACGACAACGACACGGAGACCCGATGGACGACTCGAAGTGGAAAGCCTTGTCCATTTCGATGAACTGCCGCTGGGTGAGTTGACGCCCGCCTGGCTTCAGACGCTCCTGCGACTGATCGAAGAGCCGTCGCTGCAGCAGGCTATGGATGCGAGAAGCGTACTTCATCTGGACGCGAAGGGGCTGCTCACCCATTTCGAGTCGACCGTGAGTATCGCTGGGGCCGAGGACATCATCTGCCTGAAAGGGAAGATTGTCGGGAACAAGGTCACGCTTTCCGTGCAATCGGGAGAGTTCCTTTACCGTTCGGAATTGTTCCTTCCGGCGGGAGCACTGCTGGGCGATGCCCTGCAACCCCAGACCCGTCTTCCGGGGCTTTTTGAAGGCCAGACCTGGACCGTTCCGGTTTACAGCCCGCTGCGACCGCCGCACAGTCCTATGGAGATTCTTCATGCCGAAGTTGCAGATGACGACCTGCTGCCATGGAATGGACGCATGGAACGTGTTTGGCTGGTTGTGTATACGAACGACCCGGGAGCAGGCCTTATCAACCGGCAGGAAGCTCGCGGGAAGCTGTGGGTCTCTCGCGATGGCGACGTTTTGCGTCAGGAAGTCAGCGTTTTCGGATCCAAGCTGGCATTTGCGAGGCTTCCGATCGAAGAGGCCATTGCTTTGCAGCAAGTTGCCGAAGCGGGCCGAATCCCGCACGCTACTCCGGCCCCGACGCACGAGGAAGTCTGGCCGCTGGATTGGCCTGCATCGCCATTCCAGGCGGTTCCCGCATCGACTGCACCTGCCGCCTCCGTTCCTGCAATCGCGCCTGCCGATCCATGATCCACTTCGCTGACGTTACCCGAAGCTACGACGGCAAGGTTGCGGTGGACGACCTGACACTGGAGGTGCAGGCGGGAGAGCTGTTCGCACTGCTTGGTCCGAACGGAGCAGGCAAGACGACGACTTTGAAGATGCTGGTCGGTTTGCTTCGGCCCGACCGTGGCGAATTGCAGGTGAACGGTCACGACATTGTTGCGGCGCCGCGCAATGCGGCCCGTTCGATCGGCTACGTCCCGGACGAGCCGTTTCTTTACGACAAACTGAGTGGCCGCGAGTTTCTGGAGTTTTCGGCGGAGATGCGAGGTCTTGCGCGAAGCGTAACGCAGCGTCGCATCGAGCGTGAGAGCAATCGGTTTCAACTCGAATCGTTTCTGGATGATCTGACGGAAACGTACTCGCACGGAATGAAGCAGCGGGTTGTATTCGCATCTGCCCTTCTGCACGATCCGGAGGTACTGGTCATTGACGAACCGATGGTCGGCCTGGATCCGCGAAGCGTCCGGCTTGTGAAGGACCATCTCCGGGAACTCGCGTCGGCAGGGCGTACGGTGTTCATGTCAACGCACACGCTGAGCGTAGCCGAGGAGATATCGGGCCGTATCGGCATCATCCACCACGGCCGGCTCCATTTCTTGGGGACGGTCGATGAGCTTCGCGCCGTTCGCTGCTCGCACGACGCTTCGCTGGAAGCCCTGTTCCTTGAACTGACCGAAGAGGACGAAGGCAATCGGGGCGACCACACCGGGTTCGGCCCGAGAACCGAGTCGCAAGGCGCCGCCGACGAGCCCGAGGAGGAAGAGCGGTTGTCGCAAAGGGAACAGACGCAGGAGCCCGGGAGATCATGAACTCGGAAACCGACGCACCGGTAACCGGCGCAGCTCGGATGCGCCGATTCGTAGCGAGCCGGTTTGGCGTTGCTGCGACGGAACCGGATTTCCTTCCGCCTGAAGCAGAGGCTCGCGCCTTCTGGCGACTTCGTTGTCTTACGGCCATGACGATCCTGCGGCAGACGGTTGAACAATCGCGATTTCGGCTCGCTCTGGTCGTTGTGCTGGGCGTTTTCCTGTGGGGAACCTTGTTCTGGCTGGGTTTGGACGGTTTTCTGTTCATCCGCGACGGCATCGGACACGCGCCGACGCACGACCGCGTGGTGCAGGCCGTGTTCGGCATGTTCTTCGGCGCGTTGATGATCATGCTGGTGTTCTCCTCGGGCATTATCCTCTTCGGCTCGTTATTTCAGTCGGAAGAGACGGCGTTCCTTCTGACGTTACCGGCTCGTCCGCAACGGATCTTTCTGTACAAGCTTCAGGAGGCCGTCCTGCTGAGTTCCTGGGGTTTTCTTCTGTTGGGCAGCCCGATGTTGCTTGCCTACGGAGTCGCCGCCGCCGCTCCCTGGCACTACTACCTGCTACTCGCGCCGTTTATGCTGGCGTTCATCTATATTCCGGCCGTCCTCGGTGCATTGGCATGCCTGGCCGTTGTGTATTGGATTCCCGCGGCGCGTATGAAAGTCCTTCTGCTGGGGGTCATTTTGCTCGCCGTCTTCGCCTGCTGGGCTGCCTGGAGCGTGTTGGCCGGGCCGGCCAGCGACATGCTCACACCCGGTTGGTTCCAGGAGATGCTTGGCCGGCTGAGCTTTGCCGAAGGGCGTTTCCTGCCGAGCTGGTGGCTGAGTTCGGGACTGCTGGAGAGCGCGCAGGGCAACTGGTCTCAGAGCGTGCTGTTCCTGACGCTGATTGTTGCCAACGCCTTGATGGGCCGGCAACTGGCCATCGCCGTTGCAGGTCGGTACTATCGCCCGGCCTACAGCGCGTTGTTCGGGCAGGGACGGCGACGGCGCGTCCGTGGACCGAGGATGGGGCGATTCGATGCCTTCCTCCTGAAACTGCTCGCCCCGCTTCCGCCACCCATGCGGCTGCTCACCCTGAAAGACCTCCGCGTGTTTCGCCGCGATCCGGTCCAGTGGTCGCAGTTCCTGATCTTCTTCGGCCTGCTGTTGCTGTACTTCCTGAATATCCGTCGGCTCAGCTACGATATGCACTACGTCGGCTGGGTCAACATGGTAAGCTTCCTGAACCTGGCTGTCGTCGGATTGCTCATGTCCACCTTCACCACGCGATTCATCTATCCCATGCTCAGCCTGGAAGGTCGCCGCTTCTGGATCCTAGGCCTGATGCCGATCAGCCGCGATACGGTTCTGTGGAGCAAGTTCTTCTTCGCGGTCGGCGGCGCCACATTGCCCTGCTGTGGACTCGTACTGCTGAGCGACACGATGCTCCGCGTGACGCCCCTGGTGGTAGTCAGCCATCAGATCACCTGCGTGCTCCTGTGTGTCGGGCTGGCAGGCATTGCCGTGGGACTGGGCGCCCGGCTGCCGAACATGCGGGAGCAGTCGCCTTCGCGCATTGCGGCCGGGTTCGGCGGCACGCTTACGCTGGTGATCAGCGCCCTGTACATTGTGACGGTGGTCATGCTGACCGCGGTGCCGATCCACTTCTACCTTGCAGCCTACGGGAATCACGCCGTTCGTATTCTGGCCGGCACACTGGCCCTGGAGACCTGGCTGCTCTGGTGGATCGGTCTCGGAACCGTCGCCAGCATTGTCCTGGGTATCACAGCCACGATCGTTCCGCTGAAGATAGGTATCCGAGCGTTCCGGAAGCTGGAGTTCTGACCGGTGGAATGTGCCAGGAGAACTGCGGAGCCGTGTCAAATGTAGGGTCGAGGATTGAAGCAGGTTGCGCTTCACCTCCCCGGAGGGGAGGTAAAGGATTGAGCTGCTTGGGATTCCCGGGCTTGAGGGCTACCACGCGATTTCAGGTTTGGCGGTTTCGCCTTCCATGGTTACGGGCAACCGCCAGACGTGGTCGCCATCACGGTTGGTGAAGTAGATTCGGCTTTCCGATTGCTGCCGCGCGTGCCCATCGGCCCAGATGGCATAGAAATCCGGATGGGCATTCAGGGGCCGTCTCACGTACGTGTGATTGTACGGGCTGTTGCTGGTAAGCTGCTTCACCTTGGTCCACGTGTGCCCCTTGTCGGTGCTCTTCCAAAGCGCCACCTCGCCGCCAGGATTATACGGCTGCGGGCCGGTTTCCGTCGGGCCGATCAAACGCCAGGTTCCATCGGCTTCGATGTACAGCGAGCCGAGATCATAGTTGTTGTCGGATCGGATACTGCCCTGTATGTCCCACGCGCTCCCCGTCCACCGCGCGGTCTGCCAGATTCGCGGGTCGTTGGCAGGTCCCGACTCCCAGCCGCCGCTGGTCAGGTATAGGATGATCGGATGGCCCTCCGCATCGAAGGTGATGTCCTTCATGTAGACGTTGCGGGCCTTCGATTCGTACTCGGCAACCAGAGCCGGATTCGCCGGATCACCGAGCGGGATGTCCAGCGACTCACCTGCGGCATTTTGCCACGTCTCGCCGAAGTCGGACGTTTCCATGTAGTACAGGTTGGTTCGCCAGTTCAGTCCCTTCTTCGGCGGGTGGTAGTTGAATGCGCTCCCGAGTTTCTTGGCCTCGAACGGTTCGGTGATCTGATAGTGTCCTTGCCCGAACAGCGAGATCAATCGTGGCTCGGTCCACTGCTGTCCGTCGGGACTGGTTTGAAAGTAGTTCGCCCGGCCGCCCAGGTAAATCGTCTGCGGAAACAAAAACCCTTTGCCTGCAATATAGACCGGCTGCGTGTAGGAGAAGTTCGTCGTGACAATGCGTTCGAACTCGTCGATATCATACGGCTTCTTGCTGCGGGAGATATAGGAGGGTCGCCCGGTTCCATGCGAACTGGAGAAGATGAAGATGTATCCCTTGGCATCGATGGCAATGACCGGATTGTCGTGTGCGTCGGTCGTCTGTTTGTCAACCAGCAACGTGGGCCGCGGCACGGTCCCGGTTGCGTGATCGAAGTAGGATACCATGTGCAGCAGTGTGCTGTTCTTCTCGTCGGTGCCGCCGTAGCAGAAGAACGTCTTGTTCACTTCCGGCCGGTAGATGGCAAACGGCCGATGTTTGCCGCAATAGGTGCCCAGTCCGCCGCTGTACTTGAAGACGTACTCGCCGCCCTGCCGCTGATTGTAATACCAGATGCCCCGGTACCCGTCGAGTTTGCGATTCTCAATGGGCGCGATATTTGCATAGGTCCGCTGCCAGGGCGGCAGTTTGATTTCGACCGGCGCCGTGATCTTCGGATTGGCCAAATAGCGCGCCGTCACCTCCGTTCCGGCAACGCCGGTCCACTTCTCGCCGTCGAGCGAATCGGCCGTCCACTGCGCGGCAAGGCCGTCGGCAACCGGTTCGCGCCGAGCAACCGCGGCAGCCTCTTCCGCAGAGAGGGCGCGCCGCCACACGCGCACGTCGGCCATCATGCCGTCGAGCACACGAACGCCGGGCGCCGCCGCGCCGATCAGCAGGGGCGCCTTGGACTTTGCAATGCGCCCCGCCGCCGGCTGCGAGGCAGCCGGCTTGCCGTTCACGTACAGCCGGATGACGTTTCCGTCGTAGGCGCCCAAATAATGGGTCCAGACGCCGGGCGCCGGCGCGGGCGCGTTCGCATGTGTGTACTTCCCCGGCTCGTACTCGACCAGCATCCGAATGCGTTCCTCATAGAGATAAAGCGTGAACAGGCTGCCGGGTTCCCCGCGATTGACCAACACCTGCGAACGGTCTGTCTGTTCGAACTTCGCCCACGCCGCAACGGAGAACGCATCACAATCGAACGCCTCCGAGTCGCCCGCCTGCGCATAGCTTGTCTTCCCGTTGAACGGTACGCCGGTCGTTGGTGATTCCGGTCCCGCTGAGGCGCACTCTGCCACGAAACCGCTCAGAGCGAATACGATAAGGGATGAAGCGATACATCTCATCAGAAGGTCTCCTCGGTTGTCTGCAAATATGTGGCCACTGTGAAACAATTGGATTGCCGTTGAATCGTGATCAATACAAAGATGCCGTCCACCAAGTTTGTCGATTACTCCGCCTATGGCGCCCGATCAGAGTCAGCAGAACGAACGACAGGAACATGGCTGCACTCGATGGTTCGGGAATCAGCGAGACGTTGTCCGCAAGCCAGTTCGAGTTTGCGCTGATTCCGGCAAGCCGCAACGTATTGATCGGATAGCCCGTATTCCTGATAAACGTTACGCCCTGTACCGTATTGTCGTTGAGAGTGACGTTAGTCTTCCTCCAGGTTGCCGATCGGCTCACCGCCGCGGCGGGTGGAAAGCGCGCGGTAGGTGAGCAGGTTGATATTGTCGGTGATGAAATCGACGTGCCCGTCGCCGAAGACGAAGTTGGCGCCCATCGGATGCTTGCTGGCAAAGGCCGCATTCACTTTGAACCCGTAGGCGCTATAGTACTCCGGCTCGCCGGGTTTGGTGTTCAAGGGATTGTAGGTTGTGCGCTGGCAGTCCATGAGCCGAACGGCCCTGCTCCACACATTTGACGATTCCTCGGTGTGCGAGGCAACGACTTCGCCCACGAACATGGTCTTGGATAGTCCATCTGTCACGTCGCGGATCCGGTGCGCCTTCAGGTAGTAGAACATGCCGTCGCCGGCGTATTTCACGGTGGATGACGCCGTTACCCCGCTCGATCCGGCAACGGGCGAGTAGTTGCCGGTAGCGGCCTCGCGCCCTTGCGTGTTGTAGTGGCTGGCGGTTGCGAACGTGAGCGGGTTTGCATAGGGCTCGGAGTCGTCGCTCGGACACAAATAGGTCGGCACGGTTTGTCCAATTGCGTCGGCATTCTTCGTTACCCACGTTCCGTTGTAGGTCCAGGGGCCATCGCTGAAGTCGAAACTGTCGTACAGGGTTTGCAGTTCCATGAACGGCAGGATCGTAACCAGCGCACTCGTACCGACCCGCGATGCCGCTGCCGGACAACGGGAGGGGTCGCCGTCGCAGCCGACTCGGCCCGGCGGATAACACTTGAAACTGACCTCGTAGTTGGCCAATGCCAGGCCGATCTGTTTCAGGTTGTTCGTGCACTGCGCCCGGCGGGCCGCTTCGCGCGCCGCTTGCACCGCCGGCAGCAGCAAGGCAATGAGAATACCGATGATGGCAATGACCACCAGCAATTCGATGAGGGTAAAACCTCCGCTGCGATCGCCGGCATCGATTTCTGCGCCGGCAGCATCGGCCGCGAAAACCGCAACGCGGTTGTCGCGGTGCTCTCGTGCACGAAGCGTCGCCATGCTGTTCGGTATGGTCATTCGGTTATCCTGACTGGTTCACCGCTAATGCTTCAGCGCAATTGCAATCCGCCGACCGCAGTGTCCGGACATGCGCTCTCGTGGTCTATTCGCCGACGAATCGCTCGACGAACGGCTTTCCTCCGCCCCAGGTCAATTCCAGCAGCAAGTCCTCGGTAGGTCCGTCAATGGTAACCGAAATATCCGAGGTTTCAGGGTCAGCGTATCGTTTCGGCGCATGCCATTTCTGCGCTTGAGGTCCGAGCGACTCGGCCGCGGTCACCGTGACAATGTGTTTTCCCAACACAGACCCGTCCTTCTGGGTGAAGCATGTCAGCTCGAAGCGGCCATCGGGCCCCAATTCGGCCACCGAGGGACGATCCTTCGCGGCGATGAAACGGACGAAACCATGCTCCAATGGTTTCCCATCGATTACCACGCGGCCGGAGACGGGCACCCGTTCCGGACGATAATCGCCGCATCCCGCCAGTGAAATCGCCGCGACAAGCAGAATGACCGCCCGACCCTTTGCGAACCGGCGGCACAGACTTGTCGGTCTTCGCTCAAACGGGCATCGCCTCGCCCGGTGGGTGACTGTATCATTCAGCGGCAAACACAATCGCACGATAGGAGACCTCAGGGTTGGAAAGACCTGTCTCACCGCCGGCGGCGCCTTCGCAGGAGCCCGATCAGGATAGAAATCGCCTTCTACTATTATGACCCGACCATGGGCCCCTCTGTCAATCGTTTCTGCGTCAGTCGGTTGCACATTTGCGTCAATGCGGGTAGCATGGATTTGTGTCGGTAGTAGGGTTGTAGAGTTTCCATCGAACGATTACCGGTTCCGGCTCGGGCGGAGGCCGGAAACAGTACGTGAGTCCGCCATGCCGCGAGTCGCCTTGCTGATTGAGACATCACGGGAATACGGGCGTGGATTGTTGCGTGGCATTGCGTGGTACCTGCGACGGCACCCGCAGTGGTCGGTGTACTTTCACCCGATGGGGTTGGACTCTCCGCCCCCGCCATGGCTGGGGAGTTGGGAGGGCGACGGGATTCTGGCGCGCATCAACAGTGAGCGGATGGCCCAGGCCGTGCTGGCTTCCGGTCTGCCGGCGATCGATCTTCGCGGCGCGTTCAGCGGACTTGGCTTGCCCCATCTCGGCCCGGACAATCGCATGGTAGTTCGCCACGCGCCGGACCACCTCACAAGGTCCCGGTAGCGATGGGCAAGCACGCAAACCCATCGAACACGGCGAAATCCGCGGGATTCAGCGTCAGGATCGAAGTGATGCCGGCAGAACGGAAGGTTCCTGCCAGGAGTGTGTCAAGCACGCGTTTGCGGCCAAGCTGATGCCGCGTCAAGGCAGCGAGAAGCCACGTGACGGTCTCATCGCCGGGCAACACACGGTCCACATCCGTTGCGTCCCACCAAACCTGAGCCCGTTGTACCGCTTGTGCCATGTTCAAGGGGGCGGAGAATCGTCTGCCGTCTGTAACGATATGCACGAATTCCGCGACCACTTGGGGAGTGATCGCGAAGCGTTCACCGTTTCGCCGTAACGTCCCGGCCAACGTGCGAGCGGTCCCGTGGTACGGGTGACATGCAACTTCGACTGCAACGAGGAAGGTTGTGTCGACGCCGTGCCTCATTCCTGACCCTTCAATACTTCGTCATACCACTCTTCGCGGTCGCCAATGGGTTGCAGCATCTGCCCCAAGTCCAGCGGGGCAAGGTCAAGGGCGCTTGGCCCCGTGCATTGGACCTTTTCCAATCTGGTCCGGCGCACGAACTCCTCCAATTCGGCAAGCTGTTCCGGGGAAAAGTGGACGACAACGGCCTCTATCTCGGGGAGTGTATTCATGCTTCTAGTATACAGCGTCTACCTCGCTTCGGCAACGCCGCACGATGCCAACGAAACCGACTGCCGGGGCCAGTCACGGGGGAATTGGCATCCTTCCGGGTGAGCAGCGGGAAAGAATGGTGGATGAGCGTTTCGCCGTCATGCTCGGAAATGCCCAGGCCCCAACACCAGCCGCCCAACTCGCTCCATGAAGCGACGCTGGCAGAACAAGCACAGGATGCCCCCGTGTCGGTGCTTCGATGGGCACTGACTTGGCGCCGTCTTCTGGACAGAACCAGTTCTCGCGTCAATCACTTCTGCGTCATTCTGTTGCACATTTGCGTCAAAGGAGGTACCATGGACATTGTCCGGGATTAGGTTGAAAGGCGGTCGGCCCGGAGCCGTCACGAAGCGTCAGGTGAACATTGGCACGGAAGCCGGTGCCTCCGAACGCCCAATGTCACTTGTTCAGGCGTCATTGTGGGATTTGCCCCCCCGGCGCTAACGAGACCAACCCTCCTTGAGGCAGGGTTGAGTAAGTGGCATTGCTCGAACGCCCGCTGACCCATCTGGGGACAAGAGCCAAACCATATTGCAAGTCCGCCATGCCGCGCGTCGCACTACTGATTGAGACATCACGGGAATACGGGCGTGGATTGTTGCGTGGCATTGCGTGGTACCTGCGACGGCACCCGCAGTGGTCGGTGTACTTTCACCCGATGGGGTTGGACTCTCCGCCCCCGCCATGGCTGGGGAGTTGGGAGGGCGACGGGATTCTGGCGCGCATCAACAGTGAGCGGATGGCCCAGGCCGTGCTGGCTTCCGGTCTGCCGGCGATCGATCTTCGCGGCGCGTTCAGCGGACTTGGCTTGCCCCATATTGGGCCAGATAACCGGATCGTTATTCGTCAGGCTCTCGACCATCTGGTCGATCGGGGCTTCCGGCATTTCGCGTTCTATGGCGCGCCACCAGGGGAATTTCACTTTCTTGATCTGCGGCGAAAACTCTTCCGGGACATGGTCGAACAAGCCGGCTACCAATGCACCGTGTTCGGCGAGCATTACAAACGACGATGTCGCGGATCGTGGGAGCGTCAACAACAACGAACGGCCGCGTGGCTTCGGCAACTCTCGACCCCGGTGGGAGTCATGTGCAGTTCCGACGAGGAGGCCTTGAGCCTGTTGGATGCCTGCCGCCGAGCCGAGCGATCCGTACCCGACGAGGTGGCTGTCATCAGTGTGGACAACGACGAATACATCTGTCTGTTCGCGAAGCCCACGTTGACGAGCATCGACGTGAACACGGAGGAGATCGGTTGCCAGGCGGCGGCCTTACTGGCCAGTATGATGGCAGGTGAGAAGCCGCCGCAAGAGTTTGTGCAAGTACCGCCTCGCGGCATCGTTGCTCGCCGTTCGACCGATGCATGGGCGTTGCCCGACGAGCAGATCAGCGCCGCGGTTCGTTATATTCGCGATCACGCATGTGAAGACATCAGTGTGGAACGGCTGCTGGAGCACTGCAAGCTGTCCCGGCGCACCCTGGAGCGACGCTTCAAGGAGCTTCTGGGCCGCACACCCAATGCCGAAATTCTGCGAGTCCGGCTGGAAAACGCCCGACGCGCGCTGGCCCGAACCGATCTGCCGGTGGCGAAGGTGGCGGTTAACAGCGGCTTCCGTTCGATCAGCTATTTCACAACGACGTTTCGTCGCGCGACAGGGCTCTCGCCGGTCGCCTATCGCGCCCGCTTCGGAAACAAGTGAAGCGCGAAGGTTCGGATTCGGCCCCTCCGGCCGGTCATGCGACTGCAGCAGCGAGAGGCGCGAATCGAGATTATCTGCGACGCCGGCCATTCGCTGCCAGAACCAACAGACCGAGCGCAAAGAGCACGGCCGTGCCCGGTTCAGGCACAGCCATCAGCCGAATGGCGTTCAGTTGCGCGAAGGCGCCGGTGGCAGTGACCTCAATCAGAATGTTGCCATCGATATCCGGGAAGACGTGGTTCCACACCAGCAGACTGCCGTCCAGGTATCCGTCCTGGTAGCTGTCGTAGTCGTCG
The DNA here is from genome assembly GCA_040772845.1 of Thermoguttaceae bacterium. GTDB lineage: Bacteria > Planctomycetota > Planctomycetia > Pirellulales > Thermoguttaceae > PWXP01. The sequence continues at coordinate 5,926,420 of JAXGXG010000001.1, forward strand.
CCGTTCAGAAGGCTGTCAGCAAGTTGTCCCGCGACGAGAATGTCCTGCAGGCGATCGCGCGAAGAATCATTTGCCGACGAGACGATTTCGAGTCGGTAGGGGCGATCTGCGGTCAGGCCCGACAGCGTGATCGTTCCCTCCGTGTCGCTATCCCTGAGAAAGAAATAGTCTGCAGCACCGGGTTCCAGGCCGGGCTGTGTTCCCGCGAACGCTCCCGATTGGTTCGCCAGCCCACTGGACTCCCACGCGCCCGACAATGCAATGGAAACGCCGCTCGGAACGCCGTTGGCAGAAACCAGCGGCACGGGAGTCTCAGCCGTGGCGTCGCCTGGCGTGTTGATCGTATTCCAAAGCGCGCCTGGCGCGGGATCGTTGTCCTCGTCATTGAAGTCGATCAGCACGACGGAGGAAGGCGTGAGCATCGGTCTGGTCAGGTCCTTTGCTGTGCTATTCAGATAGATGTCATCGATGAAAGCTTCTCCATTGTGGCCCGCGTTCGTCCGAATGTAGAAATTGACCAGGTCGGAACCTGACGTTGTCGAGCCGCGGAAGTCGAACACGGTGGCGGCGGGGTCCCCGTAGCCGGTCTCTTCCTGGCCGATGAAGCCGGGGCCCTCGATGCGTGCTTGCCACGTGTTGGTCTCGTTGTCGATGACGTTCCACACGTTGTACCACGTATCGGTCAGGAAGCTGCCAACGGTCTTCCAAGCGTTGTCATCATAGACTTCCACGCGAAGGTAGGGACTGGATGTCGATTCCTGAATTCGAAGATAATCGGCGATCTGGGACCCGCTGGTTGGCGGAGAATTGCTCGTGGTTCCCACGCCGAAATCGACCACATCCGTGTCGGATGGCACGTAGAAGCGAAAGAACAGCGTACCGGTTCCGTCATCGGCGATGGTCGCCCCCGTATAGATATCCTTGCTGCTTCCAGAGACCTTCAATGCCTGGTTGCCGAATGCGCCGGGATCGGCCTCGACGGTCTGCGTGCCGGAAGCACTCCAGCCATTCTGGCCATTGATATTGTCGCCGGGACCGTAGCCCTCGAAATGATCGATGCGCGTCCACGGATCTTGTATGGTCATGAACCCGAGGTCATCAATGGCAATCCGGGTGGCGCGGGGCGTCGTTGTGCCTGGAACAAAACCATCGAGCCGGATGGAGTTGATTCCGGCGCCGGCGGGAGCGGTGAAGCCGAAAAACGTATCGTCGGTGTTGTTGAAGGGCGTCGTCGAGTCGACCTTGGTAGAGCGGCCGATGCTGGCAGTAAGCGTTTCCGTGCTCAAGTCGCTGTAGGTTGCCGTCGCGCGGACGTCGAGCGGATAGGTGCTATGGTCGCGCGACAAAACGGTCAGACCGATCCGGTTGACGCGCAAGCGGTCGACGGGATCGCCCGTATCACTTCCAAGGACAGGCCCCACAGAAAACTCCCAACTCGACCGATCGGAGGTTGTAGTCGCACCGCGACCGTCTGAAATCGGGTCGAAACTGCCAGAACGTGTCACCGACTGCATGTTAGCGCTGGCACCGTAATCAACATACCTCGCTCCGCTGTCGAAAACACCTCGCAACACGTCCGTTTTGCCGAACGAACCGGAGTCGAAATCGATAACCCCGCCAACACCGGCACTGTAAGCAGCCAATACGTCGGCAGCGAATGTAGCCACATTGTCCGGTGCGCCGGCAGCGCTCTTTTCCACCTCATTGGAGTTGCTGCTATTTTCGTCGTAGACGCCCGTCACATTGAATACCACTGGCGCCCCGATGGCGGCAGACGCATAGGCCATCGTTACAAGTGCGTACAGAATTGACTTCGCTCGAACAGACATTGAACTTCTCCCTGTGACTTGCGGTAGACCGCTTCACGTGAGTCATTCCCGGGACAACTCCGCGCCATTATATCACAGACCGGCCGCGCGTGCCAACAAATTGACGGTGGGCGGCAGCTTGACAGTGCATCTTCCCCATAGGTAAAGTGGGGACACTTGGTGTCATTGAAAGCTGGGATACAAAGGAAGCAAGGGGGGCAAGCCCCCCGCAAACGAGCACGAAAAGGGGCCGCCTGTGAACGCATATCGCTACGCAACCAGATCAGAAGTTCGCTCAACGAGACGTCAGCAGGACTGCAATAGAATGTCTCTATCGTGGTTGTGTTGCCCCCTGCTGGTGCTGTCGTGCCTGCTGATCACGGCGGCGGAAGCCGACCAGTGCGTTGCGGCGGACACGCCATCGCTCATTGCCGAAGCAGCCTGCACCGCGCAACAGGTACGGCGAGACTGCCACCACGTCAATTCGGCAGATTGTCCCATTGGCGTGTTCGATTCAGGCACCGGCGGCATGGCCGTCCTGGAGGCGATTCTGACGATCGACGCGTTCCGGAACGCAACCGCCCGGGTCGTGCACGCGGGTGATGGGCAAGCTGATTTCGCAACCGAGTCGTTCATCTACCTGGCCGATCAGGCCAACATGCCCTATGGGAATTACCCCAGCGTGGGCCGAGCCGCATTCCTTGAAGCCTTGGCGGTCAAAGACGCCGAGTTCCTGCTGGGCAACCGGTACTTTCGCCACGCGGATTCGCCCCCGGCGCTAAACAAGCTGCCCGTCAAGGCTATTGTCATCGCCTGCAATACGGCCACCGCGTATGGAAAGCCACACATCGAGAAGCTGGTCGAGGCTACCGGACTGAACATCCCCGTAATCGGCGTGGTCGATGCCGGCGCACGGGGCGCGCTCGACCTGTTCAACGATGGCCAGAGCGGGACCATCGGCGTGCTGGCAACCCGCGCCACGGTCCTTGCCAAGGCATATCCCCGCGCGATTGAGGCAGAGATTGCGCGACGCAGGCTGGCGGAGGGCAAGCTGCAGATCGGCGTGGTGCAGCAGGGCTCTCTGGGCATGGCCGGCGCAATCGACGGCGTCGCGGAGTTCATCGTACCGGCCGACAAGGCAAACAGGCCTCGCGACGATTACCAGGGGCCATCGTTTACGCAGCCGCACGCCCGGATCGATCCGGCGATTCTTCCTCGCTATGCATTCGACTTCTCGCAGAACCGCGTACTCTTTGCGGGAACACCCGAACAACCGACCGTCCTGCAACTCAATAGCGTTGCGAATTATCTGAAGTACGACCTGGTGTCCCTCTTGGAAACCCTTCGGCAAACGCCCGACGCGAAGCCGCTGCGCGCCATCATCCTTGGCTGCACCCATTTCCCCTATCATGCCGATCTGTTTCACGAAGAGCTTCGCAGACTTGCCGACTATCAGGAGAACGGCGTCTATATCTACCGCGACCTGATTGCTTCGGGGGTGAAGCTCATCGACCCGGCTTATTACGTCGGCAGAGAGCTGTATCTTCGACTTGCCGAGGCAAGTCTTCTTGACCCGACGCTCGATACCCGACCCGGGCAAACGCGAGGCGAGTTCTACATCACGGTTCCGCACCGAGGGCGCCCACAGGTGCAACTCAGTGCTGCCGGCCAGTTCACGCACGAGTACAAGTACAGTCCCGATCGGCCGCAGGCGGGCGCCGACTACCGCGCGATACCGCTTCGGCAAGAGCAACTCGATTCGGAAACGGCCGGCCGGCTTCGTCGCCAGGTTCCGGTGGTTTGGGAGATGCTTGACGAATTCCATGGCCGTAACGACAAGGCGGCCGCCTGCGAATCGGCGGGTGCGACTGCCGCGGTGCCGCAAACCGAATTCCACGTTGCGTCGAACGGCGACGACGCCAACCCAGGCGCGTTGGAGCGGCCGTTCGCGTCTCTGGAGAGGGCGCGCGACGCCGTACGCCAATTGAAACGCTCGCAAGGGCTTCCCGAAGGAGGCGTGACAGTCTGGCTGCGCGGCGGCGAGTTGCAACGATCGACGCCCCTGGTGCTCTCGCCCGAGGATTCGGGTGAGCCAGGCAAACCGGTCCGTTATGCAGCCTATGCAGGCGAGAAGCCGGTTGTTTTCGGCGGTCGGTACATCAAGGAGTTCCAGCCCGGGCCCAATGGCGTTTGGCAAGCAACCATCCCCGAGGCGAAGGACGGCAAGTGGATCTTCCGCACGCTCTACGTAAACGGCCGTCGTTATACGTTGGCCCGGTCGCCCAACCGGGGATACTTCCGCATGGCAGGCGGCGTGCCTGATGACGATTCGCCCACGTCCGGGCCCTATGCAGGCAAGTCGAAGGGTGCGTTTCGCGCGCCGCCCGAGGCAATCGAACTACTCACACATCTTGATACGACCAATCTGAAAGTGTGGGGACGATGGTGGACCTCGCTCTACACACTCGCCAGCGTCGATCCTGCCACCGGCATCGTTCGTCTCGCAGGCCCGGCCCGTCGCCCCCTGCCTACCAGCGGTGAAATGTCACCGTTCCTCGTGGAGAATCATCCCGGTGCACTGGACGAGCCGGGCGAATGGCAACTGGACCGCAAAACGGGCGTACTACGCATCATCCCAAACGAGGCTGACGACCTCGGCTCCGCAACCGTCTTTGCGCCGGTCACCGAAAGGTTGCTCGTCCTGGAAGGTGATCCGGACGCAGGGCGATGGATTGAACATGTCGAGCTGGAAGGAATTGCCTTCCGCACGACAGACTGGACGCTTCCCCCGGAAGGCATCGACGACGCCCAGGCCGCCGCCAGTGTCGGTGCAATGATCGAGGCAGTTGGAGCGCGACACTGTCTGTTCAACCGGTGCGAAATGTCGCAAACCGATTCCTATGCCCTGAGTCTTGGCCGCGCGTGCCGCGACTGCACCGTCCGGCAATGCCACATCCACGATCTCGGAGCGGGCGGTGTGAAGATCGGTGAGAAGCAGGACGAAGGCCCCGAGTTGCGGGCAACTACCAACCGGGTTGAGAACTGTTTTGTCCATAACGGGGGACACGTTCACGGATCGGGAATCGGCGTGTGGGTTGGCGTAGGCTCCGACAATGTCGTCACCCATAATGAGATTTGCGACTTCTGGTACACCGGCGTGTCCGTAGGTTGGTGTTGGGGAACTCGCCTGAATGGCGCACGGAACAATCGGGTTACACACAATCACATCCACCACGTCGTCCAGCGACTTCAGGATGGCGCCGGCATCTACTGCCTGGGCCTCCAACCGTTGACCGCGTTGTGCAACAACTGCATTCACGATATCGGCCACGACGGCGGGCATCCGGCCTGCCGGGGCATCTACCTGGACGAAGGGTGTGCAGGCATTCTGGTGGAAAAGAACGTGATCTACGACACACAGGGCGCAGCCCTCCGCATGCAGGTAGGAACGAGCTGCAATATCTTCCTGAACAACATCTGTGCGTTCGCTCGGGAGTTCTCCATCGATATGGAAGTCGCACGAACGAACGTGTTCATCAACAACATCATCTATTTCGACCAGGGAAAACTCTTTCGGTACGACAAGTTCGCCAATTACGAGAAGTTCCTTTCCGGAAACGTCTATTGGCGCACCGACGGCGAGCCGATCCTGTTTGCGGGCCACACGTGGCAAGAGTGGCGGAACCAACGGCAAACGCCAATCGGGTTCTATAAGGGAGCAACGATGGACCAGAACTCCGTCATTGCCGACCCTCGATTCGTCGATCCGGAAGGGCGCGATTTCCGGCTCAAACCAGACTCTCCGGCCCTTACCCGCGGTTTCCAGCCCATCGACATGGACACTATCGGCCTGACCGGCGACGACGTGTGGTGTAATTTGCCGTCAGTTGCCCGGATACCTATTTCCCGCGACGACATCACCGAATAATCCCGTGTCACTGCCGGGATAACGGCGACACCAACGAATTACATCTGTTCGACCACGTCGATACCTAGCAGGGAAAGGCCCTGCTTGATGGTCTCAGCGGTCAGGTCGCATAGCAATAGCCGGCTTTGGCGAAGCGAATCGGGCTCCGCCTTCAGGACGGAATGTTTCTCGTAGAACGTCGTGAATCGGCCGGCCAGATCGAACAGGTAGCTGGTGAGTTGGTTGGGCCGGTAGTCGACCACTACCTGATCGAGTGCCTCGCCGAATTGGAGCAGTTGCAGCCCAAGGGCGCGTTCTTCCGGTGTCTCAAGCTGAATCGCAGCGCCGGATCCTCGTAACGAGGCGGGATCCACGCCTCCCTTGCGGAAGATACTGCGAATTCGGGCGTAGGCATATTGCATATACGTGCCCGTGTTGCCGTTCATGGCCAGCATCTTGTCGAAACTGAACACGTAGTCGCTCGTGCGGTTCTGGGCGAGGTCGGCGTATTTCAGGGCGCCGATACCCACTGTTTCAGCAATTCGCTGCCGTTCTTCCGGCGAGAGTTCAGGTCCACCCGGTTTCGATTCATCATTTGCTGCAACCACCTCACCGGCGCGCCGCACGGCCTCGTCCAACAAGCTTTCGAGCCCGACGATATCACCTTCGCGGGTACGGAACGGGCGGCCGTCGTCGCCCAACACCGTTCCGAAACTCACGTGGGTCAGTTCCACGTTGTTGTAGCCCAACATGCGGGCCACGGCGAACAGGTGCTTGAAATGCAGGCTTTGGCGATGATCGACCACATAGAGAATGGCGTCCGGATGGAAGGTCTCCATACGGTAACGGACGGTTGCCAGATCGGTCGTGGCGTACAGAAACGCGCCGTCCTGCTTCTGGACCAGCATCGGCGTCTCCTGCCCGTCCAGAAAGACGGCCAGGGCGCCCTCGCTCCGACGCGCCAGCCCGGACGCTATCAACTCATCGACCAAACCCGGCAGCCGATCGTGATAGTAGCTCTCGCCCAGAGTATGGTCGAAATGAACGCCAAGCCGGCCATACATCCGGTCGATTTCCGCCAGGCATACCGGGATGAACTCCTGCCAAAGGCGACGATTCTCCGAATCGCCGGCGTGCAATTGCGCCGTCTCGGCAAGCACGGCCTTTGCAATCGCCTCGTCGTTGTCCATCAAGCTTCGGACATGCCGGTAGAGACGCGCCAATTCGCCAAGCGGGTCCTTGGCATACGCATCGGTGTCCAGGAAATGCTTGTAGCCGTACAGGATCATGCCGAACTGGGTGCCCCAGTCGCCCAGGTGGTTATCGCTGGTCACCTGATGGCCCAGAAAGCGCAGAACACGGCATAGCGCATCGCCAATGACCGTCGAGCGGATATGCCCGACATGCATTGGCTTCGCCACATTGGGCGCCGAATAATCGACCAGGTACGAACGCGACTGCGAAACCGGCGCCACGCCAAGCCGACTGTCTCCGGCAGCCGCATTCAGGCGGTCTGCCAGTACGCTCTCTCGCAAACGCAAATTGATGAATCCCGGGCCTGCGACCTCCGGCGGCTCGCACAGATCGTCCAGATTCAGTCGGCCGATGATTTCCGATGCGATCTCGCGCGGCGGCTTGCGCAACTGCTTCTTCAACGGCATGGCCATGTTCGCCTGGTAGTCGCCGAAGCGGGCGTCCTGTGCCGGACGGATCAGGTCGAGGGCCTTTTCGGCATCTTCCGTGCCGACCAGATCGACAAGAACAGGACGGAAACGGTCTTTCAGAGTCTGCAGAATGCTCATCGAAATCACTGCGGAGGGAACGGGACGACAGAAACGGCGCCGGCAGAAAGGAACCCGCGGCAACCGCTCCGCTCGATCATACCGGCGCTGAAGATTGGAACGGCACACGCTTTGCTTGGGCCCATAGCTGCTCGAGGGCGTAATACTGGCGAGTTTCCGGCTCGAACAGGTGGATGACCACGTCGCCGTAATCGAGAAGGATCCAGCGACTCTGATCGTATCCCTCGATTCCCATTCGCCGGTCGCCAAGCCCGTCCTCCAGGGCATGGTCAATATCTTCGCTCATGGCGTGCAACTGCCGCCGGCTCGTGCCGCTTGCGATGACGAAGTAGTCGAAAACGGGCGTCAACTCCCGCATGTCGAGAATGACCACGTCGCGGCCACGGTTTTCTTCCGCAACACGGGCGGCAGTCAGGGCCCGGCGCAGCGATGCCGGAGCTGGGGTCTCTGTCTTGTCTGGTTCGGGGCGGGCGTTGCCTTGATCCACTGTCGAGCATTTCTCCTGTCGAGTCGAGCGGCGAGTATTTGTTCCATTATACCTGGAATGCGACGGAAGGGCAGGGGCAGCAACCGCAGCCTCCTGCCGGGGGGCGAGAAGGGAGTTGCATCCTCGAAAAAGCACACCGGCTGGCTTACCCGTCCTGGAGCCGTGGTCAGTTGGCTGCTGGCAGTTCAGTAGGATGGACTTCAGCCCGTCATCATTGAAAGGGTCAGCATGGGCATCCTACAGAAGCCCAAAGACCACCCCCGGCGAGTGGGGCGTAAGTCCGAACGATGCGATACGCCCGCTCAGCGGACGACCTTTCGTGCTTGCGTGGTCACATCGCGAGGCCCCAGGGCAAGACCAATCCAGCCGTCGTCAATCGCAAACTGCGTTACGGCCAAGTCGGCCAGTTTCGGGTTATCGGCAATGACCGGCGGTACGATATCCCACGCCCGGCGCCGGGCGAAGATACGAACGAAGATGCCCCGCAAGGCAATCTGGGACCCTAACGGCAGGCGATCTCCGCTTAGTTGAATGACGCCGTCGCGAATCAGATTGGCCGAAAGCCCCTCCAACTCCGGCCGATAGAACGCCTGCACCTGGAAATCACGCCACACGCGGCGTTCATGCTGAAGCCGGTCGAACAGAAGCGTTACACTCACCTGTCCATCCTCACAGCGTACGCTCACCGCATTTTCTGCGGCAAACGTGATCGACACCTGCTCGTGTTCCGGACTGATCTGCAGCCAGCCCTCGTTATTCAGCCGTCCGGCCACGTGCTTCGACAGTTCGGGCAGCGTGAAGGTGCGTCCGTCGAGGTCCAGGCGTTCGAGGACGTTGTTGATTGCCGACTCGTGCAACTGCACGCTGGCAAGCGAGTTTCCGGGGGCGCGGGGGCGTGGCGTGTGGCTGCCCAATTGCTCCTCGCCGGCCAGGCGAATACGCATTTTCACACGCAGGTCGGTCGTTTCGGCGTCGATCATGACCGGATCGAGTCGCAGCCGCCGCATCGGTTCGAGCAGTTTCGTGCGCAACCGCTCGGACACTTCGGACATGCGGGCATTCGCCTCTTCATCGATGCGAGTCTTGGCCTGATGGTGGATCTTGGCGCGAATTTCCGCGTTGGCCGCAGGTTCGTTCTGTGCGTGCTGCGAACGGGCCACCGAGTTGACCAGCGACCCGACCAGCGGCAGGCCGTCGAAGTCGGTGCGCACGCCTCGCAACTGAAGGTCGTTCGATACTTGCACTTCCGTCTCGGAAAGCCGGATGCCGTCCAGCCCCAGTTCCAGCGGCTTCCTTGCCCTGTACCATCCAAGACTGTTGGTTAGGAACGTGGCCGGCCCGCTGCTGGAGGTCGTTTGCGAGACGATTCGGCCGTGTACGTCGAGTGCAAGACGAGCGCGATGGGCGTCCGGAATCAGGCTGAGTTGCATGTCTGCCGACGTGGCTCGCCGACCGTGCGCCCGCACGCCCAGTACGATGTCGTTCACCGGCGCCACCTCCGGTTGCGGCTGCGGCATCAGACGATTCAGCAACTGCTCCGAAACCGCAAAACGGAGGTTCGCGTTTCGATAATGCATCGTAAGGCGGGAGGCCAGCGCCCGCTCCTTCTCCGAATCCGCCAAGGCCAATCGGCGGTAATCACGGGCAATGCGATGCGCCCCGGCAACCGTGCGCTGCTGCTCATACTGCTCCAGGTTGCCGAGCAATCGCTCCAGATTGATCGGCGCTGCCGCCAAACGCTGTAGCTGCGCCTTCAGCCGGCTAACCGGCTCGTTGGTAATGAAGTTGCGCTGGCTGGAATCCATCGGAATCTGCGTCAACCGTTCGAGCGATGCCCGCGCCAACTCGCGGCCCACGTAATCATCATCCTCGCCACGCTGCTCCGTCCATTGTCGAAGCGCGTCCAGCAGCAGGTACTCTTGCCACGCTTTTCCAACGGCGGAGTCGCCCATGAACTCCTCGAGCTGATCCATGCATAAGACCAGTTCGCTCCATTCGTCATCGGTTCTCATGGCGCGTCGATAGGCAGGCTCGGCAAGCCATCCGATATGCCGCCAAACGTCAATGCGGCGCCGCAACGCATGGGCCGTTCGCTGCAAACGCGACTGCAACTCGACGTCCCTTACCTGATTGGCCAGTGCCGCGGCTTCCGCCACTGTAGCATCCAACGCATCCAACGATCGCGATGTCTCGGATGGATCCACCTGCACCGCATGCCCCAAATCCTCCAGATTCGCGGTTACCCGCTCTGCCCAACCTGCCGTTTCCGGAGTCTCTGAAAGCAATGCCACACGTTGCAGCAAGTCTGCCGGCGGATGCCACTCCAGAGTCCGCGCAGAACTCGGATCGTCAGGTTGGTTCGACGTGGGCTGCGCCAGGCCGATCTCGTCCTGCGACGGAAAGGCCGGACCCACCGATGTTGTGGCCGGCGTCTCGTCTACCAGCAGATCCTCGGCTGCCGGCATTGTGACCGACGGCCGCTGGGCTACCAGTTCCGGCTGGAGCAAGGGAATCTCCTCAATGCCGCTTCTCGGTGCGTTGCTCGCTTCTGCATAGTCGTCCTCGGGGCCGTCTGCATCCGCGTTCTCACCAATCTCGGCGGCGTTGTTCAGGGGCAACGCTTCGATCTGCGGCAATTCAGGCTCAATCAGGCTGCCGGTCAGTGGCATTGGCTCCACGACGAAATAGGGTGCTTCGGCCCCCTCGACCAGCGACATTGACTGCGGAATCTCATCGCTAACGACGGCAGGAAACGCCTGCGGCTCGTCGGCAACGGCGGCCGGTTCTGCCGAATTCCCATCGACTGGCGCCGTGGTGACGTCTGCGGTCACCTTCGCTTCCTCGCGAACCGGCTTGTCGGCGGCAGTTGTCTCCAAATGGCGAGTCGCCTGCGAAAGGTCCCTATTCCTGCCAAGGAACTCATCTTCTCCGCCTCGCTGTAATTCCGAGGGGGAAAAGGAGTAGATCAATGCGCCCACGCACAGAATGCAAAGAATGGTTCCGCTGGTTAGCTCCCGCCAAAACACCATCAGCTTATCCTCTCGCGTTTCTCGGACCGTTGGTCGCAGAAAGACTCCCGGAGGCACAGGCAGAAGCTTTTGCCCATATCGCCCAGACGCCCCAATACTCCCATCCTGCAGGTAGATCTCCACCTGCCGCCGTTGTCATCGGTACACACAGCCGTATCTGTAAGAATCGGCACAGAGCGCATCCGAGTGCACCGCCATATTTCGGCTTTTCCTTTTTGGGAGCAAACCGGGTCCAGTTGGAGTCCCGGTTTGCGCCGGGATAACCGTTCACAGGGGACGGTTCCAGTTTTCGCGGCACAAGGGACATTCTGCCCCACTGGCCACTGCTACAAGCCGCGAAAATGGGACTGTCCCCCTCGTATGCAGTGGAGAGAATGGCATGCGCCGCCGACCCGTGAACGGCTACGCGCCGGGAAAGGGTATGCAGCCGACTTGCTGGTCAGGGGGGATTGGTTTTTGGGTGGCAGTTTTCAGGTTTTCCACATGTGCCCTTCGCCCCCCTACTGGTGCTCAGCGATAGCGGTGCTCGTACTCGTAATCGAAGGTCTTGCACGGCCCCAGAATCCATCCCCCCACGCCCCACGCGTCCGCGCTTTGCTGGCAACTGGCAACTGGCTTCCCCCTACCCCCCTCGCGCCCGCGCGTCACTGATAGCTTTTTGGGATGCTATACACCCGTACACATTTCGGATTCTAGCAGATTCACCACGGTTTGCAAGTCGAAGAATCAGGCCGGGGGGGAAGAGTTGACGGTGATCAGTTGTCAGCGGCGCGCTGACGCGGCGGAAAACTGGGATTTCGGATTTCGTCATTCCTTCCACATTCGCCATCGGGATATCACCGGCGCGCGGGCGGGTGGCACTGTCGTCTCGGCAGTGTTCTTCCCCGCGACGCACCTTGCTCGTTCGATTTACGCAGAACGTGGGTGCGAAGACGGATAGGACTGCGCGGAATTGGACCTCGGCGCCCCTGGACTACAAGGAAACGGAAGCAGATTCACTGCCGAGACGGCAGTGCCGCGGGGTATCTCACGGCCGATATCGCCGCAGGACTTCCTTGCGATGCCGGGCTCGCTTCATGCCGAAAGTGCCCAACACAATGGCAAAGGCTACAATGCCCACCCCGCCCAGCCCGATGGGTAAGGCATGGGCGGTAATCCAGGCGAAGAAGTCCCCCTCGGTCGCCGATGGTTCGGACGCAGCCGGGTGCGGTGCGCTACCGTCGTCCCGTGCAGGCTGGCGGGCTTCCGCAGCTTCAGCCGGCCGTGGCCGGGATGCGGGACGGTCTCGATCAAGCGGGATGGAGGCCGCCGCGCCTTCGGCCGCTTGGTTTGCGCGGGGTTGAGCCGCCACGGACGCCACGCGAGCGGATGAATCTTCCGCCGGGCCGCCCAACGCGCCGCGAAGGACCTCGTGCAAATGGCCCGGTGCCGCGATTGCAGGCGAATCGTTCTCGACGACCGCGGCAACCTGGGCAGGTGGAACGGCTGTTTCCGGCTGCTCCGCCGGGCCGTACGCCGCGGCGACTTCGGCTTCGTTCGTCTCCGGCAGCGGCCGTGGGACCAACCCGGCGCCAAGCAATGCTTCGCGTCCGCCGCCCTCGTTGATGAACGCGAAGAACGCTTCGGCTGCCTCCGACGCCTTGGGCGAAAGATGCAAGTGCACCGGCCTGGCCAATGGGTAGCCTTCAGGCACGCGGTCGGGTGCCGGCGGGACGGCTTCCGATGTGCTGGGCGGGAGGATGGCCAGTAGCTTGACCTTCGTCTCATGCCGCCCGACCTGGGTCAGGTCCACCAGTCCCAACGCGCCTGGTTGCGAGGCAACCGACAGGATCACGCGATCAGAATCCGGCCGCACCGTCGCCTTCGCCCGCTTCAGGTCTGCTCCCATCGCCCGGTCCACCAACGGCATCAGCGGATTGGTCGCCGGCAGGGCATGCAAAACGATCCTTTCGGCCGTGCCCGTCGCGCCCGGCCACCGGTCCACCTTACCCGCGAGAATCTGCCGCAGATCGTCCATCGTCAGTTCGTTGAAGCTATTCCCCGGATGCACCACCACGCCCACGGCGCGACTTCCGAGCACCATTTCCTGCCCGCCGGCTTCTGTCGCCGGCCCGCGCCAGGCTTCCTCCATCCCACCATCCACCACGAGCCAATCCGCCTCGCCGTTCTTCAGTCCTTCGCCCGCCTGTTCCGCGCTCCCGCCACCATTATCAAGCGTTACCTGCAAGGCCATCTTGGCCCGAGCGAACTCCAACGCCATTTCGTTGATCGTCTCGCCCACCCCGGCCAGATCACACACGACAACCGGTTGGCCCTTGCCTGCCTTCACCTCGGCCACGCGTTGTTCAGCGCGGATCTTTTCCAGTTCGTACTCGGGCCACAGACCGAACTGCTTGATGATCTTTGCGCCTTCAGGCCCACTGGCAAACTCGCAGAAATCCCAGGCCACAGGCGCGGCATCGGGATGAACGTAGAGCGTAAGCGTATCGACCAGCGGGTAGCTGCCATCGGCTATTGCCACAACCGACGACAGCACAGCTTCCGAGCCTTTGTTTGTGGCAATCCGAAGAACGCGAACCCGCTTGTCGAGTTGCTCGCCGGGATCATGCAGAAAGAACCCGATGGCATTCGCTTGTTTGGCAATGGCTCCGATAACCTCCGCAGACGACAGCTTCTGGCGACGTGGCGTGACAGAGCGATCCCTTAACTCCCTAGCGTAGAGGGCGCCGCGCATCACCTTCTTCTGAAATATGGAACTCTCCGGTGAAGTCGGCAGAGGGACGTATAGCTCGATGCGCCCAGCGGCGCTACTTACGTCCTCCCATAACGTCGTCTTGCCACGGAACGCGTCGCGTAGTTCGTCAAGCGAGATAGCATGTACGGGTATTGTGGCATTTACCCCCACATGCACGACGAATCGGCCAATAGGGAACGCCTCGAACTCGCTGTGAAAGTTCTTGCTGCCGGACGCGAGCGACTCGAGGACCAGACCCACGTCACACTCGCGCCGTGTCAGTACCTCCGGTACCTGGTTGCTGTCCCGGGGCAAGAACTTGAGGAACCGCGCACCCTGATCACTTTCGTAGTCCCGGATCAGTTGGCCGATTGGCTTGATACCCACGTAACTCCCCTGGATGCTCACCTGCATGTTGGCCGGAGGGTTCACGCTCTGCGCCGCTGCGACCGCAGAGGATACATACACGAGAAGGATCGCAACGATACGCTTAGGAATCATCATGGACCAGTATCGGTCTTGCCTCGTTCGATCCGGTTTACTCGGCTGATCCCGTAACGCCTTGGCAAATCGCATGTCAACCGTGGCGCTCATCATTCGTACCCTTCCAGATTTCGGCCCCCATCGGGCTGGATCAAGATGTGCATCGGGGCGGCAAGCTCCGCTTCGTCGATTCGATAGCGGATGGGTTCGAGTTGGCCGTTGATATACTTGCGTTGGGCCTCCTTCAACACGATCTTGAGATCGAGCCGGCCTTTGCCGTACTTGCCGAAGGCCTTGATGTAGAAGTATACAGGCTGCGGTTCCTCCGGGTTGGCAAAGAGCTTCTTCATGACGTCGCTGTCCAGGACTAATTCATCCACGTACCCTTCCTCTGGAGCCTCTTTCATGTCTCGCGACCAAGGGCGGTCGGGCCTGATTTCGCGGTCCGGCTGGGGCTCGTAGCGAACGAATCCGCCTTGAGGATCACTGACCACCAGGCGCAATCCCGCAGGTGCGTAGACGTACTGACTCTCATCATCTGGCACGCGAAGGACCGCCACTTCGGGTTTTGTCCCGCTACTCACCTCGCTTGCTCTGCGGGACTCTAATGCGGAAAACCTCAGGAGCGTAACGGAGCCCTCGTTATTGGTCTTCGGCACGACGTACACGCATTTTTCGGGTAGTCCTCTGGGCGGCGCGATGCTCATATCCTTGCCACTTGTCGTCCGCATGAACCAATAGCCGTCCGCATTGACTCCCATTGTCAGCACGTCGCCCGTTCCATCACGACGAAACGTCAACGTTCCACCGCCGGATCTCAACCGCGTCAGCTCCCCCTGCTTCTCCATTACGATACGCAGGTCACGCTTTTCGACTTGTTGAGGAGGGATTCTTTTCCCCGCTAAAATGCTCTCCCACACAGTAGCGTCTGTTACGGCTGGAGCCGTGAAGTGAACGTGTGTTACACTGTGGTATCCGGGCTTGGAGAAACGGAGCCGAACGGTATGCGCGTTATCTATCGTTAGCGCGAAGGAACCTGCAACCTTGACGGAACCAGCAAGAATCTCAGTAGTTGGCCACCCATTCGCATTGATGGACACAGTCTCTTTACTCACTTCGACGGTGACATCGGAACACTGTTGGTCGTGCTCATCGACGACGACGCCTGCAAGACGCAGGGTTACCTGCTCGGCGAGTTGCGTTCGCGCCAGGATCACCGCGCCGATCAATCCATACCGGTATTCTTTCTCCTTGCGCAACTGTTCGTCAGTCTTACCTTTGTTCTCAGGGCGACGCCGAAAGTCGTCAAGAAACCCCTGGCGATCATACTCTGTGGACTTCTCAGAAATGCCCCGGAGCATTTGCGATACATCACGTTCAGGTTTGCCCGCCTTGCGTGCTTGGTCAGCGCGCTTCAGTGCATCGAATTGCCCGTGATACACTTCCTGCGTGATGTCGCCGAACTTGTCCAAATCGATAGGAGGGAGACTCTTGTAGAAGTCCTCACCGCTTGCTGGCCACGGTTGCCGTTTCAGAAGGGGAACAACTTCGCGGGGTGCTGGCCTCTCGCGCGATTTCGGCTTGCGCGCAACCTCCCCGCCCTGTGGCGGCGCGACATCTTGGCGTGCTTCTGGAATGTGTTGCTGGGAAAGATACCACGCGACAGCGGCCACACCCACGAAACCCAATGCCACGGCCCAAAATGCGACTGCGGGCACACGACCTTTCATCTTGCGATTCCACTCAATTCCCATGCTCTGCTACCGGCTAAGGGGGCGACAAGGCAACCGTGAATTGCACCTACGGGCGCCACGTATCGCATTACCACTTGTTTCTCTGAATCTGTGGTGCATTCTGTTGGCCAATAAGCCACGTGTACCACTGGTTGATCCTGTTAAATGGTCGGTCCCAGGCAGCGGAATGTCCGGTCCACCCCTTGTATGATGAAAATCATACTTAGAGAGGCCCTATTCCCAACCGTTTGATGTCAAGGCAGACTATCTGGTTGTGGAAGTCGTGAGGAGATGCTGGCTTTTGCCCTGAGGCGTTGACCTGTTAAGCCCAGATTGATCCCTCCGACCTTTGACCAACGCTTTGTTACATGTTACGGCTTGACCGAGTAATCACAAGGATATCGCGTCGAAGGATCTCGGAGGTCCCTCATGGCTGCTTGGACCTTTATGACGAAACCCCAGGAGAAACATGGAACACAATGATGTCCACAACGACAGACGCTCCGATCACGGCAATCGGCGTGGGGTTTGATACCGCCCGCTACGGGCATCACGTGACGTTCCTCAACGAGGATCGTGCCCACGCCGCCAAGCCGTTCAATTTTGATGAATCATCTGCCGGGTATCAGCAATTGGAGAAGGGATTGCGTCTCCTGGCCGACAAACATCCCAACGTCCACTTTCACATCCGCGTGGACGCTGCCGGCCAGTATGCCAATAACCTTCTGGCTTTTCTTCACCGGTTGCCTTGGGATAAGACAATTTCGGTTGGCGAGCCGACACGCAACAAGCGTTATCGGGAAGTTCATTTTCCCAAGCGGAAAGCCGATCCCACAGAGAGCCACTCCTGCGCTCGTTACGCGATCGTGGAACGGCCTGAGCCTTCGGTAGGATTGACGCCCGAAATCCGAGTCCTGCAAGAGGTGGCCAGCCGGCTGGAGTTCGAAGTCAAGCTGTCCACTCGCCATGTGAATCGCTTGCACAATCTACTCGGCCGCGTCTTTCCTGAGTTGGCGGTCCTGCAGAATGATCTGCAAGCTCGTTGGGTTCTTCGGATGCTGCTGAAGTATCCTACGGCGAAGCGGATCGCCAAGGCACAACTCCGTTCGATCAGGACCATCCCGTACTTGCCCGCCAAGAAAGCGGCTGAACTCCAAGAGGCGGCCAAGAGGTCGGTTGCTTCCGAGGATGGGGAGATCGTCGAAGAACTGGTTCGCAGTTCGGCCTGTCGTCTCCTCGAATCGTTGGAGGCAGAACAACGCACCGAAAAGCTCCTGCTCAAAGCTTTTGACGCCTTGCCCGACGTGCGAATCAAACAGATCGCTACCATCCCCGGCATCGGAAGACGCACCGCCGCCATCCTGGTAGCCAAGATCGGTTTGATCGATCGCTTCCCGACAGCCGCTCACTTGACGAGCTACTTCGGGGTCTTTCCGGAAGAAAACACGTCGGGGGTGGATAAGTTCGGCAGGCCCATCCCACCTGGTACAATGCGTATGTCGCGCAAGGGAAACGACTTGGTCAGAAAGCACCTGTGGATGGCCGCCTTGGCTGCCCTCGGATCAAGTTCAAATGTCCAGGTCAAAGCCTTGTACGCACGACTGAAAGCTCGGGGACGGCGCGGGGATGTGGCGCTGGGCCACTGCATGCGAAAGCTGCTGCACCAAGTGTTTGCCATTTGGGTCACCGGTCGGCCGTACGACCCTCACCATGGCATGCCGAAAGCCCAGACTACCGACACGCCCGAGGCCACAACGCCAACTCGCCAGGAACCCACGACCAAACAAGAAACGGCTGCGGGCCGCAAAACGGGGATGTCCCCCAAAAGGAAAGCGGTCACCACAGCCAACTCCACGATAACCCGGGCACCTGAAACCGTCAAGTGCTCGGCGGCCTCCGAAGGTGCAAAGCGCCCCGTCGACGAAACCCTCTCTGACGGTTCGATCGACTTCGCCTACCTTCGCAGCCAAATCACTCTTGAGCAAATTCTCCGCCACTTGGGATACTTCGACCGCTTGCGAGGTAGCGGCCCTCAACGCAGAGGCCCATGCCCTGTCCACGGAACCAAGCGAGATCGAGGACGTACGTTTTCGGTACATTTGGGCAGGAACGTTTACCAGTGCTTCCATCCGCCATGCGGCGCGTCAGGGAACGCACTTGACCTGTGGTGTCAAATCCATCACTTGTCGCTCTATGAAGGGGCCTTGCACCTGGCGAAAACGTTCGACTTGCCGCTCAATCCCGAACAGAGAAGAGGAACCCGTATAGGGAACCCGTAGCCCCCTTCGTTATCAGGAGTTAATCATGTCCCCTTCACAACTAGCCAATGCCCAAGAAAAACTCGGCGTCATCACGCCTGACCCCCCTTGAAAATCATCGTTACATCTGGGCTGCCGCATTGTTCATCGTCCAGTTCCCCGACACTTCATTCTGCGGTGGTGCGACCGCCCCAATCGGCAGTGTGAGGTTTCCGGGGCCGTAAACCAAAGCGCGATTCTGCATCAGTGCCGGAACCTGATGAAGCGCGTACCACGTACTGTCGGGAAGAGGAGGGGGAGGGTTCTGCCAGTTGGTGGTTCCCGTAAAAGATCGCAGCGGATACGGCGGAAAGAGCATCAACGCAAGGGGGTCAAGGTTCGGGCGATTCGGATTATTCGGATTAAGCACGTCACCGAAGTGCAACCCACCGCGAGCTGGAACGAGCGACTTATTCCAGTCGGCGGCGCGCATCGCGTTCGTCAGCACGGTATCGCCAGGGTTGTAGCTATTATACACGTGAGTGAACACGCTTGATGCATCATGGCCTGTTTGGTTACACAAGAATGCCCAGGAATGGGTCCGTAAGTCGTTCGCCGCGTAGACCACCCCGTCCGAGTTCTGATATGGTCCCTCTGGGCGAAACACTTCTCTCTGAACGGCCCCCTCGACCATGACATAGCTCTTGGCGTACCTCCCGTTAGGCCAGGGCTTTGCCGGCTCGCGTTGCAGGAGTCTGGCTCCTTCCGAGACAACCAGATTTCCGAGACTGTGGGCCATAACATCCACATTGTCCGGTGTAGTGACTCTCTGATTCAGCAGTGTCAGCGCATTCGCAAGCGAAAGGCCGGATTGAAGGGCGTGCTGTACGTTCGGGCGAAACAACGCAAACTTCGCTCCCGGCAGCGTCCAATCGTTTCCCTCCCAAAGGAAGCCCACGTAGTGACCTCGGAACCCCAGCCCCAGATACATGTTCTTGAAAAGGATGTCATTGTACTTTCTGGCATTGGCCTCGGTCGTGTTGTAGCCATGCACAAAAATGAAGTAGTATTCGTGTGGCCCAGCGGGTGCCTGCAATGGAAAGGGCAATCCGCCCTGGGGGTTGATCGTGGGCGCCGGATAGCACTGCATGCCAGGATCGGTGCGCACTCCGCCGGGAGGTACTGGCCGATCGTCCACTGGGTAGTTCGGAACTGCGCGTTTGGCGCCATTCCGGCAATTGAACTCCGTCCAAAACGCGCGCGTGTCCCCTATCACGCGACGTACATGGTCAATGCACTCCCACATGTCCTGTCCCGGCACGGGGATTCCACTCCTATCCACCATTTGCAGGGCTATTTGGAGGTCTTGGCTCTCAATGCCCGACTCCTTCTTGAACATCGCCACGAACTCGTTCGCACCCGCGGCAAGCTGGATCGGGTCCGAAGGAGTCGTCCCGACAAGCGTTGCTACCGGCGAAGCGACGACCTGCTGTTGGGCGTACTGCGTCGTGGTAATGTAGAGCAGTCGGTTGCCTCCGTCACCGCCGGGACTCGCCGCTGGGTAGACCCTGATCTCGCTGTCAGTATCGAGGCCGTGCGCTTTGAGTCTAAACTGAAAGCCTTGGTCGATCAAGACTTGAGGGATCGTAATGAGCAGCGGTTCGGCATCCACCAACGTGTTCTCCGTAATGTCTTCTCCCTGTTCCTCTTCGTCGCGCCACCAGAACGCCGGTGCGGTGCATTGATGCTTGATGATCTCGTCGGCGGCATCGATGTCGTAATCTACGTCGGGCACGCCGAGTGGAAGATCGTGTGTGCTGCCGTCCGCGCTGCCGTTGGAGCAGTTGAAAAGAACCGCCGGTTCCGCCACGGTGGTCTTGGCCTTATCCGTGGACGTGATCCGGCTGCCGCCGCCAAGCGTAAACGTCACCGTGGCTGTGATCTCTGGCTCGCCCTCGTTGATGCCCTCTGCGTAGTATGGGACCTCCTGGATGTCATCACCGCTGCTGTCGGAGAAGCCCAACTCGGATGCCGTATATTCCTGTCCGCTGACGATGAAATCAGAAGCACTGCGGGTATTCCGTGCTTTCCACAGACGCATCGCACCCTTCTTTGCGGCCGTGTAGTTTCTAAACCCTTCGCCGAGGTCCACGCCGGCAAACTCGTTGGAGGTCGGCAAAGGTTCGCCACCGTAGTCGAACTTGACAGTCGCGTCCGATGCATAGCCGGCGAACTTCGTCCTGAGTATCACAGGGACGAGAGGCGGCTGGTCGATGGCGCCGCTGAGGTCCAGGCTTGCGTAATCGGGAACGCCATCTTGGTCCACGTCGCCGTGATTGACCACAAGGATCTTTCCGGGCGCCGTCTTCTTGGCGGCTTTCTCAGTAGGGCCTCGGTCGGGATCGCCAAGCCCGTTGTTGTTGTCCGAATCGAGGACCAGTTCGACGAACCAAGGTGAAAGCCGCACTTGGTCCGTGGCTGTAACCGCAACGTTAGGGGTGCTAAGGTTCGAGTCCCAAGTGAACGTGGCGTTGATAGCGCCGGAACTGACGAAGTTCTCATTCGTCAAGATGGCAAATTGCTTGTCGGAGAACCCGTTGGGTGGCACGCGGATACCAGAAGTAACCAAGGTCCCGCTATCACTGTCCGTCATTTCGTAGAGAGCGAAGCCCGACCCCGTGCGATCGAAGGTCAACGTCCCAACATTGCCGTCATAGCTGGGCGCGCCGACCCACCTCGGATTCAATGTGAGTTTGAGTGTCTTGTATTCGGTGGCGCTTGGGAGACTCGACGGAAAGACTCCGGTCCACAGCGATGCAGGCAAGTACAATCCGCCGGTTCCATCGCCTGTGTCACGTTCGTCTTCCTCGTAGCTGCCGTCCGGCGGCCAGTGGTGAGAGGTTGGCTCGTCGGAATGACTTCCCAACGAATCCACGTCGATGTCAATGTCAGCTACCGAGGCATTGAATCCGGGCGGTTCTCCGCTACCTGCGGTATGTTTCGTAAGATTACCCGCAAACAGTACGCCAGGCCAACAATCGCCTGTCACGCCGCAGCCTTCCCAGACGTGTGTTTCCTCGTCGGCACTGGTGCGGTTCCAAATCGTTTCGCCGCTCTTGCTGACCACCTTCGATGATTGATCGTTGGTGACGATGTACCAGTCGTCGGGACGGTTCAGCGTTACGTTGACATCGAAGAAACCTTGGGGAATCTCGTTGAAGGCTACGCCGACATCCGTGTCTTTCTTGAGTTTCGCACTGATGCTGTCGTCCGCACTCCAAGACACGGCGACTGCGCCAACCACCAACACAAAAGAGACACAGACTCGAAGAACAGCGCTAAGTGTTGGTTTTCTGTTCCGCATGGTCAGTTCCTTTCCTTTGGGTGGTTCTCGTGTTGCCGTCGTGACTGTCCGGGCCCCTTCTGCCGATGGGCGGGATCGGCGGCCGCGCTTGGCAGAGAGTCGAGTTTGGTCAACTGTTTTCTCGCTCCTTCCGCTAGCGGCGAATCGGGACGCTTCTCCAAGAACTCCATCAAGACCTTCCTTGCCTCGTCCGGCCGGTTCGTCCATCGGTACACAACGCTGATGAACAAAGTACTGGCATCCGCCTGTTCACTTGCCGGATACTCATGGACGAGACGCTTCCAGATAGTAATTGCCGAGTTGCCGTCATGTTTGTGATTCCATTGGATGTTGGCAGCGAGAAACATCGCCTTGCTTGCCCAAGGGGCCTTTGGAGCGGTGTGGACGGTTGCGACGTAATCTGCCAGTGCGGCCTCAGGATTGCAGTCTTTGCCATCCAACGAATAGTGATTCCGAGCTCGCCTAAAATGTGCATAGGACTTCTGCCCATGGGCAGCCTTCGGAGCCGCGTCGGCGATCACGCGAGTGCACAGGTCGAGAGATTGCTGCCACTGCTCGCCCTCGTGGTATACGTCGGCCAGCATCAAGATGAGGCGGGCTTTTTCGTCGCCGCGGCGGGCTTCTTCGGGGGTGAAGGATTTGCCGGTGCGGGCGGCGGCGATGAGCCGCTCGATGCCGGTGGGGATTTCACCGTGGACGACGACGAAGCTCCGCTCGGGCTCGAACGGTTTCGCACGCTCGAACGACTCGACCGCTTCCTCCAAACGCTCCGACAGGTACGCCACCAGCCCCGCCCGCAAGTAGATGGCGTAACGGGTCTGGTCAAGCGAACCAGAGTGGCAGGCACGCTCCGTCGTGCCGTCCGCCTCCGTAGGACATACGCTCCAGGCTGCTGCTGAAGCGGATGGTAGAGGCTCGGGGCCGGGAGTCGCTTCGTTGAAAGCGAACGCCGCGGCTGCGTTGGCGCCTCCTGCATTGTCCAGCCACTGGGTGGCGGCTTGGGCGTGCGTGGCGGCGGCGGGGAGATCGAATTGCTGTTCGAGCTTCACGTCGATCAGCCGAACGTGGGCGTCGCCCGTCCAGGGGCTGGCGGGGAATTCGTTGACGAGCCGCTCGAAAGACGCTACCGACTTCTCGGCGGCAGGTTTGACAGCCTCGGCATAGAGAATACCTGCATGGTAGAGGGCTTCGGGCAGGTACGTACTTGCCGGGAAGCGAGCAATGAGTTTCTCCCAATACGGCAGTGCTTCGGCCCGCGTGGCTCGTAGCATGGCGCGAGTGTCCGCAGATGCAACTTCGCGGGGCTTCGCCTTGGAATCGGACTTTGCCTCGGCCCGGGCAGCCGTGAGCGTCTCGGCCTGCCGTGCAGCCAACTCTTCGATCAATAGGGCCAATTCCCGTAGTGTGTGCTCGTTCCAGGCGGCGTCGGGCGTTGCGTCCAGACTGACCAGATAGGCGGCTTTGGCGGCGGCGAGGCCGGGGGAGTCGTCGGTTCGGTCGGCGGGGGCGGACGGGACGGTAAGTGAGGCGGACGGCACACGGAGTGTGCCTGCTACGGTGAGGCCGACCAGGGCTCGGGCCTGGCCCAAAGCGGCGAACGAACGGTGCGGTTGCAGGGCGAGGCGCATCGGGGCGCGCAGTACGTGGTCGAATGCATCACGCGCCTGCTCGAACCGGCCCAGTACGTTGTAGATCACCCCGAGCGACAGGGCCAACCGGAACTTCTCGTCGGGTGCAGCCAACTCGTTGGGAATAAGGTCGGCTTGCCGGTCGGCAACGTCGATGAGCCGAGCGAGTCCGGCGAGGAATCGGCCGGAGGGGTCTTCCATTTGCTTAACGGCATGGTCCTTGGCCTCGCCCAGGGCGGCGGCCGCGGCTGCATGGCGGGCTTCGAGCAGGGCAGGGAAAACACCTGCATGTACACGCGGCCGGCAGGTTGATACTTCCGCTCCTTGCGGAGATTCTCGGCCTGATCGTATAGCCGCTTGGCTGCGCCGGCGGTGAAGTTGCTTGCGAGCCGGCCTCGGAGCAGGGCGAGGAGGTAGCCATGCTTCACGCCGCGATACTGGAGCACCTTGAGCCCGAACTCGACGGTCTGCTTCGCCTTCTCCATATCGTCGCGGGCCATATAGAGCATGGCCAGTACGTCGGCCGCTTCGGCAACGGCCTCGTCGGGCGAGTCGCCTGCCTGCCGTAGGATCGTCTCCAGCGTCTGGGCCGCTTCGTCCGGTTTGCCACACTGGGCAGCGAGCCAAGCAGCGTAGATGGCCCCCTGCTGCGCGGCAAAGCCCTGCTTCGCCTGCATGGCCAGATACTGGCGAGCCTGGTCGGTTTGCCCAAGGCCCAGCAGGATACGGCCATACACGGCCGCGGCCTTCGTCCGATCGTCCGGCGTCCCGCGCTGGACGATCGCGTCGGCCAGCTTCTTTGCCGCGGCGTAGTCTTCCTTACCCAACGCCTCTTCAAGCGAACTCCACTTCGGCGCCGGCGGCGCTTGGGCTGCGACGGGCAGCGTTGGCAGAAGAATCAGGAAGAGGCAAAGAGGCAAAGAGGTGAAGAGGTGAAGAGGTGAAGAGGTGAAGAGGTGAAGAGGTGAAGAGGTGAAGAGGTAGCGCCTGCCGGGTGAGGCGTGTTGCCATGGGCTGGTCGTAGGCTACGTCCATCGCTCGATACCCCCATCATGGTAAAGATTGCCATGGATTGGGCGAGTTCATATCGCGCCGGGTTGTGTACCCTTCCAGGCAACTATCTGCGACGCCTGAATTCTTCGCGTTGTGGAAAGCTACATTGGCGAGAAGTCGCATCCACTTCGCAATAGAAGGGCAGCACAAGATTCGGTTCTACCACAAATTGGACCGATGTCAACAGTCAAAACCGACATTTTGACGGACAGCGTTTCCCTTGGGGGGGTACCCCCCCAAGGGAAATTTCAAGTTGTTGACAAAGAGGTTGCATCGTGGCACCGTAGCAAGCTACCGCAAGGCGGCTCCGTTGCGGCATCATGCAGCCTTGAGAAAGCACTTCCCTACCCCCAAATCGGCCAGTTATTCACTCGCAGCCCCTCAGCAGCGAAAGATGCCAACTACTGCCGGTGGGTAGCTGCGGATATCGGCCGATTCGCCCCCGGGGAGAAGATCGAAGTCGAAGCGAGCGTCGGCTTCGACCACCAGCAAGCTGCCGCCTGGGGCCGCCCCGAGCATGCCGGAAATCAGTTCCACCATATCGGCAGTCTGCGTTGCATAGAGATCGTACGGGGGAGAACAGAAGACCACCTGCGGCTGCTCGCCCAGATCGGGACCGCGCCGCCACCAGATGAACGTATCCGATGCGACAACCTCGCATGCGTCGGCCAGGCCCAATTCGGCGATGCTTCGCCGGATGAGATTGGCGGTCGGGAAGTGTCGCTCGATAAGCGTCGCCCGCGAGGCCCCCCGGCTGATGGCCTCGATGCCCAGGGCCCCGGTGCCGGCGAACAGATCGATGGCATGAAGTCCCTTCACGGCCGGGCCGACCAGGTTGAAGATCGCCTCCCGTAGTCGGTCTTTCATGGGGCGTGTGCGCATCTCGCCGCTGTAGGCCAGCGCGCTGCCACGCAGCCGTCCACCGATAATGCGAACCCCCACCGGCTGCCGGTTCGGTTTCCCTGTAGATTTCGACTTGCGTGGGCGTGACTTCATCGATCCGTGGCTAGAGAAATTCCATCCGATTGACCATGTCTTCTGCCGTCACCTGACTCAAGAATCGGGCAAGTCGCCGTATCTTCTCACCAACCGAGCACCGTTGGTCCGGAAGAACGATAATGCCATTGTGGTCGATGCCTTCATGAAGAAACTGGGCGTGCAGGTGAGCGAAGTGTCCCACATTAAACGTGTAGATAGACCGCCTCTCCTGAACGGCGAACTCAAGTTGTTCTTTGTCTGATGCCCCACAAAGGTTTGCCTCGGCCGTGGTCAGGACATCAACCCCTCGAGCGCGCAGTCCCTTGACAACAGCATTTTCACCAGCATCTTCATCCACGTAAAGATGCACTTTGCTCATGCCGTGCCTGCTTGGGAATGGGCTTGTGCCAGGTTATCGTAGCTGGCGTCGGCAGCCGCCAATTCCGATTCGATCTCACTGCGATTGGCATGATAGTATGCCAGAGCAGCGTACACTTGCCCGAGCGAAAGATGAGGATATGTTTGAACCATTTCCTCAGGGCTTTGCCCTTGTTTGTACAATGTGGCAATACGATGAACGGTAATTCGTGTCCCCTCAATACGTATGTGACCACCACAAACGTCGGCGGTCTTGGCCAGCATTGCGTCCAAAGTCAGCGACATGGCATCTCCTTAGGAACAATAACTCCCCTCATGTATTGGACGCGTGCAGGCCCCGGACGTCAAGGGCAACCGCCAATTCCTCTGTCTCTCTGAGGGGTTATCCGAAAGCAGGGGCTGGCTTCTATATCCTGTATATCCTGTAGTTCGCATTTGATGCAGGCCCGAGATGCAGGATGCCAGCCCCGACTTGTGGGCACCACAGCATCCCCACCGGCTGCCGGTTCGGTTTCCCTGTAGATTTCGACTTGCGTGGGCGTGGTTTCATGATGCACTGGGGTTGAGGTTGCACGTGATTGTGGTATTGTATCGCGTTGGAACCTGCTTACCAACCATGGAGTCCGATCATGTCGATGCGAACCGTCCTAGTTGCCTCAGCTCTTGCCACTTGCCTCGCTGTTTCCGCCCACGGGGCCGAGGAACCTGCCGGTCAGCCTGAAGCGGCCGAAGATGCAGGCGAGGCTGCGACATCGGCCGACGCACGATTCGAGCGGATCCTGGCCGATTGGCGGGCGCTGCTTGCCCGACTCCAGGGCCTTCAGCAAGAGTTCCCGACGGCCGATGCCGATCGCAAAGCCGCGATTCGCACCGAGTTCGCGGAGGCCGTGCAGCAAGGGGAGGCGTTGGAACCTCAACTGATTGAGGCAGCCGAACAGACGCTTGCTGCACCGGGCGAGCCACGCGAAGATGTGGTTCAACTGCTCGTAGGCGTGCTTCGGGCCGAGGTCGATGCGGACAATTATGAGGAAGCCCTCCGGCTTGGAGAACTCCTCGACAAACATGCCAGCGACGCCCGCGTGGCCAACCTGACAGGGATTGCCGCATTCGCCGTCGGGCAGTTCGAGACAGCCGAAAAGTACTTCAACCAGGCAGCCGAACAGCATACCCTGTCCGATCGCGGCAGGACGTTTTTCAGCAGCGTTGCCCAGTACAAGAAGGCATGGGCGAAGGAGCAGGCAATCCGGGCGGCCGAAGCGAAGGCCGACAATCTGCCTCGGGTCCTGCTGAAGACAAGCAAAGGCCCGATCGAAATTGAACTGCTGGAGAACGAGGCGCCCATCGCCGTTGCTAACTTCATTTCGCTGGTTGAGAAGGGCTACTACGACGGTCTGACGTTCCACCGCGTTCTGCCCGGGTTCATGGCCCAGGGCGGCTGCCCCGACGGCGCCGGCACGGGTGGTCCGGGGTATCACATCCCGTGCGAATGTCACAAACCGGATTATCGGCGTCATTTCCGTGGCAGCCTGAGCATGGCCCATGCGGGACGCGATACGGGCGGCTCGCAGTTCTTTCTCACCTTCTTGCCCACCTCGCATTTGGATGGCCGCCATACCGTCTTTGGCCGAGTGATTGACGGCATGGACGTGCTGGCCAAGATTCAGCGTCGCGACCCGGAGGCCCCGAATCCCCCCAAGCCGGACCGGATCCTCGAGGCCAAGGTCCTCCGAAAACGAGATCATGCCTACGAGCCGACCAAGGTGAACTGACCTGCCGCCGTGCTATGCTTTTAATGGCCCAAAGCGCCTTTGAATGCCCTGGCGAACCGGTGCAAGCATGTAGTTTCTGGCAGGTCGCCGCGCGCCTGGGGCTTGTGCCAGGGCTCGTTCGGGGTTCCGCAGTTCCTAAGACCTCATCCGTATGCGGTGGGCCGCAATGCTTCTCTTCACCGGAGGTGGGTCATGCGAATCGGCAGCAGTGTGTCCGGTCTCGACTTGACGGCGAGGAACAGCCTGAACAAGGCGTTCTCCATGTTCAACAAGAGCAGCACTCGACTCTCGACGATGAAACGCATCAATCGGGCGTCGGATGACCCGGCCGGCATGATCGCCGCCGAGAGCCTCCGGGCCGAAATCGAGGCCATCGGCGCCGCGGAACGAAACGTTTCCCGAGCCTCCGGTATGTTGAACGTCGCCGACTCCGCCATGAGCCAGGTGAATGGGCTCATCACCAAGATCCGTTCAAACGTGGTCGACGTGGCCAGCGCCGGCCTCAGCGACGGCGAGGTCAAGGCGAAGCAAATGGAGGTGGACGCCGCCCTGGCCGCCATCAATCGGATCGGAGCCACGACCAGTTACGCAGGCAGCAAGCTGTTCAATACGGCAGGTGGTAATGAGCTTTCCTTTGCCTTCTCGACCGATCTGTCGCAACAGTCCACTTTGACACTTCCGGAGATCAATTCGGCAGCCCTGGGCGGCGACCTTGGGCGACTGAGCGATCTGGCCACCGGCGGAAGCGCAAGCCTCACCAGCGGCAACCTGGAAACGGCCGCCGCCGTTCTCGACCAGGCCCAATCGCAGGTACTCCGCGCCCGGGCCGAAGCGGGCGCATTCGAGAAGTACACCATGGACACGGCAGAAGAGACGTTGGAGCAACAGAAACTCAGTGCGTGGAACAGCTACAGCCGGATTGCCGATACCGATGTCGCTGAAGAGTCGTCGCGTCTGGTTCAGTCGCGAATCCTCATCGAGTCATCCATCCGTTCGCTTCTGTTGGCTAATCAGAACCGCGAACAGATCGGCGGGCTGGTCGGTCGTATCTAGCGAACCTGACCTGCCGGTGCAATCAAGCGTTTCAGGAAGGGAATTTCGTCAAGCCCTCCGGGCCTTGTCGGGTTCTTAATCCTCCATGACTTCCTTTTCTCGGGCGGAGGCGAGTTCAGAGGCGCTGGACTCGTACTTTTTGATGAGTTCCTGAATCTCATTCTTGACGTCGTCGCGTTCGTCTTCGGAGAGTTCTTTCGCCTTTTCGGCCGTTTCGGCCATCTTGTTGCCGTCGCGTCGGATGTTGCGCAGGGCCACCTTGGTTTCCTCGGCCAGGTCGCGAACGCGTCCGACCATTTTGCGGCGCACCTCGCCGGAGAGGGGCGGAATGTTCAGCCGGATCATTCGCCCGTCGTTCTGTGGGTTGAAGCCCAGATCGCTTGTCTGGATGGCCTTCTCGATGTCTTTGAGCGTACCGGGATCGTAGGGTCGAATGACAATTTGGGTCGGCTCCGGGGCGGCCACGGCGGCCAGTTGCTTGATGGGCGTTGCGGAACCGTAGACCTCGACGCGCAGCGAGTCGACCAGTCCGGGGTTGGCCCGCCCGGTGCGAATGCCTGCCAGAGACTGCCGAAGCACTCCGACCGCCTTCTCCATGCGTTCTTCCACGTCGAACAGGATTTCCTCGCCGGTCATTGCTGTTTCGCCTTTCCGCCCTCCCGAGCCGTTGGATTGCGCACCAGGGTTCCCACCCGCTGACCGAGTACGGCCGCCTCGATGTTCCCTTCCTTGCGGAAATTGAACACGAGAATGGGCATATCGTATTCCATGCACTTGGTAATCGCCTCCGGATCCATGACCCGGAGGTTCTGTCGCCGCACGTCCTCGTAGCTCAACTCGCTGTAGAGAACGGCATGAGGGTTCTTTTCGGGATCGTCGCTGTAGACGCCGTCGACACGGGTGGCCTTCAGCAGGATGTCGGCATCGAGTTCCAGGGCCCGCTGGGCCGCGGCCGTGTCGGTGGTGACGAACGGGCTTCCCGTCCCGGCCGACAGGATGATGATCCGGCCTTTTTCCAGATGGCGGCGCGCCCGGCGGCGGATGTACGGCTCGGCCACCCCGTCGATCCGGATGGCGGTCATCAGCCGCGTCATGCACCCCAAGGATTCCAGCGCATCTTGCAGCGCCAGACCGTTCATGACCGTGGCAAGCATGCCCATATAGTGGGCCGTCGCCTCGTGTACGGCGGACGAACCGGCGGTGAACTGCGCGCCGCGCAAGATATTGCCGCCGCCGATGACGACGGCAATCTCGATTCCGTGACTCGCGGCGGCCGCCGTCTGGCGGGCCAAGTGCAGAACGGCATCGGTCGCGATACCGCGCTCGCCCGGGTGGACAAACCCCTCGCCGGAGATTTTCAGCACAACACGCTTGCTACCGGCCACCACCGGCGCTGGGCCGTCTTCCGCCATGTATCTTACTCCTTGGCCAGTTCCCAATGCAGGAATTGCTTGATTTTCATGCCAGCTTTTTTGGCCACCTGGGCCACGGTCGACTTGCCGTCCTCGGCCTTGACGAATACCTGGTCTTCCAGGCAGAAGGTGGAATAGTAGTTCCTCATCCGACCTTCGACCATCTTGTCGATGATGTTCTCCGGCTTTCCTTCCTGTCTGGCGGCCTCGGCGAGAATCTCGCGTTCCTTGGCAACCGCATTGGGATCCAGATCCTTCACCGAGAGAACGGTGGGCTTCATGGCGGCAATGTGCATGCAGATGTCCTTTGCCAAGTCAGGCGTTCCGCCCTCGACTTCAAGAAGGACGCCAACCGCTCCGTTGTGATGGGCGTATCCACCGCACGGTGCATCGATACGCACCAGGCGCTCGAACTGGAAATTCTCCCGAATCCGATTGTACAACTCGTCGAACTGATCTTTGAGTGTCTTGCCCGACTTGCCCGGCGAAGGCTGCCCGAGCAGTTCGGCAGCCGTGGCGGCGCCCGGTCCCGTGGCAAGCTGCTTCACCATATCGCCGGCCAGGGCGATGAACTCTTCGTTACCGGCCACCGGCGCGCTCTCGCACTTCAGTTCGATCATGGCGCCGACCCCGGCTTCCATGTCGGTATACACGGCAATCCGGCCGGAGGCCGTCTTCCGGCCCGCCTGCTTCTCTGCCGTCTTCTGCCCCGCCTTGCGCAGCAGTTCGACTGCCTTATCCGGATCGCCGTCCGCTTCGGTCAGGGCTTTCTTGCATTCCATCATGGGCAACCCCGTCATCTCGCGAAGCTTCTTGACGGCGGCCGCGGTAATTTCTGCCATTGCGTGTCCTCTTCGTTTCAAATGTCAGATTGAGTATTTCGAACCGGAGCCCGTCCAGACGATGTCCCTGAATACGCACGCTACCTGCAATCCGCTTCCGGGGAACATGGCTCGTGGGCAATCCTCCGGCAGTTGTGCTTAACCGGCAATCGCCGGGCCTTCGACAACGGCGTCCTTGCCACCCTGCTCGGCGCTGGCGGCTACCCGGCCCGCGGCAACCGCGTCGGCCAGCAGCCCCATGATCAGATCGATCGAGCGGATACTATCGTCGTTGCCGGGGATGGGCAGGTCGACCAGGTCCGGGTCGCTATCGGTATCGATCAGCGCGATCGTCACAACGCCCAGCTTCCGGGCTTCGCGCACGGCGTTCTTCTCTTTGCGCGGATCGACGATAATCATGCATTCGGGCAGCCGGTTCATGGATCGCATGCCGTTGAGGTTGCGGTACATCTTGCGGTACTCGCGATTCAGCGCCGACTGCATCTTCTTCGAGTAGTTGGCGAAGCCGTCGCCTTCTCGCAGGGCTTCCAGTTCTTCGAGTCGCGCCAACCGGCTTCGAATGGTCCGGAAATTGGTGAGCGTTCCGCCCAGCCAGCGATCGCTGACAAATGGCATTCCGCATCGCGTCGCGTGACGCTCGACGGACTCTGCCGCCTGCCGCTTCGTGCCCACAAACAGGGCCAAACTGTTGTGGCTGGCGACCCCCTGGAGGTACTTCCGCGCCCGCAGAAGACCGCGGATCGTCTCTCGCACGTCGATAATGTGGATCAGGTTGCGCCGCGCATAAATGTACGGCCGCATTTTGGGATTCCACCGGCTCGCCCGGTGACCGAAATGCACTCCCGACTCAATCAACTCCTTGACTAATACTGTGGCCAATGGATAGACCCTCTCTTGTGGCACACCGGCTATGTCCCCGTTTGTGGGGCGTCCGGCGTTGGATTCGGTCGCTTGAGAAAACCAGCAATCCTGCCACCTGGACCGTTCAGGCGGCAAACCATGTACAATACCAGCCTGAAGGCGGGACGTCAACCCGCCATCGCCCCTTGCTATTGCCGACGATCTTCGATTGCCATCAAACTACCCGGCCAGGACTTGAACCTGGAACGAGGGAACCAAAATCCCTTGTGTTGCCAATTACACCACCGGGTAATCCAATTCAGTATAGCAATTTATCGGCAGCCTTCAACGCCCTACTGAGTACCTGTCCGAAAACAGCCACCGGCCCCCGTATGCTGCCTTGCCAAATAAACAAGGGCTCTTCCGTTTCTGGGTGCAGGCGGTCCTGGTTGGAGTCCCGCCTTTGGCCGGTTTGATCTTGCCGGCCAGAGCCGGGGCTCCCTCGGACTGCCATTCGCACCTGGAAACGGAAGAGCCCCCCAAAAAAACAGCAGGCTTCCTGCGCCGAAAGCGCAGGAAGCCTGCCATATGCTACTGGGGTTCCGCATTCAGGCCTTTGCAGGCCGAGACACCCTAGCCCTAGTTTCCAGTGGTCTCTTCATCTTCCGTGTACCACTCCGGGTTGTTCGGATAGAATCCGCCGGTGCTCTCGTCGTACTGCCAGCCGGCATCCCCGGCAACGACCGCTGTCGGAACGGTTCCAGCCGCAGCAACCGCGACAATGTCGTTGCTATGATTGAACGGGTTGGCCGGGATTTCGCCCTGAATGTAGGGGCCGTACGGGGTGTCGCCCGTAAAACCACCGCTGACGTTCGTCGCCTCGGTCATCTGCCGCTCAAAATTATCGAGCGAGGGCACGTTGCCAAGGTGGTGGATTTTGTACATCTCGATCTGCGATCGGATGGTATGCAAGTTGAAGTCCAGTGTGCTGCTCTTCGCGTCCTCGGTCGAGGACGAGAATTGCGGAATGATCGTCGCGGCCAGCACGGCCATGATGATTACTACGATCAGCACTTCGATCAAGGTAAATGCGTTGCGTGACTTTGTCATGGGAACTGATTCCTCGTAAACCAAGGTGACTGGAGCGGATACCCCGAAGAAGGGATGTTTGTGAAATTGCATCGTCTGGCATCTTCGGAACACAGCCTCCTGGGTCCTTGCGAGCCAGTGGGAGCATAGCCATGTTCCGTCGTGCCGCCAGCGACACTGTAATTACCTAGGTTGCAAAATAGTCTCCGTCAAGAAAACTTCCCTATTTGGAGAGTTCTATCGTAGCTTCCCAGGTCGCGCTTGCGCGCCACTTGGCCTATATGTCGCATATTCCGCAGATACTATATATCAAGCGAACGCCGCAATATGACGATAGATTCCAATAATATGGAAAAGATGTTGCGGCTTGCATCGTCTACACAGGTCGGGGCGAACATGGCCTTTCCGTAGTTTCGGAAGTCCAGCTAATGTACGGCAAGTACGGCACCCGAAGAAGACTGTGGCGAACGCCGCCATCGTGACCAGACCCTTACTCCCTAAGTGGTGCTCGAAGGAGGCATACAATGAAAAGGCTGTACGGAGTGTCGCTCTTCGCAGTGGCACTGCTGGCAGTTGTTGCCAGCACGGCAGATGCCTGCCACACCCGGGCAGCACGGTTCCGCTTCTGTCAGCGGGCTTGCTGCGCGGTCGACTGCGTGAGCTGCAAGATGCAGTGCCAGACGGTCATGAAGACTGTGAAGGACGTCGTGTACGAGCAACAGCAGTACACATGCTACAGGACGGTCTTCGAGCGGGTTTCTGTCCCGCGGACCGTCACATGCATCAAGCACGTACCAGAAACCCGATATCGTGAGTGCGCCTATACGGTGTGCAAACCGGTCTGGGAAACCTGCGTACGAACTGTCAACTACACCGTATGCAAACCGGTTTGGGAAACCCGAACCAAGGAGATTTGCTACACGGTGTGCAAGCCGGTATGGGAAACCTGCACAAAGGAAATCCCCTACACGGTCTGCAAGCCGGTTTACGAGACCCGGACCAAGGAAATCCCGTATACCGTCTGCAAGCCGGTTTACGAGACCCGGACCAAGGAGATTCCTTACACGGTGTGCAAGCCGGTGTGGGAAACCCGGACCAAGGAGATTCCTTACACGGTGTGCAAGCCGGTGTGGGAAACCCGGACGAAGGAAATCCCGTACACCGTCTGCAAGCCGGTTTACGAGACCCGGACGAAGGAAATCACCTACACGGTGTGCAAGCCGGTCCGCGAGACCCGTGAAAAGGTCTGCCGCTATACGGTGTGCAAGCCGGTGTGGGAAACCCGCACGAAGGAAATCCCGTACACCGTGTGCAAGCCGGTTTACGAGACCCGGACGAAGGAAATCCCGTACACCGTCTGCAAGCCGGTTTACGAGACCCGGACCAAGGAGATTCCTTACACGGTATGCAAGCCGGTCCATGAGACCCGTGAAAAGGTCTGCCGTTATACGGTGTGCAAGCCGGTGTGGGAAACTCGGACGAAGGAAATCCCGTACACCGTCTGCAAGCCGGTTTACGAGACCCGCGAGCGTGAAGTGCGCTACACGGTGTGCAAGCCCGTGAAGTACACGAAGACGATCAAGGTCTGCTCCGGTCGTTGGGAAACGCGGGCCCCCGCGTGTGCCCCGGCCGCGTGCGAACCGGCTGCGTGTGCCCCTGCCTGTGCTCCCGCCCAGCAGTGCCGCGTATGGGTGCCGGAAATCATCGAAAAGGAAGTCGAATGCACCAAGATGGTGCCCGAAACCTGCGTAAAGAAAGTCCCCTACACGTGCTGCAAGATGGTGCGTGAACAACGGGTCAAGACCTGCACTTACAAGGTCTGCAAAATGGTTTCGGAAGTCGTTGAGAAACGGATTCCCTACACCGTCTGCAAGATGGTGCCCGAACAGCGGGTGAAGACCTGCACCTACACCGTCTGCAAGATGGTGCCCGAGCAGCGGGTGAAGACCTGCACCTATACCGTCTGCAAGATGGTCCGCGAGCAGCGGGTGAAGACCTGCACCTACAAGGTCTGCAAGATGGTCTCCGAAGTCGTTGAGAAGCGGATTCCTTACACCGTCTGCAAGATGGTGCCCGAGCAGCGGGTGAAGACCTGCACGTACACCGTCTGCAAGATGGTGCCCGAGCAGCGGGTGAAGACCTGCACCTACAAGGTCTGCCGCATGGTGCCCGAGCAGCGGGTGAAGACCTGCACGTACAAGGTCTGCAAGATGGTGCGTGAATGCCGCCAGAAGCAGATTCCGTACAAGGTCTGCCGCATGGTGCCCGAGCAGCGAGTCCGGAAGGTATGCTATACCGTCATGAAGCCGGTCCAGTGCACCAAGACGGTCTGCTGCACGAAGCTCGTGCCGAAGAAGGTTGCCTACACGGCGACCCGTTGCGTGCCGCGAGTCGTTTGCCGCCAGGTTCCGGTTCAGGTGTGCTGCCCGGTTCCGGTGTGCAGTGAACCCACTGCCTGCGATGCTCCCCGAGCATGTGAGCCGGCAGGCTGCTGCCAGTAACCCGACGAAATGAGTAAGACCCTTCCGAGCACATCGGGAGGTGGGGTCTGGTTCTGACGACGGCCCGGTTGAATAACCGGGCCGTCTTTTTTTCTTGCCGGGACGAGGGCTCGGGCCTCGGGAGATTCATAGTGGGCCGGAAATGCAAAAAGGACTCGCGTCTGATGACGTGAGTCCTTTTGCTGCAAGGTGCCGAAGAGAGGACTTGAACCTCCACGGGGAGTAACCCCCACTAGGACCTGAACCTAGCGCGTCTGCCAATTCCGCCACTTCGGCTGGCGTAATGTAGATCCCCTTTTTACTCGAAGCAATCCTGGAACGCAAGCCCCCCTTTGTGAAAATCGTCCCGGCGAGACTACTCGGCCCGCTCGGTCATTCGCTGGAAGAGCAACTCGATCATCTCTCCCACCAGATCGGCGTGGGTTGTCTCCAGCAACAAGTCGAGCTTCTCGTGCAGGCATCGTTTCTGATTGATATGTCTGGCCGCTTCGGCAACCCCCTCGCGCGTAAGACCGCCGCCCATCCCAACCCGGCTGGTTAGCTCGTCAAAATCAGCTTCGCACCAATGCTGAAATAGCTTCGGGCACTCCTCGACTACCTGCTCGACTACCGGATTGCTCGCCCGATCGAAGTGCCGGTAAGCCAACTGGGCGGGGTCGAGAAATAGCTGATCGACGGCGACGTCCAGCCCTTCCGCCAGGCGGTGCAGCGTCTTGCCGTGCGTTCGATGCCGGCCGTTACAAACCGCACGAATCGTCCGTTCGTCCAATCCTGACCGGCGTGCGACCTCTCGGATGGACAGTCCCTTGGCTGCCATGATCCGCCTCAAGTTTGCCCCGGCATAGTCTGCCACGCAACTTCCCCTTTTCAGGAAAATAGATATACGCTTGTATACACCCCGTGCCGGGTCCTGTCAAGTAGGGGCAACCACTCCACTGGGGCGTCCACTTGTCGCACACCGCCATTCTTTGCAGAATATCGCCATCGACGTGTCTGCCGTAGGCACAAGAGGCAAGCACCGACTCTGGGAGGAACCCCATGATCTTTGTCGATTGGCTCGTCGTGGCGGCGTATTTCGCGGTATTGGCAGGCGTTGCCGTCTGGGTTGTACGGCAGAAGCAAGATTCGTCGGCCGAGTACTTCCTTGCCGGCCGGAATCTGGGGTGGTTTGTCGTGGGGGCCTCGCTGTTTGCCTCGAACATCGGTTCGGAGCATCTGGTCGGGCTGGCCGGGGCCGGCGCATCAAGCGGTGTGGCCATGGCCCACTACGAACTGCACGCCTGGTGCCTGTTGGTCCTCGGCTGGGTAATGGTGCCCTTCTACCTGCGAAGTGCCGTCTATACCATGCCCGAATTCCTCGAGCGGCGCTATTCTCCCGCAGCCCGATGGTTCCTTTCGCTGGTCAGCCTCGTTGCCTATGTGTTCACCAAAGTTGCCGTGGGACTGTTCGCCGGCGGCATCGTCGTGCAAGTCCTTTTCCCGGAACAATTCCTGCCGGGAATCGACAATTTCTGGCTCGGGGCAATCGGCATTGTCGTGGTGACGGGCCTTTATACGGTGTTTGGCGGGCTGCGAGCGGTCATCTACACCGATGCGGTGCAGGCGATGGTGCTGATTGTCGGCTCGGCGGTTATGGCGTTCCGCGGCTTGTACCTGCTGGGCGGTTGGGGCGAATTGCGCGAGGTGTGCGGCACGGAGTTCTTCAACCTGTGGCGGCCGTGGGACGATCCGAATTTCCCCTGGCTCGGCATGTTGGTAGCCGCGCCGATTGTGGGCATGTGGTACTGGTGTACCGACCAGTACATCGTGCAGCGGACTCTGGCGGCGCGCGATCAGACCCAGGCACGGCGCGGAACGATTTTCGGGGCATATTTGAAGCTGACGCCCGTCTTCCTGTTTATCATTCCCGGCATGATCGCGTTCGCCCTGCAGAAATCCGGGAGAATTCCCGAACTGGAAAGTGCGAATCAGGCGTATCCGGCACTGGTTCATGCGCTCTTGCCTGCCGGTTTGCGAGGACTGGTCGCCGCCAGCCTGTTGGCAGCCCTGATGAGTTCGCTCTCATCGGTGTTCAACTCGGCATCGACCCTGTTCACCATGGACATTTACAAGCCGCTGCACCCGGGCGCCTCGGAGCGGCTGCTGGTCTGGGTGGGGCGAATCGCGACGACAACCATGGTCGTCTTGGGGCTCGCCTGGATTCCACTGATTGAGCGGATTTCGGACGCTCTATACCAATACTTGCAGAGCGTCCAGGCCTATATCGCCCCGCCAATCTTCGCCGTGTTCTTTCTGGGCGTCTTCTCGCGTCGCATCAACGCGGCCGGGTGTATGGCCGGCCTGGTGGGCGGTTTTGTGATCGGCATGGCGCGCCTGGCCGCCGAAGTCTGCAAGCAGTCGCTAACCGAGGGGACCTTCCTGTACGCCTTCGCCACCATGAACTTTCTGTACTTCTGCCTTGTTCTGCTGGGCATTGCCGTTGTCATTATCGTGGGGGTGAGTCTGCTGACCTCGCCGCCTCCGAGCGAAAAGCTCCGAGGCCTGACCTATTGGACCCTATCGGATGAAAACCGGCGTAGTACGCGTGCAAGCTGGAATCGCTGGGACGTTCTTCACACCTGCGCCATTCTTGGCATCATCCTGTTGGTCTACCTTTATTTCAGCCCGATCTTCCACTGAGCGTCTGTTTGAAAACGGGAACTGGCTCTTATCGGTTGCGGTTTGCGCGACATGGCGCACCGCATCAGCGCATCGCATGTCCTTTCGTGGTGGATGCATGGGTGCAGGAGATCTGCCTGCTGCCGAATGGCTGTTTTGTGCGTTCTCCGTGTTGCGAAACATAACACATGTGTTTTGTTTGAGTACATGGACAATGGCACTTCCCCGACCGAACGCATTCAGCTACTCGCGGCGAGGATTATCGCTACCCATCCAGCAGGGCGCGGGCTCTGCTTGGTTGGCGGCTTTCGGTATCGCCTGCTCAATGAAAGCACGCGAGCTTCCATCGATATTGACTATCATTGGGAGGTGAAAGACTCAACACCCTGGCCAATGGTCGGACCGTGCATGTCCGGGGAATTGAACGGCTGCTCGACGAACAGGTGAATGCGACCGTGGCAGCCAACCTCCGCACGGCCGGGGGCGCCGCCATGATTTGGGATTGTGTCATGTCCAGGCTGCACAGGACCCTTGTCGAATCTGAGGAGTTGTCGCCGTGAAAGCGAATGCATGGCGGACCTATTTGGAGGAGCAGCGCGAAAGGCACGGGAAGGTTCTGTTCACCCTGACGGAATTGGCGAATGTGGCCTGCGTCTCGTCGGCCGCATTGAATGTCGAGCTGGCTCGGCTTCGGCGCCAGGACATCATTGCGAGATATGCTCATGGGCTTTATGGCATCCCCGGAGCCGTATCGGCGCAAGTGTTGGTTCCCGCCATTGACTCGCATGCTTACATCACCGGCCATTACGCACTCTACCGCTACCAAATGGCGCTCCAGACGCCTGCCGCCATCACCTGCTTCACCGACCGAAGAAGTCCGCGAGCGCGGCAGCGGGACACTCTGGCCGGGCGATTGATCTTTGTGTGCGTGCGTAGCCGTGTGTATTCACGGGTGTCTGATGCGGCAATCGCGACTCCGGCCCAAGCGCTATGCGACTATATCTATCTCTCGCGTCGCCACGGCGCCAAGCCGGAGAGTTTGGTCGCTTTCCGGCATCTCGACCAGATTCGAGCTGCCGACCTTGCGCCCATCCTTCCAAGATACCCAGTTCGCGTTCAGAAGCAGGTGCAACGATTACTGCATTCCGAACGGAACACGCCCCCGGCTCGGTGATTGGCATGATTGTCGATATCGAAACGCAGGCGCATGCAATGCGCACAAGCCGCAGAGGTTGGTGGATGGGTTTGCGGTGGCCAATCATGCGTTCGGCCGAGCGTGTTGCAGCCTTGCATAGCTTG
Organism: Thermoguttaceae bacterium; assembly: GCA_040772845.1. Classification (GTDB taxonomy): domain Bacteria; phylum Planctomycetota; class Planctomycetia; order Pirellulales; family Thermoguttaceae; genus PWXP01. Next base: position 5,965,504 of record JAXGXG010000001.1, read on the forward strand.
TGACTTGTGTGATCTGTTCCTGGGCGGATTGAACGCTCTCGGGAGGGCGGTTCGCGGCGGTTGGTGCATTGCATGTCCATGCGAGGTCTATCTCGGTGGCGTTTGTCCCCCTAGAGGGGCTGTTCTTTACGCTGGGCAGCGCATTGCATGTCCATGCGCAGCCCTCGTGACGTGGCGGGCGAGGTGCGCATTGCATGTCCTTTCTGTGAATTCAACAAGAGACGCGTTTGCGGATTGCCGCAGATTGCGCAGTCTTCCTATGTTGTCTTGACCGAGAGTGCGTTCCTGGGAATAATCCGCCGTTCCCATCTCAAAGGGTGTCCGAAAACGGGGTGGCTCCCGCGTGTTGTGGTTCGTGTTTGATGCAGACACAAGACGCAGGGCGCTTGCCTCCAGAGTAGATTCTCAATGCAGGTCGGCCGCTTGGGGTCGAACAACTGGAGCTAGAAGCATGGACCGTATTAGAACGAAATGGGCGTTGGTCGCCGTGACCTTGCTTGCCTTGGCCAGCGGATGTCAGTCGCCGTACCGTGCCGATCAGGGGGCCCTGTTCGGAGGACTGGTTGGGGCCGGATCCGGCGCGATCATTGGAAACCAGGTTGGAAATGCCGGGGCGGGAGCTGCCATCGGCGGTGCTCTTGGTGCAATCACCGGCGCCGCGGTAGGGTCGGAACTCGATGAAATCGAGGCGCAGAACGCGGCCAATACCGCAGCTATTGAGCAGCGTCTCGGACGAGAACTCGCCGCCGGAGCCGCAACAGTCGACGATGTCCTTGCCATGACCAATGCCGGCGTCGATGACGAACTGATTGTCAACCATATCCGCAACAATGGCGCAACCGTTCGCCTGCAAGCGGCCGACGTGATTTCCCTCCAGCAGCAGGGGGTCAGCAAGCGAGTGATTGCCGCCCTGCAAGCTCCCCCCGTAACGCAACAGGCAACCGCAACGGTTGCGGCCAAACCAACGCCTGTGATTGTTGAGGAATACCACTATGGCTCACCATGGTGGGGGCCGCCGCGCCCACGTTACCATCGCCCACGACATCCGGGGATGAGCTGGGGCATCAGCTACCACAGCAAGTAGGCTGGCAGAGAGCGGCCTCATGGACCGCAACACCGGGCAGAACCTGAACGCGCCCACAAATTGCAATGGCTCGGCCCAACAAACCGTGTTACCGCTCGTCGAACCGCTGACGTCTGCGCCAGATCCGGAGCATGTGTTTCGCCGTCTGTGCAACCGGCCGCACTGCCTGTGGCTGGATAGTGCTTTGCGGCATCCCGAAAGGGGCCGCTACTCCTTCCTGGCGGCCGATCCGTTCGATTACTGGCAAACAACTCCATCGAGCGGCACAGACCTAGCGAAGCTGGCCGCTCGCCTGTCACAGTACGCCACGCCGGCGATACGTGACTTGCCGCCGTTTCAGGGTGGCGCGGCAGGCGTACTCGGCTACGGCTTGGGCCATGCCCTGGAAACGCTGCCGCGGCCGGCGTTCGACGAATTCCAGGTTCCCACTCTGGCGCTTGGCTGGTACGACGTCGTCGTGGCCTGGGATCATGCCGCCAACTCCGCTTGGATCGTTTCCCAGGGACTGCCCGAATTGGAGCCTGCCGCGCGCCAACGGCGCGCCGCGGCCCGCCTGCAAGAATTCCGGCAGTTGCTGGCAGGCAATCCTGCGAGTTTACAAGGTGGAATCCGGAAGAGCATTGCACCAATTGCGCCCGATCAACTTGCACCGCAGTTCCCGGCAGACGGTGCAAGCGGTCTGACTTCGAACTTCTCGCACGCGCAGTACCTGCGAGCCGCCGAGCGAGCTATCCGATACGTATGCGAAGGCGACATTTTCCAGGTGAACCTGTCGCAGCGGCTTCTGCTTCCGGCCAGGGACGATTCGGCCGAGCTTTACGTCCGATTGCGGGAACGAAACCCGGCGCCGATGGCAGGTTATTTCAATTTGGGAACATTCCAGGTGGTGAGTTCTTCGCCGGAGCGGTTCATGCGAGTGGAAGACCGGCTTGTCGAAACGCGGCCCATCAAGGGCACCCGCAATCGCATGGGCGATCGAGACGTGGACGGGCGGGTTGAGGCCGAATTGCTTGAAAGCGAGAAGGATCGCGCCGAAAACACCATGATCGTGGACCTTTCGCGAAACGATCTGGCGCGCGTTTGCGAACCCGCGAGTATCCGCGTTCCTCAGCTTTGCGGCTTGGAGCGGTATCCATTTGTGATTCACCTGGTCTCGGTTATCACGGGTCGATTGCAGGAAGGCATGGAGGCGGTCGATCTGATCCGGGCCGCGTTTCCGGGTGGTTCGATTACCGGGGCGCCGAAGGTTCGGGCCATGGAGATTATTGCCGAACTGGAGCCGACCGCACGCGGCCCCTACTGCGGATCGCTCGGTTATTTCGGGCTGAACGGGGCCATGGACCTGAGCATTCTGATCCGGACCATCGCGGCCGGTCGCGGCTGGTGGCAGATTCCCGTCGGCGGCGCGATCGTCGCGCAGTCCGATCCACAACGCGAATACGAAGAAACGTGGCATAAGGCCGAAGGCATGCTGCAGGCGGTCGGAATACGATGATTCTGCTGATCGACAACTACGATAGTTTCGTTTACAACCTGGCCCGCTACTTCACCATGCTGGGACAGCGGACCGAGGTTGTGCGCAATACGGCGATCGATCCGGCCGGCGTTCGGCGTTTGAAGCCCGACGCGGTCGTCCTATCGCCGGGTCCGTGCGCGCCGCGTCAGGCCGGTTGCTGCCTTGCGGTTGTCTCCGAGTTATGCCGGGAGACGCCTATGTTGGGTGTATGTCTGGGGCATCAGGTAATCGCCGAGGCATTCGGTGGAAGAGTCGTTCGGGCCGGGGAACCGGTTCACGGGCGGGCGACGGCCATTTATCATGACAGAAGCGGCATTTTCCAGGGTGTTTCCATGCCGTTTGCGGCAGGCCGTTACCACTCGCTGGTCGTCGAAGAGGCGTCGTTGCCCGAGTGCCTTGCCGTGTCGGCCCGCACTGCCGATGGGGTTGTCATGGCCATCCGGCACGAGACCCTGCCGATTGTCGGCCTGCAGTTCCATCCGGAGTCGATCGTAACGGAGGCCGGCTATCTGCTTCTGGCGAATTTCCTGCGAACTGCCGGTCTGGCTGTTGCGAATCGGCTGCCCACCATTGACACGGAACGACCTCCGGCGGTGTAATGCAATAGTGGGCAAGCGAATCGCCGTTATAATAGGTTAGAAGGCCAGATTCGGGTGGCCATGCCGACATACATCATTAACGGACCATGCAGAGTTACGCTCATGCCTGTCTGGAAGCAGTACCGTTCGGCGAGTCTCGCAGCGATTGTGTGGGGGTATTGCGTCCCTTGGTTTCTCTTGAGTGCGGCATGGGCGGGGTCCCCGGCCGATAGCGGCTCGGCCATGTCGGAAGAGGCAATCGAGCAGGCGATTCGCGATTTGGGGCACGACGCGTTCGCCGTTCGCCGCCGGGCGACGTACGACTTGTGGCAGGCCGGCGATTCGGTCGAACCGGCGCTGCGCGAGGCATTGCAAAGCCCGGATCCCGAAGTGGTGGCCCGCGCCCGCTGGATCCTCGATCGTTTGCAGTTTGGCCTGCATCCCGAAACGCCGCCGCAGCTTGTTCACCTGGTGCAGCAGTTCCGAAGCGGGACGGAGCCCATCCGGCGGTCAGTCCTGAAACGGCTTGTTGAATCGGAACGCATTGATCTGGCGGTTCGGCTGATCCACTCCATGGCGGACCCGAAGGCGCGCGAACGCCTGATGGGCCAGATGATCAATGAACTGACGAAGAGTGCTCGCCAGCGGATTCTGGCCGGAAACTTCGACGCGGCACGGCAACTGCTCGAAATGGCGGCGCGTACCGACTCCGGTTGCCGCGACTTCGCCGCCTACCTGCTGCTGCAGGGCAAGCTCGAAGAGGAAACGTCGCGCCGGGCGGAGGCACTCGCGCAGCACACGGACGAGGCCGAAGCGCGACTGCTCGGCTACCTGCTTCGCGCACAGGGCGACTTGCCGGCCGCGCTGCGCGTATTCGACCAGCAGGCGGTCTCGCCCGATCTGGCGAGGGGCGTGTTGGTTGAACTGGGCGACTGGAACGAGCTTGCCCGGCGGATCGACGAGACGCTTCCTGCGGCAGGCGAGCCGCTTGACGAGAACATCACCGATCGCGATGCCGTCTTGGAAGGCTTGGCGGCGAGCGCCGCGTTCCATCATCTTGCCGGAAACGAAGCGCAGTCGGACGCTGCGTGCAAGCGGCTCGATGAAGCCGCGACAGACAATCCGGACGAGGCGCCGTACGTGGCAAAGGCCATGCTCATTGCCGGCCGGCTCGATGAAGGCATCCGGCGATTCTCGGAACTGGACGACCGCCGCGCCGCTTTCGATCTGCTTGTTGCGCAGATGCGTTTCGACGATGCCTTTCAGGTGGCAGGTATGGACGGGCCGCGGAGCCACTTCTACCTGGATATTCCTGTTCAGGAGTCGGCCGACGAATCGAATGAGGGCAGCGCGCGGCAGAGGGCCGTTTTCGCGCTCGGATTGAGCGTTGGGCAGACCTTGCAGCGATTGGGCTGGAAGGTGGAAGCCAGACGTCTGTTCAACCACCTTGCCAGCGCGGCACACGACAATGCCAAGCTGGAAATGCACCAACTGTGCCGTGCGGAACGAGAGGCGGGGCTGGACGCCGAGGCGTTTCAGTGCGCGGCCGAAGCCATGGACGCGCGTTCGGCCCCGGCATATCTGAATGCACTGTTCTCGAAGCAGGCGGTCGAAGCGATTCGCTGGTGGAGCTACTTCGTCGATAGCCAACCGGAGAGCGAGCCGTCCGACCGATTGGCCCGCGTCCGCGGAATCGTGGAGCGGTCGGCCGACGCCAAGGCGCTGCTAGCCCTGGCAGACGAAGTTGAGGGCGCGCTTGCGGCTCTGCCGCCGGATGAGCAGAGGCAGTGGTTGCTTGTGCTTGGTCAGTTGCGGTTGGATGCCGCCGATGCGGAAGGCGCCCGCCGTTGCCTTGAGCGTGCAGCCGAAGCGGACCGGTCGCCCGCGGCGTATTCGCGGCTGGCCGATTTCCACTGGAAACGCAGGGAGTGGACAGCGGCCGCCGAGGCGTACCGGTCGGCCATCGATCTGGCGGCAAACGTCTCACCCGAATCGATCGCCCATCTGCTCTTCCTGGAGGGCTATGCGCGCAGCATGATTGGCGATGCGGCGGAAGGAAACCGGCTGATGACCGTCGCCCGGCTCCTCCCGCTGGGCAATACGCACATGCGACACTCCATGGCCGGAGCTTTGGCGGAGCACGGCCTGGCCAACGAAGCCGCAGGCCAATGGCGTATTATTCTCCGTACCGGCCAATTCAACGAATGGGCGTTGAACGACGCCGGCAAGCAAGTGGGCAATACACTCAGTGGGACGGACGACCTGCAGGCCGCCATCTACTGGCAACGCCTGCTTCTGAGTTGCCTGAAACGCAACGCCAACCTTGCCGATGCGTCCGGCTACTTGAAGCTGATTCAACTGATTCACCGGCTCCGCGCCCGCGGGTTGCTGGCAGAGGGGAAGTCGGACCAGGCGGTGCGGGAAGCCCGGCTGGCGCACGCGGGCACGCCGGGCGATACGGCGCTCGTTTGCGACCTTGTTCCGCGGCTGGATGAAGCCGGGCGAAAGGATGATGCCGACCGCCTGTTTCAACTTGCGTTTGACCACCGAATGATTGCCGCCAAGGAGCATCCCAGCGATGCATCCCTGCTGAACAACACGGCTTGGATGGCCGCCACCTGCAATCGAGAGTTGGAACACGCGCAGGACTTCGCCCAGCGCGCGACGGAACTATCGCCGGACAACCCGGTCTATCTGGACACACTGGCCGAGGTCCACTTCCGGCGCGGCGACCGCAAGGCGGCCGCCGCGCTGGCGCGCCGCTGCACGGAACTGGACCCCTCGGCCCAGCACTACCGCGACCAGCTTGCACGATTCACGGAATCGGAATGATCAGCCGGCCAGCAGGTGGTTGATGACGGCCAGTTCCAGTTCCTCGTAGTCGCGTTGGGCAATGCATTGCCGTTCAACGTCGGCGGGGAACGAGCGGACCTTCTCGACCAGCTTCAGGAAGATCGTGCGACTGTTCGACAGATGCTTGTGCGCAACATCGGCCATCTGCGTGCGCATCGCCTTCACGTCGAGTCCGACGAACCGGCCCGTGTCGGCATAGTTGCCCAGTTCCAGCACGCGCACCTGGTTGTAGGCGCCTCGCAGGTTGGCGCCGCCGAAGGTCTTGTCCTGGTCGAACTTGAGGCCGTTCTGGTCGTTCAGGTGGACGCTCCACAGTTTTCCCATCGAGAGGGCGAAGGCCATTTCGTCCGACGGATCGAGTCCGGCCAGCAGGGCGTGGGCGCTCTCGATCAGGCCGCCCACACGGCTGGAATCGACGGTGCGCTCGGCCAGGGCCAAGGCGTGGCCGATGGTCGGCACATAGGTGTGGTCGACCGGCTCGTTCGGCTTCGGCTCGATGGCGATCTCGACGTGCCGGTCGTACTCGAGGATTTCGTTGATCACATCGAGCAACTGCTGATAGGCGACAATGGCGTTTTTCGATTCGCGGATGTACGTGCCTTCGCGTGCGAGCCAGAGGACGATCAGGTGCGTATCGAGCGCGTTGGCGATATCGACGCACCGCTTGAACCGATCGATGGCCCACTGGCGGCAGTCGGAATCGTTGGAGGTGAAGCCGCCGTCGATTCCGCGCGGGTCTTCCCACAATCGCGGCGCGACGAACTCGGCCACCAGTCCCTCGCCGTCCAGCATCTTCTTGACCTCACCTGCCTTCGCAACGATCTGCTCCGGCGTAAGGTCCTCCATATCCGGCACGGCGTCGTCATCGTGGAACTGGACGGCATCGAAGCCCAGCTTCTTGTACATTCCGAGCTTTTCGGCAAATGCGATGGTGGGCCGCACGGTCGGGCCGAACGGGTCGGCGCCCTCGTGGATGTTCCAAGGGCCGAACGAGAAACGATACTCACCGGACATGGCGTGACTCCTTGCTCACGGTTGGACATGGAATAGATGCAGTATTAGAGGTAAGGCTATCGCCGCGGCGCCGGAACGTCAAGTACCCGTGCGGCGCGGACGTGAAACATGGGCCGTTGACGCGGAGTCGATATCCTGAAAGTGCAATAGATAAACAGAAAGTTACCTGACACACGCGTCGTGCAACAATCATGCAAATGGCTGATTGCCTCGCGTTTGGGCTTCCGTTTCTTCGGTTCAAACGGTGCAATCCGCCCGTGGCGGCGCTGGTGAAAAGAGGAAGGCGATGAAACATCGTAGTACGACTCTCCCTGTTGCCGATGCGCAACAATGAATGCGCGCCGGTCCGAAACCCGGTCTGTCCTGGCGACGAAGGCCGTTCCGAGCGCGCTCGCCGCGAATTGCCAGAACAACTCCGGCATCCGTTCCATGTCATGCCAGGGTGTCGTGCCGCCAGGGTACAGGAAAGGGGTTCTATGCAGTTACAGTTTCTGGGGGCAACGGGCCAGGTAACCGGCTCGTGCTATCGGGTGGAGACGGACGATATCCGTCTTCTGATCGACTGCGGCATCTACCAGGAGCGGGCGTACCTCGATCGCAATTGGGAGCCGGCCCCCGGGCCGCCCAGCGAGATCGATGCCGTGCTGCTTACCCATGCACATCTGGACCATAGCGGGCGCTTGCCGAAGTTGGTGCGGGAGGGATTTCGCGGCCGCATCTACTGCACGGCGCCGTCGGCCGACCTGGCCGATGTCCTCTTGCGCGACTCGGCCAAGATCCAGGAAGAAGACGTCGCGTTCAAACGCAAGCGGCATCGCAAGGAGGGGCGCAAAGGAAGGCATCCTGAAGTCCCCCTGTTTACGATGGATGACGTCGAACGCACGCTCAAGCGGCTTGAACCGATTCCCTACGCGCAGCCCATTCGGCTGGTCGACGACCTGACCGCGACCTTCTACGATGCCGGCCATATCCTGGGCTCCGCCATGATCGAACTGCGGCAAGGCAACCGGCATCGCACGGAGCTGGTGTTCTCAGGCGATATCGGTCAGTGGGACCGGCCCATCGTACGCGACCCGACCACGTTCGCCTCGGCGGATTACGTGGTGATGGAAACGACCTACGGCGACCGCGACCACATCGACTACGGGGCCGTCGACGGTCAACTCGCCGAGGCTGTCAATCGGACGTTTCAGCGCGGCGGTAAGCTGCTGGTTCCCGTCTTCGCCATCGAACGGGCGCAGGAGATCGTCTATCACTTCAGCCGTTTGCGGGCAGCCGGCGCGATCCCTGCCGTCCCCGTCTACCTGGACAGCCCAATGGCTGCCGACGTCACGCGCGTGTTCGCCAGGCATCGCGACTTCTTCGACGTCGAAGCGTGGAAGCTGATCCTTTCGGGCGATTCGCCGTTCGGTTTCCAAGGGCTATCCGTCGTCAATTCCGTGGAAGAGTCGAAGCAGTTGAACCACCTGAAGGGCCCGGCCGTGATCATCGCCGGATCGGGAATGTGCACGTACGGGCGGATCAAGCACCATCTGGCCCAATGGATCGACCACCCCGATGCGGTCGTCTTGTTGACCGGTTACCAGGCGCATGGTACGCTGGGCCGCCAGCTTCTTGAAGGCCGCACGGAGGTCCGTATTCACGGTCGCATGCGGCGCATTCGCGCCGAGATCGCCCAGCTTCAGGGCACCTCCGGCCACGCCGATCGGCAAGGCCTGCTGCGATGGCTGCGCGCCCTGAAAGAGCCGCCCAAGAAGCTGTTCCTTACCCACGGCGACCGTGAAGCCAGCGAATCGTTCGCTCGCACCGTGCAGGAACAGCTTCACTTCCAAGCCACCCTGCCCCAATACGGCCAAACCTTCCGGTTGACAGTTGACAGTTGACAGGTGTCAGGTGTCAGGTGTCAGGTGTCAGGTGTCAGGTGTCAGATTTGAGATTTGAGATTTGAGATTCTGCATTTCATCTCCCAACTCCCAACTCCCAACTCCCAACTCCCAACTTCCATCTCCCATCTCCCAGCTTCCAGCTTCCAACTCCCAACTCCCAACTCCGAGCTTCGATCTTCCGGCTACTTCACCTGGATGTCGTATGGCATCCACACGAGAGTGGGTTCGGAGAAGAGACGGCGGATGAGGGCGAGTCGGCTGAGTATGGGCGCGGTTAGCTCGGGTAGCAGGGTACGGGCGTCGTTCATGGCGGCCGGATCTTCAAAGAGCTGCTCGAACAGCGTCTTGGGACGCGGCAGCATGAGAATATCCACCTGCTCTTCGGATTCGATGCCGGCGGCCTCTTTCGCGGCGGCGATTGCGTCGGCGAGCGTTCCCAACTGGTCGATCAGGCCGACGTCGGCAGCCATACGGCCGGTGTACAGGCGGCCCTGGGCCAATTCGTCCAGCTTCTTCACTTCCATCTTCCGGCCCTTTGCGGCCTTGGTGATGAACTGGCGGTAGACCTCACGGAGCATGTTCGTCATGACCTTCTGCTGTTCTTCGGAGAAAGCCTCGGTCGAAGAGAAGACGCCCGTATTCTTTCCTCGGGAAATGACCTCGGTTTTCAGGCCGATCTTGTCGTACAACCCGCCGAGGACGAATTTGCCGCCCACCACGCCGATCGAGCCGGTAATCGTTCCCGGCTCGGCGAGGATCTGATCGGCCCCCATGGCAATGTAGTAGCCGCCGCTGCCGGCCACGTCGCCCATACTGGCGATAATCGGCTTTTCGATCCGGACCGTTTCGCGCCAGATCAGGTCGCTGGCAATGGCGGAGCCGCCAGGGCTATCGATACGCAGCACAATGGCGGCTACCTTGTCGTCTTCGGCGGCGGTGCGAAGGGCCTCGATCAGCGTGGCGGAGCCGAGCGACTGGCCTCCGAACAGGTCGCTGGAACTCTTGCCCTCCATGATGGGACCGACCGCATAGACGATAGCGATTTTCTGGGCGGCCGTTGTCGATTCCGCAGGCTTGCCGCCCATCATCATTTCGAACAGCTTCATCATGCCGGTCAGGCCGGAGAACTCGGTTTCCACCTTTTTCTTGCGGTACTTGGCGTCCAGCTTGATTTCGTCGGCCTTCAGCGCGCGCTGAAGCTGCTGTGCGATCTGGTCTGCATAGGCAAGGTCATCGACCAGCTTCGCCTTCCGGGCAGCCGCGGCCGTGAACAGCCCGACGTCCAGCAGGGTCTTGACCTCGTAGTCTTTCAGGTTGCGGTCGGCGGCAACGGTCTCGACGAGTAGCTCGTAGTTATCGTCCACAAGCTCGTTGAGGCTTTCGCGAAGCGGCTCGCTCATTTCGCTGCGCGAGTACGGTTCGGCCGCGCCTTTGTACTTGCCCATCTGCAGCATCTGGACCTGGATGCCCAACTTATCGAACAGCCCCTTGTAGAACGTCATTTCCGCCCGAACGCCTGGCAGTACGAGCATACCGCTTTCCGGCATGAGAATGCGGTCGCACGCGGCCGCCAGCAGATACTCGGCCGGTTCGGCGCTGGTGAGGACGGCCCAGACGGGCTTGCCCGCCTCTCGCACGCGCGCGACGGCGGCCCGAAGCTCCTGCACCTTGCCGCGTCCGACGGCCAACTGCTCGATCCGCAGGACAACCGCGGCAACGTTCTCGTCCTTGGCGGCTGCGTCGAGTCGTTCGACCAGGGTGTGCAGCGAGTTCTGCATTTCGCCGAACAGACCCGGCTGCGTCGGCCCCTCCGTATATTCACCTCGCAGGGTGAAGTCGGCCACGGTAAGGACTTTTTTGGCAGGTTCGGTCTTTTCCTTCTTCTTCGGCGTGTCTTGCTTGGGCTTCTCTGGCTTGTCAGGGGAGGACGGCTTATCGGCCTTGGGTTCGGCCTTTTCGCCTTTATCGGCGGCCTTCTGCTGCGTCTGTTCCTTTGCCTTTTCGCCGTTCTTGTCGCCCGTGTCCTTCTGCTCGTCCGCTTTGGTCTTCTGGGGCTGTTCGGCCTCTACAATCGCTTCTTTGGTTTCGTCTGCAACCTCTTTCATGCGCTCGGCCAGACGCTGCTTGATCTCGCTCAGGGAGGGGCGTGAGACCGCAGGCTCCTCTGCCTCCTCCGCCTCTGCCGCATCTTGTTTCGCCTGCTCCGACTGTTCGGTCTTCTGCTGCTTCTTGTCGGCAGCATCTCTGTCTTTCTTCTCTGCGGCAGGCACCGGGGCCAAGGCGACCGCGAGCCACGCAACAGCAAGAAGCCAACAAAACCAGGAACTGATAGCACGACGCGAACTGGGCAACATGGCGTTCTCTCTCCTCTGGTATCGAGACAAAGACAGGAAGATTCTGTGGAAACAAGGACGATAAAACTCCGGGTTCGCACTTCCCCCGGCTAGCAGTGGCCGAACAACACTATACCATGAACATATCCGGATATCAGGGGCCATGGGGCGCACGAGATGTGCATCCGCAAAAAACCGGCGGGGGGTGGTCCCACAACAGCGAGCATTCTGCTCTAGTGTAGCGTAAAGGAGTCCGTTGGCCAATGCATCTCGACCGCACCCTCATTGTCATCAGGCCCCGAGATTTCACCGATATCCTGGACCTTTCCATGCGCGTGGTGCGTGCCTTTGTCCGGCCCCTGTTCGCCGCATGGCTGCTGGGCGCCGTGCCGGCAATGGCGCTCAATGGCTTCTTGCTCTCCGGGTGGGTAGAAAAGGAAGTTTCCCCCGATTGGGTTGCCAGATATTTGTTCGTGATGACCTTCCTCGTGGTTTGGGAAATGCCGCTGGCCACGTCCCTGATCACCCTGTATCTGGGAGAAGTCACGTTCGGAAATCGGCCGACCGTCCGGCAGGTTTTTGCGGCATTCCGCCGATTGCTCCCCCAGATGGTGTGGTACCAGGTTTTCCTCCGTGGCCTGCTGACACTGCCCTGGGTTAGCTGGCTCGTCTTGTACGTAAGCTGGCCGTATCTGACGGAAGTCATTCTGTTGGAGCGGAATCCGATAAGCAGTACCCGCAAGAACGCCATCACCACGTGGCGACGTAGCACAAGCCTGCACCGAGGGCGGTCGGGTACGCTGTTTGCTCGCTGGTTCGGTGCGATATGCATGGGCGGGCTGCTCGTCGCGGCGTTCTGGCTTTCCGTCTGGTTCTTCCGCTGGCAGTTGTTCGATCTGCCGGAGTGGTCGCCTGTGATGTTCACGGTATTTCTGCCATTGACCGTGTGGCTGGTGGTCGGTTTTTTTGCCGTGGTGCGTTTTCTGAGCTACCTCGACTTGCGTATTCGTAACGAAGGGTGGGATATTGAACTTATGTTGCGCGCCGAAGGGAACCGCATTGCGGAAATGCTGGAGTAAGGCATACGATGACGGCAACCGTTTCCATCTTGTTCTGTCTGCTATCGGCGCCATTGGCCGATCCGGCTGAAGCTGTCGCCGCAGGGCGTGAGGCCCTTGGCGAAGGCTGGCAGTATCCGTGGTACGACGCGGACCACGACAGCCTTCGCCGGCTCGATGTCCGGGAAGAAACGCCGCCTCCAGACCTGGACCGCCCTGCATCCCTCTTTGGCGTCGGGCAGATGCTGCAACTGCTCGGATGGGTCGGCATTGCGGTCATCCTGGGCCTGCTCACCTGGCTGGTTATAGCAGCGTGGCGGGCGCACGCCTATGGCGATTTGCAGGATACCGACGCCGACGGAATCCGGGCCGACCCCGATCGCGTCGACGCGATTCCCATCCCGGGAATCGCCGATGCCGCAGGCCTGCTGGACGAGGCGCGGCGGCTCTACCAGCAGGGCGATTATAGCCGGGCCGTGCTGTATCTATTTGCGCACGAGTTGTGCGAGCTGGACCGGATGCAGGTGATTCGGCTTGCTCGCGGCAAGACAAACCGCCAGTACCTTCGCGAAATCGGTCGCCGGCCGGCGTTGCGGCAGCTTGTCGAGCAGACCATGATTGCCTTTGAGGAAGTCTTTTTCGGCAGCCGGCATCTCGACCGCCCCCGCTTCGAAGCCTGCTGGTCTCGCGTTCCCGAGTTCGATGCCTTGGTCCAAGGAGGGGCGGCATGACGGCGCAAGTGTCTCACCGTAGGACGGGTGGTTCCGGGCGCGTCGCGGCCAAGTTCAGCTACGGGCAGCGTCTGGGCGTGTCCCGCACTGCATCGAGAAGGCTCGTTATGCCAACATGGGGAGACAAGGTGGAAACGGTGGTTGAACGCGTGGGTGAACCTGGCCGCTACGCGCCCAGAACCACCCACCCTACACATCTTGCCGGCAAGGCCGCTTGCGTTCTGCGGTGTGGCGGAGTGGTTGCGCTGCTGTTATGCTTGCTGCCCGGTTGCGCCAAGCGTTTGCCTACCGAATACGGACGGCGCATGGGCGCGGAGGGCGCGTCGAGCGTGAACGGAACGGCCGTGCTGGCCGACATGTTCGCTGCGGCAGGCCATCGCGTCTTCTCCCGGTCGAGCCTTTCACCGCGTCTGGAGGAGCAAGCGGATTGTATTGTCTGGTTTCCGGACGATTTTTCGCCGCCGACCGAAGAGGTGCGCGAGTGGCTCGAAGACTGGCTATGGAGCGAGCCGGGGCGCACGCTCGTATACGTGGGCCGCGATTTCGACGCGGCCCCCTTGTACTGGAAGAAAGTCTCTGAAGGGCTTGACGCTCCACTACGGACGGAAGTGGCGGAACAGAGACGGCTGGCCGAGGCCGACTACCGTCTGGCGCGTAGCGCATTGCCCGAACAGGCCGATTGCGACTGGTTCCAGATCGACGGCCGCTATCGCCCCCGGCAAGTCCGTAGCCTCCAGGGCGAATCGGATTGGTTTGCCGGCGTCGAACCGAAGCAACTCGAAATCGAACTGAACGGCCGGTTCCAATATCCGAACGATTGGCTGACCGAAATCGTGCTAAGCTCCAACGGCGATGCACTCGTTGCACGCCGCGAGTTGCGCGATAGCCAGTTGATCCTCGTAACCAACGGCTCGTTCCTGCTGAACATGCCGCTTGTCAACCACGAACACCGCAAACTGGCCGGCCGGCTGATTGACCAGATCGGTCCGGAAGTGCAATCGGTCGCGTTTCTGGAAAGCGGTCCCGGCGGGCCGCCCATTCGCGACGAGGAGCCGGCGGCCGGTATGCCGACCGGCCTGGAGATTTTCACCATCTGGCCCACGAATTGGATATTGTTGCACCTGGCCGCGGTGGGCATCCTGTTCTGCTTCTCGCGTCTACCGATTTTCGGCAGGGCGCGAACGCTCCCGCCACCGCCCAGTTCCGATTTCGGGCAGCATATCGACGCCGTCGCACGCCTGCTGAAGCACACAGATAACCACGCGTACGCCACAACCCGGGTTCTGAACTACCAGCAGAACGTGCGCGGCCGGCAGGAATAGTGGTCCGTCGGTTTCTGGGTGCGAATGGCAATCTGTTGAAGTTCCGGCTTTGGTGACCGGCAGGCTTGGCGGCAATGGATTCTCCGCGTTTTCAAGGACAATCGGTTCGAAAGGAGTTGCCTGCCGAACCGTCCGGTCGCACACGACAACGCCGTAGGCGTTCGCCAGCAAAGCCCAGAGTCGCGTCAGCGCACCCTGGGAAAACTCCAACCATGGCGGCTCGCCTCCAAGAATGGGCGAACAGGGATATTGACGCGTCACCGGGACTTGACGTGCGGGGCCGGATTCGACATCCTTGCATCTCGCGCGGTGGCTTGCCGCCGCCGGTCCGGACGCGAGGCGAGTTTGATTCCATTCTGTCGGAAAGACTGTTGCAATGCACCAACGTGAACCTGCCGTTGAATCCCGATTCGTTGTGGGAATCGACCTTGGGACGACCAATTCGGCCGTCTGTTTTGTCGATACGACTGGGCAGCCGCGTCGGATTGAGACGTTTGCCATCCCTCAGGTAGTTGAAGCGGGGGTGGTCGAGCGGAGGGAGACGCTTCCTTCGTTTCATTATGAGGCGGCGGCAAGCGAGTTTGCCGAAAAGGCCTTGCGCTGTGCCTGGCACAAGACGGATCCGGATCACACGGTCGGTACGTTCGCACGCGATCATGGCGGCAAGGCGCCGGGCCGGCTGATCGTCTCGGCCAAGTCGTGGCTGTGTCACTCTGGGGTGGACCGGACGGCCGAAATCCTGCCGTGGCAGGGGGCCGAGGACGTCGGGCGTCTGTCGCCCATCGACGCCAGTGCGCGGTATCTGGAACACATCCGACTCGCGTGGGACGACGACCATCCGCAGTTCCCATTGGCCCAGCAAGACGTCGTCCTCACGTTGCCGGCATCGTTCGATGAAGTCGCGCGCGAGTTGACCATCAAGGCGGCGCGGCGCGCCGGATTGCCGCGCGTTGTGCTGATCGAAGAGCCGCAGGCGGCATTCTATTCGTGGATCGATCGCCATCGCGACGACTGGGATCAGAAGGTCACGCTGGGACAGAAGATTCTGGTGTGCGATATCGGCGGGGGGACGAGTGACTTCACACTCATACGCGTGCGACGCGGCGAGGAAGGCAAGGTCCGATTCCACCGTGTGGCCGTCGGCGAGCATCTGATCCTTGGCGGCGACAACTTCGATCTGGCCCTTGCCCAGTATCTTGAGACGCGAGTGACCGACGGCGGCAAACTGGAGCCCGGGCAGTGGGCCGTCCTGGTCCGTGCATGCCGCCAGGCCAAAGAGACCCTGTTGGGCGAGAATCCGCCGGAACGTTTGACGGTCCATCTGCCCGGTCGCAGTACGCGGTTGATCGGCGGCGGGCTGCAAGTGGAAGTGACGCGGGAGGAAGCCCATAAGGTATTGGTCGAAGGTTTCTTCCCGCAGGTAGCGCTGGGCGCGCGGCCGCGCAACCGGGTGTCGGGCTTTCAGGAGTTCGGATTGCCTTACGCCCCCGACGCGGCCATTACTCGCTACCTGGGTGCATTCCTGGCGACCCACCGGCACGCAGGCGACCAGCAGCAGGAACACGACCGGCAGCAGCACGAAACACACGATCCGGCCCGACCCGATCTGGTGCTGTTCAACGGCGCCGTGTTCAATTCACCGGAACTGCGCCAGCGTTTGTTGGACGCCATTTCCGGCTGGTTCCAAGGTCCGGCGGGCGACTGGCGGCCGGTCGTTCTGCGCAATGATCGGCTTGACCTGGCGGTGGCTCGCGGGGCAGCCTATTTCGGCATGGTGCGGCGCGGTGAAGGCGTGCGGATTGCCGCCGGTCTGGCGCGAACCTACTATGTGGGCGTTGAAGGTGCGGATGCAGGCGACGCCGCCCAGGCACTGTGCCTGATTCCGGCCGGAGTCGAGCCGGGTCAACAGGTGGAACTCGATCGCAAGTTCGACCTGCTCATCGATCAGCCGGTCGAATTCCCGCTCTATGTTTCCAGCACGCGACTGACTGACCGGCCCGGCGAGCTGCTGCCGTTCGATCCCGAGAAGCTTACGGCCCTGCCGCCGATTCGCACGGTACTGAAGACGCGAGGTCGGACGCTTTCGGACCGGATTGGCGTGCACCTTCATGCAGGGCTCAGCGAAATCGGCACGCTGGAACTCTGGTGTTCGGAGCCCGGTACGCGCAATCGTTGGCGGCTGGAGTTCGACGTGCGCGCCGCGACGCAAACCGACGCCGTTGCCCACCAGGGACTGGCCGAACGCGAAGGCGTGGTCGATGAAGAAACGTGGCAGGCGTGCCGGGCGGCGATTGAAGCGACCTTCGGACCGGAAGGGGAGGAAAAGCCGCAGAAACTCGTCCGCCGATTGAGCGACGCCGTCGGCAGTTCGCGCGAGCAGTGGCCTGCCTCCTTGCTGCGGAGAATCTGGGAGTCGCTGGTCGAATGTGAAGAGGGGCGCGGGCGGAGTGCGGTCCACGAGGCGCGATGGCTGAACCTGCTCGGGTTCGCGCTGCGGCCCGGTTACGGTCTGGCTGTGGACGATTGGCGTGTTACCGAGACCTGGCGGCTCGTCCAGGGGAAGCTGTTCCATGCCTCGCCGCAAATCCGCAATGAAGGCTGGATCCTGTGGCGGCGGATTGCCGGCGGGCTCTCGCCAGGTCAGCAGCAGGCGGTGGCAGAACCGCTACTTGGGCCCGTACGCGCCATGCATCGGCAACTCACCACCGGCAAAGGACGAGGCAGCGAGTTGGGACTCCGGCCCCAAGAGACGGCCGAACTATGGCGACTGCTGGGCAGCCTGGAATTGCTTCCGGCCGATACCAAGCAATCTCTGGGGCAGATACTCGTCGATCTGTTGCGGAAACGGAAATTCGAACCGGTGCGAGATCCGCTGGCGTGGGCGATTGGCCGAATCGGAGGCCGGCAGCCGATCTACGGGCCGTTGAACGGCGTTGTACCGGCCGGGACGGTGTCTGCCTGGCTCAACGTGTTGCTGGAAACACGCGATCCCGCACCGAGCATGAAGCTGGCGGCGATGGAACTTGCCCGGCGAACGGACGACCGTTACCGGGACCTGCCGGAATCACTCCGCCGCAAGGCGGCCGACTGGCTGAGCGGGGTCGATGCGCCGATCCACTTCATCGAGCTTGTCGAACGCGGCGGCCGGCTCGATCGCGATGAAGAAGACCTCATTTTCGGTGAATCGTTGCCACGCGGTTTGCGACTGGCTTGATGGCCGTTTTTGCCAGCCGGGGCTGGTAATTCCAGAGAGCCGGGGGATGGTGGTTCCCGGGAAGCAGGAATGAAGGCCCTTCCGTTTCTGCGTCCCGGTTCCCGAGAACAACCTTGCCGCCCCCCCATGCAGGTTGCCGAATTGGCCTTCTTTTGGGTTCACAAGTCTTTCTTATTCTGTCCAAGCCCTATTCTCGCGATCTGTGACACATGTTGGGCTTTTTTGAAGGGAAGGAGCCACACGCAAGTGTTGTGATTTGCCGTCACGCGTGGTATACAGTGCATGAGGTAATGCGGAAGAAGTGCGGCTGTGATTCCCACCGGGTACGAATTCTAAGGAGGAGGAGTTGTATGCCAGTCAACGGAAAGTTCTCGCGACGCCGACTTCTCGGGCAGGCGTTAGGGGCGGCAGCGACCGTATCGCTGTCGGGATGCCCCGGCCCGACAAGCCAGGCTTCTCGGCCGAAACCGCCTTGCCCACCGGACCCGGACGCGGCGGAGAAGCCGGTCCGAAGTCCCAACGAGCAGATCGGCATTGGCATTATCGGTTGCGGCCGACGCAACGGGCAGTTGGTCATCGGTAAGGGTGGCCAGGGTGCGCCGCCGGCCCACGCTCGCATTGTGGCCTGTGCCGATTTCAATCTTGGCCGGGCCAAAGAGTGGGCGCGCAATTACCGGGCCAAGGCCTATCACGACTATCGCGAACTGTTGGACCGCAAGGACGTCGATGTCGTCATCTACGCCACGCCGGAGCACTGGCATTATCTGCCTTGTATCCATGCCTGCCAGGCGGGCAAGCATATCTACGGCGAACAGCCCTTGAGCCATACGATCCGCGAAGGCCGCAAGATGATCGAGGCGGTTCGCAAGTACAAGCGAGTGTTCCAGACGGGCGAGCAGCAGCGATCTCACCCGGCCACGCGAAAGGCGGTCGAGTTGATTCGCAACGGGCGAATCGGCAAGATTCAGCAGGTGATCGGTTACAACTACCCGAGCGCCTATGAATGCAACTTCCCTGCCCAACCGATTCCGGAAGGTCTGAACTGGGATGCCTGGTGCGGGCCGAACGAAGTCGTGCCTTACCACACCGACCTGTATCTGTCGCGCATTCCGTATGCGCGAGAAGAACCTTACTACACACGACCGGCCGAGGAGTTTGCCGTGGGGCCGGGTTGGATGTCGTTCCGGCCTTATTCCGGGGGCGAATTGCCCAACTGGGGCTGCCACGGCCTGAGTATGGTCCATTGGGCCCTGGACATGGACCACAGCGGTCCGGAGGAAATCTGGGTTACGCCCGAAGAGAAGCTTCCCACGATCGTTTACGATCTGCCGGAAACGCGAGATCGCGGCGATGCCGCCTGCTCGCAGACGGTGATCCACTACAGGTACCCCAACGGTGTCGTCCTGTCGCTCAGTTCGATCGATCCGAAGCTCGGGGGCGGCGCCACCTTCATCGGCGAAAAGGGAACGATCACCATTTTCCGCGAAGGGTACGAATGCGATCCGGTCGGCCTGGATGAAGATCCGCTTCCCGCCGACGCCGAACGTGTGTACGAAAGCGACAACCACATGCACAACTTCTTCGACTGCGTCGTTTCGGGCAAGGACCCGATCATGCCGATCGAGGCTGGGCATAGCGTGGCCACGTTGTGTCACCTGGGCAATATCGCCCGGCGCTTGGGCCGTCGCCTCCAATGGGATCCGGAGAAGGAAGTCTTCCCCGGCGATGACGAGGCCAACGAGTATCTTGACGTGCCGAAACGGAAACCGTACGAACTCCCGACCGAAGTCTGAACCCCCCTAACAACAGCCTTGACGTACGGTACCGGGCCGTTCCGAAACGACCTGATCCCACCGGTTGCGTCAGGGCGATTCACGAGGACACCCCATGACCTGGCGATTCCTGACCGCCGCCTTCCTGGCGGCTTATGCCCTTGGACTGACGACCTGCCCTGCCGACGAACAACCTGCAAAGAAGCCGGACGCCAAGTCCGACAGCGCGTCGATCGAGTATGTTCCACTGGACGCTCCGGAAGGCATGTCGCAGGCTGTGATCGTTCCGGACGTTCCGCTGGTCTATACCCGGCAGTTGTTCCCGCTCGATAAGGCGGGCAAACTGATCGGCGAGGGCTCGGTCGATAAGCAGATCGAGCA
The DNA here is from genome assembly GCA_040772845.1 of Thermoguttaceae bacterium. Lineage (GTDB taxonomy): Bacteria > Planctomycetota > Planctomycetia > Pirellulales > Thermoguttaceae > PWXP01. The sequence continues at coordinate 5,985,246 of JAXGXG010000001.1, forward strand.
GACGTTAGACAATCTGGAAGCCGTGTTGAAAGACGCCGGCTCCGGCCCGGACAAGCTGATTCGCCTGAATGTCTATGCACTGGCGCCGGCGACCGTTACCCGCGTCCGCGAGCTTCTGGCCAAACGGCTGCCCCCCTCGGTGCGCCCCGCCATCACGTCGGTGGAAACGCCATTGGCCCACCGCGGCGCGATGGTCGCACTCGATGCAGTCGCAGCCGGCAGCGACGACGACAAGGAGGTTGTGCGGAAGCGATGCGAGGCCGTTGCAGGCGAGCAGAACGTTGCCGATGTGGCCGTACTGCCGCGGGGCGACATTGCCTATATCTCCGGCCAGGCGGCCGAAGCCGGACTCACCGAATCGGCGACGAACGTCTCGATGTCCGTGCTCATGCGGACGCTCGGGCATTTGAAGATTTCGCCCGCGCAGATCGTGCAGGTGAAGGTCTTTCTGCGACCGATGACCTCGGCTGAAGCTGTCCAGCAAGAGGTACAGAAGTTCTTCCCGGATCAAACCGCCCCGCCGATGGTCTTTGTGGAATGGCTGGCGCCCGTTCCGGTCGAAATCGAGTTGGTTTGCCAACTGTCGGCATCGGACGAGGCGAAGGAGCCGCTCGAATTCTACACGCCGCCCGAGTTCCGCCCGTCGAACACGTTCAGCCGGGTGGCGCTGCTGCGAACGGATCCGCAGATCTTCATCTCGGGCCAGTACGCCAGCAAGCCCAGTCGCGGCCAGCCACAGGCGGATTTGGTATTCGGGCAGTTGCAGAAGATCCTGGACGAGACCGGCAGCGACATGCGCCACCTGGTCAAGGCCACGTACTACGTTGCCGATCATGACGCTGCACGATGGGTCGACAGGACACGCCCGAAGATCTTCGATCCGAACCGCCCGCCTGCCGCATCCAAGCTGACCGTTCACGCCGTCGGAATGGAAGGTCGCACCATGACAATCGACATGATTGCCATCAAGGCCGACCAATAGTCAGCAACGTGTGGTTCCCGTAGCGGGACCCCAACGTACAGCATGGGCAGTCTGGACGCGTTCGGGCTGCCCATGTGCATTCCATTTGCTCGCCCCGATTGTGGGAACGGTTTTTGGATGTTTGATTTCTGATGGTTGATGTTTGATTTGAGATTTGAGATTTGAGATTCCCAACCTGGGAAACGACGAGCGTTTCGAGATCATCTTAAGTCCGCGTGCGCTCGGCTGAATTGGCCGATGTGGCAGCCGAATGGGAGAATCACCTTATGCTGAAAGCAGCCGCCTGTCCGATTGCTGTTGTCCTGCCTCTGGTCTTCCTTGTCAGCTCGACAAGGGGCGATTTCGTACTCGAAAAGGGGCGGCCGGTCACGATCGTCCTTGCCGATTCGGCCACGCCCGCCGAGCAGACGGCCGCCGAGGAACTGAAGACCTATCTCGGCAAAATGGTTGCCGCGCCATGTGCAATTACACCGGAGACGCAGGCCGTCACACCTGCCGTCTATGTCGGACCGACCGCAATGGCCCGGCAAGCGGGAATCGATTGCGAGGAACTTGGCAAGGAGGCATGGATACTCAGGACGAGCGGCGACAATCTGATCGTTGCAGGCGGGCGTCCGCGGGGCGTGCTTTACGGCGCGTACGATCTGCTCGAACGGCTCGGCGTTACCTGGGCGGATGTCGAGACGGAGTTCGTTCCCGCGATTGACCGGAAGGCCGTCGACTGGAACGTGCGCACACAACCGGCCATTATGAACCGCTGCATCTATCCCGGAGTCGGCCTGTCGGCCAAGACGGTCCGTTTCCTGGTCCGTAACAAGATGAACGCCCAGATTTACATTCCTGAGGAACTGGGCGGCTGTGAACCTCACGGTTCGCCGGGAGGATGCCACACGTTTCACGCGTATACAAGCGAAGACTGGCCGGACGAATGGTTTGCCTTGCACAAGAACGGACAGCGAGTCCGATCGACGTCGGGCTCGGGGCCGTCGCAGTTCTGTTTAACGAATCCCGAGGTGCGCAAGGCCGTGTGCAAACAGCTTCGCGAGTTCATCCGCCGCGACCGCGAGCGGGCCGCCTCGCCGGCGCAGTACCCCTGCATCTACGACATCAGCCACAACGACTGCCATGGCGAATGCCAGTGTCCCGGCTGCCTGGCCGTGCTGGAGCGCGAGGGCGCGTATAGCGGCGTCCTGCTGGATTTCATCAATCACATCGCCGCCGATATCGCCAAGGACTACCCGGATATCTACATCCAGACGTTCGCGTACACGTTTACGCTCGACGCCCCCAAGCATATCAGGCCGGCCGACAATGTGATGATTCGCATATGCAAGCTCGGTTGCGAGTTCTATCCCTCGGGCAAGGCGGATACGCAGTTTCCGGTTAGCCATCCGCGCAACCGGGACTATCACGACAACTTCGTGCGATGGGCCGAGATCGCCCCGAACCTTGCCGTCTGGGACTATTGGATTCTGTACACGAAGCCGTATCATCCGCCCTACCTGAACGCCCGCCACGTCCAGGAGGACATGCAGTTCTACCGCGATCATCACGTCAAGACGCTCTTTGTCGAATGCGAGGCCGCCGGCCAGACCAGCTTCTTTCCCTTCAAGGCATGGTTCGGTCTGAAGATGATGCAGGATCCCGATCAGCCGTACGAGGTACTAGCCGAACGGTTCTGCAAGGCCATGTACGGACCGGCCGCGACGCCTATGCTCAAGTACATCAATTACCTGCAAGATCGCGAGAAGGCGGCCGATGTCGCACTGGGGCGCACCACGCCCAATGCATTGCCATACCTCGATCGCGATTTCCTTGCCACCGTCAACGGATGGCTCGATGAAGCTGAACGCCTTGCCGCCGCCGATCCGGTTGCCCTGAAGAACGTCGGGCGCGAACGCGTGCCGGTCGACGCGGCACTGCTGCATCTGGGCCGCCGCTACAAGGAAAATCTGCCCGCCGGCGGGAATCCTCCGTGCGACCTTCCTGCCCTGTTCACGCGTTACGCAAAGAACTCGCTCGTGCAGGCGGAACACTTCTACAACTCCGACGTCTATGCCCGGAATGATGCGAAGCTGAGCGACGCGAAGGTCCGAATCGAGACGGACAAACTCCGGTTTACAGGCAAGTCGGTGCAACTGCCGGCCGAGTTCAGGGGCAAGGAAGTCGTCGATGTGAACTGGGCAGCCTTCGTCGGCGGGGTGAAGACTGTGCCCGATCCCGATGGCGTAGGAGGCAAGGCCGCCATCCTCCCGGATAACGAAACGCGTGAAGACTACCACACGCGCCCGTTCAACCTGGGAATCTACAACCGAGCCCAGAAGAAGATTCTGGTCAGCCGTACGATTCCGCAGGAGGAGATTCCCCAGGACGGCAAGTTCCACCTGATTCATCTTGGCCGGTTCGACATCGAGCCGACCGCCATTGTCTGGGTCCACTGGAGCTGGCTGATCAGTATCGGTATCGACACGGCCTACCTGCCCGAGGCGGACAACCAGTGGGACGTCTATGTCTCCGTCAAGCTTGCCGGATCGCCCTACCAGAGAGACTCGCAGGAGAAGCCCCGGGTCCTGGTCGATCGCATCCTGTTGGTCCGATGATGCTCCGGCAGACAGCGACGCTGCCTTCTGCTTCACCGGATGGGGAGTCTACTTGTGTGTCGCTGCGACTTCCTGGAACTGCTTGAGACCTTCCCAGGCGATGCGCTGCAGATCGGCACGGTCTTTGGCTGAGAAGGTTCGCTTCAGCGGTCCTCCGTCAGGATCTGGAGCCGGCTTGCCATCCTTCATGCGGCCTTCGTTCACCGTGTCGATGGGCAGTCCTTCAGGGCTGCGATTGAACAGGGCGGCATAGATAGTACATGCCGTGAGGTATCCCATTGTCTGATTAAGGTGCCCGTCTGTGACATAGCGCAGTGGCAGATCGGGCCGGACTGTTTGGCAACGCAGGCCTACCATGGACATGGGGACAACAATGGCGTCGGTCTGCCTGCCCAGTGCTGCGATTGCCTTGGCCTTTTCGATGACGGGGGCCGGATCGGGCGGGGCGGTCAATGGCTTGCTGTTCTGTGTGGTCGGCGTCGTCTCGTACAACACGACGCGTCCGCCTTGCGCCTTGACCAACTCGGCGAACTTCGGCGCATACTCGGCGTATAGCGATTTATCGCCCTCCATGTCGTCGCGGTATGACTGGAGCACGACGTAGTCCCACCGCTTGCGGCTCGATTCAAGCGACTCGCTCAGCCTGCGGTGACGCCGTAACGCCGCCATGGCGTATTTGTCTGTCGGGTCTTTCGCAATCATCTCCTCCAGCGACTTGATGGTCGCCTGCTCTTCCTCCGGCGTCAGGTCCATAATCCGTACGAAGTTTGGAGTACCCAATCGCCAATGATCCACCAGTCGCCGCCCGCCGTAGAGGACCGTCGTTACGTCGAAGGTAAGATCGGGATCACCGGCTTCGGCCATTGCCTTCACGACGTTCGCCAGGCTATGGCATGCCGTGAAGCTATTGCCAATGAATAGTACGTTGAGTGTCTTCTGCTGCGTGGGTTGCTGCGGCGGTTCGGCGCCTGACGACATACCGGAGAGCAGGGCAACGAGTGCACATAGTAATGTTGCAGTGAGACCTTGTCTTCGCATGAGGTTTGCTCCTTGTTGTTGCAGGGGGGCTGGCTGAACGGTTGGCAGGCAAGGTGTCCATTCGGACAAAGCAGCGGGGAGAACGCGAATTGCGACGCGGCTTGCAGTCCCCGTACTCCCTTCCAGCAGATCATTATGGTCAGGCGAAGACGCGGTGGCAAGATCCTGTAAGGTCGGTGTGCGGCAGGGTGGTGTAGGGGCAGACGGAAGCATCGATCTGGCCCCTTGTGGCATGGTCGGCCTCGGTCGGATAGAATAGGGCACTATGTGTGGTCGTTTCACGTTGCGGACCCCGATGCACATTCTGATCGAGCATTTCGGCCTGGCGGGCGAAATGCCGCTGCTCTCGCCGCGCTACAACATCGCGCCGACGCAGCCGGTAGTGGCGGTGCGCATGGGCGGCGGCCCGACGGCGGAAGGACCGGAACTGGCGGAACTCCGCTGGGGCCTGATTCCCCATTGGGCCAAGGATCCGGCCATCGGCGCCCGTATGATCAATGCCCGGGCGGAGACCGTGGCAGAAAAGCCTGCCTACAAGGCGGCGTTCCGTCGCCGGCGCTGCCTTATTCCCGCCGACGGCTTCTACGAATGGCAGAAGGACGGCCGGCGCAAACAGCCGTTCTTCATTACCCTGCCGGACGACCGCCTCTTCGCTTTGGCCGGACTGTGGGAGCGCTGGGAGGGGCCCGATCATTCGTATATCGAATCGTGTACCGTGCTGACAACGGAACCGAACGAACTGGTTCGCCCCATCCATAACCGCATGCCGGTCATCGTATCGCCGGAAGACTACGGCCTTTGGCTCGATCCGACAGTCGAAAATGCGGCGACCCTTGCGCCCGTATTGCGTCCCTACCAGGCCGAGCCGATGCAATCGCATCCAGTCGGCCCGGTAGTGAACAACCCGCGGAACGACTCGCCGGAATGCCTATCCCCGGCCTTTTAGCTGTAGCTTGCGTGATTCCGAACGTCTGCGGCATACAGCTTCACCCGCGCGTTATCGCCTTATGGAATACGGTGATTCATCACCGTTTTCGTCTCTTACCACACTGCCGTTGTCTTTGTTCTCTCCGGCCGAACGTCAGGCTTGGCAGCCGGACCGAACGTCGCGCGTGCGTTCCGATTACGATTACGAGCACGAGCACGAGCACGAGCACGAGCACGAACTTTGCACTCGTACTCGTGCTCAGCTTTAGCGGTGCTCGTACTCGTAATCGAAGGTCTTGCGCGGCCGAAACTTCTCCCCTCCCCGCCCGTCTTCGTCGATCGACCCTCCGAGTCGACTCCGTCCCTCTTCGTCGCTCGACTCTCCGAGTCGATTCCGTCCCCCTTCGTCGCTCGACTCTCCGAGTCGATTCCGTCCCTCTTCGTCGCTCGACTCTCCGAGTCGATTTCGTCCCTCTTCGTCGCTCGACTCTCCGAGTCGATTCCGTCTGGCACGTTCACGACTCGGATAGTCGTGCGACAACCGGCAAGCGACCGCTTTGCGTACTGCAAGGCAGGCTTCTCTCCTCTGTTTCCTCCGCGTCCTCCTGTTCGTCGTTACCCACGCGTTATCGCCCTATGGAGTACGGTGATTCATCGCCGTTTTCTTGTTCTGCCCGACGCTTGGCCTCTTGCACTACAAGCACGTGGGAACGCAACGGCCGAAGCCTGTGTTCGCCATCATCGCCCAGAAAGGCTTTTGGGGTCAGAGAACCAAACGGGTCAGCGCGTATTCGCCAAAGGCGATTGTGACCGTAGCCAGGCGTCATCACGCGTGGAACCACGTTCCACCCCATATCCATGTATTGTTTCCGCGTACGGTTCGCCGCCAAAGGCGGCGAACCGTACGCGGAAACGGCCGACCTGAACGCAATGGATGCCCCGACGTTTTGCCGCCTACGGCGGCAAAACGTCGGGGAAATACGCGGGAGACGTGGCGCGGCCATGGGTCCTGGGGTAGAAAAACCCCAGGCTACGGTGCTGATCGCCTTCGGCGAAAATGCGCCGGAGGCGTGGGTGCCAGGGCAGCGAGTAACGGGAAGGTCGGGGCAGACGGTCGCCAACATTTCCGTTTTCCTCTGCGAATCGACGCTGCCAGAGGCGGCGTCGATTCGCAGAGGAAAAGATTGTGGCTGAAATGTGCTTGTAACTGGCTGACTATGGCTCCGGCGGGGCAAGCGGCCTGTTGATTTATTGTTGCTGCGTTTTTCGGAGACGCTGGATATTGGGGGCTTCTGCCGGAAGCCCCGAAGATATTCCGCCTCGGAGATGCGGAACGACGGTAAATCAACAGGCCACAAGCCCGCCGGTGGCCCTTCCGTGAAATACAGGTCCGTTCCTGCACCCCGACATTTGGCATTCGTCATTCGTCATTCTTTCTCTGCTTCCTTTGCGGGCTCCTGTTTGTCTTCTGAATGGTGTGCGCATCCATCGTAGGGTGGGTGGTTCCGAATGTTTCAGCATTTGGGTTCACCCACGCGTTATCACCCTACGGAGTACGGTGATTTATCGCCGTTTTCTTGCTATCCGCCACGCTCGGTCCTGACGGTGCAAGAACCTTTTCCGACTCGACGCCGCGCGTCTTCCTCGCTCGACTCTCCGAGTCGATTTCGTCCGGAAGGTTCACGACTCGGAGAGTCGTGCGACAATTCGCGGTGGGGTGCAGGACCCGACATGTATCCGGGAAAAGGCCACCGGCCGGCTTGTCCGGCCTGGAGCCGTGATCAGTTTCCCAACGACTGCAACGGGGCGGGAATACGGCCGCCGAAGCGGACAAAGGCCTCGCTGGCGCCGGCGTTGCGAATCGCCATGACTGGCATCTTACCGAACAGGCCGCCGAAGTCGACCATATCGCCTGCCTTCGCACCCGGGACAGGTATCAGTCGTACGGCCATGGTCTTATTGTTGATCACGCCAATGGCCATCTCGTCGGCAATCAGGGCGGCCAGGGTTTCGGCCGGGGTATCGCCAGGTACGGCAATCATGTCGAGCCCAACCGAGCAGACGCTCGTCATGGCTTCGAGCTTTTCCAGCACGAGGTGGCCCGCGGCGGCGGCTTCGGCCAGGGTCGCGTCTTCGCTGACAGGAATGAACGCGCCGCTCAAGCCGCCGACCGAGCTGGAAGCGAACAGCCCGCCCTTTTTCACGGCGTCGTTCAGCATGGCGACGGCCGCGGTCGAACCGGGGGCGCCCACCTGGGCAATGCCAAGCATCTGGAGAATCTCACCAACACTGTCACCGACGGTGGGTGTGGGGGCAAGCGACAGGTCCACAATGCCGAACGCCAGGTCGAGTTCGGTTGCAACCTCGCGGCCGATCAACTCGCCCACGCGGGTCACGCGGAAGCTGGTAATCTTGATCTCCTCGGCCAGATCGCCCAGAGTCAACTTGGCGCCGGTCGCCTGCCGGCGGCGCAACGCGCTGCAGACCACGCCCGGCCCGGAGACGCCGATATTGATGGTACACTCCGGCTCGCCTGCCCCCATGTATGCGCCGGCCATGAACGGATTGTCTTCCGGGATGTTCGCGAAGATGCACAGTTTCGCACAGCCGAAACCTCGCTGTGCGGCCGTTGCACTGGCGATGTCCAGCAGCGTACGTCCCATCTGAAGCGCGGCGTCCATGTTGATCCCCGCCTTGCGGGACGCCACGTTCACCGAGGCGCACACGCGCGACGTTTGCGCGAGCACCTCGGGCAGCGAGCGGATCACCACGTCGTCGCCTGCGCCGACCCCCTTGTGCACCAGCGCGGTGAATCCGCCGACGAAATCGATATTGCATTCGCCGGCCGCCGCGTCGAGCGCCTGGGCCAGGCGTACGGCCGCACTGCGGCCGTGGCCGGCCAGCAGGGTTGCGGCAGGTGAAATAGCCAAACGCTTGTTGATGACCGGAATCCCATACTTCGCCCCGACGCGATCGCACGTCTCGACCAGCCGGCTCGCGCGCGCAAGAATCTTCTGCCGCACCTTGCGGCACACTTGATCGATACTGGGCGCGGCACAGTCGTCCAGGTTCAAGGCCAGAGTCACGGTCCGGACGTCGAGGTGCTCTGCATGGAGCATGTCGATGGTCGAGAGGATTTCTTCCGTACGCAGCATGGTGTTTCAGTCCTTACTCACGACGATCGGGTGAATCGCAACTGGTTGGTCGCCACAAAGACGTTCTCGTGCTGGAGCCGCACCGTGAACCCCAATTCCTTGCCCATCTCTTCAAGATCCGCCTGCATCATGCGGACGTCCCATCGCTTGGGAACCTCTACCTGCCCGATGAGTACGAACTCGTTGCCCTCGTGATGACCGTAGAGATCGACAATGTTGATATCCTTGCCGGCCAGGTATTGGCTGAACCGGCGGACGATGCCTGGCTGGTCGCTTCCGAATACCGTGATGACGAACTGCTCGGTCGGTTCAGGCACGGCCGAACTGGGCTGGGGTTTCCAGGGATAGACCAATACCTGGTAGGGCCGGCCGGCGCCCTCGGCCGTCCGAACGCGTTCGGCCAATTCGTCCGGGGCAATCTGCTCCGGGAGGCTCACGATCATTATGAGGGTGAAATAGCCGCTCAAGACGGTTTGGCTGCACGCGTCGATGTTGCCGCCCAGCGATTCTACCGCCTGACTCACCGAGGCGACAATCCCCGGACGGTCTTCGGCCATCACATCGAGCACATAGGTATGTTGAGGTTCAGGCATGCTTCTGCGCTTCCTTCAATAGCAACTTCAACTCACATGGGTGACCGTTTACTCCAATAGTCAGGTCGTCTCTTGGCGTGTGCCATCGCTACTCGACAGTCACAGCCCCAGAGTCAATCTCGGCAGACCGCCGTTCGATCTCCGCAAGCCACTGCCCGGACAACGTCGGCGGCTGGTCGTTTGGAACGGAAGACGGCAATTCGTCAATCAGTCGAAGTCGATCAGGCACCGAGAGCTGCGCTCCCTGCAGATAGAACCGATTCGTATTCGGGCATGGACATCCCGACTTCCTTTTGGACGCTGCTTCGCTGATTATAGAAAGACAATCGAAAACGGGCAATGGGCGCGCTGCCCAGCAGGCGTACGGGGTGCAGCAACTTGCACGGCTGAAAAAGGCCACCGGCCGGCTTGCCCGGCCTGGAGCCGTGGTCAGTTGGCTACTGGTAACGCCGCCAATCCAATCTCGCCCCGCACGGCGCCGTGCGGGGTGAGAACATGGCTCGTGCTCCACGGTTAGCTGGATGACCACGGCTCCAGGCGGGGCAAGCCCGCCGGTGGCCGTTGCGTGAAATGGAAGTCCGCTGCTGTACCCAGGCGTACGGCTAAACCCCATCCCACAGAACGTTTTTGGGAAGATGGAAATCCGCAAACGTGGCCACCGGTCGACGGACCTCCGCGATTAAGGGGCAGCTTCGCTACAGCAGAGGCGACCTCGCCGCCCCCCCTTTCGGCCTGGAAGGCATTGACTCCTGGCATGTGTCGTGCGACACTCGATTGTGTTATCATGACATCATGCAGTCCGCAGCCCTGATCCTCCTTGTTGGCAGTACGATGTTTCCCCTTCCGACTCCGGAGGCGGAGACCGCCGGCCGGTCTTTGCCTGCCTATGAACTTACCGTGTGGCCCGGCTGGCATGAGACGTACGACCACACAGTCGAGCAGGTAGTGCGTTCGGCTTGCGACGAGCTGATGCAATACTATCCTGAACGGCAGTTTCGGCCTATTTCTGTCATGTTCCGCCACGAAGGCGTTCCGCAGATATTCTACGAGGGCGGGCCTCGCGGGCAACACACGAAAGATGTTGTGCTACTGACGGCCCGAAGCCGGTTCTGGTGTCAGTACGTCTACCAGTTTGCGCACGAGCACTGCCACATTCTGCACAATGCCGACTTGCCCTATCCGCACGAGGCAGGTTGGCTGAACGAGAGTCTTTCCGAGATGGCGTCGTTGTTCGTCCTGCGCGCGCTTTCGGAACGTTGGAAACGCCAGCCGCCTTTTCCAGGTTGGGAATCGTTCGCCCCGAACCTGGCCGAGTATACGGAGCCTATTCTGGAAAAAGCAGCGATTCCCGACGACGTCTCCCTGGCCGACTGGTATACAACGCACAAGGAGGCACTCCGGGCAGACCCGATCAACCGGGAGTTGAACGCCGTGGTCGCCTGCCGGCTACTGCCCTGGTTCGAAGAGAGCCCAGGACATTGGGAAGCCCTGACCTGGCTGCATCATCGCCGCGACGCTTTGCAGGGTCGGACGCTGACGTTCGCCGAGGTTCTGGTGGAGTGGGAACACCAGTGCCCCTCGCGGCACAAAGCATTGGTGCGGCGGATTGCGGACGAGTTTGGCGTGGCCTGCGAATTCGAGTAACAAGGCCTGGGTTGCGAATTCGAGTAGCAAGATCGTGGTGGGTCTCGTCCCTCGACCCACCCTACCTTTCGCACCACCCTAAGTGTCGCGTTATCCGAGAATCTTTTCCCAGCGTTGGCGGTTCCAAAGGACCTTCTGCGAGGTCGTCATGCGGGCGAAGTCAGGTTGGCCGTCGGCCGTAAGCGGATAGGCCCCGTTGGTTGTGTTGGCCTTCGCCGTTGCCGCGGCGGCAGAACCGCCCGTCTGGCCCGTACCGGAATAGGCGCTCGCCCGCTTGGTATTCTGCATGTCATCTTCAAGACTGCGGTAGGGTCGAATACCAAGCCGTTGCAGGGCGCCGTGATAGGATCGAACCGCCTCGGCCGGCTGCATGTGGCCGTCGGCCACGGCGCGCAGATGCTCGACAAACGTGAGCTGGTGCTCCGAGTTGTTGATCATCCGGCCATAGAGCGCAACACGGGCGCCATACTTCTTCGCTTCCCAAAGCTGATAGAATGCGTCGAAGGTCGTGCCGGAAGAACCACCGAGAATGCCGACCACCAGTTGCGAATCGTACTGGCAGAGCTGCTCCATAACCGCCGGGCCGTGATACACGATCTTCAGGAACAGCGGCCTCGCCGAACCTGCAACCCCGGCCAAGGTCCGGGCGATCATGTCGTTGATGAACCGGCCCAACTCGGGCGGCGGCACAGCCGGCGCATTCGGATCGAACACTTCGAGGAAATGGCGAAAGCCCTTGGAGGCCGCCTCGTCGCGGAACCGTCGGTATTCCTCCAGAATCCGGTGGTCGGCGTCCAGGTCGTTGTTGAACGTGACCGAGTACAGCCCGAGGTCCACGCCCAGCTTCCGTTCATGCGGCTCGCACACCGGCTTGCCGCACATCGCCTGATCGATCGAGGCGGACCGGAACGGGCGCGAAGGCTGCTTCGGATACGTCCCGCCCTGGGCCAGCCAGATGTCGGTCGTATCGTTTGCACGGATTGCCGGGGTCACATGGCTCTGGTCGAACAATCGTTCCTCGAGCACGAGCAACTCGGCCGTACTGCCACTCATGAGCATGATGTCGACCAATCCCTGCTCGACGTTCTGCCGGATCAATTCGCGATACTCGTCCAGCGATCGGAATCGGCCCTCTTCGGCATGATGCTCGGGACTGCGACCGGGGGCAGCCATGCCGAACGCCATATCGGCATCCTTCGCATCGGCCAGGATGAAGTCGTTGCACGACGAATCGGACAGAATACGGGCCAGTTTCAAATCCAGGGATTTCTGCGTCATGGTAATCGCTCTCGGCCTCCGATAGTTCCAACGTCGGGTGAAAGGGCGAGCCCCAACGATCAAGCAGAGTACGCCCCTATGGGGGGTGCAGCAGAAGGGAGGGTCACACAACTCCCCTGCTCGGCCTCTTGGCCAAACCGCTTCTCGCCTACCGAATCTCCCCTACTCTACTATCCACAAGCCTCGACGGCAAGCCGTTTGGCTTCGCGGGCAATCATGAAGTCTTCGCGGGTATGGATCGCCAGCACTCGGGAAGGTGAGTCGGGCGTGGCCAGATCGGCGTCGGGCCGGCAGGCGGTATTGCGGTCCGAATCGAGCACGATGCCGAGGCAGTCGAGCCCTGCACAGATCTCGGCTCGCAACAGGTGGGAGTTTTCGCCAATTCCGCCGGTGAAGACCAGGGCGTCGAGACCGCCCAAGGTAGCCACGAGTGCGCCAATCATGGTCTTCACGCGGTAGGCGCACATGTCCAGGGCGAGCCGGGCGCGTGCATGGCCTTCGGCCGCAGCGGCCTCCAAGTCGCGAACATCGGCCGAGAGGCCGGAAATGCCCAGCAGGCCGGACTGCTTGTGCAGGGCCTTGTCCAGTTGATCGACCGACATTCCCTTCTCCCGCATCACGTACAGCAGGATGCCCGGATCGACGGTTCCGGACCGGGTTCCCATCATGAAGCCTTCCAGCGGCGTGAAGCCCATTGTATTGGTCACGGCCACGCCGCCGTCAACCGCGGTTGCCGAACTCCCCTGCCCCAGATGGCAGATTACCAGCCGCAACTGCTCCACGGGCCGCCCGAGCATTTCGGCCGCCCGTTCGGTGCAGTAGGCGTGGCTCGTACCGTGGAAGCCGTAGCGGCGAATGCCCCACTGTTCATACCACTCGTAAGGCACAGGGTAGAGATACGCGGCAGGGGGGATATGGGCGAAGAACGCCGTATCGAACAATCCGACCTGAAGCGTCTGAGGAAACGCTTCTTCTGTGGCGGCAATTGCTTCCAGGCCGGCCGGAATATGCAGCGGCGCCAGATGGGTATATTGCCGGATGAGGCGTTTGACTTCGGCATCGATACAGACCGGGCGGCGAATGGTCTCGCCGCCATGGATTAAGCGATGGCCGACCACACGGATCGGACGCTGCTCGGTTGCGAAACCGGTTTCGGCAAGAACGCCCAGTGCGGCGACAACCGCCGCGTGGTAGCCGGTCACATCGAGTTGGCGTGTTAGGGGCTCGCCGCCGCTGGGCTGAAGTGTCAGCGAGGCAGCCCCCTCACCGGTCCCCAGATCGAGCAGACCACGCGCCTTCGGCTCCAGCGTCTCGAAGCGAAACAGCGCGAACTTCACGCTGCTGGAACCGGCGTTCACCACCAAGATACTCACATCAACCTCCCAGCGAGTCCTTCAACTGGCGTAAATCCTGATCGATCCGTTCGTTTTCCGCAACGAGATGCTTGATGTCGTCGCGAAGCTGCACGAGGTTCTGCTTCAGGTCCTCGATATCAGCCCGAATCGTGTCGATAATCTGCTGTTCCATCGCGGCCGACCCCATGGGTGCGGTCGCGCGCCGGCGCTCCGTTCCGTCACCGGGCGCGGCCGCCGCCGAACTGGTCCATTCGTGTTGCGTGCGGATCTTCGCCAGTTCGTCAGGCATATGGAGTGCATGCGTCACCACGTGGCCGCGTCCCTCGGGGGTAAGCGATACGACAAGGCCTTTGCGTTTCAGTTCGGCGAGGACGGGGCGCAGCGCAGCCAGATCGGCAATGGGCTCCATACGTGCGGCACGGCCCCGCAGTTCCCCCTCGGTCTGCGGTCCCCGAAGCAGCAGCTCGGTCATAACGGCCAATTCCACCTTATCGACGCCAAGCCACTGGTAGAGCTGGTGGCGATACTTCGAAACCCGGCCATAACCTTCAATCAGTGTCACGGCCCCCATTTCACGCAATCGGTCCAGCGACTCTTCCACGACCTCCGGCTCCAGCCCCATGATCGGGGCCCGGTTGCTCTTCTGATTGCAGCCGGTACAGACCGCATTCAACGACATGGGATAGATGTCGGGTGTTGTCTTGGCCTTTTCGGCAAGGACCCCCACCACACGCCGGTCAATCGGTCGTAGCGGCTTCCACGAGGGTGACGGCGCTTCGGCGGCAGGAGACGTACTGGGAGTCGGGTCCATGGGAAAGCCTCTTTGGAACGCTTGGAAGACTCGTTCATTCTCAAACACCGCTCCACCGACGCAGGGTCGGTGGTGGCGTTTTCAGTTTGAGTTCATTGATACCGCATTGAAGGCGTTTTGTAAATGCTTGCCGCCTGCCCCCTTGACGCTTTTCACTCAAACCCTATGATGGATCCCTTCTTCATTGCACCCTACGATGAATGCCCATGGCCAAACAGAAGAAGAGAAAAGTCAATGTCCAACCTGCACGTCACGGCCTGGGAGTCTTCGCCAACCGCCGTTTTCGCGCCAATCGCTATATAGGTCGAATTCGGGGCCGCATCATCACGGACCCGGCACACTCATCCAATTACTGTATGGATCTCGGCGGTGAACATTCGCTAGAACCTACGGCGCCTTTTCGGTATCTGAACCACAGTTGCTCGCCGAACTGCTCATTGGTGCTATTGCAGGTTGAATACGAGGACGGCACGCCGAGCGAAACGGAACTATGGCTGGAAGCCAATCGCGACATCTACGACGGCGAAGAACTGACCATCGATTACGGCTGGCCCGCAGACGCAGCCATGCCCTGCAATTGCGGCAGCCCGAATTGCCGCGGCTGGATCGTTGCCGAGGAACTGGTCGACGGCATAGGGCAGGCGCAGTAGTCAGGGCGGCTAAGAGCGGCCGACCGGCTGGAGCGGGCTTTTCGCCAGGATATAGCTGGCGCGGCCGGTTCCGCCGAGGAACTCGACGATTGCCTTCCGGTTGGCGCCATTTCCACTCAGGGCGACAATCCGGCCGACCCCCCGTTGCGGATGGCACACCAGCATTCCCTGCACAAACGCATCGGGCGAGACCCCGGCGCCGGGCTCGGACCCGGCCAACAGTTGGGCGGCCGTCGTGATCGACGGCAGCGAGACCTGGCCTTGGGCAGTCGCGGCCGGAGTTGCGGCTCCGGGGCGCGAGAAGACCGGCTCGATATCGGGCGGCTCTGTGTCCATCCATTCGCCGGCGGCAGACGCTTCGTGCTCCATTTCATCGCGAGGCAGTTCCATGAGGAAATGGCTCGGAATGGTCATGCGTCGCGCGCCTCGGAAATCGCGGTATTGGGCCATACTCAACTGAAGCCGCTCCTGGGCGCGCGTAATGCCCACAAACAGCAGTCGCCGTTCCTCTTCCAGTTGACTGGCTTCGTTCCGGCTCCGTTCGTGGGGCAGAATACCCTCCTCGACTGCCGTAATGAAGACGACGGGGAACTCCAGCCCCTTGGCCGCATGCAAGGTCATCAGGGTCACGCGGTCGGCCGTCTGCTCCCAATCGTCCGTATCGCCCACCAGACTGGTCTCTTCGAGAAACGCCTCCAGGGCGCCGGCGCCTCCGTTCCGTTCATCGAACTCGCGGGCGACGGTGAGCAGCTCTTCGATGTTGGCAAGCCGGTCTTCATCTTCAGGGCTCTCGGACGCTTCGAGCGACTCGCGATAGCCGCTTTCGGCCACCACGGTGCCGAGCAGTTCTTCCAGGGGCGCCCCGGCCAAGGATACGAGCCGGTCGACAATGGCCACAAACCGCATCACTTTCTTCGCCGTACCGGCCTTAATGGCCGAGATGTTTGCAACGTCGCGCGCGGCCTCCAGCAAGGTCAGTCCGCGCGCCGCCGCGTGCGCCGACAGCCGCTTGACCGTGGTCGGCCCGATGCCGCGCGCCGGCGTATTGATAATGCGGAGCAAGGCCACGTCGTTCCGCGGATTGCCGGCCAACTGGACGTAGGCCAGAACGTCCTTGATCTCGCGGCGCTGGAAGAACTCGAGCCCGTGGACCAGTTGGAACGGTATGCCTTCCTCGCGAAGCGCGAACTCGAACGCTCGGCTCAGTGCGTTGACCCGATAGAAGATGGCGAAATCCCGCGGCCGACGCCGCCCGGCGCGAACCGCGGCGGCAATGCTCGCGGCAATGGCATGCGCTTCGTCGTGCTGCGTTGCATAGCGGATCATTCGCACGGGCTGCCCTCGGCCGTTCTCTGTAAACAGGGCCTTCTCCTTCCGCTTCACGTTATGCGAAATCAACTCCGCCGCAACCGCCAGAATGCACTGGGTACTCCGATAATTCTGCTCCAGCCGCACGACCCGCGCATCCGGAAAGTCGCGGTCGAACTCCAGGATGTTCCCCATATTGGCGCCGCGCCAACCGTAGATCGACTGGTCCGGATCGCCCGTGACGGCCAGATTCGGATGATCGATCGAAAGGGCCCGCACAATCGCGTACTGCGCCAGATTCGTATCCTGGTACTCATCGACCAGGACGAACCGATACCGCTCGTCGAGACTCTGCCGCACCTCCGGGCTCTCGCGCAACAGTTCAGCAACGTGGAGCAGCAGATCGTCGAAATCAACCGCATTGGCCTTCTGAAGCAATCCCTGATAGGCCGGGTAGACGCGATGGACTACCGTATCCAGTTCAACACCGGGCCGCGGTTGATAACGCGCCACGGTCAGCAGGTGGTTCTTCGCCCAGCTTATGGCATGGCGGAGCCCCTCGGGCTTGAATCGGGCGACATCGAGCCCCACTTCCGCCAACACATGGCGCATGGCCTGGGTGCTATCGGCCGTATCGTAAATCGTGAAGTTCTCCTGGAGCCCCACCAAGGGGGCGTACTGCCGCAACAATCGTGCGCAGAAACGGTGGAACGTACTCACCCAAACACGTTCACCCGGCGCCAATCGCTCGATGCGCGCCTGCATTTCCTCCGCCGCCTTGTTCGTAAACGTCAGCGCGAGGATATTGTGACGTGCGACTCCTTTGTGCAGCAGCCAGGCAATCCGATGGGTCACGACACGGGTCTTGCCACTTCCGGGCCCGGCGAGCACGAGCATTGGCCCCTCGAAATGGGTAACGGCCTCGCGTTGTGCCGGCGTCAGGTCGTCAAGCAGCGATTGCACCATGGGGTCCCCTTGGGATGCCGAGCGTTGAAAGCCAGCTATTATACGCAGGACGTCCAAAGAGTCGAAGGTGGCGTCCGTCCCATTCTGAGCGATCGCGATACGTCGGCAGATCCTCTCTCACCGGTGGTTCAAGCGAGGGACTGGTACACGGAACCGCGTCAGCAATTCGGCAGAAAGGCTCCGAGGGCTTTCAGCCGCTTCTGCAACCCTGCCACGTCGATCTGTCGCGGATTCTCGTCGAACTCGCGCCGGTGCTGTTCGTAGGTGTCTCTGCCGGGGCGGACCGGATGGTTATCGATGGGATAGGCGTATCGGCCGATTTCGTCGGGGAAGACGGCCCTCTGCTTGTAATCTTCGAGCGAAAGCACGTAATCGCCCAGAATCCGGCGTGTCTCGCGAACACCGAGCAACGATCCGGTTGCCACCAGTTCCAGCTTCTCGAACCCTGGGACATACTCGCGATAATACCGGTGATACTCGGCAAGCCCTTTGCGCCCGTCGACCAGGGCCTTGGTAAGCGACCGCTCGTCATCGCCGTCGACACCAAAGGTGTGCCCGATATTCCCTGCATCGCTGTGTTCCCCAAGTCGGAACATTCCGGTCAGATGCTCGTCGCGAACCGTAAACACGTTATCCTCGAAGGCTTTTTGGAGCATGAAACCATCGGGCTGTGGCTGTTTGGGCCGCAGGGAATACCAGCGTTTCCAGTCGATTCCATCCCACACACTGCAGAGTGTGCCTGGCATGAGGTTCCCCTGCTCGTCCCCTTTCTCAGAGGGTGCGCCTGCCCAGGCCGCCAAGTCGCCATTCCCTGTAGCATCAATGAAAGTCTTGGCACGCACGGCAAACACACCACGCGGTGCGGCACAAATCACGTGAGCAATTCGCCCGGCCTCCACCTCGGCGACCCAGACCGAAGGAGCCCTGTGAGGCCGCTTGTAGTTGCCAAACATCGATCCACCAGGATAAACCCGGGCGGTGGCGTTTTCAGTAAGAGCACTAAGATAAGGCCGATCCCTTCAGCCCCCCCCTAATTCCCCCGCTTGACATCCATTTGAAGCATTGGTATGGTCATGTTGCACTACACATTGGAGCATCTGCCCCTTCGGCATCTTGCCGCTTGCACATTCCACGCCTAGCCCCCCGTGATAAACTATGTCGCACTCCCTAATTACCGGGGCCACCGGAATGCTCGGGGCCTACCTGCTCCGTGACGGACTCCGCGCCGGCGACCGCATGGCAGCCTTGGTGCGTCCCACCCGGAAGGCGTCGGCGGCACAACGCATCGAGAAGGTCCTGGCGTTGCACGAAGTCAATGGCTACAGCCGCACCAACGGCCATGCGGTCGTTCTATCCGGCGATCTGAGCCAGGACGACCTGAACCTCGACTGCTCGAGTCTCGACTGGATCGCCCAGAACTGCGATTCCGTCATTCACAATGCCGCCAGCCTGCAGTTCCACGGCAGCGACCGTAAGGGCGACCCGTGGCGAACGAATGTCGAGGGAACGCGGCGCATTCTCGAACTCTGCCGTACGGCCGGTATCCGGCATTTACATTACGTTTCGACGGCTTACGTGTGCGGGCTTCGGTCCGGTCGAGTTCTGGAAGACGAACTCGACTGCGGCCAGGAGATGGGCAACGATTACGAGCGGAGCAAACTCGAATCGGAAGCGATGGTTCGCCAGGCCGATGGCTTCGATTCCGTTACCATCTACCGGCCGGCCATAATCGTCGGCGATTCCCAGACGGGGCATACCACGGGTTACCACGGGTTCTTCGCTGTGCTGAAGCTCGCCCATACTTTGGTCAGCCGTGTCGAACTGGGGGCTACCAGCGGCGCCCAATTGGCGGCGCTGCTCGGCCTCTGCGGGAACGACAGCAAGCATTTTGTGCCGGTAGACTGGGTTTCGGCCGTAATGACACATATTCGCCGCAACCCTTCCATGCACGGCCGAACCTACCACCTCACCGCCGAACGTCCTACCCGGATTGTCGATATGGCCGCGGTCATCCAAGAGGCGGTCGAACGCTATTCCATACTGGCCAACGAGAATGATCCCGGGCGACTTGACGGCGAATGGTTCGCCGATGCGTTCCGCACCCAGATGAACATCTATCGCGCCTATTGGCGCGACGATCCTCACTTCGACCAGACGAACACTCGCGAGGCGGCCCCGCATTTGCCCTGCCCGCATGTCGATCGCGAAATGCTGATGCTCATGGCGCGTATGGCGATTCATTCGCGCTTCGGGCGAGGCGCCGAACCCCAACGGCCGTCCGCTCCCCCCAAGCCTTGCCTGCCGCCTCGAATCGCGGCAAAGCTCCCCGGAGCGGTGTAACGGCCGCCTTGGGCCGTGGGCGGCGCCGATGGGATTCCAGCACTCGCCACGTCAATCGGAAAGACTCATGCCTGCCACGGTTCTCGACACCGTTCCTCCGGAATCTTCCAGATGAATACGCTGGCTATGATTGTATCGCTGGGACTCGTCGTACTGGTGATCGGCCAGTTGCCGCTGGTGGCAGCATTTCTTCGGGCGCTGCGTCGCGCAAGCGCTCGATCGCCGGAAGCGTCGGAGAACGCACCTTCGGACAAGACGCCAAAGGCCGCGATGATTCTGTGCCTGCGAGGACCCGATCCCTTCCTGGCCGACACGCTGCGGGCGGCCGTGGCCCAGGACTATCCCGATTATCGTCTGTTCATTGTCATCGATCATCCGGACGATCCGGCATGGGGCATCGTCAACCAGACGCTAGGCGCCCCGCTGCCGGAGCACGTCGAGACGGTCCTGCTACGCGACCGGCGCGAGACGTGTACCCTGAAATGCAGTTCGCTGGTCCAGGTGGTCAACGACCTGGACGACGCATTCGCCTTCATCGCCCTGCTCGACGCAGATACGGTCCCCCATCGCACGTGGCTTTCCGAGCTTGCCGCCCCCTTGGCCGATCCGCAGGTGGGCGCCGCGACGGGAAATCGGTGGTACATGCCCCAACGGCGGAGTTGGGGCGCGTTGGTTCGCTATCTGTGGAACGCTGCCGCCGTGGTGCAGATGTACTGCTACGGTATTCCTTGGGGAGGAACCCTGGCCGTGAAACTCGCCGAGCTGCGCGAGACCGACCTGCTCGATCGCTGGGCGCATGCCTTCTGCGAGGACACCATGCTGTTCGCCGCGCTCCGGCGTCGGAAGCTGAAGGTCGCCTTCGCGCCGACCCTCATGATGGTCAATCGCGAATCGTGCAGTCTTTCCGGTTTCTTCTACTGGGTGCGGCGGCAACTGTTGACCGCGCGGTTGTATCATCCCGGTTGGCCAGGCGTGATGTTCCACGGGTTCATCACTACGTTCGGACTTGGTTTCGGGGCCATCGCACTGATCGCTTCCCTTCTGCTTTCGGCCTGGACCGCCGCCGCCTGGCTCGCGTGCGGACTGCTGTTCTACGGCGGGTCGATGCCGGTACTACTCGGCGTACTTGAACGAGGCGTCCGCGCGAGTGTGGCTGTTCGCGGTGAATCGACAGTCTGGATGCACTGGACAACACCGTTTCGTCTGGTTGCCGCCATCCCGCTGACGCAGGCGTTCTATGCGGCCGCACTCATTTCTGCAGCATTGGTCCGGAATGTCGAGTGGCGAGGCGTGACCTATCGCGTCGCTGGCCCACGGAGTATCCACCTGCTGGACTACAAAGCGTATTCGCCGGACCAAGACGCCGTAGAGCACGGATCACTCTGACGATTCGCCGCAACGCGGCCCGGTTATGCCGATCGTACTGCTTCTTTTGACTTCCGCACCGGGGCTGGCCTACCTTTTCCGTAAAGGCACAAGCCCCGCTGGATGGAACGCCAAACGGTCCTGTTTCCGACGTTTCGCCTCCGGCGGCGCCAGATACACGAACGGGAGATGGCCGGAATCGACGTCCTTTGCTCCAACAAGACCGGTACGCTCAGCAAGAATCAACTGACTTTGGGAGATCCGGTGCTGTTCGGCGCCGGCGACGCCCAGGAGTGCATCCTCGCCGGCGCACTCGCCTCGAAGGCCGAAGACAAGGACGCCATCGATCTGACCGTCATCGGCGGTCTTCAGGACGACTCTGCCATGAATCGCTACGAGCAGGTTAGCTTCACGCCGTTCGACCCGATTAGCAAACGCACGGAAGCCACCGTCCGCGATCGCGAGGGCAGGACGATACGCTGTACCAAGGGCGCTCCGCAGGTAATCCTCAGCCTGGCCGAAGTGGACGGCACGACCCGCCAGCGGGCCGAGCAAATCGTTTCCGACATGGCCGCCAAGGGCTATCGTACGCTTGGCGTGGCCCGCGCAGAGGGCGACGGCCAGTGGCAGTACCTCGGCATCCTGCCCATGTACGACCCGCCTCGCGACGATTCGGCCGAGACCATCGCCCAGGCCCGCGCACACGGCATCGACGTGAAGATGGTCACCGGCGACAATCTGGCTATCGGACGCGAGATTTCGAGCCAATTGGGCATGGGCGTTCACCTGCAACCGGCCAGCCAACCCTTTGTCGAAGGGAGCGATCCCAGCCGTCTGACAGACGAACAGGCTCGTCGGGTGGAGAAGGCCGACGGTTTCGCCGAGGTCTTTCCGAGCACAAGTATGCGATCGTCAAGGCGTTGCAGGAGCGAGGCCACCTGGTGGCCATGACCGGCGATGGCGTAAATGATGCCCCGGCCCTGAAGCAGGCCGATGCCGGCATTGCCGTCTCGGGCGCGACCGACGCAGCCCGTGCAGCCGCCGCGTTGATCCTTACCGAACCGGGCCTATCGGTCATCATTCGCGCGGTCGAAACGGCCCGGCAGATCTTCGAGCGGATGATGAGTTACACCATCTACCGTATCGCCATGACGATCGACATCATGTTCTTCGTCGTGCTTTCGATGTTGATCTTCGGATTCAAACCGTTGACCGCGGTGATGATCGCACTGCTGGCCTTGCTGGACGACGTGCCGATTATGACCATCGCCTACGATAACACGCGCATCGACCCGAAACCTGTCCGCTGGAATATGCACCGCGTGTTGTCTGTGGCTACCGTATTGGGACTGCTTGCCGTCGTCCAGACATTCGGGCTGCTGATTGGCGCCGTCTGGCTGTACAACCTCGTGTGGATGGTCGGCCTGGACGCCGCCAAGCTGATTGTCTACCGACTGGTTGAAGGACGCAGCTTGCACCATCGCCGCTTCTTCCAGATACTGAACCAACAGCTCCACGCGCACGGCGTACATGCGGCCGAAGCGGCCGCCGCGCGGTTGTCCTGATCGGCGGCAAGCTAACGGCCGAACTCGATACGCGAGGGCTCGCGGTTTGTCCTGAAGTCGGTGGAATTTGGCCGGAACTGAGGTCATATGCGCAGACTGCTGGGTGGCGCGCCCTTCCGTCGCTACCTTCGGACTTTTTCCTGTCGATCAGCGACACTGACAGTGTCCGCAGTTCACGCCAACCCCTGCAGGTCTCGCCATGACCACCACCTGCCGCTGCTTCATTCTGTCGTCCTTCCTTGCCGCATTGTCCCTGAGCACGGCCTGTTGCTGGGCGGAGGAACCCGTCGATCTCTGGAAGCTTGCCAGGTCGCAGCAGGATGTCCACCTGTTCGACGATGGCAGTTGGGTTGTTGAGAACTTCAACGACAGCCCTGCATCCGTAGAACTGGACGGCGAGACCATGGAAATCTCGTCACGAGGATGGCGATACCGTTGGAACGACTAACCTGGATTGTTCGCGGCAGGTAGAGTGGGCGGGCAAGCTGTTTCTTCGGTCGGGGCTCGGTCGCTACTGCCAGCATTCTTCCAGGCGGCCGGCCATCAAGCAGCTTGGTTGCGGCTTGTACAGACCCACCAACGTCGCGCGCGACCTCGGCTGACGCTACGAAGATGATTACCCTCGGGGTAGCAATCGCCGTCAACCGTGCCGGCGTCACAGCAGGTGCCGGGCCTTGATTTCCAGGTATCGGTTCACCAGCGGGGCGGTCATGTTCTCGGGGAAGACGTCGAGCGAGAGGACGCCTTTGCCGTGCAGGTCGCTGAGCACCTGATGACGCCACGTGAGAATGTCGGCCGCGGCCGCCGCACGCCATAGGTTGTCGCCTGCCGGATGCTCCAGGTCCACCGCGTCGAACAGCCGCCGGTCGCGCAGCAAGACGCCCAGCGGAAGGTGCCGGCCCACGAGGTTGCCCAGATACTCTTGTATCTGGTTGGCGTTCACCTCGTCAATAACGTTCGTTACCAGTACGACCAGGGCCCGTTGCCGGCAGTGGGCGGCCAGGTAGCGGAACGCCAGATCGTAACGCGATTCGACCAGTTCCGGAAACCGATTGAACGAGGCGTGCAGCAGGCGGTTCATCTGCTGCATGCCGCCTCGCGGCGGGATGTAGCCGTGGATCGAGTCGGAAAAGGTAATCATGCCGACCTGATCGCCCTGACGGAGTGCTACGTAACTCAGCAAAAGCGAAGCGTTCAGCGCATGGTCGAACAGACTGATCCCCTCGGCCTCGTTGGTCATCATGCGGCCGCAATCGAGCATGAAGATGATGCGCTGGCTTTGGCTGGTCTGATAATCGCGGACGGTCAGCTTGCGTCGCCGGGCCGTGGCGCGCCAGTCGAGATGCTTGTAGTTGTCGTCGCGCGTGTAGTCGCGCAGCCGTTCGAAGTCGTGATCCTGCCCCACCCGCCGCGTTCGACGCACGCCCATCAAGCTCAACCGGTTGGTGCGCGCCAGCAGGGCGTACTGCGAAAGCTGCTTGATGTCGGGATAGATGGCCAGCCGCGTGATGACCGGGCAGACCACGATGCGTTGCCATAGCCCCCACCGGCTCCGGATGCGAAGTTGGGCGCCTTCGATCGTGAAGGCCCCGCGCCGTCGCGGACGAAGCACGTAGTGGAGTGTGCTACGGCTGCGCGGCGTCAGTTCCAGGTTGAATTCGGCCGGCTCGGGGCATAGTTCGTGCGGTACGCCGTCCCGAAGATCGGCCTGATACGTACGCTGCCCGTGATTCAGCACGGTAAGCGTGACGGCATGTGGTTTTCGCAACGAGGCAATGTGAAGCGCCGTCCGCTCGACGCTTAGCTCCCGGGTGCGGGGAAGGCTGGCGGCGTCCGCCAATGCCACGGCCAGCACGACGGCGTCCAGGGCCGCGGCCAGCCACAACGCCTGCGGGGCGAACGGCAACGCAAACGTCGCCACGGCCGGGATCAGCGCGAGGTAGACCAACCGGATTCGCGGCGTGACGCGCAGCCATCGAGCCGCGGCGCCCAGCGGCGCGGCAATAGCGGCGAACTTCAGCAGCGTCACCAGAAACGGCGTCAAAGGCGCGGTACCTCCACCGATCGGATCAGGTCGCCCAACAGGACGTCGACCGTATAGCCCTCCACCTCGGCCTCGGCCGAGAGGATCACGCGATGCCGCAGGGCCGGCAGGGCCAGCTCAACTACGTCGTCCGGCACGGCGTAATCGCGCCCGTGGAACGCGGCCAGCGTACGCACTCCCTGCATCAGGGCGATTCCGGCGCGCGGCGAGGCCCCCATGTGAAGCTGCGGCCACTGCCGCGTGAGCCGCACGAGCGTATTGATGTAGTCGAGCAGCTTCGGGTCTATCCGCACGTCGCCGTTCCGCTGGGTCGCCTCGACGATTTCGGCCGGGCTGGTCACCGTCTCCAACTCGGCCAGCTTCGCGTCCAGGTCCACCTGCCGGCCGTGCATGGCCAGAATATCCGCCTCTTCCGCCGCCGATGGGTATTCGGCCAGCAGCTTGAACATGAACCGGTCGAGCTGCGCTTCCGGCAGGTTGTAGGTCCCTTCCGTTTCGATCGGGTTCTGCGTGGCCATGACCAGAAACGGCCGCTCGATCGGATGGCTGGTCCGCTCGATCGTAACGCGGTATTCCTGCATGATCTCCAGCAGGGCCGCGTGCGTCTTGGCAGGCGAGCGGTTGATTTCGTCGGCCAGCAGAAGCTGTGTGAAGACGGGCCCCGGGTGGAAGACGAATTGCTGCGTTTTCATATCGAAGATGGGCGCCCCGGTAATGTCGGACGGCATCAGGTCGGCCGTGAACTGGATCCGGCCGAATCGGCAGCCCAACACCTGGCCCAGGGTGCGCACGAACAGCGTCTTGCCCAGCCCCGGCACGCTTTCGATCAGCACATGCCCGCCGGAGAACAGGGCCACCAGCGTCCCGCGGACCAGTTCCTCCTGTCCCACGTAGATCTTGCGGACCTCGGCAATGACCCGGTCGAACAGCCGTTGCGTTTCCGACGCAGCCGCAGACACAGGCGGTGCGGCAGCAGGCGGCGGTGCGGCAGGCGGGGCGTACACGGTTTCTGCAGGTCGTTCCCTCGACGCTATGGGGGGCGGCGCCGGCTGAGGGTTCGGCGGCGAGGTTGGCGGTGCGGCAGGTGGCGTGGTTTGCGAATCGGGCCGCAGGCTTGGCGGCGGTCCCGCCTGGAAGCTCGGCTGCGACTGTGGCCGCAACCGCGAGAAATCCGGGTGGTCAGGGTCAGGCATCATCGCTCCTGAGGCAAAAAGGACGAACAGTTCCTGGCGTTCGTAGATGGCTTTATGATAACGAATGGCCCGCTGGTGGTGTAGGGGGCGGACTGTCGGCCGATTGTGCGTGGTGCATGATCGGCGAAGCGGAAACGGGCAACGGAACGGGACGTTCCCGCGTGTGAGTCCCAACGGGACGTACCTAAACCAGCCCGGGGTGGAGCTGACGCGAGCCATAGGCGAGCGAGGCGTAACCCCGGGTTAGAATGGAAGGGCAATGCGAATCCCGAAGGGATGGCCCTAACTTGCTGCACGAGCGAATTGATGGGCATTTCGTGTGAGTGGTTACTCCATCAGCGCGGTCTGCCGGAAATGCTAATGCTCTCAATCGGTAGGTCCGCACTCATATCAGCCGCTCGACCTCAAAAGGTAACCGTTCACGGGGCTGCCGGAGGATGAGCGCGGAGCCGCAGGGCGAGACAAGGGGACATTGAGAGAAGAACGCCGTCAGCTTCCTGACGGCAGCAGCGAGGGCGGGGGAACACCGTGAAGATGAGCTTCGACCGATTCCAATAGGAACGCGAACACCGAGCGGCCCTGCTGCGCGCAGGTGGCGACGGTCGTCCAGATCCGCTCGCACCAGCGGCGGCCGGTTTCGCTGCGCGTTCCTTGGGTGATGCGGCGGTCGATCACCACGAAGCGGATCGCTTGTTCGGCCAGGTTGTTCGTCGGCTCGATGCCCGGGGTGGTGATGAACTGAAAGTAGGCCTCGCCGTGCTTGTGGAACCGCGCGGCCAAGTTCTGGGCGTACTTGCCTGGCGGCACCCGTGTGGTCGCCACGCGGATAACCTCGGCGCGGGCCGCTTGAAGCTTCCTCGCAAAGCCCGACTCGCTGAGCTTCTCGCGGCGATGGATCACCGCGAAAAGGTCCCGCAGGGCTTCGCGGACTCGCTCGCCGTAGGCCTTCTGCTTCTTGTCAGAAAGCGTGGTGAGGAACTTCACGTCGCGGATCAGGTGGGCCAGGCAGAACTGCACCAGCACGTCGAACTGACGCATGTACTTGCGATAGGCGCCGAAGTAGTCGCAGCCCAGCACACCGTTGAACTCCTCGCCCAGCGTCTCGATGAGCACCTCCGAACCACGCGACGGCTTGATGCGGAACAACGTGAACAGTTCGGCACGAAAGCACCACGTCCAGAACTTCTTGGCGTTTTCCTTGTGGCCGGTCTCGTCGACGTTCAGGAACGCTTCGCTGGCTAGGCGCGCGAGCAGTTCCTCGTAGGCGGGCGTCAACCACTCGGTCACCTTGGCGATGAGTTTGGCCAGATAGCCGCGCGAGACCTTGATCCCGGCCACGTCGCGGAGGAACTTGCGGATCGTGCTAAACGAGGCGTGGCAGACGCCCTTCATGAAGGCCACCAGGGTCGTCAGTCGAGGGCCGAACAGCCCGGTCTTCGCGACCATCTCGGGCATGGGGGCGTAATGCACCTTACGGCAATGCGGGCACCAGTACGCCAGCATCTTGTGCTCGGTGATCCAAAGCGGGGTCTCGATCATCTCAGCCTGCTGCACGACACGTGGATCGGCCTGGCGCGAGAATCGCAATTCGCCGCCGCACTCCGGACACGCACCGAGTGTGTGGCAGAAGAACTCGTTGACCATCTCCGGTGGAAACTCGGGCCGCTCGTGTCGCACGTGCCCCGGCTGACCGCCACGTTTCCGCTTCTTGCCGCCCTTGCCACGCGGCTTTTTCGGCTTAACGATGTCGCTCGACGGTGGCTTCGAGGAAGTCGAGGAGTTCTTGCGTGCCGCGGCCAACTGCTGTTCGAGTTCGGCAATTCGCTCAAGCGCGGCGGCTACTTGCTCTTCCAACTCGCCAACTCGCCCAGCGAGCTTCTTGCAGTTCGGACATTCGGTCGTGGGCCGCAATTTCATGGTGCGAGACGATACCGGCATCGACGAGCAAGAGCAAGATCAATACGGGCCGTATCGCGAGAAAACCAGCACGCCTCTGCGGCTCGGGGTCTGCCGCCGCGAGAATACCCCAAACGATTAAGCCCCGTTCGGGGCCGCTACTTGACAACCCAATCAACTTCAACGAGAATTTACACTCATGCCGCTTCGCGGGGAATCCACTCAGAATGGCTCTGAGACCCGTGAACGGTTACCTCAAAAGCAAGCATGTCTTCCATGCCGGGCAACACTGCCGAATGAACCGGTCCATGGCGGCGCGCGACGCAGGGGCGGCGATCCGCTTCCGCCATCTGTCCAGCAGGTAGCGGGCACGTTCCAAGGGCATGTCGTCGCACCAGTCCTTGAACTCCGACTCCGACTCCTGCGCATAGCGATATAGGCCGAGCATCACTGCCATGCAGTAATCCCGCTGCTGGTTGGCCATATGCAGGTTGTGGTATCGGTCAACCTGCTCGAAGAACGGCTGAAGCTCCTCCTCGACGAGCTCCATGGCGGCTTCGTCGGGGCTCGTGTATCCATCACGGCTCTCCCCGGCCCGATCCCAACAGTCCTGGACATCGATCAAATCGAGCGCACAGAAGACTTCGTCGGCAACTGCCTCGATCTCGACGGCAGCCACGACTTCCCGCACAGTGGCAGCGACCTTCTCGGCAATAACTCCCTTCTCGGCGGCCAGCCGGCGAACGATCTCACGGGCTTGCTCGTCGGTCAAGGCGCGAAGCAAGTCGTCGGTGGTAGGCGATTTCGTCTTCATCGGGTATTCTCTCCGGGGGCTTGCCGTTCGCCGTTTCCACTCTGGGCACTGGTTGCGGGACGGCCGCACGCGGCGTCAGTCGTGCTGCCTGCAGTGGGCAGACCAAAACCCACCATGGCAACTGCCGACCGCCTCGATTCTCTCAACCAGCGGCAGCGACTGTCAACCGTCCCCCACCAGTCTCCAAGCCAGAGAGGGAGTAAATCGGTGCATGAGAGGCATGAACCGTCCCGATCCCATCGGCTTGCGGCACTCTGCCTTTCGGCATTGGCAAATCGGTGTTGTCATATGTGACAACGTGGGGTATAATACAGACGGAGGACGTGGAAGAGGTTTTCGAGAATCCCATTCGGTACGAGGAAAGTCGCTCTTCGGGGCGTCCGATGGTGTTCGGTTACACCAGCGACGGTCGCCGAATTGCCGTGGTATACGAGCAACTTGACGATACAACGTTATATCCCGTGACGGCTTATGAAGTGGAGTAGGGGAAATGGCCAAGAAAAGTGTGGGGCGAAGTCGGCGGAAACTGACGGACCAGGAGAGGGCACGGATGCGGCGCGTGAGAGAACAAGTGGAAGCGGAGAAGGAAGACTTGCTCCGCCGCGGCCGCGAAGTGTTTGCAGAGCACGAGCAAGCCGTGGCGCAGGCGATCGGCGATCTGAAGCGGGCGCGTCAGTCGCAGGGGCTCAGCCTTCAAGAGGTGGCCGAGCGCATGGGAACGGACCGAGCCAACGTGCATCGCCTGGAACAATGCTCCGGAAATCCTACTGTTGCCACACTCGCCCGCTATGCCCAGGCCGTCGGAAATCGGATGGTTATCACGCTTGAGCCCACCACCTGACGTGAACCATCCTCCACCAAAGACCTTTTTTGAAGAGGGGATTGCTTTGGCGCGAGGTTGGCCCATCCGTGTTTGATCCGTGATCCGTTTCATCCGTGGCCCTCAAGGTAGCTTCGGGCGGGGGCGATCACGATTGAGACGCCTCAAGTCTGGCGTCAATAGTCTCTCATTCAAAGCGTTCTCGCAGGCGGCGTTTCGCTGCGTCCCAATCGACGAAACTGGTACGGCCTTCCCGAACTGCCGCGATGCGTTCGGCCAGCACGTCTCCATGCCAGTCCGGCAACGGCACATCTTCCGGGCGCCGGGAAAGGTCAACCCAGAGCCGCTCCATGAGCGCCAGTTTCTCGGGAACGGTCATGCCTTCGATCGGTACGTCGGTACTCATAGCAGCTTCCCTCGACTTCGCGCGGCTCCTGTAAAGGGTGGTTCGTGCCGTACATGATACACCCCGCCCCGTAACGGTCTTGCATGCACGGCAGAAACTACCTTAAGGCTAAGGCAAGGACCGCCGGGCGTCAAGTAGGTGGCAACCGCTTCCCGCCCCGAGGGATCCCGCTTCTCTGCCTCTTGCCGGCGAACGCCTATAGATTTGCTCTCCCGTCTTGCCCACGTGTCGCATAGAGTCTTCAGCTTCATTGAGGATCAGGTCGGGGCACGGTCGCTCGAGCGACACGTCGCGCGCCGTCTCCCAGCCAACATCGCCGCCGTAAAGCTTGGCCGTGCCCGTGCTGTAATCGCCGATGAACACCCACTACTCTCCGTAGAAGTTCTCGAAGTAGCCGATGTACTTGTCCGTGGCATCGAGTGACGGCGCCGGACCACAGTCTGCACTATGGACGTTGTCGATCTCCAGAAGACGCTGGCCTTGGTATGTCTTTGTGAACATGGTATCTGCGTCCGGGACGATTCTACGTGATCAGAAATCCCGGCGATTTCGTTTCCAGGTCCGAACGGCAACCCGTTGGAGTCGCGGCTTCAGCCGGAATGGGAAAGCCGCCTAAAGGCGGGACTCCAACCGTAGCGGCTGGCACGCACAAACGGAAGATATCGGAGTTCGTAGAATCCCTACTCACAATTCTCGCCACTGGCTGTACCAACTGTCAACCATCCCACCGAAGACGTTTCCTGAAGAGGGGATTGCTGGCTGCGGCAAGGCTGGTCCATCCGTGTTACACACAGATTCGAGTCGCGGAGAAGGCCCCGGCCGGGCAAGCCGGCACGGTGGCGTCCGAGAACTTCCGCCTCGGCCTAGCGGTTCAGAAAGTCCCGGTCACGTTACCTACCGTGCCCTAACAGTCGCGGGCTATCCTTCTCGCAAAACGTCTTCCTGCTCGCGTGCATCCGATGGTTCGGGGCGTTTCTTCAGTGGCGACGTAATGATTCGACGGCCGGATGCCGCTTGGCGGCTTTGAACTTGCCTGCGATACTCTTCGATGTCACCACCGCATTGGTCGAGCATTGCCTTTCGCACCGCATGTATTTCGGCAACCACCGGATCATCATAGATCGGCTTGTTCATCGTTAGAAAACTCCTCGGGGGTAAGACGTCGTTTCCCGATCGCGCCGTCAGATAGCCGATGATCGATGTTTCGATGTACACAGTGGGCATGGGCTCATTCTACCACACGGAATGTCCGTGTGCCTCGTCATGGTTCATGCCGTTGGCGGGTGCCGCAGTTGCCCGCGCGCGGATCGTTGGATTCCGGCCCGGGCGCCGGTTACGGGCAGGCGGCGTGCGCCGGCGTTTATTCTGATTGCCGTCTGCACGCCAAAACTGACAACGGCAACCGTTGCACACCCCAATTCTCGCAATTTCCCAGCGACGCTGTCAACCATACCCCACCGAAGACGTTTCCTGAAGAGGGGGTTTCTGGCTGCATGAGGCTGGTCTATTCGTGTTACCCACAATTCCGGATCGTGGAGAAGGCCCCGGCCGGGCAAGCCGGCACGGTGGCGCCTGTGACTGGTGTGTGCAATAACGAGGCCGACGTCAGATGATCGGGTGGATCATGTACAACTCGTGGTCCTCGGTCCCTTCCGGAACGACGTAGATGTCGCCCGAGAGCGGTTCATAGCGATACTCCCAGTCAGTACCGTCCTTTTCGTACGCCTCAATACACAGTTGGTCATAGCAGCCGAGCATTGCGAGTTCCTCCCACGCAACGGTCTCACTCACGGCGTACCGCTTCATGTACGCCTTTATCAGGGACTTGTGCGATCGATTGCCGGACCGCAACCATTTACGCGCACTTCGGAGGCGACCCTCGCGGTTGACGCTCTTCGGCTTTGCCTTCTTGCGTTTCGGCATGTCTTCCACTCTCTTGTTTGCGGTCTCTTCAAGTGCAGGCAATCGTTGCTTACAATAGCGCAGAACGGGAGGTTGAAACATGCCGTATCGGGCTATTGATCCACTGGAATTGCGCGTGCTGCCGCTGCGCGAGCGGCGCAATCTGCTCCATTTGAACGAGGAAACAGCCAGGGCCGCCGCGACCGAATCACCTGCAAATCCGGCCGTTCGGCAGCAGATTTCCGGGCTGGCGGAAAAGATGCTCGCTGCGCGCACGGGAAATGCGGCGATTATGGTAACCTATGGCGCGCACCTGATCAAGAACGGGGGCGGGCCGCTGCTGAACCGGTTGATCGAGGCCCGGCTGGCAACCCACGTGGCTACGCAGGGGGCCGGCGTCATCCACGATTGGGAGTTCGCCTACCAGGGCCATTCCGGCGAGTCGGTGCGCGAGAATGCCCCGGCCGGCGCCTTCGGGGCGTGGGACGAAACGGGACGGTATCTGAACCTCGTCGCCCTGGCCGGGGCCGCCGAAGGACTCGGTTTCGGTGAATCGATCGGTCGCATGATCGAACAGGATCGGATCGTATTGCCTGCAACTACGCAGCTTCACAATGAAATCGCGGCCGACCCGGTCCACCCGCTCGCGGCGGCCAAGGCGGACCTTTTGCAGGCCATGCAAACGTTCGGGCTGGAGGCCGGGACGATCTCCATTCCGCACCCGTTCAAGGCCTGCTCGGTGCCTGCCTGTGCCTATCGCCATCGGACGCCGTTCACCGTGCATCCCGGCATCGGGTACGACATCATCGTCAACCATCCGATGTATCACGGCGGTGCTATCGGCCGGGCGGCCGGGCACGATGCTCGCATCTTCGCGGCGTCCGTCGATCGGCTTGCAGGTGGGGTTCATATTTCGATCGGATGTGCGATTATGAGCCCGCAGGTGTTCGAGAAGGCGTTCAGTGCGGCCAATGGCATTCGGGCCAAGCAAGGCCGGAAACTGCTGAGCGGGCACCACCTGGTGATTGTCGACCTGCAAGACGGCGGGGGCTGGGACTGGAGCCGCGGCGAGCCGCCAAGCGATAACCCGGCGTACTACCTGCGTTTCTGCAAGAGCTTCTACCGCATGGGCGGCACGCTCGACTATATCCGATGCGACAATCGGGCGTTCCTGGTGTATCTGCTGGACCGACTGGGATTGAAGCCGGACCTTGCAGGCGATTCCGGCGCGACCGGCGGTTCGGAAGAAGATGCGTCTACGATTTGAGCAAGCCCATTCGTAACCCCTGCTACCTCGCCAAAGTCGTCTTCTGCAACCGAAGTCACCGTGCCCCGTTCGCGGTGAGGTTCTGCTGGAAGATGGTCCAGAACTCGTTGTCTCGCTGGTATTGTTCCGTGGGTATCTGATAACGGAAGTCTTCGAGGTAGTCCAGGCGTGCTTGGGTTGCCGCGAGGTACGAGTAGTCTGGCGAGGCCATCGGATTGACGAAGTCGGGATCGCCCGGCTCGCGGCGTCGGACGAACTGGCCGTTCTGATCGCAAACGATATTGGCCGTCAGCAGGGGCAGTTTCATCTGCATCTGGTAGATCGCCTGCTCGCCCCAACTCATGCCGGCTGTGGTCTCCTCCCAAGCGCGCACCACCTCGGGCGGCGTGTTGCTGTCGGGAAATCGCAGCCCGTAGGCAAGCCCCGATCGTGTCAGGCCGTCGTGATTCAGATCGACCTGGGCCGCAGGCGGAACCAGGAGGTTCATGGCCCCTTCGTCCGACAGGGAATCGACGCGAATCGGGTCGGCCAGTGCATGGACATGTTGGACTGTGGCCAGCTCGTCTTTCGACAGACTTGCCAGGAAGTCCTTCGGCGTGGCGTGGCCGCCTTCCTCATAGGCGCGCACCAGGATCTGACCGTACGAATGCTTCAAGGCCTCGGCATCGACCGTGTTGCTGTAGCGGCCTCCCTGCCGTTCGCCGTCGAACCAGTCGGACCAGACCGTGGCGATCTGCTCCGTCATGGGCCGATCGCCGTCCACGGCCTCGGCCGAGGCGTATCCCTCGCGGCCGACTTCCGCCAGAACGGCACTGAACACATCCTGTACCTGATGGTCCCGGAGCTGCCGCGGCGTCAACGTCGCAGTCCCGCTCATCCCGATCGATTCAACTTCCATGCATTCCCCCTTCCGAGTGTCTCTGCTGCCGGTGGTGCAGGGCCTTTTGCCGGCACATCTTTCCTCATCGGCAGAATCGACAGATATTTTCGGGCTTTTCGCCTTTTCCTGATTAGGGGTCTACGCAGGGGCGAGTCCCACTATGCAAAAAACGCGTGCAAGGTAAGCTAGGGGAAATAGACCTTTCAACGAATCTGCTTTGAGGAGAGACCGTTTTGCAACAGACGCTTGTATTGCTGAAACCCGACTGCATGGAACGCCGGCTGGCCGGCCGGATCATTGCTCGCATCGAAGACAAGGGGCTGATGATCGTCGCGCTGAAGCTCATGCGTGTCACGCCGGAACTGGCGCGGCGGCACTATGCCGAGCATGTCGAGAAGAGTTTCTACCCCGGGCTGGAGGCCTTCATCACCAGCGGTCCGCTGGTGGCCATGGTGGTCGAAGGACCCGAAGCCATTACCGTCATCCGGAAGATGGCCGGGGCCACAAACGGCCGAAACGCCGAGGCTGGCACGATCCGCGGCGATTTCAGCAGCAGCCGGCAGATGAACCTGATCCATGCGTCCGATGGTCCGGAATCGGCCCGCCGCGAGATCGATATCTTCTTCAAGCCTGAAGAAATCCTTGCCCACGCGCCCACCTTGCTCCCGTGGCTCCGTGCAGCGGACGAATGACGATAGGCTACTGGGGCGACGGCAATTGGCCGGCCGGTGTAGCTCCGCGCAATTGCGCAATCATGTCGCGCGTAGCGGCTTCGACGGCCTCTTGCCACCGGTCCGGGCCGAATTGTGCGGCGTAGGGCGGGCGTGCATACGCGAAGAGAATCCCTCGCGAGTTATTCACCACCGCGCCCAGCCCCTGCGAGTCGAACGCGCCGGCCACGTCTCCGGCCCCGGCCCCCTGCGCTCCGAAACCGGGCGCCAGCAGCCAGGCATGCGGCATGGCGGCGCGCAGTTCGGAAAGCTGTTCCGGATAGGTCGCGCCGACCACGGCCCCCACCGCACCGTAGCCCGATTCGCCGCACGATTGGGCTGCCAGGCGCTCCACCTCGTCGGCCACGTAGCGATACAGCGGCCTGTCCCGGCAGATGAGATCCTGGAACATCCCGCCGCCCGGATTCGACGTCTTCACCAGGACGAAAACACCGGCGCCGCGCTGTTGGGCGGTCGAGACGAACGGCTCCAGGCTATCGCCGCCAAGGTAGGGGCTGACTGTCAGTGCATCGGCGCCCCACGGGCTTTCGGGCCCCAGGATTCCGGCCGCGTAAGCCGTGGCGGTCGAGCCGATATCGTTTCGCTTGCCATCCAGAACGACCAGCAGGCCCTTTTCGGTGGCATATCGAATGATCTCACCCAGCGCGACCATGCCTGGCGGGCCCATCTGCTCGAAGAAGGCGGCTTGCGGCTTGACCACGGGCACCAGGGGGGCAACCACGTCAATCACGCCCCGGCAGAACACCTGGCACGCCGCCGCCTGCCGCTCTAAGCTGAGAGGCCCCTCTTCAGGCCGGATGGATTCGGGAAGCTGTTCAACGCGGGGGTCTAGGCCCACCATTACGGGGTTGCCGCACCGGCGTATTGCACCTGCCAATCGATCGGAAAACGCGTCCATCCTCAGAAATCCTCCAGAAATAGCCTAGCAAACCGGAACCGTACATCGTACCGGCGGGCCCCGGTTTCCGAAACCGGGTAGCCTTATGCAGGCGATTATGGCCGGATTTCGCGTCCACCTGTCGGTTTTCTCGCAAGCCCCGCTTGCAGCATGCCGACGAATCTGGGATAGTACGGTTTTGCCACAGGCAGCCGACTTTGGCAGAAACGGGGCGTGGCGCAGTCTGGCTAGCGCGTCTGACTGGGGGTCAGAAGGTCGCAGGTTCAAGTCCTGTCGCCCCGACTCATAAAGCCTTGCGTAGCAATGAGTTACGCAAGGCTTTTTTCGTAGGCTGGGACCGGCATTTTCTCCGTGCGGCGCTTGGGAAATTTTTCTGGAACACGCCACGTTTCTTGTTCCTGGCAAGCTAGACAGGCGGGAATTGCCGCCGCATTCACAGGAACTGGGCTCGACCTCATGTTCTCCTAACGGTATTATTGCCTCGTTTTTCGGCAAGTAGGCCACCACGTCAGGGGGCATTCTGTCGGGCTACTAGAATTTTTCCCGACTTCCTTCCACCCGTGCCGATTCTATACTATTATGGGAAGATACTTTGGCAGCTGTGATTTAGAGGAAACGACCATGGAATCATGCAAAAAATGCGAATCCGCGTTACCGTTCTCGGCATTGCGGTTTGTTCGATCGTACCAGCCGCGATTCCGCAAGCTTGTGGTGAAGTTCTTGCAGACAAAACAGGCGAACAAATCGGATCTCCGTATCGAGGATGTTCAGGAGTGCATTGCCATGGCATATGAAGTGTTCACAGATGACGTGGGTGGGCAGGTAGCCATACCGGAATTGGATCAGGATATGACGCTCGCGGCAATCCGTGATTATCGCAATGGTCGATACCAAACCATCCAGGAAATTCTTGATGAGCTTCCGTGATGTCATTCCTCGATGCGTAAAAAGCAAGATTCAATCCTGGGGCCTATCTAACGCCCTCCTCAAGGAGTTACTGACCGCTCTGCGGTTTGAGTTGCAGACGAGGAAGCCTGAGGAGTATACGCGGAACATTGTAGCTCCGGTCCGCGCACTCGTTTTGGAGCTTACTGTTCAAGATCCTGATACCGACGAATCGCGAGACTTTGTCTTTTGGGTCAACTCTACGGAATGTCCCGATGACAGAATCGTCATTGACGCACTCGACCGTAGCCAGCCTCCGATAGGTTTACCGACTGGCAACCGCCTGGGCGACAATTCTTGACGAGTACCTCGTCAACCGAGAACGCCCGGGTGTGTGGGGCGACACGAAAAATCCCACAGTCGCACGCCCGTAACGACTGGCGGTCCGAGCGGACAGTATGCCGCCCGTGTGGTCGATGGTGTCCTACCGCTCCCACTTCTTCCGGTACTCGTGGCATCGATCCGTGATGGCAAAAAGGGATGAAAAGCTTCCATAGGGAAAGGACGGATTTGTAAGCGGGCGCGCACCGGGAGCGCAACCGCGGCGAGGCGGTTTTTGAAAAGGCTTTCGTCACGACGCGGGTGTCCGACACGAGCTGTCTCTGTCGTCGATTAGGGCTCTTCTCGCCAACCTGGTAGATACGAGGCTCCAACGCCCCACGTTTCCTTATCCGGCGTGGAAGCCCACGACAGAGCGCCATGCTTTAATACGGGCTTGGCACACGCGTCGAAGGTAAACCTCCGCCACGTGGCACTGCCCAAGGTGTCAACGGCGTTATCGTGTGCCCATGCCAGACACAGACGCGTCGGGACGTGGAGCCTCTGTTGCTGATTGTACTTGATCAACCCCCAGCTTGGCCAGGACCGGCAGCAAGATGTCGCCGATGGCCTGGGGGCCGGCCCGGCGGCTACGCTGGGCCTTGCGGTAGATTTCCTGTAAGGGCCGCGCTTCTGCCGTCCGATCCTCTTGGGGAATCTGCGTTGTCGCCTGCCGAAGGTCGCGAAGGATCTCGACCGGCGACGTGCCACGCTCCCGATGGAAGGTCAATAGCTTGTCCAGCACGTATTGGCGATCGAGGCGACTGGGATGCTGGTACAGGCGTCGGCCGCTAACCATTTGGAAGACGGTCCGCGTGGCGCGATTGGCCACGCGACAGCGTGTGTCGTGGGGATCGACGCCACGTTGCTTCCAAAGTTGCGCCATGCCTCGATAGTGGGCGTTGCTCTTCACAAGATTGTCAGCGATACGCATCCAAGCGGCGCGTAGGCGAGCATTGCGGAGGCGGGACAGCGGACCGTCGGCGCGATCTACTTCATCGCTTTGATACCGCGAAGGAAACAAGCCGGCTCGCCCGGAGATCGCTTTGGCATGGGCATAGTATTCGATGGGCCCCATCTCGCCGGCCAGTTCGCTGGCGCTGACCACGTTGATGCCCGGATGGCTCAACAGCAGCAAATAGGGCGTTTTCACGAGAATTCCAGCTAGATCCTGCTCCAGACGACGGATGTGTCGGGTCTTCGCCTGCCAGTCTTCGTAAAGGTTTAGCCAAACGCGTGTGAGGTGTTCGCACATCGGATCGGTGTCGGCCGCGTTGCCGGCCCAGGCGACGAGCCGTTCGACCGTCCGGGCTTGGGCGTGCACCTTGTCTTCCTTCAGCCACTCCAATACACCGCGCACTCCTGCAGCACGGACGTTCTCGGGTCGAACCGCGCGACGTGCTACGGCGATGGCCACCGGCCGCGACCACAGGCCGTCCGCGGGAAATAGAGCTGCGTAGCCGGGCAGGCATCGTTCCAACAGTTGACGAATCTGACACTGGAGCTTGGCCCTCTTGTTCACCAAGTCGCGGCGATGCCTGGCCAGTATCTGCAACTGCAGGTAAGCCTCGTCCCATTCGGGTTCCAGCAGCCCGAAGCCGTTGACTGCGGCCCGGAAGATTCCTTCCAAGTCGTTGTCGTCGGTCTTGTCGTCGCCATGGGACGGAAGGCGGTAATGACGCGAAGCGAAAGGGTGGACCAAACGCGTTTCGCTGCCAGCTTTGCGAAAAGCACGTTGCACGGGGCGGTGATAGGTGCCGGTCATCTCCACGGCCACGATGTGGTCCAGCAAGCCATGACGCTCGATTGCTTCACGCAGTTGCGCAACGGCCAATGCCAACTCTGCCCGCCGGTGTTCAACGGTAGTAGGAGGGATAAGCACTTTGCCATAGAAGTCGCAAAGCATCCACTTCGAGCGTGCCTTCGCGCAGTCCACGGCGACAATACCGAATCGCTCCGGGCCGACCTTTTGGACCCTCGCCTGAATCATGCCCCGAGGCTTACCCAGGGCGGTTATGCTGATTTTGCCGGATTTACGAGACTTGCGTTTTGTAGCCATTCCAACGGTTCTCCTATGTTAGGAAAAAGGGTACTCTCCTTTCCCAAAACGAACTGTTGGAACGGTTCTATTGATTTCTTGTCAAAGAAAACCATATACCAGGTGTCCGGTACGAATGGCACTGCCGCTTACGCTGTAAGGACTTAGGTGCGTCGGGGCGATTTGGGGATGGCGTCGAACGCAGGTCGCGGATCGCCCGGGAGCATGAGGTGGGACGCGGTGGGATTGGTTCGCCCCTGGCGCGCACCATCGGCGCATCGATGTCGGCGCCCAAATGCTCCGCATCGTGTGCCGTTGGGAGTCTATTTCCGGTGCTTCATGCGGCGGTTCCTCGCAACAGTGCTTCGCGGGCTTCCTTACGCGGTTTCGTCAACAGGGCTATGGGTTTCCACCGCCGTTTCACCGCACGCGGTTCAACGCGGTTGGGACGATCGCCGACCGTTTGCTCAGCCAGGCTTGCCAATTGGGCAACAATCAGAGTGGACAGCAATGCTTGATCGGCGCAGATCAAGGTCATCCACGACGCGGCGATCGTTTGCATGGCCGTGGCGAAGCTCAGTTCGCGCGGCGACACGCCGGCCTCGCAGGCGGCTTCCAGCATGGCCTTCCGGATGAGGTTGTACGCCAGCAGGCAGACCCACATCTCTGTGCGGACCATCGCAGGCGACTTGCAACGCAGCACGTCCATCCCCAGGGTCTTCTTGATGGCGCGGATATCGAGCTCCGCAAGCCAACGCCGGCGGTAAAGGTCGGCGATGTCTTCACGTGGATATTGCAGTGGGTCCGTCAGCGTCGTAACGACCGTCAACGACTCAACTCGAAAACCCGGTTCATGAACCTGAATCTCGACCAGCCGGAGTGTTATGGTCTCGGGAATCTGCTCGTAGGTTGCTTGGTCCATCCATTTCGGCCGATGAGGGCGAATCCACGTGACCAGATAATCCCCCTCGCCCAGACGCTTCGCCTTCGCGAAGTCCGTCTTCCGGCACTGGTGCAACCGGACGACGAAGTCCCGACGTCCCAACATTGCCATGGCAATCAGAAAATAGCTGCAATAGTAGCGGTCCGCGACGATGATGCTCTGCGCATCAACGCCGTCAAGCAGTTCGCGAAACAGCGCCGTCTCGCCGGTCTCCTTGCCTGCGTAAGGCCCAAACGCCATGTCGTGGACCATTGCCGTGGCTAACGACAGGAGCACCACGAGCCGCACAATGGGAAACCCCAGACCGGGCTTCTGGGCCACGTTCTGAGGATACTCGGCTTGGTTCGCCTCCGTGTCGGGCATGCTCACGGTCGTGCCGTCGACCAGATACACATGCCGGCCGTGCCACAGCCACTCCGAAGGCACCGCTTGCTCGTATCCTTTGGCCACGTCCGTGGCAAGCTTGCGAATCACCGGCTCGGGCAGCCGAGCCCGTGCTCGGCAATAGGCGCCGGTGTTCTTCAGGCACGGCTTTCGTCCCAGGGCGACCAACAAGACCAGCACCCGCGAAACCGCCGCCATGCAAGATCGCTGTTCCCCTTTGAAGAGAACTTGCGAGAGAAACGCTCACAGGGTCACCGCAGGCGCATACACGGCACCCTCTCCCCGTGCGAAGTCGGCATGGGCGTCGGTGAAGGCTCTGTCGATCTGTTCTTCCGGCAGGACTTGGGCAAAGGCCAGCCCGTCCTCTTGCAGAAACGATGCCTGAACGAGGCGAAATCGTCGTGACAGCGTGGAGCTTTTTTGGTAAAGAGACATAAAGACCTTCCTTGGTCCAATTGCAAAAAGCCAAAGCATGAACCAAGGAAGGCCTCGTTCCACAAGAGGATAGGCCAAGGAAGGTCCCGATTCAAGAGCAGAATCTTGTGGACAGCGGTACGCGTGCCCGCCGCGGGGCGGCGAGACGGCATTGCGAAACACGCACGAGGCGTGTTGCCGATGAAGGTGTGCGCACGTGGCGCCAAGCATGCCAATAGGCCGTTTTCCCTAAGTCCTTACAGCGTAAGCGGCAGTGCCATTCGTGACAGGCACCAAATCTGGGAAATATAGCGAAGTGGGACGATTCATTGTGTGGTGTTGGTTCAGCTCTCCTTCTTCGGTCTTCCCCTTGGCCTAAGAGTTGATTCCAGCCCCAACTGCTTTGCAGTCCGGCGAACCCAGTCGGCACTGCCAAACGGGCTGCCACGGTGGACGGATCGGCGTAGCGACTTCAATTCGGCTTCCGACTGCGGCTCGTTGACGATTTGCAAACGGTCGCCCGCTCGCGGCATGCGCCGGCTTTGCCTGCATTACCTGGCTCCACCAATTTTGGTGCCATTCGTGCCTGGCTTTTCTGTATCAACCCTTTCCCGGGGGGCTCCCGGTTTCCTGCCATACACCAGGAAGGAGCCTGTAGCGGGTCTGGTGCGTGTAGCCTTCATATCCCTCCAACTCCTTGCGAAGGGCTTGAGGCAATTAAACGGGCCGGGGCCAATATGGACACGTCGGGCGAGTGGGAGTAAGCTGTTGGCATGCCTCGTACAGCTCGATATGCTGCGGGCGGGATGATATTCCACGTCTGGAACCGTGGTGTGGGAAGGATGCGGCTGCTGCTGAAGGACGCAGACTTCTATCAGGTAGTGCGTTACGTTGAACGGAACGCCTTGCGGGCCGATCTGATCGAGCGCGCGGAAGAGTGGCGATGGTCGAGTCTCTGGCGTCGGGTCTATGGAACGGCAGACGATCGCCGTTGGCTTGGCAAGTCGCCATTGTCTCGCCCACGAAACTGGGTTGATCTGGTCAATGCGCCACAAACGGAAACCGAGTTCGAGGCAATTCGACGAAGTGTTACTTGGGGCCAGCCGTACGGTCAAGACAACTGGATTCGCAAGACTGCAAAACGGCTCGGATTGGAATCGACCTTGCGGTCTAGAGGAAGGCCGCGTAAGGATGCCCCCAACAATTAGACCTGTCCCATTCAAGCCGGATAGTATTTCCTGAACGTCATAGCGACCTGCGAGGTTTGACCGAACCATGCGATACGCACTCACCGCCGCCCTGACTCTTGGATTGACAGTCTGTCTTCCCGTCCTTGCTATGGCTGACCTCGGAACGGGGTTTGAACCGTCGGTGGAATGGCTTGTGGACGCAAGTGATGCGGTCGTGGTGGCCAGGATTGTGCCACGTACGTGGAATGAAAAGCGGAATCTCTTGCTGCCAACGTACCAGGTTACCAAAGTCCTTAAGGGGAACGAACTTGTCCAGCCCGAGCAGAAGGTTGTGGGCGTCTCAGCTCACGGCCAGATTGGTGAGTCGGTCATGTTGTTCCTGCGAAGCGATGAGGATGGACTATCTGCGTTCAATGCCAGCAGCGGCTTCCGTAGTGCGGAAAAGGTAGCGATTTGGGATCCGGACAAGCCCGAAGTCCACAACCGGCTGAAGAAATGTCTCGCCTACGACAAAAAGGGGGCAATCATTAGTGACTCGGAAGAACTGATCCGGATTGTCGAGGCACGAATTCGCGGCGGCGACCGGGTTCCTGCAGATTGCGATTTTCGGGCGGTTCAGCAGCGGCGGTCGTTTCGCGGTGGGTTCTACGTGAGGTCGGAGTTTGCCGAATATCGGTTGGACAATGGATGGGAATTCACGTTGGATTTGCTCGTACCGCCAGACCCGGAGTATCGTGAGAGATTCGAGAAAGCCGCCGCTCGCTACAGCGGATACGGTCAACATCTCCGAGCCCAAGCCATTCTGCGAAACAACTACAGCAAGGCCGAGCGGCAGCCGCAGAAGGATCTCCCCATTGTGCAGACTCTTGCTCGGGAACTTGGCGCCGGCGGCACCGAGTTCTCGCGTAAGACAGCGGATAACGTTATCGGCGACAGTTGGAATACTCATGGCGCCGACTATTATCGCATTTCGCCTTGCGGTGAATATCTACTGGAACTTGGTGCCGAGACACTGACCATTCGTGAAATGGGGACGGACACCAAAGTCTTTCAGGGCGCCGTCCGCTCCAACCGTCCTTACCTGTCTTTCAGCCCTTGTGGCAGCTACTACGCCTGGACAGACCCCCACGAGAAGATTTGCCTGTTCGACTTCTCCCGCAAGAGATTCTGCTTGAAGATCGAGGCAAGCGTGGCCAATCACGTTCAATTCAGTTCGGATGGGGCATTCCTGGGAATCATGGAATATCCGACGGATGGTCGCAAGTTCTTTTCCCTTTGGAACATTGCAGAGGGGACAAGCGTTTTTCGTAAAGAGCTTCACGTGAATTGGCCCAGGATTCGCGCGATTGCGACACATCACGACGTGATCGTGATCAAGGGACGCGGCATCGTGGAAAAGGATGAGAAACCGAAGGAGCCCAAGTTCCAATTCAAAGACCTTGCGGCATCAAAGATGCAAGAGATCTGCAATGATCTGTTGCCGCCGCTTGCCCTGCCTCGCCTTGCGGCCTCGAAGGCACGGACCGAAGAAGACACGGTGTTGCTGCTTGACCTCAAGACGGGCCAACTGGTTCGGGAAATTCGCGCTAGCGCCGATCTATTTGCGTTCGGACCGCTTGGGAAGCGAATGGCTTACGTCAGGGAAACTGCCGCCAACGACACGGGACGTGACAAACAACGGTCCATTTTCGTCGAGCACACCCGGACTGGCGAGACGATTCGGCGAATTGACCTACCCACTCCGTCGAGTCCCTACGATCGCATATCAACCCTTTTGCGGCGGATTCGTTTGATCGACAACGGCAGACTGCTCCTGGCTGAATTCGACGCAGACGAGAAAGAGTTCGTCGCCGAGCATGCACTGCTCTTCACCGTCGACTCCAACGAAATCGACGGTGAGGTAGTCCTTTGGAGTGAGAAGAGGTTGACACCGAGAGAAAGGTGACCGGCACGAATGGCCGCTTTTCTACGTCCATAAGTCCTCCACCCCTCTCCCGCGAACGGGAGAGGGGTGGAGGCGTTGTTTATAGTTCCTTCCAATTCCCGGCGACGGGGGCGGGGAAATAACCGTTCTCGTCGGGCTGGACGGGCGCGGGGCTGTCGTACGACAAGTCGTCCAGGTAATCGCAGAACTGGAAGTCGGAATTCACCACGTCGTCCCAGGTGACAATGTTGTTGTAGTGAACGGCCGCGCGACCCATCAAGGCGGCGAAGTTGGCGTAGACCGCTCGCTTGCCTTCGTTAATGGGCTTGTCGTTGCGGATGCAGTTGATGAAGTCGATCCACTCGAGGTCCCAGGGGTTCTTGGCGTCAGGCGTGGGCGTCCAGACGATGTTCTCTGGGTCGATGCGATGGTCCTTGTAAGCGTGGACCGTGGCCTTGTGGATGTTGCCGGAGAACTGACCTGCCTGCTTCGCGCAGTGCACGAAGGTGGCGAACTCGTCGTGGCCGTTCAGCACCGAACGGAACCCGCAGAATGCCTTCTTGCCGTTGGGGAAGGTGTACTCCATCGAGTAGGTATGGACGTTCTGGCCGCGGTCGTCGCAGCCCGTTTCGCGACCGCCCATGCCTCGGCAGGAGATGGGCCAGTCGTCCATTAGCCAACAGCATTCGTCGATCTGGTGGATCAGCATTCCGACCATGTAGCCGCCATCCGACCAGAAAAGATGGCACTTGCAGGAATTGTACTGATCGATCAGCTTTTCGAGCGGTCGGTCCGATTTACGCAGCCACCGGCGGCCGGTGAGGCGGTTGGCGCGGACGTAGGACAGGTCGCCCATGTCGCCGCTTTTGATCTTGTCAATCATTGCCATGCGGGCCGGTGAATGGCGGCATTGCAGGCCGCAGAGAATCTTCACGCCGTTCTTGTCGGCCGCTTCGGCCGCGCGAAGCATCCGCTTGCAGCCTACGGGGTCGGGTGCGAAGTCCTTTTCCATGAAGACGTGAATACCCTTGCTGACCGCGTATTCGACGTGAACCG
Organism: Thermoguttaceae bacterium; assembly: GCA_040772845.1. Classification (GTDB taxonomy): domain Bacteria; phylum Planctomycetota; class Planctomycetia; order Pirellulales; family Thermoguttaceae; genus PWXP01. Next base: position 6,029,886 of record JAXGXG010000001.1, read on the forward strand.
GGCGGATGTACGACCGCGTGGTGCACATGGCAATATCACCGGGGCGGAGCGAATCGATCGCCTTCTTGTGCGAGTCGAAGCCGAGGAACTGCCGCTCCTCGGGCACGTCGACTTGGTCCGGGAACTCCTTGGAAATCAGCTTCACGGCCAGTGAAGAGTTCTTCGCCTCGAGATCGCCCGTCGCATAGAGCTTGATCGGGCCCTGGTCCTTCGTCCTCAGAGCGTTGGCGACCGCACCCCGCCCCCGATGCCCGCAGCCGATCAGCGCCAGGCGGATGGTATTGTCCTCGGCGGCGTGCACGGCCGGCACTGCGGCGCCCACCATGGTCGCGCCTGCCGCTAAAGAGCCACTTCGTTGAAGAAAACCACGTCGCGTGGTGGTTCCGGTAGCGTTGTGTTCAGCCATCTGCTTCTCCATTGTCGGTGATTGGGGGGGACGGATAGGCGGTTTGTCTTCTCAGGCTGCGGATCGCGTTGTGCAGGCGCCTCCTTGAATGTAACAGCATTTAGCGCCGGCAGGGAGCCGCTAACCGGACGTCCATTCTCGCATCATCCACGTCACGGTGCAAGACTAGACTGTGAGTGTATGGTGGCCGATATCAATCACGTGGAAGTAGTGGGGGCGGGCGAAATGCGGGGCAATCTTCGGGTTGCACTCCCTGCCCTGTGCGGTCACGACAACCTTCATCGTTGCCGATCCCCTTCAAGCAATCGGCCCCTTCAGAAGTAGCCGTTCACGGGTCGGCGGCACAAGCCATTGTCTCCACCGCATACGAGGGGGACAGTTCCCTGTGGACGGTTAGCTTCAGAAGTGTCAGGCACGCCCTGGCTACGCTTTCCGGAGTGCAATTGCCCCCTGCGGGCATTCCGTAACACATCGACCGCACGCGATACATTTGCCGACATCGACTCTGGCCGCACCGTTAACAGTGATCGCGCCTACGGCACAGACTTCAGTACAAATTCCACAGGCGGTGCATTGTTCGGCGTCTACCACCGCGACCAGGCGATGGCCGGTTGTATTCTGTACCTGGTCGATTCGCGCATTCAGGCTGGCCAGTTGCTCCTCCACAGCGCGTGCCTGGGCCTTGAGGCCGGCGAGTTCGTCATTCGAGTCCACCTGTTGCTGCGGGACTGGCGGAGAGGTCACATCGGGAGTTGCGCCGGAAAAGGCGCCGCCACGTCCCATGCCCTGCCCCATGCCCATTCCACGACCGCCGCCGCCACCACCTCCGCCGCCGCCACGGCCCATGCCCCGTCCGGCCCCCATTCCACGGCCGCCACCGCCACGTCCTGCGCCCATGCCCATTGCCATACCTGCGCCTGCACCCATTCCCATACCGCCGCCACCAACTGCGCGAGGTCCTGCCGCCGCGCCCGGCGCGAAACCGGCCGACGCCTGCGGGCTGGCAGGGGCATCTGCGGCAGTGTCGTGTGTCGGGCCGGTCCCGAAGTGACTCGCGACATTGGGCTGTTCGGCGATTTTACAGCGGCCGGCCTTGAAGGACTCGACGGCGTCACGAACGGCGCCGGAGCAGTTGACGATCACGTCCAATCCGGCTGCGGAAAGGGTCTGGTAGGCATTAGGGCCGCAATTGCCCGTGAGAACGACCTGAGCACCTTTTTCGGCCACGAGTTGGGCCGTCTGAATCCCAGCTCCGCTGCCGCGCGAGATGTTGGGATTCTCCAAGGCCTCGAAGCTCAGATCGTCCGTTTCCACGATCAAGAAATACGGGCAACGGCCGAAGCGCGGATCCAAGGGCGATTCCAACGTGGCGCCCGTGGCGGTAACGGCAACTTTCATTCTGTCCACCTCTTCTGCTTTGCAAAGACCGAAATGCAGCGAATCGGACCGCGTTAGGATTCGTCCCGCGTTGGTCCATCCGGTGTCCGGGATCGCCGAACCGATCCCCGAAGGACTCCACTGACCGTTCCGGCTGTCGATCTGCTGCTGTCGAGTTGTAGGCCTGACCAAGCCGAAATTGTGTGTTGCAGCTCCAACAACGCACTCACCAACAGAGCACAGCGTGTACCACATGCTCGCGCAGCGGGTCACAACGCGCGTAACCTCCTGCTGTCAAACTGCTTGCGAAAATCGAGACGCAGACGCCAGGAGGCTGTAACAGGGCGAGTTGCAACAACCAAACGGCGTGCGATCGTGCAAGGTGCACTGACATCCGGTCGGCGGCAGGCAGTAAGAGCCTATCCCCAAAAAGGCATGCACCCTGTATCTCGTATCTGCATCGAACACGAACTACAAGGGCTCTTCCGTTTCCAGGCGCGAATGGCAACCGGTTGGAGTCCCGGCTTCAGCCGGAAAGCGAAAACCGCCTGAAGGCGGGACTCCAACCATGGCAGTTTGCACCCAGAAACGGAAGACTCATCACAAGTGGAATGGGCTTTGGCCCATCAAGACCGGGACCGACAGAATGAACCATCCTGTAGAATCGCAAAGAGGGCGCGAGGCGACTAGAAATCGGTTGTGGCCGGATGAAGTCCCACGTTCGGCTTCCGACTGCGGCTGGTTGCCTGTCCCCTGCTGCCTAGCGGCTGCGACGGCGGCCAGCGAGTAGGCTGAACAGCAATAGGGCCAGGAGGGTGAACGTTGCAGGTTCGGGGACGACGCGGAGCAGGCCGCTAGTCTGACTGAACTCGTAGGACGTGCCGGCGTACGATGCTTCCCAAAGCCCGGTTCCAATGTTGGCAAAGTCGGTTACCGAGAACGTGCTGCCGAAGATATCCGAGTTGAAGAAGCTGTCGATATCGACAATCTCCCAGCTATCGCCCAAGGTTGTTCCTGCACCGGAGAGGTCGAAGTCGAACGAACCGTCGAGGTACAGGGTCGCATCGGCATCGGCGTCGTCGCAGATGGCGTTGTTCACGCCACTGGAGCCGATCAGGAAGGTTAGCGAACCGGCACTCCCCAGTTGCAGCGTACCACTCTCCACCGTTGTGTCGCCCGAGTAGGTGTTGGCGCCCGAGAGGGTCAACGTGCCGCTGCCGTCTTTGGTCAGGGCGAGAGTGCCGGTACCCGAGGTGTTGTCAGCAATCACGCCGGCGAACGTGCCACTACCGTCGCGCTGCCCGACGGTAAGCGTGACGGCCGTGCCGCTGGCGTTGTTCACAATGGTGCCGGTGGCGAGCCCGTTAAGTTGGTTGAAACCCTCGCTATTGCCGTTGAGGTCGAACGTGCCGTTGTTGAGCTGCACGTTACCACCATAGTAGATCTGGTCGCCGCCGGTGCCGGTGATCTGCGCCAGCATGCCGTTGTCGATGGTCAGCGTGCTGCCGCCGATCGCGTGTACGCCACTACTGGAAGTTTTGGCCAACAGCAAAGTCCCGGCATTCAGGGTAACGCCCAGGCCGCCATTATCGATCGTGCCTGCGAGAATGAGTGTATTGTCGTCGACCTTGGTCAGCGAACCGCGGACGTTTCCGGTAAGCGTGATGTTGCCGGCGCCGCCAACCGAATAGGAACCGAGACCGTCTGTGTTCACGTTTCCTGCAATGCTGGCTGCAGTGGCGTTGCTGTTGGTCAGCGCGCCGTGGCCGGCGCCGGTGCCCCTAAGCGACAGTATCTCGGCACCAACCGCCTGGCCATTGAGATCGAGGACCGCACCGCTGGCGACCGTGGTTGAACCGGCGGTGGTTCCCAGTGCCGTAGCGCTGCCCAGTTGCAGCGTGCCGCCGGCGTTGACTGTTGTGTCGCCCGAGTAGGTGTTAACGCCCGAAAGGGTCAACGTGCCGCTGCCGTCTTTGGTCAGTGCGACGGTGCCGCCCGTCCCCGAGGTGTTGTCAGCAATCACGCCCGCGAATACGCTACTACTGTTGCTTTGACCGACGGTGAGCGTGACGGCCGTGCCGCTGGCGTTGTTCACGATGATACCGTCGGCTTCCCCGTCAAGCTTGTCGAAACCTTCGCTATTGCCGTTGAGGTCGAGTGTGCCGTTGGTGAGCTGCACGTCACCGCCAACATAGATCTGGTCGCCGCCAGTGCCCGTGATCTGCGCCAGCATTCCGTTGTTGATGGTCAGCGTGCTGCCGCCGATCGCGTGTACGCCGCTACTGGAAGTTTTGGCCAACAGCAGAGTCCCGGCATTCAATGTAACGCCCAGCCCGGCATTGTCGACGGTGCCTGCGAGAATGAGCGTGTTGCTGTCCACCTTGGTCAGCGAGCCGCGCACGTTGCCGGTCAGTGTGATGTCGCCGGTACCGCCGACCGAATAGGAGCCTGTGCTTGTGGTCCCTGCAATGCTGGCTGCCGTGGCACTGCTGTTGGTCAGTGCGCCGTTGCCCGCGCCGGTACCGCTAAGCGACATCGCTTCGGCGCCAACGGTCTGGCCGTTGAGGTCGAGGACCGCGCCGCTGGCGATCGTGGTCGAGCCGGCCGTTGTCCCCAGCGCCGTAGCGCTACCCAGTTGCAGCGTGCCGGCGTTGACAGTCGTATCGCCCGAATACGTGTTGGCGCCCGAAAGGGTGAGCGTGCCGCTGCCGTCTTTGGTCAGTGCTCCGGCGCCGCCGATGGCTCCGCCGGAGAAGACGTAGTTGGCCGTGCTATCGACCAAGATTCCGCCAGGCGCGACCCCGGCAACGTTGACCGTGCCTGCACCCGTGTCGAAGAAGTGGGCCGTATCGCCGGCGGCATAGGTATCGGCGCCCCAACTCGTCGAGTCGGGTTCGGTCCAGTTCATGTCGCTGGAACCATCCCAGGTGACAGTTGCGGCGTGTGAGGCTTCTCCGATGGCCAGCAAGCCAGCGAGGACAATGATGGGAAATATGAAGGCGCGATGCATAGTGTTCGATCCGTTACGGTCGTTCATACCTAAGAAACGAGCATTCTGGTTTCCTAGGGACCCAATCTCTAGCCTAGTCGGGAGTTGCAGGCAGGTCAAGGAGCCGGAGCGAGGAAAGGGCCGCTTGCCCCTCCCACTGCCGGCGGAACCCCACCCTCGCCCGCCAGGCTTTCGCCTATGATCTCAACAGCCGCTTTCTGCTATAATGCACGGACGCTTAATGCGTCCCTCCATCAAAGCCCTCCCACCAACAGAAGAAGATACATCATGTGCAGTTCGCTCCTTCCGGTCCTCGTCGGCATCTCCATGGTTACCCAGGTCTCGGAACAGACGCCAGGCTGGTTTCGGTTTCCGATGTCGCCCATCGAAAGCCTTGCAGGTACGCCCGTCGATGCCTCTTTTCTGAACTCCGGCCCGGCCGCCAGCCGGATTTCGGTTCAAACCGATCACTTCGTAGACGAGCAGGGAAACCGGGTGCGCCTGATCGGTACGAACGTCTGCTTCTCGAATGCCTTCCCGGAGAAGCCCGACGCGACGCGAATCGCCGACCGCATGGCGCAGCTCGGTTTTAACGTCGTACGATTCCATCACATGGACGCCCGTGATATCTGGCTGCCCGGTCAGGAGGGGCTCGATCCGGAGAAGCTCGACCGGCTCCACTGGTTCATTGCCGAGCTGAAACGGAACGGTATCTACACGAACCTCAACCTGCATGTCTCTCGAACCTACCCAGGACTGCAAGAGATGACTTCGGAACGGGCATTCCGCTACGGCAAGATCGTCGACAATTTCCACGATCCGTACATCGATTTGCAGGAGCAGTACGCGCGGGACTTATTGACGCAGGTGAATCCGTATACCGGGCTGAAGCCGAGCGAAGATCCGGCCGTGGCGTTCGTCGAGTTGAACAATGAGAACACCTTGCTGAATCTCAGCCAAACGGCCTTGGCTGTAATGCCGCAACCGTTGCGCGAGTCGCTTGCCGCCAAGTGGCGCACCTGGCTGGCCGGTCGCTACGCATCCCTGGCTGAACTGAAGCAGACGTGGAATGGGGAGTTGATTCCGCTCGGCGAGGAAATGCTGGTCAACCGCGACTTCCGCAAGGGGACCGAAGGCTGGGGTGTCCAGGGGCTCAAGGCGAACGCCTGCAACGTGAGCGCGGCCGAAGATGACGACCGGCCGGTTCTGCGTGTGGAGATGGTTCAGAAGGGGAGCGTGCCTTGGGCCTACCAGGTGCATCAGATGGACATGAAGTACCAGGAGGGCATGGTCTATACCGTCCGTTTCCGGGGACGGGCGGTTCCTGCACGCCGCGTATCGGTCAGCCTCCGGTTTGCCGAGGCCCCCTGGACAATCGTCAGCCGGTCGGCAAACGTGGATCTGACGCCCGAGTGGCAGGAGTTCAGCTTCGTTACCCCGGTAGGCGGCGTGCGCGACGATTTGAAACAGCGGTTCAGTTTCAACTTGGGCGACGCGGTCGGGCAGGTCGAGTTGGCCGATGTGTCGTTGCGGCCGGGTTCCGTTCCCTTCGATCCGGGCAAGGAGATTGCGGCCATTGCCGACCTTCCGCTGCCGCAAGACCTGTGGCCTGCCCGCGCCTGGGCCGATTTCCGCCGATTCCTGATCGATACGGAACGGGACTACGTGTCTCGTATGAAGTCGTACCTGGTCGACACGCTTGGCGTGAAGTCGTTGGTCATCGATACGCAGGCGAGTTACGGCGGTTTTTCGGGTCTGCATCGCGAGGCAACGCTCAGCGACTATATTGACATGCACGCCTACTGGCAGCATCCCCGTTTCCCCGGCAAGCCGTGGGATAGTGGCAACTGGACCATCGAGAACACATCGATGGCGGCAGCCCCGCCGGGCCGAAGTACATTCGAGCGTCTATCTGCCTATCGCCTGGCCGGCCGTCCCTTTTCGGTCAGCGAGTACAATCACCCTGCCCCGAACGATCACGCCGCCGAGCTGTTCCCCATGCTGGCCGCGTACGCCTCGCATCAAGACTGGGACGCGCTGTACCAGTTCTGTTACGGCAACAGCGTGCATACATTCAAGGAGCCGAAGATTGCCGGTTACTTCACGCTGGGCAGCCATTCGGGACAGTTGGTCTTTGCCCCAATTGCTTCGATTATCTTCCGCCAGGGGCTGATCCCGCCGGCTGCCGCGACCAGCTTGCTGCGCATTCCGGAAGCGGCGCTGGACAACAATCTGGCGGAAGGCTACCTGTCGTCCGGTAAACTGGCGAGCGAAGGGATACTCACGCCCGAGTCGCAGATCGAGTCTCGCTTCTCTGTCGAGTTCGTTAAGGATGGCGACGCGCCTTCTCTTGAGACTGTCCCGAGCGAACGGCCGGCAGCCGTGTCGTGGCAGCGGTCTGAAAACGAGCCATGCCGCTTCCTGGCAAATGCGGACGCCGCTCGTATTGCCGTCGGCGAGATTGGCGGGCAGGCCCTCGATCTGGGCGACTTGCAGGTGACGGTTCGTCCTTCCGAGGGCGCCTGGGCCGCTTTCGCACTGGCCGCGGCCGACGGACAACCTCTGGCAGAATCGAAGCACGCACTGCTGGCCCTGGTCACACGCGTGGAGAACACCAACATGGGATGGAGCGAGGACCGTAGAACCGTGGGCCGGAAGTGGGGAAGTGCTCCGCTGGTGGCCCAGGGCGTCGCGGCCGATCTCGTACTGCCCGGCGACGACAAGCCTCGCGTTATCGCCTTGGACTCGCAAGGGCGCCCGATCGGAGACGTACCCGTAACCGGCCAGCCCGGCCGCTGGACCGTTGGCCTTGGGCCCCAGTACAATACCCTCTGGTATGCCGTTGAACGTTAATTTGGAAGCCCTAACCCACCAGGAGCTGTAGTCATGCTGAAGAATCTTTCCCGCCGCGATTTCCTGAAGACATCTGGAGCCATTGCCGCCTCGGCGGTTGTCAATGTCAAGAGTATCTTCTCTGCCCAGGCTGCCTCTGTGCCAGGAAAACGTTGGTTCAAGGGCAATCTGCACATGCACAACCAGTGGTCCGATGGCAAGCCGCTGCCGGAATGGGCGATCGACTGGTACAAGTCGAATGGCTACGATTTCGTCTGCCCATCCGACCATAATATCTTCCAGTCGGATCAGCTTCGCTTTGACGGATTCCATTTCGACAACAAACCGGCGGATCTGGCCGCGTTCCAAGGCGAGACGTCGCTCTGGAAGGTGATCTCGCCGCAACCCGGCTGGCCGAAACTGACGCTGGACAACATCAATGAGGCGGCCGAGAAGTTCGGGAAGGACTCCATTCGCACCAAAACGGTCGGCGATCAGACCTACGTCCGCTTGATGCCATTTTCCGAGCTGGAAGAGCTGTTCGTTGAGCCGGGGAAGTTCCTCATGATTCCCGGTTTCGAACAGACCGGCGGCTGCCATAACGGCCAGCAGGTGCACATGAACTTCATCAACGTCCGCGAGGTTTTTCCCTACATCACTGCGGAGACGCCCAAGGAAATCCTCCAGCGTTCGTTCACGAAGGGCCTGGAAATGTACGGCGACCCCAAGGGCTACCTCTTTACGGCCAACCATCCCTTGTGGCGATACTACGACTACTCGCCCAACGACCTGATCGCACTGCCGCACATTCGCCTGTTCGAGTTGAACAACAACGGCATGGGCGGGTACGATCCGCATCCGGAAGGCTGGAAGCCGGAGAAGTTCTGGGACGTGGTCAACGCACATCGGGCCTCGCACGACCAGCCCTTGCTGTTGGGCATGGGGTCGGACGACCGCCACAGCTATGCCACGCCTGCAAAGGCGTGGAGCATGGTGCGCGCGGCCGGACTGAACGTCAAGGACCTGCTCGAAGCCGTTCATGCAGGCGATTTCTACGCCTCGAACGGGCTCGATTTCGAGGACATCCGGTTCGACGGTAAGACGCTTTCGGTCAAGATCGACGTCCGCGAAGAAGGCAAATATCGCATCGAGTTCATCGGTACGAAGAAGGACTACGATCCAACCTGCCGTACGATCAACGTGGAGGAAGGGCCCCGTAACCCGGACCGCAAGATCGACGTCTATTCCGACAGCATTGGTATTGTCCTCGATACGGTGGAAGGCGCCGAGGGCTCGTACACACTCAAGCCGAACGACCTGTATGTCCGCGCCAAGATCGTCAAGCTCGGGCCGGACCTGAAGCCCGACTGGCAATCCCAGCCTGCCGCCTGGAGCCAACCGCACAGCAACGGCAGCCATTAGCCCCAGATCGCCGAGCGCACCCGGGGCCACCTGTCACGGAACCCGCCCCGGTGCGCCCGGAGGGATCAAAGCAACGCCCGCCGCAGACCGACGGCAAGGTCACCCCCACCGTTTCAACGTTCGTAGTTCGGCCTTCAGGCGGCTTCCCCAGCCCAAGACAACAACCACGAAAGACACGAAGCGTTTCATTTCCAGCCCTTAACGGACCCACTCGCTTGCGCTTCGAGCTTGTGCTCGCTCGCGCGTTCCCCATACAAGCACGCAGCGTGGGGCAAGTGGATCGGGCGTTTCGGGGTCTTGCAATTGCCGCTTGTGCTGGTCGATACCAAGGTATAACATGCTGCGGCTGCTGGAATGAGAAAGCGTTGGGTCTACAAATACGCTTCCAAGCGTACGTTTCTCGGAGCCCCGCAGGCTCTTTCATGGTGTGTTTCGCCTTTCCCAAGAAGCTTCAAGTGTCAGGAGGACGCGACGAAGATGGGCGGGGAGGCAGGTTGTTCGGCCGCGCAAGACCTTCGATTACGAGTACGAGCACCGCTGAAGCTGAGCACGAGCAGGAGTGCAAAGTTCGTGCTCGTGCTCGTAATCGAAGAAGTGCTACAGAGGCAGTTCTCGGTTCGATGCTGGCACAGAGAGAGTTAGGGGCAGCCCTTCGGGCTTCCGTTTTGCGTTGTTGTCGTAACCCAGGGTTGCGCCTCGCTCGTGCCTCGCATCGGCTCCACCCTGGGCTTGCTTAGGGTCATCCCTTCGGGACTGACTCGCGGATTACGGCCGCATCGGTGCGTCCTGATCTCCGAGTCGTGAACCTTTTTTGCTGGCATCTTGCCCAGCTTTCCCTCCGGGTTGCCGGGTGTTTGGTCGTTGCGGCGGTGGTGGTGCGTCCTGTTTATGTCCAGCGGAACGGGTTGGCGAAATTCAGGCAAGACTATCGTCTGGTGCACCCTCAATTGCGGTTTGCGGCATTCGGGGCAAGAAAGCCCCTCGGGGAATGTAGGCGGCAGCGCCCGTGCGAGTGTATATCTTGCAAATTGTTCGACGCTGCCGTATGATTTGCATTATGTGGCTACCTACCTGGAACGCGACTTGCGAGCGCAGTTGCAGGTGGGCAATCTCCGGGACTTCGAGCGATTGCTGCGAGCGGCAGCGTTGCGCAGTTCGGGACTGTTGAACCGAGCGGAGCTGGCTCGCGACGTCGGTATCAGCCCGTCGACGGCGGGCCAATGGCTATCCGTCTTGGAACGGTCTGGCGTCGTGGCGCTTCTGGAGCCATGGTTCTCCAATCGGACGAAGTCGCTGGTGAAGACGCCAAAGCTTCATTTCCAGGATTCGGGTCTGTGTGCATTTCTCATGGGAATTGTCAGCCGAGCCGACTTGATGGGCTCGCCGCTTGGCGGAGCCTTGTGGGAGTCGATGGTTTTCGGAGAACTTCACCGCTTGCTTCAGACCGGCAGCGCGCCCTGGCAGCTTGCCTTCTGGCGGGACCGGACCAAGGAGGCCGATTTCCTGCTGCATCGGGCGGGCCATTTCCGCTTGGCCGATGCCAAGTGGAGCGAGCATCCCGATCCGGGGAAGTTATCCCTGGTGCGAAGAGAGCTAGCCCCGCCGCCAACCTGCGCCATCGTGTGCCGCGCGCCGAATCGCTATCCCATTGGCCCGGGCATCGAAGCACTGCCCCTGGCGGAGCTGGGCGCACTACTGGCCGAGTCCTTCCCGTAGGGCCGGTTCCGGCAAATGACTCCTGACACTTGCTTGCGATCGACCCTTTTCCAAGCTGGCGTTCCGGCGGCCAAAAGGCCACTTCCAGCGCCGACGGAGGAAAGAAAGGAAGATTTGGGTTTCGGCTGGTTCAGTCTGGTCCGCTCATGCAACGTCGGGTATGGAGCAACTCTCCCGGCTCGATTCGTCGGACGTCTGCTGCGTCCACGGTGATCAGGGCGATGGTTGAGCCGCCACCATCGACGAACTCGACTTCGTATGCGGTTCCGCCCTTGTAGACGTGAACCACGGTGCCGACGTCGCCGCGGCTAAGGTTCTTATGGTCGGGGTCACGGTCAAGTACAACAAGAGAGTGTTCAGCGATCATTCTTCAACATCCGGATAGGCAGTGACCAATCTTGGCGCTTCATCGGGCTCGACGATCCAAACAGTCAGGACACGGCCAGGACGATACTTCGGACGGCCAATGACACCTGACACCTTGTATTTTACACCGTAAGGCGATTGTTCGGTGGTGTAATCTGTGCAAGTTTGGGCAATCGCAAGCAGGTCGTCAGCCAGGAACTGCCAATCTTCCCGGTGGTAGCCGAGGCTGTGGAACCAAACTGCCTTCGGCCCCCCATCGGGGTGTTCTTGGTTGAGCAGGTAGCGATCTACCTTTTCACGGCTTACGATCGCGAGTTCCGCCCACTTTCAGCGTTTCTTGCGGGAACTATTCCGGGCAGCAGGTCGTCGAATCAGAAATGCCTGGGCGCTTATCCGAGGATGGTGCGCTGGCTCTTCCGTTTCTAGGTGCAGACTGCTTTGTCCGGTGGACGGCACAACGGCGTGTGCCTACTACATTGGAGCGGCCTGCACCTGGAAACGGAAGAGCCGGTGCGTTTTGGGGCGATCGTCCGGATGGTGCGCGTTGCATCGTTGTGGACCAACCCCTTCCCACCGTGGCCGACAAGCTATATGAATATAGTGATTCCACTCGGTGCCGGAGGCGGTTCCCTCATGCGGGTGGTAGTCGCATTCGCCGCGTTCTTCTGAATCATGCAAAAGGAATCTCTGCAATGAACCGATTCACGCGCTACGGGTCTCTGTTGATTCTCGCGATATTTGCCGCATGGTGTGCCATGCCGAAGGCGGCCCCGTGCCAGGATGCCACGCCGGCGCCGGCGACTTCGGCCGAGAAGACTCCCGACGCCGAAGTGCTCCGCGAGCAGAGCATTTATATTCCTTACGAAAAGCTTCGCCGCGTCTTCGAAGAACATGGTCGCGGCGTATTCCTTCCTTACGAGCAGTTCCAGGAACTGTGGCGGGCCGCTCGCGAGAAAGACGAGCCTGCCGTTCAGCCCAAGCCGCCGGTGGCAGCCATTATTGCCGAGATCGACAATGTGGCCACGGTCGACAAAGACGTGGTGCAGGTTGAAGCGGAGCTGACCATCGACGTTTTGGCCGAGGGGTGGACGGAGGTCCCGTTGCGATTGGCCGATGCCGCCATTACCAATGCGACCATCGACGATGCCCCGGCGCGTATTCTTGGCGGGCCGGCCGAGGGTTATCGGCTGCTGCTGGAGCACAAGGGCGAGGAGCCGAAGCAGGTGAAGCTTCAACTGAAGTACGCCAGGGCGATCGGCAAATCGCCAGGACGTAACAGCGTCTCGTTCCAATCGCCGCAAGCGCCGGTTAGCCGTTGGGAAGTCCGCATTCCGGAGCCGGGCGTAAAGGTCGATATCCATCCGCTCATCGCCGCTACCGAAGCGCCCGACAAAGGCGAGGACGAACCGGCGGCCGACCAGACCGTTGTGCTGGCATTCGTCGGCGCTGCCCCGGTCGTGCGCATCGACTGGACGCCCAAGGCCGAAGGCGCGAAGGGACTGGAAGCGCTGGCCAGCGTCGAGGCGCAGCAGCAAGTGTGGATTACCGAAGGCGCCACGCGCAACCGCGTGCTGATGACCTATGCGATTCGCCGCGCAGAACTCAGTCGGTTGGAAATCGAGGTGCCGGCCGACCAGAAGGTGGTCAACGTCTTCGACGCCAATGTACGGCAGTGGTCCATGGAGCAGGCGGAAGAAGGCGGCGCGCAACGCGTATTGGTCGATCTGTTCGAGCCGGCCAAGGAAACGCAGCAAATCACCGTGGAACTGGAGAAGTTCACCGAAGAGCAGGCGCAGACGGAAGTTGCGGTTCCGAGCGTTAAGGCTTTGAATGTGGGGCAGCAGCAGGGGGTGGTCGTCGTCGCCGTGGCCGAGGGGTTCCGGGCCGAGGCCACTGCGACCGCGGGGCTGTTGCAGGTGGACCCGGCCGAGCTGCCTCAGTCGATCCGCGGCGGCGCGTGGACCTTTGCCTACCGCTATGCCGTGGTGCCGTTTGCGCTGAAGCTGGCGGTCGAGAAGCTCGAACCTCGCATTTCGGCCGACACGCTTGTTGAGGCTTCCTTGCAGCCCGAACGCCTGGCCGTCGATGCCACGATCGGATACACCATCGAACGCGCCGGCGTGTTCCGGTTCGATGTCGATATTCCTGCGGGGTTCCGCGTTGCCCGCGTGACCGGCCGGGAGTTCAATCAGTTTGCGGCTGCGGTGATCGATAGCCACCTGATTGAACCGGGCGATTCGCCCAAGCTGGTCGTGAACTTGGGGAAGAAGGCGCAGGGGGCGATCGGGCTGGCCGTTCGCCTGGAACGCGACCTGAGCGAGCCTGACCTGGTGACTCCCACGGGCAAGGCGGTCGATATTCCGCTGCCGATTCCGCGTCCGCATACTGAAGGGATCGAGCGGAGTGCCGGCCGACTGGTCGTTTATGCACCGGAGAGTCTCCGCGTATTGCCGGCAGAACGAACCGGTCTGCGTGAGATTGCGCTGGCCGAGGCGTTTCAGCCGATTCCTTCGGTCGGTTCCGCCGGCGATGCCGCCGTGTTGGCCTTTGCCTTTACCGACGAGCCGGCCTCAATCAATGTGGCCGCCGAACGCCGCCGGCCGCAAGTGACGGTGCAGCAGGCGCTGGTTGTGAAGGTCGAGGAAGGGGTTGTGAAGTACCGGGCGACACTGCTGTACGACGTGCGATACAGCAGCGTGAAATCGCTGCGGCTCGACGTCCCGGCAGACGCTGCGGCCGACATCCGCATTGAAACGGCCGGGTTCCGCGAGAAGGCCATCGAACCGGCGCCTGAAGGTCTGGCCGATGGCTACATTGCCTGGCAGATCAGCGGCGAGGCCGAACTGCTCGGAGGCGGCAAGATCGAGCTTGTTTGGGAAAAACAGCTCGACAAGCTCGAAGTGGGCAAGCCGATCGATATCGAGATTCCTCGCCTTGTGCCCCAGGATGTTCACCGGGCATGGGGCCAGATCGTATTGACCAAGGTCGAAACCATCGACGTCGCGCCGAAGGGCGAGCCGGTCGGCCTGCGAGGGATCGATCCGCAGGAGGATCTCATTATCCCGGTAGCAGGCGCGGCCCGCGCTATGGAGTTCCACAACGACTGGAAGCTTACGGTTGCGGCAACCCGTTACCAGCTCGAAGAGTTGAAACGGACGAGTATCGAGCGGTCGCTGGCTCGGGCCGTCGTGGCGCGGAGCAACGAGATTGGCGTGCAGGCGTTGTATCGAATGCGCAGCGCGCGGCAGCGGCTTGAAGTGAAGCTGCCCGAATCGGTGGCGTTCGACGCGCAACCGCTTCGGATCAATGGCCGCCCGGTTCCGTTGGAGCAGGGCGCGGAGGGGACGTACTTCCTGCCGTTGGTCGATATTGCGGCCGATACCGAGTTCGTACTTGAACTGCGTTACAGTATGCCCGACGCAATTGCCGGCCCCGGCGCACGGGTCGTACTGCCAGCGTTCCCGAACGAACCGGCATCGCAGAAGACGCACCTTTGCGTGTACCTTCCGCAGGAGTGGGCCATGCTGGGCGCGACTGGCCCCTGGACACCGGAGCCGGGCTCCAACGGCAGCTTGGGCGCTGCCACCGGAGCGGGGCGAATTGCGGAATTGATCAACTGGGTGACCGACGGTGTGGCCATCGAGGGCGATCCGAACGAATCGTTCCCCACCGATGGCAAGCCGTTCCTGTTCTCGACCCTGCGGCCGGCAGCGCCGCCCGAGGGCGACCTGCGTGTGTTTGCGGCAGACGAGACCTGGCTGCACGCCGGCGTATTCGCGGTTGTTTTGCTGATTGGACTTGTGCTGGCGCCCTTCCGCTGCACCACCCGGCTGATTGCCGCGGGGATTCTGGTTGGCGTGCTCGTGCTGCTGGCGGTATTTTGCCCGATCTTTGCGGGCCATATTGTGGACGATGCCTTTGCACTGGCCGTCTTTCTTGTGATTCTGTTGTGGATGGTGTGGTTTGCGGTGCGAATCGCCCCCAGACTGTTTTCCGGGACCGGCGGGCTGGCCGCGGCGCTGGCTGGAAAGGCCAAAGGGCTCTCCACCAAGGCGCAGACTTCGGAAGAGGCCGCAGAAACGCCGGTCGAGGCCGAGGTGGTAACAAATCACCGGGAAAAGGGGCTTGATCTGGCCAAACCGGCGGACAGTCTTCCGAAGCCTGTCAGCGAACCCGACCCGTTGGAAAAGGGATTGGAATTGGACCGGCACGAGTCGGGGCCGCCGCCGGGCGAACCGTCGTCCGAAGGCGACTCTGCTTCCGACAACGAGGCGAAGGATGGAGGAACGGCCCATGACTAACCATGCCATGCGAGATCGAACCGGGCCCATGTCCCGGGCCGTCGGCCTTGTTGTGCTTGCCGCGATTGCCATGCACGCGGTTGTCCAAGCGGCCGAACCCGTGCGCAATGGAAATCCGGCCCAGGAAAAGGTCCGTACGCTCTACGTGCCGATGGACGATCTGCAGGTCCTGCTCGAAGCCGGCCCCCGCCGCGTCTTGCTCGATCGGGATCAGTACGAGGCCCTGCTGGCCAAATCGAAGCAGGAAGAAGAGCTTTCGCCGCCGGCGTCGGTGGCGATTCTCGCCGCCGAGTATGAAGGTTCGCTTGAGACGGGCCGTGCGCAACTGACCGGGACGCTACAGATCGAAGTCCTGGCCAAGGGCCTGCACGCCGTGCCGCTCGACCTGGCCGCCGTTGGCCTGCGCAGCGCGGAACTCGACGGCAAGCCGGCTGCACTCGGCTGGGGCAAAGATGGTGTTGTGCGCCTGTTTGTCGAAGGCGTGGGGCGGCATGTGCTCAAGCTCGATATGGTTGCCCCCGTGGCCGAGACGGCTGCCCGGCAGAGCTTGCGTTTCCGACTGCCGCAGCCGCCTTCCGCTCAAATGCGACTGACCGTTCCGGGCGACGTCGAACTGAAGAGTGGCGCGGCGGTGGTCAGCCGGAAGATTGACGAAGACGCCGCGCTAACCCGCTTTGAATTGCTTCCGCCGGGAGGAGACGCCACGCTGGAGTTCTCGCTCAATAGCCGGCTGCTGCGGCAGGATCGCGTGGTCGTGGCGACGAGTGTGCTCGTGGACGAGATTGCCGAGGCATACCAGCGTCTGCACGCCACCGTTTCGTTCGATGTCCTGCACCGGCCGGTCGACCGGTTCCAGTTCGCCGTGCCTGCCAGGTTCGAGGTGACCGACGTTCAATCTCCGCAGCTTGCGCGCTGGGACGTCCAGCGTCGGCCGGAAGGCGGCGACGTGCTGGAGATCAGCTTGCGTGAACCGACAACCGACACCGTCGTGGTCAATCTTGCCGCCGTGAAGATGGCCGGCGTATCGGGCGAATGGACGTTTCCGCAACTTACACCGTTGGATGTTGCCGGGCAGTCGGCCATTCTGGGGGTTGTGGCCGACGATCGGTTGAAGGCCCGGTCGCTTGCTGCGGAAGGGCTCATTCCCGTCGATGCTTCGGTCTTCGAGCAGACCTTGCCGCCCACGCTACTCACCCCGCGCCCGGGCGATGCCCGACTGCGCCCGATTGCCGCCTACTACGCGCCGCAGCGCGACTATCGGCTCGCCGCCGACTTCACACGGCCCTCGGCGGAACTGGCGGTAACGGCTGGCATTCTGCTGAATATCGGCCGGCAGCAGCAGACCGTTCACGGCGGATTCGCCATCCAGCCGTCGGTCGATCCGCGTTTCACGTTCAGCTTTTCCATACCGGCAGGTTGGCATGTCAGTTCGGTGACGGGGCCGGAGGGCGAGGCCCTTCCGTTCGAGCGATACGGCAGTCCGGAGGCTGCAGGTCGGATTCATGTGACCGTGCCGCGCGGCATGAAGCCGGACGAGGCCTTTTCTGTGGCGTTCAAGGCGACGCACACACCGGCCGGTTGGCTGGACGACTGGGCCTCGCGCGAAATCGAGTTCCCGCGTTTCGACGTGCTCGATACAACCCGCAGCGCCAGTGCGCTGGCGGTTGCCGTGGCCGACGACCTGCGCGTGCGGCCCGAAGAGATTGAGGGACTTACCCCACTGGACGAGGCCGAAAAGGCCGATTGGAATCTGGAAGGCGTGGCGACGACCCTGGCCTATCGCGCCGAGGAGGCCGACTATGCCGCACGCCTCCTTGTGGAACGCGCGCAGCCGCGACTGGCCGCACGCACGTTCTCGTTCTTCCAGGTCACCTCCGGTTCGTTGCAGGCTCGGTGCGAAATCCTCTTCCAGGTTGAGGAGGCAGGCGCCAACCGACTGGCGTTTGCCTTGCCGGCCGATTCCACACCCGAGTCCGTCTCGATTGTCGGGCTCGACGGGTTGCAGTTGAAGCAGTTCTCCGCCCGAATTGAAGGCGACCAGCGCCAATGGACCGTCGAACTGGCCGAACGCAGCCGGGGGCAGTTGCATCTGGCGTGCGATTTCGAGCAGCCGCTCGACCAGCAAGAGGCCAAGGAGCTTGCCTTGCCGGTGGTCCGTGCGCTGGACACCGCGTATCAGTCGGGCTTTGTCGCCGTCGAGGGCGATGCGGAACTCGACGTGCAGGTAACGACCGACGCGCGTCGCGTGGACATTGGGGAATTGGCCGAGGCCGAATACCTGCCTGGCCGCCGGCTGCTCGGCGCGTTTGCCTTCGTGGGGGATCCGGTCGCGGTCAAGATTGACATCACACGGCATCCGGGCTATCGATTGCCTGCGAGTATTGTGGAACTTGCGGAGTTGAACACCCGGTTGGGCGCCGACGGCGCCAGCCAGACGCTTGCCCGGTTCACGTTGCGTACGAAGGCCCAGGTGCTGGAAGTGGAGTTGCCGGTCGGTTCGGAGCTATGGTCCGCTCAGTTGGACGACGTGTCGCTGAAGCCGCAGCGCGCCGGTGCACGCCTTCTGCTGAACCTGCCCGGCGGCGGCGATTCGATCCATCACCTGGAGATCATGTATGCGAGCCCGGTGGCGCGGTTTGCCCTGCTGGGCGACGTGCGTCTTCCGGCCCCGGTGCTGCGACTGCGGTCCGATGACGAGGCTGCGGCCGAAGACGTCCCGCTGGTGGACCTGACGTGGAATCTGTATCCTCCGTCCGGCTATCGCGTGGTGCATAGCCACGGTTCGGTCCATACGGACCAGATCGAGCCGCCTCGACCGGCGGCCGTGTACGTGGCCGGCGCGCTGTACTGCCTGGGTGGCGGAATCCATCCGTTTTGCAGTCGCTTTGGGTGCAGCGCTGCCATGAAGACTCAGTCGCTTCCCTCGCCGTACTACATGAGCGATCAGTCGATGCCTTCGGCAGGCAAAGATCTGGGGATGAAGATAGACAGACAGCGATTCGATGATTATGCAGCCGAGGCGCCTGCGGCAGAGCCGGCGCTGGACATGACGCTCGACGATTCGGAAGTGACCGCCGATGAAGCTCCTGCGGATAGGCCAGCGAGGGAAATGGCCCCGCCGAAGCCCTCGATGACGGCGCCGGCAAAGTCGAATGCGAAGGACTCTAAGTACTTGGATTCGGTGGACGCGACTACGGTGCCTGGCCTACGGCTCCGGGACGAACCTCCGGTGGTGTATCCAGACAAGCAAGTGTGGGAAGAGTTGACACGGAGGCGGCAGAAGCGGCGGCACGATGAATTGCTCGGCGTGCGCAGTCTGCAAATCGATTTCCAGCGAACGATGGGCGACAATGCCATTGCGTTCCGAAGTCTGGGGGTTGATCCGGTTCTGGCAGTCACCTTGTCGAACCGCGCGCGGTTCGGGGCCTTGGCGTGGGCGGTTGGCATCTTCACGGCGGTTATCGGGCTGTTGCTCACGTGTCGAAAGGCGCGTTGCCGTGCAGCCTACGTGGTGGGCGTGATGCTCGTTGCATCGCTCATTCCTGCGTTGTCCGAAGGAGTTGAACTGGCGAATCTGTGCAATGCGGCATTCTTCGCCGCTGCCGCTCTGGCGCTCTACTACCTGCTCGTAGCGTTCTGTCGTTGGCTGGCTTCAGCCCTATGCGGCTGTTGGGGCAAGGCCACACCAGCCGCCGAAGCGACGACGGCGGTATTTGCCCTGGTTGTCGGGCTGCTTGCTGCCGGCCCGGCGCAGGCACAGACGCCCCAGGCTCCGGCGCCCAACAGTGATCGATACGTGGTGCAAATCGTCGAGCCGGAAGCGCCGGTTACGATTCCGGACGATGCACTCGTGGCGCCCTACGATGCCCAGTCGGGTGTGGGTATTCGCGACGCGACCAAGGTTCTGGCGCCCTACCAGCGTTACGTCGAATTGTGGAATCGGGCCTATCCCGATCAGGCATTGGAGACGCCCAAACCGCCGGCCGAGGTGGCGCTGGCCGGTGCGGTGTATCGAACCGTACTCGAAGGGGACGATTTCCTGCTGGTCGAAGGCGAATTGGCGATTGACGTCTTCACCGACGGCTACGTGGAGGCGCCCCTGGTGTTGCGCGGTGGTGTTC
This sequence comes from Thermoguttaceae bacterium, assembly GCA_040772845.1. Lineage (GTDB taxonomy): Bacteria > Planctomycetota > Planctomycetia > Pirellulales > Thermoguttaceae > PWXP01. The sequence goes on from JAXGXG010000001.1 coordinate 6,049,416, forward strand.
TGGCCCGCGCCGTGCTGGACGGCAAGCCGGCGCGACTCTCGTTGCCGCAAGTGGTCGAACAGCCTGCACAACAGCAGCAAGCGGCTGTGCAACCGCAGGCTCCACCCGTTTCCAATGCGCAGCCGAACGCGCCGGCATTGCAGCAGCAGGCACGCCAGGTCATGCCGCCACAACCGCCGGACGGTGGCCTTGTTGTACTCCACGTTTCAGGGAAGGGGCGGCATACGCTCGACATAAGCGTCAGAATTCGACTGCGCCGTGAAGGCGGATGGCGCGTGGCCGATGGTGCGCTGCCGACCGCAGCGGCCGCTAAGGTCGAAATCACCGTGCCCCAGGCGGAAACCCAGGTTCGCCTGTCCGGTGTGCCCGATCAGGCCGAACTCGATACCGAGCAGGATAACCAGGTGTGGACGACGGCGTTGGGGCCCGGCGGCGCCATTGGCCTGCGTTGGCGGCCGAAGGTGGCCGAGGCGGAAGTGGATCGCAGTCTTACGGCCCATAGCGTGGCCGTGATGGACGTGCAGGAAGATGGGCTGCGCGTTGTCTGGCAGGTGGGGCTCGATTTCCCGCGCGCCCAGCGCGAGCGGTTCACCATCGATATACCGGCCGAGTATCTCGTCAAACGTGTTTCCGGCCAGAATGTGCGCGGATGGGAGCTTTCCGAGGAAGACGGGCGGCAATCGCTCGAAATCACTTTGCTCCATGCCGCCAAGGACCATGAATCCGTTGTGCTCGATCTATGGCGAGAGGGCCCGGTAGGCGAAAACGCCCTGGCCGAGTTCGCGTTTCCCGTGGTTCGCGTGCCGGGCGCCGTGCTTGAAGACGGCCAGTTGACCGTGCGCCGCAGCCCGCTTCTGGAACTGCGCACGCTTCAGCGCGAAGGCGTCAGCCGTACCGATTTGACTCCTGAAGCCGAGCAGCTTGCCGGTGGGGCCGATGCGGCCGAAAGCCCGTTGGGCATTCGGGCGTACCAGGCATACCGTTTCGCGACGACACCGTTCAACTTGAGTTTTGCCGCCGCCACCATCCAACCGGATGTGACGGCCCGTCTGCAATCCGTACTGCGCATTGCCGAACTCGAACGCATGCTTCAGACCCGCGTTGTGCTCAGCGTGCAGGATCGGCCGCTGTTCCGGGTCGATATGGAAATCCCCGACGGGTTGCGGATCGACCAGGTCGTTGCTCCGGGCGAGTTCCATTGGTCGGAAGCGGATGACGACGGACGGCGAGTTCTGAGCGTCTACCTTACCGCAGGCCGATTGGGCGAAGTCTCCATTCTGGTGGCCGGGAAGCTGGGCGAAACCGGTGTGATCGAGACATTGCCGCTGCCCAGGGTCGCGCTTCGCGGCGTCGAGCGGCAGAGCGGCGAAATTGCCATCCAGACCGACCCCGGCCTGCGTGTCGATGCCCAGGAAATGGCCGGCTGTGAACGCATCTTGCCGAAGCAGGTTTATGCGTGGCTCAATCCCGAGCATCGGGCCGTGACGCAACTGGCGCTCAGCTCCCGTGGTTCTGACTACTCGGCGTCGCTGGTCCTTGGGCGTCGAAAGCCGATGGTCGCCTGCCGCACGATCAGTAACGCACGGGTGACGCCCCGCTCGATCGAGGAGACCCTCCTGGTCGAGTTCGACATTCGCGAGGCCGGCATCCGGCAGGTGGCCATGACCCTGCCGCATTGGATGGCCGATTGCCGCATCCGCGCGCCCCTGTTGCGGCAGAAGACGATCACGCCTACGGGCGACGATCCGAAGTCGCCGGTTCGCCTGGTGTTGGAGTTCCAGGACGAGATGATGGGCGAGTTGCGCGTCCTGTTGGAGAACGATCGGCTGCTGACCGCCGGTCCGCACGAGATTGCAATTCCTCGCGTGGAGACCGGTCGCGTCGAACGGCAGTTCGTGGCCCTGGAGAGCGCCGGCCGCGACGAGGTCGTGGTCGAAAAGGCCGACGGGGTTGAACCGCTCGGCCGCCAGCAACGCGACTGGCAGACGTTGAAAAGCCGTCTTGGCGATGGCATTACGCAAGCATGGACGGTGACGCCCGGCGCGCCGAAGCCGCAATTGACGTTCCGCACACGCGAGCGCAAGACCGTGGCGACCGCCGGCGCCCAGATACGCCTCGCAGAAACAACGCTCGTTGTCGACCTGCACGGCGCGTACCGCGCCCAGGTCACCATGAAGGTCGATAATTCCACCGAGCAGTTTCTCGAAGTACAGCTTCCCGCAGGCGCGGCTTTGTGGACCGCGCGGGTTGCAGGCGAGCCGGTGAAGCCGATTATTCACAGCGAATCGGCGGCCCCGCCGGACAAGGCTGATGCGGCTGGCACGGGTGACAAGGCTGGCGATACGACCGGCCATGGCCATACGTTCGAACCGGGGCATGTGTACATTCCCTTGGTCAAGACGGCCGCCGGCGACGTTGCCTACGACGTCGTAATCGGTTACGGCGGTGCGGTTGCGCCGCTGGGCATGTTCGGCCGCGTCGAGTTTCCCCTACTGGTGGTTCGTAACATCTCGGTCGATCGTAGCCAGGTACGGCTTCTGCTGCCCGAAGAGACCGACTGGTTCGACTTCCAAGGCACGCTCGGCCGACCTGCCGACGTTTCGGCATTGGCCAGGGGCCGGGCCGAGTTCCGGCAAGAGCAGGTGGGGCTGTTGCTCAGCACGCTGCGGCACGGCAATACGTATGAAAAGGCCCGATCGGCTCAGAACCTGAAGCAGCTCGCCATGCAGAGCGATTCGTGGGGCTTTGCCGCCTCCTCGGCCAACGACTACGGCTTGCAGGCAGAATTGGAGAACGGGCGGCAGATCATCGAGGAAGCCCAGAAGGAGGTCGCCGAGTTCGATCAGGGCGTGGAACAGACCATGGAGTTCGGCAACCGGGCTCGCATGAACGAGCTGGTCGAGCAACAGAAGCTCGGTCGTTCGCGCAACGTAGTGCAGAACTACAAGTACAACTGGGACGCCGAGACGGCGGCCCAGCCCCGTTCGGGCAAGGAGGATGCCGGGAAGGCCATGGAGCTCAATTCCGGATGGCTCAATAAGAACCAGTTGGCCAACGCCCCGGCCGAAGGCATGCTGGAAGGCGGCCAGCGTCCTGCCGGAGAAGCCAGACGTTTCGACCAAAATATGCGATTCGGCGGCACGAAAGCCGCAGCAGCGCCGCAACAACCGGCGGCGCCGAAACTGAAGAGCGGCCTGATGGGCGATATGGCGGGCGGCATGGCAGGCGAAGGACGCGAGCGGGATGAGGCGAAGAAGGCCGAGAAAGCTGCCGAATCGTCTGTACGCCGCTATCAGCGGCGGCTGGAAGAGCAGCAGATGCAAATGGGGCAGCAAGCGGCCGAGCAAGCAGACAAAGATCGCGCTGCTCGCGACACCCAAGGTCCTGGTGTCGGGTTGGAGACTTCAAAGATACTCTCCGCCGATCTGGTCGTTCCGTTCCAGCAGAACGCTGGCGGCGTGGAAGTACCACCCCACGGCGGGCTTGGGGGTGGGGGCGAGCTTGGCATCGACGGGCAGACGGGGACAGGCCTGGCGAGTCTCGACTTTACCTTGCCCGAGCGGGGGCGCCAGTACGTCTTCACCACCACGGGCGGCCGGATGGAGCTTCGCGGTCGGCACGTTTCGCAGCAGATGCTCTGGGGCCTGGGACGCGTTGTCGCGGTACTGGCCGCGATCGCTGTTGGCTGGCTGTTGTTCCATGCTGCGCGCCGCGGGCGGTTCCGTTGGCTCGCCCACCCGGGTGTCCTCGCCGTAATCGGTCTGTTGGCCTTGTTCACGGGCATTTTCCCGATTTTCGCCTTCTTCGCGCTGGTCGCCGCCATGGTCCTCGCAATCCGGCGTCTCGTAGACCGCAAGCGAGCGGAATCGGCAGTCGCATAGCCGGGTTCGGCGGCGGACTTGTGCCGCGCAATACCGTTCCGCAATGTGAGACCGCAAACCGGCTGCCGCAGCCGGCAGAATTCTGCATTCGACGGTGGAAACCAGCGGGCCTTCTACCTGGCTGTGCTCATCCTGAGTTTCGTCTTCATGATCGGACCTTCATTCCACTCCATCATGAGCGCGATCGTCGGCTTCCTGCATGCACCGCCGATCTATTGACGTGTGATACCTGTCTACACGTCAGAAGGGGCAGGTGCAAACCATAGTTCGACTTCGGCCCATTCGCGGGCGCCAAGGGGAACGGTGGTCCGGTCGCCGGTGACTTCGAGCTGTAGATTGGGCCGCGCGCCTTCGGTCAGCTTCTCGGCCTTGACCAAGGGGCGCAAGGCCCGCAAGCCGACACGCGTGGTGCGGCCGTCTGTTTCAAGCAACCGTACACGCAAGCCGGCTACCTGCGTCGGATCGATCGGTTCCGGCTCCGGAGCAGGTGTATCCGGTGTTTCGACCGGTTCGGGCGGAGGCGATTCCGGATCCCAGTATTCGTCGTAGCCGACGTCTTCAGGATACGTTTCGGTCGCCGGCGGCTCCGGTTCCGGCGGTCTGGCCGGCAACGGTTCCCAGTGGGTCGCAAGCACATTGCGATGGTCGACATGGAATAGCCAGCCGCTGGCGGACGACGATCGGCCGGCTACCGGCAGTACGATCGGCGGCAGCATCTCGCTCAGGGCGGCGTGGAGCGGATGGGCGACGTCAATGCCAATGCCAAGCCGGAATGTGGTTGCCGTTTCGCCCCGCACGCGCAGCAGGGTGTCGAGCCGCCGCAGCCCGAAACGGCGGTGATAAGGCAAACCGTTCGGCAGCAGCGTCGTGCGCGCTTCGGCCGTACGCACGTCGATGAAATACGGCGCCTCCAGCAGGTTCGTATCGGTCGGGTAGTTCAACTGGCCCGCGCTTCGGTACAAGTTGGCCGTCGCGTCATTCCAGGCGAAACGGACGGCGTAGTAGGAATTCCAGGGGTTCGGCCCCGGTTCGGTGTCCGGTTCAAGAGTGATTTCGATCTCGACGACTCGGCTGCCGCGCCAGAGCCGTGTGGTTTGGCGGAAACCGGCCATTCGCTTCCCTTCGCGGCTCATCAGGCGACCCTGGCAGCAAATCTCTCCTACCACGGGGCCGGCGGACGTGATCTGCCACGAGTCGGCTGCGGGAATCGTGTAATGAGCCTCGTCGCCGGCGTCCTGTTCAGTTACGTCGGGTATCCGAAGCGCCACCTGCTGTGCCAGCCGTGGGCCGCGGGTCCGATAGTCGTTGATCCCTCGGATAATGCCCTTGTACTTGTCGAACACGACTTCGCAGTGGCCGTTGCGCAGCACGAGCCGGTTTTCCAGTTCTTCGGCCATGGGCGGCTCGGTCTTCGGTTTGGCCTTGCGCCGGAACCAACCGCGCGACGTCTCGGCCTCCGGCTTGGATTCGGCCGGCTCGTCTTCACCGCCGCCGGCGAGCAACGCAAAACCCATGGCTGGCAGGTCGGTAACGACCACGTGATTGCCGGCGGCGCCTCCGGCGATCCGAACCGTACCGGCTCGGGCAGGCAGGGGAATCGTATCCGGCCACGGCAGGCAGATGCGCCGGTCGCCCGTTAGCGGATTCAACAGCAGCCTGCCCGTTTCGGGCGAGTCGGCCGATTCGGTATGGGCGACGTGGAACCCGAGTGTCTCGGCCAGCTTACTGGCGGCGCGAGTGAGCGACAATTGCATGGCGGTATCGTCGAATACTCCCGGCTCGGCGGAATGCAACGACTCGATGCGAGGTTCTTCCTGCCGCCAGTATGATAGTACATCCAGGTCGATCCGGCCTGTGGTGCAGGCGGTAAATGCCTCGAGTGCCACGGCCGCGTCCAGTGCGGTTCGATTCTGGTAGTAGCGCACCCAGCGAGAAATAGGGTCTGCCTCGCCTGCGGAAACCGACTGCCGCAGATACGGGGTGTGATATTGGTCGGGCGTGTACTGGAAGGTCTGGCCCGACATGGCTGTCTGATCGAAGTACTCGTCCACCGTGGTAAAGGAACCGAGCACGCGGGCGCTTCGGGCGGCCCTGCGGAGATCGTCGTACCACTCGCACTCCGTGCCGGGCCAGTGGGCGAAAACGGCGGTTGCCGTATGGTCCAGGTCCATCACGTCGCCCAGTCGTTCGGCCAGGCGGAGGAAGCATTCCGGCCGGCCGACGTCCAGCGGCAGGCGGGCAATGGCCTCGAAATTGCGACCGTCGGTCCCTTGCCACTGGATACGGCTTTGATTTCCGGACGGGAAGCGTCCGTCGTCAAGTGTGAAGTGAACGGCCGCCTTGAACCCCAATTGCCGAAGCAACGGCGGCAACAGCGGCGTTAACCCGAAACGCCGCCGCCCGTATACCCGGGGCCGATAGCCCAGATACTGCTCGAACGCCGCCAGCCCACGTTCCAGGTGAAATCGGATCGCCTCCGGCGGCAGCAGCGGCAAGGGGGCCTCTTCGTACTCGCCCCCGATCAGGCTGACTTTCTTCTTTTCGAGCTTCTCTTTCAGCAGTTGAAGCGTCTCGGGGGCCTCGCAGGCCAATCGCTCAATCAAGTGGCCCGTTACAAGCAGGTTGGCCGAACTTGCCTCGGCCAACGCCTTCTGCAGCGACGGCCCCAGCGTTGTCGGGGCGACCAGCGTCAGGTCGAGCAGATGCGATTCGATCGGATAGAAATACTCGCGCGCGTCCCCCAGGCGGTCGAAACCCAGTTCCAGTCGTCGGCGGGCCTCGGCGGCATCGCCCTTGGCGGCTTCCTCGGCGGCCGCGATCAACTCGGTTCGGAACCCCGCTTCGTCCAGGTTGCTCATGTAGCGGAGCTGACGCGTGAGCAGTTCCACCAGAAAGAAGCAGAAGCCAATGGCCAGGAAGTCGTCGAGTAGCTCCGGATCGTCGGGGACCGCGGGAGGTTTGGCGGCCTCCAGCAGCGCCGCAATCAACTGCCTGCGGTCCTTCCCGGCCGGCACCACCTGCGGCGCCTGCCCGTCACTGCCTTCAAGCCAACCGTCGGGGATCATGGCCCGACTGCACTCCGGCAAGATGAACAGCCGACCGGCGAAATCGGTGGGCGGCTGGTGGGCAGGGGCCCATTCGGGGGTTTCTTTTGTGGCTAGCAGGAGGGACGGATGCCACATGGCGGTCCATCCGGTAAGCAGTTCCTGGGCCTCGCCGGAAGGGCGATCGAGGGCGAGACTTTCGATGGCATCGCACGGTAGGATCAAGGCGATGCGGGTGATCGTTGTTTCGGTGGCCGAAGCCTCCGCGGCCGAATTGGAATCGGACATATAATAGCCAGTAAGTAAGTGATATATTCCGGTGCGTATACGTTCTGTCTACCTAATACTATGCTCGTTGGACCCGCTGGTGTCCAACCCGGCCGGTCCACTTTCCGGAATCGGCCAGGTCGGATCGGAGTGCATGGATGATGGTTGACAGTAGGGGTAGCCGGGCGATACACTGGAACAATAGGAACAGGCAGTTCGAACCGGCTTCCGTTTCTTCGTAGGCCAGCTCGGGCCTTGGACTGCCCGGAACAGAATTTCTTGGACTGCCAGGAACACAGTATCGCCGACCGTTTCCGCGCGTCGGTTTGCTTTTCCGTGGAGGCCCTGCGCCATGGCTAGAACGGGTGCCGTTTGGGGAATCGATATCGGTCAATGCTCGCTGAAGGCACTTCGTTGCCGTCCGCACGAGGATGATCCCGACCGAATCGTTGCCGATGCGTTCGACTTCATTGAATATCCCAAGATTCTCAGCCAGCCGGATGCGGAGCCGGAGGAGCTGATTGCCGATGCACTCAGCCAGTTTCTCGCGCGTAACTCGGTCGAAGGCGACCGCGTGGCGATTTCGGTGGGTGGTCAGGCCGGTCTGGTCCGGTTCATCAAGCTGCCGCCGGTCGAGGCCAGGAAGATTCCGGACATCGTCCGGTTCGAGGCGCGCCAGCAGATCCCGTTCGATCTGAACGACGTGATCTGGGACTATCAGCGGTTGGGCGGCGGCGCCGAAGAGGAAGGCTTTGCGCTGGAAACGGAAATCGGCCTGTTCGCGATGAAACGCGACACCGTGCTGGCCACACTGGAGCCCTATCAGAAAGCGCGGCTCGAAGTCGACTATGTGCAGCTTACCCCTTTGGCTTTGTACAACTTCGCCCTGTTCGATCAGCTTCCCGAACTGCCGCCACCCGATGAATACGATCCCGAGGATCCGCCCGAATCGTTGGTGATCGTTTCGCTGGGAACCGACGCGACCGACCTTGTGGTGACCAATGGTTATCGCGTGTGGCAGCGAAGTGTCCCGATTGGCGGGAATCATTTCACCAAGGCGCTGACCAAGGAACTGAAACTGACGTTCGCCAAGGCGGAACACCTGAAACGCAACGCAACGGCGGCCGAAGACCCGAAGGCCGTCTTTCAGGCGATGCGGCCCGTGTTCAGCGATCTGCTGACCGAACTGCAGCGGTCGATCGGCTATTTCAGCAGTATCAACCGCAATGCGAAGATCGGCCGAGTCGTTGCCTTGGGCAACGCCATCAAACTGCCCGGATTGCGGCGCTATCTGTCGCAGAGTCTCGGGTTCGAGGTCGAGCGAATCGAGCAGTTCTCCACGTTGAGCGGTTCGCAGGTGCTTTCGGCCCCCGCGTTCCGGGAGAATGCCGTCAGCTTCGCCGTGTGCTACGGCCTGGCGCTGCAGGGGTTGAACAAGGCCAGTTTGAACGTCAACCTGCTGCCCTCGGAAATCGTGCGCGAACGGCTCATCCGCCGCAAGAAGCCATGGGCGGTTGCGGCGGCGGCCGTGCTCATGTTGGGCTGCGCGGTCAGTTTTGCCAGTCATAACTTGGCGCTGGGAACGGTCGCCACCGACATGTGGAAGGGGGCCGAGGGGAAGGCCACAACCGTGGACGCTCGGGCTTCGAAGGCTCAGTCTGAGGCCGAAGAGGCGGTCAAGGCGTTCGACAGCACGAAGCAGATTGGCGACCACCTGATCGGCAACGTCGAAGGCCGCATTGTCTGGATGGAATTGCTCAAGGCGGTCAACGAGTGTCTGCCGCCGTACGATCGGGAGGACCGCGAGGCGGACGCTGCCCCGGCGGAAGAAGGCGCGGACCCGGCTGCAGAGATTGCCGAACGCGACGAGCTTCATATCACGAATATCGAAGTGCAGAAGGTCCGCGATTTGGCCCAATGGTTCGCACGCGTCCATCGGTGGTACCAACCGGCCGAGGATGAAAAGATCGGCGCCGCAGCCACCGAAGGTGAGGAAGGGGCCGATACCGGCATGGGAGCCCCAACGGGTATGGGGGCAGGAGCCGGCGGCGGAATGGGCGGCGGAATGGCCGGCGGCGGAATGGCCGGCGGCGGAATGGCCGGCGGCGGAATGGGCATGGAAGGCGGTATGGATATGGGCATGGAAGGCGGTGGCGGACCGGGGGGTGGAGGAGCGATCCTGCCGGCTATCCCCGGCGGCCCGGAAGGCGACGGGTTTGTGATCCAGCTTACCGGCTACCATTACCACAACTACACCGAGGCGCGCCGGGATCAAGGCGCTCAATACGTTCGAGATACCCTGATCAAGCATCTCCGGAACAACGAGGTCATCCTCCCGAAAGTGGACGAAGACGAACTCGAACTGGTGAGTATGAAGGACCTGGGAATCGGATATCCCGTCCTGATCAATCCCGGACGTATCGAGGAAGAGGTCGTCAACCTGAGTCCGAACCTGGCCGCCGGCCCCGAGGCGGGGCGGGTCAGGCCCGGCGCCGCTGGCGGAGAGGCGACCGATGAGTTCACCGAGCGGAATTCCGTGACGCTGCGGCGGTTCGATTTCGTCGTCCAGTTCGCCTGGAAGCCGCTCACGCCTACCGAGCGGAAGCAGAAGAAACTGGAAGAAGAACAGAAGAAGCAGGAAGAACAGCAGTCGGAGGGAGAAGGTCAGGAAATGGGTGCGCCCGCAGGTGGCGCGCCTCCGGTTTGACCTTTGGGTGGCCCTGGCGAATGGTTGGGTCGGCCGATCATGCCTGGTGTGTGTGACGGCTCGATAATCGAGGAGAGAATCCGATGGACAAAGTCAAGCTCGCACTGGAAATGCTCAAGAAGTATCACTTCTGGGTGTTATGTTCCGTGGCCATTGTCGTAATCCTGCTCTGTTGGACGTGGGCAACGGCCGATCTGGCAAGTCGTTTCGACAAGCGAGAGGGCGAGTTGGACCAGCATTTCACTAAGACGCGGCAGATCCTCAGCAATCCGAGCTTGCGCAATGAAGGCAGTGTGAAGGCTACGCAAGACGAACATTCCAAGCAGAAGGATCAGGTGCTCGACGGCTGGAAGCTTCTGTATCAGCAGCAGAAGGGGAATAACCCCCTTCCCGCCGTGTTGGGCGACGATTTCCGCCTGCATTTCGAGGCGCTGCAGCCGGGCCAGGAGATGCACGACCGATTTCGGGAGCGCTATCTGAACTTCATCGGGCGCCATTATCCGACTTTGCTCCGGCTGGTGGACATTTACCGGCCGAGTGACGTGCCGTTGGATGAATATACCGATGCGCTCCGCGGCAGCGGCAGCGCCGCAGGCCGAGGCGGCTCCCGACGCGGTCCCATGGGTGGCGGCGCCGGGTTCGGTGAAGAGATGGGAATGGGACGCCCGGCGAGGCCTGCAAGGACCGGACGACCGGGTGAGGCCGTGCCCGAGGCCGATCCGTGGCAGGGGCTGGTCGAATGGCCGCAACCGGAAATCTTCGATATTACGGCCGGTTGGGAGCAGACGCCTACCACGCAGCAGGTGCTGTTGGCCCAGGAAGACCTGTGGGTGTATGAAGCGTTGTTGCGGATTATCAACAACGTGAATGCAGGCGTCGAAACGCACGAGAAGGCCTGGATCAAACGCATCGATGCCCTGGAAATCGGCCGTCCGGCCGCCGAGGCTTGGGGCGCCAACCAGGAGCCGATCTTCGCGGAGCCGGCCGCCGCTACCGAAAGCTCTGCTGGTGGCGGCATGGGCGAGGGCATGGGCGAGGGCATGGGCATGGAAGGCGGAATGGGCGAGACGGCGCCCGGAATGGGAATGGGCGGAATGGGCGGCGGAATGGGCGGCGGAATGGGCGAGATGGGCGGAGAGCTCGGCGGTAGCGGCATGGGACGCCAGGATAACGTGAACCTGCTCGATGGCCGCTATGTCGACGAAAGCGGCAGACCGCTTCTGGCCCAGGAGTTCGAAACGCAGCCCCCGTATGCCGAGTTCAAGATGATGATGGTGCATATGAATCTCTTCATGCACCAGCGACGAATCCCGAAGCTGCTTGTCGAATGCGCCAACTCCGCAATGCCCATTGAGGTCATTCGCCTCCGGATCAACCCGGGCGAGGGCGGGCCGACCGCATTGGGTGAGGTCGAAGGAGGTCGCGGCAGCGCCCGCGGAAACCGAGGGATGGGACGCCCCACCAGACGCCCGCAGATCATTCGTGAAGGCGGTATGGGGGGTGGCGTCACGAGCACCCAGGACGATGAACACGATTATGCCAATGTCGAAGTCTTTGGGATTATCTACATCTATAACCCGCCGGATGAGACCAAGTTGGGCACCGGGGCCGCAAGTGACGAGCAAGGCGAGCAGGCCGTAGAAGGCGAACCGATGCAGCCTGGCGCCCAGCCGGCAACTCCCGCCGCGCCGACTACACCGGCCACTCCGGAAACGCCTGCCGCGCCGGCAGCACCTGCGACTCCGGCAACGCCGCCCGCCGGTGCGGAACCCGCAGGCGAACCGTCTCCTGCGCCGCCAGCAACTCCGGCCCCGGCCACTCCGGCCCCGGCTACACCGGCCCCGGCTACACCGGCCCCGGCTACACCGGCGGCAGGCCCCGCTCCTGGCGAACCGAGTCCCTGACCCCTGACACCTGACATCTGCTGCCTGCTACCCTCCGAGTGAGGACATTGCCATGAAAGTCAAGTTCCGTTTCGACAAGGATGCCTTGAAGGAATTCTTGGTGGATCACGTCGAGAAATTCGTGTTCAGCGGTATCGTACTGTGTTTCCTGGCACTGGTTGCGAGTGCGATTTGGGTGAAACCCTACGAGAAGAAGCCGGAAGACCTGGAGGAATCGGCGCGTCGGGCGGACGAGCACATGACCAATCTGCCTACCGATTCGGACCGGCAGACGACTCCGTTCGCCCAGATGATCGAAGACACGCAACCTCCCCGCGAGGATGGATATCGTCACGCGGTCGCCTGGAATCCGCGGTTGGTCAATCCGATGGACCTTCGCGACGAGCCGCCGGTCATGCTGGTGCGGGATCTGCAGGCGTCGTCGGGGAATGGCGCGTTCCGAATGCGAGTGACTCCGGAACCGGGGGCCGCAGGCGCGGGGCGGCGCCGCCTGAATGCCCAGTCGATGGAAGGAACGCAAGGCCAGCGTTGGGTAGTGATTACGGGCCTGGTTCCCGATCGCGAGCAGGTGGAGGCGTTCGAGGAGTTCTTCCGAGATCGGATCAAGCCGACTCCGGAGCCGGATGTTCCCGATTACATCTATTACCGTGTCGAACGGGCCGAGGTGGATCCCTACGCCGATACAACGGATCCGGAGCAGTTGGCGTGGACTCCGCTGAATCTTCGGAAGGCGTTGACGACGGCCCAGGAGTCCTGGACCGGTACGTCGCCGGAGGTTGTGGACGAGCGGTTTCTGCATCCGCGACTCGTCTTCCCCCTCGGACCGAAGGTGGAGCAACAGCCGTCGCCGGGCGCCATGTGGGGCGGCGGTGAAATGGGACTGCTCGAGGGTGGGATGCCGGGCGGAATGATGTCGGGCGGCGCGATGTCTGCCGGTCAGGTGCGCGGCCCTTGGGGCGAAGAGGTTGCCCATCCTCCGGAAATCCCGCTGAAACAGCAAGGGGGCGTTGAAGGGATGGAAGGCCCGATGCCCTCGGAATCGGAAAGCCCGACGGCTCCGCGCCGGCCGGATGAACCCGATGCCGATCTGCCCATGCCGGGCGGCGAAATGGGAATTCCTGGCGGCGAAATGGGGTTCCCCGGTGGCGCTGCCAGATCGCGGCGATTCCATAGGGGCGGAATGGAAGGGGAAGGCATGATGGGCTATCCCCGCGGCGCACCCGGTATGAATGAACTGGGCGCCGAAGGCATGGGCATGATGGAGCAGGCGCCCGATTTCCTCCTGTTCCGGTTCTTCGACTATACGGTCGAGTCCGGCAAATCCTACCGCTATCGCGTCCGGCTCATGCTGGCCAACCCCAACTACGGCCTCCCGGCCAAGTTCCTCGCCGATCCTGCCTTGGCCGAGAAACGCTGGGTCGAAAAGGACCGTTGGTCCGAGCCGACGCCGGTCATCACCGTTCCTCGCGATACGCACCTGTTGGCAGGTGGTGTCCATACGCGCATTCGCGATACGGACGACCCGTCCGGAACCGTTGCCGTTGTCAAGTGGCTCGAGGATACTGGCGAGGAAGTGCACAAGGACTTCCGCGTGGTGCGCGGACAGCAACTCGACTATCCCGAGACCGTCATTCGCGCCCCGAAACGCAATCGGCGCAACGAGGAACCTGAGGCCGAAGGACTGCTGGGCCGCAGAGCGGTTGAAGAGGAGCCCGAAGAGCCTGAGAAGATCGACTTTATGACCGACATGCTCGCCCTCGACCTGATTGGCGGAACGCGCCTGCCCGGTCGCGATCGGTCCATGACCGAACCTGGCAAGTTCCTTGTGATGGATTATGACGGCGCTCTGGTGGTCCTTTCCGAAGCGGAAGACAAGAAGGAATACGAGCAGCTCAGCAGCGAGCCGGAGCCGGAAGAACCGGAAATGGAGATGCCTGGCATGCCCGAAGAGGGCATGATGGAAGACATGATGCTGCTGGAAGGCGGCGGTCCCCAGCCGCGAGGAAGGCGGCGTCCTTCGCGGGGCGGCGGTTCGCCCATGGAGAGTCCCTAGTGGAGCAGGAAATGAACGATGCGTCTGACGCGGCCCGTTATCGGGTTGGCGCGATCGGCTGGCCCGATGGCTGGGAGCCCGAAGGGCCGCTTGACGTGCCCAACTGCATCTTGGCGCCGAAGACCGCTGTATGCAATCCGTTACTCGCCTACGGCCAGGCCGAGACGATCGTCCACTCGCTCAATCGGCAGTGTATCGATGCGCCCGGAACCGTCTGGTACGTAGTTGTGGCTGAGACGGACGCGTCCGTTTCGCAGATCTCCGATGCCGACCCCGGCGGACAACGGACCAGCATTGCCGTCGACCCGAGCCGAGTTATCCGGCCGCAGCGCGGCACGGCCGGCGATTGTTCCTGCTGCCCCGCGCACAATCTCCCGTGCGCGCAAGGGAACTAGCCCGACAACGCTCTGCCGCGAATCCCTTTCCCGCTCTCGCTCCTCCCCGCCGGATCGATGACGCGGCGGCTACTGTCTATCCCAAATCTGAGATATCAAATCCCGACTCTCCTATGGTACACACCGTACCCGGGAGTCGCCAAGATCGACCCAATGGCGACTGCCCCCTGCGATGGTGGATTCGGCGGGATTGGCAAGCCCCGTTGACTATCGCCGTCGGCGCACGCTGAGCAGCAGGCCTATCAGGCCCATGCCCGCCATCAGAAGGCTGCTCGGCTCGGGTACGGCCAGAACGGCGAACTGGCTGTTGTGATTCAGCACGGCCCAGACCGTTTCGGTGGTCGAATCGACACCCCACGAGCCCAGATAGGAGGCCAGATCGCCCGGATCGACAATAGAATCCCAGGAACCGGTCGCTCCGGTCACGGCGTCGGCGCCGGAGCCGAAGTTGCCATCGACCGCTTGGGTCCAGCCGTCGGTCGGAGACAGCCACGCGAGGAACATGCCATCATGGTAGGACTGCACGAGACTCGAATCGTAGCTCAACTGCAAGACGAACGGGTCCGTCTCGCCCGTTCCCATGCCGGTCAACTGCACGATATCGCTCAGCGGATTGGTCAGCGCCGGAAAGGCGGCCGTTTCGGCACTGTCAAACTGTCGCCATGCCATGGCCACGTCCAGAGAACTGCCGCTGCCGTTGCCGCCGGCCATCAGGTCTGCCTGCGTGCCCGACGTGCCGCTGCCGGTAATCTGCGATCCGAGACCGGCGAAAGTTCCGCCGGCGGCGACTGTGCGGACGATAGTCGGATCGGCGGAACCAAACGCCGTCCCCGCCGACGCAACCTGCACGTGGGAGGAACCTTTGTTGGCCAGCGAGCCGGTCACCAGCAACGTGCCTGCGTTGACCGTCGTGAGACCGGTGTACGTGTTCGCGCCGGAGAGGGTCAGTTGGCTGCTACCGGCCTTCACCAGGTGCAGAGCATTGCTTCCGTTGGTAATAGTGCCGCCAAACACGTTGTCGCTGTTCTGCGTAACCGTCAGTGTTGATTCGGAATCGCCGGTATTGGTGATCGTGTGGGTGCCGTCGCCCTCGCTTCGGAGCGAGCCGATGGTTTGGTTGAAACCCTTCAGGTCGAATGTTGGGTCGAGCGAACCGATTCCGAGAAGCAGCGGATTCCCCACCGGCAGGCTGTTGTGTGCTCCAAGTTCGAGTGTGCCATTATAGATACGTGTTTCGCCGGTGTAGGTGTTCTCGCCGCTGAAGATGGTCTTCCCAAGGTTGTTGCGGACGGTAACCACTTTGTTGCTCGTGCCGTCGCGGATTTCGCCGGATATCTCCAGCACGCTGTCGGAGTTCACCGCGCCGACGCGCGAGTCCGACCCTTCAAAGTAGACCGGCCCATCCCATACGTTGTAACCATCGAGTGAGCGAAGCGCCCCGTATCCCGAGGCGCCGTAACCAGTGATATGGATGGTTTGGTCGCTCACGGTTATGCCGCCCGACAGCTCCAACTGAGCGCCCACCGACACGGTTGTCTGACCGGTTCCCAGGGCGCTGTTCTTGGTGATGCGAAGGATGCCATTGCTGACGGTCGTACCGCCGCTGTACGTGTTCGTGCCCGAAAGAACCGTCGTGCCGCCATCGTTATAAATAGCAAGCGCGTGGTTGTTGCCGCCATCGCCGATGGCACCGGAGACGGTCAGTGAAGTCCCCGCTCCGACCGCGCCAATTCGCGTGTTGTTCGCTCCGAGGGTAACGTTGCCGGCCCAAGTATTCGCGCCAGTTTGGGTTTGCAGTGCTCCGCGGTTATTGCCACCCGAGCCGCTGATGGTGAGCGACTCACCGCTAACGGTGATGCCGCCGGCCAGTTCAATTCGGGCGCCGTCGGCCACCGTGGTTCCGGCGGCCGTGCCGCCCAGGGCCGAGGCATTGTTGATTCGCAGCACCCCGGCGTTGACGTTCGTGGCCCCCGTATACGTATTCTCACCCGAAAGCGTCAGCGTGCCGGTGCCGGTCTTTGTCAGGGCCAAGTTGTCGGTGACAAGGCCGGAGTAGCTGTAGTTGCCGCTGTTGTTGACCGTGAGCGTTGACGGAGTTGCCGAGGCATTAGTGACCGTCCTGGTCATGGTAGAACCATCCGTAGCCAGTCCCGCCACTTCTTGATTGTGACCATTCAGATCGAAGGTGGCGGTTGTGACGTTGAAGTCATTGCCCACGCGCAGTACGGTTCCCGTAGGCAAGCGGTTATTGCCGCCACCGATTTGGAGCGTGCCGACCACGACATGGGTTTCGCCCCCGTAGGTGTTGTTGTCGCCTGAAAGGATCGTGGTGCCGGCGTCGTTGCGTACGGCGAGCGTGAAACCACTACCTCCGTCGCTGATGTTTCCGGAGATGGTAAGCGAATCTTCACTGCCAATCGCGCCGATACGAGTCGCATCGGCGCCAAGGATGACGTTGCCAGCCCACGTATTGGCGCCGCTCTGACTTTGCAGTGCTCCGATATTGTCGCCCGACCCACTGATGGTGAGCGTCTCGCCGGTGACCGTAATCCCGCCCGCCAGTTCGAGTTGGGCGCCGCTGGCCACGGTGGTTCCGGCGACCGTTCCGCCCAATGCCGAGGCATTGTTGATTCGCAGCACCCCGGCGTTGACGTTCGTGGCCCCAGTATACGTGTTTTCGCCGCTAAGGGTCAGAGTTCCCGACCCGGTCTTGGTCAGGGCGAGGTTGCCGGTGACAAGGCCGGAGTAGGTGTAGTTGCCGCTGTTGTTGACCGTGAGAATTGACGGCGTAGCGGAACTGTTCGTGACGATCGTCGTCGTGGTGGTGGCCCGCGCCAGGAGGCCGGCCACCTGCTGGTTCCATCCGTTGAGATCGAAGGTGGACACATCATTGCCCTCGGTATAGCCCATTCGCAGGACGGTGCCAATGGGAAGGCGGTTGTCGCCGCCATCGATCTTCAACAGTCCGATCACCACGTCGGTATTGCCACCATAGGTGTTTTCGCCTGAAAGAATCGTCGTGCCGCCGTCATTTCGGATGGCAAGCGTGCGGTTGGCGTCTCCATCACCGATTGCACCGGCGATGGTCAGTGAATTCCCCGCCCCGACTGCACCAACTCGCGTCTCGTTTGCTGCGAGCATAACGTTCCCTGCCCACGTATTGGCGCCGCTTTCCGTTTGGAGTGCTCCCCGATTATTGCCGCCGGACCCGCTAATCGTAAGCGATTCACCGGTGACCGTAATGCTTCCTTTCAGTTCAAGCCGCGCTCCGCTTGCCACCGTGGTTCCACCAGCGGTGTCACCCAAAGCCGCGCCGTCGGTAATCCGCAGCACTCCGGCGTTGACGGTGGTCTGGCCCGTGTAGGTGTTCGCGCCCGAAAGGGTCAGGGTGCCGGTGCCGGTCTTGGTGAGGGCAAGAACGCCGCCGGTTCCCGTATTGTCCCGAAGCAGTCCGGCAAAGGTGGCTGTCGCATTGCCATTGCCAACGGTTAGCGTGCTGGTCGTTCCAACGGCATTGTTGACCACCTGCCCGAGTACGTCGTCGGAGGAGCCTTCCAGGCCGTTGATCGTTTCGCTGAATCCGTTCAGGTCGAAGGTGCCGGCGGCGGCCGTGCCGGCGTTGAGAACTACGTTTCCCTTGCCCACGCCGTCGGGAATGACGCCTGCCGCCCCGAGTTTAAGCGTTCCGGTGCTGATAGTTGTGGTGCCGGAGTAGTCGTTCGTCGTGTTAGCGAGGATCAGGATGCCGGTGCCGGGCGAGCTCGATGTGTTTCGCCCGTTGAGCGTGAAGCCGCCGGTGCCGGTGATCTGGCCGGTGACGGTCAGCGTGGGACTTTGGTACTCGTTGCCTACGCCGATGATATTGCCCCCGGCGTTGAGCGTAATCGTTCCGCTGAAAGACGGTGTACTGTTTGAGTTGACCGAGACCGTACCGCCGTTGAGCACGATGTTCGGATTGTGGGTGATATTGGTGCCCCAGTAGTCGAGTCGAGCGCCGCTGGCCACGGCAATCGTGACGGGCGTGGCCGCATTGTAGTTCGTTGATCCTTCGAACCGGAACACGCCGGCGTTCACATTGACGTCGCCGGGGTTGGTGACCGTGGCGCTGACAATCGATACGGTGTTTGCGCCGACCTTGGTGATGGTATGCCCGCCGACCGCGAACGCGCCATAGCGGAGGTCCCACCGGCCCGTGCCGCCGAAGGTCGTGTCGTCCAGCAGGGTAATGCTGCCGACGGCTTTGGTTTGCGTGGCGCCCGTGTTCACCAGGGCTCCGAGCCCGCCGACGCCGCTGCCGGAGACTTCAATCAACTCGTTACCGATTGCGGACTCGGCGACGAGTCCCGCTTTGAAGCCTGCAATGTCGAGCGTGGCGCCACTCTGGACAATCGTCTTGCCGTCGGCCGTTCCTAGGGCTGCATCGTTGCCCATCTTCAGGGTGCCTTCGGAGATGATCGTTACGCCCGTGTAGGTGTTCGCGCCGGAGAGAGTCAGCGTGCCTGCACCGGTCTTGGTGAGTCCGCCGTCGGTTCCTGCATCGTTGCTGATCGCTGAGTGCAACAGTGCCTGGCCAATGGTGATGTCGTTGCCATTGGTGTCGATTACCGCGCCGCCGTCGCGAACGTTGGCCAGATTGAGCCCTTCCAGGAAGGTTGTGCTTGAAGCACCAGCCACCAGCGCACCACCGTTGAAGTTGAAGGTGGCGTTTACGGCCGAAGTCCCTTCGGGACCTTTCCGAATGATATTTGCAGTCAGCGTCCCGCCGTCGAGATTGACGATGCCGGTGCCGCCCGAGCTGGCACTATCGCCGAATCGCAGTTCGCCGACCGTGAACGAGCCGCTATGGACGCCCAATGTCGCAGTGCCAGAACCGCCGAACTTGACCAGAAACGTACTGGAGCCTCCGTTGATGTTGATGTAATTCCCACCGTCAATGGTAAGGGAACCTTCGCCGCCGTTCGAGATGCCATCGCGCGAGTTTCCACGGCTATCGAACGTGCCGCCGGTCATACTCATAGCTCCGTCATCGCCGGACGCGATGAACAGGGCCCGACCGCTACCGTCGCCTTCGTAGATGGTGGTTCCCTGAGTCGCAGTATAGAGGAGCGGGGCGTTACTTCCGTTCTGTACACTGATTCGGCTGGCTTCTGTCGTTCCGGTGTTGGCGACATTCCCGCCCGACCAGTTGCCGGCCTCGGTGAAGTCGGAACTGACAGCACCCGTCCATGTATACGTGGCCCCTTGTGTTGCTCCTGCCACAGAGATGAGCAGAGCGAGGCAACCGATTGTGGAGAGTCGAAGTCTGTAACGCTTAGCCCGTGAAGAAAGACTCATACTAACACCCCAGCTATAGTGCTCGGAGACGGTGTCCGAGAGGGAGTGAGTCCCAAAGGTTAGGTAGAATGCCCGACGGCTTCTGTCTCGGCTTGCCCAATCGGCAGAGCCGCCCGAAACTTGATTATGTCAAGCAACCTGTCGAAAATCAAGCGTCCAGTCTACCTCTGGTCGCATTGCAGGTGCCTCCGAGGGAGGGGACTGCCGGGTGGAAAGCCCCGCATACCGACAGGAGTGAACCTAACGTGGCCGGCGAACAAGCAGGCCGAGTAGTACGGCCAGTCCGAGCAGAACGGTGCTTGGTTCCGGCACGAGTGTGAGTGAGAAGCCGTTCAGCCTCGCAATGGGTGGGTTCCCTTCGGTCCCCAGGTTAGTGAAACGGATGGTGACAGGAGCTTCGTCTGCGTAGATTGAGAACGAAGTTAGGGCCGGATCGTTGGCCGGATCGTTAGCAGTTTGCCACAAAGCCGGTTCCACCACGCGACCTTCACCGGCCGCATCCCACACCGCGATTTCCAGATCGGAGCCCGAATGCTGCGTGTCGTGGTGATACGTGGTCAGAAGGTACTGATTGGTGTCCAAACCGGACAGTGTCAGTTCCAGGTAGTCCGGATGGAAGACGAAATCTTCAGCCACGTCGGGTAGCTGCGGAGCGGTCGAATCGGTACGGTCCCGCCACGACAGTGAACTGGTGGCCCCATTGAGAGCCACGGTTACCGAACCGCCGTCGCCCAGGCTGGTTGTATAGGTTTCTGTTTGTGTTTCCGAGGTGCTTGAGTCACGCGAGAAGGCAACGAACCCGTTTTGCACGTCCTGGCCGGTGATGTAGTTTTCTGAGTCGTGGTGTAGTTCCATCCGTTAGGCTGGGCTGCGGAGAGACCTGCGGTCCGGGCTCGGCCGTGCGGTGTGGGGCTGACTTCGACGCGACGCACCTTGTCTGCTACTGTTCGGCCAGTACGGCCTGGGCATGTCGCGCAAGGTGGCCCCGCAGGTCGGTCGCGTAGGCTTGCAGGGTGGCTTGCCCGATTTCCCTGTGATCACCTAGCCGATACAGGGCGCGGGCCAGGAATAACTCGCGGAGCGACTCGCGCCGGGTGTGGACGGCATTCACGTAACGTTCGTACTGAGCGTCGTGCGCCTTGGCGGCGGCAACCGTATCATGTACGTGGCCGGACATGCCGGGTTTGGCCAACAGTGCGGCCAGGGCAGGCGCGGCCGCAGGGTCGCCCAGCCGTTCCAGGGCCATGGCCGCGGCGCGATGGTGCGAAAAGGCGGCGTCGGCATCGAGTAAGGCGACCTTCTCCAGAATGACGGGCACGGCCTCGCGCGAGCCGGCCATGCCCAGCGCAACGATGGCTTTGTCCAACGGGCTTAACGAATCTCCCGATTGCCCCATGCCCCAGTACGTCCACCCTTGGTCCCACTCGTCTGCCGCGCGAACTCGCTCAATGATCGACTCGACACCGGTGGCATCGCCAAACAACATTGCCAGAACCTGGCCGTACAGGTAGCGTTGTTCGCCCTCGCTCGAACGGAACGCCTCGCGCACTAGCGGCAGGGCTTCTTTCGGGTGAAGGCACAGAACCGCGGTGGCGCGGTAGTCTTCCAGCGCCTTGGGAACGGCCGCCGCAATCTCTTCGGCCGGCAAGGGAAGCGAATCATCTTGGCTGAGAACTTCCTCGGGGAGGTTCCCGGTTTCGACGAGCTTGCGCTGCAGGGCCCGGAGGTCGAGCTTCCGTAGCGGCAGCCCTTCCCTCGCAGCCGTGGCTGCCGCCATGCCGGCTGCGTAGCCCTGGTTCTGAATGCACGGCTGCATGCGCACCAGCGTCACGGCATCGCGGTGAACGCTGATTCCCAGGCCGGTTACCAGTAGTCCTTCCAGCCCTTTCGGAAGAAGACACCGGAAGGGAATGTTCACCCGGAACGTGCCGCCCATTGGCCGGGTGCTCAGCATGAGATATGGGTCGACCGAATAGCCGTGCGAGTCGTAGTCGCTCAGTGCCTGGCTGATCGTGTCGGGATACGTGCGGTGGACGGCCTGGTCGAGAATGGTCATCTGGAAATCGCCCACAATCCGTCGCCGCTCGCGCGTATCGATCAGTTGTCCCTGGTCGAACGCCGCCGGGTATTTCTGCTTCGAGTAGACGAATACATGCCAGACGTCCAGCATGTCGGTTTCGTCCACAATGGTGAAGTCGGAGTTGGTGTAGTTGGCGCCGAGCCGTCGCGGCGGCAGGCCGGTACCCTGCATGCCGAACTCGCGTGCGTCCGTATAGTCGGTTTCCGCGCCGGCCGCGGCGGCAATGTCCGCATTGCCCGTGGAGTCGATCACCACGTCGGCCAGCACAACGCCGCGTCCTGCCGGTGTAGCCACCACAACGCCAGTGACACGTCCCTTGTTAACGACGGCCCCGCAGCCCATGGCGCCGAACCAGACTTCACCCCCTTCGGCCAGTAGCGTTTGCCGCCACCATTCGGCCCGCTGTTCGGGCCACCAGCGGCGCTCGCCTGGCACGGTCGACGTGAATCCCGCCCGGTTGCCATGATGGTAATTGGCGATGTAGCCGGCCGTACCCACGCCGCCCAGCATGTGCAGGTATTCGATCACCAGGACCTTGGCGCCCTCGCGTGCGGCGCCGATACCTGCCGGCGCCCCGCCCGTGCCGCCGCCGACGACCACGACGTCGTACCGGCCCAGCACGGGCAGATTGCGTGATTGTTGCGGGACGGTGGGCAGCGTCTGGTTGGGCCGCACGCCGGTGAGCAATTCGCCGATGTCGCCTGCAACCGTCGCCGCGCCGGCCGCTTCGCCCGGCAGATGAACGCCGGTCAGCCTGCCTGCCGCGGCGGCCTCCTTGGCCGCGGCAGCGCCGATCCGTGCGCCCACGGCCATCAGTTCCAGCGGGCGGAGTAGCCGTTCGGCCCGGGCGCGGCTGACGTCCGCCGCGCCGCCCAGCAGGTACAGCCGGTCCACGCCCTGGGGCCGGAAGGCATCCAGCGGGATCGCATCGACGGGCAGGTTGTCGTCTTCGACCGGCTGTCGGCCGTGCATGGAGTCGGGCGGCGCCTGAAACAGGCGGTCGGCCGTCACTCGCTGGTCCGGATGGTAGGTCAGCGTTCGCGCCATCTGCTCGGCGGCGGCGAACGATGCAAAGCTCCCGTCGGCCATGGGCAGTTCGAGCGTGTATTCGATGACGCTAAACAGCCGGTCCTTTCCCTGCAATAGAGGGCCGCGACGATTCCCGTACTTCACGGCACTGCCGCGCAACGGCGACTCGCCAATGCAAATCTCGCACCAGCCGGGAAAACCACAAATGCACGGGTAAGCGATGAAACCGGGCGGAATCACGCGTGTTGCGCCGTTGGGCGCCTCAACGGGCTCCCCGCCGACGACCACGTGACGAAACGTTTGCGTACCGGCCCGGTAGGGACGAAAGCGAGCGCCGGCCAATCGCGCGACCGTACCGCGTTCGGTCGCGTCGATGATCGTTTTTGCAAGTACGGCCTGCCGACCCGCGCGGTTGGCCATGACAATGCCTGCCGGCCCGCCGCCGGCGTCTCGCAGCACGTCGGTCGGGTAGCAACTGAACAGGAACTGCACGCCGGCGTCCAACAAGGCCGTTTCCAGGGTCTGTTTCACGTGCAGCGGGCGCGGCGGCCGCGACCTGTGTTGCGCGACCGGCTGCGGTTCGACGGGGCCGAAGACCTCGATCTGGCCGAGCAACATGCGTTCGCAGTGCGAAGGTTTGGTGACGGTCCACCGCAAGTATCGCGTTGTGGCTCCCACCTTCGCCGTCAGCACGCAACAGCCGCCGCCCCCCTGCGACTCGCCCTTCACATGGGCAATTGTCTTCCACGACTGCATGTCGTCGCTGATGGCTACGGTTACGCTTTCGACGTCGAAACCGCCGCCGCCCAGCGTCGTTTCTTTGCGCCGGTATGCGACAATTCGGGCCTCGTCCACTTGCTGGGCCTTGCCCAGGTCGGCGTCGATGGTAACGCTTCCGTTGTACTGCACGCTCTGCTGCGAGGCATCGCCCCAGGCGCCACTGGTCAGCTGGCTGGGCGGATTCGTATCTGGATGTGGCGCGCTCGAAGCAAGGCTGGCCGTATAGCTCAACGGCAGCGGCTTGCGGTCTTCCTGGGCTTGCACCTTGTCGTCATAGAGCGCTTTGGCCAACGGCGACGCCGGTTGCTCACCCTCTTCCAGCCAGAGGCGGAGCGTAGCGGTCATGTCGTCGCCCAGGTAGGGATAGGGCGCGGCCAGGAAGACGGTGGCCCCGCCCTCGGCCGCGGCGACCGCGGCGGAAACGGCGCCCGTGCCGCCGCCCAACACCACCACGTCCACGTCGTACGCCACGGGAAGTTCGCGGGCCGACTCGCGCACGGTGCCGCCAGCGAGGGCCAGTGTCCCGGCCGCCATAAGCGTCAGGGCCGCCAATGCCGCACTAATGGTCTGCATGAAATGGGTCGGTTTCATCGATTCTGCTCCAGGTGCTCCGTGGTGTCCGGATGGTGGTAGCCGTTCGTGTCTGCCCGGCTACCACGACCAGACTCGGGGGTATGACACGCCATGACGGTCGTCGCTCACTTCGCCAGTTCGAGAAAGCCGAGCGACGAGGGGATGTGAAAGTCAGGCTCGGCCGTGCCGGGATCGACCCAGCTTATCCAGGCTTCAATGGGCGGCGGGCCCTCGGTCTTGCGGCCGCGATTATGGATCGTCTCCTTGACCACAACCTGCTTGCCGCTCCGGTCGTGACTGAACTCGGCCCGGTAAAGGCCGCAACGGATCCTCTCGCCGGCAAGCAGGGATGGCAGGCCCATAGCTTCGAGCCGGGACAGCGGAATGCGGGCCTCGACCTCGTACCCTTCGGGCGTCGGGGCGCCTTGGGCTTCAATACCTTGCAGGTTCCACTTCGGGTCCAACTGGCGATAGTAACGCCCGCGATAGTCGAAAACCCGGCCTCGCGAATCGATCTCGACGCAATAGTAGTCGTGAAGCTCTGCGTCGGCGGCGAAGTAGAGTTCGACCCGGTCTTCGAGTACGGCGTCTTCTTCGTCACGCAGTTGGTCGAGGACCACGACGTCTCCGTCATGAACGCGGAAGTGGAAGTACAGATACCGCTCGTCGCACACGGCACGAAACTCCGTGGGCGGCGCGGGAATAGTCTTCCAGGGAAAGATGAACCCTCTCTCCACGTTGGCCTGGGCCCAGGCCGCCTCGTCGGCCCGGCCATCCAGCGTGATCGCGACGTTGGGGGCCAAGCGGACCGCGTAGGTCTTCGTCGTTGTCGGAGAGGCTAGGGCAGGAGGTGGCGTGAGTTGATCCGGCCCGCCGCCGGTGGCGAGGGCGCGCCAGTTGGCGACACTCAAAGTGGTCGCGGCAATTAGGATGAAGCTAATTCGCATGTGTGGCTCTCCGGAGGATGGCCAAGGCCTTCTTGTCGCCCAGCCTCGTGATGCGGCCCGATTCCCTCATCGAGCCGCGAAACCCCTATCTGAACCATTGTGGCCATCGAACCGGACCCGTGCAAGTCTGCGCGCAGCAGCGATGCTCAGCCGGAACTGTTCATAACAGCTCGTCGTTTCGCCTTCAGGCGGCCTTACCTCCGGAGGGATTGACCACTGTACCCGTCCAGCCGACACACTCGCTGGCGCTTCGTGCTTGTATTTCTAGCGCATCTGTATCCGCCGTTCACCTTAGATGCAACAGTGCTGTTGCCGCGACAGATGCGGGCCCCTGACATGCTAGACCCCCGCGGGCGGGGTGTGAGCGAATGCCCGGTGCATTGCATGTCCTTGCGTTTCTGTCCTTGCGTTTCCATCTCTTGTTCTAATGGGTTATGTGGGATCGGCATCGCTCTTTGCGCGGCGTTGGGGGTCCGGCGGGGGGCCATTAGGTCCCCAGTGCCCCCTCCGGGTGAGGCACTGGCAATTTCGCGACCGGTCGGGTATCCTAGAAAGTTTCCGATTTTGACCCGTCATGAAGTCCAAGCCAATGTCCGATTCCGCATCTGATGCCTGCCAAGGTCCCGATTTCACGCGAGGCGGTGGTCTGCTGCCTGCCATTGCACAAGACGCCGAAACGGGCGATGTGCTCATGCTGGCCTATATGAACCAGGAAAGCTACGAAGAAACCGTCCGGACCGGCCGAGCCGTCTACTACAGCCGCAGCCGAAAGAAACTCTGGCGAAAGGGCGAAGAAAGCGGCAACGTGCAGATCGTCAAGGGGATCTTCGTCGATTGCGATCAGGATACCATCTTGCTGAAGGTCGAGCAGGTGGGCGGCGCCGCCTGCCATGTGGGATACCGAAGCTGCTTCTACCGGCAGGTGACCCCCGAGGGGCTGTCGGTCGTTGGTCAACGTGTCTTCGACCCGAAAGACGTTTACGGCAAGTAACGACGCCTGCGGGGCGACATTCCTCTATTTTTTTTCAACAAAGCGACCCGATGACGAACACCCTGAAACTTGGCATTCCGGCCGGCAGTCTGCAGGAAGCGACCGCGGAACTTTTCCGCCGTGCAGGATACAGGATCACCTTCAGTTCTCGCAGCTACTATCCGACCATCGACGATGCGGAGATCGACTGCCTGCTGATTCGCGCCCAGGAAATGGCTCGCTACGTGGAAGACGGCGTGTTGGACGCCGGCTTGACCGGGTACGACTGGGTGATGGAGACGGGCGCCGACGTGCACGAGGTGTGCGAGTTGGTCTTCTCGAAGGTCAGCCGTCGCCCGGTCCGCTGGGTGCTGGCCGTGCCCGAAGATTCGCCCATCCAGAGCGTCAAAGACCTGGAAGGCAAACGCATTGCAACCGAGGCCGTTGGGCTGACCACGCAGTATCTCAAGCGTCACGGGGTGACGGCCCGCGTGGAGTTCAGTTGGGGCGCGACCGAGGTCAAACCGCCGAAATTGGTCGATGCCATTGTCGAGGTGACGGAGACGGGAAGCTCGCTGAAAGCGAACAATTTGCGGATCGTCGACCAGGTGCTGGAGAGCACGCCGCGATTCATTGCAAACCGCAAGGCCTACGAGAACGACACGTGGAAGAAGCAGAAGATTGACGACATTGCGCTGATGCTTGCCGGCGCCATGGCGGCGGAAGGCAAGGTGGGCCTGATGATGAACGTGCCGTGCGAGAAGCTTGCGAAGGTGCTATCGCTGCTTCCCGCCTTGCAGAAGCCCACGATTTCCACGCTTTCCGATAAAGATTGGGTCGACGTGAACACCATTGTTGCCGAATCGCTCGTTCGCCAGATTCTGCCTCGGCTGAAATCGGCCGGTGCGTGCGGCATTGTCGAGTATCCTCTGAACAAGATCATCGACTGAGCTTGCGAAGGTTGACTTTGGCGGTTTGGGTTGTTAGGGTAGCGGGAGCCAAGGGGGAGTGTCCCCCGGAAATTCCGCCCCTAACCCACCAGAGGCCGTGCCATGATGTTCCGTTCGCTCGTTCTGATTGTCTGTCTGGGATCCTTGCTCTTCCCGGTTGCCGTATCGGCCGAGGAGTGTGAGGGGCTTCCGCTGATCTACGCGACGGGGTTCGAAGAAGGGACCGACGACTGGACGCCGACCGACCCGGCCGCCTGGCAAATTTCGGACCTGGATGGAAACAAGGTTCTCCATCAATTCAAGACAAGCCAGTACAAACCGCCCTATCGCAGCCCGTACAACATCAATCTGCTGAAGGACGTTTGCGTCAGCGACTTTGTGTTGAAGGTCAAGGTGATGAGCACCGCAAAGACCGCAGGGGCGCACCGCGACATGTGCGTGTTCTTCAATCGGCAGGATCCGGCGAACTTCTACTACGTCCACCTGGGCGCACGGCCCGATCCGCATTCCAGCCAGATCATGTTGGTCGACGACGCTCCTCGCAAGATGATCACGAAGAACGAGTCGCCTGGCATTCCATGGACCGACGGCTGGCATCAGGTGAAAGTCGTCCGCAAGACGGCCGAGGGTGTTATCGAGATCTACTTCGATGACATGGACAAGC
This sequence comes from Thermoguttaceae bacterium, assembly GCA_040772845.1. Classification (GTDB taxonomy): domain Bacteria; phylum Planctomycetota; class Planctomycetia; order Pirellulales; family Thermoguttaceae; genus PWXP01. The sequence continues at coordinate 6,076,994 of JAXGXG010000001.1, forward strand.
CTGTCATGGTTGCCAGCGACAAGACCTTCACCTGGGGCCAGATCGGCCTGGGCTCGTTCGACGATCACGGCTACTGGGACGACCTGAAACTGTACGGCACGAAGGTCGAACGGCCAGAATGAGCGAACGGCGGCGCCAATCTCGATTGCCGCCGGAGATGCTGCGCCTGTTCCGTGCAGGCGCAGCCGCGTCATTCGGCGCAATCGGGTGTTGGCGGAAAGCGTCCTCAATTCCACGGTCGGTGTTTTCTGCAATAGGGAGGAAACCGTCGTATGCAAACGGTTGGTAGGAACCTTGTGCAGTCGTTTCGCGCCGGCATGTGTGCAGGTTGTTTGCTCGTGACCGCCTGGTTTGCACCAGATGCGACCATGGCAGAAGAGCTGAAGCAAGGCAGCGCCGGTGCAGGGTTTGGTGCGGATACTCCAGGCGGTTATGGCGGGCAGGTTGTGCGAGTCAGCACTTGCGAGTCCGTCCGGGCGACAATGGACAAGCGAAACGTAGCGGGTGGGAGACGGATGGTATCTCGACTGCGGGATGTAACGCGCACGATGTCCTTATCGAGCAATGCTCGGTCGCGTGGGCGACGGATGAGAACGTGAGTGTTTCCGGCCCGCGGCTGGACGGGCCCGATGCCACGAGTCACCGAGTGACGATTCGCAATTGCATCGTTGCCGAGTGTCTGCACAACTCGACGCACGCCAAGGGGCCGCATTCCAAAGGGTCTCTCATTCACGATTGCTGCCAGAACATCGCCGTCATCGGCAATCTCTACGCCCACAACTACGCACGTAATCCCTACTTCAAAGCACATACGACCGGTGTCGTGGTCAATAACGTGATCTACAACCCGGGCGGGCAGGCGGTCCAGTTGGGATACTCGGTTGGCGAATGGCTGCAAGCGTCCTTGGCTCCCCGGCCACCAAGAGTCAGTGTTGTGGGGAATGTCTATATTCCCGGTGCAAATACCCGGTCCGGTTTGGCAATGATCAACAGGCCCGGCGAGGTCTTCCTGGCGGACAACCTGACGTACGACTACGAGGGCCGGACAACCAAAGTCGTTGGCGCCGGCGTTGAAGTGGTTGCTGAAAGGATGGTCTGGCCGGCAGGGCTGCAACCCTTACCGGCAGAGAAAGTCCTTGATTTCGTGGTGCATCATGCGGGTGCAAGGCCCCGCGACCGGGATGAGACGGACCGGCGAATCATCGCCGACCTGCTGGCTGGGTGCGGTCGAATCATTGACACCCAGGAACAGGTGGGGGGGTACCCGAAGGTGGGCCTGGTCACCCGTTCGCTCACAGTTCCCAACGATCCAGCGGCAGTGAACGCGTGGCTGGCACAGCTTGCAGCGGAGTTGGAGTAGGTTGCGAGGGCAAAATGGTCGTTCTGTCCGGCCGTTGTCGCGAGATTCGGCATAGGTGTCAGGACCGGACTATCCGTTACGATCGATCGAGGAAATGCGTCAGGGGAGTTGGAAACTGGGTTGCTTGGTAAAGTTGCGGTAGTTTAGCCGACGATAGCAACACCTAGATCGTTGAGGTTTGGCTAAAACCCCTACCTACGCTAGGTTGCGTCCGTTTCCCTCTAGGTCTTTCCTTACAAGGAGTACCTCCCATGAATCGTCGTTTTGTATTGGCCGCCCTGGCCGTGGTCGCGCTGAGTGTCACCAGCGCCCAGGCCGGCCTGTTTGCGCCTGCTACCTGTGCGCCGGCCGCTTGTGAGCCGGCCGCTTGTGAGCCCGCGTGTGAGCCCGCTTGTTGCGATCCTTGTTGCGATCCCTGCTGCCGTCCGGGTTTGTTGGAGCGGCTGGCGGAGCGTCGTGCATGCCGTAAGGCTAGCCGCTGCTGCGCCCCGGCCTGCTGCGAGCCCGCTGGCTGCGAGCCCGCTTGCTGCGAGCCCTGCTGCTGCCGTCCCAGCCTTCGTGAGCGATTGGCTGCCCGTCGTGCATGCCGCAAGGCGCGTCGCTGCTGCGCTCCGGCCTGCTGCGAGCCCGCTTGCTGCGAGCCGGCCGCTTGTGAGCCCGCCGCTTGTGCACCGGCTTGTGAGCCCGCCGCCTGTGAGCCGGCTTGCTGCGAGCCGTGCTGCTGCCCGCGTCCGGGCAAGGTGCGTCGCGAGTGCCGTCGCGCTTGCCGTGAGGCCAAGCGTTGCGCCCGTCGTTGCTGCTGTGAGCCGTGCTGTGAGCCCGCTTGCTGCGCTCCGGCCGCTTGCGAGCCCGCCAGCAAGTGAGATTTTCACTTGTTGATCGGTCCTGACCCGATCCGGGGCTGAGCAACCACTTAGGAAATGACCAGGCGGCCTACGATTGAACCCGTAGGCCGCCTGTTTTTCTTGACACTCCTAGTCAATCGCCACGGTCTTCTCCTGTCCGAACTGCAGCCGCACCGGTCCGATCAGGCCGGATGGGGTGAGCGGATCGATGGAGTTGATCGATGAACAGCGGTATCGCCGCGTCCGCTTGCCTTCTTCAAGTACGACGTTCGTGCGGGTTCGCCGCTGGTGTTCCGGCAGGCCGGCATCGCCGATCAGGCGGTTGTTCCACGTGTTGGCCACGTCGATTTCCACCAGGTTCTCGCCTGCCTTGGCCGCTTGCGAGAGATCGACGGTCCACGGGGCGGTCCAGACAACTCCCATGTCCTTCCCGTTCAGTCGTACTCGGGCAATGCATCCGACGTTGCCAAGGTCAAGCCGCAGCAGGCCGGCTGCCTGTTCGGCCGTCAGTTCAATTCGCTTCCGATACGTTGCCGTTCCGGAGAAATGCTTGATGTCGGCGTTGGCGTGAGTGTCCCATGGTACGAGCTGATCGAACGTGATGGACTCCGGGGCGCCCCAGCCGGGCGCGAAGGCAACCTCCCACGCCTGGTCGAGTTCCATCGCTTCGGAAACGCCGCCGATTTCGACATCGAACTGCTTGCCCGCCGAGTTCCCGAACGTGTACCGCCCGTCTTTCCAGAACTGGATGGGAACCGTATTCCCGTCGCGGTTGCCGACGAGGATGCGAGCAGGACCATTGGCAGCCGTGATATGCGGTCCCTTCGCAGCTTTTCGGAATACGACGAAAGTCGATCCGTTGAGCGGGAGGGTCATGGGGATGGTAATGCGTCCATCCTTGGTCTTGCCATAACGTGCGACACGCGTCCTGCGGCCGGTGGCCGCGTCCCACAGTTCCGGCTCCTTATCGGCAATGCGAAACGTCAAGCCGACGGTTCCCTGGCCGGCAACGAAGTAGATGTCCACCTCGCCATCGCAGCGGTGGATGTAATCGGGCGTGCCTTCAAAGTCGGGGAGTATGCCTGCGTCGGCAAGGACCTTATCGAGCGGTGTGCCGGTAATCACTTTCCCCTTCCCCCGGTTGACGGTTCCAGGCTCAGCGTCCCATAGTTCACCGGCCAACTTCGTCAGGGCCTCGGTTGCCTGCACGTAGTCCTTCAGCCCCGGCGTATGCGTAGGTTTGCGGCTGCCGAGCACGACCGTAGCGCCGGCCTCAACCAGTTCTGCGACCTTGCGCAGAGCCTCCACCGGCATGGTATTGGTCTCCAGGTCGACGACGAGCATACGGTACTTCATGCCGTCGGGAAGCACGAGGTTCCCTTCAGCATCGACGTTCGTACGGGTCACCAGGACCTCGGCGTTGAGTAAATCGTACGAATAACCGGGTGGCAGTTGCAGTGTGGCCTCCTTACTCCACTCGGTTCCTCGCGTCCAGTTCATATCGTTCTTGTCGCTGGCATAGACGCACAGGTCGGCAACGAAGTTGCCCTGCCGCAACAGCGTCTGGCATCGTCCAAGGTAGTCGAAGAAGGCGGCGGCGTACGGAAACCACGTTACGTTCCGATTGACGTGCGTGCCTGCAAAATAGACGATCCCGGGCAGTCCGAACTCCTCGGGCGATGCCGGACTGGTGTGCCAGATGAACTGGTTGATGCCGTCGCACAGGGCCAGATCGGCGGCCGGTTTCAGGGAGGCCGGATACTGCGACCAGTGGTAGGTCATGTGCGTGAATGCCTCGGCCGCGGCAAGCCGTTTGCCGTAGACGTGGGCGGCCTGGGCGGTTCGCTTGGCGTTCGATCGGTAGTTGGGAACCCAGAATTCGCCTTGGGGCATTGCATTGCGGCCCCAGAACGCGAGCTGATCCGCCTCGCGGAACAGCAGGGCGGGACGCCATGGCCCGCCCGATTCGGAGTGCCATTGCAGCCCCGCCTCGCGGCATAAGATATCGAAGCGGTTGTAGCAGTTCTCCTTGAAGCAGTCGGAAATGGTCAACGCGTAGTCACGCAGGAAACGGGTTGTGGTGGTTTCGTCCACAACACGGATTCCGGCCAATGCCGGCAGGTACGGTTGCATGTCGTAGCCGCGGAATTTCAGGAAATCGCGCTCGAATCCGGGTGTCCAGCTCGGCGTCTCTCCTTCCCAACTCACGTTGTAGAAATGGGTGAGCGTCTTGCCGACCAGGGGACCTGCATCGGCAATGAGCACGCGGCCCATGCGGTCGAAGTGGTTTTCTACGGCCTTAACATTCAGAATGTCGACGTCTTCAATCCGATCTTCCATGACCACGCAGGCCATGCGGAGTAGGATCCAACGGCCTTCGGGCGCGTTCCATTGCAGTTGGCCGTTGGCATCGATCTTTCCGGTCAGGTCCACGACTTCGGTTGCCGTTTCTGAATCCGAACGTGGACTATCCTGCACGTTGGACCAGGGGCTTGTCGTTCCAACGCCCGGCTTGCCCGTTGCTTTGCCGACCTTTGCCGCGACCATGGCCACCGGGTGGTAGTAGGGGGCGGTACACTCCGGCCTCTCGAGTTGAACGGCGACCGGCCCTTGCACCTCGGTGGATGCCCAGATGAGTTTCTTGACCGCATGCTGTTCCATACTCCACGGAGCGCGGAGGGCGCCGCCGCAGGTGCTCAGGTTGATACTGGCCGTCAGCCCCAGGCGATGGGCTTCTTCCAGGGCGAACCGGACCAGTTCTCGCCATTGCGGGCTCATGAACTCGATCTTGCGAGGCGGTGACGGCACGATGTGCTGCCCGTAGGCCGTTACGTCGAACAGCAGGAAACCGCCGATGCCCTGCGAGGCCATCGCCTCGAGGTCTTTGGTGATGGATTCCTTCGTGACATTCGCATTCTGCCACCACCAGTAGACCCAGGGACGGCATGTGCTCGGCGGGGCATCGAAGCCTGCTTCTATTGCCGGTTCCTGGCCGGCTGCCGGCGCATCGAGGCCGTTCGTTTCGGCGGCGCGGCTTGCAGACGCCGACAGGATGGTTGCCATTGCGATGACTGCGCACGCAAGCAGGAAGGTACGAGACTTTGACTTCGGCATGGTGTTCTCCTTCGAGTGATGGGCGGGACCGGCGCTACGTGTGTCAGAAGCGTCGTGCATCTTGCGGGGGTTCCTGATGGTACTTGACTGCCGGTGTGGACGCAACGAGCCGGCGATTGGGGGGCATGTGTCGGAACGAAAACAGGGGTTGGTCCGCGGGGGCTGCAACGTCTTTTGACTCGCAGTTCCCACAAGCCGGCGGGCTTCGGGCCTCTTCTCTGAAGAGGGCGCCGTCCAGGGGTCCTGTCGAAGACGTCGGAATGCGGTTATTATCAGGGATTCGCCGAGCCGAGCCCCTTTCTCATGGCGAAAGAGTGAATCTGGCGGACCGTCATCGGCCCGAAAATGCGGGGCATCGAATTGTCTAGGAAGCGAGTGCAAGGGCATGGGAGACATCCTCGGGTTTGACAAAACAACCTATTTGAGGGAACAAACGGCGGCTATCCTTCAGCGAGTGGACCGGTTCAGCAACAAGCTGTACCTCGAGTTCGGCGGGAAGCTGCTGTTCGATTATCATGCGGCGCGGGTCTTGCCCGGCTATGATCCGAACGTAAAGATGCAATTGCTGGCCCAGCTCAAGGAGAAGGCGGAAATCCTTCTGTGTATTCACGCCGGGGCGATCGAACGCAAGAAGATGCGGGCCGATTTCGGCATTACCTACGATGCCGACGCCATGAAGCTCATTGACGATCTGCGCGAGTGGGGCGTCGATCTGCGCGGTGTGGTCATCACGCGGTTCGATGGCCAGCCGACGGCCGTGCAGTTCCGCAACCGCCTGGATCGCCGCGGAATCGCCGTCTTCGAACACCGGCCCACCAAAGGCTACCCCACCGACGCCGACCGAATCGCCAGCCCGGAAGGTTACGGCGCGAATCCCTACATCGAGACCGACAAGCCATTGGTCGTCGTTACCGGCCCCGGCCCCGGAAGCGGCAAGCTGGCCACCTGCCTGAGCCAGATGTATCACGACCACCGGCATGGCATCCGATCCGGGTACGCCAAGTTCGAGACGTTCCCGATTTGGGACCTTCCCTTGAGTCATCCGTTGAACGTGGCCTACGAGGCCGCAACGGCCGACCTGAATGATGTGAACATGATCGACCCGTTCCATCTGGAGGCGTGCGGGCAGACGGCCATCAATTACAATCGCGACGTGGAGGCGTTCCCTGTCCTGCGCAAGATTCTCGAGCGGATTACCGGCGGCGAGGCCGTCTACCGTTCGCCCACGGAAATGGGGGTCAACCGCGCAACCACCGGCATTGTGGACGACGCGGTGGTGCAGGCGGCGTCGCGCGCCGAAGTGATTCGGCGGTACTTCCGTTGTGCGTCCGAATACGCCATGGGCCTGGTCGAAGAGCGCACGGTACAGCGGGTTCAACGGCTGCTGGAAGTGCTCCACGTCCGGCCCGAGGATCGGTGTGTCGTCCGGCCGGCGCGAGAGGCTGCCCAGCAGGCTCATGCGCAGGGGAACGGCAATGAAGGCGTCTTCTGCGGCGCGGCCATCGAACTGAAAGACGGGCAGCTTGTGACCGGCAAGAACTCGCCGCTGATGCACGCCGCCTCCAGCCTGGTGATCAACGCCGTCAAGCAATTGGCCGGCGTTCCGGACGGCATTCACCTGCTGGCACCCAGCATCATCGACTCGGTCGCCAAGGTCAAGAAGGACATTCTGGGCCAGAAGTCGGTGAGCCTGGACCTGGAGGAAACCCTGATCGCGTTGGGGATCAGCATGACGTCCAATCCGATGGCGCAACTGTGCGTTGAAAAACTCAAAGACCTCCGCGGCTGTGACGTGCATATGACGCACATCCCCACGCCGGGCGATGAGGCCGGTTTGCGGCGGCTTGGCGTCCACCTGACCAGCGACCCAAGCTTCGCAACGAAGAATCTGTTTGTCAACTGATTGCATGCTCAGTACTGCGAGGCATCGATCGGTAATCCGCAGGCGCGGTGTCCGAGTCGGCGGTGCGTTTCGGCGTCGATCGAATAGCTGATGCTTCGAACCGATCCGTCGCACAATGCCATGTTCACGCCGCCTGCGTGCGCACTGCCGAATGGGTAATTAACACCGCCCATTTCGTTTCCGGGCCGGTCTTGCCGGGGCGCGACGTTGGTCCAACGGATGATGTCGCCGTTGTCGCCCATGTACATGCTCTCGTTGTCGCCTGCACCGTTGCCGGTGGAGTAATGGTCGGGATTGAGGTACTTTTCGCCGAACAGGTAGGTATTGCTTGAGCCGTCGCGGATTTCGGCCATCGTGATCATGCTGCCTGCATGAAAGACGCCGGTCACTTTAGCACCGATTGCTGCGAAATTGGCCTGGGCCGTTGCTGGGGCATTGTCGACCTCGGCAAGGTCGGCGGGCCCACCGCCGCCGCCGGGCCAGCCGTTGTTCTGAAAGACGGAGCCGCCGTTGCACGCATAATCGGCTCGGGCCACGACTTCGGTACTATCGGCATATTTCGGGGCGCGGAAGTGCGGATAGCCTGTCCCGGCAGGGTAGAGCGCGGCGCGGCGCCGGCTCGGGCACTGGAATCCGCTCAACGGCGTTCGAAGCATGGTTCGCCCGCCTGCCTTCTGATCTGCAGTCACGTCCGATGGTTTGCCATCGGAGCCGGCCGAATAAATCGCCATCTGCTCCATGTAGGGCAGAACGTTGAATATCCAGCCGCCCGGCTGACGCCAATCGGCGCCACGGTCCGGGTCGCCGATCCACAGGTAGCCCCAGCCGTTGGTGGGAAAGTGTCCAATGGCCGATTCGTGGTTCAGGGCCGCCAGCGCCATTTGCTTGAGATTGTTGGTGCATTGGAGGCGTCGCGCGGCCTCCCGGGCGCTTTGGACGGCGGGGAGCAGAAGCCCGATGAGGATCCCGATGATCGTGATGACGACAAGCAATTCAACGAGGGTAAACCCGGTTTTGTGAGAGGAGTGGGGGTTCATGAGCGCCTCTTCCTTTCATGCTATGTGTTCTACGCGACTGCGGCGTTGGCGGCCGGCGCGTGAAAGCAAGTCATCCTTCGGAGATAATCACACTTTCGATGTTCAGGATGTTGGCAATGTCTTGAATGGTTCGGGCATGGTGTCCCACGCCCAGGGCGAAATGATGCGTCGGACCCTCGGCCACCCAGCGGGTCAGGAAGGTGCGGACGTCCGGCTTGAAGAAGCCGCGCGTATTCGTATTGCCGGTGGGCGGAATGCGGCCGTGTATTGACTGCCCTTCGGCAAGCACGAACTTGAACTTCCCATCGTAGGTCGACGTAATGCTGAGCATCGTGATCGGCCCTTCCTTGATCTTGAACTCCACGCTGGCCCCGCTGCCCGGCTTGCCGTGATACTTCAGCAAACTGCGCAGGACCGGCTTCCCTTCGGCGATGTTAATATGATGTGGGCCGTCATGGCCCACGAGAACGAAGCCTTCCGTGAAATCGATGGGGTGGAACTCGGCGAAACTGCCGCCGATATCCAACCGGTCCATAATGAGCATGGCGATACACGTCTTCAAATCCGACTCGCCGCACATCGGAAAGCCTGCCGCGGTCAGAAGCGAGTTACCCACGATCAGGTTCGACACGACCTTGCGGACGTCGCTGTCCGGCCGGCCTTCGTAGTAGTAGGCCAGCCCGTCCAGTTGCTTCAGGTCGATGAACCGGTCGAGCGCTACGGCCGTACGCGCGGCGGCGCGCAGGTCTTCGCCGGTCAGCTTCCGGGTGATCGGATCCGACTCCGGATCGGGCGTATCGAACATATCGAGAATCTGCCCGGTCTTCGCCTCAACCTCCGGCTCGGTTACCTGCTTCTCCAGTTCCACCAGATCGTCCGGCTCGGTCTGGACGATGTGGCAGCCGAACGCCGCGGTGAAGGCCGTCGGGTCGCTGTGCATGTCGAGCATCGATTCCAGGACGTGGCCGAAATGGCCGATGCGCGCGCGCTGCAAGTCGTGCAATACCTTGGCGACGTCGCACCAGCGCCGCAGTTCAGCTTCGGCAACCGGATCGTCATCCAGCGTACCCAGAACAACCGGCGGCGCCGGGCGGCCCATTCGTATTGCAACGCCGGTAAACTCTGGCACGGAGCAGAAGTCGTCGTTGCATAGTTGCATATACGTCGACGCCTTGTCGTAGTCGAGTGCCTTTCGCGGCTGCAGGGCGACCAGGACAATCGGAACGTCCAGGTCGCGCACGATCGCCCCGAACGTCGAACTGGTGGCGTAGGTAACCATGTCGCAGAAGACCATATCCAGATTCGCGGCCTTCAGGCGGGGCAGCAATTCGTACGCGCCCACGGCATTGTCGACCATGCCGAAATTGACGGAGTCCACGCCGTATTGCGCCACCCGCTCGACGAGTACATCGAGCTTGTGATGCATTTCGTCCAGCAAGCCGGGAAACTGCGGCCAGTAGTTATAGTGTCCAACACCGAAGATGCCGATCTTGGCCGTCAGCGGTTTTCTTCGTTCAACGCGCACCAGATGACTCCTTCAACGTCTCATAGAAAAACAGCCCTCGCTGTTGCTCGGGGCGGGGCGGTGGGAACAGGTAGCTGGTTGCCCAACCAACGACTAATGTCGGTACGAAAGCAAAGACCCCACACCACCAGTTCGGGATGCCCGGGTGACGCAACGCAATCGCCAGGCCAGCAACACCGCATGCCAGGCCGATCGTCGCCCCGCCCGAGTTAGCGCGCGCGGCGAACATGCCCAGCACGTAGACTCCCAACAGCAGACCGAGGAACGTACTGGCGACGACGGTGATCATGTCGATCAGGTATTTTCCGATATATGGCACGGCCACGGCGGCCCCGATGACGCCGAGCCCGATCAGTGCCGTCAGCATCCGGCTGAACAAGACAGACGTCTTGCGACCGGCGAGCCAATCGTAGACGATCACGGCCGAGATACTATTCATTCCGCCGTCCAGCGTGCTCATGGCTGCTGCGAACAGGCCGGCCACCATCAGTCCGACCATGCCAGGAACCCGCAGATCTTGTGCGATGAAGTGCGGTAGGATCTGGTCTTCGCTGCCCAGGACCGGCGGCCAGCCGCCCTTCTGCACGTAGAACACGAAAACGACCGTTCCCGCCAGCATGAACAGGAAGTAGACCACCGTGGCCATGAAAGCATTGATGGCCAGGGCCCGCCGCGCCTGCTTCAGGCCCGGCATGCACAGATAACGCTGCACGGTCACTTGCGAGGTCGTGTAACCGGGCAGGTAGACGAACAGCCCCAGTGCGAAGATCCAGTAGATGCTTGGCTGGCTCGTCGGATCGGCATCCAGGCTGAGCATGTCGAACTTGGCTTCCGCCTGGCCCACTTCAACAACGGTGGCAAAACCCCCGTCAATCCGCGAGAGGGCCAGCAGCAGGATAATAATGACGCTTCCGCCGAGCGTGAGCGCCTGAAGCACATCAAGCCAGACGATTCCCTTCAGACCTCCGAAGCTCGTGTAGATCAAGGCGATCAGGCCAACCGCAACCACCATCATGAAGAACTGGGTCTCCGTCAGATCGAGCACGGCATCGAGGATCAGCCCCATGGCGTACAACATGCTGCCCAGCCAGCCGAAGGCATAGCCCATGAACAGCAGCGCGCCCAGCCGTCGCAGCGACGGATTGAACCGGATTTCGAGGTATTCGTAAACGCTATGGAGTTCCAGTCGCGTGAACAGCGGCACGAACACCCACCACAGCAGCGGCGTAATGACCAGCGGAATGAACAGCAGCGCCGTCAGGAAGTTCCAGTTGCGGAACGCGCTCTCGCGCGGCAGGAGTACGAAGGACAGGGCGCTGAACGCTGCGGCGAAAATCGACAGCCCCACGGCAAACCAGTTCATGCGCCGGTCGCCGACGAAATACTCTTCGGTGCTCTTCTGCCCGCGCGAGAAGGAGAACCCCAAGACGGCTACGATAAGGGCGTAGGCCAGAATGACGATCCAATCGATCCAACTCAGTGCGGTCATGGCATCCTGTGCTATCTGGAGGAATCACGATTCACGGCGACCAGTCGCCCGCTATCGTCGTCTGCGCCGTGGCGCAATGAGTGCGAGTAATCCGGCCGCCAGCAAGGCAAACGTCCCCGGCTCGGGAATCGCCACGGAAAACGACCCGCCGTAGTCCAGCACGGCCCAGGCAACCGGTGTTGTTCCCGACGTGTCAACACCGTACCAGCCCAGCTTGCTCGTCAGGTCGTCGGCAGGCGCCGTCATGTCGCCCATCCATAGCGGGCTTCCCAAGCTGTTATTGAAGACCGCATTCCGCCAACTGCCGCTCGTGTCCGAGACCAGAAACAGCAGCCCGGCGTCGACCAACTGCGTCTCTTGCCCGGCAATCCACGGAAGCGTCGAATCGTATGCCATCTGCAGGACGAATGCGTCTGCGACGGTCGGAAGCGTATTGGAAAGCGTGAGCACGTCGCTGGACAGGTGCAGGGCCTCTTCGGCAGTTGTGCGGGGTCGCCATTGCATGTCCACCAGGGACGTGGCCGTGCTTGCAACGGCCGTAATCGCGGCAGGCAACTCAATGGCGTTTCCGGAGGTACTCGTCAATTGCGACCGCCGGCTGCCGGCGCTGTTGCCGGTCCCATCGGCAAGCACCACGACGCGATAGAGGCCCGTCTCGGCGATCTTGATGGCCGAATCGGCATGGATGCTGCCCGAAGAACTGATATGCAAAAAGCCCTGTTCCACGGTCGTATCGCCCGTATACGTGTTGGCGCCTGTCAGGGCCTGACCGCCTGTTCCCGTTTTCGTCAGGCCGCCCGTTCCCGAAAGAACACCGCTGAAGATCTGGAGCGAGGCGTAGTTGTCGGCGCCGGTGGTGAGAGTGTTGTCGTTCAGTTGGACAGCCGTGGTCGAATCTCCGGTGAAAGAGCCGATGGTTTCGTCATCGCCGAGCTGAAAGACCGTATTGGCGCCCAGCACGAGCATACTGGCATCGGGAATGGCCGATCCGCCCTCGGCGCGAAGCGTGCCTCCGTTGAGCGTGGTGCGGCCAAGGTAGGTGTTCGTACCGCTTAAGGTTGCAACCCCGGAGCTGGCCGAACCAAGAGTAACGCTACGCCGATCGACCGAGGACCCGTCTGCGCCGCCCGTGATGTCGCCGCTTACCAGGATGGGGCCGTTGGTGGTTGGAATCAGAACGAGATTGTAGGTGCTTTCGCTTGCCGATAAGGTGACCGGGCCGGAGAACGTCAAGAGCCCAGTGCTCGATGTAATGTTCACCTGCCCGCCGGAGGTTGCGATGGGACCGGCCCACGTATTGTCGCCGCTCAGGTTGCGCAGCGCGCCGCCGTAGTTGAACCCCGTGCCGGCAAGAGTCAGCGATTCCCCCGAGACCGTAATGCCTCCCTGCAAGTGCAAGGCTGCGCCGCTTACGACGTCGGTTCCCGCGGCGGCGGTCCCCAGGGCCGTGTTGTGGTTGATCTTCAGTACCCCGGCGCTGACCGTGGTGAGGCCGTTGTACGAATTGGCGCCCGAAAGCGTGAGTGTGCCGGCGCCCTTCTGAGTCAACGAGCCCGTTCCGGAGATTACCTGGGCAAGCGTGATCGCACCGGTTCGGTTTACTATCAGCGAGGCGTTGTTGGTCACGTTGCCTGCCCCCAACGTGCCGGTGTCGCCGCCGTTGCCCACCTGCAGCGTACCGCCGGTAATCAGCGTTGCGCCGAGGTAGGTGTTGGTCCCGGCAAGTGTCATGATTCCGGAGCCGATTCCACTCCGCGTAAGTGTTGTTGTTGAACTGCCACCCCCCGTGATGTCGCCGTTGATCAGGATATTACCGTTTCCCTGGAGCACGAGATGATTGGCGGCGGAGCCGGTCAGCGCGATGTCGCCGTCCAGCGTGAGGGCGCCGGCGTTGGAGACAATGCGTGTAATCGCACTGCCGATGGTGATGTCCCCGGTCCACCGGTTGTCTCCGCTGATGTTCAGCAAGGCGCCAGGTTCCGTTACGTAGTTGATACCCTGGCCGATCAGGTTGAGCGATTCGCCGGTTACGGTAATCCCTCCCTGCAAATGCAGGGAAGCTCCGTCGGCAACGGTCGTTCCGCCGGCCGTTGTGCCCAGGGCGGCGCCGGAGCGGACGTCCAGAACGCCGGCGCTTACGGTCGTCAGGCCGGTATGGCTATTGCTGCCGGACAGGATCAGTGCGCCGGCGCCGGCTTTCGTCAACGTATCACCGCCAAGCGAAGCCGAGATCGTGGCGGAAACGGCCGAATGAACCGTGGCCGTGGTTCCGCTGAGCGTGAGCGACTGGTTGCCTGCTATCGTCTGACTGACGCTATAGGCCATATCCCCAACCGACGTGGCGGTATCCACCGAGATGGCGCCGGCCGTTGTTTCGAAGACGGCATTGCTGCCGCCAGTCCACGGTTGGGAATAGGGGCCGCCGCTCGCCGTTGCCCAGGCCGCATCGCTCCAGTTGCCGCCGCCTTGCCAGAACAGATCGGCGGCGCCGGCCGTTGTGAGGCCGGAACCGATCATGGCCAGGAACAGGCCGGTACGCCAGAGTGTCGTTGTCATCGAGACGCCTCCTGGAGGAAAAGGACGGATGAAACGAGTATCCCCGTAGGGTTTCTATGCTCAACCCACTGCCGATACCATGCCGGTCGTCCGACATGACCCCATGCGAGATGCATGGACCGCAGCCGAAGTGTCCGGAGAGCCATGGCTGCAGGTTACCGTATTGCTTATGCAGTCTAGTGGAAGACGCAGAATCCTGCAACGAAAAACAGCCCTTGTTTTGCGGCAAACTGGCGTGTGCTGCAACCTGTTGCGGAGTTAGGAGTTACGGTCCGGGGGGCGGCCCACGCGAGGCTTGCGTTTGGGGAGCGCGCGGCTGCGATATTCTGAGGGGGATAGGTTCTCGCCTTCGATGAACGCGACGCGCATCCGTTCTTCGCTGGAAAAGCCGGCCAGCGAAGCGACGGCCTTCACACCCAGGTCGGTTTCGCGCAGAAGGCGCTTCGCGCGGCCGAGCCGGCATGCATTGATCTCGTCGAGAACGGTGTGTCCCAGTTCGTCCCGAAAATGGCGCTCCATGGCGCGCCGGCTGACGGAAAGCCGGTCGGCAATCTGGCCCACGTTCAACATACGATGGCTGTGCGTCCAGATGAGGTCGAGCGCCTCGGCCACCAGCGGGTCGCGGACGTCACGCGTGCGGACCGTGTGGTTTCCGGCGTGCAGTTCCTCGCTTTCGGGCGCCGCCTCCAGGGCCGATCCGAGCAGGGCGAGTCCCTGCAGCGATAGCAGAATCGAGTTCTGGTTCGGGGCCTCGTGGATGCGAGCAAGGAGCCGATCGAACGCGCGGCCGAGCGATTTGGGACGCCGCGCTTGCCGTACGGCGGCATCGGGGCGAAGCACGTTCAGTTCGAGCAGGCGGTGAGTCAGTTCGCCATTGATCGAGATCCAGCGTTCCGTCCATCCGGTGGACGTATCGGGCCGGTATCGATGCCAGACGCCGGGGAAGAGGAACATGAGACTCCCGCACGGGACATCGACCTCGCCGGTCGGCTCCGACTCGAATGCGCCCTGGCCGTCGGTGATCAACAGCACCTGGAATTCGGGCAGCACGCGACCCCGCGGCCACTGGAAGTCGTAAAGCCCCGGATGGCCTGCGGGAGGATACTGCTGCCCGGCGGCGATTTCTGCACGCCCGGCCCCTGTGATATAGCCGCCCCAACGCATTGCGGCGTCGTTGACCGGCAAATAATGGAAGAAGTCATTACGGTGCGGCATGACGGTCGCTCCTTTTCTGGCGCCAGGATCCGATTTCGGTGTGGCGATCCTGCCGCCGACGCTGTCGCATTATAAGGGCACGGTGGGGCGCTGCAAGTCAGGATTGCGTGAAACGGCCGTTTCGCCGAGAATGGAATGCCGCAAAACAAGGGCGAATCGCGCGTGCCGCCCAACGGGGCTCCGAGTATAATCGATCCTGTACCCGACACGTGCGGCCGGCTCGGCCGATGCACCTCCGGCTGAGTAACCGTTTACCCGGGGAATGCCCCAATCTTCGCGGCACATCGGACACTTGGCCCCACCGGCCACTGCTACAAGCCGCGAACCTGGGACTGCCCCCCTCGTGTGCAGGGGAGAAAATAGCTTGCGTCGCCGACCCGTGAACGGCTACACGGCTGAACACCTTGTGGAATGAGTGAAGATGACCGATTGGCCCGCCTGCCGGCAGACGTACGAACCTGCCAGGCAATGCTATGCTGAATTGGGCGTCGATACCGACGCCGCCTTGCGCCGTCTGGCACGGATCGCCGTATCGATCCACTGCTGGCAGGGAGACGACGTTGTGGGCTTCGAAGGAGCGGCCGACGCGCCAGGGGGCGGACTGGCGGTTACCGGCGCGTATCCCGGCAAGGCGCAAACGCCCGATCAGCTCCGGCGAGATCTGGAAATGGCCCTCTCGCTCATCCCCGGCAAGCATCGCCTCAACCTGCACGCCAGCTATGCCGAAACCGGCGGCAAGAAGGTCGAGCGGAACGAGCTGAATCCGGCCTACTTCTTGCGTTGGATCGACTGGGCGAAGAGTCGCAGGTTGGGCATGGATTTCAACCCGACGTTCTTCGGCCACCCGAAGGCCGCGGACGGATGGACCCTTGCCCACCCGGACGACAGCATCCGCCAGTTTTGGATTGAACATGGCATTGCCTGCCGTCAGATCGGCGCGGCGATTGGCATTGCCCTCGACAAGCCGTGTGTGACCAATGTCTGGATTCCGGACGGTTTCAAGGACGTGCCTATCGATCGCGCCGGTCCGCGCGAGCGACTTGCCAATGCATTGGATCAGGCGTTTGCCGAACCGATCAATCCGGCCCATAACCTGGACGCTGTTGAAAGCAAGTTGTTTGGTATCGGCTCAGAAAGCTACGTGGTCGGCTCACACGAGTTCTACCTGGGGTATGCAATCACGCGGAAGAAGCTGCTGTGTCTCGATGCAGGCCATTTCCATCCGACCGAGGTCATTTCGGACAAGATTTCGGCGGTCATGCCGTTTCTGGACCGGCTGTTGCTGCACGTCAGTCGCGGCCTGCGCTGGGATAGCGACCACGTGGTGATTATCAGCGACGAATTGCGAGCGATTGCCCAGGAGTTGGTCCGCGGCGACTACCTGGACCGAGTCCACATCGGTCTAGACTTCTTCGATGCCTCGATCAATCGGGTTGCTGCCTGGGTGATCGGCACGCGTGCGATGCTGAAGTCGCTGCTATTGGCCCTGCTGGAGCCGACCGACCGTCTTCGCCAACTGGAGCAGGAGGGAGACTACACGGCCCGGCTTGCCTTGCTGGAGGAACTGAAATCCTTGCCTGCCGGGGCCGTTTGGGACCACTACTGCGCCACGCAGGACGTCCCCCCCGGCCCCGCCTGGCTGGCCGAGATCAAGCGTTACGAGTCCGAAGTCCTATCGCAACGAAGCTGACCGCGCGCCACTGTCGGGTGGCACTGTCGTCTCGACAGTGTTCTTCCCCGCGACGCACCTTGCTCGTTCAATTTACGCAGAACGTTGGTGCGAAGACGGATAGGACTTCGCGGAATCGGACCTTGGCGCCCCTGGACTACAAGGAAACGGAAGCAGATGCACTGCCGAAACGGCAGTGCCACGGGTATCTCACGGCCGATACCGCCGCAGGACTTCCTTGCGATGCCGGGCTCGCTTCATGCTGAAAGTGCCCAACACAATGGCAAAGGCTACCACGCCCATTCCGCCCAGCCCGATGGGTACGGCATGGGCGGTAATCCAGGCGAAGAAGTCCCCCGCGGCCGCCGATGGTTCGGACGCAGCCGGGTGCGGTGCGCTACCGTCGCCCCGTGCAGGCTGGCGGGCGTCCGCAGCTTCAGCCGGCCGTGGCCGGGATGCGGGACGGTCTCGATCAAGCGGAGTGGAGGCCGCCGCGCCTTCGGCCGCTTGGTCCGCGCGGGATTGAGCCGCCACGGATGCCGCGCGAGCGGACGAACCTTCCGCCGGGCCGCTTAGCGCGCCGCGAAGGACCTCGTGCAAATGGTCCGGAGCCGCGGTTGCAGGCGAATCGTTCTCGACGACCGCGGCAACCTGGGCAGGTGGAAGAGCTGCTTCCGGCTGTTCCGCCGGGCCGTATGCCGCGGCGATTTCGGTTTCTATCGTCTCCGGCAGCGGCCGTGGGACCAACCCGGCGCCAAGCAATGCTTCGCGTCCGCCGCCCTCGTTGAGGAAGGCGAAGAACGCTTGGGCTGCCTCCGACGCCTTGGGCGAAAGATGCAAGTGCACCGGCCTGGCCAATGGGTAGCCTTCAGGCACGCGGTCGGGTGCCGGCGGGACGGCTTCCGATGTGCCGGGCGGGAGGATGGCCAGTAGCTTGACCTTCGTTTCATGCCGCCCGACCTTGGTCAGGTCCACCAGTCCCAACGCGCCTGGTTGCGAGGCTACCGACAGGATCACACGTTCTGAGTTCGGACGCACCGTCATTTTCGTCCGTTTCGCGTCGGGCCCCATCGCCTGGTCTACCAGTTGCATGAGCGCGTCGTTCGCCGGCAGACCGTACAGCACGATCCTTTCCGCCGTACCCGTCCTACCCGGCCATCGGTCGACTTCACCTGCCAGGATCTGCCGCAAGTCGTCCATGGTCAACTGGTGGAACACATTCTCCGGATGTACCACCACGCCCACGGCACGACTTCCGAGCACCATTTCCTGCCCGGCTTGTTCGATGACTGGCCCGCCCAACGTCTCGTCGAGTCCATCATCCACCAGTAGCAACTGCGTCTTGCCCGTCTTCAGTCTTTCGCATGCCTGCTCCGCGTTCCCGCCGCCTTCGTCGAGCGTCACCTGCACGGCCATTTTCGCCCGAGCGAATTCCAGCGCCACCGCCTTGATCGCCTCGCCCACCCCAGCCAGATCACACACGACAACCGGTTGGCCTTTGCCTGCCTTCATTGCTTCAACTCGCTGCTCAGCCAGCATCTGCTCTTGGTCGACTAGCGAATAGAGCCCACACTGTTGGATTGTGGCGACGGCTTGGTTGCTACAAACAAACTCTACGAAAGCCTTGCCGGCGTCGGATGCATTAGGCGAAACCAAGAACGAGAGTGTTATATGCAGGGGATACCTGCCGAGGACGATATTACCGCGCGTCGGGGCCATTGGCGCTCCGTCTTCAGGCTCCGAAATTGGCACTATTCGTACTCCCTTGGGCTCTTCATCGGTAGGCAGCAGAATACAATAGCCAATTGCGCCAGGCGTCTTTGCCACTTCTTCGGTGACCTTTGCGTCATCCTCATAGCGAGCAAACGGCCCACCCCCTGGAAAACGCATTCGGTTCTCTGCATGCCAGTCTCGCAAGTCTTTCCACAGCAACGGCTCCCCTGGTTCGGGGCGCGGCATATTGGGAAAGTCGATCGTTTCTCCGCCCAAAACTTGCTCATTAAACAACCACCAGCTAAGTCTCGGGTATTTGGTGCCAATCCGTACGATGCTTCGGTTGAAGCTACTCATGGCAGACCAATTGCCGATCTTCTCATGGTAAATGGCCTTCACCTGACTGAGTGTCAGGCATCGCAACCGGTTGCTACCGTGGACAACGATTACTAATACTGCGCGACAGAAGGCTCTTTCTTCGGGCTGCCGCCGCGGATCGGGGAAAGCCTGCTGGAGCGATTCTCGCTCTGCTTGCGTAAGGGGGCGGTTCAAGACCGCGGCCTCTGCCCGACCTGCGATCAACTTGCGCAAGCCCTTCTCGATACCGTCCGCTTCGTAGAAGAGTTGTGGAGGCGCGGCACCTGCTTGGGGAGCGTCGAGTCGGCCAAGAAACTCAGGATATAACCTCTCCAGAACGGCATTGCCTGCACCGCTACCGGCCATGACAACCGACCTGCTTTGGACGCCATCGACAACGGACGTATCACGTCGACGTTGCGCATCACGCATGCGACTCTCGAGGCTGGTGGCCTCTTCTCGGAGTCGTTCATCTTCCCGGCGGAACTCCTCGATCGAGAGTTTTCGATTGGGGGAATTCAAATCGTCATATAGAGTCTTGCGGCGTTCCTGCACCTGCAGGAACTGCGGCACCAATTCTCGGAGTTCTGCCTCGGCCTCCCTTTGCACCTCGCCCCCAAGCATCGGGCGCTGTGGCTCCATGTCATCGGGCAGCGACTGCGCCGGAAGGGCCTGGACAACCAGCCAACCGGTCAGGCAGAAAGCACATGGCCTTCCCATCATCTTGTCCTTTCTCTTGTGGACTGACGTCGATGAGCCTTGTTCTGCTCCCACCAGTTTCGATACTTCTCCTGCTCCTGGCCGAAGTTCTGGCCGGTGATATCGCGCAAGGCATAATAGGCCCGCCTTCGTACGCTTCTGTCCGAGTCGGACATGGCCTCGACCAATACCTCCACGGCCTCGTCACTTCCCGTGTTATGCAGGCCGGCAGCGGCACACGCTCTCAACTCCGGATGCTCGCTGGTCCGGAGCACATTTGTCAGCACGGAAACCACATCCGGATGGTCGAGTCGCCCCACCAATACGGCTGCATAGCAGCGAGTCCAGAGGGCATAGTCCGGATTTCTGCACAATGCCTTGAGTTGGTTCTTGCGCCTTTCAGTTGCTCTTTCAATCTCTGCCGGCGAAGCTGGCCCGATTGCCCCCTTGAGGATCAACTCCAGAAGAAAAGGCGCTGCTGGATTCCGACGCAAATCATCTCGACCAAGCGGAGTTACCCACGAAACGTCGGGCCTCATCATCATCCCTTCTTGCAGCACCTCCGTGCCAGGAGGGGCAATTTCTCCAGCAATGATTCCATTTATTGGGCCAGTCAACATGCGCGTGGCATTTACGAGTGCGACTCTCAGAAGCTCTTGCCGTCGCCTATTTACCTCCGGTTCACGGATCCAACTGAGCATGCTTTCCGCGATAATTCGGCGCTGCCTGTCCTCGCTTGCTTGCATCCGTTCGAGAAGGGGCACCGCAGCGGCACCGCGGAGCAGGATGGCTTCGCGGGCATCGCCATACGCTGCCTCCTCTGCGTCAACGGCACGGTCGATCAGTTCTTTCAGTAATTCTGCTTCCTGTGGCACCTGACCGACGAGAGGTGTATCCATAGCAAACAACACGCAAAGACCGAATACCATGATGTTGCAGGGTCGCGGCATAGCTCATACTCCTGAAGTTAGTGGGGGACGCATTATTCCCACCAAGTCACGTCGGGTGGCGTCCGGGTGGCGTTCGTTCCGCAGTGGACTCCTCCCTGCCAGACATGGTAGCAGTCCCATGAATCGATGAATTGAACGTTAAGACCGCCTAGCTGACCTTTCACATACGTCTCGAACAGATCCTCGGTGCCGCTTCTGGGCCCAAACGGTTTGGCGGTAACCAGGGTCCCTCCACTAACCAGGCAGTTTGCCATATTAGGAACATATGCACGGGCTAGGCCATTCTCTTCGTCCCATCTGAACAAAGCGGGGATTTCAACGAAAGCCGCATCAGAAAGCTGTAAGGTCCCGGCAAGCGTCGCTCGTATTGAGCCAATACACGTCTGGCAGCTAGCATTGTACGTAAGCCACTGCTGACAGGTGAGAAGAAAACGGACTGTCATCAATGCAGAATACAGATTGCCATTTCTATCTCTCGACATCTTAGACATCTGGACCACCGAATATCGAGACGTGGCGTCTGGTATCCTCCCGGTTTCCCACGGAGCCACAGTCAACTGTGTGCCGGTACTGGCGACAACCCGTTTGATTTGTCCTCGTCCGGTCCCCTCGCTGATGGCAACGTAGCCGTCGACCCATTTCCCTGCGGGCCAATTCTTGGTTCCGTCAACAAGGGTCGTGGCTGTCGCAGTCTCCGCGACGCCTAGGTCCTCATCTCCTTCGGTAAACATGCACCGATAAGCGGACCTTGCCACGAGTTGATATTCAGAGTCTGTACCGGGAACCGTGGTCCAGGCTGTCTTCACAGTAACTGTTGTGGCGGTGTTACTCTGGATTTGCCTCACCTGCCCGGCGCCGGTACCGGCCGTAATCTCTACGAAGCCGTCTTTCCACTCGCCGCCGTCGTTGGCACTCCAGTTCTTGACGCCATCGGTAAGCGTGGTAGCGCCGGCATCTGTTGCCGTCCCCTCGTCCTGTCGATTGAGTTCGTTGAGCAATTCGATGGCGCAATCGGTATCGGCAATCAGGACCTTGAATCCACTACTGCCGTCGGGTACAAAACTAATGACCTCATCCACGTGCCCGACCCCGAGCCAGCCCACGTCCAACTCGATCACGGGCGATTGGACCGCCTGACGTTCGAAAAAGTCTTTCAGAGGCGGCTCCATATCCAAACCGACCACGATCCGCCCCATTTTGTAGTGCGTGCCATCCACCGTCACGGGCGGCGTTACTTCCACATTGCCACCCCAATTCTCTGGGACATGATCAGTTCCGGCACCAGACAAGCCGAAGTCTTTCTGTAAGAATTGCTCACTCGCCCAAAGATGCAAATCGCTACCGCGAGGCAATTCGAGAGCGACGTGTCTCACAGCAGCCTCAGGTTGTGACTGGTACATTGGTCGTTGATAATAGCCAATCTCGACTTGATCTTGAAGCCATACGCTATTGTACTGACTTTCGGGCACAGTCACCACTGTGCAAGACTCATTTGCTAACGCGGATGTTACAGCCTGTGCAAAGCTAGGGTCCGCGTCCGACACATACACCTCCTCGGCGGGCTGAGTATTGGGCAGCAAGATAAACGGTGCAACCGTGATGCGGACCTCATCGCGATGCAGAACGCTGCCGGCAAGCAAGAGTTCGTACGCCAGCATAACCACTCCGCTTTGCAGACCTTCGACCCGAATGTCGCCCCCGGTACAATGAAATCGCTTCCAATTCTCGACTGAGGGGTCCCCGAATCCGACGACGGCGACCTCATCTCCGTCGTAGATGAACTCGTTCACGCGAGTGTATTGCCACTGGCCGTCCACCTGTTCCTGTAGAAAAAGACGGATTGCTCCATCGCCCGATACCTTGTAGAGTCGCAGCACTGGCGTCAGGTCGCTATAGATCACTTCCTCAAGCGGTTCGTACACCAAACCCAGCCCTCGAAGCGTCCCTAGTCCCAGGTCTTCAAGATCGTCATCACCTTCCACTGTGAACGCATTGTCATTGCTCCAGATATCAGGACCGACAAACCCATTGTCCGGATAGCGATCCACATTGTCGTCATCATCGTTTGGCCACACGATGAGCCCATACTTGAACTGGGGATACACCTCATACAGATTGTTGTCGGATGGGTGTGCCTCTAAGAAGTCCTCTCCTGAACTTGAACTGTTTGAGGCATCGATCACCCCATTGTTGTCGCTATCAACGTCAATGTCACAGCCGAGGAACAGGTAACTAATGGCGTCGCGAGGAACATAGCCGGCAGACGGTTCGTTGAGATAATAAAATCCGTAGCCCGTATAGTCTAATCCGGTGATCGCTTCCCACGCAGACTCCAGGTGAAGGTCGAGAACGACGTGTTCATCCTTAGCAAGATCGCGATCGGCTGCGGATTCCTGGGTTCCGTCAGCCATATATCGCAACAAATTCGGGAAGGTGGTAATCCATTGTCCATCCCTCTTCGGGCAAATCTCAAGCCCGAAGTCCAGGACGTCCGGATCTAGTGTTCGGTTCATTGGAGAATTGCCGTCTCTCGTGTGCCACGCAACATCATTATTGTCATTGACTGGTACGATCAGTCCGACGATCTCTTCGCTCAACACACCAGGATACTCGTGGTAATCTTCACTCTCGCTACGTGACGGCGGACGATGGGACGTACCAAGATTGTCGTTGTCTGTATCGGCGTCTAAGTCGACGTCGGAAACTGACATCCAACGATAGACAGGGCCCTCGCCTTCGGTGTCGTACACCATCGTGCAACGGATCACACACCAGAAGTGATGGTTCGGGCCAATTCCTTCTCCAGAAGTGCCGGATGCGAGGATACCTCGCCAATGAGTCTCCGATTCGCTAACCTTGGACCACTTGGTATCCGACGCCCATGACACCATGTCGGATTTCACGATGGTTCCTTCGTTACTGTACAAATAGATATGCAGTTCCGTGTCTTGCTGAGTCACCAGTTGGAAGCCAGCACCTACATTTTGTGCCGCTGAGTGGCCCCTGTCTACACATACGTCGATCCGTCTCTCATCTGCCTGGGCGTAATCACCCAACTGAAGAACTCCGGCAAGTAAAATACTCAGGCATGTGGAGCGATAAAGAGACGTTTTGCGCAACCTTGTGGTGATTGTAATCACTGGGAGTTCCCCTTGCTTGGTTGAGTCGTTGCGTGAAGTTGCTTCTCTACGTTGGGTAAACGGCTTGTCCGAATGGTCCGGGCCGTCGGCGATTCCGGGTACCGCTTAATGAACCACTCATAAACTCGCTTTGCTGCTGACCACTGCTCGTCCCACTCGTAACTAACGCCAATAAGATAAGCAGCAGTCCGAGCCGCATTAGTGTCCGGGTACGTTAGCATGACTGCTTTGTATTCCCGAATGACATTTGCAGGGTCCTGCTGGAGATTGTCCGCGATGCTCGCTGCCAAGAACAAGGAGCGAGGAGCCCAGGGGGCGCTGGGCGATACTCTCTGTGCCAGCACATGGCATCTGCGGGCGTCAAGGTAATGCGAAATGCCTGAATTGGCAGCACCCTTCTGATGATATGCCCATGACTGCTGGTCTCGGCTCGCCGAAGACCGGGGCGTGTCAAGCAGTATGTCACACAATTCAATAGCTTTGCTCCATTGTTGTGCTTCCATGTACACGTCAGCCAGCATCAAGATGAGGCGGGCCTTTTCGTCGCCGCGACGGGCTTCTTCGGGGGTGAGGGATTTGCCGGACTTGGCGGCTTCGATGAGCCGCTCGATGCCCGTGGGGATTTCGCCGTGGACGACCACGAACCCGCGCTCGGGCTCAAACGGCTTGGCCTTCTCGAACCACTCGACCGCTTCCTCCAAATGCTCCGACAGGTAGGCCATCAGCCCGGCCCGCAGGTAGATGGCGTAACTGGTCTGGTCAAGCGAACCAGAGTAGCAGGCACGCTCCGTCGTGCCGTCCGCCCCCGCAGGACATACGGTCCAGGCTGCTGCTACGGAGGCGGGTGGCAGAGACTCCGGGGCGGGAGTGTCTTCTTCATTGGAAGCGGACGGCATAGGAGCGGTGTTCGAGGGTTGTTCGTCAAGAGCGGACGGCACGCTCAGTGGGGCGGACGGCACGCGGAGCGTGCCTGCTACTTTGGTGTACCAAACAACGGCGGCTTGGGCGTGCGTGGCGGCGGCGGGGAGATCGAATTGCTGTTCGAGCTTCACGTCGATCAGCCGAACGTGGGCGTCGCCCGTCCAGGGGCTGGCGGGGAATTCGTTGACGAGCCGCTCGAAAGACGCTACCGACTTCTCGGCGGCAGGTTTGACAGCCTCGGCATAGAGAATACCTGCATGGTAGAGGGCTTCGGGCAGGTACGTACTTGCCGGGAAGCGAGCAATGAGTTTCTCCCAATACGGCAGTGCTTCGGCCCGCGTGGCTCGTAGCATGGCGCGAGTGTCCGCAGATGCAACTTCGCGGGGCTTCGCCTTGGAATCGGACTTTGCCTCGGCCCGGGCAGCCGTGAGCGTCTCGGCCTGCCGTGCAGCCAACTCTTCGATCAATAGGGCCAATTCCCGGAGTGTGTGCTCGCGCCAGGCGGCGTCAGGCGTTGCGTCCAGACTGACCAGATAGGCGGCTTTGGCGGCGGCGAGGCCGGGGGAGTCGTCGGTTCGGGCGGCGGGGGCGGACGGCACACGGAGTGTGCCTGCTACATTGGCGGACGGGATGGTATGTGAGGCGGACGGCACACGGAGTGTGCCTGCTACGGTGAGGCCGACCAGGGCTCGGGCCTGGCCCAAAGCGGCGAACGAACGGTGCGGTTGCAGGGCGAGGCGCATCGGGGCGCGCAGTACGTGGTCGAATGCATTACGCGCCTGCTCGAACCGGCCCAGTACGTTGTAGATCACCCCGAGCGACAGGGCCAACCGGAATCTCTCGTCGGGCACGGCAAGTTGAGCAGGGATGAGGTCCGAACGCCGATCCGTGTGGTCGATGAGCCGAGCGAGTCCGGCGAGGAATCGGCCGGAGGGGTCTTCCATTTGCTTAACGGCATGGTCCTTGGCCTCGCGTAGGGCGGCGGCCGCGGCTGCATGGCGGGCTTCGAGCAGGGCAGGGAGAACACCTGCATGTACACGCGGCCGGCAGGTTGAAACTTCCCCTCCTTTCGGAGCTTTTCGGCCTGATCGTATAGCCGCTTGGCTGCGCCGGCGGTGAAGTTGCTTGCGAGCCGGCCTCGGAGCAGGGCGAGGAGGTAGCCATCCTTCACGCCGCGATACTGGAGCACCTTGAGCCCGAACTCGACGGTCTGCTTCGCCTTCTCCATATCGTCGCGGGCCATATAGAGCATGGCCAGTACGTCGGCCGCTTCGGCAACGGCCTCGTCGGGCGAGTCGCCTGCCTGCCGGAGGATTGCCTCCAGCGTCTGGGCCGCTTCGCCCGGTTTGCCACACTGGGCAGCGAGCCAGGCGGCATAGATGGCCCCCTGCTGTGCGGCAAAGCCCTGCTTCGCCTGCATGGCCAGATATTGACGCGCACCGTCGGTCTGGCCCAGGCCCAGCAGGATGCGGCCATACACGGCCGCGGCCTTCGCCCGATCGTCCGGGGTCCCGCGCTGGACGATCGCGTCGGCCAGCTTCTTTGCCGCAGCGTAGTCTTCCTTGCCCAAAGCCTCTTCAAGCGAACTCCACTTCGGCGCCGGCGGCGGTTGGGCTGCCACGGGGAGCGCCGGCAGAAGAATCAGGAAGAGGCAAAGAGGTGAAGAGGTGAAGAGGTAGCGCCTGCCGGGTGAGGCGTGTTGCCATGGGCTGGTCGTAGGCTACGTCCATCGCTCGATACCCCCATCATGGTAAAGATTGCCATGGATTGGGCGAGTTCATATCGCGCCGGGTTGTGTACCCTTCCAGACGACTATTTGCAACGCCTGAATTCTTCGCGTTGTGGAAAGCTACATTGGCGAGAAGTCGCATCCACTTCGCAATAGAAGGGCAGCACACGATTCGGTTCTACCACAAATTGGACCGATGTCAACAGTCAAAACCGACATTTTGACGGACAGAGTTTCCCTTGGGGGGGTACCCCCCCAAGGGAAATTTCAAGTTGTTGACAAAGAGGTTGCATCGTGGCACTGCCGTCTCGACCGTGCTCCAACAATACTGTCATTCGCCCCGGCTGCCGATCAGCGGGCGGCCATGGCCTGGGCGAGGATGGTCGAGGTGCTCTCTCGCATAATGCGGGAATCGACCGGCTTGCCTTCCAGCAGCGTGCGGCGCACTTCCTTGCCGGAAATGAAGACAGGCTTTTCGTCCGGGTGGTTCTCCATCAGGTCGACGCGGCCCATCGACTCGTAGTAGGCGGCAAACCCCACGCGAAGCGGGTGGAGTTTCAGGTCGCCTTTGAGGTTGTCGAAGATTTCCTGGGCATCGAAATCGCCCCAGATGGCCGAGCCGTCATGATACGGGGCGTCTGCATGTTTGCGCCCGATAATCAGGTCGGTGAAACCGAAGTTCTGGCGGTAAATCGCGTGCATCACCGCCTCCTTCGGGCCGCCGTAGAACATCTTGATGTCCAGCCCCAGCAGAATCACACGGTCGGGAACCGATTGCCCCAACTTCGACCAAAGCTCCGCGTCGCTGTCGCCTTCGCCCAGGGCCCGCTGGTCGATCAACGCCTCGTACGTGTGCATGCGGACGTCGGCGTGGACATCGTCGCCCTTGGTCTCGCCAATCAGCGGGTTCAGGCATGCTCCGGCATTGAGACCCTGCCGCAATAAGGTTTCCAGCCCATACACCAGGGCGTATTCGTGGGCGCGGTGCAGCGGGTTGCGCGTCTGGAATGCGACCACCCGTTCCCAGCCGTGCCTGGCAAGCAACTCCCGCACCTCAACCGGCGAAAGCACATACTGCCCGAACTTCGGGTTCTTCGGCTGCGGCAGGACGTCGATCTCGCCGCCCAGCAGATGGGTCTTGTCGGCGTCGCCGGTAAGCACCATGTCGCCGCCCGGGTGGTCGGTGCGATCGGTCAGGTAGACGCGCGAGAGATACTTCTGCTTGTCCCATGGGAAGACGTCGGAAATGCGCAATCGTGCTACGATCTGCCCGCTTGAGTTGGTCAGAGCAACCTCGTCTCCCGGTCCTAGCTTACCGGCCAACTCGGCCGTTACAGGCAGGGCGATCGGAATGGTCCACGCATAGAGCTTGCCGTCTCGCTCGATCACTTCCTCGTCGAGAACCCGATTGTAGGTGGCCGAATCCATCGGGCCGGTCAGTGGGCTAAGGCCGCCGTCGCCAAGGCGGTAGACCGTGGACAGATCGGCGTCGGAAACCGGAACGGCCGTCAGCGTCCGGGCGTTGGCCAGGAATGCCTCCACGTTTTCGGGAGCGACAGTGCGACAGATGGGTTGTTCATGCCCGCCATGCGGGGGTATTAGGTGCGTCATGGGAACTCCCTGCGAGATGCCTTGTGCATTGTCGCGACCTGCGGCCGGGCTCGGCCGACATTTTCGACAATACGGAAGGGAACCAGTATAGAGGCGATTGCCGGTACAGACAAGCCGTTGGGGCCGGCAGAGAGTCCGTAAGTCCGCTGCGGCACCCTGGTCCGTCGGCGGAGCCGGACTATCGGGAAAAGGCGAGTCCGGAGCCCTATTGCTCCAGCCGACCGCCGGTGTCCGACCGCTTCAGATATGATACATCTGCTCTTGCCGACTGCGACTGCGTTCCAGCAGGTCCGACAGTTTGACGGCCTGCAGCATCTCGCGCTGGGCGTTGGCCACCTCGCGCCAAGCGTCCACCAGCACTCGGACGGCCGGTGAATCTGCCTTTGCGGCGGTTTGGTGGTCATCACCGAGGGCGCCGGAATCGACGATCTCCATAATCTGCCCCAAGGAGACTTCGTCTGGCGGTTTGACCAAGCGATAGCCGCCGGCCGCTCCACGTATACTGTCGACCAGACCGGCGCCTTTCAACTGCAGGAGTATTTGGACCAGGAATCGCGGTGGCACTTCGTGCTGTTCTGCGATCCGTCGAATGCGCACCGGTTCCTCCGAGCCGTAATGACCCGCCAGTTCCAGCATGGCAATGCATGCGTACTCTGTTCTTGCGGAAATCCGCATAGGACCGTCCTCCAATACGAATGAATCCTACGCTTCTTCCTTTAGAAAGTACACCCCCGAACACGACTTTTCAAGATACGGACTGCTCCGAAATGGATACGGCCAGGGAATTCGCCCGTGAACAGGACTGCCGGGGACTTGACCCCGCAGTCACAAAACGGCAGGATGTCGGGTTACTGGTCGATTTATTTCTGCTAGACATTTCAAAAAACCAAGAAAGGGCGAGCCGTTATGGCGTCAGAGGCCTATCTCGCTGTCGATCTGGGCGCATCGAGCGGACGGCACCTGGCCGGTCTGCTCGACAACGGAAAACTCCGGCTGGAAGAGGTGTATCGGTTCGAAAACGGCGGCGTCGATCTGGCTGGAAGCCTGGTTTGGGACCTCCCGCGTCTGTGGAGCGACATCCGTGCCGGACTGCGTGTGGCTGGTGACCGTTGGGGGGGGCGGGTCGCTGGAGTGGGGGTCGACACGTGGGGCGTCGATTTCGGGCTCCTGGATGCGAAGGATCGGCTGCTGGGCAATCCGGTGCATTACCGCGACGGGCGGACGAACGGCATCTTCGAGAAGGCCTTTGCGAAGGCGCCGCGAGAAGAGATCTTCCGGCAGACCGGTTTGCAGTTCATGCAGTTCAATACGCTGTACCAGCTTCTGGCCATGCAGTTGGAAAGCTCGCCTCTGCTGGACATTGCTCAATCGTTGTTGATGATGCCCGACTTGTTCCACTGGCTGTTGACTGGCGAGAAGTGCAACGAGATGACCATTGCAAGTACGACGCAGTTCTACAATCCGGCAACGGGCGACTGGGCGACGGAGTTGTTGGGCAAGTTCGATCTGCCGTCTGGCATTCTCGGACGCATCGCGCAGCCCGGTACGGTGCTTGGCCCGCTTCGGCCGGCGCTGATCGAAGAAACCGGCCTCAGCCGCGCGAAGGTGATTCTGCCCGGTTCGCACGATACGGCCAGCGCCGTGGCGGCCGTACCTGCCGAAAGCAAGCCGGGCGAGGCGCCCGACTGGTGTTACATCAGCCTCGGCACCTGGGCCCTGATGGGAATCGAATCGCCTGCCCCGGTAATCGACGACACAGTTGCCCGGCTGAACTTCACCAATGAAGGCGGCGTGGGCGGGTCCATTCGGCTCTTGAAGAACATTACCGGCATGTGGCTGTTGCAGGAATGCCGCCGGGTATGGAACCAGTCGGGCAAGGATTGGGGCTGGGAAGACCTCAGCGGTCTTTCTGCTGCGGCCGAGCCTCGCAAATCGTTAATCAACCCGGACGCGTCCGACTTCCTGGCGCCGGACAACATGCCCGAAGCCATCCGCGAATTCTGTCGCCGGACCTCGCAGCCGGTTCCCGAGAACGAAGGGGCCGTGCTCCGCTGCGCGTTGGACAGTCTGGCGTTGAAGTTCCGCCAGGTATTGGGCATGTGCGAAGAACTGGCCGGCCGGCGGATCGAGACCATCCACATTGTCGGCGGCGGAACGCAGAACCGGCAGCTCTGCCAGGCGGCGGCCGATGCCTGTGCGCGCCCCGTGGTGGCCGGCCCGATCGAGGCGACCGCGATCGGCAATGTCATGATGCAGGCGTTGGCGACCGGCGAGGTAAAGAGTATTGCCGAGGCGCGAAGCGTGATCCGCCGAAGCTTCCCGGTCGAACAGTACGAGCCGAAGGACACAGCGGCTTGGGACGACGCGTTCGCTCGTTTCACTTCCATTTCGTAACCCCGTCCGCCGTCCGGATGGATTTGCAGGACATCACACCCAAGGAGATGACTCATGGTCAACGTCGGAATTGTAGGGCTCGGCTTCATCGGAATGATCCACTACCTGGGCTATAAGAAGGTGCGAGGGGCGAAGGTACGCGCCATTTGCGAGAAGGACCCGAAGCGTCTGGCCGGCGACTGGCGAACGATCAAGGGGAACTTCGGTCCCAAGGGGCAGAAGACCGATTTGACCGGCGTGGCGCAATATCCCGAGATCGACGATCTGTTGGCCGATCCGCGGATTGACATGGTCGACATCTGCCTGACGAACGAGTGGCATACGGACATCGCGGTCCGCGCCCTGAATGCCGGCAAGCACGTATTGTGCGAGAAGCCGATTGCAACGAAGACGGCGGACGCCGAACGCATGGTGCGCACCGCGGAGAAATGCGGCAAGATGCTCATGATCGCCCATGTACTGCCCTTCTTTACGGAATATCAATTCGCCTACAAGGCGGTGACCGGCGGCCAGTACGGGGCGCTCCGCGGCGGGTTCTTCAAACGCATCATCTCCGATCCGCTCTGGTTGACGGATTTCTACAATCCGAACACCACCGGCGGCCCCATGCTCGACCTCCACGTACACGATGCCCACTTCATCCGCCTGCTTTGCGGGATGCCGCAGAAGGTGCAAACCATCGGTTCGATGCGCGGCGAGGTGGCCGAGCTGTTCTCCAGCCAGTTCGATTACGGGGCCGACGGACCCATGATAACCGCAACCAGCGGCGTGATCGACCAGCAGGGACGCCCCTTCACGCACGCCTTCGAAATCTACCTGGAGAACGCCACGCTTCAGTACGACATGGGCGTGCCGCTTACCATGTACGACGCCAAGGGCAAGGCCAAGCAGCCGAAACTCGGATCGGGCGACCCGGTCGATAGCTTCGCCGCAGAACTGACCGAGGCCACGCGGGCCGTCCAAACGGGCGAACCATCGGCCTTGCTGGCAGGCGAGTTCGCGCGCGATGCGCTTATCCTGTGCCAGAAGCAAACGCAATCGCTCAAGCAGCGAAAACCGGTGAAATTATGAAAGACCGAATCGCCGTTGACCCGCAAGTTCATTTCGGGAAGCCTTGTGTAGCGGGTACGCGAATTCCCGTACAGAGCGTATTGGAACTGGTCCGTGAGGGAGTCTCCTTTACCGAGATCATTTGCGACTATTTCCCGGACCTCGAAACCGAAGACATTCGCGCCTGTGTTCAATATGCCATCGATGTGGTGACTGTTGAAGACATCCACGTTGCGACGACGTCATGAGATTCCTGGCTGACCAAGACGTATACGCAAGCACGATCCGCTTCCTTGAGGAACTGGGGCATGATGTTGTGCCTGTTGCGCAACTTGGCCTGGCGCGAGCAGCCGATATTGACTTGCTTCGTGTGGCTCACCAGCAGACTCGCCTGTTCGTAACTCGCGACCGCGATTTTGGTGCGATTGTCTTCCTTCACGGCAGCCGCCCGGGGGTTCTCTATCTTCGGATACTGCCCTCGACTTGCGATTCGGTACATGCCGAGCTTGACCGGGTGTTGACGTTGTACGGTGAGCCGGAACTGAGGGACTCATTTGTAGTCATTGAGCCGGGGCGCCATCGCATACGCAAGATGCACTCGCGTACAGGAACGTGCGACGTCGGCGAGGCCAAGCCCTAACGCAATTGCTGACAAATCCAGCATCAAGAGCAACAATGATCGAGATCGACCAGTCACTTCAACCAGGCGCCCTCCAACCCCGAATTGCTCGCATGTGGCGGCTTTCGGGGGAGAAAATCCTCGCGATCGAGGAGAAATACCCACCGGAGGCCGGGACGCCCGTGTTTACGGTCAATGGCCAATATCATGCACAGGGCTGGACCGAATGGACCCAAGGGTTCCGGTTCGGTTCAGCCCTCTTGCAGTTCGATGCGGCCGGCGACGAGCGGTTTCTCGAACTCGGCCGCGAGAACACCATTGCCCGCATGGCATCGCACGTGACTCACACGGGCGTGCACGATCATGGGTTCAACAACGTCAGTACGTACGGAAACCTGCGACGCCTGATGCTTGAAGGACGCATCGAGCACAACCGCCGCGAACTCGACTTCTACGAGTTGGCGTTGAAGGCGAGCGGTGCGGTGCAGGCGGCTCGCTGGTCCGAAACGATCGATGGCGACGGTTACATCTACTCGTTCAACGGACCGCATTCGCTCTTCTGCGATACGATCCGATCGCTCCGCTCACTGGCTGTAGCACATCAGTTGGGTCACCAACTGCAGGCGGAAAACGACCAACGCATCAGCTTGCTGGACCGGTTGATCCAGCATGCGCGCAGCACGGCCCGTTATAATGTCTTCTACGGCGAAGGGCGCGACGCGTACGACGTGCGCGGCCGGGTGGCCCACGAGAGCATTTTCAACTGCAGCGATGGCCGGTACCGTTGTCCGAGTACGCAGCAGGGCTATTCGCCCTTTTCCACCTGGACCCGCGGTCTGGCCTGGATCATTGCAGGCTATCCCGAAGAACTCGAATGGCTTGAAACCCGTTCGGACGACGAGTTGGAGCCCTATGGCGGTCGGGCCGACATCGAGCAGATGATGCTCGACGCGGCCACGGCGGCGTCCGATTTCTACCTGGAGAACACGCCCACTGACGGCGTCCCCTACTGGGATACCGGCGCGCCGGGGTTGGTCCATTTAGGCGATTATCTCGACCGGCCGAGTGAGCCGTTCAACGAGCACGAACCGGTCGATAGTTCCGCCGCGGCTATTGCCTGCCAGGGGCTGATGCGCCTGGGCCGATACCTCGACCGGCACGGCGACTCCGAGGCTGGCGTCCGCTACCGCCAGGCGGGCCTGACGGTCCTCAGAACGTTACTCGACGAGCCCTATTTGAGCACCGACAGCAAGCATCAGGGGCTTCTGCTACACACGATCTACCACCGGCCTCGCGACTGGGACTACGTGCACGAAGGCGCGACCATCCCCTACGGCGAATCGTGCATGTGGGGCGATTACCACTTGCGTGAAGCAGCCCTGTACGTCGGTCGCCTGGCCGAAGACGCCCCCTACTACACCTTTTCTGCGGCGCAGCCGGCAAGGTGAGCATCCATCGCCATCAGAAACACCCTTCGAGAAACCGGATGGCGACCGGGACGTCGGCCTCGGCCAGGCTGTGCAGGATAATGCAACCGTCGAAACCGGTTCCGCGGAGTCGCTGGAGGATGTGCCGCCAGTCGAGAATGCCGGCGCCAGGCGGTAGACCGCCGGCCGTACCGTCGCCGGCAAGCTCTTTCGCGTGAGCCAGTGCGATGTCGGGCCCCAGTAGGTCGAACCCCTCGTCGATCGCCCTGTGACGCTCGTCCAGCAACTGTGGGGCGACGAGATTCGCCGGATCGAAGATGACCTTCAGATAGGGGGACGAGTACTGGTCGAGCAGGCGGCGCGCGGCCTGTGCATCGCTGATGACGTTGGCCGGCTCCGGCTCGATACCCAGGATCACCTGGTAGCACTCGGCAATGTGCAGGGCCTTTTCCAGTGTTGCTGTGAAATCGCGCCAGGCTTCGGGCGTTTGGTTGTCCGGATGGCTGCGCCACATGCTATCGGGATTGCGCGTGCCGGTGCATAGCGAGATGACCGGGGCTTGAAAATGCTCGGCCAGTGGTATCAACTCGGCAAGCTGCGCCAGCCCTCGATTGCGCACGGAAGCGTCCGGGTGCGCCATGTTGAACGTGCCCGAAAGAGAGGCGACGTGCATCTTCGTTTCGATCAGCATTCGCGCCGCCGCGGCGGCAGCCTGCGGATCGACGATGTCTGCTCCCTTGGCCTTGAGGCTCAGGTGGACATACGGCAGTCCGCACAACAGCGCAGCCTCCAGACCTCCGGTGATGGTCGGTCGGGAAAAGGTACCGGTATGGATGCCAAGCTGCATAACTGGTATCCTACTGCCTTTCCCGGCGGCCGTCCATCCTGGCCGGCTCCTTCAGCGCAGAATCGAGAATCGGACGAACGATTATGCATGCGGAAATCGTGTCGATCGGCGACGAAATCACCAGCGGACGCCTGCTGGATACCAACAGCCAGTGGATCAGCGAGCGGCTTGCCGATCTGGGCATACGCGTGCTATACCACACCAGCGTCGGCGACGACCTGGACGCCTGCACCGGCGTCTTTCGCCAGGCACTCGCCCGGGCCGATCTGGTGATTGCCACCGGTGGCCTGGGGCCCACGGCCGACGATCTGACCCGCGAAGCGCTTGCTCAGGCGGTGGACCGGCCGCTTGTGTTGAACCAGGCCGCCTTGGCGCATGTGCGGGGCATCTTCGCGCGGCGCAACCGGGTCATGCCAGCGAGTAACGAACGGCAGGCTTTTCTTCCCGAGGGCGCCCAGGTTATTCACAATCCGAACGGGACCGCGCCGGGAATCGACCTGACCGTATCGCGTTCCGGCCGCGGCGAGTCGCGATTGCTGGCCTTGCCAGGCGTGCCGGCCGAAATCGACGAGATGTGGCGCGATTCGGTGGGTGAGACGATCGAACGTTTTGCAGGCGAGGCGCGGGTGATTCGGCATCGCTCGATCAAGTGTTTCGGTGCTGGGGAAAGTCAGGTGGAGGCCATGCTGCCCGACCTGATTCGTCGCGGCCGCAAACCGTCGGTGGGGATCAACGCGAGCAAAACAACCATCATCCTCCGAATCTCGGCAGAAGGCAAAACGGTCGAGGAGGCCGACGCCGCCATGGCGTCCACCATCACGACCATCCGCGAATGCTTGGGAGACCTCGTGTTCGGCCAGGATGACGATGAGTTGCAAGATGCCGTGCTCCGACTGCTGGAGGCGAAGCATGCAACCCTGGCCACCATGGAATGGGCGACCGGAGGAATCCTGGCCGACTGGCTGGGACACGCAAAATCGGCTGCCGGCCAGTATCGGGGCGGCATCGTTGTGGCGAGCCAGGAGGCCGTGGCTCGCATTCTTGACGACCGTGACGGAACGTGTGCCTGCCCTTCCGACAGCGGCGAGGCCGTCGGCCGAATGGCAAGCCAATGCCGCTGCCGGTTCGACGCTGACTATGCCCTGGCCGTGGGCCCGTTGCCCGGCGCAAACCTGCCTGCCAAGGAACCGCCAGCGGTCGTTTTCGCCCTTGCCGGACCGGAGAGGGTGGTGACCTACAGTCACCCCTACACCAGTCATCCTGCAACGGTCGAGATCCTCTGTGCGAAAAGCGCGTTGAACTTTGCGCGGATTGCCCTTCTCAGCGCGCTACCCGACGCAGAGTAGTCCTTAGGCAGGAGAGTCGAACCGGCCGAAGACCATACGGCCGGCGCTGGTCTGCAGGACACTGGTCACGGTAAGCGCAGCCTGCTTGCCAATGTAGTCGCGACCGCCTTCCACCACAACCATGGTGCCGTCGTCGAGGTAGCCGACGCCTTGGCCTGATTCCTCGCCGGCTTTCACAAGCTGGACTTCGATCCGTTCTCCGGGCAGGAATACAGGCTTCAGAGCATTGGCCAGATCGTTGAGATTGACGACCGGAACCCCTTGCAGTCGCGCCACCTTATTCAGATTGTAGTCGTTCGTCAGGAGCTTGCCGCCAAGATGCTTGGCCAGAACGACTAGCTTCATATCGACCGGCTGCCCGACGAACTCCGGCAATTCATGTTCGAAGATATCTAGCTCGACTGTGGGGTTATTCCGCAAGCGGTTCAGGATATCCAAGCCTCGGCGACCTCGGCTCCGTCGCAGCCGGTCGGAACTGTCGGCAATCGCCTGCAGTTCGGCAATGGCGAACTTGGGCATGACAAGCTGCCCGTCCAAGACATTCGTTTCCACGACGTCGGCAATTCGGCCGTCGATGACTACACTCGTATCGAGGACGCAGGGTTTCAGCCGTTTGACTTCTTTCGCAAACTCGACATAGGGGATGATGAAGCGGAAATCGTTTTTTGTCTGCAACAGCAGGCTAATGCACGCGTAGCAGAAGATCAACCCGAGCGCCAACTGGACGAAATCGCGAACGGTATCGGTCATGGGCAGCGGGATCAGCGCGATTCCGACCACATACGCGAGGAAGAAACCGACGACCATGCCGAAATAGACGGCCGTAATCGTTTGCAGTTCCTTCCGCCTGATGCACACGTCCAACGCAATGACACCGAGCGAAAGCAGCAGCATGCCGGCCAGCACGCCGATAGCCATCCACTCGTTATCTTCGGGAATGGCCCCCGATTGGATCACGGAAACGGCCAGCCCGGCCGCTACCAGGACAAACACACATCGGAGGATGATCAGTACCATGGGAGAGCGCACCCAAGGATCGGGTCGGTGCAGAAACAATGCCAAAACAGCATTATAGGAGAATCGCCCACGGCATGACAGGGGGTGCCGGGTGTTCCGAACCACCCACGCTTGCCAGAATGTCTCAAAACGGAATAATAGATGGCATGGCGCCAACTTCCCCGCAGCTTGATACCCGGATCGAGATCGTCACACCGGAGAATT
Organism: Thermoguttaceae bacterium; assembly: GCA_040772845.1. Taxonomy (GTDB): domain Bacteria; phylum Planctomycetota; class Planctomycetia; order Pirellulales; family Thermoguttaceae; genus PWXP01. The sequence goes on from JAXGXG010000001.1 coordinate 6,113,731, forward strand.
CGACGTTCGAATACCGGCTGGCCGGCCCGTTTCGCAGGCTGCCGGCCTACCTGATCGACCTTGCCTTGCGGGGGGGCGTTGCCGTATTTGGCTGGTTCGGGCTGTTGTTCGCGTTCGGCTTCGTGAACATGCCCGAGGTGGGGGCCGGTCTGGGCCTTGTCCTGTGGTTCCTGCTGGCTTGGGCCTATGGGGGACTATTCGAGGCCTTGTGGAACGGCCAGACGCCCGGAAAGCGGGCCTTGGGAATTCGTGTGCTCACAGTCGATGGCCAGGCCATTGGCGGAATGCAGGCGGTCATGCGTAATGTGCTGCGGGTCCTCGATGGTCAACCGGCCGTGTTCAACATGGGCGGGCCACTGCAGTACATGGGGCCGTTTACCTATCTGCTGGCCTTCTTCGCCACCGCGGCGAACGACCGGTTCCAACGCCTCGGCGACCTTGCCGCCGGCACCATGGTTGTGATTGAGGAACACGCCTGGTTCCGCGAAGTGGTCCATCCCAATGAACCTGAAGCCGCTCCGCTGGCCGCGCGAATCCCGCCAGGGTTTGAAGTCTCACGCTCTTTGGCCAAGGCCCTGGCGGCATACGTGCAGCATCGGCGGACTTTCGCCTGGCAACGACGGATGGAAATGGCGCGACATCTGGCGGAACCCCTTCGACGCAGGTTTGCTCTTCCTTCCGATACGAATCCCGACCTGCTCTTGTGCGCCCTGTATCAACGAACATTCTTCTCGGAGCCGCGCTCGTGAAAGTCTCGGATCTGATTCAGTCGCGCCGGAAGAACTGGCAGGAGCTGGAGGACCTGTGTGCGGTATTGGAGCGAACATTCCGGCGCCCGGCGCGTGCCGAGATCGTCGCCCGGTTCGGCGCGTTGTATCGAGCGGCCTGTGCCGATCTGGCTCTGGCCGACGCTTATCACCTGCCGCCGGGCACGGTGCAGTATCTGCACCAGCTTGTCGGCCGGGCGCACAACCAACTGTATCGAACGCGCGCCTTCGCCGTGAAACGGTGGTACAAGGAACTCTTTTTCGACGTGCCCCGGCGTCTGTACCGCGACGGTAGTCTCCGTCTGGCGCTGGCGATCTTCTGGGGTGTGTTCCTGTTAAGCGGTGCGATGGCCTTCTGGTCACCCGAGTTCGCCGACGGTGTGATTGGCAAAGACATGATGATGGGGCTGGAAGAGATGTATTCGCAACCGGCCGACAACCATGGCAGCGGCACGGGCAGTATGCTTGCCACAGGCTTCTATAGCTTTCATAATCCGAGCATCGGGCTTCGCTGCTTCGCCTTCGGGCTGGTGTTCGGCATTGGCGGTCTTTTTGCCCTGGTGTTCAATGCATCCGTTCTCGGCGCGGCATTCGGGCATATGGCCCAAGGGCCTCATGCGGAGAACTTTTTCCACTTCGTCACGGCGCACGGCCCGTTCGAATTGACGGCCATTGCCCTCTCGGCGGCGGCAGGAATGCGGCTCGGCTTCTCGCTGGTCGATACGAGAGGGCACACGCGCGCCGCCGCGCTCCGCCGTGCGGCCGTCGAGGCCATGCCTGCCGCCTGCACGGCGGTCCTGCTGTTCCTCATGGCCGCCGTCATCGAAGGTTTCCTGTCGCCCTCGCCGGCCCCCTATTGGGTCAAGGCAGGCGTTGCGATTGCCTCCTGTTTCCTGCTGCTGTTCTATTTCGTCGGGCTGGGCATGCGGCGCGGCGTGTAGCCGCTGTACGGGTCTGGCGCCCGAGCGCGACCACGCGTTATTGCCCTATGGAGTACGGTGATTGATCGGATTGACATCTATTGCAGCAGGCGGTAAGCGGCGAGTTCGGTCGTGCGGAAAGTCCAGAGGAATTGGCGCATGTTACCGTGCGGAAAGCTTGCCGCCGTCGCCTGTCGGGTTAGGATCGAGGGAGTCGCCTCGGCCTGCCATGGTGACGCGGCTCGACTGAACCAGTCAGAACCATCAACCAACGGAGAGAACCAATGAACACGATGCTTGGACGGGTCGGTGTGCTTGGGCTGACCGGCGTGATCGCTCTAACCTCGCGGTGGGCCCGCGGGACGGAAGAGTTTCCGCCGCTGTTCCCTTTCGTCATCTCCTACGACGCGCCGGACAATGCATCGAACGTGGCGCACCTGCTTGACGCGCCGGCGGGCAAGCACGGCTTCATTCGCGTGGAAAACGGGCATTTCGTGGACGACCGAGGAACCGTACGACTTCACGGCACGAACCTGACGGGCCCGGCCAACTTTCCGACGCACGAAGCAGCCGACAAGTTGGCGGCGCGCCTGGCGCGTTTCGGCATCAACTGCGTGCGACTGCACCTTTTCGACAGTGAGGTTTATGCAAGCAACTTTCCGAAACCGCTCGAGCGCACCGCCTGCATTTTTGGCGCCAACCCGAAGTCCCTCCGTGTCTTCGATCCGGGCCAGGTCGACCGCCAGGATTACCTGATTGCCGCGTTGAAGAAACGCGGCATTTACGTGAATATCAATCTCCACTGCGCCCGCAAAATGGACGAACGGGACGGGTTCAGCGGAAAAGACCTGCGCCCGCCCGCCGATAATGGGCTCAATAACTTCGAGCCGCGTCTCATCGAGCTGCAGAAGGAGTACGCCAAGGACGTGCTGACGCGAGTCAACCCATACACGGGCCTGGCCTACACGGACGATCCCTGCGTGGCCGTCATCGAGATCAACAATGAAAACGCAATGCTGTTCTACTATCATTATCAGGATTGGCTGGACCGCTTGCCCGAACCGTATGCGGGCGAACTCAGACGGCAGTGGAATGTGTGGCTGAAAAGACGATACGCGTCAACCGCCGCGATGCAGGAGGCATGGAACTGGGAGGCCACTCCGCTTCGGGACGAGCAAGTTCCCGAAGGCGGCTTTTCCCGGCCGGTGACCTTCGACAACGCGTCGTGGACCTTGGCAAAAGGGTCCTCCGTGGCGACCTGCGCCGCGGAGAAAGGCGTTCTCGCGCTGAACGTTACGCGCGGCGGCGAGGCGCTGTTCCCCAAGCTGTTCCGGCGGGTCGAAGTCAAGAAGGGACAAGTCTATACCGTCTCATTCAGAATCCGTTGCACTCGGGGCGAAAGCGGTGCGCCGCTCGGTTTCGCGGTAGCGGACACGAAGGCTGGCTGGCGTTCGCTCGGAGTACTGACAACAGTCCCCGTCACCGCCGACTGGACGACAGTCACCCGGGTGTTCACGGCCGCCGATGATGCCGATGAGGCCCAGGTTCAGGTGACGCGTTTTGCCGAGGGAACCTACGAATTCGATGACTTCTCCTTCAAGAGCGGCGCGGTGAGCGATTTTGACCCGTCCGCGCGGATTGAGGACATGAACGTGCCGATCATTAAGTTGGCTACCTATGCCTCCGAACAGGCGCGGCGGGACTTCTATCAATTCATTATCGACACGGAATCCGCGTTCTGGACCGGAATGTCCGACTACATCAAGAAGGAGCTGAAGGTCAAGGCGTTGGTCACCGGGACGCAAATCGATTACAGCCCGCCGCATGTCCAGGCGAAACTGGACTACGTCGACAAGCACGGTTACTGGTGCCATCCGAAGGTCGGCAACGGGTGGTCCATCCGCAACGTGCCGATGGTCAACTCGATGGGTACGGTCGTGCAGATGGCCGGGCTGCGCGTCCACGACAAGCCCTTCACGATCAGCGAGTGCAGTGAGCCGTTCCCGAGCCAGTACGGCGCGGAGTTTCAGCCGATGATGCGGGCGTATGGCGCGCTGCAGGGCTGGGACGGCGTGTTCGCATATACATACAACCATGCGTCGGACTTCGAGCCGCAACGCACCTCCTACTTCTTCCACTTCCTGGCGCGCACGGACGTGTTGGCGCACCTGCCGGCATGTGCGGCAATGTACCTGCGAGGCGACGTGCGAGAGGCGCAACGGACGGTGGTCGGCGCGGTGGGCTATCCCACCTATTTCGACCGGCTGGTCACCGCCAGATCGATACCTGCGGGAATCGGCTCGGCGGGTTTTGACGGGCGGCTCGGACTGATTCACAAGACGGCCGTGGACCTGACGGGCAAGAAGGGGATGGACCCGGGCTCCGTTCCCAAACCGGAAGGCAAGGTGCTGGTGAGTGATACGGGCGAGCTGACGTGGAACAACGAGCAGCCCGGCGCGGCGTATTGGACGGTCAACACCCCGAACACCAAGGTCTTCACCGGTTACCCGAAGGGGCGGACCATCTCGCTGGGCAGCGTAACGCTGGCCATTGGCAGAACGCGTCTCGATTGGGCAACCGTCTCGCTGGTGTCGCGCCATGCGACCGGTTTCGGGGAATCGCCAGGGCGTCCCGCCAGTATCCTGCTGGCGGCCACGGGCGTTTCGGGAAACGAGGGCGCGGTCATCGAGAGACTCTCGGACACCGATATTACCTTCCGCGACCGCAAGGCGTGGGGCGACGGCGCCGTTCTGGTGGAGGGCGTGCCTGCCACCGTAACGCTGCCCTCCAATCCCGACCGGACGAAGTGCTTCGCACTCGGCCCGGACGGCAGCCGCAAAGGCGAGGTGTCGGTCGGCAAGGTCGATGGCGACGGGGCGAAGATCCTGATCGGGCCGGCGTACGAGACTGTGTGGTACGAGATCGAGGTGGAATAGGGGCACGGGACGCGGCTGTTCAGCCAGTCGGAAGGTTCAGAGAAACAAGCGCTTATTATCGTGTTTAAGGATTGCCACTGGCTTGAACGGCAATCTACAATCGAAAGATGTGGCCTGTCGAGTCGGCCGAGACGGTCTCTCCGCAATCGGGAACTGGGGGGTCTCTCTTCCTGCCGGGGAGCGGCGTGGTCCTCGCCGGCTCCCATCAGCGGGCCCTTGCTCTTGGAGATTCGACCATGGGGTGCAAGTCGCTGACGAGAACTTTGGTTCTGTTCGTAATTGGTAGCTGGGCGTTGCCTGCCGGCGCGGAAGCGATACTCTTCCAAGACACGTTTGATCGTGGCAGCACGGCGTCGCCTCTACTACTGAACGGGTCGGTTCCCGACGTGCGCCCGAATCAGGAGGCCTGGATTGCGCCCACCGCGGGAACATGGCTCTTCCAGACAACGGGGAGCACCTTGACCACGGGGCTCGGGAAGGCCTACCTGCCGTTCACCCCAAGTGTCCCTGGCGTCTACACGCTCCAGGTGACCGCCGATCCGGCTGACTCCGGCGTTTACAACGACTGGATCAGCATGGGTTTCGCACCAGAGATGGTGGGGGAACCTTACCAGACGGTCGGACCGTGGATGTTGATAGGCGGCGAGGGAACGATCAAGACGGCCCTGGATGGGACAGGCGGCATTCAGACTTGGGGAACGAATCTCGGCACCGGCGCGCACGTGCTTACGATCGAATTGGATACCACGCCGGCCTTGTGGAAGGTCGAGTGGTTCGTGGATGACAGTTCGGTCAGGACCTACACTTACCCGACTGCCAATCCCACGATCAACTACGTCCAACTCGGCTGCAATACGGCGGCGACTACCATGGGAACGTTTGACAACTTCACTCTGTCGTTCGTACCCGAGCCGTCCACTTGGTTGGTTCTGTTCTCCGGCATCCTTGTGTCGGCCATTCGGCGTCGAAGACGCGAAAGGTAGAAAGGTGGAAAAAAGGTAGGCCGGAACTGACAAGCCACGGATGAAACACGGATCGGCAAGCGAGGTTACAGAGACCAGGACGCTGACAGATCGGGGACGCCCCAGCGCGTATAAGCTCGAAGCGCAAGCGAGTGGGTCCGTCAAGGTCCCGAAACGCCGAATCCACTTGCTTGCGCTGCGTGCTTGTATGGGGAACGCGCGAACTGGGTTGTTGGATGCGAAGAGCGGCAGACAAGGCAAGGACCTCCTTGCTCTGCTCCCTCTGCGGTCTCCTGTTCGATATCTCTTCTGCTTTTCGTATGTTTCGTCTGTTTCGTGGTTCTTGCTCCCCCATCCACCCAAACACTTTGCAGAAAGGGGAGGAAGCGTGGTATACTGCCGGGCACGCCGCCATTGCGAGGTATCAACTTCCCGAATGCTCTGTACCAGATGGCGGCCTGCGGAAACAGCCCGGCAAGGATTATCCTGCTGAACGCCGGGTGTCGCAACTTCAAGCAACCCGAAAGTGTAAAGTGTAGGCCTGACCTTGCGCCACGAAAGCGTGGGAAAGGAGGATGACGAACATGACGTGAGTTTGAAACCTTTCATCGGAACCCTGCGGGTACTCAAGCCCGTCCGGTAGAGCTGAGCCGGCAACCGGAAGCGAGTCTTGCGTGGTTGGTGGGGTGACCCACCCTGCGAAGCGTAGACAGCCAGTGCTGAAGCTGTGTGATTGAGCCTCGAAAGTTACTTCATCGCGGGAGCCTTCGTCGTGGTCAGCGCGGGGGCCGCGTCGGCGTGTTGTCATGGCCAGACACGTCGATCCTGCCGGGGTCGGAGAGCAGGGCAAAGGCACAATAGGGGTTCCTCACGAACGTGGGAGATCCTGTCGTTTCCACGGAAGAGATCCCGGTCGGGGCTACCGGGTGACCAACCCCAGGCCCGCCGCCGCGGCGCTCGGCGTCGGTGGGAGCAAACACGCGAGCGCTCCCGTGGTACCGCCAAGCGAAGGAAGACGAAGTGCGGCGGGAGGGGCGGCAGGAAGTCGTAGTGCCCTGATAATACCGAGGAAGCCGGGGAACCCGCCCGCGGGAACCCGGTGGAGGGAAGCGGGGTGCCAGGTGACAACACTGTTGGAGGGAAACATGCCGGAGACATTGAACTCTGAAAGCGTGTCAACGCGACAACAACGGATAGCAGCGCTGGCGAAAAAGTCGCCGCAGATGGCGTTCACGTCGCTGAACCACTACCTCGACCTTGCGTGGCTGCGTGAGGCGTTCCGATGCACGCGTAAAGACGGAGCACCGGGCGTGGATGGGCAAACCTGGTTCGACTATGCGGAGAATCTGGAGGAGAACCTCCAGTCGCTGCTGGACCGGGCGAAAACCGGCACGTACCGGGCGCCGCCGGTGCGCAGGAAGCATATTCCGAAAGGAACGGGCAATGAAACTCGTCCGATCGGGATTCCGACGCTGGAGGATAAGGTTCTCCAGCGAGCGGTCGTCATGATCCTGGAGGCGATCTACGAGCAGGACTTCTATGACTGTTCGTATGGCTTCCGGCCCGGACGATCGCCGCACAAAGCGTTGGACAGCCTGTGGACGCAGCTTATGCAGACGCGTGGGGGATGGGTTCTCGAAGTGGACATCCGGAAGTTCTTCGATACCCTGGATCACGGTCATTTGCGCGAGTTTCTCCAGCTACGGGTTCGCGACGGAGTGCTGTTGCGACTGATCGGAAAGTGGCTGAACGCAGGCGTGCTGGAAGACGGATGCATTACGCATCCCGACGCAGGCTCACCCCAGGGCGGTGTGATTTCACCGGTCCTTGCGAATCTATTCCTGCACTATGTGCTGGACGAATGGTTCGCACATCAGGTGCAGCCCCGCCTGAAGGGCCGAGCGTTTCTCATTCGCTACGCCGACGACTTCGTCATCGGGTTCACCCGGGAGGAAGACGCGCGGCGAGTCATGGACGTGCTTCCCAAGCGTTTCGGGAGATATGGCCTGACGCTCCACCCGACGAAGACTCGGCTGATTGCGTTCCGCAGACCGCCCCACGTGGCCCCTCCCGATGGAGAGCCGCAGGGAACTCGGCCAGGAACATTCGATCTGCTGGGCTTCACGCACTACTGGAGTCGCTCCAGAAAGGGCAACTGGGTGGTGAAGCGAAAGACGGCCGCCAGCCGACTCACGCGGGCCATCAGGACGGTGGCCCAATGGTGCCGGGCGAATCGGCATCTTCCGATCGCGGAGCAATACGCGAAACTATGCCAGAAGCTTCGCGGCCACTTCGGCTACTACGGAATCACGGGCAACAGCATCGCGCTGACCCGTTTTCGTGACGAAGTGCGTCGTGTCTGGCGGAAGTGGCTCAGCCGTCGCCGACGGAAGAACCGCCCGCCTTGGAGCTGGTTTGCCCGGCTCCAAGAGCGATATCGGTTGCCTTACGCGGTGGCCGTCCACTCGGTGTGCCGTAAGCGAAGCGAAGGTGTCACTTGAGGAACCGTATGCGGTAATCCTGCACGTACGGGTCTGTGGGAGCCCCGGGTGAGCAATCACCCGGGGCCACCCGGCCCGATGTTCGTAGACCCCGACGTTCGCATTTGGGCTGACCACGATATCAACGAAAGGACGAGACGATGCAGATGAAAACGATTCTCGCGGCGATGTTCGCACTGGCGGCGACTGGGCTTCCGGCGAAGGACAACGGCTGGAAGAAGTACGAGAAGAATCCTGTTCTGGGAAGTCCCGAGATCGGCACGTGTTTCGACGTGAACGTGATCAAAGAGGGGTCGAAGAAGTACAACATGTACTTCTCGTGGCGTCCGAGGAAGGCGATCGCGCTCGTCCGTTCGGACGACGGCGTCAACTGGTCCGAACCGGAGATCTGCCTCGAATACGACAAGACAAGCGGCTGGGAGGACAACCTTAACCGCAGTTGCACGCTCTACTGGAACGGCGAGTACCACATGTGGTTCACGGGCCAGGCGCGCGGGTACAGCAAGATCGGTTACGCGAAGTCGAAGGACGGCGTGAAGTTCACTCGTGTCACGCGCGATCCGGTGCTGATTCCGGAGTGCCCGCACGAGGGCTACAGCGTGATGAACCCGTACGTCCGCAGGGACGAGAATCGCGGCTTGTTCCGGATGTGGTACGCGAGCGGCGAGACGTACGAGCCGAACGTCCTCTGCTATGCGGAGTCGAAGGACGGCGTCAAGTGGGAGAAGTCGGTTCTCAACCCGATTTTCACGCACGGCGGCAGCAAGGCGTGGGACAAGGACCGCGTGGGCGGGTGCGAGGTGTATCCGCTCAAGGACGGCCGGTACGTGATGTTCTACATCGGATATTCGGACATCCACACGGCGCGTATCGGGGCGGCGATCTCGCCGGACGGCGTCACACAGTGGAGGCGTCTCATAGCGAATCCGCTCGTCTTCCCGACCAAGGGCGAATGGGACTCCGAGGCGACGTACAAACCTTCCGCGATGTGGGACGAAGAGAACGACTGCTGGCGGCTCTGGTACAACGGCCGTACGGGAACGCAAGAGTACATCGGCATGGCGGTCCACAAAGGGTACGACCTCGGTCCCGTCGAAGAACCGTACTGCAAGGTCCTCGGCGAGAAGCAGGTGCGCCGGTACATGGACCAGTTCTCGCTCGACGACGACGAGCTTTATCCCCACGATATTACGAACAAGGCGGTCTATTGGTGGGCGCTGCAGAACGTGCCTCGGTTCGAGTGTCCGGACAAGGAGATCGAACGGACCTACTACTTCCGCTGGTGGACGTACCGCAAGCACTTGCGGAAGACGAAAGAGGGCAGGTGGGTGGTGACGGAGTTCCTGCCGGATGTTCCGTGGGCAGGCGCCGAGAACACGATATCGTGCCCGCTCGTGCACCACATTCGCGAGGGGCGCTGGTTGCGGGACAAGTGCTATCTGGACGATTACCTTTGTTTCATGGTGACAAAGGGCACGGTGAACGGTCCGCGCGCCTACGCGAACGCGCCGGCGTGGAGCGCGTTCGAACGGGCCAAGGTGACCGGCGATGCGGCCTATCCGGCGGGTCTGCTCCCCGAATTCGTCAGGAACTACGAGGCGTGGGAGAAGGGCTGGAACATCAAGCGGCTGGAGTTCGATACCGGCTTCAAACTGGAACGGGGACTTTTCGACTTCATTGCCGACCGCGAGGGGACTGAGTACGCGCTTTCGGAAGAAGGCGCTCGCCCGATGGTCAATTCCATGATGTGGGCGGAGGCGTCCGCCATCGCGGAGATCGCCCGGCAGAAAGGCGATGCCGCGCTTGCCAGGCGTTTTGCAGAAAAGGCGGCGGCGCTCGAGAAGAACATCAAGGACAAGCTTTGGAACAAGGACGCGGCCTTCTTCACCACGTTCTCTGCGAACGGGACGTCTGACGCGGTGTGCGAACTGCACGGCTATGCGCCGTTCTACTTCAGGATGCCGCTCGAAGGGTATGGCGCAGCGTGGAAGCCGCTCATGGATGAGAAGGGTTTCTACGCGCCGAAGGGCCTCGTCTTCCCTCGACGCGACACGCCCGGATTCACCGTCGAGATCGACTACAAGAAACACGAATGCCTGTGGAACGGTCCGAGCTGGCCTTACGCGACGAGCATTGCGCTCACGGCGCTCTACGAAACACTGCAAAGCGGCGCAGACATCCCGGCAACGCGCGCGGACTTCGCGAAGCTCGTCAAGCAGTACGCCGCCCAGCACGTCCTCGTGCGCGCGGACGGGAAGACAGTCCCGTGGATCGACGAGAACCTCCATCCGTTCACGGGCGAATGGCTCGCACGAAAGATCATGATCGAACAGGATCGTTCCGGGTTCAAGAAGCAGCGGTTCCCGGAACGCGGCAAGGACTACAACCACTCCACGTTCTGCGATCTCGTGATCGGGGGCCTCTGCGGTCTCAAGCCGCAAAAGGACGGCACGCTCAAGGTCGAGCCGCTCGCGCCGGCCGAATGGGACTGGTGGTGTGTCGACGGCGTTCGCTACCACGGACGCGACGTCACCGTCCTCTTCGACCGTGATGGCACGCATTACGGCAAAGGCACGGGGCTCGTGGTTCTCGACGCAGGAAACGGACGATAAGAATGGCGTCCGCAACGGAGTGTGCAAAGCGCACCGGGCCAGGCGCCCGTGAACAGGGATGGCAGAAGGTGTTGCGACGTATCCCTGTGATGGGGACGCGCTCCTCGAATTCCCGTCAAAGCGGGCGAACTCCCTTTTGCTAGGCAACGCGACGGGGTTCCCTCGCCTGATCGAGATGGCCTTGGTCGGCGTGTGACCGCTCCACGGCTGTGAGGTCGCGATCGAGCACACTCAGCGCCGAATCGATCGAACGGACATGGATGTCGTGCTGCGGGAATGCAATTTCAACGCCTGCTTCGCGAAACCTCCGATCGACGGCCATGTGCATATCGTGGATGACGGCGAGCCGATTTTCCAAATCGGGCAGGTAACATCGCAGCACGAACTTCAGGGAACTATCTGCGAACTCTTCGAAGGTGACGCGGGGTTCCGGCTCGGCGAGTACACGGGGATGCTCCGCGGCCACCTGCAACAGGAGTTGGGTTGCCAATTCCGTATCGGAGCCGTAGGCAATTCCGACCTGGATGACCAGGCGGTTGACCTGATCGCTCAGGGTCCAGTTCAGAAGTCGGCCGGTAATGAACTCTTTGTTCGGGACGATATACTCTTTGCGGTCCCAGTTGGTGATGGTGGTCGCCCTCATGCGAATTTGGGAGATCACGCCGGTGACGTCCCCTACGGTCACCACGTCGCCCACGCGAACGGGCCGCTCGAACAGGATGATCAGACCGGAGACAAAATTGGCGAAGATCTCCTGCAAGCCGAATCCCAGGCCAACGCTGACCGCGGCAATGAGCCACTGCACCTTGACCCACGCCAGCCCGAGCGATTGGCACCCCACCACGGCGCCGACGACAATAATCACGTATCGTGAAACGGCGCCTATTGTGTACCGCAAACCTGCATCGATCGGCAGGCGATGCAGCAGGAGCATTTCCAGCAGGCCCGGCAGGTTCTTTGCCGCGATGAGTGTGGTTGCGAAGATCAGCAATGCAAGTCCCAGGTCGAAGAGGGTGGTGGCTCGGGTCGCTTCGATCGCGTGCCACAGTTCGACCCGATGGAGGAAGCCCAGAGCCGGCAGCACGTCAATCCAAATCAACCAGCAAGCGAGCACGCCGGTCATGGCGAGCACATACTCGACCATGTGGCGTGTTTGCATATTGATGGTGGCGAGGTCGGCTTGCGGTTCCGGAATGGTGGGAATTGGCGAGACGACGCCCGATTCGTTACCGGCCGTCTCATCGGCCTGGCTGGCCGCTCGACGCTTGTAGGCCTGTTCCATGGCCAGCTTGCGCCGCCGGACCAGGACCCACCGCAGCAGGAAGCTTCTGAGCAGGATCAGTCCCAGAAGCGTATATGCCGTGGCGATCATGCGTTCGGCAAGCTGTTGTGCGGTGTAGTAGTAACCCATGGCAGCCAGGATGGCCAGCACCGATGGGAGGGCAATGGCCGCCGGGTACCAGAGGGGCCGCAAGCGAAGGAGCCATTCCCCTTGTCCGGCCGCCACGATATGCCGATGCACGCCGCCTGCTGTTCGCAGCGACCGCCATACGAACAGCGAACAAGCCGTCATCACGGCGATGAAACCGAAGCGGCCCAGCGCGGCGGCGACGCGTTCATGCTCCTGGACGTTCATCGCGACCGTTGCGAAGACCAGGGGGAGCAGCACAACCATGGACCAACGGCATTGGCGCCGCAGGATATACAGGGAAGTGGTTGGCCAGTCGAAGTGGGCATCGAACAGCCCGTTCTCACGAAGCATCTGCCGCAGCAGCTCGAGTACCAGGTAGACCCCGGCGGCAGACGAGAGTCCGGACGAAACGGCTTCGATGAACTCGGATTCACCGGCATTCGCGCCGAGTCGCCAGGCAAGAAACGTAATCAGGCCGGGGCCGGCGGCCGCGGAGAGCACGGTCAGTACCACTGCCTGCAGCGTGGGCGCGATGCGGCAGCAGATCGAGCGCGACGCTTCGTCGCCAAGCTCGGAAAGGCGGGTTCCCATCCGCCGGCGCCAGAAGAACAGTGCGGCGAATATGACGAGTGCACTTCCGAACCATGCTGGAGCTTTCCAGGCGTCGGTTACCAGGGCGCGGCCCAGTTCCAGCCAGTTGCCGGGGCGGAAGAACCAGGCGAAGCCTTGTCCGAGATTACGGAAGTCCTGCCCACCGATGGCCGTCGTACTTCGGATCCAGAGTACCCGCTCGTTGATATACGCGGAATACGCTTCGATTCGGTCGGCCAATTGACGTTCGGCGTTGTCCAGATCGACCAGGCGATCGAAGTAGCCGTTCGCGTCGAGGATCAACGCGTCGAGATAGTCTCGCTCGGATCGGAGGAACCCTTCAACCGACGTCTTCAGTTCCGAGGGATCGGCCTGCCGCCAGTCGCGGCCGACGGCTAGCAGCTCCTGCTCTACTTGCACGTCCAGATTCGCCAGTTCCGAGCGCCGGTCTTTCAACTGGAGCAATTCGAGCTGGCAGTCGCGAATGGTCTCCTGGCGAGCTGCGATACGTTGCCAGTACTGGCCGGCGCTGGGTAACGAGTCTCGCTGATTGCGCAGAAGCAGGCCGATTGCGTTGGTGAGGCCGACACAATCGACCTTTTCCTGCATGCGCTCGAACTGGCCTTGCAAAGTAGCCAACTGCACGTCGGTTTCGTCGAGGTCCCGCGCTGTGTTCGCGATCAGTTGGGCCAGTTCTTTGCGGCGTTCGGTCCAGCGGGCATTGGCTTGGGCCAACTGTTCCACGGCGGGGTGAGCCTGGTCGGCTTCCTGGCGCGCGCGGCGCAGTTGGGTTTCGGTTTCACGATAGCGACGGCGGGTTACCTGGTTGCGCCACTGCAGAACAACCTGCTCCAAGTGGGCGGCGCGTCGAACCGCCAGATCGCGGCGCAGCGAAAGCAGTTCTGTCCGCACCTCGTAGGCTCGCAACTCGCGTTCGTAGGAAGCCAGTTCTTGTTCCAAGGCTTGCTGCCGCGCGAGGAGCCTGACACGGCGGGCGGCCGTCAGGATTGCCGGTTCGTTGAGCGGTGGCGCCTGCAACTGCCGCAGCGTATCGGCAAGAAGTTCCTGGGCCGTGGTCGCGGATTTCGGGACTTCCACGCGGCGGTTGGCGCGACGTCGTATTTCAGACTCCAGTTCGGCCAGCGTCGCCTTCTGTTGCGCCAGCTCGGTCTCCTTTGCCGAGAGCGATTGCTCCAATTCAGGCAAACCGGCATTTGGAATGGCAACGTCGGCCGGGTCGGGCACTGCAGCCAGGTCGGTTCGGGTCTGGGCCAATTCCTGGGGGGCGATGGCGATCATCCGGCTGAATTGCTCGACCTTGGCTCGCCACGTCTCGGCCGTTTCAAGGTCCTCGGCCGCCTGCCCGTACGCTTCACTGACCTTGGCCTTGGACACGTCGTCCAGGTCGGGCGATTCCTCGGCCTGCTTGAGTGCAGTTTGAATCGATTCCGGGGTGGGGCATTCTTGCGGAATCGTTTCACCGGCCGTCTGGGCCCGGGCATGCAACGCTAGCAGCGTTAGCAGCACCATCGAGACAACCGCTGTCGCGATCCGGTTGCCGGCGGCCACCGGGGGGTGAAGTACGGCCGGCTGGCTGTTCCGCTGGGCGCGCCGCGTTCGATCGATTCCAGGCATAGCTTTCCGCGCAGATGTGGACTGCAAGACAGACACGTCTTGCCGAGCAAAGACGCTGTAGTTCGGCCCGGCGACTGCCGGCACGCATTCAGGAAGGCTTATACCGGGAACTGCGTTTTCGGACAAGATCAGCGGCGGCAACCTGACGGGTACGGGACGGGTATCCTGCACGGCACGGAATGAGGGGCTTGGCAGGCAGGGGCGGTTCCACGGCGCATCGGCCGGCGGAGACTGTCCCGCTTTGGCGGTGATACGAGGTGTTGCAACGGTGATGCGAGGTGTTGCAAACGAGGGCCACCGGCCGGCCTGCTCGGTTCACCAACGCTGAATTCAGTGCTTTCTTTCGCTGCCATCAGGTCGGACGGTCTCGGTAGCTTGACCCCCGTCGCTGGTTCGTACACACTGGATGCATTGGGGGATATGTTGGATACCCGGTCGAAGCCATGGTGAGGAGCCAAAGATATGACAAGGTTGAACCGAAGAACGGGATACGTATGCCTGGCAGTGGCAATTGTCGGGATGTTTGCGGTATTCACCTCCGCCGGTGTGGCCAAGGAGGGCGGTCCGCAGATTCTGGTGATTGCCGGACCTTCCACGCATCCGCCGGGCACCCACGAGGTGGCCGCCGGGGCACGGCTGCTCGAGTATTGTCTGGAACATGCCGAGGGTGTGGGGCCGATCCGGGCGGAGGTTCTTTTCAGTTGGCCTGCGGACAAGACGCTGCTCGATTCTACCGCCAGCGTCGTGTTCATCGGCGATATCTTCCCGCCCGAGTTCATGGACCGGCCCGACCAGATCAAGAAGGAACTTGGGGCCATGATGGACCGCGGGTGCGGACTGGTCTGCATCCACTACGCCACGGGGCTCCGTGCTCAACACGTGGGCGAAGACGGGTCGCATCCGCTGCTCGGCTGGCTGGGCGGCTACTTCGCCACCGGGTGCAAGCACCATCGGTCCGTGGCGAGGGTGGTTACGGCCACAATCGAGCCGGAGCAGCAGCCGCATCCCGTACTGCGTGGCTGGCAGGCGTTCACTTTCGACGACGAACCCTACTGGAACAACTACTTCGGCAAGGACGGGATGGCGAAGAACGTGCGGTCACTCGCCTATACCATGCTTCCGCCCGATGAGCCCAGCAAACAGACCGTTGCCTGGTGCGTCCAGCGGGCTGATAGTGGCCGTGGCGTGGGCATTGTCATGCCCCACTACTTCCGCAACTGGAAGGTCGGTCCTCTACGCACGCTGGTGCTCAACGCCATCTGCTGGACCGCGAAGCTCGACATTCCCGCCGGCGGCGTGCAGGCATCGCTCCCCGATCTTTCCACCTTCGAGTCCGGCTCGGTGGAACCCCCTCGGTGAACGGCGTGCCGCCGGGGGTTGATGGAACGGAGCGGGGGTGGTATTCTTCGGGCTGGTCGTACGAGTTGATGTCTTCTAGCCGTCCCGAAGGAAAGGCGCGCGCCATGAGTCAGATTACCATGACGATTATCGATCCGAAGCGGGCTATCCACAGCCAGCCGCACGGGAGCTTCCTCGACGAGGTGGTGGCGGCGCTCTCGGCCGACCCGGAAACGATCGAAGAACTCGAAGCCGCCATGGAGCGATTCGTCCAGTATGGCGGCGATGGCCCCTTTGCCGGTTGGGCCAGTGGGATTGACGACCAGCCGTATGACGCCGGCGTGTGCATTGTCGACCTGGGCGCACGGTTGGTCGTGGCCGATTCGACGTATTCGGTTCCGATGCGTGCAGGTGAGTTGCAGTATCGACCTGAAGGCGGCCGCGAGGAAGACACCCCGTGGATCGCCTTCCACCTGGCCGACGACTGGGGACTGCGGTTCGATACGGTCGATTGGGACGCCGAAGCCGATGCGCGACGCGAGAAGCGATTGGCTTCCGGGACGTTCGACTTCCGCAAGGTGCTCTACGACGAGGTGTGCCCGTTCATCGTCGAGCAATGCTTTGCCGCGCGCGGCGAGCTGTCGGATTCGGGCGAATCGTCTGACCCAGGCGGATGGACGCCGCCGTCGGGCTGGACGTTCACCGAGTTGCCGGAACGAGTTGCCGACGACGGGCTGCCCCTTGCAGAACACGCCATTGCGGAAATCCATGCCCGCTGGCTGATGACGCCCCGCGACGACCTGCGGGGCCAAACGCCGCGGGACGTATTGTTGGCCGGCAGGGACCATATCGACCGGGACTTGTGGAGCCGCTGCAATCAATGGTCGGCGTTTCGGGCTTGTCCGCCGCCGCTTAGCCGCGAATCGGCCGCATTCCGATTCGGCCCCTGCGGCACGCACGAGAACGTGATGTACTACGAGATGGTGCGTGATCTGATCCGAACGTGCTGGCGCTCCGTGGTTGAATCAGCAGAGGGCGACGGGAAGACTTCGGCGTCCGGCGGCGTTTCTCGTGATGACGAGATTGCCCGGCTTCGCGAGGTGCAGCAGGAATGGCTTGAGACGCCTGATTTCGACGATCTTGGGCCACATCCGCCGTTGAAGGTGATCGAGTTGGAACGGATGCGAATTCCGATGGTGGATTCCGGGGATGAGGCGATGGTCGATCCGGACTGCCCCTTGTGCCAGATGATGGCCGACGAGTCGAAATTCGGGCCATCCTTCTGGCACCTCGACGGCTGCAATATGGACCAGGATTATCCTTTCACCTTCTGCTCGACTCGCGAGGAGTGGGAAACGGAGTATGGCGACTTGGGGGCGCTCGATTTCGACTACGACGAGCCGGACGAAATCGAAACCGAGCAAGAGACACTTGACGCGACGGAACGCCCCGCCACCGAAAATAGCGTCTGGAACTGCTCGTCCATGGCAGGCGACGTGGCATCCAGACCGCTGCCGGTAGCCCTATTCAGTATTGGCGCCCACGTGGCGGAAATCGGGCTGAGTCTACGCGATTCGTCCGATACGCGATCCTACATGGAGTCGCTCAATCGCCATTTCGGCAATCTGAGATCGGCATTGCAGGACGGCGGCTCGTCGCTGGTCGATCCGGTAGTCGCGCGATTCGTCGAGGAGCTTCATGCGGTGCGCGAAGTGCGACCCGAACTGGACGCCAAATGCTCTGCCCTGGGCCACGAGTTGCGTGAGTTCGCGGCCCGCCTTGCCGACCAGGGAGACGATTGGGGCGACGCGGATGATTGGAATGGGGGCTCGCCCTTGTGATCTCGGGATGTTCTGCAGGGGAGTGGCCGTTAGCCCCAGGTGATGTCGATCGATTCGCAACCGGAAGTTGAAATCAATCCTTGATGCCGTTCAGTTGTGCATCAATCCATCGCTGTACATCTGCCGGCGCCGGCGGTTGGACGGGAGCTCTGTAATCGAGGATATATTAGCATTACCGGGAACGGACTGCACCCCCCGCCTGCGACTTGCCCTGCTCCGCGCCGTGTCTCAGACCCCGTCCGGCAGCAGCGGCTGGTTCTTGATATAGGCGGTTCCCTGGAACAGGGCGACCAGGTCGCCGGCCTCGTTGGTGACACGGACGGTGCAGGTGGAGATTTTTCGGCTGCGTGCGACCTCGACGGCTTCGGCCAGCAGTTCGCCCGCCCAGGTTGCCTTGAGGAACGACAGGTTGGTATTGACGGCTACGGCCACTTCACCGGTCGAGTTGCACGCCATGGCGAAGGCCAGATCGGCCAGCGTGAAGATGGCTCCCCCCTGCACGATCCCGACGCTATTGAAATGGCGATCCTCCACGGTAAGCGCCGCCTTGGCGTAGCCCGGCTTCAGTTCAAGAATGCGGACGCCGTTTTCGGCAGCGAATCGGTCCTTCTCGAAGTATTTCTTGATGGCTTCGATTTGTTGTGACATGGTCGAGGGGGCTCCTGTTCTGCTGTATTCACGTTTGCCACAAGCCGGCACGAATGTGATATGCTCCAGTTACCATCCTGCCCCCTAGCGATTCGTCCTGTCAAGAGGGGTAGTAAGGGGGGGCGGGCAGGCATGTGCTTCTTCTAGCTGCCGGAGATAATCAGATAGGTGACATTGGAAACTACAAATACCAGGACATACCACAGGAATGCGTGCAGAAGTATGTAGCCTACACCTCGCCAGCGGCGAGTCCGTATAGCATATACAGGCACGAGAATTGCGGCGAAGAACACGAACCACTGTTGTGCCGAAACGGGAATCGGATGCCGCATCGTTCTTGCGTCAATCACTGCCCAAATCGCCAGACAGATACATAGCGTCCAATTGATCAGCCAGTCGAGTACAGACGGATGCCAGTAGTAGCTACTGCGAAACCCACAAACTGCGGCTACCGCATAGAATGCGAGAAGGAACCATATCGTGTGCCACGGCAAGCGAGAGGATCGAGGCACGGGGCCGGTTGCCGATTGGACGAACATTAGGCTCTATCAGTTCGAGGTGTCTATTCGCAGAAGAACGAAGCAAGACAGAATATCAGTATGCAAGCAATCGCATACGCTGTCAAGGTGGGAGCGAGCAGGTCCCTGACAACGCCCAGTGTTCTTCCGCTCCATGAGAGCACGACCCCATTCCTGCACCCGACAGCCCCTGCCAGAAATGGCCAGATAGGAGACATTGCATACGACAGACGCCGGGATATACTACAGTCATATGTACCCCGAGGATGCAGCCGGCAGCTCGCCCGGAGACTACTTCGCGCAATGGATCGAGCAAGGAGAAATGCAATGAACCTGAAACACATGAGGTCCTTGCTGCTTCTGGTCGCGTCATGGGCCTGTGCCTCACCATCGAGCGGTGCATCGATCCTTGTCGAGGCCGAGGCATTTGCTGACCTGGGCGGTTGGATGACGGATACGCAGTTCACCTTGCTGCCGGAAGTTGGCTCGCCCTATCTGATGGCGCACGGTCTGGGAAAGCCGGTTGCCCCAGCCCGTACGACGGTGGCCTTACCGCAGGCAGGTGTGTGGCGCGTGCTGGTGCGCACCAAAGACTGGGTAGCGCCGTGGTGTGCGCCGGGCGCCCCGGGAAGGTTTCGCGTGGTGATTGGCGGAAAGACTCTGCCCGTCGAATTCGGCGATCGTGGCGAGCAATGGCATTGGCAGGAGGGCGGGCAGATAACGCTCCCTGCCGGAAATGTGGAGATTCAACTGTGCGATTTGACCGGATTCAACGGCCGGTGCGACGCCATCCTTCTGACAACCGATCTGCAAGGGCTTCCGCCGAACTGCGACCCGGAGTTGCGGGCATTCCGCCGGCAACTGCTTGGCGCGATGGAGGAAGAAACGGATGCCGGCGAGTTCGACCTTGTGGTTGTGGGCGGCGGATATGCCGGTATAGCAGCGGCCTTGTCCGGAGCCCGGCAGGCACTGCGCGTGGCACTGATTCAAGACCGGCCGGTATTGGGCGGTAACGGCTCTTCCGAGGTGCGGGTATGGAGCGACGGCGCGACCATGCAAGGGCAGTTTCCGCATATCGGCGAGATCACCGAAGAGTTCGCTGATCGTGCTCCGGACTCACCTGCCGCCGCCCGGCATTTCGGTGACGCGTGGAAAGAGCAACGAGTCCGCGCGGAGAAGAACATCTGTCTGTTCCTGAATCATTACGTTTACACTGCCAGTTGCGATCCGGAGTCGAAGGCCATCCGTTCCGTTGTGGCGATGGACGTGCGCACGGGAATGGAGAAGCGGTTTCGCGGCAGGTTCTTCGCCGATTGTACGGGACACGGGCACCTGGGAACGCTCGCCGGTGCGGCGTTTCAGTTGACCGAAACCGGGCACATGAGCACCAGCAATCTTTGGGTATGGCAGCGGGCGAATGAATCGCAGCAATGGCCCGAAACGCCGTGGGCGCTGCCATTGAATGAAGATACCGATTTTCCTCCGACACGCCAGTCGCGGTCGTTCTGGGCCGGTGCAAGTTTCCAGAAGGGCGACCTTCGAGGCAGGCGCAACGGCCGCCGTTGTGCTCTCGGCCGCTTCGGCCGACGGTATGATCCATGCCGACTGCGTGCAGGTTGTGCCGGACAAAGCGCACACTTTGAGCCAGCCTTAGCATTCTGAACTGTGGAGCAGGCTGTGGATACTGTCTTGTCGCAACCGTTGCGAGAAGCCTGCCAGAAGCAGGGGGCGAAGCGGGGCTTTGCACAGCGGTAACGAAGAGCGTGTGGCAGCGGGACCATCTGGGACCATCTGGGGCTTGGCGTTCGCTCTTGTCTGTCATCGCCGGCTGCGTTATGCTGCATATCTGATAAGATAGTCTCCCAATCCCAGCCGCAGGAGTGTCCCTTATGGTCGTTCGGAAGAAGCCGCGTTTGCTGCTTTGCTCCACACTCGCCCTGTCTTTGCTATGTGTGGGGGTTCTGCGGGCCGACGAGGTGGAGTTCGTCAATGGCGCTAAGGTCGAAGGAGAAGTGATCGCACGAGATGACGACTCGATTACGGTCAAGACCGTTGTCGATGGGCGAGAACTGACCCGCCGTTGGACTTTGGATCAGATTCGCGCCTTGACGATCGACGGCAAACGCGAGGCGCTAGCATCAGAAGCAGCGACAGCTCCGCTAGCCTCGTCTGCAGGCGACGCGCGGAGCGAAGCCGAAGTGGAAGCCCTGATCGACAAGCTCGGCCGCAGCCAGCCCGAGTGGTGGGAGTCGGCGCAACTGACGTATCCGAAGACACTGGATCTCAACTGGCCCGAGCCGCCTTTCCGGCAATGGGACAATCAGCGATACATTGGTCAGTACGTGTGGGATATTATCAGCCCGAATCCCAGTAAATGGCAGGGTGGAATCCGTTTGATGCACCATCTTCTGATGACGCACAAAGATAATCCGACCTTGCGCACGCAGGCGATGAACGAACTGGGGCGCATGTACTTCGATTACATGCAGGACTACGCCAGGGCGGCCTTCTGGTGGCGCGCGGCTGGCGTGGAGGACAACGACAGCGAGAGGCATGGCGTTGCCCTGGCCGAATGCTACTGGCGACTTGGCTCGAAGCCGATGGCTATGGAACTGCTTGGCAAGCTACAGCCTCAGTTCTCGATGATCAAGTTGTGGGCGCAAATGGGGGAGTTGGACAAAGCACTGGGTATGGCAGACGCCAATGCAAAGGGTAGCTGGGCCGACATTGCCAATATCTATGCGGGCGACGCGTGCCGGGCCGCCGGTCAGAATCAGCGGGCGATCGAGTACTACCAGAAGGTGCTTGCCATCCCGGCTTCGGGACGCACCGCCCGGCGAATCCTTGCCAATCAGGAGCGGGCCAAGGCCAGCATGGAAGCCGTTCGCCTTTTCGACATGCTTGATTTGAAACAGATTCCGGACGGCGACTATCGCGCGGCCAGTCTCGGTTTCAAGGGACCGCTAACCGTTGAGGTAGCTGTCCGAGAAGGGCGAATCGAATCGGTCCGTATCGTGCAGCATCAGGAGAAACAGTACTACACGGCAATGATCGAGACACCCCGGCAGATCATCGAGAAGCAGGGGGTCGAGGGCGTCGATGCGACCAGCGGCGCCACGATCACGTCGCAAGCAATCATTTACGCGACGGCCAAGGCCCTGGCCGGAGGTATGAAGTAGCCCTATGCCATTGCGCTTCCACTGGTATGTGCCGTTACGTAAGAAGACTGCCGGTGGCGACAAGGCGGTACCGGGACCGGTGCGCCGTCTGCTTCGACGTCTTGGCCCGACGTGGGCCGCGTCTCCGGCTCGTCGCCTTGCGCAAACGGGCTGCCTGCTTCTCTTCCTGGCGTTGTTCTTCTGGGTCTGCTGGCCGTACACCGCCCGACCAGCGGCGGAGTGGCGTGGTTGGATTCCGGTTGAGGTCGATACGGTTACCGGGCAGATCACGCTCGCCAGCGACCAGTTGCCGGAGCCGCCCATTCTTCCAGACTCGGCGTGGTATGTCGTCGAAGAAGACGACCAGGGAGACCGTTCGTTCGGCCGGTTTCGTGTGGTCGATAGTGGCGACAGCGAGCTGACACTCGTACCGGTAGACGGCTCGGCCGGCGGGCTGGAGCAGATGGCGATGAGTCTCGGGCCGTGGTCGCTTTCGTCGCGCGACCCTAGTCACTTACCGTCGCACTACGCAGACGATCTGACAAGAAAACAAGTCATCCCGGCGCCGGCATTCCTTGCCCTCGATCCGTTGGTGAGTCTGTCGGCAGGTATTGCAAGCCGTTCGTGGATCTGGTCGCTTGTGTGGGCCGGCGCGATAGTGGGCGTTTGCCTGGCGATTCCGCGGGG
The DNA here is from genome assembly GCA_040772845.1 of Thermoguttaceae bacterium. Lineage (GTDB taxonomy): Bacteria > Planctomycetota > Planctomycetia > Pirellulales > Thermoguttaceae > PWXP01. Next base: position 6,136,256 of record JAXGXG010000001.1, read on the forward strand.
CTTCTGCGGTTACGTCTGTCCGTTCGGCACCTTGATCGATCTGTTCGATTGGGCCGTAGGGCGTCGTATCAGCCGTTTTCGCGTGTCGCGCGAAGGATGGTGGGGCGGGCTGCGCTACGGGCTGCTGACGGCCGTGCTTGCCGCAGCTTTATGCGGTGTACTCTTCGCCGGATTCGTGGCGGCGACTGCCGTTGTGACGCGAGGCATGGCGCTGGTTTTTGCTCCCTTGCAGGATGGTGTCACGCAAGGCTGGCAGCAGATGCCGCCTTACGGGGCCGGGCAGTGGCTGTCGATCGCGATGTTCTTCGGCGTCTTGGCCTTGGGGTTGCTGGGGCCTCGATTCTGGTGCCGTTACGTTTGTCCGACCGGGGCCGTCTTCTCGCTTGGCAGCGTGCTCCGACTGCATCAGCGGCACGTGAGCGATGCGTGCGCCGGTTGCGGCCGGTGCGCCGAGCATTGCCCGTTCGACGCCGTCGAGCCGGGTTTCGGTACACGAACTGCGGACTGCGCTTTCTGTCAGACGTGTGGTGGTGTCTGTCCAACCGAGGCGGTCCGCTTCAGTTCACGCTGGTCTCGTGCTTCGAATACCGCCAACGGTCAAGCTGGTGCGAAGGAGTCCTCTCTTCCCCGCCGCAGGTTTCTGGCGAGCGGAATCAGCTTGGGGGCCGGCTGCCTGGGAGGGCTTGGAGCCGCTGTGCTGGTTCGGCTTTCCGGACCAGCGGCCGATGCCGCCGCGACGGCCGCCGTTCGACCGCCTGGGAGCGTTCCGGAGATCGATTTCTTGCGCATGTGTGTCGGCTGCGGCCAGTGTTTGCGAGCGTGCCCGAACGGCGCCTTGCAGCCGTTGGGCGTCGGAGACGGGTTGGAATCGCTTTGGACGCCGCATCTTGTCGCCGATTGGGCCGGCTGCGAAACGAGCTGTAACCGCTGCGGGCAGGTTTGTCCGACCGGTGCGATTCGTGCGCTGCCCCTGGTAGAAAAACAGGCCGCGCGGATGGGGCGGGCCGTTGTCGATCAGGCGACGTGTCTGCCCTTCGCCCAGCGTGCGTCGTGCCGGTTGTGCGTTGACGCGTGTGCTGCGGCCGGTCATCGGGCGATTGAATTCGTGCGTGTCGGCACCGAACTGGATGCTTCCGGTCGGCCGATTGCCGATACGGGCTACCTGGTCCCGTCCGTGCAGCAGCAGCGGTGCGTTGGTTGCGGCCAGTGTCAGACCCGCTGTCATGCAATCAACGTGGTCGCTCAGGGCGAGTTGAAAGAGGCGGCAATCCGGGTCGAGGCCGGCAAAGGCAAAGAAGACCGGTTGCGAACCGGTTCCTACATTGCATTGCGCGAGGCCGAAGCCGCCCAGCAGCAAGAGAGTACGCTCCCGCCGGCTTCCTCGGGCGAGTATCTGCCTGACTTCCTGCAGTGATTTGCGGCCGATGAAAGACGCAGCCTATTGTCACGTTGGATACATCGCAGGGGAGCCGGAGCTTAACAGAAGGCAACAGAGATAACAGAGTTCTCCCGCTCCGTTTCCTCTGTTCTCACTGTTCCCCCCGGTCGCGCGGGGCATGTCGTCAGTGTTCGGGCTGGCACCAGGGGCAATCGCGGTCTGGGTAGGGCTCGATGTGGGCGGTTGCGTTGGCGTCTCCCAGGGCGCGTTCCATTTCCCCCTCGATGGCGCCGGCGACTTCGTGGGCATGTTCAATGGTCCACGTGGCCGGCACCTGGATGTGGAAGTCGACCCAGTGGAAACGCCCCGTATGGCGGTGCCGCAGCTTGTGGTATGCGCAGATGCGGGGTTCCTTCCCTTCCGGCCCGACGTGACGTTCGAGTATCTCTGTCAGAAGCTGCATGTCTTCCATGTCCTGGCGGTCCATCAGCCGGCCGCCCGAACGCCGTATCAGGCCAAGAGCCATCCAGCCGATGTTCACGCCGAGTAGCAGCGCCGTGATCGGGTCGAAGTAGACCCATCCGGTCAGCTTTACCAGTCCCAGGCCGACAAGCACGGCGATACTGGTCAACGCGTCGCTGAGCAGATGCTTGCCATCGGCCTCCAGGGTCATCGAGTCCTGCTTCCGCCCCGTGCGGAGCAGATAGAAACCCACGCCGCCGTTGACGAACAGGGCCAGCACGACCATGGCCAGGCCGACGCCCAACCTCTGTTCCTGGACCAGATCGCCGCGCCACATCGCATCGAAGGTGCGTACGACGATGAATATGGCGGCCATCAAGACCATTCCTCCCTCGAACATGGCCGAGAGAAACTCGATCTTGCCGTGGCCGTAGGGATGCTCCTCATCGGCCGGGCTGTGCGCGACGACCAGCGCATAGAAGGCCATGGTCGCGCCCAGTACGTTCGCGATGCTCTCGACCGCGTCCGAAAAAATCGCAGCAGAACCGGTGACAAAGTATGCCGCAAACTTGATCAATAGCAGAACAATGCTCACGGTGAGCGAGACGATAACCGCCCAGGCTTCAGCCGTCGGGATATGTGCGTTTCGGAATCGCATGGGATTGCAGCCACCCTCTTCTTGGGATGGGCCGTGAATCAGGGAATTGAACTGAGATCACTCCAGACGCTCGCCTCGAATCGTAACCGTCATGCGGTGGATCGATCAGTCTATTGGCCGGCATTGCCGCTGGGCGTGTTCGGCGGCGGCGATATGCTGTCGATTGGTCTTCAACTCGAACTCGCGCAGGACGTCGGCAATCTTCACATCGGGCGAGCGGCTCTCGAGAATGCTCCATTCTTCTTCGCCGTACGTGGTGATGCGGATCTTGGGGCCGTATTGGGCCTGGATCTCCTGGAATCGCCTGCAATAGGGCCATGTGTGCAGAAATGCCTTCTCCAGGTTGATCGGCGCGCAGGCCCAGCGGTTCCATCGCGTGGTCCACGCAACCGGGTTCCCGGCGACATCGCAGATCTTGCTCGTATCTTTCCAGGCACTGGAGACGACGCAGTATCCATTCTGCCAGGCCTTGGCGTTGACCATCGCACCGCCTGCAAAGGCGGACGGCCAGAAGACGATTTCCGCACCGTTTTCTGCAAGTCGCGCCCAGCCGTCGTCCCACTTGATATCGAAGCAGACTTGCGCTCCGATTGTCCCGAAGTCGGCCTGGAAGACGGGCGGGTCGAGCGGCCCCGGTACGATGCCCTTCTCCATTTCGCCTTCTGTCAGGTGCATCTTGCGATACTCACCCAGCAGTTGCCCCTTCCGGTCGATGAATACGGCCGCGTTGTAGAATCGCGGCCCCTGGCGGGTGTAGATTGGGCAGACCACGTACACCGCGTGCTTTCTGGCGAACTCGGCGAACGGTCGCGAGATGTCGCCGATGGGCACTTCCGCGACGTCGTCCAGCGGTGGACGGCCTGCACGGAGCGTGCCGAACGGAAAGACTTCGGGCAGGCAGATGATGTCGGGCTCACACGGCAGTATTTCTTCCATTCGCCGCAGCATGGCCTCGATCATCTGCGGAAACCGATCGGCCCCCAATCCTTCCAGAGAGACCGTAGCCACCCAGACCTCACGCGGTAACCGGTCGGCTCGGGCGGTTGGCGGCGCCGACTGTGCGGTCGAGGCCATGCCCATGCCTGCACACGCCACGAGTCCCGCCCCGCAAGATGCTTCCTGGAGGAATCCCCGACGTGTCGCCCGATCATTGCCTGAATGTGCCATGGTGGGGCCTGTAGATGTTTGAGGATTGATGCTTGAGGGTTGATGGCGATTGTGGCATGGGTGGTGTGGTTTGTCAAGTTGCTGGGAGTGTGTCCGGTATGCCGCTGCGGTTCGTATTGTTGGCAGCTACACGGAGGGGTGCGGTTGACTAATTTGCGATTGCATCGTAAAATAGTCGTATGTCGTACATCGCCAGAAGCATCGAAACGACTGTGCAGCGGCTCTCGGGGCAGTTCCCGGCACTGTTGGTGAGCGGGGCGCGGCAGAGTGGTAAGACCACATTGCTGCAGCACTTATGTGGCGCAGACCGTGCTTACATAAGCCTTGACGATCCGAACTTGCTGCGACTGGCGACGGACGACCCGCAACTACTCCTGCAGCGGTTTCCGGGCGATGTCCTTATCGACGAGATTCAGCAAGCTCCCGATCTGTTGCCACTTGTGAAGCTGACGGTGGACAGGTCTGGCCGAATGGGTCAGTTCTGGTTGACCGGATCTCAACAGTTCGACCTGATGAAGGGAGTCTCGGAGTCGTTAGCGGGCCGGGTAGCCGTGTTGGAGCTTCTTCCATTCTCCTACGCAGAACGAATGCATGTGTCGGACGATCGGAGTCCGTGGTATCCGGGCCTGGAATCTGCGCCGGAACGTATACTCCGCGCCGATTTGCACTCGGTCTTTGCCGCGATTCACGATGGAGGGTTTCCACGGCTGGTTGCCGAGCCTGACCTGGACATCGAGGCCTACATTGCATCGTACATCACGACCTATCTGCAGCGCGACGTGCGGGATCTTTTGAGAGTGGGGGACTTACGCGACTTCGATCGTTTTCTCCGCGCTTGTGCCGCCAGGACGGCCCAAATGCTCAATATGAGTGAACTGGCGCGGGATGTCGGCGTGGCGGTGAGTACGGTCAAACGATGGCTCAGTGTGCTGGAAGCCAGTTGCCAGGTGTTGTTACTTGAGCCGTTCTATCGCAACGTGGGCAAGCGTCTGGTCAAGACGCCGAAGCTCTATTTTTTGAATACGGGGTTGGCCTGTTTCCTGACAGGTTGGCGAAGTCCCGAAACGGCAGCAAGCGGCGCGATGGCGGGGCCTTTGTTCGAAACGTACGTCGTTGGTGAAGTGCTCAAGAGTTGGCGTAACCAGGGACGCCGACCTCCGTTGTACTACTGGCGCACGAAGCAGAAGGCCGAAATCGGTCTTCTGTTCGATTTGGACGGCCAGCTCTACCCAGCCGAAGTCAAGCTGGCGGCTTCACCTGGCAAGCCTGGGGCAGGATGGCAAAGTCTGCAGAACTCGGGTTTCGAGGTAGGGAAGGGCTGCGTGATCTGTCTGTGTGAGCAGCCGTTTCCTCTTGCCCGCGGGATCGACGCTGTGCCTGTTGGCACGATCTGAGGGGGCCGCTTCTGTAATATCGAACCGCGTTTACGCCTCGGCCGTTGGAAGCCGGCGGTCGATCAGGACCATGCCGACCAGGGTCATGGCGACACCGACGACGAGCCAGGGAGTGACCTGCTCGTGGAACAGGGCAATCCCTGCACACGCGGCCATGGCCACCTGCGATGTGTTCAACAGATTGACGTTCACTACCGTGGTCAGGTGCAGCCCCTTGGTCAGCGCGACAAAGGCAATCAGGTTGAGAACGCCAGCCGCGAGCATCCAGGCAAGGTGATCGGCTGGCAGGGCGCGCCACGCTTCCAGGCCATTGCCCCGCAGGCTGATAACGCCCAGGACGGCCGCACCGACGCCTGTGGTGATGAAGACCACCAGCATTTGCGAGACCCCGCGCGTGACGGTTCCGCGAATGGTTACGGTTAGCGTGGCGAAGGTCAGGCCTGCCAGGCAGGCGAGGCCGACGGCGGTGGCTGCCAGCCACCAGGGGGCGCCGGGCTTCAGGATGTTGCCCCGGGCCGTTCCGATGGTCAGCAGGATGATGGACAGCAGCAGCAGGACGAGGGCGATCATGGTGCGAGGGGCGATCCGTTCGCGCAGGACGACGCGCCCCAGCAGCGCGGCTGCGCCAAGCATGACGCAGTAGATGATCGGCACGGCTACGGCCAACCCGACCACGCCGAAAGCGAATTGCTGGCCCAGGTTGCCCACAAGTTGCACGGCCAGGCCGACCGCAGTCAGTATGGCAAGCGTACTTGCAGACGGAAGGAACCGATCACCTGCCAGCCATCGCCAGACAAGCCACGGTCCGACGACTCCGGCCGCGACGATTTCCTTCATACAGATGGTCATGACCACGCTGACCTGTTGCCCGGCGAGTTGCCTGAGGCAGATATTCGCAGCCGTATAGCCCACGGCCGAAACGACGCAGCACGCCGTGCCGGCTACTGCCGGATCGACGGGAATGAAACCAAGAAAGCGATGCGGTGTCGGTGCCATGGGAGTGGTGATTATAGTGCCCGCTCAGCGATGCAGAAGGGGGAGGGGGGCGCGATACTGCGATATCGGGCTGTAATGATCCACATTATGCCTTGACGGAAAGCAACGGCGCCGGTACCTTTGAGGCATGTCGCATCCAACGTCCCAATCGAATGGTCCACTCAACAAGAAGAGTGTCACTGCATGGTATGACACAACGCCCTATCGGGGAATCGCAATTAACGTCTTCTTGCTGGTCGGATTTGTACTTCTGGCGACGTTTTTTGATTCGCTGGTGTGCTCCGCGCAAACCCCAGTCATCGATCCGTGATATGAGCAGGCATCTATGTCTCTTGAAATACCGCTCGGCACACTGTCGGTTGCTGAAAAAAGTCCGTTTGCTGGAAAGCGTGTGGGACAGTCTTTGCAGTAAGCGAGGTGACGTGAAGTCGCCCGAGTGGCATCGCGAGGTGCTTGAAGTACGAAAGCAACGGTTCAAGGATGAGCAAGCGACGGTTTGTCCATGGGATGAAGCCAAGGCTCGGTTTCTGGAAATAGGACAATAATCGTCCACATTTCGTCTACAGCCTGTCGCCAAACTGCTTGCGAAACGCGGTCAGCTTCTCCTGGACGCCGTTGTCGTTCTTCTGCCCCTGCAGATACTCGTAGGCGCGGCGGGCGATGAAGAAGTTGTCGTGGTCCAGAAGCTGGACGATATTGGCCTCGACCTTGGCCGGTTGCTTGTTCTTCGCCAGCATCTCGAGAATGCGATGGACGGCGAAGTAGGGCATATCTTCCAATGCGGCGGAAAGGACTTCCCGGGTTTCGGCCGGAAGTTCCGGCTGTTCGGTGAAGTAGTCGAGAATCGGACGGCTTGTGTAGCCGTCCATGCCGCGGGCCAGCTCAACGAGCCGCTTGTGCAGCTTCTGCTGGTCGGTTGCGGCGCGGCATACGTAATCAAGTGCCAGAGAAACGTGCTCGATCTGCCGCGTGTTGCCCAATACGTCAAGAGCATCGTCGATGTACTGGTTATCAGCAGGCGATTGGGCAAGGACGTACCGAAGTGCGAAGTCGGCCTCGCGTGGATCTTCCGATTGCAGCAAGCGGCGGACATACGCGGGGGTTGCCCGCTTGCACGTTGCCGTTCGCAGGCGTGGTACGATCTCGCCATTGGCGTAATGCCACAAGACCCAGGTGGTGAAGGCGGCGCCCTCGACGACGGCGTCGGCCACGGCCTGGGGCGTGGCGCCTGACCAGCCGTCGATGCCTTCCGCCGGCTCCGACTGCTTGACCACAAGGGCTTCGTAGGGGAGTGTCGCCAGGAGCGATTGCCGGTTCTTCAGAATGCGATCGAGTTTGCGGTAGTCGGCGTCGGTGAAGACTTCGTGCTCCATACGCGTCAGGGGTGCGTTCATGGGGCATTCGATTCGCTGGTAGTAGCCCAACGCGTCCCAGTACATCGTCAGGTGTACAATCCGGCACTGATTGTCCATGCACACGTGGACTTGAAGCCGCACGTTATAGCCGGTGGGCGTTCCATCCGGATCGGTGGTCGCGAATACCTTGTACCGCTTCGGCGGCTCGTCTGGCGTGACCGGATTGCTCAGTTCCACCGAAAAGGCGGCTCGCGGTTCATTGGCCTTGACGGCAAACGATCCCGGCGAGAGCCATGCCAGCAAGAGGACAAACGTGCATACAGAGCGAAGTCGTAACAATGCCATGGTCAGAACCTGGAATACAACTGCGGTTGGCACAGTATGGGCGGGAAGGAAATGGTAGGTTAGTCCCCGGCCTCATCGGCCGGATGCACTGGCAGTTTCCGGCGGCAGGGCGCGGTAATTGTATTTTACCTACAACCAGATCCGGGGTAAAGTCTGGTCATTGGCGTGTGCAGCAGCGGGTTTGTGTTCTCGCGAGCCGGAGAGGCATTGGGTGGTACGTCCCCTTGTTGTTGTACACAAGTTCGAGTTGCACGGAAGGCCACCGTGCGGGCTTGTCCCGCCGGAGCCGTGGTCAGTCAGCTACAAGGGGGTACCCGCAATGCCTTCCTCCGCGAATCGCCGCCGCCGGAGGCGGCGGCGATTCGCGGAGGAAAATGGGGAGTTTGGGGACTGCTTGTAGCTAAAGACCACCGCTCCGGCTGGACAAGCCAGCCGGTGGCGTCCGAGAATTGTGTACTACAACAAGGGCGTGGTCGTTGGTGGATCCGGTCTGCGACCACGCCCTTCGTGCCTCAGGGCTTGCCACCCAACTACCAAGAAATCTTGTCTTGCCACACCCCTTGTGCTTTCGCGAGGCCTACGTGACTGATCCCCGTTTGCTGAACTCGACCACCCAGGCGTCCGGCACGGATTGTTCGATGACCAGTCGGGCCAGGTTGAGCCACCGGTGGCATTGGTCCAGCAAGACGCTATCGGCGGTGGCGATGACGCAATTCGTGCCGGCAGCGGCCAAGATCCGGTCGGGATCGGGGACCAGCTCCACTTGCCACGACCAGCCGCAGCGCCGGGCGATCTCCTCCATGAGCGCTCGCAACCGGCCGCTGTTCGAGACGGGTCGGTCCAGGTACCAGACGCACTCGCGCGGCTCAAGTTGTACGAGCGTCTGCCCGAGGAGTTCCAGGGCCGGTCGTGTCTCGGCCACCTTCCGGTAGCTGCCGTGCATACTGGCCATATCGCGAAAAGCGCCGTCGCGCGCCGCCAGCACCACGCCCCCGGCCAGGGCGGCCTCCAGCGTGGTCAGCGCGTTGTACCCGTCAATCCACAGCGTCGCTCCGGCCGCGTCTTCGGGTGCGATCATCTTCGCCATGCGCCGCGCGGCATCGGCATCGCTGCACACCGAGCGGGCCACGGCCGTGCGCTGCCGGGCGCCGAGCGCATGCCGGTCGCCCACCAGTTTCAGCGACGAGGCCGGTGCATAGCCTCGCGAGAGCAGCAACGCCAAGTCCCCCGCCGCCGCCTGCAGTCTGGGCAACACCTCCAGCGCAAACAGTCGCCCATCCTCCGGATGCGCCCCACGATGCTTTCGCCGGTCAGGCATGGGTTGCCATCCTATCGGGGTGTGCTGGATTAGGATTCGCCGTGGTATTCTGTCGCCGCCATCCGACTGACGTATTCTACTCGATGCGCTTTGATATGCCACGATCTTCTGCCAGTACGGCGATATGCCTCCTTACTCAGGAATCGATTGGGCAAGCAACGGTCGAACGAGTTCGCGGATTTCCAGAGGCAGGCGAAACAGGGGACGATCGCTTCCGGTCTTGATCGCCTCGACAGCGGCGTCCAGACTTCGTAGCGGTATTTCCAATTCCTCGCAGCCCTGGCTCGACCTCTGCCAAGCCTCGTTCCAAAGATCGAGTTGCGCTTCCGAGTAGCCTTCCGTGGCGAGGAGTCTGATGGTCTGTGTTACGCCCTGGCCCAACTGGGCGGCTACCCCATGGTTCACGTACAGGGGGACCAGAGCCGATACGTAGCCTTCCCATTCCTGATGCCCTCGGCGCAGAACCATTGTGAGCAGATCCCTCGCGTTTCCGCCATAAGCTTCCGCCTCGCTGTCGCCCGTGCGGAACGCCGTTTCGAGAGCTGCGATTACCTGATCGCGACTGGCAACTGCAACCATCGTTTCCGGAAGTGCAAACAGAGCGTTCGTCTTCAATTGTGACGGAAGTCCGGGGATAGCGAGGGCTCGTTCAATGCTCTGCTTGGCCAGATCGTACTGGCCTGCCTGCCATTGTATCATTCCTCGTCCCAAAAACGCAATCGCAAGCATTTCCGCCGGCGCATCGGCCATGTCGATCACGGCCGTGTAGTCCGCCAGTGCTTGTTCCACGTCACCCTGCTTGCCGAAGGTCACACCTCGATTGAAGAGCGTCTTCGCCTTCTGCTCCGGCGGCGCATTGGCCATGTCGATCACGGCCGTGTAGTCCGCCAGTTCTTGTTCCACGTCACCCTGCTCGCCGAAGGTCACACCTCGATAGAGAAACGCCATCGCCTTCTGCCTCGGCGGCGCATCGTCCATATCGATCACGGCTGTGTAGTCCGCCATTGCCTGTTCCACTTCACCTCGCTCTTCGAACATCACACCTCGACTGAGGAGTGCCAACGCCTTTGGCTCCGCCGGGACATCGGCCATGTCGATGATTCGCGACAGCGCCTCCGCACACGCGTCGTAGTCTCCGCTGGAAGCACAGACTTCGGCGCCCAGCAGGCTAGCAGACAACGGATCGACGAAGGTCAACTCGCTACACAGTTCAAGGGCTTTGTCGAATTGTTGGGTGTTGATCTTCTTCTGTATCTCTTCGTTCAGCGTTAGCTTCAGGAAACTCTCGATGCTCGTGTCGGTCTCCAACGCGGCGGCACGATAGGCATCGCCGCGAGAAGGCGTCCCAGATGCTGGAGCCGGGGTCTTCAAATACGATTCAGGAAACCAAGCCCGCAAGAACTTGGCCACCAGCTTCAATGGACGGCCACGCTGATTCTTGACCTCCAGGCAAAGCCGCATCAACGGTTCGGCCATCTCGTAGAATGACTCTTTGCCCCGCTTCTGCGATTGCACGTACCCTTTCTGCTTCAGATTGCCCAACTGCTTCGAGCAACTACCCTCGGCAATGAACGTCTCCTCGGCAATTTGCTTGACCGTCACCGCACCGCTGGCGTTGCACAGCGTTTGCACGATTCGCGCCTGCTGTAGCGGCAGTGACCGAACTCGCTCCTGAAAATAGGGCGTCAGGTCTTCGGCCAGTCCCTCGAATGCACTGACCAGATCATCGAGCGATTCCTTGGTAAGGAACTCCGCGAGCAGGACGTACATGCGATGATTGCCGCCTGCCAGATGGTGCAGGGCGCGGAGCCGATAGTGTCCTTCCGCCGAAGTGAGATAGGTTGCGAGAGCCTGGTTCCCCTGTTCCAGGCTGATTTTCCGGATGAGTTCCCGGGCATCGTCGACCGAAAGGGGGCGAAGGTGCTTGATATCGAAAAACCCGAAGAACGCCTCGTCGCGCTTGGAGATTCCGGAGAAGAGTTGTTGTGACGTGGCCAGCGTGGCAATGCGTGGATACTCCTGCAAGAACGCCCGCCATTTCTTTCGCCCCATGTCGCCCAGTCCGTCGAATACGCCGTCCAGGTTTTCCATGATCAACAGGATGTTTCGGTTCCCCAATCGCTCGACGATCGACTTGAGGATCGATTCGGCGGCGTCATCCGCATTCAATCCGCGCACCGACGCGCGGTAGTCTGTGGCGAATTCGTCCGGATACTCGGCCGCCAATTGATCGGCAATGCCGAGTGCAATATCGATCAGGCCCGTGAATGTGTCGTCCTCGCCCAGCCAGGCTACTCGCATGGTATCCGACAGTTCTTGCCGGTGGGACAATGCGTATTCGACGAGGGTGATCAAGTGGGTCTTTCCACTGCCGCGTGGGCCGATCAGAAGGACATGGTACTTGTCGTCGGTCGACATGCTGCGAGCGAGTCGCTCGACAATCTTGTCGAGCAGTCGCTCACGTTGAACGAAGATGCGTTTAAGCACCTCGCGGTCGGTATTGCTGGGCGTGTACGCTGAAATTGCAGGTTGACGTTTCATGAGGAAAGCCCCTGTGCCGATAGCCACCATTTCCGGATCAAGGGGAAGCGAAATGCATAGCGCTTGTCCAGATCGCGGGTCAGGTAGTGATCCTGGGCCAGTAGCTTGAGCAACTGGATGATCTGATCGCGATTGTCCAATGCCAGTCTTGCTTTCATTGCCGTCCACACTTCGTCAATCGTCTGTGGCCGTGGGGCAAGGGCCAAGGTGTCCAGAATCGTACGGGCAAGTGTTGCACGTGGAATCGGTTTGCCGTTCACATCGGCAGACGAGCCGGGATAATAGGTCTTCAGACGGGAGCGGAAGTGCTCCATCTCCCACGCATCGTTGTCGTCGGTGAGGTGTTGGCGGACGACCTGTCGAGCGTCTTCGATGGAAACGGGTGCGTCCAGTTCGGCTAGTTGGCCTACGACCCGTTCCAGATAGAAAGGGACTCGATCTGTGAGCCTGGCCAACTCATCGGGAAGCAGTTCACGGTCGCCTTCGACGACCTGTACTTCTTCGGTTTTCAGTAGCCGTTCGGCCAAAATGACCGCGTCGGACAAGGCCAAAGCTTCGATGGGGACGAGGGGCATGTCGTTTAATGGTTGGCTGGCGAAGCCGTCTCCCTTCAGGTCGCTTAGCACGTGGTGCAGGCCGATCGAACCTGCAAAGATCATGCGCAAGTTTGCGTGCTGCTGTCGCATTGCGCGTAGGGTGTCAAGGATATCGAGTGCGGCATGATTTGGCGTTCCGGTATCCTTTTCGCGGGTGGTGATCTTCTGGAGCATGTACGGAAGCTCATCCAGGAGCAATACGATTAGGAGATCAGGATGTTGCGAACAGACTTGGTCGAGCGTCTTTTCAAGGATCGGTTTCCAGCCGATTCGGTCTTGCCTGGGGATTTTGATGACGCCCCCGATTTCGACGCCGCCTATTTTGTCCATGAATGTTTGAAACCCGCCGAGCACATTCTGCATTGCAGAAAGCCAGACCTTCATCTCGGTCAGTAGCACTTCGGTGAATCGTTCGGGCGAATCGACTCTCTCGAGATCGATGAAGATCAGGGCGGTTCCCGCCGGGTGCTCTGCCAGCATCTTCCGCATGACGGTCGTCTTGCCGATCCGTCGTTCGGCTGTGAAGCGGAGCGAATGGGACTTGAGCTTCTTCCAGATTCGGCGGATCAGGTCATCTCGCCCGACGACATTTTCAGGGGCAATTTGGACTGCCATTTGCAGCCTCCGATTGTGCGATGCTTCTAACGTACGACATATATATCGTACGACCAAAGCGTCGTGCGTCAAGGGCTGTGGCTATGGTTTGTGGGGTTTTTCGGGTAATGCTGGCAAATGCTGCCCCCGGAATGCCGCTGGCGGGGGGTGTATTTATGAATGGAGGATAGGGGATCCGGCCTTGCGTACTGCGGAAACGCGGGGCCTGTGATTGCGATGGAGGACCGGAAGCGGTCGTTGTGCTCATCTGAATGAGGCAAACCGCTCAGGCTGGCCGTTGCAGCGTTTGCCAGGATTGGTTGTTGAGGGCCTGGTCGGTGTTGGGATTGTAGAAGGCGCTGTCGGTCACGATGTATTCGCCCAGGCCGTTGGACCAGGCTTGATCGTAGCCGGAGGGTAGTTCGACCTGATTGCCGCCGGAGTCGACGTAAGTGTCGACGCCGCGAATGGCCTGGCTGTAGTTGTCGCCCATCTGGTCCATGGCGCTGGAGCGTGCGGCCCAGCCGTCCACGATCATGTCGCTGGTCTCGCTCATGGTGCGGCTGGCGTCCGAAAGGCCGGCCAGGGCCTGACGCTGGCTGGCCGCCATCTGCTGCAGGGCCATGGCCGCCATGCGACGCGCCTGCATGATCCGCTGACTCTCCTGCCGGTAGCACTGGAACCACTGGGGGTTCATGCGGAAGCTGCGCATCGATGCCATGCAGGCGGAGGCGAGGGCATCGAGATGGCCGGCCCGCGCGCGGAACGCAAATAGCGCCTCGGCCGTCCAGAATGTCTTCTTGCTGGTGAGTAGCCCGAACCCGGTCTGCGTTTCGACCCGGCTGATCACGCAGAAGAGGTCCTCCTCCATGTCGATACCGTCGACCGTGTAGCGTACGCGTATGCGAGCGCCGTCGCGGCTGGGCGGCGGTGCGAAGCCGGCCGCCTGCTGCGGTTGCGTCTGCTGCAGCGAACCGGCCAAATCGGGCAGTTGCTCCTGGTCGACCATTTGCAGCGAAAGATTGGGGCACTGATATTGCGGCCCCATGGCCTGTGTCCACAGTTTACGCAGGCCGTCCAGGCCGGGAAGCTGACGGATTTCGGTCCGCCAGCGTTCGACGTCGAACAGGTCGGCGATGGCTTGCGTTTGCGGTACGGCCGCCTGCGGTTGGGCCATGGCGCCTCGATACCGTGGGAGGATCAGCTCGGTGAGTGCCTCCCGGGCAGTCATCGGGGCGCGTTGCTCGACGCCGTCCAGCTTGAACGCGTAATGCTTGGGGCCCCATTTCCCCATGAGCGTGTTCAGCGGGGTCTCGGTCCACATGTGTGGAAGCGAGGGGAAGCACTCGATCTGCTCCGGACCTACCGGATTCCAGGCACGAAACGGGATGACGGCCGGCATGGTAACGCTGTCGCGCCACCAGACGGTTCCCTCGAACGACCACTCGGCCGGGATGAGCCTGCAATCCGTTCGTCTGCCATGATCCTCATCTCCTACAAGAGTGAATCATCTACAGAAAACATACCTGCCAGATGTGCGTCTGGCAAGGTGAACTTGGCGTGACGAGGTTTCTTGGCAAAACCAGTCTATTGCGTGTCAGATGGGCATGCCGCTTGTGCGATTGAAGATGTGCGGGTGGCAGATTCGGATCATCGCGTTACACGTACGGAAATCGACAACTCGCCCGTTGGCTTGCCGTTGCGGAGCGGCTGTACGTAAACACGCGCCTGGCGAGCCGATGTTGCCGCAGGCGCGGTGAGTGTGACTTGAACCAGACTTTCTCCGGCCTTCTCCAGCGATGTTTTCCAGAATGGCGGCGCTGTAACCTGCAGGGATGCCGTATCCAGCCCGGCGCCTTCGAGCACAAATGAGGTGCTATCGCCGGGCGCGACTTCGGCCGGAGGGGCCTTCAAACGTACGGAGGCCTGCTTCATGGACGGGGCCAGACCTTGCCGGTCGTCCTGGTACAGCAGCAGCGCCGGTTCCTCCGAAAGTGTGACCGCAACGCCTTCAGCCTGGCTTTCGAGCCGTGTTCGCTGACCGTCCAATCGGATCAGCTCAACCTGCCGGCCAGACGATATCGGAACGCACGCGTCGCGGCGCTGATCATCGAGCCAAAGCACCTGCAGGCATCCGCCCCGGTCGTCGCGGAACAGATACGCCTGCTCGCCGTCCGGATAGTGCTCTTCTTCGACGAATTGCTTGTCGCAAATGCCGTTGAGCATGTAGTAATGGGTAATTGCGTCGAGCCGCGGGTTGTAAAGGTTGTATTTGCAGTCGAAAATGCAGTGGGCGTCGCCGAACTGTCCGCGGGCCTTGCCTTGCGGATCGGGATACTGGATGGTGAACCAGCTCACGGTCGCGCCGCCTTCTGCGAAGAAGACGGTGAACTTTTTGATCATCGACATTGCAACGTCGCGGCGCGTCTGTCCCTGGCTGTTCAGGCCGAGTTCGGTTGAATGGAGCGGCTTGACGGCGTTGTACTTCCTCATCAGTTCGCGATACGCCTGCATGGTGCGACGCACATCGGTATAGCGTTCGTAAATGTGGAAGTCGTACGAATCGAGGTAGTTCTGGTAACCTGCCTTGAAATACTCCTCGTTGGGCTCGACCGAGGTGCCGATTACGTGGATGGCCGGATCGAACGCCTTGACCGATTCGTAAATGGCTTTATAGGCACGGACGTTTTCGAGCACCTTATCGCCGGTTCCGTGAGGCTCGTTGCCCATGGCGATCATGGCCAGCCCCTGGTTGGCGTAGGCTTCCAGGAAGTTGCGCATGCCTTTGCGCAGCGACTGCTCGCTGTATTCGCTGAATCCTTTGCGTTCGACGCTGGCGGCCGGTGTGCCGGTGATCCACTTCGCACCCATCTGGGCGCATCGGTCAATACCTGGACAATGCGGCTTGTAGGGTTCCTTGGGCGACCAGCCGCCCCACACGCCGATCAGCCGTAGGCCAATCCGGTCGGCCAAGTCGAAATAGGCAGGTACGCGACTGTCCCAGTTGCGGATTGTGAATGGAATATCCTTGGGCGGAAACTGCTTGCTTGCGGCAGCGGGGAGAACGGCCAGCCCGGAGAACTCCGTCACCGGATCGCCTGCCTGCTGTGGCACAGCGACGTGGAACTCGTAGAACTTCCCGACAGCAAGCTGTTCGGCCGGCAAATGGACGTCGGCCGTATAGATGAACCGGCCATCCTTGCGTCCTTGCTTTTCTAACGCTATCTGGCCCGGTGCAAGCTGCTCGGCGCCCCAATAATCGCGAACGGAGTATTGCAGCGTCTGTTCGCCGGCAGGTAACGGTTTGATTGCTTCGACCGTTACGTGGAAGGCTACCGGTTCGCCCGGCAGAAAGAGGTTTCCGGTCGCGTCGGTCGCCAGCAGGATGCGCTCAATCCGTCGCTCGATGGGCTGCATGCTCAACGGGGCTGCCGACAGGACGCCGAGCCGAAACGCGCCGTATGTCTTGTTCAGCTCGATGTGAAATCGGGCTTCCGCCGCGCCGCGCGGCAACTCCACGGATGTGACTGTGGTTTGCCAATCGGTCTTGCCGTACCCAATTGCGACGGGCGCAATTTCCAGCCGGTTTCCCGAACGGTCGAACACCTCCAGTGCGATGGCTGCATGGTAGGAATTGTCGGGCGAGTGCAGATCGGACTTCCACGTGTATTCCATCTGCCACGGGCCGGCTGTTACGGCAAACCGAGGCCCGATCGCCTGCGTTTCCGTTTGCAGCTTGCCGAGTGGGCGGGCCAGCACCAGGGCGCCAGCCGGCTTGTCTCGGCCGGTTGCCGCTGTTTTGACGTCGCCGGTGGTCTGCCACGAGGGCGCCAGGGAACTGCCCGGCTCGAACGATGCGGAGAAGGCCGACGGCTGGACGGCCGCTTCCAGCGTCACTTCGGCGCGAATATCGCTGAGGAACAACTCCGGCTGCTTGCCTTCGTGCGAACGCGTATTGAGCATCAGTTCGACAAGTTGGACCGAATCGCGCCACTTGCCATCGTTCGCGCCGCCCCAATGCTCGCCGCCGGCGATCTCGGAGGGAACGAGTGTGACCTCGCGCCATTGGCCGTCGGCAGTCAGCGGCAGGTCCTTCCGCTGATGGCACTGGCCGGTTCCATCCACCATGCGAACGGCAAAGGACGTTGTTGCGGCCGATCGCATCTTGAATCGGAAGGCGGTAATCGCCTCGACGTCCAGTTGGGCGAACTTGCGGCGTACGCCCACATAGGCGCCGCCGTCGCGGAAATCGGCGTGCAGGCGCATGGCATACTTGCCGGCCGCAGGCTGATTTTCGATCAGGTCCAGGTTGCCTTTGGCCCCGGCGAATTCCTGGCCCAGGTTGAAGCTCCAATCCAATTCGCCTGCCTGAAGCATCTCGTCAAGTTGGATTGTCTTCCGGATCAAGGCCCGTTTCGCGTTGGCAGCCTGAAAGCGGACGTCGCTTATCAACAGCGTGCCCTTTTCTCCTCCCATGGCGCGTGACGCCAGAATCCACAGGTTGCCGCCGGGCGTGAAGTCCTTGTGGTGCTTCTCGCTATCGGCCTGGCCGTCCCAACTCTCGTAGCTGGCCACGGTATCGAGTGCGCCCGGCGTTCCCATGGTCTTGAGAAAGCGTGCAAACGGCAGGACGATCTGCTGCCAGCCGCCCTTTTCGTTCAGCTTGATATTGATCTGGTGGACCCGATTGTCTTCATCCTGAATGCGAATGGGCAGCCGTTGCGAACCGGCAGGCGAGTTGACCCAGAACGAAATCGTATCGATCTTCTCTGGGGGCAGTACAATGCCTGCCTGGACGTAGTTGCCGCCTTTGGTGAAGTCGCCATGCAGACTGAGCACGGGCTGGCCGCGGAACGTCTCGCCGGCCAGTTTCAGCTCGCCTTGTGCGCCGGGGAACTCAGGCCCATTACCGAACTTCCAGCCGCCTTGCGGTTGGGCCGGGTCGATCAGGGCCATGCCCTTGTCTTTCGGCGATTCGGTGTCGGCTGCCGGAAGGCCTGGCTGCAGGGCGGCGGCCGTGATGAGCAAAACCGTCGCCGACAACAGAAATGGGAGTTGCTGAGACTTCGTGCCGCGCCGCATAGTACACCTTTCCGATGGCTTTCCACATGCCTGTTTGGAAACGAGTGAATTGTATCTGCCTGGCCCGGTGAAGTGCAAGTTGTGCTGGGGGTGTGGCAGGAGTTTCTGGCAGGCGCAACGACTCAATGTTGCGCGACTTACAACTTATGCGACGCCAGTCGTCACCTCCCGGGCTCGTCCCGGGGGATTCGTGACTGGCCGGCTACCCCCGAGCCTCGGAAGAGCTTTCGTGCCTCCCGCCCCGCACTGCCGCCGCCTTCGCGGCGGCTGTGCGGGGCGGGAGGCAACAGGCAATTCGCTTGTAGCTGGCCAGTCATGATTCCGCTGGGGCAAGCCCAGCAGGGGCAAGTTTCATGCCGAGCGCTTATGCAAGCCATATTCGGCGCGTTCGCAGGTGGCGCTACCAGCGAAGCGTGCCACACATCATTGTGTTGGCGCAGCGCGTCTCGTCGGCTATCATGGAATACGGTTCAACTACGGCCGGATAGAAATACACCTCCAACCTGCGGGCGTTATCATGCAACGATTTATGTGCTCCGCGCTTCTGATGTTCCCGCTCATTATTCCGGCCGTGTCGCAGGCGGCCGAAACGTTGGAGGGGACGCGGCCGAACGTGATCTTCATCATGACGGACGATCAGGGGTATGGCCCCATCGGGCGTCACGGGCATCCGTGGATCCAGACGCCCAATCTCGATCGGCTCTATGATACGAGCGTCCATTTCACTCGATACCTCGTTTGTCCGACCTGCGCCCCGACCCGTTCTGCGCTGATGACCGGCCGGCATCCGATGCGAAACGGCATAACGCACACCATCCTCGAACGCGAGCGGCTCACGCTCGACGCCACGACCTTGCCGCAAACGTTGAAGACGGCCGGATATGCCAGCGCCATCTTCGGCAAGTGGCATCTGGGCGACGAAGAGCCGTACCAGCCGCATCGGCGCGGGTTCGATGAGGCGTTCATCCATGGCGCCGGCGGTATCGGGCAGGCGTACGATTGCAGTTGTGCAGACGCGCCCGGCAACAAGTACTTCGATCCGGTAATCCGTCATAACGGGGCGTTCGTGAAGACACACGGTTTCTGTACCGAGGTGTTCTTTACGGCCGCGTTGGGTTGGATCAAGGCGAAGAAGGATGGCGATGCGCCGTTCTTCGCCTACATCAGTACCAACGCGCCGCACGGGCCGTTTATCGCGCCGCCGAAGAACACCAAACGGTTTACCAACCTGGGATTCGCTGACAAGACCGCCGGTTTCTACGGCATGATCGAGAATATCGACGAGAACATGGGGCGGCTGTTGGCGAAGCTCGATGAGTGGGGGCTGTTTGAGAATACGGTTGTCATCTTCACGTCGGACAACGGCATGACCGGCAATGGCTCCGGCCGACTGGGCAAGCCCCTGGGCCGGATGCCGGACGGAGCCGAGATGTTCCCGTACAACGCCGGCATGAAGGGCCTGAAGGGCAGCCCGGACGAAGGCGGGGTTCGTGTGCCGCTGTTCGTTCGCTGGGACGGGCATATCGAGCCGGGACGCGACATCGACCAGGTCGTTGCTAACATCGACATCTTCCCCACCCTGGCCGCGTTGGCCGGCGCCAAGTTGCCGGAAGGGCAGGTGGAAGGCCGCAGCCTGCTGCCGTTGCTGGAGAAGCCGGATGCGGTGTGGCCGGATCGTTATCTGTATACGCACGTGTGCCGATGGCCCACCGGCGCCGATCCCGACGATTTCCAATGGCAGCGTTTCGCCGTGCGGAACCACCGGTTCCGTTTGGTGAATAACGATGCCCTGTATGATATGCTGGCGGATCCGGGGCAGCAGGTGAATGTTATTGCGGACCATCCGGACGTGATTGCCAAGATGCGGGCGGCCTACGACGCATGGTGGAAAGCGACCCGGCCCATGATGGTCAACGAGGACGCGCCCATGTCGCCCACGCGGCCGTTCCACGAGTGGTACAGGCAACAAGTCGAGACGACAGGTATTCCCGATTGGAATCCGCCGGAACTGTAGAGTTTTCCAGGTGATGCACACGAGGGCCGAGAGGGGTTGTTCGTAGCGAGGTCGTATTGAACGTCAAAGCCAATCCTCTTCTTCGATGGATGCTGGTGCTTGCGCTGGCATTGGCGGTTCCGATTGTGCCCTTCCTCTGGTTTGGAGAGGCGGCGGAGGCCCAGTTCCTCGCGTGGCTCGATCGCTCGTCTTCGCCCGGCGTGAATGCGGCCCTGGTGGTCGCGTTGCTGGCAGTCGATATTGTTCTGCCGGTCCCGTCGAGCGTGGTCAATACGTTTGCCGGTAAGGTGCTGGGGTTCTGGGGTGGAACGGCGGCGGCATGGTGCGGCATGACGCTCGGTTCCATCGCCGCGTTTGGCCTGGTGCGCGTGCTTGGCCGGCCGATTGCCCGGCGTCTTTCGTCGGAAGAAGATCTGGCCCGCGCAGAATCGATGGCCGATCGCTACGGCATCCTCATTCTCGTTCTCGCACGTCCGGTGCCCGTTATTGCCGAGGCCAGTGTTGTTTTGATGGGGATCATGCAGCTTGGCTGGTGGCGTTTCCTGCTTGCCGTGAGCCTGAGCAACCTGGGCATTGCCGCCGTCTACGCCGCCTTGGGAAACCGTGTCCAACTCCCCATCGCCCTGGCCGCCTCCATTGCCATACCGCTGCTCGTCACCCTACTGGCCAAACGCTTCCTGCCGGCAACAACAGAGTGACATCGACTTTGGAGTCATCAGCCAGGTTGCGGATCGTCTGCCGGCTGAATGCCTTCCTCAAGATGCTCGCCCGACTTGATCGAGGCCAGAGGTAAGCCACGCACAAGCTCCAGGTGGGAGTCTTTGGCTTTCCCTTTGAGGTTGGACTGCATTGTGGTGGTTGTCGCGTCACCGTCCGTTGCGTTTCAGCCCCATCCATAGCGGCGTGACAACGAACCAGACGGCCGTGCCAAGAAGCATGTAGTCCTTCACCTGGTCAAGTTTCAGCACGCCCAGCAGATAGCCTATTCCCGGCAGCACGATGGCAATGAGACTCGCCCACGAGACTAACTGGCACAGAAGGCGAACCACGATTGTCTGGTGCAGGTTGTGTTGGTACACCGCACTGAAGATGATGTACAGTATCGCGGCCATGAACCATCCGGGCAGCGAAACAAAGTAGATCTGGAACGGCTTGACACCGCGGATCTCGATTTTGCTGTAGACCAACACCAGGCAAATGGCAAGCGTGGCCAGCCAGGCAATGCCTGCCGCCGGGTTGAACTTGCTCCCGCGCAGCTCGGCATACTCAGGCCGCAATCCCAACCGCCGCATCAGCCAGAAATCGACGAAGACGACCGCCCCCATGGGCATCAATACCAGGCCGTACAATGCGACGAAATCCAACAGCTTCATGGCCAATGCCGGGAACAAGGCGGCCACCGTCGCCACACTGCCAGCCATCAACGTAATCGCAAATCGAGATCGTTTCGGCATGATGGCCTGAAAGGCCAGGCCGGCGCGATAGATCGTCGGGTTGGCCGTGGTCCAGCCGGCCACAATCACGCACAGCAAACCGGCGATTCCGCACGCGCCGTACGCCAGCGGTCCAGGCAATGGAGCAGGCAGCGTCCCCGCTTCGGCCGCCGCCTCGACGGCTTCGTTGCTGGCCAGGCCGGCTGCATAGAGCTCGTAGGCGTAGAGCATCGATGCGCAAATCCACGCCATGAAATGCCCGACGTACATCCCAGCGGCTGTCGCAATGCTATACCACGACTTGCGTGCAAAACGGAAGACCGACAGGTCGCTCATACCGATGTGCATGGCCACGTTGCAGAACCAGGCAAAGAACATGACATGCAGGAACGTGAACTTGACCTGGCCAGGCAGCGGATCGCCCCCACGCCAAATCACCTGCTCGGCCAACTGCCACAACGCTGCCGGCGAGTCGATTGTCGCCCCCGTGGCGGCGACGAACTCCCGAAGCGCCACCACCCCAAACGCCAGGAAGACCAGCACCATCCACGGAGCCGCAATGTTGGCCACATGAGCTACCATGCGATAGCCGCAGGCAGCCACAATCGAAATCACGGCGCCGACGCCAAGCACGGCAAGCACCCAGCCGACGCTATTGGGATAGAAGTCGCCAAGGCCCGGCATGGGGAACTTCACCCACACACCGACCGCCGTGGCCGAAACCGTGATCATCGCGCCGGCAAGAAAGCAGAACATCACGCCGTTCGCCAGATTATAAAGCGTTACCAGATGCCGGCCGCAAATCTTCTCGAGCTGGTAATACAAAGTCAGCCGCGCGCGGGTCGCGATGGGCGCCGTGAGGAACATCCAGCTCAGCACGGCCAGCAGGTTTCCGACAAGCAGCCCGACAATCACGTCGAACGCGCTAACCCCGGCGGCAACGAACAGGGGGCCGATCATCAACTCGGTGCCGGCACAATGCTCGCCTGCATACATGCCGACAAAGCTCTTGAATCCCAGCCGCCCGCTCTCCGGCACCGGCGTACGTTCAAACTCGCCCTTCCCAGCAGAAGAATCTTCACTCACAGCAGTCACTCCTATGTCGCTCCGCAGCAATCCGGTTCGCCCGGCCAATTGGGGCATTCCTTAAGAAAGAGTCTAAGCAGCGGTTCGCCCCGGATCAACACCACCACCGCACACCCCCCAGGCGAGTAGGCCTGTCGTTCTGATATGACGGCCCATGGTCGGGAGCAATGACTTGCGTGCCGCTTGGCGCGTTCCTTTTGAAACAGAACGGCAGGATGTTCGGACAGTCGTCTCCTTTTCCCGCTCGAAGCGCAAGCGAGTGGGTTCGTTAAGGACCCGAAACGAGGCGGAGAGGTGGGGTGGTGCGGATGGTTTCCAGGGGTAGAGAAACCCCTGGCTACGGTGCGAATCGCCTCCGGCGAATGGGCGCGGATGCATGGCCGCTGGTACGTGGCGTGTGCCGACCCTGAAAGGGCGCGACCCAAAGCACGCCTGCCACGGAATCGGGCCGCGGGCCCAAATATGAACCGCGAAAACACACGAATCGCACGAAAAGAGCTGCAGCCGCGCGGGGAAGGTTAAGACCTGTGGGGCGGCTTGTGTAGCGAAAAGCCTAACGATCTCCAGGGCAAGCCTGAAGGATTCCGGACGAAGGCCGTTACTCGGCCCATGATGCCCGGTGCCGCGACGAATGTTGCCGATCGCTGCTGCGCTGATGCCGCCGCAGCAATCCCGGGGTTGCGCGTCGCTCGCACGACTCGCGTTGGCTCTGCCCCGGGCTGGTTCAGGAACATCCCTTCGCGACTGCAATGCCAATCGGTCCGTTGTCCCATTGCGGGGGTCAGACTGGCGTTTCCGCGTCTCTTCCGCCGGTTCGAGGCGTTGCGCGGCGCCCAGAGCCGGGCGGGTCTGAACGTAGAGATAGGGCGGTTCGCGTCCGTTGCACAAACCGAGAAGCTTCGATTGGTCTTGCCCACCTGGAGCGCACCGCATACCCTGCGGTGGGTGACACCCTGGCGTTGGCAATCGTTGCCAATTGCGATATACTTGGAGAGGAACGGGGCTTGGCGGCTGATGTCGCAAGATAACCGTACACGCATGTTGGCTGCCCCGTTTGTGGTGCGGATGCAGCCGACACTAGGAGGAATGCCCACATGCCTACCCGCAACGTCAATCTCACGGATCGCGACGACGAGTTTGTCGACGAAATGGTCACCTCGGGACGGTTCTCCAACGCCAGCGAGGTCATTCGGGCCGGACTCCGATTGCTGGATCATCAAGCCAGCGAGGATGCGGAGAAACTGGCGATTCTGCGCTCACTGGCGTCGGAAGCATTCGACGAACTGGACCAGGGGCAGGGGAGCCCCATCGCGGACGAGCCTGGACTGGCCGATTTCATCGGCCGGATCGGCCGGCGGGCCGCGGAACAGCTCGACCACCCCGTGGCCGAGCGTTGATTCCATGCCCCGCTACCTCATTTCGCCGGCCGCGGAGCGCGATGTCGAGTCGATTCTTGCATGGACCCAAGAGCGATTCGGCCAGCAGGGCCGGCTCCGCTACGAGGCGCTTCTGGTCCGAGCCATTCTCGATGTAGCCGATGATCCGCAGCGGACCGGCAGCCACACCCGCCCCGAGATTTCGCCTGCCGCCCGCACCTACCATCTTTGGCATAGTCGAAACCGGGTCGAGCCGGCCGCCGACCGCGTTGGCCGGCCACGGCATTTCCTCCTGTACCGAAAACGCAGCGAAGATTGCGTTGAAATCGGCCGTGTGCTCCATGACAGCATGGACCTCGCGAGACACCTTCCCATGGGTTAGCCTCCCGAGGTCTCAAGCATTCTGTCTTCCACGCCACTCGCAACCCGGGGTTGCGCCGCGCTCGCTCTTCGCGTTGGGTCCACACCGCGGGATGGCGCATTGCACGTCCTTGCGTTCCTGCTATGGCCGGGATGCCACAGGCTTGCCCTGTGGAGGTTCACGCTTTTTGCTACACGGCCACCCCTCCCCCAAAGAACGTCCCCGCGGGCTGCGGCGGCAAAGCCGCCGCAGCCGCGCGGGGAAGGTTAAGACCTGTGGAGCGGCTTGTTTAGCGAAAAGCCTAACGATCTCCAGGGCAAGCCTGGAGGATTCCGCACGCAGCAACCCCGGGGTTGCGCGTCGCTCGCACGACCCGCGTCGGCGCCACCCCGGGCTGGTTTTTCAGCGTTCCAGTTCGGTACTCGCCTCGCGCGGCTTCTACTGATCGAGCAGTCGCAGTACACCGCGGTTTGCCGTGTTCACGCATAGACCACCGACGCCAACCGATGGCGTACGCCGCGACGAAACTCTACCGCCGGATGCCCCAAGGAAAGCGCGACGCTCACCTTGTTCTGCGGTGGGATGCTCAGTTTCGCTTTCAGGTCCTTGAACTGGCTCAGAGCCACGGTCGTACCCAGCATGCAACTGCCCAAGCCTAGCGATTCGGCGGCCAGCATGGCATAGGTGGCCACAATTACGGCATCGGCCGCGTCGGCTTCGGGCGAATAATGAAAGAGCATCAGTGCAGGCGGATCGTAGGTGAACACGTCACGCCCCTGCTCGCGTTGCTCGACAATCGTTCGACATAAGGGGCGAACGAACTCTCTGAGCAGCGCCACATGGCTCTTGCCGACAAACGGCCGCATCACGGCGAGTGTTACCGGGTTGAAGAACTTCACCGTGCGTCGAAACGCCTCGCACGCCACTTCGGCGAACTGCTGCACCTTCTCGCGGCTATCGAACACGACCACGCCCGTCTCGTGAGGCGGGAGCCCCATCGGCGCCGTGGCGGCCATTTCCACGATCCTGTCCAGTGCAGCTCGATCGACCGGCTCGTCGGTGAACTTGCGGATACTGCGCCGCCCGACCCAAAGCGCCTCGCACTGCTCGGCCGTGGCCTTCTGTACCGCCGGCGAGAAAGGCACCGTATCGTCCACGCGCATCCCGCGACCAGACACCTGGATGGCCCCTGTCGGACAAACGGCCATGCAGTGCCCACACGCAATACACCCAAGAACCACCCCTTCACCCGCCACGGGCAGGTCCTGCTGCATGGCAAGGACTTCACTGGGGCAAATGGCCGCACACTGGCCACATCCGGTGCATTTCGCCGCGTCAACCTGCGGCCGACCGAACTCATGGAGATCGAGTCCCATGGGGCATTCCCTCTTGACATGCCAATTGAACGAAAACCGCAACGTATTCCGAACGCGACCCGTCGCCGCGTCGCCCTATCAGAATGCGTCAAACCTTCAGTCCTGTCAAATCGGGCTCGACGCGCCGGTTCTCACGGAGCAGTTGATCCATAGTCAGGTGACCGTGCCGATCGGCCGCTTCGCGTCCGAGGATTGCCGTCAGAGAGCCGTCCACAGCCCGCGCGACGGTAGCGTTTTCGTACTGCCCGGTCGTAACCGCCTGGTAGAAGGCCGCGATATTGCGATTGGCGCCTGCCTTGTAGAGGTCTTCGACAGGGCGGGCCGCGGCCGGTTTGCCCCGTTTCTCGTACGAGGACTCGCCCCAATAATTGATGTAGGCATGGGCCCCGACGCTATAGGCCTTGCAGCTCAGCTCGCCCTTGGTGCGGTTCGGCAACGCCTGCCCGAAGTGCTCGTGGACCAAGCCGTCAGCATATTCGAACACCACCGACAGCACGTCGCGACTGTCGCCATGAGGATCGGGCCGGCAAATCCGCGAGCCGCCCATCGCCGCGACCGGACGCTGTCCCAGGAGCCAGATGGCCGCATCGATGGCGTGGATTTGGAAATCCAGTTGCCTCGTCCTCCACAGCCCACCAGTCCCACCTTGAGCTTGCGCGGTGTCGCCGTTTTCGCAGCCGCCATTCCAACCAGCGGCGCGCCGGCGGCCGCGGCCAGAGTCCCACACAGAAACCTGCGGCGAGAAGGGCGAGCTTGTCGTTCGGTGGTACGGGTCGTCGTGTTTTGGTTCATGGGAGGGCTCCGTGTTTCATGTTTTGGTGGTTGGTAGCGGTTCACGGGTCGGCGGCGCAAGCCATTGTCTCCACTGCATACGAAGGGGACAAGCCCCTGTGAACAGTTGCGGTGGCTGCAACGGACCGCGTTTTGAGACTCCCGGACGGACCTACCGCCTCCGCCAGCCGTATAAGGCGAACGCCAGCAGGCCAAGGGCTGCAAGCAGAGAAGTGGAAGGCTCGGGAATGACTTTGAGCCCTGTAAGGAACACGCTATCGCCGTCGGAATCGACGACCAGGTTGGATGTATCCCAAAGCGGTAACCCAGCAACGAACTGCGTGTCAATGACGATATTGCCCAGGTTCAGCGCACCGCCGTAGGTGAACAGGTCGAGCGTTTCCGTTTCCATGATCATGTGCGCTCCGGCGTCGCGGAGCACGACGGTCAAGGCATCGTGAATGGTCAGGTCGCCGCCGACAGCAATCAGGTCCTGGTCGCCGTCGCCGAGCTCCCACTCGTAGATTGCGCCAGGGTCGGTAACAAGGTCTCCGTCCGCGGTCAGCGCGCCGAGGGAGCCGCCGGGGGCAAGGATACCTTCGACGTTCACGGTCGAATCGGCGCCGATGACGCCGCAGCCGCCAAGTGTGGCGCCGGCGGCCACCGTGTAATCGCCGCCGCCACTGTGTGTGCCGTTGAAAAGCAGCGTGCCGGCAGAGACGGTCGTAGCGCCGGAGTAGGTGTTCGCGCCTGCGAGGATCCACGTGCCCGCGCCACATTCCCTAACACATTCCCGCGATGTCTTTGCCGCCACGGGCGGCAGAGACATCGGCGGGTGTTCCGAACGGTTTGGCCGTTTGCCGGTTTGTTCCGCCGCCTGCGACGGCGGAACAAACCGGCAATAAACGGGGAGGTGGGGTGGTGCGGATGGTTTCCAGGGGTAAAGGAACCCCTGGCTACGGTGCGAATCGCCTCCGGCGAATAGTCGCGGATGAGTGGCCGCTGGTACGTGGCGTGTGGGACTCGGAATCGCACCGTAGCAAGCGCCTTTTGGATTGGTGGCGGGCGGAAGGAATAGGATCGCACTATCCCAAAAGGGCTGGTTAGGGCCATCCCTTCGGGATTCTGTCTTCCACGGCACTCGCAACCCGGGGTTGCGCCTCGCTCGTTCCTCGCATCGGCTCCACCCCGGGCTGATTTAGGAACGTCCCTTCGGGACTGCAATGCGAACCGGCCCGGGGGACGTGTCAACGGGGTGGGCGGCGCAAGCCATTTTCTCCAACGCATACTAGGGGGATCGTCCCATTTTCGCGGCTTTCAGCAGTGGCGGGTGGGGCAAGATGTCCGGTGTGCCGCGAAGACTGGGACAGTCCCCTGTGAACGGTTACGTGAAATCGAACCGCATTACCAACCGATCGGCCCGCCTTACATCGCGAGGCCGTGGCGTCTGAACGGCTCTGTCGGGCAGGTGTCGCCATGCGGTTCCTGAAGCGAATCCCACCCTATCCCCAGAGGTTGTGTCAGGAGCTGTTACCGGCGGCGTCTGTGTTTCGCTCGGCCGGTGCGCGGCCCGCGCGATGCGGGACGGCGGGCCGAAATGAGACAGCCGGGATGATCGCCGATCAGGTCCGTTCGTCCCGCCTCTTCCAGCGCAAGCCGCACGTCGTCGTAGTTCTGCGGCATGAAATACTGGAGCAGCGCGCGTTGCAGGCGGCGCTCGCGGGCGCCTCGGGCAACATGCACGTTCTCGCCCGACAGGGGATCGATCCCCGTGTGATACATGCACGTTGCGAGGTCCATGGGGGCAGGGATGAAGTCCTGCACCTGCTCGGGGCGGAGGTGATGCTGCTTGAGAAACAGGGCCAGATCAATCATGGCGTGGAGGTCGCACCCCGGATGGCCGGCCATGAAGTAGGGCACCAGGAACAACTGTCGGCCGCTGTGCGCGGCTGCGCGTTCGAACTTGCGGCGAAACGCATCGAACACTCCAATGGGCGGTTTGTGCATCAGACGCAGCACGTCGCAATGCGAATGCTCCGGCGCAACTTTGAGCAGTCCGCCCGTATGGTGCAGTGCCAGTTCCTCGATGTATCTCTCGCTTCGCTGGGCCAGGTCCATACGCACGCCGGAAGCGACGACGACGTTGCGAATGCCCGGAACACGCCGCGCCGCCGCCATCAGGCGAATGATGGGCTCATGGTCCGTTTCCAGCAGTCTGCAGATCGTCGGGTACAGGCAACTGGGGCGACGGCATTTGGCGCGAATGTCGGGCCGTGTGCAGTTCATCCGGTACATGTTGGCTGTCGGGCCGCCCAGATCGCTGATCGTTCCCCTGAAGTCTTGCGCCTCGGCCAACTGGTGCAGTTCGGCAAGGACAGAGCGTTCGCTACGGCTCTGGATGATTCGCCCTTGATGCGCCGACAGGGAGCAGAAACTGCAGCCGCCGAAACATCCCCGCATAATCTGTACGGAATCCTTGACGACCTCGAACGCCGGGATGCGGGCCTGACCGTAACTGGGGTGCGGTCGCCGCGTGAAAGGCAGTCCATAAATGCGATCGAGTTCCGCAGCGTCGAGCGGTAACGACCGCGGGTTGACGACAACCGCCTCCGGGCCGTGATGTTGCACCAGGCGCCGGGCCCCGTAAGGATCGCTTTCGCGATGCGCCGCCCGCGTCATCTCGGCAAAGGCGCGTTTATCGATGCGAACCTCCTCGTAACTGGGCAGGGTGACCGTCTCGGAACCCTCGCGCCATGGCCGAAGTACGCCGCGGGCGCCCAGACGATAGACCGTGCCGCGAATATCGTGTAACGTTTCGATCGACTCCCCGGCTGCCATGCGGCTGAGGATTTCCAGCAGCGGCCGTTCGCCCATCCCGTAAACCAACAGATCGGCCTTGGCATCCAGCAGGATCGACCGGCGGACCTTGTCGCTCCAGTAGTCGTAATGGGCGATGCGACGCAGACTGGCTTCAACCCCGCCAGCAAGAATCGGAACTCCGTGGTACGCCTCGCGAGCACGCTGGCAATAGGCGAGGGTGGCCCGATCCGGTCGCCGGCCGCTTTGCCCGCCGGGACTATAGGCGTCGTCGTTGCGGACCTTGCGCGCGGCCGTATAGTGATTCAGCATGGAATCCATATTGCCGGCACTGATAGCAAAGCATAGTCGCGGCCGGCCGAAGGTTCGCCAAGCGTCGCAGCCGCGCCAATCGGGCTGGCTGAGAATGGCCACGCGAAAACCTGCAGCTTCCATCACACGGCCGAGGATGGCCATGGCGAAACTCGGGTGATCGATGTAGGCATCCCCGGTGACAAAAACGACGTCGACGGCGTCCCACCCCCGCTGCGATACTTCCCGTGCCGTCATGGGCAAAGGCAGGGGGGCCGAACTAACCTGCCCCGTGCCGCGATGCGATTGCCGTTTTGTCATTCCTGCTGCTTTCCTGAAGCCGTTTCTTTGAAGCCTTGATCTTCGGCTTGCTGGTATCCTTCATTATGGCTCTTGCGTTTCCAGGTGCAAACGGCAACCGGTTGGAGTCGCGGTTTTAGCCGGAAAGGAGAACCGCCTAAAGGCGGGACTTCAGCAGGGCTGATCGCCGCTGGTCTTCTGTGACAATCGAGCGAACTTGGTCGGCATAAATCCGCTTGCTCCCATGGCGGCGTGTTCTTATACTTCAACAAAGGGTATCGCGGTTTGGCCGGATACTCTTCCTCTTGTCGCCGATTGCGAGCCGGCTCTTGGCGTTGTTGTGGATCGGACCCCATATGGTTGGGAATAGGAGTGATTCGAATGCGTTCTCTGTTGGCTTCGAAAGCGTTTCGACCTTGGCTTGCATTGTGGCTCGTCGTTTTTGTGATAACGGCTTCTTCCGGGGGGGAGAACACCCAGACTAAGAAGGGCCCCTCGGAGGATGAGCGGTACGAATTATACAAACTCCTCGTCGATACGATTGACCAGGTTGAACGGAACTACGTGAAGGAAGTCGACCGGCGCGAGCTGTTCGAAGCAGCCATCCAGGGGGTGCTCGGTAAGCTCGATCCGTACTCGGCATATATCAGCCCTGAGGAGCTCAAGCAGTTCCGTTCCAGTGTGGAGAGCGAGTTCGGCGGAATCGGCATTCAGATTGGTGTTGAAGATGGACATCTGAAGGTGCTCAGCCCTCTGGTGGGAACACCTGCGTACCGGGCGGGGATTGTTGCAGGCGACTGGATCGTTGAGATTGACGGCAAGAGCACCAAGGGGATTTCCACCGAAGAAGCGGTCAAGTGGTTGAAGGGCGAGGCCGGCACGAAAGTGACCCTTGGCATCCGCTCGGAGGGCAAATCGGAGAAGAGGACGATCGAGGTTGTTCGCGAACGGATCCACGTAGAGACCGTTTTGGGCGACCATCGCGGCGATGACGACGCCTGGCGATTCCTGTTGGACGACGAGAGTCGCATTGGCTATATCCGGCTGACAACGTTTAGCCGCGACACGGCTCGCGAGTTGCAGCAGGCGTTGGGGAAGCTGAAGGCGCAGAATGCCCGCGGTTTGATTCTCGACCTGCGATTCAACCCGGGCGGGCTTCTGAGCGCGGCCATCGAGGTGGCTGACCTATTTCTCTCGGAAGGCCGGATTGTCAGCACCAAAGGGCGCAACAGCCCGGAACGCGCGTGGGATGCGAAGAAGAACGCCGTATTTGAAGGCGTTCCCATGGCGATCCTCGTCAATCGCTACAGCGCCAGCGCCAGCGAAATCGTTGCGGCGTGTCTGCAAGACAACAAGCGGGCCGTGATTGTGGGCGAGCGGACCTGGGGCAAAGGCAGCGTTCAGAACGTTATCGATCTGGAGGAAGGGGCCAGCGCGTTGAAACTGACGACGGCCGCCTATCGACGCCCGAGCGGCAAGAATATCCACCGTTTTGAAGACACCGAGGAAGACGGCGAGTGGGGCGTCCTACCCGACGAAGGATGCCAGTTGAAACTCGATGCCAGTGAACTGGCCAACCTGATCCAGGACCGGCGGGAACGGGACATCGTGCGACCGCATCGCACCGTTTCGGAAACGGCCGACGCCCAGACGAATCCTCCGGCGAAAGCGGCAAAGGAACCCGATGTTCCCCCGCGCACGGTACCCGATCGGCAACTGGAATTGGCCCTGAAGCAATTGACTGCCGAACTGGCTCGGGTGGACTGATCGCGTGAACATTCTTACCATCGAAACCTCGTGCGACGAAACGGCCGCGGCCGTTGTGAACGAGCGTCTGGAGGTGCTCGGCGCCGTCGTCGCATCGCAGGAATCGCTGCACCAGCGATTCGGCGGCGTTGTTCCGGAGATCGCCTCGCGCGCGCATCTGGAACGCATCTTGCCCGTCATCCACCAGACGCTGGAGAAGGCCGGTCTTCGATTGGCCGATCTCGATGCCGTTGCCGTTGCCCATACGCCGGGTCTGGCCGGTTCACTCCTGGTCGGCCTGGTTGCGGCGAAGACCTTGTGCGTTGCGCTGGATATCCCGCTGGTGGCCATCAATCATTTGCAGGCGCATATCTATGCCTGCCGGCTGGCCGCGGGAGTAGACGTATTTCCGTGTGTCGGACTGATCGTCAGCGGCGGCCACACCAATCTGTACCGGTGTCTGGGACCGCTCGACTTTACTTTGCTGGGCGGGACGATCGACGACGCGGCCGGCGAGGCGTTCGACAAGGTGGCGAGCATGCTTGGGCTTCCGTATCCGGGGGGGCCGTCGCTCAGTCGCGCAGCGCTGGAGGGAAATCCGAATGCGTACCGACTCCCTCGCCCCATGTTGGATGATAGCAACCGTCTCGATTTCAGTTTCAGCGGATTGAAGACGGCCGTGCGATACACGCTGGTCGGACCGGGGCGGCACGATTTTGAGACGATCGAACGCGATCCTCGCCAGGTGGCGGACTTGGCCGCCTCATTTCAAGAGGCGGTTGTCGATTGCCTGGTAGGCAAGACGTTTCAGGCGATTGCGGCAACCGGATTGCGCACGCTGTGCGTCGGGGGCGGCGTCGCAGCCAATGCCTGCCTGCGCCGGCGACTTGCCCAGCGCGCACGGCAGGCATCGGTTACGTTGCACGTCGCCCCGCCGGAGCTGTGCACCGACAACGCGGTTATGGGCGCCGTTGCGTTGGAGCAGGTTCGCGCCGGGCAATATGCGCCGCTCACGCTCGATGCACAACCTGGCGTTGTTCGCCCTGTCTAGAAACCGCCGCCGCCACCGCCGCCGGTGCCTTGGTTTCCGAACAGCGAGCCGAACCCCTGGCCGCCGGTTCCGCCTTCGCCTTGTTCGTTCTCGCCGGTTGCCATATTGAACGTATACACGTCCGAAATACCGGAGAACATCGGGACGGCCGTAATGCGCACGTAGCGCCGGTCGGCCGAAATGACGGCGTTCATCGCCAGGTTCGCACCTTCAGGTAACGTGATAATCACCGGCTGGTAGCCGACGGCGCCGGCAAGCGATTCGAACAGCGGATTCACCGTCGTGTTGTCTCCGCCCTCAAGTGCCTGGCGAGCCAGGGCGTAGTCGCGTAGCGCTCGCGTATCGGCCGCAGCGGCCAACTGCTGGGCCAACACCTGCTGATTCACGGCCAACTGGGCGACCGCTGCATTGTTGAGCTGATGCTCGGCCAGCGGCTCGGCGCGCCGGCCATCCTCGAGATCGAAGACGACCAGGGCTTCGTTATTGTCCAGCGGCACCTTCTTGCGGAGCCGGACGGCATCCTTGGTGCGATAGTGAGTACATACCTCAACGTTCACCTTGCCTGCCGTTACCTCGCCCCATACGCGGCGAAGCAGCAGTCGGTATGTACCGTCGAATCCCTTCGGGCACACGTAAACCTCGCTGCTGCCACCCAGCCTGCTCTTGCCGAGTTGGGAAACGCCGTCGCCCAGAAACACGCCGCCGGCGGTGGTCCGCGGGCTTCGCAGCGAGCAGACGGTTCCCGACGGTTCCTCGACAAACAGGTCGATATCGGCATCGCCGGTCCAGGAGACGACTACGACACAGTCGCGTGCGACGGCCGCATCCAACGATTCCTGGAACGCCTTTGCCTCGGCGGCCCGGTTCTCGGACTTCAGTCGCTCGATCGTTGATTGGGCCACACGCAATCCGGTCCGCCAGATGTCGGTCTGGTCGTTGGGCCATGCCTGGCTCAAGATACCCGTGACCGCCCAGCGGATGCCATCCAGATCATCGAGGCGTTGGGCGGAGCGAAGCCCCAGCAAATACGGCTCCGGCTGCGTCGGAGCAGCCTGTGCAACCTGCCGGAACAGGTTGAGCGCCCGGCGTTCGATCCCCAGATGGGACAGATAGCTGGCAATATGAAGGACCTCGGCAGGGCTTTGGGCAAAATCAACGGCCGACATGACAGCGCGTTCGATTTCTTCGCGCGGCTCCCCCGACGCCTGCATGGCCAGCGACATGGCTTCATACATCCACGGCTGGGCCTGCCCATTGCGAAGGGCGGCTTGAATCAAAGCCGTTACTTGCGAAAACTTCTTGTCGCTCATCAGCGTCCGAACGGCTTCGCGAACGGAAGCTTCGCCGGGCCGATGTTCGGCGAAATAGGCATCCCAGGCCGACGCGGGATCCTGCGAATCGGCGATCGAAAGCGGCAGGGCTTCGCTCTGCGCGGCCGAGGCCTGTCCTGCCACCGAGGCAACGCTCGGCACGTTCGACTTCGTGGCCAGGGTCACGTCGTCCTGGACGGCGAAGAAACCGGGGACAGGATTCTCGGGCAGCACATTCTTCTGCTTCGGATTCTGGAGGACGGGGACGTTGAAGAACCCGCCGCCCATACCGCCGCCACCCATGCCGCCCATGCCGCCGCCCATCATGCCGCCGCCCATCATGCCGCCCATGCCGCCGCCCATCATGCCGCCGCCCATCATGCCGCCCATGCCGCCGCCCATGCCGCCCAATCCGCCGAAACCTCCCATCATGCCGGGGTCGCGAATCGGTAGAACAAGGTCGGCCACCGGGTACACCTTGGTGGTCAAGCGGTTTTCGGCCTCTTCAGGCGTGGTGATCAGCAGGACTTCATCCTCGATCACATAGGTGAGGGCCAATTCGCG
This sequence comes from Thermoguttaceae bacterium, assembly GCA_040772845.1. Taxonomy (GTDB): domain Bacteria; phylum Planctomycetota; class Planctomycetia; order Pirellulales; family Thermoguttaceae; genus PWXP01. The sequence continues at coordinate 6,170,638 of JAXGXG010000001.1, forward strand.
AAGGGTCAACCGCAGGGCCGACCGGAGCGAAATGCCGCGAAGGTTCTTGGTGATGGGCATGTCGGTTGTAAGGCCCACGTCATCCAACGCCTTCTTGTCGATCTGAATCTCGATCTCGTGCAAGTCTTTCAGGAAGTCGACAACGTCCTGGAGGGGCGTTTCAATGAACTCGAGCTGGGTGGGCGACTTCAACGCATCGATAATGCGACGCTCGGCCGGTCCACGGCTGGCCAGGTCCATCGAGCTGTACTTTTCCTTTCGCGCCGCAGACAGCTCCCGCCAGACCTCGGCATCCGGATAGACGATCGGCGGTTCGTCCGGGAAGGGAATGGCGGAAGCTTCGATCGAATTGATCACATCCATGAGGGCCTTCTGCTTCGCCACTCGAAGTTCACTATTGCGCGCTTCGTACCCGACCGCTCGCGACCACAGAGCCGCCGCTGGCGCGATCGGGTTGTTCGGTGCGATCTGTGCGATTTCAACTGCAACCTCTTCCTCCGCCGTGCGGTACCGTCCCTCGTCCATCAGCGAGTTGAAACGGTCCATAAGTTGGTCGATGCGGCTCTGATCGCGCATCAGATTGTCCAAGAGCAACTGCTGCTCCTTGTTGAATGCAATCCGCTCGTACAATTCCTGCCGTTGACGCTCCACCTCTTCCTGACGCCGGCTGGCCTCGCGAAGCGCAGCCTGGATGACGCTGACCAACTGGTCGCGGATCTCGGGATTCAGTTCGGGCGCTTGCCGCACCCGTTCCAACTGGAGCTTCAACTGCTGGATGGCGGCCTCGGGGTCTTTGCCCATTTGGGCCCGCGCCTGGTTGACCGCTTCACGGGCGTCCGCCTGAATCACCTGCGTGACAATCGAACGCTCTGCCGCAATCCCGCTTGCGAACTCGCTGGGGCCAAGCGGCCCCAGTTCGCCAGCGCCGGGCCCGACCAGATTCAGATCTTGCGCGCCACCGGCAGCATCGGCGCCGGCAGGCGCATCCATGGCAACCTGGTCTTCCGGAGCGGCCGCTCCGGCGCGTTGCTTGGCAATCGCACGCTGCAATGCCTGAGCTTCCGGGTCGTCCGGGTCCCGGTTCAGGACTTCATTGATGAGTTTTTCGGCGTGGTCCAGATTCCCGGCGGCAAACGACTGTTGCGCCAGGTGCATCAGGCTCCGGCCGCCTTCGGTGGCCGCCTCGCGGGCATAGGCCAGCGCATCTTCGCCCAGCAGCGGCAGATGAACACCGCCGGTTGTCCGGGCGCCGGCAACCAATTCGGCCAAGAAGCCGTAGTCGGGGTTGGAAGCACCGGGCGCGACGCGCCACGCCAACTGAACGGCGCCCGAAGGCCCTTGGGCCGTCATGGTCACTTCCACCGGATCGCTCGATTTGAGCGTGCCGAGAATCAAGTTCTGCCGATCGGCACGGAGCGGTAACGGTTTCTCGGGAATCACTTCGGCAAACGACTCCGGCCAATTCGCGCTGGTGGGCCAAAGCACGGCTTCAGCCACCGCACTGGCAAGCTGCTGACCAATTGCGTCGCTCGACAAGTTCTCGCCTACCCCCAGGACGACACCGCCGGTTTGCGCGGCCAGGGCGCCGAGCAGGTTGGCATCGATGCGTGGTCCCACGGCATAGCTGACAACGGGCACGCGGGCCGTGCGGAGTTGATCGGCCAGGCGAGTCATATCTTCAGGAGCCAGGAGGTTTGCGCGGCTGGCGCCTTCGCCAATGTAGACCAGAGAGCGCGCTTTCTGGCCCGCTCCGAATGCTTCGACAGCAGCCGAAAGGGCGGCCGGCAAATCGCTCGAACCCATGGGCGCGCGACGGAGGAGTTTCGCCAGACCCTCCTCCATCTCGGGGCCGTTCGCGGCCACAAACCCGTCGGTCATCGCAACCGCTCGGAGGTCCGCGGCCAAAAGCTTCACGCGATCCTCCGGCCGCAGATTGGCCAGGGCCGAGTGCAGGGCCGCCATTGCCTGATTGCGGAATTCCCCCGTCTGACTGGCCGACGTGTCGAACACGACCACCACGTCCTTCGGGCCCGCCGTCTGCTCGGCGCTCGGCGTCAGCATCAGCGCGAAGTAATCGGCGCCATCGGGATGGCTGTAGCGAATCATCCGGGCGGCCCCCGAACCTGGCTCAGCACCAAGAACGCTTCCGGCCACGGAAACCACGGCAAGGGCCACAATGGGCAGCCCGACCACACGGAAGAACAAGCGCTTGCACATATTTGTTGACTCCGACACGCAAGACAGCGAAAACGTGGCAGCAGCCGTGTTCCGCAGCGGCCACTTTGCCACACAGGGATCTCTGAACGATCAACCCAGATCGGGAAGCCCCGACCATCGACTACCTGTTATTCTAGCAAGCAACCAGCGTGTTTGCCAACGAAAAACCTGCGAGTTCCTCAGATGCCCAAAGAACGTGACCATGCTGCAATCTGAAACACGCGTCGGAACGCCCGATCAGGCGGATACTCGCTTCGCAAAAGCAGCCATTATGAGGAAAGCAGACTAGCCTGTTGTGGTTACTTGCTGCGGTTGCGTTCAGGTGGTCGTCCGTTCCCGTTGGTGGGGATTGCAAAGCAGGCTGCCATCGTGCATATTGGTACCTGATGGGCGGGTCGGAGAGGATTCGCCGATGGTACTAGATGTTTCGAACCGATATCGATGGATGCTCGTTTGCTCAAGATGCTGGTCTGCCCCGAGGATCGGACACCGCTCGATCTGGCGGAACCCCAATTGATGGATCGATTGAACCGTGCCGTTGCCGCCAGGCAGGTCCGGAATCGCTCGGGGCAATTGGTCGAGCGCCGACTCGAAGCGGGATTGGTTCGCAAAGATGGCGCGGTGCTCTACCCCGTAATCGACGGAATTCCTTCGCTACTGGTCGATGAGGCCATTCCGCTGGCTCAACTCGAGGAATAGAGGACTAGTCGAATGCCGGAAAAGACCATTTTCAAACGGATTATCGATGGCGAAATCCCCGCCGATGTCGTCTATGAAGACGACGAATGCCTGGTGTTTCGGGATATTACCCCCCAAGCGCCAACCCATCTGGTCTTGATTCCCAAAGAAGAGGTGCCGACGTTGGACGACCTCGCCACCAACCCCGAACTGGCGGGACACCTGGTTCAGGCAATCGGCAAGGTAACGGCCCAACTGGGGGTGTCAGGTGGATATCGAGTGGTGGTTAATTGTGGCGCTGCTGCCGGGCAGGAGGTCATGCATGTGCATTTCCACATCCTGGCCGGTCGTCCGCTGGGCTGGCCGCCCGGCTGATTACCCTGCTTTTGGGAAAGTTTTACTCTAGGGCCTTTTCCTTTCCCTAGCCATCGGCTACAATGCGAACGGTTCGGCGCATGGGGCGACCGACCTGAGGGTAACGTATATGTCAAGCCGTCCTGGGACACATTACCCGCGATATGGGGAACGCGTTGCACCGGCCACCCTTCGAACCGTATTGCTCGAAGCCGTACCGGATCGCTACCGGACGGCCGCCGGTGGGGATGGGCTCCGATTGTGCGACCTGGACGAGCACATCTGGGATGCGCTGTCCGCCGAGGCGGTTGCCCAATTGGCGGATCTGGTTGTGGAACGGGTGAACACCGGCTGTGCGCGGCGGGTGTTTCAAGACACGCAGTTCCCAACGCCTCCCGACGGCATCTCCCTGAACGACCTCCACCTGGAGCATCGGACCCATTTGTGTCTGTCGCGGGAGGGGTTCGACAAGAACCTGGCCTCGTTGGGCCAGCTTACCATTGGCGAACTGCTTGAGATGCGTGCCTTCGGGCCGCGGTGTCTGGTCGACTTGCTCAGTGCCTTGGAGACGATCCTCGCGCACCGGACGATTGCTGCCCCCGGTCTGACTGCCGCGGCAGAACGCTTGGCGTCGTTGAAGGCAGCGGCGCAGATTCATGCAAGCGATCCCCGATTCGGCAAACTGATTCGCTCGATCGACGTCGAGGCCGCAACGGTAGCCGACCTCGCCAGGCGGCTGCTGGATGATGCCCATGTTCCGCCCGACCCCGGATTCGCTGCGCGGCAGGTGGAGAAGCTCTGCGACGCCATCGAGCGCGCAGCGACCCTGACGTTGGAAGAGGAACTGATCGGCATCTTTGCAACAGGAATTGCCGACCGCAATCGCGAGATCTTGCTCGGTTATTACGGATGGATCGACGGCAAGCGGCATACACTGTCGGAAATCGGCGATCGCTTCGGGATCACTCGCGAACGCACGCGGCAGATATGCGCCAAGCTGACTCGCAGGCATGGCGATCTATCGGCGGCGTTTGCACCGGTTATGAAGCAAGCGCTTGCCTTCATCGAGGATCGTACGCCTTGCTCGGTCCGCCAGATTGAAACGGACTTGTTGGAGCAAGGGTTCACCGGCATCGGCATGGAAGTGGAAGGGATTCTTGATAGCGCCAAGCTGCTCGAGCGGGAAGCGAGATTCGCCCTGGAGTGGGTCGGCATGGCGCGACGCCGTCGGATCGGACTGGTTGTGGCAAGCGGCGATGCCGAACTTGTTTCCATGGCCATCGAGGTTGCGCGTCGCGAGATTTACTATCATGGAATCGCGACGCTGGAAAGAGTGTACCGGCAAGTTGCGGAGCGTTCGCCGGGGCGGGTCAAGGAGCGGGTGGTTCGGCGCGCGGTAGAGGCGTTGCCCGGCTTCCTTTGGCTGGATGAGAAACAGGGCTGGTTTCGTGTGGCCTCGATCTCGAAACACGGCCTGCCCAAAACGGTGGAGAAGGTCCTCGCCGTTGCCGGCGAGGTGTCGGTGGGCGTCTTGCGTGACGCGATCAGTCGGAATCGAAGGCTCTGGCGAGAACCACCGCCCGATCACGTTCTCCTTGCCTTCTGCCGTCAAATGCGGAACGTGCGGGTCGAGGATACCCGGATTATCGGAAGTCCGCCCAAGGATTGGAAGAAGACGTTGACCGGCATCGAGGCCGAGCTAGTGCGCACTTTGATGGAGCACGGCCCGGTGATGGATCGCGGGCAGCTTGAAGACCTTTGCGTTTCACGCGGGATGAACCGGTTCAGTTTCCATGCGTTTCTGGCGTGGTCGCCCGTGATTGCCCAGCTTGGCCACAGCGTGTACGGGCTGCTGGGAACCAAGGCGACCGCAAAAGAACTCCGGTTGTTCTCCGCGCAGCGACGCGCAGAGCGAATGACCCACCGCGTTCTTATCGGCCATGGCCGCACCGGCGATGGTCGCGTGTGGCTGAAATATCGCCTGTCCAAGGCAGCCAGCACCTATGCCGTTATCACCATTCCGGCCGCGTTGAAAGACGTGGTGCTCGGCCGGTTCGACCTGCTGGACTCCGCGGGAGAACGGATCGGCGCTCTGGCCACGAAGGATGGGCGCGCCTGGGGCCTGGGCGCCTTCCTCCGGAAGCAGGGCGCCAAGATCAACGATGCCGTCGTCGTGATGCTCGACCTGGATCGCAGGACGGCTACCGCCGAGTTGTGCGCCCTGGATGACCCGCTGCCGGGAGCTTCGTCCTGATGACCGTCGCGACCGCCGACACCGAATGCCGCTGTCGGCCGGCGTGTTCCTACCTAATGCCCATTTGAGTTGCATCCATGCGACTTTCCCCTGAAGGCGCCGGTTGGTTCATACGCGTTCGCTGGCTGGCCTGCGCCGCCGTCTTCCTGACCGTATGGTTGACCTCCTCCGTGCTCGACGTGGTCGTGTATCCGTTGCCCCTGTACCTTGTGGCAGGCGCCATGGTCGCCTACAACGCGCTGTTCGATTGGATGCGACGGCGGCGTCTGGCAGGCGATCTGAATGTCGAACGCAGCGTCTTCCGGCAGATCACATGCGATCTGATCGCTCTGACCTTGCTGCTCTATTTCTCCGATATCGCTCGCAATCCGTTCCTCTTCTTCTGTGTCTTCCACATGATTATTGCCAGCATGTACCTGCACGGCAGGACTCCCCACCTGGTCGGCGCCATGGCGATCGGCTTGGTCGGAAGCGTCCTGCTGCTGGAGTATCTCGGCTGGATTCCCGTCTTTCCGCTGCAATATCCGACCGACACAAGCCCGCCTACGGCCAGTTCGCTGGACGGTCTGTACCTGGGCGGCCTGTTTGTTGCGTTCGCAAGCACCATGTGGATGGCCGTGTATTTTACCACCTCCATCCACCATTATGTCGACCGCGCGTTCATCGAGTTTCGGCAGAAAGAGAAGATGGTCGGCATCGGGCAACTTGTGGCCGGCATCGCGCACCAGATCGCCAACCCGTTGGACGGCGTGCAGAACTGCCTTCAGCACGTCGGCGAACGCGTGAAGGACGACCCGCGATTGACCGACTACATCCAGATGATGACCGAAGCCCTGGAGCGAATCGAACGTACGGCCAAGCGGGTCCAGGCATTCGCTCGCCCGCGCGGCATTACGCTGGAACCAACCGACGTGAACCAGGCGATCGAAAGCACCCTGGCCGTCCTGGGCACGAACCACGGACCCGGAATTCACGTGGAGACCGAGCTGGGAGACGTCTCCCCCGTTCTTGGCGACCACTACACGTTGCAGGAAGTGTTCTTCAATCTTTGCGCAAACGCGCTGGCGGCCATGCCGCGCGGCGGCGCCCTGACACTCCGAAGCTATCCGTTGGGGCACAGCGCCGAAGACGCCGCCGACTGTGTGGCCATCGATGTAAGCGACACGGGAGTCGGAATCCCCCGCGTCGAAATGGAGCGGATTTTCGAACCGTTCTACACCACACGCGGCGAAACCGGCGGGACCGGACTCGGCCTGGGCCTCTGCCGCATGCTCATCAATGAAATGGGCGGACGGATGACCGTCCAAAGTGCGCTCGGCCAGGGCACCACCTTTACCGTTATCCTTCACCCCGCCTCCGAAATTGCCGAAACCGGCGCCGGCGGAGCTTTGCCGTAACGCTGCTGCGGACGGTTCATCCCCCACCGTGAGGAAACGGCCAGAACGATCATGACAGTGTCGCACTGCCTTCAGAGGATACTGCTATCGGGTGACTCAATTACCCACGAGAGATGCATGCGCCGCTTGACGGATCGTGGGGGTTCTGTTAAACTACAGGAAATTTGCCGGGCGGGTTGTCTGCGCTGCGATAGCGTTGGGGGTGACGGGCCGACCTGATTCGGTGTTCGGGCAAAGGTGGGAGAGTTGGCGATGCGGTGCTCCATCCGATTATCATCCGTTCTCGTGGCGACTCTGTTTTTTGTGCCGGCCGGGGTCGTTCATGCAAGTGTCTACGACAACGTGACCGCCTGGTGGCATTTCGATATGGCCGATAGCGGCACGGTCGCCGACGCGACCAGTATCCGAGACGCACGCGCCTGGTACCAAGCAGGCGGATATGTTGCCACGACCGTCCTGGGCACGCCCGAGTGGACCACGGTTTCTGTCAGTCAGGGCCCGGCTGGCGGTACGATCTATGGGGGTCGCGCACTCGACTTCAACCGCGATTCGGGAACCGACGGCTTTGCCGTCAGCAACCTGAGCGTTACCGGGGACGCAACTCTTGTGACACGGTTCAACTGGAATAGCACCCTTTCCGATTCATCTGCCGCCACGCTCCACTTCAACGGATTCGACTACAACGCAAACCAGGGCTGGATGCTCCGCTTGAACGGCGCCGGCGGCAGCCCGCAGCTTTTCTACGGTAAGGATCATATTGCCACGACCAGTTGGACGCTCACGTCCGGCAACTGGTACGATCTGGCCGTCGTACTGGAAGACAATGGCGCATCGGGCGACAAGGTCACCTTCTACTGCTACGGCGAAGGTGGAGATATCCAGTCTCAGCAGATGACGGTCGACTGGTTTGACGGTGCCGTGGCCGGCAGCGGCACGCGGGTAGGGTACGAGGGTGCCGACTACCGGTATTTCGGCGGCCAGATGGAGTCGACGGCCATCTGGAACCGTGCCTTGACGGAAGCCGAGGTCCGGGCCGCGTTCGGGTCGCCCGATTCTCTCTGGAGTATTGGGATCGATACGAATAACAATCTGAACTTCAACACGGAGAGTACTTCGCGAGCACACTACACACTCGGTGAGCCCTGGGGCGAGGTGTCTCGCGCAATCACGCAGTACAATGTCTCCGAGTTCGAAGTCGAGTTCGAGGCTACGGCCGAGCAGGCGGCGCTGCCCTATGTCTTCCATCTCGATACCGACGGTGCTCGAAACGATGGTGTGCCGTTGACGATTTCCATCAACGGGAATGTTCTGGGGGCCGAGCAGATCGGTAGCAGCCAGGATTACACCTGGTACATCGACGCCGGACTGCTCAACACGGGCGCGAATACGCTACGTATGGAGTACCTTGGCCCGACGGTCAACTACAATGACGGTGGCAACTATGTCACCTGGGATTGGATGGAGATGGCCGGCTCCTGGCAAGTTGGTTACGACAACGACACCCAGTCGGAGTTCCGCCAGGAGAGTTCAGGTTATACCGATGACTTCTACGTGACCGATTCCAACTGGATGCACCTGGAACGGGCCGTTACCGATGGCGACCCGGTGATCCGGCTGCACTTCAACCTGTCGGACGAACTGGCCAACTCGCCGGATGACTTCTATTTCACCTATACGACCGAGGTCATTTCGCAGGGGGACGGTGAGCATCCGATCGACCTCTGGGTAAACGGTACGTTGCTGGAGCATTTCCCCGCCAGCAGCAACAATACCGTTTGGTCGGCGAACCTGTTTGCGGGCGCAGGACGCACTTTGTGGGCTCGACCAGTTCTGGTATCCTACGACATTGGATTACTGGAATCCGGTGAACGGTAGTTTTCCCGGTTCGATTGGTCACAGCTTGAGCAAAGGAGCCAAGGATGGCGAAGAAGCAAGCATTGCCAGCAGCCGTGCAGGACATGGTCAAGCAGGCAGCAGAGAGTATTGTGGATGCGGTGTACGGGGAAGGGGGGCACCCCCCAATCGGAACCCGGTTCACCGAGGTCGAAGATGTCGGCGTTGAAGTGGGGGACTCCCTGGCACGGGTGGTGATGCAATTGGCCATGGAGCGGCAATCTTCGACGATGGCAGGCATGCCGTGCCAGTGTACCTGCGGTTCTCCTGTCACTACGAGCGAATCGGAACCTCGCGTTATGACTACCCGCCGAGGTGAGATCGGGTGGAACGAACCGTCTGGGCATTGCTCGCCATGCCGGCGGGCTTTTTTTCCCTCAGGCCCAGGCGTTGGGCCTGAGGCCGGATGAGACACAGAGCCCAGGCGTGTTGTGGAAGATGATTCGCGCGGCCGTTCGATGTGGATCGTATCGGGAAGCGAGCCAGGAGCTGGAAGAGTCAGCGGAGTTGTGCATCCAACCGAAGACGCTGGAGCGGGCGGTGCGTCGGCTTGGTGGCGAACGTGTTGATCAACGCGATGCCGAAGTCGAAGCATGGAAGCAACTGCCGCTGCCGGTGCAGCAGCGAGGCTGTCCGGAAGGGAAGGTGGCGCCCACGGTTGCAGTGGTTCAGTTCGATTGCGGGCGGATGCTGATCCGGGATCGCAAGGCGAAGTGCAATGCCGCGAAGAACGTCGCGGCCAAAAGCGTCTCGCTGGAGAATGTCGCCGAGCAAGTGGCCGAGACGTTGGCGGAACAGGAAGCGGACCGCGAAGCACTTGCCGAAGCGGAGGAAAAGGGCGCATCCGAAACGATTCCCGGCGATAAGAATACCGTTGAGAATCCCTCGCGATCGCGTTATTGGCGCGATGACAAAGTGGGCGTGCTCCTGACGATGCACAGCGAGGAGCACGAGTCCGATCCATGCCCAGACATTCCAGTGACGTTCCTTGACCGCCAACGAACGCCCAAACTGGTGCAGGAATTGGGGCATTCATCGGGCGGCGCTCGAGAGGCGGCACAACAACCGGCGACGACCGATACGGCGGCAACTGGGACGCATCGCCCCGGGGCGCCGGAGCCGTTGGTGAAGAGTGTTGTCGCCAGTCGCGCATGCAGTGCCGTATTCGGTGCAATCCTGGCAGCCGCGGCCTGGTGCCGGGGATTTGCAGGCGCGCGGCGCAAGGCATTCGTTGCGGATGGAGCCGCAATGAACTGGACGATGTGGGCCAGATACTTTTCGCACTACGTGGCGATTCTCGACTTCATTCACGCACTGCAATACGTCTTCGCGGCGGCCATGGCGGGGCGCAGCTTTGACGAAGGTTGGGCGATCTATTGCCGCTGGATTCAAGCGATTTGGGCAGGCCGGGTAGATGACGTGCTGGGGGAGCTACGGGCACGCCAGGAGGAAATCGGCTTGCCACCGCCGAAGGCATCGGCAACCGATCCTCGGCAGACCGTCGCCACCACAATCGGGTATCTTGCGACCCACCGCGGCCGGATGGATTATCCGAGGTACCGTTGCCTCGGCCTACCGATTATGAGTTCGTATGTTGAGTCGGCAGTCAAGCAGATCGGACGTCGCGTGAAGGCCACGGAGAAGTTCTGGTGCGAGGCCGGCGCCGAAGCGATTCTGCAGTTGCGGGCCGACTATTTGAGCGACACGGCTCCCCTGGAACGATTCATGACGCGGCGTACGGAGTCGGCGACTGGCCATCGCACCTACCGCCGCAACCCCCCGCCCGCCAGCAAACACTGTGCCGCCTAACGCAAAGCGCGTCGTGCGCCCCCTGTTTGCGCACCTGCTGAACGAGGGCGACAACGTCATTGAACTCCGCAAAGCGAATCTCGGCTCGGGCGGTTGGGCCCAGTTCGATTTCCACCGCCTCGAGATCATGCAGGCGCCCGAACCGGCTACCCTCGCTCTCCTGCTGCTGGCCATCGTCTGCCTGATCGGCCGACGCAGTGCACGCTGCTAGCAGAAATGGATTGACCTTCGAGCGGAATGGACAGGGTTATCAAGCAGGGGGCCAGTTACGTTCCCCTCACGTCCTCGGGCACCGCAGGCAACGGTTTGAAATCGCGTTTCCGATGCGCTTTGCGATGCGCCGGCTCCTGATTTCTGCCGTCTTGTCCTTTGTTCTTCTCGCCTCCATCTCGTCGATCTTGGAACCGCTCTAATTACCCCGCTATTCTTGGTGGTTGACACTGGGTCGCAAACGGGCAAGACTGGGGAGATGCTGGGCTTGCGCACTGGACGAGATCTTGCCACAGGAGCTTGCGGGAAATGAACGGTGGCGGCTACGAAGGTACTGCAGATACGCACTCGACCTCGTCCAGTCTGATCGCCGCGGCCCAAGCGCACGAGCCGCAGGCGTGGGATCGATTGGCCGAACTCTACGGGCCGGTCGTGTATCAGTGGTCCCGTGGAGCCGGATTGCAGCCGCCGGACGCCGCCGACGTGGCTCAGGAGGTCTTTCAGAAACTCCAACGGGCACTCGATGGCTTCGAGCACAGGAAGCCCAAGGAACGGTTCCGGGCCTGGCTGTGGACGATCACTCGCAACGAAGTACGGCAGCACTTCCGGCGTGCCGGGCGCCAGCCGCAAGCGCCCGGCGGAACGGCTGCACAGCAGGCCTTTCAGCAGCTTGCCGATTTGGACGACTGCCACTCGGAGCCGATCAGCGAAAAGACAATCCATCAACTGGTCCACCGCGCGCTGCGGCTGATTCGCGACGAGTTTACCCCCTCGACCTGGGCGGCATTCTGGCGGACCACCGTCGACGAGGTTGCTGCCGCAGACGTCGCCGACGAACTCGGTATTAGCGCGGCCGCCGTGCGACAGGCCAAGTATCGCGTCCTCGGCCGTCTTCGCCAAATGCTTGCCGAGGAGTGAGCGCCCAGGGACCGACGGCAAGCCGTTCCGGACCTTCCGAAAGACCGGAAGACCAAGCGGCGAGAGGCTTGAATCGAAAAATATAAAGCCAATAGTAGCAGCGGTTTACGTGAAGTGAGGCCGGTTGGAGGCGGATTTTTGGGCGCTGCCGCGTTATGCCCGAGCGTTAGTCCTTTAGAAGCGATGGGCACATCCTAATCCCGAGAAGGGGAACCGCCATGGTGGACCAGCAAAACAATCCGGCCCCCAATCGAACGACGGACCAAAACGCAGCACCGGCCGCCACGCCGCAAGGCGATACCAGACCGCTCGACCAGTTGGAGTTGGAGACGCTCGCATCGCTGGTCCGCCGACCGGTCGACGAGGACGCCTTCAGCCAGGAGTCGGCCTGCGTCCAGGCGGTTGAGCGCATCAAGCAGCTCGGGCATGAGCCGCTGACGGACGACCTCGGTCCAAAAGCGCCTGAATCGACCCTTGCGCCCACGCAGTTGGGGCAGTATCGGCTTCTCGACAAGCTGGGCGAGGGGGGGATGGGGGCCGTGTATCGCGCCATGCACCAACGGCTCGAAAAGATCGTGGCCGTCAAGATTCTGCCGGCCCACCGTGTGCCCGATCCCGAAGCCGTTGCACGGTTTACACGCGAAATGAAGGCCGTCGGGCGGTTGAACCATCCGAATATCGTCGGCGCCTTCGACGCAGGCGAGGTGGACGGGGCCCATTTCCTGGTGATGGAGATGGTCGAGGGTCTCGACGTTGGCGCCGTCTGCCGCCAACTGGGGCCGTTGCCCATAGCGGCCGCCTGCGAAATCGTTCGCCAGGCCGCCGTCGGTCTGAGCCATGCCCACGCTTGCGGGCTGGTCCACCGCGACATCAAACCGTCCAATCTGATGCTCGCCGCTCCCTTCTCGCCCGAGGGCGGAGCAGTCGGGCCTGAAGCGGCTCAGGCGGCCCAATCGATCACCGTCAAGATTCTCGACCTCGGCCTGGCCCGCCTTGGCGAGCAGCAAGCCGGCGGGCGCGAGCTGACCAGCACCGGCCAGATGATGGGGACGTTCGAGTACATGGCGCCCGAGCAGGGGAGCGACAGCCACACGGTCGACCACCGCGCCGACATCTACTCGCTCGGCGCGACGCTCTACAAGCTGCTCACCGGCCATGCGCCGTTTGGAGGCGAGAAGTACGATACACCGCTTCGGCGCATCATGGCCCTGGCCACCGAAGACGCCACACCCATCCGCGATTTGCGGCCCGAGGTTCCCAAGCCGCTGGCCAAACTCTTGCACCGCCTGCTGGAGAAGAACCCCGACCGCCGCGTGCAATCGGCCGGCGAGTTGGCCGAGCTTCTGGCCCCGTTTGCCGACGGCCGACAATTGCCCGACGTGCTCGCCCGCGCACTTCAAGCGACTCCCGGCCCCACCATCGCACCACCCAATTCCAGCACCGAACCGGCCGCCTCCGCGGCCATGGAAGACACGTCCCCGACGGCCGCCGCCAGTCAGCTCTCGCCCGAGCAGCGCGACGCCACGGCGGCGATCGTCCTGGGCCCGGCGGCCCGCCCTCGAACGCGTTCCTCAACCTGGTTCCCACCGCGCGGCCCCTGGCTATTGGCCGGTGCCGGTGGCTTCGCAGCGATCATCGTCCTGGGCTTGCTCCTGTCCCTTCGCACACCCAACGGCACCCTGATCATCGAAAGCGACGACCCAACCGCCCAGGTCACCGTCAAGCAAAACGGCCAGATTGTCGACGTCGCCAGCGCCGAGAGCGGATGGAAGCTTTCACTGCGCGACGGCAAGTATGATGTGGAACTCAAAGGTAACAGCGGCGACTTTCGTCTTGCCCAGAATGCGATCACGATTAGCCAGGGCGATCGTGAGGTGCTTCGAATACACCGGAGCACAAATGCAGAAGCTTCCTCCACCGCAGCTAAGACAACTGGCAGAGATTTGTTTGGACCCCCCGCAACTTCACTAGAGAAACAACTTGTTCAAGGCGACCTCCTGTCCCTCATCGACGTGGTCAAGGACACCAAGTCTGGTGTTTGGGAGCGCGACGGCAACGAATTGATCGCCGAAGGCGATGCCTTCTGCCTATTACCCGTTGCCGTTGAGGGGGGATACACACTCTCGGGTGAAATGACTTGGGACTCAGATAAGGGAGAGTTCAGGATCATACTCCCTGTCGGGTTGCTGCGAGTAACCGTGAATTTGAAGTACGATGGCCAAGTCAGCATGGCTTTCGTGGACGGTAAGTCATATCCGTTGCGTGACAAGGGGCGGCGTCTCTTGGAGTCTGGCGAACGATACGAATTTGAGGTTATTGTGGAACGTTCGGGAAATGATGTCAAACTTGTCATGCTATTTGACGGCAGGACCGAGTGCATCTGGGAGGGAGATCATCGGCGACTCAGCACTGTCGGCCACGATCTATTTAGACCAGCTCTGGCGCTGACAGGCAAAGCCCGAATCCATGCCTTGAAGATCCATTCGCATTCCGGCAAGGTTGCAGTGCTTGGGCCTGATCGATTGGTTCCATGCCCATTTGAAATGGGCGCTGGCGGCAACATCAGAAATACACATCAAGCCTATTTCGATCTTGGCCCTGAAGGTTCTTTACTGGTGGGGTTGAAGTTTTATTGTGATGGACCAATACGCCGCATTCGACCTGTCTATCGAAAAGACTCAGAAGATGTTGAGGAGCCAATACAATATCCTGCTGGCGGTGATGTAAGTGTCTCGTTGCTTGCGAGACCCGGTTATGCGGTTGGTGGGATACGAGCCAAATTCGGCGATATCATCGAACGCCTTCAGGTGGTCTTCATGCGAAGCCTCGGCAACGGCTGGCTGGACCCCTTTGATACCTATACTTCCGAAACCATCGGAGGCTTTGACGGCGAACCAAATATTACGATTGGAGGCGATGGCCGCGCTATCGTAGGGATCTACGGCGAAATGAATGACTATATTCTCAACGGGATCGGCGTGCTCCATCCTCTAGCTCGATCTTTCCCTGAACAGGGTACCCTTGAGGAAAAGAAGGCGTGGGTAAACGCAGAATTGAGGCGGTTGAATCCGGATTTGACGGAAAGGCCTACGTTTACATGTGAAGACGGAAAGATCGTCGGTTTCGTATCGCATCAGGATAACGGACTCGTTGATGTTAGTCCGTTGCAGATACTGAAGAATCTGCATTCGTTCTGCTCCGGTAGCGATCGCTTGGTAGACCTCACACCACTACAGGGACTTCCAATAAGCACCATCGATCTTAGCACTGCCCACCGCTTTGCGGACCTGTCGACCTTGGCCGGCTTACCGGTAAGAAGACTGCAGTGTTACCAAAACGCAATTAAGGACCTGTCGCCATTGCGAGGCTTACCCCTTGAGCATCTGGCCATACGGCAGGCCGAGGTAAGCGACCTGAGCGTTCTCCGTGAGTTACCACTACTGAAGAGTCTCGACATTCACTACCTTCATTGTGGCAACAAGGGAGGAGATATCTATGTTTCGCAGCTCAAAGGATTGAAGCTTGAACGTCTTGACTGCAGCTTCATGCCAGTGACCGACCTGTCGCCGCTTGAAGGAATGCCGCTTGAGTGTTTGAATCTCCAGCGTACTCGCGTAACCGACCTCACACCACTACGCGGCATGCCCCTGAAATCACTGGTTATGACCGAAACGCCTGCGACCGACTTCTCGCCGCTTACACAGCTACCACTTGAGCAACTGAGCTGCCACATTTCTACAGCCGAGCAAATAGCCAACTTGCGCCAGATCAAGACGCTCAAGACCATCAATGGCCGACCGGCCGCCGAGGTGCTCAAGGAAGCCGAGGAGAAGCTCAAGCAACCGACTCCGCCGAAAGAGACGGCTTCGCCACAACCTTTCCCCGAGCAAGGCAGCGTCGACGAGAAGAAGGCGTGGGTGGTCGCGGAGTTGAAGCGGTTGAATCCGGAGTACGAAGGCAATGCGGCGTTCCAGACGGAGGACGGCTACATCGTTGGGCTCGATGTGGATCCGCCAGACCGGCCAGTTGCGATCAGTCGCATTGAGCCTTTGGCGAAGCTCCGACATCTTCAAAGGCTCAATGTTCACAAGGCGCGTGAAAGACATCGCGCCGCTGACTGGACTACCTCTTAGGAAGCTGGACATTGGCGAAACCCCTGTTGCGGACCTATCACCAGTAAGCGACATGCCACTTGAGGAGCTGAATATCGAAAAGACTGGAATTCGTGACCTTTCGGTCCTTACGGAGCTGAATCTCAAGACCCTATGTCTAACACATCGCACCACGGCGGACCTTGCATTTATCCGGCACATGCCGCTCGAGCACCTCATTGTATTCGATAGCCTAGACCTGAAAGATCTTTCATCCTTGAAGGGCATGAAGCTCAAGACACTGGCGGTTTGGAATAGCGGCGTGAGCGATCTCACGCCACTGGCAGGAATGCCATTGGAACACCTGAACGCATCGTGGTGTCCGGTGACCGATCTGACACCCCTTGCGGGACTGCCCCTGAATAGACTCGACTTGGCAACGGCTCCTGTTACGGACTACTCCCCGCTCACCAAGACGCCGCTTGAAGAACTCAATTGCAAGTTCAATCCCGAGCGGGACGCACACGTACTGCGCCAAATCAAAACCCTCAAGACCATCAACGGCCGGCCTGCCGCGGAAGTGCTGAAGGAGGCTGAAGAGAAGCTGAAGCAGGATGCAGCCGAGTGACGGGCTGGGGCTATGGACTTGGGGTGTCGCCGGTTTCTCGCCTTTGCTTTCTCGGCGGCCTCCTGTTCCTTTTGGATGGCTCTTGGCGAGCGGCGGAATAAGCACGCAGCGCGAGCAAGTGAGTCCAGCCGACAAACTCGCTGGCGCTTCGTGCTTGTATTTCCGGTAAATCAGTATCCGCCGTTCGCCCTTCCGTTTCTGAACGCAGGCCGTTGTGGTTGGAGTCCCGACTTTACGCACTGTCCGGCCTAGTCGCTGGTGCGCGATGCTGTAGCAAAAGGCCACCGGCCGGCTTGCCCGGCCGGAGCCATGGTCAGCAAGCTACACGAGGCCGGACCACCAAAAGGCTTTCTTTCAGGGCGTTGCTGCCGCCGGAGGCGGCAGCAACGCCCTGAAAGAAAGGTGGTCGGGAGCACCGCCATTAGCCAACAGACCACCGCTCCGGCCGGACAAGCCGGCCGGTGGCGACCTTGCTGTGCTCACCAACGCCCTCTTTAGAGCCTGCTTCTTATGCCACTAAGCCGGACGGTCTCTTTAGGCGGTTTCCGCTTTCCGGCTGAAGCCGGGACTCCAACGAACTGGCATGCGCACCGGGAAACCGAAGAGCCTTTTGGATACGCGAGGTACGCATCCCAATCTGAAGACCGAAACAACAATCGACGTGCGAAGGAATCGCACCGGCGGTTTTTCCAGGAAACGAACATGCGTCCCTGGGCCGGATTCGCGCAATTTGGAGAGCCGGGCTTCCTACTGCTTCCAGCGGCCGAGAAATGCGGCGGTCTGTTGAGCCCTTGTCTCGATGCTGCCGTCGGGCGTAAAGCCGAAAAATAGCTCGTCAGGCACAGCGAGCTGCTCATAGGCGTGGATCGGCCATTGCAGCAAAGCCTTCGTCGCGCCAGGGGCGAGCGGTTCCAGCATGGCGTCGAGCGGGTCGATCAGGGCGACGGGTTTGGGGGCGATGAGGCTGGGAAGATCGGAGAGATCGAAATCTTCCAGGGCGCGGGGAACCCAGTAGTAGTCGCGGACGGCGTAGTAGTGTGCATCCACGATCAGGTGGTACGAAGGGACCGTGCCCACGCATACGACCCCGGCAGGCCGGTCGTCGAATGCCGCGGTTACCAGGGCCCAGACGCCGCCTAGTCCTTCGCCGACCAGGACGATCGGCCGGTCGCCTAGTTCTTCGCCGCTTTGGAGATAGTCGAGCGATCGGACCACATCGCAGGTGCGCATGGCCAGCATGGTGGTCTTCAGTTGGGCCGCCTCGACGGCGCAGGAATCGAAACGGTATTGCGGCGGATCGTAGCGCGTGACGGGCGCCAGGAAGTCGCGCAGACGCGGATCCGTCTCGCCCGAACCACGCACATCGACGGCAAACACCGTATGGCCCTGCCGAACCAGGTCCAACGCAAGCGACGGCCGCTCAGGATCAACCGGCTTGCCGAACTCCGAGACGTACAGAACCACAGGCAGCCCAGGCTTCTCGGCATCCGGGGTGAACAGCAACGAAGGCAGGTCGATGCCGTCTTCGCTGTTGACCAGCAGTTTCTTCACGGAGTATCCGTCGCCGCGATGTTCGCCCAGAACAGTCGCTTCCGGGGCGGGACGTTCGGCCGGCAGGTTCAGGCCGAGGCGTTGGGCAACGGCCGCCTTCACTTCGTCACGCTGGCGTTGGAGTGCCGCCGGATCGGTGGGAAGCTCTCGCGGCGGCCGCAGTGTCTGGGCCGCCTTGGCGTTGAGCGTCTGACCCGATTCGCTGTCCAGATCGCGGAGCGTGTAACCTGTCTTGGTGCAACACAGGGCCTCTACGGTTTCTGGCTGCACCGGCGGTTCTTCGGAGCCCTCCTCTTCACGGTCGAACCAGCGGTTGAGCCACCCGTAGCACGGTTCGCGCTTGGGTTGTTCCATATTGTGGACACCATCGACCAGTGCCATCTGGCAGCGATCGGCCGGGACGCCCAGGCCTTCGTAGAAGGGGAACATGTTGGCCATCTTGCCGCGATGCCCCGACTCCTCGCCGGAATCGCGACCGACCACCATCAGGCACGGCCGGGGCGGGATCAGGCTGAGAATGTCGGCCTCAGCAATGCGTTTGCCTGCCAGGAAGGTCTGTTCCATGCTGCCGCCCGGGTGCGCGGCGGCGCACACCTTGATGCGCTCGTCGAACGCGGTGATCAGCAGGGCCATGATGCCGCCGCCCGAATTGCCCACCACGGCGATCTTGTCGCGATCGACTTCCTTGCGATCCACCAGGTAATCGACGGCCCGCGTGCAGTCCCAGGTGCGGTATCCGGCCAGCGAGCGGCCGACCAGCCAGGAGGGCCGCGCCAAGTAGTGATGGTGTGATACGCATGGCGGCACCAGCGGTTCGCCTGTTTCCGGATCGAAGTACTCCAGCCGCTCGCCCTGCCCGGTCGGGTCGAGAGCAAGCACCACGTAGCCTTTCGTTGCAAGGCCCAGGCAGCATTCGTGATACAGATGCGCGGCCTTTCCATCGACGGCATGACCGCAAGTGAACAGCACGCCGGGGCGTGGGAACTGGCGATCCTTGGGCACGTAGAAGTTGGCCGTACAGTAGTAGCCTGGCTGGCTCTCGAAAACCAGCTTCTCGATCACGCACTCGGTACGGTCGATTGTGCCGACAATGCGTGCGTTCAACGGAGTTCGGGGCCCGTACGAGCCGAAGATCGCTTCGAGCCGTTCGCGCGTCGCCTGCTGCCGCTTGTGCCAATCGTCGGGCGAGCGGAGTGTTGCCAGCTCGGCTTCTCGCTGTTCGACCGCTTTGCTGATGCGCCGGCCGATGTAACCTGGCAACATGCCGCGAGCCCTCGACCGCTCGCTGCTCGTGTCGAAGACGCGTAGCGACGGCGGTGCGTTCAGTTCTTCCTCTGACAAGAATTCGCCTTGGAACCGGCCGGCCGGTACGAATGAGAGGCTGTGAATACGGCAACGGCCGGACGGCCATTGTGCGTCGACGGCGATGCGGCTGTTGCGCTGCAGATCGATGCCACGGAAGACCACGCTCCACAGACCGTCGGCGTCTTTGTCGGCCTTGTCC
Organism: Thermoguttaceae bacterium; assembly: GCA_040772845.1. Taxonomy (GTDB): domain Bacteria; phylum Planctomycetota; class Planctomycetia; order Pirellulales; family Thermoguttaceae; genus PWXP01. The sequence continues at coordinate 6,190,142 of JAXGXG010000001.1, forward strand.
GCTGTCCACTCGCCTACCTGCTCTTCACCTATCAAAAGTCTCAGACGACTCTTGGCGTTGCCGCGGTCCAGGCAGTGTATCGTGACGTCGTACCGCGCCGAATTGCTCGGGAAAAACATCTCGAGACGTCCCTCGGTCACGCCAGGCGGAAGTTCAACAATCGGCCGATAGCGGGACGATCCGGGCATGAAGCCTGCACGCCGATTGAAGACGTCGGCGCTACAGCTAAGCCGTGCAAGAGCCATGTCGGCAGAAGGCTGTGTCGGCGTACCGGAAAGAGCGACGTCGTCGAACCAGGCCGCACCTTCACCGCCGAGTTCCAGGTAGATCATCACGTAAGCGGTTTTCTCCGGCACCTCGAATGGTTGCGATACTTTGGTCCAGTCGCGCGTACCGCTGATGCCTTCGCCCTGCGGCTGTGCCAGGATATCGCCTGCCGCGTCGAGGAAGTAGAGCTTCGTGTGTGCCGATCCCGTTGCATTCTCACAGCGGACCCAGGCGGTCAGTTCGCCCCGGCTGCCCGGTTGCAGAGCGAAGTCGCGAAGGTGGCCGTAACGCCAGCGGCTGAGGCCGGGTTTGCGATTTGTGATTCCCAGGCTTCGATTGCCTTGGTGCGCCGTCGATGCGTCCCAAGCAAGGGTTCGCTCGGGATCGGTTGGTGTGCGTTGCTGCCAGAAGGCCGGTTCGCCGCCATCGGCCTGCTCGAACCCGGGATTCGGGACCAAGTTTTCCGAGTCAGTGGACGCGCCGGGAAGGTGGGCCGACCACAACGAGGCGATCAGAAAGAAGCCGAATGCTGTTGCATCGCCCATGGCGTGTATCCTTTCGGTGGTAGAGAACGTGGTAAACGGCCTGCCACAGGCATCATTCTCTGCAGGGGATGCCGTAGCCACTGGGATTCCCGTCGAGTCATTTCGGTTACGGATCGTATCGCGTTGCGGCACGACCGGGAACAAATGGCCGTGATTGTAGTTCGGTGGGGGTGCCGGAAAACGTCAGGACGAACGGTGCAGGTTCGGCCAACGCAGGCACGTCGAGGGCCACGACACCGGGGGCCGGCCGTTCGATCGTTACTTCTGTGCCATCGAGGGTTGCGCCGGCCGGTTGCATTGTCTCGGGAACGTGGAAGAACAAGGTTGTGGGATCGCCTCCATTGCCCCGTACGTTTCCCTGAAGCTGTTTTGCAGTGGCATTCCAGGCAACATCTTGGGTCTCGATAACGCCCTGGCTGAAATGCCCGGTGGCGCCGAGCAATTGCGGCCGGCCCAGCTTCGGGCGAAGGGCGAACAGGTAGCACGACTTGGCGCGCAATGGCAGTTCGAGTTTCTCGCCTTGCGACTCGGTGAGTGTCTCTTCCCAGAAATCCCACAGCAGGTAGTTCTTCGGTACGGTGACCGGTTTACCCCAGCCGCGGCAGCGGGCGGCTACTTCGTCCAGATTCAGCCGTACATGACGCTGTCCGTCTCCCAGGACATCGAACACGCCGAACAGAACGTACGGTCCGTCGGCCTCGCCTGGGTTCATTCCCCAAAGCAAGTACGGATCGTTTTCCCAGATATCGAGCGGTCGCCCGGCCACGGGCAGCGGCGGAAAGAGCCGCTGGTACATGTGGATGTATTGCTCGGGCAGTTCGTCCAAAACTTCGCCGTAGGTCATGACCGTGCCGCTCAGCGCAATCCACGACGTCCACATGCGGTTCCACTCGATGGGTTTCAGTTCTCCGTAGCGAGCGCAGACGACCGCGCTCGGATCGTTCAGCCACAACCGGCGATGGTAGAACCATACCTGGGCCGTGCGAAAATAGGAAGCTGGGTTGTCGCCGTGTGAGTCGCCGCTGATACGCAGGTCGTCGGCCAGGCCCATGCCGACGCCGATCGGGCCGCCGCCGATCTTGCGGTAGAACACGTCCTCGCCCAGGCCGCGCCGAATAGCCTCCAGGCCGGCCCGCAAGACCTCGATCTTGGTCATCGTCGGGTCCTGGTACCGCGGTACGCTCATGGCCGCGGCCAGGTAGTCCGTACTGACATATCGAAATCCCCGTTCTCGCCATGCACGGGCCGAGTCTTCAAAGTACTGCTGCACGTCGGGGCGCGATGTGTCGAAAATGGCCAGTGCCGGCGCGCCGTACAATGCCATCAAGGTCCTGGGCGATCCGGAAATCTCGGGCGACGTGGTGACGCGTTTCTTGCCCGGCGGGATTTCCGGTTGCTTGGCCTTCTGCGGCTTGTCCGGTGTTCCCCAAGGGGTCCGTACGTAGGTCGAACCGTCCTTGTCCAGAGCGAACCATTCGGGATGCTCCTTGAAGACCTTCGACTCGGTCGACGCCCAATACGGAGCGAACCAGACGCCGGGCGTTATGCCTGCCTCGGAAATCATGCGGGCAAGTCGATCGAATCCTCGTGGAATGGTCCGTGTCTTGTTGTTCCAGTCGCCGTGGAGTTGATAGTCGTCGCAGATGCGCATCGTCGAGTTGCCGCCGCGGCTGGCGAAGTACTTCTGGACGTAGGGGATATTTTCCTCGACGCCCTTCTCCAGCCCGTTTTTGTACGTGGCCATCTTCGTGTGCATCCAGCCGGCGTACCACGTACACCAGGCAACGCGTGGCGGCCAGATGCGTGCCCCGTTGATCTCGCCGGCCAGGTCGGCGTAACGCTCAAGCTGCCGGAGAGGATTGTCATGGAGCGAGACGAACAGAAGATCGGTCTCGCGCGATGCACCCGGATTCAGAAGGCATCCGTTACAGTCGCCGTAGGCATCGAAGACCGGCTGCTCATTCGGGGCCGTTATCTTGAAACGATTCAGATTGTGCTTGCCTGTCAGGAATCCGGCGGCAATCGGCGGAGACTGCAAAGCGATCGTTTCGGAAGAAATGAGGCTCTTCGTTTCCGGGTCGAGAATCGTTGACAGTGGTTTGCTTGTGCTGTCGGCATTGAGCAGGATGTGTGGTCTGGCAGGATCGTGCCTTTCTGCAAATGTCCCGTAGAGCGGGCAAATGTGCGACAAAGCAAGCGGCTCGCCGCTACGGTTGGTTACACTCAGAAGGAATGTAAAACAACGGTCGTCTAGCGCCGTGACCGTCCATGTTTGATCAAGCTGCTTCTGGGCGTCCGTCCACCGTACGATCGTCTTGTTGTCTTGCGTGTCAATGGTTGTCTTGTATCGTGAATCGCTTGTACTGATAGTGGCGCCGTCTGTCAATCGTACGCGGCAACCAGCATGCATGAGCCAGGGTGCGCCCTGCCCATCGACCAGTTCAAACCCCGTCCCGGAAACCGGATTGCGGACGATCTCGACGGCAGCTTGTACGGGCGATGACACCGGAAGTATTCCGCTCAGGCCAAGCAGCGGTAGCAGAATCAGAAGTCGGGAGCACATCATCGCGCGAGGTCCTTTGTGGTGGGTGGCAACCAGACGTATGCAACTTGCCGTCTGTGGCAACTGGCGGAGCTGACCTGCAGTAGGTCAATTGTCCTGGACCTGTTGGGTGGTGTCAAGCAGTGGCTTCCGGACGGCAAACTTGCTTGGCGCAGCAATGCCGAGTGGAGCGAAGGACCCCCGCCTTTTCGCAGGTGCTTCGTTACCTTCCAGATGAAGCAGGCAATGCACTCAGATATCCCTTCAGCCACGGTGTCGCGGCAGTCGCGCACCTCCAATCAAACCGACAAACCAGAGCAGGCACAGCATCAACGTCGTGGGTTCTGGAACCGGTTCGCCAAGAATCACGCCGAACTCGCTGTTATGATCGAGCACGGCCCAGACTGTGTGCTCCGCGAGATCGACGCCCCAGTGTCCCAGAGTGAGATTGCCGCCGTAAGCGCCAACGAACCCTTGTGTAGAGACGCCGCCATCAGAGTTCCCTTCGATAGCATTTACCCATTGACCGGTGGTATCGTCGTACCAGCCAAGCAAAACGTTGTTGCCCCAGGATGCATCGTAGCTGAGTTGCAGTACGAAACACTCATCGCCGGCCTCGGGAGCAAGGCCACTGAGCGAAAGAATATCGCTGACCACGCCGGTATCACTCGCCGCGGGCGCGCGCCAACTCTCGGAAATGACTCTTGCCGTCTGCGCTGTGCCATCCAGCAACGTAGCGACCGTACCTTGGCCGGCGTTACTTGCGTCAATGTCGTACTCGCTGAACGCGCCGTGGCCCGGGACGTCCGCAGCCAGATCGGTCCATAAGGTCCATGCGGCATACGCCTTCAGGTTCGCGTTCAGCGAGACACTGTGCGCAGCGCCGCAATCGTACCAGTCTGCATCTTCGGTGTGTGCGTTCTGCCATTCCGTGGCCCAGTTCCCCGTTTCGGTGCGTGGGAGTGTGCCGTCGGAATCGTAGTCACATCCGTCATCGGGAAGCTGATCGCCGAAATAGACGCCGTCCGGGTCGTACGTCTCGATATCGGCGAAATCGAACAGAGTCTTGTCATTCGCACGACAGTAGTCTCGTATCTGCTCGTTACGCAAATGCAGGTTTCCGGCCAATCCCGATCCGTCGAGATGTCCGGTCATGTAGACGAAGTTCTTTGTCGGATAGTCGGCTTCCAGGTCATTCATCAAGTCCAGATAGGTATTGATTTGGGCTTCCGTAGCGCCACTTACCTGCCCGCACCACGACCAGATCACGACGTTCACGTCGCTATTGGCAGACGCGTCAAGGTAGTTGCGTGTTGCGGTGGCCCATTCCGTACGGTTGGGATTGCCAAGGTCCTCGGCGCCGGAGAAGGGAGTATCGGCGAGATCCAACGCGCCGCTCGTGCCGCCGTTATTGTAGGCGAAGATGTTTGCAGGCAGGGTGAGCCCGCGCCCGCCGCCGTTGGCGAACGCCACAAGTCCGTTCATACCGGTGGTCAACTGGCTGCCGTGCGATGTGTGGCCATAGGCAATGTGCAGAGTGGCCTTGGCGTTGAGGATAGCCTCTTCTGTCAGGGCCGTGATGTCCGTGCGCGTGTGATCGATAATGATCGGTCCCGCCTGTACGGTTTCCACGTATGGGACCAGCAGAAGAACTCCACAGCAAAGTACGGACGATCGCATCGCTGGACCTCCTATTCTTTTCCGGATGATCAGGAATGTCGTAGCGGTTCCGACCTAGGAAGATCAACAGATCCCGAACACGTCCACGGCTGTCACGCGCCAAAGGGAGCTCCATCCATCTCAGCTTTCAACAGGATTCTCCCACAAACACCGACGGGCGTCAAGCAGCGAGAACGAGGGGGCGAGCGAACCAGCGACGTCGATCATCAAGCATCAATAAGGACATGCAATGCGACTCGCCCAGATTAAAAGGACAGATTAAAAGGACATGCAATGCATTACGAGCCAAAATCCCTGACGCAAGGACATGCAATGCGTCGACGACATGAGTTTGGCGATTGAGCAATGCCACTGGGGGGGCTCACAGCGAGGTTCTGCGGCAAATCTGCTGGAGAGCACGTCTGGCGGCAAGAAGTGGGCGATTCAGAAGGGCTGCGTGAGGAGGTTTGAGGGGGGAGAGAGGCGATTCATGACAAGAATCGCACCGTGACGGCAGACCGCGAGCGGGGCCATCGGTGAGAGGGATGGCTAAGCGGTTACGTCGGTATCGACCAGTTGCGAACGCGCCACCGTCATAGAAACACCTCCTTTGAAGCAAGTATTTCCGGAATACCCCCACTTCCAAGTGCCCGCATTCTAGACGAAAGGGCGGAGGTTGTCAACTCGCAGTCTGCAGATTGCATATCCTCGCATTGGGCCCAATTGCATTGCATGTCCTGTCGCTACCTTGGCCTGCATGCTTGCGGGTGGTGCATTTGCAACGAAAGTGGGGTCTTCAGGCTGATTGCGCATTGCATGTCCTTTCGCTGTTCCTTTTGCTGTTCGTGCGGTGCAGTCGGTTTGCATGTCCTTGAGGCCTGCACTGCTGTCTGGACGGGGTGGTGGGGGGTAGAGGGGGGCTGTTTTGCGGTGAAGGGGGCGCTGCGTAGGAGGGGATGGGATCCGCGCCCAGCGGATGAGAGGACGAAATGCTCGGCCTGGCCTGAGACTCGAGGGGGCGTGGTGGGGCGCCAACTCGGTGAATTGCCCGTGCCCGGATTATTCGTCACGCGAGCAGCCGCTGAATTCGCGACTATTTGGGGGCATCTTTTCAGCGGAGTGGCGCGAGCCGCCCGGTTTTCCCACGGTAATACCGGACGGCTCGCGCCGTGCCGCTGCAAAGTGAAGCGGTAATACCGGACGGCTCGCGCCGTGCCGCTACAAAGTGAAGGGCATGGAGGTAGCATCTGGCGGCTAATGGGTAATTCGGGCTAATCAGGGGGCGCGCACAATAGGTGGGGTGGAGTGAACGGGCCGTCTCTTTGGCGGGTGTCGGTCGCTCGTGGCGACGTCTTTCCAGATGCCCGGCCATGAATCAGCCCAGTTCCGGCTTGTGCGGACCCGCCAAGGAGCGAGGCACCCACGACCGTGCGTAGATGACGAATCCAGGCTAAGGTGATCGCGGAGGTTGGCGTGGAAATCAGATGGCCATTTCCGGCTTTTTTGCCCCCACGGCAGCCGAGGGACGCACTGTGCCGCGTACGGTTTGCGGCTCGGCCCAACGACATGGTTGCGCATCGGGATTGTCCGTGACGGCCGGGTTGCGGTCGTAAAAAGTGGACGGTTCGTAAGTCCAGCCCTCGGCCAGCCGCTTCTCTTCCTTGCGGATTTGCCGCAAGACCCACCGGCCCGCCAATTCACCTGCCAGGCGGGCCTTCCAGCCGCACTCGGCGTAGATCTCGGCCAGAAGCTCGGTCATTTGCTGACGCATTTCCGGTTGATCTTTGTAGTAGAGTTGGCATGCCTTAACGCCGGCGGCCCAAGTGATGGTGAGTGACTTGGCTTCGAACTGGAAACGGCGGCGAATGCGGGCGTCGGGATGGTTCTTATAGCGTTTCCAGCCGGCAAGCGTGGTGCGAATGATCCGCGTCGTGCTGGGACCGTTGCGCTCGAAGTCCCGGTTGAAGGCTCGCAGCATCAACTCGGCTTCCGCGCCTGCCGGGATATGTTCGTGCCGGTAGTTGAACGTCTCCTGGCCGTGGATATCGCAGAATTCATATTCGCTCTCGTCCTTCATTCGGCCCTGCGCGGTGAGTTCGGCGTGCAAGGGCGTGCCTGGAATGGGCGTGTAGAGCATGAACTGATGGAAGTCGGTACAGTGCTGCGCCGCATACTCGATGGCTTCGTCGATGTTCTCCATCGTGTGGTTTTCCAAGCCGATAATGGTGGAGCCGAGTACGCGGATTCCGTGGGATTGCAGTTCGCGAATGAGGTCGAAGGTATTCGAGCCGTGGAGCTTGGTGTACTGGCTGTCTTCTCCCTCAATTCCCATCCACACCCAAGAAATGCCGAGGCCGACGAGCTGCTCGATCGTATACGACCGCAGGACGTTGGCGGAGCTGAACACGTACAGTGCCCAGGCCTTATCGTTCTGCTCCATGAGTTCGAGCAAGCGGAGAGCGCGTTTGCGATGCAGCAGGAAGTTTTCGTCCATCATGAAGAACGATTGGACCCCCATGCGCTCCTCCAACTGCTGCATGATATGGAACAACTCGTCTCCGGTTTCGTAAAAGTTGATGAACTTCCCCTTGCCGCCGAACATGGCGGAAGTAGAGCAGAAATTGCAGCCTACCGGACAGCCGACCGAAGGGATGACCGAGGCGGCAATGTCGTCCGGCCGATCGCCCAGGCTGATGCCCATATTGCGCGAGCCGAAGCCGGATTGGATCAACGGATGGCGGAACGGCCGGTTGTCCGGCTCGCCCAGGAATCGCTGGAACCATCGGACGCCTTCACCTCGCACGATATGGTCGGCATTGATCCGGTCGTCCAGGTCCGGAACGTTGGCAATGTGCCCGCCGATGACGATGGTTGCGTTGGGCTGATAGTGGCGGATCAGCTTGCACATCCGCTTTACCTTCATCAGGTTCGGGATGATGCTGGTGATGCCAATGACGTCGTACTGCCGGGTCTTCAACTCCTCGATGAACCGGTCGAGTGTCGGGAAATCGAGCACGGTGCAAGGCGCTTCGATATTGGCCTGGATGAGCATGATTCCCCAACTCCGGTGGAACATGCGCAAAGAGAACGGCCCCTGCGTACGCGTCACCTGGTTCTGGTACAGCTCCATCGGGTTCAACTTCCGACTTCCATATTCATCATCCTGGGCGTAGGGGCCGAACACGCTGGTCAACAGGACACGGGCCTTGGAACCGAGGGGATGGACGGGCGTCGCCACATCGGCGGCAGGTGAACCACCGTTGGGGAGGATAGCCAAGGAATCGGCAAGTTGGGTCATCTGAGTATTCCTCTTTGAGATGTCGAGGGGCAAGCCCCGTTGTCGTTCAGGAAACCTTCAATAGTATTCTACGTGTCTTCGTGTCGCGACGATGGCCGACTGTGTATGCGTTGTGTAAAAGGTGCGCAATACCTGGGTGATCTTCCCCATTCGCGGCGACTGTGGCTACGGAAGCCAAGCTTGCGAGGGGGGACGGAGAGGGCCGATTGACGTTCCTTTCCGTTGGCTGCTATGCTAAGTAGTCCGCAGATACGAACCGAAAAAGAGGGTTTTGGCCAGGGGGGGCTCGCAAATTGCCCGTGAATCTGGCGTTTCGGCAACCGTGCTCCTTCGGTGTGCCGATTACGCATCAGGCAGGCGATTGATCGAGCTTTCCGAGCGTTTCCGAAACGATAGAGAACGTCTTTCCATGCTACCGCGTCGATCACTGAAGGTGCCTATTTTCCTGGGGGTCTCCATGATCGCCCTACTGGTGGTCATGGCGGTAAGCTGGGTATTCTCTGCCGTTTTTGGCGCATTGGCCGATCGGGCGTATGCGCCCTTGCACTGGACCCTGCTGTCGATTGGCGCCACGTTCATCGTTCTCCTGCTTGTTGGAACGATCATCTACCTGGTGCTCTCGATCAAGGCGATCAATCTCACACGGCGGCAGTCGAATTTTCTCGACAGCGTGACGCATGAATTGAAGTCGCCGTTGGCGTCGATGAAACTGTGCCTGCAAACCCTTTGCCATCGCCAGATGAACGAAGAAGCGCGGAATGATTTTCTGCGGATCATGTTGGACGACATTCAACGGCTGGACTACCTGACCGATCAACTGCTCGATGCCGGCAAACTGGACGCCGCCCGGCGTCCTCGCGATATCGAGTCTGTGGCGATGGATGAGCTTCTGGCCGATTGTGCGGAGGCGATCTGCCGCCGGTATCGCCTTTCATCGGAAACGATCTGTTTGGACCTTGTGCCTTGTTCGATCAATGCCATTTCGACGGATCTCGATTTGATTTTTCGGAATCTGCTGGATAACGCAGCGAAGTATGGCGGCGACCCACCGCAGGTCAATGTCTGGCTTCGGCCGTCGCCCGACCGATGGGTTACGGTTCGCATTGCCGATAATGGCCGTGGCATTCCGCCCCAGTTGCGGCGCGCCATTTTTGGCCGATTTGTTCGTTTGGGTAGCGAGCTTCAGCGTGAAAGGACAGGTACGGGCTTGGGGCTTTACATTGTCCGGACTTTGGTCAGGCAGCTCCGGGGCCGTATCCGTGTGCGAAGCCGCGATTCCGAATCTGGCACCTTGTTTGAAGTGCAGCTTCCCGTCGGGAGGTAGTCGCATGCAGAAGCAACCCCACATCATTGTCGTTGAAGACGAAGAGCACCTGGCGAAAGGCATCAAGTACAATCTCTGCGCGGAAGGATACCGTGTTACGACGTTCGGCGACGGCCCGGCGGCGTTACGATTGATTGAGGCGCGGCCGGACGACGTCGACCTGGTGGTTCTCGACCTGATGCTGCCGGGCATGAGCGGATACTCGGTTTGTGAGGCCATCCGCGCGGCGGAGCGCGACATGCCTGTGCTGATTCTCAGCGCGCGAACGCTGGCCGAGGATCGCGCTCGGGGGTTCGACGTGGGCGCCAACCAGTATTTGACCAAGCCGTTTGACCTGGACGAATTCCTCAGCCGGGTGCGAAATCTTCTGAAATGGGCCGGACAGGGAGCAGCGGGACGAAGGACGTCGGGAACCATGGCGGCCCAGGCTGCATTCGGCAACGCCGAGGTCAACTTCGATACATTCCAGGTAGCCGTGGCCGGTCAGCCGGTGCGCATGACGCAACTGGAGCTGAAGCTTCTGCGCTATTTCGTTGAAAACGAGGGGCGTGTCATACCGCGCCAGGAGTTGCTCGAAGAGGTTTGGGGAATGTCAGGAAACGTCCAGACGCGCGCCCCCGACCAGTTCCTGCGCCGATTGCGCAAGGCATTCGAGCCGGACCCGGCCAATCCTCGCCATTTTCTCACCATCCGAGACGCCGGTTACCGCTTCATTCGCGACCCGGACGTCGAAGCCTAGGTTGCCCGTGACCAAACGCCTGAAACTGATCGCTTGCGAAATCCTTTACCGCGAGTTCTGTGCGGCCGTTGCGCGGTCGACCAGTCGAGTGGACGTGGAGTTTCTCCCGAAAGGACTGCACGATTTGGGCGCGGCAGGCATGCACTCTCGGATTGCCGCGAGTCTGGCCGAGGTGGACGAGTCGCGTTACGACGCCATCGTGATGGGCTATGCCCTGTGCAGTAACGGCCTGGTGGGGTTGACTGCCCGCCGCGTGCCGTTGATCGTTCCTCGCGCCCATGACTGCATCACGCTGTTTCTGGGGAGCAAGGAACGGTATCTTCAGTATTTCAACGAGCATCCCGGCGCGTATTTCAAGACAAGCGGCTGGATTGAACGTGGAGACGACCTGGAACAACTCCAGAGTGACTCGATCCAACAGCGAAGCCGGATGTGCCACACGTACGAGGAGTTGGTGGAGCGGTATGGAGAAGACAATGCCCGGTTTCTGCACGAGCAGTTCCAGCAGATGACGCACAACTACTCGCGCATCACGTACATTGCCATGGGCATCGAACCGGACGACCGGTTCGAGCGTGAGTCGCGGGAATTGGCGGCGGCGCGCGGCTGGCGGTACGAGCAGTTGGCGGGCGACATGGGGCTCATTCAGGAGTTGGTGGACGGCCCCTGGCGGGACGATGCGTTTCTTACCGTACCTCCGGGCCATCGCGTTGCCGCCAGTTTCGATGACGGGATTCTGCGCGCCGAGCCGGTTTGCGAGTAGCGCATCTTGTTTCTGCCGGGCGTGCCGGGAACCTGGCGGGCCCCCACCGAGTTGACATGGATTGCGGGGTAGACCACAATGACAGGACTAGGAAATCCGGTCCCTTTGTCTGCTTCGGAGGAGAATTCCCGTGAATCAGCGAATTTCCCGTCGTAACCTGTTGCGTGCGCTTGGTGTTTCGGCCCTTTCCGGAGCGGGGGGGGTATCGGCCCTTTCTGGCGTAGCGAACGCAGACCCGATGCGCGGGCGTGACGCGGCTGCCCGGGTCGTCGACGGAAAGGTCATTCAGCCCCAGCGCGAATTGCCCGTCCTGCACGAAACCGACATCCTGGTCGTTGGCGGCGGCCCGGCGGGCGTATCGGCTGCCGTGGCGGCCCGGCGCGCAACCGGCGCGAAGGTGACCCTGGTGGAGCGTTACGGCCACCTGGGCGGCCAGTGGACCGGCGGACTCGTGTTGATTCTCGTTGGCATGTACGGCAAGCGGCGCATCCAGATGACGCAGGGCATGGGCGAGGAGATGATGCGCCGGCTCAGCAAGCTGGATCGGGGGATAGTCAACTATGGTCCCGGCAAGAATCCGACGGTCGACGCGGAAGCCTTGAAGTTCGTCATGGTCGAAATGGTGGCCGAGGCCAAGATCGACACCTTCCTGCACTGCTGGGGAGTCGATGCGATTGTCGATGGCTCGAAGGTGTGCGGCGCGGTGTTCGAGAGCAAGTCGGGCCGGCAGGCAATTCTGTCGAAGGTGGTGATTGACGCGACCGGCGACGGCGACGTGTTCGCTGCGGCCGGGGCCGAGTACGACCATATGCCCTACCATATCGGGTTGGTCTCGCGTTTGGGGAACGTGCCGAAGAATGCGCCGAAGGGCGATGGTACTCCTCACGACCGGCCTCGCAATACGGGAAGCATCACTCCGGTTGACGGGGTTACCTGGGTGAACATGCGGGGTGAGACGACCGACGCGCTCGACGTGCGTGAACTGAGCCGTCTGGAAATGAACCATCGCAGGCAAATCTGGCGGCAGGTGGAGCGTCTGCGCGAGACGCCCGGTTACGAAGACGTGTACCTGATGGAGACGGCGCCCCAACTGGGAGTCCGCATTTCGCGATTGCTGGGCGGTGTGACGCAACTGAAGTACGAAGACGCCAAGGTCGGCAAGGCCTATCCGGACATGATCGGTTGGTCGGGCGACTGGACGGGAACGGATTTTGAATGGCAGATTCCGTACGGCGCCCTGGTGCCGCGCACAGTGGACAACATTCTGGCTGCCGGCCGCTGCATGTCGGCCGAGCGGAAGATGGCCGACCTGATTCGCGTCATTCCGCCGTGTTTCGTTACGGGGCACGCGGCCGGTGTGGCGGCCGCCGTGAGCCTCCAGGACGGCTGTCTGGTGCGCAACGTTGAAGTTCCCAAAGTCCGGAAGATTCTGAAAGAGCAGGGCGCCTACTTGGGCTGATTCGAGGTGAATTTGTCCGTGACGTCGCTTTCCAGCCTTGGGGATGACCACCGGCATGGTTCGTGCGAGAGTCCTTCGAGTAATCGGCCGTTTCATTGCGTTGGCGCTTGCCCTGTTGCTGGTGCTCCCCGTGCTGCCGTGGCCGAATGCGCCGTTGCTCGTGCCGGCGATAAGTCCGTGGATCATGGCGGCTTCCGTACTGGCCGTGCGGACGGTCAGTCTGATGACGCTGATTGGCGTACCCGTGCTGGTATTGGCATTCTGGCGGCGCCGGTGGTTTTGCACCCATGCGTGTCCTGCAGGACTCGTGTTCGAGTGGGTGGGGCGGATGTCGCCGATGCGTCGGCGTCATTGGTGGAAAGCGGCTCCTCCGCTGGGGAAGTGGATCGCTCTGCTGACGCTCGGGGGCGCGGTCTTCGGCTATCCGTTGTTCCTGTGGCTCGATCCGTTGGCCATGTTTCCCGCCTTGGTGGGTATCGCCTGGCAGGCGCCAGCCTGGCCGGAGTTGCTGGCGGGAATCGCCATGGCGGTCGTATTGGTGATCAGTTTCGTCGCACCGAACCTGTGGTGCCGCCGGCTGTGCCCGCTGGGCGCTTCGCAAGATATGCTGGCGTCGGCAGTCGGTTGGCGGAGGTGGCGCGGGGCCGGTCTTTCGGAAATGCCTGTTTCCGGCCGTCCGGCACTGGCGCGCCGCGCCATGCTATCCATAGGACTGGGAGGCGTTGTTACAGGCTTGGGCGCTGTGGCGGGCCGATGGCTTGTGCAGACTCCGGCCGGGGCAGGCGAGACGCTTGGGCCATTGCGTCCTCCGGGCGCGGCCGATTCCGAGCGGTTCGGCGGCTTGTGCATTCGTTGCGGCAATTGTATTCGCGCCTGTCCGGCAAAGATCCTTCGTCCCGACCTGGGAGAAGGGGGAATGCGGGCCTTCCTGACCCCCTTGTTGCACATCGAGGGCGATTACTGCGGCGAGGGGTGCAATGCGTGCATGCAGGTGTGCCCGAGCGGCGCACTCCGGCCGCTCTCGCTTGCGGAAAAACGGCGAACGGTCATCGGGATTGCCAAGGTGAATATCGACCTGTGCCTTCTCGGCTGGAACAAGGAGTGTTCCGTGTGCGAGAATCGTTGCCCGTATCAGGCGATCAAGATCAAGTTCGATGAGGTGGAGTACATGACCCTTCCGCAAGCCGATCCGCAGCGATGCAATGGCTGCGGTGCGTGCCAGGTCGCTTGCCCGACCGAGCCGAAGGCCATTTTCGTTGTGCCCGATTCGGCGGCGCGGGTTCTGGACCTTGCCGAATCCGAAGAATCGTAAGTTGCCCGACGTGCCGTGCCGGAGTGTGTTTGTCCGGTCCGGATTTGAACCTTTTTTGGAGAGCGTTCGATGTTCAAGTCTCTCGTATTCATTCTGGCCGCATGTGTTGTCGTTCCGGCCGCCCGAGCCGAATTGAGTCCGCAGGAGGTCGCCATCGTAGCCATGGCGGCGAGTCCTGAATCGCGCAAGATCGCCGAGTATTACGCGACAATTCGGGGAGTGCCACCGGAGCAGATACTGTTTCTGGAAGGAGAACCTTCACGGGAGATTTCGCGTATCGACTGGGAAACAAAGACGCGGCCGGCCATTCGGCAATGGCTGCGGGACAAGAAGCTGAACGATAAGATTCGTTGCTTCGTTACGTGCTGGGACGTTCCGCTTCAGGTCGGCCGTCGCAACTCGAATGCCCCGGAGATTGTCGAGCGGTTGGCGGCGCTGATTCACACGCGAACGGTCGCCGTCGGCACGCTCGGCGCACTGGTGGCGCGGCTGGACGCCATCGGAAAGCCGGAAGGCGTGGCGCTGAAGGGGCCGGACTGGAAGCCCGAAGTCCCGCGCAAAGAAGTGACGGAAGCCATCGAAACGGCGTTCCGAGAGGCGCAGAAACGCCTTGCCGCAATCGCCAACACGGCCGACAAGAAGAAGGAAATGGCCCTACTCGAGCGGGCGTTCGGCGCTGCCGTGGGTATCAACGGAATGCTCCGTTCCATCGCTCAAAGCGGCAAGGCGGAAACGCTCGAAGGCCCCGCGGCCCGCCGGCTGGACATCTTGCGGGGACAGCTTGTCGGATTGACCGAAGGATTCCAATCCATGAGCCGGCTGCCCGATAACGTCGCTCGCGACCGCCAACTCGCCAACCTGATCCAGAAGACCGGCGGTCTGCTCGGAGTGATCGAGTGGGTGGACAACGAGCAGGAGCTGCTGCGGAAGAACGAGACCAATTCGAGCTTCGACAGCGAGCTTGCCATGCTCCGGAGCCCCGATTATCTTCTGTTCCGCTGGCAGCCGAACCTGCTGCACTACCGTTTCGACCCACTGCCGAATTCGATGCGTGACGTCATCATGGTTTCACGTCTGGAGGCTCCTACGCTGGCCGAGACGCGGCGATTGATCGACGAGGCGGTCCGCATCGAGCGCGAAGGGCTCACGGGAAAGGTCTATCTGGACGCCCGCGGAATCACCTATCAGGCCGGGAAGGATCAACCCGGTTCGTACGGCCAGTATGATGCCTCTCTGCGCGATCTGGCTGCCCGATTGAAGGCGGATACCCAGTTGGAAGTCATTCTTCAGAACGAACCGGCCCTGTTCCAGCCGGGCGATTGTCCGGAGACGGCCATCTACTGTGGCTGGTACTCGTTGGCCAAGTACGTTGACGCCTTCGACTGGAAACCGGGCGCCGTAGCCTACCATATCGCCAGTGCGGAAGCCCGTACGATTCGTGAACCCGGCGCGACCGTCTGGTGCAGCGCCATGCTCGAAGACGGCGTTGCTGCAACGCTTGGGCCCGTATTCGAGCCCTACCTTGCAGCCTTCCCGCTGCCGGATGATTTCTTCCCGCTACTGATGACCGGCAAGTACACGCTTGTCGAGACCTACTACCGGACGAATCCGTTTAACTCGTGGGCCATGGTTCTCATCGGAGATCCGCTGTACAACCCGTTCGAGAAGAATCCACCGCTTAGCGAGGCTTCACTGCCGGAGCGATTACGCCCGCGGGACACGCAGTCCGAGGTGATTCCGGACGTTCCCGAACACTCCACCGTTCCCGACGTGCCTGCCGTTCCCGGCGCCCCCGAGGCGCCGGCCGTTCCTGCACCTTCCGAACCGGCGGTTCCTGAGACGCCATCGGTGCCGCAGCCATCCGAGACACCGGCCATTCCCGAGCGGCCGGCGATTCCCGATTCACCGGCGATTCCGCAACGTACGCGGTGATCGGCCTGAGAAAACGGTCTGAGAAAGACGTGGATAGCTCAGCCGACGAGCATACCGTGCTCTTCGCAGCGCCGTTGGGACAGCTCTTCCAGGGCGTCCCACCAGCGATCGATCTTGCGGAACGTATCGTCCAGGGCGTCGAACAGCGGCTGGTAGTCGTTCAAGGGCTTGAACAGGCACGCTTCGGCTCCGAACCGGAACGATTGCAGCAACGAGTTCATCGAGGTCACGCCGGTAAGCATGAGAACCTGGATGCCGCCGTCATAGGCCTTGATTTCTCGCAACAGGTCCAAGCCGTTCACGCCAGGCATGTCGATATCGAGCAGTACGACGCGCCACTGATTTTGCATCAGTTCGCGCAGGGCGATGCGAGGGTCGTTCAGCGACGTCACCCGGTAGCCGTGCGCCTTCAACCGAGCGCCCACGAACCGAGTGACTTGCGGATCGTCGTCGATATGCAGAATGGCTTTTTCGGGATTCATGGTTGATCCCTCCGATCTGAAGAACTGGCTTGGCTTCCCTTGGCAGAAGGCCTGTCGCTCACCCGGCGCACACTGGCGATACGAGTACCCTAGAATCCTAGCTTGCGATTTCCCAGCAGGTCGGCGGAACCCGCAGTTAATTCCTGCGCTTTCGGTTTGTAGCGATTGTTCCGGCCAATACCAGCCCTTTGCGGGGGCTCCCCACGGTCCATCCTCGCTTCAGATTCGGACTTGAGTCGAGTGGCCGGAGTCTACCGGAATAGGGCTTCGAGGCAGATCTTGGACCAGGTTTCAAAGCCTGTCAGGTCGGCGAGAAGGTGTTCGATGGGATGGAAACCGGCTTCCAAGATATCGGGCTCGCGGGAGCGGACGTCGGGCCGCTCGACGTCGAAGCGATGGACGACGCCCAGGTGTACGCGGCCGACTTCCGTTTCGTCGTCGTTGATCAGCCCGACACACTGAGCTGTGTACGGCGTGCGGATATCGACTTCCTCCTCCAACTCGCGCCGCATGCCTTCCTCGTAGGGCGAACCGTTGCCATCGACGTCGTCGGCCGCAATGTGGCCGCCAATCCCTACGCTGCGTTTCCGATGCAGTCGGCCCTCGCCCTGTCCTACACCGCGAGTATACTCGAATACGCTCAGACGGCCGCCATCGTCGGTATGGCAGAAGATGACATAAGGAATGAGCTGCTTGAAGCCCGGATCGCACTCCACCTCGCTCCGCGGCCGGTAACTGACGTGCTCCGGCCGGAATAAGGTGTCGAGATACTCCTGACCTTCCCGGCAGAAACCTTGAAAATGCCCCAGCCGATGGAACAGTTCCGTCGGCACGACGAGAACGCGTTCGGTTGCAGAGTCAACCACACAGAACCTCGTAATTCGGAAGTGTAAAAAATGATCGCTTGACCCCCGTTGTTGGGGGTTGCCTTCTTTCTTGATGCGTTCACGAGTATACGCAGGTACGGCCGAAGCGAAAACCCGGGGTAGCTGGCCTGTCACGCCGCCACCTTGCATCGGCCCGCTGGGCAACCGGGACGGCAGATCGTAGAATGAACCCTTTTGAACGAATGGCATCTGAGCTACGCAACCAGCCACAGACCTCCCAGCCCCCCAGGATTCGCATGTTGCCGGAGAAGCTGACCGATTACAGGCGTCTTTGCCTGCACACGATCACGACAAAGCCATGGACTATTGAAGAAGCGTGCGACCGATATGCCGCGGCCGGCGTTGGTGGAATCACGGTGTGGCGGCAGTGGCTTGAAGGACGCGACCCGGTTGCGGTCGGCCAGCGGCTTCGCGCCGCCGGGCTGGAAGTGGTATCCGTTGCGCGGGGCGGATTCTTCCCGGCGATGGACCAAGCCGGTCGGCAGGCGGCGATCGATGATAATCGTCGCGCCATCGACGAGTCGGCGGCATTGGGGGCGCCGGTGATTGTCTTGGTGTGCGGCGCCGTACCGGGGCAGTCACTGCAAACGTCCCGCGATCAGATTGCCGACGGGATTGCCGCCGTTCTGGACCATGCCAAAGCCTGCAACGTTCAACTCGCCATCGAGCCGTTGCACCCGATGTACGCCGACAGCCGCTCTGCGATCAATACCCTGGCGCAGGCCAACGACATGTGTCTGCGGCTTGGCGATCCGCAGGTGGGCGTGGCCGTTGACGTCTATCACCTGTGGTGGGATCCGAACCTGGAGGCGGAAATCGCACGATGCGGTCAGTTGGGCCGGCTGTTCGCCTTTCACGTATCCGACTGGCGTACACCGACCGAAGACATGTTGAATGACCGGGGCCTGATGGGGGAAGGTTGCATTGACGTACCGCGCATTCGCGGCTGGGTCGAAGCGACCGGTTTTCGCGGATTCATCGAAGTGGAGATCTTCTCGAACCGCTATTGGGCCACGGATCAACAGCAGTTTCTTGAAAGCATCCAACACGCTTACCTGCATTACACCTGATGGGGAGTATTCGTATGAAGACACACACGGTCGGCATCATCATGAACGGCGTTACCGGGCGCATGGGAACGAACCAGCACTTGGAGCGTTCCATTCTGGCCATTCGAAAGCAGGGCGGCGTGCAACTGGGGCCGGGCGAGACGATTCTCCCGGATCCGATTCTCGTCGGGCGCAATGAAGCCAAGCTGAAAGGCCTTGCCGAACGTTACGGCGTTGAGAAATACACCACCGATCTGGATGGCGTGCTTTCCGACCCGGCGTATTCCGTTTATTTCGATGCGCTCACGACGCAGCTTCGGTTTGCGAACGTGCGGAAGGCAATCGCCGCCGGCAAGAGCATCTATACGGAAAAGCCCATCGCCGAAAGCACCGAAGACGCCCTGACGCTGTATCGCGAGGCCGAGGCTGCCGGCGTGAAGCACGGCGTGGTTCAGGACAAGCTGTGGCTGCCGGGTCTGTTGAAGCTGAAATACTTGATCGACACCGGGTTCTTCGGCAGAATCATTTCGGTGCGAGGGGAGTTCGGTTACTGGGTATTCGACGGATTCGACCAGGTATGCCAGCGGCCGAGTTGGAACTATCGGAAGGAAGACGGCGGCAGCATCCTGACCGACATGTTCTGCCACTGGCGTTACGTGATCGACCATCTTTTCGGTTCGGTGAAGAGCATGGTCGTTCTGGCAGATACGCACGTTCCCCGCCGTGTCGACGAGCAAGGGAAGGAATACGAATGCACGGCAGACGACTCGGCCTATGCCATCTTCCAGCTTGAGGACGGGACGCCGGTCCAGATGAACTCCTCGTGGTGCGTGCGCGTGCGGCGCGACGATTTGTTGTGCTTGCAGGTGGACGGCATGAAGGGGAGCGCGGTGGCGGGACTGCGCGACGTGGTGGTCCAGCCCGATGCGATAACGCCCAAGCCGGTCTGGAATCCGGATGTTCCGTCCGAGATCGATTACTATGCCGATTGGGGCGCAGTGCCGACCAATCGCGTCTACGAAAACGCCTTCAAGGTCCAGTGGGAGCTGTTCCTCCGGCACGTGGTCCGGGACGAGCCTTTCCGGTGGGGGCTGCTGGAAGGCGCCAAGGGAGTCCAGCTTGCCGAACTCGGCATGAAATCGTGGCGCGAACGCCGATGGGTCGAGGTGCCCGAACTGGCATAACCTGGCGACAAAGCTTCTCGCGGTCCGGGTCGGCAGGTCGCTTGCCGACCGGGGCCGGCGGAGACTCGCGGTCGTGAGATGGAAGGGCGCCGATACGCCAAGCGCCGGAATCTTCGCAAGACGTTGCGGATGGCGGCCGGGTTCTCGTGGGCCGTTGCCGTTGCGCGGGCGATTCACTTGGGCGGGCGCGAACCGGCCTGCTCACTCCTGCTTCTTCAGCGGTGTGGTCCAAAGGTAGATGGTATGCGACCGCCCTGCCCCGGCCTCGACCTTTTCGGTCTTCTCCGGCGTGACGCCGCGCATGTCAAAGGCGTGTGAGACAATCCGAATGCCTGGCTTGAGTTTCTCAAGCTGCGGTATGAGCCGCACGTTCAGGTCGGGCAGCAGGTAGAGCGTAATCACGCTGGCGGGCGCCAGGTCGAGTTCGAAGATATCGGCCTCTTTGATCTCGACCAGTTCCTCAACGCCGTGTTCACGGACATTCTCCAACGATTCCTTGACTCGCTGAGGGTCGATGTCAACCCCGACGGCCCGGCATCCGAACTTCTCTGCGGCGGTGACCACGATGCGCCCATCGCCGCATCCCAAGTCGTAAACCACGTCGTCTTTCGAGACCTGTGCCAATGCGAGCATTCGGTCCACGACCTCCTGCGGCGTCGGCACGAAATGAACGTCGGGCGTTCGGGCCGAACCACCCCGATACGCATCCCCTGCCGGCTCGTCCATTTGGAAGAGCATGTCGGAAGGCAGGTCGAACGGAGTCGCCGCATCTGCCGCCTCATTCTGGGCGGGCGCATCGGAAGGCAAGTCGAACGGGATTACGGGCTCGGCAAGCTCGCCGATTGACGGGGTGTCGAGGGCGCCGGGATGGATTCGCGGCCCGTCCGGAGGCGATTCCGGCGCAACCGCGGTTTCTGCGATGCGCGATTCGCCGGAAGCAGCGCTGGGGAGATCGGGGCGTTCGGCACGGGCCGAGCCGCCGGCCATGTCGGTCGGCTGGCCCGGCGCATCCGGCTGCTTGGAGCAGGATGCCGAAAGCACGATCAGAACGATTCCCGAGACAGGCAGCCAGGCTGATAACAGAGAGGAACGCATTACCATGATTACTTTCTCCCTCAACGGGGCGTTTGGAGATTGGACAGAAGCAATCGAAGCAAGGCAATTCTACGGCAGCGGCTGCCCGGAGGCTAGCTGAGAGGGGGCAGCGCAGCCATTTTCTGCAGGTAGGCGAGCGCCCGTCTACCGTTGCCACACGAGCCCGATGCCGGTGAACTCGGGGCAAGCCAGGGGGATCAGGCAAACCGGCTCCTGCTGCTCTTCTGTCCCTGTGACACATTGGCATGCCAGATAGGCCATATACCAACCGAGAAGCACCTGCGAAAGATAGTGGGCGTCGTCATTCACTCGCGACCACGCCGGGCATGTGGAGCCGAGGTAGAACAGGCTGCGAAGGGCGCGGTTCTCGGTCATTTGGGCCGCCGTAATGAAGGGAACCGCACCGATGAAGGCGTGACCGCTTACGGCGTTGTTGTCGTCAAAGGGCTTCCATTGCGAGTCCACGCCTGTCTCGCCCGGACGCGAGCCACCCAGCATCGCCTGCATGAGCAGCACGGGTGGGGCCTCAACGAGATACTCGCGTGCCGTCCGGCAGCCGAACTCGCCGCCTATGTCGAATACCGGCCGGGAGCCTAGGGCCTTGCCGGCCAGCCCGAGGCACGCCATCACAGGAATGAAGATAGCGCCCTCGCCAAAGGGTTTCCAGAAGGCAGCGAAATTGTCGGTTTCTGGACTCCGAACGTCCTCCTGTCACCAATTGCGAAAATTGTGGTCCAGAGACGTATTGGCCAAAGGGGCGGCCATGACAACCCCGAGCGCCAGGTTGCATAACGCGCTCCGTGAATAGTAGAACGCGTGATCGGTTCGAATCTTCCGGCTGCCTTCCTTGAGCCATCAACACAATTGCGGCCCGAGGGCCACATTGCCGGCACACGGCTCAGGGCACAAGGGAGTATCGAGGCAGAGGTTTCTCGATGAGAAGACCGGCGTTGCCGACCGGACTGCACGGACAGGGGGCAGACGCAACACGCTACGTTTGATCGCGCCGTCAGGCGAAAGAAAGCGACAATTGGCTTCCGCAGCGTTTTTCCAAAGGACACCGAGCAGAATGGGCAGGCAGGCCAAGTGCATCACGGCGGTGCAAATCGAACGTGCTGCCCGATGACTTCGGAATGGTCTCAAAACCGGGCCCCCAAGAGTTTCTGACGCTTCCGTTTCTGGACACCAGCGGCCTCCCGTTGGCGTCGTGGCTTCGGCCGCCAAGACAAGACCGCCTGAAGGCGGGACTCCAGCCTTGGCCGCCTGCCTCCAGAAATGGAGGAATCCGACAAGTCGCCCCGGCAGGCCAGTACGAGGCACAACGCCGGTTCTACTGAGAGCATCGGTGCTACCCAAGCGGAACATTAGGCACGACAGGCAGATGTGATAGCGTCTTCGCAACCGGAAATCGCAACTCAAGCCCCCTAGATTGTCTGCGGCGAGGTTTTTCGGGCGAACTAAGGCCGGTGAAGCAGTTCTTTCGGGTGGCAAGCTGGACAATGGCGACAGAGTTGGTATCATCAGTAGAGGGCGGGGTTGTCTCCCCGTAGCGCCCGATGGGCGACGGATTCGGAACGTTCATTATCGCGTTTCATCCATGTGGACTGTGTGGTTATCGTTTCCGTTGGCGGAATGATGTGCCACGAGGCTTGGCCTCTTCTCTGTTCCGGCCCCGCCGTTTCGCACCCCTTGTGAACGGCGGGGTTTTTTTTGCTAACCCAAGGAGAATGGACTGTGAGCACCAGGTTCATGACGGACGATTTTTTGCTGCAGAACGATCGGGCGGCGGCCCTCTATCACGACCACGCGCGCGACCTGCCGATCATCGACTATCATTGTCATCTCCCTCCGGAACAGGTTGCCGCCGACCATCGGTTTGAGAATCTTTCGCAAGCGTGGCTTCAGGGCGACCATTACAAGTGGCGCGCCATGCGGACGGCCGGCGTGCCGGAACGATTCATCACAGGCGATGCGTCCGACTGGGAAAAGTTCGAGCGATGGGCGTGGACGGCGCCGCAGACACTCCGGAACCCCTTGTATCACTGGACCCATCTGGAATTGAAACGGCCGCTCGGAATCAGCGGACAGCTACTCTCGCCGGAAACGGCAAGGGAAATCTGGGATCGATGCAATACGAAACTGACCCAGCCGGAATTCTCCTGCCGCGGCATCATGCGGCAGATGAACGTGGAACTCGTCTGCACGACGGACGACCCGACCGACAGCCTGGACCATCACGCCCTGATTGCGGCGGACAAGTCGTTTCCGATCCAGGTGCTTCCCACCTTTCGGCCAGACATGGGCATGGCCGTGGCGAATGCCGAGCCGTTCAATGCGTGGGTCGATAAGCTGACCGCGATCAGCCACGTCGATATCAAGGACGACTACGAGGCGTACCTGGCGGCATTGCGCCACCGGCACGACTTCTTCCACTCCATGGGATGCCGGCTGTCGGACCACGGGGTGGCGACAATCGTTGCGGACCCGTATACCCAGCCGGAGGTGAGCACCGTATTTCGCCGGGTCCGTCGCGGAAACGAGCTACATCAGGACGAGATCCGCAAGTTCCATTCGGCCATGCTGTACGAGTTTGCCGTGATGAACCACGAGAAGGGCTGGGTGCAGCAGTTCCACCTTGGCGCGCTGCGCAACAACAGCACTCGCCTGTACAGGCAATTGGGCCCCGATATCGGTTGCGACTCGATGGGCGATTACGAGATAGCCCGTCCCCTCAGCCGCTTCCTGGACCGGCTGGACCAAGAGGAACGCTTGACGAAGACCATCCTCTACAATCTGAACCCGCGCGACAACGAGCTGCTGGCTACCATGATCGGCAATTTCCAGGACGGATCTACGCCCGGAAAGATGCAGTTCGGCAGCGGCTGGTGGTTCCTGGATCAGAAGCAGGGCATGGAGGCCCAGATGAACGCCCTTTCCAACATGGGACTGCTCAGCCGATTCGTAGGCATGCTGACCGACAGCCGCTCTTTCCTTTCTTACACGCGTCATGAATACTTCCGCCGTATCCTCTGCAACATGCTGGGAACGGAAATGGAACAGGGGCTGATCCCCGACGACATGGACCTGGTTGCTCCTATGGTTCGCGCGATCTGCTACGACAACGCAAAGAACTACTTCGGCTTCGAGCGATAGCAAGAAAGACAAGAGGCCGTCGTCGGCTCGGGGGGGCAAGCCGGCGACGGCCCAGGGAGGGAGGTCGCTAAACTGGAGTGGGGGGACGAAAAGGCAACTCGAAAAAGACTCCTTACGGCGCGATACCCAGCCGTTCTTCTTCCTCTTCCTGGATGATGATGCGTGGTGTTACCATCATCATGAGGCTCTGGGTTTCACGCCCGATTCCGACGTTCTTGAACAGCCGGTTGATGTAGGGCAGTTTGTTGAGCATCGGCACACCGAACTCCTTCCGGCCTTCGCTCAACCGCTTGATGCCGCCCAGCAGTACGGTTCCGCCGTCCGGAACGCTCACCGTCGTGGTAACGGTCACGAACGAGAACGTCGGAAGCTGGACTGTGGTGCCGGTGGACGTGGTGGCCGAGTCTTCGGTGTCCTCCGTCCGCCGCCAGTCGTTCGGATCATCCGGATTCACCCAGCCGGTCCCCGACTTGTCAGTGGTCGACGTCTCCGAACCCTCGAACGTGAAGGTCTTCACGTCGTCGTCAATCTGGCTGAAGAACGGCACCACCGTCAGCCGGACAAACCGGCGGTCTTTCGAGACCACCGCCTGCACGGTCATGAAGGTCCCTTCGGACAGCACGACGATTACAGGCTGCTGTGCCGCGGCGAAGTCGCCGACGACCGGGATGACACTGATGACGAACGGACTTTGCGAGGTGTCGGAAACGAACGCCTGCTGGCCGTTGAACAGCGTGACCTTCGGCGCCTGGAGCACGTTGCTCCGGGTATCGCCCTGAGCGGCGTTGATGAAGAAGTACGCTTCGATATCGCTCAGAATGGCGAATCCCATCTGAGCACCAGCCGCGGCATCGAATCCGCCGAACTGCGGAACCGCCAAGCCGTAGCTATTCTGGGTGAAGGGAATCTCCAGGTCGGCCGAGAATATTCCCGGCGATTGGAGCCCGACCACCGCGCTGCCGTCGAGACCGTTGAGATCGACCGTCGTATCATCGTCATCGTCGTCATCATCGTCGTCATCATCACCCGTGGTAACGGTCGTGGTGACGCCCTCCAGGTTGTTTTTGATGTTGAAGTCGAAGTCGACGCCGATACGTTCGAAGAAGTTGTCGTTTAAGGTAATGAAGCGAACCTCGATGGTAACCTGGAGGTCCTGGAGTCGGCGAAGCTGTTCCAGCAGGTCGACGATCTCTTCATGGACGTCCTGGGTTTGGCTCACGACGATGCTCAGGTTGGTCTCGAACGGCGCGATGGAGCCCGGGCCGCCGACCTCATCCCACGTTTGCGGCTTGACGGTCGAGGTGATCAGTTCGATGAGGCTGTCGAAGTCGGCTTGAGCGCCGCCGCCTGGGCCTCCCGGGCCGAACCCGCCGGACATGGGATTGCCAAGGCCGGTGATAGGACCGCTGTTGCCGGTACCGCCCAATTGGGCGAGAACGGCCGGATTGATCGCGCCTGCATTCGCGCGGCCGTCGTTGCTGGCCATGACGGCAAGCGGGCCGGAATTGCCGCCCCACGGATTCCCGCCGCCATAGCCCAGGTCGCTGTAGGCTTCGTGCAAGGCCGACTGAATGCCCATTTTCCCGGGTACGAAGTTGGGGATGGGAATGACCAGGTCGGCCACATCGTAGGTCACGGTAAAGACCTCGCCGTCGCGCATCTGCTCGCTGGTGACTTTCAGCACCTCGTCCTTGATGACGTAACTGAGATGCAACGGCTGGAGGATCAGGTTCAGAGCACTCTTCAACGAAATCTCCTGGCTCAGCCGGATGGTGACCGGCGTATCGCTCGAGACGGCCTCCTCCGCCAATCCCTGGGGATCGAGATGGAGGTTCACCTGGGCCAGATTGGCCAGATGCTCCAGGACGGTTGCCAAGGGAGCATCGCGGAAGTTGAGCATGACCGGGGTGCGCAGCTTCTGCTCGATTTCGAGTTCCCGCTCGCTGCGATTGCGCCGACGGTCACCGGCGAATCGTTCGCGGCCCTCGGTCAGCGCTCCCCAGTTATCGGGGAAGACGATCGGTTGCCCGTCGTCGAACGGTATCGAGGATTGCTCGACGCGGTCGAGCGCCTGCCAGAAACCTTCCTCGCGGCGCGACTGCAAAGCGACGTTGCTGGAATGCCGGTGGACGAACTTGGCAAACTGCAGCATCTGTTTGACTACGGGGTTATGCGGATCCAATTCGGCCGCACGCTTGGCGGTAACTTCCGCTTCCGCATAGCGTTCCTCGTCGCACAGCCGGTTGAATTCATCGACCATCAGTGCGACCTTGTCTTGCACTTCGAGTCGAATCCGCTGTTCGCGATCGATGTCGTCGCGAATTCGCTGGTTCTTCTGCTCCAGGTCGATGAGCGGCTGGTTCTCTTCGATGTAGCTTCGGATTTCGGCCATGCGCCGATCGACGCGGGCCATCAGCCGCTGGCGTGAAGTCGTTTCCAGGTCGGACTGCTCGATTTTCAAGCGGGCTGCTTGCAGCATGGCCAGCGCGCCGTCCGGATCCTTCTCCTTCATGGCTTCCGCGCTCGTCTCCTGGTGCGCCAGGTCGGCAAGCACCTGCTGCACCAGAATACGCTGCTTCGCCGCGACGTCGTCGCCAAGAGAACCGGCGCCGGCAGGCGGCTGCGCCGCAGCGCCTTGCTGCGAGAGCAGTTCCAGGCGTTCCTGGAGCCGCTGGGCATCCATGGGATCGAGCTGGTTCATGTACCGGCTGGCCTGCCGGAAAAGATCAAGGGCTCGTTGGGGATCGTGGGCGCGCAGTGCCGCTTCTCCTTGGGCGATGAGCTGTTCGCCCGAACCGCCGCTCGGCGCCGGATTGGCGTCGAGTGGTTGCGGTCGGACCGGAGGCTGCGTGTTCTGGGCCACCTGGTAAGCTTGCGGTCCGGTAAGCGGCAGCATGTTGTTGCTCGAGGCCGGAACATTGTGCGAATAGTCTTGCGACGGATCGTAGTACGCTCGGTCGGCATGGCGCCCGTTGGGCTGCTCGCCGGTCGCCGGCATCACCATATCGGCGCCGGCCTGAACGACGGCGCCCTGGCGCTGCTTCGCCTGATAGACGTCAAGCAGGACGAGGCCGGGCCGATCCTCGTTCGGCGCGAAGACATGGTCGGGAACCCCGAGTTGCTGGGCTTGCCGTGCGATGTGCTCGGCGCGGTTCAGGTCGCCGGCCCGCAGCGCTGCACGCGCGTCGCGCGTCATGGTTACGACCTGATCCCTGGCGGCGGCGTTCTGCTGCGACGGTCCGGCAAGGCCCGCCAATGCGGCCGCCCGATCGGCCATGTCTGGACGGGAGCCGTTGCGGCGATAATCGGCAATGCGTTTTTGCAAATCTTCGGGCTTCATCTCTGCCGGTGCATAGGGCACCCGCTGTTCGGCCGCGCGGAAGGTCAGACGCTCTGCCTCATCCAATTCACCATGCCCCAGAAGTGACTCCGCCTGCTCCATGAGCACACGCGCATACTGGCGGCGGTAGGCCTCGGAGCGTTTTCGCTCTTCGGGTTGCTCGGTGATATGTTGCACCTTGTCGATCAAGGCGCGAACCCTTGCAGGCGAGTCTTCGTTGGCCTGATAGGTAATGCCAAGGCGCTGCGCCTGATCGGAAAACTGCTGTGCGCGGCGAATGTCGCCGACGGCCAGTGCCAGGCGAGATTGGAGCAGAAGGTGATCGCTTTGGGCGCGTGCCTGCGAATCTGCGGCGTTCGGTGCGGCCCGGCGGAGTCCGTCCAGGGCGCCCGGCAGGCGGACCTGATCCTCCTGGGGAGGCGTCATGGCCGAGTCGGTGCGCGAAGGCGGTTTGGGAAGCGAACGGACGGGAACGGCGGGAGCATGATCCGGAGGATTCATTTGGGACGCGTGCTGCGTATCGGCAGGCGGAGGCGTGATGGAACCGCCGCGGGCGCGGATTTCGTCAGCAAGCCTGGCCGGCGAGTCTTCGTTCGGGCCGAAGGAGACGCCCAGTTGCGCCGCTTGATGGCACCAGTGGGTGGCAGCCGGCAGGTTGTTCTTCTGCAGTTCTGCACGGCCTCGCTGCAAGTAGGAAACGGCTTGCCCTTTGCGGTCGTTCAGTTGCCGGGCGACGTCCTCTGCCGTACGGCCGGTGAAGGGATCCGCAGGCGTCGTTCGCTCCGCACCTCCCAACAGCGCGGCCGGCGAGAAACGCTGGCTGGGCAACGTCGGGTTGGCGGCCGCATCCCGTTTTCGGTCCAGGTCACGACGAACCTTGGCGGTCGTGTCGGCGAAAGGATTCAGAGGGTTCGGTTTGACGTTCAGGCTCTCAGCCTGATCGAGCAGCCTCTGCGCCGCGTCGAGGTCATTTTCTGACATTGCCTGACGAGCCCGTTGCAGAAGTTGGCTGCATTGTTCGGCAGCGTTTGCCGGCGCCGCGTTCGCCTGGCCTATGATCATCGGACCATAGAGCCATGGTGAAGCGGCTGCGCCGCTGCTCACCCCAAAGGCCATCGCCAGCGCAATCCCACCAGTCAGTGTGCTTATAGTGGTTTTCAACACGATCCCTCTACTCCTTAGTTTCTGGGTGCCGTGTATGTCCACGGACAGGACTTGGCTGCGGCGTCGTTTTTGTGCCGCGCCCATTCAGGTTTCCAATACGCTCCCGAGCGAATCAATATCCCCTCACCGATCCCGGCGGCCCGCTCCGAAAGGGCGGATTGCCGTTCACGGACAAGACTCTAATAGAAGAGAGCGGGTTAAATATCGGTGATGGCCATTTCGGTCAAGATCACTTTGGCGATTTTCCGTGTTTCGGCGAAAGAATCGCCAAGAAAGGGCGCTTTTCGTAAGTTTCTTGACGCCATCGTCGGACGGACGCACCCGCCACACGAAGGGATCGGCCAAGGTGACATCCGAAATGGGGCCAAGAAATCCGACGTGGCCAGGGCGATACCCGCCAAAGCGCTTTTCCAGAAACGCCCGAACCGCAATAGCCGCGATGCTTATGGCCCGGAGACGCCGCCTACGTGCTTCGAAATCGCTTGAGAAAGGGCCGCTACAGGCGCGGGATCCAGGTGACGGTTGAGCAGCTTTTCCGTATCGCCGAAAAGGGTCTCGATCTGCCGCTGGATATGCGGATCGGACGAGCGAAGCTGTGATTGCCGCGTTGTCAGTCGCCGGCGGAGTGTTTCGCGGTCCGGAAGCTGTTCGATCTGGCGGATGATTTCCTTCGCTGCATCGAAACGCCCGGCATCCATTTGCGACTGGGCTTGTTCCAGAAGGACGCGGCGCTGCGTAACCAGATCGACCAGTTGCTCCTGCAAGGCTTGAATGAAGGCTTCGGCCTCCAGACGCTTGACATCGTCGGGCAGATAGGCCGTCAGTTCCGGCGCGAAACCGGCAACGAGTGGAAGTCGCGCCAGCGATTGCTTTCCGCTGCGCACCAGGATCGTGGCAATGGCCGGCGCGGCGGGCGAAGACTGCTCGATGTCGGATGGAATGCCCTCTTGACTCTCTGGAGACGAAGCCGGCCGTGCCCGTTCGGTCTGCGGCCGGATGTCGATTCCGCCGTCCTGCCCGGTTCGGCCGAGAAACCGCGTCGTCTGTGTGCCAGGCTGCTGCAGAAAGACATCGTAGCCGGGAATCGGGTTGTGCGGTTCCTGCCGATCCAAGACCGTGAGACGGGTTATTCTGTTCTGCGGCATAACAGCCAGGGCAAACGACTCGATCCGGCCGCGGCGGCTGATGAGCATCGGCGCAGTCAATCCACTTTCGATGCGACATCGCACATCTGCGTTTCGTATCTCGCGGGCAACGAGAAATGTCCATGGCGCGGGCTGTGGCAAGACCGCTTCGCCGTCGTCGTTGCGTCGCAATTGGCCTTCCCGGTCGTCTCGTCGCAGAACGGGGCAGAACACCTGGCTGGGGTGAACCCATTGCAGGTCCGGATCGCGAGCGGGCAGCGCGCCGGCGCGCACACGGAGGACGGCGTACTGCCCCTTTTCGCCGGCCTCGACGCGCTCGATGCGGGCCAGCGGCCGAAATGCCTCGAACAACACACCGATTGCAAGGTCGCGAAGCCTGGCCGGCTGGGGGACGGAACGCACCACTTCAGGCCCGAGCCGGCAGGTTGCCGCGTCCCATTCTCGCGCACCGACGCGCCAGCCGTCGATTTGCGAATCGACGCGAAGCAACAGCACCTTATCGTATTTGGCCTTGCGCCATGATTCGGGGAGTTTCCAGGGATCGTGGCCGCCTTCCGGAAGCTGCCACACGTTCGACTCGTCGTCGGCGCCCGGTCCCACATTGACTCGCCACGCAGCGCCGACAAGACCTTCGAGTCTCCCGGTCAGCACTTGGGCCAGACCGGGAGGCACGTCTTGCAATTGCGCGCCTTTTGGAACCACAACGGCGACGCGCACCTGGTATGGGGTAAGCTCCCATACCGTTTGTGCATGAACGGAGGCGGCTGCCGTTGCCACAAGCCCGGCGACGAGCCAAAAACAGCCGTTGTAGGGCGAAGCTGCCATCGGTCCTCTCAAGGGGAAGGGTAGCGGAACGAAGGCCGCCAGTCTTCCACGTTCTGATACAGGGTCACAGGGCGCGCTGCAACGCCCTCCAAATCGCGGCGGTATGCCATGTACTCCGTAAGCTGCCAGAGCGGGATGACGGTGGTTTCGTCGTAAACGGCACGGTGGATGGCCGTGAGTGCGGCACGGGCGGTAGACCAATCGGCGGCGTCGGCCAAACGCCGCAAGCCGAGCTGGAGGTACGGACTGCCGTGCGAACACAGGCCCCCGGGACCGAAAAGCCTTGCCGCATCGACCACAGGTTCCCAGACGGCCAGTTCTACGTACAGCAAATCGACTCCTTCCGGAAAACGCCCTTGTTCCAACACGGCGGTTTCCTCCGAAGTCATTACCCTTGGCTCCACGCCGATCCCGACCGCCGCACAGTGACGTTTGATCATAGTGCACGCGGCACGGGCGACCGCATCCGGCGGATAGGCCAGAACAAGCGGTGTTTCGGTGTCCGGCGCGTTGCCACCAGGAACCTCCGCCTCTGCCTTACCGGCCGGCTTCGTCGCATCGGCCGCCTTTGCTTCAGCAGCGGGAACTGCCTCAGCAGCGGGCCCTGCTTCAGCAGCGGGAACTGCCTCAGCAGCGGGGACTGTCTGATCTGAAGACTTCGCCTCACCAGCCGCCTCGGGCGGGCGGGACTTGGCGGCGGCCAACTCCCGTCGCGCCAGATCGGCCAGGACGATGGCCAGACGCGGGTCGTACGGACGCGGCGTAACTTCGGGGTCGCGGGCATATCCGCCGGGAAACGGGCCGTCGGCAACCTCGCAGCCAGGCAATTCACGCTTGTGCAATAGTTGGGTCAGAATCCGCTGCCGATCGATCCCGTATACCAGCGCGCGGCGGAACGAGCGTCGCGATACCAGAGCCCCACGCGGACTTGGAACAAGGCAGTGGACCAGCGGGAACGCATACGGCTGGATTGCGACAACGGCATCGTCCTTCAGGGCGTCGTCTTGCACTTCCGGCAAGGTCCAGGGGGCAACGCGGTCGATTATGTCGATACGCCCCGCACGAAGCGCCGCAACCGCCTGATGCGGTTCCAACGCCAACTCGACAATCTCTGCCGGCTGACCCGCCTGACGGCCGAAGTAGCCATCGTTCGCCGTGAATGTCGCACCCTCGACGCCGCCGTCTGCCGGCGAGTAAGACCCGTTTGCCGGAAATCTGCCGGGCGGACCCGACCATGTTACCGGAGGCACGATCTTCTGAAGCCATCGTTCCGGCCGCAGCGGTGCCCGGAGCAAATCAACCTCCACGCGATAGACGTCTCTCACGTCCACCTGGGCGACCAGATGATCTCCCACCGACCGGTCGGCCCCGCCCCACCGATCGACCGGCCAAAGCAATTGTCGCGAGACATCATAACCGGTGAGCGTCTCCGTTCGACCTGCCCAACCGATTCCCGGTTCTATCTGGAATACCAACTGCCGTTGCAGCGGTTCCAGCGTCAATTGTCCCAGCGGGCAGGCGTACTGGGCGCCGTCGGTTCCCGCTCCGACGAGTTCCACAAGGGTACGATACTGCAGGCGGCCGCTGCGGCGTGCGTTCCAGTCGAACAGGCTTGAAGGTTCGGCGTGACTCGCCACCGTGGTCACCGCGACGACCACTCGCGGGTAGCCGGCGTGAATCTGCTCGGCCAATTCGCGAGCTCCGGGCAGGTCGGGCCATAAGGCCATTACATTTCGGCACGATTTTGCCGCATCGCCGAACCGTTGCTGACTTACCGCCTCGCGCGCCTCGGCCAGCGATTGCTCTGCCTGCCGGACAAGCTGGGCTTTCCATTGCACAACCACCTCGTGCTCGGGAAACAACTCCGCCAGGTTGTTGAGAAGCGAGCGGACTGCGGCATAGTCGTGTCCGCCGGCATAATGCTCGATCTGTTGAACGGTGGCCATGCCGAGGGCTTTCTCCAACCCTTCGCGTTTCGGGTTTCGGCGATACGTTTCGCGGAGCATGGCCAGGGCCCGGTCGAACCGCCCCGCGCGGTGGGCCGCCTTTGCCTCCTCGTACAGATAGGCCTCCATGGCCTCGGCAAGGCCGGGCAACTCGGGGTCCTGCTTCTCAAGATACGCGTAATAGTCGTACGCTTTCTCCAATTCCCCCTGGGCGGTCAGACGTTGAGCTTCGGCAAGGACCATCTGCTCGAACAATTCCACTTTCGCGATATCTTGCCACGCGACTTCATATTCGTCACCAAGCCGCGACAGGAGATGCACGCGCAGCTTGTCTGTCGATTTCGGCTTCTCCGGAAGCCTTCGGTCAGGCAGATCGAGCGGTTCCACGTCGAGCACCGTCCCGTCGTTCGCTTCGTTCAGCGTGATTCGATCGAACGGCTCCTGTTCGTACAACGGCAGATCGGCCGAAGCGGCCTGGGCGCAGATGGCGGCGGCCAGCAGAAGTATGGGGGTCATTCGGGCGCCTCCACTCGATAGAGACTGCCGTCACAACCGGCAACCACCACATCCCGCCCGATGGCAACCGGGGCGCAAGCCAACGGCCGCTGCACGTCGATTCGGCCCAGCTCTTGCCCGTCCGCAGCGCCGATCCACCAGAGTACGCCTCCCGCCGTTGACACCAGAAATCGTTCCTGATCGACAGCCGCTACGCCCGCAGGCGGCGAGTCCGGCAAATCAACCTCCCAGACGCGCTTTGCCGATCCGTCATAACAGGCCAGTCGGCCGGCGGCGGTCGCGAGTAGAATGTGTTGACCGACTCCCACAGGTCCCCAGATGCACGGCTGGTCCAAAGGCAACGACTCGCGAGCCTTCAGATCGGGCATTTCATAAGCGGCAACGGCAGGCGTCTGGTCAACAACGAACAGCAGATCGCCGATCGAGGCAAGCGGCCGGGACAGGGCTTCTGGCAGCTTGACATGCGCCACGGCCTTCCAGTGTGGTTTCGGCGACGATTCCATGGCGAGCGAGAACAGTGTGCCCCGGCCATCGCTCACGGCCACGCGCCCTCCTTCGGTCACTGCGGGTGTGTTCCATGCAAGCTGGGTTCCCGGTTTCAATGCCGGCTGGAACGGGGCGGCGCGCATTTCCCCGGTCTGCGGATCGTACAGATAGAGATGCCCCGGAACACACGGCGCCAGCACGGCGCCGGCGTACAGCGACGGGGGGCAGGCAAGTTCTTCCGGCAACGCGCGCTGCACACACCGCCCGTTCGCATCGCTTGCAGAACACAATGCCAGATGCTTGTCTCCCGCTCCGGCCGCCAGTAACAAGACGCCATCATCCAGCCCGAGGACCGTATCGACCGGCCTGCCGAAGAAGTCGGCGGTCATTGCCGGTTCGTCATGCACGGCATCGCTCTTAAGACCGTCGATCTCGAGCCGGAAGACTGCACCCGTACTATGGACGGCGGTCACTTGTTTTCCACCGTTGGTCAGGATGGAAGAAGCGGCAGGCGGTGTGGCAATCCGGTTCTGCCACAGGGTCCGCCCGTCATCGCTGTGAACCGCCGCCACAATCACTCCAGGTTGGCCTTCACGCCGTCGCACGTGGATGATCGCATCGCCGCGCAGCAAGGGGGCCTGAAGAAACGCACTGTCTTCGCTACTGACCCAGCGCGGCGCAAGCCTGCCTTCTGCGGTCCGCACGTCGAACCGCGTCAGTTGGCTGTCGGCCAGGAAGAGGCGGCCTTCTTGCAGCAAGCAGTAGCTCGTCAACGGATCGGCAATCGTTTCTTTCCGCTGCAACGTGGAAATGAGCGGTTTGTCACGATCGGCGGCGCTCAATTCGAAGGCGTAGACGGCGCCGAGGTCGGTGACCGCAACGACATTCCGGCCGGCCACAACGGGCGATGTGTGCAACTGCCCGCGAACACGAAACTCCTGCAGCAATTGCAGACGGCCGCCGGAACCCGCCTCGCCAGACGGCGACGTCTCCGCCCCGGACTCGGCAACGCCGTACACGCGCAGACTGGCCGTCTTTGCGCGGTCGTTGATCGGCGCCAGCAATACGCCGGACGCCGGCGACGGCGACGCCGTGATGCTGCCTTCCGCATGGCCCAGGTGGACCACGTCAAGACACCGGCCGCTTTTCAGTTCCAGAACGAACAGGTTCGAGTGATCGGCAGGCTGATAGATGATGCCTCGGGCAGCATCGACAGCCGGCGCAACGGCGACCGGTTGCGGCAAATGGATCTGCCGTACGGAAGTCCCGGATTCCGGATCAATCACGTGCAGACGCCCGGCGCGTGTCGCCACGACAAGCGATTTACCGGCAAGGACCGGACTGCCTGCAACCGGCCCTTCAAGCGGTAACCGCCAGCGCAGTTGGCCGGTGCTCGCGTCGAGTCGGCAGAGTTCGTTTGCCGCCGGAGATACGACGAACCAGTCGGCAGACGCTTCGGCTGTGGCGGGAACGGCGGTGATGGGCGTCGGCAAGCCGTCGGCCGCCATGCCAAGGCGCCTCTGCCAGAGAATCTGTCCGTCCGTAAGGCGGATACCGTAGGCGGATCCGGCGACGACGGTTACAAAAACCCCGTTGTCCATTCCCGGTAGCGATTCCTTGGTGACGCGTTCTCCCAGCGTGATCGTCGCCGAAACAGGACTGGCC
Source organism: Thermoguttaceae bacterium (assembly GCA_040772845.1). Classification (GTDB taxonomy): domain Bacteria; phylum Planctomycetota; class Planctomycetia; order Pirellulales; family Thermoguttaceae; genus PWXP01. The sequence goes on from JAXGXG010000001.1 coordinate 6,224,919, forward strand.
GGCGGTGTGGAGTCGGCGGCAACCGACTCCTCGGTTGTGCGAACTGCCGACTGCTGTGCTGCGGAAATGGCGCGAGTGGCAGTCGCCAATGCGGCATCGTGAACGAGCGCCGGATACTCTCGCAGTAGCTCGCGGCGGATGTCGTAGGCCGCCTGGGGGTCGCCCTGGGCAACGGCCTTGTCGATGTCTGCAATGGCCGCCGCCAATTCGGCTTCCTGGTGAATCTGCCGTTCTACCAACGCAAGTTGGGCCTCCATCTCTTCAAGCTTCGCCGTCGGCTGAAGACGTGTCGGCACGTTCATCCGATTGCCCGCCAATGCTAACGCCTCGCGCGCCTGCACGAGCAACGCGGAGTCGCTCGTCTTCTGCGCTTGGGCGGTCAATCCTTCGGCAATGGCAGGCAGCATGGATGCAAGCTCGCCGCCGGCATCGCCGAACGAATCTTCCCGCCGAATCTCTTGCAACACCTGCTGGGCTTCCGCCAGCGCGGCCGACCAATCGGCGCCGGGAACGGTGGCTTGCCGCAGGCGTGCGAGTCCCTTGGTAACTTGGGCGCTGCCGGCGCCCGGATGGTTGGGGAACCGGTCGAGGAACTGCTCGAACTTGTGGATGGCTTGGGCATAGGAGCCGGCCCGATACTCCTCGTTGGCGGCCGCCAACGCCTCGTCGCCCGATTGGCGGCCCAGGGCCCACAGGAGGACGACTCCGAGAATCAGAAGCCCGACAAGCAGGCCGCCGCTGATCAACAGCAGGGGCGAGTCCCAGATGTTCTCCCGCCGACGGCGCACGCCGCCGCGACCTCCTTTCAGCCAGCCGAACGGGCCTTTCTTCTTCGCAGGCGTTGTCAGCAGCGGACTGCCGGCGGACGCCGCTGCCGCGTCCATGCCTGCGGCGCCCAACAGGCCGTCGAGCGACCCGGTCCCCATGGCTTCCGAATCGAGCGGGGCAAGTTCCTCGTCCAATAAGGAAGTTGCCGGTGCAGGTTCGACGGGTTTGCCTTCCTTCGGTTTTGCGGCCGCCGCGCCTTTGGCCGAGGATGAAGGCTCCGTCGCAGGACTTGAAGCACCTGGCGACTTTTGGGCCGGTTCTTTCGGCGGTTTGGCCGATTGCTTCGATGGCTGGACCGATTGTTTCGATGGTTTGGCCGGCTGCTTGGCGGCGGACGATGGCTTGGCGGCGGACGATGGCTTGGCGGCGGACGATGGCTTGGCGGCGGACGATGGCTTGGGAGCCGGCGACCGCTTCGGCCTCGCATCTTCCTCCAAGGGCGCCAGGCCGAGTTCGTCCTCCAGCGGCGCCAGGCCGAGTTCGTCTTCCAATGGCGCGAGATTGCCGTCTTCTTCCAAAGGAGCAAGGCCAAGATCGTCGTCCGGCAATGACGCAGGCGCGGCGGCCGATGGCGATTCGACCTCCGGCGCCGGCAGTGCCGCCAGTAGCCGCTTGGCGAGCGCCGGCGTCAGATGGCCTGCGTCCGTCAATCGCTTGGCCAGCAACTCCGGGCTAACGGGCTTGGACGACTTCGCCACCTGCTGCCGCAAGCTGGCAAGCAGCTTTGCCGGCAACAGGTCGCGCTCGGCCAGAATACTAAGAAACTTCTCCGTCTGAAGCATGAATCATCTCATGTCGGTTCAGCGTTTGTCGTGACCAAAGGCAGGGGGGCGTTTGCCGAGTCCGGTGGCTCGCCCTGCCTGCACTCAAAAATCGTCCTCATCAACGGTGGCAAGTCTCAGACTTTCGAACCCGATTGCGTTGCCTGCGTCCAGCACACGAACCACCGTTTCATGCCGGCAGGCCATATCGGCCAGCACGAGCAGTTTCGTGGGGCCGCGTATTCGGTCTTCCGAAGTGGCGTTTCGTGCGGCGCGAAGCTTGACCAGCAGATCCTGCTCGCTCGGCGCTTCGCTTTCACCGATCCAGATCGCGTTATCCTTGTCGATTTGGACGACAACGAAGTCGGCATCCTCTTCGATCTCCTGGACCGTGCGGGCGCGATTCTGTTCGTCCGGGTCGGGAGGGGGCGCCTCGATGGCCTTCTGCTGGCTGAACGCCGCCGTGATCATGAAGAAGATCAGCAGAAGGAACGTGACATCGACCATGGGAGTCATGTCCAGGTCGTCCTCTTCCCGCTCCGAATCGTTGCGGAATCGCACCGGGGGCGCGTCTGCGGCGGGGGCAATTTCGGGGCGTTCCAGGGTGTTCGGCATCAGCGGACCTCGAATACGGCCAGGTTCAGTTGGATTCCCTCGGCATCGGCGGAGGCAATGGCGCGCGAGACGCGATCGACATCGCGATGCAGCACGCCTTTTTCGGCCTTCAGCAGCACGTTCGTCAGCCCCATCCGATGGAAGCCGGTTGACACGGCCTCGCGGATGATCGCCTCCTGCTCCGTGAAATCGTCGGGGAGCGCCACGCCGCCTTGACCTCGCAGCGCACGATCGATGGCCGCTTCCTGGCCGCCCGGATCGGCGGGGATCGGCGCGCCGCTCTTGCCGTCGCTCAGGTACACCTTCGCGCCGGCCGGGCCGGACCGCTCGGCCAGGGTGAATACGATGGACGAATGCGGATTCACACCGACGCCATGCCGTGCAGGAGGAAGGTCGGCCTCCGTCTGCATGTCGGGAATGGAGGCGACCAGGAAGAAGATCAGCAAGAGGAAGACGATATCGATCATGGGTGTAATGTCCAGATCGACCGATTCCGAGTGTCGCCGGCGGCGCAACAGGGCGTCGACAACATCGACCTCTTCATGTTCGCCGGCAGTGAGCCCTTCAAGCGCCATGCGCGTCTCCTTTCGCCGCTTTGCGGGCATCGGCCGCACCTTCACTCGCGACGGCTGCCTTGAACATCTCGAGGAAACGCGTCAGGCCGAAACCCGCCAGGTCTTCCATCTGCCGGATCCGCACGTTCACGCTTGCACGGGCCAGCACTAGCGGAATGGCAATGGCCAGACCGCAGGCCGTCGTGATCAGTGCGAGGCTGATGTCGCTTGCCAGGACGCTGGGGCTGATATTCTCTTGCTGCTGGCTGGCCAGTTTACTGAAGGCGCCCATCATGCCGACGACCGTCCCGAACAGGCCGACCATCGGAGCACTCTTGATGACCGTTTCGACCCACGTGAGGCGATGCTCCAGGTCGGCCAGCACATCGCGACGAAAGCGATCGACCAGCATATCGCGAACCTTGGCGAAGCCGAGCTGGCGATTCGACGTGGCCAGCAGGATGAGCTGGGGTAGGGCGCGAAGGTCGCCGTCGCACATCGAACCGGCGGCGTCCAGATCACCCCCCTGAAGCCGTTCGTCGAGCTGATCGAGGAACTCGGATTGTTCCTGTTCGTTGCGGAACCGTACCTGCGCGACCCGCCGCCACACGATGATGACGCAAAACGCGCCCCACAGGGCAATGAGCGCCAATGCCGCGTAGATGAGGATTGCCAGAAACCCGGTAATCGCAGTCAGATCCATGGTCGTCCTTCATGTCGAATAGAGAAAGTCGTCAGCGCCCCCATCGGGACGCCGCCTATCGGAATGTTTGATCCGCCACTCGGAATTGGAACCCGTCGCCATCCGGGCCGATGCTGAACCGCGTTCGTCGCACCTTGTCCGCCTGAGCGCGTGCATAAGCCTTCTCCAGATGGGCAAGCTGTGCTTCAACCTCAGGCGGCAGGAGTTTCAAAATGATGCGCCCTTCACTCCGCACGCCTGCCCGCGACAGAAGCTGCCGATCGGCCTCCACCAGATCGCCGCCGCGCCAGGTGAGGTAGTAACGCTTCTCGGCATCGGCCTCGCCGGAACGGACGTCCGGTTTTGCGTTGGTCAGGTTCGAGACGTACGTGATCCGATTCCCCGGTTCGAGCACGGCCAGCTCAATCTTGAAGTAGTCGAGCTGACGGGCGTACATTTCCAGCGTATTGCCCTGCATGAACGTCAGTTCCCAGTGCCGCTGGACGCCGCCCGAACCGCCGCTGCCGCCGCTTCCCGCTCCCCCCTGACTCGGCTCGCCCAGCATGGCCGATTGTGAGGCCACCACGTCGGCAATCGAGGCCAGTCGGTCGGTGATCTGCGGTTCCATCAGGTCGGTCGGATCGACGTCCGGCGTCTCGAGATCGCGCTGGTCGCTCAGCGGGCTATCGTTCGAGCCAACCTGCTCCAGAACAACCGGCACGGCCGCCTGCCCGAGAAACAGCCGGCTGGTCAGCCACAGGGCCAGCAGGATCATCACGGCCAGCCCAACCAGAATGACGGCCGCCAGGACCATGCTCAACACGCGGTCGTAGTTCGACACACGCAGCCCATTGAGGCCGGAGGATTCGGAACTCGATGACGTGGAGGCTCTCACGATGTGGCTCAATTCTCGAATTCGGCGTCCGGCTGTACGGCACGACACCAGGCTTTCCATTGGCCGATTGCGTCGGCCCGTTGGCCTGCGTTGGGCGAGTCGGGCAGGCCGAACCCCAGCGGATTCCGCGCCAGTCGTCTCAGGGCGTCTCGCGCCGCACGCATGACGGCTGTGTCTTCATCATCCAGCGTCTTGATCAGCAGGGGGACATTGTCCAAATTGCGACCCGAACCCAGCATCTGAACCGCGGCAATTCGAGCCTGCGGCGATGTGTCGCGTGCGAGCTGCCGCAGGCGATCGGGGCGCGTACCGAACAGCTTGTGTGCTTCGTCCGGGGTCAGGTCGGTCAGTTTCTCCACGACGTCGTCGTATTCGTCTGCATCGGGATCGTCGAGCATGGCCAGCAAGTCTTCGGCAGGCCCCATGAGCGACTTCGCCACGACCTTCCCTCGGCGTACCTGAAGCTGGCTGGTGTCCTTCGGCAGTCCGCGTCCGCCCACCATGAGTCCGGCGCCCAGCCCTTGGGCCTTGTCGATACTCTTTCGCATCGACCGCATCAGGAACAGAAGCCCGAAGGCCGTATCGACCGGCCCCGACGCTTGCCCCTTCCAACTCCCGGCTTCATCCTGGCTTTCGCTGAGGAACTTGGCCCCCAGGTGATACCAGGCGATACGGTGTGCACCCTGGCCTTCGGCGGCTTCGCGGAAACTCATGTAGCGTTCCAGTGCATACATGTAGTAGTGGGTCCACTGGTCCGGATTGATCTTGAAGTTCTTCGCGATCCATTGATTGCCTCGCCGTTGGGCGGCAACCAATAGTTTCTGATCGATGCGAGTCTTCGGCGGCGGGGCCTTCGCTTGGCCTTCCTGCACCTTGCGCAACGCCGCCGGAATCCCTTCCTCTTGCTGCGGAGCCTGCGGAGCAAGTCCCAGCATGTCGGCGCAGATATACAGGCTTCCCAATCCGGCGGCGGTCAGACTCAGGCGGACCGAATCCTGCGGAACAAGATCTTCCGTGGGGGCGATCTTGCCCTGATAACCGAATCCGCCGCTGGGATCCTGCGTATGGATCAGCCAGTCGGTAATGTTCTCGATCATCGGCTGTTCGACCGTAAAACCCGCCTGCTGCGCCGTCCAGAACGCGAGAACGGCATACTGCACCATGGACGTATCGCCGGTCGTCCGGTCGGAATACCCCCAGCCGCCATGCGGCTTCTGGGCGCGCCGCAACCATTCGAGCAGGCATTCGATCTCGCGGCGGTACGTAGACGGGTCGAGTTCGATCAGAAAGATCGTGGCGAGGCCGGGGCCGTAGATCTCGCGAGACTGGAACTTTTCGGGGTTGCAGTCCCCCAAGTTCTTCTGGATGGTGGCAACGGCGCGTTGAATCAGAGGGTGCTCGCGATTCGATCCGTGCTTGATCATGGCGAGTCCCATCAGCGCATGTCCGCCCATCCGATTCTCGCTCTGGCTGCCCGTCTCGAGATAGTGCAGTGCACGATCGATCGCCTGACGCACCTCGGGACTTTCGGGGCCAAGTTCGGCAGGTGTGGCGTGACTGCCCAGCAGACACGCGACAAGGACAAGGCTCACCGTCAGCCGATGCCGGCGGATGCCTTCGAATTGGCTCGCCTCGTACTGCATTGCCCAACTCCTCAGACCGATTCCCCTCGGTCGAACGCTGCGCGCTACCCTGGAGCAGGATGTTCCGAATTGAATAGGTAGTGCGATTTCGGAAGAGCACCGAGGGAAATGGAATCCTCAGCCTCGATCGTAGACCCGGTTCCGGCGGTTGTCAAGCCTTTGCAACCCCCTCTCTGGCGCGAATTTCCGGGACCTGCCCGCTCCTTTTTTCCGGAAAATGGACCGAGATACCATTCTCGCCGAAAAGCTGCGGCGGGGCTGTTGACACACACGGCAAGCGGCATATACTATCAAAGTTTGCATTCCATTGCGGAACGCCGGACAGGTAGCTCAGTTGGTAGAGCACTGGACTGAAAATCCAGGTGTCGCCGGTTCAACCCCGGCCCTGTCCACTCGATCTTGGCCCTGCCGAATCCGCCACTGGCGGAATCTCTTGGTGGCCATCATTTTGGGTCTCTTCTATTCGGAAGGCTTGATCTCTTCTCAGATGCGCTAAGCATGACACTGTGCTGAGTTCGTATGGGCTCATTCGGGCAGAATGGGTGCTGACGGACCTTCATTTTGTCTCCGCCGCCCGCCCGGCTCCCCCCGGTTCAGAAGCACGACTGCTCACCGACGCGGATTGGAGCCTCGGACGGCTCGACGAGTTCACTCCAGGGTGGATGCTATTGGGGGGTACGGGCCCGTGCGGGGCGAGAATGGATTGGCGGCATTGCCGGTAGCCAACTGACCACGGCTCCAGGCCGGGCAAGCCGGCCGGTGGCCTTCTTCAGCCGTGCAAGTCCGCTGCTGCACCCGTTCGTTCCCGCACCCGACTGAGGGCGTGGATCCCTACGCTCTTCTTGACTTGTCGTGCTGGTTCTGGCATGATGGAAAGGGTCTGCGGTTGCTGTGACCAAGATGTTTTTCCCACCTTGAACCCTTCCTGGATGAAGCGATGTCAAAGAAGACCCACCTGAAACGACGTGATTTTCTGCGTACTGCCGGTGCGAGCGCCGGGTTGCTGGCTACTGGCGTTTGGGGCGAGCGGGCTGCGGCTGAGTCGAAGTCTCCGAATGAGAAACTGAATGTCGCATGTGTCGGCACGGCGAATCGCGCTTCGGCCGATGTCAACGGTGTAGCCGGCGAGAATATCGTGGCCCTGTGCGACGTGGACCGGAACTACCTCGATCGCGCGCTGGAGAAGTTTCCTGCGGCTCGCGGGTATGCCGATTACCGCGAGATGTTCGATAAGGAAAACGATAAGATCGACGCCGTCGTGATCGGCACGACCGACCATCATCATGCCCCGGCGGCCATTCGGGCTATCCGGGCCGGCAAGCATGTCTACTGTGAGAAGCCGCTGACGCACACGGTTGCCGAGGCGCGCATTCTGGCCGAGGCCGCGAAAGCGAAAAACGTGGCGACCCAAATGGGCACGCAAATCCACGCAGGCGAGAACTATCGCCGCGTCGTTGAAGTGATCCGGACAGGCATCCTGGGCGACATCACCGAGGTCCACGTCTGGGTCGGAAAAGGCTGGGGCGGTGGCGAACGGCCCGAGGGCGGCCAGGAACCGCCGGAAACACTCAGTTGGGACTTGTGGCTCGGCCCCGCGCCGGAACGTCCGTTCTGGCCCGGCCGCTATCATCCGGCCCAGTGGCGCCGCTGGTGGGATTTCGGCGGCGGTACGATCGGCGATATGGCGTGCCATTATGTGGACCTGCCATTCTGGGCGCTGGATCTGCGGCATCCGACTTCCTGCGAGGCCGAAGGGCCCGAAGTTCATCCCGAAACCTGCCCGATGGGCTTGATTGTCCGTTACGAGTTCCCGGCGCGTGGCAAGCAGGTCCCGCTGAAGCTGACCTGGTACGACGGGAACCTCATCCCGCGCGAAGTGGCCGGCGAACGCGTGCCGGGCAGCGGCGTGATGTTCGTCGGTTCCGAAGGCCATATGTTTGCCGATTACGGCAGCTATCGCCTGTTCCCGAAGGAGAAGTTCGCCTCGTTCCAGCCGCCGGAGCCGACCATTCCGCGTTCGATCGGTCACCATGCCGAGTGGATCAAGGCCTGCAAGGACGGATCTCCGACCACCTGCAACTTCGACTACTCGGGCGCTCTGACCGAAGCCGTACTGCTGGGCAACGTGGCCTTCCGCGTAGGGCAGAAACTCGAGTGGGACGCCAAGACCCTGAAGGCAACCAACTGCCCCGCGGCCGACGCCCTGATCAACAAGAAGTATCGGGCCGGTTGGGAAGTCGCGTAAGGGAGTCGTACACTAGGGCGTAACCGCCCATTCGGCTATCAAACGCACGAGGGCGCTCGGCCAAGCCGGGCGCCCTCGTTTCTTTTCTGACCGGTTACGACGGTGTTTCCGACGTGCTTCGGACTACTCGCTTGCAATATACTTCAGTTGGATTTCTGTGTCCGGCAGTTTCTTCTGCAGTTTCGAAACGCCTTCTTCCGTCACGGCGGTTCGAGTTACGGCAAGCTTCTTCAATGCCGTTAGCGGTTCCAGGTGAACGAGCCCGGCATCGGAAACGGCGGTCGAGCCAAGGTGTAGGAAGTCGAGTTGCTTCATGTCCTTCAAGTACGGCAGCGCTGCATCGGTGATGAGCGTATTGTCCAGGTTGAGCCACTTCATCTTGGTCAGGCCGGCCAGATGTTCAACACCTGCATCCGTAATCGCGACTCGCCACAGGTTGAGCGACTCCAGGGAAGTCAGGCCGGCCAGATGCGCCAAGCCGGCATCGGTCACTTGGGCGCACTCGCTCAAGTCAAGGCTTTGCAGTTGAGCAAGCTTCGCCAGATGTGCAAGTCCGTCGTCGGACACCTGCGTCCTCGAGATGCGAAGCTTCTTCAATAGCGGGAACTGGGGGAGAATCGCCAGTGTTTCATCTCCGGCGAGGGTTTGGGACAGGTAGAGTTCTTCCAGTTTGCCGCAGTTTTTCAGATGAGCCAGGCCTTCTTCGCCGACCCAAAGGCCGTCGAGTGCAATCGCTTTGAGATTTTCCATTCCGGCCAACGAAGCCAGTCCCTGGTCGTCGACCGTCGTCTTGCCGTCGGAACCTGCCAAACGCAAGGCGCGGAGCCGCTTCAGGTCCTTCAGGTGTTCGAGGCCGGCATTGGAGACCGAGCACCCGCGCAGGTCGAGGTTCTCCAGGGTGGTGATTCCGGCCAGCGCGGCCAGCCCGGCGTCGGTGATCGCGGTGTCGTTGAGCAGGACGGCCTTCAGTCGCGGCAGGCCGACCAGGGGTTCCAGCGCCTTATCGTCGGCGGACGTTTCACGGAAGTTGACCTCGATGACATAGCCGTCGCCATCGCGTCGCAACTTGGCGTCAATTGCCTCCAGGGCTTCAACGGCCTCCTTCGTATCCGCTTCCGTTTTTGCATCTGCTTCGGCCTTTCCGTTCGTTTCGGGCTCTTGCTTGGTCTCCGCCGGGGGATTCGTGGCGTCGGAGCCTGGGGTATCTTTGGGCGCGGCATCAGGCACCGGGGTTGCGTCGGCAGCCGGTTGACCTGCCGTATCGTTCGCATCGGCCGGTTGTCCGTCAGCAACCGGCTCGTTGTCCCTGCGTTCCGGGGGTGCCGGATCGCCGGACGGGGAGGCATGGTCGGACGTACAACCAGCCAGCAATAGTGTCAGTAGAGTCAAAGCAAACGTTCTTCTCATTCGTTGGTTCCTTAAATCCTGGATGGCATAGCGTATTCCCCAAGCGGGCCCCTTTGGTCTCAGCGTATCAGTTGGGCGGCACAATGGCAAGCACTGCCAGAGGCGAGCGGCCCGTACTTCACGCACCGGCAATCCTCGCGAGGGGCCTCCTTTGCACGCAACCGATTCCCTGGTATTCTGACCCGTGTGATCCTTGAACGAACAGGCGCGCCATGCCAATAACCCGTCCACGACCTACCGACCGTCCTCAGGACCGCGGCCCGCGTCGTCCGAAGCTGATCAATCGGCTACTGGAACACTCGTTGATCCGCCAGGTGAGTTTTGAACGCTATCGGCGGAAGGTGCGAGACGTGTACGACGGTCCGCAGGGGGCCATTCTCGCCGCGTGCAGCGCATTGTCGCTTCACGCCCCCCTTGGCGAGCGACTGTTCCAGCCCGGCCGATTCGACCTGCGTGGAGCCCGTCGCATTCTTGACGTCGGCAGTGGCGCCGGGCAGCTTGTGCGCCACCTGCTGAAACTGGCCGATGCCGAGGCCAGTGTGACTTGCGTCGACCTGTCGGCCGGCATGTTGCGACGTGCTCGGGCACGACTCCGGAGCGACCGGCTCCAGTTCCTGGCCGCCGACCTCACACAACTCCCCTTCGCAGACGGATCGTTCGATTGCATCACCTGCGGCTATGTCCTGGAGCACCTTCCCGATGCCGGCCTTGGGTTGCGAGAGCTCAGTCGGGTCATGTCGCCCGGTGCTCGTATGTTGCTGCTAACGACCGAAGACAACGTGGCCGGTGCATGGACAAGCCGAATGTGGTGTTGCCGCACCTACAATCGCGAAACGTTGTTCGATATCTGCAAGGATGCCGGCTTGCGGCTACGGCAGGAACTGTGGTTTTCTCCGGTCCACAAGGCTCTGAAAGCCGGCGGGATCTGCGTTGAACTTGTCAAGGACTAAGTGCAGGGAGTCTATCAGCTCTTTGCTTCCACACCGATACGCGGGCAGATATCGGCCAGGGGGCAGGCATTGCACTGGGGATTCCTTGCCATACAGATGCGCCGTCCGTGATGAACAAGCTGGTGCGCCAGGTCGATCCATTGCGATTGCGGGAAGAGGGCCATCAGATCGCGTTCGATCTTCTCCGGCGTCTTCTGTTCGGTCAGGCCGAGACGCCGGCTGAGCCGGGTGACGTGTGTGTCGACCACCACGCCGACTCCGATTCCGAACGCCGTCCCCAGGATGACGTTGGCTGACTTCCGGCCGAGGCCGGGAAGCGCAACCAGGGATTCCATGTTGTCGGGCACGTTGCCGCCGTACTGCTGGACAAGAGTCTGGCAGCAGGCACGGATATTCTTGGCCTTGTTCCTGAAGAAGCCGGTACTCCGGATGGCTTCTTCCAGTTCCTCCTGTGAGGTGCGGGCGTAGTGATCGGCCGTGGGATACTTCTGGAACAGGTTCGGCGTGACCATATTGACACGTTCGTCGGTGCATTGCGCTGAGAGGATGGTCGCGACCAGCAGTTCGAGCGGCGAGCGGAAATCGAGCGAGCATGTCGCTTTGGGATAGTGCTTCTTCAGGCGTCGGGCGACGGTTGTGGCGTAACGGCGGGCTTCACGAGATACGGGCATGGGATACCGACTCCTTGAATCACAAACTGAAAACGCCACCGACGCAGGGTCAGTGGTGGCGTTCTCAGTTTGAGTTGAATCACTACTTTCTGCATGACCATCAAAACCGCGCAAATCAGTCTACTATGTTTGCTATGCATGCGGCAAGAGGCAGATTGGACCTTGGGGATCGCAAGGCCTATAATTCTTTAGGGTCCCTCGTAGACTTCTCCCCTCGTGAACAAATAAGGGATCGGCCAGTCCAAAACCGGTCTGATTGCACCGCACTCGTACGCGTATCCCACCCCCCATGTTTGAACCATTGCCATTCTCGCAGACTGACTTTTCGGGGCGCGTCCGGCTGTTTCCGCTGCCGAACCTGGTCCTGTTCCCCCATGTGATGCAGCCGTTGCACGTTTTCGAACCGCGGTATCAATCGCTTCTGCTGGATGCCTTGCGAAAAGACCGGCTGATTACCATGGCGACTTTGGCGCCCGGTTGGGAAACGGACTACGAAGGGCAGCCGCCGCTGTATCCGATCGCATGTCTCGGCCACGTTACGACCTATCATCGGCTCGACGACGGTACGTTCAACGTGCTGCTGTCCGGGCTGTGTCGCGTTCGACTCGTGCGCGAACTGTCCACCCAGCGAAAGTTTCGAGAAGCAGAAGGCGTGCTGCTGGAAGACGTCTATCCGTCCTCGCCTGTCGATGACGGCCAACTGAAGGCCAGGCTGCGCGATGGATTCCTGCGCATCATTCCGTTGGTGCGGGAGGCACAGGAGCAGCTCGACCAACTTCTGGCCGGAGACATCGCCCTGGGCGTCCTCGTCGATATCATTAGCTACATGCTCAACATCAGTCTCGCGAAGAAGGAAGCCTTGCTGGCAGAGCTGGACGTGGTCCGCCGCGCCGAGATGGTTCTTGCGCATCTGGAAGCCGCAGCGCAGTCCTCTGCCGGTCCTTTGGAACTTGATGTCGGGACCTTTCCGCCCCAGTTCAGTCTTAATTGAGCGACATCACAAACTGTCCGCTTTCACGGCTTCGACGACCGAGTTCATGGCCGTGTCTTCAATCCGCAGTTCCGGCCGGCTGAACCCGACCGCTTGAAGATCGGCCGCCAACTCGGCAAAGCTGAAGGTTCCGCCTCCTTGCGTGTTGACCAGCATATTGATGGCGAACAGGGCGCCGTCAAGCGGCTGTACCTTGTCCGGCTGCATGACGATGTCGCGAATGCCGATACGCCCGCCGACTTGCAGGGCGGCGTGAACCTTGGCAAACAGGTCGCGATTCTGCTCTCGCGAATTCTGATGCACAATGGCGCTGACCCAGGCATAATCGGCGCCGGAGGGCAGGGGGTTGGCGTAGAAGTCGCCGGCCACCAGATTCACACGGTCGGCGAACTCCGTTGCCTTGATCCGCTGGCGCGCCTGCTCGATCGCATCGGGCAAATCAAATAGCGTGGCGCGGGCGTCCGGGCCGCCGGTGCGCAGAAAGGCCAGGGTCCATGTGCCGGAGGCGCCGCCGACGTCCAGCAAGTGTTTGAAACGGGGCGGCCCCAAGCGGGCCACAAGGTGATCGGCCCCCGGCCCGGAAACCGTGTGCATGGCGGCCACGAACGCGGCGCGGTCTGCCTCCTCGCCGCGCACACTCGCCTGCCGAAATGCTGGCTCGCCCGACTGGACAACCCGCGCCAGTTGCGACCAGCTACGCAAGATATTCATCCGGTGCCAGACCATGGGCAACACGGAATCCTCGCTGTCGTCCCGCAACCAGGGCGCAACCTGGCGCGGGACGGTATAGCGGTCGGCCTGTTTGTCCAGCAGGCGAAGCGCCGCAACGGCATCGAGTAACATGGTCGTTGCCCGCAGATCTGCGTTCAGGCGTTCGGCAATCTCACTGGCGGTGAGCTGCTCATCGCCAAGGACCGACCACAAATTCAACTCGGCAGCGCCCCCGATAACGCACGAGGGCATGTAGGCTGCCATCATCTCCAGAATCTGGCGGCCATCAGGGTAGGTGTCGGTCATGCACTCGCTCCGGGAGTCCTTTCATCAGACATCGCACAGCGTAACGGCCTGTTGCAGGCTTTCCAGGGCATCGTCTCGTTTGGGAACGAACTCCTGGCCCACATAGCCCGTGTATCCGCTCTCGACAACGGCCAGCATGAGCTTGGCGTAATCGAGTTCTTGGGTATTGTCGATCTCGTTCCGGCCGGGATAGCCGCCCGTATGGTAGTGGCCCCAGCACTGATGATGCTTCTGGATGTCGGCCAGTACGTCTTCCTTCATCATGGCCGCATGGTAGATATCGTAAAGCACCTTCACGCGGGGAGAACCGACCTTTTCGACCAGCTTCACGCACCACGCGGTCGTATCGGCCATGTAGTCTTTGTGGTTGATGGAATTGAGGAATTCCATGCAAATGGTGACCTTCTTCTGTTCCGCATACGGGGCGATGCTCTTCAGGGCGGTCACGCAGTTGGCCAACCCTTCCTCGTCGTCCATGCCCTCACGGTTCCCCGAGAAACAGATGACGTTGGGATATCCTGCGGCGGCCGTGTCGTCGATACTCTTGCGGATCTTGTCGAGGCACTCCTCGTGATTCGCAACCCGGTTGAGTCCCTTCGTAATCCCGTGGCTGGGCGTCATGGCACAGATCAGGCCGTGCTTCTCCAACGTCGGCCACTGGGCGGGCGACGTCAATTCGATGGACTTCAGGCCCATCTTGGCGCATGCGGCCGCAAAGCCGTCGAGATCCATCTTCTGACGCTTCATGTAACCGTTGTAACACCACAGGCAAACCGATTGATGGATGCGGTTTTTGAGTTCGGCAGCCCAGACACTGTGGCCTGCCTGCCAAAGGCTGCCGGCAACCAATGAGCCGCTCAACGCGCCCAACGCGGTGCGACGTGAGACTCCGGTGGAAACCGAATGGGATGAACGGTCGGCAAACTCTCTTGTCATCGTGGGACTCTCCTGGTGAATACGAATCTGGGCCGAATGCCGCAGAGTGGATCGGCCTGTAAATACATTGGGATCGTATAGCAAACAACACCACCCCCGCCGAGGGGGCTGTCTGCGACTTCTTTCTCCCTATAATGCTCCTGACGGCGGTTGGTGTCAAGCAACTGGATTGACCGTCTCCAAGGCTGTGGCTTTGGTCCGAATGCTCGCGACTTCGTGTAACCTGCTCCGGCCGGGGCGCATCAAAACCACTGCAAGCCGTTTCCGATGCATCTTGCGGCTTGCCCGTAGGATGTCCATTTCCTCACGTAAGAAGGATATTTCCCATGAAGGTATTCCATCAATATCGCCCCTTGCTCCTCAGATTGTCTGCGCTGTCACTGCTAGCGGTGCTGGCAGTGGGATGCAGTACCGAGTCGTCTACCGAGCCGTCGCAGTCGCCGCAAACCGGCGAGGAAGCAACGTCGCCCAGCGATGCTGCTGCTCAGCACGGCGAGGTTCGGCACGTTGACGAGGCAAGCTTTCAGCAACTTGTTCTGCAGGCGAAAGGGCCTGTCCTGGTCGATTTCTATGCGGAATGGTGCCCTCCGTGCAAAATGATTGCTCCCATCCTGGAGGATATCGCTGAAGAACATCCCAACGTGCTCATTGCCAAGGTCGATGTCGACCGGAATCCTAACCTCGCCGCCCAGTACGGAATCGAGGCGATTCCTAGCCTGAAGGTCTTTCAGGAAGGCCGCGTTATCGGAAACCATCAAGGCTTCGCAAGTAAGGATGCCCTCAAGTCGCTCTTGGGGTTGGATACCTCAACGCCTCTGTAGTCCGAACGCCGAATCAACGCTAGCGCAAGCCCTCTGGTTCTGTGTATCCCTCTGAAGGATACCATTGAAGCGGTAGCGATTGCGTTGCCGGCTCGCCGGGCCACTTGCTGTCATTCGATTGCAGTTCCTTGTTGGGTGATGGGTTGTCTATCTCAGGTGTATTGTTTATGGCAGGTGAACTGTCGATTGGTGGGGCATCGTCAGTCGGCGGCAGGCGAATGACGCCATTGCGCGACGGCACGGCCTCCGGGGTAACCTCGACGGGGACCAAGTCGTCTCCTGCCGGGCCAAGCCCCGAATCTGCGGCATACGCCGGGTTGGATAGGACCTCTGCGGGAACATCGGGATCGGACTCGGGCTCCGCGCGGGCCGGGGCTGCCGTCGCTGGAGTCTCGCTACCAACGTCATGCCGAGGTTCTAACGGATTGTAAATGCCTGCCGGACTGACCGTGCTGAGGCTGGTTGCCGGTTGTTCGGTGTTATCGGGAATCGCAGACGCGTACTCCGGCACAACTGCGGCTTCCGGCTCTGCAGCTTCTGGTGCTGCGGTTACTGGCGCTGCGGCTTCCGGCCCTGGTTCCGATGCTGCATGGAAATCGTGTGCGAACTCGCGTTGCTCCGATTGGCGTTCGCCCCCCCGCTCTCCGGGTTCGTCTCGTGTATCTTTGCCGTTGTCCGACTGTGTCACGAACGATGGGAAGCTAGGCGATCCGGCAGGATCGAAAGTTCCGGCGTCATCGACGGGAGGAAGACTGGCCGTTGGCAAGGGATAGGGGGTGGCCGCAGAAGGGGGACTCGGCTCCTGCTTCTTCGCCACATTCTCCACCAGTTTCTGCTCGCCACGAGCTGGCGCCGCGCCGGCATCGGACGGCTCGCATGTGACAACAGACTCACGTTCTGAACGGGATGGAGCAGTATCCGGCTTCCCTTCCGTCTTGGGTGAACCGGCCATCGGCATGGGACTGCCGTACTCGATGGGGAACTGCGCCATATTCAGCCCGAGGGCCAGCACCACCAGCCCAAAGACACCAAGCGTTGCCGCAATCCTTGGCATGGCTCTTCCCTCCTTTTGCGCCAATCATACACCGAGACAAAGGATAGGCAAGCAACAAAAGCCCATCCGACAAGCGAATTGGGGCAATTGGCGAACGGCCAAACGGCTCAGGTAAAGATTGCCGACGAGCCAGCCAATCACGCGCGGGGCGGAGGGCAGCAATCCGGCTTGCACACGTCGGGCGGCGCCGGGTGATTGCCGAGGACCAGGCGGGGCGATACAGGGTCAAGCCGCTCGGCAACCAACTCGCGGATCATTTGCACAAAACGCGGATGACAGCCGACCGTGCCTGCTCGTACCATGTCCAAACCGAGTTCCTCGCACAGGGCAGCGGCTTCGATGTCCAGATCGTAGACAATCTCCATGTGCTCGCTTACAAACCCGATAGGCACAAGCACCACGGCATCGCTGCCTGCGGCCGAGAGGTCCTTCAGAACATGGCTCAAACTTGGTTCCAGCCAAGGCTGGCTCGGCGGACCGCTACGGCTCTGGTAGGCCAGTTGCCATCGTCCGACCGAGGCTCCTTCCGCAACAAGTCGGCAAGCCTCGTGAAGTTGGCTTTCGTAAGGGCTCGACGCAGCCAGGGAGACCGGAAGGCTGTGTGCCGTGAACAGGACGGCAATGGACTCGTGACGGTCTTCGGGCATCATCGCCAATGCGGCGCGAAGCTGTTCCGCCATCACTTCGACAAAACCGGGATGGTTATAGAACAATCTCAGCTTCTCGATCTGCGGGGCACGGTCGCCAACGGCTGCCTGGGCTCGTTCAATCTCTTCCGTGTACTGTCGGCAACCGGGGTACGAGCCGAATGCCGAGGTACAGAAGGCCAGGGCATGGCGCATTCCGTCGTCTGCCATCTGCCGAACGGTGTCTTCGAGAAACGGATGCCAGTGGCGATTCCCCCAGTACACCGCGAGTGGGGGGCCGTTTTCGTTCAACTGACCGATCAAGGCCGCCAGCAGAGCCCGATTCTGGGCGTTGATGGGACTCACGCCGTCGAAGGCCGCGTAGTGGCCTGCCACTTCCCGGAGTCGCTCCTCCGGTATGGGACGGTCGCCAACGACGTTTCTGAGAAACGGGAGGACATCGCCGGGTCCTTCCGGACCCCCAAAAGAAACCAGCAAAAGCGAGTCGTAGATAGCCACGTCGTTCCTTGGCATTCGCATCTTCGCCGTGGCGCCGAGAAAAATGACCCCGACGGGATTTGAACCCGTGCTGCAGGCTTGAAAGGCCTGTGTCCTAAACCTGGCTAGACGACGGGGCCGTATTCGCCCGACGAATATGCGAATCGTCTTGTATACCTCAACAGAAGCCGCAAGTCAATGGGCTGGCCAAGAAAAAGCATCCGACTGGGTGGCCGCCTCTGCTGGCGAAACATACCCCAATTACGGACTATGCTGTTGCCCAATGAACAGAAGTCGGTGGATTGAGCCGTGCAGGTGGGTAGACGGTAACAAGAGATTAAGGTTCGCTTGCTCCGGCATCGGCCTTGCTCACGGCTTTGTTGCCAACCAAATCTTCATTGCGATGAATGGCATCGAAGACCTCGCGCCGATGTACAGGGACTTCCTTTGGGGCCTCAACCCCAAGGCGGACCTTATCTCCTCGGATCTCCACGACGACGATCGTGATGTCATCATTGATGACAATACTTTCGTTCTTCTTGCGGGATAGCACAAGCATTATACGCTCCTTCGCCCTTCCACCAGGGTCTCCTATTTTGACTGCCCTGTCAAGAGCATCCACACGGAGTCGGCGGGATCACAGTATTCATTGTACGATACGCCACCTGTTGTTGAAGTCAAGCGCGCAATGCCCAGGAATCCCCATTTTTCCCAAGGAGTTTCCGAACACCGGGTAACCCATCCGCTACGGTTGTTACGAACCGACGCGAACAAAGGGTCGGCCCGATCTGCTACCATCTTGCATAAATTGGCCTAAAGCCATACAAAGTAACAGCTTACCACCCCGTGCCCCGGTCGTACCAGCCCATGATTGACACCCACGCCCATCTCGATCAGCCAGAATTCATTCACGATTTAGAGGGGGTTATTTGTACCTCTAGGGAGCATGGCGTGCGAAGGATTCTCTGCGTTGGCACAACCGCGTCATCCAGTGCCGCAGTGGTCCGAATGGCCGAACAGAACACGGCGATCCATGCGGCTGTCGGAATTCAGCCGAACTACACGGGCGACGTCACTGCCGAGGATTGGGACCAGGTGGTCGAATTGGCGAGTCGTTCCGTCGTGGCGGCCATTGGCGAGACGGGGCTGGACCGTTACTGGGATTATGCCCCATTCGGCACGCAGCAGGAGTATTTCGACCGGCACCTCCGCCTGTCGCAGCGCCGCGGCCTGCCTGTGGTTATTCACTGCCGGGAGGCTGAGGCCGACCTGATTCCCATGTTGCGCGAAGCTGCCGGGCGCGGGCCGATTTCCGGCGTATTGCATTCCTTTAGCGGAGATGCCGCCTTTGCCGAACAGTGCCTCGATCTTGGTCTCTATGTCAGTTTTTCCGGCATGGTCACTTACAAGAATAAGAAGTTTCGGGCGTTGCGGGACGTTGCCGCGATGATCCCAGAGGAGCGACTGCTGGTCGAGACGGACAGCCCTTATCTGGTTCCTCACCCGCTTCGCGGGAAACAGAGCCGCAACGAACCGGCCAATCTGCGGTGGATTGTCCAAGCCCTGGCCGAGCTGCGCGAGACCGATGTGGACAGCATCATTGCCACAACCACGGCGAATGCGAACCGACTGTTCGCCCTTCAGATCTCGGACACCCCTCCGAACTGACCCCGACTATTCCCTTACATAAACCGGTGTGGTTGGGACCGTGCAAACGGACTGGCCGAGGCGCGTGTGGAGGTGCCCGAGGATCGTCTGTTCCAGCAGTACGTCGCGCCCCTTGGGAATCCAACCTTGATGGACCGGAAGGTCGGTCGTCGGTTCTACGATCCGCTCGACCGATTCGTCGTACCTCAGCGTGGCCGAGCCGGCCGTGGCATTGGCCGGCCTTCGCAGGTCCTCCAGTTCCTTGTACACGGCCACGTCCACCAGGAAACCGCTCTGGTCCGGACTTACCCGCACCACGGCAAAACGCCGCATCGTCTGAAGCGTGTTCTCCAGCCGTTCGTAGGAACCGGCGCCATCACGACGCCACGGCTCCATGAAGGTGGGGCTGACCTGGGGAAACGTCTCCAGGCGACCTTCCGTTAGGACATCGCCAATCTGCCGGACCGGTTCTTCATGCTGGAACTCCGGGAAATAGTCGTCGATAATGTCGGCAACCGTCTCCCACAGCACAATGTGGTCTGAAGCTGTCAGGTGCGACGGATTGCTGTACGTTGCTGTCCCCGCCGTACTCGGTACAGCAATATCCGGCGGGACGATCCAGGGGGCTTCTCGCGAGCAGCCCAACGGAACGAGTGCCAGCAGTGCTATCGCAGCAAAACGAAACATAACACCCTGAAGAGCGTAGGAACCGGCTCACGACCGTCGCGACCGGGCCGCGTAGTTTCTCCGAAACTGCCCCGAGAAGCAAGACCACCTCACGTACCCCTCTGCGGAGGGTTCGTGGGCTAGGTGCAGGCCGACATGGTTGGAGTCCGCCTTTAGGCGGTCTTTCCTTTCCGGCTGAAGCCGGGACTCCAACGCGTCGCTGTTCGCACCTGGAAACGGAAGAGCCAACGGGCAATCTTGTCAGTATCCCAAGGCTTGGCGAAGCGACTCCAGTTCGGCAGCGGCATAGATGCGCCGCTTTTCCTGGAAATAGTCGTACTCGGCCTTCTCGGCTGCGGTCCACGTGTTGTGCTGGGTATAGGAGCCACAGAAGGGAACGAGCAGATCCAACCAGCAGGCGAATGTGCGTTTTTCATTTTCGCTGACCTGCACCTGATAATGAGCGGGCTCCAGGTAGTCCATGATCCTGCTTTGGCTGGCGCCGGTATGGTAGGGCGGGAGCATCACGGCTCGGCTGCGCGGTTTCAGCCACGTCATCCACGGGTTATTGTCTGGATTTCCTGACGTGGTGATTGTGACGTACGACTGCGTATAGGCTCGTTTGGGATCCACCTGCCCCGCGCCAATGAGTTTGATGCTTTCCGGCCGCGCCAGTTCGCCGGTCAGGCTGATCTTGCTCTTCTCGATTTCCGATTCGTTGTGGCAGCCCACGCAATGCCTGTCGAAGATGGGCTGGATTTCCTGAACGAAACTGAAACCGTCTGCCGGCGCATCGGCCTCCAGCGATCGTGGAGCGTTGACGCCGAGGTAGTTTTCCACACTGTCGAGCCACGATTCATCTGCCAGCCGCCGGACCAGCGGATGCTGCTTGCCTGCAAAAGGCTGGAGCTTCTGGATCGGCTTCGACAGCGCAATCGTCGTTTGGGGAACGGTGGCCAGTTGTGCGCCGGCGTAGGCCTTGGGCTCGTGGCAGCCGATGCAGGAGAACCGCTCGCCGCACTGGAGTGTCGCCCAGCTTCGCATTGTCTGAATGGTATACCCCTTGGCGTCGAGTACCTGGAAGTAGACAGGCGTGCGTGCGGGCGTCTCGAAGGAGCAGCTCCCATCGTCCTCGATATCGACCTCGCCAAGCACGTGTTTCACGTCCCAACTGCCGCTGTTCAACGAGATGGGGGTCTGGCAAAGGCCCGTCTCGCACTCGCCTCCGTTCTGCCCATAGCCCATGCGGCACACACGATACTCAAGCGCTACGACGCGGATCTTCCTGGCCGTGCCGCGTGGAACGCCTGCCAGGCCCGGGCCGTCATAGACGTCCTGGATGGTGAAGACTCCGTTATTCTCGTGGGGGCGTACCAGTGAGGCGCGCTGAAAGGGTGGCGTGCGGGGCATGACCGGCACCACCTGCCCCGTACTCTGCCACGGGTCAAACGCCAACAGCTCCCGCGCGCCGTCGGCGGTCATGTAGTAGGCGCCCAGCGGAGGATTGAAGGGGCCGAACGGCGGAAGGTATCCTTCCGGGCAGAACGAACAGAGGTAATGGTCCTCGTCGAACGCATACGGATGCGAATACTGCGGCCCGAACTGGCCGAAAATATCGATCTTGAAATCGAGATACGGCCGCGCGGGGTCGGGAGGCTCGGGTTTGATGAAATCGGCCGACTCGCGTCCCGGCTTGCCATCGAGCCGCGTGTTGACGAACTCGATTCCCTTGCCGGCCTGAATTCCCTTGGTCCGATCGATCAGGCCGAGTTTTCCTTTGTAGATCGAATGGTGACCGGCAATTACGGCAATTGCCTTCGCTGATCCCGGAATGCCGCGGGCGTGGATAATGGCCGCCGGGAACATGCTGTTGTTGCCGTAGTATTCGTTCTGGGCCGTGCCATCCGGGTTCATGGCAATGAGCGGATGGTTGAACAGCGCGCTGCGGTCGTTGTACTCCCAGCGCGTAAAGACAACCCGGCCGTCGCCCAATACTTGCGGGTTGTTGGTCATGAGCTGGTCGAATGTCAAGCGGCGGATATTGCGGCCGTCGGCATCGCAACAATAGATGTTTCCGCCGGCCCGATACCAGCAGTCGCTGATGTGCACGCCGCGGGTCGAAGTGAAGACGATCCGGCCGTCGGGCAAGAAGGCCGGTTCGCAGTCGGCCACCGGTAAGGGTTTGCCATCTTCGACGATGGGAAAGGTGATTTGCTTCACCTCTCGCGTCGCCATATCCATTGTATAGAGGTAGTAGGAGTCGGTCTCGAAATTATCGCGCATCGAGAAGACCAGCGTCCGTGCGTCCCACGCGAGGTTCGGATAACAGATCGCGCCCTCGGGCTTCTCCAGCAGGACCTCGTTTTCGACCGTGCCGTCTTCCAGCAGAGTCGCCAGACAGAGCTGCCCGCCTTTCTTGAAGCCGTAGGTATAGTCGCGAATCTGCTCGTCGGGAATGTCGTATTTGCCCGCCAGTCCCTGCATACAGCCAAAGATCCCGTGCTTGGCGTACACAAACTGCGCGGCCTTCGCGCGAAGCGCCTGCAAACGCGTTTTGCGGCGCGCGGTGCAGGCGTCGAAGTAGAGTGCGCGCCAGCGAGGATCGCTCGCGGCAATTCCGTCCTCGACCAACCTATCCAGGCGTTGCCACAGGGCCTTCAGTTCCGACTGCTCCGCGCCGACCTGTCCCAGCACCTTTGCGACCATCGCGAGTTCTTCTTCCCAGTCGTTTTCCGAGGTGAATACGCGGGCAATATCGAGCCCGGCATCCTGATAAAGCCAGTCGCGCTGAAGACGGTGGCGAGGAAATGCCACGCCGGGCGGGTTCTTTGCAGGGTAATCGGCCGGTCGGACATCATAACAAGTGATTTCCGCGATCTGGATGTTCAGGTGCTGCCCGTCGCCTGCGGTGGGAAGCCCCACTCTTTGGCTCCAGGGAATCTGCGCCTGCGACATCCACGGTCCTGGGTACCGCTGTTGATACGAATCGTTGACGCGAACCTTCAGGTAGCGTGTGGCGACAGCGGGCCACTCGACGAATGCCGAGTTGGAGTTGGACGTTGCCGGCAACTCTTGATGCTCTGCCAACGGGCGGACGTTCTCTTGTCCCTGGGCGTCGTCGCAAGCTGCAATGCAGACGTTCTTCGCCAGGACGTACACCCAGGCATTACGCGCCATGAACCGAATCCCCGCAACGACCCGCGTCTCGCCCAAATCGAGCACAAACGTCGCGGTTACCGGCGGCGCAGCCTTCGGCGGATACACATGCGCATTGTTGCCTGTTCGCGTGTCGTCCAGCAGGCAGGCGTACGAAGCCAGATCGGCGTCGATCATCCGTTCCGCCGCATACTTACCCGGCGGCTTCGGATAGCAGTCTGCATCTGTCCACACGGCAACCGGTCGGAACTCCGCCGCCTGCAACGAACAGGCGAACAGGACCGACAACACGACCGCTTGCAGCCCCCTGTTCTCACTCATGTTCGGAAGGCCCCCCTGCTGGAGCTTGTTACTTTCCGCAAGGACATCCAATCCAAGCGCGCTCGACTTGGATTAGTATGGTCCCGCAGGCCGCGTAAAACAACCGGCATATCGCGCAATCCGGCGAACTTTTGCGCTCCAGGCAGTGCCGTTGCTCGGCAGGGAACGGCTATCGCGAATCCGTTGCGGTCCGGGTGGAGTCGAATGTCAGGCTTATGCGTTTCTGGCCGCAGGCTAGACCGCCGTGCGGCAATGCCGGCGTCGCCGACCGCCGAGGGCG
The DNA here is from genome assembly GCA_040772845.1 of Thermoguttaceae bacterium. GTDB lineage: Bacteria > Planctomycetota > Planctomycetia > Pirellulales > Thermoguttaceae > PWXP01. The sequence continues at coordinate 6,248,183 of JAXGXG010000001.1, forward strand.
AGGCTCAGCAGTCCGAGGGCAGTCATCAGGAACGTGGAAGGTTCGGGGATTGCGCCGGAGAAGGTGATTTGCAGGTAGTGTCCGTCAGTCGGATTCAGCCGAATGCCGAAGAGACCCTGGCCGAGTGCATTGGCAACGGGATTGAGGAACCCGGAGCTGTCCAATACGAAATCGCCTTCCTCAAAGCCGAGGATACCACCGGCGGCGTAGAGGAAGTCCCAGGCATAGAACACACGCGGTTCGGCGGAGAAATTGTCGGCCAGTCCGGGCGTATCGGTGCCCAGCAGCAGAGAATCGATCTCAATTTGGAAACTGGCGTCCGTCAAGCCGGTCAGATCCAACTCGCCGTCGATGGCCTGGGCGCCCTCGATCCACTGGAGGTCCCATCCGCCGAGCCCGCCCTGGTTGCCCATGGTCCCTTCGGCGTTGTCGATTTCGAACTCGAAACTGCCACCGGGGAGCCATGTCTGACGGGCTGTCTGGAATTGTCCCACGCTTTGACCCGGAGCGAGCGTGCCGTACAGATTGAGCGGAGCGTCCGTTGTGCCGACACCGCCCAGCGTTGCGCCGCTTTGGACCGTGTACAGTCCGCCGCCCGAGTGCATGCCGCTAACCCGGAGCGTACCGGCGGCGACGGTGGTGGTTCCTGTGTGATACATGGCGTTGTTCACGGTGGCCATGCCGCCGCCTGCCTTCACAAGGCTCAGCGAGCCGGGCGTTGCGGCAAGGCTGTCGTACTTTGCGTCCACGGGGCCATCGCGGAAGAGAACATCCCAGGTTGTGTCGTTGTTCTGGGTGATGGTGAGCGAGCCGGGAGTAGCCGATGCGTTCTCGATAATGGCCGTACTGCCCGAGGTGATTTCGTTTGTGGCCGACGTGAGCACGTTGAACGCGGCCCCTGCGGCGTCACCGGTACCGGCCTCGGTAATCAGTCCGCCCAAGGTGACCGACTGCCCGCCGGCCTGCAAAGAGGACTGGTAGCGCATGCGGACGCTGTTGTCCGCGTCGAGGGCAAGGCCATTGGCCAGCCGGATGATGGTATTCTCGTCGCGGTCGTTGGACGTATTGTTGCTTACGCGCAGTTCGCCGTTCCAGCCGGAGTTGTTGCCGCCCAGCACGAAGGTAGCGAAGATGTCGTCGTCATCATTTGTGCTGCCACCTTCGTAGGCGAACGCCTCGATGAATCCATGCGTGCCGGCGCCGGTGAAGGAGATGTCGCCGTTGAACTCCAGGTAGACTCGCTGGAGATGGCCCGTATGGTCGAGGCTGATGCCCTCGCCATCCTCGTACTCAAGATAGAGGGCGCGACCGCTATTGCCGTTGGTCAGTATCTCGATGTTGCCGTCGAAGCTGACCGTGGCGCCATCGGACGGGAGAGATGCGCTGCCGATGCGATGGTCCTGGTTGACGCCGGTGACTTGAATGTTCTGGGCGAGTCGGAGGTCCTCAATGGCGGCGTTGTAGGCCGTATCGTCGTTGCTGCCCACCTCGGAACGGACCCATAGCCGGTTCGTGCCGGTGGCCGTACCCGTGGCGTCGCCCAGCACGATCGGGGCTGCGCCGGCGCCGGCAGGAGTACCGATGCCATAGAAATAGATGTTCCCCTCGCGAATCTCCCATGCGCCCTTGTAATCCGGGCTGCTCTCGCGAACCTCGAGCGTGCGCGCGCCCGTGCCCGTCTTGACGATCTTGCTATCGGCATCGCCGATCAGAGAGCCGTTCTCATGGAGTCCGAGCCGCAGCGTGTTGCTCGTCTGGGAGATCTCAAGGATGCCGTTGACGGTAATCGTCCCAACGAGGTCGACCGTGCGGTTGGTGTCCTTGACCAGTCGCGTGGTGTCGGTGGCGTTTTCGCCGAAGACGAGCCACTCGCGATACCGCACTTCGTTATCCCGGCTGCCATCGCCGCGTTTGGGCGAGAAGGCCAGGGTCGCGTTGTTGCGGACCAAGGTCGAGTTGAGATACGTGTCCGGGGCGCCAAAGGGCGTAACCCAGGCGTAGTCGCCCGGCTGACCCTCGACGCGCACCGTCGTCGCGCTGACCCCATCGCCGATAACCGTCAGCCCCTGGTACGTGTTGTTGACGCCGGCCACGTCGGTAACGTTCGTCGCGGCAGAACTGTCGCCGAAGGTAAACGTGCCGGCCCCGGTGATGTCGACCGAACCCGAAAGCGGGTTGACCGTGTAGCTGGAAATCGCGTTGGCCTCGCTGGCGATTGTTCCCCGGTTGGCCAGGACGACACCGGCATTGTCGAGTTGGATGACCGCACCCGAGTCGCCCAGCGTGATGGCGCGGGTATTCGTATCGGCGCCCGTGCCCGTGTGCCGCAGGGTTGCGCCGCCGAGGTAGAGGGCGCCGGTGCCGAGCCTGGCAAGCGAGTCGACCGCGACAGTGCCCTGGTTGAGGTAACTTGTGCCCGTGTAGGTGTTCGTGCCGGCGAGCGTCGTCGTGCCCGTGCCGGCATGGGTGAACGCTTGGCCGCCGCCGATGTTCGACTGGATGGTCAGCGAGCCGGCGCCGTAGTTCTGCACGACCAGGTCTACGCCACTACCGGACGTCCCCAGCGTATCACCAGCGTTGCCAATCACCACCGCGCCCGTGTTGGCCGAGCCGACGAGAATGCCGCCGTCCTGGAGTGTGAGGCTGCCGGTGATGGTGGATGCCGTGTTGACTCGCATCGAGGCGGTCGTTGCGCCGCCGGTGGCGACCGAGGCGCTGACGATGTCGGTGTGGCGGCCCGCGCCGAACGTATCGCTGCTGTAGGTTCCATGGGCGGAGAACGCTTCAATTCCGGAACTCCCGTCGTAGGCGGCCCAATCGTTGACCACCGGGTCTATCTGGCCACTAGCGATGTTGTAGGCTTGGCTGCCGTAGGTTGCCCAGGCGCCGATGCGCGTTCCGGCCGCCTGCCCTGCGCCGCTGGTCGAGGTAATCACAGCGGCGCCGGCCGGCGCTTGCTCGGCAAACGCCATGGCGCCGCCCACGTTGCGGGTGAAGTTGCCCAGGTTGATGGTTGAGACGCCTGCGTTGGCGTTGATGACGGCGACGCCCGACGCGCCGGGGGCGATCGTAACCGCGCCGGTCAGGTCCTCGGTGGGACTGACAGCGTCCGTGTTGAACATGGCCAATACGCCGCCGCCCCCGGTGAGATAAGCGCCCTGGCCGATGCGCCGGTCATTATATGTGCTGTAGTTCTGTAGAACGAGCACACCGCCCATGACGTTCACACCCTCGACCGTGCCCGCACCTGCCGACGAACCGTTGAGCAAGACCGTGCCCGGCCGAATCTTGGTGATGGAGGAGTTCACGTTACTGCCGCCGTCGACGAGGGCGGCGTCGATTTCGACCATTCCGCCTCGCGCGGCGACCAGAGTCAGGTCGCGGTCGTAGGCCGTGCTGCGATTGTAGAAGTTAATCGCGCCCGTGCCGGTGCCGTACCACACTTGTCCCGACGTGTTGCCGCCGCCGAGGGTGGTGTTACCCGTGGTATTCGAGGCCTCGTCGCCCACCTGCCACGAAGCAATGTTGAATCGCTGCCCGTCCTTGGTAAGCAGCAGACCGATCTGGGCGTTGCCTGTGGCGCTGTCGCCGCCCATGACGTAGCCGCTGGTGGAACCGGCCGGATCGACCAGTGCCGCGGCGTCCGCATGCCAGAAGTCGCCGTCGCCCAGGTAACGGACGTAGCCGCGTTCGTGCTCGATGCGGCCGGCCGAATGCCACGGCTGGTCGATCCAGAGCTGGAACGTGTCGTTGCCGGTGATCTCGAATCGCAGCACGTCGTTCGGACTGGTGTTCGGATCGACCGCAACGGGCAGATCGTTGACCGAGTCCCACTTGTCGGCAAACACGCCGCGTAACCACAGGGCGGCATTCGCCCTGGACCCGTTGGTGCTGACCAGACGCGGCAGGGTGGCGCCCGTTAGTGGCGAGATGGCGTCGTCGGATCCGTAGATATTGCCACTCATGGTGCCGATGGAGTTGTAGGAACGAAGCAATGCCCGCCCCGGGCCGTTATGGCCGGTTACCGTGCCGGCGGCATCGACGTTATGGATCACCAGGTCGCCGCCGAAGACCGATGCTTGCTCAAGCTGCAGGGCGATGCGGTCCGCGTCGGCCGTCCGATAGTGGATGTCGACCCCATGAACGCGGGCGCCGTAGCCCAACAGCAAGTTGCCGCCGGTGACGTTGATCTCCGTCGCGCCAGCAAGGGCCTGGTCGTGGCGTACGTAGAGGCTGCCGTAGTTGATGTTGACCGGCCCGTTGATTTCGTTCGCGCCGTACAGGATGATCGAGGCGGGGCCCGCCTTCGTCAGGCCATTGGCATTTCGAATGGACGCGCCAATCGTGGCCTCGCAGTAGTCGGCGTCGCTCGAACGATAGGCGTTCAACGAGTCGGACGTGTTGTAATGGAACCAGAGGCCGTTGTTGACCAGGATGGCCTCCTGCCCGGCGAAGTCCAGTGTGCCGCCATGGATGTATGACTGGCTGTACTGGTTGCGTCCCGTGTCGCTGCTGTTGCCGCCGCGATCGGAGGTGGCGGTGGCCGAGAAGACGATCTGGCCGCTGGAGATCGTCAGGGCCCGGCCGATCCCGATATCCAACGAAAGAACATTCCCGCGGCTCGTGCCGGCCGAGGTCGGATTGTCGGAAATGTACGAATCCTGCTCGAACGCCAGCGAGTTGATCGTGACATCCTCCTGGAGCCACACGATCGAGTCGCGACGCCCGGTCATGTACGTTGCCTGCTGGCCCAGCGTATCGGTCGTTAGTCCGACCAATCGCAGGTTGTGGTCGTTGGCGCCGGAAACAACCGAACTGGTCAGGGCGACGCCGTTCTTTTCGTTCGTGCCCGGATTGGCCAGCGTGGTGTATTCCGCAGTCTTCAACGGACGGAGGATGGTGAGCGGCTGGCCCGTTGCCGGGTCGATGGCCGTATCGACAGTCATGGCGCGTCGGGCAGCGTAGTTTTCATCGTCGTAATGGCTGGTGCCGTTGGCATGAACGTAAGGTAGCCGGGTTCCGCCCAGGAAACCCGGAATGATAGCCCGGTTGGACGTCTCGCTTGTGAGCTGGCCGCCAATCGTAGCCGGGGCCGTACCGACGGCCACCGTAATCACGTCTGCGAAGGTCGAGACGCCGAACGTCGAGTCCGCCCAGCCCGCGCCGACCGCGCTCTTCACGTCCGCGGGGTATGTCCACGCCTGCGGCATGGGATCGAGTTGGTGGAACCGCAGGATGGAGCCTGGAGTTCGTACGATCGAGTCGAACTTCAAGCCGCCGTAGTTGTTGGAGGGGAGTGACGTGCCGGGCGTCGAGGCGCTTAGGTCCATGGCCGTATCGAACTGGATGGCCGGGTCGCCGCCGGTGACGGTGAGCGCGCCGATGGTCTCGAAGCCGGAATAGACGTAGTTGCCGCTCGTTGTGAACCGGAAGCGGGACCGGCCGTCCAGGTTCACGGGCATAGCATCGGGCAGGCGGTCGGTGAACCAGTCGTAGCTGCTCGAATTGTACCGGATGTCGAAGAAGGCGTTTCGCTGCAGGGTGAGCGCGGTCATGCCGCCGAGCTGCGCGCCGTTGTACAGCCGCGTATTGCCGCCGACGGCGATGAGGCTGCCGTACCAGTCCGGGCTGTTCGAATAGAACTGGAGTTCGCCGCTTCCTTGCCGCAGGATGTTGTCCGGCGTGGCCGGATCGTAGTCCAGGCTGGCGAGTCCGCCGCCACGCTCCCCAAGCCGCAAGGTGGCCGAGTTGGTGATATTGAACCGGGTTGTGCCTTCAAGGAACGTCTGACCATCGAAGCGGTAGGTTCGGTTGCTGCCGACGGTGCGGACCACGCCGCCGCCGTTGAAACCTTCGCCCTTGAGCGTGATCCATTCGAGCGTGTTCCACGTGGCGCCCGTATTGAGTTCCAGCGAGGCGCCGCTCTCGACAATCGTGCCATCGGTCCACGACTGATGCGTGCCCAGCGTGAGCGTGGTGTTCTCGCTCGTACGAGTATTGGCGATTCGGAGCGTCCCCTCCATGACGTGCGTCATGCCAGTGTACGTATTGTTGATCGTCGTGCCGCCAAGCGTCAGGGTGCCGGCGCCGGTCTTGATCAGGTCGCCGAAGTCGGGGTTGTAGGCATTGGTCCGGAGGAAGCCGTTGGTGGTATTCTGATAGTTGGCTTCGGAGGCGATCGTGCCGGCATAGGCCAGCTCCATGCCGGAGCCGACTTCGAACGCGCCCCCCTCGCCGCCGAGCGTGATCCCGCGGTTCGCGTTGATTGTGAAGCTCTCCAACGCCCGCAGCGTACCACCGTTCAGGTAGAGGTTGTCGGCCACAGCGGCGCCAGGCACGGCGCCCAGAGCGGCATCAGAGCCGAGTTCCATCGTGCCCCCCACCAGATAATTGTTGCCCGTGTGGCTGTTTGCGCCCGAAAGTCGCGTCGTTCCCGTACCACCGAGGACAAGGTTGACGGCATTCACGCCATTGTCGGTGATGGTCGAGCCTATTTCGAATACGCCGCCGCCGTAGTTGTGAATCATCAGGTCGCAGACGACGCCGGAGGCTGCGCCGTCGGCGTCGAAGTTGCTCGTCAGCACGCCGCCGGAAAGACTCGCGCCGGTCGTAATGCTGGAAGTGACGAGGATACCGCCGCTGCCAAGGGTCATGCCGTAGCCGTCCTGAGTCAGGGCGACTCCATCGGTGTTGAACCGGAGCGTCTCCGGGGCGGCCGCCGCCGTGAAGGTGATATCGCCAGTTACGTTCGGATGCACGCCGGCCGCGTACTGGGCCTGCCCGACGCCATCGACGTGGCCAGTGAACGGATTGGTGGCGCCACTCGCGCCAACATCGAGGAAACTATCGACCGCGCCAGGCGTGGTGGTGTGGGTGGCCCAGGGAGCGATTCCCAAGCTGACAAGGGCGCCGAAACTACCTGCGGCGCTGCCGGAAACGTTCAGGGTGACGTAGGCGGTTCCGCCGTTCGCATCTTCGATAACGTTCAGCAGCGAACCTGAACTCCGGTAGAAACTGGTTCCACTTCCACGTCCCACCCTGAGCGTCGTCGTACGAGCCGTACCTGCGTTCTGCGCGGTAACCCAGAGTTCCGAGCCGCCCGGCGTGAGCGTGAAACGAGCCCCGGGCAGGTCCTGATCGCGGTCAGCATCGGTCGCGCCGACGACGTGCAGCGTGCCGCCGCCCAACAGCAGCCGGGCGCCGTTATTGTTGTTGCTGGCCCGCGCGAAGCGGTCGTTGCCCGAGCCGCTGGACCGCCAGACCCACTCGAGTGTGCCGCCCATGACGTTCCACGCCTGCACGTCGCTGGCGCCCTTCGCGTTGTCGTTGAGGGTGACAGTGCCTCGTCCGATCTTGCTCGCGCTGGAGACGACGCCGCCTTCGTTGCTTTCGTCGTCGAGCTGTGCATTGACGACCATCGTGCCGCCGACTGCCTGATACAGACGGAGGTCGCGCTCGGTCCCTTGGCTGGCGTACTGGATACCCGTGCTGACACTGTTATTGCGCGAGCCGACGTAAACCGTACCCGACATATTCTCACCGCCGAGGGTGAGTGTGCCCTGCTGGTCGTTGTTGTAGACATAGAGGTGCGGGTAATTGAGCAACTGGCCGTCACGCGTGAGCATAAGGTGGGAACTGGCCGTTCCGGTCCCGCTACCGTCCTGGCCCAGGGCCAGCCGGCACCAGTAGCTGTTGGTGGTGACCGCGCCGCGCGTGGCATCGGTCAGGAAGCCTTCGGTGGCCCCGGTCTGGCCCGTGGGGTCGTAGTGGACGCGGAAGTAGCCGCGGTCCAGCTCCATTCGGCCTGTGGCCTCCCACTGCTGGTACACGTTGACGTTCATCTCATTGTGGCCGGTCATCTCGAACGAGAGCGCATAGTTGTTGTTGTACTGCAAGCCGGCGATGGTCTCGTAGGATCGAATCACCTGATCGAGCGGGCCGGTCGACGTATCGCGCACCCGGCCGCGGAGGTTGATCGTGCCCGACGCGCCGAGGCTGGTCGAGACGCGGTACGGGTCGCCCCACGTATCGCTGTCGGTCATGGTGGTGGCTGCCTGCGAGCCGGCGAGTCCCTTGGCCGTGTAGATATCGCCGTAGATCGTCAGGATGTCATCGCTATTGGCGGTAATGATCGAACGGCGGAACTCGCTCACGCCCGTGGTATCGAGCGTATCGAGGATGACGTCGCCCGACCACGTGTTGTGAAGGTACTCGGAACGCAAGACGGTCCGGTCGGAATAGTCAGAGGGGAGCACCCAGAGGTCGGCGCCTCGGACGTTGATGCCTCGTTCGAGCATGAAGTTGGCCGCGCCGCTGACGTTCACCTGCTCGATGCCCTGCAAGGCGTTATTATGCCGGACGTAAAGCCAGTTGTCCTCGGTTACCCACGCCTGGCTGCCGGCGTTGAACTGGTTCCACGTGTCGAGATAGACGCTGTTGCGTCCGGTCTTCACCAGACCATCGGCGTTGACGATGTGCGTGCGGACGTACGCGTTATTGCCCGAAACGTTATCGTTGTCGGTATCGTGCCAGTGGTTGCCGCTATTGATCAGGGCCGTCTGGCCGTTCATATCGAGGAAGCCGCCGCGGAGGACCGACTCCATGTTGGCCGTCGAAACCGAGCCGCCGAACGATCCGAAGGAGATCATGCCCGAGGAGATGGTCAGCGTTTGACCGGGCGCGATATGCAGATGGTCCTGTGCCGTGGTGCGGGTGGTCTGGTCGTCAATCAGCAGCGAGTTGACGGCCATGCTCGATGCGACGTTGATCGGGTTGGTCCGCCCGCCGGCGTTTCCCACCGAGTTGGTCACGCGCCAGTTGTGGCCGACGGTGGCCGCAGTGGTGAATTCGGCGTCGGTTAGCGGACGAAGATAGTCCTTACCGCCCGATGTCTCGAGGGTCATCAGCCGGCTGCCGCTGTAAAGGGTGAGATAATTGTCCAAATGCTGCTGGGCCCGTCCGGCCGCCGGGGTGGCGCTGGCAACCACGCCACCCAGAACGCCGAGAACGACCGCCCGGTCGGTCGTGCCTGACGTGTTGCCGACCAGCGAGAGCGCGCCGGCATTGCCTATTTCGACGCGGTCGTTTCCTGCAGAAACGCCGAAGATGGCGGCCGGATTTACGTCGACGAACCTCAGTACGCTCCCCTGGGTCAGGTTGAGTGCGGTCGTGCTGATGTCGATCGCGCCGCCTGCCTTGCTGTTGAGGAGCACCGTATTGATGCCGGACCGCGCGGTCAGGGCGCCGAGGTTCTCCGTGGTCGCGGCCGAAGCATTGGTGGCGATGTGGAGGTAACCGTTGCGCATGACGATTTCGGCATTGTCCGAAATGCGGTTGGCCACGTTGGTTGCCGTGTTGTCCAGGTGGAGCGAGCCGCGGCGTTCAAGACTGATGGTCTTGCCGGACGAGAGGGCCGACAGGGCGCCATTTCCGGTCAACGTCAAACCGTAGACGGGGAGCTGGATGCCGCCGCCGGTATTCGACAGCGGCAGATTGTTCGTATTCTGCCGGACAACGACGTTGCCGTCGAAGGCCGTCTGATTGCTGGTAATGCGCAGTTCGCGGTCGCCCCGCTTGGTGAAGCCCACCCCGCTATTGCCGGCCGATGTGTTATCGATTTGACCGGAGATGATCATTGCGCCGGGGTCATCGCCGATGTTCGCACTGCCGCCGGCGATGTTGAATACATTCATGCCCACCTCGCTGCCACCGACAAGGTTGATGGCGCCGGCCAGCGTGGTCGTAATGGTGGCTGTGCCTGTGCCGGTGGGACCGCCCCGTTCGATGGCGCCTCGGTTGAGATTGAACGTGGCGTTATGCACGAGGCTGGCCGACGGGTCGTTGAACTCAAGCCGCGCCTCGCCGATGCTGTTGCCGCCGGTGTCGCCGTTGGCGGCCGTACTGGGCGAGTAAGGATCGGACGTTCGCGTGCCGCCAAGACCCTGCGAAAAGGCGTCGGGATTGTAGAAGACGTTCACGCCGCCGCTAATCGCGGCCGCGCTGAGGACGGTCGAGCCCCGAACCCGCATCTCTCCCTCGGTCACGTTGATGGCCGAGAGGTTGGAAAGCGTGGCGTTTCGCAAATAGAAGTAGCTGGACCCCCGTTTCGTCAGTGCGTAGCCACCGCCGTCGAGAATACCGTTGACCGTGCCGCCCGAGCCGTCGCCGTGCTCTACAAGCCACAGTTCACTGTAGCCGCCCACGGTCGCGTCGCCGGCCAGTTCCAGATGCGAGAAGTATGCGCTGCCCGACGTGTTGATCAGGGCGCCCAAACCGCCGCGCTCCGTATTGCCCCCGAATGAGTTCAGCCCCGTGCCGGAAATCCGAATGATCTCGGTGGCGGCCTGGTTGATGTTGAGGTCGCGGTCTCGCAGGTCGAGGCGTCCGCCCTGGACCACGATGGTCTCGTTACCGGCGCCCACGGCCCCCAGTGCAGTATTGTTGGCTGCCGTCGGGCCGCCGCTGGTCCCTTCGATCCGCAACGTGCCCGACTGGACCAGCACCTGCCCGGTGAACGTGTTTTGGCCGTCCAGTCGCGTGATGCCCTTATCGGCGTTCGCACCGCCCTGGTTATTCACCACGATGGCCGTATTTCCAGCCAACGCGCCGCCGGACATGATGCCCGACAGGATCAGAACTTGATTGTCGGACGGATCGAACACGCTGATCTCCAGCGTCGAGTTGAGCACGATGGGCGCAGATATATAGTCGGTGCCGCCGTCGTTGAGCTTTCGCAGGAAGGCATTGCCCGAGCTGGTGTGGAAGGTCAGCGCGTTGCTGCCCGACAGCGTGTAGGAGGAACCGCCGCTTGCGTCGCCGATTTCCAACGTCCCAAGCGTGACAGGCGCGTCGAGCGTGATTGTACGGCTGGCGGAGATTTGAAACGTCAAACGCGCCGTATCGTCCACGGCGTTGGGAACCACGCCCGTGTCCCATCGGGCCGTGTTGCTCCAGTTATCCGCCCCGTTGTAGTTCCAGGTGGAGTCTACTGCGTAGACGCCAGGCACGGCTGCCTGCAAAACAATGAGAACAAGGGAGAAAGCCGTTGTGCGCAGCCCCATCGGAATTACCTCCCATGAAGAAACAGGCTCATCGCTGAGCGGCACGCGAACCCAAACGCACGAAAAGAGATTATGTGGTCCATTTCGTCCCACATGACCATGATTGTGATTATCCGATTTAGGGCCGTCAATCCCCCGCCAGCAAGAATTCCGAAAGATCTCTGCCGATACAATCACAAAGCCCACGGCTCTTATAGCAATAGGCCCGGTCCCTGCAAAATCCAGGGGACTACAAACACATGCGCGACACCGACAGCCGCGCGACACAACAGTGGGTTTGGGGCAGAATAGTGTGCCTTCCAGCCGGAAACGCAAGGACATGACATGCAAGAACATGCAATGCGCTGAGGGTGGTCATGCGACATAATGCTGGCTTTGGAGCGAATAGGGGCTTGGCTGCGGAAGCCCACAAGCCCACCAAGGGCAGCAATGCACGGTTGACATGGGCCGCTTCGGGGGTGATACTGGAAAAATCTGTTTGCAAGGGTCTGTCCCAAGAAACGGGAATTGGCGTCCCCGCGTAATGCCTCGTGGTCAACGCGGGCAGAAGACGCAGGACGCCCCTTTTTTCGGGCTGACTTCAGAAGGCGTTCGTCTCCTTGTTTTCGGAGGATCTGCCATGAGTCGCTTTGTCGGGCCATGGATTCGAGGCAGGTTTCCTTGTTTCCTTGGTGTCATTTCTGTCACGATGTTGGCGATTGGGTGCGGCGCCCAGTCGCGGCTGCCGGTCGCCGGAGAGGTGCGATTCGACGGTCAGCCGGTTGAAGTCGGCCAGATCGCTTTCTACCCTGCCTCGCAAACGACTGGAGTTCCGATGGCTACGGGGATTCTCAATGGCGAGTTCCAACTGGCCGGGCCGGATGGGCTTCGGGCCGGAAAGTACCGCGTTCAGGTCACGGCCATGCGCGAGCGAGAGTCGGGCGAAACGGCCTTGGCCGGACCGCTGGTCAACTTGCCGGAGCAGTACATCCCGGTCAAGTACAACGACGAGACGGTGCTGGAGGTGGAAGTGCGCCCTGAGGAACACAACTACTTCGAGTTCGACCTGGCGGCCAACTGACCCGGATTATTCATCTGCGTAGGGACAAGGTCGCGTACGTCGTTGGTGGGTCCGCACAAGCCGCAACCGAGCTGATTCTTGGCCGCCCGTCTGGAAGAACGCCGACGCTAGCGACCGATGACCTACCGAGGAAGCGGCTTGTTCGGCCCACCCTACCTATCGAATAATCCGGGCTAACCCGACTTTCCATCGGAAGACACCAGGGCCTTGTACTGGGCGACCAGCGAGGCCGTCGCCTGCCGGACGTCGAAGGTCGAAACCGCGCGGGCTCGTGCGGCCTTGCCTAGCGCGAGACGGCGATCGGTGTCGTTGAGCAGTTCAGCAATCGCTTCGCCTAGCCCGACGGCGCTGTCCGTGGCGACCAAGCGAGCCGCTTCGTCTCCGGCAGGAAAGATCTCGGCCGTTCCGCCAACGGCCGTTGCGACAACGGCGGTTCCGGAGGCAGCGGCCTCCAGCAGTACGCGTCCGAGCGGTTCCTGCCGGGCTGGATGGACCAGAATGGCGAGTTCGTTGAGAATCCGATCCACGTCATGGCGTTCGCCCAGCAGATGCAAGCGGCCGGCCAACGGCCCCTGCTCCGATGCCCTGGAAAGAGAAGCCTCGAACTCGGCGGATTCCTGTTTCTGCGAATGACGCCGGCCGACAATCAGGTAGTGGACGGCAGGAAATCGCTCGGCAAGTCCGGTGGCGGCTGCAGTGAGCACATCCTGCCCTTTGCGCAGGCAGATCTGCCCGATCGTACCAATCAGGTAGGCGTCGGGCGGGAGGACCAATTCGCGATGGAGATATCCGGTTGGCTGTCGCGGCCGAAACCGGGTCAGATCGATGCCGTTGTAAACGACGTGGGCCTTCGCGCCAGCGAGCCCGGCGTCGATGTGATACGCGCGTACGGCATGAGAAACGGCCAGCAAGCGACGGTGCCGGTTCAAGTCGCCAATGGCCTGCTGGCTCAGTCGGACGATATCTCGCAGGTGTCCGATACTTGGTATTCCTGCTTCTGCAGCCACCGGGCCGGAAAGGCGGCTCATGGCAAGGCTGTTGGCATGGAGCAAATCAGGGCGAACACGGCGCAGCAGGCAGGCAAGATCGGCGCGCCGTTCCGCCTGCGAAGGGCGATTGACTTCCGATTCGTTGGTTGGAAAGCAGACGTGCTCAATCCCCGCCTCTGCCAGCGCGTGCGAAAGCGGACCGGCCTGCGGCGCCGCGACGGTTACCCGAAAGCCGGCTGCCTGCACTCCGGCGATGGTCGATAGCATGGAGCGTTCGCCGCCGCTAAGCGTAGGAAACTCGCAGAGCAGCAAGAGGTTCGGCATGGAGCTGGTCTTTCCTGCCCCGTCGTTTTCTACAGCAGACCGTATTTGACCAGGGTCTGGCGGAGGCGGCCTTCCTGTTCGGAGCTAAGCGGGGTCATGGGCAAACGGAGTTCTCCCGTATCGGTCCCCAGGAGCTTCATGGCCGCCTTGATAGGAATGGGGTTGGTGGCGAGCGACAGCATATCGCGGCACAGGGGGAACAGTCTGTGGTGCCAACGGCGCGCTTCGGCCAGATCGCCAGCCTCGAATGCGCGGACCAGGGCCGCCATGTCGCCCGGCACGATGTTTCCGACGACGGAGATCACGCCTCGCCCACCGATGGAAAGCAGGGGGAGCGTCAGGCTGTCGTCTCCACTGAGGACCGTAAGGTCTGTAGCAGCAAGGATTTGCGAAGCCTGATCCATCGAGCCGGTGGCTTCCTTGACCATCGTGATGTTCGGCAATTCGGCCATGCGGATGATCGTTTCCGCCTCGATGTTCTTGCCCGTACGCCCCGGAATGTTGTACACGCAAATGGGCAAGTCAACTGCCTCAGCCAGCGTCCGGTAGTGCTGGTACATGCCTTCTTGCGTGGGCTTATTGTAGTAGGGAGCAACGACCAGGGCCGCATCAGCGCCGGCCTTGGCGGCGAAACGCGTCAGTCGGAGGGCTTCCGAAGTGCTGTTACTGCCCGTTCCGGGCATGACTTTGATCCGTCCGTCGGCCGCCTCGATCACGGCGGCAATGATCCGCTCGTGCTCTTCGTGGGAGACCGTTGGCGATTCCCCCGTCGTACCTACCGGGCAAAGGCACGTTGTGCCGGCCTCCACCTGGAGATTGACAAGGCGTCGGAGGGCGTCGAAGTCGACCTCTCCATTGCGGAACGGGGTAATCATGGCCACAGAAAGGCCGGCAAATGATTCGCTGCGTGTGCTCATGGCAATACGGTTCGGTTGTCAGGGCAAGCGTGTACGTTAGTCGCGGATGGTTCAGGTACCGAGGGCGAGGTCGGAAACGGTCGTTCTGCACGGGTGAATGCCACCCCCTTCTGGGCCGCATTCATCGGCTACTATTCGGATCCAGAGGATGGAAGCGCCCGAGGGCTGCGTTGGAATTGTGCAAAACGTCTTAATATATCCGACCGCCGCTCGCCTGCCTAGGTTTCCTGCCGTGATTTCGCTATTGGGGTGCAGCAGCGGAGTTGCATTTCACGCAACGGCCACTGGCGGGCTTGCCGCGCCTGGAGCCGTGGTCATCCAGCTAACCGTGGGCCACAAGCCAAAAAAAGAAAACAAAAAGAAAAGGAAAGAAAAGCCACCAAAGCTGGGCAAGCTGGGAGGTCTTGGCTGATTGGCGGCTCGTTCCGTGCGGGAGACTCGCTGAAAGGATTATGCCCACACTGCCTAGAATGGCCAATTGTAGCGGTTGTCACCTCCCCCCAGAAGATGCGCAGGAGCCCGCGAAGCACATAGGGCAAGAACATCCTCGCCTTCCCGCCCGTGTTTCATTCGTGGCTACGACCTTAACGGACCCACTCGCTTGCGCTTCGAGCTTGTACGCGCTGCCGCGTCCCCCTACAAGCACGCAGCGCCAGCAAGTGGATCGAGTCTTTCGCTCGCCTCGTTTCCGGTCCTTAACGGACCCACTCGCTTGCGCTTCGAGCTTGTACGCGCTGCCGCGTGCCCCTACAAGCCCGCAGCGCGAGCAAGTGGATCGAGTCTTTCGCTCGCCTCGTTTCCGGTCCTTAACGGACCCACTCGCTTGCGCTTCGAGCTTGTACGCGCTGCCGCGTCCCCCCTACAAGCACGCAGCGCGAGCAAGTGGATCGAGCGTTGTGGTCCTTGTTTCGCCGCGGCGAAGCCGCCTATGGAGTGCGGGAACTTGTTACCGCTTTCTGGTCTCCAGCCGCCCGCAAACACCCCAGTTCGCGCGTCTCGGTCTGCCATCGCCTGCGCATCTGTGACCTCTCCCGGCTATCCGTGTTCCGTCCGTGTTCCGTCCGTGTTTCGTCCGTGGCTTTTCATCCAACCACCGCGCCCCCAATCTCCGCACTTCGTTGCGTCTTCGCGTCTTGGCGTCTTGGCGTTAAGCGGTTCTTCCGCTTCTGGATACAAACTGCAGCAAAGTAGCAGGCACGCTCCGTCGTGCCGTCCGCCGCGTTGCGACCAACCTCAACCCAGACGCGTAGTCTGCACCCAGAAGGGCAAGAGCCCGTTAAGCGTTCCGGCCGCCACGAGCTGCAGGTGGAACAGACGCCAACGCAAAGCCGCGAAGCCGCCAGGACGCAAAGAGGCCGCCATAAAAGAGGCAAGACCAGCAAAGAAGCCAGAAGCCTTCGCCCAACCCGTGCTCACCTGCCGCTTGAGGATCACGACGTCGAGAAGGCCATTGGCGTTCACATCGATGAACCGGGCCGTGCGATTACCTTCGGCCCAGTAGGAATAGGACAAAACGCCGTCGAATAGGAGTTGGTTGTTCGCGCCGGTGAATCAGGTCGCCCCGTGGGCGGTGACGAGACTCAAATCCCGCCGCAGCCCGAATCGGCTGCAATCCAAGACGTCAACCACGAAAACCACGAATCCCACGAAAGTGGCCGTCAACATCCCGTTCTCTGTTTCCTCCGTTTCCTTCTGTTCATTTCCTTACTGCATTACATACAAGAAAAGGCGATGCACTATCCCTTAACGTCTAAAGGCGCTCTGACCCCAAGAGGCTCCCTATCCCTTAACGTCTAACGGCGCTCTGACCCCAAGAGGCTCCCCCCCAAGAGGCTCCTTAGTGCCAGCAGATTGTTCCGAATCCGTCAATATCCAGTTTGGGTGTCTTAAGGTTCGACTTCATCTTCCCTCGTGATTGCGTCACAAATGGCGTCGTGCAGCTGTTCGGTGGCCACAGAGGTGTCCTCCCAGACGCGACTTCTAGCGGTGAGTCGTTTGGCATCACCAAGTGACACACAGCAGACTTCGCGTAGGGCGACGATGGAGTCCACCTTGGAAACCCCTTTGTCTCGCATGTGTTGCAATACGGCGTCGTAGTCATGCGTGTCTTGCCACACGGTAACGGCGCTGTGGTAAGTGCCTGAATATCTCATGTACACACACCTTATTCCAAGAGTTTGATGATCAGGTCAACCTGTTTACCGACGTTGGCTCCGGTAACCCTTTCCCCGGTGATTCGCAGTGTTTTAAAACCGGCCTTACGTGCTTGGTCTATGAGTTGTTGCCTGCCCGCGAGTACTTCCTTGCTTCCGATCCTCAGTACTTCTCCTGAGACGGGCTCGATGACGACATCTTTAAGATGCAATGTGCCTCGATCAATAACAGTGTCAGCAAGGACTCGTACTTCTCCTTGACTTGTTCTGAGAGTGGTATCGAACAACTGACCACTCTTGAATGTGGGCACTTTCGTTTTCAACGCCGCAAGCGCATGGGTACTCATGCCGAGCATGCGAAGGACGGCTTCGCCGAGGTAGCCAGCCGCTGCTATCTTATCATTGTTCTGCCATGCTTGGTAGGCATCGTAGGTACGAACACCGCCGACTACACCTTCGAAGGCTGCCCCTGTATACCTCAGTGCTTTCGCCAGCCGGGCGCACTTGACCGCGCCGGCCATGGGACCGGCAAAGATCATAGCTGCATCGCCACTCCACGAAATGGACATCGTCCGTGAGCGAGCTATCCGCATACAGCACGGCCCGCAGCAGGTTGTTCGACGGGATGGGGGAGCCCTTGTGCAGGGCGTCGAGTTCGTAGGAGATGAAGCGGGTCGTCTGGTTGTCGTCGGTGTAACCTGCCTCGTCGCCGTCGGCCGCCGGATCGAGCGAGGTCATCCGGATCATCTGTCCGGCGTCGTTGTTTTAGAAAAGCTTTACCACGCAATGATGTGTACTGCGCCAATTCCGTTCTGCCGGACTGCGAAGATCGTATGCAAATACGGCATAAACAGAAGCATCCCCAAGTGACAAAATCCGCAGAGACTCCCCTTGACAACGAAGGCTCTTCAGGGAGGGGGCGGGAGTCTTCAGGATGTAAAGACTCCCGACCCCTTTACGCTTCCCGACCCCTTTACGCTTCCCCGCCGGTTTTGACCGGCGCTTTCCCTGACCCCAAAAGGCCTCCGGGGCCACGCGGCCCAAAAGCCTCCATGGTGTCCTTTACTCCTGCCTTTTCCCCTTCCACCAGCTCTGCAATCGCGGGACATATGTCGCAACAATGGCAATCGATAAAGGCAGGAAGGCGATTGCTACTCCGGCGAAGAAGAGGATAGCAGCCACGACCTTTAGCGTGCGTAAACCGAGGTTGTTGCCAGCGCCCCACGCGATGATTGCCGACAGCAACAGGGCACCTGAAAAGCCCATTACCAGATTGATCGGCTTAAGAGGCTTACGTCTTCCCATTGCGACCTCACAAATGCTTATTGCGAAACACATACTGATCCGTCAACCATTGTTGCATATACTGCGCCTCCAACGGCTGCGTCGAACCCTACGTCGTAACTGTAGATCAATGCCTGATTCCAATTGACGCCATGCCGCACAAACGTGCCGGTTCCCAAATCGAGCACACCACGTGCAGTATACTGCTGTCCTGTCCACCACTGCCAGCTTGTCAATGGACCAATTGGCCGCACGGAAGAGAGTGCCCCCTGGGCTGCTTGAGGAATCGGAACAGCCACCTCGTAAGCACTCGGCGCAAGCCCTGTTCTTAACGTCACACCGAGGCCGCTGGATTCTGCATTTGAGAGCGGCCCAACATAGATATTGCCAATTAGTTTACCGGAAGAATTGATGCTTGCGCCGGCCGCGGCATCCGTCAGATGGACGAGTCGTCCGGTCGCCCCCGGACCTGTATTGTTGAGTCCGGTTCCCGTACCCTTGGGCAGCGAACCAATCGGATTCAATAGACCGGTGGAGATTCCAGCCCATTGGCCAATCAAGCGGCCTGTTGGCACGAGTGCTTGTGCCCAGGCAATGTCCCAAGTAAGATGCTCCCGGTCATTGTAGAATCTCCAGCCGACCTTGTGTCCGCTACGTAATTCTTGCCGATTTCTTGGGTTTTAGTGGTAGGGTAATGAACCTCCATTTCGTGGATAAATAGCCGTGCTCGACGAGAGCGCGGCGGATAACGCGACGATGCTGGGCGGCCGTGTCGGCCGCGGTCAACGGTAGTTGGGATGTCGATTCTATGTCTTGGTGTATTTGAGCCGCCAGATTCTCGGCTGTCAAGCGGAAGCCGTCGCGCTCCGACTCGCTGATCGGCGCGCGCGATTCCCACTGTTCAAGCGGCGTCGGGCGGCCGTAGCCGTCCGGGTAGTGGAAGGCGTTGCTCTGCCGACGCGCCGCCTCCACGTCATCCGAGGTCCAGAAGCCTGCATGGCCGGCCAGGGCGGCCTGGTGATGCGTGCGGGTGGCCAGGGCGCCGTTGCCGGCCTCGCAACTGCCGTTGTAGCGCGGGGTGCGCGCCGGCGAGAGAAGCGGGATCACCCGCCAGTCGGCCAGCAGGCTGACCACCTCGCCCTTGAACGCTGAGCCGTTGTCGCTCTTGAGCACCAACGGCGCGCCGAACTCGACGAACAGCGACCGAAGCGCGCCGCGGGTGGTCGCCGCCGTTTCGTCCGGAACGGGCAGCCAGTCGAGCGTCATGCCGCTGGCCAGGTCACGTACGGCGAGCACGGCCGGGTAGATGCCGTCAACCGGCGTGGGCGGCTTCACGTGGTCCATCGCCCACACGCGGCCCGGCGCATGCCAGGTGAGCTGCTCCAGCGCCACGCGGTTGTGACGCCGGTACACGTCCCAATACGCCTGCCGCAGATCGACGAGTTGGCACGGCGGCACGGTGGGGAAGACGGTGCGCAGGGCGGGGATGCCGATGCCCGGCCCCAGGTCGCGAATCGCCTCCAACACGCCGCGGCGGGTCTCCGGCGGCGACTCGCCGCACGGCCGGCCCCGCGGCTGGCAGGCGAGCGTCCCGCACCGTTCCCGTTGGAACCAGTCGGCAAGCGTGCGCGGACGCAGTTCCAGCCGACGCGCCGCTTCACGGCATGCGATGCCGTCCCGTTTCAAGGCGGCGGCATACGCCGCCGCGGCGCGGCGGGCATGGTACTCCCGCTCGCGGCGGGAACGCTGCCGCGCGGCCCCTTCGTCGCGGCGGGAGCGCGAGGCGATCACCGCGATGTTCGGCAGCTTCTCGCGTTGCCCGTTGCGCTCCACGTCGATCACCTCAACCACGTCAACCACGTTACCCACGTCCGCCACCTCAACCACGTCCGCCACCTCTACCACGTCAACCACCTCGATCGGTTGGGCTACCTCGCCCGTTTCGCCCGGCGCACACGCTGCCGGGCCGTCTTCTTGCGACGCGGCTTCCCGTGCGTCGTTTTTTCCCCCGGCGACTCTTCGGTCGCCGCCAGCGCCTGGGCGATCTCCAGCCGGGTCTTCAGCGCCTGCTCCTGCAACTGCTTTTCAAGAAGCTCGCGCTCCAACTCGGCGATCCGCTGCTGTTCGGCCGACTCCGGACGCGGCGGCCGGCCGATGGGCCGCGGCTCCAGGCGGGCAAGTCCCGCCTGGAGCGCCTCGGCCCGCAACCGGTAGAACATCGCGTCTTCGATCCCCAGCCGGTCGCACGCCTCGCGAATCGTGATTTTGCCCGCAACCGTCTGGAGGATCACCTCGAACCGCCGCTTCGCGCGTTGCGATCCGTCCAGATGATGGACCAACCGCGGGCCCACCGGTTTCCGACCTGCCATGGCTCTTGCCCTCCTTAGCCTGCTTCGGGATGCGTTTGGCGGCCGCCTTCGACGGCCGGCGCGGCGGGGATCGGCGAAGCGCGTCCCGCCGGCGCGGTCGCCCCGTCGCCCGCCGACGTATGTTGTACGCCGGCGCCTTCGGGCGAGGCAAGACGAGTTCGCAGCGTCTCGGCCGCCTTCAGGGCCCGCACGGTCGGCCGACGCTTCTTGCGCCCCTTGCCGTCGCGCTTCGACCCAGGCTTGCCCTTTCCGGACTCGGGCGGCGGAGGGGCCGCGCTGCGCAAGCCGACGCTTCGCTGCGCGACGCGTACCAGGGCCTGCTGCCGGGCGCACTCGCGCTCGGCCTGCCCGAGCTGCTTTTCGAGCGCCGCGATGCGGGTCTCCGGCGACGGCTGCTTGCCCAGCGGCTTCGGCTCGCAGGCGGCCACCATGCCCTCCAGCGCCCGCGTTTCCAGAATGTAGTACCGCGGCAGCGAGACGCCCAGCGCCTCGGCGGCCTCCGCTGGCGAGCGCGCCCCGGCCAGGACCTCGAGGATGGCCACGGCCGTGCGGTTCGCCTCGCCCGTGCCCCCCTGAACGCCGTGGCGTTTACGGGCGGCCCCGCCCGCACGATTCGGGCCGGCCGTACGCTGGCCGGTCGGCCGGTCCGGTGTGATGGAGCCACTCACTGGGCACCTCCTTCCTCGGCCGATGCGTCGGCCGATGCGTCGGCCGATGCGTCGGCGGCTTTGGCGTCCGACGCATTCCGCGGCGAGTCCTCTGCTTCCTTGACTTCCTCCCGCGGCGGCTCGGCTTCCCGGTTCATCGCAAAGCCGTCCAGGGCCGAAGTGCCTGCCGCCCACAGCGGAGCGGACGGCGCCCATCGGCTCGACGGCGAACCGTCCGGACACATGGGCGCCGGCAGGGCATCGGCCGCCTGCTCGGAAGCGGCAGGCTGTGCCGGCGCCCCATTGCCGTGGGCCTCGACGGCGAGCTGCCCATCGCCGCGGGCCGGATCGTCGTGCGGCGGGGCCAGTTCGATCTCTTCCCGCGCCGCGCCCGCCTGACGCAGAATGACCCGATCGCCTTCGCGATGCACGCTGAACGGCCGCCCCTCGACCTGCCCGGTCAGGTAGAACGGCCGCTTGGGCACCCCGTGCCGGGCCAGTTCCCGAGCGTTCTCCGCCACCCGCTGTTTGAGCGTTTTGAGGACCTCCGGCGCCGCGTGGAAGAACCGATCGGCCGGCACCAGCCCGCCGATCCCCTGGTGCGGACGCTGCAGGTTGTAATAGTCGATCCACAGCCCGATCCGCTGACGCGCCTCGGCCAGGTCGAGGAACACGGCCGCCTCGACGCACTCGCGCCACAGGCTGCCCCAGAATCGTTCGATCTTGCCGAGCGTTTGCGGGCGGCGCGGGCGGGCGACGATCTGCCGGATGCCCCGCTTCTCCAGTTCCCGGGTGAACTGGCTCTTGCCCCGCCACGTGATGTACTGCGAACCGTTGTCCGTCAGAATCTCCTCCGGCACGCCGTACCCCGCGATGGCCGCCCGCAGCCCGTACCCGGTGATGAACCGGCTGTGGTCGTCCATGAACGCCACGAGGTACACCCGCCGGTTCTGCCGCTTCAGCACGAACGTGAACAGGTCGGTCTGCCAGAGCTGGTTCGACGCGGCCCGCTCGAACGACCGCACCGGCTGGGGATGCGGACGCGTCGGGTGCTCCTCCATCGTGTAGCCTGCCTCGTGCAGCACGCGGGCGATGGCCCCCGGCGAGGCGGGCAGCGCGGGGCCGCGGGTCAGCATGTCGCCGATGCGCTGGCAGCCCCACTCCGGATGCGCCGTCTTGAGCATGAGGATCGTCCGCTTCGTCAGGTCCGGCAGCCGGCTGCCCGGCTTGCTGCCCCGCGGCTTGTCCATCAGGCCGGCCGGGCCCAGTTCGTCGAACCGCTTCTTCCAGGCATAGAGCGTGTGCCGCGAGACGTTCACCATGGCGCCGAAGTCGCGAGCGGGCAAGCCGCTTCGCTGCCAGGTATCCAACAGCAGGAGCTTCTGCTCGGGCGAGAGGGGCATCGGCCGCGGCGGCTGCTTCGCCAGCGTCCCGCGCCGCCGCGCCGTCAGGTTCGGCGGCAACGGCGCAGGCCGCCAATCGACCGGCCCCATGTCGGGCGGCAGGCCGTTGTCGGGGCCGTCGCCGACCCGCTCGTCCGTTTCAGGAACGTCCTCTCGCGGTAGCTCGGCGTCGGTGAACTCCTCGGTGCCGGCACGCGACTGGGCAGGCGCCTGGCGCGGCTCGTCCGTCCTCGTCGCCGCGTCATCTTCGGGCGCCAACCCAGCCGACTCCGGGAACCGGCCGGGCTGCTGGGCGTCCTCCGGCGGCTGGCCGGCTGGTTCGGCAATGTCCGATGCTGCCGGTACGTATGCCGGTTCTGCAACGACCGGCGCCGCCACCTGGGCCGTCGCCGGTTCCCCCTCGTCGAAGGCCGTCGCCGGTTCGGTTACCGGCGTGTCGGCGGCCCCCCCCGCCGCGATCGGCATCGCGGGGGAAGGCTCGCTTCCGTTCCGCTCGCTACGCTCGCTCCACTTCAGCGAGCCTTCCCCCGCGTCTTTCTCTTCCTCTCTCTTCCAAGACCACCACTTCTTCTCACTCATGACTTCCTCCTTTGCAA
This sequence comes from Thermoguttaceae bacterium, assembly GCA_040772845.1. Lineage (GTDB taxonomy): Bacteria > Planctomycetota > Planctomycetia > Pirellulales > Thermoguttaceae > PWXP01. The sequence continues at coordinate 6,270,985 of JAXGXG010000001.1, forward strand.
GGAGGAGGTCATTACCCTACGCCTTTAACCCCAAAGATTGGCAAGGATTTTGCGAAACGGGACAGAAGCTTTACCACGCAATGATGTGTACTGCGCCAATTCCGTTCTGCCGGACTGCGAAGATCGTATGCAAATACGGCATAAACAGAAGCATCCCCAAGTGACAAAATCCGCAGAGACTCCCCTTGACAACGAAGGCTCTTCAGGGAGGGGTCGGGAGTCTTTAGAAGGTAAAGACTCCCGACCCCTTTACGCTTACGACCCCTTTACGCTTCTGTTCCCCTAATCCTTCCCCTTTGATCCTCCCTTACGCGAAATCTGAAGCTGCCGCCGCAATAATCGCACCAGCTAGATCGGAGTAGGTGTGATAGTCGGGAGTATCCGAACAAACGTACTCGATGCTCTGTGCATACAGCTTTCTTGCCTGAGAATGATTTGCTTTGTCGATCCCTGCATTGACTGCAGCAACTAGCATCGATTCGTCAATCACAGTCTCCTCGTCCCTAAATGTGCGAGCTACCACCGCCATTTCTTCTGGCATACTCAACGACACAACCATTCCGAGGTAGTTGTGTTTTGGTCCAGTAATGCGGCTTGCCTTATATACCTCGCCTACCTTGGTTACTCTCATTGCTAGTCCTCCAAGAACGAGACCGACATCGGATAGCGTTGTTGCGCTCGGTTGTGCGCGCGAGTATAGCTTGGATCATTCCACCTTTGCATCAGGTGTGCTTCAGCTGCTTCGTGTCGAAGGAACTGGAGGTCGGCAGGAGTGTGCGTGCCACTCTCAAGACGTTTCCACGCATTAGCTTGGCCCAAATCCGAGTCGAATCGCCCCATCACGGCGGGTTCTCCATAGTCAACATATCGATCCAGTAGATGCTCGTTATAGAATACGTGATCCTTCACCTTCTGGATGTTTTGTGGCTTGATCCCTGTGTTCTGTGCAATCGCGTTGACATCTCCGGATGATGCTCGGATCGCATCATAAGCTTCATCCGCTGAACCGGTGAAGAAATCACCTCCTGTGTGCCGCCCAATACTTGGCGTATTCCTCGCATTGAAGGTCGCATCCAGTGGGCCGCCCCGTGGGCGGCCGCGGAGGGGGATCAAGGAGATGCCGGGCAGTTGTGATTCAATATACTCGGTGACAAACTCCTTGCCTACCCCAATGAGACCTCTTTCACCTGCGGCTGCCGCTGCACCGTAAATGAACCCAGCCTGCCCAAGCATTGCAGCCGAACTGGGGCCTCCGCCCAATAAGGTCAGTGTTTCGCCATCTTCGAAAGTCAGCACAATGTTAGGATCAGACTCTGGCGCGATGGCTCCCGCGACAGCGAGAGACGCGGTCGTGTGGACACTTGTGAGCCAGCCGGAAAAAGTCCCGTTTGCTCGTGCAGCAGCCGCGTTCTGAGCGCCGACTTCCTGCATATCGTGAAGAATCCCATACTGCAGTTTGATTGCCACAACGCGTTTGCCCTGGTAACATACGCAGGCGGTGCTCTCGCCCTCGACAAATCCGTACGTGATGTTCGCATCATTAGGATCAACGTAAACATGGCGCACTGGCTTAGGGATGTCTTCCGGGGAAATGCCGCCAAAGCTGTCTGGAAGGGACCAGAACGACTGACCCATGCCTCCGGTGGCACTACCGGGAATCATCGCAAACGCTCTAGCAGTCGCTGCCGCGCGAATACGTGCCTGTTGGTCCGTATAGGCCAATGCACCCATCACCCGCTGTTCGCTGCCCGGCCACCATTGATTCCCACGTGTTATGACTGTGTTCCACGGAAGCATCTCCAACCCCACCGGATCCGCCGCGCCCACCGGATTATTCCCGACGTACCGGTAGAGATTCTCGTCACCTGCCGCGTAGCCGATGGGGTCGCGGGTGGTGAAGGCGCCGAGGGAGGGATCGTACTGGCGGTTGCGGACGTGGTAGAGGCCGGTTTCGGTATCGAAGTGGTAGCCGGCGTAGAGCGGGCCGTCGGTCGTGGGGGCGGCGGGGTTCGACCAGTCGGCGTCGTGCGCGGTGGCGACGCCGTAGGGGGTGTAGGTGTAACGCTCGATCACCTGCCACTCGAAGACGTCGGGCGCGGTCTCCACCAGGCCTAGCAGGGCGGTGACGTTCTGGTTGGCGTCGAACGTGTAGTAGTAGGTCGCATCGCCGGCGTCGTTGAAGTCACCGTCGGCGTTCGCGTCGACCAGTTGCGTAATGGGCGCGTCGACGTACGACAGGTCCCACACGTAGTGCGTGGCGCTCGTGTCCTCGCCGGCCGTGGTCCGCGCCGCGAGCAACTGCCACGATTCGTTATAGAAATACTCCGAGGTCGTCGTGTCCTCGCCGTCGTAGACCGTCTTGACGATCCGCTGGTTGAACCCGTCGTATTCATACTGGGCCATGAGGTCGCCCGGCTCGCCGCTATCATCGGCGTAGACGGCCACCAACCGGTTCCAGGCGTCGTAGACATAGTGCACCTGCACCGTATCGTCCAGCGGGCTGGGACCGGAGATCATATTGCCGGCCGCATCGTACGCAGGCGTGACGGACCCGCCTGTGATACTGGTGATTTCGTTCGCGGCGTTCGTCTGGCGGGTTTGCGCGTCGCCGTCGTCGTCGAACGCGACCCAGTTGCCCAGCCCGTCGAGCGACCACTCCTGGCCGAAGACCTCGTCGACCAACGAGACGTCGCCCGGGTTGGGATCGTCGAACACCAGCCGGCCCCGCTCCGTAGCGATCAGTTGCGAAAGCTCGTCGTAGGAGTAGAGTTCGTCCAGGTCGACGCTCTGGTCGCCCGCCACGACGTTTTCTTTCCAGAGCCGGTTGCCGGCCTGGCTGTAGCCGTACTCATACTCGTCGACCGCGACGCCGTCGAGTTCCCAGAGCTGGTCCACCACGCGGCCGAACCGGTCGAGCCCGGTGTAGCCGTTCTGGGCCGTGCCGTACGTGAGTTCGAGCGTCTGGTCGTTCTGGCCATCGACGGCAAGCTCGCGCGACGAGCCGACGATCGTGCCTGCCCCCAGGTACGTATAGGCGGCGTATTCGAGCGTGCCGGCCGCGTTGGTCACGGCCGCGACGCGCGACAGGCGGTTGTCGATCGAGCCGGCCGCGCCGTAGTCGTAGGCCAGTTCCAGTCCGTCGGGATCCGTGACCGACGTGAGCCGTCCCAGGCTATCATAATCGTACTGCACGTTCGGGCTGGTCGACGTATTGACCGCACCGTCGCCTTCCTGCCATACGGTGGCGACGCCGCCCCAGCCGCCCGGGTTGAGAATGGCGTCGTAGTCGTCGTAGGCGTATTGGATTTGGTTGCGGACCACGTCGAGGATGCCGTCGTCGTTCGTATCGCCGTAGCTGGTAATAGCGGCCGTTCGGCCGAGCTGGTCGTAGGCGGTGGCGATCCCTCGCACGGCATCGTCCACGGCCTCGGCCGCATCGCCCAGGTCGGTAATATGGTCGAGCGTAACGCGGTTCCAATTGTCGTACGTATACTCATGGACCACGCCCCGCTGGTCCCTCATGGTAGCACACGCCCCGTTGGCGTAGTAGGTATACTCGACGAAATCGCGGCTGGTGGGCATGCCTGGCGTCTCGTTCAGGATATCGATGACATCCTGATCCGTGAGCGAGCTATCCGCATACAGCACGGCCCGCAGCAGGTTGTTCGAGAGGATGGGGGAGCCCTTGTGCAGGGCGTCGAGTTCCCAGGAATAGATGTAGCGGGTCGTCTGGTTGTCGTCGGTGTAACCTGCCTCGTCGCTGTCGGCGGACGGATCGAGCGAGGTCATCCGGATCATCTGTCCGGCGTCGTTGTACTCGTAGCGGGTGATCCGGTTTTCGTCCGTCTGGCGGGCCTTGGGCCGATCGTAGTCTTCCTGGCCGTTGTCGGTGTACCAGTAATCTTGCTGCCCCTGGGAGTTGGGCTTGTAGTTTTCGATGACGTGGGTGACACGGTGCAGATCGTCGAACACCTGCAGGGTTTGGGTACCGTCGGGGGCGGTGGTGAGGTGGTTGCGGCCGAAGCCGTCGAAGTCATACTCGGTGACGAGTACGGTTTCGGACGAGGTTGGCGGCGTATCGGGGCGGGTGAAGCTGCCGGCGGCCCCGTATTCGGCGGCGTGGGTCATGCGTCCCTGCCCGTCGTACCACGCGGCGGAGTAGGTTACCCGAGCGTCGGAGGTCGAAGGCGTGAACGCGCCGGTGGCCGTGGCGCCGTCGTATCGCTGGTAGGATGTAACGAAGATGACGTTGCCCAGGTTGTCGTACAGGTAATCGGTCTGCTCGACGATGGTATCGTCGGCGGTGGTGGTCGGGTCGGTGTTCGCGCCTTCGTCGGTACCCAGGTACTCGGCAATGACGTCGCCGCCCAAGCTGTACTCGGTCTTCTGGAAGGAGCCGTCCGGGTTGGTGATCTTGACAACGCGGCCGAAGTCGCCGTATTCGTACGTGGTGGCCAGGTAGCCGCCGACATTACCGTTGTCCGGATCGACCTGGTAGACCCGCGATTCGGTCAGGTAGACGCCCGTGTAGACGTCTTCGCTCTTGGCGATGAGCGTTTCGGTCGCGTCATCGACGGCGTAGGTCGAGAGCACGGTGGGCCGACCGGCCGTATCGTATTCCTGCACCGTGCGGACGGGGAGCGAGCCGCCGACTCCGTCGGGATCGGGTTCGGTCGTGGTGGAGAGGCGGCCGAAACCATCGTAATCGTAGGTGGTGCGGACCCAGTTGTAGATATAGCCACCCGATTGGTATATACACTCGCCGGGGCCGAGCGATTGAGTTGCCGTAACGCGGCCCTGGTCGTCGCCTGTGCCGTCGCGGTCATCGTCGTACCAGTAGCGCTCGATGGCCACGGCGTTGGCCGTACTCGTTCCGCTTTTGACCTCGTCCAGGCGGCCGGTAGTGGCGTTGTAGACGTTCACGGTCACGGCAAGCAGGACGTCGGCCACGGTATACGACGCGGCGGTGAGTGTATTGCCCACCCAGTTGTACGTGAATGTGGTGTAGGCGTCCGATGGATCGGTGACCTTGGTGACCTGCCCGCGATAATCATACTCGTAGGCCGTGGTCAGTGATTCGCCTTCGGTCCCATCGACCACTTCGACCTCGATGGACTGGATGAGTCGCCCGGCGGTATCGTACACGTTACGACTGCGAGCCAGCAGCGTATCGGTCGCGGCGTCGAGCAGGTCGGTTTGTGTCTCGCGGGAGAGCATGTCGTAGGTGGCGACGCTCTTGACGCTTCCGGCGTGCGTGGCCGCGCCATCGGGATCGGCATAGACGACGGTGCTGACGCGACCGGCGGAATCGTATCCGTATTGGGTGAGGACGAACGTATCGTTGCTACCCGGCGCGAGTTCGGAAACGCCGGTAACGCGATACTGCTCGGTTCCGGCGCCGTTGCACTGGTCGTCGTACCAGATTTTCGAGATCGGATCGGTATCGCCGGGCGTCATGCCGACGCGCGTTTCGATCTGGCGGCCGGCGGCATCGAAGACGTATTCGGTGACGCTAATGAAGGTATCGTCGCCGAGTGCGTCGGTTGCCCCCTCGTCCGAGACAACATACTCGGCCGCGACGGCGCCGAAGCTCGTATAGGCCGTCTTGTAGATCAGGCCATCAGGCGTTTCCGTTTTCACAAGTCTGCCGAGAGCATCGTACCAGTAGTCCGTTACGAGCGTGGCCGTGCTGTCGACGTCGTGCGTGATGGTCTGGTACACCTGCCCGCGATTGTCGTAGAGGGTCTCGTCGTGGTTGAGCACATCTGTCCAGCTATGAGATATGTTCCTGAAAGAGAGATACTCTTGGTATTCACCTCCAGCATATGTCGACGACTCGACTGTCCGTCCAAGGTTGTCGAGCGTCAAGACTGTGGTTACACCATCCGGCGCGAGTATCTCAGTAAGGCGATTGCGCGAGTCGTACTCGTAATGCGTTGCATAATAGTCGTCGACGCCAGGGCCAAAAAACTCGCGTGATTCGGTTAGGTTGCCAGCGCCAACTTCTCCATAATCGTACTCCATCATGGAGAGCAGAATCATGTCGGTGCCACTTGGACCGACAGGGCCAGAGTTCACACCTGGGGTGGGCATCCAGCCAGGAACGGGCAATTCGAAGTCAGTAACCCACGCTACCCAACTACGGAATGAAGACATGCTGCTTGCGCCGCTACGAATGTCGTCGCTGCCAACCCAAACTTGGGTGACTCGGCCGAGGACATCGTAGAAGTTGTGCTGTATCTTACCTGCCGAATCGGTTACGACGGCCAAGCGTCCTCGCGTGTCGAAGGTGTACTCGGTTTGGAGGTAGTTGTCGCCGGCGGCGCCCAGGTTGCGATCGGACGAGTAGCTGACCAGGTCGAGGCTGGTGTACTGACGGACTGCGATCGTTTGCCCCGCATCGTTCATCAGCGAGCGGGTGAGCGACTCGATGGTCGCGTCGGCGCTGGTCAGGGACTCGGCGCCGGTGGGGCGGCCGTTGCCATCGACGGGGAGCCCGGCGGCCCCGCTCCAGGAGAAGGTAAGTGATTCGGTGTAGTTGCCTTCGCGATCATAGCGGTACACTTCGACGGGGCCCGTTGTGGCATAGACTCCGCCGCCTGCATCGTGCCAACCGCGATAGGTGCGCGTTTCAGAGACGCCGGCGCTTTCAGAGTATACGGTGTAGGTGACGGTCCCGTCGGGCGCTACCGTCTTGGTCGTGCGTCCCACGGCGTCGACCTCGTAGCTCGTTACCAGGTGCTTACCGCCGCCGGCCGGCGTGGTCCAGCCGGCCGGAAGCCACGTGGCGTCGAAGTCGGAGGTCTCCGTGGTGTCGACGTCGGTAATACGCTTGGTTACTGCGCCGGTCGTGGCATCGTATTCGATGTAGGAGAGATAACCGAGGGCGTCTTGCGACCAGACCAGTCGACCGGCTGTGTCGTAGACGTCAATCTCGCTATGCGTTATACCGGCACCATTCTGTTCCGTAGCCACGGCCGTGAGGATTGTCTCACGTGTCTTCACGACTGGGCCCGTGACATCGTCGGTGACGTCGTGGAACGTGTAATGGTAAATGGTCGTCTGAGGATTTCCGTCTTCCAGCATGCCAACCGCCTCGGCATACTGGCTTGTCGAATACGTCAGATACAAAGTCTGACCATTTACTGTTTTCTTCACATAGTCTACGTCGTAGAGCTTCAATCCAAGAATATGATGATGAGCGAGATATCCCTGAACTCCACCACCTGACTCGGGGTGCGAACCATCGGTCGGATACTCGGGTGCCGTGGTACTCGTATAGTATGTGTAGGAATCGCCGAATCCACCCCCTGTTTGCGAAGTGTGTGTGAGATTGCCGTCGGTGTTGTAATGGTTATTGGTAATCCAGTGGTCAGTTCCGTTGCTAATGTCGCGCTGGAGCAGGTTGCCATACGCATTGTAGTACGTGGTGACGGTCGAATTGTCGCCTAGGGTTTCTGCTCTCTCGTACTTCCAGTTGTTATAGCCGTCCGAGAAGTCGCTGGTGGCATATTCATAGGTTACGGTCCCAACCCCGCCGCACTGGCTGCAACCGGTGCCGCTGGAGAGACGTCGAACAACGCGCTGTTGGTCGTCGTACACGAGGTACTCGTCTGCGTAGGGCTTGAGTTGCGTATCGGTCAGCGTGTCGAGTGCGGCAACGCTGGCCAACCCGAGCCCGGCGACGGCTCGCTCGATGGCGGCGTTATTGAGCGTGAGCTTCAACGCGCCTTCCTCGCCCGCAATGTATTCGCCCATGTAATAGCGGTAGTACTTCCGATCGATCGGTTGTCCTTGTGCGTCAAGCGTGGTGACCAGTTTCAGGTCCCCGGCGCTGCCGTGCGCGTCCGCACCGGTATGATAGGTATACTGGACGGTGCGAACGGTGTTTGCCCCGCTGCCGTCGTCAAGGGCAACGGTCACCTGAGTGAGTTGCCCGCCGCTGGAGGGCTCGGCGGCCAATGCCATGCCCCCCTCGCCATCCATTTGGCTGGCCGGAGCTGCGGCATAAGTATAAGCTACCGTGCGGGTGCTGCCGTCCCCTAGGGTAGTCGTACTCTGAGTGAAGCGGCCGGCGCCATCGTATTGGTTCTGCGTGGAGCCGGAAGCGCCTGGGGCGACAACCTCAACGAGCTTCCCTGTATCGGCCGAGAAGACGTATTGGTGGCCGGAGGCGTCGGTTTCGATCAATTGGGTTTGGGTCGCGTTCCATGCCAAGGTTCCCTGAACCGCATCGGTTCGGCGCGACTCGAAATCGTAATCGTTCGGGGATGACGGGTTGTCGAAGACCATGTCGTAAACGCGGATCTCATCCCGCTCTGTAATAGCCACCGCATTCCCGGTATAGAAGAGCCGTTGTGTCTCACCAGCAGGTGTGTCTGCCAGGGAATCGCTACTGGAGTATCGCGCACTGCCAGGTGCATCCGATACATAGCTTACGGCTGCGCCACTGCCGCTCACCGAAAGAGCCGCAGCGCATTCCAGGCAGCTATCACGCGAGTCGATTGCCGTGAAGACGATCGTATCGACCGTAAACGCAGAGAGCCACCCCCAATGCGTAAACTTCAGTTCGATCGTGGCTTTTCCGGTCGCCAGGGCCTCGACGTAGATCGTGGTGGTGTACTTCTCCAGTTCTGAGTCGTAGGTAAGACCAAGTTGCTCGGCCGTATATGATCGATTAGGATTATTGACGACAAACATGTCGTCGTCGGGATCGCGGACTTCACTGCCGTCGACCTTCCAGAGGCGGAGCGGGGCGCCGTCCACTTCGAAACTGAATCTGGTCTTAAGACCTTCCGACACATCCAATTCACCCGTGACCGCGATGACTAGGGGGACAAAGCGGCGAGTCACGTCACTGTGAGCGCTTTGGAGCGAGGCTTCGGTGGCCGTGATGATCTTGCCGGGTGAACCGTCTTCAGCGGCATCTTCCGAGGACGAGTGGTCCGGCACGCCGCGGATGTCGTTGTTATCCGAGTCGGCATCCATGTCGGCGGAGATGATGTTCACGCTGAAGACGATGTCGTTGAAGTCGACATCGTTGTCGAAACCGGCCGGATTGGGGTGATTGGCCGTGTCGTTGCTGAGGTCTTCAACCTTGTAGGCGAAGGCCTTCTGACTCCAATTGCCGTACCAGGATGCCTCCGAGTCGTCGGTACTGACTGCGTAGAAATGCTGGTAGTTGTCGATGTTCGCCTCACTGAAGGGAAACCAGTAGTACGGCCACCCCTCCGCCGCGCCGGGGTCCCCCGGATACGTGACGTCGTACTTGCCCTGCTCGATGTAGAACGAGAACTTCGTCCCAGCTTCGAGTTGGTACTGCCGGGTGCCGGGTGTTGTGTTCTGATAAGCGTTGCTCTCCTTGGAATAGCAGTTTATCGAGGCAAGGATGGGCGTAACGGCCCTCGCCTTTGCAGCGTCGATATACCCCTCGTCGCCCGGCGCCAACTCGCCGATCTTTCCCTCGTCGTCATCGACGGTGAATAGCGCTAGGTCGTTTCCGTAACCTGCCTCGCGGTAGAACCAGTGGACCAGGACGATGCTCGTCGATTCGTCGTCGCCGTGGACCGTATGCACGCCTCCTTGCGGGGCGCTGGGCGCGCTGAGCGGCTGAACCCAACCGATGGTACTCTCGAAGAACCGCATCGGGGCGTCGGTCCTGTAACCGTCCTGCGGTGTGATGGCGGCGATGCGGTCGTAAGCCCCGCCGTACGTGCCGAGCGTTTCGCCCGAATCGCCATCGCCATCAGTCATGACGGAATAGAAGGGGACCGTGGGCTGCTGACCGCCGCGGCTGTAGGCCTCGTTGCGCCGGGCCATGAGGACGTCGAACTGGGTGATCCGGCCGTCCATGTCCGCATCGGCGGCGGCAAGATAGACGCCATCGCCTGCCTGGGCGCCCTGCATTTGTTGGATGGCATACAGGTCAGCCCGGTCGACCATGTGATTGCCGTCGGCATCGCCGACAAGGAAAACGTCCAGGCGGAACTGACTGCGATCGGTCACCCCGCCACTGACATCGATGCGATAATCGCCCCCCGTTAGCTGCGCGACAACGTAGCTGTCCGTCGTGCCGGCGATGTCCGCCTCGGAATACAATGTGCTGACGCGCCGCCCGTTCTCGTAGTAGATATCGACCGCATCCGGGTCGAGCGTACCGCCTTCCTGGGCGTGCAGTCGGAAGCCGAGCACCACGCGATCTTGTGCAACGCCCAATTCCTCGGGAGCAATCGTTACGGCAAGCTGCTCGACGTCGTTCTCTCGTGCAGGGTCGAGCAGTCCCGTGAACTGCGCAAATAGGTTCGTTCCCGACAGAAGGTGGCGGTGTTCAAGTTGCTCCATTCTTGCCGAACGGGCGTAACGCTGTTCCCATGAGTGCCGTTTGGAGGTCTTGCGCCGGTCGTTTCGCTTCTTGGTTTTCATACCACCGCTCCTTCCTTGATCGTTCCGGTTGGGCTGTTTACTGCGGTTGTGTTCCGTGTGTTGAATGGACTACGCGACGCGGGCCGTGAAGCCTTTCCGTCGCATGAGCAATAGCAGGACTCCGGTGGTCGCAAGCATGAGACTCACCGGCTCAGGTATTACCGTGAATACAAGCGGTTCACCTGCATCGACAGAGACGTAAATGGGATCGAACGGATCGCTTGAATTGAACTGTGTCGCGTCAACGAAGTCGAAAGAGAACGCCCCGGCTCCTACGTCGGTGGCCGTCACGTCGAATGTGAAGAACACTCCGTTGGACGTGACGTGCGCGGCCGTATCGGTTCCGAAGGTGAGAAACGAGCCTTCAGCATGACCGGGATCGGCCAGGGTGATGAAATCCCATGGATCGTCGAGCGGATCGGGAATGATCGGTCCGGCAGCGATCACCGGGCTGCTCAACAACAAATCCTCGTAGATGATCGTCGCGCTCAGTGCGTCGAGTTCCTGGCCTGCCTGCAGGCCGCTCAGACGCACTTCAATAGTGGCCGTATCGCCAACGCGAAGCTGGGACAGGTTGACGCCGCTGCTTTCGAGCGAGAGGCTCACTTGGCCTTGGGCAGACGCCGCGGCAGCCAAACCAACGACAATGGTTACAACGAGACAGAACAGGGGGCGTGTCATGGTGTTACCTCAAAGGGAGTTGGGAGAACAAACACAGAGAAACGTCGCGCAGCGGCGGACGAGGCTGCGCAGAAGGTGTGCGACCGGCGGACGATGGACGCGCGACGAACGGGCTGAGGGGAACGCCCCTGCCTTTCGGCCGTCCGCCGGAACGAGAAAGGAATCGCCTGGAACGGCGAATACAGATTTGCCGGAAACACAAGCGAGCGTGTCGGCTGGACTCACTTGCTTGCGCTGCGTGCTTGTATGTTGGATTCCGCCGCTTGCCCTAACGGCGGAACTACGAACCGAAGCTACGCCGAGGCGCGGAAGAGCCGCCGAAACTAGCGTGTCGGCTGGACTCACTTGCTTGCGCTGCGTGCTTGTATGTTGGATTCCGCCGCTTGCCCTAACGGCGGAACTACGAACCGAAGCTACGCCGAGGCGCGGAAGAGCCGCCGAAACTAGCGTGTCGGCTGGACTCACTTGCTTGCGCTGCGTGCTTGTATGTTGGATTCCGCCGCTTGCCCTAACGGCGGAACTACGAACCGAAGCTACGCCGAGGCGCGGAAGAGCCGCCGAAACTAGCGTGTCGGCTGGACTCACTTGCTTGCGCTGCGTGCTTGTATGTTGGATTCCGCCGCTTGCCCTAACGGCGGAACTACGAACCGAAGCTACGCCGAGGCGCGGAAGAGCCGCCGAAACTAGCGTGTCGGCTGGACTCACTTGCTTGCGCTGCGTGCTTGTATGTTGGATTCCGCCGCTTGCCCTAACGGCGGAACTACGAACCGAAGCTACGCCGAGGCGCGGAAGAGCCGCCGAAACTAGCGTGTCGGCTGGACTCACTTGCTTGCGCTGCGTGCTTGTATGTTGGATTCCGCCGCTCGCCCCAGCGGCGGAACTACGAACCGAAGATGCGCCGAGGCGCGGAAGAGCCGGGGAAACTAACGACTGCCGGGCCGACCTGGAGGAAACGCCCCCCCCCCCCCAGAATGTCAATGTTGGTGCATACTAATGCATCCAGGACGGGGGGGTACACCGGCGGGGAAGTGCGATCGGCCATGATTCGCATGTCGGGGTGAGTTATATCAAATTTGGCTGATAAAATACCAGAAAAACCGCGCGAACAAACTCAGGCGTAAGCGTATCGATCCGAAAACGGCCTGTCAAGCCTTGGTGTCAGGAATCCATCATGAGAGCGGTTTCCAAGGGGGGGTATCGAGTCCGTAAACCATTCCACACATGGAAGTTGCGGAATTTCCGCCGCGAGCCGATTTTTTTCGTCCGCAGGGTTCAGAAGCGGAAGTATGCGGACCGTTGGCGGGTCCGCACAAGCCGCAACCACGGTGACTTATGGCCCGTCGCCTGGGAGGATGCCGGCACCGGCGACCGATGACTCAGCAGAAGAAGCCGTTTGTTTGATCCGCCCTACCTGTCGGGAATAATGCGGGTTAGGCGGTCTGTTGCCAGTGCAGGGAAAGAGGAGCGATGCAAGACCGTCTCGCGAGCGAAGGTGTGCGGCAAAACGATACTTTTGCCACACATTGTCCACCCAGCAGGAAAAAAGACCCAGAAGCTGTCTTTGCTTTGCTGCTTGGTGGGGGGCAATCAGTGGACCAGAGCGGGGCTGCGGATCGACCTATTTTGCCTGACCGATTCCTTGGGCGTTTCCGGCAGAGTCGTCATGATTGCCCCACATGTCATATGCGCACAAAGTTTCTAAAGTCCTGGCACGGAGCATGGCGAAGAGTATGATCGGAAGGCTTTTTCCGTAAGGTGTGTTTAGACCAGAAGCGCCCTTTCGGAGGAAGTCGCAGGGGGGGAACCTGCCATTGAAGGCCTTGCCTTGGCGGTCAGCCGAAGTCTCTCCTCGGCTGGCAGTCTGCGAGTCTCTCTCTCCTTTCCGCCTGTAGTTCGCCGGAGTTTGTCGGAGAGTGCCAGCAAATCGTAATAGTGAGGTTAGAACACAGCTTCCCTATTTTACGGATTTTCACTGGCTTCCGAATGCTCAGGATGACGATGTGATTAGTATGGCGAGGGTCAGAAGGAACTGAGCCACGACCACCATGGAAAGCGAATTTTGCGGAGAGGCCCCGACCCAGATGCTTACGGATTTCGGCAGTGCGTCCTGTCATGATGATGGATGGAAGCCGGTTCCAGGAGCATGGGGCGAGAGAGCGTTTCGCGCTGGGACAATACCTGGCCGAGACTTTGAATAAACCAACGTGAGATTAATCGGAGAGCCTGCGATGAAGGTCTTCACAACGGGTCAGGTCGCCAAGATCTGCAAGGTGGCCCCGCGCACCGTAAGCAAGTGGTTCGATTCGGGCCGCCTCAAGGGATACCGCATCCCGGGTTCCCAAGACCGCCGCATTCCCAGGGACTACCTGATTCGGTTCCTGAAGGAACACGGAATGCCATTGGGCGACCTTGAGGATGAAGCCATGGCCAAGGTCCTGATCGTTGCTCAGGATCAGGTTTTGATCGAGAACTTGCGGCGGGAACTACCGCCGGAGCGATCGTTCAAGGTGGCTGTGGCTGCCAGCGGCTTCGATGCCGGCATTCAAGCCGAGAGTTTCCATCCGGACTGTATTATTGTCGACTTTTCCATCGGCCGAACGGAGGCACTGCAGATTTGCCAGAATCTCCGTCGCAACGCCGAGTTTGCGGAAGTCACGCTTATAGCATTGTTACCCGATGATGGAAGCTCGACGAGTTTTGACCGCTCGAGCATCAACGAGACGTTCAAGAAGCCGTTTGACGCCGCGCTGCTGGCAGAGCGATTGCGCACGCTGATCGGCGCCAAGAAAGAGCTTGTCTAGGAGCTTCGTCGCCCGCCGCCGAAGCCCTGGAAGCTGCATAGACTCCATTTCGCCGTCCCATTCAACCCGTCGCGGATAGACCCCCGCGACGGATAATTTTTTCTTGGCCTTCTACTTCCCCTCTGGAAGTCTCCTGTTCACCGTGGCTCCCTTGTACGCTGTGCGCAAGTCTTGGACGCCACCGTGCCGGCTTGCCCGGGCGCGCAGCGGTGGTCTGTTTGCTACAAGCGGTTCCCCAATTCCCCATTTTGCGGAGCGAAAGCATTGCGGGCGTCCGCTTCTTATAGCTGGCTGACCTTGGCTCCGGCGGGAAGCCCGCACGGTGGCCTTGTCGCAAGTCGGATTTGTGCAACACAACAAGCGCCGCTGCTGGCGGGGGTTGCTATCGCCACGCCCCCCAGTACAATGGCAACTGCACTTCAACCGTAGTGATACGACGCTGTTGTGCTCTTACCATTTCACTCGCGCCGCACAGGAGCCTGCCCGATGGAACAAGTCACTTCGGAATCGTCTTCGGTAGTCCGTCCCCCGTGGTGGAAGTCGATCGGCCCGGCACTGATTACCGCGTGCGTCGTATTCGGGCCGGGCAGCCTCATCATCAGCGCCAATGTCGGGGCAAACTATCGGTACGACTTGCTCTGGCTGCTCGCGCTGACCGGCCTGCTGATGGGCGGGTTCATGACCATGTCGGCCCGCGCGGGCGTGATGACGGGTTCGACGCATTTCGATACACTACGTCGCGAGGTGGGCCGCCCGTTTGCCGCCTTGTGCGGTATTGTGCTGTGCCTGATCTGCGCCGCATTTCAGTTCTCCAACAACTTGGCCGTCGCCCTCGTTGCCGGCGCTTTCGTGCCTGAGGAGTATGTGCTTTCGGCTCAACTCGGTACGATGGCCGTCCTGAACGTCGTGTTGATTCTGTTCATGTTCCGGGCAAGCCAGGTGTACAAGGCGGTCGAGCGGATCATGAAGTTCATGGTGGGCGTGGTGCTTGTGTCGTTTCTGATCAACTTGCTCTTCGCCAAGCCCAACGTGCTCGCCGTGCTTCACGGGTTGATCCCTGGCATCCCGGAATCCCTCCCCGTTGGCATTCCGAAGATCGTCGATGGCGCCATCAACGATCCGCTTGTGCTGATTGCGTCGCTGGTCGGCACGACCTTTTCGGTAGCCGGCGCGTTCTTTCAGGGGAACTTCGTCCGGGAAAAGGGCTGGACCGCCATCGATTACGATCGAAGCGTCGGCGATTCCATTGCCGGCGTGTGCGTGCTCACCTTCATAAGCATGATGATTATGGTGACCGCAGGCACGGTCATTTTTGGGAAGCCGGCCAGTAATATTGCGGTATTGGCCAGTACGATGCAACCGCTGTTGGGCACAACGGCCTTCGTTATCTTCTGTATTGGCCTGATTCCCATCGCGTTGAATCCATTCCTGATTAATGCGATGATCGGCGGTACGGCCTTGGCCGATGGGGTGGGGCTGCCGGCCCGCCTGAACGACCTGTGGTCGCGCATGTTCACCATCGGCGTGCTCGTGATCGGCTTCGCCGTGGCCAGCCTGGGACTCTGGCTCGCCATTCCGGCAGTCAATCTGATGATTTTCGGGCAGGCAATGACCGTGGTGGGCAATCCCCTGCTGGCTGCCACACTTCTTTGGCTGGCCAACCGAAAGGGGGTGATGGGGGCACGCCGGAATCGGCTCGCTTCGAATGTGCTGGGCGTGATTGGGCTGGTTGTCGTCGCGTTGCTTGCCATCCGAATGCTGTGGTTCCTTTATTTGCGTCTGTCGCTCCTGCTATAATGAATGATATCCCCTGAACACGCCCAAGGAGCCAACCGATGCGGATGAGCCGAGCCCGTTCTATGCGCCCTCTTGCCAAGCCGGAATGCCGAACTGCTGTATCCCATCCCGGCAGTACCATGCACCGTTGCGTGGCCCGTGCCGCGGCGTTTGTCGCGATGGGGTCCCTGGCGGTTTCTTTGAGCGTTGCGGCTTCCATGGGCGTTGCCGCGGAAGGGCAGGCGGTCCGCTCGTCGGCCCGGTCCATACCCGTGTGCGCGAAGGTTGACCTTGTCGTCGTCGGGGGAAACGAGGGTGGAATCGCCGCGGCCTGGGCGGCTGCCGAATCGGGGTCCTCGGTCTTGCTGGTCAACGGGAACTACTTCTTCAGCGACGACGTAGCGGCAAAGGCCCGCTACTGGTTGGAGAAAGACGAAATCCCGCAAGGCCAGTTCGCCAAATCGCTTGTCGAAGGCATCACCTCGGGCAAGTCCTCAGAGATCGTGCCGGCCATCTACAAGAGGCGTATCGAGCAGCTCCTGCTGGATGCCGGTGTTCGGTTTCAATTCAACAGCCGACCGGTTGGGCTGCTGGTGGACGGCGCCGGGGACGCGGCGGGAGTTGTTGTGGCGAACAAGGCGGGCTTGCAGGCGGTGGTGGCGAAGATGGTGATCGATGCAACACCGACCGCCGCCCTGGCGCGAATGGCCGGCGCGGAGACCACGCCGTGGCCGGACGAGCAGGTTACCGTTAGCCGGACGTTTTACGGAGGCGACGTTCCCCATGCCTGCGTACGAGGCAACTTTCGCGAACTCTCGCTCGAAGTCTCCATGCCGCAGGGCAGTTGGCCGGAACGATGTCGGGCGGAAGTCGCGTTGCGCGAGGCGTACAATCGGGTCGATGCACGGCGCGCCCATGCGCACACCATGCACATGATTGAACCGGTGTCGATCGTCTCCATTTCGGAACAGGAAGACGCTTCCTGGAAGGGTGGCGATTCTCTGGATATCAGTCGCGGCTGCCCGAAGGGTGTAGCCAACGTCTACGTGGTAAGCCAGGCGGCCGACGTTCCGCGCGGCTGGGCGGAAAAGCTGACGCGCCCGGTACACCTGGCCGATTGGGGCGAACGGGTCGGCCACGCCGCACATCAGGCGGCCGCGGCTCGCAATATGCCGTCCGACGTTTCCGTAAAGACCATGCCGGACGCGGCTGCAATCCTAGGGTTGGATGTTGCCGAGCTTCTCGACGGTTGCCGGGCGTATTCGACAACCGATCTGGGAACCGTGCCGCAGGCGGAAACGGCCGTTCCGGTGTGGGCCTCGTACGACGTAATCGTGGTCGGCGGCGGGACCGCCGGAATGCCGGCCGCCATGGGCGCTGCAAACCACGGGGCGAAAGTCCTGGTGATCGAAATGTTCGGCCTGATAGGCGGCAATCGCGAGTTGGGAACGGCCAGCTACTGGAAAGGCTATCCCTACGGATACAACCAATTCGGCTCCGTGGCTTCGAAATGGAGGGCGGCCGACGCCTTCGAAGCAGCCCGCAAGGCAGGCGTGGATATCTGGTATAACACGTTCGCATGTGGCGCGGTGAAGGAGAAGACCCGCGTATGTGGTGTTGTGGTGGCAACGCCCATGGGCCGCGGCGCCGTGTTGGGCAAGGTGATCATCGATGCGACCGGCGACGCCGACGTGTGCGTTGCCGCCGGCGCCGAATACCACTACCTCAACGACGGAGACCTATGCCTGCAAGAGGCTTCGTACCGGGGCATCAAGGGCTTGTACGGCAACGTGCTGCCGATCGATCACCTGGACGTGTACAGTTCGACCATGCATCATGTTCTTGCCCGGAACGCCGGCCCGTACGACGTTTGGGACTATTACCCCATGGCGGCCATTCGCGAAACGCGTCTGATCAAGGGCGACTACGTCATAAACGTGATCGACCAGATCATCGGCCGGACCTACCGCGATCTGGTGGGCGTTTCGTGGTCGGCTTACGATCCGCACGGGTATCATAACAGCGACTTCATCTACGCAGGCCTTATGCCGCCCACCAAGCACGAAACGAAACCGGGTTTCGCCACGTATTTCCCGCTCCGATCCATGCTTCCCGCAGGACTCGAGGGGATTATGGTCGCCGGCCGATCGCATTCGGTCACCCACGACGTTCAGGCATCGGTCCGCATGAACCCCGACCTGATCAACTTCGGCTATGCCGCCGGCTGTGTCGCAGCACACGCGATCGGCACGAATACGACGTTGCGTGAGGCGGAACTTGCGCCGGTCCAGGATCATCTGGCCGAAATCGGCAACATGTCGGAAGAGGACCGGGCGACGCGGTGTGTCGATGTGCCGTCGCCAACCGACGAGGAGTTGAAAACGGCCGCGGCAGACCCGAATACCAAGCTGCAAATGGCCACGCTGTTACGGGCCGAAGGCCGGAGCTTGCCGTATGTGCAAGCATCGTTTGCTCGCAAGCCCACCCTGGTCAAGGCGAAACTGCTGTGCATGCTCGACGACCCGACCGCGGTACCGTACCTGTGCGAGTGGCTCGATCAGCATCCGCTTGGCGAAGGGCAGGCGTATGCCTGGGATGCGTTTCTGAGTGTCTCCGATGTGGAGAGCGTCATCTGGCTGCTCGGCCGCACCCGCGACACCCGCGCCGTGCCTGCCTTGCTCCGAAAGCTCGACCAGTGCGGGACCGACGGTACGAGCTTCAGCCAGATTCGGGCGCTGACGACGGCATTAGGGCGGATCGGAAGCCCTGATGCGGCCGCCCCCCTGTCGCAGTTCCTGGCGAAGCCGGGGGTTCAAGGGCATGTCGATGTGGCAGGCAAGCCGGAATCGCTACGCGCCGAGAGCTTCGTCCGATCGTATGTCGAGCTGCACGTTGCCGCCGCCCTGATGCGGTGCGGCGACCAGGCGGACCTCGCCCGAACAACGCTGCGTGGTTATCTGGACGACTGGCGAGGGATTTTCGTACGCTACGCCGGCCACGTGCTCCAGGAAACGGCGCCGTAACCGTTTACAGGGGCTGTGCACCCCGTATGCCGTGGAGAAAACGGCTTTCGCCGCTGACCTGTGAACGGCTACACGGCACCGAATCCGGCATCCTGAACAACGAGGGGGACTGGTTGGCATGAAACGTTGGCCGACCGGCTCGTCCCGGTGGTGTCGTGACTGTCCAGCGATCAAACACTGTCCCACAGGCACTTCTTTCTGCGGGGCGAGTCCGGGTGGGGCAATGGATGTCGCACGCCGTTCAATATCACGTCATTGCCGGCGCCAGAATATCGTGCCGAGGCGCACTCTGCGGAACCCGGGCACCCTTGGGCGGTTGACAGGTTGGCCGGCCTACGGTATAGTGGACCGTTTGATTCAGGCTCTTCTGTTTTCAGGTGCGAATTCGACCCGTTCGTAGCCCCGGCTTGAGCCGGAAAGCAAAAGGACCGCGTAAAGGCGGAACTACGAACGGGCCATACACCAAGAAACGGAAGCGCCGCTTTGTGACAAGCGAGTCGTGAATGAGTGTCTTTGAAGCCTTCATGTTGCTCTGTTTCGGCATTAGCTGGCCCATTTCGATTGCAAAGACGATTCGCTCGGGCAAGGTGTCCGGCAAGAGCCCTTTGTTTCTGGCGATTGTCTGCCTGGGATATCTCAGCGGCATCCTGCACAAGGTGCTGGTTTCGTACGACTGGGTCATTGTCCTTTACCTGATCAACCTGACGATGGTGGCCGCCGACCTTGCCCTGTATTACTACTACCTGTCGCCAGGTCGGCGAGCGGCGGCAGGAATTGCAAAGTGAAGAACTGCCACGAGGACTGGAACGCGTCCCGAACCGGTTCCTCTCGCCGACGATGAACGACACCTCGCTGCTGAAACGCTATCTCGATGATTTCGCGTCAGCCGACGCGTGGCTCCGATCGCTGCGCGTGGTCGATCTTCGTCATGCCCATGCCGCTCTGGTGCACATTGCCCAGGCAGGCATGACGCTCGATCTGCTTGTGGTCATTGCCGATCAGCTTCAGCGGTGCCTTCCGCGTTGCGCGGATCCGGACATGGCGCTGAACAATCTGGATCGATTTGTCGGGGCCGCGAGGAGTCCCCTGGTTTTGGGCACACTTTTCGAGCGGGACCCAACCGCGTTGCCGACGCTTGTCCAGATCTTGTCCACCAGTCAGCATTTCAGCGATCTGCTGGCGGCCGATCCGGAGATTTTCGACCTGCTCCGCATGACGGAGGGGAAACCGGTTTCGCGGTCGACCTTGGTGGGCGAATTGGTTACGGAGGTTGAAGCACTGGAGTCGGACGATTCGGTTCTGCGTGCCTTGCGGCGTTTCAAACGTCGCGAGACGATGCGTATAGCATACGGCGACATTGTCCGCGGCCAGAGTTTGCGAACCATTACGGCGCAAATCTCTTATCTGGCCGACGCCCTGCTGGAGGGCGCACTGCGCGCGGCCGGCCGGGCGCTCGGGCGGCAGCGAGGCACCCCGCTCCGCCCTGACGGGAAACCGGCCCGGTTCACCATTCTCGGCATGGGGAAGCTCGGCGGTCTGGAGTTGAATTACTCCAGCGATATCGATCTGATCTTTCTTTACGACGAGGACGGGCGAACCGATGGGCGCCGGTCGATCGCCAACAGCGAGTTCTTCGATGCGCTTGCCTGCGAGATCACTCGGCTCATGACGGAGGCAACCGATCTGGGCGTTGCCTGGCGCGTCGATCTGCGTTTGCGGCCCGAAGGCGCGCGGGGAAAGGTTTGCCCCAGCATGGCTCAGGCGTTGGGGTACTACGATCTCCGCGGTCGCACCTGGGAGCGTCAGGCGTTCATCAAGGCGCGGCCGGTGGCAGGTAGTTACGCCTTCGGGCAAGAGCTTCTCAACCACCTGGCTCCGTGGGTGTATCGCCGTTATTTGAGCCGCGCCGACATCAGCGGCATCAAGGCGCTGAAGCGCCGGATCGAGCGACAATCGCAGCGCAGCGGCCTGAATACTCGCGACGTGAAGATCGGGCGCGGCGGCATTCGCGATATCGAGTTCGTCATTCAGTTTCTTCAGCTACTCAACGGCGCGGATCTGCCGGAGCTTCGGACGGGGAACACGCTGGATGCCATTGTCCAGTTGGAACGGGTGGGCTGTCTGAGCGATTTGGAGCGTTCGCTGCTGGAGGGCAACTACCGTTTTCTGCGGCGCATCGAGCACCTGTTGCAGATCATGTTCGATTTGCAGACGCACACCCTTCCCTCGCGCCGCGAGGAACTCCGGAAGCTGGCGCTGCGTATGGGATATCGCGATAACGGTCATAGTTTGGCGCTCCAGCAGTTTGAGACGGATTTCGCTGAACGCACCGACCTGAACCGCCGTATCCTCGACCACCTGCTCAACGACGCCTTTCGGGACGACGCTCGCACCGAGGCGGAGTCGGACCTGGTGCTGGATCCGGATCCCGGCGAACAGCGTATTGGCGAGGTTTTGGGCCGCTATGCTTTCCGCGACGTGAAGCAAGCCCACCGGAACCTCATGGCTCTTTCGGAGGAACGCAGCAGTTTCCTCTCAACGCGGCGATGCCGACACTTCCTGGCGGCCATCGCGCCGCAACTTCTGCAGGCGATTGCGGCCACGCCCGATCCGGACTCGACACTGGTCAACCTGGATAACGTCAGCGCCTCGCTGGGCGGCAAGGGCGTGCTGTGGGAGCTGTTCAGCTTCAATGAACCGAGCCTGCAACTCTATGTCCGGCTTTGTGCCTACAGCCCCTACCTGTGCAATATCCTCACGAGCAATCCGGGGATGATCGACGGTCTGATGGACAGCCTGGTGCTGGATCGGCTTCCTGACCGGGAGTTTCTTGCGACGACGTTGCAGGAGCTGTGCCGCGCCGCGGAGGACCTGGATCCGATTCTGCACGCGTTCAAGAACGACCAGCAGCTTCGCGTGGGCGTGCGCGAGCTCTTGGGCAAGGAAGACGTCCTGGCGACCACGACAGCCCTGTCCCAAATTGCCGAGGTATGCCTGAACCAGATCGCCCAGCGAGAATACGACCGGCTGGTTGCGAAGTACGGTCAGCCCCTGATGGCCGAGGGCCGGCGAAAAGGCAAGCCGGCGGAGTTTGCCATCCTGGCCATGGGAAAGCTCGGCGGGCAGGAAATGAACTACCATAGCGACCTCGACCTGGTCTTCCTTTTCGAAGCAGAAGGCCATACCGACGCGCCACCTGCCAAAGCAACCAGCAACCAGCACTTCTTCAGTGAGTTGGGTCAGCGCATCATCAAGAGGACCAGCCGCCTGAGCAGCTATGGACGCCTGTATGAAGTCGATGCTCGCCTTCGCCCGACCGGGCGCAGCGGTTCGCTGGCCACCTCGCTCGCGGAGTTCAGCCGCTATTTCGCCGAAGGGCAAGGGCAGTTGTGGGAGCGGCAGGCGTTGTGCAAGGCGCGGGTTGTCTTTGGCTCGCCATCGATGGCGAGACAGACGGAACGCGCCGTTGCGCGAGCGGCCTTCGACCATCGCTGGCGCCCCGGCGATGCCGATGAGATCCGGCGTATGCGCAGCCGGATGGAGGAAACGGCCGACGCGCGCGACCTGAAGCGGGGCCCCGGCGGAATTGTCGACGTCGAGTTCTTGGTCCAGATGCTGCAACTGAAGCACGGGCGGCGGATTCCCGGGATTCGCACGCCCAATACGCTGGAGGCGTTGAAACGGCTGGCCGAGGCCGAACTGGTTCAACACGAGTACGCACAATCGCTCGACCGCGCCTATCGCCGCCTGCGGGATATCGAAGGACGCCTCTGCCTGATGAACGCCGCCCATCGCAACCGGCTGCCAAACGATTCGACCGAGTTGAGCAAGCTCGCCCACCTGCTGGCCTATCCCGAACCGCAAGCCCTCCTCGACGCGTTCGACCGCATTACCCGCGAAACGCGACAGCACTTCGACCAGGTGCTCGACGGGGCAGCGAAAGCTTGATCGGTGCGCGTCGGCACGAGATCGAAATAATCGTTCCGAAAGCTTACCGAATGAAATGCCCGATGAAGTCGAGGTAGCTGGTTTCGCCGGGGCGGAACTGCGAGTGCGTCTTGACCGATCGCATGAGGACGCGAAGTGCATCGCGCCACAGCCCGTCGTCGATTGGACCGATGTCGGGGAAGCCTTCACGCATGAACCGCGCCATCGCGACTGCCCGGACGACACGGCCGGCCGGCGAATCGTCCGGCGCAACGCCGAGAATGGCGTTGCGGTAGCCATTCATCACGGCCCGATCGTCGATCTGGCCCGAATCGTCCTGGTTGTAGGCTTGGAGCACGGAGAATTCGATATTCTGCAACAAGTCTTCATGGTGCGATACCATGGTATGCTGCAGTCCCATCGAAGCCGGCTTCACTTCCAAAGCCATCGGCGCCGGCCGCTGCTCGCGCCGCCGTTTCTGCCGTTTGCTCAACTGTTTCAGCAGTTTTTCCTTGTTAAGCGCCGCCATTTCTCCACCTCCTTGCAAAGATCAAGTTTGCCTGAGTCGTGTCCGCCATTTCCAGACAAGCAATGCGAACGTCAAAGTTGGAAACCATCCGCTCCGCTGGTCAGGATGTCCACGCAGGCAGCAAAAAACATGCCTGTACGGCCACTCCGTAAAGACGGACCCCCCTAGGGCCGCCACGGCATGGGGCCGCCGGGCTTCGGTTCAAGGAACTTCGCATCGACGTCGGCATACCAGGCGTGAAGCCGCTTCTGCATCGCCCGAACCTTATCTGGAAGACGGGAAGCCAAATCGTTCTGCTCGCCCACGTCTTCTGCAAGATCGTAGAGATGCACTCGGCCGTCTTCGAAACGTTCCAGCAACTTGTAATCGCCCATCCGGACGGCCCCGCCGGGAAAACCGCCCTGATTGCTATAATGGGGATAATGCCAGTAAATTGCGTCACGGTCAAGAGGGCCACTCCCCTTGAGAACCGGCGTCAGGCTCACGCCGTCCATGTGCTGCTCCGGCCGGGCCTGGAGACCGGCCATTTCGAGTATGGTCGGATAGAAGTCGGTAGTGACCACCGGCTCGCTCGATATACTGCCAGGGCGGGTAGCGCCTGGCCATTTGACCAGAAACGCCTCGCGAATACCGCCCTCGTAAAGCCAGCCTTTGCCGCCGCGAAGCGGCAGGTTGGATGTTGGACTCCCCTCGCTCGTCGACAGCCCGCCGTTGTCCGCCGTGAAGAACACGACCGTGTTGTCCGCCAGTCCCAGTGTGTCAAGCTTCTGAAGCACCTTCCCGACCGCTTCGTCCATGGCTTCGACCATGGCGGCATAGACCGCATGGGACTGCACCACGCGCACGCGGCGCGGCTTGTCGGTCGGCCACACCTGCTCTTCGTCAGCGAACTGCTCCTTGTCCGATATCCCCAGCCGCTCGGCCTTCCGCTGGTATTTTTCAACCAGTTCGGGGCGTCCCATCAAGGGCGTATGGACCGAGTAGAATGCCAGATAGGCAAGGAACGGCTTGTCCCGGTGGGATTCGATAAAACGCGCGGTCTCCGTGGCGAGCCGGTCCGGTAGATGCTCGCCTTCGGGGCCATCTTTCAATCGCGGGTTTCCGTAGGGCGTGAAGTACTTGCCCGGACCATAGGGGCCTCCTCGCGACCATCCACCTTTGTTGATATCGAACCCCCGATTCTCCGGCCAGAACTCTTCCGTTTCGCCGAGATGCCATTTGCCGGCAAAGAAGGTGGCGTATCCGCCTTCACGCAATGCCTGGGCCACCGTCACTTCTTCCAACGGCATCCGGTCATTCAGTGGGGCCGGCCGGAACCGCCCTTCTCGCTTGCCGGAGAACCAATTCGTCGCGCCCACGCGCGACGGGTACTTGCCCGTCATAATACTGTAACGGGTCGGACTACATACCGGGTTGGCCGCATAACCGTTGGTGAACCGCATTCCGGTCGCCGCGAGCCGATCGATATTCGGCGTCTCGTAGAAGCAATCCGGATTGTTCGCGCCGATGTCCATGTAGCCCAGATCGTCAACGAGGATGAACAGGAAGTTCGGCCTTTCCGCCACCGCCGGCAGGGCCATCGACAAGACGATAAGCAATGCACCGCAAACGTGAAGCAGTCGTCGCATAGAATCTTCTCTGGGCTGGGACCGTCGCGCCATCACAGATGACGGGCCAATGATAGACATTTTAAGCGGAAATGTTCACGCAATCAACACGTCCCAACGCTGAGGCGCCTCGCGGGGTGCAGCAGCGGACTTGTATCCTGGAAAAAGCCCGCCGGCGGCCTTTCCGTGAAAAGCAAGTCCGCTGCTGCACCCTGCCTCGCAGAGACCTTCTGATATCGTGGCGCAACACTTACGGGAGGAAACCGCGCGCCTGGATGCCGCGTGCAACCCGGGTGACGGCAAGGTCCATGGCTGCGTCGCGCATGGCGCGACCATGCTGATCTGCGTACTGGTGCACCTGCTCGAAGGTCTCCGTCATCCGGCGTTTGAGCCGATCGCGGATCTGATCGAGTCCGATCTGGTCGCGTTGGGTTTCCTGAACGTATTCGATGTACGAGACGAAGACACCACCGGCATTGCAGAGGATATCCGGGATGATAACGACCCCCTTCTCGCGGAGAATCTCGTCTGCATCCGGCGTGGTGGGCGAGTTGGCGCCTTCGGCAACCAATCGAGCGGTAATCCGCCCGGCATTCGCCTCGGTAATCTGGGAACCTGCGGCCGCAGGCACCACGCAATCGCACGGCACAGCGAACAGATCGTTCGGATCAATCGCTTCGCTTTCGGGGAATCCCGCCACACCCTTCTCCTGTCGGACATAGACGACGAGTTGAGCGACATCCAAGCCACTGGGATTATGAACGGCGCCGGTAACGTCGCCGACGGCAACAATCTTGGCGCCCCGTTTGGCCAGTTCTACGGCAGTTACCGAACCGACATTCCCAAAGCCCTGGACAACCACCCGCAGATCACCGACCGTCAGGCCCAGCTTTGCACATGCAGCTTCAATGGTATAGACAACGCCGGCGCCCGTCGCTTCACGGCGTCCTTCAATCCCGCCAAGGATCACCGGTTTCCCCGTTACATAGCAACCCTTCGTGATTGCCAGCCCTTCGGAATAGGCAAGGCAATCCCGGATGTGCCCCATGTCATCTTCGTTGGTTCCCATATCAGGAGCCGGCACGTAGAGTTCCGGCCCGATATGTCGCATGGCATGGCGCGCGAAGGAACGGATAATCACCTCTTTGTCGGCAGGACTGATTGCCGCGGGATCGACACAAATGCCGGCCTTGCCGCCTCCGAAAGGAACGCCGATCAAGGCGGTCTTCCAGGTCATTTCCATGGCCAGGCCGGCCACCTCGTCCAAGGTGACTGTGCTTGTCATGCGGATACCGCCTTTGGCCGGTCCAAGCGTATCGTTGTGACGCACAATGTAGGCCGTGATGTCGGCAATTCGGACATCGGCCAGAGCCGGCGTAAGCCGAAGCTCGATCTTCTCCGCCGGAACAGCCATCTTCGGCAGCAAGTTGACGTTCAAGTCCAGACGCGCCGCCGCCTGGTGAAAATTATGCCTGGCAATACTTCCCGCAGTGCTGAGATTTGACAACTCTTCGACAGAATGCATGGCATGGATCTCCAGCGGTCAGTGTTACAGTGAAGACGGCCGACATGGAAAGTTTATCCGAAACGGGGGACCTACACGCTGCATCTCGTGCCTGCATCGAATACGAACCACGACACACGGGAGCCCGTCGCCGTCCTCAGACAGCCCCTCACACCACCTGAATCTAGCGTTCACTTGCCATGCTGCCAAGGGGTGGAAGACGCGGATTGTTGTAGCGATTGCAGTGTCACCCCCCGCCCACGATTCGGTTTGGACGGCAACGTCTCCGCGTCTTCCGCAAACGGCGCTCGCTTCCAGGTCAACCCGGCCGACATGACCCACCGCATTCCGCACGGCATCGGGCGAAAACGCCTGGTAAAGGCTCGACATGTCCCCGCCTATGTGCGAGAATGAATTCGCAAGCTGCGACTGGATGACATGTTGCATACCCGTATCCTCAAACCAACAAAGTAGTCACGTGAACCTACGGCAGCGCAAGTTCTTCGCCCACGCGGCGCATGGATCGGTCGGCATTGCAACGAACCGAATCAGCCCACTTGCCGAAACCGTGTGGAATTCCACCATGCCCCAATCCGGACGAAGGCCGTTTCGTGTATGCCTGCTGGCTACGCCGGTGGGCGACGATGCCGATCGAGCACTCGATGGATTGCTGGATGCCGTTGCCGAGCAGATTCCGCATGAAGCCAAGCGGGCATGGATCTCGTCCGAAGATACGACTCCGAGCTTCGCCGACCTGCAACAGGCCGACGTCGCCATCGTTTGCGCCCGGCGAATGCCCCTGGCAGGTGAAGCGCTTGCACGGGTGCAGTGGTATTGCCAGCGAGGCCGACCGTTGATTGCCCTATGTGCAGGCGGCAGCACGACATTCGCGCGATGGCCCCAGTTCGACCACAGTTTTCTCGGAATCGAGTCCTTGGGGGGCATCACGGGAGATCAAAGGCCGGTACGCGTCACCCGCAGCGTAGAATCCCACCCGATTGTCGCAGAGTTCCAGCCGTTCACCGCGAGCTGCAGCCTCCCGCAAGATGTTCGCCTGCTCGACGATGCCCAGATTCTGCTGGAAGGTTCAGCAGGCGACCAGCCGCAGCCGTTGGCATGGACGCGACGCCGGGGTTCGGCTCGCATGTTCGCCACGGCGTTGGGACGGCCGCAGGATTTGACAGTCGCCGCCTTCGTTCAGCTTATCGGAAACGCCATCCGATGGGTTACCCACGTGTAGGACGGCTCTAGGGCGATGGGTGCTTCTTGTCGAACTGGTGGCACGTTGCGCAGCGCATCTTGCCCACGGCGTCTCCCGGTTCGTTCTTTCCGTGACAGTCGATGCAGGCCTTCACATCCGGCGTCAGTGGGGCGAACTCGCACGCCTCCTCCTCGGCCTTGCGATTGAGGATTTCGACCACCTTGATGACGCCGTCGGTCGCCAGTCGCCGGCAGCGCTCCTTCTTCTCCATGCAGAAGGCGCTGAGCCCGGTCGCTTTGCACCACTCGGCCACCGACACATGACACAACAGCGAGCCGGCAACACAGGGTTCTGCTTGCTCGGCCCACAGAGGTTCGGCCGGCTTGAAGGCAGGCAGCGACGTGGTTTCGTACCAGACGCACAGATCGGTGATCAACGCCTCGCGCGTTTCCTTCGATTTCTCGCCATGAAACAAGCCAATCAGCGCGGCGCCGCCGTTGACGACTCCGCACATCGATCCCCAGCCGCCCACTCCGCCGTCGCCGTAACGCATCATCGCGTACGGGAACGACTGAAACGGCTCGCCCGCCTTCCGGGCCAGCTCGATCATCACGCTGCCGACCAACGCGTACATGCAGCCGCCATCGGGATAGATGCGATACGCAGTTTCGGCAACGGCATTGCAGTCTAACGGGATATACTTCCAGGCGGGAGGGGCTGTTGGGACAGGCTTCTTTCGTTCTTCACTCGTTTCGGTGCGGACAGTCGTGACTTCGGTAGACGCCTGGGATGCACAGCCCGGCAGAAGCCCGCACCCGCCCAACGCCCCCAGGGCTCCCAGAACTCGCCTTCGATTGATTCTCTCCATTCTTCTTCTCCGCAATGCAACGAGATACAGACTGAAACCGAAATGGTGCGACGATGACAAAGCAATTCGTCAGAAGACCTCAAACGCGTATTTCAGCGAGAAATAGACGCCGATCAGAATGAAGACCCATCCTGTCGTCATGCGCGCCCACCACTCGACTTTCGAAAGCACGTTGTAGGTCTTGCCTACCGACTGGGCGCTGTAGGCCAGCAGAAACGCGACCACAATTACCGGCAGCGCCGTACCGATGCCGTAAATCAGCGGCAACACGACGGCGCCCGCCGGCAGAGACGCCGCAGGCAGTGTAATCCCGACTTTCGCCAGCACGCTGGTAATGGCCCCGGCCTCCGAGCCCATGACGAGGGTGAGCAACCCGAAGAACCAGGCCGCCGAAGTGGGGCAGAACGAAACGGCAAATAAGATGCCTAGCAAGAGCGCCCCCCAAATGCCCATCGCGTCGACCCGCTTCTGCATCCGCTCGCTCATGATTGTGCCACCCGAGGTTACGGTAATCAGGCCCACCAGAAACATGCCCAATAGCAGAAACACGGGCCCGAGAACAAGGTGCGTGTACTTCTGAAGGAAGAGCGAAACAGCAGGAATGGACAGCGCCGTCGTCGTAAGCAAGCCGGCAAGGACCAGGTACAGCACGCAGCGCCCCAGCGTGTACAACAAGCCGGCATGGATGACCATCCGTGGGTCTTCCACCTTCCGGCCGATATAGGAAATGGCGGCAATGTTTGTTGCCAAGGGACACGGACTGATCGACGTCAGCACGCCCAGATAGAGCGCGGCGGCGCCATAGAGCAGATAGGTGACCATCAGGGCTGCTTCTCCTCCGTGTCGTTAGTGAAAGGTCGGCGGCAATATAGCCTGAAGCGGTTCCGTTTCTCGCTGCAAACAGCGACCCGTTGGAGTCCCGGCTTCAGCCGGAAAAGAAGAACCGCCTAAAGGCGGGACTCCAACCATGCCGGCCTGCAGCTAGAAACGGAAGAGCCGAGCGCGACGATGGCGTCGCTCTCCTGTCTCATGCACCAGACGGCCAGGCGCCGGGACGGCCGCAAACCTACTGCAAATACTCTTGGATGTTCGTCTGAACATACTTCAGGAACTCGGGCTTCTCGCGAACCTTGCCCCAGATGTCTTGAAGGTTCTTGTATTGCTCCACCTTGTTATCGGCGACCTTGACAATGACCAGGGCCGGACCGCTGACTTTGTACGCCTTGGCAAAAGCCGCATTCTTCCGGTCCTGAAAGTCAATGTAGTGGAACGCGACCGAGCCGCTCTGGACCTGCTCGGCGAAGCCCTTATTAACGGCCTCCTCCGCGTAACTGCCCATCTTCAGGCAGGTTGGACAGCGCTCGGTCCTATGGAAATACATGACAACGACACGATCGGCGGGCGGGTCGGCCGCCCGGGCCATCGGCGTGAAAGCCGCCGAGCAGATCGTGAACGCAAGAAAAACAACTACGATACGATGCATGATGGGTCTCCAGTAAAAGGACTCGAACGTCTTGGCTACGGAAGTGGCAGTTCGTTGGGCTCGCCTGGGATCGGCAGTCCATCCGGTTCACCTTCCGGCGGCCGAACGGAAGACGGCTCGGGACTCGCATCCGACGGCGGACGCGAACCGGGCGCGATCATCCCCTGCGCCTCCTCGCGGATATATTCCGAAAACGCCTGCTCGTCGCCGACGAGCCCCCAAACCTGGTCCAGGCGATTCCAACGCTCAATCTCGCCGCCGGCAACGCGAGCAAGCACAACGACCGGCATCTGGATTTCGAACTTCGCCGCCAGATCAGCGGCCGCAGGCGTTTCGTAGTTGAGGGTCTTCCACGCGACCCGACCACTCTCCAACTGCGCGGAGAAATGCTCCTGCACTGCGGCGTGCGCTTGCGACTCGATAGCCTCGCATGTCGGACAGCGTGTGTTGCTATGGAAGTAGTACACCATCAACCCATCCTGCAACGACTCAGGACTACCTGCCGCCGCGGCTGATGTTGCGATGCCGCCGCCAGCTCGGATCGCTTGAAGTTCCTCGACAATCCTGGCCAGATGCGGCTCCAG
This sequence comes from Thermoguttaceae bacterium, assembly GCA_040772845.1. Classification (GTDB taxonomy): domain Bacteria; phylum Planctomycetota; class Planctomycetia; order Pirellulales; family Thermoguttaceae; genus PWXP01. Next base: position 6,301,391 of record JAXGXG010000001.1, read on the forward strand.
TCGAGAAGCCGCCTGAGAATCCAGCGCCCTTGCGATCAATACCACGAGAGTCGCCGAAAAGAGCGAGATCAGGCAAACGGCCGTGGCGTTTTTGAGTTCCATCTGTTTGTCCACCTTTAGGTTCACGAAAGCAACTGCTTGATCTCTTCGGGAGAAGACACTCTGCCGACGGCTTTCACCTCGCCGTCGATCGCAATTGCCGGCGTCATCATGACACCGAACCCGGTGATCACGTTGATGTCTTCGATCTTCTCAACCGTCGCCTCGATGCCCAGCTCCTGCACCGCCTTTTCGGCGTTCTCCTTGAGCTTCGCGCACTTTGCGCAACCGGTGCCGAGTATCTGTACCAATTTCATGCGTTGTCTCCTTGGAAACGGCTCCCTCAGGAGCCATGAGTAATGGGTGTCAGTTTTCTGACGTCTGTACCGAACGAGTCGATTCTACCACAAACGGACCTGCAAGTCGTTCATCTTCCTGGACGTCCACCACGGCAACCGGCGAGGCCGGCTGGATCGCCATGCTGTTCGGATACATGGCGCCGAATCCCATGCCGGCGGCGGTCGCCATGACGATCGTTAGCGCAACGAACACGGCCGTCTTGGCGTTTCCCACCACCGATCGAATGACGAGAATGCTCGGCAACGACAGGGCGGGTCCCGCCAGCAGCAGCGCCAGGGCTGGCCCGGACGCCATGCCGTTGTTCATCAGGGCTTCGAGGATGGGCACCTCGGTCAACGTAGCGAAGTAGAACAGGCATCCGACAACCGACGCAATCAGGTTCGACAGCAGGCTGTTGTCACCCACCAGCGCCGCCACTTGCTTCTCGGGAACCAGAGCCCCCAGGAACCCCACAATGAACACGCCGCCGAACAGCAGCGGGACCAGGAGTTTCGAGAACGTCCACGTGTTACCCATCCATTCCAGGAAATCCGGCTTGTCCAGCCAGGATGCGGCCATCAGTACGACGAGAACTCCCATCGCGCCGGCCAGGTACCAGCGGACGTGATGGATTCGCGTTACCCACGTGTCCACGTCTTCGAGAATGCGGATGTTCTCCTTCGCGACCCGAACGACCTCGCCCGGCTGGCGTCCCAGGGCCACGTCCTTCAGTCGCAAGTCGTACGCCGCCTCGGTTTCGTATTGCAGCGTGGCCTCGAACTTCGCGCCGTCGGCAAGTTGAACGTGTTTGTCGCCCGGATTGAACCAGTCGCTGAAGACCAGAAACGCGAGCATGGCGGCCAACAGGGAGGCATTCTGCCACAAAGGCCGCTTCGCCGCAGGCGGATCGGGCATGGCCATCGTCGCCTGGTTTCGGCTCTCCTCGCTACGACGGAAAATGAGCGCCATCAGCAGTCCGATTATCACACCGAACAGCATGGCGCCGATTACCCGCGCGACGCCCAACTCGAATCCCAGCACGCGCGCCGTCAGGAAGATGGCCAACACGTTGATTGCGGGCCCGGCGTAGAGGAAACAGGCGGCCGGCCCCAACCCGGCGCCCACCCGATAGATGCCGGCAAACATCGGCAATACGCTACACGAGCAGACCGCCAGCACGGTTCCCGAAACGGAAGCCACGGAATAGGACTCCAGCTTGTTGGCTTTCGGCCCGAGGTGTTTCAGCACCGACTCCTTCGACAGGAACGTGGTAATGGCCCCGGCGATGAACAGCGCCGGCACAACGCAGGCGAGCGTATGATTTCGGGCGTACCACTGGAGCATGACCAGGGCTTCGACGATCGCACTGACCACCTTGGCTCCCGCCGGGCTGGCGTCCGGGGCAAACTGCGGCGTGGCCAGCGGGACGAAGTACGCGCCCAGAAAGACGGCCAGGAAGGCAGCAAAGATTTTCAACTCCCGATTCATAAAGGGCTCCTGCTAGGAAAGGCCGGCGTGACACGCTGGCTGGTTTGGCTGAATATGCAAATAACTCTCCAAAAGAACAGCCCTCTTACACGACTCGAGCAAGCTGCCGTTGGCTCTTTGCGTTGCACTCCAACACCGACTGAATGCAGTCGAAGAAGTCGAGTGTGCAATGGACCCGAAGACGATAAAACACCATCTGGCCACGCTTCTCGTCTTCAATCAACCCTGCCTGCTTCAATTGGGCCAAATGGCGAGATACCGTTGATATGTCCGTCCCGACCATTTCCGTCAACTCGCAGACGCACCGTTCCGAGGTCTTCGACAGTTCATCGACGATCAACAGCCTGGCCGGATGGGCCATCGCTTTGACGATCTTCGCCCACGCTTCGTATTTTGCACGCGTATTCGGTTCCATTGCTTTCTCATATCGGCAGGATGTATTTGGTAGCTTAGCCAAATACGCAAGTTATGTCAAGTCCGATTCTCCAGTGGGTTCTCGTGCGGGAACCAATCTTGAGTCTTGATGCAGAACCTGACGAGCAACAGCATGACCGGCACCTCGATCAAGACGCCCACGACCGTTGCCAACGCTGCGCCGGAAGACAGGCCGAACAGCATGGTGGCCGTGGCAATTGCAACTTCAAAGTGATTCGAAGCTCCGATCATGGCGCTTGGCGCGGCGTTCTCATACGAGAGCCGCAAGAGTTTGGCCAGAAGGTACCCCAAGCCAAAAATCACGAGTGTCTGAATCAACAACGGAATGGCAATCCAGAGAATTGTCAGCGGGTTAGAAAGGATGACCTCGCCTTTGAACGAGAAGAGCAGAACCAGGGTAACCAACAGCGCGGCAATCGTGACCGGCGTCAGGTAGTGCAGAAATCGGTTTCTGAACCACGCCTCGCCTTTGACCGCAACGATCCAGCGCCTCGACAGGTATCCGGCCACTAAGGGCAGCGCGACATAGATGCCGATGGACAGCAGAAGAGCCTGCCAGGGAACGGGCAGTTGGCCCACCCCAAGCAGAAACCCGCCGAGCAAGCCGTAAAGCACAAGCATGGTCAGCGAATTGATTGCCACCATGACGAGCGTGTGACCGTCGTTGCCCTTCGCCAGGTATCCCCAAACGAGCACCATCGCCGTGCATGGGGCGATCCCCAGGAGGATGCAGCCGGCAAGGTAGCTTCGCCACAACGGAACCGCCAGCATCTTCTGGCCGTTGTGTATCACCACTTCGCCGGCTCCATAGGTTTGCCCGACGGCCAGATCGACGCCCAGAGACGCCTTCACGTAGTCCACGGCCTCGGGGCCAATGAATCCGAGGAAGAGCGTTCCCAAGAAGAATACGGCGATGGCGTACATCGTGAAGGGTTTGACAGCCCAGTTGACAAAGAGCGTCAGTCCTACCGGCTTCACCGCCTTGCCTGCCCGCAGCACTTCGCCGAAGTCGATCTTGACCATGATCGGATACATCATGAAGAACAGGCACAGCGCGATCGGGATGGAGATAACCGGTGCGCCGTCCACGTAAATTGCCATGGCATCGAGCGATTGGGCTACCTCCGGAGCGATCTTGCCCAGAAGAATGCCTGCTCCAATGCACAGAAGAACCCACACGGTCAGATACCGCTCGAAAAAGCTGATCCCCTTGCCATTCGTCTGGTGACTGCACTGTTCCATCATTTGGCGATTTTCCTGGTCGATTTGCAGGTTCTGATCAACAACCGAGCGATTCGGGAAGCGATTCGACGTACGCTCGGATTTCATCGCGAACGCGCCTGTAATGGCGCAAAGCCTCCTCCTCGCTTGCGGCGCCGGCGGCCAATTGCGGCGGATCATCGAACCCTGCGTGCGAAACACGGGCCTTCCCCGGGAACAGCGGGCAGGACTCGCGGGCATGGCCGCAGACGGTAACGACATGGTCGAAGACAATGTCTCCCAACTCGTCGATTTTCTTGGAGTGCTGTCCCGAAATGTCAACCCCGACCTCCGCCATGACCTTCACGGCGTTCGGGTTGAGCCCGTGCGTTTCAAGGCCGGCCGAATAGGGCTCCAACACGTCACCTTTCAGGCGCCGAGCCCAACCTTCGGCCATTTGACTACGGCACGAGTTGCCGGTGCATAGGAACAGGATCTTCAGCATTTGCATTGGCTCTGCCTCCGGCATAGTTGCTCAGGGTCTGTTTCCAAGATTTGGGTGAGACGCTTCCGGTCCTCTTGAATCTGGCGGTCGTGTCGCAGATGGCCAGCCAGCCATGCATTCGCGTCGTGTGCCGCCTGGGGCGCCTGGTCGTTCAGCCGAAAGTGCGACCAGCGTCCTTGCTTGCGAGACTCGACCAGCCGTGCCTGCTGGAGAATGGACATATGCTTCGATACGGTCGAGGTTGCGAGACCGAGCAACTCCACGATCTGGCACAGGCACAATTCGCGTCCCTGCAAAGCGGCGACAATTCGCAACCGGTTTTCGTCGGCCAAGGCCTTTGTGATTGCCAACAACTCGCGCATTCGTCGTTCCCGTTTCGGTTGGATGGTTCAGGCTGTTCAGTTTCCGGGGGCAGGCCGATCTGGCCGCCCCACCCTTCAAGCGGTTTGGTCTTTCCTGCCAAAGCCGGGCCAACGGGTCGCCAATCGCGCCCAGAAAGGAAAGAGCCATGGTTTACGACAGGCCTGTGCTCCCAGTCGCGGGGTCACCTAAAGATCGTCATTTCGCCAACTATCGAATCATAGAATCACCAGTGTTCTTGGTCAAGTGGCGAAATGGGATTCGACGAATTCAGCCGGAGGGTGCAGCGGACTTGCAGCTTCTTCTGCTGGGTCATCGGTCGCTGATGCCGGTCTTGTTCCAAGCGGCGGGTTGGAAATCGGCTCGGTTGCGGCTTGTGCGGACCCACCAATGACCGACGCGACCTTGACCCACCCTACGTAGGTGGATAATCCGCGTTAGCCCAGTTCAACCGGAATGGCCTGGAGCGTGGCACACGGAGCCCCTCCGGCGCGGTGACGTCTCTCCCGACGTTCGCTTGAGTTTCTGAGCATTTCTGAGTAGACTGGAGGTTTTGACCGGTCCCCGGCGGGGCTGGTAACCTCGCATCTCGGTCGCCGAGGCGGACACGATCTATGCACCCCCCCCGCGCTGTTGGTATCGATCTTGGAACCACCAATTCTGCGGCGGCGATGGTCAACGACAGTGGACGAACGGAAATGATCCCCAATGAAGAGGGGGACCTGCTGACTCCAAGCATCGTCCTTTTCGGAGATCGAGAGGTGATTGTCGGCAAGCAGGCCCGCAACGCCGCTCAAGCAGAGCCCGATCTGGTCGCCCAATGGGTCAAACGCGACATGGGCGCCCCGGTCTACTCGCATCCCATCCACGGACGGTTCCTGCCGCCTGAAGTCATCCAAGCCTGCATTCTACGAAGGCTTCGCGCCCAAGTCGCGCGACGCCTGGGCCAAGACGCCCGGGCCGTCATCACTGTACCGGCCTATTTCGATGAGGCACGGCGGAAGGGGACTGCCGATGCGGGTGAGATGGCAGGTCTGAATGTACTCGATATCGTCAACGAGCCGACGGCGGCGGCGCTGGCCTTCGGCGAACAATTGGGCTACCTGGCAGAAAGCACCGAGCCGAAGGCCCCCATGACCGTCCTGGTGTACGATCTGGGCGGCGGGACGTTCGACACAACGCTGCTGCGCCTTGCGCCTGGCGACGTCCGAACCTTGGCCACCGATGGCGACGTTCAGCTTGGCGGATACGACTGGGATATGCGGCTGGTCGATTACGCGGCCGCGTCCTTCCTGCGTTCCTTCGGCGTCGATCCGCGGACCGACCGGGCCTGTCTGAACCGGCTGATTCTGGCCGCTGCCGAAGCCAAACACACGCTGAGTGCCCGGAGCCGCGCATCTCTGCGAATCGAATTCCAGGGGAGGGCCAGCGAAACGCAGGTGACCCGCGAGCAGTTTGAGGACATGACCGCCGACCTGCTCGAACGCACCCGGTACACAACGCGACAGCTCTTCGTAGATGCGAAGGTCGATCCGACTTCCCTCGACCGCGTTCTGCTCGTGGGCGGCTCGACACGCATGCCCATGATTACGGCCATGGTCAGAGAATTGACCGGCCTGGAGCCCGATCGAACGGTCAACCCGGACGAGGCCGTGGCCCGGGGCGCCGCCATCTACGCCGCCTGGCGACTGAACCGGGGGCGAGAAGACCTGCCGCAACGGCGTTTCGAGGTAACGCAGGTCAACGCGCACAGCCTGGGAGTCGAAGGGATCGATCCGCAAACGATGCGCAAGGCGAACGTTATCTTGATCCCGCGCAACAGCCCGTTGCCGGCCCGAGTGAAGGAGCGTTTCGCCACGAAGGCCGACAACCAGCAATCGATCGTTCTTCAGGTGCTCGAAGGGGAGAGTTCGAATCCGGGCGAATGCACGGCCATTGGCCGCACGGTCATCCGCGGCATTCCTCCCGGGCTGACCAAAGGCTGGCCGGTCGAAGTCCATTTCGAGTACGAAAGTAACGGCCGCCTGCACGTCGAAGGGTCGGTGCCAGGCACGCACCAGAAAGCCAACCTCGAGTTGCTGCGAGCCACGGGTTTGAACACCGCAGGTGTAGCTCGCTGGAAGTTGCCTGTCGAGTCGGCCGGCGGATTTGACCTGTTTGATTCTGTCGTAGCGCAGGAGTTGGCGTTGGCCGCGGATACACGGCCGGTGCGACCGAACGTCCCACCGCCCACGATGCCGCCGGCACTACCTGCGGCCGGCGGCGTTCTGCCTCAAGTTCCGGTAGCGACAGCGGCGGTTCCGCCCGTACCGCCGGCGCAGCACAACGGGCAGCCGGGCATTACCGTGCCTGATAAGCGTGGAAACGGTAGGTCGGGCAACGGCAGGACGGGAGGGCTGCCGCTGCCTCGCTGGCTGTTCAACCTGATGGGCCACCTCCTTGCCGCCGTGATCGGCCTCGGATTGGGCTATCTCGTATTGAAGTGGATGGGCATATCGCTGTTTCAGTAACCAACGGAAGCAACATGACCAACGGATCGCAAGAACCGATTGTCGGAATCGACCTGGGAACAACCTACTCTGTCGTGGCGCGTCTTGACGAGCACGGTCACCCGGCCACGCTTGTCAACGCTGAAGGGGACCGGCTTACGCCGAGCATCGTCCTTTTCGACGGGAATGACGTGGTGGTGGGCAAGGAAGCCATGAAGGCCATGACTACGGAAGCCGAACACGTGGCCGAATGCTCCAAGCGCGACGTCGGGCATCGGGTCTTCCACAAGGTATTCGACGGCAAGCAGTACCCGCCCGAAGTGATTGAAGCTTGGATTCTCAACAAGCTGCGCCGCGACGCGGAGGCCCAGGTCGGACCGTTCGAAAAGGTCGTGATTACCGTTCCCGCCTACTTCGACGAGGTTCGCCGCAAGGCGACGCAGGATGCCGGTTATATGGCGGGCTTCCAGGTGCTCGACATCATCAACGAGCCGACCGCCGCGGCGGTCGCATTCGGTTTCCAGCAGGGATTTCTCAATACGGAAGGGAGTACGGACGAGCCGCGCCGCATTCTCGTCTACGATCTGGGCGGCGGTACGTTCGACGTCACGATTATGGAGATTCGCGGCAGCGAGTTCATTGCCCTGGCCACCGATGGCGACGTCCAGCTTGGCGGCTACGACTGGGACCAGCGGCTGGTGGATCTGGTGGCGGAAACGTTCATTCGAGAGCATTACGTCGATCCGCGGGAAGACCCCAGCACGGCTGCGCGCCTCTGGCGCGAATGCGAGGACGCCAAACGAACGCTCTCCGCGCGCAGCAAGGCGTCGGTCGCCTGCGATTACAAGGGATTCTCGTCCCGCGTCGAGATCAGCCGCCAGCAATACGAGGAGGCGACCCAGGATCTGCTGGACCGCACCCGTTTCACCGCCGTGCAAACCATGAAGGCAGCCGGCCTGGAATGGAACGAGATCGAGCGGGTGCTCCTGGTGGGCGGCTCCACGCGAATGCCCATGGTGCGTCAGATGCTCACCCAGCTTGCCGGGAAGGAACCGGACGCCTCCGTGGCCGCCGATGAGGCGGTGGCGCACGGCGCCGCCCTTCGCGCCGGGTTGGTCCTGGCGAAACAACGGGGCGAGCGAGCCGGCTTCCGCATTCGGAACGTCAACTCACACAGTCTGGGCGTCGTAGGTACGGACCCGCAAACGCAGCGCAAACGAAACGGAATCCTGATCCGGCGCAACACGCCTCTTCCGGTAACCGCGCGACGCGTCTTCAAGACGTCGAAGGCGAATCAGCGATCCATCCTGGTGCAGATTGTCGAAGGGGAAAGCCCTTCGGCCGACGAATGCTCGCAGATCGGCCGCTGCACGGTCCGCGACCTGCCTCGCAACCTCCCCCCAAAATCGCCTGTCGAAGTCTTCTTTCACTACAAGGCCGACGGCCGCCTGAAGGTCCGCGTGAACGTGCCCGGTACCGATCGCCAGGTCGAAACCGAAATCGTCCGAGAGAACAGCCTGCCCAAAGAACACCTGGACGGCTGGCGAAAGTACATTTGCGGGCGAGAACCACGCGACTATCGGTAGTTGCCGGGCAGGAATTGGGTCCGGCTGGGGCAATCGCATTGGGGACCGTTTCCTGCCGCGCGATGGCTCTTCCGCTTCTGGGTACAGCCCGCCATCGTTGGAGTCCCGCCTTCAGGCGGTTTGGCCATTCCGACTGAAGCCGGGACTCCCACGAGTTGCCATTCGCATCTGGCAACGGGAGAGCCCGAGCGATTGCCCAAGCCAATCTCGCCAGAATATCTTGCCGTATCCCCAAGGGCTTGCCGACATTCCGATCGCGCGGTATGCTGAGGTGAGTCTTCCATCCGGGCTCCGGGATGGAGTGTTTTCTCAGCATTCGAGCCGTCAAGGAGTGCAACATGATCCTCCGAATGCCAGCGATTTTCGCCGCTTTTTTCCTTGTACCGACGGCGTGGGGGGCAGACGCCTGGAAACCGGCGCCCGGCCCACTGGCCACGCGATGGGCCAAGGATGTTTCGCCTGCCAGCGTGCATCCGGAGTATCCGCGCCCGCAAATGGTCCGCCCTGACTGGCAGAGCCTCAATGGCTTATGGGAGTTCGAGATTGCAGGCCCCGACACGCCGCCGCCGTTCGGTCGCACGCTGGCGGACCGAATCCTCGTGCCATTTCCGATCGAGTCGTCGCTTTCCGGCGTCGGGAAGCGCGCAGACCGTGTCTGGTACCGGCGCACGTTTCAGGTGCCAGACGACTGGAATGGACGCCGTGTGTTGCTGCATTTCGGAGCCGTAGACTGGGAAAGCGTGGTCTACATCAACCATGTCGAAGTTGGAAGGCATCGTGGCGGCTACGACCCGTTCACACTCGACATCACCGATGCACTCACGGCCGACGAAGAACACGAACTGGTAATCGATGTGTTCGATCCCACGTCCGATGGGGACCAGCCGCGCGGCAAGCAGGTGAACAATCCGAAAGGCATCTGGTACACCCCCAGCACCGGGATCTGGCAATCGGTGTGGATGGAACCGGTTTCCCCCATCGGCATCCGCCGCCTGACCCTGACTCCTGATATCGGCAATGCCTGCCTGCGTGTGGGCGTCGAAGCCATGGGCGCCCGCAGCCGGACGACGGTAACCCTGGTTGCCTCGCAAGACGAGAAGCCGGTTGCTACGGCCACAGGCGGCGTCGGCACGGAGATTCTGCTCGAAATCCCCGCAAAAGGCCTTCGTCTTTGGTCCCCGGCCGATCCCTACCTGTACGACCTGACCGTCACGCTGAAGCAGGGCGAAACCGTGGCGGACCGGGTCACATCGTATTTCGGTATGAGAGAGATCGGCATGGGCCGGGACTCCGAAGGGCGACTGCGCTTGACGCTGAACGACGAGCCCCTGTTCCAGATGGGAGTGCTCGATCAGGGTTTCTGGCCGGACGGTCTCTATACGGCGCCGACCGACGAAGCACTTCGGTTCGACATCGAGGCAACCCGCCGGCTCGGGTTCAATATGTCGCGAAAGCACGTCAAGGTCGAGCCGGCGCGTTGGTACTATTGGTGCGACCGGCTGGGCTTGCTCGTCTGGCAGGATATGCCCAGCGGCAACAACGGAGCGCCGGAAGCGAAAGAGCAGTTCGAACGCGAACTGACCAGTATCATTACGGCGCGGCGCAACCATCCGTCCATTGTCATGTGGGTTGTTTTCAACGAAGGTTGGGGGCAGCACGACACCGATCGCTACGTGGACGTCGTCCGAAAACTCGATCCCTCAAGACTGATCAACGCCGCCAGCGGGTGGCACGATCGCGGTGTTGGCGACGTGCTCGACATCCATGCCTATCCCGGGCCCAATGCACCGGAGCCCGATCCGCGGCGCGCGTCGGTGCTCGGAGAGTTCGGCGGTCTGGGACTTGCCGTGCCTGAACATACCTGGAGCGACGAGTCGTGGAGCTATCGGGGCGTGCAAGATTCGATTGAACTGACCAATCGGTACCAGTCGCTGCTGCGTCGCGTGTGGCAGCTAGAGCAGCAGCCGGGGCTTACGGCGGCCGTCTACACGCAGCTTACCGACGTCGAGTATGAATGCAACGGCCTGCTCACCTACGATCGGGCCGTGATGAAGGTCAACGACGGGCGAGTATCGGCGGCCAACCGCGGGCTCGTGCCCAAGCTGAAGACGATCGTCCCGACCGCATTGACAGAACCGCCGACATGGCGATATACGCTCACGCAGCCTCAGGAGGAATGGATTCGGCCTGGGTTCGACGATTCCGCCTGGCGGCAAGGACGCGCAGGGTTCGGCACGCCCGCAACCCCGGGCGCCCGGATCGGCACTCCCTGGAACTCTGAGCATATCTGGCTGCGCCGCGAGTTCGAGTTGCCGGCCATGGCGACCGAGAACCTTTGGCTATTCGTCCATCACGATGAAGACGTCGAGGTCTACATCAATGGCGTCCTGGCGCTGGCTGCCGGTGGCTATACGATCGATTACCAGGAGATGCCCATCCGCCCGGCAGGCCGCGCTGCCCTGAAGGCCGGGAAGAACACCTTGGCCGTCCATTGCCGGCAAACCAAAGGCGGGCAGTATATCGACGTGGGCCTTGTCGAGCTTCAACTGACCCCCGAAAAGTAAGCCAACCGATGGACAACCCCTCCCGCGTTGACGACCCCGGCGACGGTGAGGCCTTCCGGGCCGCGATGCGGTTGGCGCTGATCAGCGGGGTAGGCCCTCGCATTCGCCGCGCGCTGGTCGACCGGTTCGGCTCTGCCCAAGACGTCCTGGCCGCCGCCCCGAGCGAACTCCGTGAAGTCAAAGGCGTGGGCGCCACCCTGCTGCGACGCATCCTGGCTGCCGAAACCGACATTGATGTCGATGCGGAACTGGCGCGATGCCGACAGCATGACGTTCGCGTCTTGCTCGAAAACAGCGATGCGTATCCTCGCGTGCTCCGCGAGATTCACGATCCGCCCGGCGTCCTCTTCCTGCGTGGCGACTTGAAACCGGCCGATGCCCTGGCAATCGGCATTGTCGGCACACGGCACGGCACGCAATATGGACTTCGCCAGGCAAGCAAACTCGCAGCCAGTCTGGCCCGGGCAGGTTTTACCATCGTAAGCGGCCTGGCGCGCGGGATCGACGCGGCGGCGCATCGCGCCGCCCTGGAAGCCGGCGGTCGCACACTGGCCGTCCTGGCCGGCGGCGTATTGAACGTCTATCCGCCCGAACACGCGAGTCTGGCCGCCGACGTTGCACGCCAGGGAGCCGTCTTGAGCGAAGCGCCGCCCATGTTCCAGCCGCTGGCCGGCGGATTCCCCCAACGCAACCGGATCATCAGCGGACTATCGCTCGGCGTCATTGTGATTGAGGCAGCCGACCGTAGCGGCGCCCTGATCACGGCGCGCCACGCCATGGAACAGGGGCGCGAGGTCTTCGCCGTGCCAGGCAACGTAGACAGTCGCACCTCGCGCGGATGCCACCGTTTGCTGCGCGACGGAGCGACTCTCGTCGAAACGGCCGACGACGTCATCGAACAACTCGGCCCGCTGGTGGAAGCGGCGCCACGCGACGACGGCCCGCCCATTCATCACCCGGCCGAACTTCAACTCAATGAGTTGGAAAAACAAGTCCTTGCCGCCGTCGGTTCGGAACCGACCGCGATCGACACGGTCGTCTCCGAAGCGAAGCTGCCCGTCCCCCGCGTCCTTTCGATTCTGAGCGTTCTGGAAATGCGCCGTCTTATCCGCCGCCTCAGCGGGTCCATGGTCGTCCGAATCTAGAATCCACCCGCGAGCGGGGTGGCCAACCCTTGCATTCTGTGCATTTCTGGCTACAATCGAAAATGAATGTCTGAAGTTGCCGATCGGGCAAGGCTTGCCGCGTCGTTCGACAAGGCCTACCGTCCAGCAAAACCGAAAAGGAGAAGCACGCGATGAGACTCTTCCAGGCCGCACGCTTTGCCCTCTTGTGGTTCGCCGCAATCTGGTTTCTGAGCACGTCTTCAGCCCAGGCAGTTCTTCTGCCGGGAACACTCGGTTTCACCGACGGCAACGGGACGGATTGCTTCGACCAGTATCAGGGCCAGTCCGGAGGCGAATGGCTGGAAGCGTGGGTTCCATTGGGGACGATCACCGCCTCGGTTGTCGATGCCACTCCCCTCGGTTCCGGCGGCAACTACCTGTCTCTTGCAGACGTCGGCGGCGGCGAAGGCGTGACGCGGCAGTTCCTGGCGCCCACCACCTACTCGTATCGGCTCATGCTCGACCTCCGGGTCGATGACATTCCGACCAGCGGAACCATCAACCTCTCGACCGGCTCCAGTCGCCTCGTCTACACCAACGACACGAACTACGTGCAAGCCAGGGCCTATGTGAATGACAAGTGGCGATTTGACGGTGATGGCACGACAGAGGTGTCGACCATTTCGTTGGTCGCAGATACCACATACCACTTCGATTTCCTGATCGATCCGGTTGACAAGAAGTACACAGCAACCGTTTCCGATGGAAGCAACTCGGATTCGACCGACTGGCTCTCCTTCCGCAATCAAACGACGCTTGCCGCCAATCCGTTCTTCGAGTTAGGCGCACAGACCGGGGCTTCGCCATATACGTTCAGCCTCGATAACGTGGCGTTTGCCCCGGAACCCTCCTCCCATTTCACCGACGGTGGAAGCGGCTCCGACTGGTCGACTGCCGATAACTGGGACGATGGCGCACCGACTGCCCAGACGTTCGCGCACATCGGCGCCGGGAATACGGCAACGCTCAGCACGGCGGGAGCGGAAGCCTTTCAGGTAATCGTCGGGCATACCGGCAGCACGATGCCGGGTAGCGGGACACTCAACCAGACCGGCGGCGACCTGACCGTGACCGACAGCCTGCTCATCGGCGTAAAGACCACGGGCGGCTCCGATGTTTCGGGAACCTATACATCAACCGGCGGAACGCTGACGGTCGGCTCACTCGCCCAACGAGGCAAGATCATCCTCGGCTACAACTCGGCCGGCAACACGAGCGATGCACTCGGCACGCTGGACCTTGCAGGCGCCTCGCAGTTCGATGCCTACCTCGACGAGCTTACGATCGGCGAGGTCACCTCGTCGGCAAGCAGCGGAACCGGCGGGGGAACGCTGAAGCTGGCCCCCACAACCTACATCGACGCTACCGAGATCATGGTCTCCTGGTCGAACATGCATTCAGCAACCCAGCCGACCAGCACCATCGAACTGGGCGCCAACACCACCATCAAGGCCGACACATTCACAGTCGCCGGTTTTCGAGGCATGGCCCTGGTCGAGTTCGGCGCGGGCGGCGGAACGCTCACCCTCTCCGGCTCTGGCGCAGCCGAAGCCGACCTGCTGATCGCCAACTGCGACGGCGGAACCAACAATTCCGTCAACGGGCACATGGACATGTCGGGTGGCGCCTTCAACGCCACGCTGGACCGGCTGCTGATCGGCTACGATATTTCCGGCACGAACAACGGTGGGTCTGTCGGAAAGCTCACCTTCAGCGACGGTGTGATTGCTGCCAACAGCCTTACATTGGGCGATGCCGGAACCGGCCTTGGCAATGGAACGCTTGATATGAGCGGAGGCTCGCTCACCGTCAACGGTGATGCTACCCTTGGCACCGGTACCGACGTAAGCCTGGGCGCCATCAACCTGACAGGCGGCACGCTGGCGGTTACCGGTAGCGTGACAGGCGGCATTGGCACGAGCACCCTGAACGTTGACGGCGGCGCCATGACCGTCGGCGGCGATCTGATCGTGGATACGCTCCGCGTCGGGTATCATACCAGCGAGGGCGACGCTGCAGGGCGCAATGCCTCTGTTATCACGGCAGGCAACGGCAGCGTGCAAATTGGCAGTGAGACGGAACGAACGAACCTCTATGTCGGACATACCAACCAGAACTTGACCGAAGACGTCGTCGGTGTTCTCAACCTGAGCGGCTCTGCGTCGTTCACCGCATACCTGAACAGCTTCATCATCGGCCAGCGCACAGTCGGCTTGGAAGGCTACAACGGAGATGCCGTCGGTACAGTCACCCTGCCCGATACGAGTTACATCGACGCAACGAGCATCATGATTTCCGATCAGCAGATGTGGATTGGCGCCGACCCAAGTACGCTCACGCTCGGCGCGAACAGTACGTTCAAGGTCAACCTGTTCACCGTTGGCGCCAACCGGGCCAACGCGAGGTTGGAATTCGCATCCGGGGGCACGTTGACCCTTGGCGGGCCTACGGGAAGCAAAGCGGACCTGCGGATCGGCTACCAGACTTTGGGCACCGGCTCGACGGCCAACAGCACGGCCGACTTCAGCGGTGGAACACTAAACGCCACGCTCGATGAATTGGTCATCGGTTATGCGAACGGAAAATCGACCGGTGGCGGAAAGGCTTTCGGCGCCATGTTGTTTAGCGGAGGCGCCGTGACCGCCAATTCCGTTAAGATTGGCGATGCGAATGCTTCCGTGGGGACCGGTACCGGCGACGGCGCCCTCACCATGAGCGGCGGCACGTTCACCGTTGACGGTGATATCACGCTTGGCACAGGTACCTCATTGAGCAAGGGCGCCATCAACCTTAGCGCCGGCACGCTCGCGGCCGATTCGATCACGCAGGGTGTCGGAACAGGTATAATGAACTTCACCGGCGGAACGCTGCACGTGGATGCGTTCGGCAGCGAGGCGCGGCCATTCGATCTGGTGCAGGCAGGCGGGACGCTGGCGCCGGGCGACTCGCCCGGGATGACCACGATCTACGGTGATTACACCATGAACGCCGGCGCGCTCGAAATCGAGATCAACGGACTCGACCAGGGCGACCAGGGACTCGTAGGCGACGCTGGCGATGAGATCGGTTACGACCATGTCCTGGTCGACGGCGACGCCTCGCTCACCGGCAACTTGAACGTCCTGCTGTTGGACGATTTCGCTCCGGAACTGGGTTCGCATTTCGACGTTCTCCAGACGACCGGCTCGCTGGACATTGCAGGCCTTGCGCTCAACACCGATCTGGCCCCGCTTGCGTTCGGCTGGTGGGAGATGAGCGCGATTGGCGGCGCCGGCGGTGAAGGCGGCATCCTCCGCCTCTCGGCCGTCCCCGAGCCTTCCGGCGTCCTGCTGTTGATTCTCGCTCTCCTGTTGGGGTACGCGCGGCGATCGAGGCAATAGCGAACGCCATGGTGGTACGCGGCGAACTGGGTACTGCCGCAGGACATGCAGAAGACGGCCTGCTCGCGGTCGAGTTTTGGAGCCGGAGGCGAAAAGCCGAATCGCTTCCGTTGGGCGGCTATGATGCATTACGCCAATAGCGCTCGGAAGCCTGCCTGCTCGAAGTGGCGATCGGCAGTCAAGGCATCGATGAGCCCTTCGTCTTGCATGACGATGAACGAAATGCAATCGGTCAGTGACCATTCCTTGTCGCGGCGATCCGCATAGAGCTGCAGTCCTCGCAGGAACAACTCCTCCGAGGGGGGGATCGTTGTGACGTTCGGATCTCGCACGAGCGCGTCGAAGAATCGCGCGAAATCTACTCGGTGCACTGGGCTGGCCATTGCGTCAGCGACTTCGGTTACCACCCAGGCCGTCGTCAGCACCGGAGCCGCCAATTGACGCATTGCACGGACGACTCGGGGGTGCGCCGCATCGCGGCGATTCAGCAGTCCCAAGTAGAAGTATGTATCTGCAAAGACGGCCTTCATTTCTTCGGTCGTCCATGAAGATAATGGTCGTGGTTCTCGGCCAGGTCCGCGGGTAAGTCATCTGCGATACCAATGAAGTCCTTCAAACGCTCGTAAAGCGTCGGGATGTCCCTCGCATTAGGGGCGGAACGGTCGCTCATCGCATCAACCAGAACCGGCGTCCCATCGGGCCAGGGAAACTTTCCTTCAGGCACGACAGTTCCGTTCTGAATGTGTCCTCGGCTAGCCATGTCAGGTACCTCCGCACCATGTCCTCACAGTACCACGAGACTATTCTACCACGCCCGCAGAGCCAAACCAACAGAAAGGCGCCCGGCTTTTTCGGCTCTTCCGTTTCTGGGTGCAGACTGCTTTGTCCGGTGGACGGCACAACGGCGTGTGCCTACTACATTGGAGCGGCCTGCACCTAGAAACGGAAGAGCCGCTTTTTCTCCTTTTGGTCTGGCAGACGAGAGTAAGAAAGATGAAAAGACACAAATCACCCATATCTCACCATTTTCGGCAGCCGTTGCCCCCCCGGACGATTTCGCCCCCGAACTGGGTTCGCATTTCGACGTGCTCCAGACGACCGGCTCGCTGGACATTGCAGGCCTTGCGCTCAACACCGATCTGGCCCCGCTTGCGTTCGGCTGGTGGGAGATGGGCGCGATTGGCGGCGCCGGTGGCGAAGGCGGCATCCTCCGCCTCTCGGCCGTCCCCGAGCCTTCCGGCGTCATGCTGCTCGTTCCTGCCTTTTGGGCGGGGTATTTGCCATGGCAACGCTGATCAACGCCGCCCTCCCTCTCGCCCGAATGACATGCTGCAGTGGTCACTGTCAAGCCAAATACTTGCAATCTCCAGGATTTCTGGTACAATCGGCATCGGTGAGGAAGAAATCGTCTCTGGCACGCGGTGCCCGTGCGGGGGGCGTATGGTTGCGGCTGGATCAGCGGGACGGAGCCCATTGCTTGCTCTACAATCGGAGAGCTTGTCAACAGTGGCTCCTCCGTCGAAATCAGGGGACCGAAGTCATTACACTTATTCATCATCCGAGGTATAGCCGTGACGCGATCGAATATTCTCGGCCTCTCTCTACTTCTGACGCAGCTTGTCTGGTTGCACGAAGTTGCCGAAGCGGCCGTGATCACGCAAGGTGCGTATGACAGTTTCGTGGCGTTCGAGGCGGAGGACTACGAGACCATCACGACCACTGGCACCAAGCAGTGGATTGAGGTGACCACGACCAGCCCCGTCACTTCGCCGGTCGGCACAGAGATCATCCCTCCCGATTCGAATGTGTCAGGCAGTGCGGCCCTACTGGCTGATTACGGGATCGGCAATCACGAGAGTACGGCGACGTACCGAATTGCGTTCGAGAATACCGGCGATTATTGGTTTTACGTGCGATACAGCATGTACGAGCATTCGGATTTTGGGAGCACTTACGGCAATGAGGACTCCTTCTATCGTCCGCCAACCTTCAACGCATCATGCACGAGTGGTGATACCAATATTGTCACCGAGTTCTCAACCACGAATGTCGAGGGAGTGTATGGATGGAAGGACGTTGATGTCAGTTATGAGGTTTCCGATGATCACGTGGCCGCCAGCTACGTCGAGTTCAAGATTGACAACCGAGAACGGGGGCTTTCGATTGATCGAATAGTCTTCAGCTCGGTGAAACTCAGCACCACGGCGCTGGACCTCCTATGGAACTCCGGTGATCATATCACCCATTTCACGGATGCTGAGTCTGGCGATTCTTCCTGGGCAACCACGGGCAACTGGAGTAACGGCGTTCCAACAGCAGACAAGTGGGTGTACGTTGGTGACGGCACGACGGCCAACCTTGACACAGGATCAGGTGCCGCACTCGGGTTAACCCTCGGACATGCCGCAGCGACCGCAACGGGTGGGGGAACGCTTAACCAATTGGCCGGCGATCTCACTGTCAACAACGATATGCACATTGGCGTCATTGACAGCAGTACAGCAACTTACAACATGTCTGGCGGAACGGCTACCATCGGCGGCAATGTCGTGCTCGGCGCCTCCGGCAGCAGCGGCGTCATCAACCTGACCGGCGGCCAAATGAACGTTTCAGGCGATCTCACAGGCGGCATTGGCACGAGTACCCTGAACGTTGACGGCGGCACGCTGGATGTCGGAGGTAACCTCACGGTCGAGTCACTCCGAGTGGGCTACAACGGTCGAACGGCCCAAGTAGCAGTCGGTGGTGATACTACCTTGAATTCGACCAGTCCCCTCCAAGTCGGCTACCGTGACAGCGCAACCATTAATCCCTCGGCTGTGACAAACGGCATGATTGACCTCTCCGGCGCTGACTCCGTGAATCTCAACGCCAGCGCACTCGCCGTAGGCACACTGTACGCTGATCTCAATCAAACGCTTGACGGCATGTTGAAACTCGCTACCACGGGGACGAACAGCATTTCTGTAGCAACCATCACCATCGGCGAATCAACGGCCGGCTATACACCCACTGTAAAGGGTGCCCTTCACCTGGGATCCAATAATACGATTAATGCGAACACCATTTACGTAGGCCGTCGAAAAGCGCAGGGTATCATGGACATCGTCTCGGGCGGTACGCTTGACCTTGCCGGCCTGACTGGCGGGAAAACCAACCTGTACATCGGCTACTGCGACACGGCAACAACGGCGACCGCCAACCTGGGAACCATGAACCTGCTTGGCGGAACCTTCAACGCATCGCTTGCCGAACTGGTGATCGGCTATCACCTTTATCCATGGAACGATACCGTTTCTGGTAGCGGCACTGGTGTGCTTAGCTTCGACGGCGGCACCATTACCACCGACACAGTAAATCTCGGCGTGGGCAGTTCCAATGCCCATTCAACCTATGGTTTCCGCGAAGGGCGTGGGGTAGGGACGCTCAATATGGCTGGCGGCTCCTTTCAGGCAGGCTCAGTGACACTCGCCACAGGCTCCACACGAAGTGTCGCCACCATCAACCTGACAGGCGGCACGCTGGCGGTTACCGGTAGCGTGACAGGCGGCATTGGCACGAGCACCCTGAACGTTGACGGCGGCGCCATGACCGTCGGCGGCGATCTGATCGTGGATACGCTCCGCGTCGGGTATCATACCAGCGAGGGCGACGCTGCAGGGCGCAATGCCTCTGTTATCACGGCAGGCAACGGCAGCGTGCAAATTGGCAGTGAGACGGAACGAACGAACCTCTATGTCGGACATACCAACCAGAACTTGACCGAAGACGTCGTCGGTGTTCTCAACCTGAGCGGCTCTGCGTCGTTCACCGCATACCTGAACAGCTTCATCATCGGCCAGCGCACAGTCGGCTTGGAAGGCTACAACGGAGATGCCGTCGGTACAGTCACCCTGCCCGATACGAGTTACATCGACGCAACGAGCATCATGATTTCCGATCAGCAGATGTGGATTGGCGCCGACCCAAGTACGCTCACGCTCGGCGCGAACAGTACGTTCAAGGTCAACCTGTTCACCGTTGGCGCCAACCGGGCCAACGCGAGGTTGGAATTCGCATCCGGGGGCACGTTGACCCTTGGCGGGCCTACGGGAAGCAAAGCGGACCTGCGGATCGGCTACCAGACTTTGGGCACCGGCTCGACGGCCAACAGCACGGCCGACTTCAGCGGTGGAACACTAAACGCCACGCTCGATGAATTGGTCATCGGTTATGCGAACGGAAAATCGACCGGTGGCGGAAAGGCTTTCGGCGCCATGTTGTTTAGCGGAGGCGCCGTGACCGCCAATTCCGTTAAGATTGGCGATGCGAATGCTTCCGTGGGGACCGGTACCGGCGACGGCGCCCTCACCATGAGCGGCGGCACGTTCACCGTTGACGGTGATATCACGCTTGGCACAGGTACCTCATTGAGCAAGGGCGCCATCAACCTTAGCGCCGGCACGCTCGCGGCCGATTCGATCACGCAGGGTGTCGGAACAGGTATAATGAACTTCACCGGCGGAACGCTGCACGTGGATGCGTTCGGCAGCGAGGCGCGGCCATTCGATCTGGTGCAGGCAGGCGGGACGCTGGCGCCGGGCGACTCGCCCGGGATGACCACGATCTACGGTGATTACACCATGAACGCCGGCGCGCTCGAAATCGAGATCAACGGACTCGACCAGGGCGACCAGGGACTCGTAGGCGACGCTGGCGATGAGATCGGTTACGACCATGTCCTGGTCGACGGCGACGCCTCGCTCACCGGCAACTTGAACGTCCTGCTGTTGGACGATTTCGCTCCGGAACTGGGTTCGCATTTCGACGTTCTCCAGACGACCGGCTCGCTGGACATTGCAGGCCTTGCGCTCAACACCGATCTGGCCCCGCTTGCGTTCGGCTGGTGGGAGATGAGCGCGATTGGCGGCGCCGGCGGTGAAGGCGGCATCCTCCGCCTCTCGGCCGTCCCCGAGCCTTCCGGCGTCCTGCTGTTGATTCTCGCTCTCCTGTTGGGGTACGCGCGGCGATCGAGGCAATAGCGAACGCCATGCATTGCCGCCCCTTGGCCGCGACCCTTCGGTGCGGTATTGTGGTAAGATAGGTGGATCGCAGGAGAGAGCCTGCATGCTGCCGCTTGAAGTACTGTGGAAGGGCCGATTCGAATGATGCGTTTTCTCGCGATTGGGATCATGCTGGTGGGTACAGGTTGCGGCTCCGGCGAACGGAGTTGGGTTTCGGGCACGTGTTCCTATGGCGGAGCGGCGATTGACGAGGGCCAGATACGCCTCTTCCCGGTTGAAGACACACCGGGGCACGGGGCTTCGACACAAATCGTCAAGGGCGTCTATGCATTCGAACCGGATGCCGGATTGGTTGCCGGCGAGTATCTCGTCGCGGTCAGCGCCACACGCGCCACCGGCCGCATGATCGCCGGAGAGGGAATCCCCGGCGAACCGGACACGGTTCCCGAGATCGAGCAGTATATCCCGGAGCGGTACAACCATGCTTCCGAACTCCGTATCACGTTGAAACCTGGCGAAAACCACCACGACCTTGCGTTGTCGAAATAGCAGTCCCACAGCTCGCCGCAGAATGCTATGAACGAAATGAAAGCCGGAATCGCGAGAGCAGCGTTTACCTTGGTCGAGTTACTCGTGGTCATCACGATCATCGGCATTCTGATTGGCCTTCTGCTGCCAGCCGTGCAGGCAGCACGGGAAGCTGCCCGGCGGCTGCAGTGCACCAACAATCTGAAGCAGTTGTGCCTGGCCGTTCTGAACTATGAGAATGCGCTGCGGTCGCTCCCGCCAGGTACGATTCGAACCGACCTGAGCAACGGCGGTGGAATCAACGCGACTACGCCCACCTGGATTGCAAGGATCCTGCCGTACATGGAGCAGCAGGCCTTCTACGATCGGATCGACTGGAACCAACTGCCCGGGCACACGGGAGTCAACGCGCCGCTGGTGACCATCGATCTGGCGGCCGTACGTTGCCCGAGCGACGGTGGCGATCGTCCGCTCGCCAACCAGGCGCCGACGAACTACGTTGCCTCGATCGGCAATACGGACAAGACACTTCCCACCCAAGGACCTTTCCACGCGGCCTTTCACGTAAGCAGCTTTACCCGTATTGCCGACATACGCGACGGAACAAGCAATACCATGCTGCTGTCCGAATGCGTACTCAGCTTTCCGTGGATCAAGCGGTTCAATGGCGACAGCTCCGGCTTCAGCGGCTGCCTCGCGGGAACGGACCCCCCTCTCACTCAGAATGAGAGCGGTTCCGGCGGCCGTGGCCATAGCTGGTTCGACGGCCGTCACAGCCAATCGTGGACCTACAGTACGCGACTGCCGCCGAACGATCGGCTCACCAGCAACCACGAATGCGAATTGTGGACGCATCAAGGAGTCTACGCCGCGCGCAGCCGGCATCCAGGCGGAGTGAACGTGGCCTTCGCAGACGGTTCGGTTCAGGCAATCGGCGAATCGATCAACATCATCACTTGGCGCGGACTGGCAACCATTGCCGGCAGCGAAATCGTCTCCGCCCCGTGAATCTTGGAGATAGGCAATGCCACAGAACAATCGTAAAGCGTTTACCCTGGTTGAACTCCTGGTGGTCATTGCCATTATCGGGATTCTCATTGCCCTGCTGCTGCCGGCTGTGCAAAGTGCTCGCGAGGCGGCGCGCCGGATGCAATGCGCAAATAATCTGAAGCAGATTGGACTGGCCATCCATAACTT
Organism: Thermoguttaceae bacterium; assembly: GCA_040772845.1. Lineage (GTDB taxonomy): Bacteria > Planctomycetota > Planctomycetia > Pirellulales > Thermoguttaceae > PWXP01. Next base: position 6,323,670 of record JAXGXG010000001.1, read on the forward strand.
CCATAACGCACAACGCATTCTGCCGCCAAGTCGTATTTGCGACCACAAGGCGACGTGGCTGGTCGTTATCATGCCGTACATGGAGCAGCAGCAGGTTTACGATCGCTGGAACATCCTGGCCTGCTTCTACAACCAGCCCCGCGAGGTCCGCGAAACGGTTGTCAACGCTTACATCTGCCCGTCACGAGCACACGAAACAATGACCGTGAAGTGCGTTCCCGACGGCGGGCACGGCGGCCATTCCGGCGAAGGGGATGAAAACGGCAACGAATTCTGGGGCGCTATTGCCGACTACGCAGCAACGACCGGCCTGAAGTCACGCGTCGGCACCGATGGCGTCGACCACGAAGGCGCTATGATCTACGGCAAGGTTCCCAACCACGCCCTTGTGCTGACCACCTGGAGTTCCAATACCAAGTTCGAGTCCGTTGCCGACGGCCTGAGCAATACCTTCCTGGCCGGTGAATGGACGCGTCGCCAGTCGCACGCGGCGCCGGCGTACAATGGCGACCATTGTGCAGGCACGTATGCCGGTCCGCCGCCGGATCCGACGGGGAACTTATACGACAACAGCTATCCAACGCGCCCCATTGCCCGATCGCCCGAAGGCACCGGATTCGGCAGCGATCATCCGGGCGTGTGCCAGTTCGTCTTCGGGGACGGAAGCGTGCACGCCATGTCGGTAGAAACGCCGACCGAGATACTCGGAAGTCTCATCACGCGAGATCGCGGCGAGGTGATTCCCGGCGACTACGTCCAGTAAGGACCCTAACCGGCAATCCTGGCGCCGGCCGGTCGTCGATTCTGCTGCCAGGGCCTTTGCGAGCAGGATCTTGTCCGACCACGATTGACCCTCGTTTCTTGCAGAAAGGAAGCACAATGCGACTTCACCACTCCCTCGCGGCACTGGCCATGGTCACGATTGCGTGTTGTGGCTGCGGCGGCAAATACAGCACCCACTCAGTGAAAGGCCAGGTTGCCTTGGAGGATGGCGTCCCCTTGGACGACGTCCAGATCACGTTCCAATGCGACGACCCGGCCATTACGGCCACCGCGGTGACCGATGCACAGGGATACTACGCCCTGGGAACCGTCGAAGAAGGCGACGGCGCCCCGGCAGGCACGTACCGTGTCGCGATCGTGGAAATGGAAGACCTGAGCAATCCCGACGCCGTCCGCCCGCCGCGCATCGCAAACCGCTACGCCAGCCTGCAAGGCTCGGGCCTTACCATCACGGTGCCTTCGCCTGAAGGCTACGACCTGAAGCTTGCCGGGCCGGAGCGTTGAGCTGTCTCAAGGCGATTCGGCCAACTCGCCGATCAGCATGATCGAGCCGACCCAAAGGTTCGTGCCATCGTATAGACGAAGCAAAGATCGATGTTCGGATCGGTACGCCATGTCTGGCGGACGATCCCCTCCATCGCGCGGAATATCTGTTCGGGCGACGCACCGCCGTCATTCACAGCAAACTCGACAAACACCATGTGCGGCTTGTGCCGCAGGATATCCTGCTCGTATCGAAATACGCCAAGGTCAGAACCGGTCCCGCCGATGGCTCCGTTGATTTCCTCGACCTTCGCTTCGGGGAACTGCTTCTGGAACCAGGCCAATGTCTTCGGCCGCCAACCTGCCTGTGCCGTAATGCTCCCGCCCAGGTAACCGATACGTACGTCCTCGCCCTGCTCCAATCGGGCAAGTACATTGCCCAGGCCGTCTCGCGTGTGAAACAGTGAGGCCGGAACAAGCTCGAAATCGCCCGCAGGGGCCGGCAAAGCACAATCGGGCAGCAAGAACACGCAGCAGCACACGACGGGCAGAAGCACTCTCATGGCAGATACCTCGGGGGGGGCAGGACGGTTGCGGCAGGATCACTCCGTTACACGTTATCCCTGTAGCCTAACACGCCGGCAGGTTCGCGGCAAGTCGCGACCGCAGCCACAGCTCCGGAGAACTCGACATGTGTGCCTCGGCGGACTATGCTATTGCTTGGCCCTAACCCGGATTATTCATCTACGTGGGGTGGGTCAAGATCGCGTGGATCATTGGTGGGTCCGCACAAGCCGCAACCGAACCAATTTGTGGCCGCCCGCTTGAAAAAACACCGACAACAGCGACCGATGACCCACCAAGGAAGCGGTTTGTTTGACCCACCCTACCCGTCATGAATAATCCGGGTTAACTCCGTTGCCATGAACCTGTGACAGGTCTATTCCGCAGAACGACCATAGACAACTAAGGACAAACCGTCATGAAATCCGTGAAGCAGCATCTCGCAACGGTCTTTCTTCCGCCCAATAAGGCGGCATTCCCTATGTGTACCCACACGATGGCTGTCATGCTACTCTTATGCATCGTTGTCGCAGTGCAGCCGTTCCAGGCATTGGCCTTCGACGCCGTCGGAGAGATGGCGGCAACGATGGAACCCACTCGCAAGATTGTTTACAAGACCATCGGCGACCGGGAGCTTCTCCTCCACGTTTTCGAACCTGCCGGCTTCGCGCTGGATGACCGACGACCCTGTTTTCTGATCATTCACGGGGGCGGCTGGCGCGGCCTCGGCCCACGGCGCATGTACCCGTTCGCCATGCACTGCGTCAAGCTCGGCATGGTCGCCATCGCGCCGGAGTATCGACTGGTTCGTCCGGAGTCGGGGGTGACCGTTTTCGATTGCGTTCAGGACAGCCGCTCTGCCGTGCGCTACGTTCGCCGGCACGCAGCTACGCTGGGAATCGATCCCGATCGGCTGATCGTCGCCGGCGGATCGGCCGGCGGCCATCTGGCGGCAGGTACGGCCCAGTTCGACGGCGTTGACCAGCCGGGCGAAGACACCAGCATATCATGCATGCCGAACGCACTCGTCTTGCTCTTCCCGGTAATCGATACGTCTGAGCAAGGTTACGGCAACGCCTTGATCGGCGAACGGTGGAAAGAGATTTCGCCGGCGCATCGGGTACGCCCCGGGCTGCCGCCCACAATCCTCTTTCACGGATCGGGCGATACGACCACTCCGTTCGCCGGCGCAAAGGCATTCCACCGGGCCATGCTCGACGCGGGGAATCGTTGCGAATTGGTCGTTACCGAGGGCGCCGTGCACGGCTATATCATGAAGAGCCGCCCGATCTTCGACGAAACGATGGAACGGATCGACAAGTTTCTTGCCGAGCTTGACCTGCTTCCCAAACCCGCAGACAGCAAGACCAGGCAGGCGGCAGTGCCAGAGTGACTCCTCGCCGAAACTCCCGGGGCGTTTCTAGGCCGGATTATTCACGATAGGTAGGGTGGGTCAAATAAGCCACTTCTTTGGTGGGTCATCGGTCGCTGATGCCGGCCTTGTTCCAGGCGGCGGGCTGTAATCAGCTCGGTTGCGGCTTGTGCGGACCCACCAACGATCTACGCGACCTCGACCCACCCTACGTAGATGAATAATCCAGGCTAGGCTGGGCTGTCAAAAAGTTAGGGTTGCGGCGATTTGGGGTTGCGCAAGGTTTGTTCCCGTTCTGGGGTCCGATAGGTCTTCTAGCCGCGCAACCTGAGTGTCGGGCTGGATTGTGTCTTTGATCCAGACTTGAACGCGCCCGATGTAACAGGGAGGAAGAAGGGGCCGGGCGTGGCGTGTTCAGGCACCGCCCCCGGCGCGTTTTCGCCGTAGGCGATCAGCACCGTAGCCTGGGGTTTCTTTACCCCAGGACCCATGGCCGCACCACATTCCCCAACACATTCCCGCGATGCTTTTGCCGCCGCAGGCGGCAAAAACATCGCGGGTGTTCCGACCGGTTTGCCGGTTTGTTCCGCCGCCTGCGGCGGCCGAACAAACCGGCAATAAACGGGGATGTGGGGTGGTGCGTATGGTTTCCAGGGGTAAAGAAACCCCTGGCTACGGTGCGAATCGCCTCCGGCGAATAGGCGCGGATGAATGGGTGCTGGTACGTGGCGTGCGGGACTCGGAATCATACCGTAACAAGCGACTTCTGGATTGGCGGCGAGCGGAGGGAATAAAACCGCACTATCGAAACACCGTGTCAACCCCAACTTTTTGACAGCCCAGGCTAGGCCCACGGGACTTCCATTCCCAGCCGGTTGAGCTTCTCTTCCAGTTCGGTCCGCTCCCGGTTCGGTTTTAGTCGCCCGTCCTCGGTGGGAAGTAGTCCTGCCTGCTCGGCCGCAGCTACGGCCGCCTGAGTTCCTTCACGCCCCAGGGCGCTGATGACCGTCTGCTCGACTCGCGAAAGGGTCAGCGCCTCCAGGCGATAATCCACGAACGCCTCCCACGTCATGGGCACCCACGGCTGCACGATCTGATATCCGATGACGTTGGCGTAATCGGCAATCTCTTGCTGAGCACTCGCGTCCATGCGCAAAGCCAGGAAATGGAGCAGATTGTGAAGGTTTGTCTTCCAATAGGCTTCCGTGTATGTCGAAAGGGGCAGGTCTTTGCGTGCCTGCTCCCGCGCAACTCCCCGGGCCAGTCGCTCGTTATACACTTCGCGAGCCAAGGCCTGCAGTTCGCGTTCGCGGGCCGAGAGCTGTGCGCCCGCTTCACGATCGAGTGTCCCGGCACTCCCCTGCCGGTTGGAGGTTGCCTGCCGACGCCATGCATCCTCCGCCGTCCGTTGCGTGGCATCAATGGCCTCGCTGTAACGGGTAGAATATTCGTTGACACTGGCCGTCCGGTGACGAATCCACTGCCGCCAGCAGTCCATCGGCACGCGTACATGGAGCTTCAACTCGCACATCTCGAAAGGCGTGGTGTGTCGGTGTCGCATCAGATACCGGATCAAACCGCGGTCCTCATGAACTCGCTTCGTTCCCTTCCCGTACGACACGCGCGCCGCCTGCACAATCGACGCATCGGAGCCCATGTAATCAACCAGCCGGACGAAACCGTCGTTCAGTACCGGCAAGGTACGTCCCAGCATCTCGTCCAGCGCAGCGATATTCGGCCGATCGACTCGCTCGGTCATTTGTACGTCCGCCCCCTCCATGATCATGTTGACAACCGAAAGGGCCCATTGTCCGCTCCGTAACCGAAGCCGACAACCCCCCGCAGAAAGCGCAATCCTGTCCACTCTGCGGAAGGGTCTCCTGGTCGTTTTTTATCGAAAATTCGCTATGGTTTCGGAAATCGGTTTCGGTTACCATTCGCCGCGACGGCCCATATTGTGAATCATTCTGTCGGAAAGGATTTCGACCATGAGCCCCGAAAAGAGACTCATTGGAATCGGCTTTTTGGCCCTAGTTGCATGCTGTCTTTCGACCGCCATGGCCCTGGCTGCCCCGCCCTGGCTCTCGCTGATTACCAACGACCCGGTACCGGCCGATCCGAACCACGACTACCGCCTGACCAAGGAAAACGGACCATGGACCATCCTGGCCTGCAGTTTCTCGGGCGAAGGCGCCGAGGATCAGGCACGTGAGCTGGTGCTGGAAATGCGAAAACGCTACAAGCTGCCTGCCTATCTGCACGAAATGCGTTTCGATCTGGACGAAGCCGAGGGCCGGGGCCTGAACCGCTACGGCGGTCCGGTTCAGATGCGTTACCGGCGCGGGAACACGGTTGACGAGATTGCTGTTCTCGTCGGAGATTTCCCTGCCGTCGACGACCCCGAAGCCCAGCGCACCCTTCGAAGGCTCAAGCAATTCAAACCCGACTGCCTGAAGGCTGACGAATCGCGGCCGACCACGCAGAACCTGGCAGGATGGCGAGCTCTGGCAAGCCGGCTTACCCACAATTCCGAAGCAACAGGCCCTTTGAGCAAGGCGTTCGTCACGACGAACCCGATGCTTCCGAAAGAGTACTATGCTCCCAAGGGAGTCGAACCGGAAATCCTGGAATGGAATACGGGCATCAAGTACAGTCTGCTGGATTGCCCCGGCCGCTACACCCTGCAAATCGCCACATTCAAAGGCAACACGCTTATCAAGCAGAACGAGATCAAGGCTATCGAACAGGGAACTCGGAACCTGCAAAGCGGTCTGGCCGAGGCCGCCGATAAGGCGAACCGGCTGTGCCTGGCACTGCGACTGAAAGGTTACGACGCCTATCAGTTCCACGATCGCTATGCGAGTATCGTCACGGTTGGCAGCTTCGACTCTGTTGGCACGCCTCGCAAAGACGGGAAACTGGAAATCAATCCGACCATCCATAAACTGATGCAGAAGTTCGCCTCGCAACCGGCGAATATCCCCGGCCAACCGGCGGGCGCCATGGCGCTGAAGACGATCGTCGGCATTCCGCTGGATATCCAGCCGATCCCCGTCGAGGTGCCCAAACGGTCGATCAGCGCTGCCCTGAATAGCCAGGCGGCTGCCTGGTAGGCCGACCGATGCTCGTTCTCGGCACGACCAATCGAAAAAAGGGCCAGGAACTGGCCCGGTTACTCGCGCCTGCCGGCGTCGATGTCCAGACTCTGGCGGACTTCCCCAGCACCGTCGATGTCGTGGAAGACGGCACAACCTTCGCCGAAAATGCCGCCAAGAAAGCAACGGAGCAGGCTCGGCAGCTAGGGCTCTGGGTATTGGGCGAAGACAGCGGACTAACGGTCGATGCCCTCGATGGCCAACCGGGCATCTATTCGGCGCGATTCTCCGGTCCCGGCGCCACCGACGCCCACAACAACCGGCTGTTGCTGGAGCGTCTTGCTGGCGTGGCGCCCGAACAGCGGACAGCCGCGTATGTCTGCCACATGGTCCTGGCCGATGGGTCGGGCGTCGTGCAGGCGGAAAGTTGCGGCAGTTGCCGCGGCCGTATCCTTGAGCATCCGCAGGGAGCTTCCGGATTCGGTTACGACCCCCTCTTTGAGATACCTGAGTACCACCGCTCGTTCGGGCAACTAGGACCGGTTGTCAAGGCAGTCCTGAGCCACCGCGCGCGGGCCGCCCGGCTTCTGTTACCGAAGCTCATCGCGTTGGTCGATTCCGGTGCGATAGAATAGCATCTGCCGATACGGCGATCCCGTGCTCCCGCCTTCTGCCCCGATTGCCTGGGCCGATTCCGACATCGCAATGGAGCGTCCGCTTGAATACGGTATACTCAGTAGTTCCAAATTTTAGCTGAAAGCGTCCGGTGTGTCAGAAGGTGTTGCGTGGCCGGAGGTTACGTCGAGGATGCATTGTGTGATTCCCATGATCACTTCGGCCACCCGCTGCAGGTTCAGCAGCATATCGCGGAATGGAAGACGCTCCAGATGTAACGCGAGTCGTCGTCCGTGGCGTTCCGAGAGGGTGGTCAAATGAAACCAGACCCAGACGTTGCGGAGGATCATCGCCAAGCCGAAGAAGAGCAGCCGCAACAGTGGATTGCGAGTGCAGGTGCGGATGCGTGCCTCGTTCATCTGGCGATAGCTGGTTTCGATACCGAACCGTTTGCGATACGTTTCGTACACCCATTGCGGGCTGGCAGGCCGGAATCCCCAAAACGCATACACGAACGCCCGTCGGCCGTGGCGTTTCCACTTGCCGGCAAGATTGCCGCACTTGACACAAATCCTGACGGTCGCGGTCTTGCCGTACTTGGTTGCCTTGGACGCTTTCAGGGTGTGTGTGGCCCAACCGCTCTTCTTCCATTGGGCGAAGGCCCGCGTACCCGTCGCGGCTTGGCCCGCCTTCGGCTTGCGGCCGCGTTTGACAACCGGCATCAGAAAAGCGCAGCGGGCTGCCTGCAAATAACGGATGACTGCAACCGAGTAAAACCCGCGATCCAGCAGCAAAAGCCGGCATTTTACGCCCTGGGCGCGTGCTTGACGCAGCAGGCGACGGACGACCTCTTCCATCGATTCGCCGCGCTGTACCGGCGTCAAGGCGATCGTGAAACGATGCCCGTTGCGAACCACGTAGCAGGTGGCGTATGCATGAAAGTGACTCGTGCCACTCTTCGGTTGGCTGCGATAGATTTCGTCGAGGTGCCGATGTGGCTCGCCATGGTACGGGATCAACGTCAGGTCGATCGCCAGCGTCTGTTTGCGCCGTCGCACGGCCTTGGGAAGGCCGTCCACCAGCGCCTTGTTCAACCGCTTCTCCAGTTCGTGATACTCCGGCAACGTCGCCACCAGCACGTTGAATACGGTCTGCTGTGTTGGCGCGCCCGCCAGATTCCGGCAAGCAGCGGAAATGAAGCCAATACGGGAAGCTGCGTAAAAGAGGACATTCAGCAAGACCGACGCCCGGCATTTGTACCCATGGTCCTGCAACTGGAGATGCTGCTGGACAATGGCTCCGGCGCGGTTGTGGACTTCGCGGCATGAGATCGTACAATGGTTCTTCCGTGAACGCATGGGTTACCTCCTGGTCTGGACTTGGGTATGTGTGATCCCCTAAGTCCTTTACCAAAAAGCCCTTGCGTTCACCTATATCAAGTTACGAAATTTGGAACTACTGATACTGGAAGGGGAGCACCAGACCATGTCCAATACTCAGCATTCATCTGCGTACGCCGGCGCCGACGTGACGTTGCTGGAACCCATTCGCTGGCGCAGTTGGCCACTTGTGCAAACCCCCGTGCGGACCGCCGCTGTCCTGCTGACGATCCTGGCCATAGGAATCCTGGTTCGAGTAACGGCAGGTAGTTGGGCTCTGGGCCTGCTGGCTGCGGCGTCCTTGAGCATTGCGTTGTGGCGGTTTTTCGTACCGATTACGTTCGGCCTGAGCGAGGCCGGAGTCGATCAGTGGATTTCCGGTCGGCAGTTGCGCATTTCCTGGCGAGCGATTCGACGTTATCGAGTGTGCTCGTCCGGCGTGCTTCTGATGCCACACAGCGATCGCATCATCATGGCCCCTTTCCATAGCCTGTATCTGCCGTGGGAAGGCCACGCCGATGAGGTTCTGGCCTACATGCAGCATTACCTGGAGCCGTCCCAGGACTGAGGGCCGGCGTTGAACCAAGACGGTTGCCCGAATGTTGCGTGTTGTGCTCCATAGCAAGACGCCCAGGCATTGACGTACTCAGCACGAAGCTAGCATTGCTAGCAATGCATGATGGACTCCTCGCAGAGGCTGCCGGAGAAACGGAGTCGGGCGATCCCAGGTTGCAGTTTCGATCTGATGGAGGCACGAATCGCCGGGTATCTGCCCCCCTTTTTTTTCGGATGGAATCTAAAAATCGCCCTTGCCCTGTTGATTGCAATGAGGTAGAACGGTGGATAGTAGCGGACAAACTGCGTGGGCAAGAGGCCCGTGCGAGGACATGTTGGGTTCGCCGTTGCGGCATGGAGGTTGCGCGGCGGCATTATGCCTGCATTGCAGGCAGGCTTGCGATCGCCGCCACTGAAGGCGGCAGAGAATCCATTACGCAGGCCCCGATGTCGGGGCGAGATTCTCTGGCGACCTGCCGGAAAGGAAACCCACGCATGCTCGTGCTCTCTCGCAGAGAAGGCGAACGAATCGTCTTTCCTACGATCGGCGTTGCCCTGGAAGTGCTTCGCCTGAAGGGGAATACGGTTCGCATCGGGATCGAGGCGCCGAAAAGCGTCACCGTACTACGCGATGAACTGTCCCCGGCCGCATCGCTCTTTGGACCTCAATCCCAGGCGTCACCGTCGCATGAGTCCGGGCCGCGGTTGTCGCACGCGGTTCGCAATCGACTCCATACGGCCACACTCGCCCTTCGCATGTTCAAGAAACAACTGGAAAACGGCATGGCCGGCGATGCCGAGGCGAGCTTCCGAAGAGTACTCGACGAGTTCGAAGCGATCGAGCAGCAGGCTTCCGATCGCGCCAAACCGGTTTCACGCCGGACGACTCTTGTCGTCGACGACGATGCGAACGAATCGGAGTTACTGGCCGGATACTTGCGGATGAGCGGGTTCGATGTGGCTACGGCAGCCGATGGCGCCGACGCGTTGAGTTACCTCTCGCAAAACGTCTGCCCCGATCTGATGTTGCTGGACATGATCATGCCTCGGATCGATGGTCCCGCTACAGTCCGCGCCGTCCGAGGGAATCCGGAATTGCGCAGCATGAAGGTCTTTGCCATCAGCGGCAGTACCCCTGCCAAGTCCGGCGTGGTAGAAGGCCCCTGCGGCGTGGACCGCTGGTTCCGTAAACCGCTCGATCCGGAATACCTGGTCCGAGAGATTGCACGCGAGTTCGGAGAGTCCGCCTGTCGCCAGGCGACGTGATGACTTGGCTTTGTTTGCATTCCCGATACGGCTGGGCGCACGGTACAACTCCTATATGAGACCGCCCGATTGTACCGGTCAAGTTGGGACTACTCACAGCACCTACGAAGGGGCGCCCCATGTCGGAATTCCAGCTTCGCCTTTTCGTTTCGGGAGAGAATCCGGCGCATAGCCGCGTTGCACGAGGGCTGGAAGAAGTGATCTCGCGACGTTTTTCCGAAACGTGCCGGCTGGAGGTGATCGACGTGTGCCGGTGTCCCGACCTGGCGGCTGAAGACGGAATCCTTGCCACTCCAACATTGCTCCGCGTGGCCCCGTTGCCGGCTTGCCGCGTGGTAGGTGAGCTTGCAGCATGTCGCTGTACCCTTGCTGCGCTAGGTCTAATCTCCGATACTTCACGGAACAAGGCTATTCACTCGCCATGAACCGCCCCACGCTCAAGGCCACATCGCGAAAGAACCGCACCGAATTGCGGCAAGCGCTGGTCGCCAGCGAAGCACGATTCCAGGCGATCGTCGATCGGAGTGCGGACGGCGTGGTCGTGGTGTCAACCGACGGCGCCATCCGTTTCGTCAATCCGGCCGCCGAACGGCTCCTTGGCCGTTCGGCCCAGCAGCTTCGAGACGAGGTCTTCGGGGTTCCCATCGTTCCGGGCGAAGTGACCGAGATTGAACTGCTCCCTCAATGCGGCCAGTCTCGTTCCGCCGAAATGCATGTGGTGCACACCCGGTGGATGGGGCAACCGGCTTTCCTGGCGACCTTTCGTGACGTAACCGACCGAAAGCGGCGGGAAGAGGAGGCGCAAGAGGGCGTTCGGCAGCGGGACGTTTTTCTCGCAACCCTTTCCCACGAGCTGCGTAATCCGCTCACGGCCATCGTCCATTCCGCCCAGGTCCTGCAACATGCAAGCGACGATCCGGCATCCGTGCTGCGCATTGCCGAAGTCATTGACCGGGAAGGCCAACTGATGGCAAGGCTTCTCGATGATCTTCTCGATGTTACCCGCATTTCGCGAGGCATCATCGCGCTGCGCCGGCAACAGATCGATCTGCGCTCCGTCGCTCGCGCGGCGGCCGACGCTATGGCGCCACGCATGAAGGATCGAAACATCCACTTCCACGTCGCCATCGATGGCGATCCCCTCGTACTCGATGCCGATCCGGCCCGGCTCGATCAGATCCTGACGAACCTGCTGACCAACGCGGCCCGTTACGGCCGGCCGGAAGGCAAGGTCCGGATGGTGGTTCTTCGGGAAGGAGAACACGCCGTCGTACGCGTATGCGATGATGGAATCGGCATTGCACCCGAGCGTCTCGAATCGATCTTTGAACCGCTTCAGCAAGGAAACGTCCCCCTGGATCGAAAAGATGTCGGACTCGGAATCGGTCTGTCCCTGGTGCGAAGTCTGACAGAACTGCACGGCGGGAAGGCGTCGGCATCCAGCAACGGTCCCGAGTGCGGCAGCGAGTTCACGATCCGGCTGCCGCTGGCTGCGCCCGCTGCATCACTCCCGCTGCCCCAAGAGGGCGACAGTGCGTCACCCGCTTCACGTGATCTGCGCATTCTTATTGTCGAAGACAACGGCCCAGCCCGCGAGGTGCTTCATGCGCTGCTCGATCTGGACGGACATCATGTTGCGGCGGCTGCCGATGCTCCAGCCGCCATGGAACTGCTGGAGTTCCAGCAATTCGATCTGGCGCTTATCGATATCGGACTCCCCAATATCGACGGCTTCCAACTCGCGCGCATGATTCGCACGCGACACGAGCATGACAGCTTGCTGCTGATCGCCCTGACAGGTTATGGCCAACAGGAAGATCGGCGCCGCGCCGCGGAGGCCGGTTTCGATCTTCATCTGGTGAAACCGCTCGACTTCGACGCCTTCAACGCAATTCTCGCCGATCGTTTCAAGCCCGTTTCGCAGACAAACGACGTTCTCGTGTCCACCGACCGGTAGCCGGGAAGCCCAGACGCTGTTTGAAAACGGCGATTGGCTCTCGCATGGGGCTACGCCTCCGGCATGACCAAGGCCACGGAATCCAAGCCGACGATCTGGCCAGTCTGGCCGAACAGGACCGCAGGGATGAGCGGGTTCTTCACAAAGCCTTTCTGCCAAACAACTTGTGTTCGCAACTGAGCCGAGGCAAAAAATAGTTTACTCCCTCACCAGGGTCTGGTACAATGAAGCTGGATTCTTCGGCCGCACCCATTGTCGGCCGGGGAAGGTGCGCCGCGATTCGGGCTTTCTGGCGCGCACCTGAATTGGGCAGTCTTTCGCAAGGCGTTGAGGGAAGAGTAGAAAATGTGCTTGGACTTTCATTGGCAGTCTTTTCGATTGGTCACTGCATTCACACTGGTCGGCTGCCTTGCCGGCTCGCCTGCATCTGCCGCCGAGTATACCTGGACTGGCGGCGGAAGCGATGCCAACTGGACCACCGGCGATAACTGGGGCGGCGCCGCGCCGGCGGGTGTGAATACCGATACGATCCACATGGCAGGCGCGACGCAGCTTGTCCCCGTGGTGGATACGAACGATCCGTGGGTGCTCAACGAACTCTACTTCGATTCCGGCGCCGAAAGCTTCACTCTGAGCGGGAATACGCTTCGGTTCGCCGGCTCTGCCGGCATCATCGTACGAAACAACAGTTCTGCCACCCAAACGATCGAGAATAACATCATCATTGCCTCCAGTGGCAGTAGATACGTGTACGCGACCAGTGGCGATATCGCGTTCAACGGCAATATCGACCTTACTCCCGGTAGTATGGTTTTTCGGGGCGGGCACGATGTGACACTGAACGGCCTGATTACCGGCACTGGCTCACTCAGCCGGACCGATCCGGGCACCATCTATATCACGAACGACGACAACACATTTTCCGGCAACATTTCCATTTCTCATGGTGTATTCGAGGTAGCTTCGATTGCTGATGCAGGTGTGGCTTGCGCGCTGGGTAAGGGAAGCGCGATTGGCCTTTCCCAAGGCAGTTGGGGGCCATCGGATACGGGGACCCTGCGATACACCGGTTCTACCGCGTCGACGAACCGCACCATCGAAATGCGCAGCAACGATTTTTCCGGCGGCACGTCCACCCCCGATGAAGAAGTACCCTCGGGACGGCCCACGCTGGAGGTGACCGACCCCGATACGACACTGACGTTTACGGGCGACTTCAAGTACGCTACGGGGAGTTCTTCGGGCCGTTATTGGCAACTCCTTGGCGCCGGTAACGGCGTGATCGAAGGCGATATCACGACGACGGGCGCAGGAATCCGAAAGGCCGGAACCGGGACGTGGACGCTCGCCGGCAGCAATACGTACGAGGGCGTGACGACGGTCGAGGCAGGCATTCTCCGCGTGCTACACAGCAACGGGTTGGGGACCGCGGATGGAGAGACCGTCGTCAAGAGCGGCGCCCAGGTGCAGATTGCCGGCGGATTAGACTTTGACGAAGCGTTTACGCTCTCCGGCGAAGGGCAGAATTACTCCGGCGCGTTGCGCAGTACGAGCGGCAGCAATACGCTGAATGGGCCGATTACGCTTGACGGTTTCGCCCGGCTTACGGCCGCTTCCGGAACGCTCGACGTTACCGGCGGCGTTACCGGAGGCAGCGATAGCTTCGTTGTCAACGCACATGGCAGCGCCGTGCTGAGCTTCACCACAACGCCCGTGACGCTGGGAGAGACCGCGCAATTCTACTCCGATGCAGGCGGGACCGTTGCCTTGGGCGTGAGCGGGAACACATGGGGCACGACCGTTGTGGCTGGCGGCACGGTTCGCATGGACGTCGCCGATGCACTGCCGGCCGCCAGTGCGCTCGCAATCGGCCTGGGCTATTCGCCCAACGGCACGCTCGATCTGAACGGTTTCAATCAGACCGTTGGGGAGCTGCGGCACGGCACAACCAACGCGGGCAGCCGGACTGTCACCAGCGCTACCGCCGCAACGCTCACCGTCAACCAGGATGTCGATAGCACCTACGACGGCGCCCTGACCGGTTCGTTGGCGATCACGAAATCGGGCACAGGCAGGCTGACGCTTGCCGGCGACAGCAGTTATAGCGGTGTGACGAATGTGAGTGCCGGCACGGTGCGAATCCAGCACAACAATGCCCTGGGCGCCACGACAGGCAATACGGTCGTAGGGACTGCCGGACAGTTGCAGCTTGACGGTAGTGCCGGGGCACTGAATATCGCCGAGCCCATTACCATCGATGGCAGTAACAATGACGGATCCTGGGGCGGGCCGCTTCGCAACGTCGCTGGAGACAATACCTACAGCGGACCTGTTACGCTGGTCGGGACGACACGGATATCCCAGGCCGGCGGAAGCTTGCTGGTAACCGGCGGCGTTACGGGCAGTCATAGTTTTACTGTCAATAACGGCTCCGGGACGATCACGTTTGCAGACAACCCGATCAACTTGGGCAACAATGACCTGAGTATCCATTCCGGAGGTACGACCGTTCTGGACGTTGCATCGAATACGCTCCGGAACGTGCGGATCGAATGGGGAGGGACTCTCAAGTTGGGCGTGGCCGATGCCCTGCCTGCCGCCAGTGTGCTGATGATCGGCAATTCCTCGTCGGGTACCGATTACGCCGGGCGGTTCGATCTCGATGGCAATTCTCAAACCCTGGCCGGTCTGCAAAATGTCGGATTGAATGCCGCCAATGAGGTCCGTAACAGCAGCCTTACGCCTGTTACCCTCACGATCGACAACACAAATGACTACACCTACGCCAGCCGGATGACCGGCAACCTGGCCCTTGGCAAGTCGGGCGCGGGTACGTTCACGCTCGGCGGAGAGAATACCTATTCCGGCGCCACGACCATTACCGGCGGTACGCTCGCGCTGAGCCACGATACCAGCGGGAATACGATCGCCAGTTCGCCGGTCATCGATATCGCTGCCGGCGCCATCCTCGATGTGACCGGCTTGACCGGCGCGGGCGGATTCCGTTTGAACAGCGGTCAGACCTTGCAGGGGAACGGCGCTGTGGTTGGAAATCTGCTCATGGCCGCCGGATCGAGCTTTGCCCCCGGTACGTCGCCCGGCGTGCTCACCGTTGAGGGCAATTTCGTCCAGGATTCTGCCGCGACGTTGCTGGTAGAACTGGCAAACAGCGGGGTGGCCGGCGCCGACTACGACCTGGTCGACGTATACGGCGATGCTTCGCTGGACGGGTGGCTGGACGTGTCGCTGCTGAACGGATTCGCGGCGGAACTGGGCGACTATTTCGACGTTCTGACGACTACCGGCAGCCTGGATATCGCAGGCCTCGAACTGACCGGCGACGCGCCGAATCCGGTATTTGGTTGGTGGGATGCGGCCGTGGTCGGCGGCGTGGACGGCAGCGTACTTCGCTTGACGGCCGTGCCCGAGCCGTCCGGGCTCCTGTTGGCCTTGTCGGCGTTGGTCGGTTGGCTTGCTTGCAGGCGACGCCATTGATGGCGGAACGCCAATTGGGGTAATTCGGCAAGGTGACGCGCCGACCGGCAACAATCGATAGAACAGGCATTTTTTTCTTCTCTTGCGCGAAAGGGGTAGCCGTCCGGGGTGTCGGCCCTGCGCGAAGACGCGCGGATAGCGCATAATAGACGGAGTGAGTCGCGTTTGCCGAGGGTCATTCCAGGTAGTGCAGCCCCCTTTGTGTGGGGTTTTGTGCGGGTGATCCGTCCGTTTTGGCATTTCTCCTACGAACGTTGACTCGGCCCTGCCGCGTAAACTGCTGAAAAGGAGCATATTCCGTGGATAATGAACGACCGTCTGAGCCTCAGCCGCCCGAAACGGGGGGACCAAAGCAGCCGGAACGTAAGCCGTCTTCCTTCGGAAGCGGGAACGCGATTTGGTATTTGCTTGGGGCAGGCCTGGTTGCCATGTTGCTGGTGAACTTATGGCGCGAATCCGGCCAGGTCGAAATCCCGTACGGCAAGCTCTATTCCCTCATCGAGCAAGGGGCGCCGTCGGTCAACCCGAAGGCGGCCATCGAGGTTACGGAAGGTCCGAAATCGGCACAGATAACCGTTCGCTATTCCAGACTGTCCGACCTGGCATTCCGCTCGCACGAGATATCAGGCAAGGTGATGCGGGAGGTCGTGGCGCCGAAGGACAAGCAAACCAAGCCGGAGGAGGTGACTTTCCAAACCGGACGGCTCGGTCTTCACGAAGACAACAACGAGCTGTTCCTGTTCGCTCGCGAAAAAGGCTTCACCGACATCGAAGGCGGGAAAGCGCCGAGCAGTTGGAGCATGTGGATGCCCATGATCATTTTCACGGGCGCCTTCCTTCTGCTATTGTTCTTCATGATGCGACGGATGGGCGGCGCCGGATCGGCCATGGCGTTCGGCCGCAGTCGTGGCCGGCTTATTGCGCAGGAGGACATCGGCATCGACTTCGGCGACGTCGCCGGTATCGAAGAGGCCGTCGATGAACTACGCGAAGTCGTCGATTTCCTCAAGACTCCGGAAAAATACCAGGTGCTCGGCGGCCGGATTCCCAAGGGGGTGCTGCTGGTCGGCCCGCCGGGTACGGGGAAGACCCTTCTCGCCAAGGCGATTGCCGGCGAGGCAGGCGTTCCTTTCTTCAGCATTTCCGGAAGCGATTTCGTCGAGATGTTCGTCGGGGTCGGCGCCGCGCGCGTACGCGACATGTTCCAGCAGGCGCAGGCGAAGGCGCCCTGCATCGTTTTCATTGACGAACTCGACGCTCTGGGCAAAACCCGTGGAACAAGCGTCGTTGGCGGGCACGATGAGCGCGAGCAGACGCTCAATGCCCTGCTGGTCGAAATGGACGGATTCAGCTCCAACTCCAGCGTCATTGTCATGGCTGCGAGTAACCGGCCGGAGACACTTGATCCCGCACTGTTGCGCCCCGGACGATTCGACCGTCACGTGCTGGTCGACCGGCCGGACGTACGTGGGCGGGAGGCCATTCTGAAGGTGCACGTCAAGCATGTAACCATGGACGATTCGGTTGATCTTCGCCGCGTGGCGGAGATTACCTCCGGCTTCGTTGGCGCAGACCTGGCCAATCTGGTCAATGAGGCCGCCCTGCTGGCCGCTCGGGCTGATAAGAAGGCCGTGACCATGCATGAGTTCAACGAGGGCGTGGAACGGGTTACGACGGGTCTGGAGAAGAAACAGCGAGTGATCCACGAAGATGAGAAGCAGCGGGTCGCCTATCACGAAAGCGCACACGCACTCGTTGCGTATTGCCTTCCGAATACCGACCCGGTTCACAAAGTGTCGATCATTCCTCGCGGCTTGGCTGCGCTGGGCTATACCGTGCAGCGTCCCGAGGGGGATCGCTACCTCATGACCAAGAGCGAGTTGGAGTCGCGTATTCAGGTATTCCTGGCCGGCACCGCAGCCGAAGAATTGATCTTCGACGATGTTTCGACGGGGGCCCAGAACGATCTGGAGCGTGCGACGGAGATTGCGCGCAGCATGGTCATGGACTACGGAATGAGCCGTCTCGGGCGAGTCAACTATCGCGAAAGTCGGCGCGCCTTGTTCCTGGGCAATGCCGAGGACCGGATGCCGGGAGAACGCAGTCACAGCGAACACACGGCCCGCGAAATCGACGAGGAGATCCGGCATATCATTGACACCTCCCTGGAGAAGGTGCGGCATATCCTCGAAGGACGCCGGCGGGCGCTGGTCGCCTTGGCCGAGCAGTTGATCGAGAAGGAGGTGATCGATACAGACGAACTCAAAGAGATCATCGAGCGCGCTGCCGAGAGTCCGATGATCGTGCCGGGGACCGATGAAGTTCCCCCGGGAATACGGAAACGCTCGAAGGTCACTCCGAGCGAGCAGAGCCCGCCTGCCGCGGCCGAGGGCGGAACGTCGTGATGTGACCGTCGTTATGGTTCCTCGATCAGTTCCACTCCGCTTAAGAGGGCCGGTCTGGCGGTCCTGGCTACGAACTCGAGTTCCAGGGCCTCGGAAATCCGAATGTGCCGGAACTCTCGGACGACACCGCGCCCACTGCCGCCGGCAGCCTTGACGATGTCGAAATCGGGGAGTATCTCCTCGCCCTCCATCCGTACGGAGAAGACCCGTTCGCCCGGCCCAAGCCTTTCCGGTTCGGCAAACAGAAGCCGAACCATAAACGACCGCTCGGGAAGTTGCTGTTGGCGAGGCAGCCGCCGGAGCGCTGCCGGCAGGCCGGGCCCCCACCGGAGGTCGATTTGGGCATCGACGTGGACGGCTGCGGGACCGGTCAAGTTGGCCGTTTCGTAGTAAAGGCCCGTCAGACCGCCGTGGGTTCCGTCCGTCGTTGAAAGTCGCCGCGCCGGGATGATCGCCTTGGCGGTCGAAGGGCTGCTCCACGAGAGTTTCGCGACGGCCGTTTCGTTGCCGCGCTGGGCGGCCTGGTAGTACTCCAGTCGAATCGGGTAGCGCTTGCCGGACTCCAGTGCCATTTCGCCCGTAACTTCGGCAGACTCGCCGCGCCGAAGGCTCTTGCTATTGTCCAGCAGAAGCTGCTCGCCAACCCAGAACCGAACGCCATGATCGGTTTCGGCGTGGAATGTATACGTTTCTGTATGCTCCGGCTCGATCGCGCCCAGCCAACGAACGCTGAACGTACCGGCCGGGTCTCCCGATTTCCGAACGATCGGTTCGATACGCAGCGATGTCAGGCCCTTGACTCCCGAAGCCGTAATCCACGGCCGACCTTGTCCCCCTTCCATCCAGATCGCGTGCCGGTAGAACCGTTCGGCGCTATCGGGCAGGATGCGAACCGGCACATTCGGCGAAGGTCCACCCACACTCGGGCAGTCGAGCCATAGGGTTCCGCCTTCATCCACACGATCGCCTGGGGCGCCCAGGTTCAGGCCCACGCGGCGAATCGGGGCCTCGACGGCAACATCACCCCAAGCCGCCCACTGCTCGAACTCCGGCGGCATGGGCGAAAGGGCCAGCGAGGTAAATACAGGGTAGTTGCACGTGCAGTTGCCGGTCCAGGACGGCAGTGTCAGCACGCCGCCGGCTGGAACCAAACTGTTTCGGCATCCGGAACGGACGCCGCCGATACTGATGGTGCCGCTCTCCAGCCGATTGTCGTAGTAGGCCGCGGTGCCGGATCGGAAAGTGAACATCTCTCCATAGCAGACCTTCCACAGGTCGCATCCGTAGGTCTTGATCATCTCGCGAGCTTCCAGCTTGCCGGTCAGCGGATTCCGTCGCGTAGAGAACTCGGGTGGGAAGCCTGCCGGCTTTGCGCCGCCGTCGGCCGACGGTTCGAACATGGCGGCAGCACGTTCGGCCTCCGATTCGGACAGCACCCGACCGGTGTAGATATCGGTGTAAGCATTGAAGTAGACCTTTTGCTGTTCGAGCAGCCGGAGGTAGTCGTGGTACCCTACCCCGGGCGGGTTGGGGCCGTAGGGTTCTTTGGCCACCTCGTATTTCATCACGCCATCGACCACCTCAATGCCTTGCGGCAGGCCTCGGCCCGCTTCGTGATAGTATGTGCTGTAGAAGAGCTTGTGCTTGTGGAACGTATCGCCGAACCAGAGCAGCCCGAGCGGCGCCCGGACGCGAGCATCGTAGTTCGGGCCGCCGCGGAAATCGGCGGCTCCGGGCAGCGGACCGGTGCGACCGATGAGGGAAAACCCGCCGTCCCGTCGTATTTCGGCCCCTTGCCACGGTTTCCCCTGCACCCGGTCGGTCAGGCGGTTGTGTTCGGCGTCCGAGACCTCGAGACAGAGGACGCCGCCGTACGGGCGAACAGCGCCGTACAGCGCCGCAAGCGGCCGATCGTCCGATTCGATCATGCCGCTTGCCAACGGGGCTCCGACAACGATCAGATTGGCCAGATAGGGAGGCAGCGAGAAATCCTCTACGGATTCCGAGTGGATGACAATTCGAGTACCATAGAGTCCCGCATCGTCGAACTTGCGGCGAAGACCATTGCCCTTCTGCTCATCGGGCTCCATCGCGATCACATGCATCGACGATTGCCGGGCCAATTCTTCGGCCAGACTGCCTGTGCCCAAGCCAAACACAATCGCATAACCCTCGTGAGAACCGGTCTGATCGAGTAGATGGCGGACTCTCCCGGTCGCCTCGCCGGCAGGAAGGGAAAGCTGCTTCTCTTCCTGCAGGTAGAACTCGGGCGCACCATGGCGAGGTCCGAAGCAATAGATGGCTCCCTGCCGTGTTACAACGAACAACTTGCCGTCGGCCGCAAGCACGGAATGCACCCGGCCCTCAACGCCCGAAAATGCATCGCCGAATCGCAGTTGCCTGCCACCGGCCGATACGGTTGAACGGATGCCCTCCTGCAATCTGTATGTCTCCCGGCCGATGGCGATCGTTTCCGGAAAAACCTCTTCAGGCTTGGGGCGGACGCCGCTCTGGCCGATTACCTGCCGGCCTGCATCGTGGATCCCCGTGTTCAACTCCGGATCGACGAGCATCTCACCCTTGGCGTTTGCGACAACAAACCAGCTTCCCGGCCGGCTGCCATGACCGCCGTGGCCGAAGTCGAAGTGCAGCAGCTTGCCGGTTTCCAGGTCGAAATAGGCGGGAAAGGCGCGGCTGCTGGGCGCCACGAGTTCGGCGCCGCGCACGAGCAGGTAGCCCTGGGGAGCCGGTCCGCCGAAGGCCATCGCACCATGCGGATGTTCGATGTACAGCGATCCGCAACGGTCGTTCACCCAAATGGGTTCGCCCGACTCGGCATCGAGAGCCCAGATGAAGATTCCTTCGAACGGCCAGACACCTGCCGCAAAAAACACCTTCCCACCGGCGATCACCGGTCCGCCGCGGACCGGCCAAACGGAGATCAATCGTCCATTGCCCATCACTCGACGGCGCGATGGCGCGGCACGGTGCTTCCACATCAAGTTTCCGGTGGTTGCGTCAAGACAGTAGAGGAAGCCGTCGTCCGAGGCACAGTAGACCTTTCCCTGCCATGCCACGGGCGCCAAACGAAGCGGGCCCTCGGCGTAGAACCGCCACCGCTCGGCGCCAGTTGCCGTATCAAGTGCGGTGATACGGTCGTTGCGCGAGGAAGCCACAAACATGGTCGTACCCATCACCACCGGTTCGTAGCCCAGATCGAACTGGACCCGCTCCTGCCGCACTTGCCAGAAGGCCGGTTCCAGCGGTGGAAACTGCCGAACCCACAGCAGGTGCAGGTCTTCCGGAAGTGTTTCGGGCGATGCAGCCGTGCGCCCGGCATCGTATCGCCACATCGGCCAGTCGGCCGCCCGGAGCGGCAGGGCCAGCAAGAAGGAGGCAATCGCCATGAAACAGATCGCTGGCTTTGCCGAAACAAGACCTGGTCTGACGGGCCGTGTAGAAACGGGGGCTGGCTCCCGCATGTTGCGCCTCGTACTCGATGCAAATGTGACACGGAGGGTAGCCGCCCACCCTTCAGGCAGACTCCTGAAAACCGAAGAGCCAAATACGGCTGCCAGGTGACGGTCAGAAAGGAGATGGGAGCTTGAACACCACTCTACCACGTGTTGCCGGTATGTACAAGAAATGCCGGTGCTTGTGTCCCCCTCGTATGCGGTGCAGAAAAAGGCTTTCGCCGCCCACCCGGGAACGGCTGCCTGAAATCGTTGGCTGAGCCGTCTTGCTGAACTACCAGTGCCGGCTGCCGCCGAGCTGATGAGCCGTGGCCGGCGTCGCCGGGTAAAGCGGACGGATGGTTACATCGTCGACGTGGGCTTCTCCCAGGCCGGACAAGGCAAATGTAACCCGTAGCGAACCGCTGCGCGGAGCCACACGGAAAAGCGTAAACGGCTGCCACCCGTTCGTCCGACCGACACGTTCGCCCAGCCCTTCACCAGAGAACGAATCGAAGATCATCAATCCGTCCTCGCTGCCGGCAATCGGCTTTGGCGCCCTTGCATATCCGTGGATGACGATCAGTTGCCCGGCCTCGACCGGTAGCGGTGGAGAAATGATCCAGACCGGCGGCATTTCCACGACGGCGGGTACATTGTCCGGATCGGCCGGGGCCGCTAGGATTCGCAGGCCCGTATTGCCCGATCGCGATGCCTTGGGTACCAGATCGACCGACGTCGTGCAACCTTCGGCCGGATGTTCCATGTGCTCCCAACCGTAGCGAAGGAGCAGATCAAGCCGCTCGAAATCGCCGCCGGCAAGTTGGTTCTGGCCGTATTGCGATGCTCGGATTCGATCTCCCAATCGTTTGTGCCAGGGCAGTGTGGCGAAACTGCATGCGCCGGGACTGGTGACCGGCGAACTCAGTTCGGCAACGGCGTCTTTCCAGTACTGGCGCTGGAGCATTTGCAGGACTCGCATCGCCTGGCCTGCGGCGTCTCTTGCCCGGCGATATTCTCGCGCGGCCAGGTAGCTGTCGGCGATCTGGGTGGACTGCTGGGCTTCTCGTAGCCGAATACTCGCCTCGGCGGCAGTGACCGCGCCAGGGGGTAGTTCTCGTTGAATTTCGATTGTTGCTTGCAATGCATCGGCGGCCAGATCGCGATGAAGCTGTGCCGATCGCGGACCGATCTGCTCGACCCGGCGAGTCAACTCACTTACCAGGATGGCATCCTGGGCAAGCACGAGCGCACTACGAAGTCCAAAACGCTCCAAGGTCAATTGGGTGCCGCCGGTCACGCGACGGTGTTTGAGCGACGCTAATCCGCCTGCCGCGATTTCGTATGCATTGGCCGATTCCGGTATGCCGGGAACGAGAACCGCCAGATTTCTGGTGCTCGGCACATCGGGCGCATACTGTGCCCCCGCCGACGACCAGAACGGCAACGCAAGCTGCGACCTGTTGACCCGCAATACGGGCCCCGTCATCTCCCGTCCGCCGGCTTCAATGGAAGCCTGCGGTGTTCCCGCCGCCAGCCAGGGCTCCAGCAGGGAGAGTTCCAGGTTGAGCAGTTCCAGGGCCATGGATCGGCGTTGAACGTCGGGGCCGCCGTCGAGGAGATCGGATTCCGTGACGAAGAAGAACCCGCGGCTACCTGCCGCCAACGCCGTATATGCCAGCAAGGCAATCTGTTCATGGGACAGGGCGGTCGGCGGCGTTCGGTCCGGCGCCAGAGCAGACAATTGCTCGTACAGCGCCGCAGACGGTTGCGTCTGGACGGTGGTCCAGATGGGCGTACCAGGCCGCGCCAGGCGTGGCTGTCGCTGAACCCAGCGGCCGTAGTCTTGCAGCTCGAGACTCGTGCCGAGCGGCCGCCGATCGAGCAGGAGGATATCGGCGTAACGGCTGAACTCGCGCAAGGCGTCGAGGACGCCACACACGATGGGACGCCGCCGGACGCCGTCGGCCTTCCGCAGTCGCTGGATCCTCTGACGTGTGGCGTCCAGTTCTGCTGACGCCAGGCGTCGGCCCAGACACCACGCCAGCACCGTGTCGTATTCCGGGCCAAGGGTAAACGGCTCCGAAACACCGGCATTGCCTGCGGGGGCGTGAAGTGTTTCAGGCGGCGGGCAAATCAGCCAAAGTCCAAGTCGGGACGCGTCGGCCAGGAGGCTGCTGCTGGGCGGCGAATCGATCCAAATAGCATTGAAGCCGAGCTGTTGCAGTCGATCGAGTGGTTCACCGCGATACTGAATGACGCGAGGGAAGAACGGGCGACCGTCCACCGTGAGCAGACCGCCCGACAGTTCGACGGGCGGACGCGACATTGCCGAAGCAATCGGAGTCGGACGACTTGATGCCTCGGTACGGGGCGGGATGCTCGCGCCGGTCCTCGATGCGACGTGCCCGGCAAGCGTCAAGTCATCGATCCAGGTCTTCGTGAGTCCCGGACCGCCATAGACGTTCAGGCAAACGGCCTCGACATACGCCTCGCGATCATCGACCGAGGTTGCCAACTCCGCCCGCAGGCTGCGTACCTGACGGGCAAGCCGCTGTGGGACTGTGTCCACGAACAGGCGTTGCCACCGCCCCACGTCGGTGTATGTGCTCCCGAGAATCAATGTGGAGACCGGAGCGCCGGTTCGTGGATCGGGAGTACGGGGGAGGACAATACGTATGCCGATCTGTGGGCCGGCCCGGTCGGCTCGCACCCAGACACTCGGCATCAACTCATCGATCACCAACGAATCGCCCACACGATGTTCGAGGTGAACGTAGGTGCCCGTCGCCCCTTCAACGGCCACGTATTCGGCCCCGGTCTTGTTCCGTCCGCTGGCGGGAACCCTTTCGTGGCGAACAATCCGATACTGGACGTCACTACCTGCCTCGCGCCACGAAACATTAGGGCCCTCGAACCCCTCGGTCCATGCCGTGTCGGCACGCCCGGAGACAGCCCATGCCTGGAGAGCAACTGCGAGGGTTACGGAATATCGAAGGCCGGAGTCCATTGCCGTTGTAGTGCACCGAAATGAACAGAAATATCGGTGTGAGATCTCGTTGATTGCCGGAGTCTGGGCGTTGCTTCTAGGACATCAATGGAATGCTGCGGAGGGTCCCACTTGGTTGCCGCCGCCGAGGGCGTTAGGGTAAAGGAATCACTTGTAGGTACGCTTATGGCACGGTGACGGTCCGAAAACGGAAGCTGGTTCCTACTATATTGTGCTTGATGCCCATTGTGACGGCGGCACGCAAGCCGCCAGGCCCCTTTTCCGTTTTCCCCATTCCTTGTAGGGTGAATGGGGCCAACGGATGGTGGGTTGAGCCGTACTTGCAGGGGTGTTTACGTGGTGTTTCGGCAACATGGGCACAACGCGGAATCATTCCCGTAAAGTGTGCTTGTATCAGGATTTGCGTTCTGCTGCCAGATCAAACGTGGTGGTTTGTCAACACGGGCGCCAGGAAGGTTTTTGGGCGTTAATCCGCAAGCTCTTTCCAGGTAAGGACTTAGGTAATTATTCTTTCGGGCGATCACGGGTCGGCACGCATCGTGCTTTTATGCCTCAGTGTTCAAAACCGACCAGGAGCAAGCATCATGACCCAACGGGCACACATTATGAAACCGGAACACGACGAAATCCCGAAAGAAATCAGCGACCTTGTTCATGCCGTTGCCGAGCTTCCGCGCGAGTACCGGGTAACGCTGGAGTCCTCTTTGAAGCGCGTTGTTGACAGTACCCGCCGTCGCCGACGGATTCTGTCTCTTGTCCAAGATGCGTTGGGCCAACTGCGTCTGGACATGAAGTACCTTGCCTTCGATCTTGAGGCTACCCGTCGCGAGAGGGATGACTATCGGAGTAAACTCGAAGGCCCCGCGTAGTTGCGGTTCTTGTAGGAAACCAATACGATTGTAGGAGTGGGCGAGCGAGATGGACGTTCATCGTTGAGGAAGCATTTCGACGGGTTGATTTGCGGGCGGTTACCACGCATACGAGAATACCTCGCCAGTGGGATATTGTGGAGACTGCTCGTCTGTTTTGAGACGAAGGATTTTCCGGCATGGCGCAGCGAACGGCCGAAGAGATAGTTCAGCGGGCATTCGACCTCGGGTTGCTTGATGATCGACAGTTGCGCCAAGTGTGGGCCGAACTGGGGACACGCAACGTCAAGGTGCGCGATCTTGTCCAGTTGCTCGTACGGCGAGAGTTCATGACGAACTACCAAGTGGAACGCCTGGTAAAAGGCGAGAGCACCGGTTTCTTCTTCGGCGATTACAAGGTTCACTATTTGGTGGGAAGCGGCACGTTCGCTCGCGTCTACCGGGCCGTCCACCGCGATACGGGGCAGGTTGTGGCCCTGAAGGTCCTAAGGACACGGTTCAGCGAGAATCCGACCCAGTTCGGACAGTTTCTGCGCGAGGGGCAGGTTGGTATCGCTTTGCGCCATCCGAATATCGTTCCCATCTACGAAGTTATTTCCGAGGCGAAGCGGCATTTCTTGGTCATGGAGTTTGTCGAAGGGCGCAATCTCCGTGAATTCGTCAAAATACGCAAACGTCTTGCGCCGCTCGAGGCCATTCGCCTGATGATCGACATTGCCGAAGGCCTGAAGTATGCCTTCGAAAACGGGCTGACGCACCGCGATCTGAAGATGAACAACGTACTCGTTTCGAGTCGTGGGCAAGCGAAGCTTGTTGACTTCGGCCTGGCGGCCATGGACGAAACCCTGTCCGACGAGGCGCTGGCTGACCTACCCAATATACGCACCATCGACTATGCGGCTCTGGAACGGGCAACGGGGGTCCGGCGAGACGACACACGGAGCGACATCTACTTTGTGGGCTGCATTTTCTACCATATGCTGACCGGATTCCCCCCGCTTTCGGAGACCCGCGATCGTCTCCAACGGCTCAGCAAGTCGCGGTTCACCGAAGCGATTCCCATTCAGAAGGTGGATCCGGCTTTGCCGACTGCCGTCACGTTGGTTGTCAACAAGTCGATGATGCTCGATCCGTCGCGACGCTACCAGTCGCCCTCGGAGATGTTGCACGATTTGCGTTTGGCCTTGAAACGGATCGAAGAAGACCCCGCCACAAACGTAAATGGGGCGCTGATGGCCGGTCCCGGCACCAGCAATCCGACCGCCAGTCTGGCGGCCGCCGGAGCCGTCGAGCCGGAGCATGCCGTCATGGTGGTCGAATCGAACGTCGATATGCAGAATATCTTCAGATCGGGGTTTCGGAAGGCAGGCTATCGCGTCCTGGTAACCGGTGATCCGGGGCGGGCGGTGCAGCGAATGCGTCAGGACACGACGGCTGCCCAATGTGTCGTCTTCAATGCGCAGGAATTGGGCGGCGCCGCGCTCGAAGGATTCAACGAACTCGGCGAGGATGCCAAGACGAGCGCCGTCTCGGCCGTGCTTCTTCTGGACGGCCGACAGCAGTCTTGGAAGGATAAGGCCTTGACCGATAAGCATCGGGTCGTGCTCTCGCTGCCCGTGACGATGAAACGCCTGCGGTCCGTACTTGCCTCGCTGGTTGGCAACGGCGGAACTGCTGGGGTCCCTCGTTGACCGATGCGGTCAGGCATCTATAATTTCTCAGAAGTGCTTTCCCTGGGGCAACTCGCCGGTTGGACGGCTGAGTATGCATAGGGGCGTTTGCTTGTTTACCCAAACCGCCTCGCCTCCCAGTGCGACGGCGTGTCGGTTGAACAGGGCCACATTCGAAGGAGATATACGCAATGGCCGATGTCAAGGATTTTTCTGAGGGCAACTTTGAAGCGGATGTCCTTCAGTCGGAGCAGCCCGTCTTGGTCGATTTCTGGGCGCCGTGGTGTGGTCCCTGTCGCATGGTTGGACCCATTGTCGAGCAGCTCGCCGCCGAGAACGCCGGTTCCGTCCAAGTGGGAAAGGTCAATATCGACGACAACCAGATGCTGGCGACCAATTATCAGATTAGCGCCATACCAACCGTTATGCTCTTCAAGGGGGGGGAAGTCGTCGAACGATTTGTTGGCGTGCAACCCAAGAACCGCCTTCAGCAAGCGATTGATCAGGCATTGGCTTGATAGTATCTGCAACTTGGGCTGAACTCTGACGCTCCGCCTGCCGAATAAGGAAGCTGGATAAACCTTGCCGGTTGCGCGGAATGTAGCAATGGGGCTCTGGGGAGACCTCAGGCTTGGGGGCTGGCCTGTACGGACGGTTCCGCAACACCGGTATCCGCGATTGCAACGGCGGGTATCGAAAATGTCCAAGCCAAAGAAAGAGGCGAAACGTCGATCTGGGACAACCCCGGGCGGCGCCGCCGCGTCGAAGCCCAAGAGCCTGCGAACCAAACGCATCGATCCGGCCCACGAGCCGGCCGCCGTGCCGGATCCTGCTCCCAAAGAGCCGGTTGCCGCCAAACCGCCAGCCGTACCGGCTGACCAGGTGTCAGTTCCGCCGGTTGACCAACCGATGGCTGTCGCGCCGGCTGAGGGACCGGCAGGCAGGCAAGTTTCTGCCGAAAGTGGCTCCGCAGCAATGGAGCCGCCTGCTGCGCTCAATGCGGAGGTTGAGGCCGCACAGCAGCGAGTTCGCGTTCAGGCGGAACAGTTGGCCAGTCATCTGCGACGTCGCCAGAAGGAGCTGGATCATCGCGAAGCCCAGGTGAATGCGCGGCTTGCCGCAATCGATCGAGATATGCGTACCGCGCGCCTATGGCTCGCCGAACGCGAGGCCGAGTTCACCGAACGCAACAACGGGCTGGATCAACGCCAGAAGGAACTCGGACAACGCGAGACCGAGTTCGAACAGCGATACTCGGGATTCGAGAAGGAGCAGGCGGAACTCGTTCAGCGAGAAAAGGACCTCCTGTGCCGCGAGACCGAACTGAAACAACGGCAAGCACAGCTTCAGAAGGACCAGGCAGAGTTTGCACAGCGAGAGAAGGGACTCCAACAGCACGAGGCCGAACTGAAACAACAGCAGGGCTGTTTCGAGAAGAGGCAGGCAGAGCTTGCCCAGCGCGAGTTGCAGCGACAGGAGCATGCCCAGCAGTCAAAAGCCGGCCCCAGGCCGAACGGAATTGAGCTTGCCGAGAGCCAGATCGAGCAGGCGAGGGTCGAGGCCGAGCAGTTGCGCGAACAGATCCGCGATGAACGCAGCAAGGTGGAGCAGGAAGTGCGTCAGCAGCGGCGAAAGCTTGTCGAGGAGCAACGTTCCGCCATGGCCGAGATCGCAAAGCAGCAAGAGAGGGTTCGGCAGCGCGCCGAGCAGGTGGATCGATCCTCGGCGGCTCTCGAGCAGCTTCGGGCGGAACTCGGACGCATGCACCGCGAGACACTTGAAGTTCGCCTGGCCACCGAGGAGCTTTGGGTGCAGTTGGCCGGTGTTGCCCCGCCTGCCGCACTAACCAGTTCCCTCAGCAGCATTCGCAGCAAACTGGCCGATCATTATCGGCTGGCCAACGCAGAACTTCACGAGCAAAAGCAGGAATTGGAGTCGATCCGCAGCCAATTGACCCAACAGTACGAGAAGGTGGTCCGTCAGAAACAGAACTACGATCGCTGGGCGGAGCAACAGCGACAGGACGCAGAGACGGACGCTTCACGCCTGGCTGCGCGCGAAGCGCAGTTGCGGCAGCTCCAGGCGGAACTCGACGATCGGTCGTTGAAGTGGCAAGCGCAACGCCTTGACTACGAGCAGCAGATACGGCGACTCTCGGCCGAGCACCTCGGGCGGGAAGCCATGACCGCGTGAAACCTGCCGGGCGCCAGAGGCGACAGGTGATTCCGGACCTTCCTGCCTCCGGAATCACCCGCAGTCCACGTCTTCCCGCGGCAAGGGCACAGGAGCCGCTTGTCTTGGCGGTCGAGCTTTCGGGTTACCGCATTGAAACGGTCGAATCGGATGTCCGCATCTGCTTGGCGAACTCCTCGGCGGCCTTGGCCACTTCTTTGGCGGCCGCAAGCTCCGCCGCCGTGTACTTCGGTGCGATGCCAACAGCCACCTTCTTGCGCATCGCGGCGAAGTCTTCCCAGCTCAATTCATTCTGGAAATGCCAGGCGGCAAGCTGGGCGATTTCCCGATTGACCTGGCCTTTACCTACCATGACACAGAGGGCGGCGACCTCGGGGCAGTTGGCAACCTGATGGATGGGCCGAATCGCGTAGGGCAGCTTCGCGCGTGGCGACGGCAAACCGTGGTCCAGGCACATGCCGGTCAGCTTCACCTTGACGGTGTCCTCCGGCGGAATGGAGAACAGGGGGCCTGCTCCGATATTCCAGGGGCCCTGCTGTCCTCGGTTCCCTCCGTTCTGCCACGGAAATTGCGGCGTGGCTCCAACCTTCTGGGTCTGTTGATTCTGCTGCTGGTTGTCGTCCGGCCATGGCATGAACTGCGCCATGACGGGCACCACACCCACAGCCGCCGGAACGCTGACCAAGACGGGTTCCTTCGTCTTGTTCTCCAGCAGAAGGTTCACGTGCTTTGAATCTCGGGCGAACACTTTCGCCTCGATATCGCCTGCATCCATTCCAGCGAACAGGTCGACAACCGGATTCGCCGCATCCTGCTGAGAAGCCGCGGCCTCAATTTCCGCAGCATACAGATTTCCCGCCAGTAACCAGCCTGCAACCAGTGTACCCGGCAAGACCAAAACTCGAGCGCAACGCAACATGATAAGACTCCTTCAGTGCGTGAAACCCTTTCCTGACCCGGTGGGCGCCCGAGAACCACATCTTAAGTATAGACATTCGCCGATCGGAATTCAATAGGGGGTTCGTTGAGCGAGCATTACCGCTGCGGCAGGGATGCGATTTCGACCAGGCGGTGCGATAGCTCGTCCAGTTGCGACAGTGCAGCCTGCCGTTGCTGGTCCGTTCCCGAGAAGCCGCTCCCGGCGATGCGTTGCCGGGTCTCGGCAATTTGCGATGCCAGGAGTGTGATGGTGGGTTGTGGCGAATCTGCCGCGTCGATGAGTTGCCGGATGTCTTCGGGCACATTCTGGCGAAAAAGGCGCGCGTCTTGCACGCGAAGCGCCAGGGTGTGAAGCCGTGCTGTCAGTAACGCCAACTCGGCCGGAGTCCACCGGTGGGGTTCATACAGCTCGGCCTCCATGGCCTTCAGAGCCATATTCGTGCCTGCAATTCGGCTGCGAAGCTCGGTCAGGTTGACACGGCCTGGCGGTTCGGCGGGGACTTCTAGTGCCGGCGCGTCCACAACGAGGTCTTCCGGGAAGCTATCGGCGACAGTTGGATTCCGGACCGTTCGGGGGATACTCTCGCAAATCGAGATAGAGAATGTCCCGAATGCCGGTTCCGATGACAGACGGCTGAGCGGCGGCGTTTCCCCGTCCTCGATGTCCATTACGATGGGCAGGTCGGAAAACAGCATTTGGCTCGCAGGTAAATCGCCGTCGTCGATTCGTATCGGATCCTCTGGCGTTTGATGAAGCCCCAATCGGTCCGGCAACGGTGCTTCCTGAGCAAATGGCGGGTGCGGATCGATCCGGGGCGTCGAGATGGACGCTGTTTTTGTCGAGTGTCGAGAATTGTGTTCCTCAAGAGCAGCAACCTGCGGCCCGGCAGGCGCAAGCGGGGCTCGTTGCGGTGCGATCGTTGGATATGCCACGGTTGCGACAGCTTCGATTGCATCCGGTTCAGACGGAATGTCCACGCGGTCTGTTGCGATGGAGTCAATGGTCTGCTTCGGAGGCGCCGCAGAATTCGGGTCCAGCCGGCTCTCTCGGGGAGCTTCGACCGGCGGGGCCGGTTGCGGGGCGACGGGGAGAGACGCGATCGAAGCAGCCGGTTCATGCGTTTCGCTTGTACGTGTCGGTTCGGCAGGCGGCTGCTTGGCCCCAATGGGGGTTGGCGGCTGGGGCGGCAGGAGCGAGGCGAGTGACCGGGCGCCGAAACGAGGCGGTTCGGGTAGTCTTGTTGTAGAGCCAGGCGTGGAAGCGCGAATCGCCTCGGCCAACCAGTTGAGCAACGCTTCCTGTTCTGTCAGGGGACGTCCCGCCTTCTGCCAGGCCGTGTACGTGTCGAACCACGCCTGCTGACGCCGGTGGTATTCGTCTCTCGCACGTCGGAATGCACGATGGGTTTGCACGCGATACTGCCGGGTCAGGATTTCGACGGCCTCCAGTTCCCGTCCGCGCAGTTCCTCCAGCAGTCGTTGGAGATCGGTCCAGGTCATTGGGGACTGGCGAAGCCTTGCGTGCAGCGACGCGCGGGCGGCTGCTGCTTCCGCCTGCGGCAGGACGATCTCATTCGCCCGATTCATGCGTGTTTCGACCCATCCGACAAACCGCTGTTGTTCTGCCGGCTCCAGTTGAGCGACCTGCTGTAACAGCGTTGTTGCGCGATCGGACGCACAAGCGTAGGCCGACGCGCCCGCAAGGAAGGCCGCTAGGATATACACGCAAGAGGGGTGTTTCATGGAGCGATTGGCTGCAATTGTAGTATAGTCGTTGGAACCGGCCTTTTCTGGCGGGGACTGGAGAGTCTCCAATGCAACCCTAGGTTGCTGGGCGAGTGAGTCAAAAGGTGTTGTGCGAAGGGCGTTTTTCGCTCGATTGCGTTTGCCTGGATATCCCAGGGCGCCCAGGATCGCGCCTGCGAGGGTGTTCTTGTCGGAAATGGATTTGGTGTTCTTGACCCATTCTGGCCATTTCAGTACAATCATCGATTCGCTGAGTGCGTTTGACGCGGGCAAGGGAATGCCCAAACAGGGAAGCGTCGTAAGCAATCCTCCCTCGGCTTGGACAGTGTGGTAAATGGACTTACCCGTCTGTGTCTTGAAGCAAGATCGTGTTCCGCCCCCCGTATCTCATGGGGATTCCATGGTGTTTTCGTCGGTTGATGTCAAGGAGCAGGTACGTCAGGCGACCGACATCGTCGATCTGGTGGGACAGTATCTTCAGTTGCGCCGTCAGGGACGGAATTATGTGGCGTTATGCCCATGGCACGATGACAGCCGGCCGAGTCTCCAGGTGAATCCGGAGCGACAGTCGTGGAAGTGCTGGGTATGTGACATTGGCGGCGACGTTTTCAGTTTTCTCATGCAGATGGAAGGGATCGAGTTCCGCGAGGCGTTGGAGATGTTGGCCGAGCGGGCAGGAATCCCTTTGCGTCCGAAGAAGGCGCAACACGCTTCCGGTGGCCCGGAGCCGGTCGATAAGCGAACGCTTTTTGCCGCCATGGCGTGGGCCGAGGCGCAGTATCACGACTGTCTTCTCCGTTCATCGGCGGCTTCGCAGGCGAGAGAGTACCTTGCCTCTCGCCAGATCACTCCGGAAAGCATCGAACGGTTCCATCTGGGCTTTGCGCCCGAAGAGTGGGACTGGCTGCAGCGCCGGGTTTCCGATTCTCCGTTTGATCGGAAGATGTTGGAGACGGTCGGGTTGTTGGGCAGGTCGGAGAGTGGCCGGCTGTACGACCGATTTCGGGGACGGGTGCTGTTCTCGATTCGCGATCCGCAGGGGCGGCCGGTGGCGCTGGGAGGGCGCATCATGCCCGGCGCAACGGTCGAGGGCGGCGCGAGGACCGCAAAATACGTCAATTCTCCGGAGACTCCCCTGTTTACCAAGGGAAATCTGCTTTATGCGCTCGATGCGGCGCGCGACGCCTTGCGGCAGACAAAGACGGCCCTTGTCATGGAGGGTTACACCGATTGCATTGTCGCGCATCAGCACGGATTCCAGAATGCCGTGGCCGTATTGGGCACCGCGCTGGGCGAGAATCATGTGCGGCTCCTGAAACGGTTTGCCGACCGGATCGTCCTGGTGCTCGATGGCGACGAGGCGGGACAACGGCGGGCGAACGAGGTCCTGGAGTTGTTCGTTGCGGAACAGGCGGATCTCCGCATTCTGACGCTTCCCGGCGGCAGCGATCCGTGCGATTTCCTCCTGCAGCGTGGGGCCGCCGCTTTCGCGGAACTGTTGGAGCACGAGGCGGTGGATGCGCTGGACCACGCATTCCGGGTACATACGCAAGGGATCGATCTGGCGCGCGACATCCACGCGGCAGGCGAGGCGCTGGAACGGCTGGTCGGGATCGTGGCGAAGGCGCCCAGGCTGAAGGACGATACGACCGCCGAAACACGCTTTCGTGAACAGAAGGTGCTGCAACGGCTGGCCGGCGCATTTCGGATTCCCGAGGAGGACGTGCGACGGCGGATGACGGAACTGCGGCGGGCTCGCCGGCGGAAGACGCCGTTGCCGGCATCCTCGCCTGCAACGCGCGACGATAGAGCGGCTGCCGTGCGCATCCTCCCGTGGGAACGGGAGCTGATCGAGTTGCTTCTGGCCCATCCGTCGCTGGTTGGCCTTGCGGCCGGTGCTATCGCGGCCAGCCACCTGGCGCCGGGGCCGTGCCGCCGCATTTACGAGACATCGTGCCGGCTGATCGGCGAGGGAATTGCGCCCGATTTCGACCGGCTCATGCTGGAGTTCGATCAGGAAGAGATCAAGAGCTTGCTGGTCGCGTTCGACGAGCAGGCGCGAGCGAAGGGGACTCACGAAGGTGATCCTGAACTTCTGCTCAAGCAGTTGATTCGCACGCGAGAGCGATATGAAGTGGAACAGCGGAGTCCGGCGGCACTCGCCGCGCTCCGTGAGGGAGGGCTCGATGAGCAAGAGCAGAAGGCGATTCTGCAAAAGCTTATCGAGCAAGCACGCTGCCGGCAGGACCGGACCGAACCCATGGACGGGTAAGGGGTCTTGGCGGGCGATTGCATCCTTACGAATGGACCCAGTGCGCCGTTACGGCGCGAAAGGAGCATCGCGATGGACCTTTTTGACAAGGACCTTCAGGAGTTGGTATTTCGAGGCAGGGCGCAAGGCTACCTCACGTACGACGAGGTCAATGCGTATCTGCCCGACGAGGAAGTCGACGCCTACAGGCTCGACAATCTTCTTATTGCCCTGGACGAGCAGGGAATCGATCTGGTAACCGAACCGCCCGAGGGCGCGTTCTACGATGTGAAATTGGACAAAGACGCTGCGGTTGCCGGTCCCGATGACGCAGACGACCGCCCGGTTGAGGTCCAACGCAACTTGGAGGGAGCGCCGCTGCCGTTGCCGCCCGACGTGGCGAAATGGTCGAGTGATCCGATTCGGCTGTATTTGGGCCAGATGGCTGAGATTCCCCTGCTTTCCCGCGAGCAGGAAATCTCCCTGGCAAAGACGATCGAGGTTACCCGCAAGCGATTCCGACGAACCGTGCTCGGTTGCGCCATGGCCATGCGTATGACCATTGGCGTTCTGGCGAAAGTTGAGAAAGGAGCCTTGCCGTTCGATCGGACCATCAAGGTATCTCTTACCGAACGGTTGACCAAGCCGCTGATTCAGGCGCGGATGCCCCTGAACCTGCCCGTTTTGCATCATCTGGCCGAAGGGAATCGCCGCGACTTCAACCGAATGATCAGCCGTCGCACCACGCCGGAGCAGCGCAAGGAGTTGCGAAAGCAGTTCCTGCGTCGTCGCCGCAAGATGCTTATCCTGGCCGAGGAACTGAGTCTCCGCACGCGGCGCATCCAGGCCGTCATGCGGCAGATCGAGGAGGCTTCCGCCCGCATGACCGACCTCCGCGAGCGGCTGAAGCACGTGGTCCAGACGCCGGCCACCTACCATAAACGACTGAATCTTCGCCGCGAACTGCGAACCCTGATGGTCGCCACGCAAGAGACTCCGGAAAGCCTGAAACGTCGCGTTGAGATCATTCGCCACCAGTACCAGGACTACGAGGATGCCAAGAGGGCCCTCTCCGGGGGGAATCTCCGCCTGGTCGTCTCGATTGCCAAGAAGTACAGGAATCGCGGCCTCAGCTTCCTGGATCTGATCCAGGAGGGAAATACCGGGCTGATGCGCGCGGTCGATAAGTACGAATACCGCCGAGGCTACAAGTTTTCCACCTACGCAACGTGGTGGATTCGGCAGGCGATTACACGCGCCATTGCCGATCAGGCTCGGACCATCCGCATTCCGGTCCACATGATTGACGTACTGGGCAAGCTCCGCAGCGCGGCAAAACGCATGCAGCAGGAGTTGGGGCGAGAGCCCACGCTGGAAGAGACCGCCTATGCCGCAGAATTGTCCATGGAGGAGACCCATCGCGTCTTGAGCATGGGACGACACCCGGTGAGCCTTGACCGACCGGTCGGAGAAAGCGAAGATAGTAGTTTCGGCGAGTTCATCGAGGACAATGATTTGCCCCGCCCCGAACGGGCGGCTGGAAATGGCCTGTTGCGCGACAAGATCGAAGGACTTCTCAAGACGCTCACCTATCGTGAGCGCGAGATTATCCGGTTGCGCTACGGACTCAGCGATGGGTATACGTATACCCTCGAAGAGGTGGGCCGCATCTTCAAAGTCACACGCGAACGCGTTCGACAAATCGAGGCCAAGGCCGTCAAGAAGCTCCAGCACCCGGTGCGCAGTCAGCAGTTGGCAGGGTTTGTGGAGCGCGTGGCGGGCTGATTGCCATCCCGCCGAGCGAGCTAACCAAGCCGCTGGTCTCCGGACCGGCGGCTTTTTTCATGCCTTGATACAACCTGGATTAACCCCATAGGACCATACGAATGAGTCAAGCATCCAAGTCGCAAAGTGTGCAAGCCGGCGTGTTGCGCACGCTGCACCGTATTCACCGGCAATTGGCCGATCTACGCGAGCGCCGGGCCCGCGGGCCGCGGCAGATCCGCAATGCCGATGCACACGTGGCGCACCAGGAGCAGATCCTTGCCGCCGTACAGGGCGAAGAGAAGGCCATGCGCGTCGATGCCGACAAGAAGCAACTCGACCTGAAGGCGGCGGAAGCACGCGTCGTGGAATTGCAGCGGAAGCTCAACACGGCGTCGAGCAACAAGGAATACCAAACGCTCAAGGAGCAGATTGCGGCCGTGGAAATGGCCAATAGCGTTCTGGCCGATGAGATTCTCGAAGCATTCGAAAGGGTGGACGCCATTCAGCCTCGGATTGCAGAAGCGGCCGACGCGCTTCAGAAGGCGCGCGACAAGGCCGCCAAGACCCATACGGATGTGGAACGCGAGATGCCCTTGATCGAGGGCGATATCACACGCCTGGAGGCCGAGTTGAAAGAGGCCGAAGTCGCCCTGCCGGCCGACAGCAAGGAGCTGTACGACCGCGTGGTGCGCCAGCGGGGCGAAGACGCCCTGGCTGCCGTCGAAGGTCAGAACTGCCTGGGGTGCTACACCAGCGTTCCGTTGAATGTATGCAATCAGATCATGCTTGGCTATCCGGTCTTCTGCAAGACGTGCGGCCGGCTGCTCTACATTCCCGAGTCGGAAGACCGTTCCGGCGGCGATTCCGACGACGACGAGTAGGGCGTGCGTTGCGGACTATCCGCGCTGCCCCAGCAGACGCTTGACCTCGGGCCACGGTCGCGTATTGACCACGTCGGTCGCGGTCAGGCCGCCGCGGCGCGCCTGGTTGATGCCGTAACGCATGGCATCCAGTCCTTCCGGCCGATGGGAATCGGTTGAGATGACAATCGGGATGCCAAGCCCCTTTGCTGTCGCACATGCGACGTCGTCCAGATCAAGGCGACTGGGATGGGCATTGAGTTCCAGGAACTTGCCATTCCGTTGCGCGGCGCGGAAGACGGCGTCCAGGTCGACCTGGTACGGGTCGCGCTGCTGCAACATGCGGCCGGTCGGGTGTGAGATGGCCGAGACATACGGATTCTCCAGGGCGCCGAGGATCCGCTGGGTGATCTGCTCTCGCGGTTGGTTCTGGCCGTAATGGACGCTGGCCATGACCCAATCGGCTTCGGCCAGCACGTCGTCGGGAAGGTCCAGTTGGCCGTTTTCGAGGATATCGAGTTCTATCCCCTTCAGCACGGTGAAATCGTCGAGCCGCCCATTGAGTGCGTCGATCTCGGCCCACTGGCGGCGCACGTCCTTTGCGTCGAGTCCGCCGACAACGGTCACCCGCTTCGAGTGATCGGTAATCGCGATATACTGCAGGCCGCGCCGGCGGGCCGCTTCGATCATTTCTTCGATGGTGGCAATCCCGTCGGTCCAGGTGGAATGCATGTGAAGGTCGCCCCGGATGTCTGCATGCTCGACCAATGTGGGAAGCCGGCCTGCGTCGGCCCACTCAAACTCCCGGCGGGCCTCGCGCAATTCCGGGGGGATCCACGGAAGTCCGAGCGCAGCGTATACGTCTTCCTCCTCGCAGCCGGCAATCGGCTGCTCGCCGCGGTAAACGCCGTACTCGTTGATCTTCAATCCCTGCTTCCGGGCCCGGCTGCGAAGAACCACGTTATGCTGCTTCGACCCGGTGAAGTACTGCAACGCCGCTCCGAACGATTCGGCCGGGACGATGCGCAGATCGACTTGCAGGCTGCGGCGAAGACGGACCGACATTTTCGTATCGCCCCGCACGAGGATTTCGGCAACGTCTGCATACGCGGCAAGGTGGTCCATCGCCTGGGCGGCGTCATCGGCCACGGCCAGGAAGTCGAGATCGCCGACGGTCTCCTTTCGCCGGCGATAACTGCCGGCTGCCTCGATGCGTCGAACGCCCTTGCAGGCGGTCAGGTGTTCGAGAATGGCTTGAACATATTGCTCGGCTCTGACCCAGAGGATGCGTTGGTCGGCCTGGGCGGCGATTGCGAGTCCTTGGAGAATGGTTGCCTCGGTCTTGGCGCCGAATCCTTTAAGTGCCCGGACTTCTCCGGCCTCACAGGCGGCTTGCAGTTGATCGAGGGTCGTAATTCCCAATTCCCTGTAGAGCGTAGCCGCGCGTTTCGGCCCGAGGCCCGGCACCCGCAACAAGGCCAGCACGGATTCGGGGATCTGGGAGAGCAACTCCTCGAGCATCGGGAGCGACCCGGTCGTCAGCAACACGTTGATCTTCTCGGCCAGATCCTTTCCGATCCCCTCAACGTCGGTCAGTGCCCGCGCGGAATCGGCGGCAATGTCGGCAATGGGCTCTGAAAGGTCCTGGATCGTACGCGCGGCGTTTCGGTAGGCGCGGATACGGAAAGCGTTCGCACCCTGGAATTCGAGCAAGTCGGCTACCTGCTCGAAAACCGACGCAATTCCCGAGTTGGTCATGGCAATTCCTTCGCGCGTGTGATCTGGATACTCAAGGGGCGGGTGAGAACTTCGATGCGTCCTCCTCTAGGATCGACCGCACGGAGGTCGAACTCCTGCCCTTGTGAGGAGACGGCCTGCTCGTGGAGCGTCTGGCCGGTGCGTTTGTCGATGCACAGAACGGCATATTCGTTCTTGTTGTGACTGGAGAATGGGCCCTGGTGGCGGCGCTGCTTGTTCAGCAGCAGGACCGGCAGTTCCGACGGCAAATCCAACTCCACTTGCTGGTCGGCGATTTCCGTATTCCACACCACTCCGCCCTCGTGCGAAATCCGGTAAAGGGCGCCGTTTACATCCACCGCCGGCACGACTGTGTGCGACGCGAGGTGTTTCACGGCCGGATCCGGCTTGCGATTGGCGAAGACCAGCAGATCCCTGCCGCAGGCTTCGACGTGGATGGACTCCAACTCCGGCAGCTTGCCCAGGTGCGATTCGACGAATGGTCGGCCCGAGTCGGTCTGCCATACGGCAAACTGTCCTTGTGAATCGAGCGTGGCCACCCCGTCGGGCTGAACCAGACACGCGTGCGTCTCGGCCGCCAACGCCCGCTGCCAAACCGTTTCCTCATCCCACGGGTCGACAAGCTGAAGCTGGCGCGAGGCGGCATCGCGGTTGAAGATCAGCAGGCGGCGGCCGATGGTTGTCAGGCAGTCGGACGACGCGGGCAAGTTTCGCTGGCCCAGCGAGCCGCCATCCAAGGCGTTCAGCACGATCGCTTCGCCAGGATTCTCTGGAGAAACGAGGAAAATGTAGCGGGAATCGCCGAACAGATCGATCCCTGCGGCAACGTCGTCCCGTGCCCAAAGAAAGGCGCCGGTCTCCAGATCGACGGCTACCAGTTCTTCGTTACATTGGAAGCAGGCGTATCCGTGAGCCACAAGAAGCGGCCCCCCGGGCGCGAACGCATTGTCCTGGCGGATTCTGCGCTGATTCGCGCGCTGCACATGAGGACGCTGGCAAGGGCCGCCGGGGCCGTGATCGGTTGTCTTGTAATCCCACAGCAGGCGTGGCGATTCATCCGAAAGATCGATCGCGCATACGCGGTTGACCAGCCAAACAACCAGGATTCGACCGAGCTGGGCCCCTTCCGCCAGGTAATGACCATTACGAAAGCGAACCTGCTGTTTCATCGGACTCAGGGGCAGTTCCCAGGTTTGACGTCCCAGATCGTCGTATCCGTACAATGTCCGCCCGACGTTCTCGACCCGAACGCTCGTCGGGCGGTCGAACGACGGATCGACCATGCGCACCCGCACTGGCACGGGGCATGTGATGGCTTGCCGGCCGTCGCGGGGTTTGGTGGTTACCTGCAGGGTATCGGCTGGCCACAGGGGACGCTGTCCGGAGTCGAAGCGGATTGAAGTTGGGGGCAGCGCTACGCCGACGCCTGGCGTTGGCGGCGGTTCGGAGGCCGCCTGGTTTGCACTCAGGCGTTCGAGCAAGGCCATCCACCGGGTGGCATCGCGCGTCTGGTTGTGCCGGTAATGGAATTCGACCAGCTTCCTGGCCGGCGCAGCGGCGGCCTCCGGCGCGGCGAATCGAAAGGCGGCCCGAAGCAGTTGCTCCGACGTCCGCGGCTCCGATTCCTGTTGCAAGGAGAGGCGGATGCGGGCATCGACCGCGATGGGTTGGAAGGGAAGATACCGGACCAGGCTGTCATCGGCCAGGGACGCCAGGTGCTCGGCCGCCGCCGCGCGCTGCGCCGGATCGGCATCGGAGAGCAGTTCGTCCAGACGGGCGGCCAGCCAGCGATCGCGGCGTACGCGCACCGCCGCCGAGAGCGGCTGGACCGCGTCAGCAGCCGGATCGACTTTGGCGAGTGCAAGAAAGGCGTCCAAGGCGGTCGCCCGATCGCCGGCGCGCTCGGCGCTCCAGCCGATCGCGCGCAGAATGCCCGCCTGTTGTCCCGGTTCCATGCCTTGCCAGTTGAGATCGTCGATCCAGGATTGAAATCGCCCGTAATCGGTCCACAGACCGTCGGTCACCGCCCGGGCCAATTGAAGCCGGAACGCGGCAGTAGGCTGAAGCCGGCACGCGCGCGACAGGCAGTCAACCGCCTCGGCAATACGTCCTTCGCACAAAAGCAGCGATCCGCGTTCCGCCCAGGCCGCCGCGCTATTCGGGCTCTCGGCAACACGTTGTGCGGCTTGCGCCGCGCGGTCGGCAGCCAGATCGAACTGCCAGAGTCCGAAGCAGTCCTGCGAAACGACGCAGTCATCCAGTCCCACAAGGTTTCCCGGCACAATCCCGGCTGGCGAACGGGATCGCGATGCGATGCGTCCGCTGTTGACATCGACGCCAAGGACTTCTGCGGTTGTCAGGGGAACGTACAGGCGTCCTTGGCTAAGGTATCCGCGTCCGCTGGGCATGGCGCCCGGCGGCAGGGCGAGTTCCTCTTTCCATGCCGGTTTGCCATCGGCCAGGCGG
The DNA here is from genome assembly GCA_040772845.1 of Thermoguttaceae bacterium. Taxonomy (GTDB): domain Bacteria; phylum Planctomycetota; class Planctomycetia; order Pirellulales; family Thermoguttaceae; genus PWXP01. The sequence continues at coordinate 6,364,620 of JAXGXG010000001.1, forward strand.
CGTGCGCGAATGACGCTCCGCCCGACGATCAGGACGAGATCGTCGTGCACTCCGCCCACGTAGAGCCCGTCGCCTCGCGGGGCCGCCCATTGTTCGACACCATCGCTCATCCGCAAACAGACCAACCGATCGCTTCCGGCAGGTGTTATCAGGACGTGTTCGCCGACTGTCGTTGCGCATACGTCGCTCCATTGGCCGTGCGAGGTCTCTTTGGCGTGGGAAGCCGCCGAGTTGTCTGCACGTTCATGGGGCGCATTGGCGGAAGGATCATCGCGCCCGTGGTAGAGCCATACGATACTGCGTGAAGTCAGGTCAACGGCAACCACCTGGTCTCCGGAAATGGGGCAGACGAGCGTGCCATCGGCCAGCGAGGGAGCGATTCCGTTGGCATGGGAGCGGTCGGACGGTTGTGGACCGGCGAGAAGAGCCATGGCGTCTTCCGGCGCCCGGATTGTCTCGTCATGGACGGCGAGGACGCGTTGCCACTGGACGGCTCCGGTGGCGGCGTCGAGCGCGAGGAGGGCGGTTTTTTCATCAGCGCTGACGATACAGTACACATTCGCGCCAAGCGGCAGTGGCGGGCCCAGGAACGAGACGCCGGCCAGGATTCGTCCTTCGCCATCGGCCGGTCCGCCGGCCTCCCATCGCAGCTTGCCGGTGGCCGCGTCGTAAGCGGCCAGGCCACTCAAGCCGGCGCCGGCGGAGTCCAGGCGCCGGGCGCCGTCGCGGTGCAGAACCATACGCTTCGGCTGGATGCCGCTTCGGATGGGCAATCGCTCTACGGCGAATACGAATCGGCCGTTACTGCTCAAACTGCCGCAGGCCGGATTCCGCCACAGGCGATGCAGAAGCTCGGCCGGCGGCAGCGTTCCGGAGAGTCTGTCGTTGACCGACGCAGTAAGCAGATCGGTCAATGCGTCTTCCGGAGTTGCCTCCCACAGCAACTCGCCCGATCCGATCCGAACGGCCCGAATGTGAGCGGCGCCGCGATAGAGAATGGTGTCGTGAAGTACAAGCGGCTGGAACGTCGGCAGCATGGCCCGTCGCCGAGCGATATGCTCGCGGTGCGCGTCCCTGACGGCATGGTGAAGCGGCGAGTCTTCGAGGTTCAAATCGAGTGGCGCGGCTGTGAGGTACGGGCTACCGCTTTCCGTAATCGGATTGCGAGAAGGCCGGCCGCCAGATACCGGCCAGGCCGGTTCGCCCGACGGCGAATGACGCCCCAGCAACGTGGCGAGCCAGCCAGACGCCTCGCCGGTTTGGTTGAACCACCGGACTTCCCTTTCGCCGATCGTGATCGAATCGCTGCGGGAGCTTGCTTTCAGCGCCGCCAACTGCGCAGCCACACGCCACGGCTCTCCCAAAGCAAGCCGACATGCCGCCAGTTGAATCGACAAGGCCGGCTCGAAACGCCCTGCCCGATCTCCCGAATCGAGCAGGCGTTGCCAGCATGCGGCTGCGCTGAACCATTGGCCCGCCTGCCAGTAGTCTGCGCCGAGAAGGTACATCGCCTCGGCGCCGGCGGCCGTATGGAAGAACGCTTGCGAAACACGGGCCAGCTTCTCCCGACTCTTGTCACGGACCGCCTCGTCGAGCCGGCGTTGCGCCTCGGCGCCGTAGAGCAACTGATAGGCAGCGAGCCCTTCGGCCGGGAATTGGCCGATCGCCTTCTCGGCCGCCGACTTGAGATGGCGGAATACGGGGACGTCCCGGTCAGGCTGATAGTAGAAATCGTTTTCCAACGTCAGCAGCCGCCCGAACTCTCGTGCAGCCAGGGAGAACTCCTCTTGCAGGGCCAACTGCTCGGCGTCGCGGAGCCGTCGCACCAGAATCCGATCGGCCATGGCCAGACCGCTGGGGTTCGGAAGGGCCGGGGCATTCGTCAACGGAGGCTCGCCTGCGTGTTCCGCCCGCCGATCCACGATCCGGTGGCGAGGCGATTCGGCGGGGCCGAGCGGATTGGCCTCGATCCAATCGGCCCATCGGCTCAGGGCCTCCGAACGGCGCTCCGGGGCTTCATACCCGAATCGCGATAGGTTGAACATGGCGATCGGCTTCTGCGCCAGCGTGTGGAACCAGCTTTTCGCCATGGGCTGGCCGTAATCGTCAATATCTTGCCCTGTTGTGTAGACCAGCCAGGCCAGAACGGCGTCGCGCACCTCGATCGTCCGTTTTCCGGCCCGCGCGCATTGCCGCTGGTCTTCCAGCAACGGGAGCAGGCTGGCCACGTAGCGATTCCCTCCGAGGCGGGCAACGGATTCGGCTGCGAATGCGACCACGTTCGGTGGGCGCGTTTCCGATTCTTCGAGCAACGCAAGCGCTAGCGGAAGACCTTCGTGAATCTCGTATTGCAGCACCAGACGAAGCTTCTGGTGCACTATGTTCGCACTGTCGGATATCAGCATCCAGTGCCCCAGAAGCCGCCGTACCGCGGTTCGATAACGGCCGCGCTCGATCATTGCCGTGAAATCGTCGGTACGCACGAAGTTGATCAGGTGCATATGATTGGCCAGCGGTTCCGGCAGGCGCCACTGCGGATTGGTTGCGACCAGCAACAGCGCCGCAACACTGGCGACGTCCGGCTGCCGTCGCGCCTCTTGATCCGGAGCACTCTGTTCTCGCCGCAGTTGGGCGAAACGCACCTTGAAGGCCTCTTCCGCAAGCTGCGGACCTTGTTCCGCCACGGCAAACAACCCGGGTTCCGCAAGGAGCATTGCGGCGTACAGACTGCGAGCGTCGTCGTCGTTTCCGATCGCGTGGCGGTACCAGGCCCAGCCCGGCAGGTCGTGCTCGCCGCCGGCCCTGCCGGCAAGCAAGTCTGCAATGCGGCGGCGGGAATCGGCTTCGATGGCATGGGCCAGGATTCGGCGGCACCGCCGGCGCACCTCGGCATCCTCTGCCTGCAAACCGGCGACCAGATGGTCCCGGGCACGGAGGCCGAGCGACGCGAGCTCGGCGGAGGCCGCTTCGCGGCGCGCATACTCCGGATGGCCCAGTTGTCGAACCCACCCGGCCGCATCGGCAGGCGGTTGCTGCTCTTGGGCAAAGGCCAGCAGGCTACTCAGCGCCACAACCCCCACCAGCACCGAGAAGAGCACGGCCGTCTGGGAGTTCGGCTTCATAAGGGCTCGAATGGTTCGAGGTGCAGGGAGTGCTTCCCCTGGAGCTGAAAAGCTGCTTCGGCGGCCGACATTGGCCTCTTCTCATCATGTACTAAAGAGGCCATTGGGGGAACCCCCAGCGAAGCCCTTTTATGCCACCCGGCGTAGCGAGTCAGCCCATGATGATGATCGGCTGCGGCGTGAAACCAATGACGATGAACGCGAGCGTCAGCCAGCCGAGCAGAATACGGACGGGGCCCAACCGTGTCGAATCGTCCTGCGTCGGCGGATGCTTTGGTCCCATCGCGACGAGCAGCATGAGCATCAGCAGCCAGGGGCCGTAGAGCGTCAGGTTCGTTACGACCAGAAATGCTGCCCCGGCGAGTAGCAAGGTAGCGACCGGGTAGGCCTTCTTACGCAGCAGCGCATAAAGAACGTGGCCACCGTCGAGTTGCCCGATCGGAATGAGGTTCAAAGACGTCACCAGAAAGCCGGCCCACGCGGCGAACGCCATGGGGTGAACGACCATATTGTGGCCTTCGGAAGGCGGGCCCAGTACGAACTCTGCAAGCCACTGAAAGATCAGCGGAGTGCCGTATACTGTTCCGCTCGATTGAGTGGCGACGCCATACGTAGACCAGTGGAGCCCCACAATACAGAAGATCATGGTGGGCACGAGGCCGGCCAGCGGGCCGGTGATTCCGATGTCGAACAGGGCCTTCCGGTTACCAATGCGCGGGTCCATGGCGATGACCGCGCCCATGGTCCCCAGCGGCGAAAGGGGCATCGGGATGAAGAACGGGAAGCTGGCGTGGACGCCGTAGCGGCGCGCCTGCAGAAAATGGCCCATCTCATGAAAGATCAGGATGGTCATCAGCGGCAGTGCGAATCTCAGGCCATCCAGCACTAGTGCCTTCAAACCAGCGACGAGTCCGTAGCGCGCAGCGGCATCCAACCCCGCCGCGCCACCGCCTGCCAGAAGCGTGGTAAGGCAGGTTGCCACGAAGAGGACCAAGGGCAGGACCATCCGTCGCCGCTGCTCCCTGCGTACAGGGGGCTCTTGCACCACTTCGGCCAGGATGGGCGCCTCGGAATCCGGGAACAGGTATTCCCGCTCGAATTGATCGATGTCATAAGGTCTCATGAAGATAAGGTATTGTACGCACCTGCCGGGGCAAATCCAAGGCCGTAATTGCCGAGGCGATCTCCTGCCAAGTGGTCGGTTCGTTACAGCCAATCCGATCGATCCAGATGGTTTTGGCGGTGTGTGTGGTTGTGTCCGGTGTAATGCGGCGGGGGGTGGGCAGGGAATGCGGCACAGAGCGATTGTGCGGGCAGAAAAGCGGTTTGGCTTTTTGACGGCCCTCAGAATGTGGCTTATATTGAGGTGTGGCCTGAGTGCTAGACCTGCATGTACGCCACATCCGCCGATGTTTTGCCCCCCCAGAGGATCGTGGCCGTCATGTAGCCGGCCGGGGAGGGCTGTCGCCTCAGGACGTACCCACCCGCCACGGATGACACCATGCTACGTTGGGTTTCCCAAGTCAGCCGGCGCTATGTTTGGGCGCTAGCGACCCTTCTTCTTGCCTCACCGGCGGCCGTCGCGCCTGCTCAGCAAGCGACCACGATTGCGATCTCTCGCTATTCGTCCGATGTGGACCGCCTGTTGGAACAGGGGCTACGTTTCGAACGTGAGGGACGGTGGGGAGAGGCTCTATCGCATTACGAAGAGGCGGTCCGCAAGTTCCCCGGCGATCAGTCGCTGCTGCGCCAGTTTGAACTTGCCCGCATTCATTACGATCTTGGACGCCGGCTGGCCGACCGGAGCTTCAACGAGGCCGTCGTCCGGATGCCGTTGGAACGAGCCGTCGGTCTCTACGAGGAAGTGCTGCAGAAGATCGAAAGCCATTACGTCGAGAGCCCGCGCTGGCGGCAGCTTGTCGAGCATGGGATGCAGGGACTTCAGATCGCGATGGACGATCCCGAGTTCGCTGCCCGCAATCTGACCGCGGCCGATCCGGGTTCGATCGAGGCATTTCGTCGCGAATTGGACAATCTGTTGGCTTCGCGCCCTGTGCAGAGCCGATACGAAGCGGCTTCGCTGGTTTCCGATGCGGCCCGACTGGGGGTGGTGCGGTTGAACGCGCCGCCGGCGGCCATTGTGCTGGAATTCCTTTGTGGCGCGACGAACTCCCTCGATACGTACAGTGCCTACCTGACGTCGGATCAACTCGGTGAGGTCTATGCCCAGATCGACGGAAACTTCGTCGGGCTTGGGATCGAACTGAAAATGGACAATGGTCAACTGCTGATCGTCCGCGTTATCAGCGGGAGCCCGGCGCAGGAGGCCGGCCTGAAGGCAGGCGATTCCATTGCGATGGTCGATGGCCGCTCGATTGCCGGACTGAATACCGACCAGGCAGCCAACCTGCTGCTGGGAGAAGAGGGAAGCACGGTCGTTATCTCGGTAGTCACTCCGGGCCAGCCTGCTCGCGAGTTGTATGTCCGCCGGCGCCGCGTAGACATCCCCAGTGTCGATGGCGTCAAGATGTTGGACACGGAGCAGGGAGTTGCCTATCTTCAGATCAACTGTTTCCAGAAGTCCACTGCCCGCGATTTGGAAACCGCCCTTTGGCAGCTTCACCGGCAGGGGATGCGACGGTTGATTATCGACCTGCGGGGCAATCCGGGAGGACTCTTGACCACGGCCGTGGACGCGGCCGACCTGTTTCTCGACCGCGGATTGATCGTCTCCACACGCGGCCGCAACACGGAAGAGGATTTCACCTATACGGCTCGGACCAGCGGTACCTGGAGTGTTCCGCTGGTTGTCCTCATCGATGCGAACAGCGCCAGCGCGGCGGAAATCTTCGCCGGAGCGATTCGCGATCACCGCCGCGGCACCCTGGTTGGATGCCGCACCTACGGCAAAGGTTCCGTGCAGGGGATCTTTCCGCTTAGCATCGTCGGTTCGGGGATTCGCCTGACTACGGCTCGCTTCTATTCTCCTACGGGCCGACCGTTCAACCGTATCGGGGTCGAGCCGGATGTGGCCGTGCATACGACGGCTCGGCCGGTGGAAGGGCAGGTTGCCAGCCACTCCGACCGCCGCGACTCGGTGCTCGATGCAGGCATGGGAGTGGCTCAACGCATCGGAACGCCACGGTAGCAGACGCATCCCGCCCGGGGGTCGGCGAGAACCCTGCGCGGTGCAGAGGGTATTTCCTTGCTTGGGGGGTTGGCCGCCACCGCGGGCTTTCTAGAATACCTGTTAAGGTTTGCCGATTGCTGTCACGGCTGAATTGAAGGGAGGAACGTCTTATGCTGACTGCAAGTCCGGAACGTGTTTTCGCCAGCATTACGCAGTGCATTGGGAATACGCCACTGGTCCAACTACGCAGGTTGACGCACGACTGCCTGGCCCGGGTTGTGGCTAAGGTGGAGAACGTCAATCCGCTATGGAGTATCAAGGATCGGATTGCTGAGGCGATGATTGAGGCCGCGGAGAAAGACGGGCTGATTCGCGACGATACGGTGATCATCGAGGCCACCAGCGGCAATACGGGGATCGGGCTGGCATATGTCTGTGCCGCGCGGGGCTACCGGCTTGCGGTTGCGATGCCCGAGAGCATGACGGTCGAACGCCGGCGTATCCTGAAAGCCTTAGGGGCCGAAGTGATCCTGACTCCTGCCGCCGAAGGCATGCCCGGCGCCGTCCGGAAAGCCGAGGAGTTGGTCCGCCAGAACGCGAACTACTTCATGCCGCAGCAGTTCAAGAATCCGGCGAACCCGGAAGTCCATCGCCGAACGACGGCCGAAGAGATCTGGCGTGATACGGGCGGGCGCGTGGATGTGCTCGTTTGCGGCGTTGGGACAGGCGGCACAATCACGGGAGTGGGCGAGGTCCTGAAGTCGCGAAAGCCGGAGTTGCGCGTCGTTGCCGTCGAGCCGGCCGCCAGTCCGGTCATTTCTCAGCGTTTGGCCGGGGAGCCGTTGAAACCCGGGAAGCACAGCATTCAGGGAATTGGCGCCGGTTTCATTCCCGATGTGCTGAACGTGAGCATTATTGACGAGGTGATCCATGTCCAGGACGAGGATGCCCTGAACACGACGCGCGAGCTTGCCCGGCAGGAAGGTCTGATGTGCGGCATCAGCAGTGGGGCAGCCGCATGGGCCGCCCTGCAGGCGGCACACCGCGTGCAGTATGACGGGAAGACGATCGTCGTCATCCTGCCCGACCTTGGCGAACGCTACCTGTCCACCAAGCTCTTTCCAGAATAACGACCGCTCAGGTGTGGTAGTCGGCGTTGATGCGGATGTATTCCGCGGTCAGGTCGCATGTCCAGAATCGCGATGAGGCCGCCCCTTCGCTCAGCGACAGATCGACGTGGATCTCGTGCTCTTCACGCATCGACCGACTCACGGCTTCTGCGTCGAAGGCAACGGGGGCGCCGTTTTCATAGAGGAGCGTACCGTTGAGTTTCAGGCACAACCCGTCCGGGTTGAATGCGACACCTGCATAACCTGCCGCCGAAACGATCCGTCCCCAATTCGGATCGGCGCCGGCGATGGCCGTCTTCACCAAGGGACTGTTGGCGATGGTGCGGGCAATGGCGTTCGCGTCGTCTCGATTGCGGCAGCCGGTCACGTCGATGGTAACGAGGTGGCCGGCGCCTTCGCCGTCGGCCGCGATGGCGCGGGCCAACTCTTCGCAAACCTCCTTGACGGCGGCGGCGAATGTGTCCCAGTCGGCGCCGGCGGGCGGCTGGTCCACCGCGGCGCCGTTGGCCAGCATGAGCATGGTGTCGTTCGTGCTGGTATGGCCTTCCACCGTCACACAGTTGAACGTCTCGTTGGCGACCGACTGGAGCAACTGCTGCGCTTGCTCCGGTTCCAAGGCGGCATCGGTCAGGACAACACACAGCATGGTCGCCATGTTCGGCCCGATCATCCCCGAACCCTTGGCCATGCCGACGATCCGAACCGTCTTTCCGCCAATCTTCACGCGCCGGCCGGCCAGCTTGTGCGACAGGTCGGTCGTCATCAGGCCGCGCGCCGCGGACATGAGGCAGGCTTCGGTTGCTCCCAACTTGACGAAGGCGGCGGATATGCCCTGCTCGATCTTATCCATCGGGAGAAACTCACCGATGATGCCGGTGGACAGGACCAGAACCTGCTGCGGCTCGGCCTGACAGAGGGCCGCGGCCATCTCGGCCATCCGTTTCGCGTCGGCCATACCGCGTTGGCCCGTGCAGGCGTTGGCGTTGCCGGAATTGGCCACAATCGCGCGGATCGAACCGCTTGGCGTGCGCTGGCGATCGAGCGCAACCGGAGCTGCACAAATCCGGTTCTGCGTATAGACGCCGGCCCCCGTCGCCGGAGTCTCCGACATAAACAGTACAACGTCGGGTTTCGTCGGATCCTGCTTGATCCGACTATGAACCCCGGCCAAAACGAATCCCTTGGGAATTTCGATGCAGTTGCTCAAGGCACGACTTCTCGGTTGTCAGGTATCGGGCGATTTCAGATTTGAGATTTGAGATTTGAGATCTCAAATTTGGGATTTCTCCAAGTCTCAACTCACGCGAGGCCGGCGGCTTCGGGATGGCCGAACATGAGATTGAAGTTCTGAACGGCCGCGCCCGAGGCGCCTTTGATCAGGTTGTCGATGCAGCTTACGGTAATGACCTTCCCGCGGACAATACGCGCGGTGATGTCGCAGAAATTGGTTGTGGCAGAGTCTTTCGTGGCCGGCAGGCGTTCGACGACACGGACAAACGGCTCGTTCGCGTAGAAGCTGCTGAGTGTTTCGAGCAACTGCTGCTCCGTGACGCCATCGCGAGGCCGGCTGTACGTGGTGCTGAGGATTCCTCGGTCCATCGGAACCAGATGCGGGGTGAAGAGGACCCCGGCCTTTTCGCCGGCTGCCCAACCCAGGTACTGGGCGATTTCCGGCGTATGCCGGTGCCGGCCCAGGTTGTAGGCGCACATGCTCTCGTTGCATTCGGGATAGTGGGAAAGCAGGGTCGGCGTACGGCCTGCACCGGTTACGCCACTCTTGGAATCGACCACGATATCGCTCGGATCGATGAGCCCTGCTTTCAGCAGCGGCGCCAAAGGAAGGATGGCGGACGTCGGATAGCAGCCGGGGTTCGCCACCAGCGGGGCCGAACGGATCTGCTCGCGGAACAACTCGGGCAGGCCGTAGGGCACTTTGCCCAGCCGGTCCGGATCCGGGTGCTTCTGGTTATACCATTCGGCAAAGACCTCGGCACTGTCCAGTCGGTAGTCCGCACTGAAGTCGATGACCCGAGCGCCGGCGTCCAGAAACTGCGGGGCGATCGAAGCACTGACGCCATGCGGCAGGCAGCAGAAGACGCATTCGGCCCGAGCGGCCACTTCGGCGGGCGTCAACTTCTCTAGGCAAAGGTCCACTCTCCCCGTGAGTGAGGGATGAATCGATGCGATATGGGGGCGATTCTCCTGGATATCGCTAATGGCGACGATCTCGGCCGCCGGATGGCGGAGCAAGAGGCGAATCAATTCCAGTGCGGTATAGCCCGCACCACCAATAATTGCTACTCGGGTCATGGTCACTGCTCGAATCAGAATGTGCCGAACAACGCAAACCAATCAGTGTACTAACTCCCGATTAGGGAATCCAGGGGGGACTCGAAATGTCATGGTGAAGCAACTGGCGAACAACCAGACTGCCCCTGTAGCGGGGGGGTTGCCGTGTCGGCAAAACGCGACTCCGCGGTGGAATGCGCATGGCATATCACTGCGGTGGGGTATAATTGACTTACGGCTGATCGCGCGACGCCCCATTGCTTGGCGTCTCCGATTTGCCGTCGTTCGTGGTTCCATGAGGAGGGACGTCATGGCGCAGGCCATTGTGGATCCGGGTGATCTACGGCGATTTGCCCGATCGCTCAAAAAGTTCAATGCAGACATGCAAGATCGGCTTACCGTGATGGGGGCCGAGTTGGCCGCGCTCGGAAAGACCTGGCGCGACCAGGAGCATCAGAAGTTCGCCGAAGAATTCGAGCATCACCTGAAGGTGATCAGCCGGTTCACCGAGGTGACCGAGCAGCATATCCCCTACCTCCTCCGCAAGGCGGAACTGATTGAGGAATATCTGCAACAGCGATAGGCGGAGGAACGTCGTTTATGGCCGGACGCGCAAGAGTCACCTCACTCGCAGCACTGGATAGCTTCGCTGCGGCGGTGCGCGTCTTTCAGGACGAAGCGCAGCGGGCAATCGAAAGTGTCGAAATGAACATCCGCGCAGCTTCCGACTGGACCCGGGGCGACCGCCGCGACTACTGGCGACGCCAGGCGAGACTGGCTGAGCAGAATCTGCACGAGGCCAAATTGAACTTGCAGCGGTGCGAGACGTTCCGACGCATGGACGACTATCGACCGGCATGTGTAGACGAGAAGCGGCAGGTGGAACGTACCCGCCGGCGTCTGGAGTATTGTCGCGACCAGACCGAAGCCGTAAAGCACTGGTCGCGCGTGGTCGATCAGACCGTGTACGAAAGCGAAGGTGGAGTGAGCCCGCTGGTGCGATGGCTGGAGACCGACGCGGAGCGGGCGATGGCGGCGCTGAACCGGATCCGACGAACCTTGCATGAATACGTGGCCGTGGCGCCCGTTACCGACACGCTTCCGCCGGCAGCGAGTATGCCGGCCGAGCAGCCGTCCGCCGAAATCGGCGCCGATGGGCGGCAGCCGCCGAAGTTGCCGTCTGAATCGTCTTCAGCGGAGACGACCTCCAATTCCGACGGGGAGACGACATGAGAGGTTGGGATATCGGCGGCAGTGCCGCACGCCTGGAAGAGGCTTACGAAACGCTGCAGCGGGTATGGCGCGACGTCTCCCAACACTGGAACGACCGTGCATCGGAGGAGTTTCGCGTACAGTACCTCGATCCCTTGGCGCCGGGCATGCGGCGGGCCCTCGATGCCATTGGCCGGGTCGATGAGGTCTTCACCCGGGCGCACGCCGCGCTTGCCGATAGGGAACGGGAGGGCGACGCAGCGGTGTAACCGTGTAACGGGCCGGTCTCCGCCAGCGCCGCCGGACAATCGCCTCTTACCTCCGAATGGATTGCGAGATTGGCATGAAACCACCGATGAACTTTGCTGAGCTCGACGAGCAGCTTTCCGAACTCTGCCAATTGGTCCGGGAGCGTGCTCCGGCCGAATGGCAGATCGTTGCCCGTTTCGACGAAGCCAGGCAAATGGCCGAGAAGAAGCGGTCTGCGGCGATCGAAGCGATTACCGATCGGTACGAGACCGACCGGGCCGCTGCCGAGACGGAGTACGCGGCCGAACGACGCCAGATCATTCAGCAGTTCGACACCCAGTCGCAGAACCGGGAAAAGGACTATCAGGCCAACCGGTTCGAGGCGGTCGCCGCCGCCAAAGCGAAGGAGGATGCGCTCCGCGACGCGTGCCGAGAAAAACACTGGGAAGCCTACACCGTGGCCGAGGCCATCAAGAATGCGGCCGTGGTCGAGCTGCGCGAGGCGAAGGCCCGCATTGTCGCCCAATCGCAGCAGGCCGGCGCCGTGGCGAAGCATGCAGAGCTGGTGCTTCGGCGATACCGCCAGTGGCGCGACGGCTTCAATGCAACGGCGTCTGCGGAACCTGGAGAGCCGCAGGCAGATCAGCGGTCCGCCGATGCCGGCAACTCGAACGTGGGCGCGGCCGGTCCGGCGCCGGACCGGCGACTGGCCGAGTTGCTTCGGGCCGCCCAGGATCAATACCGGAAGCTCGCCGAGCTGGCGCTGCCGCAACTGTTTCAAGGCGCCCGGCCGGCTGGATTGTTCGTCCTTACGTTTCTGCTGTGCGTGGTTCCGGTTGCGTTTCTGGCCGGCCCCGGCGAATGGCGCTGGCTTGCCGGTGCGGTGATGGCGGCATGCGTGGTGTTTGGCGCGGGGATTGCGTGGCTCTATCGCCGCGCGCGCCGCGAATGCGAGTTGGCCTACGAACCCTTGCGCCACATGCTTGCCGAGATTCAATTGATCGTTCCGGCTGCCCGTGCGGCCGTCGAGGCAAGGTGCGAGCGCAGCGTCGCCGATGCAGCGAGCAAGCAGGCGGAACAGACGGAAGCCGCCGATACCGCACTGAAGCAGGCCGTTGCAAAGCACAGTCAAGGTCGGGACCGAGCCCTGGCCGAACTGGATGCGACCCGCGCGGCGGAACTGTCGGAGCTGGCCGTACGGCGCGACGGGCAGTTGGAAACGGCTGAGACGCGATACTCCCGGCGCATGGCCGGCATTCACAAGAGTTATCGCGATGCCTCGGAACAGGGCGAACGCGAGTTCGCGCAGACCATGCTCGAAATCGACCAGCAGTACCAGCGCGAATGGAGCGAATTGACGGATCGATGGTATTCCGGGCTTCAGGGGTTCGAAGACTCGCTCGGCGCCTGCGACCGGTGGTGCGATGCCCGATTTCCCGATTGGAACTGCCCGGACTGGAAGCGATGGACGGCGGCCCGCGACATTCCGCCGATTGTCCGGATCGGCCGGAGCCGAGTCGCCTTGACGCACTTGGAGAATGGCTTGCCGGCCGATGATCGCCTGCGTGTCGACCGGACGGAATTCGACCTGCCCGTCTTGCTGCCGTTTCCGTTGCGATCCCTGTTGCTGCTGGATGCGGCCGATGGTCGTTGCCGCGCTCCGTTCGAACTGATGCAGTCTATCCTGTTGCGCATGCTCACGGCGATGCCGCCGGGCAAGCTGCGCCTGACGATCATCGACCCGGTTGGTCTGGGCGAGAACTTTGCGGCGTTCATGCACCTGGCCGACTTTGACGAAAAACTCGTGGCAAGTCGCATCTGGACGGACAAATCGCACATCGAACAGCGATTGGCCGATCTGACTGCGCACATGGAGAACGTGCTTCAGGTGTATTTGCGAAATACGTTTGCGACGATCGAGGAGTACAACGACTTTGCCGGAGAGATGGCCGAGCCGTACCAGCTACTGGTCGTTGCGGATTTCCCGATCGGTTTCAGCGAGGCGGCGGCCGCCCGGCTGAAGAGCATTGTGATCAGCGGCGCGCGTTGCGGCGTGTTCACACTGCTGAGCACGGATCGGAGCCTGCCGCTTCCCCGCGGGTTCCAATGGTCCGATCTTCTGCCCCACGCGATGCGTTTTCATTTTCGGGACGGCCGGTTTCTGCGCGAGCACGACGACTACGGCGAGTTGCCCCTGGACTTCCCCCCGGCTTCGGATGCGGAGCAGTTCACGGCGATTGTCCGAGCCGTGGGCGAGGGAGTGGAGGACGCCGGGCGCGTCGAGGTTCCGTTCACGACCATCGCTCCGCAGCCCGATCGGCGATGGACGGCCGACAGCCGCGAGGGGATCGACATTCCATTAGGGCGCGCCGGCGCTACGCGATTGCAGCACTTGCGTTTGGGGAAAGGGACGTCGCAACATGTGCTGATTTCCGGTAAAAGCGGATCGGGGAAATCGACCCTGTTGCACGCAATGATCACCAACATTGCGCTCCGCTATGCCCCGGACGAGGTGGAACTGTATCTGATCGACTTCAAGAAAGGCGTCGAATTCAAGGCGTACGCCGACGGGAGACTCCCCCATGCCCGCGTTGTCGCCATCGAAAGCGAGCGGGAGTTCGGCCTGAGTGTCCTGATGCGACTGGATGACGAACTGCGGCGGCGCGGCGACCGGTTCCGCGAACTGCGAGTGCAGGATATTCGCGGTTTCCGCAATGCCGCGCCCAACGAGAAGACGCCCCGAATCCTGTTGATTGTCGACGAGTTCCAAGAGCTGTTCGTCGAAGACGATCGCCTGGCCCAGGATGCCGGCCTGTACCTGGACCGACTCGTTCGGCAAGGGCGTGCATTCGGCATCCATGTTCTGCTCGGGTCTCAGACACTTTCGGGCGCGTATTCGCTTGCTCGCAGCACGATCGGCCAGATGGCGGTACGGATCGCCTTGCAGTGCAGCGAGGCCGACTCCCACCTGATCCTGAGCGAGGAGAATACGGCAGCCCGGCTGCTGACTCGGCCGGGCGAGGCCATCTACAACGACGCGAACGGGCTGTACGAAGGGAACCACCCGTTCCAGGTGGCCTGGCTGCCGGATGGGGATCGCGACGAACTGCTGGCGGATCTGTGCCGGCTGGCGGAGCGGCGCGGACAATCGTACGAGCCGCCGGTCGTCTTCGAGGGAAACATGCCGGCTGACCTTGCCGGAAATGCCCTGCTGGGCGAACTGCTTCATGCCGGGAGCCCCGCGGCCGAGACGCACGTGGCGCATGCATGGCTGGGCGCGCCGGTTGCAATCAAGGGGCCCACGGCAGCCACCTTCGTTCGCCAGGGAGGGAGCAACCTGCTGGTGGTCGGCCAGAATGACCATGCCGCGGTCGGGGTACTCACGTCGGCCTTGATCAGCCTCGCCGCGCAACAACCGACCGGATCGCCATTCTATGTGTTCGACGGGACCCGCCCCGACTCGCCCCAGGCAGGGACGTGGCAACGCATCGCGGCAACGCTGCCGCAGGAGGTCCGGCTGATTCCGCCGCACAAGGCGGTGGGGCCGATGGCCGAACTGTATGCCGAATGCGCGCGGCGCGAGACCGAGGACGATGAGGACGCACCGTCCCTCTACTTCTTCGTGTACCACCTCGCTCGCTTCCGCGATTTCCTGAAGGGCGAAGATGACTTCGCTTTCAGCCGGTTCGATGCCGAACAGCCGCCCAGTGCCGCGCAGCAGCTTGCCGAGGTGCTGCGCCGCGGTCCGGCCGTGGGAATCCACGGATTGCTCTGGTGCGACAGCAGCAACGCCCTTTCCCGCGCCCTGGACCGGCAGGCGTTACGCGAGCTGGAACTCCGTGTGCTGATGCGGATGAATGCCTCGGATTCAAGCAACCTGATCGACAGCCCGGCGGCATCGCGACTTGGCGAACATCGGGCCCTGCTGCACGATGCGGGGCAAGGACAGACCGAGAAGTTCCGGCCGTACGGCGTGCCTTCCGAGGCGTGTCTCGCCTGGTTGAAGAACCAGTTTCAGGCTCGGCAGGACGCCACAATTCTTCCGTTACCAGAGAAGAAGAAAGCACGGTGATTCGCGGCTGTCGCGGGAGAGCCGGAAAACGCCTTGCCAGCAGAACCGCGTCACGCGTCTTCCGGTGTGTGGAGCCATTCAGGCACGCGGCACAGGCGTCCCTCGCGATCGATCACGGCCAAGGTGGTTCGGCCTTCTGCCAGCCGCTCGCCGTCACGAAGGACCTCGTAACGATGCTCGATCTTGGCGGCCGTGACGCGGTCGACAATGGTGCGAATGGTCAGCACGTCGTCGTAGCGAGCCGGTTTTCGGTAACGGCATTCGACCTTCACGGCGACAATCAGGATCCCCGCTTCCTCCATCTGGCGGTAGCAGCCGCCGCTTGCACGCAGCATTTCCGTGCGGCCCATCTCGAAATAGACGAAATACCGCGCATGATGCAGGAAGCCCATCGGGTCGGCTTCTTCGTAGCGGACGCGAACTTGAATTTCATGTTGTCTGAGCATAGTGCCGACAATTCTACGGTTCGGGATGGCTTTTGTGCCAGCAGCCCCCATTCCGGGTGTCACTCAAACACGCAGCCCGTACTGGTTGACTGATCTTGGTGTCTGCCCTATCGTTACAAATAGCCATGATTTAGTCCATCCATGGTGACGAGTGGTGAATCGGCGTGAGACGGCCGGCGACGCGAATGACGAGAGAACGCGATGGGAAGTGGTGAAAGCACGGGAATCGGATTCTCGACAATACGGGGGCGGAATTATCCCGCCATCCGGCAGTTCACCGTCTTTCTGGAGAATCGCGTCGGCCAGTTGCTGGAGGTCGTTCGTCGTTTCGAGGGGAGTCATGTCCGCATTGTCGCGCTTTCTATTGTCGATTCCTCCGAATGCGCCTTCGTCCGATTCCTGCTGAGCCATCCGGAGGAAGGACGCGAAATCCTCGAACGGGCTGGGCTTGCGATTATCGAGAGCGATTTGATCGGCGTCGAAATTCCAGATGGCAACCAGCCCTTGCTTCAAATCTGCACGGCCCTGCTGCAGGCGGAGGTGAACATCGTGCAGGCATATCCGTTGCTGGTCCGTCCTCGCGGGCGCGCTGCGGTAGCCTTGATGGTCGACAATATCGATCTTGCCCAGGAGACGCTCGCCAGCAAGGGCTTCGTCATGATCACCGAGGGCGACCTTCAGGAGGAAGAGGAGGAACTGTGAACCGGGGCTTTCCTCGGAAGCACGGCTAGCCGTCTTTTCCGAACTCTTCCGGCAATGATTTCACGCCGCGCAGCAGGACACGCTGGATGGCGTCCCACGACACCAGATAGACCGTGTACGTTCCATCGCGTTCGACGGCCGCCAGCAACGCATGGGATGATGCGGCCGACTTGTCGGCGAAATGATCTGGGATCATGGTTTCGCCGCTGACCAATCGGATTTCGAGCGTCGCACCGCGCAACTTGTATTCCCACATGCGCAGTAGCAGTTCGGCTGTCGGATGTCGAGCCGGGCCGAGGGAAACCGCCCGGGGCTCACCTGCCGGCTCGTCTTCGTCGATGTCCGGCAGGACCATGTCGAACTCTTCCTCAGCGTCGGCGCTGCCGGCGGCAATCGGTTGGTCGGGCACTTCTTGTCCGCTCAGGTCCTCGTAGGAGGGGACACGGAACTTGGCGCCGCACATGGGGCATTCGCCGGGCTGGCCTTGCAGACGGGTCGGCCCGTGCAGCCGATGGCCGTTTGGGCAAAGGAAGTCGAAGGAATCGTCGCCGTTTGCTTCGCCGGTTTGGCCTTCGGCCTGGGAGAGGCGACTCATCTCGGCTGGCGTTTCTCCCGAGTGGCTGGCGTCCGTAGACCGGTTGTCGGTTGTCGGCGCCGGAATACGAAAGCGGACCTGGCATTTCGGGCATTTTGCCGCCCGGCCTGCCTGATTGTCAGGGCACCGAATCCGGTGCCCGTTCGGGCAAAGGAACTCGATCACGATGGAACTCGCGCGTCGATAGGGTTGTTATGGAAACCTCTCCGCAGCCCCTGGCCCAACCGGTGCAATCCAACGGTTTCCGTAGGAAACCCCACCTCGCGTCGTGGTTTTGTCAGGGCTTCCTAGATCATAACCTCTCGGAGACAAGAAAGTCCAGCGACATAAGCTATCTTCGCTACAATGTGTCTGTTCCGCCGCCGTATGCTTGACACGGGCGACAAGTATGGGAAACTATAAATGACCTTCTGTGGTACCGGAACAGAAACGTCCCACGGGATCCTGGTGAAGTGTTTCATCACTGGGTGGCTGCCGGTAGTCCGTAAGGGCTATCTCGTTGCCTCGCAGCCGGGGACGATCGCTCCTTCGCACCTTTTGATTCGACGAGTGTTCTATGGCGATTACCGTGGTTTGCGGCAAATGCCGGGCGCGTTTCTCGGTGAATGAGAAGTTTGCCGGCCGGACCGGTCCTTGTCCGAAGTGCCAGGCCCCCATCCGAATCCCCACCAAGAAGGAAGAGGTCAAGATTTTTGGGGATGAGGAGTTCGCCTCCGGCGGTCGGAATGCTACAGGCAAGCTCGTTCTGAAGCCAATCGCCCGTACGGAGACGCATTTTCAGGCCGGGCAGGCGATGATCATTGCGGTTTCCGTGCTGGGAGCTTTTCTGCTTGCCTGGCTTGGCGGCGGGATCTTTATGAAGAGCATGGTGCTCTGTACCGTGGCTCTCCTGGCCGTCTCGCCACCGCTGGTCGTGGGTGCCTATGCATTTTTACGGGACGATGAGAAGGAGCCTTACCAGGGGAAAGAATTGGTGGTCCGGGCCGCGGTGTGTGCCGTCGGGTTTGTCTTGCTTTGGGGCGCCCTTTCCTATCTTGGCGGCACCCTGCTGACCGGCGAGTTGTGGCAGTGGCTATTCGTGGTTCCCCCGTTTCTGGCCCTAGGCGGCGCCTTGCCGACCTTCTCGCTCGACCTCGATTATGGCGACGGCGTTCTTCACTACGTATTCTATATGCTGGTGACCCTGGCCCTTCGCTGGACGACCGGCATGCCGTGGCCTTGGAACTGAGCGCCCGATGACTCCCATCGACCGGATTCCCGAAATGGCCGCCCTCTCTGCCGGGCGGCAGTTGATTCGTATTCCTCCCGAAATCGATATCCCGCTGACGGATCGGGTTCGAGCCGTTATCGATACGGCCGAATTCCGGCGACTCTCTCGGATCAGTCAGCTCGGTCTTGTCTCGCTGGTCTATCCGGCGGCGCTCCACACGCGATTCGAGCACTGCCTGGGGGTCTATCGGCTTGCGCTGGTCTACCTGCGGCAACTGGCGACCGATGCGCGATTCACCGATACCGTACGACCGGAAGAGGCCGAGATTTTCATCGTGGCGGCCCTTCTGCACGACTTGGGACACTGGCCGTTCTGTCATCCGATCGAAGACCTCTGCCTGCCCAGCGTTCCCGACCACGAACTGTTTGCCAACAGTTTCCTCTTGGAAGGCGAGTTGGCCGACGTGCTGCGCGACGATTGGGGAATCCATCCGCGCGACGTGATCTCCTTGCTGAGCGAGAAGCCTGCCGATCCCGCTTCCCGTATCCTCAAGAGCATGCTCTCCGGCCCGATCGACATCGACAAGATGGACTACCTGCAACGCGACAGCCTCCATGCAGGCGTGCCTTACGGGCGGCATTTCGACGAGCACCGCCTGCTGGGAAACCTATGCCTGAACGCGACGGGCGACGGGCTGGCCATTCGCGACAAGGGAAAGACGGCTGCGGAACTGATGGTATTCGCCCGCTACGTCATGTTCAGCGAGGTGTATTGGCATCACGCGGTTCGTGCGGCGACGGCCATGTTCCAGCGTGCATTCTACCTGCTGCATGGTTCCCTGGAACTCGATGCCTTGTTCCGCGGAACCGACGAGACCATGGTGGCGGAGATGTTGCGTGTGGCCGGCGATAGTCCGGCTGCCGAGCTACTGACCGGCCTGTTCGGTCCTGCTCGCCGCCTGTACAAGCGGGTCCTTCAGATGAGTTTTCTGGAGGACCGAGAGCTGTACCACCGGCTGGCGCGGCGGCCGTATCCCTGGCTGGTGGCGTGTGCGGAACAGTTCGCCATTCTGTGCAGTAGCGCATTGGGGCAGGTGGTTGCCCCGCACGAATTGCTGTTCGACGCGCCGCCCGTCACGCGTGAGGTGCAGTTCGATGTCGAGATCCACTTTCCCAAGGAAGGCTGCTATCGTACGTTGGACGAAGCGTCGCCCGTCGTACGGACACTGGCCACGGAGCAGTTTGATGACTACGTGAAGCGGGTGCGCGTATTCGCGCATCCACGGATTGTTGACCGGCTCCGCGGGCTTCCGTCGTTCAGAAACCTGCTTTCCGAGGCGATCGATCGAACCGAATAAGCCGGCCCCGGATTGCTACTGTTCCGGCTGCGGCTTGGGAAGCTCGAAATGGATCGAGTTGCGGCGGTTCTCCACTTCGACCATCAACGGCGTGGTCGCCGGATCGGAGAAGACCTTGGGCACGGCGCCGTTAAGCTTTCCGTCCGGTCCGAGTACGGTGACCATGATTCGGTGCTTGCCGACCGTGGCGCCGTCTCCTTGGACGAAGGTGGACATGTGGTCGAACTGGCCGGTCTTCACGTTGACGTCGGCAATGGACGGGCGGGGCTTCGGCTCTCCCTCCGATACTTGCGTCACGGGCAGGAAGACAAGCTGGATTCTCGCGCCCGGGATGAGCGACCCGTCGTCGTAGGCGACCTTGCCGCTCACCGGGGCCAGCGGCGGGGCCGCACCGGCAACCTCCCACCCGGTCGCGCCTGCAAAAATGAAGACGGCGACTCCAAGAGAAACTGCGAGCAGACGCGACAGGCAGGGCCACGGAAGCATGGTGTATCTCCTTTCGTTCTCAAGCCGTACGGAGCGAAACGACGGACGAATTGGGCGATGGGCGCCGGTGGTCTAAGGGGCAGGTTCCGGCTCACTCAGGGCAACGTCGATCGTCCGCTCCAGATGTCGGCGCGTGGTGCGTGAGTATTCCAGGTCGAACCAGAGTATCGTACCTGCCGCATCGAGCACGTACGTGCGAGGCAGCCGTTCTGTCGCAACCTCTGCAAAGTACGTCTTGTCAGGATCGACCAGAATGAGGAAGTCGGCTTTGGCCTCCTTCGCTGCTTCGGCCGCCTTTTCGGCCGTATCGCCGACGTTCACGGCCACGATCCGACCGCCACGTTCCGACAGGGAGCCGGCCACGTCGCGCGCCAGGTCTTCCAGTTCGACGACAGAATGGATGTTGTCGCTGTTCCAGAAGACCAGCACGGTCAGCTTCTCGCCAAGGACATCTTGGATTGCATGCGACGCACCCTCCGCATCGACCAGGGTGCCTTCGGGGATCTTGTCGCCTACGCCGACAAGGCAAGTGGCGCTGAGAGATTCGGTTAGGTTGACTTTCGGGATCGTTGGCGGCGGCAGCGGTTCCGGTTCGGCCGGCTTCGGCGGCTCCACAGCCACGGCCGGCTGATCGGGTTCCACGGGCGATTCTTCTTCGCTGGGCTGTGATGCAGGTTCGTCGACGACTTCGACGGGCAGGCATCCACCCAGCACAAGGGCGAGGGCGACGGCAGGGACGGTGCGCAGGGCGAGGGCAATGAATGTTTGCATGGGGACTTTCTCCTTCCACCCTTCAGTTTCGCCCTTGAGTCCGAGGAAGTCAACGGGGGACGTTCAGCCCCAATTCCTTGAGTTGCCGGATATCGACCTGGCCCGGCGCTCCGGTCATCAGGTCGGTTGCGCGTTGCGTCTTCGGGAAAGCGATGACGTCGCGAATACTGTCGCCACCGCCGAACAGCGTGACCACGCGGTCCAACCCCAGTGCAATGCCGCCATGCGGCGGGGCGCCGTATTGCAGCGCTTCCAACAGGAAGCCGAAACGGTCTTCGGCCGTGGCCTCGTCGATTCCCAGCAAGCGAAACACCTTGCTCTGAACGTCCGAGTTGTGAATACGGATGGTCCCGCCCCCGGCCTCCATGCCGTTAATGACCAGATCGTACGCCTGGGCGCGGCACTGTTGCGGAGCCGTATCGAGCAGATCGAAGTCCTGCTTGCGCGGCGCGGTGAACGGATGGTGCATGGCGGCCCAGCCCCCGGTTTCATCGTCCCGCTCGAACATCGGAAACTCCACGACCCACGAGAAATGCATGTCGCCCGGCTTGTACAGTTTCAGTTCTCCGGCCAGTCGCTTTCGCAGGGCATTGAGCGCTTTGCACGTCACATCGAACCGGTCGGCCACGAACAACAGGAGGTCGCCCGGTTCGGCCTCCATGCGTTCGGCAATCTGCGCGAGCGAATCCTCGGAGAAGTTCTTGGCGATCGGAGAAGCGAGTTTTCCTTCGGCATCTACCTTGAACCACGCCAATCCGCGGGCCCCGAAGTCTTCGCAGACGAAACGGGTCAACTCGTCAATAAGCTTGCGGCTGTAGCGGTCGGCGGCGCCCTTGGCGTTGATGCCCCGAACACGCCCGCCGCCCTCGGCCGTGTTGCGGAAAACTTGGAATCCGGCCTCGCGGGCGATATCGGTCAGGTCGATCAACTCCATGCCGAAACGCAGGTCGGGCGCATCGTGCCCGAAGCGCTCCATGGCCTCGTCGTAGGTCATGCGAGGCAATGGCAGCGTCAGTTCAATCCCAAGTATCTCTTTGGCCAGCCGGGCCACCAGTCCGTCAATCACACCCATGATGTCGTCCGCGTCAATGAACGACATTTCCAGATCGAGCTGGGTGAACTCGGGCTGGCGGTCGGCCCGCAGGTCTTCGTCGCGAAAACAGCGAGCAATCTGCGAATAGCGGTCGTAACCTGCAACCATCAAAATCTGCTTGTACAACTGCGGCGATTGCGGCAGCGCGTAGAACGCGCCCGGCTGTACGCGGCTAGGCACCAGATAGTCGCGAGCGCCTTCAGGCGTGCTCCGGCCGAGCATGGGCGTTTCGATGTCGATGAAGCCCAACTCGTCGATGTAGTCGCGCATGATCTTCACAATCCGGTGCCGCAGCATGAGCGTCTGCTGCATCTTGGGCCGACGCAGGTCGAGATACCGGTGTTTCAGTCGGAGGTCTTCCCCGGGCAGCTCTTTGGCGGTTGGATGGAACGGCGGATTCTGGCTCTTGTTTAGCACTTCGAGATGCTGCGCCCGGACCTCGATTTCGCCCGTTGCCATCTTCGGATTCTTGGTTCCTTCCGGACGGGGCGCTACGGCGCCGGCAATGGAGATGACGTCCTCGCCACGGAGTAATTTCGCTTGGGCCAGGGCATTGCCCCCCCCCTCCGGGGCGAAAACGACCTGCGTCTTGCCATAACGATCCCGCAAGTCGACGAACAGCACGCCGCTGTGGTCGCGGTAGGTGTCCACCCAGCCGCAGAGGGTGACCCTCTGGCCGTCATGTTCTGCGCGGAGTTCTCCGCAAGTGTGGGTTCGCAACAAGGTATTATCTCTCTGTGAAGGAGGTGACGTTTACTATAATCTTCGGCAATTCTAGCCGGAGCGAGGTATTTCAGGAAGACCCGCACTGAATAGGTATCGCCGCTCGGCTGACATTTCGTCACCGGACGAGCCAAGAAACGCCAACGGCGGCCGCTTTGGGCGGCCGCCGTTAGGATGAATCGATCGATAGAAATACGATTTCAGTCTGCGAGATCAAAAAAGACGTCATCCGGCAGCCGCCGGTCGGCTGCCACTCCAAGCTCGTTGCGACGGCGACGTTGCCCTACCGTATGCCACCCGCCAATCCCCTCCAATTCAGGCATAATGTCCAGCAATTGGTCCACCAAGGTCTGTGCCATGCGCCGGACCGAGGTCTGCTTGGCTTCCTCCAAGATGGCCAACACGGTCTTCATCACACGCACCAATTGGGCGCGCCGCTGAATCGGGCCCGAAAGCTCATCGAGCGACTCGACCAGGAGTTCGCTTACAGGGACTTCCAGGGCATCTTGCCATTGGTACAACCTGCTCAGCAGCATGTCGGTTGTCTCGCGCTCCTCGCATCGCACGCGATTCACGTCGGTTGCCAGGCGGCGTGCTACGGCGCGCCGCGAAACTCCCTGCAACTGCCGGACCTCAGCCAGACGGTGCAGGGGGCGTCCGGCGACAGGCATTCTTACCACATCAGGAAAGCCTGTCCCCGCATCTTGGAGACTTGCCAGACTCATTCGGCATATCCTCCTCGGCAGAAGCACCGCGCAACACCGAACACCGACCGAAGATAAGCTTGATGGTCAACATTCAAGGTGTCCAGAACGTGCTTGCCGAACGCTAGCGAGGTTGCGTGCCCGATTCGCAGCCATCGCATCGCAAGCTGGCCCGTGGGCATTCATGCCCAGGTGACGGTTTCGACTGATAAGGTTCTCTGCCTCAACCGTCAGGTGCATTTTACGCACCCCTCCGGCCGAAAGCAAGGGGGGGGACTACTCGCCGAATGCGAATTCCCGGACTTGGTTCAGGAAGTTCGGCCTTGCCGGACGAGTTGGCCCGTGCAATTGCTGACCCGTACGACGGTCGATCAACCGGAAGGAGCTGTCTTTCGGCGAAGGAAGGTTACCGGTCGACACCGACTTCCAGACGCGTGGCAGGTCGTTGATTTCCAGGCTTTCGTCGGTGGGCCGACACAGGACGACTCGGCCGCTACAGACGCGAAGTCCTTCTTTCACCGATTCTTGTTCACCACGCGGTGCGCCGTGACGAATAGTCCGAATTTGGGGGTAGTCTCGCTCCAATTCGGCGGCAACTTCGCTTGTGGCATCGGTGGAGCCATCGTCGATGATCACAAGCTCCACGCGATCGGTCAGGTCGGCAGCGACCTCCAGAATGCGATGGACAGTGTCGGAAAGAGTTGCTTGCGCATCTCGAACCGGTAGCAACAAGCTGAGCGAGCGTTCCAAAACGCGGCCTTTCGGGGGGGGAGGCGGAATCTGCACTACGCTACTCATGCTATTCGGCTCTCTGGGTCGGCCAGCGTTAGTCGAGCGCTGGAACGTTGATCTACACAATTAATTCGGATTACGGCAATTGTGCCAGGCGAAACGAGACGCCGAGCGGTCCGCCAAGGCTCTGCGGCAGGAATCTCGGGGCCGAATCGTTGAGTGACGACGAAAGTGTCTCTCACTTAAGACGGCTCAATAGCCGTAATGGTTCGACTCGATACAACTCGCATCTTCCCACGAGAACGCCATTTGGTAAAATGCTGCCGGTGTATGACCGATTTTGTCGGGCATGTGGGCGGAGTTTCGCTCAGCGGGAATGCCGAATCCGCCATGGGTTCTGGCGCCGGATAGGCTTGCCGGACTTGGGGGGCACGAGCCAATTTCCATGAGTGACCGTACAATTACCGTGTTGATGCGAGAGTGGCGGAACTGGCAGACGCGCTGGACTTAGGATCCAGTCCCGAAAGGGGTCGGGGTTCGAATCCCCGCTCTCGCATTTTTCGCTTGGGGAATTCCGGCGGCGCCTTCTCTTGAAGGTCGCCGTCCATTCCTCGTTATCATGGAGCAGAGTCCCCTTACCCCGGTTTCGCCATGAATCGACCTTCGGACGCTGCAGCCAAACCAGCAGGTGTGCTGCCTCTCGCTCATTTCCACGAAACCGACCCGGCTGAGACACGGGACTGGGTCGATGCTCTGGACTATGTTCTTCAAACGGCCGGGCCGGAGCGGGCGGCCTACCTGATCCAGACACTCAAGGAGCGGGCGTTTCAGCGAGGTGTACGCCTGGCCTATGTCGGGGCAACGCCCTACGTCAACACCATCCCGGTGGACCAGCAGCCCGATTACCCAGGCGACCGAGACCTCGAACGCCGGATCAAGAGCATTCTGCGGTGGAACTCGATGGCCATGGTTGTCCGCGCGAACAAGCGGAGTTCAGGCATTGGCGGCCATATTTCCACGTTTGCGTCGGCCGCGACGCTATACGAGGTGGCGTTCAACCACTTCTTCCGCGGCAAGAAGGGGCAACTTCCACCCGATCAGGTCTACTTCCAGGGACACGCCACGCCGGGTATTTATGCCCGGGCATGGCTGCTTGGCCGTCTGAAGGACCATCACCTGCACAATTTCCGCCGCGAATTGCAGCCGGAGCCGGGGCTCTCCTCCTACCCGCATCCATGGTTGATGCCCGATTTCTGGGAGTTTCCGACCGTTTCGATGGGGCTGGGGCCGCTGATGGCGATTTACCAGGCGCGTTTCAACCATTACCTGGTGGACCGTGGCATCCTGCCGGAAGCGGAAGCCTCGCGGGTGTGGGCATTCCTGGGCGACGGAGAATGCGACGAACCGGAAACCCTGGGCGCGATTACGCTGGCCGGTCGCGAGAAGCTGGACAACTTGACGTTCGTCATCAACTGCAATTTACAGCGGTTGGATGGCCCGGTGCGCGGCAACGGGAAGATCATGCAAGAGTTGGAAGGCGCATTCCATGGCGCCGGCTGGAACGTGATCAAGGTCGTGTGGGGGAGCGGATGGGACTCGGTGCTGGCTGCCGACACAACGGGCGAACTGGTTCGCCGGATGGGCGAGGTGGTTGACGGGCAGTATCAGAAGTACAGCGTATCGTCGGGCAGCTATTTTCGCGAGCATTTTTTCAATACGCCCTATCTGAAAGCCCTGGTGGAGCATTTGGACGATGACTCGCTGCATAAGTTGCGTCGCGGCGGGCACGATCCGGTCAAGGTCTATGCCGCGTACAAGGCCGCCGCGGAGCACCGGGGCTCGCCGACGGTGGTCTTGGCGCAAACGATTAAGGGCTACGGGCTGGGCGAGGCCGGAGAAGGGCGGAATATCACGCATCAGCAGAAGAAGCTGAACGAGGACGAGCTGGTCGAGTTCCGCCGCCGGTTCGAAATCCCCATTTCCGAAGACGCTGCCCGACGCGCCGAGTTCTACAAGCCGCCGGAAGACAGTCCGGAAATGCGCTATCTGCGCGACCGGCGCGATGAGCTTAGCGGATTCGTGCCCGGCCGCGGAACGGCCCGAGTCAAGCTGAAGCCGCCGAAGTGGGAGGACTTCGCCGAGTTCTTCGGCGGCAGTGAAGGACGCGAAGTGTCCAGTACGATGGCCTTTGTCCGGCTGCTGGCACGCCTGCTGCGAGACAAAAATGTGGGCCGCTACGTCGTGCCCATCGTCCCCGACGAAGCCCGGACCTTCGGTATGGAGGCGCTCTTCCGCCAGTTCGGTATCTATGCCCATAGCGGCCAGCTTTACGAACCGGTCGATAGCGAAATGTTCCTGTACTATCGCGAGGCAAAGGACGGCCAGATCATCGAGGAGGGCATTACGGAAGCAGGTTCCATGGCGTCCCTGATCGCCGCCGGCACCGCGCATTCCAGCCACGGCGTCAACCTGATTCCGTTCTTCATCTACTACTCGATGTTCGGCTTCCAGCGCATTGGCGACCTGATCTGGGCCGCCGGCGATATGCGATGCCGCGGCTTCCTGCTGGGCGGCACCGCGGGCCGAACCACCTTGGCCGGCGAAGGACTTCAGCACCAGGACGGCAATAGCCACCTGTTCGCCCTGGCCTATCCGAACTTGCAGGCGTACGATCCGGCATACGCGTACGAAATGGCGGTTGTCGTGCTCGACGGCATGAAGCGGATGTATTACGAAGGGGAGGACATCTTCTATTACATCACGCTGATGAACGAGAACTACGAGATGCCCATCCTTCCGCTGGGTTCGACCGACGGCATTCTTCGCGGCATCTATCGTCTTTCCGAGCGAGACCTGGGGGCGAACAAGCCGAAGGTGCAGCTTTTCGGTAGCGGGGCGATTCTGCGCGAATCGCTTCGGGCGCAGGATATCCTGGAAACCAAGTTTGGCGTCGGCAGCAACGTCTATAGCGTAACCAGCTACAAGGCGCTGTACCACGACGGCCGCGATTGCGACCGGTTCAACCGTCTGCACCCGAAGGAGAAGCCGCGCGTTCCCTACGTGACCCAAACGTTGGCGGGGGCCGGAGGGCCGGTGATCGCCGCGCTGGACTATGTCAGCGCATTGGGCCAGGCGATCTCGCCGTGGGTGGGGCCCGATTATGTCGTGCTCGGCGCAGACGGTTTCGGCCGAAGCGAAGCCCGCAAGGAATTGCGCCGCTTCTTCGAGGTGGATGCCGAGAACATCGCCCTGGCTGCCCTTGGCGAACTGGCCCGGCAAGGCAAATACCCGAAAACCAAACTGTCTCAAGCCATCAAGACGCTGGAACTGGATCCCGATAAGCCCAACCCGATCACCAGGTAGGGTGTGCCAACTGTCTTCCATCGCGACAGCGCTTCACTGATAACGGACAACTCATAACTGACAACTGTCAAGCGAGTATTGCCATGGCCAAAGAATGCAAGCTGCCTGCATTGGGCGAGAATATCGAAAACGGCGACGTGGTCAACATCCTGGTGCAGGAAGGCGATCAGATCGAGCCGAACCAAGGGGTACTGGAACTCGAGACGGACAAGGCGGTGATCGAGGTGCCGTGCCCGTTCGGTGGCGTGGTGAGCAAGCTCCTGGTCAAAAAAGGCGACACCGTCAAGGTCGGGCAGACCTTGCTGACCGTTGAAGACGACCAGAAGCCCGCCGGCGAGACGCCAAAGTCCGAAGCGCCTGCGAAGTCTGAAGCGCCTGCGAAGTCTGAAGCGCCTGCGAAGCAAGAGAAGGTCGAGGAGCCGGAGCCGGTGCAGAAGGCGACGGCCGCCGCATCCGCGGCGGAGAAGTCGGCGGCGGTGTCTGAGCCGAGCGGTCCGCTGCCGGCCGGTCCTGCCGCACGGCGGGTGGCTCGCGAACTGGGGGTTGACCTGGCGCAGATTGCCGGCAGCGGCAAGCGAGGCCGCATTACGGTCGAAGACGTGAAGACGGCAGGGGAAGGAGGCGCGCCGGCAGCCATCGCTCCAGCCTCGGTAACTCCGCCGGGCGAGCAAGGCGAAGACCAGTATGGGACCGTGCGACGTGAGAAGATGCCCCGTATCCGCCGCGCCATTGCCGATCAGATGGTCCGTTCCGCATCGACCATTCCACACGTGACCAACTTTGACGACGCGGACGTGACCGACCTGGAGCAGCTCCGCAAGAGTGTGCCGCCGGGCTACCTTGGCAAAGACGTGAAGCTGACGGCCATGCCGTTTGTACTGCGCGCGGTGGCGCTTTCCTTGCAGCAGCATCCGGCCGTCAATGCGAGTATCGACGACGAAAACGGCCAGATCGTCTACAAGGGCTACATCAACTTGGGCATTGCAGTCGATACGCCGCGAGGTCTGGTCGTGCCGAACATCCGCGGGGCCGAGCGACTTGGTATCGCACAACTCGCCAAGGAGCTCGGACACATCGCCGGCAAAGCACGTAACGCCGATTTCGCCATCGAAGACCTCCGCGGCGGCACCTTTACCGTGAGTAACCTGGGCGCCGTGGGTGGCGCGTACAGTACGCCCATTATCAACCATCCCGAGGTGGCCATCCTGCTTCTGGGCCGTTCGCGATGGCAGCCGGCGGTGCACGACGGCCAGATCGTTCCGCGGCTGATGATGCCGTTGAGCCTTTCCTACGACCACCGCCTGATCGATGGCGCGGCCGCCGGCCGTTTCCTCAACAGCGTGATCGATTACCTCCAATCGCCTGCAAAACTGCTGCTGGCAGGATGAGTGCGGCTTTGCACACACTTTCCGAAATCGTCCGTTTCCTTGAGAGCCTCGCTCCGCTGTCGCTGGCGGAGGATTGGGACAATGTAGGCCTGCTGGTGGGCGATCGTCGCCGGCCGGTGGCGCGTGTGATGACGTGCCTGACACTCACGCCGCCGACCGTTGCCGAGGCGGTGGAACACGAGGCCGATCTTGTGGTGGTTCACCACCCGCTGCCGTTTCGGCCGGTTCGGCAGATCACGGCCGATACGACCGTCGGAGCCATGCTTCTGGAACTGATCGCTGCGGACACGGCCGTGTTCAGCGCCCATACGGCATTCGATTCGGCTGCCGAAGGGATCAACCAGCGTCTGGCCCAAGGACTCGGGCTGCGTGGAATCGGGCCGATGATTCCAACGGCAGACACCCTGGGAACCGGGCGAATCGGCTGGTTTCAAGACCCCACGTCGCTGGCCACCCTGGCGGATCGCGTGAAGCAGTTCCTTGGCATCGACCGGGTCGCCATGGTCGGCGATTCCGCCCGGGAGGTACGCATGCTGGGCATCACATGCGGCGCGGCCGATGATTTGCTGCGTCCGGCCATCGACGCAGGCTGCGAATGCGTTCTTGTAGGCGAGGCCCGTTTTCACACGTGCCTGGAGGCCGAAGCCGCTGGCGTATCACTGCTGCTGCCTGGCCACTTCGCGAGTGAGCGTTTCGCCTTGGAGGCGTTGGCGGACGTTCTTCGCAAACAGTTTCCCGAGTTGAAAGTCTGGCCCGCTCGCCGCGAACGTGATCCGATCCAGTGGGCATGACCGGCAGGACCGTCGATCTCGGTACTCGGTCGGCTTGCAGGCAAGCCTCGCCCGTCGCAAAGCGTCCTGCCCATTGCAGAGCAAAGTCTCATCCGGAATCTGTGCCAAGTCCAGCCGCGATATCGCCGCGGGCAGGAAAATCAGTGCATCGGCGCGCGGCCTGCGGTCGTCTGCGACCGCAACCGCTGGACCAGGACACACGAGGCGATAATCAGCAGCACAAGGCCGAAGAATCCGAGCGGAAGGAGAAACAGCCAGACAGTGCCGAACAGCGCAGCCAACCAGGGCCAGACGCGGCGGGCACGGGCGGTCGCGTCCGGTCGGCGGAGCAAGTGGATGGCGAAAAGGCCGAGTCCCAGGCAGAAGATGCACCAGATGCCGGCCGTCACGTAACCCAATACATCCTCATGCCGAACTCGAAGGACAAGCTCCGGATCGCCATGCAACTTGCGAAAATGGTAAGCCGCTCCCGTCACGGCAAGTCCCGTATCGAGCGAGACCTGGCCGATTCCGGTCGCATCCGTTGCGGCTTCCGGCACGGCTTCCGCCGAAGGTGGCAATTCCGGTGGCGCTAGCAGATCTGCAGCGGACGGTTCGCCGGCGGGCTTCTTGGCTTCCGATTTGGATTGGTCCGGTACCGCCTGTAGTCTCTCCAGTTGCTCGGCCGCCTGCTTGCGTAAGATGTCGCGTGATTGCTCGGACAGATCCGCTTCGGACTCAGGGGCCTGTTCCACAGCCGGTTGGCGCGGGACGAAGTAGTAGGCTGGGGTACGATCGGCATGATCGACCTCGGCCTCGATCTCTTCCAGCCGTTTCACTTCCGCCTCGAGCTGCTGCGCCTGCCCTTGAACGTCGCTTTCCTGGTGTTCGACGCCGCGCGCGGACGACCGGCTATAGCTGTGCAGTGCGCTGCCCATTTCCTTCAGGTTGCTCTTGGCCTTCTCACGCGCGCCGGAGGGGCTCTTGCTACTGGCTACCTGCAAAATTGCGCTGAGTTCGTCCAGAAAGGACAGCTTGCGTTCTTCGTGCAGGTGCGCTGCGCCAACGAGTTCCAGGTTGCTGTCGCCTTCGACGAGCGCGACGCGATATTCGTTGGGTACGTGGACCGTCCAAAGGGTACGTGAGACCGGTACATTGCTGAGAATGCGCGGCGCTACGGGGCGAATACGCGTCCAGCGGTGCAACGGGGCCTCCAGGTATCCGGAATAGACCAGCACGACTTCCGAGGAGAAGTCGCCGGCCGAAGTCTTCTGTAGCGGTATCAGCGTAATGGTCTGATTGTCCCGTTGTGTTTTTGCCGGGCGCACCGGCTGGTCGGAAACCACGACCGACCACACCTGGCTGTCCGGTGGCAATCGCAGTTCGAGAAACTGCAGGGTGAAGTTGCGAATGCTGTATGCGGCCCGTGCGCGGTAGCGGCCATCGGCCTGAATGACGGTGGCCAGGTCGGCCAGGCTGATACTCGCTTTCAGACCGGCCTCCTGCCGGCGTACGCGGCGCTGCCACACAAGTTGGGACGCATCATCCGGAATGCGGTACGCGGCAACGGCCTGTCGCCGAATACCTTCGGCCAGGACGCCAGGAACTGCCGAGGTCGGGACCGCGGTCGCGCCTTCCGTGGCCGAGGCTGTGATTTCGTCGGCGGTCAGGTTCTCAAGCACAATGTGGTTCTGCGAGCGTTCGGTATCGAGCGGTTGGATCACCGCAGCCGCTACCGTGCCGTCTTCCGGCAGTGGCAGGGTCTGGAGCAACTGCAAGGTGAACAGGCCACGCATCGGCTGCTGCAGTTCAATCTCCCAAATACGCTGTTCCCCGGCCGCATGGGAGTGGACCTGCCGGATGTGCTCGCCCCGCAGTTCGATGTCATCGCCCAACCAATCGGGCGTCGTTAGTCGAAACTGCGAACGGCCTGCCTGCCGAATCTGGAAATCGACACGGCTGAGATAAGCAATTGCGTCTTCGCGCACACTGACGATCGTGGTGACATCGGCGTTCATGCGCGAGGGGGCGCGGTTCAACCGCAATCGCAAACCGTCCGGCGGCCGGTTGAACCGAAAGGCATAGTCTACCGGTGGTGCACCGTCGGGGCGCAGCACGTCGTCGAGTGCCGACGGAGCGATGGCTTGCGCTCCTCCGTCGTGGGTGAGTACGGCTTCCAGCTCTTCGTCAAGCGTAATCGCCAGTTGGCCCCGCTGTGACCGGGCTTGCGAAACGACCACGCCGGGTACGGTGAACTCGCCTTGACCGGTGTCTCGGGGAATTGTGCCGCTCAGGGCCAATTCCACATCGCCGATGGCCGGCTCCTTCATGGTTACGGTCAACTGCTGCCGATCGTCGCCCGTGTCGAGATGCCAGTCTGCACCGTCAGGAACACGGACTTGCGATACTCGCAAAGGCGCCGGCAATTGTATCTGAAAGGCTCGTACGGCCTCGCCGGTGACATGTGCGGTCAGAAAGCATTGCAACCGTGCCTGGCGGGCAGAGACTGCGACCAAGGAACGATCGAAAACTGCGAGGTGCGGGCGCTGCCGTTGGACGGCCAGTCGCAGGGTCCACGGGCGCGCCGTGTAGCGGTAGGCCGCTACGAGCGCCCAGTCGTCCGCCGGTTTGGGCGGCAGGTCCAAACCGGTGCGGTCGATCTGCTCCAACCCTTGTGAATCGTCAATGCGTATGCGGAAGTGTTCCGAGCCGCCGAGCGCTACGCGGCCCGTTTCCCGAACGGTTCGCAGCGGCTCGATTCCGGCAATCGAGACGGCAGCCGTTTCCGCTGGCTGCGTTGCGATTGCCTTGCGGAAGGCGTCGATCTGTACGTCGACATCTTTGGTCATCTCTCTTTTCAGTGCGACCGTCAACTCTTGCGAGTCTGTCCCGTCGTTGGCTTCGAGGGACCAGTCGGCCACTTCGGGGCCCGCGACGGATTGAACGGCAAGATCGGCCGGCACACGAAATGCCAACTGGGCGGTCGCTCCCTGCTGAATGCGATAGTGGAATCGGCTATGGAAATGCAGCCCGGAATCGAGTACCTCGACCAACAGCATCTGATCGACACTGATGGGACTCTCTTCCGTCGCATCGACACGGCGAGGCTGCCAACTGAGCGAAAGGTCCTTCGCCGCGCCCAAAGGGATACTGACAAACTCGGCGGCCGGGTTGCCGTTTGAAGATGCGCCGTCCGTAGATGACGTCTCACGACGCCAGCCACCGGGGCAGCCGTTCACCTGAACATCCAAATCCTCGGCCGGAAGTTGAAACACGAGTCGGCCTGCCGGAACCGGTCGCAACGGAATGCTCATCCGGCCCGTTGCACCCAATCGGCTGACCGGTACGCTGAACCGAACGTCGACAACATGCGGACCCCGTGCCTTGAAGTAGACTACTGGCTGACCGGTATCATCTGCCTTAGCCAAGGTGGCAGGTTGGCCGTTGATGGCGACCGCTTCGAGTGCTACGGCGCCCAATGGCAGGGCGACCGGTTTCCAGTCGTCGGCCAGGTAGTGGACCAGCAGCCGGCCGTCGAACCGGGCCGTGTCGTCGTGAAGGCGACCCGTGTATTCTGCAAAACTGACGATGGCCGACACACCGGCCGGCGCGTCTTTCGGACGGGCGGGATGGGCCAGTTTCCAGAGCCGCAGGAATTCTTCGTGCGGGAGGTAAACCTGCGTGCTCTCCAGCGGCTTCCCTTCTTCCAGGTCGTAGGGGATCAACAAGGTCAGATCGGGGCGGTTGGCCGGTTTTGCGGTCTTCTCTGCCGATGGCCCAGGCTTCGGGGCTTGGGCCGCAGCCGTACCAGCGACACATGCCATACCGAGCGCGACCAGTAGCGTCCTTACAGACGGCGTGGGCAGAGGACTCCTGATCGCCAGTATGGCCGTCCGCGCCAACCATAATCCTACGGCAATGATCGCACCAAGCAGCAATCCGTCGAGTACCGGTATCCAGGCCGGCGACGCGAGTCCCGACAGACCGATCGCTAGGACCATGGCCGTAAGGGCTGCCATCGCACGGTGTGCCCCGGCAGCACGGCGACAGATCCAGGCGGCCAGCACGGCGACGGCCGCAATGAGCCACTGGATCGTGTTCGCTGCGGTTCCGTTCTGCAAACCGACGACCAGTTCTTCGGGCGCACCCTCGCGTTCAAACCGGATGGTATCGCCTGCCGGTCGTTCCAGTTCAACCCGTAACGACAGTCTGGCCCGATCGGTTCGCGGAGCGGGTTCTGCCGCAGACTCCTGACTCGTTTGGACGATAACCGACGAGGTTACGGAACCTCTCGTACTCTGCTCAACTGCATCGCGCACAACGAACTCCTCGGGCAGGAGTTCGTCATCCGGAGCAGCCGATGACGCCGGCTGGTCGGCGGGGCCCAGTTGGATATCCTCGGGATCGGAATCCAGGTCGTCCATGGAGACGTCGCGGCCGTCCTGGGCGACTGCCAGACACCGGAGGAATCGAGCATCGGCCGTATCGTGGATGCGCTGGATGGATCCATCGGCAAATACAAAGTTGCCGCCGCCTGGATGGCTGCTCCAAGGCTTTCTTTCGATCCAGTGATCGATCGGGCGCGCCGTAGCGCTGCCGCCTGCATACCACGGTCCGCCGTCGAGCACTTCGCCGACCAAGAGTGTATTGCTGGCGCCGTCGGTAATCTCGTCAAAGCTCAGACTGCGGTCGAATCCGATCACACCGCGCCGGCTTCGCAATCCGGGCGCCGAGAGGGCGCCCGTAATGGCCACGTAGGACGTCTTCACCTGCTCGTTGTCGTAGCCCAACTGTGGATCCGACGGGCAGCAGAACATACTCATCTTGAGGTTTTCGAGCAACGGTGCATTGTGAGGGCTATCCCAAGGGAGATCGAGGCGTAGCTCGTCGTAGACGTCGGATCGCTCCAAATATGGCAGTAGGGCAACCATCCAACTGAACTGGCGTTCGCGCGGCACATTGCTCGGCCCGATCGTTGCGGGCGGGAACTCTCCATGAACAGCGGCATAGTTGTGCAAGGCCAAGCCGATCTGCTTGAGATGGTTCGTGCATTGCGCGCGCCGCGCGGCCTCTCGTGCACTCTGTGTGGCAGGCATCAGCAGTGCGGCCAAGATACCGAGGACGCAGCAAACGACCACAATCTCGACAAGGCTCATGCCCCGCTTTTTGCCGCCGGTCGCGAGGGCATAGAAGCCGACCACGATTCCGGCCAGGATGAGGCCACCGATCTTCCAGCCCAGGCCGGAAAGGCGGGGGTTGGTAATGGCGCGCGCCACCGTGGCAACCAGGGTTGCCCGCGCCGGCGGAGCCTCGGTTCGGAAATCGCCTCCGGTGGACGCCCAATCGGCGCCTTCGGGCGGAATCACATACCAGGTGGTCAGCAGGGTTGGCAAATCGATCTCAGGAGCACGATACCGAACCGTTTGCGGCCATAGGCGGCTTTCCAGTCCACCGGAGAACAGGCCGGGAGCTTCGGTTTCGTAAAGCAAAGTCAGTTCCCGGTATTCGCTGGCGGAATCGGTTCGTCCGGGCGGCATGGAGACGAACAGAACATCCTCGTGACGGCGGATCTCGACCGGTTCGTTGTCCAATAGAACGGCCCATAACCGGGCGCCCTCGGGCAACGTAACGGGGAGATCACGCAACTGGCGACTATGAACGGTGAATCGCGCCTGGTGCCGGGTCCGGCCTTCCTGGCCGAGAACGCTCACGATCTCGGCCGACTCGCAAATCGCCTCGATCAGAGACGCCGACGCGAATCGCGCGGCTCTGACCGTGAGTTGATACGGCAATCGTTGGTAACGATAGGCAGCCACAATCCTTTGCTGGGGAACGTATGCGACCGGGTGCGGCATGTCGGCCGGATCCAATTCGCGAAGGTTCGTTGACCGACAGTGAATCTGCTGAGCACTGGCCGCCTCGACGGCTACCGCGCCACTCTGCCGCGTCACATCATGCACAACCAACACGGGGATCGTAACAGGCGCAGTTTCGGACCCGTCTCCGGATGGCAAGCGATTCGCACCCTCCGCGCTGTCTGCGGCGCAAAGCGTCTGACTGAACTCCAATGCCAGCGTCAGGTTGTCGCGAACCGGCCGGTCGAGAACAATCTGCCACTGGTACACGGCGGGGCCCCCGTCTTCTGGCGAGATCGCTTCGGAGTGCCGTTGCTCGATGACCCTTGCCGGCGAATGGACCGGAACGACCTGGAGCTTCTCGCCGACGGCTGCGGGAAGTGTGAAGCTCACTTGCCGAATACTCCCGTGCCGAATCTGGAAGTCGAGTTCATAGTGAACGTCCAGTTTGCCGCGGTCCAGCCGCACCAGGGCCAAGGTGGTTGCTGCCACGGCAGCCGGCCTCTTGCGCACCTGCAAACGGCCGCTGATACGCACGTTATCCTGATAGCGATACCGTAGCGACGTGGACGGCGTCCGTTCATCCGATTGAGTTAGCGTATCTCCAACGATCGGCTGCAAGTCGGCAGACAGGTCCTCGACCTTCAGTTCGATCTCGGGCGGCGCCTGCACTGCCAGTGTCCCTTCCACGTCATCGGCGCCCGGCCAGCGAAGCTCCGGCAATGCGATTTCCTGGAATGTGTCACTCGTTTCGGACAGTTCGGCTCGATGAAGCTCGGCGGTCAATCCCAGCTCCAGCGTTTCACCAGGTTTGGTCGGTTTGGCGAGATCGATGCGGAGCGTCTGGAACGGCGTTGCGAACTCGCGATCGCCCTCCTTCGCTTGCGTCCTTTCCCATTCGACCGCTTCTCCGGCGACGCGAACGGAGTTGACCGTCCACTGTTGCGGCAATTGCAGAGCGACATCGAAGATCGGCGCGTGGCGTGATTGCGCGGTGACGCTGCCCCGCAACGTCAACCCCGTGCGATGGACCTCGACAAGCGTGGCGATTGACGCCTGCACCACTCGCTGCTGCGCCGTGACGGTAAGAGGCAGACGGAAAGCCGGGTCCCAGAATGCGAATGCCATGGGGGGCCGGGCTGTCTCGGATGGCGCTTCGGGCGAGACCTCTGAAGATTGCTCCGCGCGAATACCGGCCAGCTCACCGATCTCGACCCGTAGCGACGGCGAGAGCGACAACAAGACATCGCCGACGTGAGCCGCGGCTTCGACCACCTCGACGGTTGGAAACGTCCACCGCGTTGCGCCATTCGGCTTGTTCTGCGCAGAATCATCAGACTCGCCAGGCGAGAGGTCCGTATTCGCGTTGCTTGGAAACATGGTCAAACCGGACAGCCGGACCGTGCGCAGGCCGAGCACCGGCTTGCGGAAGGCAAGTGTGATTTCCCGGAATCCTTCGGCCGGTTCCTGTAGAGTCCATTGGCTCAATTGCGGCGCTTCGATCTCTGCGATATCGACGGTGGCAGGCAGGCGGAGCCGAAACGTATCGGTGGCACGAGCGTAAACGTCCAGGTGCATGAGAACATCCCAGCGGAGCCCGGCGGGTTCGATGTGCCCGGTCGCACGGCTCGTGACGAACACCAGCGGAGCACGCGTGCCGCCGGCGAAACGATCCGAAATCACCAGCGGAACGAGCCCGGCCTGGCCGACGGCAATGCGAAACGTCTGCCGCCCGTTCGCCTGGCTTTCAGGCAGCAGGACCGTCTCGCCCAATTGCAGTCGTTTCCCCTCGGCTAGATGCAACTGCAACGTCGATGCCGGTACGGGCGGCAATTGCAGCGTCGTTGCCAGGTCGCCGTCTTTGCTCGCAAGCGGAGCGGACATTTCCAGTTGGAGGTCAAACCGGCCTTCCGCCTCCAGGAGAAGGAACGGTGTTCCGTCGCCGCGCAGTCCGAACCGCGCCGGCTTGCCGTCCAGTTGGGCAGATTCGATGGCAATGCCTCCGAACGGCAGATCGACTGTCTGCAGGCCATCACGCAGCGCCGCAACATGAATGTGCGCGGCGATGCGCAGCTCGTGCTCGGCGAGAT
The DNA here is from genome assembly GCA_040772845.1 of Thermoguttaceae bacterium. GTDB lineage: Bacteria > Planctomycetota > Planctomycetia > Pirellulales > Thermoguttaceae > PWXP01. Next base: position 6,402,109 of record JAXGXG010000001.1, read on the forward strand.
GGGCATCGTAAACGGCCTGGGACAAGACCGCGCCGGCAGGCGGCATCGCTTCGACCGGGCCCTTTTGTCGGCCCTTCTGCCAGAGCGACAGGACCTTGTCCCGCGGCATCAGCACGCCCCGGGCTGAAGTCCCAAAAACGATCTTCAATTGATCCGCGGGAATATACCTATTGCGGACGTACGCAGCCGCGTTGGTTTGCTGGGCGGACGCCTGCGGCCCGAACACTCCCACCATACAAACGACGGCGCAGAGAGCGCACGTGCGGCGGCTTCGATTACTTGTCATCATTGCCCCCTTCCGTGCTCTGAGGATCGGCCGCAGGTGCTTCCACCGGTGAGGAGGGCTGCGAGTTGGCCGTCACGTTGTCGGGCGTCGTCGCGTTGACGCCAGCCTTCGCCGGAGATGCACCAGGTTCGCCGGCGAATACCTGCCGCAACTGCCCGCTACGGTGCATGGCCAGCAACCAGACAACCGCCCACAGCAGTACGACCGCCGCAATACCCGGCCGGGCGGCCAGCAGCCAGCTCCCCACAAGCGATGGCAGGAAGAGGTTCAGCGCCAAGATCACCAACAGCAGGGCAAGAAGAGTGAAGACCTTGGTCTCCAACGAGAAATAGAGCAGCACAAGCCCAATCGCCAACGCGCATCCGCTGGCGATCAGCGTCATGGCGGGGATGTGCCAATAGCCAACCTGCAATTCCGGCGCAGCCGTCAGGCTGCTGAACAGATACATCATACCGTCGGTCTGGAAGTCGAATGATACCGTCTCGGGCGGGAACCAGTTGTCCGGATTATCTTGCGCACGTGTGATAGCACGCGAATCCCAGAGCCCCACGCCGATGTGGCTGGTAAACGATTCCGGGTCGCCGACCAGGCGGTATTCGCGTGGAACCCAGGTGCGTACATACATTCTTTGGAACTTGACACCCTCAGCAAACTGCGGAAGCGGCAGGTGCAAGAGATCGGTCACGGCCAGCCCGCCTTTCAAGAAGTCGGTCTCGAAGACAATGGTGATGTGGAACGGTTCGTCAGAATCGCCCGGGCGGGCCACGTTGAGGAAGTAGGTCTTGTCGTCCGGTCCCGCGTCTGGTGCAAGGGGCGCGATTTCCGGCGGCGCCGATTGCCCGGCGACCGTAATGCCCAGAATGCGCGGACTGCGCAGCGTGACCGCAAGGCGTTGCCGCTCGCTCGATCGGAGTTGGTAACGGGCGCGCATGGTGACCGAGCCCTCCCGTGTCACAACCGCCTCGATGTACGCGCGATCGACCACGGTCTTGACCACTTCCTGCACTTCGTGCTTGGTCACGTTCAACGTAAGTTGGGCCGGGTGCTGGTAGTAACGGTAAGCCAGGTACGGCTGCGTTGTGCCGAAGGGCTGCGACAGCTCGCGCGGATCGATCTGCTCCAGCCCGGCCGGAGTCGCCTCGATCGACAGGGCCCGGTCCTTGAGGATGGCAATCTCGCCCGTTTCGCGATCGGCATCCAGAATCTGGATTGGCGTGAGTGTTAACGATGTTCCGTCATCGGCTATGGACAAGGTCTGGTCGTATGTGGCGGTAAAGGCCACGGGGCCGACCACCTCGGAATGCAGGATGATGGTCCACTCCACCATGCCGCCGCCGGCCGCCGGTTCGCCGCGCCGCCGCTCCTTGATCCCGTCTCCTTCAATCTGCAGGCGGTCCGAAACCCCGGCAGGTACGGCCAGGCGGAACGTGTTGGTTCCGGCGAATTGAATCTGGTACTGCAATGTGGTCGTGACCTGGACCACGTCCTCCTTGATATTGGCCAGCGTTCCGACCACCGCGACCGTACGTCGCGGCCGTTCGGCAATGGTCTGCACAATCCGGACAGGGCGCGTAACGAATGCAAACGTTGCGGCTAGCGTTGAACCGTCGGGTGCCTGCGGCTCGAATCCGCGAGAGGCCAGCTCGCCGGGGGCAGCGGCCCATGCGCCGTGCAGTTGTGCGGCGTCGGTCTTCACTTCCAGCGATTCCGGGGCGATGACAGCGACGAGTCCCTCCTCGCGCGTGGCGTCCAGAGGCTCTGGAAGCGGCAGCACAACCTCGCCTGCCGCTTGCTCGCGTGTGCGGCTTGCGGCAACGTGGATCGTCACGTCGCCAAGCAGTTTCTTGCCGAAATAGACGGTCAGCCTTTGCCCGTTGTCGTCTTGTTCCAGTTCGAATCGCTCCATGGCCTCGGTACGAACGTCGTCAACCTGGAAGTCCGGCGGAAGACGGAACGCCAGGGAGAAGACGCCGGAACGTGTGATATGACACTGGAACTCGCCCCGCGCGGTCATTCGCGTATTGTCCAGCAGGACGGCCAGGCGACTCTCGACGACCACCCGCGGTTCGAGCGGAGCGACAAGGACCGCCAGGCGATAGTCCGGCGTGAAGTACTTGTAGAACGTACTGCGTGGCCGCTTGAGCGATTCTGGCACGTCGGCCGCATCGACACGGGTGAGCGACTCCCGTTCGATGAACTCCAACGCCACGTCTTCGCTACCGCGAACGGCCAGAATGCCGCTTTCCCTCGCGACGCCGACCGCATGGATGTGCCCTACCGAAAACGCCTCTTCTACCAGGGGCGTTTCGGTGTGCAGTTCCAGGCGAGTCGATTGTGTCGCAGAGGCGTGCAGACGCACCTTGACCTGCTGATGGTCATCCACCGTTTCGGTCGCCCAGTCGCGCAGGCCCGGGGCCTGGACGTCGAGCAGGCGCTGGTCGGCCGGAACGTCCACCAGCAGTTCGTCGAGCGCTCCGCGCAAAATCTGGTAATCCAGTACCGCGTGCGTATGGACGACACCGTCGCCGATATCGACCGAGATGGTACTGCTGACGTTCGCCAGGCCCGCCGCCTGATCGATGGCGCCTGCCTGCGGTTGCCAGCTTACCGTGAATCGGTCGGTCGCCCCCAGGACAACGCGCATGTGCGTGGCGTTTTCCGGACCCGCCAGCCGTTGCGAAGTGCGCCGCGGAACGACTTGGACCGCCAATTCAGGCTCGGGAATCTCCAGTTCGAGGTTGCTGACTCCGACGGCCGGACATTGGACCGTGAAACTCCGGCCCTCGGCAGAGGATGTCACGCCTACCATCAAGCTCAACTTGATCTCATGCTTCCCCTGCCCTCGAACCAGCAGTTCGTATTGACCTTGGCCGATACCGCGCAGCAAGACGGATTCGTCCTTGCTTTCGGCCGAGCCGATGGCGGCGTCGCCAAATTGGACGGGCAACCGGGCCCACTCGTCGCCGAGCACTTCGACGGCGAGCGTCGCCTCCAGGCGGACCAGATCGCCGCGAACCGACGCCACGTAATCGGCGCGAGTAATCACGGCATCGACCGGCGGGCCTGCGTCGGCTGCCTCGGGCTGAATCACCTGGTTCCACATTTTCAGGAACTGGGCATAGGGCAAGACGATCGAAGAGTCGTCATCCTTCAAGGCCTCGCGCAGATTCTCGAAGGGCAGATAAATAACATGCTCCTGACGAAGGGGCGTTTCGGCCGGCGCGTCGCCTGCGTCAGGTTCCGGTGCGGCTTGCTTGATGTCTGGTGATTCGGCGGATGAGGGCGGCGGTTGGTCGGGCAGTACATCTTGCCCGAAGGCGAGCGTGGCCAGTACGAATCCAAGGAACATCGAACCGAGGGGGACACGTAACATGATGATGCCTCCAAACGCAGATCGGTGAAGTAACCTCACCATGGGTCGGATAAGATTGGGCCAACTTCCGTTCCGTTTGCGAAGTCGATGGAAAAGACAATGACTCGCAAGCGCATCTACTTTCCCACTGCACGCAGGAAATGTCAAGCGCTGACCTCGGATTTTGTTTTGTTGGCTCTTCCGTTTCTAAGTGCGAATGGCAACCCGTTGAAGTCCCGGCTTTAGCCGCAAAGGCCTTTCCGCCTAACCCGGATTATTCACGATAGGTAGGGTGGGTCAAACAAGCCGCTTCCTTGGTGGGTCATCGGTCGCCGGTGCCGGCGTCTTTCCAAGCGCCGGGTTGGAAATCAGCTCGATTGCGGCTTGTGCGGACCCACCAATGATTTACGCGACCTTGACCCACCCTACGTAGATGAATAATCCGTGCTAAAGGCGGGACTCCAACAATGGCGGCTTGCTGTTGAGGGGGTAAGGGAAATTGACGTCGGCGCCGAGTGCGTTAGAATCGTTAGAAGAGGTTGGAAAACCAGACCGAGCCGTGTCAGGAGATTATTTCCGTTATGTACACTTTCGCCATCCACTTCGCCATTTCTTCCGCGCTATTGAGTCAGACCGCAATGGAGGGCAGCAGCCAAATAGGGCTCGTCCGGCCCAGCGAGGACGGTTCGCATTTCGTACGCGGTGCATCAGCCGAGCGATTTGTCGTATGGGGGCTGAACTACGACCACGATGCAAGCGGGCGATTGATCGAGGAGTACTGGCGGCAGCAGTGGGGCGAGGTCGTCCGGGATTTCTACGAAATGAAGACGCTAGGCGCGAACGTCGTTCGCACTCACCTCCAATTGCCTGCTTTCATGAAATCGGCCACCGAGCCGAATGCCGCGGAACTCCGGCAGCTTGCGCGGCTCGTCCTGCTGGCGGAGCAGGCCGGGCTGTACTTGGATATTACCGGGCTGGGGTGCTACCACAAGAACGCCGTGCCGACATGGTACGACGCATTGGCTGAAAGTGATCGCTGGGCGGTGCAGGCGCGGTTCTGGGAGGCGGTGGCGCAGACGTGTGCCGATAGCGACGCCGTCTTCTGCTACAACCTGATGAACGAGCCCATCTTGCCGGGCAAGAAGCCGGAGACCGAGTGGCTGGCAGGCGAATTGGGAGGCAAGCATTTCGTGCAGCGGATTGCGCTGGATCTGGCCGGGCGGACGCGGCCCCAGGTTGCCAAGGCGTGGGTCGATCGGCTTGTTTCGGCCATCCGCAAGTACGACAAGCGGCACATGGTCACTGTCGGTGCGATTCCCTGGGCACACACGTTCCCGAAAGCGAAGCCGCTGTTCTACAGCGACGAGGTTGGAAAGAACCTGGATTTCGTCAGCGTCCACTTCTATCCGCAGAAGGGCGAGATTGACAGGGCGATCGACGCCTTGAAGGTCTACGACGTGGGCAAACCGCTGGTGGTCGAAGAGATGTTCCCGCTCGCGTGTTCCGTAGATGACCTGGCGGTCTTCGTCGAACGGTCGCGCCCGTTTGCCGACGGCTGGATCGGGTTCTATTGGGGAAAGACCATCGACGAATACCGGCAAGCCGACTTCGGCATGGCCGGCGCCCTTACGCAGGCATGGCTGGAGTACTTCCAAGGGCAGGGCGATCGGCTCTTGCCCAAGTGACGGGAAGGCGGGAGCTATTTGAATCGGGTCAGGTGCTGCTTGTGCGGCCCCACCAACGATCTGCGCAACCTCGCCCCATCCTGCGCCGACGAAACACCCGCCATGGTGTCCCATCTGCATCCTTGCAGAACAGCATGGGTTACCGCCTTGAAGTGAGCTGGAAATCGACCGATCCGCCCCCTTCGGGAACCGTGGCGGTGAGGGTGCTCCGTTCGAACATGCTGTAGTATTCCGGCAGCAATTCTCGGGCGGGCGAGTCCATGGGTGCGACATCGTCGGTTGGCGTGAAGAGGGAGCCGTCGGGCATCACCAGCTTCCCGATGACAACCCGGTATTCGCCCACCGGGGCCCCGTCGCTGCCGTCCGGTGCAATCAGCGAATAGCGGCCCTCGGCATTCGTAACGGCGGCCGCCCCCCGTCCCAGCGTATTGCCCATGGGATGGAACTGTACGTTGGCGTCGGCCAGCGGTGTACCGTTCAAAGTGACCGTACCTTCAACAGGCACCAGCGGCGGCAGGCTCGGATCGCGACCGCCGCAACCTCCGCACGCGAAGAGAAGCGTGGCCATCAGAAACCAGGATACCCGTACTCCTCGCTGCATCGCATCGATCCTTTCTCGCGCAAGTGACGCCGCTCAGATGTAGGGTGGGTCGAGGAACGAAACCCACCAACGAACTGAAAACTCCCGCCAAACCGATATGCCGAAGTCGTTTGTGTGCTATCCCCTACCTCACGCCTCGCTGCCGGCGAGCAACCAGCAACGCCATGGCAAGCAGCATCATAATAAGGCTCGCCGGTTCCGGCACCGCCGACAGACGCAGGATCATGCCTTCACCGCCCGAGCCTGCGATTGCAGCGGCTTCCCACCATCCGAAACTGGGCGACGGCGGATCGCCGGTAAGCTGTAGCCCTGCAATATCCAGCGCGCCCGAGGTAGAAAGCACATCGAAACTGTCGCCCAATTCCGGGAGGAAGTCGTCAAGCAGTGAGACCTCCAACCAGCCGGCCAACAGCGTATCGCCATGCACTTCCACCAGGTCGAAGTCGGCGCCGCCAGTTCCCGTTCCGGCAATCTCGATCTGAAGGGCGCCTGCGGCCGCCTGTGTATAGTCTCCGTAGACAGTGGTCGTGCCGACCGAGTTGCCCGGAGCCAGCGTACCGCCGTTTTGGATGAGCGGGATCGGGCTGCTCGCGCTGCCGAAGGCATCAACATGCAGGGCGCCTCCGGTCCAGTTGAACACGGCCTCGCCACCGCCGCTGTCAATGGTCGTAGCGGTGAGTGTGCCGCCAGTCAGGTTGATCGTGCCGCGAGCACGATCGGTGCGGCCTGAAGGCGACTCGTCCTGGCCCAGGATTATGCTGGACGCGTCGAAGTCTCCGCCAGAAAGATTCAGCGTCCCGCTTGCGAACGGATTATCGATACCGTTCACGTTCCGTCCCAGGATGACGCTGTTGGCGATGATCGTTCCGGCCGACATGCTGAGTATGCCCGTGGCGCTGATGTTGCCGTCTTCTGTGGTTGCACGCATTTGTGCGATGCCGACTTGGAGCTGATCGATGACTGCATCGACGCTACCTGCGGTGAAATCGACCGTTCCCATTACGTTTCGATCGTTCGCGTGCATGTCGCCGATGTAGAGGTTGGTCGCTCCCGTTCCTGCATAGTCGCGAAGGACGACGTTCGGACTGGTAAGTCCATTCTGGAACTCCATTTCGCCATAGAGTCCGAAACCGCCGACATAGATGTTGTCTGCCTGAATCATATTCTGTTCGCCAAGCAGTATGCTGCTTGTCAACCCTGCAGTTGCCCAGCTATGCGATCCGGGAGCATAGATGTTCGTGGCTCGTAGTAGATTGTCGGGCGACAGAAGGAGCACACCCCGACCGTTATTTCTCCCGCCGACGTAAATATCGCCGCTTGTGTCGATGGTGAACCTGGACAGGCCGGAGACGTCCAGTGTGGCGGCTTGCGCCGGGGCCCCGGAGCCGCTGTTACACACGGTCAAGGGTCCGTTGATTACCATCTCGCCGCCGCCGGAAAATTGCCCGGTCACAGCGTATCTGTTGCGGACGGTGCCGGGATCCGTCCACGTGGAGAACTGGAAACCAACGTTGACTCCGCCCGAAACGGTGAGCGTTATGCCTACCGGTATCTCGAACGTGTAGAACCGGGCTCCATTGGGATCAACGACATCGGTGCTTGCCGAAAGGTTGTTGAGCCTCATGCCGGCCACGGTGTAGTCCCGGTCCAGCATTGCGCTCAGCTTCGTCACATCGACGGCGACTCCGTTATCGTAATGCAGATCGCATCCGTTGGGATCGTTGATGGCCGGATCCCAGTTGGCCGCGGTGCTCCAGTTGTTGTCGCTGCCGCCGCCAACCCAATTCGTGGCAACGGAAGACGTCAGGCCCGTACCCGCACCGAGAACAACGTACATGGCATCGCCATGCGTGTAGGCGCCGCCTGCGGCCGGCGGCGTGCCGGGCAAGCTGCTGGTGTACTGCCAGGGGATTCGATCGACGGAACCCACCGCGCCTGCCCCGGCATCGTGGATGGACCAAAGCTGCATCATGTCACCCAGATCGTACGACAATCCGAGCGTGGTGGGCACGTTGTAGATCGACTTGATCTTGGTCGCGTCAAGGGCATCGCTCCAGATGGCCACGTCGTCGAGCTTGCCGTCCAAGGCATGAGAGGCAACGCCAGCCCATGGGGAGGGATAAGGGTAGAGGGTTCCCACGGCAAGCGGGAGATTCGAGTTGCTGCCCGTCCACTCCGTGCCACTCAGCCAGTCCGTAATGGTGTTGGTTCGTGTAGCGGCCAAGCTGCCATCGAAGTAGACTGTCATATTGCTCGCAGTGTCTGCTACCGCCGCGACATGGTGCCAGCTCCCCTGAATCAGAGTACTGGAAGACGTACTGAGGGTAACGCTTCTGCGATAGTCGGGCACTGGGGGCTCGGGAGGGGAGGGCTGGACTGCCGGCAAGGCCGCGTTGGCCAAGCGAAAACTAACGGCCATGTTCTCGCCGCCGGTAAGGTAGATGCCGTAGTTGTACTGACCACTGCCGTGCCAGGGCTTCGAAATGAGCCAACCGCCAGTCTCGCCCGGATTGACATACACCCAGGTGCTCAGCGTCAAGTCGCCTCCCGTGTAGGTCAAATCAACGTCGTACGGCACATGAATGCGGTCGTTAAGACCGTCCAGACCGATGGCGCCGTCAAGAACTCCGCCGGCATCCCACGCCGGTCCGTCCTTCAACTCGCCGTTATGGTTGTTGCCCGAAGAGTCCGCGGCTGTCGTTCCTGCCGTTTCGTCCAGCTTCCAATATCCGACCAGTGCGGCGCTGGCCGGCGCGGTCGCCATTACGATCACGACTGCTGTGAGGCAGAGTCCCGGAGTCGCTGCCCGTTTCATAGGATCGACGTATCGCATTGCAGTCACTCCCGGGAGTTGTAGATCGATTGTGCCAATCGGAGCCGCTAGTCGGGCACGGTTACCGGTTCTCCACCGGCCATGGTGGCCAGTTTGGTTCGGATGGTGGTGGCCATGTTCTCGTTGAAGAAGTGGGCGGAGCCGTCGGCGCAGAGTACGTGCGCGCCGGCCGGGTGCAGACTTCCCAGATAAGCCCAACTGGCCAACTGGCCTCGACGCGGATTGGGCGGATACCGCTCGTAGCCGGACGGCGGCGGAATCCGCTCCCAAAGATTGAACTCCGATGCGCCTACGTCTACACCGGTCATGACCCAGCCCCGGTAAGCCCAAGCAGCGCATTCTCCGTTATAGACATCGTACAGCGTTTCGCCCATGGCGATGGTATTCGATGTGCCGTCGCGAACGTCGGCGATCCGCGTGCTGCTGTTCTCGCCGAACATTCGCCGGCTCTTGGGATTCGAAGTCCTGTTCCAGGCGTTGCACGAATAGTTCCGGTCGGCACTGAAATCGTAGTTGGTCTTGGCGCCCTTGTAGGAGGTCCCGGACTTGACGCCGTAATGCTGGCTCCCGGCCGGCAAGTACGGATCGCCATTGTCCGAAGGGCAACTGAATACCGTCAGTCGCGTGGTGACGACTTTCCAATTCCCGCTCGATTCCACATCGCCCGAAAGTGTCCCCGAAGCAACCGTGGGACCGCAGCACCCTTCGTTGCCTTGCGTTGTATTGCTGGCCGCCTGACTCTGATCGAAATCGTCGTACAGGGGTTGCTGCTCCAGGTAGGGCAGCAGGAAGAGCAACCCGTTCTTGTTCATCACGTGCGCATCGCCATAGTCGGGGTATTTGCACCAGCCGTAACCGATCCCGCCGGGAGGGAAGCAACCGTGCGCGCTGTGGTAATTGTGCAGCGCAATTCCATGTTGCTTCATGTTGTTCTTGCACTGAAGCGCGCGGGCTGCCTCACGGGCACTCTGGACGGCAGGCAGCAGCAGGCCAATCAGGATGCCAATAATGGTAATGACGACCAGCAGCTCGACGAGCGTAAACCCGCACGGTAGCCGTTGTGGCGGCTTCCGGCTGCTCGGCCTGACATGAACGCGTCTCACGGCTCGACTCCCTTGTCACGTTGGACACCGGCCGGCGCTCGGGCAACTCGGCCGATTGAAGGGAAAAACCTTACAGAAAAGACACTTCAACGCAAAGAACCGCACTCAGTATAGCAACGCCCTGGATAGGCGTCAACTGACTGGAGATCGAATCCGCGCCAGAGGGCGCAGCCGTGGACTCGCATCAGACTCTAACCCGGATTATTCACGATAGGTAGGGTGGGTCAAACAAGCCGCTTCTCGCATCAGACTCCAAGCATCTATCCGAAATAAAGGGGGGGCAGACAACCCATTTCTCGTGCCTGCGACAATTGCGAACCCCAACATGCGGGAGCAAGTCCCCGTTTTCGGACAGCCCCCTCATTTCAGTGCGATTGTCCGCGCCAGCGGCCGCAGTACGTGCTCGATGACGTGCGATTCGAGCATCTCGATGCACACTTCGTTCAGTCGGTCCATGGTCTCGGCGTACGTGTGGTCCGGGCCAAGACTGCCGTATTGACGGGCCGTGACGTACACACTCAGTTGCTCCTCGGGAAAATCGCCCGTACGGACCTGATACGCGTTGGTGCGCGTCTCCACGCTCAGCCGGAACTGCAGCCGGCATTCAGCGTCGAGCGCGACGGTAATCATCGGCTCGTGACTAATGATTGTCGCGCCTGGAATCTCGGCAATCCGCTCCATGGATGGATTGACCCCGAGCGCCTCGACCAGCAGTTGATTATGATTTCCCCGATAGGTGAAATCGAAGCCGTAGAGCAAGTCGAGCGCTTCACAGTCCAGCGGGCTGACCGACAGGGTATAAGGTGCGAGTTCCAGGACCAGTTTGTGCTGGTCCAATGCGTCGATGACATTGTCCGGGTTGACTTGGCCTGAACAGACTCGCCGCGGCTCGATCGTGCACCAGCGGTAGCTTCCCTGGTCCTTGTCCTCTTCCAGGATGAAATCCCCCCGGTCGCGGCAGTAGAAATTGCGCATGGTGGGGTACGTTTTCTGGATTCGCTCGAAGAAATGCAGCACGGTTTCCCGGTTGGTCGGCAACTCCATTTCGGTACCGAGATTCATGTTCACGTAGAAATCGTCGCACAGCGAGCTGTAGGGGTTCATCGCACGCGTTCCTTCCCGAAACCGGGCTGTAGATATCGAGGTTGCACATCAAGTGCAGCAATCACGAGTCACCATGGCGCCCCTAAAAAAACCGCAGAGAATCGACGCGGCGGCAGCCATCCAAAGGGAGCACGCATATTGACTCGTGGACATTCCGAAGTATAAGGTGGCTTGGCAGGAATTGTCAAAGGGAGGCCAAACGCCCCCCTTGGGGATTGCCTTTTGACGATGGGAGTGCTTCATGCCGTCCGCATCACCACCGATTACCTGGCGCGCTGCCTTCCACACCGACTTGGGCTGGATGGCCATGGCCGGGTCGGGCGAAGCTGTTGTCCGGTTGGTATTCGGGTACGAATCGGCCGCCACTGCCCGGCATGCGATGGCCCTGGAATGCCCGCGACCGGCGCAACCGCCTGCCTGGAGTCACTGCTTGCAGGCTCGACTGCAAGACTATGCGGCTGGTTGTCCCGTGGAGTTTGACGATATTCGCGTGTCGGTGGGCGGATTGAGCCCTTTCGGCGAGAAGGTATATGCCGCTTTGCGCAGGGTTCGGTACGGGCAGGTTGTCAGTTACGGCGTACTTGCGGATCAGGCCGGTTCACCCAGAGCGGGGCGGGCGGTAGGCAACCTGATGGCGGCGAATCCGATACCGCTGGTCATCCCGTGCCATCGGGTCGTCTGCCGTGGCGGGCGCATCGGCCACTTCTCGGCGCCCGGCGGAGATGCCACAAAGAGACGCCTTCTGGAAATGGAACATTTGGCGCAAACGTCCTCAGAACGCTGATGACCTGACGGCGCGGTTCACTCCGGTTTCGTTTCCGAGAAGGTCTCTTCCGTCGCGTGCTCTCCGGTTTGCGACGTTGGATCAGGGCGGACGGCGGGCATTTCGAGAATGAAGCGCGCGCCTCGGCCGGGCTTGTTATCGACGTGAATCTTGCCGCCATGCTCCGAGAGAATCTTCTGGCTCACCGGCAGGCCCAAGCCGGTTCCACGCCCCTTCTTCGATGAGATGAACGGGCTGAACAGCTTTGCCATCTGTTCCGGCGGAATCCCGGGCCCGTTATCCTGGATGGCAATACGCACGTGGTCTTGCTGGGGCGTAAGCCCCATCCGCACATCGACTCGCCCCGGCTGTTCGGCACCGCTTTCCGAGGCGGCGTCAATTGCGTTGGTGACGATGTTCAGAACGGCCCGGTGAATACCCTCCGGATCGAATACCAGTCGTGGCATGTCGGGCGCCGCGCGCCAGTGCAACTCTACCTGAAGTTCCGCTGCGCGCGATTGCATCAGTTCAATCACGTCGCCCACCACCTGATTCAAGTCGGCCACGGCAAGATCCGGCTCCCGCTCCTTACTGAAGGTGAGCATGTCGAGCACGAGCTGCGAGATCTTGTTCTGGTTCTTCTCGACAATGCGCCAGCCCTTACCGATGACTTCGTCGTCGTGCTCGCTCAACCCCAATTCGATCAGGTAGCTTCCCCCGCGAATTCCCTGAAGGATATTCTTGATATGATGAGAGAGCGTCGCGACCGTTTGCCCCATGGCGGCCAGCCGCTCGGCTTGCACCATCGCAGAGTAGTAGCGGGTATCCTCAACGGCCAGCGCCGCCTGATGGGCAATGGCCACCATCAGTTTCAGATGATCCTGCGAAAACTTCGTGCCGCCGCCGCTGCGCACCATTTCCTGCGGGCTTGTGGACGTGTCGATGTAAATGACCCCGACCATGTCGTAGCGCCCTTGCATCGGCACGCAAATGGCTTCTCGCACCCCCATTTGCAGGATGCTCGCGGCAGGACTGAATCGGTCGTCCTGTCTCGCGTCGCTCGTGAGCACACCCTCGTTGCGTTGGGTTACGTAGTCCAGGATGGTCTTGCTGATGGTGATCTTCTCGTCGCGGCGCACCCCTTCCCGAGTACGCCGAACCTTCGGCGTCAGTCGCTTGGCGTCGGCATCGACCAGCATAATGCAGCCGCGGTCGGCCTCGACCCATTCGAAGATCAACTCCATAATCCGCGTCAGCAGTTGGTCGATATCCAGCGTGTGGCTGACGGCCAGCGCCGTTCGATACATCACCTGCAAGTTGCTGCGCGCCCGCGCGAGCCACGAATGCTGCGGCAAATCGTTCCGCGCGTCGAAGATTCGGCTCCCCTCTTCTTGAGTGACTGAATGGACGATCTGGGAGGCGTCGTCGGGCCGGTCGAGCACGACGGAACCTTCCAGATCGTCTTCCGTTTCGCCTGCCGGCCCGGTGAAGAGCATGAGCGTACTGCCCATTTGCACCTGATCGCCGCTTTGCAGGTTATGGCGGTCGATGCGGTGGCCGTTGACAAACGTCCCGTTGCTACTGCCCAGATCGGCCAGCGTGAAGGTGCGGTCTAGCTGCCGAATTTCCGCGTGATGGCGCGATACCTCGGTGTCGTGCAACTGGATCGCGCTGGAGGCATCGCGTCCGAGCCGAACGAGACTTTCCTCCAGTTCAAATCGGACTCCTTGATCGTTCCCGCGAATGACAAACAGCGACGGCACGACGGCGATCCTCCAAGAGTTCCTCGATTCTACGAATTAGCGGGCCGTAATGATAGGGCTTCGGTACGAATTCGCCGCCGGGAAATCGTTCCAGATTGCGTCGGACACCACCCAGAAGCACCACCGACGCCGGCAACTCGCCATGGCTATTGCCCAGCGGGCCGGAGAACGCTTCGGCCGTCGTATCGTCCACGTCCAGATCGATGACGACCAGGTCCGGCCGATGCTCTTGCGCAAAGCGTATGCCTTGTCCCGCCGCCCCGGTCGCATAGGTATCCATCCCTCGGCGCGACAATGCCGTTTGCAGGACTTCACGCGATTCTTCCGATCGATCGACAATCAGTACACGTTGGTGGGGGTTCAAGGCGGGTCCCTCTGGAAAGGTGAGCAACGGGCATCCTTGCCCGATATCGTTGGCAGGCACCGGAACGGCCGCCCAGGCGCATCCCCGATCAACCTGCCGGTAGGTTGGTGCCGAAGAATACCGATTCCCTTCTCCGGTGTCAAAGGGAGTTGGAACGGGGTGCAAGAGACTCGTGGCAGTTACGGTGTAAGACTGGCGAGGCGTGCTTCGATCTTCGCACGCAGATCGCCGTCGGAACGTTGGGCGGCCATGCGGTAATAGACTCGCGCAACGCCGGTCTTGCCGGATTGTTCGGCGGTAACGCCACGCTCGAACAGTTGCATGGCCTCGCGATTGACTGCCGCCTGCTCTTGCTCATGCATGCGGCGGGCCTCGGCCACACTTGGCGCGGGAAGGGCCGCGGTGCTCACCCGGTCGGCCGCAGCCGCCGCGATCCCTTCCGGTTCGGCCGGGACGGCGGCAACGGGAGCGTCCTCCGGCATCGGGGCTGCTGGAGGCAGATCGACCTCTGCCCCCGCGTCACGCGCCGCGTTGGCGCGCAACATCGCTTGCACGCGATGATTCCCTTGCTGCGGATAGACGGGCCCGGCCCCGGAATACGGAAAGCCGAAACCGGCCGGCGGAGCCAACGGATATCCATAAGACGGGTAGGGAAGGTAGGATGCACTGCCCACGACCGGCATAAACCCAATCACAAATGGACTTTGCGATGTATCCGAAAAATAGCCCGTTCCACCGTTGGGGAGGGTGATGCTCGGCGACTGCGAAACCGTGCTGGTGCTGTTGCCCTGCGCGGCCAGAAAATTGAAATAGCCACTCCACGGGCCTGACTGCCAGTTCCAGCCACTGCGAATGCCCGCGCTGGGATCGGGGTTGCCGAATCCGGGCCGCGCCATGCCGCCTCCACCAAACGAAAACGTGAAACCAGGCCCATTAACCCCCCACTGGGTACCCATCTGCTCGAAAAAACTGGAGCTGTTCGTATGCAGCGGCGTCGTGATCGTCGCCTGCTGTCCCCATAAGGAGCCGGCGAACCCCAAGACAGCAACGGCTGCGGTGCAGGCATGAGTTGCGGCCGCTCGGAACGCGACCAGCCTTCCTGCTTGATCGTTTGGGGAAACCATCATCGTGCCTCTTGTGGAATTCCGCCACCGCAGGCTTGCGGATATACGCCCGTCGATGGGGAGTCATAGCCTTGCCCAGCCGTACTATTATATCGGCACAGACCACTTGATGGCAAGCCTTTGGCTTCGGTGTTGCCAGAACAGGCAAGAACCGGGTACATTATTCACTTGAGTTCTACTGGAACTGTGAAGGAAGTGCGTTCAGGAGGAGTCCATCCGTGTTTGTCGCCGCTACGACCCGCTGTTTTTCTGAATTACCATTGGAACAGGTCCTCGACCGCCTGGTCCATCTGGAGTTCACCGCAATTGAACTGATGATCCATGAGCAAGGCGGGTACCTGAAGCCCTCGGACGTGCTGGCCGATTTCGATCAGGCCGTCCGATGCTGCCGGGAGACTCGCCGTCTGACCATCTGCGCCATGAGCGTCGAACCGGATTCCGAGAACGCCGAGTTGTACTACCAGCAATTCCAAGCCTGCTGCAAGTTGGCAAAGGCCGTGAAGGTCGTAACCATCACCGTCCGCTCTTCCGAGTTAGGGACGCCGTTCAACGAGGAAATTGAACGGCTTCGCCGACTGGTTGCCCTGGCGGGACGGGAAGGAGTCCGGGTCGGACTGCTGACGGAGACAGGCCGTATGTCGCAGGATCCCGACACCGCCTGCGTGATCTGCCAGAACGTCGAAGGCCTGGGAATCACCCTCGACCCGAGCCACTTCATCTATGGACCGCACAAAGGCGCGCGGTTCGAGCAGGTGATGAAGCACGTTTACCACGTCCGGCTGCGTGACACCTCGAAAGACCAACTGCAAGTGCGTGTGGGGCAGGGTGACGTGGAATACGGCCGGTTGATCAACCAGTTGACCAAATACCAGTACAACCGCGCGCTGGCCGTCGACATCACACCAATGCCTGAAGTCGACCAGATGGCGGAACTCCGCAAGATGCGGCTTCTTCTGGAAAGCCTTCTCTAGTGGACGTAGCGGGTCATCAGCCAGTCGATCATGGTGGGTGAAAGGCGATTCAATCCCAGCAGTACTTTTCCCCACAGGTAGGGCACGATCTCGTGTTTCCCGCGGCGCATGGCAACGAGTGTCCGTTGCGCGACCTCGGCGGCCGAAACGGGACGATGTTCGGGCCAATTTGGCTCGCCGGTCCGTTCGATGACGCGATCGAAGAACTCGGTTTCCGTCGTTCCGGGACTGACCACAAGCACATCAATTCCCTGATGCGCCAGTTCGGCGCGTAATGACTCGCTGAACCCGTGTACGGCGAACTTGCTGGCACTGTACTCGCTGTTGTAGGGTACGGCCCGTCGCCCCAGAATCGAGCTGACGTTCACCACGATGGGCTTCGTTCCCCGGTGCAATAACGGCAGCGCCAAACGGGTCATTTCGACCAGAGCAAAGAAGTTCACCTCCATAATGCGGCGCAACCGTTGCGGATCGGCGTCCTCAAAGAACCCTGTGGCCCCGATGCCGGCGTTATTCACCAAGATATCGAGACCGTCGAACCGCGATTGCGCCGCGTCGCACGCCTGCCCTCGTACGCTGGGATCGGTAATGTCGCCGGCAACCGCAACCACGTTTCCCGCGGCTTCGGCGCATTCCTCGGCCAGCGTTTGCAGGCGATCTTCCCGGCGTGCGACCGCAACCACGCGGGCGCCGGCAGCCGCCAACTGCCGCACGATTTCGCGTCCGATACCGCTCGATGCGCCGGTCACGATCGCCCGCGAACCATCCAGACTCCGCTTCGCCATGTTTGTCTCCAATCCGTGCCTGCCCGGCCTGTGCCCCGCGAGCAGCGGCCGTTGATTCGTTGGCAGGTTCTAAGCCACTTCGCCAACGGGAGGCTTCCGCACGTCGTGCGACTTGTCGAGCCGGTGCTGGGACGTATCGTGCGGATGTACGGTTACATCGGGCTCGTCAATTCGGCCAAGGAACTGCTCGGGGATCCGGCAGTGCACCGTGACACGGTGCTCGGTATACCGTTTGGAGAGGATTTCGCCGTGTGCCGCAAGATATGCCATGAGTCGCCCGTTGTCCACTCCCATTTCGATATCGACATCGTGAAACAGGCGGCTCAGCGCATCGGACACGGCCGCCGCCAACCTGCGTAACCCGCTTCGACGCTGGGCGCTGATCGGAATGGCAGAAGGATACCGGCCAAGCAACGCATCGAGCCGGGCGCGGTCGGGCAACGTATCTGCCTTGTTGAGAACCAGGAGTGTATCCTTCTCCTGGATTCCCAGATCGTCCAATACTCGGGAAGCAGCCGCGATCTGCTTATGAACGTCCGGATTACCGGCATCGGCGACATGGATGAGCAAATCCGCCTGGCGCGCCTCTTCCAGGGTCGCCTTGAAGCTCTCGATCAGATGATGCGGCAGGTCGCGGATGAAACCGACCGTGTCACTGAGCAGCACGGGGCCCCAGCCGGGCAGTTGCCATTGGCGGGTGCGCGTGTCGAGCGTGGCGAAAAGCGCATCCTGCACAAACACGTCGGCCCCCGTCAACGCGTTCATCAATGTACTCTTTCCCGCGTTGGTATAACCGACCAAGGAAACGGTCCGGGCATCCCGCCGGGCCGCCACCTCGCGTTGCTTGCGCCGCTCGATTCCGGCAAGTTCGCGTCGGAGATCGCGGATGCGCTTCTCGACGAGCCGGCGGTCCTCTTCAAGCTGCTTTTCGCCCGGACCGCGCAGGCCCACCCCCTTCTTCTGCCGAGAAAGATGCGTCCACATCCGCTTCAACCGCGGCATGGCGTATTCGTGCTGCGCCAATTCCACCGCAAGCCGTGCCTGGTACGTCTGGGCCCGGCTGGCAAAGATGTCGAGAATCAACTCGGTCCGATCGATGACCTTCCGGTCGGTTGCCTTCTCCAGGTTTCGGGTCTGGGCGGGCGAAAGGTCGTTGTCGAAGATGATGACATCGGCGTCATGAAACTCAGCCAGGTGCGTCAACTCCTCGACCTTGCCGCGGCCAAGGTAACTGCTTGCGTGAGGAACACTCAGCCTCTGTGTCAGCCGGCCGACCACCCGCACGCCGGCTGTCGCCGCCAGCCCTTCAAGTTCATCCAGCAGGTCTTCGCCCGTTTGCCTGTCCGGCAACAGAACGCCAACCAGAATGGCCGCCTCGCTGGCGACACTCTCCGCTCGTTCAATCTCGTACACGATCCTTAGCTTACTCCTGGGGACCCTTCAATGAGAGTCTGTCCGGAAAGGGGGCAGACTCATACAACCCATGGTAACGGGCCGGCCTGCAAGCATCTAGGCCCGTGGCGGCTTACGGGCCGTCATTTTCGCGAATTTGGCAATAGCTTGCATACCGGCGTTCATCAATCCGGCCGTCGGCCACCGCATCTTTGACCGCGCAATGATCTTCGTGCGTGTGGGTGCAATCAGGAAAACGGCACAGGTTCTCGTACGGGCGAAGATCGCGGAAGAAGCCGGGAACCTCTTCCGGCGTTACGTCCCAGAGCTGGAATTGCCGAATCCCCGGTGTATCGACAACCCAACCGCCGAAACTCAGAGTCAGCAGTCGCGCCGTGGTCGTCGTATGCCGACCCTTTTCGGTCTCGGCGCTAACCGCCTCAACCCGGAGTTTCAGCCCAGGCGAAACGGCATTCAGCAAAGACGATTTTCCGACCCCGCTCTGCCCCGCCACCACGCTCTCCTTGCCTGCAAGCAGGCGGCGAAGTCGCTCTGTCCCGAACCCCGTCTGGGCGCTCACCAGGAGGACCTGGTAGCCCATCTGACTATACACGCCCACCAGAGGCTGGAGTCTCGACAGATCGACCAGATCAATCTTGTTGATGCAAAGAATAGGCCGGATGCCACCCTTCTCGCCGGCGACGATCAAACGATCGATCAGATTCGGCTTCAAACGAGGTTCGGCCGCACTGGCGACAATGAGCAACTGGTCCACATTGGTGACAATCGTGTGCTGCCGCCCACGGCTGGCTCGGCAGATACTACCCTGCCGCGGTTCAATGCGCTCGATAATCCCTTCCTTTGGGCGCGTATTCTCCACGGGGCGAAACATGACTCGGTCGCCGGCAACCACCACGTGGCGCTGGTCGGTCGCCAGCGTCTTCAGCAGACGTCGGGTAGCGCAACGGAAGATCTCGCCTTGCTCGTCGGCAACCGTGCTGATCAACCCTTGCACGGCCAGAACGCGCCCGGACCGACACTGGCGCGGATCGACCTCCAACTGCACGGCAAGTCCCGGCTGCTCTTGCTCGGTCAACGCGTCTCCGACCACCGTGCGACGCCGACTCAAATCCCCCTTGCCGCTGACGCGCTCGTTGAGCACCGGCGCCTCATCCACGAACCCATGTTCCTCGAAATCGCGAGTCCAATTCGTGCGGCGTGCGCGGGGTACCCGATTCTTGCGAAAGTCGGCCCGTATCTTCTGTCTCTTTCCCAAACTTGATCCGCCCTCGGAAAACTGCCTGCCAAACTAATGCCAGTCGCGATGGCGCAATTGGCCCGGCGAGTCGTCTTCGATGTTGTAGCTCACCTGTGCGTCCGAATCGTCTTTGATCCGCATCTTCCCCGTCCGGCGCCGATCCAAGCCTGCCCGTTCCAAGAGGGACTTGCCCAAGATATCACTGGCAGGTTCGTCCAGCGGCGGCGGGCCAACTGCCCCTAGCTCGGCTGGCGAAAAGAGAATCTCGTAATTGTGCCGCGCGATCGACAGCGTATCGCCCGGATCCAATCGTTTCTCGTTGACCCGAATTCCATTGACCTTCACGCCGTTGCGACTCTGCAAATCGCGAACATACCAGTAACCACCCGATACGGTCAATTGGCAGTGGTGTGCCGAAACATTGGAGAAACGCAAGACAATGTCGCAGCTTTCCCGTCGCCCGACTAATAGGGTCTTCTTCAACAGGGGGATCGAATCGCCTCCCCCGACAGGCACCAATTCCCCATACATGAGATTGCTCGGCCTTCTTGTTCGTGGAAACACTAGTACAATGCACCTTAGATGAAGTCTATCCTTTCCCCCCGTTGTGGTCAACAAGAATGCCGCTTTCTTGCTCATGGCGCGATTCGGGCCGCTCCTATTACCCACTGAGCATGTACCTGCAGAAGACGTTCGGGGGGCCAGTTCGCAAAATCAGTCTGGATGCCGGATTCGGCTGCCCGAATCGAGACGGAACGCTCGGTCGCGGGGGGTGTATCTTCTGCAATCCCCAGAGTTTCAGCCCGAGCCGCCAGACGGACAGACAGCGCCCCATTGCCCAGCAGATTCGAGAAGCGGTCGTCCGGATGCGCCGGCATCACGAATCTCTGCAGTTTCTGGCCTATTTTCAACCGGGGACCAATACCTACGCCCCCCCCGATCGCCTCCGCGAGGTCTACTTCCAGGCCATCGAACAATCCGAGATCGTTGGCATCATTGTCGGAACGCGTCCCGACTGCCTCGATGACGCCGTCCTGGACGTCCTTGCCGAGGTTGCCTCGCACACTTGGCTTACCATCGAACTAGGCCTCCAATCCATCCACGAAGCCAGCTTGATCTGGATGCGGCGAGGCCATCGATACGAGCATTTCCTGGCGGCCGTTGCAAAGTGCCGCCATCGCGGCTTCCGGGTGGGGGCTCACGTGATTCTCGGCCTCCCGGGCGAATCGGCCGAGATGATGCAAGCAACGGCCTGCGAAATGGCAAGGCTTCGTATCGACGCAGTCAAGTTGCACAACCTCCACGCTGTGGAAGGAACCGACCTGGCCGATCTGGTGAAAAGCGGTCAGGTCATTCTACCCGAGTCTTCCGAGTATGTCGGCTGGGCCGTCGACTTCCTGGAACGGCTCCATCCGGAATGTGTCATCGAACGACTATCCGCCGACGCCCCATCCCAATATCTCGTCGCGCCGGCTTGGTGCCTGCAAAAATCCCAGGTGGTGGCTGCCATTGAAACGGAGTTTCGTCGTCGGGGCACCCACCAGGGTGCACAGTTCCGCGAATAACCGATATACTTGTAGTTGGAGGTTCGGAGTGGACCGGACGGTCGCCGGTCAGGATCCCTTCCGCCGACATACCGGCGCCATGGAAGATCTTGACGGGAGGAAAGTCCGGGCACCGCAGGACAGGGTGGTGGGTAACACCCACCGGCCGCGAGGCCAGGGAAAGTGCAACAGAAAGGAAACCGCCGCTCGGATTCGTCCGTGCGGTAAGGGTGAAACGGTGAGGTAAGGGCTCACCAGCAGGCCGGGTGACCGGCCTGGCTAGGTAAACCCCACCC
This sequence comes from Thermoguttaceae bacterium, assembly GCA_040772845.1. GTDB lineage: Bacteria > Planctomycetota > Planctomycetia > Pirellulales > Thermoguttaceae > PWXP01. The sequence goes on from JAXGXG010000001.1 coordinate 6,423,333, forward strand.
GGTGCAAGATCAAACAGAGGGCAGCGGACGTGTTTGGCCCACCTTGTTCGGCCAAGCAGCCGCACGGGTCTGTCCGGCCCGTTGCCGACCCTCGGGTAGATCGCTCGAGATGCCGAGCAATCGGCATCCTAGATAAATGGCCGTCGTCCGCCGCTTCCGGCGGGACCAGAACCCGGCTTACAGGTCCACTCCGCCTCCTCTTGCTTGCCGATCGATTTCGCTCTCGACGTCATCCTCTTCGATCAACCGCAGAAGCTTGGAAATGCACAGCTTGTTCATGCTGGTGCGATACTCGAAGGCTTCGTCGCGTAGTGCCTGGTGAAAGCTTCTCGGAATCCGGATTGTTACGACGCTTATCGGCTCTTCGTCCGGACTGGCGGCTGCATCTTTGCTGCCCAGCAGCTTTCGGAGCATCGCCATGATGTCCCTGTAGGAGTCGCTCCTCTTGAAGGCCTCCAATTCCTCCGGGGTACGACAGAGGCGACGGACAATCCCGCGAACGCCAAGCACTTCGCGATAGAAGGTCGCCCAATCGGGCTTGGTTTCGAAAAGGGCCGTCGCACGGCGTCGAACTTCGTGTTCCGTTTCCGTCGAAATCATCGGACAAAACCTCCTGCGGTATTTTAGGGGGAGTAGTTTCTCTGGATTGGGGGTGGCCTGCGTCGCGTGTCTGCATCGAATACGCGCTGCAGGGTTCGGGGAGCAAGTCGCCGCGTTCGGACAGACCCTCAGTCGCGTCGCGTGAAGTCGCGCCGAATGCCTAATTTTTAGTAGAATGCCGCAGAAAAGCCAGTCGAATACACAGCAAACGACGTGTAAGCAAAAAAGCCATGCAGGATTTTTTTCGGAAAATAAAAACGTACTCGTTTCCGGTCGAAACGGAGCGGCCCCTGGAAAGCGAGAAGTGATTCAGTGCTGGCAATGCCATAAGTGCTTGCGATGCCGAAGGTTAAATCAATGCCAGCAAAAAGTCTCGTTTCCAAAGTGTCCAGTATCGGTCGCCTTTCGCTTTTTGGTCCCTGCGAAAAATCGCCTCGTGTCAAGTCGCCCACAAACTCTCCCTAAACCTTTAATCACCAACGAGATAGAGAAGTGCAGCACCGCCACACGTCAAGCAAGGAACCTACAGAAAACCACGCCTTCATTCCCCGCAGAAACGCTCTCGCGCAGCACGGGGCAATCCTCCACGCCCCTGGCCACCGGCCAAGCCGACCGGTAGCGAAGGCAATCCGCTCGCGACGCCTCTAACGAACATTCTTTCCGTTGCGGTTCCAAAGGAGAAAACCAACCGAAAAGCCAATACTATGTCTAATGACCACATTTCGAGTCGCGATTGTTGAACGATCCGCATCCCCCGCTTGCGGCTACGTCAGTTAGCGGGTAAATTGAACGTTTCCTCAAATCCTGACAATCCAATCCCAAACCCCGAGGACCGTTACGTGGGAACAAAAAAGAGTGGAAAAGGTCGCCGGAAGATCGGACGTAAGAAACGTCGTATGCGCTCGAAGATTCGGCATCGTAAGTAATACAACGCAATAACCGCAGACGCTCTCCGCCGGAAAATGTCTGCGCACATCCTCCAACAAGGGGCGCACGATCGAAAGATGATTGCCTGCCTGCCCCCAGAAAACCTCCAGCCTGAGGTATCGCTGTGCCTGCCCCTTGGATTACGTACCGCCCAGAATTGAAAGTACTCGACTGCACAATCCGCGACGGCGGACTGGTCAACAACCACCAGTTCGATGACAACTTTGTTCGCGCCGTATATCACGCATGTGTCGAAGCGGGAATCGACTACATGGAGATCGGCTATAAGAACTCACCCAAAACCTTTCCGCCCGGTCAATTCGGCCCCTGGAAACATTGCGACGAGCAGGATGTACGCCGGATTGTCGGCGACAACCCGACGGCGATGAAACTGGCCGTCATGTGCGACGCCGGCAAATCGGACTGGAAGACGCAGGTTCTCCCGAAAAGCGACAGTGTGCTCGACACGATCCGGGTGGCCTTCTATGCCCATCAGGTTTCCGAAGCGTCCGACATGATTCGCGACGCCGCGGAGAAGGGCTACGAGGTGACAGCCAACCTCATGGCGGTCACGACCAATACCGAGCAGGAAATCGACCAGGTTCTGGAAGTCGTCGCCGAGTCGCCCGCTTCGGTGATGGTCATCGTCGATAGCTACGGCGCGATGTATGCCGAGCAGGTCGAGATTCTCGCCAAGAAATACCATCAGTACATGGCTCCCAAGGGCAAGGAAGTGGGAATGCACGCCCACAACAACCAGCAGCTTGGGTTTGCCAACACGATCGAGGCCATCATCCACGGAGCCAATCGCGTTGACGCCTCTATGTTGGGACTCGGGCGCGGCGCCGGCAATTGCCCCATGGAACTGCTGATCGGATTCCTGCGGAACCCGAAGTTCCACATCCGCCCCATCTACAAGATATTGCAGGAGCACCTGCTTCCGCTGAGCCGGCAGGTGGAATGGGGGCCCCACGTGCAGTTCAACATTACGGGCCAGTTGAACGAACACCCGCGGAGCGCCATTGCCGCTCGCGCTGGAGACCAGCGCGACGACTATCTGGCGTTCTACGACAAGATGACCAGCGACGTCTAGTCGGACGTCCGATTCTGGGTCAACCCGCCAAACGCGTGATCCGATTGAGTGGCGCCGGAACACTCGCGGGTTCGGCACGATACCGATACTGCATCAGATATGCGTCTTCCGGCGTGTCCTCGTAGTAGCTTCGCAACACAGAAATCGCACGGAATCCATTCTCGCGGAAGAACAGTTGCGCAGCGAGATTTGTCTCCCGGACCTCCAGGATGATGCGGTTCCGCCGCTGGGTCGACAGCTTTGCGATCAGCTTGGCAACCATCTGGCTTCCCACCCCCTGGCGGTGGTAATTGCTGGCTACGGCGAAATTGAGCACATGGATGCGCGTCTTGTGGAGTTCATAGATCATGAATCCGACGACCCGATCCCCATGCTCCGCCACCATGCCAATGCAGTTTCGCTGCCGAAGGCAGCGGATGAAGTCCTCTTCGAGCCAAGGGAACTCGAAACTCTGAGATTCGACGTCAAGGACCTCAGGCATATCGCGCCGAATCATCCAGCGGATATGAACACGAACTTCCTGCTTCTGACCGGACTGCATATCGGCCTCCTTCCATGTCGGCCCGTCACGATCCGCCCTGGATCGTGATCGACACGTTTCGCCCGTAAACGCGGCATTTCGCATCGCCCGATCGACCGGAATCTGTAAGGCAGCCATGCCCTACTCCCGCCGACCAAATCACTGCCCTACGTTACCATAAGATGAGCAATCCTCCAATACGAACTTCTTCGCGAGTTGCGCGGAATCTCCCTCTTGATGACGGTCTTTTTTGAACAGGCCGTTGTTGCATTCGGGCTCCGCACAGAGCCGTCCCAAAGCAACCATTTTGCCAAGCCCCCCCAATTCGCGCCGCCAAGGCCGCGCGATCGCTGCCCTGAACCGGCCGTGAGCAACGGATCATCGGTGCCGCGCCCCCGCCGAAACGCTCACGGCCGCACCTGTTATCCCCGTACGGACGTCTTTCCTGTCACCGAGGCATGAACTCGCACTCCCTGCAACCATAGCGAGGCGGGGCCCGCCGGGCCCCTCATTTCCCCAGGAGTTGCCGGCAGGCCTCGTTCTTTGGGCCGCCCTGGCGCAGTTGTTCGAGAAGCTGGTCACGCGTAACCGCTGGCGACATGATGCCAAGCACATGCGGCGTCCGACCTTCAGTAGCAGTAGCCAGGAGTGTTTCAAGTTCCTTGATCCGGGCCAACGTCATCTTCCACGTAAAGGAACCGTAGGGCGAATACATGGATGCCTCGCCGCGGGCATAGGCTGCCATCAAGTCTGCATGGGCTTTCTCCCGCAGCGCAAGCGTCGTTTCCCAGTCTTTGTAGGAGCGGCCTTCCCCACCAGTCCAGACAACAATGGTGCGGTCCGCGATGCTCTGCTGCAGTTGCTCGGCCTCCGTGCCGCGAAGCTCGGCTTCATCGTCGTTTCTGGCGTTCTCCGATTGCTCCCGCAGAACGGCCACTCGCTTGGAATACGCCTCCAATGCCTTGGCAAGTTCATCGCGAAGCGCCTGCTGCTGAAATTCGTGCACTTTCTGAGCATTCGCCTGCTGCTCATCGAACTTCGCCTTGAGTGCCTGCTGTTCGGCGATTTGGCGTTTGAGGTTCGCGATGTAGGCGGCGTTGATTTCATCGTACTTGGCAAGCGCAGCCTGCACCGCTGGCGTCGGGCCGTAGTCTCTGGCGAACGTCTGGGCCATGCGGTCCAGTGCCCGGGCATAGCCGCCCACGGCTTCCGGTTTCTCCGGATTCTCCCATGCCCAGATCGAAGGGTGTTTCCCATCCTTGACCGTGACGGCTTCGACAGGTTTTCCAATGTCACTCCAGGCGATCGGGCGCCCCCATGCCGTTCGCATTTCCTCGATCAGGCTGCGGCTATTCCTCGACTTAGCCGCTATGAGCGATCGATCTGCACGCATCGTGCCGGCATAGAGCGAAAGGTGCTGAATGTGAGCCTCCACACCTTGCTCCAGACTGCTGAACGTGTCGCCTGAGTACCATTCTTGCCCCGCTTCGCGGAGTATCGGGCGTAGTTCACCCCGGCCGATCAGAGAAACCGTCGAGTCTGTTACCCAGTCTTCCTCGCTCGTTCGGCGGATCACCTGGAACTGATTGTCTCCTAATGCTATGAAGCTATAGAGCGTGCGGTTGGCCCATTTCCCCGTAGCGGCGATGCCCTTCCACTGGCCGTCCTTCTCGATAATGCGTACCCGCAGCCCGTCGCTCTTGCGCCGCCAGAATCCATCCGCACCAACTCCTGCGAAGTTGTTTTGCTCCCGTTGCACTTCGCCCGGATAGGTCAGGTCGGCGGTTTCCAGCAACATCTGAAAGAAGGCGTAATCCCAGCGGATGTTGTAATCCTTGCCATACTTCTGGTATGCGGCGGCAAGGTTGTCGTAGCTGCCGAATCGTGCGAGCAGGTTGCGATACTCTTCCGTGTTGGTTCGCCCATCCCGGCGGGCTTCGAGAAACTGCTGGTACTCCTTGTTCCGTTCCGCGAGGAAGCACATCAGTTGCGACGGCGTCAAGGTGTCAGGCGGCTGCCCTTCAATGGCAGGCAATTCTGGCACATCGGCCGCCAACGGCGCAGAAAGAAGCAGCGTACTCGCACAGAGTGCTGTCGCCGCCGACAGAATGTGAGGGAACGCAACGATTGCACGGAACAACCTCGGACGAATACAGACCGCTTCACGGCCATCGACAAATGTCTTCATGGCAACCTCCCTTTTCTGTGGTCACAGATGGACGAGTCCCGATTCTTCACGGCCCTGACTCAACCGATGCAAGCAAGCGGATTCGGAAGCGAACCGCACCGTGCGCCGGAGGCTGTCCGGGCTTCTTACTCGTCGCGGAGGTCCTTCAGATGGCGACTCGACCGTGGCTGCCGCCTCCACGTACCTCTGATTGTGGACCGCCCACCGCGCATGTCAAGGGGCTGCCGCCGGAGGTTGATCACGAAGGCACGTTGGGGCGAACCAATCGTTTCTTCCGTTGGGCTGCGCTCGCCAAGGCCGGCGCATCCAGACGGCACGCGGTCCATCAGCACGGCTACGCCTTGCGCAGCATCATCGATGACTTGTACGGTGGCCAATGCCCCGCAGGAGGGGGTCTTTTCAGTAGATTGGGGATGGGTGTCGAACGCATCCCGCTTGGGGACCGTCCGACACCCTGCAAAACGCTTCCGGCCGGCCCGTAATGAGTGTCGGCCTAAGTCTTCTGGGACTACTCCTCTACCCGCGGCGCGTCGCTCAACTCGCGAATCCAGACATTGCGGAAGCGGACGGGATTGCCGTGATACTGAAGGCTGAGCGGCAGTTTGGGTGCATGCGCTTCGTACGCCGGTGGTTTGTGCCATGCCGTTTCGCCCAATAAGTTGAAGTGATCCTGAATGAGCACGCCGTTGTGCAGGACGGTCATGGTGGCCGGTTTCAGAAGCTTGCCCTCCTTGTCGAACCGTGGCGCCTTGAAGATGATGTCGTAGGTCTGCCATTCGCCCGGCTTCCGACATGCGTTGACCAGTGGAGGACTTTGCTTGTAGATCGCGCCGGCCTGACCGTCGGAATAGGTCTCGTTCTCGTAGGAATCGAGGACCTGAAGCTCGTACTTGCCCATCAGGTAGACGCCGCTATTGCCACGTCCCTGCCCTTCTCCTTCGACCTTCTCCGGCGAGGCCCACTCCACATGCAACTGACAGTCGCCGAACGCCTGCTTCGTACTGATCCCGCCTTTGCAGATTCCGTAGCCATTCTCCAAGACCCATTTTTCGCCACCGTTCCACTGGGAAAGGTCTTTTCCGTCGAATAGGACAATCGCATCGGCAGGCGGCGCGTTCTCGGAGCCAGGGGCAACGACCTCGGGAGCTTTCCACCGGATACCGCTCACCCATTCGTCGGCTGCGGCTGTCCCCGTCAACCATCCGGCGCCCGATACAATCAATGCTCCCAATGCAAGCGTTCGTCCAAAGCGCCCAAAACTCCCGCCGTACCATCGTCGCGCAACCTGGTGTACCATTCCACAGCCTCTCTTCTACAAGTGGGAATCTATATCTCAACCGCAAAGCCGTGCGGAACCGCCCGCTCGGCAAAGCGATCATTATACAATGACGTTCGCGCGACCGGCAAGCGATTTGGTCTACTCCACCAGCGGGGGCCGCTCGGCTCTCGGCTCCACGGAAAGAGTGGCCCTCCGGTTTCTGTGACCGTTCACAGTACCCCCCAAGGTTGTGGTGCCTGCGAGATCCGGGCCCATCCAAGGCACCATGCTCGCCGCTGTTTTGTGAAGATGGGAAACTTATGCGGGTAGTAGCACGGTCAGTCAAGCTGTTTGTCAGGCAGGACCGATCTTGCTTGAGTACTCAGCCGATCCTTCTGCGATAGACCTCATGGCCGACCCAAGCTCTCAGGCTCCGCGATGTGTATCCGCCGCGCGGTACGCATTGGTCCTGTCCCTGCTGCTGACGCCTGCCATCGTGCAGGCTTCCGAACTGCGTGAGACGCCCATTGTCAGGGCCGTTCGCGGCGCGAGACCATCGGTGGTCAACATACGCGGCGAAAAGACGGTGTCCAGTCTTGGCGAACAGGCCTCCGGCGTTACGCCCGGCCGCAAAGTCAATGGCATGGGAACCGGCGTGGTCATCGACGCGCGTGGATATATCCTGACCAATTTCCACGTGGTCGACGGTGTACGGGAAATCAACGTGACTCTGGCCGACGGGCAGGCTCATGTGGCGCGTCTTGCGGCACGCGATAGCGAGACCGACCTGGCCGTCATCAAAATCGATACCGACAGACCGCTGCCGGTCATCCACCTGGGCACATCCAGCGACCTGATGCCCGGCGAGTCGGTCATTGCTGTCGGAAACGCCTACGGCTACGAGCATACGGTGACGCGGGGAATCGTCAGTGCATTGCATCGTGCGGTGCAGGTGAGCGATGCGCAGTTCTACGACGATTTGATCCAGACCGACGCCAGCATCAACCCCGGGAATTCCGGCGGGCCGTTGTTGAACATCGACGGCGATATGATCGGAGTGAATGTAGCGGTACGGGCCGGCGCCCAGGGGATCGGATTTGCTATTCCGATCGATACGGCAATCGCCGTCGCGGGGCGTTTACTGGCCGAATCGACACAAACCGGCGTCTGGCATGGAATTCGAATCGGCGACGCCTGCTCGCCTTCGGCAAAAGGCGTGAAGGTCGAGGCCGTGGAACCGGACAGTCCTGCGGCGGCGGCCGGCGTGCAGGCAGGCGACATCATTACGGCGGTTGCCGAAATGGAGCTGGTTCGCCCGTTGGACTTCTACCGCGCCATGCTGGACCGAGAACCGGGCGAGCAGATCGAATTGGCCACACAGCGAGAAGGCGCCTCGCTTACGGCCAGTCTGGTTCTGGCGGACGAGATGCTGCCGTTGAAGTCGCCGACGGGCCCTGCATGGGAAATGCTGGGCATCGCCCTGAAGCCGATGGCCGATTCGGAGTTCCAGAAGAAGAGCGACCGGTATCGTGGCGGCCTGCTCGTGACCGGCGTTCGGCCGGGGGGGCCTGCGGCGGAACATGGCGTGCAGGATGGGGACGTATTGGTGGGAATGCATATTTGGGAAACCACCTCGCTGGAAAATGTCACCTATATCCTGAAACGGGCCGACCTGCCCAGCCTGACCCCCTTGAAGGTCTACATTCTTCGCGACGGCGAGACCTTGTACGCCCACCTGCCGATCGGCATTCAAACGGCCCGTCGTCCGTAGTCCAGGGCGGTCCGGCTTGTCCGATTGGGCTTGCCACGCGATACTGGGTGGCATGGAATCCGATCTGATTGCCTGGTTGCGCCGCCGTCTTCCACCGCATCCCCTGCTGCGTCTGGGGCCTGGCGACGATGCCGCCATTCTTCGCATGGCCGAAACCGAAGAATGTGCGATCACGGTCGACCTGTTGAGCGACGGCGTGGACTTCCGACTGAGCGAGATCGACCCTCGCCGTGCCGGCCACAAGGCCATGGCCGTCAATCTGAGTGATCTGGCTGCCATGGCGGCCCGCCCGTTGGCATCCGTCGTCGCCGTGTGCCTGCCGCGCGAGGGAGGTGGTCGGCTTGCCCAGTCGCTCGTCGAGGGGATGCTGCCCCTGGCCGAACGATACAACCTGACCATCGCTGGCGGCGACACCAATAGCTGGGACGGCCCCTTAGTGATTAGCATTACTCTGCTGGGGGCGATTACCCCGAACGGCCCGCTCCCGCGAAGCGGCGCCCAGCCGGGAGATCGGATCCTGGTCACCGGCGCCCTCGGCGGGAGTATCCTCGGAAGGCATCTCGATTTCGAACCCCGCGTTCGCGAGGCCCTGCTGTTGAACGACCGTTATCAACTCCATGCAGGGATTGACATTAGCGACGGTCTCTCGGTCGATTTGTCGCACCTGGTGGAAGAGAGCCGGTGCGGCGCCGTTCTACACACCGCCAACGTGCCCATTCATCCCGATGCCTCCATCCTGGCGAAACAACAGCCCGAAATGGGGACCGCCCTGGACCACGCGTTGGGCGATGGCGAAGATTTTGAACTGCTGCTTGCCGTTCCTCCGGCCGATGCCAAGGTCCTGCTGGACGATCAGCCGTTGGATGTCCCGCTGACCGACATTGGCGAGTTCATTGCGGAACGTGGGATGTGGCGGATCGACGCGCAGGGAGAACGTTCCGAACTGAGCCCGCGCGGCTGGCAACATGAGTTCAGGTAGCCTACTGTGAATTCTCGAATCAGCGAAGCATCGAGCGAAGCCGATACTGCCCGATTTGGCGCATTGCTGGCTCGTGTGCTGCCCCCCGGGTCTACCGTGGCCTTGTGCGGCACGCTGGGCGCCGGTAAGACCCGTCTTGTGCAGGCGGTTGCCGAAGCACTGGGTGTGCCTGAAGGCGAAGTGGCGAGTCCGACGTTCGTGCTCATCAAGGAGTACGGCGCTCGGCCGCCCATCTATCATTTCGATGCCTACCGCGTTCGCGATGACGATGAATTCCTGGAGTTGGGGCCCGACGAGTATTTCGAAAGCGACGGCATTGTCTTTGTGGAATGGGCCGATCGCGTACAGAACTGCCTGCCGCGGCAATATCTGCGCATCGAGATCGAGGTGACCGGGCACAACTCGCGTCGCTTCAAGCTTACGGCGGTCGGGGCGCAGTATGAGTCGGTTCTCTCGCAACTGGCATTGTACTCGGCCGATGAATCCGCCGAATGATTGACAGGATTGCTTGCCCAACTCGACAAGCAGGTCGAGGAAATGCATGCCGCGAATAGCGGGATCGCAAAGCCACAAAGCCTGTGCAAGGTAGACGAGACTACCAACAAAGACGATCGCTATCTTGTTCCAGAAACGCCCCTGCCCCAAGAGCAACCATGAGAGAGTCATGACGCAAATGGCTGACGCAATCCCGATTGTGATACCCGCAGCCCATTGGTGTGACGACGTAAGCGCAAGTCCCTTGAACGCATTGCTGCGAGGCCAATCGTTGAGTGCTAGCATCTCGTGGAGCAGGAAGGTAATAACGCCGACCACGGCTCCAAGCATCATCGCATCGAAGGCGAATCCCCACCGCCGCTTCGCGCCTGCGGTGTGTGAATCCGAGAAACTGCGCCCAACTCGCGTTAGCCGAATGCCGACACGCCATGGAACACCTCGGCACAAGAGGAAAGTAGAAAAAACCGCACTGGCCTCGATGAACAGAAACCCACAGTGCGACCAGAACGAAAACCACTGCCATTCAGACCAAAACAAGGGATTAGGCGGCGCCTGAGCGAAACCGTGGACGTCAACGGCAAGTATCGCCACTGCGCCACCAAGCCAGCCTGCTAGTCGGAGTGGAAGCGAACTGGCGCCAAAAGCAGCCCACCAGCCAAATCCAACGACTAGGAATCGATCAAAGCGGCCCGACAAGGTGAGCGAAGGGTCTGTCACGTTCGTGATGATGCGATTGCACGACCACAAGGCCATCATGAACAACACGACGATCACGAATATGCGGCTATGGTCTTCAGCAATGCTACACATCCTGTTCCAAAGGCGACACATCGGCACAACCTCGTTCTCGGGAGTGTCGACGACGCCGTTTTCACGAAGTCACTGCGACATGTGGGTATATCGAAGTGCCGCAATATCGATATAGCAGGACTTGAGAATGCCGCCAGACTTGAACGGCTCGATCTATTCGAGGCGCACGAGGTGAAGCATTACCAAGTTTTGTCCAGGTTGACTCAGTTGAAGCATCTGAGCGTTACGTTCCCGGTTGACCAGAAGGGCGAGACGATTGCCCACATTTCCGCACTGAAGGGCTTGCGGACGCTAGATTTATCGTACCTCAGTGAGGAAGACGACGAACAGCAATACCTACCGCTTGGCAACCTAGAGTCGCTGCAGATCTTGAGCATGTGTACGCCTATGCCCATTGACTTCGGTTTCCTGCGGCGACTGAGGAGTCTGTATTCGCTCGACATAGAGTGTAACGGCTCCGGATGGGATAACTATTACACTATTCCACCATTGCCGCAACTGCGCATGCTCACCATTACGAATGGCCATGCCCTGAGGGATCTTCCTGTTCTTCTTGACATGCCTTCACTCATGTACCTGAACGTCGAACAGGCCGACGCGATTCGACAGATCGCAGACTTGCGCAAGGCTGGTCGCCTTGAGTACCTGATTACTACTCGGGCGGGAAAAGGGGGGGCAGGAGCCTGGGCGCAATAGACACCATGAAAGAGCCGGCCAAGAAGAGTACGCTTGGGAGCGTACTTGCAAACCCTGCGACGTTCTTGTTCTGCTTCCTCTCCGAGCTCCTGTTCGACATCGATTCTGCTTTCGCGTGATTCGTGCCTTTCGTGGTTCGTGTCTTGGGCAATCCAATGTGGGTTGTAGGCGATGGAAGTCGGAAGAGTAAGGGAGGATGCGATGATTGCTGCCAAACGCGTGGGTGAACCCGGCTTGGGGGGCGATGGTCAATGACGCGGCCTGTAGATGTCATGCGCGGGCGTGTGGCATGTGGGGCGTGTGGTGCAAGCCGGAACCACCCACCCTACCTCGTGAATACTCCCGGTTGCTGAAAGTGGGAGTACGGCGATTCATCGCCGTTGTCTTTTCTGCGTGACGCTTGGTCTCGGTGGTGCGCGGCGACGGTAACGTCATGCCCGTGCTGCGGATCAGAAAGCGGGAACAAGTTCCCGCACTCCAAGGCGGCTGCGCCGCGGCGCCGGCAAACAAGGAGCAGGCACTTTGCGAATCACACGAATCACCAGGCAAGCCGTGACCGCAAACCGCCCCTTCAATCCGTGTTTCGTCCGTGTTCAATCCGTGGCCTCGAAGCCTCCCAGCCACGGAACTCGGCGAATACCCTGGAAGTTGGAAGCCTCGACCTTGTAGTTGCGGTGAGCATCGAGGGGGCCGACAAGATGTCGTTGGGAGTTGGCCACTGTGTCAGGCTGGGCCCGTGGTCAAGTGCTATGCTTCGCCTGTTTCTCCCGCCATGGCGGGAGTCCTTGATTATGGTATGTGTTCTGCATAGTAGGCGGTGTGGCTGACAACCGCCTGAGTGTCAACAGCGTTCAGCAAGGCAGCATCCTGGCCAACGCCGGGATTCAGCCTGGCGATGAAATCCTCGTCGTTGCCGGCCAGCAGGTGACGAGTGAGGCCGAACTGATCAGTCAGATTCGCGCTGCGGCCGATGCCGGCAACCAGGCGATACTCCGCGTACGGCGGAACGGTCAGCTTCAAGAAGTGCGAATACCCGAGGGATTGGTGCTCCGCGAGGCATGTGCTACAATTTCGGACAAACTCGAGAACGTTATTGCACAAGGCGCCCCATCCGGGTACCCCGTGAGTCCCGCATCTTCCGAAATTCGTCAGAGACCATCGTCGGCCGTCCCGGAGGCGTCGCGCCAGTAACCAACTCCAACAACGGCACACCAACAACGGCACACCGAACACCGAGGACCGAACCATGTCTTTCTTCCCGCATGCAGCATTCGCACTCATGAAGACCGTTAAGGCCGGGGCCTTCTTGGTTCTCCATCGGGCCGTGATGCGAAGAACCCTCCTGGCCGTTGCACTGCTTGCGGTTACGGTCGCCAGCTTCGGGGCAGACGATCCTGCCAAGTCAGTCGGCGAGAACGGTCAGGTGGCTGCCAAGGACGGTGCGCGGCGGGCGGAAGCATGCCTTTCCGGCTGGTGGACGCAGGCTCCGATCTGTCTGAGCGCGAACCAGATGTCGATCGCGACGGGCCAACCGTCGCTGGTGAATATGTCGAGCGGTTCTACGTACGTCCCGGTATGGTCGCTTTCCGGCGGCACGGTGGGGCAGTCGGTTGCCGGACTCGTGGCAGGTTTGCCCAGTGAGTGCGCCGCTGTGAAGGTCGAGATTGTCGTGACGGCGGCGGATCCGGCGACGAGCCCCAGCGACGAGGACGTCTACAGGGTCCACCTGTCGCAGATGGTCGAGGGCGCCCCCTTTACGTCCCGGAATGTTTCGGGCACGCCTGTCCGAACCGCGGTTCCCGCCGCGCCATTCCATACCCGGACGATCGTCCTGGAATCGTACTGCGAGGTGGAGCCGAACGCGCCGCTGTGCGTGCGCATTCAGCGGGAGCCTGGCGACCCCGCCGACTCGTTCACCAGGCCCACCGGCCTGGCAATGGTCAGGGTGACTCCTCTGGCGGCGCCGGCGAAGTCCTACGTTGTGCAGGACGTGAGTGGCTACAACTCGTGGCCGATGATGCAGGCTATCGGAGAGAAGCTGGTCTGCGTATACAGTCGAGGCTCGGCGCACTCGATCGGCGAAGACGCCCGCGCCGTTTACGCGCGCACGTCGACGGACCGCGGACGAACGTGGACGGAGGAAACGGTTGTCGCCAACACGCCAAAATACGGCGAAGTCGCGGTCGGGAAGGGCCTGGACGCCAACGGGGCAATGTTCCTCTGGGTGCGGCGAATCGGAAAGGACTGGAACCACGACCTCTACCGCACAACAGACGGCGTAACGTTCACGCTCGTGGCGACGCCAACACTCGCCGTGACGCCCATGCAGATTACCGACGTCTTCGCGGTTCCTACGGCCGGGCTCATGGCGCTGTGGTTTGCAGGCAACTACGGCGATGACGGCCCGAGTCACTCGTGGGGCAAGCTGACCAGCAGTGACAATGGCGCCACCTGGACACAAACCGTCATCGAGTCCGAGCTGACCAAGGCGCAATGGCCCACCGAGCCTTCGGCGGTCTATCTCGGCAACGGCAGGATTCTCGCAATCGGCCGGACCGAACTTGGAGGCGGATCTTCGGCGCGATCGCAGTTCCAGATGGTATCGACCGATTACGGCGCGACGTGGACCCGCGCGCAGACGAACATCGGCGAAGTCTCGGCCTCGACGCCCAGCCTGATCCTCGACCCGCAAACCGGCTTGCTCAGCAATTACTACTACCAGCGCGGCCGCGGCGTCCTTCGGCGTCGCGTCGCCGATCCGGACAGCGTATTCGACCATCCGCTGGCGTGGCCCGATTCCGAGGCGGTCGCTATAGGCAGTCCGATAGGGATCGATTCGGGCAATGTGAACGCCACCGCCATCCAGGGCAAACACTACCTCGCCTTCTATTCCGGCAAGGCGCCCGACACGGCCGTCCTGGTATCTGAAGTCCCGGCGCCGACCGCCGGGCAGTAGTCTCTCCGATTGGCGTAATGCAGCGCGAGATTCCGTCGAAACAGGCAGGCGGGAGCAGGGGAATCACCGCGTCAGGCGACGTTCAGGCCGGTTCGGGTGGGCACGGTCGCTTCCTGCTGTCCAGCCAACGCTTAAGTGACTTGGGCGATTCGCCCGAAGGTCGCCCCTTCAGAATACCTGCCACGGAGACGTCTTCGTCGAGAAGGGGCCAATGAATGCCCGTCCCCCGACCCATCAGTTCGCAGGTACTCCTTTCAACAGGGGTTCCGTGGAGCAGACGCGGATACCATGCAAGTGGAACCGATACCTTTCGGCCGTCCACAAGCTGGACGATCAATTCGTCCTCGGTGACGTCCACCTTCAGAGCAGCCGCATCTTGCTCAAGGGTTGCCGAAAAACTCATTCCAAGTCCTCTCAATCTCGTCCTCGTTTTCTAGAACCAGTTTCTCCACGTCACGCAGTTCTCTTGCGGAGAACCCAATGTTTGCCGCCAAACGGACAGGCAGAATCCAGAACTTGGCCATCATTTCATCGCGACGGACGTGGATATGGGGAGGTTCCTGGAAATCCGACGCGTAAAACAACAACCGATACGGGCCGGTGCGCAGAACTGTCGGCATGGCTTCATTTCTCGCTCGTGAAGGCTCCCCTGAAACAGTATAACAGGGATTGCCTTTTTCGGCAACGGGCGGCGGATCGAGCCGCCAGTCGTTCTCGCAGCAGCGCCGGTCGCCGCAACAGATCGATCGCCACGTCCGTCTTCAGCAGATCGAGATACATGCTCCCCGGAAATCGCGTCTGTAGATACGTGGACTTCCCCGTCTTCCTTGCCCCCCACAAGAAGGCCGACTGCCCCTCTGGAAGGTTGATGTCGAGGATACGGCTGATTGCGGCCATTATGGAACCTACTCCCGTTTAGTTTGACTAAAATGGAGTATACTCCCGAATAGTTGGCTTGGCAAGGAGAATGCCGGTGTCCTTCCGGCAAGCGTGAAAAACTTTGGCCGGACGGTTGCACTGGGGGCGGAAATCGGGGCGGGCGGTCAGCCTGCGGCAACGGCGGGGGACGGGGAAACGGCAGCCAGCGTCTGACGGTAGTTCCAGGGAAGCCAAGCTCGGGGCTTCAAGGCGGCCTCGGTGGCGTGCCGCTGCAGTTCGGTGAGATAATCGAAGGGGTTGGCGCCGCAAAGCTCGCAAGTGTGGATAAGGCTCATGTAGATATCCCCAACGCGAGCGCCGTTCTCGGTCTTGAAGAAGAGGGAATTCTTGCGATGCAGAATCGCCTTCTTCAACGCGCGTTCGCACAGGTTGTTGTCCAGCGGGGCCCCAGCCTGACGCAGGAACAGCGTCAATTCCGGCCAGTGCCGGAGCATGTACCCGATGGCTTTGCCGAGCGACGAGTTCGGCTCCACCAGCCGCTCGTCCAACTGGCGGCCGAGCCACGCATGCAGTGTCTGCATCGTTGGGCCGCTTTCGGCCTGGTGAAACGCCAGCCGCTCCTCCGGCGAGAGATTCCGCTCCTGGGCCAACGCGTCGTTGTGGTACACCACTTTCAAGGCATCCAGCACGTACTCGCACGCCTCGGGGAAGTACGCCACCACATCGACGAACTGCCGCCGTCCGTGGGCCAGGCAGTTCGCTACGATCGTCTCCAGTTCGCCCGGAAGATTGCGCGACAGGGCGTCGCACATCTGGATCGGCGCTCCCAATTCGGCCACACGCCGGGCCAGGACGTCCTTGAGGTTCTCGCCCGCGTGCTTCCGCCCGCTGAAGAACAGCGCGATCCGATGACCCTCGTACACCGAGATGATGCCGGTGGTAAAAAGCCCTCGACGCTCCGGCCCGTCCTTTTGTCCGGAATCCGCCGTAGCGGCCTGCCGCGCCGCAGCGGCCTGCTCGGCGCGTTTCCCCATCAGCGACAGAATCTTCGCCGGCGTGTCGTCGTTGTGCAGCAACTCGCCCTGACCGGCCAGATACACCAACGCGGCGTGGATTGGCTCGAAGGACGGAACCTGTTTGCGGATGATGTCCCACTGCGTCGAGGCCGGCAAGGGAATCCCCAGATGCCCTTGCAGGCCTCCGAATCGGTTGAACGGCATCCCCGTTCCATACTTCAGCAGCCCGATCATGCTTGCCGCCGTCGCGTCGTACTTCGCCGAACCCACGCCCTTAGGGGTCTCGGCCGTGAAAATTGTGCCGCACAGGTTGCAGCGTAGTCGTTCGAGTTCGTAAACTTTCGCCTGCAAGGGCGCATGGCCGGTAACCCGCACCAGGACCGCCGGCGACGCCATCCTGTACACCGTGCCTTTCGTGCAACCTGGGCAGGGATCGCCTGCTTGCAGCGTCGAGTGGCCCACCGGAATCCTCTCGGCCCCGTGGTAGGCCTTTGCGCCATTGCGACCATGCCCGGGGCGTTTTGGTTTTGGCTCCGCTTCCGCAGATGCTTCTTTCTCAGGGACGTCGGTCGGCGAGCCGGCCGATTCGGCTGCCCCAGGCGGCTGCGAAGGCTCTGAATCCTTCCCGCGGCCGATTACTGCCGCCGTCTTCTCGGTACGGGCGCCAAACACGATCTTCCGCAGCCGAGCGAGGCTCATCTCCTTGTCGGCCAGCAACTCGGCCAGATAGGCGTGCGAGTCGACGAACGCCTTGAGCGTCTCGTAGTCCTTCGCGTCCAGCGCGGCTTCCGCACGCCGCAGAACGTCTGCCAGCTTTTCCATGTCGATCTCGATGATGTTCGGCTTCTTCCGTGCCTTCATCATATCCACGCGAGTGACTGGCGAAACCCCCGGGACCACGCGACGGGCCATGACGGGGCAAATGGCTCAAAACGGCTGAAGGATAGCAAGGAAGCGGTCGGAGCGCAAGACCGAATTGGGCAATATTCGACCTTCCGGCCTTGTCCTCGTCAGGCCGCCGGGCCGACCGGGCGCCATGCCGGCGCCGTCTGCGCTGCCCGTGGATTACCAGCCGAGAAGAGAATCTGCACTTGGTGCGCCGCCAGCGTCAAGGATGATGCATCCGTGCGGCTGGGCCACCAAGGAAACCGGCCGCTCGAAAGCCGTTTGTGGCAAAGCCAAAACCCCTGCCCGTCGTAGACCAGCACTTTCAGGGCCGTTGCCCGCCGGTTGCGGAACACGAACACCCACCCGCTGAACGGGTCGTGCTTGAGGACCTCTTTGCACAATCGAGCCAGCCCGTCGATCCCCCGACGGAAGTCGGCCGGCTCGACGGCCACCACGACGTGCATCTGCGGCGTTACCTGGATCATGAAGCGGACTCCCAGAAGCTGCGACTGAGGGCCGCCAGATCGGGTTCCGCAAACCCCTTCAGGTGCACCCGCATTCTCGCCCCACCGACCTCCTCCAGTTCCAAGGTGCATTCACTGCCAGCAGCCCACGCAGGCGGCGGCAGTTCAAGGAACGTTGCCCCGGACGCTGAGTCCGCCTTGGATCCTCCGGTTGCCACGTCGGCTGGCACTCCTTGCCTTCCTCTCCTGTCAGCCAAAGCCTCCTCAACGCGTTTCTTGAGCGAATAGTAATCCAGGCTCAACGCTTTCGACGTCCTGTGAACCCCGTACGTCTCGGCCAGCGCCACCGCCGCATCCCACAGCGGATCGGGAATCCTCGCCTTTGCCTTCTTTCGCTTCCGTCGCCACCGCTCAAACCGCCGCTGAACCCCCTCCAATCGAGCAGGCATCGCCCGCGAACCCTTCCCAGTACCCATCAGCTGTCCTCCTTCCAATCGTGCGTGGACAGCCAATCATACCACCCCGCTCAAAACGATTCATACACGCTTGCCGGAAGGACACGAATGCCGAGGTCAACCGCCAGCAGCCGACAGGGCTGGAACGCGTCGGCTGGAAAGGACGGGCGAGTCAACCACGCCCCAGAAATTGCCTGCCCAGTTGGTGGTCTCCCGCTTGGGGTAACCGAGTTCATCTTCCGATAGCATCGGTCGATGTGACCGAAGCATCTGAGCCAAACCAGTGGTGCCGCCAGCCTCGAGTGCTCATCGTGTATGAGCTCAACAATACGACGTTCGCGGTCACGAGCAGGACGTTTCCGGAGGCTCTACGGTACGGCGTTCACCTTCGTTCTCGAGAGACTGCATCACCGCTTCGATTCGTTTGCACTCGATCTGGTTTTCCAAATATACACGGCTTATGTATTCCGGAAACTCTATGGCGAGTCCGCCACCGCTGGCCATCTGAGATATCAATCGACCAAGCAACGGTTCAATATATCGGAGAGTTCGTTTTAATCCCTCGTTGGACGCCGATCCAAATGAAAATCTTTCAAAGGCGACATCTGGCGGTCTATTTGTTATCCAGTTCGCGTGCCAGTAGATTCCTGTTCGACGTAGACGAACGTTGTCCCCCTCAATTTCAAGCCATTTGCTCATCACGTCGTATGCGAGCTGGCGGAATTCGTTCTTAAATATGTCCGCGGTAGACCATTCAAGAATTGGATCGCGAAGATACACCGCAAGGTCCTCTGGTGATCCGTCCGCAGTAACGCCCTCGCCGAACCTGACGATTATCGACTTGTATCTTTCGTCGATCGCAAAAAACTCGTACAGGCAATTTGTCGAGTAGAGACGAACGACGGAGTTCTCTCCGTCGACAAGTCCGATGAAGAAGGGCATAGCGATCAGTCGCAACCATTCGACATCTTCCGCGTCAAACGCGATCTCGTTAGTGTTTGAAGATTTCAATTGAACGTAGAAAGACTCTTGTGCGAAAAGCAATCTCGCTTCCGGACGGAACAGAGTCACGATTGCATCAAGTCCGACGTCCTCTTCGCGGGCAACGGGTGCAACCGCACCAATACCGCCCAGAAGGACGAGACCAAGATCCTCCTTTAGATCGCCGCTTCGATAGCTCCAGAGCCGTTTTGCCACAGATCAGATCCACAAACCGAAGGAGGTTGTTGTCGTATAACGTTCACGCATCAGCGGCGGCGCGCAGCGCCGTCCGCTGCATGCAGTTGTTGGGCAATCCTTTTGACGGGCGCGTCACGAGGGCCTCGCAACAAAGGCAGTTCGCCAGTCTCGCAGTGCCTCCATGTCCGTCTTCAGTTCATCGGGAGTAGGAGGAGCGACTGGGGCTTCATTCGGCTGCGAGTGTTCGTAACGGGAGTATTTCGTCATCAGGTCGTCGAGGAGCTTGCAGTCCTCGGTTGTAATGCGGGCCAGCTTGTCCAGCTTGCCTTGCGTGTTGACGGCTCGCCGGAACCGCTGAACAACATCCGCCAGCAGCTCGTATTCGATCATGCGTTCGAGCAGAATGCGGAAATCGCTGCAGATAGACTTCGCAAGCGGTGCATAGGCCGCTTGGCCTTCCTCTTCATGCGCCTTCCGCGCTTTGGCCAGATGCTCATTCAGAAGCGCATTGAGCGCCTTGTCCGGTTTCTTCGCAAACAGTGGTGTGTCGCCCGGCTCACCCGTACCCCAAGGCTCGCATCTGACCCAGGTCACCTTGGGTTCACGTCCCTCGCGCTTACCGCATTCCTGCAACAGGACCAGCAGAGAAACCCGGTGGGTGAACACGACCACCTGCCGATTTTCAGCCAAGCGCACCAGTCGCTGTACCACGGCCTCCTCAAAATCCTGGTCCAACGAAGAGATGGGGTCGTCGAACACGAATGGCGCGGGTTGCTGCTTACCGGTTACGTCCGCCAGAAAGGCAGCGAGGGATACGACGCGATTCTCGCCTTCGCTCAGGACATCGCGTGGTGCGCCCGATCGGGCGTTCGCCAAGCGCAACTCATGGAGAACGTGGCCGCGATCCACTCGCTTCTTGACCAGTTCTACTTTGATCCGTGATGCCCCAAGCGCCACCAGTTCGTCGCGGAATCGCTGTACGAACGCCTCGGTGATTAATGCCTCTGCAAGTTCGCCCTTCTTGCGCGAAAGACCGCGTGTATCCGTCAGCCGCTTTGCATGGTTCAAGCGTTCCACGGCCTGAAGCCTTTCGATCTCCGCCTTGACGGCATCGCGCTGTTCAGAGAGCCACTTCCTCGCTTTGAGTTCGTGCAGTTGGCTCTGAAGTTGCGGCCGCGTATCGGTCGCCGCGTCTTCCTGGCACTTCTTCGCAACATCGGCATATTTGGACGCCTTCTGCTTGGTTTCCTGTAGCCAAGGCGTGCAATCCGGAGGATCAGGCAAGTCACCTTCCGATTCGACATCAAGCAGCCTGGCTTTGCGTTGCCGGAGGGCTTCCACGGAAGCGACCACGGGGGGCATATCTCCTTCGTAGGTCACTCCTGCGGCATCGCATTGCGTCTTGATTGCCTGATCGGTCGCGATATCCCCGATCGCGACCATCGCATCTTCGAGGGCCTTCTCCGCCGCCTTTGCGTCTTTCTCAGCTTGCCCTTTGACGAACTCCTCGAAGGATGCGAAGCGCTTCCGGGCATCATCTGACAATGGCTGTTGGCAGAGAACGCACTTGGCATCGGAGGCAAGATGCGGAAATGCCCGGCCAGCATAGGCATGGTCCTCGGAGTACTGGCGCGCGTGTTCCCACAGAAGTTTCCAGGTATCCGTCCCGATGCCCTCCAAGGGAGCCCCGCAAAATACCTTAGTAGCGGCGGCCTGTGCGGCCTCACGCTTAATGAGCTTGTCCTTCTTGAGCTTCAGGATGCGACGGCTGTTCTCATCGGAAAGCTTCGAAACCAGGTTTTCGATTCCACGGACCATGTCCTCCACATGCTTCTTCTTTGTAAGTAGCTCCCTGGCCCGGTCGGCAGGTGACTTCTCTGCCAGACGTTCTTCCAGGTCGGCAACGGACTGGTCGTCTTCGGTAGACCATTTCGTGTGCAGGGCAACATCCTCAGGTGGAGTCGTCGCGCTCAGGGATGAGTACCATTTGCCCACCACTGTGTCGGCGAACTCCGCAGGAATCTGAGGTTTCCTCGACGCGTGCCTTCCCAGCTTGCCATCAATGCGCTGCGAGATCTGCTCGCAGACGGCGATCAGCTCGGAGAAGAACAGCAGCGCGGGCGGCTCATAGGTGACCTCACTTTCGCTCTCCAGATACATCCGGCCGCGCTCGGTGTCGAAGATGTCCACGGGACGAAGATCCGCCTGAACCCCGTCGCAGGTACTCCAGGACACTTGGCGTTCCTGATCGTCGCTCTTGTACGTGATGTATGCCGACTGAGGAGCACCGTCGGCCGCAAACACGTTCGGATGGAGCGTCCCTGGGTTCCGCGCGCCACATAGGTGCTTCAATATGCGAACGTAACCGGATTTTCCCGATCCGTTGCCGCCGTACACGACGGCCATGTTGTCCGGGCCGAAGTCCAGTGGACTACGAGGCGCGAGCGCGTTGATGCCCTTCACGTTGCCGATGGAACATAGGCGCAGTGCGGACGCGCTCTCGGCATGGAAAGCGTCCGTAGGGAAAGCCGCCGCCGCTGTTGTGTCTTCCGAGTCGACCTCCCGCAAACACTTTCTGAAGAGGGCATCGACGTCCTCATCCGCCAGACGGCCTTTCGTCAGGAGAAGACTGGCAGCTTCCTGCAGCCACTTCGGACGATCCGCGAACCATGTGTTGAGATCGTCCATCAAGTTACTCCTCGCTCACGCTTTTCAGGTGCCTCAGACCCAGCAATGCGTCACTCTCCAGATACTGCCGCGGGCGTTCTTCGTAAGTGTAACTGTAGCCACGCCTTATGTGTTTGCGCAGTAGTCTTGCGGGGTTTTACGGAGTTTCTGCCTATTCTGCTGGTGATCGGCCCGAGGTCGTCCGCCGGTCGCCACGGCATACCCCCCAATCAGAACTGCCAGTTTCTGCCGATTCTAGCCGCCTCATGCACGGGATTCAAGGTCGCACTCAACCTGCGGAGGCGCGCGGACGCAGGTTAGCCACTCGCTTCTCACTGCCTCGGTCCGACACACCGATGCCTTCGAGCTATGCCCACACGAGTAACCATTCTACCGGGTGCCGGTGCTACGGCACAAGGGCCCAGAGGGAGCATGAAGCCGAATGCGCTGTTCGCAAGTCCTTGGCTGGAGAGGACCTGGGAGAGGGTTAAAAATGGTCTTACCCGCAAAGTCGTGATTTTTCTCCGTGTTTTGGCCGCCGACTAGCCGATTTTTTGGATTTTTCGACCACTCCTCCCCTTGTGCGGGGATTAGTTGCGGTGTATAATAGGCCCGTCAGTTACGCACGGAGGCCAACCATGAGAATCCAAGTCCAACTTCCGCTGTTCGCCTGGGTTTGTCTGGAAGACGCGCCCGCTCTGGTCACCCTTCGACGCCTCTTCGAGACCATCCCGGATGGGCCCTTGCTCGAAAGCCTTCGGACATGGCGCGGCCGGGGACGTAACGATTATCCGGTGCTCGTCCTTTGGCGTGTCGTGGTGTTGACCATGGCACTGAGGCACCGGGATGTGGAGGCCTGCTTAGGAGAGCTGAGGCGGAATCCGTCGCTGCAGAAGATCGCCGGCATCGAGTCGCCGGAACAAATCCCCAACGGATGGAACGTCTCCCGCTTCCTGGACGTGCTTGGGCAAGATCCCCATCGGCCGCATCTTGAGGAGATATTCAACGTGATGGCTCAGCGATTGGGCCGTGCCGTGCCGGACTTGGGGGAAAGCACCGCCGGCGATTCGACATGGCTGAATGCTCGGCGCACCCGGGCCGATGCCCAGAAGCACAAAGAGGAAATGGAGCAGAAGAAGGCGGCAGACGCCGGGAAGGAATCATCCAGACCCGCGGCGGCGAGCGGCCCTTCTGAGGTAGAGCGAGGGACCCACGGCCCCGTCCCGTCTCAACAACCGGCAACGATCCAAGGTGCAACGGCTGCGGAGGGCTCAGCCGATTCGGCTGCCGACAAGAGGGCATCGAAGATCGAACTGGACAAGAACGGCCTGCCGCAGCCGGCCGGCGGCCGGAAGGAATACAAGAATGAAGACGGCCTAGTCAGTCGTATTGTGGAATGGTTTGGGTTCAAACTGCACCTGCTTGTCGACACGCGTCACGAAGTGTCCTTGGCGTACCGCATCAGTTCGACAAAGACGGGTGACAACGAGATGCTGCCGATCCTGGTCGATCAGGCCCAAGCGAACCTTCCCGAGGGGCGCATGGCAACGCTCGCTTACGACAAAGCGGCTGACGACGCCAAGGTCCATCAGAAGCTGCACGAATCCGGCATCAAACCGGTCATCCAAAACCGTTCGCTATGGAAGGAGGAGCACGAGAGAATGCTTCCCGGCCACGACGGCAACTCGAATATCGTGTACGATGAGGCGGGTACACTACACTGCTATGATCGCGTAAGTACGCCTATGGTTCGGCACCGCATGGCCTACATCGGCCACGAGCCGTCCCGGGGCACTTTGAAGTATCGCTGCCCGGCGATGCATGAGGGCTGGGAATGTCCGATGAGCTCTCGCTGCAACGCAGGCAAGAAGTACGGCTTGACGGTGCGAGTCAAACAAGAGATCGACCTGCGACGGTTTCCTGCTATTCCGCGTGCCACGAAGCAGTTCGAGCGGCTTTACAAGGGCCGCCCGGCTGTGGAGCGGGTCAACGCGCGGCTTAAGATATTCTGGGGCATCGATGACGGGAACGTCACCGGCGCCGCGAGATTTCACGCTCTGGTCGGCACGGTGATGATCGTGCATGAAGCGTTCGCTACGATGCTGGCCAGTCTACCCCGGCATGAAGGGTCGCTGGGCAAGATGCGGCTGAGCCCGATCGCCAAGGCGATCGACGCGCAGATTCGGGGCAAGGAGTTGCCTCCGAAGCGGCCACGGCGGAAGAAGCCACGAAGCTCTTCCGAGAGGCAGCAGCGTCTGTTCCGCTGACCCGCACAAGGAGAAGACAACACTCGGTCTACAGACAACCACCGCTGGCAAGCTAGCAGTTGCGACGGCGTTCGGGCTTTGGGCCGCGAAGCCCAAGCAGCATGCCTGCTTGCCCCGGCGTATGCTGCGCCTCGCCCTCGGCGCTGACTTCCGAGGGTGCGCCGTATCCTCGCCTCGCTGTGGATCGCCCTGTTGTCTTCCTGAGTGCTTCGCGCCCCCTTCGTCTCCGAAGCGGTCCACCCGCCATCCGGAACGCAAGCCGTACCCGCAGAGGCACCCCTCGTCCTGTCTGTTCTCAGCCCGCGCAGCGTCACTCGCCGGTGCTTATCCCCGGACCACAGCGCATTCGGCTTGGGAGCATGGATCGGAGGCGATTCGCTTGTTCTTCACGGAGGGCGACTGCGGCAGTTCTGCTATTCGAAGCGTGGGGCTCACGCCCGCCGCTCGCGGTTGTGAAATACGGGGATTTCGGGGCAATCGGGCTGGGGACCAAGAAAGGGATGCTCCCGGCTTGCCCGGGAGAGCTTCACGTTTGGTGCTACCCTACGTTGCCTTGGAAGAACTCCGCTCCGGCATCCTTCGGCGGCGTTGGTCGCCGAAGGATGCCGGAGGAAGGGTGCGCCGGGCGGTCGCGTAGCAGAAATCGTGAAACTCCCACGGGCAAGCCGTGGGCATCTTCCGCGTGCGACCCGAGTCAAACGCGTCGTTCCGCGATTCCAGCGGCCACATGCCTTCACGACATGCCCCCACCGCCCCCGCGGCGGCGGAGCACCTGATTGGCCACTACGCAGGCTTCTTCTCTCACTCTTCGCTCCGTCCATGCCGTCGCCAAAGGCGACGGCATGGACGGAGGATCAGCGAATCGGGGAGTGCATGTAGTGGCCAATCATGCGCTCGACCGGCACGGGGCCGACCGGGGCGGAGAGAGGAAACGCACGAATCTGCAATGCGCGGAGGTCAGGCTTCTTCCTCTGCTTGCTCCGCGGCCTGCTGTTCATGTTTCATTTGATTGACGACTGGCCTGAAGCAGCAAGAAAGGAACAGGAGGAAACGGAGGCAACAGAGAAACGGCCGCTGGCGGCCCCTTTCGCGTGATTCGCGTCTTTCGTGGTTGATGCCGCGAGACGCAGCTATCATGTGCCGGTCAGTCCCGAAGGGACGGCCCTATATTAGCCCAAGAGTGGAGACGAAGCGAGCAGCGAGCGAGGCGCAACCAACCGTCGGCGTCACAACGCCAAACCAGCTCAGCGCGATGAGGATCGTTCCGATCCACCACGCTGGCCAGTATGTTTTGTAGAACCAGACGCACCACATTGGCGTCACGTTCATTTCGTTTGGCGATTCGTAGAGATTGGGCATGATTCAGAGTGACGAATTAAGTTGAACTCAAACCACCGTAGCAGGAGCGTCTATGAGTTTCTATGCCAGCGGTCGGGTATGACGCTATTCGCCGTCCGGTCCAACGATTGGTTCGGCGGGAAAGGGCTCTACGGTAGCCTTTGACGCCACTTCTCAGGATCACGGGACGTATGGAAGATGCAGTATACGGTCACCGTGTCTTCGGCATGCTCGTAGAAGATTGCATAAGGAAACCGTCTGACCAGTGCCCGGCGGTATTCGTCGTGAAGCTTGGCGTGCATTTCGGGCATGCGACGAATTCCCTCAATACATGCATCAAGGCAACCAAGGAACTCCTCTCCCAACCCAGGTCGACGCTCCTCGTACCAGCCATAAGCCTCGCTAATATCGATCTCTGCTTCTGGTGCAACAACAAACTTAGCGGCCATATCGGCTTCGGATCCTACGTTTGACCTCTTCCCAGGATAGGCCGGAAGCCGGATGGTTCATCAGGTTGGCCTTTCGTTTCGCCAACTCCTCCTTCTGCCAGTCGTGGATGGGCACCTCCGAAGGAACTGCTGCCAGATCGTCCCAAAGATCTTCCACGAGTTGGAGTTTCTCCGGAGGGCTCAAGTCAAAAACCGAGCCAGTATTCGTGTTCATCAGCGTTTCTCGTGTGGGGTTCAGGAGAGAAAATACGGCCAGTAATCCCATTCTCGCGACCGGCCTGCTTGACGTCAAGTACTCTCGGCGACGTCCGGCCTCTGGGGCGGCGCGATAGCGACGTATCCAGCAGGCCGTGGTTCGGCCTTCATTTGCATTTTCCCATTGCTCGGAACTTGGTCAGTGTCACATTCTCTGGTTGCATTCGAATCTGTGTCCAGTATTCCTCCCGCACATCGTCGTCGATCTCGACGTCGGTATTGTACAGGGCATCCCGGCCGTCCTTGTGACAGCCGGATATCCAATACTCCTCTCCGGTCTCGGCGTCGGCGTAGTTTGCCTTGAACCCGCGTCCGGCGAGCGTGTGGAAGGTCTTGCCCCGGTAGTGAATGGATTTCCGCGTCTTGGAGAACGTAACTCGCCCGATTCTGGCCGGACCAGCCAGTCCGTCCTTTCGCTCAATCCACATAATGCGGGTCTCTTTCATTTCATTCTCGCGCCGAACGACCGGCGTCACCCGGCCGCGACGATGACGCCCTCCATTTTCCAAAACCGGAACGCGGCTCCGGTGCACGCCTTTGTTCTGCGATCGCGATACGTCTAATTCTCATTTCGCAGGAGTGATCTCGTTCTCCGTTGCAAGGTACCAACGTCCATCTATCTGTCGAAACCACAGCCGCGACTTCACTGAAAAGGTTCGGGGAACTAGCCCCGTCTGATTCCCTTGAGCGTCGTAATGCCGCTCGATACACGTACGGCTCTCGAGTGATTCGCCCACGGCCGTCGCCCCGTGACGGGCCAAGTTCCTGAGTTCGTGAACCTTTGTTGACGAGGGCTCGCTTTTCTTAGCGATATAGCTCTGTGCCGCCGCAAACATCTCTGGCTTCTCTGTTACCTGCTTGCCGAGAGATGCCGCAATAGCTGGATACTCGCGCAGGAAACGTTGATTATCGGCCTCCGTCCATGCATGGTCGAACTGCTTCCAATTTGCCCCATGTTTTTCAACGAGACTTCTCAACGTTTCGTCGTTGGATGCCGCTGTGCCAACGGCCACCATGAGAAGGTCACTGTCCTGCCGCTCGGGGGTTCCGAGCAGGAATAGTGCTTTCCAATCGCCATCCTCCGTTGCCTTCTTGTATGCCGAAAACAGTTCCTCAATCGTCTTGGCGCCCCGGCTATCAGGCGGTCCGTCAGCCAGGACGACCAGCGCCGTTGTGCCGCAGGTCAGCAAGACACCAAGGCATAGGTACCTGAGGATCACTCGTTTACTCCCGTTGCTGTTGCAGATCGCTTTTTCGGACCGCCTCCCAGCCGAACGACCGCGGTAACCCAGCGGCCGAGAGCCTTCCATTTCAGGGCGGACCCGATCCGCCGGTCGGGTTTACCGCTTGGTTAGAAACTTCCGTCCTTACACCCGCCCTGGGCGCCTTGATCGCGCTTCCGCCTGTTACCAATGTCTCGGCACCATGGATACCAGAAAAATCGAAAGGCGCCGATGACACACTTCCTAACGATTCGGGTAGCACTGCCAAGTAGCTCAGGATGCGGTCTTCCTTTGCCTTGAGATGCTCGACATCTTCGGCATCCAATACCTTCCCCGCAGCCTTGTATGCCTGAAGTGTCTTACAGAAGCCATCGAATAGCGCCTCAAGTTCCCAAATGCGTTGCATGAGCCTCGTCAGGACGACCAACTCATACTTGGTGAGGAGCTTTAGGCATTGCTCGCGCACACATGTAAGGCTTGTTAAATCGTCCTTAGTGTAGTCTGCCGCAAGATTCACAATGTGCCCCTCTTTAAGCGTCTTCTCACGAACCGCCGCCAGCCATTTCTTCGAGTCGTGATACTGCCGAAGGTTGGAATCGGTTACAACCTTCAGGTAGGCTAGAAGGCGACGACGGAGCAGGAACCACCCGAGGCTCTTGGTTAGTATCCAACCAAGGAATCCGCCAAAGCCGGCAACAAGGACACTGGTGACGTAGTCGGTTGTCTTTGCTGGTGGATTTTGGGCAGTCGACTGTGGAACGTTCGCGGTAGGGGTGGCTTGGGGCGCAGTCGTCGTCTGCGCAGTTGCGAAACCCGCCAACGCCAAAGCGCCAACACCCAGGACTGCCAATACGGTTGGTACAGTTTCTCGACGCATCCCCATATTCCTCCGGATGTTCCGTGAGAGGTTTCTGACGACGACGGTAACGGGGCCGCCGCCGAAAAACTCTGATTTCAAGACCCGCGTCATCGGCGGCTCCCGTTCACCGCATGGTTAGTTGGCCTATTCCGAATACGTGTGCAGATCATCGCGTTCGCGGACACTGTCGCTCTGTATCATGCAAGCATGGGCCTCGTATTGCCGTAGGTCGTGGATCGCCTCTTGCTCAGATAGTCCAATTCCGTGTGCATCTTCCCAGTCTCCGTGCGTACATCGAAATCTCTCTGTGGCATGCCAGCGTTTCCGGTCCGGAGTATTCGTACCTATGGCCCACAGTACGCGACCACTTGGGTGATACAGAACAACGTTGCCATCATCTTGCACGACAACCCAAGCGACGCGTTGGCCGCTTGTATTTGTCGCCCACACAGGTGTGCCATCTGTCTTGTAAATGACGAAGTTGCCATCTTCTTGAAGCACAGCCCAAGCGACGCGATTGCCCTGCGTCTTGCTGGTCCATTTCGGCTTGTCTGAACCAGGCGACCAAAGGGACAGGTTACCGTCCTCATGCATGACGAGACGGTGCAATCCGTTCGAAGATACCAGTGTGCTACCGCGATTGAGTTTGTCGCCAGCGTAAAGTCGGTCTGTCATTTCCTGTTCGGCGTTGGGATTGAAGGGTCAATTGCGATCGACAACGACTTGTTATTCTACAGAAATCCCCCTTTGCCGGGTTGCTGCGGGTGAATCTACCACGAAGTGTGGGCATTGCCAAGTGGTTTGAGATGAAAACTCATCCCGCAGAGGGGCAGTCGCAGCCTGGCATCCGATGGACAAAACGGGTATTCCGGTGCTATCCCGCTCTGGATCAACAGGAAACCGAGATATGGCGGATCGCGGTGATCCTCTGCACGAGGTGCTCGACGGCTATGCCAAGTTCCTGCGAGAAAAGAAGTTGGCGCTGGATAAGCACCAGCCGTACCTCGTGCGTTGGGTGCGGGAGTTCCTGTTCTTCGCCCGGGCGCATGCCGGATACAGCTTCGAGCAAACGCTGGAGCGGGTTCTGGCCGAAGTGGGTGGGCGCGTGGGTACGAAGCCGTGGCAGCTTCAGCAGGCGTCGGACGCGATACGCATCTACCGTTATCAATACCGCGGAGCCAAGGCAGGGACGGACGGCTCGCCCGCAGCGCAGGCCTTCGTGGATGATGCCGCGAGGCTGGAGCGGTTGCGCGAGGTCATCCGCCTGCGCCACTACGCCAGCAGCACGGAGAAGACCTACCTGCACTGGAACCGCCGCTTTCTGGCGTATCGCCACGTTGCCTTTGAAGAACTCCGCTCCGGCATCCTTCGGCGGCGTTGGCCGTCGAAGGATGCCGGAAGACGGGTGTGCCGGGCGGTCGGGGTAGCAGAAATCGTGAGACTCCCCCGGGCAAGCCGTGGGCATCTTCCGCGTGCGACCCGAGGCAAACGCGTCGTTTCATCATTTTCCTCGGCCGATAAAATCGGTCGATGTAAGCGAGGCCTTTGCGGCAGGCCAGCGGCGCCGCCAGCGTCGGGTGCTGCGGCGTGTCTGTGCGGCAACGTTACCGATCCACGGGCGGCGACGTTTGATCTTCCATTTCACCTCCGCCCGACTTCGCTGCCGGCGTGCATCGAATTGTTCGCTGCTTGCGTTGCGATATCGGGCGACCAGACGCTTCAAGTCTTGCTTGGGCATCGCGCAGGTACGCTGCCGTGTCGCCGTTCCAGTCAGTAAGGATCTTTCGTCGTGCTGCGTGCAATTCATCAAGTATTGTATTACGTGTCATCGTCGTCACCTCCGAGAAATTCAATCGGCGTGCAGATCAACATGCCCGATAGGCCAAGTTTATCGAGCAACCGATAAACGCGAGGAAGCTCACGAGCGTTCGCGATGTGTGTGCAGTTTTGGGTCAACAGATATTGTACACCAGCCAAGGCCGCCGTGGCGACATGCAAGGCATCGATTCGAGCGGAGGCGGGCATCATCGAATGACGAATAATCTCGTCAGCAACGGTGTCAGCCGCGGGATTCACGGGCAGGGTCGGGATCCCGTCGAGCATCGCCAAACGGCGCGCCGCAGCGTCCGGATCGCCCATGCTGGCTTCGTCAATCACCAGTTGGGAAGTGACCACATCGTAGAGCGGTCGCTGTTCGTCCATCCAACGCTTGGCTTGTTGCTGGAGAACCGCAGTGGCAAGAATCGAACTCTGCCATGCGGTTGCGTGGCTCACGATAGATGTTTCGATGTAGACAGTGTCCATTTCAGTATTCTATCGCTACGAACGACACGGGGCACGCCAGCGGCGCAAGTGACCCGACCATCATCCAACACGCGACCGCCGCCTCGCGTGCATCCGTTTGTTAGCCCGCGTTGAAGACGGGCAAGTCCGCCTTCAGCTAGGTGGCGATCAAAGGTTTCTCGTGCGGTGTGCGCCTTCATGTTTCTGATGCCTGCTTCTTACTCCACCCCGATTACCCTTTCCCGGAAAGGTTACCCCCCGTTCACAATTCTAGGCGGTCCAAGGGGATGCCGCAAGCCGGTGCAGCAGCATTGTCGGGCCTCGGTAGCCGCGCGACCGGCGCGCCGTTAACATAACACCGGTAATTCTGGCGTTATGTTCATCGGCGTATATCCCGGGAGATCGTTGTGCTGTCTGAATGCGGGGCGAGGGGTTATGGGACGAGCTGGCGGGCGGTGCGGAAGCCGAGGTGGTCGGTGGTGGTGTCAGGTGGGCGCTTCGAGCGGGTTCCGCAATGATGATCTGCCCGATAGGCCTCCGGCGAAAGCCAGGAACCGCCCCGCACGACACGCTCGGTTCCCTGCGGCGGACCTGTCGGATTCTCCGCAGGCGAAGCCGCGTAGTAGTCGGCCGCATACCAGTCGGAACACCACTCGGCCACGTTTCCGCTCATGTCGTACAGGCCGAATCGACTGCGTGGAAAAGACTTCACCGGGGCGAGACGCAGATACCCATCGGCATCCGCCGCATCGCCGAACTGCCGGCAATTGGCCTGGTAATGGCCGTCCGCCTGCTCCTCGTTTCCCCAGGGGAAGGAACAGTCACGCAGTCCGCTGCGTGCGGCGTATTCCCATTCCGCCTCGGTCGGCAGTCGTTTGTTCGCCCAGCGGCAGTAAGCGACGGCATCGAACCACGAGACGTGGACAACCGGATAGCGTTCGCGGCCGCCGATGCGGGTGTACGGTCCGCCGGGGTGGCGCCAATCGGCGCCCTCCACGCGGGTCCACTGCCCCGTCTCGCTGTCCCAGACCAGCGACCATCCCTGCTGCTCGGCGGTCGTTACATGGCCGGTTGCGCGAATGAACGCATCGAACTGGCCGTTGGTAACCTCGTGTTCATCGATACGAAAGCGGGCAAGCCGGACGGCATGGGCGGGCCGTCCATCCGATTCGGGAGCGAGATCGTCGCCCATCTGAAACGCGCCGCCCGGCAGCTCCACCATGCGGCCGATAATGCGGCGGTCCAGCTCTTCAGCGGCCTGACGATGATCGGCTGTAGCGCGTTCGCGCAGCGCGCGCTGCCGGTGTGCGTACACGGCCACGGCAATCGCAGCCGCGAGAATGGCCAACAGCATCCATGCTTGTACACGTCGCACCGAAGACTCCTCATCCTGCCGAGACAGGCGGTAATTGCATCAGCGCAATCGATCCTGATATCGCCGACTGGCATCCTGCAAAGCGCGTCGCTCGCGCCGCGTCAGGCTGGCTTCCCCCTCGCGTGAAATCTTTTCCAGAATTCGGTCGACCTCATCGGTGAAGTTCTCGTCGGACTCGTCCTCTTCGGGCCGGCGCACCTTCAGCCGGGGACTGCGCAGTTGCCGCACTCGCTTGCTCAGACCGGCCCCCATCCGTTCAAACCGCCAGCCAAACTTGTAGTAGAGAAAGGCAAAGCCGGCGCCGGCAAGGTGGACCAGATAGGCGACGTTCTCGTCCGCGTGCCCCAGCGCGCCCAGAAGATCGCCCATCACCAACAGGACGCCCAAGACCCACGCCGGTATGGGAATGACGAAGAATAGCAGAAGCGTGCGGCGCGGGAAGTGCATCGCGTAAAGCACCACGATACCAGCCACCGCACCCGAGGCGCCGACCACGGGCCGATAGTCCCCGACCACTGCCGAAGCGACGGACCAGACGAGGCCTCCGGCGAATATCAGGGCGAGGTACAACAGGATGAACTCGCGCTTGCCGTAGGTCCATTCGATATCGCGGCCGAGAATGAACAGGCCGAGCATGTTGAACAGGATATGACTTGGCGCCGGCGCATGGGCAAAGCCGTAGGAGACCATATTCCACCAGAGCCACGGCTTCCAGAGCGTATCGCCACCCAGGGCCAGCCAACTGGCGAGTCGATCCAACGAATGCCCGGGGTTGGGGAAGAAGAAGCTGCCGACCAGCCAGACGGCGAGATTGATCAGAATGATCCAGCCAATGGCCGTCTGCGGCGTGCGCAAGGAGAGACCGGGTTGGGAATGGTCCCGGTAATAGTCGCGATCGTACAATCCCATCCTGGGCCTCTTCGTCACGGGGCGACGCGCGGGGCGCCCGACTTGCTCCGTCAAATCTTACGTTACTGTTCGGCCTCGCGCTGAGCCACGCGCCGAGTACGCTCGTCGATGCGGCGTTGAGCTTCCATCTGGACCTGGGCAATCTGGCTTGCAATGGTCCGGTTATTGGCGACCAACTGGCCGGCCGACTGGCCGAGTTCGGCCAGCTTTGCCTTAACGGCATTCTCGTGAGTAACGACGGCTTCCAGTTCTCGCTGGTATTCGGCCAACTCCGTCTTCAGCTTGGCCACCTCGGCAGTGCGGAACTTGACCTGCTCGGCTGCGTCGGCCTTTGCGGCTTCGGTGTACTCCTTGTCCAGAACGGCCGACTCGTGCCGATCGTACCAAACGGCCCTGTCCTGATGGAACTTCTGGAAGATCGTGCCGTAGTCGCGAAGGTTGCGGACATACATGCCCTCTTCGCCGTCGGCCACTTCTTCGCCCTCGGCATTGACAACCTTACCTTCGAGTCCCATTTCTTCAGCCTTCGCCTTGGTCATGGGCTCGCCGTCGTAGAGGTACTCGTTCACCACATTTTCCGGCAAGACTTGCCGCAGGTAGTCCTTGTCCATTCGCCGGAGGATCGTATGGCTGTCGTAGGGAAGCACTTCATAGAGGCTCCATGGGCCCTGGCTGCCGGTCAGACGCTCCAATTCGGGCTTTTCCATCTTCATGGCTGGCTTGATACCCACCATGCCGTCGGCGACTTCCGTTACCAGAAACTCGCCCAGATAGCGACCGCCTGCCTCGTTCAGCGGCGCCTCGACGTCACTCTCTTCAAAGACGTAGAGAAGCGTTTTTTCGTGAATGCCATGGCGTCCGGGCAGGTTGTCTTCGTCGGGGAAGTCGGTCTTTACGCGAACGGCGCCGGTCTCGGCGTCGATTTGATCCGGCACACAGTTGTTCCAGACGCGTCCGCGATCGATCAGGATCGAGAAAAGCTCCTCGCGAAGCTGGTCGATTCCCATGTCGGTAATCACATTCTGGTCGGTCTCGGCATGGCGAGTTTCTTCGATTTGCTCGTTCAGATCTTTGAGTCGGTCTTCCTGCCTTTGGGCAGCCACTCGCCACGTTTCGTGCGTTTTGAGGGTGCGCGCCGCCATGTACATGAAGGCCAGCGACGTAACGAAGATAAGGCCCAACAGGACTTTATTCCAAATGCTCATAACGGCCCCGAGGGGGTAGGGGGTCTGACTGGACACCACGGGCGAACGACCGCCTACCATCGATGATATTCGGGCTGGGGCCCAATGTCAACGTTTCGCCCTGGCTTTCGCCAATCGAGGCAAGTTCGACGCAGCCGGTAAGGTTTGCCGACGCAATGCATATCACCTAGTCGGCATAATCGTTAAAGCCAACTGCCCCCCCATGCCGAATTGGGAAGACGTGAAGACGCTTACCTCCGCACAATCACCGCCACCTCTGGACAAGAACCACCTAAAAGGGTGGCTCTGTGCCGGTTTGGTAACACTGATGGTGGGGTTAGGTAGTGCAACCGGCTGCTCGCGGTCCTTTTATCGAGAGCAGGCCGACTACGAGGCGTACTGCCTGATTGGGCGCGGGGCGCAGGGGCCGGGCTGGGACCTGACCGATTATTCGATCGAGACGGCCCCCCAGTCGCGAATGCATGACCCGAATTGCCCAAACTGGCCCCCCATGCCGCCGGATGACCCGACCTCGCATCAGTTGATGTGCTGCGTCGACGGCAAGCCAGGGTCGCCTGCATGGCAGAAGTACGGTTCCACCCCGTTCGTCGAGAACCCGTACTGGATGCTCCATCTTCCGTATGACGAAGACGGCAACGTGGTGCTCGATCGGGAGTCGGCCGTGTTTCTTGCGAGGACACACTCGCGACAGTATCAGAACGAACTGGAGGACTTGTACCTCTCTGCGCTCGATGTCTCTTACCAGCAGTTCCGATTCGACGCCCAGTTTTTCGGCGGCTATTCCACCTTCTTCACGGCCGATGGTCCCGATCGGGCCGGCGGGCCGGTCAGCGAACTGGCCGTCAATACTGACATGGCGCGCATCCTCGAAATGAGGAAACGTTTTGCGACCGGCACGGAACTGGTGGTCGGCGCGGCCAATTCGCTCGTGTGGCAGTTTGCAGGTCCGGACGAATACACGGCCGGCTCGCTCTTGGATTTCTCGCTGGTGCAGCCGCTGCTGCGGGGTGCGGGACGCGCGGTGGTGTTGGAGTCGCTTACCGACTCGGAACGGGCGCTTCTGGCGAACATCCGGCAGATGGAACGTTTCCGCTGTTCCTTCTACGTCAACACGGTTACCGGCCGCAATACAGATCCGGGCCCCAGTCGCGCCGGGATCGGGCTGGGCACCGTCCATCCCGGTTCCAACGCGGGCGCCGCCGGGCTCCTTGCCCTGATGGAGCAGCAGATTCAGATACGCAACCAGCGGGCAAACGTAGCCGGACTCCGAAAGAGTCTGGATCAGCTCGAATCTGCCTACGAGGCAGGTCGGATCGACCGCTACCAGGTCGATCTGGCCCGCGAGGCGCTCTACAGCGCCCAGAGCCGACTGCTATCGATCAAAAAGAACTACCAGGACCGGCTGGACGCCTATAAGGTGCAGCTCGGATTGCCGCCCGGGCTGCCGGTGATTGTCCGAGACTCGCTGCTCAGTCGATTCGACCTGATCGATCCGCAGACGACCGACGCACAAAACCAGATTGCCGATCTGCTCTTGCAGATTCGAGATCCGGACGTGCCTGCCCCGGACGATCTGCCGAGTTCCATTGCTCAGGTCACGGCGCTGGCCGCAGAGACGTTGGAACTGCTCAAAGAAGACATGAAGAAACTCGATGCGGCGGTGCCGCGGCGGCTGGCCATCCTGCGCCGACTTGCTTCGCGCCCAGAACTGTCAGACGGAGACGTGGAACGGACGGCCGTGAGCCCGGAAGCGTTCGAGGGCCGGGTCAGCCGACTCCATGGCGAGTTCCTGAAGCTTCAGGCCGACATCCGTGATGCGCTGGCGGCCCTGGAACCTTACGAGGACCCGGCAGCGATGAAGTCGGCGGGCCCCATGCAGGACGAGCAGGGCGAGGAGATCGATGCGAGGACGTCGGCGATTGTGCCGGCGCTGAGGCGGCTTTCGCAGGATATGGCTTACCTTTCCCTGGTCCAGGCGTGGACTCGGCTTGACACCGTCACGCTCACGCCGGTTGAGATGCCATGGGAAGACGCCGTTGCGACGGCGCGAAGCCATCGACTCGACTGGATGAACGCCCGCGCCGCCCTGGTCGATCGCTGGCGGCAGGTGGAGATCGCCGCGAATGCACTGCGAGGCGATCTGGACGTGACCTTCTCCGGAGACTTGGGCACGAAGGACAACGATCCGCTGAAGTTCCGCAGCACAACCGGCCGTCTTCGGGTAGGGCTGCAGTTCGACGCGCCGCTGACCAGACTCGAAGAGCGGAACGATTACCGCGAAGTGCTCATCGACTACAACCGGGCGCGCCGCGAGTACTATGCGTATGAAGACGCCGTGGTCCAGACCTTGCGCAATACGCTGCGAACCATCCAGCTCAACCAGCTCGACTTCGAGCTTGCCCGCGAGGCGGTGCAGGTTGCGATTGCCCAGGTGGAACTCACCCAGTTACGATTGCAGCGTCCACCCAAGCCGGGCGAAGAACAGACCTTCGGGGCCACGACGGCTCGCGACCTGGTTCAGGCCCTTTCCGGACTGCTCAACGCACAGGATGGCTTTCTGGGACTCTGGGTCGATTACGAGGTGCAACGGATGAACCTTGACCTGGACCTCGGCACCATGCGTCTGGACGACCGGGGCGTTTGGCTTGATCCAGGGGAGATCGTGCCCGGCGCACCACGCGCCGGTCCCGAGCAGGCCGGTCTCGACCAAGCCGGTCCCGACCAAGCCGGTCCCGTCAATTTGGACCTGGACGCCGAACCTGGCCCCGCTCCCGAAGAAGTCCCTGTCCCGCCCGGTATTCCTATGCCGGCCCCGTAGCGGTCTATTCGCCCGGTGTCGTGCGCATGTGCGGCGGGGCGATGCATCTGGCGATTCATCGAACTCGGCGGCGACGGATTGCCGACAGGCTTACGGCCAATGCCACAAGCAGAAAGATGCTGCACGGTTCGGGAACGGCGGTAAGGGTGACGAACGAGCCGAACAGCCCGCCGTTAAGCCCGGCCGTCGTATCGTTATAGCAGATTCGCCACTGGTTCAGCCCTGCGGTGAACTTGCTGTAGTTGGCGTAATCCTCGAACAGTCCGCCGTTCCACTCGCCTGCATAGCTGATCATCGTCAGTTCCGTCCCCAACTCCAATTCGCTGGCGGTGCTCGCCAGATCGATCAGATCGAGCGTTACAATTCCGGACAGGTTCAGATCACCGTCTACGTTCAGCAGGTCGGCTTGCAGGGTTTGGGAATCGAACTCCCACTCGAACGTCGAGCCGTCGGCCAGCGCGAGACTATCTCCGATTGCCAGCGTCCCGATCGATGCGCCTGGGGCGAGCGCGCCGCCATTGCCGATACCGACCGCCGCGTCAATGCTGCCCGTGCCGCCTAGAGTACCGCTGTTCTGCACGGAATACGCGCCGCCGGCGGTATGCGCGCCGTTGACCAGCAGCAGTCCGTCATTGACGGTTGTCGGACCGGTGTAAGTGTTGGCGCCGGTAAGTGTGAGCGTGCCGGCGCCGGTCTTCGTAATGCCGCCGTTCCGGACGGTTGGGGCGATGGTTGTCACGCCACCGGTAATGTTGAACGTACGCGTTGCGTTTTGAAGGTCCAGCAGGCGAGATGCGTCCAGTGTGCGGTAGGTGATGCTGTTCGCACCGCTTCCGGTGAAATCGCCGCCCAGGTTCACAAGGGCTGTCTCGGCCGAATCCAGCTCATCCCAGCCGAGTCGCAGCGTCGCGCCCGACATGGTCAGTCCGCCACTGCCAATGATGAGCGTCGTGGAGTCTGTATTCGCGGCCATGTCGATTCGGCTGCCGCCGCTCATGCTGAGCGTGTTGGCCGTGGCGCTCGCGCCGCTGTTGATGCCAACAATGCCCTTGGTGATGTCCAGCGTCCCGTTGACGGTAACATTGGTGATACGGTGAAGGTTCGGGTCGGCGTACGAGGAGTTCAGGGTGAGATTGTTGACCGTTTCCGTTCGATCGTTGGGATTGAAATTGGCCGATCCGTTGACTGTGATACTGGAGGTGTTGGCAATCTGATGGTTGGCAGACAACAGCAACGTGCCGCCGTTGACGACGATATCGCCGGCAACGGCGTTGACGCTTGCCGACTTGCCGAGGCTCAGCGTTCCGCCGCTGACGGTGGTCAGTCCGGTGTAGGTGTTCGCGGTAGAGCCGGAAAGGGTGAGCGTGCCGGCCCCGGTCTTGGTCAGGGCCAGCGTGCCGGCGGCGCCATCTTGCAGCACGCCGGCGAAGGTATTGGCTGCGGCGTTGTTCACGGTCAAGGTGGCCGTGCCGACCTCGCCATTCTCAACAACCGAAGTACCGACGGTGGCCCCCGTGGTCAGGCCGGAAACCGTGACGTTCTGGCCGGCGATTCGGAGAGTCTTGAGACTGGCGTTCGAGCCGAAGCTGATCGCGTTGGGTGTAGTGCTATTCAGCGCGCCGGCGTTGGCGAGGCTCAGCGTGCCGCCTTCAATGGTCACGCCTCCGGTAAACGTATTGTTGCCTGCCAGCGTGAGTGTGCCGGCTCCGGTTTTGGTGATACCGCCGTTCCGGACGGTTGGGGCGATGGTTGTCACGCCATCGGTAATGTTGAACGTACGCGTTGCGTTTTGAAGGTCCAGCAGGCGAGATGCGTCCAGTGTGCGGTAGGTGATGCTGTTCGCACCGCTTCCGGTGAAATCGCCGCCCAGGTTCACAAGGGCTGTCTCGGCCGAATCCAGCTCATCCCAGCCGAGTCGCAGCGTCGCGCCCGACATGGTCAGTCCGCCACTGCCAATGATGAGCGTCGTGGAGTCTGTATTCGCGGCCATGTCGATTCGGCTGCCGCCGCTCATGCTGAGCGTGTTGGCCGTGGCGCTCGCGCCGCTGTTGATGCCAACAATGCCCTTGGTGATGTCCAGCGTCCCGTTGACGGTAACATTGGTGATACGGTGAAGGTTCGGGTCGGCGTACGAGGAGTTCAGGGTGAGATTGTTGACCGTTTCCGTTCGATCGTTGGGATTGAAATTGGCCGATCCGTTGACTGTGATACTGGAGGTGTTGGCAATCTGATGGTTGGCAGACAACAGCAACGTGCCGCCGTTGACGACGATATCGCCGGCAACGGCGTTGACGCTTGCCGACTTGCCGAGGCTCAGCGTTCCGCCGCTGACGGTGGTCAGTCCGGTGTAGGTGTTCGCGGTAGAGCCGGAAAGGGTGAGCGTGCCGGCCCCGGTCTTGGTCAGGGCCAGCGTGCCGGCGGCGCCATCTTGCAGCACGCCGGCGAAGGTATTGGCTGCGGCGTTGTTCACGGTCAAGGTGGCCGTACCGGCCTCGCCATTCTCAACAACCGAAGTACCGACGGTGGCCCCCGTGGTCAGGCCGGAAACCGTGACGTTCTGGCCGGCGATTCGGAGAGTCTTTGGATCGGCGTTCGAGCCGAAGCTGATCGCGTTGGGTGTAGTGCTATTCAGCGCGCCGGCGTTGGCGAGGCTCAGCGTCCCGCCTTCAATGGTCACGCCTCCGGTAAACGTATTGTTGCCCGCGAGGGTGAGCGTACCGCTGCCGGTTTTGGTCAGCGCCAGCGTACCGGCCGTACCGTTCCGCAATACGCCGGCAAAGGTGTTGTCGGTGGCGTTGCTGACGGTCAGGGTAGCCGTACCGGCGGCGTTGTTCTGCACCACGGCTCCGCTGCCGCCGCTGTTGTTCAACCCGGCTACCGTCACACTGTTGCCGTTGAGCGTCAATACCTTGGAGTTGGTGTTGCTACTGAAGGTAACGGTATTCGGAGTGGTGGAATTTAGTGCGCCCGTGTTGTTCAAACGCAATTCGCCGTTATCAATCGTGACGCCACCGGTGAACGTGTTGCTTACGCTTCCGCCGAGAATCAGCGTACTTGCGCCTGCCTTGGTGAACCCGTAGTTGTTGCCGCCGTCGCCCAACGCGCCGTTGAAGTAGATAGTGGAACTCGCGGTGGTAAGCGTTCGGGCGCCGGTCAGCGTCAGCGGGCCGGTGAACGTGAGGTCTTTAGATGAACTACTGGTGCCGAATGTGAAGTTGCCGTTGAGCGTCACGGCATTTCCAATTGTGATGGGGCCATTCGACGTGGGCCGAAGGATGCCGGACGTGAGAATAAGCGTTCCCGTACCGAATGGCCCGGAGGTCAAATCGCCCGTAGATGGTGAAAAGGTCGAACTGACCGTCGGAACGGCATAGCCGCCGGAAATCGTTGTATCGCCCGAATAGGTGTGCTGGCCGCCGAAGACCCAGTGGGCCTCGCTGTTAAGCATGACGCTGAGTGTTCCGCCGTTTTCGCTGATCACGCCATTGACCCGCCCCCAGTCACCGGCGCCGGCGAGCGTCAGTGTTCCGCTGCCTTGAACCGGGCTGTTGATATTGCAGTCGCCGGCCCCGTTGTTGTGGGTGAACGTGGCGCCGCCGGTGAACTGAAGTTTGCCTCCGCTGAGATTGACATGTTCCTCAAAACGCAGGCCGCCGATCACCTGGGGGCCGCTTACGGTTACCGTGGAGATTCCCGTTGCATTCGTACCGGCCGAGAAGACGGCGACATCGCCGGGTTGCCATGCACTGATCGTTCCGGCGCCAGCACCGGTCGAATCCGTATTCCAGAATTCGTTGGTGGCGTTCCACGTTTCGGATACGGTCGTACCGTCACTCGATCCATCCGTGGCGTCATTGATATCCCAGTAGACATCCGCAGCCAGGGCCGGGCCAGTTGCGAAGAGTATCAGCAGCAAGACCATCGCCGTCTCGACAACACGCAGACTGCGATTGGGAAAGGCTTGAAAAATGTAACGATCACAGAAAACCTTCATCGTACACACTCCCGATCCGAGCGGTTGATGGACAAGACGCCCAAGGGACGCAGGAACGAATCCCCCTTGATTTTGGTGGGAACCAGCGTCATTGTCAAGCATTTTGGCAAACTTTTCCGGCCCCTCTCGTTCTGAGGGACGACCATTGGGGGCCCGCCTTCAGACGACTTGGCCTTTCCGGCTGAAGCCGGGACTCCAACTGGTTGCCATTTCCACCCAGAAGCAAAAGGGCCACGTTTCCTATTGCATTTCCGCGGATGTCCTGTGCCGGTCGGGCATTTCGTTCTCCCCGCGATCCGCCAAAACTTGCGTTTGCCGGCCGATTCTGAGAAAATCCACCTCGCCGCAGCGCTACAGAATAGCCGGGCGCTCAGCGATACCCTGCCTGTTATACCCACCAACCCAACCGACGGGGCG
Organism: Thermoguttaceae bacterium; assembly: GCA_040772845.1. Taxonomy (GTDB): domain Bacteria; phylum Planctomycetota; class Planctomycetia; order Pirellulales; family Thermoguttaceae; genus PWXP01. The sequence goes on from JAXGXG010000001.1 coordinate 6,464,566, forward strand.
AGAGCCGATGCGATTCTATTCTGCCTTGGGACTGCTGACCGCAGCCATCCTTTCTGTGGAACTTCAGCCGTGTGTCGGGGCGATCGGTGTTGCCGTTACCAATCCGGCCGAGACTGCCCAGCGCACGGTGGTACGGGTTTCTGTCCCGGTGCCTCAAAGGGTCCTGGCCGATTTGCCTTCGCTCGTGCAGGTTGAAGGAAACCAGGGGCCGGCTGCCGTGCAGGCGCATCTGATTTCTCGTCACGGCGACGGGTCTGTACGGCGCATGATGCTCAGCGTACCGGTGGATCTGGCTGCCGGCCAAACCAAGCATCTCGAAGTCCACAACAATACCGAAAGCGACAAGCCGCTTCCCTCGATGCTCCGGAAGGGGGAACCTACGCGAATCGAAACCGACGCGTTCACCGTGCTGGTGGACGGTGCGCGTGTTGAACTGCGCGATGGCAACGCTCAGGTGGCGGCCGTCATCGAGCCGTTTGGCCCGAATCCAGGCGCCGACAAGCCGTCGGTCACCTTGCTTGATGAAGGGCCGTACTTCGTATGGCTTCGCTGCCGGGAAGACGGTTCGGACTGGTCGCGCGAGATTGACGTGCAGGTGAGCCGGTTTGGCGAGGTCACGCTTACGCATCGCATCCAGGTTCATGCCAAGGGCGACCACTGGACGCCCGACTTCGGTTGGATGCTTACCGCACCGGGCGCGCAGGGAACCCATCTGCCCAACGGCCCGCTGACCATGTTGGGTCGCAATCCCGATTCCCGCTTCGCCGATGCGGCCAATGCAGGTTTGGTCTCGCAATTGGCGCTTCGCGACGGTACGACGATTGCAGTCGCGAATCCGCTTGCCCTAAGGCAGAATCGCGGCGCCTGGCAGGCGACTGAAGCCGACGGCCTTGTGCGTTTACGCTCGAATCGCAACGAACCGATCGACGATATCGAAACCGAAGGCCTGATGATCCAGGAAGGGGCGTGGCGCTTCAGCGAGCTTACACTCGCGCCCGTCACACACACGGAACTGGCGGCGCGGCTGGACGAACCGGTTTTCGGACACGCCGACTGGCCCTTGTATGATGCGGTCTACGGAACCGGAGCGCCGCTGGAGGTTCGGCATCCGGTGCTTCAGCAGTGTGTGGAGAAGATGATCTTCGCGCTGGGCGACATGCAGATGAAGGGAGACGATCTCGGCTCGATGCCGTGGTCGTGGTCGCCCGGCCGCACGCGCGCAGATTACACGTCGGCCGTTCGCCTGAATCATAGCCTGTACATCTGGGAAGATTGGTTTCGCAGCGGCGACCGGCGGTTCCGGCAGATCGCACACGACTGGTGCCGCAACTACCACGACCTCGGCATGTACTGGGGCCCGAACCCGAAGTTCTACGGCGCCTGCCGGCGCGGAAATCTCTGGCGCGATCGGCCGGGGCACGGGCCGGGGACCTTCAATCCGCGTTTCGCCAATTCGCCCATCTACGTCCACAAGGGCTGGAGCAATTTCTACCTGATGTTTGAAGAGACGGCCGATCCGCGATATTGTGAAGCCGCCTGTGCCGCCGCGGAATGGTCGATGGCCAACCAACACGCAGGCCTCAGTTATACGCGGACAATCGGTGTCGTGACCGATGCGGTGAAGATGTACGAGTACACCGGCGAGCGGAAACACCTGGACAACGCCATTCGGCTATGGAAGACATTCCAGGAGGTGCAAGACGAAGATCTGCTGTTCACCGAAAGCGGCAAGCCGGCGATCGGCAACGAGCTTTACCTCGGCCAAGATTCGCTCGGCTACAGGAACCCGTTCGTCAAGCCGTACATTGTCCAGTACGCCACCAACGCCCTGCCGTACCTATTGCGTCATCAATCCGAGGACCAGCGGTTGCGTGATACGATCGTTGCGCTCAACGATTTCATGGTCCGCGTGCAGCAGCCGGGCGGCGGCTGGGGCTACCCACATCCGGCGGCGGCCGGTTTGTCTTGGAATATGGAGTACGTGCATGGCATTCTGCTGGCCTATGAGGTTACTCCGAAAGAGGCCTACCTGGACGCGGTTGCGAAGAACCTCCGGCCTACAGTCCAGCTTGCCGAACGGTACGGCTGGCCGGCCTCGGGCCTTACCCCTTGGGAAGACCGGGCCGGCATCGATGCCCACCAGCGGCAGGAGCGGTACAAGTTGGCGACCGACCGGCCCGCGATGCGCGATTACGACGAGGGAAAAATCCGGTTTGCCCGCTGCCCGGATCGGGTGGTCTACTTCCCCGTGGTTCTGCGCGACTACCTGCGACATCGCGAGGAGGCCAGCCTGTTCGAATCGGACGAGCTGCTCGAGAAGATCAAGCGTCTGCCCAGTTCGCTGCCGCCTGCGGCGCCTTGACGATGGTTTCGCTCGCCCCGCCGCCGGCGAAACCCCGCATCTGGGGTGATTGCTGGTCGCTGTGCGTCGGCAATCGGGGCAGACTTTTCTCCACATCGGCTTCGTCCTTGGTATAATGAAAGCTTAGGACCAAGGCAGTTGGCGGGACCGTTCCGGCGGCCGGCCTCAACGGTGGGGGGATTCTCACCGGCCCACCTGGACGAGTTGTTACCTCGATATGTGATTCGAAGGGATGGAAACATGGCACAGACAGAACGACGACCGGCTCGCAATGCGAGATGGGGGTTTGCTGCGCGTTCGTTATTGCTCGTGGCGCCGGCAGGACTCGTCGTGTTCGGCGCATGGTGGTTTTGGCCGGCCATGTCGCTTTCGGCCCAGGATGGCGGCCCCCTGATCCACGTGGTCTCGGCTTCCGATTTCGTCAATGAGATCACCGAGCGGGGGGAGGTCGAGAGTGCTAGCAACGTCGAGATCCGTTGCGAGGTGAAGGCGAAAGGGAGCGCCGGCACCACCATTCTCGAAATCGTACCTGAAGGCACGTATGTGGAGCAAGGCGACGTTCTGGTCCGGCTGGACAGTTCCTCGTTGGAAAGCGATCAGACCAAGCAGCAAATCGTCTGCAACTCGAGCGAGGCCGCAGTCATCAAGGCGCGCAATACCTATGAAACCGCCGTCATTGCGAAGCAAGAATATGTCGAGGGACAATTCCAGCAGGAGGTTCAGAGTATCCAGAGCCAGATTGTCGTTGCGGAAGAAGATTTGCGGCGTGCGGAGGAATACCTGAACTACAGCAAACGGTTGGCGGTGAAGGGATATGTCACGGCCCTCCAGCTTGAAGCCGACCGTTTTGCCGTCGAGAAGGCCAAGAACGAACTGGAGATTGCTCAAACGAAGCTCCGGGTCCTCGAACAATTCACCCAGGCAAAGATGCTCAAGCAGCTCGAAAGCGACATTGCCACTTCCAAGGCGAGTTACGAGGCCGAGAAGGATTCCCACCGCCTCGACAGCGAGCAACTCGAACTGATCGAGGAGCAGATCGAAAAATGCACCCTCATCGCTCCCGAGCCCGGGCAGGTCGTTTACGCCAACCAATCGGACCGGCGATCCAACCAGGAGATCATCATTGCCCCTGGCGAGAGTGTGCGGGAAGGGCAGGTGATTGTCCGGCTGCCCGACCCGAAGCGGATGCAGGTGAAGGCCAAGATCAACGAGGCCCGCGTTTCGCAGGTGGCCGAAACCATGTTGGCCTACATTCGGCTCGATGCATTTCCGGATCGCGAGTTGTCCGGCGAGGTTACCAAGGTGAACGAGTACCCCGAGCCGTCCGCCTGGTTTGCCGGCAACATCAAGGAGTATGGCACGATCATCCGCATTGACGGTTCGCCGCCCGGCCTGCGTCCCGGATTGACGGCCGAGGTCAAGATCCTTATCGAACGGATTCCCGGCGTGCTGCAACTACCCGTCCAAGCCGTTTTCGAGCATGGCGACAAGCACTATTGCATTGGTCCGGGCGACGACGGACTTGAGCCCCGCGAGCTGACCATCGGCTCAACAAACGACAAGACGGTTGTGATTCGTAAGGGTGTGAAGGAAGGGGATCGTGTCATCTTGAACGCGGCGGCCTATCGCGAGAAAGTGGATTTGCCTGAGATTCCGGATGGTGCGGATCGGCCGATGCCGAACGGAAACCGGCCGCTCCCTCGAAGAGGTCAGGGGCCGTCGGGCGGACCTCAAGAAGATAAGAGGCCGGCCGCGTCGCACGCTCGGCCCGACTCGAACGTGAAGAAGTCGGTCGCCACGCCTGCCGAAGACCTCTTCGCCCAGCAGGACATGAACAAGGACGGCGTTCTGGAAGGAGATGAGATTCCTGCCCCGATGCGCTCGCGCGTGTCCGATGCCGATCGTAATGACGACGGCAAGCTGGACCAGGCTGAACTGAAAGCCTTTATGTCGAGGACACCACCCTCTTCCCCTCCAAGACCTTGACGTTGACACCCCTCCTCGCGTTGTTTGAAACCCTGCCGCCATGAAATACGCAGCACGTTGCGAAGCGCTCACTCGCGAATACCACCTGGACGGTGGCACCGTGCGCGCGCTGCGCGGCGTTGATCTGGACGTGCCGGAAGGCGACTTTGTGGCCATTATGGGTGCGTCCGGTTCGGGGAAGAGCACCTTGCTGAATCTGTTGGGCTGTCTGGATCACCCGTCATCCGGACGGATTCATCTTGGCGACGAGGATATTACCCAGGCCGACGACGATCGGTTGAGCGAAATACGCGCGTCGAGCATCGGTTTCGTCTTTCAGTCGTACAATCTGATCCCGCAGCTTACCGTGATCGAGAACATCGAGGTGCCGTTGTACTATCAGGGCAAACTCGGGGTTCAGGATCAACGGCGCTGCCGGGATCTGGCGAAACTGGTCGGGTTGGGAAACCGGCTCGGCCACCGGCCCACACAGCTTTCCGGCGGGCAGCAGCAGCGAGTCGCCATCGCCCGGAGCCTTGTGAACGACCCGTACTTCATGCTGGCCGACGAACCGACGGGCAATCTCGATTCGGTTACAACGGAAGAGATTCTGAACCTGCTGGAGAATCTCAACCGCGAAGGCAAGACCATCATCATGGTGACCCACGAACCGGACGTCGGTCAACGATCCAAGCGTATTGTTCGATTGAAGGACGGCCTCGTCCAGTCGGACCAACCAGTTTCCAGGCAATAACACCTACCCGAACACCACCTTTCCCCGCATCGCCCCGTACACCCCTTCCCGCGTGCGTTATGCTTCGACTCTGGCTTCGAACCCTGCAACTCGGCGTGAAGAGCCTTTCGCTCCATGCGATGCGGTCGTTGCTGACGGTGTTGGGTATCTTCATTGGCATTGCCAGCGTGATCTGGCTGCTGGCCATTGGCGAGGGAATCAGCCGCAAGGCCCAGGAGCAGATCGAGGGCCTGGGCGCGAACAACGTGATTGTGCGGTCGATCAAGCCGCCCAGCGAGACGACCGAGGGCATTCGCGGCGCGGTTCCTTACGGTATTACGCGCGACGACTATGCCCGCATGATGGAGACCATCCCCACAATCGAGCGCGGGCTTCCGATCCGCGAGATTCGCAGGCGTTTTACGTATTCCGGCCGGCTGGTGGATGGCCGGCTGGTCGGCTGCACGCCCGAGTACTACGAGGTCAACCGTCTAGAAATGGCGCTGGGCCGGTTCCTGACCGATGCTGACATGCGCACCAAGGCGAATCACTGCGTGCTGGCGGCGGGAACGGCCGAGCGGCTCTTCCCCATCGACGACCCCATCGGCAAATCGGTTCGCGTGGAAGAGGCCTACTACGTTGTGGTGGGCGTGACGAAACCGCGCTCGCCGAGCGCCGGGATCGGCGGCTCGCTTGCCGGCCAGGATTTCAACCTCGACGCGTACATTCCGGTGACGACGCTCTGGTCGCGGATCGGCGATCAGGTGATTACCCGCCGTAGCGGTTCCTTTGAAGGGGAGATTGTCGAACTGAGTCAGGCGACGTTGCGCATCAAGGACGTCGATTACGTGATGGAAACCGCCGACCTGATCAAGGAGACCCTCCGTCGCCACCATCGTACCGAGGACTACGGCGTTACGGTGCCTCTGGAATTGCTCGAACAGGCGCGTACGACTCGTATGATGTTCATCCTGTTCATGGGCCTGATTGCCGCCATCTCGCTGGTGGTGGGCGGGATCGGCATTATGAATATCATGTTGGCCACAGTGACCGAACGCACGCGAGAGATCGGCATCCGGCGGGCCCTGGGCGCCAAACGCCGCGACATTGTCCGCCAGTTTCTGGCCGAGACGGTCCTGCTCTCCGTGTTCGGCGGCCTGACAGGCGTGATCGGCGGCCTGACCTGCGGGCCGATCTCGCGTGGAATTCGCTGGCTGCTCAACCAGGCTGCGCCTGAGGTGATGACGCAGTTGCCGGACGTCATTCGTAGCGTCGATCCGGTGATTGTCCCCTGGTCCATCCCGCTTGCGCTGGGCATCGCCATTTCGATCGGCGTCGTCTTCGGCCTCTACCCCGCCGTCCGCGCCGCCAAGATGGACCCCATCGAAGCGCTGCGGCATGAATGACGAGGAGTTTGCGATGAAATACTGGTTTGTCTTCGTTCTCGCTGTTCTGTTGGATATGGCGTGCGGTACGGCGTTTGCCCAACAGGATGCCGAGCCGGCGAAAAGGCCTGCGGGTAGGCCGAAGGTTCAATGCGGCGAACTCGTGTTCCAAACCGATTTTGAATCGGCCGGGGCCCGCGGCGAATGGTCGTCTGCGGCCGAGGCCGCCTGGGTCGAATTGCCCGACCGCGGAATGTGCCTGAAGCTCGAACTGCCGAAGGACGGCTCGCAACGGTCGGCAATGATCCGGTTGCCCCTGGACGTAAGCCGATTCGCCAACTGCCGGCTCTCCTTTCGCTGCCTGGCCAAGGCCGAGCAGGTATCGGAGCCAGGCCGCTCCTACCTGGGCGTGAAGTACATGTTCCATGCAACGTCTCCGACCACCGGGCCGATCTGGGTGAACGAGAGCAACGTCCATGGAACCTTCGATTGGAAGGAGCTGAGGTTCACGGCCGATATTCCTGCCGACGTCGAGCGTGCATCGCTACAGCTTGGCCTGCAGGATAGTACCGGCACGGTCTGGTTCGACGACTTGGAAATCACCGTCGCGCGATGCCTGCCGGTGCGGCCAGCCCCCGATCCGAACGCGCCGTTGGCCTTCCGCGGCCATTCGCTGCCACGGCTGCGCGGATGCATGTCGCCCAATTCCTTCCGCGACGAAGACCTTCAGGTATTGGGCCGTGAATGGAACGCAAACCTGATTCGCTGGCAAATGACCACGCAATGGGGCGCGGGCTACGGGCATGAGCAGGACTACGATCTGGACAAGTACAACGCATGGCTCGATGCAGAACTGGACGACCTGGACAAGGCGCTCGATGCGTGCCGGCGGTACGGTATCCTGGCGGTGATCGACCTGCACTCGCCACCGGGCGGTCGCAGGCCGAACCGCGACCTTGTCCTCATTCACGAGCCGAAGTATCTCGATGCGTTTATCGCCTGCTGGGAGAGAATTGCACGCCGCTTCAAGGACCATCCGGCCGTATGGGGCTACGATCTGGTGAACGAGCCTGTCCAGAACACACCGCCGGAAGAAGGCGGGACCGATTATCTTCAGGCCCAGGTATTGGCAGCGAAAGCGATTCGTGCAATCGATCCCAAAACGCCCATCATCATCGAAGCAGACCACTGGTGCAGCGCCGAGGGATTCCGGTATCTCGAGCCTGTGGATGTCCCGCGCGTGATTTACCAGGTACACATGTACTGGCCGGGGCAATTTACCCACCAGGGCGTCCATGGCAGTCCGGTTGGCGTTGCGTATCCCGGCGTCATCGGCGGGATGCAGGTGGACAAAGAGGCCTTGCGCCGGCACCTGGCGCCGGTTCGCGAATTCCAATTGGCGTACAACGTCCACATCTATGCAGGCGAGTTCAGCGCCATTCGTTGGGCGCCTGGCGCCAGCGCCGCCGACTACCTGCGTGATTGTATCGATCTGTTCGAAGAATACGGCTGGGACTGGTCCTATCACGCTTTTCGTGAATGGGACGGCTGGAGTGTGGAACACGGCCCCGATCGCAACAATCGGCAGCGAACCGCCGAGCCTACCGATCGCATGCGTCTGCTGTTGGACTGGTTCGCCCGCAACGAGAAACCTTGAAGCGAGCGATTTGCCAACGTGTCTTTCCGTGGTGTTTCTGCTGCGCCTGATGTTATGGAGACGTCTGCGTCAGAGGACGCCGACGGGCACGGCATCGATGTTGGAAGTTAGCGGGACGATCTGAGGGCACAGGCAGACAACCGCGCCCTGGCCAATCGGCTGTTTCAAACGGCCTAGCACCGTGAACGGCTGTGCCATCTCTCGTTTGGGGCTGGCCGTCTTCTTTACCTCGACAGGATAGACGGTCTGGTCTTGGGAGAAGAGAAAATCGACCTCTTGCCCATCACGGTCGCGGTAGTAGTAGATTTGCGGCATCTTGCCACGATGCCACCAGCTCTTGATCAACTCGGTCAGGACATACGTCTCGAGAATCGCTCCCGACATTGCCCCAGCTTCCAGCGTTTCCGGGCTCGACCACTCGGTCAAGTAGGCGGCCAGACCCGTGTCGAGGAAATACAGCTTCGGTGACTTGACCAGACGTTTCGTCGTATTGGCAAAGTAAGGCTGGAGCAAGAATATCTGGAAACTGGCCTGCAGAATGGACAGCCAGTTCTTGGCCGTGTTGACGGCCACGTCGGCGTCGCGAGCCACAGCCGTGAGGTTGAGCAATTGTCCGGTACGGGCCGCACAAGCTCGCAGGAACCGGACAAAAGCCATGTCGTTGCCCACCTGCGCCAGGTCTTTCACGTCGCGCTGCAGATAGGTCTGAAGATACGAACTGTAGAACAGGTCGCGATTGCGGACTGGGCCTGCGGTGAGCGAAGGAAACGCACCGAGCCAAATATCATGATACACGCTCTTCAGATCAGAACCGGCTGCCGATGCTTCTCGTTGGCGCACCGTCGACCGCGTCGGTAGGAATGGGGGCAAGTCGAGATGGAGTTGGTGGCGCTCTCGACAGGACAAGCCAAGAAGGTTCAGAACCGCCACCCGCCCCGCCAGAGTCTCGGAAACGCCTTTCATCATCAGGAACTGCTGGGAGCCCGTTAGCCAGAACATGCCAGGCTGATGCTGATTATCGACATGCATCTTCACCAACGGCAGCAGTTGGGGCGCATACTGAATCTCGTCAATCAATACGGGTGGCTGGAATCGTTGCAGAAACAGTGCTGGATCTTCAATGGCCAGCGCCCGTAGCGAAGGATCGTCGAGCGTAACGTAACGCCGGTCCCTGCCGCACAGCCGTTGCAGCAGCGTCGTCTTGCCCACCTGCCGAGGCCCAGTCAGCAGCAGAACGGGAAACTGTTCCCCAGCTTCGGTCCAGCAGTCGCCCATAACCCGTTCGAGGTACATCAATGCATCTCCGGCAAATATGCAACACTACTGCATAATAGCCGAAAAACAGGCTGCTGGCAAGCCGTGACGGCCCCGCTCGCAGGGAAATTGCGCCGCTTTCGCCTATTTCCTCCGACTGACAAGCCGTTTCTTGCCAAAATGCTGCTGCAGAAACGCCTCGGCATCCTCCAGTTCGTATTCGATCTCGATGGCGCCCTCAATGATATGCAGTATCGCAATCGGAATCCCAATGATCGTCAGACACAACAGCACCACCCACACTCGACTGCCCCTGAACTCTCGCCTCTTGATACGATCCATAATCGCTCCTTTCACAGTACAGAATCTGCCTATCCTGCGACTCTGACTCCCGGTCCCTCTCGTACTCACCTGCTGCGCCGCCGGCCAAACAGCGGCAAGAAAAAGATTCCCAGCACGGCCAGCAGAAGGGGGCCGGGCTCGGGCACGAGCGAAATTGAAAAACCGTTCAATGCAACGCCGCCGGTCGTAGCAATTCGCGCGAAGCGGATAGTCACGTCGTCAGTTCCGTTAGCGAACAACTCGAAAGTCGCCGACGCAGGTTCTCCCAGCGAACCTGTCGTATGAGTCACGTCGTCGGCCACGAGTCGTAACGTATCTGAAGCGTCGGTCACGAAAACATTGAAGGTAGCCTGCTCTTGATTGATGTCGTGATGATACGTGGTCATGACATAGCGGCCTGCCTTCAGATCGCTGAGGTGAGGACCAGTTCCAGCGGCGAGCTGTATGTCGGACCTCGCGAGGTTGGCAAGACTTCTTGGTAGTCAGGTAGAAGCTCGCAACTACGAACCGTCCTTTTCCGCCAGTTGCTTGAGAAACTCTTCCGTCGAAAGCCTCGGTTTCGGGGCCGGACGCGTGGCGGCCGGAGTGAGCCTGCCATCGGCAACACCGTCAGCCAGGTCCATCCGGCGAATCGCCTCGACCAGATCGGTCCTGTCCAGGACACCAGCCGCAAGCAGGGCCCCCCGAACGCCTGCCGCCAAAAGCAACATGGCCCCCAGATCGTCTTCACCCTGTCGAAGCCGCTGTTTTCTCACGCTGCAGTCTACAACCCGCTGGCAACGCGCCTTCCTATGCTGTTGCAGCCTCAACCTGCGATTTCTTCCCTGCTGAATCCGTTCTCGCTCCATCGCTTGGAGTCGGACCGTGATATACAGACCAGTCATCGACATTGGTTGCGTTCCTTTCTGTATCCGCCCAAAAAGACGCTTATACACAAGCTTGGAGCCCCCTCATTCCCCTTTCTTGCCACTGCCCATCTTCTTTTGCAGAACGGCCGGATCGAGCTTGCCGTCGGCAACCCCGTCCAAAAGATGCTTCGTGTTCCTTTCTGTCGCCGAGATCGTGGTTCTGTTCGAAGAAATCGGGGAGGTTACCTCGCCACTTGCTCATCGATCCAGGCAAGATAACCGGCACTGGCGGCAGTGATGGGAATGGCCAGGATTTCGGGTTCTTCGTAAGGATGGCCGTGTCGAATGGCCTGCTCGATTTGACCGTATCGGTCCTGCCGGCTCTTTGCCCAGCACTGCCACTCTTCGGCCGTTTCCACATTGCCTTTCCAACTGTAGATACTGGTAATCGGCCCAACAATCTGCACACATGCAGCCAGCCGTTGTTCGACGAGTGTCCTGGCAATCGCCAGCGCATCGTCCCGTTTGTCGGTGGTCGTGATAACCTGAATGTGCTCGTTCATTTCTTCGTTCGCCTCACGAGGATATTGCGAAACCCGTTTTCATCATCGTATATCAGAAGTCAATTGGGCAGGATTTGTGCCTCGGTTGGCGAACCGGCAGTTCTGATGCGAAGAGCGCAGTTGCGTGTGGAACTGCGACCCCCCCGCCACAGGGGTATTGCCTTTCTCCTGCAATCGGTAACACGCAAGATATACTTTAGAGGAAGGGATGGTGCGGTGTTCCGCCGCGCAAGCGGGGGGGTGCACAAACGCTTTCCTGGATCCACAGACGTCCTGGTTGTGCTTACCAGCGGCGCGTAGGATGGGTGCGTTGGCCGCGGGAGGGGACATGCCGTTCTTGTTCCGACGAAATCGAGGCGAGTTCACACTCGTCGACGCGCTCATCTTGATTGCGATGATGGTGATCATCAGCGGTACGGCAGTCCCCGTTGTTGAGTCGCTGTCCGGTCGCGCCAAGGCCAGTGCCGCCCTGCAAACGCTTCGCACGTTTCGCGAACAGATCGAACTCTATAAGGTGGAGCACGGAGGCCGGATTCCGCTGTTGTTCGAGGGCGCCTTCCCGCAACTCACCACATCGACCAACGAGACCGGTGTTCCCGGGAAAGCGGGGCCCGACTATCCCTTAGGCCCGTATCTGCAAGCTGGAATCCCCGTTAACCCGATGACGAATATCGATATCGTCTCGCCTACGGACGAATTCCCTCCGAAGAAACCAAGCTGCAACGGCGGCTGGCTCTATCACCAGGAGACGGGCCAGATTGCACTGGACGTCGACGGCTATCTCGGCGACTGAGGCTTTGCCCGAAAAGCGAGAACTGGCCCACATGTTGTCTCATGGATGGATCGAACGCGCCACCATGCGGGAGCCGATTGCCGTTTTCGGATGGCTCTTCCGTTTCTGGGTGCAGGCCGCCGTCGTTGGAGTCCCGCCTTCAGGCGGTTTTCGCTTTCCGTCGAAAGCCGCGACTCCAACGGGTTTGCCATTCGCACCTAGAAACGGAAGGGCCTTTCGGACCGACGCAGAGTATCTACCGCTTTTCGAGATCCAAACGATCGATGATCGTCTGGGCGCCAGGGGTCAAGGCCCGAAGCTTGTCGGCAATGGCCGCGGTCTCCGAGACGGTGGCGTTCTTCAGTTTCTTGGCGAAGTGGGCCTTCTTCTCGCGACGATGACGGCGACGTCGGATCTCTTTCTTGCGTTCACTGCACGACACGGACAATACTCCTTCTTGGGGGGGTATGGTACAGCGGAGACGCCCGACCGCGGCAGGCGGCACGGCAACTCCCCGAAAATGACACAAACATTGCAGTCTACCGTGCCTGCATCGCCGCGTCAATTGCCCTCGCTACGTGCGCTCGTTCCGCACGATCGGGCGGACGCAAGACCCTTATGCTGCGCCTGCTATTGCGAGGCGAACCACGCCTTCCATCGGCGGACTCGTTCGGTGGTGGAAGCCGGGCTGCCGTCGGCCGAAAGCGACTTGTCTTCGCCGACCGTATGCGGCAGCGCGGCCAGCGCGGCGCGCATGACACTCACCCGATCGTCGAGCAATCGCACCAGGGTGGCCGTAAAGGCGGGATCGGCCAATTCGCCCATCTTCTCTGCCACACGCCGGCGCACCGCGGCGTCGCGGCTGTAGACCAGTCGTTCCAGGGCGGCGATTCCACGCGGATCCGACAGATGGATCAATGCCAACGCCGCCTCGAGCTGAAGCGGTTCGTTGCCCGTACGGAGCAGCTCGATCAGCGAATCGGTGTCCGTCACATGGCCGCACACGCCCAATGCCTGGACTGCCGCGGCCGCTACCGAGGCGTTCTCGTCGTCGACGGCAGGCAGAAGAACGGGGGTGTGCTTGGGGTTGGGGTGTGCCGCGAGTCGCGCACAGCCCCGGCGCCGCACTTCGGGCGACGGATGACCGACGGCCGCATAGGCAATTCGGTCAGCCGCCTCGCTTTCGTGATCCGCGACCGCGTCCAGGACGCTCTGAAAGACCAGGCCGTCGTCCTCGGGCGTCGCGAGTCGGCAGAGACGTTCGACGGCCATCCGGCTGAGCGGGCTCTGCTCGGCGTGCGCCGCCAGTTCTCCGGCTACGCGGCGGCGTTCGCTAACGTCGGGTGTCTCCAGACGCGCCAGCAGGGCGAACTCGCGCGATACTTCCGGCAGTGCCTCCTGGTAGATGGCCTCGGGGACAAATCGCTGCCGTTCGATGGCCAGGATTTCGAGTGCTTCCATGGCGGCGGGCCCCAGTGCAACGAATGCGGCCGTATCCTCTGCCGCCAGTACCTTCTCGACCTCGGCCAATTCGTCTGCCGTTACGAGTCGATTGGCAGGCGCCAAGATTGGTTCGGTGGGAGCGGCGGCCTGGACTGCGAACGCCGTACGAAACTCAGAGGTTAGCCGTTCGATCTCGCGCTGCCGCCGTTCTGAAGAGGCTTCGATGGGAAACGCCGCCGCCGGCGGCCATTGGGCCGCGAGTTGATCGGTTGCCGTCTTCCGGCACAGGAAGCTCTCCTTGCCCATGGCCTTCAGGTAGATCGGTCCCGACTGCGCTATGGGCCAGCCGTCCAGCGAGCCAAGCAACTCGCGATGGACCTCGCTGCTAGAGTCCTCCAGCAAGGCCTCGGCGGCTTCCACGGCATCGGGGCCCTGGAAACGGGACAACGAGCGAGCCACTTCCGCCCGAACTCGCCACGACTCGTCCTGCAGTGACTTGAAAACGGCTTCGTGGTCTCCCATGCTCGCCAATGCGAATACGGCGGCCTCGCGCATTCGGCCTGCATGGTGCGTCCGCAACTCCTCCAGAGTCGCCTGCGATTGGTCGCCGCCCAGCGAACCCAGCCCGTGGATGGCGGCAATGCGAACTTGCAGATCGTGATCGCGTACCGCCTCGGTCAGAAGACGTTGCGCATCGGCATGGCGGCGTGCAAGCAGCAGTTCGATCAGGGCCAGACGGAGTCGCGCATCGCCGGAAGCTCGCAGATCGAGCAGGGCGTCGGGCAACGGTGCGTCTTCGTGATAGCCCCACGCATAGAGTGCTTCCAGCCGAACATCGGCCGAACGGCTGCAGAGGGCGGCCAGCAGTCGCGGATCGTCAGTCGCCCCGGCGCGCGGCGCCACGGCGGCAACCAATTCTGCGTGGAGCTCGGGTACGTAAACTTGCCGTTGGCCCTGCTCCGTCGTTCCGTATTCGTCCAGCAACTGGCTCAGGCGTGGATACGATTGCGCATCCGGCAGACTGCCCAAGGCCTCAATCGCTGCGCAGCGCATGGGGAGCAATAGGCTTGGCGTCTCGGCGGTTCGGAAAAGGGTTTCCGCACCCGAGGCGTCGCCCAATCGCGCCAACGCAATGGCCGCATTGGCGGCGACCACTGGTTCTGTGTCGTTCAACACCGCCTTGAAGTTCGGCCGTCGCTCTGAAGGCCTCGCGAGCAGCTCGTCCAGGTCGGGATAACGCCATCGCGCTGCCGGTGTCGAACGCAGGCTGGGCGAATCGCTCGAACTCTCCGGAATCGTGCGAATCCAGACGCTGCGTTGCTGGCCCTTGGGCCCCTTGACCGATCCGCGGGCAAGAACGGCGCGATCGCCCGGCGCTAGCAACGGTTCCTCGCGCGACGGGTCCGGTACGACCGGTTCCTCATTCGGCGCGGCAATCTCCATAGAAGATGCCTCTTCCCCAAGCGGCAGAGCCACCGGCTCCATCTTCAAGTGAGCGCAACCGGTTATCCAGCAGGCGAATGCCGCGACTCCGATCCGCAACGCGCGGCTGGCGTGAAAAATGATATGCTCCATCACCTTGGCAAGTCCTTTTGCCGTAAAGGGAGTGGCAGACGCTACGGAGCAGCGGGTGCGGCGCCCGCAGGCGGAACCTTCGCGGCGGCCGCCTGCAATTTCTCGACCAGGTCGGCATCGTCCATCTGCTTGTCGTCGAATAATGTCAGGGCATCGTCGATCGTGCTGCGCAGGGCAGCGAAGGCTCGCTGGTTTTCTCCTGTTGCCAACGGGCTGATGCCTTGTGACTGTTCATCGTCGTCGTTGCCGACCAATCCCTGCCGGACGGCGACGAGTCTTCCCTTGATGCGTCGTCCGGAAAACGACTCCGGATCGTCCTCGAAGGTCTTTGCTTCTTCGCCAATGGCGTCGGCGGCGAGCTGTCCGAGTGCTCCGATCAATTGGCTCACGTTCAAACCGGCCCCTCCGCCGTAATTGAGATTGCCCAGTGCGGCCGCTGCCTGGCATCGCACAAGCATGTCCAGTTGCTGGTCCTGAACAAGCGAGGCCAGCAATCGCGGCACGGCGCCGTTCTCGCCCAGCGAACGGAGCAACCCCAATGTCTTGGCCGCCAGTGCCCGCATCCAGGCGTGACCGTCTGCAGACCGCGCCGGCGCGCCGGATGAACTGGCCAGTTGAATCATGGTCCGCTGAATCGCCGCAGTCGCTTCCGGCGTAAGCCGTCCGAACTGGGCGTGACGCGTAACGCCTACCAGAGCGGCTACCTTGACCGGATCGATCTGCTGCTGGTCGTCGATGGTGTTCAGCAAGACGGGCAACGCTGCCGAGAGCGGGACCGGTGCGTCGCCGGCGCGTACCGGCTCCACTTCGTTGAGTTCCCCGATCATGAGCATGGCGTTGACCCGCGCGGCCGGGTGGACATTGGCCTTTGCCATCTTGCCCATGTAGTCAAGGATGATGGCATTCAAGCGAGTATGCGGAGGACCGGTCTTCCCCATCAGAAGGTTGTTGCGGAGTTCCTTTCGTAAACCGGGAAGATTTTCGATGTTGGCCGGCTGAGTCCAGCGCGGCAGGAAGTAGCGGCGATAGTACGTGTCGAATCTCTCTTCTTCCCCGGCTTCGAACTTCTGGTTACGCAGGATGCCCATCACGTTGTTCCGCTCGCGCTTCTGCGATTCGTCTACTGGCACGACGAGGTACGGTTTTGTGCCGATGTTCGGACGAAGCGGGGCCGCGGGCGGTGCTGCCTCCGGTTCCTCCTGTGCTGCCGGCTCAGCGTCGGAGTCAGCCGCGTCGGGGCCAGCCGGTTCTTCGATGTCCGGCTCGGCGGCGGCTGCCGGCGCCCTCGCTGGGGCCGCCTCGGGTTCCGGAGCCGGGGCGTCAGGCATATCCGGCACGTCGTCATCGGCAGGGGCAACTGCGGCTTGGCCGAATGCTGGTGGGATATCGGAGCCCCAAACTGCCGGGAAAATCAGAATCAGAACGAATAGCGACAAAGCAGATCGCGTCATGGCTAGTTAACCGTTTCTAGGGCACGGGCCGTCTTCCAAGGCGCGCCGTCCTGTTGTCGACACACGCGAATGCCCGTGCAACGGGGCGAGACCCCCGGCTCGCGGCGCGCAGAGAAGACCGAGGCTACTTCCATAGGGTAACAACGCCCTTCAGCAGTGTCAAGTTGTGTCGAGAGCCTCAGAATGCACCCGACGCCCAGATCATCTCCCAGCCACGGGGGGCCTTTGACCTCGGGACCCGGATCGCGTAAAGTAGTTGGTTATGACCCTCCTCTACACAGACCCGCATTTTCTCAAGCACGAAACCGGCGATCACCCGGAGCGAGCCGATCGCATCCGGCAGATCGAACCACGGCTTCAGGTGGAAGGGCTCTGGGATCGCGTAACCCGTCTGGAGGCGGTGCCTGTATCGTCTGGACGACTGTCCTGCGTTCACTCACCTGCCTATCTTACCGAGGTCTGGGGGGCGTGTAAGGCCGGCGGCGGCTACATCGAGGCCGATACCGTCTTGAGTCCCGCCTCCTACGATATCGCCCTGTTGGCCGCCGGCAGTTGTTGCGATGCCGTCGAACGCATTCTGCGAGGAGAGGATCGCACCGCCGTTTGTATCGTTCGGCCCCCGGGCCATCACGCCATGTCGGATCGGGCGATGGGGTTCTGCGTGTTCAACAACATTGCCGTCGCGGCGGCGATGGCAACTGCCGAGTATGAGTTGGAGCGGGTTCTCATCGTCGATTTCGATATTCATCACGGCAACGGGACGCAGGCGTTTTTCTGGGCTAATCCCAGTGTGGGGTTCTTTTCGATTCATCGTTGGCCGTTCTATCCTGGTACGGGGGCACAAGACGAGACGGGAGACGGACCCGGGGCCGGCGCCACGTTGAATGTGCCGATCCGATACGGGACGTCGCGCCAGGAATATCTTTCGCAGTTTTCGGAGCGGCTCGAGCAGTTCGCCGATCGGATTCAGCCGCGTCTGGTACTGGTCAGTGCCGGTTTCGACGCCCACCGGGCCGATCCGGTAGGCGATTTGGGACTTGAGACCGAGGATTTTGGCGCCATCGCCCGTACCATCCTCGATGTGGCCGGACGCCATGCCGAAGGCAGAATCGCGACGGTTCTTGAGGGCGGTTACGATCCCATTCGTACGGCCGAGTGCATCGCGCTCTACGTCCGTTCCATGCTCGACGGCTAGCTTCCTCTCGTACGGCTCCGACGCCGTGTGTAGAATGAACACGCAGATTGTCTGAAGAATCGGTGCGTCGGCGGCTGCTTGGAGTGCGAATCCGCATGACGAAAGGAGCGCAGTATGAGCGGGATCATTGGCCACGTGACCTATGCTGTCCTGGGCGTGAAGGCCGCCGAGCATCGGCAATTGCCCGTCGCGCCTTTGATCCGCAGGCATTGGGCCGCTTATCTGGCCGGTTCCTACCTGGGGTGCGATATTCAAACCATGCCCGAGGCAGTCTGTGTCGACACGGGGCAGGAAATCGGCTACGGCACGGTCGAGGTTACCGTGAGTCCGTTTACCGGTGGCGCCGTTCGGCCCTTTCTTTTTCGATTCGAGGGCCAGGAGTACACACCTCGACAGATTCACAGCCAGTTCTACGGCCGGTCGCATCTGACCTTTGGCTACAGGGGGGCCGATGTGGAATTGACACTTCCCTGGGATCACCTTTGCGACTATACGGCAGCCGTGGTGGAAGACGCGGTAACGCTATTTGGCCCGGCGGAACGGCCCCTCGCTTATGTGCTTGGCTGGATGACGCATCTGATTGGCGACGGATTGATCAAGTCGATTGCCCCCGGCCTGACGTTGCATCTGCTCGATGGCAAGTACACGGCGAAGAATCGGCCCATTCAAGATTTGGTCAGCTTTCACGAGATTGGACGCAAGGAACTGGGCCTGGACTGGCCTGCCATGCTGGCCGATTTGAGCGAGACACCCGTGGAAGCGGTGCAGTTACATTTCATGCGAATCGGCACACCTCGCGGCCGACTGGCGGCCCGATTCGCCCAAGGATGGCTGCCGGAGAAGGAGCCTCTGCTGCACGCGGTTCTTGCCGAAAATCGCCGCTACCTGCAAAAATACTACAAGCACCTACTAACACAAATGGAATTGCAGCGCACGGACGGTGGCCTCCAGTGCAATGAGGAACTGCAGAAGACGGCAGGCGGCCTGGACTACGCACAAATGGTAGAGGCGGCTCGTGCCGCCGATTTCCGTTATGCCCTGTGGCAAATAGCCGAGGCGGTTGCCGATCTCTTCGCCCGGGTGGCGCCGCTTGTCCCTTCGCTTTACGAGACCATGGGCAATGGTCAGCAGCCCACCTGGGCCGAACTGACCGACCGATGGAAACCATCCGCGAAGTAGCACGCACGCTCCGCCCTCCGCTCTTGCGACGTACCTTGCTCGTTCCCTTTACGCTGAACCATTCTGCGAACACCTCTCTCCCACGCCGCCGCATCACGTGTCCTTGGGTGTATCCATTCCGTCAGTCCCGAAGGGACGTACCTAAACCAGCGCGGGGTGGAGCCGATGCGAGCGGTGCGAGCAAGGCGTAACCGTCGATTCGCAGAGGGAGAATTGCGGGTGAACCGTGCTTGTAGCTGGCCGACCATGGCTCCGGCGGGACAAGCCTGCACGGTGGCCTTCGGCACAACTCGGACTGGTGTAAAACAACGATGCCTCCTGGCTGCGATGCGAATCGCCTTTGGCGAAAACCAACGCGATGACGCGATTGGTTATCCGCGCCAGCGCACCCCTGAAACCTGCGGTCCGCTGCGTTCAAAAAGGGTTGTGTATTATCCCTTAACGTCTGACGGCGCTCTGACCCCAAGAGGCATTATCCCTTAACGTCTGACGGCGCTCTGACCCCAAGAGGCACCCTGCGGTCCGCTGCGTTCAAAAAGGGTTGTGTATTATCCCTTAACGTCTGACGGCGCTCTGACCCCAAGAGGCACCCTGACCCCAAGAGGCACCAAGAGGCACCAAGAGGCACTGTAGCCGGATTTGTGGATAACAACGAGGATAGAAATCCCAGGGGAATAGGTGACAGTGACGCGCTGACCCGGAGGGCCATCTGCGCCAGCGCGTCCCTATCTCCGATCTCCGATCTCCGTTTCCCCTCCGCGTCAGCGCGTTACTGTCAACTGACAACTGCACACCGGAGGGCTCGCGCCCTTCCGCTTTTGTGAGACGCTCGCGCGAATCCTTGTAGCGGCACGGCGCAAGCCGTCCGGTGGGATGCAACACGCGCAAGACGTTCGATTACGAGTACGAGCACCGCTATCGCTGAGCACGAGTACGGGTACGGAAGACCGCTCGAAGGCGGAACCAACCACCTACGATCGACTCGGAGAGTCGAGCGACGAAGATGGGTGGGGCGAGTCGGGGGGGGCCTTGCACGGCCCTTGGCGAGCGTGGCGCAGTCCTTCTCGTGTTGAGGATTATGCCCTAGAATTGGAATTGAGAAAGAGACAAGGGGTTCGTCTTTGCGAATCCCCTCAGATTCCTCGCAAAAGACGTCACTTGCCGATAGGAGAAGAACCCATGGATTCCCAGGTACCCCAGGACGGCTATCCCCAACATGAGGGGCCGAAGCCGGCTGCCTCCGCACCCATTGCCGCGCAACCGGCACAAACGGCATTTCCCGAGCGACCGGTACGCCGTTCTCATGCGGGAACGTGGATCGCGCTGATTCTGCTGTTGTTTGGCGGACTGGGGATTCTGATGGTCGGTGGTATCGCACTTGTTGCGGTTGCAAGTATCGCCGGAGGGACCGGCGAGCCGCGGGTCCATGAGGAGTACTTCTCGCACAACCGATCCGGCAGCCGGAAAGTTGCGATCCTCACCATTGACGGCGTGATCATGGACGAGGTCGATGGATTCGCGAAACGGCAGATCGAGCGGGTGATCAAGGACGAAGATGTTGCCGCAGTAGTCTTGCGCGTCAATTCGCCAGGTGGCACCATCAGCGGAAGCGACTATCTTCACCATCATCTGCGCAAGATGGTCGAAGAGCGCAAGATTCCCATCGTCGTGAGCATGGGCGGCATCGCCGCGAGCGGCGGCTACTATGTATCGATGGCCGTCGGCGATACCCCCGATAGCATCTTCGCAGAGCCATCGACGTTTACCGGCTCGATTGGCGTGATCATTCCGCACTACGACCTGTCAGAAATGCTGAACCATTGGGGCGTCGAGTACGACGCGGTCGCCAGCGGCAAGTTCAAGAGCATGGGCAACCTGGCCAAGCCGATGACGGAAGAAGAGCGGGAGCTCTTCCAGCAGATTGTCGACGAAGGCTTCGAGCAATTCAAAAAGGTCATCCGCTCCGGGCGTCCTGTTTTCGAGGAGGATCCCGAGGAACTCGACGCACTTGCCACGGGCCAGATCTTCACCGCCGAGCAAGCCGTCAAGAATGGCCTGGTCGACCGGATCGGGTTCATCGAGAGCGCCGTGGAGCGGGCCATCGAGCTGGCTTCGTTGAATCCTGCGAACGTGCAGGTTGTTCGCTACAAGCCGGACCCGACTCTGACCGATCTTCTGATGGGCGGCAAGTCGCAGGCGCAGACGATCGATATGCATGCCATCCTGGAATTGGCGACGCCGCGTGCGTACTATCTGACGACGTGGCTGCCTCCGGTTTGCAGCCGACCATAGATGCAGCTACGAGCCCTGCGCCGGGTCATTCGTCTGCGTAGGATCGAGTCCGCGTAGCACGAGAGTGATCCGGGCTAACGGTGTCTGTCGTGTGGCGTCATGCGGGCATCGGGCGGCGGAGGGGAGTTGCGGTCTGGTGGCGGTGCTGAAGCATCGTCCGGGGGCGACGGCATTTCTTGACCTTCCCGAGGAAACGGTCCGGGCCGCATTCGGCGACCGGGCGGACCGGGATACCGGAATCCGGGCGGCGGTCCTCCCTTGCCGCGTTGCAGGTAGAGTCGTTGCAATTCCTGCTGCATTTCGTCGGCAGGCAATGCCAACAGCCGATCGAACTCGGCATCGTCCAGTTCGGTTTCGAAGAATTCGGCGAGCCCACGCTGTTCTCCATCGGGAATCAGGCCGCGCGAGCCGCGGCGCGGCCAGTGATGGAACATCAGTTGCGGCATCCACCCTCGCACAATGTGCCACTGTTGAGCGGTTGGGTGGCGTTTCAGCTCCGTTCTTGTAGGTTCGGGCAATGCGTCGAGCAGTCTGGCCAGATCGGCGTCGGTAAATACCTGATCCATGATGCGCCGGACGGCATCGGGCGATCGGAACGTGTGCAGGCTCATCAGCAGTGCGCCGCGTCGTCGTTGCGGGTCCGATTCCTGCCGAATTCGTTCCTGAAGGTTCTGCGGCATTGCCTCGATCATGCGGTCGGTCAGTCCGGCGAGCCAGGTGCTGAGCACCTTGGCTTCGTCCGGCCCAAGCCGCTCGATCCGTTCGGTTGCCTGACGAGCCAGAAGGCTCTTGATTTGCTCAATTCGCTCCTTCAAGGAGAGTTCGACGAGTTCAGCACGCGTGATCGGCGGAAGCGATTTGAGCCATGCATAGTACCGATCGGCCACGACGAGCAACGCCCGGTTATCAGGCGCCGCCGCCAGATCGTCATAGAAGCGTCGCAGTTGCGTCTGCTCATCGGCAGGAAGGGAGGCAAACTGTTCCTGCCGCCGGCGCAGTTGCTCCTTGCCGGTCGGGCTCATGGCTTCGATGTGCCGTCGCGCCGATTCCGGGGCAGGTTCATCAGTCCAATACGGGCGATTTTCTTCCTCTGAAGTCGCGTTTCCTTCGAACAACCGGGCCTGACGTAGTGCGGCGAGGAACTCGAGATTGCCAACCGCGCGGAACTGCTCCAGGCGTTCCAGGATGGGGAGTTCTTCGATCAGTTGACGATTCGGGTCGGGGCGCACGGCCGCAACGACCAGGAATCCGAAGACGGCGGACAGGAGCAGGCCGCCGACAGCAACCGCGGCGCGCCCCAAACGGCGGTGCGGCGACTTGACCGAACGCTGCGCCGCCTCGTCGGCAGCGGCCACCAATTCCAGCGTGGTCCGGGTGAAATCGCGACTCGCCGCATCGGTTGCGAGTTGGCTGAGTAGTTGCCAGGTTCCGTCCAGTTCATGGAGACGGTTGCGCAGAACATGATCCTCGGCAAGACTCGCTTCGATCTGCCTTGCCGAGGCTGCGTCCAGTTCGCCGTCCAGGTAGGCAACCAACTGCTCGTCTGCGGGAAGCTCGGGTGGTCTGTTTCGGTCATTCATTCTGCTGTACCCCGGGGCGATGGCCCTCTTCCAAATAGGGTGCAAGCACTTCTCGCAGGTTCACCCTGGCGCGCGCCAGAAGCGATTTGATCGCCTGCGGTGTAAGCTCCATGGCTTCGGCAATGTCGGCATAACTCATTTCCTCGAACTTGTTCAGTAGCACCGCCATGCGCTGCCGCTCGTTCAACGATTCCAGGGCCAGGCGGACGATGCCGCGCAGCTCGGTCTTGTCGAACTGCCGGGCAGGCATCTGGCTACTGCTTGCCTGCAGCATCCGGTCCATCGGTTGTCCGCGAAACGGACCGCTATCGTTTGCAGCCAGATTCACCTCGCGTCGGCGCGCCCGGCTCCGCAATGCGTTCAAGGCCGCGTTATTTGCGATGGTGAACAGCCACGTAGCGAACTTGGCGCCCGGCTCATAGCGGTGTCGGGAACGATACACTCGGAGGAACACCTCTTGCGCAAGGTCTTCGGCCTGATCGCGGTTGCCCATCACATGGTCGAGGATGGTGATCAAACGATCCTGGTAGCGAGCGACCAGTTGCTCAAAAGCCGCAGCATTCCCATCGCGAACCTCAAGCATGAGGCGCACGTCAGGATCGCTTAGGGCGCGGCGTGTGGACGATTCAGTAACGACCAAAGGCTTCTCGTCGCTAGGGTCAGCGCAGGGAATACGAATTCTCCAACGGGAGACGGCTTCCTCGGAGCCGAGACATGCGGTGCAGCCGAATGCCCTCCTTCCATACTAGTCGGTTTGCCGTTTTCAAACCAGACTCCCTTTGCAGCCCTAATTGGCAAGGAGCCTTAACCCGAGACATCAAGATGCACAACCAGGACAGGGCGAAAACTCGTTCTGCGGGCAAACGTTGCCGAGCTTTCCACGGCGTCTCTGTCTGCCTGCTTTATTAAACCCCACCGGTTACGCCGCAGTTCCGCAGGTGCAAGTGTCCGTTGTTGTACACAGGTCGGCACCGCGGCTTTTCACTCTCTCGCGCAGCGGGAGGGTAGGTGCCAGTTCGGTGCCAGAGAACCGGCGGGGGACCGGAGTGCACCCCACCCGGCCGCTACCGCGTCCGACCTCCCCGACGGGGAGGTGAAGCTGACACCGCAGGTTTTCACCCTCCCCGGCGGGGGGGTGGAAGCCGTCGTCGCAATTGCCCGCACGCTGCATCAATACCCTCTCCTTTGCGTATCCGGACCTGGACATTCACTCCGGCCCTTTCCAGGATACCTTTGAATTGTCGGACGGACGCGGGATCCGCGCCTCGATACGGCAGGTCGGAAACCGGGTTCAGCGAGATCAGGTTCACCAGGACCGGGCGTCCTTGAAGCAAACGGGCCAGTGCCGCGGCGTGTTCAGGCCGATCATTCTCGCCGGCCAGCAAGGCATATTCGTAGGTCACGCGGCGCCCGGTCTGTGCGAAGTAATCGTCGGCCGCCTCGATGATTGCCTGGATGCCGACCGTTCGGTTTGCCGGCACCAGGCGATTGCGAAGCGTATCGTCGGGCGCATGGAGTGAAATGGCCAGATGATAGGGCGAATCGAGTTGAGCCAGCCGGCGGATGCCTCCGGGGAGGCCGACGGTTGAAATCGTAATTCGTCGCACACCGATGCCGAGCCCGTCCTCATGGCTTGCCGTGGCCATGGCAGCCAACACGGCATCGAGATTTGCCATCGGCTCGCCCATCCCCATTACGACGATATGCGTGAGTCGCTCATCGTCGGGCAACAATCGATTCAAATGCAATAGCTGCTCGACAATTTCGCCAGCCGCAAGATTCCGGACAAGACCGGAAAGGCCGCTCGCGCAGAACACGCAGCCCATTGCGCAACCCACCTGCGTGCTGATACACGCCGTCCGGCGCCCGCGATCGTCGCGCAACAAGACACATTCCGCCTGCTGGCCGTCGAGGTACTCCAGCAGGAGCTTTTCGGTTCCGTCTTTCGCTTTTTCGTGCCGAATTGCACGACTGCGAAAGACCTGGAACGCTTCTGCCAGCTTCTGGCGGAGGGCCGCCGGCAGATCGCTCATCCCATCGAACGAGTCGGCGCGTCGCTGGAATACCCAGCGGCATACCTGGCGCAGCCGATAGGCCGGCAGCCCCTGGGCGGCCAGCCATTCGGCCAGCGGTTCGTTTGGCGGATCAAGAAGAGGCTGCATGGTCGCTTACAATTGCTAGCGCTACCTGGCAAGCACGCCCGAATTGCCGCAGGTCGAGCCGTTCAGCGGTTGTGTGGACATGCATTTGCCCACCGCCCAGGGTCACGGTCGGAATTCCCCGCAGCGTAAGCCAGTTGGCATCGAGCCCGCCGTTGGACACGGCGCGTTCGGGCTTTGCGCCAATCTTGCGGATTGCACTTTCAGCGGCCAAGACGCACGGTTCGTCGTCGGGCAGTTTGAACGACTCGTAATCGAGCCGGCCGTCGATCGTTACCCGGGCATGTTTGCCCTTATGATTGCACACTTGCCGTGCAGCGCGTTGAAACGCCTGCTCGAAGGCGCGAATGATCCTTTGGCGGAAGGCGGGGCTGTGACTTCTGGCTTCGGCCCGCAGAACGACGTCGGGGGTAACGACATTGGTGGCTTCACCGCCGCGAATCACGCCGATATTGCTGGTTCCGCGGCGGCTGCCCTTTTCGATAAGCCCCAGCCAACCTGCCTCATGCAATTGAGCGATGGCAAGTGACGCAACGGTAATGGCACTGACGCCTTCCTCCGGCGAACCGCCGGCGTGGCTGGCAATGCCGCGTACGTGAATTGCCATTCGGTAGCCGCCGGTTGCGCCGATGGTCAGCTTGTTCGCCCGGCCGCCATCGAAGTTGAAGGCGAGGCGAGGCTGGCCGAGCAGTGACAGGGTTGCGTTCTTGGCTCCGTGCAGTCCGAGTTCCTCCTGCACGGTCCACAGGAAAGTCAGCGGCGGATGCGGAATTTTGCGTCGCAGCACCTCGAGCGCCGCAAAGAGGATGACGGCACACCCGGCCCGGTCGTCGGCGCCCAGGCCGGTGTTCTTGTCGGCCGGGACGAGAAAGCGGCCTCGGCGGACAGGTTTGGCGCCTTCGCACAGCGGCACGGTATCGGTATGGGCCATGAGCAGGCGGCGCGGCCCCCGGATAGTACCGGGCAATCGGCACACCAGATTTCCCACCTCGCCGCCGTGGACGCTTCGCCGATGGGCCTGATCGAAGCGGATCGCGTCTTTCGGCGCGCCGGCGCGGCGGAGTTCTGCCGCGAGAAAATCCATGACCGGCCGTTCTCGGCAACTAACGCCGGGCACGGCAAGCAAGCGAGTTACCAACTCCTCGGCAGGCGAGGGATCGAAGTCCTTCATGAATTGACCTGGGATGGGTGCCGGGCATGACGCCCTTGCTCGTCTCGGATCGGGCCCTTGCCCAAAACACCGTCTTTAGGCTATCATACCGGGCTATCCTTCACTAGTCCCCCACCCGAGGCGGTTCCTGCGAGGGCTGCCCGTGGGTTACCGCACCGCACGCAGAACGGAGACGTACGGCGTGCCGTGGCATCACCTTCAACCCCAAGCTGTTCGATGCGTTTCTTTATTGCCGGAATCATGCAAGGGTCGCATACGGCCAAAGCCCTCCACGAGCAGGACTACCGAGAACACGTGGCTGAGCTGCTTGCCCGGCATTTTCCCGATGCCGACGTGTACGACCCGCGCGCACTGCACCGCAATTCCCTGGAATACGCCGACCTGACCGGTCGCGAGGTCTTCTTTCGTCACAACGCGATGTGCCGTGAAGTGGACGTGCTGGTCGCGGTTCTGCCGGCCGCGTCGATGGGCACGGCCGTCGAGATGTGGGAAGCGTACCGGTCCGGCGCGGCGGTTATCTCGATCAGCCCGATGGAACACAACTGGGTTGTCCGTTTCTTGAGCCACGCCGTCTATCCGACACTCGACGATTTCGCGACGGCCCTGGCCCAAGGAGCCGTGGCCCGCTGTATCGAGCAGGTTCGCAACGAGCCACCGCCGGTTGTGTAGCATACCGCAGGCCGGTAGCGAAAAGATCAATAGGGGTTCAACGCTTCCTTGACCTGCTTGGTTCCCCAGATGATGGCTTCGTCAATGACGCAGTTGTCCGGCACATCGATGCAGTGCACGAGCGTTCGGGCGAAATCGTAAGCGCTGGGGTACTCTTCCGAAACCCTGGCCTGCAATCCGGCAGCGGCAGAGAAACCTGTGCGCGCAGCTCCCGGAACGAAGCTTGTGGCCTTTCCGCCCCACTGGGCCATTTCCTTGTGCAGGCATCGGGTGAAGGCAATCAATCCCGCCTTTGCTGCCGAGTAGGTGGCCCACGGCGCCCACGCATAGTAGGCACAGCCACTGGAGACATTCACGATATGACCGCTGCCCTGCGGTTTCATCACCCGGATTACCTCACGGCATCCCTTGATGACGGAAGTCAGATTGATGTTGAGAATCGTCTCGATTTCCTCGTCTTCCAGGGATTCGAGTTCGGAGATCTTGACGCCTGCCCCGTGATTGTTCACCAGAACATCAATACGTCCGAAACGGTCGATGGTAGCCTTCACGAGTCTCCGCCAGTCGGCCGTACGGACGGCATCGGCCTCGACGGCGAGCAGCTTGTCGGAGGCGAGCGAGTCTTCCGCTTCTTTCAATCGCTGTGGGTTGCGTCCTGTGATGACGACCTGAGCCCCCATTTCGAGGAGGATACGGGCCGCCTCGAAGCCGAATCCTGAGGAACCGCCGGTGACGATGATGACTTTGTCGCTTATGTAGTGTTTCATGGTACGTTGTCTCTTGAATGATGAACCGGCGGGGCCGGAAGAACGCATCTTGTCTGGCTATCCCGCCGGGAGTGCATCGATTCTAGACAATCTGCGCCAAAACCGCAAACGCATCACCACCCCTCCGCGAAACGCCAAATCGGTTATCATAGTGGGAAGTGCTATTCGATGAAGTTCTGAGCGAGATATTCTATATGCCTCCCGTTCCCCCCGATCACCGGCACTTGCAGGTTCTCTACGAGGACAATCACCTGCTGGCGATCAACAAACCGGCTATGTTGCCGACCATGGGCGCCCCGGCCGGGACGCCAACCCTGCTGATTGCAGCCAAGCAATACATCAAAGAGAAATACCAGAAGCCGGGCAATGTCTACCTGGGAGTCGTCAGCCGCCTGGATGCCCCCGTGACAGGTGTCGTTCTTCTGGCGAGAACATCGAAAGCGGCAAGACGGCTGACCGAGCAGTACCGGGAGGGACGGGTTCAGAAGACCTACTGGGCCTTGGTGGAAGGGCCGTTGAGTCTCGGAGGAGGGAAGTGTATCGACTGGATCGCTTCCGATGAGCGTCATCGTCGAGTGCGGATCGTCGGGGTAAATCTGCCGGAGGCAAAACAGGCCGTTTTGGAGTATCAGGCTCTACACTCGAGCGACGATTACACGCTCCTCGAAATCAACCTACTGACCGGCCGGAAGCATCAGATCCGAATTCAGCTCAGTCATCGGAACCTCCCTATTCTGGGTGATCGGAAATACGGCAGTCAGACGGCGTTTCCCAGTGGAATAGCACTTCACGCCAGGCGTTTGACGGTTGCGCACCCGGTCGGCGGCAGCCCGATTGAGGTGGCTGCCCCCCTTCCTGGCTACTGGCCCCTTGCCGAAAGCCATGTTTCAGAGTAGCGTCGAGGGGTTTAGGGGACTCGCGCAGGCCGAAAACTACCTACCTGCGGTTATGTGACAAAGGTTTCGCGTGGCAGAATCCAACTCGGGCTCACAATTCCAGCGGTGTGCGATTCAGAGCGGTCTGCTTACCGAGCAGGACCTTGTAGACGCGCGCGCCGGCATCCGTTGGTCCGACGGTCAGGATTGTAACGATGCGCCGCCGACCGACAAGCAACTAGCCGACCGATTGGTCGAAATCGGGAAGCTGAACGTATGGCAGGCGAAACAACTGCTCGACGGGCAGACGAAGTTCACCTTGGGGCCGTACCGGATCATCGATTCGATTGGCCAAGGCGGCATGGGGCAGGTGTTCAAGGCAGAGCATCAGGTGCTTGGACGGGTCGTGGCCATCAAGGTTTTGCCCCGCGCCAAATCAACCCCTGAAGCCATCAAGAGCTTCACTCGCGAGATTCAGGCGTTGGCAAGTCTGGACCACAAGAATCTTGTGGAAGCTGTAGATGCCGGGCACGACGGGAACGTGTACTACATGGTCACGGAGTATGTTCCCGGCAGCGATCTGCATAAATTGGTTCGCCGGCAGGGACCGCTCGACATGCAGACGGCCGCCCGGATCATTTGCGACGTTGCCGAAGGTCTTTCTCACGCCCACCAGCAAGGGCTGATTCATCGCGACGTGAAACCGGGCAACGTACTGGTCATGCCCGATGGGCACGCCAAGCTTTCCGACCTCGGTCTGGCAGGTCCCGTCGATGCCGACAAGAACACGGATCCGCGGTTCGGCAAGATCGTCGGCACGGCGGACTACATTTCGCCGGACCACATCAAGAGTCCCTGGGACCCGACGCCCTTATGGGACGTGTATTCGCTGGGCGGTACGCTCTATTACGCGGTCACCGGAAGCGTACCGTTTCCCGGCGGTACGACGGCCGACAAGGCGCGAGCGCACCAGGAGTTTCGGCCGCTGGATCCGCGGCGATTGAATCCGTCGTTGAGCAACGGGTTTGTCGATGTCATGGCCGATATGATGGCAAAGGATCCGGCGCAGCGGATTCAATCGGCCCGCGAGGTCATGGCCCGTCTTGCGCCCTGGGCGACCGGTCCGTGGTCAATGCCGTCGGCCAGCTCGCGGCCGCCGCTTGCGCCCCCGCCCGTCCGGCTTCCGACAATCGATACCATGGACATGGAGAACGAAGACGACAGCCCGAGCCAGGTGGTTCCCACGCCCGAGTCGCGCGTTGTGCTCGTGTCCGTCTTGCTGTGGGGCGTGGTGCCAGGTCTGCTGTTGTTGATCATCCTGCTGTTGTGGCTGCTGCTGCGAGGGTAGTGCGGCAGAAGGATCTCGCCATGTAGGCGGAATCAGTGTAGAATAACAACAGAGAGCCTGACACCGGAGTATTCGTCATGGGGTTTGAGCAACCATTGCCATCAGCAGATTCGACCGCCGGGCGCCCGATTCGCATACCGTGCGAACCTGCCGAGGTCGAGAAGGACGAAGTAGCACAGCTCCAGGCCGCGTCGCTTGAAGAGCGAGGGCGACTCCTGGCAATGGCGTGCCGAGCAGCCGCGCGACTCGACCGAAGCCGTGCAGAAGCTGGACTCCCTCGCCCCGCCGAGGAACCATGGCCCGAATCCACCTGGGATTTCCTTCGCGCAGAAGCGAGCCGACATGGTGAAACACCCCAATAATCTGCAGACGTATCTTTCGCGTTGAGCGACGAACGTTGCCCCAAACGTTTGCCACACCAATGGCAGCAATACTTGCCCTCAGGAAGGCCGTCGTCCATAATCGTGGTCGGTGAAGTGTCGTTCCCCTCCCCTTTCCAAAGCGAGCGCTGCCATGCGAAAAGCCTGCTTCCTGTCCGGCCTTGCCGCCCTGTGCGTTGTTGTGTGTGTGACTATTCCGGCCCATGCCCAACGTACCGTGCCCGCGCCACCCGAGGGCGCCGCACCGTACGAAGCACCTGCGCGTCCGACCGACGGCGCCAGTATGGTCTTGACGGTCAAGAAGCTCCGCGACGGATTCGACCCGCCGCGACCGCTGGTTATTTGGGCGATCGGGTCGAGCTTCACCAACGGACTGGGAAATGGCGACCGGCTGAAGGCGCTCATCGCTGAACGTTTTCCCAACGCGCCGGAGATTGTCTACCGAAAACAGGCGGGGTGCTCGACGTCGTATCACTTCTGCCGTGGGTGGGCGCAGCATCTGGTCATCCCCGACCAACCCGACGTCGTGTTGCTGTACAACTTCGGCAGGCCCGATGAATTGGAAGAACTGATCGTCGAACTCCGCCGCCATATGACAGCCGATATCCTCGTGGGAACCCTGCACTGGTGCCAGCCACACAAGCAGCAGTGGCCCGATCCCGACCTGACGTGCAGCCACCAGGACATCAGCGCCATGCGGGCAATGTGCCAGAAGTACGGTGTGGAACTGGTTGAAAACCGTCGCGAACTAACCGAGTACATGCTGCGAAACGAACTGACGCCTGACGACATGCTGGCCGACTCGGTACACGAGACGCGTTTCGCTGCCGATTGCACGGTGCAGAACATCGCGCGGCATTTTCACGTACCGGATAAAGGCGGTTATGAGACCGACAGCCGCGAACGTCGCGTCGAGATCGGATCGGACGCCGTGAAGTTGCAGGGGGACTGGACCTCGGCCGCCGAGGGCGCCGCGCGGACGACACGCGCCGGCACGCTGGAACTGGACTTCACCGGCAACCGGGTCGAACTGATCGGCCATACCGTGTTCCAGGGCGGCACGGCGAAGGTGTTCATTGACGGGAAACCGGCCGATCAACTGTCGGTCTTCTATCTGACCTACGTGCAGCCGGGCAAGGAGAATGCCTTGCAGCCGCCTATGCCGCCGCGCGACCGAGCGCCGCACCGGGTGGATCTCGGGCCGGACCGGCAGATCGTCCCGCAGAAGTGGACCATTACGATCACGAGCGACGAGGGCGATTATCAACTCGTCGGCAGTGCAACGGGCCCCGACGGCCAAGGAAACGCCTTTGAGCCGTTTACCAGCAACTCGCGGCAAATCTCGATCGATCCGGCCATGTGGCGCGCCGCCAAAACGAACCGAACCGGCGATACGTTCACTTTCGAAGTGTACCGGCCTACCTCCGGGCAAGTCGGTTTTGTCATCCCTGAAGGTCAAGAGCCCGGCAAGTTCCGCGTCCCGCTGGCGGAAAACCTCGACAACGGACCGCACCGCTTGAAGATGGTTGCCACCGGCGACGGGCCGGTCGTGATCGAAGCGTTCGAGGTGTTTGAACCGCCGCTGAAATGAGTCTCGGCTATCCCCCGCGTCCCTGCTTGCTCGTAATGAGGCCGGGAGGCGTTTCGCCCTTCTCGACGGCCGAGATGTTGGCGAGTGTCTCGTCGGCAATGGCGCGCATGGCGCGGTTGGTGAAAAATGCCTGATGCCCGGTGATGATCACGTTCGGAAAGGTCAACATGCGGGCGAACACGTCGTCTTGCATAACCCGACTGGAAAGATCCTCGAAGAACAGGTCGGCCTCCTCTTCGTACACGTCAAGGCCCAACGATCGAATCTTGCCCGACTTCAACGCGCGAATCACCGCCTGCGTGTCGATCAGCTTCCCCCGCGACGTGTTGATGAGCATGACCCGCGGCTTCATCCGAGCCAATGCCTCATCGTCAATGAGGTGGTAGGTGTCCGGCATGAGCGGGCAATGCAGGGTAATCAGGTCGGACTCGGCGAACAGTTCGTTCAGCTCGACGTATCGGGCTCCGCGCGCCTCGACCTCGGGGTTCGGTCTCACATCGTACGCCAGAAGCCTGCAACCGAACCCGGCGAGAATCTCCGCGACAATCGCGCCGATTTTCCCGGTACCGATCACACCGGCCGTCTGCTCGTACAACTCGAGTCCCAGAAGGCCATCGAGGGCAAAATTGCCATCGCGCACACGGTTATAGGCCTTATGGATCCGCCGCGCCAAGGCGAGAATGAGGGCTACGGTATGCTCCGCCACGGCCCGCGGCGAATACGCCGGCACGCGACTGACCGTAATATCGAGTTGGTCCGCGGCATGCAGATCGACATTATTGAATCCGGCGCACCGCATGGCGACGTGCCGAACCCCAACCCGTGAAAGCGTCAGCAAAACGCCGGCATCCAGTTCGTCGTTGACGAATGCGCAGACGGTTGGGAACCCCTCTGCCAGGCGGATGGTATGGTTCTTCAATCGCGACTCGAAAAACACCAACTCGTGACCCGCCGCCCGGTTGGCTTCCTCGAAGAACTCGCGATCGTACGGCTTGGTACTGAAAACGGCTACTTTCATGTAGCTATTCTATCGGCATCGCCGGCGCCGGAATACCCTACAATGGGTCGCACAAAGCCAGCAAGTGCAGGCGCTATGCGGAAGATAGGAAAAACTCCGACAGAAACACGAGGGGCAAAAAACGGAAAGGTCTGGAACCAGGACCTCGTTGGCCGTGTATCCTGTTGCTGGCAGGCTTCCGTTGGTCGTTTTTCCTGGCCCCCTCTACGGGCAGGTAGTGCATCGAGAAAATACCTGCGTTTCCCGTGCAAACTGCCATAGGGGGGACGGCCGATCTCTGCTAGAATCCGTTCGGAAGGAAAGAAGACGTTCCAAGGGAAGGAACCCATCATGCGAACTCTGACTTGTCTTGTCGTCCTGGTCGGCGCGTTGGCTGTTCAATCAGGCATTGCCCAAGAGGCGCCCCGGCAGTATCGTTACCCGCAGACAGGCACGGCGGGTCCGGATCAGCCGGTCGTACCCCGCGCCCCGACGCTTCATCCGCAATCGAACCCCCAGTCGGCGCCGCAGGCTCCGTTTGTCCTCAGCGCACAGCAGCAACAGGAAGTCGACTTGATGCTCAAGACTTGGGAGCAACAGAGTTCCCAAGTCAAGACGTTCACCTGCTCCTTTGTGCGGCGAGAATACGACCAGGTCTTTGGCCATGGCGACGAACCGACGCACACCGACTATGGCGAGATGCGTTATGAATCGCCGGACAAAGGGCTTTTCTGGGTCCGCGAGCCTGAGAGCCGGCAGGAACGCTGGGTATGCGACGGGAATTCGGTCTTCGAGTTCAATTTCGTTGCCAAGAAGCTGACGGAATACGAGCTGCCGCCGGAGATGCGGGGCAAGGCGATTGCCAACAGCCCGCTGCCGTTTTTGTTTGGAGCTACTGCCGAAAGCCTGCGTCAGCGTTACTTCTTGCGACTCGTCACCCCCCCCGATCGGCGGCGTACGGAAGTCTGGCTTGAGGCGTACCCGAAGTTTCGGGAGGATGCGGCCAATTTCGCCCGCGCCGAGTTGATCCTTGCCGGCCGCGAAATGACCCCGTTTGCCCTGCAGCTCTACTTACCCAATGGGAAGACGCGGCTTTCCTATGTCTTCCAGGACATTGTAGTGAACCCGCTCCTGACCAACTTCTTGCAGCGAAACCCCTTCCACGTCACCACGCCTACGGGTTGGCAACGCTTGGTCGAACGTGCCCAGCCATCGCAAGCCGGTCGCCCTCGTCCCGAGCAGCGGTAGCGAACTCAGCAGAAGTCTCTCGATTGCGGATCGAAGCTGCCGAGCGCTTCCGAAAGATTCTCCAAACGCTGAACAACGACGTGGATGACCGCGTCTTGTCGCTGGAGCTGACCTTCGGCCAGCATGGCAGCCGCGCCGAGAGCCGCTGGCCGGTACCGCTTCCAAACGCCGGGCCGGATGATCAGGTTCGCCTGCCCCGTTTCGTCTTCCAGCGTGACGAATGTGATGCCCTTTGCCGTACTCGGCCGTTGTCGGACCAGCACGATGCCCGCCACGCTCACCTTCGTATCGTTTGGCCAGGTGGCGAGCCGCTCGGCCGGAACGACTCCGCGGGCATGAAGCTCCTCGCGCAGGAAACGCATGGGGTGGCCACGTAGCGAAAGACCTTGGGTGCGGTAGTCGGCCAGCACCTCCTCGGCGGGCGACAGGACGGGCAAGGCCGGAGGGGAACCGCTCGATTCCGCTTGCCAAGCTTCGGAAAACAGCGGGAAATCTTCACGGCCGGAATCGAGTGCATGCCACAATGATTCACGCCGGCTGAGATTCAAAGAATCGAACGCGCCGCCCTTGGCAAGCCGAGATACCGCCGCACGGCCAAGCCCCGTACGGCGAGTGAACTGGTCGATGGAACGGAATGGTCTCTCGCCGCGAGCCACAACAATCTGCTCGGCATGTGCCTGGCTCATGCCGCGCAGCATGAGAAAGCCGAGGCGGATGGCGAGGTCGGAAGCAGAATGAGAAGGAACCGACGCGTGATTACCCCTGGTTGCCGGTGAGGCCCGCTCCAAAGTGCATTCCCAGCGGCTGAAGTTGACGTCGGCCGGTCGGACTTCCACACCGTGGTTTCGTGCATCGCGCACCAACTGCGCCGGCGCGTAGAATCCCATCGGCTGGCTGTTCAGCAGGGCGGCCGTGAATGCGGACGGATAATGGCATTTCAGCCAGGCCGAGGCGTAGACCAGAAGCGCGAAGCTGGCCGCGTGCGATTCCGGAAACCCGTATTCGCCAAAGCCGCGTATCTGCCGGAAGACGGCCTCGGCATAGTCTGGCGTGAACCCGTTACGGGTCATGCCGTCGATCAATCGCAGCCGCAACTGGTCGATCACTCCATGGCGCCGCCATGCGCCCATGGCGCGCCGTAGCTGGTCGGCCTCGCCGGGCGTAAAGCCGGCCGCCACCATAGCCAGTCGCATTGCCTGCTCTTGAAACAGCGGAACACCCAGCGTCTTCTCCAGCACCTGCCGCACTGCTTCGTTGGGATAGACAACCGGTTCCTCGCCGTTGCGACGCCGCAAATACGGGTGGACCATATCGCCTTGGATCGGCCCGGGCCGCACAATGGCCACCTCGATCACCAGGTCGTAGAAGCATCGCGGTTTCAGGCGCGGCAGCATGCTCATTTGGGCCCGGCTCTCGATCTGGAATACGCCCATCGTATCGGCCCGGCAGATCATGGCGTACGTCGCCTCGTCTTCGGCCGGGACGGTTGCCAAAGTCAGTTCGCGGCCCGTGTGCCGATGGATCAGGTCAAAGCATTTTCGGATGGCTGTGAGCATGCCCAGCGCCAGGCAATCGACCTTCAATATCCCCAGTTCGTCCAGGTCGTCCTTGTTCCACTGGATCACGGTGCGGTCGGGCATGGCGGCGTTTTCGATGGGCGCCAATTCGCACAACGGCCCGCGTGTCATTACCATGCCGCCGGTATGCTGCGAAAGATGCCGCGGAAAGCCGGCCAACTGCTCGACCAATTCGACGAGTTGCCCGCCTGCGGTGCTCTCGGGGTCGATGCCGGCCTCGCGGCAGCGCCGTTCGAGGTCCGGCTCCTCGTGGAAATGCTCAAGCTGCCCGGCCAGGCGATCGACCCGGTCGAGCGATAGGCCCAGGGCCTTTCCCACATCGCGAACGGCGGACCGCGGTCGGTAGGAAATGACGACACCGGTCATCCCGGCCCGATCGCGCCCGTACTTCTCGTAGAGATACTGGAGGACCTCCTCTCGCCGCTCGTGTTCAAAATCGACGTCGATATCGGGCGCCTCGTTTCGCTCGCGGCTGATGAACCGCTCGAACAGCACGTCCATCCGTTCAGGATCGACCGACGTCACCCCAAGGCAGTAGCACACGACCGAGTTGGCCGCCGACCCGCGTCCCTGGCACAAAATGCCTCGCTGGCGCGCGAAACGGACCAGGTCCCATACGGTCAGAAAGTACGCCTCGTAGCGCAATTCCTCAATCAGGGCCAGCTCGTGCTCCAGCAGATCGCGAACTCTGGACGGCACACCTGCCGGATAACGCTGCCGAGCACCGTCGTGACTGAGCCGGCGAAGGTATTCCATGGGAGTGGTCCCCGGCGGCGCCAACTCTTCGGGATACTCGTAGCGCAACTGGTCAAGCGAGAAGTCGCACCGCCCGGCCACTTCAACCGTGCGGCGAACGGCATCGGGCGCAGCCGCAAACAGCTTCTCCATCGCCTCGGGTGACTTCAAATAGCGTTCGGCATTTGGCAGCAGGTGTTCGCCTGCCTCGCTCACCGTGCAACCGAGCCGGATGGCCGTGAGCACATCGCACAGCGGTTGGCGTTGGGGGGTGTGGAACCGCGCGCCGCTGGCTGCCACCAACGGGAGCCCCGCTTCGCGCGCACGCTGCTGTAGCCATTCAAGGCGTCGGCGGTCGTCGGGGCCGCGATGCAATTCCGCCAGCAGATAGGAGCATTCCGGGAAGGCTTCGCGGTAGCAGAGCAGGCGATTGGGCAGACTTGCGTGCGGGTGAACCTGATCGATGCCATGCTCAGCACGTCCCACCCCGCCGATTTCCGGCAGGACACACGCGAGCAGTCCTTGCCCATGTTCGGCCACGTCGGACATCGCAAGGCGGCATTCGCCCTTCTTGGCCCGACGGCGGCCGACGGTAATGAGCTTCGCCAAACGCCCGTAACCTGCCCGATTCGTGGCCAGCAGCACGGCGGGAGGCGCATCGTCGGGTGTCACCAATGCTCCAATCAGCAGTTTCAGGCCAGCCTCTTTTGCCGCGCCGTGCGCCCGCACCACTCCGGCCAGGCTATTGCGGTCGGCAACTGCCAGTGCCGCATAACCTAACGAGGCCGCCTGCTGCGCCATTTCCTCGGGATGCGATGCGCCTTCCAGAAAGGAGAAGTTCGTTTGGGCGTGAAGCTCGGCGTATGGCATGATGGCAAGAAGTCCGTTTGGTCTGCTTCGACATAGCGGGTGTCGAATATACGCACCTTTCCATCATCGCGTCGCCGATCCGGAACCCGAATTTACATCCGGGGCGCCCTTTCCCGATAGATCCTGAGTCTCAAAATACAGCAACACGTTCAGCGACGCAAGCGGCGGATTCGCAATGGTTCAACGGGGGCCTGACCTGCATCTTTCACGGCCGGAAAGGTCAAGCGGGCCGCCTCTTGCTGTGCGTTTGGTGGCAGTGCTGACACGATGGTGTGTTGTGGGCAGACGGGGAACCTCGCCATTGGTCGTTTGGGGTGCGTGGTGTGGAGAATAGACAAGGGGACCTACCGTTTGCAGGGGTTTGTGGGCGGCGACTCTGTTTTGGCTGGGAATCGGACTGCCGAGAGATGCCGAGTCTCGAGTGCCGAAGTGTGCTGTAAGTGCTTTCCTGGCAAGCGATTAGGTATGCCTGGGCCTTTGTGGATTATCTGGCCTTTACTTGATCCGGGCTTGTCGGCAGAATACTGCATCTTCCTCTTGTGGCGACGGATCGTCGGGAAAGGGGAATGTGTGCCGTCGGCCTCTGGGGAAGGGAGCATGACGGAGCCACGACCTACTCGAACAGCAAGGAGTGCTGAAGGTGAAACGACCCAATTGGTTTCTTGTCATTGTGGCCGCGACGCTCTGCTGTGGCCTTTTCGCCGGTCAGGCTGCGGCACAGGCGCCCCAAGGGGCTGGGCCTGGGGCCGTAGGGCTGCTGGATGTGAACTTCATCTTCAAGAATCATCAGCGGTTCAAGCTGCAGATGGAGGAAATGAAGGCCGACGTGGAACGGGCCGAAGCAACCGTCCAAAAGGAACGCGAGGCCATTCAACGCCTGGGCGAACAGCTCGAACAATACAAGGGCACCCGCGATTATAAGGCCATGGAGCAGGAGATTGCCGACCGGCAGGCTCGGCTGGCCGTCCAGGTGCGCATGCAGCAGCGAGAGTTCCTTGAACGGGAAGCGAAGATCTACCACAACACGTACAAGGAGATCTGGCAGGCAGTTGACTATTACTGCCGCAGCAAGAATCTGGCCATGGTGCTCCGGTTCAACGGTGACCCGGCCGACACCACCAAGCCGGAAGAGGTCCTTCGCGATATCAACAAGCCGGTGGTTTGGTACCGCAACGGTCTCGATATTACGGGAGATATCCTGGCGGACATCAACCGAGATACGGCCCGCGTCGGTGCTCAGCCTCCGGCCGGCGGCGCGGCGCGAAGTCCATTCCAGCGCTAGGCGTCTTTTCGTGTCACCGGGTGGGTCCAAGGACGGGCTGCCCGGTGAAGGGCACGGCACGTGTTTTTTCAGTGATGGAAGGCTGACTCTTTTCCGATGTTGAGCGTTCGCAACCAACGTACGATAGGGCGTCCCGCAGTAGTCAAGGGGATCGGCTACTGGAGTGGGCAGGATGTGACCGTCGAGTTTCGGCCGGCAGAGGCCGATTCGGGGGTTGTATTTGTTCGGCGCGACTTGCCCGGCATGCCTCGCATTCCCGCCACTGTCGAGTGGCGCTCCGATATGCCCCGGCGCACGACGTTGTGCCGCGATGGGGCCGGTGTGGGGATGGTCGAGCATATCATGGCCGCGTTTGTCGGCCTGAGGGTCGACAATTGCGAAGTCTGGGTAGATCAGCCGGAAATGCCAGGCTGCGACGGCTCCTCGCTGCCGTTCGTCAATGCCATTCTGGACGCCGGCGTTGTGGAGCAGGATGCGCCGCGCGAACAATATGTGGTGACCAACACCCTGCGGCTCGGCAATGAAGATGGGTGGCTCGAAGCGCGGCCAAGCCGGGAGAACAGGACCGTCCTGCACTACGATTTGGACTACGGTGCAGGCAATTCGATCGGCCGGCAGAGTCTGGAGATTGTACTTTCGCCGAAGTTTTTCCAGGTGAATCTTGCACCTGCCCGAACGTTCATGCTGGAGATCGAGGCGGACGCGTTGCGAGCCCAGGGGCTTGGCCAGCGGGCGACTCCGAAGGACCTGTTGGTGTTCGGGGCGGAAGGGCCCATTGACAACGAGCTTCGTTTTCCTGATGAGTGTGTGCGGCACAAGCTACTGGACATGGTGGGGGACTTGGCCCTCTTCGGCGCGGACGTGATCGGCCGGTTCCATGCGTATCGTAGCGGCCACCGCTTGAATGCGGAAATGGTCACGGCGCTGCGGCGATTGAAGGCGTCGCCGTTGCGGATTGTGCGTTCTGCGTAAATCGATTAGAGGAACTTCACGATGACTATTCGGATCGCTGAATACGCTTCGATCAGCCCGCAGGCGAAGATCGCCGAGGGTGTCGAAATCGGTCCTTTCTGCGTGATTGGCCCCCAGGTGACAATCGGTGAGGGGACTCGCCTGGAAAACGGAGTCACCCTGATGGGACGGGTGACCATCGGCCGGCACAACCACATCTATCCCGGTGTGGTCATTGGCGGCGAACCTCAAGATGTCAGCTACAGCGGAAGCGCGACCGAGGTGATTATTGGCGATCATAATGTGATTCGCGAGACGGTCACCATCAATCGCGCATCGGAGAAAGAGGATGGCGTCACACGGTTGGGCGATCACAACTTCCTGATGGCATGTTCGCACGTGGCCCACGACTGCAAGCTGGGAAGCCATATCATCATCGCCAACAACTCGTTGCTTGGCGGGCATGTGCACGTTCACGATTACGCCTCGATTTCAGGCAATGTCGGCGTGCACCACTTTGCGACAATCGGCAGCTACTGTTTCATTGGCGGACTCAGCGCCGTCCGCCATGACGTACCGCCGTACATGCTCGTCGACGGGACACCGGCCAAACCGCGGTGCATCAATGGCGTCGGCCTTCGCCGCAACAACTTCTCTGCCGAGGCAATCGAGTGCCTGTCCGAGGCGCACCGGTTGATCTATCGCGCCCGCGTCGGGCTTGACAACGCCTGGGAGATACTCCGCTCGTCCGGCCGGTTGATTCCCCAGGTGAACCATTTGCTCACATTTGTCCAGTCGCAGCATGAAGGGCAACATGGTCGGGGACGGGAGACCATTCGGCGGGCGGCCTAAAACCGATCTGTCGGCTTTCGGGAAGGATGGCAATGACTGAAAGACTGAAAGTGGCGGTGATTGGCGCCGGCCGTCTCGGCCGATTTCATGCCCAGAAATTCGCACACGCCGACGGCGTCGACCTGATTGCGGTCGTCGATCCCGTGGCAGCGAGCCGCGAGCGGGTCGCTGCGGAGTGCGGCTGCCGAGCCATGGCGGAATATGCCGACCTCTTCGGTCAGATCGATGCGGCGGTTGTGGCCTCGCCGACGAAGACGCATCATGCGATCGGCATGGATCTGATCGAGCACGGCATTCACGTGCTCGTGGAGAAGCCGATCTGCGCATCTGTGCGCGAGGCCGACGAACTGGTCAGCGCCGCCGAACGTCGCGGAGTCGTGCTGCAGGTGGGACACGTGGAACGGTTCAACCCGGCGTTCTGTGAAGCGTTGCCATGCGCGGTCGCTCCGAAATACATCGAGGTGCTCCGCGCCGCTCCGTTTACCTTCCGTTCGACCGACGTGGGCGTTGTACTCGATCTGATGATCCACGACCTGGATCTCGTATTGACACTGGCCAAATCCCCCGTGCGCCGCGTCGAGGCGATTGGGACGGCGGTCGTCGGCCGAAAGGAAGACGTGGCCAACGCGCGGCTGGAGTTCGATAACGGTTGCGTGGCATCCCTGTCCGCGTCGCGGGTGAGTTATCTGGCGGCTCGCCGGATGCAGGTGTGGACGGCAGAGGGGTTTGCGGGGATCGATTTCGCGGCTCGCTCGCTGTGCTTGGTTCGTCCGAGCGAGACATTGCTGCGCCGCGAGTTCGATCTCGATGCGCTCACGGCGGATGAAGTTGCCTATTGGCAAGAGACGTTCGCCCAGGAGCATCTGCCTTGCACGACACAATCGTTTGATGCGGTGGACGCCCTGGCGCTGGAGTGCGAAGATTTTGTCAACGCCGTGCGCACGGGGCGAGCACCACGCGTATCGGGAGAGGCCGGACGAAATGCCCTGGCCGTCGCCGAGCAGATCGTGGCTTCACTTGCAGAACACGCGTGGAATGACGCAACAAGCGGGCGCGTCGGTCCGAAGCATCAAGTTGTTCCGCCGCCGCATTTCCCGCTTTCTCCTGTCGCTCCAACCATGCGCAGGGCGGCCGGGTGAGCGTCGCTAGATGTGCGAGCCCGCCTGCCAACCGGTGCTGAATGCAGCCTGCAGGTTGTAGCCGCCGATGGGGCCGTCGAGGTCAAGGATTTCACCGGTCAGGTAGAGTCCTGGGACGATCTTGCTTTGCATCGTGCGGGCGTCCACTTCGTCAAGGGCGACGCCTCCGGCGGTGACCTCTGCCTGCGCAAATCCGCAGCTTCCCGAAATGGGAATCGCCGCTCGCTTGACCCATTCGACCAGCGAGTTGCGCTCCGATCGCGTCAGTTCGGCGGCATAGCGATCGGCCGGTGCCCCAGCCTGTTCGACCAGGGCTTCTCGGAGGCTCTTGGGAAGAGAACGCGGGAGGATTGTTGCGATCTGTTTCCGTCCGGCCGCGGCGGCATTCTGCTGCAGCGAGGCATCGAGGGCGTCGGCGGAAAGATCGGGGAGGAAATCGATGAGAAGGCGGTGAGTCGCGGGCTCGGCGGTTTGGGTAAAGGCGCGACTGACGTCCATGGGCGCCGGGCCGGAAAGTCCGGAATGAGTGAACAGCAGTGCGCCCCGTTGTTGGGTGCGCGGGACGGCGCGCGGAGAACGGCCGCGTTTGACGGCCGAAGGATCCGAAGGGATCGCGTGTACGAGCACATCCGGCAGGGCGATGCCGGTCAGACGCTGTACCCAGGCGGCCGACGTGGTCAGCGGGACGAGGGCCGGGTGTGGCGGGTGGATCGTGTGTCCCAGTGCGGCCAGCCACGGATACGCGTCACCCGTGGCGCCGCATCTGGGATAGCTCATTCCTCCGGTGGCAACGAGGACGGCATGCGCGTGCAGGGTGCGGCGGATGGTTTTCACCAGGAATCCTTGGGAAATCGGCCGGATATCGACCACGGCTTCCGCCAGTGCCATTTGGGCGCCGCTACGGCGGAACTGCCGTAGCAGAGCATCGAGGACATCGGCGGCGCGCTCGCTGGCCGGGAAGACTTTGCCGCCCGGCTCCGCATAGGTGGGCACGCCCCGCTCCCGGAACCAATCCATGAGTTTCGCCGGGCCGAACGCGGCCAAGGG
The DNA here is from genome assembly GCA_040772845.1 of Thermoguttaceae bacterium. GTDB lineage: Bacteria > Planctomycetota > Planctomycetia > Pirellulales > Thermoguttaceae > PWXP01. Next base: position 6,506,820 of record JAXGXG010000001.1, read on the forward strand.
CGAGTGCAGGAATCGTCCTTCGGGGCCGAATGCCGTAGCGACGCCTCGCTCGTCGCACGCATGGGTCAGATTGCACCGGCCGCCGCCGGAAATGAGCAACTTCGCGCCGGCCCTGTGGTTCTTCTCCAGGAGGATCGTCGAACGCCCTCGTTCGGCAGCCTGGATGGCGGCCATCAGGCCGCTTGGTCCTGCACCGATGATCAGGACATCAACGCGATTCTCGTCTTGCCGTTGCGGACGGAGCTTTCGGGTGGATTCCGCCGTACCGCCCTTGGTGCACGGAGTTGAACGACCGGGTATAATAGAAGGGTCTGTAGGAGCATCGTCCGGTTGTTTTCGGGAAAGGGATTCACTATGCCCGTCCATATGGAGCTTTCACGTATCATTATCAGCGAGGTCGACGACCAGCAGGTGATCTACCTGAAGGAAGTTGACGGGGACCGAACCTTCCCGATTCTAATCGGCATTTTCGAAGCGACCAGTATCGATCGCCGCGTGAAGGGTTTTCGGACGCCGCGCCCGCTGACTCACGACCTGATTGTCGGCATCGTCGAGAGCCTCGGTGCGGAGTTGCAGGACGTGGTCATCAGCGAGCTGAAGGAACACACATACTACGCACGGCTCCGCGTGCGCCACGAGGGCGAACTGATCGAGATCGACGCGCGTCCCTCCGACGCCATTGCCGTCGCCGTTACATGCGACCCCCCCCTCCCCATCTACGTCAGCGAGGATGTCCTCAACGACGTGCTCGGCGAGCAACCGTAACGGAAGGCGATCTTACAGCCGTACGTCGGCAAACTCTTTTTCGAGTGTCGTGCGGGCTTTCTCGCCTTGGGCGGCGTTGACAACCACGTTCAGCCGCACCTCGCTCGTGCTGATCATCTCGATGTTGATCTTCGCCGCGGCAAGGCAGCGGAATACCCGGTGGGCGACACCCGTATGACTCCGCAGGCCAATACCGAAGATGGACAGCTTCGCCACTTCGGGCGCCGACGTCGGCGCCGGACAGCCCAATTCTTTGCACAGATCGGAAGAAACCTTGACCGCCTGCTTCAGGTCGGTGCGCGGTACGGTGAATGAGATGCTGGATCGTCCTTCCCGCTCGGTGCTCTGGACAATCATGTCGACGTTGATCTTTGCCTTGGCGACGCGATCGAAAACCTGGGCGGCGAGCCCTGGCGTATCCGGCACGCCAACAACGGTCACTCGCGACTGCGTGGCATCGAGTGTCACGTCGTCAATGATCATCTCTTCCATGCGTTCCATGCGGGCGGCCACCTCGACGGCGTCACGATCGGCTGCAACGGGTGCGTTTTGGGCAGGATGCCCTTCGGCCGGTTCGGGTTGCTGATCGAGCGCGAACGTCTGGTGGACGGTGCGCAGCGCTTCGAGCGAGTCTTCGCGGCTGACGAGCACGGAGATCTTGATTTCGCTTGTGCTGATCATTTGGATGTTCAGTCCCTGCTCGCCCAGTGCTCGGAACATGTTCTGAGCTACGCCTGCCTGGGTCGCCATGCCGACCCCGACCACGGAGACCTTGGAGACGTTCTCGTCGTAGCTGACCCCCTCGGCGCCAACCTCCGCCACGGCTTCCTCGACGGCTTTGAGCGTCGTGGGCAGATCGTCGCGGAAGACGGTGAACGAGATATCGGCAAGCCCTTCGGCCGCAACGTTCTGAACGATCATGTCCATGGCAACGCTTCGGGCGGCGATTTTCGAGAATACGGCCAAGGCAACGCCGGGGTGGTCCGGTACGCCGAGGACGGTTACCCGAGCTTCCTGCTTCACTTTGGCGCACCCGCAAACGGCCTGATTGGGAGACTCGACCTCGGAAGCGATCATCGTGCCCGGATTATCGCTGAAACTGCTCCGCACGTGCACCGGTACGCCGAACCGTTTGGCAAACTCGATGGCCCGGTTGTGCATGACCCCCGCGCCGGCGCTGCTGAGTTCGAGCATCTCGTCGTAACTGATCCGGTCGACGCGCCGCGCTTCGGGGACAAGCCGAGGATCGGTGGTGTAGACGCCGTCGACATCGGTATAGATTTCGCAGGAGGCGGCCTGGAGGACGGCTGCCAGAGCGACGGCCGTGGTGTCGCTTCCGCCGCGTCCGAGGGTCGTGATGTTCCCGGCCTGATCGATACCTTGGAATCCGGCTGCGATGACGACCTTGCCGGCCTCCAGCGCATCACGCATCCGCTCGGAAGAAACGGAGTGAATTCGCGCCTTGGTGTGGGTGCTGTCGGTCATAATGCCGATCTGGGCGCCGGTGAGGCTGATCGCTTCGTGGCCCAAGGAATGAATGGCCATTGCCATCAGGGCGACACTCACCTGCTCGCCCGTCGAAAGCAGCATGTCCATCTCGCGGGCCTGGGGTTCGCTGGAGATCTCTTTGGCCAGGGCAATCAGTGCGTCCGTATTCTTTCCCATGGCGCTGACCACCATGACAACCTGGTGGCCCTCTTTCTGGGCGCGGATCGCCCTACGCGCCGCGGCAAGAATCTTGGTACTATCGGCCACACTGGTGCCGCCGAACTTCTGCACGATAATGGACATGGGAGGGGAACTCTCGGTTCTCTTGGGGTGTTGTTGCCGAATGCCAAGCCGCCGGTCGATGTTCGACGTGCGGCACAATCCGTTCAGTAACAAAACAATCGGTTATTCTTGGGATGGCCCGGCGAGGAAGAAGGACATCAGTCGCCAGCCTTCGTCGAATGTCAAAGCGGAGCTTGCCGCCGTCGGGTCGTCGTACACCTGGGCTCCGTCCGGAGCAAGGCCCGTGCCTGCAATCGCAAAGGGGACGTAGCCATGTTCGTGGGTCTTGGTGCGGATGAACGTAGGGTGATCCGGCGACAGGAGAATCCGGTACTCGCCCTGCTCGCGGAGCGCATCATGGACCGGTCCGACAATGTGCCGGCTGATTTCTTCGAGGGCGCGGACTTTGGCGGGTGCGTCGCCTTCATGCGACGCTTCGTCGGTCGCTTCCACATGAACGCAAACCAGGTCAATTGCCGGATCGCGGATCGCTTCGATCGCATATTGCCCCTTGGCGCGATAATCGGTGTCGGTATAGCCGGTTGCTCCCGGGACTTCGATTTTCTTCCAGCCGAACAAGGTGGCCAGGCCTCGCAGCAGGTCGACGGCGGTGATCATGGCGCCTTGCCGTCCGTAGAGTTCGGCAAAGGGCGCGATTTGTGGTATCTGCCCAAGCCCCCAAAGCCAGATGTTCGTCGCGGGAAGCTTGTCATCTGCTCGACGCCGGGCATTCGCCTCGTGTTCTGCGAACACCTTAACGGAGTCGCTCATCAGTTGGTTAAGCAGATCGCTTCCCGGACCGCGAGGATAATCGTTCTGGACCGTCTGGTCGGTCAGGTCGTGCGGCGGCGTGGTGCGCGTGTCCATGGAAAAGGGAGCAGGCTCTTCGGCGCCGCGCACAACCAGGATGTTGCGATAGCTCACGCCGGGATGAAACTCGTACCGGCCGGTTCCAACCTGCTCCTGCAGCGAATGAAGCAAGGCGGCCGCCTCTTCGCTGGAGATGTGGCCGGCCGTGAAGCTGCGCATCACCTGCTGTTCGATGGTCACCAGATTGCATCGCACGGCCCAGTCGTCCGGGCCGAGAGCAATACCCTGCGCCGCGGCTTCCAGCGGCGCGCGGCCGGTATAGTGTTCGCGTGGGTTGTACCCGAGCAGGCTGAGATTGGCCACATCGGATCCAGGCGGCATTCCGTCGGGGACGTTCTTTGCGCGACCGACCACTCCCTGGGCGGCGACGGCGTCCATGGCCGGAATCTGGGCGACTTCAAGGGGAGTACGCCCGCCGAGCGATTCGACCGGTTCATCGGCACAGCCGTCGGGGATGATAATTGCGTATTTCATGGTTTCCTCAGTCGCGGACCCGCATTTGCACACTTCCGCCCTCGACGCAGGGCAGATGATCGATGGCTTCAATAGCCTTGCACAGGGCGCCGTCGGCGGCCGAATGGGTCATGATGATCAGCGGGACGAACTCGTCGCCGTCTTCGGCCGCCTCGTGTTGAATGACCGAAGCGATCGATATCTCGTGTGAACCGAGAATGCCGGCAATCTCGGCGAGGACCCCGGGGCGGTCGTTCACACGGAAGCGAAGGTAGTACCGACTTTGTGCATGTTCGGCGCTGCGCATCGTAACGGCCGGTTCATTTCCGGATGACCAAAGTTGAAGGGTACGGAAAGTGATGGCCATCCGTCCCACGATGGTATCGATCAGATCGGCCACCACGGCCGAAGCGGTGGGCATCTGGCCGGCGCCTTGACCGTGGAAGAAGACGGGACCAACCGCATCTCCGATGACGCGGACGGCATTGAACGCGCCGCGGACTTCCGCCAGAGGCGACCCCTGCCGGACGAGTGTCGGCGAAACTCGCAATTCCAATCCGTTCTGTTCCAACTCGGCCGTGGCCAGCAGTTTGACACGATAGCCCAGCTCGCCTGCGTAATGAATATCGGCCGGGTTCACCGCGTCAATCCCAACCCGGGGGATGTTGTGCCAGTTCACCTTGGCGCCATAAGCCAAGTGAGCCAGGATGGCCAGTTTCTGCGCGGCGTCGCTGCCGTTCACGTCGAGCGTTGGGTCGGCCTCGGCATAGCCGAGCCGCTGGGCTTCCGCGACACTCTCAGCGTACGAGGAGCCATGTTGCTCCATCTGGCTAAGGATGAAGTTGCTGGTGCCGTTGAGGATTCCCTGGATCGATTGAACCTGATTGGCCGTCAGGCACTCACTCATCGCGGCGATAATGGGAATGCCGCCGGCCACCGAGGCCTCGAACGCAATCGATCGGCCCAGGGCACGGGCTCGATCGAACAGCTCGGGGCCGTGCTCGGCCAGCAAAGCCTTGTTCGCCGTCACCACATCCTTCCCCGCCTCCAGCACCCGGAGCATGATCGACCGCTCCGGTTCCAGTCCGCCGATCAACTGGACGACCGCGGTAATCTCGGGGTTCTCCAGGACACTTTCCAGCGAGTCGGTCAGCATCCCCTTCGGAAGGGTAGTGTTGCGCTTGCGACGTATGTCAGCATCGACGACCTGCACCAATTGCACAGGCCGGCCGGCGCGCCGACTGATCCGATCCGGGTGTTCCAGCAGTAGCCGGGCAACCCCGGAACCAATCGTCCCGAAACCAATCAGTGCAACCTTGGCAACGTCCATCGCATACTCCCGTGGTCCAGCCCAGCAAATGTAGGGGAATCCCATATAGTAAAGGCTCCGGCCCCCGCAAGTCAAGCGGCAGGGGGGCCGTACGACGCGTTTTTCGCGCCGGCAGAGGCGGTACAGGCGAAATCTTTCGCGGACACGCTTGCGAAGTTCGCCCAACGCGGCATACTAAAGGGTTATTGAGGGCATCCACCGCTGGATTGCTCCATCCCATGCAACTGAAACCCTTTGCGTTCGGCAAGGAGTGTCCTGTGGAAAAGACATCGCTGCAATTCTTCAAAAACCTGCTTGAAACGCCCAGCCCTTCCGGCTACGAGCAATCCATCCAAAAGGTGGTGCGCGAGTACCTTGCCGGGTTCGCGGATGATGTTCGGACGGACTTTCACGGAAACGTCATCGGGGCGCGCAATCCCGATGCCCCTGTTCGGCTGATGTTCGCCGGCCATTGCGACCAGATCGGGCTGATTGTGCAGCACATCGACGACGACGGATTCCTGTACGTCGGGGCAATCGGGGGGTGGGACCCATTGATACTCATCGGTCAACGCATGCGGGTTTGGACGCGAACCGGCGATATTTTGGGCATCATCGCACGGAAGCCGATCCATCTGCTGACCGATGAAGATCGCAAGAAGGTGCCGAAACTCAAGGACCTTTGGCTCGATATCGGAGCTGCGAACAAGGAAGAGGCGGCGAAACTGGTTCGGATCGGAGACGCGGTGACTCCGGAACTGGGGTATCACGAGGGTCTGAATCGCCGCGCAATCTCTCCCGCGATGGACGACAAGGCCGGCGCCTGGGTCGTCATCGAGGCCCTGCGCCGGATCGAGGCAAAGAGCTTGCAGTGCGGTGTCTTTGCCGTTTCGACGGTGCAGGAAGAGGTCGGTTTGCGTGGCGCCCGCACCAGCGCCTTCGGCATCGATCCGCACGTAGGAATTGCCGTCGACGTGACTCATGCGACCGATTGCCCCACCATCGAGAAGAAGGAAGAGGGAGAGGTCAGCTTGGGCAAGGGGCCTGTCATCGCTCGCGGCCCGAACATGAACCCCAAAGTCGTCGACCTGTTGATTGACTGTGCCGAAGCCGCCGATATCCCCTACCAGCTCGCCGCAGAAGGCCGTGCAACCGGCACCGATGCAAATGCAATTCAGGTGAATCGTGCAGGTGTCGCTACGGCCTTGGTCAGCATTCCGAATCGATATATGCACAGTCCGGTGGAGATGATCTCGTTGGACGACATCGACCACGCTGCCAACCTGCTCGCCCGTTTCGCCGAAAAGGTGAGCGAGAAGGTGGATTTCGTGCCGTAAGCGGTGGATTCCGTCCGCGGAACGGGGCCAATAGCGTGAGGAACCGTAGCAGGGCGTCGATCAAGCGAACGGTCTGCTGTGAATGCTAAACCAGTCCCCACCGTTTCCGTAGGAACCATTCGGCGCTAAGCAGCCCGACCAGGGCGAGAAACATGGACCAGCGATCCCAGAGGGACTGCTTGGTTTCTCGCTCGACGAGCAATTCGTCGGTGTCGGCGGCGAGACGGCGGACCAGGGCCGGCAGTTCCTCGGGGGCAAGGGATTCACCGCCGGTCAACGAGGCCAGGCTCTGCATGGTGGCGACGTCAGCGCCGGGATTGTCCAACTCGAGGTCCTGTTGAAGGACAAGAAAGCGGGCGCGCGCGGAGCCGAGCGGTTGGCCGTCGAATGTGGCCGTCACTTCGATGGCGTAGTCGCCGGGTGTCTTGGCATCGCGGATGGCGCCGTGCATTTCGGCATCTTGGCGCACCAGGTCGAGTGGTTGGGCCTTGCCGTCGGGCGTGAGAAGCCGCGTCTGGAATGTTGCGCCTTTGAGCGGTTCGCCCGTTGCGGCCTGGGCGCCCACGGTGAAGTCGATGCGTTCGGCAGGCGCGAACTGGCGCCGTTCGATGCGAATCCACACATTTCCTTCAATCGATTCGTCCATTTTGGCGAGCCAGAGGATGATCTGACGCCAGAATCGCTTGTGTTCGGTGTCGTGACCATGCATCCACCATCGCCAGGTGCTGTCGCCGGCAAAGGCCATGACACGGCCGGCGCCGTAGGTATGTGCGACGAGCAGGGGGGAATCGCCGGCGGCGGCCAACTCGATGGCTCCCGGTGCGAGTCGGCTTCGAGTGAACTTGTTGGCGCCTTCCAGTGGCGGCAGCTTGGACCATGCGGCTTGATTCGCTCGCCGATCGGCCGAAAGCAACAGGGCGAAATGGCCTAGTCCGAGCGGTGTCGGCATCATCTGAAGCGGGCCGGCAAGGTGTGCGTCCTGCCGAATCGGCGCATCGAATTGCTGCCGGGCAAAACGGTCCATGCCCACCGGTAGCACCTGCGCCAGGGGCGTTGTGGCGTAACCGCCGGGCGCGAAGCTGTGGAAACCGCCCAACATGATCAAGCCCGTGCCGCGACGTACGCTATCGGCCAACTGATTCATTTCGGCTTCGGTAAAGGCAGTCGAATCCAGATCGCCCAGAATGATCACCTGGTACCTGCCTGGCCTCAGACGCTCTGCCAAATCGCCGGGGCGCGTCTCCGGACGCTGCGCGTCGATCCGGACGTAGTCCACCTGGATGTCCGGCGATGCATCGAGCGCGCGGCGGATGAATCGTTGTTCGACGCGTAATGCTCCCTCCAGGTAAAGAACGCTCAATCCGCCGGGCAGTACATTGATGAATGTGCTGCGCTGGTTGTTCGTCGTCACCAGTTCGCCGGGTTGCGGCGGCGCGTCGAGAGTCAGTTTGTATTCGCCCGGCAATTGCGGGGAGAAGTCGAGTTCAACTGGCAGAAGCTGGCCGCTGGTGGTGACCTGCAAATCCTGCTGGGCCACAACCTCCATCTTGCCCGGTTCTTTTTCGAACAGCAGTCGTACAGGGAGCGTGCGATTGACGTAGCCGTCGGCCCGGACCTCGCCGCGGACGACCAGGCGGTTCTTGACGAAGACGGTGGGACTGGTCAGCAGTTTCGTGACCGCGACGTCTTGTGCCTGGCCCAGGCCTCGCGACTGGCCGAAGGGAAACGTATACATGGGATAGCCGAGGCGGCGGAGGGCGGCGGCAGCCATTTGCGGCGGCGTATCGAATGGCGGATAGGCGCGCTGGGCGCCGTCGCTCAGCAGCAGGACGCCCAGGAGCCGTTTGCCGGCCTCTTGCCGCAGCACTTCTTCCAGGGCTGCGCCGAGCGCCGTTTCCTTCCCCTGCGGTTCCGCCGGCAACGGGAGGTCGCCTTCGTCCGTATTGAGCCGCTGCGTGACGCGGTCGAAGGCATAGGCTCGTAATTCAAACTCGCGCGCAATCTGGCGCAAGTCGTCTCCGGCGGCGGCGACGGCTTCGGTCAGGGCAGACCAACGCGACTTGCCCTGCAGCATGTCCCGCACCGACATGCTGCGCGATTGGTCGACAAGCACGACAAGCGTGGCCGCCTGCCGGCTCGTCTCCGTATAGACGAACGTGGGCCGAAGCATCAGGGCAAGTATCAGTGCAATCACGCCTGCACGAAGAGCCAGCAACCCGATCTGCCGCCAGCGATTGATCTGGCCCGCCTTCGTTCGGACCAGCAGCAGCGCAATGAGCACTGCGGCCGCCGCGAAGACGAGCAGGTAGCTGTCGGCGATGGGATTGAAGGTCAGTCGCATCAGTTTCCGTAGAACCGATTGGAGACGAGATGTTCTGCGCCCAGTACGACAACCAGGATGAGCAGTAGCGGTGCGAACAGCTCGCGGCCGACGCGGGCTTCGCGCTGCTTGCCTTCGAGCTGTTTCCGATCGCGGGCCAGTTGGAACGGGATTAGGCCGAAAACTTGCTTGAGCTGCTCCTGGTCGGTGCGGGCCAGTTCCGTTTGTCGCCGGGCCAGATTGACGCTGAACCCTCGATGAAACCCTTCGCGCCCGCCTGCCTCAACCCGGTAGTTGCCCGGCTCGTCCGTTGCGCTGACCAACAGCAGGTTTCGGTTCAGGTCGGGCGTAACAGGTAGTTTCAGTCCGTCGGGGGTGCTGAGTGTGTAGCTTGGGCGCCGGTGTGCAGGGTCGAGCCGGATTGCGGCCGTCTGCCCGGCCGTGTAGTTCAATTGTTCTTCGCTGCTGCCTACCAGATAGGCGGCCAGTTGGTTTGCAAGGATCAGGAAGGGCCAGGCTTCGCCTACGGGCAGCAGGTTCCAGGCATCGCGCCGGGGGCGGTCGGAAACGGGAGTGGTCATGGTCAATGCGCGGCCGCTGCCGATCGGGCGTTCGACGATGGCAGGCGCGCCGTCGTTGTAGGGCATAATCACACTTGCACCCGCGGCAAACGCACCGAGTTGCCAGTAGCGAAAAACGGGAAACTCGGACCAGGGAACGGCATCGGCCTGGCTTCGGAAGGCGGCGGTTACCGGATGCTGGTAGTCGGCCGGGGCAAGGTGCGTATCACCCTCCGGGCGCCTCGCCTGACGCAAGAGTGGGGCAGGCAGCACCGCCTGTGCTTGCGGTTCGTTGAACGATTCGATCTCGGTCGCATTGCGGCCCAGGAAGACGGCGACGCCCCGCCCTTCCGAGGCGAAGTCGGCCAGGCGTTTCCACGTGGCCTGCTCCAAAGGCGTGGGGTCCAGCAGGCAGACGGCGGAGAAATCGCCGCCCAGCCGGCCCGGAAGCTCCGCAAGTGAAACCACTTCGCATTGGAATCGGGATTGCCCTCGCTTGCGGAAGACGCTGGGCGAAAGTGCTTCGGTCAGGTAAAGGGCATAGGCGTCGGCCGGATCGGGCGCCGCCATGAGGATGCGCCAAGGCGGCTGCACCTCGATACTGAAATACCGCACATCGTCCACGGCCAGTGCATCTTGGCCGGCAATACGGACCTCGCCCTGATGCAGGCCCACTTCAAGCCCGGCCAACCGGAACTCTACCTGCTGCGATTGATCGGTCTCCACGCTTACCGTCTGTTGATTGCGGCGTTGCCGGTTGCCGTCCGGATCGGTCATAATCAGTTCGAGGGTTCGCTCGCCGCCGGCGCCGGCGCCCTCCAATGCCGTTTCCACCTGCAAGGCGCCGTGACTCGAAAGAACCTGCGACGAAAGCCGCAATTCCGCCAGCGAATAGTCCTCGGGGTTTTCAACGCCCACGTCGATCAGGTAGACGGCGACTCCGGGAACGTCGGTCATGCGGTTGTGCAGTCGAGCCGCCTCATCGTCGGGCCAGGCGGCACGGCTGAGGTCGGTGAAGACATAGACCTCGCGACTGGGCAGTTCGCTCTCGGCCAACAGTCGCATGGCCTCCTCGATCACCATGGGCAGTGGCTGGGAATTGGCAATTGGGGCCAGGCGCCGGATGCGATTGCGCGCCGAGCCCAAATCGACCTCGAAGGCCGTAGGCCCCAGTCGCGTATCGAGTACGGCGATTTCACTGTTGCGCGGCAACTGTCCGAGCAGCCAGAGACCGAACTCCTGGGCCGCTTCCAGCCGCGTGCGGTTCTCTGCCCGATATTGCATGCGCGGCGCGGCGTCGAATACCAGGGCGGCGGCGACCGGGGCCTCCTGACTGCCTGCCGCTCCGGCCCAGCGAACGGTCGGACGCGCCAAAGCAAACGCCAGCAGGACGATCACTGCCGCCCGCAACAGAAGCAACAGCAGGTGCCGCAATCGAAGGCGTCGCTGATTCGTCTCGTGCCGCCGTGCTACGAACCGCAATGCCGGAAACTCCAGCCGCGTCGGCTTCTGCCGCATGACCAGATGCAGCACAATCGGCACGGCGACCAGAAGCGTTCCGGCGAGTAGGGCAGGCGTTACAAAGGTCATACTCTCAGTCTACCCCCGGGCGCTTCGATTTGCCAAGTATTCCAGCAGCGCGCGATCGAACTGCATGCTCGTGTCCAACGCAACGTAGTCGATCTTCGCCTGCACGCATTCCCGGCGGAAACGATCCCGGAACGCTTCGACTTCGGCCAGGTAGTCGCGCCGGAAGCCGTCGGCGTCGATGGTCAGCAGGCGATGGTCTTCCGGGTCTTCGAGTTCCACCATGCCGTCGAACGGGAATCGAACCTCGGCCTCGTCGAGAATGTGGAACAGAATGACGTCGTGCCCGCCGTGCCGCAGCCGGTAGAGTGATTCCAGAATGGCGTCGGGATCACCCAGCAGGTCGCTGAATACCATGACGAGGCTTGCATGTTTCAGCAGGGCCGCTACCTGGATAAGACTGGCGGCAATATCGGTTTCCCCTTCCGGCTTCAGCTTCGCCAGCAGTGAGAGCAAATCGCCCAGGTGCGAACGGCGCGACTTGGGCGCCAGGCTGTTACGCAGTCGCCGGTCGAAGGTGAGCAGGCCTACCGGGTCCTGCTGGTGGATCATCAGATAGGCCAACGCGGCGGCAAGGCAGATCGAGTAGTCGAACTTCGTCAGTTCCTGGCGATAGGTGTAGCCCATCGACCGGCTCAGATCCATGACCAGGTAGCCGGTAATGTTCGTTTCCGCCTCGAACTTCTTGACATAGTATTTGTCGGTCTTGGCATAGACGAGCCAATCGATGTCCTTCGGATCGTCGCCATGGGAGTAGCGGCGGTGTTCGCTGAACTCGACCGAGAACCCGTGGAATGGACTCGCATGCAATCCCTGCAGGAACCCTTTCACGATGAATTGCGCGCGCAGATCGAGCCGTTTGATCTGGTTGACGACTTCGGGCTTCAGGTAGCGTTCTGCGGTCGACATGGCTACCCGCCCTTCTTCTCGTACTTGGGAATTTCAGGGGTGGGGGTTTCGCGAAGGAGTCGTTCGATAATGTCCTCGGAGGCCAGACCTTCGGCTTGCGCTTGGAAGTTCGTGCTGATGCGGTGACGCAGAACGGGCACGGCAATCTTCTGGATATCGTCCACGGCGACCGAAAATCGGCCATCCATGGCGGCCAATGCCTTTCCTCCGTGAATGAGGAACTGGCCGGCACGGGGGCCGGCGCCCCAATCGACCAACTCCTGCACGTATTTCGGGGCCGAAGAATCCTTCGGCCGGCTGGCGCGAACCAGGCGGGCGACATACTGCACAATATACTGGCTCACCGCCACCGAGCCGACCAGCTTCTGAAGGTTCACAATGGCCTTGCTGGAGAGCACGCGACGGATCTCGGTGGTTTCCTGCCGTGTGGTGACCGATAGGATGCGTTCTTCCTCCTCGGCCGTCGGGTAGTCGACCTTGATGTTGAACATGAATCGGTCGAGTTGGGCTTCGGGTAGCGGGTAGGTCCCCTCTTGCTCGATTGGGTTCTGCGTGGCGATGGTGAAGAAGGGCTCGGGGAGCGGATATGTGGTTTGCCCCACAGTGACCTCGCGCTCCTGCATGGCCTGCAGCAAGGCAGCCTGCGTCTTCGGCGGCGTCCGGTTGATCTCGTCGGCCAGCAGGATATTCGTGAAAATGGGGCCTTCGACGAACCGGAAGTCCCGGCGCCGATGTTCGTCTTCTTCCAGGATGTTCGTGCCCGTGATGTCCGACGGCATCAGGTCGGGGGTGAACTGGATGCGTTTGAACTGCACATCCAGAATGCGGGCAAGTGTGCTGACCATGAGCGTTTTGGCCAGTCCTGGCACGCCGACCAACAGGCAATGTCCCCGGGTGAAGATGGCGGCAAAGATCTGTTCGATCACGTCGGCCTGGCCTACGATGACCTTCTGCAGTTCCTCCTGCATGAGCCGCCTGTGCTGGCTAAACTCCTGCAATACATCGCCAAGACTACGCGGTTTGGTGGCCAAGACCGAACTCCTTACGACAAATTGGGGACAACGGGTTGCATGGGATGACCGCGGTTGCAGCCAATGGGGGATATTGGTGAAAGCCGTCAGCGGCCGCCGTGCCCCAAGCGAATCGGGGCATTCCCCCCTTCGTTTACATCGGCCGGCGCATGACCGCCCTGTTGCGTTCCCGACGATCGCCTTTACCGCCTTTATTCTACGGCTGAGATGTCAAACGGCCCAGGGCGCCGACACTGCGACTTGCCGATCTAACTGCTTAATTCTAAGATGCTTATGGGGATTTGTTGTCACGCCCTTCCTTTGAGGTTTCCGATGAAGCGGTTCACAGCCGCCGCGATTGTCTGTTTCCTATCGACCGTATCGGTCGCGCCGATTGTGCGGGCCGACATCTCGGCCGAGGAGGTCCGGAAGGCCATCGAGCGGGGCGTCACGTATCTGAAGGGGGAACAGCTCACCGATGGGCGATGGGCGGACTGGCCCGGCAAGGAGGGGGGCGTCACCTCCCTGTGTACCCTGGCTCTGTTGAATGCCGGCGTGCCGGTCGACGACCCTGCTATCCAGCGCGCGCTGGCTTGGCTCCGCGTGCGTCGCTTGAAGGACACTTACACGGTCGCGCTGCAAACGATGGTCTTCTGTCAGGCGGAGCCCGAGAAAGACCGCCTGCGGATCGAGCAGAACGTCCGGTTCCTCGAAGTTGCCCAGGTCACTACCGAACGGTTTCGGGGAACCTGGGGATACTCCAACGGTTCCACCGAAGGCGACAATTCGAACAGTCAGTTCGCACTCTTGGCGCTGCACGAAGCCGAGCGTGTTGGTATCAAGGTCAACCCGCGAACCTGGATGCTGGCCAAGGCTTACTGGGAAAGCACGCAGAACGAAGACGGTTCCTGGGGCTATAAGCCGGGCGACCGCGGCTACGGCAGTATGACCGCGGCGGGAATCAGCTCGATGGTGATCGTATTGGCCAGAACCTCCGAGGGCGACGCAACGGTGGAAGGCGATCGGATTTCCTGCTGCGGGCGGCGCGATCGCGACGATTCCGCCGTGGAGCGCGCCATCGACTGGATGGGACGTAACTTCGCCGTAACGCACAATCCCGGCAAGAATGTCTGGCGATTCTATTATCTGTATGGCATGGAACGCGTCGGCCGACTGACCGCGCGGCGGTTCTTCCACAATCCCCGGACCGCCGAGGCCTACGACTGGTATCGTGAAGGCGCGGCTTCGCTGGTGGCCGACCGCGGTGCCCTGCAGGATTTCTGGCGAGGGCAACCGCCGGCCGAAAACGATCCGCATATCGCGACCAGCCTCGCACTCCTCTTCCTGAGCAAAGGCCGTCTGCCGATTCTTGCCGCCAAACTCAAGCACGCGGCCGATCCCGACTGGAATCGGCATCGTTCCGACGTGAATAACCTGACGCGCTACGTCGAAACCCGCTGGAAACGCAATCTCACCTGGCAAACCATCGATCTGGATAATGCTTCCGTAGAAGATCTGCTCGAAACGCCGGTGGTCATCTTGTCGGGCAGTGCATCGCCCCTTCCGGCGGCCGAGCAGGCACGCACGCAATTGGCCCACAAGCTGCGCGATTACCTGGACCGGGGTGGATTCTTGATTGCCGAAGGATCGTGCGGTTCGGGCTTCGATGCCGGTTTTCGAGAACTGATGGAACGCGTCTTTCCGGAGCCGGAGTACCGGTTGCATCTGCTGGATCCGAGCCATCCGATCTGGTTTGCCGAGGAGAAGGTCCGCACGCCACGGCGTTTGGAGGGGATCGATTTCGGTTGCCGTACCAGTGTCGTTTTTGCACCGCACGATCCGCCGCAGGACCCGCGGCCGTCTTTGGGCTGCCTTTGGGAGCTTTCCCGCCCCGGACGCGGGACCGAGTATTCGAAGGTCGTGCAGCAGCAGATTGACGATGCACTTGCCCTGGGCGTCAACATATTGGCCTACGCGACGAATCGACAGTTGAAGTACAAGGATCCCGCTCGGGCCGAAGCGGATGAAAACACGACGGACGACCCCGTCGAGCGTGGTCGCATCACCGTTGCCAAGCTGGAGCATCCCGGCGGGTGCAATGCGGCGCCGTGGGCCCTGATCAACCTGATGAATACCGTTTCAGAAAAGCTGGGCCTGCGCGCCGGCGCCGAACCGACTCCGCTGCGCATGACCGATCCGGCTATCTTTGACCATCACCTGCTGTTCATGCATGGCCGGCATACGTTCCGCCTTACCGATGCCGAGCGGCAGCAACTGAAGACGTATGTGGAACGGGGGGGCATGCTGATGGCCGATTCGATCTGCGGCAATCGGGCATTCACCGACTCGTTTCGTCGCGAAATGGCATTGATCTTCTCGGACAAACCGCTCGAGCGAATCCCGGCTTCCGATCCGTTGCTGTCGCCGACATACGGCGGTTTCGACCTGCGGCAGGTGACGCGGCGCGATCCGCAAACGGGCGATGCACGTGGTCCCTTGGAGGCCATGTTGCGCAAGGGGCCGCCGGAATTGGAGGGCATTCGGCTCGGCGATCGGTGGGGCGTGGTCTTCTCGCCTTACGATATCAGTTGCGCATTGGAACTGCGCGATTCGCTCGAATGCCGCGGCTATGTGCGCGACGATGCCGCCCGTCTCGGTCTGAATATCATCCTGTATTCGCTGCAACAGTGACGTACGCCCGTACTCTTTGGCTACTTCTGGTCTGCGCTGCACTGATCCGTGTCGGCGCTCTGGTTGGTATGCCCGACTCGCTTGCGACCGATCCGGACGGCTATCGCGCGATTGCAGAGAACATTGTGGAGCACGGCGTATTCGGACACGATCGGTCGCCCACCGCCTATCGACCGCCGGCCTATCCGTTGCTCCTGACTCCGTGCGTTGCCGTGGGAGCCGGGACGCGACTTGCGATTGGTGCGCTACACGTACTTCTTGGACTTGCAACGGTGGCGATGACCTTCTCGCTTGCCAGTCGCGCCGGAATGGGGCGTGGCCTGGCCGCTCTGGCTGCCGGGCTTGTCGCTGCCGACCCGATCCTCTTGATGCAATCGACGCTGGTAATGAGCGAGACGCTTGCCGCGGCGCTCGCCGTGTTGGTGATCTTGCTGCTGGATCGGTGTACGCGCCGGCCGACTTCGGGCAAGGCACTGCTCTGCGGAGCCGCGCTGGGAATGCTGGCCATGTGTCGCCCGGGACTGCTGGCGTTTGCAGGGATGGCTGTGATGGCGCTGCTGTGGACCGGTCTCTTCAGCCGCAGCCATGCGAAGCGAAGCACAAAGAGCGAAAACGAGAAGGAGGGCAGGGGGCGATCACCCGGCACATGGCAGGTGTGCGTCGGACTTGTCGTGGGATTGGGCGTTGTTGTGGCCCCGTGGATCGTGCGCAATCAGATCGCCATGGGGCGACCGAAAGTCACCACAACGCATGGCGGCTATACGCTCCTGCTGGGCAATAACCCGTTCTTCTACGACTATTTGCAGAGCACGCCGTGGTTCGGGGCGTGGCAGGCCGATCCGTTTCACGCCTGGTGGCGAGAGATTCTGGCTGCCGAAAGGTTGATCGAACCCGACGGCCCTTCGGAACGGCTCGTATTTCGCGGCCCGGAAGCCGAATTGCAGGCGGACGCACTCGCCTACCGTTATGCATTCCGGACAATTCGGCAACAGCCGGGGACGTTCATGTGGTCGTGCGTTGTGCGCGCCGGTCGCTTCTGGTCGCCGCTGCCTTTTCGACTATCGGCCGGCGAGAGTCAACGCCACCGGTTGGCTCGCTATGGCGTAGCCGCGTGGTATATCGTTGCATTGATGCTGGCCCTGATCGGGATCGGTTCCGTATTCTTTCGGCGAAGTCATGCGGCGCGGCATGTGCTTCTATGGAGTCTGCTGCTCGCCTTTAGCCTCACGGCCGTACATACCTTCTACTGGTCGAACCTCCGCATGCGCGCACCGCTCATGCCGCTGGTTGCCATCGCAGCGGTGGCAGGCATCACCGCCTTCGGACGGCGTGAAACGGACTAAGGTCCCTCCCATGTGCCACTGCCCGGTGGCACTGCCGTCTCGGCAGTGAATCTCCTTCCGTTCCCTTGTAGCCCAGGAGCGCCGAAGTCCGATTCTGCGCAGTCCTATCCCTCATCGCAGAACGTTTCCGCGTAAATCGCACGAACAAGGTGCGTCGCCAGAGAAGAACACTGTCGAAACGACAGTGCCACCCGATGGCAGTCCCCGGTGGCACTGCCGTCTCGGCAGTGAACCTTCTTCCGTTTCCTTGCAGCCCAGCATCGGCGAAGTTCGATTCCGCGCAGCCCTATTCCTCTTGGTAGCCGGAAAAGCAATTGTCGCTATACATAGGACAGAGAATCAGGCGGGACAGGTCCAATTACCCGTAAAGAGTGACAGCAACTGGCGTTACGACGCACTGCTGTAATATTGGACCTGTCCCCTTTAACCCGCAAAGTCACTGTGTTCGCACCCATGTCCGTTACGTGGCGAAGCTTCGCGGAAAACAGTGGAACGATCGTCTTACCTGAATCTCCTTTTCCGCCCCCGCAAAACCAGTCCCGGGATGGAGTGGTGGTTTTTCCCGACCGGACCGAACCGGCAGACAACGTGGTTCGCGACACGCCCGGCGTGCGAGTTGCCTTCTATCCGTCCCTTCCAGACGGCGGACTCGACTGGGAATTGCCCGTGTACGTGCAGGTGTTCGACGTCGACCACTACCATAACGCCCCCGATTTCGACCCGAACAGTGCGGGGATACCGAACGACAATCAGAGCCCGTTTACCAGTTACATCCCGGAGCAAGATTCGGACGGAGTGACCTTGCCCTCGGATGGGGTGGGAAACAGCAGCCAGATTGCCCTCGAAGTGTTAGAGCCATCCGTAACCTACGTCATTGCGAACGGCACTACACCGGTGAATGGCACCGTGACACCCCACGACATTCAGTGGGCGGACGTAGCTGGACTGGAACCTGACGGCGATGCTCCAGCGGCATTCGGCACTGTCCGGCTGGTGCACCACGTGCCCGGCAACAACTGGCGTATTGCCGCGAGTTGTGGAAATACGTTGCCCTATGCCGTGCTGCTGAAACCGGACGCGGGCGCCGGCCAGGGAGTTGCGATCCAGTATGTTGACGGTACCCCGTTGGCCGTCACGCCCAGCCAAACAACGGCTAGCAAGAGCTCGGAGACTCTGACCGTGTGGCGCAAGGTTTACGTTGAACTGGCTCACATGGCTGGTGTCAACCTAACAGAGGGCCCACAGAACGTCCGATCGGTGCAACACGGGAATGTCACAGGCATTTCGGGGAGCGTGTTGAGCACCGACATCGGCGCGCCCTGGGGATTCTTTTCGCAGTATGGATATGAAACACACGGCATCGCACGGTGCTACCTCCGCGATGAGAACGGCGACCTACACTATCGCGGCAAACGCAGTATCGAGGCCAATACAAGCTCAGCTAACATCAGCATTGAGTTGGATGCCGATCCGCATGTCGATACGAACTACGTAGTTATCTATGACGATGACGTCGACCCGCAAAGCGTGAGCGTCTGGCAGGATCCCCATCCCGTGCCGACGCCGAAGGTTGAGACGCGATACCCGCTTCACGAGAATCTCTCTCATCCCGACTACCTGCCGGCGGCATGCGTCGAACCGGTCCTTCGGCTGCGCGCCACCGATCGCCCCTTCCGGTTGAATGTGGAGGACACACAAACACACGACACGATTGCCGAAGCGAAGGGTACGCAGGGCAGTGCGTTATACTGGGTTGCTCAGTGTTTGGGCGCATATCAGCCAAAGTATGAACGGAGTGGCGACGGTGTCGGCAAGTACGGCTTGTCCCACTTGATGGGGCAAGCGGCAGGCTACTATACCGCAGGCGGGGCGGGCAATGCTCGCGGCGGCAGTATCGTGTATACTGAGACTATCAGGGACTACGCTTCGTTTGTCGCGCCTCGCGCGGGGCAGGTCGGCCAGCCTGGCTGGACGCCTGACGACATTGAGAGGAGTACTGCCGCTCACGAGATTGCCCACCTGTTCGGCGCACGTCACGGTGATGGCGGCTGTATGGATGTGGTCCAGCACTCAACTATCGATGGCTCTGCCCCGGTCGAGTTGCTGGGCCACGGCTATTCGGGAAAGATACTACGAAGGATCATGCTCATTCACCCGGGGGGCCCCGACCAGCCGGCACCGTAGACGACATATTGAGCAACGCGGACTTTGCCGTGCACGCGAAGCCGTTTGTGCATAGTAGAAGGTAAATCGTTCCACAATATTGCGATAAGGAGATAGTGCTATGAACACTGTAATCATAACGTGTATCGGCGCGATCGTGCTGCCTGCCATTTCGCCCGGCACGGATGCCGACGTTGTCGGGCCGGAGTTGTCCGTCACAAAGACGGAACACCTCATTGCTGAACCGGTGTCCCTTACGTTCACTTGGACAAATCGATCAAAAGATACCACAAGGTTTAGTACCCACAGCGCTCGCGAGTACTCCACCATTTACGTTTCCGTCGATGGCGGTGAGTTCCAGGAATTCACCTGCCCCGGCGGAATCGTCCCAAGACTCGTTCCATCTGACGTTTTCGTCACTCATCCCATGGTTTCATTGGATCCCGGCGAAACCTATTCCCTCACAGTGTTCGTTCTCAAAGCGCGCGTCGACGAAACAGAACAGTTTCTCCTTCTGCGCCCGGGCCGGTACACGCTTCGCGCACATAAGGATGACCAACAGGGCGTGAGTATCGAGGCTCGCGTGCCGTCAAACGAACAAGATAAACTTGCCTTTACCCACTGGAGGGACCGTGCGGCCTCGCAATTCCCGTTACTTCGGGAGTCGATAGTACCGGACCTTGAGCCCCTGAAGGACTTGATCGCCAAGTATCCGAAGAGCGTGTATGCGCAGTACGCTCGCCTAGCCCTTGCGCGACATCTTGTCCGGCGTGACAGGTCGCCCCGGAAAGACGATTCGCGGAAAGAGGTGATTGGGTATCTCCAGTCTCTCGTCAGCGATCACACCAACCCGCCGATTGTTGAACACGCTCTCTGGCTGCAGTACTCGATCACGCACGCGCGCGAACAGCGCAGGCGCTTGATCCATGAGTTGGCACAAGTGAACCCACGGAGCGGGTTTCTGGACATTCTTCGCCAAAGCGTTCTAGGCCGAACCGAACTCCCGCGTACGGTGCCCAGTCGGGACGGCGAAGACGAGCAAGGGAACTCTTTTGAGCCGCAAGAACCGGAAGCAACGAGTCCGGTGCCTCTGGACCTCGACCGGCGTTCCCTGGCTGGCCTGCCGCCCGACGCGGCCGCGCTATTGGAAACTTGGCGAACCGCGATCGCTCGGCGCGACGTCGAAGGCGCACTTGCATGCCTGTCGGAGGACTTTGTCGGAAATCAAGGCTCAAAGGACGATGTGAGGCGTCACTGGGAGGTTAGTTTCCGGAGCGCGCACGAGCGAAGCATTCTCAAGCAGTTGGGGTTCCGCGTGGAAGGGTTTCACCGCGCCGCGTCGTACGAGCGCCCCCCGGATGATCAGGGCAAGAGTGCCCGATTCAAGGGTGATCTGTTGATCGTTCGGGCGCGAGCAACCACCCAAACGATAGCTAGCTCGATTCTCACTGATTTGACGATTGTACTGAAGACGTTGGACGACGATAAGTGGACTATCGTATCATCGCACGCTAGACCCGTGAACTCGCGACCCCAGGAGCCTGACGGGGCCGAAAGGAAGTGAGCCGATGTACACGACATTGCGTTTCGTTGCCTGCACGGCTTGGGCTTTGTTCCTCCTTGGACCCCAAGTGGCCACTGCACAGATGGGTTGGACAGTAGTCCATCCGCCTGCTGTCAAGCATGAGGGAGGCGCCCCGGGCCGCTTCTACAAGAAGACGCTCGAAGAACGGCCATTCGGGCACGAAAGGCACAAACGCGATCAGATTCTCCATGGACTTGTCGAGAAGTATCGGCCGGACGAGGACGTGGAAATCGCCGAATGTGGCGCGCTATTCCATGTATACCGATGGGTCGACGGCGCCAAGGAACAGGCCGAGTACGATATGTCAACGGCGAAACAGGCTATGATTGCAGAGCTGCGAACCGCGTTTGCTCTTGAGAAAAGGATTGGTTCGTATATTCTCAAGGAAGCGGCTGTGGACTGTGACCCGGCAAAAAACGGAGGGCCATACTCGGTCGTTTTGAAGTTCCTTGATGCGGAGCGATCTGTCCCAGTTGAGGTGAGGATTGAGGGCACGGTGTCTTCGCCTGATACCCAGACGATTCCTCCACCAAATCTGATCGCATGGGAAACCAAACAGGTGGGGAAGGTCACGGTGCACTGGGGTAATTCGGCAAACGGCGCAAGGGTCTTCTGGCAAACGGGCTTCGGACACAGATTTACTCTTTCCGGTATTGCCGGTGTGGACGATCCCCTGCTGAAAAGATATCTCGATACATTTCCGCCGCGATTGCAGGGCGATCTTGGAAAGCCCGAGCAACCGAAGGTTTCGGCGGCGTCAGACCCATCAACAACGCTGACGCCGCAGGCCGAAATTAACCAAGCAATACGACTGGATGGCACGGCCACGTGTTTCCGCGCGCTCGTCGAAATATCGGAGCAGTATGCGAGACTGGATGAGGAAACGGAGTTCGAGATTCGCTACGGCGGGGCGTTTGGCGCTGTTGAGAAGCTCGGAAAACGAGAAATCGATATCGGTGTGGTCGAGTTCCCGCTCGTCCGCCACGTCGACAAGGCGTGGGCGAAGACCTTTCCAGACGGGACCGGGCCGGCGGCCGAATATACCTTCGCACAGACGGCGCTCGGCGTGGTGGTGAACAAGCGGAACCCGCTGACGAAACTGACCCACGCGCAGATGAAGGATATCTGGTCGGGCGAGATACGCACCTGGCAGGCACTGGGCGGCTCCGGCGCGCGTATTCGGGTGCTCACCTCCAATGCGCTTTCGGGAACGATGGTAAGCGACATGATTCTCTACTATGGATCGTGGCGCGATCAGATCGAACGACTTGCAGCCGATACGAACGTGATCGCTTCAGTCATGGGCGATGCATCGGCTATCGGTTTCGTGGCGTTGACTCCCGACCTGCCGGAAGACGTGAAACTGGCGGCCGTCGCCAGGGAGCCCGGCACGGCCGCCGTACGGCCTACTGTCGAAAACGTCGTTTTGGAACGTTATCCCCTGGTGCGGCAGTACAAATTCCTGCTGACAGACCAGTCGCCACCTGCCGCTTACGATTTCGCCGAGTTCGCGTGCAGTGAACAGACGCAAGCAATTGTGCAGCAGTGGGGACTGTTTCCCGCCACCATTCGCGCCGAAGCCGAAGCCCAGCAGCGTGTGGACGAGGTGAAGGATGGCAAGGGAGTGGAAGTCTCGGTGGTCGATTTGGCAGGCGGAGAGGACACGCTGAAGGAGCGGACGCTTGCGTTCGCCCGCGCGAAAGCGGCCGTGCAACTGAAGGTGCAGAAGGTGCGCTCGGCTGCGGAAGCGGTCGAGCGGTTCAAGGCAGGGCAGGTGGAGCTGCTGGTGGCGGACGATACGTTGGAGTTGGGCGAGGAGCAGGAGCCGCAGGCCGAAGGGAAAGGCATCGAAAGGATCGAGTTGGGGCGGTTGGAGGTGGGCATTGTCGTGCATCCGGAGAATGTGCTGGAGTGGCTGGAGCCGCACGATGTCCGGGATATCCTGTCCGGTGCGGTTCAGCGGTGGCCCGCGGCGCACGGGCCGGGAACGCGGATCTACGCGTTCGGGCTGGGCAGTACGCATCCGGCCACGCAACTGCTGCGCGAGAAGCTCGGCCGGCAGACGCCGCTCGACTACCGCGCCCAGGCCGATAGCCAGAGAGTGATCCTTTCGGTTGCACGCGATCCGGCGGCAATCGGATTTATTGACGTCAGCCGCCTGCCGGCCCACGAGAAGTCGGTCCGTCTCGTGCCCGTTCGCGTGCGCAAGGAGGCCGGCGGTCCACTTGGTGACGAAAGCCCGCTATGGCGCGCCATGATCCTGTACGTATCGCCTGCCGCAAGCGATATGGCCAACCAGTTCGCCGCGTTTCTGACCTCGGGGAAAGAAGAAGGCGGGAAAAGGAACGAACGGCAGGATATGCCCGGCTCGCAGGGCGAGGCGGGACAAGAGGTATCGGCTGCTGTAGCAGACGCATCGGGTGCAGGCGACGGCCAGATGGACGCGGCAGGCCGGCAGGATGCGCATGGCAATATGGAATCCGAAATCGCGGCTAGGCTGGGGCTGAACGGGGCGGCGGCCGAACCAGTCGCACGCGGCATTGCCGAAAACGCGCAGGCTGAACCGGTCCCTCCCGATACGGATCACCCCTCAGCACGGCCGCAGCACGTTGAACCGACGGAAGCGGAGAAGACGCAAGCCATTTCGCCTGTCCTGAGTGAGGACAGCACACCGCACCCGACTGCGTCCAAGCCGCGGACGACCGAGGCCGACTTCACCGCCTGGATCACCGCCCACGCCGTACCCGTCGGGTTGGGCGGAATGGGCGTGGTAGCCTTTGCCGTTGTGTTGGGCACTTTCAGCATGAAGCGAGCCCGGCATCGCAGCGAAGTCATGCGGCGGTATCGGCCGTGAGATATGGCATGGGGATAGGAACGACCGTGTGAGCGCGGCTGCGCCTACGTCCGAACCGTATGTGCAGGCGCCGCACATGCGGTTCTTTGGCCAGTAGATTGCTGTGTGCTAGCTGCCGGTCGCGCAAGAGGCGTTCATGGTCTGCGGTTCAGCCAACATCGACAATCGCCTCTGCAAACTGCGGCAGGGTGCGGTCGGCGAAGATGATGTCGATAGGCACAACGTAACGGCCTGGTGTTGCGGTCGCCGGTAGCGTCCAGCAGAGGCGCAGTGCGCCCTCGGATTGTGCCGCAATCTCGGCATGCTGCCACTCGCCCACAATGCCTCCCAAAGCTGTTGGAATCGCGGCCCGGCATCGGACCGGGCAGGCGGTGGCGGCGTGGTTTGTCACGACGATGTTGATGGCAACATCGGCGCCCGGCTGTAACGTCTGTGTGTAGGGGAAGGTGCGAATCCAGCTCGGGTCGAGCCCGAAATTCGCGTGTTCCCAAGGGACAAGCTGCCCGTAAAGCTCTTCGCGCTGGTCGAGCGTCTTGCGCATGAAGTCGAGTTCTTCGGCGGTGAATGTGAAAGCATCATCGACATGGCAGTTGAAGATATGTGTCGGCTGAAGCTTTTCGATCAGGGCGTTGCAGTACTGGTAGCCTGCGTTTCGTCCCAGGAAGTTCCGGTTGTACGCGCAGTAGTCGTCAATCCCGGCCATCGTATGCGAATCGCCGACAAAGAACATACGCAGGTTGCCTGCTTCGACCAGTAGGCCGCCGTGGTAGAGTGTCTGTCCTGGCAGGAAGAAGGCGGTGAGCTTGAACTCTCGCCATTGCCACGACTGGCCGTCGCGCATCGGCTTATGCACCGTGATAGGGCGCGGATCAAGACATGGCAGCCGCCACGCGGTGGGATGGGTCAGGACTTCGGCAAGCTGTTCGTTGGCATAGCAGGGAACATCGAACTCCTGCTGGAAGTCGGGAATACCGGCCGTATGATCGAAGTGATAATGGGTTACCCACAGGCCCTCGACGCTCTTGATTTCGCCGTCTGCCAGCCTCTTTTTGAGTTGCTGGAAAATGCCAGAAGAACCGATATCCATAACAAAGGCATCGCCGCTTTCCGAGACGAGCATCCAGGTGGTGCCGAAATGGCGGAGGCACTTCGGCGGATCGATGCCTGGCCGAATGGGCATCTGTCCAGATTTGCCGGCATAGTCGCTGAACAGTTCCGGGAAGTAGTGTCTCAAAGCGCTGATGGCAACGTACTTCTCGTAGCATTGTTCCAGACGGCCGGTCAATGCATCGATTGCGTGCAACGGCTGGTCCATGATGACACCATGCGCCGGGATGAGCAGGTCCGGCTTCTGCTGGGCGATTCGATCAAGGCTTTCGGCCAATCGCCATCGATCGCCCATGAAGCCATGGTAACCGCCGATGCGCCGGCCGCCTTTTTCGAATCCTTTTTGCAGGCTGTAAACGTCCCAGATTTGCCCGTGGTCGTAGATTGTGTCGCCACTGAAGATGACGCGTCGGCCGTCGACTTCCACCACGTAGCTGACCGACCCTTCCGTGTGTCCGGGGGTGGCCATCACGCGAATGTTGGCCGGCCCGAATGCAAACGTGTGACCGTCGGAGTAAGCTGCGTCCACCTTGAGCGGCTCGACCAGCATGAGACGGTGCGGGCGGAAGCTCGCATAGACTTTCCAGAGGTGTTTCGCGTCGTTGGCCCAGTAGTCCATCGGGGCTTCGAACCAGGGCCGCTCTTCGGCAGGTACGCCCACTTTCGCTCCGTCGCCAAGGAAGCGATGCGCACCGCATGCCTGATCACGGTGATGGTGCGTGAACACGAGTTGTTCGACTCTCTGGATACCGTGCGTTCGAAGCACGTTGCCAACCGAGCCGTCACCACAGTCGACGAGCAGAGCGCGCTGGCCGTCGCGGATGATTCCGACGTTCGTCGGTCCATGGTAGACGAGCAAGTGGGGCGACAAGGTCGAGACGGAGCCGGATTGAACGGCTGCAGTCGCCGGTCCTCCGGATTCTGCCCAAAGCTGCCGCGAGGCAAGCAAAGCCGCCCCGGCCAATCCGCCGCCCGCCTGCTTCAGGAAATCGCGACGCAAAGTACTGCGTCGCGATGAAGTCGAATCGCTACTGGCCATCTCTGTCTCCTTTGCGAATCGAACAATACGGAACGCATCATCCCCGAGACCTGGACTACCACTTTAGCAGAAGAGAGAGGCGGATGGCAGTTGTCGCAGGAGAATCTGGCCCGCATGGGGGGCAGTCATGTCTGGGATAACTGGCGAGGCCCTGATCCACAGAGTGCCGGATGCGGCTCAGAAGTTGTACTGCGCCTGGAAGTCGACTCGCACCAGCTCTCCGGGCCGTTTGCCAACCCAGTGGGTTCTCCACGAACTGACGTCGACACCCACCATGAACTTGTCGGTCACATCGTAGAGCAGATTGGCGAAGTAGAAGTGGTTGTACGTGCGCCCCGAGGTGAGATCCTGGTTGAACGGATCGTCGATCGAATAACCTGCGTAGCTCCGCAGCCGGGGCGTCCACCGGTAGCCGAAGTCGAACCATCCGCCCGTACTGCGGACAGTGCGTCGTGTTTGCTTGTCAACGCCTTGCAGGATGCCGCCCATGTAGGCAGATAGGTTTTCGCCGGTGAAGAACTCGCCACGGAAACACAACCGGTCCGTAATGGGAATGCTCACGTCGACATTGAACGACCACGTGCGGCGGGTCACATCGTCCATCGGATCGGGACCCGATGCCAGAAAATCGTAGACGACTTCGCCGATATGGCTCGACACGCCGATCTCCGATGGCTTGGCGGCAGGAGTCAACCCTTGAGCGAACTGATACGCCAGTCGGCCTTCGAGGACAGGCCAACTCGCTACGTCCGCCTGCACGGTCGAATCGCTGTTGAAATCCTGCAGGATGTCCATGTTCATCGATGCCTGGACCGAGAGCTTGCTTCCATTTGCCAGGTGGAAGTAGCGGTCGCCTCGAACCTGGGCGCGGCGGTAGCCGAGGTTCCCCACGGCGGACCCAGGCACGTAGTTCAGGTTGCCGGGATAGAGCGGCGAGATGACCTCCCATTCCTGACCGGCCAGGAAATAGAACCCATCGTCCTTGACGTCGATGAAGCCTCGTCGAAACAGCAGTCCCGGTTTGTTGTGGGTGACGTACTGCCCCTGAAAGTCGATTTCCACGCATGCGCCCATCTGGGCGGTTGGACACCAGTCGGTGCCGGGGCCGGCGATCTTCAACCCCAGTCGGGTGGATTTGGCATCGATATAGAAGGCGTCTTCTCCTTGCACATCGGGCGATTGGGCCCACAGAATGATGTCGCCCGGATAACTGCGCGCCGTCTCGTAAACCGTGCTTACTACGACACGGCCATAGGGTGTAATCGTGAAATCACCCTTCTGCCAGGCCAGTTTGCTCATCTCTTGGCGCAGCGTTTCGGCGGAAGGAGCCTCAGCGGCCACCACGGCCTGCCCGTTTTCGACAATGGGAAGAGGGCTCGGTCGTTCCCGCAAAAGGTTCAACTCCTCCTGCAATGCCCTGCTTTGCGATTCGAGCGCCTGCACCCGCGTCTGCAACTCGGACACACTCTCCGGTGTTTGTGCAGATGTCTGGCCAGGCCACGAGAGTGGGGTGATTAGTTCGACGAGGAGAAATGCACAGAATAGGCGCGAAGGATGCTGAGGGAACAGGCAGGAAACCACTGGCACAGAAACATCTCCAAGAAAAGCTCGGCAAGGGCAGCCAAATGCACCCGCACGATGATTATCGGCTGCCTAACCGTTCAAGTTGACCTGACCCTCATATCTTCCATTCGCACCCGTAAGGTGAAGCCTTGTGGTGTCAGCATGGGAAAGCAGGGGAGAGAGGGCTGCGATAGGACGAGGTCGCTACGCAGCTCGGCAGAGGGCGGTCGGATCGCTTAGTGCGAGGACGACCAGCCGATGCTTATTGGCAAAGTCGATGAGTTCCGAATGGTCGAGAAGAATGGTGCGGCCGGCCTCGATGGCCAGAACGCGCGCACCGGCAGCGACCATGGTTTGGAGGGTGCGAAGCCCGACGGTCGGGACATCGAATCGCATATCCTGATGCGGTTTGGCCGTCTTGACGACCGTGAACCCACCGGCGGGACATAATTGGCCGGCCCTTTGGATACACGCGTCGGTTCCCTCAATGGCTTCAACGGCGAGCATGGCCTGATCCTTGACGGCGACACTCTGGCCGATATCGAGCCGGCCCAGTTCTTTGGCGGCTTGCCAGCCGAAGACAATGTCTTTCTGTTGCCACGCCGAAGGGCGGTGCTGGGTCAGCGGGCCTTCTGGCACGAGCAGTTCCGGGCAGAAATCGGTCGCCGGAGCGAAATGAATCCCTTCACGCGCAAACTCGTCTACGACCGCACCCAACAGGGAATCGTCACGACAATCCCGTTGCCGTGTCAGCAGGTGGGGCATAAACATGCGAATCGTCCGCAGGTCGGGCCATAGCTTGAGCCAGCTCCGCGGTTGAAATAACCGAACCTTATGCACCTTGCCGGCCATGGTGGCCGACGTGATGCCGTGCCGCTTGAAATAGCGGATGGCCGTGCCGAACTTGGCGATGCCGAGAAGGCGGAAGTCGTGGCACAGCTCCGCCAATTCGGGCGAAGCTTCCCCGCGGACTCCAAGGCAATAGATTTCCATGCCCTGGTCGCGCAGGGCGTGGGCAACGGCGAAGGGGTAGCGCCCCCATCCGGCGATCAGGCCAACGCGGCGACTGGGCTTCATCTGCGAATCGGCAGGCTGCGTCGCGATGCTCAGTTCGGTTTTCTCGTCGCAGGAGGGAGCTTCGCCGTCAGGGATAGTAGACTTCTGAGTGGTGTTCCAACTCGGGCATTCACATGACGTGCCTGGCACCCAGTGCGTCTCTTCCGCCGTGGCAGACGGAAGGGCCATGTGCGAATCCGGTTGCGTGGCCATATTCCATCCTCCTGATCGTGCTTAGGCGACGGCGCGATGTGAAGGATCCTGATTGCAGTCAGAATCGCCGTCTTGCGGCGGGGCAGTCTGCACGGCGGCCAGTTCTTGGGTCAATCGGTCCACCGTTCGCTGGAGGATCTTCAGTTGTCGCCGCATTTCCGGCAGCTTGGAGAAGGCCGCCTGCTTGACCTTCTGCTCGCGCTCCGGTGTCGCAGGGATACCGATCATGCGTTGGCCGGCGGGGACGTCGTTACTGACGCCAGCCATGGCGCCAAGCACGGCCTTGTCGCCGATATGAACGTGGTCGCGCACGCCAACCTGACCGGCCATGACCACATAATCGCCGGTGGTCGTGCTTCCGGCAATTCCCACTTGCGAACAAAGCATGTTGTGGCGTCCGATGCAGCAGTTGTGCGCGATCATCACAAGGTTGTCGACCTTCGTACCGCGGCCGATTCTGGTCGGACCGTACGTGCCGCGATCGACCGTCGTGCCGGCCCCGATTTCAACGTCGGCTTCCAGCACGACATTGCCCAACTGGGCCAGAAGCGAGTGTCCCTGTTCCGTGTGTTCGTAGCCGAAACCGTAGGCGCCCAGAACGGCGCCTGCGTGGATGATGCAGCGGGCGCCAACGACGGTGTCCTCGTAAAGCACGGCATTGGGAAAGATGGTCACGTCTTCACCAATCCGGCAACCGGCCATTACATGGACCCCGGGGTGGATGACGGCGCCGCGGCCGATAACCACGTCGTCACCAATGGTTGCGTGTGGATGAACCTGAACATCTTCAGCCAACTGCGCTGTCGGACTGACCGTTGCTGCTGGGCTGATGCCGATCTGCTGGTTACTTCGGGCCGGGTGGAAGAACCGCAGAATTACCGAAAAGGCGCGGTGGACGTTGTCGACCTGGATAGCGGCAATGTTGCACGGCGAGACATCGTATGGCACCACTGCGGCACTGGCCGAACAGGGACGGGGACGCCGACATCGCTCGTTGCCATCCATCAGTGTGATATGACCCGGCCGGGCATCACATAAGGGGGCTGCTCCGTGGATGGGCAGTTCCGGGTCGCCAACGACACGACCGTCAACCAGGGCAGCTAGCTCTGCGAGGGTGGATATCATGATGCCGGATTCCTTTCCGAGACGCCGGTTCTGCCACGGTTTGATGGGAACGACCCGCAGCAAAGGGATGGCAGAATTTACCGTAATGCGCGTGGACCGACAAGGCCGGATTCTTCAGTCCCGGCAGCATTGCCAGCAATGCATGCATTTGGTTGCGGCGTTGACATGGGACGCTTTCGCTCCCCAAGGCGTCAGTGAAGCACAAAGGGGCGGCCGGCAGTCTCGTATTCGAACGAACGCCGCCACCGGGTACTGAAACGGCCCGCCAGATACGTGCACAGTGACATGATGGCAAGCACCGAAGCACACCATGCCCGGGCCGCATAACGTACTTCTCCTAAGCCAAGCGGCATCGACTTGTCGGCTGGGGTTGCGATGACCATCGCCGTGGCGACCGCGTATATCGCAGAAACACCTGCAAAAACCAACATGACGACCCATACGGTCGACCAATCGGGCGCACTGACCATCCAGAACACATATATCGCCTGAAGCACGGCCACCAGGACCACAACCCGTGCCCAACCGGATGCTGTTTCCATGTTCATTTCCAGGTTGTAGGCCACCGGTGCTATACTGAAGAGGATAGCGGCGAACAGGACACTGGCGAGCCATTTGATCGAGGTAATCCGTCCCCGGTCGGGTGCGTAGGTATTCTTGGGTAGAAGCCGCTGGACGGGGCGGTGTTTGGGTGAGGGCATGGTGGAGTTCCGCGGGGGGCGAGGGGCCCAAAACGCCGGTAACCATGAACGCCTTGGCGTCGATTCCTTGCGTGATAGTCTTATTCAGTATGGCCGGCAATGTTGGATGGGTCAACCCATTCCGGAAGAACCTCCACCCCTTGGCTCGTTTGCCGGACTCCTTGGGCCCCGAGACGGCGTATTTGGGCAGGCTGGACTTCAGGCTGTCAAAGCCGGGACCGGAACAATGTGCAACCTGCCGATGTGCAGCGACGATGCGCGGCGAGTGTATAGGGGAAAGACAAAATCGTTCGTCTATTGCCAAGCGGCCTTGAACTTGTGCGGTGACGCGGTATGCTTAAGGCTCTGGGTGAGGGAATCGCGTGGGCGGAATTCCCCGCGATCCTATTCTTGTCTTCCGGTATTTGGGTGTGGTAACCCCAGAAACTGGAGTGGGGTAGCTTATTGCTCGCCACCGATGCGATGGTTGTGGTCCTGCGAACGTGGCGCGCGCGGCCCAGAAGGATTCATCGTACGAAGGGTATTTTCATGAGTTCTACACCTTGCACGGCGTGCCAGGAACGGTCCGAACAGGAGCTTCTTGCCCAGTTTGACGACGTGCTACAGCAGTACGCAGCCCAGCCTGGGGCACTTATCCCCGTTCTCCAGATTGCCCAACGTATGTTCGGCTATCTGCCTGAGGCGGCACTGAAAAAGGTCGCAAGCGTCCTGAACAAGCCCTATAGTGAAGTGGCTGGAGTGGTGGGGTTCTATTCCTACTTCTCCACCGTGCCGCGAGGAAAGCACCTGATCCAGGTGTGTCTCGGAACCGCGTGTTACGTACGGGGGGGCAAAGAGGTGTTGGCTGCCCTGAAGGAGGCGTTGCAGATCGAGGTTGGGGAAACCACGCCTGACCGACTCTTTTCGCTTGATGTCGGCCGCTGTTTCGGCGCTTGCGGACTGGCGCCGGTGATTATGATCGACGACGACGTCCATCAACGGGTTCGGCCGGCCCGGATTGCGCGAATTCTCAATGAGTATCGCAACAAGGAAGCAGATGCCCCGACCGGAGGCGAGGAATAGATGGATAGCAGAAAACGAATCGCGAATGTCGAGGCGCTAGGCCGACTCCGCGAAACGCTTCAGGCAGAGCAGTCAAACCTGGCGGCCGATGGGCACAGGAAGATTCGCCTTTGTATGGGGGCAAGTTGCATCGCCTCCGGGGCCGAACGCCTGCGAGATGCCCTGGAGCAGGAACTGGTGGCCCGCGGACTTGCCCGGCAGGTCGAGATTGTGGAGACCGGCTGCATGGGTCCGTGTTCAGGCGGCCCGGTGCTTGTGATTGACGACGTCTTCTACGAACACGTACAGCCGGAAGACGCTGAAGAACTCGTGGCGGAGCATCTGATCAAGGGCAGCCGGGTGGACCGGCTCACCCACCGGCGGCCAGACGGCCGAAGCGTTCCCCATGCCGCCGATATCGATTTCTTCAAACGGCAGACAAAAATCGTTCTGCGCAACTGCGGCCAGATCGATCCTCGCCGGATTGAAGACTATATCGCCCGCGACGGATATCAGGCCCTGGCCAAGGTCCTTTCGGATGGCGGATCGGAGCACGCGCTCGCCGAGTTGAAGACTTCCGGGCTTCGGGGACGCGGTGGCGCAGGGTTCCCCACATGGCGCAAGTGGAAGTTCACACGCGAAGCCGCCGGCGAACGGAAATACGTTGTGTGTAATGCGGACGAGGGCGATCCCGGCGCATTCATGGACCGGAGCGTTCTGGAAGGCGATCCGCACAGTATTATCGAAGGCATGGCCATTGCCGCCCGCACAATCGGCGCCTCGCAGGGATACGTCTATGTTCGCGCCGAGTATCCGTTGGCCGTCGAACGGCTTTCGCATGCTCTGGCTCAAGCCAAGGAATATGGCCTGCTCGGCAAGGATATTCTGGGAACCGGATTCGACTTTGAACTGGAAATCCGCATGGGATCCGGCGCGTTCGTTTGCGGCGAAGAAACCGCCCTGTTGCGGTCCATCGAAGGGAATCGCGGCGAGCCGTGTCCGCGGCCTCCCTTCCCTGCACAATGCGGCCTGTGGGGGAAGCCGACGCTGCTGAACAATGTCGAGACGTATGCGAACATTGCGCCGATCCTTCTGAACGGTGGTGCGTGGTATGCGGCGTTTGGCGCCGAGGGGAGCCATGGAACGAAGGTGTTCGCCCTGGCCGGGGCCATTAAGAACTCCGGGTTGGTGGAGGTGCCTATCGGCATGCCGCTGGGCGACCTGATCTATGACATCGGCGGCGGGATTCCGGACGAGAAACAGTTCAAGGCCGCCCAGATCGGCGGGCCGTCCGGCGGGTGTATCCCGCCACAGCATCTGAACGTGCCGCTCGACTACGAGTCGCTTTCGGAACTGGGCGCGATCATGGGGTCCGGCGGGCTGATCGTCATGAACGAAGATACGTGCATGGTCGACGTGGCCCGCTACTTCATGGAGTTCGTCCAGGAAGAATCGTGCGGCAAATGCGTCCCCTGTCGCGTAGGAACGAAACGCATGTTGGAAATTCTCGAACGCATCTGTTCGGGACACGGCGAAGAAGCGGACGTCGAACGGCTGATCGAGCTGGGCGAGATCATCAAGGACACCTCGCTCTGCGGACTCGGGCAAACGGCTTCGAACCCGGTGCTTTCGACCATTCGCCATTTCGGCAACGAGTATATCGAACACATCCGCGACCGGCGATGCCGAGCCGGCGTGTGCCCGTCGCTGGTCAATGCGCCGTGTTCCAGTGCCTGTCCGGCGAACGTGGACATTCCCGGTTACATCTCCCTGGTGGCCGAACGCCGTTATGCCGAGGCCCTCCGGCTTCACCGTGAACGCAACCCGCTCGCCGCCGTCTGTTCAAGAGTCTGCTTCCATACATGCGAGGAGAAATGCCGGCGTGCAACGATCGACGCCCCGGTTTCCATTCGCGGTATCAAGCGGTTCATGGCCGACCAGGAAGTAACGTTCCAGGTGCCGACGGTGCGCGAAAACGAGAGGAACGCGAAGCGTTCGGTGGCGGTTGTCGGGGCGGGGCCCGCAGGCCTTTCCTGCGCCTATTTCCTCGCCCGGCTCGGATACCGGCCCAAGGTGTACGAGGCGGAGCCGCGGCCCGGGGGCATGCTGGTGCAGGCGATCCCCGCCTACCGGCTGCCTCGCGAAATTGTGGCGCGCGAGGTGCGCATGATCGAACAGCTTGGCGTCGAGATTCACACCGACATGCGACTTGGCGTCGATTTCACGCTCCGCTCGCTTCGCGCCGAAGGCTGTGAAGCTGTGTTTCTCGGCGTGGGCGCCCCGCACGGCGTCAGCCTGGGGATTACCGGCGACACCGCCGGCGGAATTACCGATGCCCTGTCGTTCCTCCGAACGTACAACTTGCGGGGATCGGTGCCGGTCGGACGGCAGGTTGTGGTGATCGGCGGCGGCAATTCGGCCGTGGACGCGGCGCGTACCGCGCTCAGGTTGGGAGCCGATCGCGTCACGGTGATCTACCGTCGCAGCCGCGAGGTCATGCCGGCCTATCGCGAAGAGATCGACGAAGCCATTGCCGAAGGCGTCGAACTGCGGCTCCTCACCGCGCCGGTCGAGATTGTCAGCGAGAACAAGGCGGTGGTCGGCGTCCGATGCGTGCCGATGCAGCTAGGCGCATTCGACCGTTCGGGCCGCCGCCGGCCGGAACGCGTCGGCGAGGCGTTCGTCATTCCGGCAGACCATGTTCTGGCCGCGATCGGGCAGTCGCTTGATCTGAAGAGCCTCTCTGACGGCATTCAGCTCACACGACGCAATAACGTCTTCATCAATATCGATCAGACGACCGGCCAGACGTCGGAGAAATGGATCTTCGCAGGCGGGGATGCCGTGACGGGACCGTCTTCCGTTGTGGAAGCTGTAGCCGCCGGCGAACGCGCGGCGCGCGGCATCGACATGTATTTGACCGGCGCCGATCACGCCTTCTGGCGCGAGACGCTGCCGGTTGATACGTTCTTCGACCCCGAAGCCGAACCGGTCGAAACCCCGCGCGAGAAGCTCCGGCTCATTCCGGTCGAACGACGTCGTCATAACTTCGATGAAGTCGAACAGCCGTGGCAAGAAGCTACTGCAATTCGTCAAGCCAAACGCTGCCTCCGCTGCGACTACGGCCGCCGTGAGTGCACGGAAACCTATGAGGTGAGTTAGCCCGATGCCCAACGTTACCATCAACAACGTCTCCGTCGATGTCCCCGAAGGGACGAGCGTGCTCGATGCCGCTCGGCAGGCAGGGATTCGTATTCCGACATTGTGTTACGTCGAGGGATTGCAGGCGATAGGCGCTTGCCGCGTATGCGTGGTCGAGGTGGAAGGGGCCCGGAACCTGGCCGCAAGCTGCTCCATGCCGGTACACGACGGGATGAAGGTGCTGACCAATACTCGCCGCGTTCGCGAAGCCCGCCGTGCCGTCGTCGAATTGCTCCTTTCCGAGCACAATGGCGAATGCCAGACGTGCGACCGTAATGAAGATTGTGAACTGAGCGCCCTGGCTGCTGAGTTGGGAATTCGCGACGTGCCCTACCAGGGGGAACGCACCAAGAAACACGTCGATCTTTCCACGCCCGCTCTGATGCGCGACACGGGCAAGTGTATCAAGTGCCGGCGTTGCGTTGCCGTTTGCGCCGAAACGCAAGGGGTTGGCGCCCTGTTTCCCCAGGGGCGCGGCTTCGATACGGTGATCGGGCCCGCCTTCAGCCTGGATCTGGAGGGCGTCGCCTGTGTGCAATGCGGTCAATGTGCCGTGGTATGCCCGGTTGGCGCCATTACCGAACGCGATCAGATTGACGAAGTCTGGATGGCTATCGACGCGAAGGAAAAGCATTGCATTGTGCAGACTGCGCCTGCCATCCGCGCTGCGCTCGGCGAATGTTTCGGCTATCCGCCCGGGACGCGCGTGACCGGCAAGATGGTCGCTGCGCTGCGTCGCCTGGGTTTCAATGCCGTGTTCGACACGAACTTCGCCGCCGACCTGACCATCATGGAAGAGGGGAACGAGCTGCTGAGCCGGTTGCGGCGGAAGCTGGAAGGCGGCGAGGACGTTCCGCTGCCCATGTTTACAAGCTGTTCGCCCGGCTGGATCAAGTATATCGAATACCATCATCCGGAACTGCTGCCGAATGTCTCAACGTGCAAGTCGCCTCAGCAGATGTTCGGCGCCGTGGCCAAGACGTATTATGCCGAGAAACTCGGCCGGCGGCCCGAAGACATGTTTGTCGTGTCCGTCATGCCCTGCACGGCGAAGAAGTTCGAGGCCCAGCGCCCCGAGATGGACGCAAGCGGCGTGCGCGACGTCGATGTCGTGCTCACAACCCGCGAGTTGGGCCGCATGATCCGTGCGGCCGGTATCGAGTTCGACCGGTTACCCGATGAGGAGATGGACGCTCCGCTCGGCCTGTCAACGGGTGCGGCCGATATCTTCGCCAATACGGGCGGCGTCATGGAAGCTGCCCTGCGCACTGCGTATGAGGTAGTGACCGGACGGCCGCTGCCTGCCGAAGGGCTCCGCGTGCGCGACATCGAAGGGCTTGAAGGCGTCAAGGAGGCCTCGCTCACCGTCGAGAATCCGACGGATGCCTGGACGTTCCTCGACGGCGTTACCTTGCGAGTGGCCGTGGCGCACGGACTGGCCAATGCCGAGCGGGTGATTGGCCGGGTTCTTTCCGGCGAGGCGGAATACCACTTCATTGAAGTGATGGCCTGCCCCGGTGGTTGCATTGGCGGCGGCGGTCAACCGCGTTTCACTACGAACGAGATCCGCAGCAAGCGTATGGCGGCCATCTTCCTGGAAGACGAAGAGAAACAGCTCCGGAAATCGCACGACAACCCCGACGTGCAGCGACTCTACGAAGAATTCCTCGGTCAGCCGCTTGGCGAACGTTCGCACCACCTGCTGCACACGCACTACACCGAGAGAAGCAAAGTGTGACCGGCCTGCCGGTGCTCGGGGCGCCTCTGGTTTGTGGTTTGGCCTTCAGGGAACGTCCGGCTTGGACACGGATTGCGTACGACTCTCGGAGTCGCGAAGCTTTCAGTGCCATCTACACACACGCTACGACCGGAGGGCTTGCGCCCTTCCGCTTCTGCTTGACCGCGAATCGTCGTACGACCCGCTGAGTGGTGAGCCTTCTCGACTCGGTGGGCGTTGATGTTTTCCACCCGGGCAGCCTGGGCATGTTGCTTTGACGCCACGTCCAGATACACCGCCAGCCAGGATTCACGTCTGGCGAGGTGTCGTAAAGTCTTTTCCGGCAAAGGCTTGCGATTTCCGCCTGCAAACCCGCCGTCGGTTGGCACGTCGCGTGCTCTTCCTCTGTGCCGAGTGACCAAAGATGTCCCGCCAGAGAACGCCGTTCGGCGACCGGTGGGTCCAATCGTGAACCTTCCTACGATAGTCCGGTCGGTGGTGAGCAGGCCGACCGGCACCCCGGACTCACCCGCTGAAGGAGCCCCGGTCCCGCCAGACCGGGGCTTCTTTCCTTTCTTGCCAATCCCTGTCATGATAGGGACAATCCGCTCGCGGTTCGGCTTGAGGCGGGGCTGCGAACGGTGGTGATGGTTCTTGCCACTTGGACTGAAGTCCCGAAGGGGCGGTCCTAAGTCAGCCCAGGGTGGAGTGACGCGAGCTTTGGGCGAGCGTCGCGCAACCCTGGGGCATGAGAGGCAGAACAGCGGAATCCCGAAGGGATGGCCCTGACACATAGGGCTCTTCCGGTTTTAGCTGCAAACCACGGCAGAGTAGCAGGCACGCTCCGTCGTGCCATCCGCCATATCGGGTAGACTCTGTCGTCCGGCTGGTTTGCACCTAGCAACGGAACGTCCAACTGTAGGCCATATTCGATGGGTCTTCGCATGATTGCCGACTATCTCCGACCAACACGAACCAGCGCGACGATTGTGACGGCAATCCTTGCGCTCTTCGCTGCAAGCTGGTTTGCCAAGGCCAGCCTGCCACAGCCAAACCGGATTCCGGAGTTGCCGGCCGGTTGTGTGCCGGCCCGAATCGTCTCGATGGCTCCGAGCATTACGGAGACGCTTTTTGCCCTGGGCTTGGGCCACCGTGTGGTAGGCGTGACGCGGTTCTGCGACTTCCCTGCCGAGGTAGCTGGGCTACCGCGTGTGGGCGGACATTTCGACCCGAACCTGGAGGCGATTCTGCGTTTGCAGCCCGATCTGGTTGTGCTGATGACCGAGCAGGGCGATCTCGCAAACTCCCTCAACAAGCTGGGCGTTCGCACCTTGGCCGTCAGCGACGATAGCGTAGAGCAGGTTCTCAACACCATCACTACCCTCGGTGAACACTGTGACGCCACCAGGCAGGCGATGGCCCTTGTAGACAGCCTGCGAAGTCGAATGCAGGCGATTGAGAATCGCACCAGCGGCCGTCCGCGGCCCAGCGTGTTGATCGTGCTAGACCGCTCGCTCGACGCGGGTGCGATTGAAGATGCGTATGTCGTCGGGCGGGACGACTACTTCGAGAGCTTGATCACGATGGCAGGCGCGCAGAACGCTTACCGGGGGCCTGACATGCCTTATCCCGTCGTCTCGATCGAAGGGATCATTCGCATGGCGCCCGACGTGATCATCGACCTTGCGGCCGGCTGGGCAGATGCCCGGAGCGAAGAGGTCCTTGACGACTGGCGGCGTTTTCCGCAGATCAGTGCAGTTCGCCGTAACCGCGTCTACGCCCTCACCGCAGACCACGCCCCAGTTCCCGGCCCCCGCTTCATCCTCCTCCTGGAGGCCCTAGCCGAACGGATTCACGCGGAGTAGGCGTGTTTCAAGTCACCCCACCTGCGCCGCGACGTGGCGAATCACATCTACCACCCGCTGCCGGTCCGCGTCGGTCAGGTTCGATCCGCTAGGCAGGCATAGTCCTTGGGCAAAGAGGCTTTCGGCGACCTCACCACCTCGCACGCGACATCCGGCGAACACCGGCTGCATGTGCATCGGCTTCCATAGTGGGCGTGACTCGATGTTCTCGGCTTCCAGGGCCACTCGCACCTGCTCCGGTGTTGCGCCGAACAGGTCGGCGTCGATGAGGATGCACGTTAACCATCGCGTTGCTCGCCCTCGCGGATGTTCCGGCATCATCGTAATGCCTGGCAGGTCGCTCAACGCCTGCTCGTAGTAGGCGAAGTTGGCTCGCCGACTATCGACCCGTGCATCGAGCCATTCCAACTGCCCGCGTCCAACTGCCGCAAGCAGATTGCTTAATCGGTAGTTGTATCCGACATGCGAGTGTTCGTAATGCGGGGCCGGATCCTTCGCTTGGCTTGCCAGGAATCGCACCTGTTGGCACAGTTCGGGATTGGCGGCGATGAACATGCCACCACCGCTGGTCGTGATGATCTTGTTGCCGTTGAAGGAGAAGCACCCGATTTCGCCAAATGTTCCGGCTGGCCGACCTGCAAACGTTGCCCCCAGCGCCTCGGCGGCATCTTCGATCAGCGGCGCCTCATACTGCCGGCAGACAGGAACGATTCGATCGTAATCGGCGCACTGCCCATACAAATCGACCGCGATAACCGCCTTCGGCAACCGGCCGCGTCGCCGGCACATCTCAAGTTCCTCGGCCAGCAGGTTCGGGTCCATATTCCACGTCGCGCAATCACTATCGACGAACACCGGCTCCGCCCTCTGGTATCGCACCGCATTGGCGGTTGCCGCGAAGGTGAGCGTCGGCACGATCACTTCATCGCCGGGCCCCACCCCCAGCATCACGAGCGCCAAATGAATCGCCGCCGTCCCGCTTGCCAGCGCCGCCGCATCCGGCACCTCCAACTTTCCAGCGAATTCCCGTTCAAACGCCTCCACCTGCGGCCCCAGTGGCGCAATCCAATTCGAATCAAACGCCTCCACCAGCAACCCCCGTTCGCAAGGCGACATATGCGGGGGCGAAAGATAGATGCGGGGTGGCATGGAGAGTGATACTGATACTAAGTAGTTGGCGACGGGGCAACGTGTTTTCTGAGCAAGTAGACCTGGATAGGTGAGTAATCCCCTGATGGCGGCATATCGGCGAAGAATCGCACGAAGTGTGTATTGTACAGTACCTCGCGCTTTGTGATCGCCGGATAGACAACGCGACTGACGAAGTAGTGTGTACTCAAAAAATTGCTGGGCGCTAACGCACGATCGACCGAAACCGGTTCAGCGATATCAAAGAATGGCTCGCATTCGCGAATGAACACGTGCTTGTCAAGCCATAGATTGTGGTGCGGAGCATTATTGGGTTCGAGCCCGAGTTCGGCACGCGCCTCATTTAGCACCTTCAGACCGTCAATGAAAGCCTCGACGCACACCCAGTGTCCACCGGGACGCAGAACGCGCGCGATTTCTCGAAACGCCTTCGCTTGATCGGCGCGGTCCATGACATTGATAACACATCGCTCAGTGACAACAATATCGCATGAGGCATCACACAGATCGAGAGAGCGTACATCACCCTGACGAATGCGGCACTGCGGAATATCCCTTTGTTGCGCCAGCGACACCATTTCTGGGGTGTACTCGACGCCGGCCAGAGCCAACGCCGGAAACTGATCGCGAAGCAGATCAAGCAGCAATCCATTACCGCAGCCGATCTCGACCAACTCGCAGGGCTTTGCACCCCGTGCGGTCAGATAGTCCACCACCTGGACGATCACTCCCACTTCCTTTGTTCGCGTTACTTCGTCATGCATGGTGGACGACGCTGCCGTCCCGTGTGTCGCTGCTTGGGCGCGATAATGATCCAACACGATTTGGGTGTATGAATGGGGGGTAGTCAAGCTGTTTGCCTCCGTCCAAAGAATGTGGTGTTCTCGTTACACAGGTCGGAAATCGGTACCCGATTGATCAGATACCTCCTGAGGACGGCAGCTTTCTGGTCCCTGCAAAAACGTCGTCGTTGCGTCCTCACGAAACCTCCTCATCCAGGGGTGCCATTCCAATCTGCACGACGGAGAATCTCCAGTTCCGAGTGAAGCAACACAGCCCCACACTTTGGAGACTGCGTACAATTGCCTTGGCATGACCGCCCGCGTCAATAACATGAACCGCCGCCTGCTTGCTCATACCTGCGAGCCTCTTGACACTTCAGAAAATGCGGCTCGACCTGCTTCGATTCTTCCGCAGGCAGGGTGTGGAGGGCGGTGAGGCGCGGCGCGTGCGTGCCCCAGAACTCGGCAATTTCGGCGCCGCCGCCGGCGCGCACGCCGTGGCGGTCGAGCACGCGCAGGACGGTCCGCCACAGGATGCTCACATCGAGCCACAGCGAGGCGTGCTCGGCATACCACACGTCGAGCGCCAGCCGCCGGGGCCAATCGAGGTCGTTGCGCCCGCACACCTGCGCCAGACCGGTAACGCCCGGCTTCACCGCATGCCGCCGGCGCTGCCGCGGCGTGTAACGCGGCAGGTACCGCATCATCAGTGGCCGCGGACCGACGAGCGACATATCGCCGCGCAGCACATTGAACAACTGCGGCAGTTCATCCAGACTCCAGGTGCGCAAGAAACGTCCTAGTTTGGTTAGTCGTTGGGCGTCTGGGAGAAGCCGTCCCTC
Source organism: Thermoguttaceae bacterium (assembly GCA_040772845.1). Classification (GTDB taxonomy): domain Bacteria; phylum Planctomycetota; class Planctomycetia; order Pirellulales; family Thermoguttaceae; genus PWXP01. The sequence continues at coordinate 6,547,747 of JAXGXG010000001.1, forward strand.
GGCATCGCATGCGTCGGTCATCGTGCGGAATTTCAGCACGCGAAACGGCCGCTCGTTCAAACCGGGCCGCAACTGTCGAAAGAGGACCGGGCTCCCCAACCGCAGCTGCACCACCACCGCCACCATAGCCAGCGCCGGCGAGGCCAACGCCAGCAACGTCAGGCTTACGGCGATGTCGAAAAGACGCTTTCCGAAGGTGAGATAGATCCAGTTCACATGCTTCTCCACGGTCTCCTACAAACCCATGGCTTCCAGCATTGCCGCGTTCACCTTGTGGACATCATAGCGATCCTCGGCATACCGGCGACTTGCACGACCCATGATGGCAATCTGCTCGGGATTGTCAAGGAAGAACTGTATAGCTGCCACTAGCGCTTCCACGTTCCGAGGTGGAACCAGAATGCCATTGACGCCTATCTTCAATCCTCTCGTTCGAGCCCATTCATGCATGGCTTGACGCACCAAGACTCCGCGCGAAGGCGGCACGTCAACTGCCTGCTTTCCGATCGCATCTTCCTCGGCCAGCAACACAGTCTCCCTGCAACCAGGCGCGTCGGTCGTGATGATTGGTCGTCCGATTGCCATGGCCTCTAGTATTGTGCGAGGGATGCCTTCTCGGTAGTAGGACGGCAAAACGAAGACACTCGAGTCTCGGTAGGCGGGGCGTACGTCGGAAAGCTGGCCCAAGTAGTCAACCACACCGTCTGTCCGCCACCTGCTCACCTCTGCCTGCGAAATGGAACTTGGGTTGGAATCAAGCTCTCCTGCGACCTGGAACTGGAGACTACAACGCTTGCCACCGAAGCGAGAGCCGATCGCCCGGGCGGCGTCTACGAATTCTCGCACGCCCTTGTCTTTGATCAGGCGCGCCACCATCAGGAAACGGCAACGCCCCTGTACGGAGCAAACCTCATGGAACCCATAGAACTCGTTGTCCACGCCAATTCCGTCCAGAAGATGGGCCTTGTGCTCCGTAGTGCATTTGTCCTGCCGTAGCTCTCTCAAGTCATCCGGATTCAGGAAGAACACGCCAGTGCTTCCCGGCAGAATCGCCCGATAGAGCACCCTCGCCACGATTGCCGCAATCCGATGCTTGAGGCCCTCTGCTGGCATGTATGCGTATCCCATGCCTTCAATCATGGAGAACACCTTCGCACGGCTGACCAACCTCGCGGCACATCCACCCCAGACGATCGGCTTGATCGTGTAAGCGAGAACAACATCAGGCCGCACCCGGCGAATCATGCGGCATAGATCGTACACAGTGATCACATCCACGAGCGGATTCAACCCGGCACGAGCGAGTCGGATGGGATGATAGTTGACTCCCATTTCGGCCAGCTTGGCCTCGGTGCTCGGATCACGGCCGTTGGCAGCGGCCACCACCGAGTGCCCTTTATCGAGCATCGCTCGGATCAAAGGACCGCGGAAATGGACAAGTGAACTGGCCAACCCGCCGATAATTAGGACCTTCACGGCAACCTCCCGTGTGGGTTCTGCATGACCTCGTTCCACAAGGCGTGGTACGCATTGACCATACGTTCCAGACTGAAATTGGCTGCAATTCGATCTCGGCATCGCTTTCCAACGACGTCTCGTCCGTCACGACGGATGCAGGCCAAGGCTCTTTCCGCGGCCTGCGCCAGAGCCACCGGGTTGCGCGGCGGAGCCACCCACTCTGGATTTCCTACAATCAGGGCCGCGTCACCCACGTTGGTGGTAACACAAGGAGTTCCACATGCCATTGACTCCGCTACCACGTTTGGGAATGCTTCACTCGCGCTGGACAGCACGTGTATATCGAAAGCGTTCATTATGTCGGGAATATCTGTGCGGGGGCCGATGAGCATCGTGCGCTTCTCCAAACCCAGACGCTGAATTGTCGCGAGAAGCTTCGCATTGTCGTGCGACATATTTGTGCCGACCAAGGCGCACCGGAACGCGACACCGTGTGCAACCAAGTACGATAGGGCTTGAAGTAAGTTCGGATGATCCTTCTGCACGTCCCATCGCGCCACCATTCCTAGAAGTGTTTCTTCCTGACGAACGCCGAGTTCCAAGCGAATTCGGTCGCGCGCACTGGAATCGGGGTGAAAGCGTGCAAGATTGCACCCGTTTCGAATCACTCGAAACTTCTCGCGCCGGTAGCCCAATGCCTGATGTGCTCGTGCCGCTTCGCTGGAGCAACACGCGATAGCAGTCGGGACCCACCTCGACAACAAAGCGCATGCACGTGAGATTCCACGCGTGAGCGGCGCATCCACATGTAAATTCCGAATCCCCCATATCACTCGCCTGCATCCTGCCAATCTTGCCATTGAGCCGCCCAGCAGATCGGCGTGATACATCCATGTCTGAACAATGTCCGGCCTCTTGGCTCGGAGAAGACGCCGGACTGAAAGCAAAGGAATGCCAGCTAGTCTGCCTCGTTGCATGTTCAGGCTAGCCACATCTACACCCCGTCTTCGCAGCACTTCGCCATAGGGGCTGTCGTCGAGCATCGACACTACCGTATGCTCAACCTCGTCAGCCGTCGCGGAGACAAGTGCTGTGAGAACCGCTTGCGCCCCTCCTTGGCCAAGGCTGGTAATCACATGGAGCACCTTCATTTTCCTGTCAGTATTCATTGTGTCTATGTCGGCAAATGCTCTTTGAGAAGGCCATGAATCACGCGGTTACGCCTAACACCTTCAAGTATTTATCTAACGCCTCCTCTACACTGAAAGCTTGGGCGCGTTGCACGACATTGGGATGCATGTGATCCTTCAGTGCGGCCCCGATAGCAAGAGCCAGGGCTTCCCGATCTGCCACGGGTACTAGTCTACCCCATTGGCCGTCTTCGAGGATTTCACGAGGGCCACTGGGACAGTCCGTCGCAACGATCGGCGCGCCGCAGGCCATTGCCTCGCCCAATACCTTAGGGAAGCCTTCCCACCGGGACGAGAGTACGAAGACTGCCGCGCGGCGCATATAGGCGAACGGATTTTCCACAAATCCAGGTAGGGCGACATCGGCACCCAGACCAAGTTCCGTCACCAATGCTTCCAATGAGCTGCGCTCTTTGCCCTCCCCAAGAATCATCAGCCGAGCCTGACGCGTCTCACGCAGCAGCGCAAAGGCTCGGAGCAAGGTGGGATAGTCTTTAGCCGGCGTCAGCCGTCCGACACTTAGCACCACTGGCGGCTCAAAAGGCGCAAACCACGGATGACTCAGGGGTTCTGCGGCCCGTGCAGTTATCGCCGGTGTCTCGACTGGGTTGCAGATTGTTTTGATCTTCTCTCCATTGAGGCCAATGGTTGCGGCCAAGTCATCCGCCACCCCTTGCGATACTGCAATGACGCTGTCGGCAAGGCGATAGGTAAGACACGCGAATAGTGGCACTAGATGCCCCCGAAGCTTCACGGGGCGCGATTGTGACAACATGGTATGCTCGCTGACCACAAGTCGCGTCGGTACGCGCGCGATGCGGTGGGCGGAAATCGCAACGATATTAGCATGGTTTAGCGCCGACAGCAGCGCCACCGGCCGCTCCCGTCGCAAGTAACGCACGAGGCGTGGCAATCCGAACGACACACAAGGCACGCCCAAGTCAACGATACGCACCGCTTCGGCGACGGTAGGCAGCCAAACGCCCTTCGCTTTCGCAAGTACCAAGTCAACTCTGTAACCGCGGCCTACCATACTATTGGCTAGCGTCACCATGACCCGCTCGGCCCCTCCAGCCGCCAAAGACGGCAGATACATGGCAATTGTCTTTCCATTCATGTTGGACAGTTCCTTTGTCGCCTTGCGGCGCATTAGTCTCATTGGTCCGGGACGCGCACCTCGTGGATCAGACGTGGATTCATGCTGTTGCCGAGCGATGAGACCGTTTGCCACAACAGTCGGACTCCTCGGAGCCGAAAGCCTTTGAGTCATAAAGGCGAGGGCATCGCTGAAGGAGTGATGCACGTATACACATTGCCAGCAGGTAGGCCGGAATCGCATACCACACGAGCGGCCGAATCACAAAATGCAGTTCGCCTCGCGGCCAGTATAGCGCAAAGGACAGGAACACCGCCATGGCTGCTACCTTGGCGGCGTCCCCGGATGACGTGCCCCAGTGGGATAGGCGACCGAAAGCATAACCTATGGCAGCCATCGCCAATGGCGTACCATACCAGCCAAAACTGAGGTACGCTTCTGCAAGGAACGAAAACCCTACCCCTCCACCCCTCCTGTACAGCATGGGATCGACTGCCTCCGTCAGCCAGCGTCCTAGCTGGCCATATTGCACTGCCGGATGTGTCTCCCAGAAGAGATTCGGAATCACGGCTGATAGGTTGGCCAAGTAACTCCTTCCGTAATCGAAAGGACGCACAGCAGGAACCAACTCGAGCGTGTGGGCTATCGTCCTCATCGAACCGCCCATTTCTGCAATTGACCGAACCAGTATATTGTGGTGATATCCGAGTGATGCAAGCCATGCCTCGGGGGACATACGGTCTCCTCCCTCCAGCCCCCGAGCTATCTCCACCATAGGAAATACAAGAATCAACACGGCGAGACTGCCAGCCAGTACTAGCCAGGACGGTATCCGTCGGATTATTCGATGCCACGCCCACACCGCAGCAATGATTGGCATAATCGCCCAGCCCCGCGTTCCCACAAAGAGCATCAATAACGAATAGATGAAGATCAACGCGAGCCCGCCCCATCTCAGGGTTCCCCTTCTGCGTCCCCCAATCATCACGAACAAGGCTCCCGGGATGAATAAATGTGCGGCAATTTGTGTGACAGACTGCATGCCGGTTTCTGCGTCTTGTTGATAGAGCGAGGAATAGCCGGACTGTATTACGATGGCAATGCTACGCAAAAGTTGACTCGCCATGGGAACGATCGAAATAGCCAAGAGTGCTAGCCCCGTTCGAATCAATGCGGCGTCGGTCTGCGGGGTCGGGAGTCCATGCCGCGTAGCTCGTGTATGGAACGGCGTCTTGAGCACGCCGACGAGCGCACCCAAGTGTAGCCCGGAAAGCCCTAAGAGAACCAAGTACAGCGTCTGCGCTTCGATAACGGCGGGAAACCTGCCGCTAAGCAGCCCCGATTGGTTCAGGTCGGCGACCTGCAAGAACGCCTGACTGGCATTGAACAAGATAGCAGCTAACAGAAAGATAGTATAGGGGCAAAACACATAGCGAGCTACTGCGGCCCAGGACACCACGCACCAGGTACAAATCACGCTGAGCAGGATACACAGAGGCGATACTGCTGCGACTGCATTTGATTGAGTCAGTCGAACGAAGCCAGGGACTGCGATGATGCCAAGCACAAGACAGGCATGAAGCAAGAGTACCACCATTCGCCTATTTGGGATTGTACTCTTGGTTATCTTACCCGCACAAGACTCACACATGTGTATAGTAGTGTCCAATCGGTGGGAGTGCTTCCTCGGTCGCTACTCATTCCAGTGCTGTGGAAAGGGCACCGTCTGCCCCTGCTACTATGCCCTCCGACGATTCGCACCGGCGCAATAGCTCGTTCGATCCAGTCTTCGAGGCGTTTCGTAGTGCCCACCACACGACTGCGCTAGCGCCGAGTATCTTGGCAATCGCCACGAGCACCAACGCATACGCAACACCAAGGACTCCCCACTGCGGCACGGCCCAGGCGCAGAGCAGTGCCGTGAGGGCCGCCAAGCCTGCGAAGAGCGGCACCTGCACACCGAACAATCGCGCGGCCGTCATGCCGTATCCGAGCACGGAAGCCACAAATGCAAGTCCGGATGCAGCCATGAGCCAGACAAACTCCGTGGAATACTGAGCATAGTCCGCCCGATACAGGAATGTGAGAAGCTCTCGGCCGAAGCCCCAGGCGACCGTGATGCCGCCGATTCCCAGCAGGATCCCGATGCAAGCCATCCATGCCAACAAACGCAAGTATTCCCCGTAACGCCCCGTAGCGTAATACTGTGCTAGGCGAGGGGTCGCTGTTTGGCCAAGGGCGCCTACCACCAAGGCACTCACCACTTGCAGGTAGGCGATGGCGGCGAAATACCCCAGTTCGCGCTCACCCAGTTCGCGCTCAATCCAGTACTTCGGAATATTGATGTCCAGCGATATCAGCATCATCACCACCCCAAGCGGCAAGGCAAACCAGGCCAGCTGCGCCAGTCGGTGCCATTCCCACAAAGGACGTGATAGGTTTCGGTGCTCTGCACCGAGAAGGCACACAGCCTTGACGCGTTCGTAACTGATCAGAAGAAGCATCGAGACGATCGTCATTGCTGTTACCCCCCACAGCAAACTCTTCGTCACGACCACCACCGCTGTTAGCGTGACCAGGAGCGAGATTCCCTTCATCACCTTGGCGAGAGCAACGCGGTCCATGCGCTCGCATTTCTGCATGAGGCCATGGTAGGCATCGCTGTATCCCTCGACGGCCTTGAACAGCCCAACCGCAAGGACCAGATGAGCCACCTCGGGCCGATATCCGGACCAGAAGGTAACCCCAGCTATTAGCAGTATCGCCATGACGGATGTGGCAATCCGAAGCGCGAGGTAATGGCCGAACTGGTACTCGCTTTTCGCGTCGGTCGCCAGCACCGCCCGCAGTTGCAGCATGGACAGCATGATGATGGGCGCAGTCACGGCGACCGCGAGGGCAAAATGCCCAACCATTTCTGGCGAACCCAGTTTCGCCAATACGACAAGCATGCCCCATTGGCAGGCCGCGTAGACGATGTTGCCCGCCAGTGCGCATACAGAATTGACTCGCAACGAATGGGATTGGGGCGACAACCATGCATGTGCGACAGGCGGTTCGCCAGGGCTATGCTGTGCAACCGGAGCGACATGGATCCCGCATGGCAGCGAGTCAGCCTTAGGGGGGCGAGGAACCAACTCCCATCTCGTCGCATCCACATTGGCGCGGCTGGCAGCCTCGCGGGTTGCCTCAGCAACCAGATTCGCTCTGTAAGGCCCTAATCCTCCCTTCTTCATGCTTTTCACGGATTTCTCGAAGCACTCAGGCACAACCTTGCACTTCGCGAGGTTCCGGTCTTGAGCCCGTGTCAGGTTTCCATGAGCGCGCACTGGAGAGCATTGGCCTACTGTCGTGGAGCAATTCTCCCCACTCTCTCGTTCATGACGGTTGTTTCTCAGCACTACGCTGTGCGCGTATTACGTAAGTTGACGTTGTCAAGTAGTTGCCAACTCGGTTGCGCAGCAGAGGCCGTAGCCTCCGAAGGCAATGCGGCACGTAATAATCGAAGGATATATTCTGCAAGTTGGCATCCCGGCATAGGGACATCCAGACTTCGGGCATCTGTTTGGTATTCCATTGCATCATCTTCAAGAACCCGGGCCCCCGAATGCCAAATCGCCTAGCGATCTGGGTGACATTCTGGCGGAAACCCTCCACGATCACCAACCATCCTCCCGGTTTCAGCGCGTTATGCATCCTGCAAAACGTGGGCTGCATCTCACACTTGACACCGGCATCGTACCGGCCGTCTCGTTCCGTTTCATGCATGTGGTGAAGAACTCCGACTGCGACCGCCAAGTCAAACTCGCCAGGAATGGACGTGGCCTGGAAGTCCTCCTTAAGAAAGGTTACATTTTCCAGCCCCATTTGCCCTCTCAACCTTTTCGCGACCTCGTAAGCGTCGGTCGGGCTTCCCTCACCCTCTGAAGGGTCGATGCCAATGACTTCGCGTGCCCCAGCAAACGCCGCCAAGAAGACGGAATGCACCCCCGTGCCACAACCAATGTCTAGGACTCGCTTGCCACGCGGGTCGATGGGACCGAGAAACTCCTTCCATCTATGGAGGCAATCGGTCAATGATCGGCCTGTTTCGCATTCCAGTATCTTGGCTTGTTCGGCAATCGTTGCTTGGTGCATCCTTGATACTCCTTCGAACAGAATGTCACTTCATGAATCCGGTCATCGCTGCAAGGCAGACAGGAACGGAACCGGCCGAATGGTGGTTGCCTAGCGGGCTGGTAACCAACGCGTCGGTCCTCTGTTCGCCCAGCCGGTCGCAACGGTCGAGCTTGGGGCCAGCGAAGACCTTTCGGGGCAAGCGTTGGAAAATCGTTAGTAGGTTGGCATCACTTCCCTCCCGCCGCAGTCGAGACTAAAGCCTGAATGACCGGTGTAACGGAACGTGTCCACCACAGGAACCAGTGAGGGCTGCCGCGACACCTTCCCCCCGCGCGTACTCCGTTCCCGTGGGTTACGGGGGCCCATAAGGTGGTCAGCGGGTTATCGGGAAAAACAACGCATTGGCTCAGGCGTTGGCACGTGATGTACGGCAACGGATTGGGGAGCCATAGGACGCCCTAAGCCGCAATCAGGTCGGCCGGCTTGGCCGATGTCTTCGTCTTGTACTCGGGTATGATCATGCGTAGCCCGGCGATGACCCGTTCCGGCGCGGTGGCGGCTAGGAACTCAAGCTCACCTATCGCCGCACACATGGCGTCGTGGTCAACTGCCCGGTGGTCAGCGACGATGATCTTAGGATGTATTGTCGGAAGGCAGTCTTCGCCGGGGGCGCGAAGCTCTTCAAAGAGCTTCTCGCCGGGGCGGATGCCGGTGTATTCGATGGCAATGTCGTCGCCAACACGAAGGCCTGACAGACGGATCATGTCGGCCGCCATGTCGACGATGCGGACGGGCTCGCCCATGTCCAACAGTAGGATGTGCCCGCCGGGGTCGATGGCGCCTGCCTGAATGACGAGCTGCGCGGCTTCCGGAATGGTCATGAAGAAGCGTCGCATCTCCGGATCGGTTACCGTGACCGGACCGCCGACGGCGATCTGTTGGCGGAATACCTGCACTACACTGCCGGCCGAATCGAGTACGTTACCGAATCGCACGGTGATCATGCGGCAGGGGGACGTGCCGGCAAGCGACTGGACGTACATCTCCGCGGCGCGCTTGCAGGCGCCCATGACGCTGGTGGGGTTCACGGCCTTGTCGGTCGAGATGAGCAGGAACGATTCGATGCCGCACTCGACCGCCAGGTCGGCCATTTGACGCGTGGCTGTGATAATGTTCCTTACGGCTTCGCCTGGGTGTCGCTCCATAAGCGGGACATGCTTGTAAGCGGCGGCGTGAATGATGATGTCAGGGCGACATTCTTCAACGATCCCTCGCATCCGTTGTTTGTCGAGGACATCGGCAATGCGTACGTCTAGCCGTGAAGGATCGGTGAGCTTTGATAGCTCTCGCTCAAGGAAGAACTGCCCCGTTTCCGAACGATCGACGGCTACGAGCCGACTCGGTCGGAAATGAAGCAACTGGCGGCAGATTTCTGAGCCAATACTGCCGGCACTGCCTGTGACCAGGATGACGCGACCGTCGATCCATGAGTGTAGACTGTCAAAGTCAAGTTCCACCGGTTCGCGTTTAAGCAGGTCTTCGATCGATACACGCCGAGGCTGGATGGCGACAGTGCCTGCAATTAGTTCTTCGTAGCCAGGCAGAACCTTTACCTCGACAGAAGAAGCGGCGGCGTCGTCGCGGAGGCGGCGGATTTGCTTTCCGGAGAGATCGTCCTTGACAACGAGGATCTCGTTCACGCCGTGGCGGCGCGCCAGGCGAGCAGCATCGTCGATCATGCCCAACACAGGAATGCACGCGATGCGGGCGCCGAGTTCTTCGACATTGCGTGTCAGAAAGCCGAGCACACGGTAGGTCAGGTTGTTGTTGCGCCGGATTGCCCTCAATACCGCTTCGGCTGATTCGCCGGTTCCCACAATAAGCGTCGGCGTGCCATCCGGGCGGAGCAGCCGGTCCAAGTTGAGTTCTCGGTATGCTCGGATCATTGCCTGGATACCGCCAAGCAGCACAAGTGTCGCACCCCAATCGAGGAAGTAGATGCTACGCGGGATCAGCGGGTTGGTGTGGAAGACGCGATTGATCGCGACGACCAATAGGGTGGAGACTGTGGCTGCCTGAACTAGAGGAATGAGTTCCTCGAAAGTGACTTTTCGCCGAACTGCAAGTGGAACGCGAAAACCTGCAAATACGGCCAATTTCAGCGCGATCACCCACGCAGCCGTGGGCAAGAGTGTGCTGGCAACCTGACTGTCGAGCACTGCGTCATCGAAACGCAGCCAGAAGCACAAGTAGTACACCCCGAAAAAGACGGGTGCCAGCGCTGCTAGCACGACAAGTTCGCGCGGCGTGCGGCCCAGCCATGGCAATGGACGGGCGGACCACGGGATGCGCGTGGCCTGTCGTTGAGTGTTCTGTTCTATCGGTGCGTCGGGATTAAATAACTTGACATCCCGGCGCCGCGAGTCTGGGTCCATCGCGAAATGCCTATCTTGAATCGTCAGCTGCGCCCCCCGGGGAAACCCGAAGAATTGAGCATCAATCCATCTTCTGATCCCTTCAGGGTAACCTTGTACCTGAAACACGCCGCCGCCGTCAAGGTCGATCTGGGCATGCCTGGAAAGAGAAAGAAAAGAGGGCGAGCTTAGCAGTCAATGTGATGGGTTTTGCGGGGCCTATTCTTGTAGCACTCTTGCCTGCAAAATTGCGGCAATTGCTCTTTCGGCTCAAGGGCATTTTGTAGAGAATTGGGCCCAAGCCGTGTCTTAGGCAGCGAGCAGGTGTCTCAGGTGGAGAGGAAGACCAGAATGAAGGGTAGGCGTTCAACGAACTTGCTTGTATATTGGACGGTTCGACTGCTGATCTGTATTATTCAAGCATTGCGGATCGAAACTGCGGCCCGGCTGGCACGGGGGGTGGCATGGCTGTTCGCCGAGGTGATACGAGTTCGGGCCGGTGTGGTTGACGACAACCTAGCCCACGCCTATCCCGAACTCACTGCCGAAGGACGACGGAAGCTAGCACGCCAGATGTGGGAGCATCTGTTCTTGCTGGTTGTGGAGGTCGCCCAGACGCCACGGAAAATCCATGAAACGAATTGGCGCGACTATGTGTCGTTGCGCAATTCGGCTGACATCGTTCGGCTGTTGTTCAGCGACCGTCCCACGCTCATCATCACCGCCCATTTCGGGAATTTTGAAGTGGGAGGCTATATGCTGGGGATACTCGGTTTTCCCACGTACACCGTTGCGCGAACGCTGGACAATCCGTATCTCGATCGGTTTGTCAATCGGTTTCGCGGCAGCACCGGGGCGAAGATCGTACCCAAAAACGGTGGCTATGACCAGATTGTGGAAGTGCTGAGTCGTGGCGAAGCCATGGCATTTCTGGCCGATCAGTCTGCCGGCGCCAAGGGCTGTTGGGTTGAGTTCTTCGGCCGGCCGGCGTCGGCCCACAAGGCCATTGCTCTGCTCGCTTTGGAGCATGATGCGCCTGTTGCAATTGCCACTACCCGCCGACTAGATCGACCGCTGCATTTCGAAGTCGATACATCGGCCTGGATCGATCCCCGGGATGCTGCCAATGACGTCGGGACGATCCACGAATTGACGCAGTGGTACACGTCGCGATTGGAAGATGCCATCCGGCGAGCACCCGGCCAGTACTGGTGGCTGCACCGCCGTTGGAAGGATGGCCGAAAGAAGAAGCAGCGCAAAGTGAAGCAAGCGGCGTAGGACAGAGTGTATTTTCCGGCCCGTTCGTTAGCATGGCATGCCGATCCCTGCCGGAAAGACGGGGTGGCATCGGTTACTTTCCCGGCGCTTGCGTAGTCTTTGCAGGCATGGTAATCTGGGTAACCGAGCCTTTCTTGGCAAAGGGAAGGGCAGTTGGCCGCCTGGTGAAAAGGAGATGTACCGATGAAGAACATTGACATCCGCGAGCTATCGGCCGCGAGGACAGACGGCGAATGAGTGAGATAGAACCAGTGGCGGGACGGCCGGGGTTCGTCCTGCTGTGTTGTCAGGTTGGGGCGGAGGCGGCCGTCAAAGATGAGTTGGCAAGGCGATGGCCCCAGCTTCGTTTTGCGTTTTCACGTCCCGGGTTCCTCACGTACAAACTGCCGGAACGGCACGATTTCTTCGCCGATTTCGACTTGGGAATCGTTTTTGCGCGGTGCTGGGCTTTTTCGTTGGGAACGGTGCGAGGCACCGATCCGGTTGCGATGGCGCACGAAGTATGGCAGGTGTACGGCGAGCGGCCCTGCCGACGGTTGCACGTTTGGGAGCGGGACAAGTGGCCGGCCGGGGACCACGACTTCGAGCCGTCGATCACGCCAGAGGCGAAGGCGGTTCACGCCGCGCTGCTGAAGGCGTGCCCCCGCAAGGAGGAGTTTGCGGAGGGTGCCTCTGATCCCATGGTAGCCGCCGAACGCGGCGAAATGGTGTTGGACTGCGTACTTGTGGAACCTGGCGAGTGGTGGGTCGGGTATCATCGCGCATGGCAGCCGGCGTCGCGTTGGCCTGGCGGTATTCCCCCGCTTCGCATGCCGCCACACGCCGTAAGTCGTGCTTGGCTGAAGACAGAGGAGGGGCTTCGTTGGTCGGAATTACCCATTCCTCGTGGTACGCAAGTGGTGGAATTGGGTAGCGCGCCTGGCGGCTCCAGCCAAGCCTTGTTGGCGAGGGGCCTGGAAGTGATGGGGGTTGATCCCGGAGCGATGCATCCGTGCGTGTTAGGCGAGGCGAAATTCACCCACTTGCGCCGCCGCGTTCGCCAGGTGCGCCGGCGCGAGTTCCGCAAGGCTCGCTGGGTGCTGGCCGATATGAATGTTCCTCCCAGCTACACATTGGATACCATCGAGGCCATTATCGGGTTTCCGCAAGTAAGCGTTCGCGGTATGTTGCTGACGCTCAAGCTTCCTGAGTGGGATTTGGCTGCTGAGGTGCCTGCACTGCTTGACCGCATCCGATCTTGGGGCTACAACCATGTTCGTGCCCGTCAGTTGGCGTACAATCATCAGGAGATCTGCGTTGCGGTTCTGATGAAACCGTTCGCAAGAAATCCTGATGCCAGGAGCAGGGGCAAAGCAGGCCGAGGGAGCGTTGTTTCCGGTCGCATGCGGCAAAAACCCCCAGACCCAAAGAGTCGCTTATGAGAAAACCCGATTCTGGCCGAGACAGTTAGGTGGACGTTTCGGGGATGCGGTGAACTTCGAGGGTCTGTTGAGATAGGTTGTTGGCATTGCGGGCAATATGGGCTGAATGCGCAGTTTGTCCGGCTTGCCCTGTTGGGCGTAGGGTAGTTCGGCTGCTACGGTGGGGCGTGCGTCATGCCTTGCTGTGGTACTGCGGTGCTGGACAAACGAAGCGATAGGGTTTCAATTGTCAACCGTTTCCGTTTTACCGCCTTCGAGGAGTCCATTCAGAATGCACCACAGGAGCCGCACGATGGGGCGATTTGGCAGCTTCTCTTTGTTCCGAATCGGGGTTGTGATAAGAGCCAGGCGACCCGTCTTCCTGCGGATTATCACAGGTTTGGTTGTTGCGTTGGCTCTCCTGTCGCAAGATGCGTTGGCCTGGGATTCCGGCGAAATGAATGGGCCGGCGTTTTCTTTGCCACCCGTTGGTGGGCCCGATGTTGCGGAACCGTCCGACGAGCCTTCCGGTGCGGAAGCTTTGGGTTCGACGCCTGGCGAGGCCGTACAAGATGGCTCCGGCTCGGCAGATCGCTCCCCGTCGGTGCTCTCGCAGGAGTATCCAGAACCGGATGAAAGCGATGCTCCGAAGGAGAGTCTCTCTCCTTCAACTGGCGAGACGGCGCCTGACCCTGTTGAGGAGGAGACGCCTCCGACAGAGGAAGACTCCACGGGCGCGATCACGCCGAAACCGACCATTGGCGAACCGCTTGCTGCAGGCATCGTGAAGCTCATGCAAGAGGAGATGGTCGCCGGAATCCGCCAACGTAAGATCGATTCGCAATTCCGGCGTTTCTGTGCGTATGCCGCGCACTGCCTGAGTTCGACAGCGGGCCATATTAGCCGCTCGGAGCTGACGGGCAATTGCCGGTTGACGTGGATGGATCACATGCTGCGTAACCCGCTGGATGCGCCCGCCGAGGCTGAGCGATTCACGCGAGACTTGCAGAAGGGCGTGGTCGATCCGCGTGAAGGACTTCGCGATGTATTGACGATTGCCCGCGCCAAGATGGACATGCCAGAACGTGCTTTGCCGGCTTTGCCAACGGTGGATTCGCCAGAGGCTGCGTTTGATCTGCTCGGTCAGTGTCTCATCGATGCACAGGCGGATTATGCGGCGGCTCTCCGTCCGCTGAGCAAAAGCGAGTTGCGAGAGTTGGCGACGGGTCTCTATACTGCGTTTACTGCCAATAGCCGGGTTGGGCATACGCTTCCCGAACGGGGGCGAGGTCGCCGCTTATGCGATCTGATGGAGAAGATGGATCGCGGGGCAATGCATGCCGCCGCCGAAGACCTTGCCGTATTGGCCGATCCGGCAGTTCTCGATCAATTGGCGGCAGCGCCGGAACCTCATGGCGCACCTGCCGAAATCGACGGCGTTTCGAGCAAAGCACTTGGTGTCATCACTACACCTGCCGGGCGGATTGTCATTGGCGGGCGAGGCGACGACGTTTACCAGCTTGATCAGATGCGCGATGTCGCCGCCGTGGTCGATTTGGGTGGAAACGATACATACCAGGAAGGTTCGGTCTCAATGCGACGGCCCGTACTGGTGGTGATCGATCTTGGGGGGAACGACAAGTATGTCGGCAAGAGCCCGGGGATTCAAGGTTCCGCCATTATGGGCGTTTCCATGTTGATCGACCGGGCGGGGGACGATTCTTACCAGGCGGTTGACGTTGCCCAAGGGTCCGGTCTATGCGGTGTCGGGATTCTGATCGATTTTGCCGGCGATGACACGTTCCTGGCTCTGCGACGGGTTCAGGGGGCTGCGCTGGGCGGACTTGGTGTACTGATCAACCGAGAGGGCAACGACCGTTACCGCGCTGCCATGTGGTCGCAAGGGTTTGGCAATCCGCTGGGTTTTGGAATGCTGGCCGATATCGATGGCGCTGATCATTATTTCACCGGCGGGCTCTATCCCGATTCTTATCCAGAAACGCCCGGCTACGAAGGGTGGGGGCAGGGGGTCGGCGCCGGTATTCGGCAAACTGGCAGCGGTGGAATCGGTGTAATCCTCGATGGCGGCGGAGACGACGTTTACGAATACGACTATCTCTCGCATGGCGGGGGCTACTGGTGTGGGCTCGGATTCGCTCGCGATTTCGGTGGAAACGACCGTCGCATCGGCGGCACCAAGACTTCGTACAATGGCGGGCGGCGCGGCGAGCCCGATTTCGTCCGTTTCGGTTGTGGTTGGGGATGCCATTATGCGGTCGGCCACCTGTTCGACGATGCCGGAGACGATATCTATACCGGAACGATCATGTCGGTTGGCTTTGCCTGGGATGTATCGGTTGGCTACCTCGTTGACTATGCAGGTGATGATATCTACATAAGCGGCCAGGGCAATGGCGCGCAGGCGGGATTGGGCGCCTTGTTCGATTTCCAGGGTGCAGATGAGTACCGCGGAACGCGTCAGGGCTATGCCCCAACCAGTATGACTTATCACGAGCTTCCTGCTGCCGGCGGAAACTTCAGCTTCCTGATCGACTATGGCGGAACCGACAAATATGGCTGCCGCGCCCGAAACAACGGTTACCTGCAACGCGGTGGTCCGGGAGGATTCATTATCGATCGGCCCCGACGTGATGAACTGCCGGGGCGAACCGCCGAAAAGCCATCGGACCGCAGTAACGCCGGTTCCTAGGGTTTCATCGCCCTTTTCCTTGACAAGATAGTGAGGAGTTGCACATGCTGCACCTGACGGCGTTCTCTGCTCGCAGTGCATTTGTCTGGACGTTCCTGTTCGCGATTCTTGGCGGCCATTGCGTTGCGCTAGCCGATGAGCCGGTTGGACCGTTCTTCGTGCTCCCGAGTCCTTCGTTTGCAAGTCGGCCTGATCTCGGAGAGATACCTGCGAATCCGATGCCGGGTGTTCTGGAATCATCTGTTGGGTTGGAGTCTACAGCGCCGGAAGCGGACATCCACACCGACGATGCCATTACGGTAGCGAAAGAATTGGAATCGGAAGCAGATGTGAATGCCGGAACCGGCGAAGAGGATGACGCATCGGAAGACGCCGATGATGTGCAGGTGCGCCGGGAATTATCGCCGGGCATGGCGGCTTTGCGCGATCAGGTGCGGCGCACGCTTGCCGCTCACCGCGGCCAGGTGCTTAGCACGGCGGACAATACGGTT
Organism: Thermoguttaceae bacterium; assembly: GCA_040772845.1. GTDB lineage: Bacteria > Planctomycetota > Planctomycetia > Pirellulales > Thermoguttaceae > PWXP01. The sequence continues at coordinate 6,563,903 of JAXGXG010000001.1, forward strand.
ACAGAGATCATCGATGCCTGTCGCGCCTTTGGTTGTCACACGGAGGTCTTTGAGGCGAATGCGCTGCGCAAGAAGCTCAACGGCATTACCTGCCTGACCTGGAATTATCCTTGCGGTGGATTCGCACCATTGACGATTTGCGATGGCCGTATCACGGGGCGTATTGGCTATGGTTACCAGGAGTATCCTGGCGAGTTGATTGCCGCGCTTGCGTTGGCTCGCGTACAGCCGACCTATCCGGTGCGCGTCGGCGAGGAGGTTCGTACGGTTGCGGATTTGGTGGAATATGAAAAACTGGCATGTCGAGAAGGGGGAGACAAGTCTTTGTCTCTAATTGGTCTGACCTACTATGCCGACAAGGACCCGGCCTGGCATAATCGATTGGGTGAAGAGTGGACGCTCGAACGGGTTGTAAAGGACGAGTTGGCCGAGCCGGTTGTTGGCGCCGCTTGGGGTGGAACGCCGCGGCTCATGGGGCTCAGCTACGCGGTGCGGCAACGGCAGAAACGCAGACTGCCTATCACCGGTCAGTACCGCCGAGCCCAAGAGTACATCAGCCGTTTCCATGACCATGCGCTTGCGTTGCAGAACAGCAACGGTTCGTGGAGTCCGCACTATCTGGCGGCACAAGGGACGAGTCGCGACCCGGCTGCCCTCCTCGCCTCGACCGGTCGCATTCTCGAATGGCTGGCCTACTCGTTGCCCGACCAGCGGCTTGAAGAGCCCGGTGTCATCCGCGCAGTCCAGTTCGTCAACCAAATGCTCAGTTCCGGGCGCTTCGGACAGAATGTGAAAGGACTGCGGACCGAGGAAATCGACGCTGTGATGCACGCCTTGGCCGGATTGCGATATTACGACGACCGCTACTTCAAACCTGCCGATCCGCCGCCGGCCCCCGCCACGCCCACTGCTCCTGCAACGCCGCCTACAACGGCAGGTACGCCAGGGAACACCTGAGTTCCGCTTCTACCATTTCTACATGCATGCTCCCCTAACGTCGTAGGCATACGCCGTTGCGCCGTCAACCGGTTACCCCGGATTATTCACAATAGGTAGGGTGGGTCAAACAAGCCGCTTCCTTGGTGGGGCATCGGTCGCTGATGCCGTCCTTGTTCCAGGCGGTGGGCTGTAAATCAGCTCGGTTGCGGCTTGTGCAGACCCACCAACGATCTGCGCGACCTTGATCCACCCTGCGTAGATGAACAATCCGGGTTTAGACCGTCTGCAGGTAGGGAAGGAAGGGTCCCAAGGGCTGAGGGCGTTTGCCTCATTCTGTGGTTGCTGGTCGAATATCCGAGTGGCAGGCAGATTGGCACGGGCTGGCGTCGGATGCTACAATGTCGCCCATGCCGGTCGATGCGTTGGCGCCGGCCAGTGCATGGCTGCGGTTGCAGATAGAAATACATCATGTGGAGTGAAGAGGCATGGTACGAAATACCGTTACGATTGCGTTGGTGATTCTAGGGGTTGCCGCCGGACAGGGCGCCGAGTGGCATGGTCCGCTCTCGTTCGACGGGGGCGATTGCTGGCGGGCACGGATTGCCGTCTCGGTGAATAACGAACGCGATGCCGCGGCCGATGGCGAGCTTCTCAACGTGCAGGTTGGGACGGGCTCTGGCGAAGTGGCCCTGGTCGGACAGGAGGCACGGGCCATTCGCGTAACCGACGCGGAAGGTACAGAGATGCTGTTCGCCCTGAGCGACCCGGACGGATCGCCATGTACGGAAGGCCCGATTGCCGCCGGCAGTACGCTCACTATCCCCATCGAGTGCCCGGCGCGATCTACGGTGTTGTATTATGTCTACTTCGACAATCCGGTCGCCTGGCGCGTGCCCGACTACCTCGACGCACGCATGGGACTGGTCAATGGCGACTTTGAAGACGGAAGTGGTACAACTCCGACCGGTTGGGCACACGATACGCCGGACGAGAAGCACCGGGCCGTCTGGACGGACGAGAATCCGCGCTCGGGCAAACGATGCGTGAAGACCATCGTGGCAGACGGAGCCGAACCTGCCTGGATCGCAACGCGGCAAGGCAATCTCCACATCGTCGGCGGCGCGAAGTACGTCATGCGAGCCTGGGTCAAGGCGGAAAACGTTCAAGGATATGCCGGTTGGTACCTGCACGTGGGCAATCAGCAGAAGTCGATGATGCTGGCGCCCATGCTCCACGGCGGCGACGGAACGTACGACTGGAAGGAAGTCGAAGTCGAGTTCACCGCCCCGCCCGAAGCGAATCGTGCCAGTCTGGGGACCGTATTGCGCGGCACGGGGGCCGCCTGGTTCGACCTCGTAACGTTCAAGTGCCTGCAGCCGGGCGGATTGCATGCCGAAGCCCAATCGGTCGAGCGGCTCACGCTGAAAGAACTGGGCCGGCATCAGCCGTGGCCCGCCGCGGCGCAATCGTCCGGACACGGTGCATGGGACCATCGAGCGGTGGTTCGTACGTTCAATTTCTCGAACCAACCGCAGACAGACCTGCTGGTGGGTGTCGAGCTGAACATGATTGAAGACCGGATGCGTGGTCGGCTCAACCGCGGATCGCTCGAAGTACTTCAGGACGGCCAACCGCTGCCCTATTACCTCGACGGCAACCTGCTGCTGCTCGAAGCCGGTGTACCGGAACGGTCGACCGTCGATTACCACGTCTACTTCTCCGACAACCCGGAGTTCGAAGCCGTGGCCGGATCGAAGTTTGCATCGCTGTTGGCATCGCCGCGGAACCTGGTCGAGAACCCGAGCTTTGAACAGGGAACGGAAATGCCCGAAGCGTGGGTTGCGGGCCAACAGGGCCACGATGGGGTGACATGGTCGCTGGAGCAGGCGGCCGGTCCCGACCTGGGGCAACGGTGCGCGAAGCTTAGTGTGCCGCATTCCGCTCCGAAGAATTGGCGAGGTTGGCAACAGAGCGTGCCCGTACAGCCTGGCCGGACGTACCTGTTCGCCGCCTGGGTGAAGTGCGACGACTTGCAGGGGGACCTTTCGCTGCACGTCCATCGGCATACGGCAGCCGGGGCCTTGTCCCAACATGAACCGATGGGCAGCGTCGGACCGGCCATTACGGGAACAACCGACTGGACCCTGCTTTCCGGCTTGCTCGCCATGCCTGAAGATACCGTGAGTCTACGCCTTCACCTCACCACCAGCGGCGCCGGCACGATCTGGCACGACGGAGTGGTTCTGGCCGAATGCGTTCCGGGGCGAATCGCGAAATTGGAAGGGCGACCATTGGACAAGAGCGACGCTCTACGTCTTTGGCCGGCGCCTTCCGTCCAGAAGGTCTTTCCCGACGATCCGGCTCCGCGCGGCGCTATTGGCACCGGGTCATTCGCCGCAGCCCGCAACGAGCAGGAATCGCTTCAATGGGCCGTTCGCAGCGCGAAGGCGATCGAGAAGGTTCGCGTCGAGGTCGATGCCCCGGCCGGCCCGAACGGCGCCCGATTGAGCGACTTCCAGATCCAAGTGGTCGGCTACGTGCCGATCGACCATGCAACGAGCTACTACTCGTCGGAAACGCCCGTGTGGCGCCGCAAAACCCCCAGCCATTCGGGCCGTTGCGACGGCTGGCCGGGGCTCTGGCCCGATCCGCTGCTGCCGCAGCAGACCTTCGACCTGGCCGCCAATACGACGCAAGCCGTGTGGGTCACCGTTCGTGTGGGCAAAGATGCGCCGGCCGGCGATTATCGGGGCGCGCTACGATTGACACACGATGGCCATACGCTTGCCGAAGCGCCGTTCACGTTCCACGTCTGGGGATTCACATTGCCCGATGACCAGAAACTGGGCGCGATCTACGACGTCCGCCTTGGTCGTACCGAGGCCGGCTGGGACGCATCGCTCGACGAGTTGTACCCGGACATGGTCCGTTTCCTGGCCGAGCGCCGCCTGTGTGCCGACCATATCCGGCCTGCGCCGACAATCCGTTATGAAAAGGGCCGGGTCGTTGCCGACTTTGCCGAGTTCGACAAGGCTGCCACGTGGTATTTCGATCAGCTTGGGCTGCCGTATGCCTATATGCCAAGCTGCTTCTATCTGTTCGGCTGGGGACATCCGCCCAAGACCGTCTTCGGCCAACGCCCCTATCCGGGCGAACCACCCTACGAAAACGCCGACCGGAGTCAGTTGCGTCCCGAGTACAAGACTGCCTACCAGGCGTGCCTCAAGGTGTTCTGGGATCATCTGAAAGAGAAGGGGTGGGACAAGAAGATGATCCTTTACATCTCCGACGAGCCCTTCGATCGTCATGAACACATTCGTGAGCAGATGAAGGCGCTGTGCGACATGATCCACGAGGTCGATCCCAAGATTCCGGTCTATTCCAGCACATGGCATCATGTGCCCGACTGGGACGGGTATTTGAACGTATGGGGCATCGGCCATTACGGAGTCGTACCGGTCGAGAAGATGGCCGAGTTGCGCGCAAACGACGCCCGCATCTGGTTCACCACCGACGGCCAGATGTGTACCGATACGCCTTACTGCGCCGTGGAGCGACTCCTGCCGCACTATTGTTTCAAGTACGGGGCGGGGGCCTACGAGTTCTGGGGCGCCGGCTGGCTCACCTATGATCCGTACCAGTATGGTTGGCACGCCTACATCCATCAGTCTTCGGAACCGGGCCGCTCCTATTGGGTTCGTTATCCGAACGGCGACGGTTTCCTGATCTATCCCGGCAAACCGATCGGCCACGAAGGATTGGTCAGCTCAATCCGCCTGGAGCAGGCGTGCGAGGGCGTCGAGGATTACGCCTATCTCGACATGCTTACAGAGTTGCTTGCCCGCGCAAAGGCCGAGGGCCGCGATGTCACCAGCGCCCAGGCTGCGCTGGAGCAAGCTGCTGCGCTGGTGGATATCCCGAATGCCGGCGGCCGCTATTCCAGCAAGATCCTGCCCGACCCGCAACGGCTATACTCCGTACGCACCGGCCTGGCAAACGCGATCGAGCAACTTCAGGCCGAAACAAGATAAGGATGCCCCAAAGGCAACTGAGTTCTCCCGCTCCGTTTCCTCTGTTCTCTCCTGTTCCACCAAAGCCGCACGCCCCTTCATAATGCCGAAGCTATTATTGCGTCACCCCTCAGCAATCCGCAGCCGGCTTGAGATACCCGCGTATTACGGCATCGTTGATCAGCTTCTCGGCGTATTGCCAGAGCCGCGGTGCGCCGTCGGCAATCGGATGGCATCGGGTGACAACCTGATCGGCCGTAATGCCGTGCTCACGCCAAGCTCGACCCTCGGTGAAGTAGTTGTGCATCAGGGGCTGCAACTGGTCGAGCGCTGCGGCGTAGCGAGCCTCGGGCGTTTCGCGAGCTTCGAACTCGTCCCATAACGCTCGTAACTCCGGCCCCTGATCGGCAGGCAGTAACGCGAAGATGCGATCGGCCGCCTGCTGTTCCCGTTCCGCCTGCGTCTCACGGCCCGTTGAATCGTATGCATAGGTATCGCCTGCATCGATTTCAACCAGGTCGTGTGCCACAACCATCTTGAGTACGCGCAAGACGTCCAGGTTTTCGGCGAGTGCGTACTCCGGCAGCAGAAAGGTCATCAACGCGAGATGCCAGGAATGCTCGGCGTCGTTCTCCAGGCGAGAACCGTCCAGCAGCCAGGTACGCCGGAAAATGTGTTTCAGCTTGTCCACTTCGCGCACGAAGGCGAGCTGTTGCTCCAGCCGATCGGCGGCGTTCAGTGTTCGGTGGGTCATGACGGGCCTTAATTCATGCTGGGATCGATCGGCACTTCCTTAATGCGAAGTATTTCCGGCAGCGACGTGCGTCCCCCCTTCACCAATCGCGTCCACAGGTCGTCGCCATCGTGAAAGACATCTTGGATCGTTGCCGGCGCCGTGAGCCAGCCGCCCAGTTTCAATTCGTTCTCGAGCTGGCCGGGTCCCCACCCGGAATGCCCAACGAAAACCTTGTAAGGAATATCGGTGTGAAGAACCAGTTTATCGAGATGGTCCTTCCTGGCGGCAAAGAAGACACCTTCAAGAACCTCCAACTCCGCCAGATCCGGGACAGCATGGACGGCCATGATGGGCCCGGGAACGGGGCCGCCCAAGTAGACCGGGCCCTTGCTGTTGCACGGCTCGTCCCCGACATCGGCCCACAATTGACACAATTCCTTATTCGTCGGCCGATTGAGGACCAAGCCCAAGGCCCCTTGTTCGTTATGCTGCACCATGAGCACCACGGACCGAACGAAGTTCGGGTCGAGCAACTCAGGTGCAGCAATCAGCAAACGCCCTTCCAACGACTCCATGACCAATCACCCGTCACGTGCCTTTCGATCGCATGTCTTCCACTCGCTATTTCACCTCAAAAAGGCCGTTTCGGCAAGCCCCACCAACACTGCGTTGGGAGGTTCTCGTTGTCCTACACAGTACCGCGTTGTGTGGAAGGCCACCGTGCGCGCAATAGCGAGGTGGAACGCCCTCCCCAAAACGGTTTTTGCGAACCTGGGCCCAGTCGGAAATGGCTTGCCCGCTCTTGCAGGCCATTCCGACAGCCATCTACCGATCGGAATCGGACTGGGGGCCGCACTTGTCAATCGTTACCAGTGGCCTCGACTGCTGCGGCTGCCCGCCAGAACAACAGCAGGAACTGCCGCAGCTACCCTCCTTGCCGTCTTCGGACTGACCATGACAGCCAAGTCGCACTCCGCGTTTTCCGAATAACATGCCGATCCCCATCGCGAGACCGGCAAGAAGAAACACGACAATCGTAGCAATAAACTGTTGCACAACAACCTCCCCGTCCGAACTGGCTCGAGCCCGAACACTTCATTTCTTCGGCTGAGGACAGATTCTCTCGAACTCCGGTGTCATTTTCTCGCAGAATCCCGTGTCCGTTTTCACAATCATCAGTACAGCCAACTCCTGCTCCTTGGCCAAGCGATAGCCCTCCTCGGGGCCCAGCACCATCAGCCCGGTCGCCAGGGCATCGGCCCGGGCACACGTCGGGTCCACTACCGATACGGAAACCAGCCGGTGATGGATCGGTCGCCCCGTGCGCGGATCGATAATGTGCGAATAGCGAACGCCATCATGCTCGAAATAGTTCCGATAGTCGCCGGACGTTGCCATTGCCATGTCGGTCAGTTCGACTACCCGCTGTACTTGACGTACTCCGGGAAGGGGGGGTTCGATGCCGATTCGCCACGGTTTCCCGTCCGGATTGATCCCCTGGGCCCTCACCTCGCCCCCAATGTCAACCAGGAAGCTGGCGATTCCGAGACTTCGGAACAACAGGGCGATTTGGTCCACAGCAAACCCTTTGGCAACTCCGGACAGATCGATGCGCAGCTCGGGTATTGTCTTCCGAATTGCATGGGGATCGAGCTGGTACTCGATCTTCTTCAGGCCGATTCTGGCCTTGGCCTCGGCAATCTGTTGATCGGTAGGAATGCGGTCGGGATTTCGCGGATCGGGCCCGAATCCCCATAGGTCGACCAATGGGCCGCATGTGATGTCAAACGCCCCTTCTGTCATCAGGCCGGTGTGGACCGCTTCGCCCACCACTTGCGCGAGTTCGTCCGGAACGTTCTCCCACTGGACACTCTCCGAGTTGTTGAACAGCGACACATCCGAACTGGAGTCGTACGTGGACATCATCCCGTTCAACTGATCCAGCCGCTGCTCGACAGTCCGCTTCAACTGTACGGCCGCGTCTCCTTCCGGCACATCCAAAACCTTGATGTGGTACTGCGTTCCCATGGTCGGACCCGAAAAGTCCAGCATCCGAGGTCCTGGCTGCGGAGGTGCTTTGGTGTCACAGCCAACCAAAAGGATGATAGCAAGGAAAACGCCAGGAAGACGCATCGCTCGTCCTTACCAGTCGCTACAGGCCAAAATCGTCAAATGCGATATTCTCTTCTTCTACTCCCAAGTCGTCAAGCAGCTTGAGCACGGCCTTGTTCATCATAGGAGGCCCACATAAATAATAGTCTACGTCTTCCGGAGCAGGATGATGCCGCAGGTAGCGTTCGAAAAGCACCTGGTGGACGAACCCCACCGGTCCATCCCAGTGGTCCTCGGGGAGGGGTTCCGACAGGGCCAGATGCCACTCGAAATTCGCATTTTCTCGCGACAACTGCTCGAATTCCTCGGTATAGAAGGCTTCGCGAAGACTCCTGGCGCCGTACCAGTACGAGACCTTGCGCTGCGAATGGCGACGCTTCAGCAATTCAAACAGGTGCGACCTGAGCGGGGCCATACCGGCCCCGCCCCCAATGTAGACCATTTCGGCATCGGTCTCCTTGATGAAGAACTCTCCGTAGGGGCCGGAAATGGTTACCCTGTCTCCCGACTTCAGCCCGAAGATGTAAGAAGACATCTTTCCGGGCGGAATATCAGGCGCATCGGCAGGTGGTGTCGCGATCCGCACATTAAGCATGATGACGCCCTTCTCGCCCGGGTAGTTCGCCATCGAATACGCCCGCGACACCGGTTCGGTAACCTTCGACTTGTACCGCCACATGTCGTACTTGTCCCACTCCCCGCGAAACCGCTCGTCAATATCAAAGCTGCGATAATCGACCTCGTGCGGTGGACACGCAATCTGGATATACCCGCCCGCTCTGAACTCAACTTCTTCGCCAACGGGCAGCTCCAGAATGAGTTCCTTGATAAATGTGGCCACGTTCCGGTTCGAACGGACGATGCATTCCCACTGCTTGATCTCGAATACTTCGGGGGGAATTTCGATGGCAAGATCCTGTTTGACCGCCACCTGGCAGCTCAAACGCACTCCCTCTCGAATCTCGCGGCGGCTAAGGAAATTCCGCTCCGTTGCAAGCACGTCCCCGCCTCCCTGATGCACCTTGACGCGGCACTCGGCGCAGGTGCCTTGCCCTCCGCAGGCGGACGGAACGAAAATCCGGTTGTCCGCCAGTACGCCCAGAAGCTTGCCGCCGGTCGGAACGACGAGCGACTTGCCTGGATCCTCGTTGATCTCAATCCGAACCTCGCCGGAAGGGACGAGCCAGCGGCGAGCGCCGAGCACCAGGACCACCAGGCTCAACACGATGGCCGAAAACGCGACGACGCCGATCACGATCTGGACGGTCAACGCTTCACCCCTTACAGACGGATTCCGGAAAACGACATGAATGCCAGAGCCATAAGCCCCGCGATGATAAACGTCGCGCCCAGTCCGCGAAGTCCTTTCGGTACGTTGCTGTACTTGAGCTTCTCGCGGATAGCCGCCATTGCGACGATGGCCAGTGCCCAGCCAACCCCCGTGCCCAGACCGAACACAACGCTCTCGCCGAATGTATACTCGCGCTCGACCATGAAGAGCGATCCGCCTAGGATCGCGCAGTTGACCGTAATCAGCGGCAGGAAGATGCCCAGGGCGTTGTACAGGGCCGGCACGTACTTATCAAGCGACATTTCCAGGATCTGCACAATGGCGGCAATCACGCCGATGTAGCTGATCAGCCCAAGAAAAGCCAGGTCAAGCGTTGGGAAGCCAAGCCACTCGAGTGCTCCCTCCTTGATCACGAACTGGTAGATCAGGTTATTCACCGGCACCGTGATCCCCTGCACCACGGCAACGGCAATGCCCAAACCAAAGGCCGTTTCGACACGACGCGACACGGCAAGAAACGTACACATGCCCAAGAAGAAGGCAAGCGCCAGGTTCTCGATGAACACGGCCGTCAGGAAGATGCTAAGGTAATGCTCAAGCATGGGCTTCTACTCGTCTCTCCACGTCCGTAATCCGTAGGCCGGAACAAGCAAAGCGCAGTTCCGGCATCCGCTCTCCCCACCCACTCTCCCCAATCCATCACTCGTCTTCCGCCTGCTCCGGCTTCCACGTCCTCAATAACCAGATCAACAACCCGATAATGAAAAACGCGCTCGGCGCGAGCAGCATCAAGCCGTTCCCCTCATACCATCCCCCCTCGGTGCTCAGCGGCAGTATCTGGTGCCCCAGCAACGACCCCGAGCCGAACAACTCGCGGATCGTGCCTACCACCAACAGCACGAGGCTATATCCGATCCCGTTGCCCAGGCCGTCCAAGAAGCTTAGCGATACGCCATTCTTCATGGCGAACGCCTCGGCACGGCCCATGAGGATGCAATTCGTGATGATCAGCCCAACGAAAACCGAAAGCTCCTTGCTGATCTGGTACGCATACGCCTTCAGTATCTGGTCGACCACGATCACCAGCGAGGCGATAATCGTCATCTGTACCACCATGCGGATACTCGATGGCACATAGTTGCGTATGGCGGCCACGGCCATGTTGGAGCAGGTGAGCACGGCGGTAACCGCAATGCACATCGTAATGGTCGTTTCCAACTTCGTGGTGACCGCCAGCGCGGAACAGATGCCCAAGACCTGGGCCATGATCGCGTTGTTGGCGACGATCGGCTCCAGGAGGACCTTGCCGGGCTTGCTCATGATCCGACCTCCTTGCGCATCCTGTCGAGAAACGGGCCGTATCCTTCGTCGCCCAGCCAGAATTGCACCAGATTGCCGACGCCGCGCGCGGTGAACGTCGCGCCGGAAAGGCCGTCTACCTTGTACCGGGCATCCGGCGTTTGCGGCGTCACCTGACCCTTGATCACCTCGATTCGGACCTTGCCTTCCGAATCGAAGGCATGTTTGCCCACCCACAGGGCCTTCCACCGGGGATTATCCACCTCGCCGCCGAGCCCCGGGGTTTCGCCGTGTTCGTAGAACGAGAGGCTCTCAATGGTTGTCAGGTCGGGCCCCAAGGCAAGCAGTCCGTACATCATGCTCCAAAGCCCCATGCCGCGAACCGGGAGAATCAACCGCTGAAGTTCGCCGTCGCGTTGGAGCAGGTACACGTCCTGAACGCCGGCCCGCTGCCCACCTTCGGCCGAAGCGGCGCCGTCGCCAGACTTGCCAGCCGCCGATGCCGCGGCCGTCTCGTCCTTCCCAAGGAACTGACCGGTTCGTAAGTCTGCCTGCCGCACGTCGATCTGCCGGAACAGCAGGTCGATATTGCCCTCTTCATCAGGCTTGAGGAGTCCGGCGGCCAGAAGGATGTTTCTCCGCAAGTCCAACTCGGCATTTCGCTGCTGCACGGGCCGAAGAGTGATGGCCGCCGTTGAAACGAGCAGCGAGCAGATAACGCAAACGCATGCGGCCACCAGCATCGTGTAGGCGAATGAATCCTTACGCATGTCGGAGGGCCCTTCGACGGATATGGACTCGCAACACGCAGTAGTCAATCAGAGGCGCGAATGTATTACCGAAGAGGATGGCCAGCATAACACCTTCGGGAAACGCCGGATTGATCACGCGAACGAGAATGGTCATCAACCCGATGAGCGCCCCGTACACATACTGGCCCGCGTGGGTCATCGCACCGCTGACCGGATCGGTCGCCATGAACACCAGGCCGAACGCGAACCCGCCCAGCACGAGATGCCAGTGTGGCGGCAGGCTGAACATGGGGTTTGTTTCGCTTCCGGCGTACCACAGCAGGGTTGCCAAGCCGAGTCCGCCAACCAACATGCTCAGCATGATACGCCAGGAGGCAACTCGCGTGAGAAGCAGGATGGCCGCGCCAATCAGACATGCAAGCGTGGACGTCTCGCCCATCGAGCCAGGAATCGTTCCCAGGAACGCCTCCGAGTACGTCCATTCAATTGCCGGTAGTCCGCCCAGGGCGGCGGCGCCAAGCGGCGTAGCACCGCTGAACCCATCGACGGCCGTCCAGACCAAATCGCCGGAACTGGCCGCCGGATAGGCGAAGAATAGGAAGGCCCGGCCGGTCAACGCGGGGTTCAAGAAATTGTATCCGATGCCACCGAACACTTCCTTGCCAATCACCACCCCGAAGCTGATTCCCAGCCCCACCTGCCACAGCGGAATGGTGGGCGGCAGCGTCAGCGGGAATAGCAGACTCGTCACCAGGAATCCCTCGTACACGTCGTGCCGGCGAACGGTGGCAAACAGCAGCTCCCACGCTCCACCGACGGCCAGGCCGACCACGTACACCGGAAAGAAGTACAGGGCTCCGTGAATCGTGTTCGCCAGGAAACTCGCCGGGTCGTACCCGATGCCCAGGGCATCGATCACCGCTCCACGCCAACCGGCCGCCGCCGAAAGCCCCAATTCGGCCATGGCCCGATTCGCCTGCAACCCCGTGTTCAATAGCGCCATGAAACCGCAAGGGAACAACGACAGCGCCACCGTCATCATCATTCGCTTGTAAGCGACAGCGTCGCGTATGTGAACCGCACCTACGGAGGCCTTCCTGGACGTGTACAGAAAGGAATCCACCGCTTCGAAGACCGGGTAGAGCACATGGAGCCGCCCGCCTTCATTGAACGTAGGCGCCACGCGATCGAGGACCTTGCGAAGCAGTCTCATCGGGCCTCCTACCCTTCCTTCTCAATGGTCGTCAGGTTGCGTCGCAACATTGGCCCGAAATCGTTCTTGCCGGGGCATACGTAGGTACACAAAGCCAAGTCCTCCTCGTCCAACTCCAGTGCTCCGAGTGCCTCTGCCTGCTCAATGTCATCAACGGCCAAGGCCCGCAGCAGGAATACCGGAAGCGTGTCCAATGGCATGACCCGCTCGTATAAGCCAATCGGGAAGATCGGCCGCCAACTCCCGTGAGCCGAGGTCGTCAGCGGCAAACGCCGACCTGGCAGCAACTTCGACGCCGCAAGGTTCAGAACCGAATGCACGTTCCATCCCGGACGATACCAACCCAGAAGATGCCGGCAGCAATCCTCCTGCAACACCGTCACCTGCAGGTGATACCGCCCGAGGAAGCCAAGCGTTCCCGCGGCAGTCCGACCACCAAGCACCGAACCCGACACAACGCGATTGTCGCCCGGCTCCACTTCCCCGTCGAGCAATTCGGCAAGATCGGCTCCGATCCGCGTGCGGAGGAGCCGGGGATTGCGCACTTGCGGGCCGCCCAAGGCGATTATCCGGCGATGGTCCGGCCTGCCGGTGAGAAACAGGGCCCCGATGGCCATGACGTCCTGGTAGTTCACGTGCCAGACCGTCTTCTGCCGACCGACCGGATCGAGAAAATGGATATGCGTTCCCGGCAGACCGGCCGGGTGAGGTCCAGTAAACGCTACGTGTTGCACTCCAGGCAGGTCGCCTCCAGGAATCGCTGCGTCTGGGGCCTTGCATACGTAGACCCGCTCGCCCCCAAGGCGTCCGAGAACCTTCAGTCCGGCCGTGAAGGCATCGGGTCGCTCGTTGATGATTATCTCGGGCGCCGCTGCCAGCGGATGCGTATCGATCGCCGTTACGAAGACTGCATGTGGCTTCGTATCTGGGGCAGGTACCTTACTGAACGGTCGAGTCCGAAACGCCGTCCAGAACCCGGATTGGACAAGGGTGCGGCGGACCTCTTCTTCCCCAAGTCGATCAAGTCGGCCGCCGGGTGTCTGGGGCAAAGTCTCAGGCGCGTCCGTGGACAGCTCGATCACGACCGATTCGAGCATTCGCCTTGCGCCTCGGTTGATTGCAACAACCCGCCCGGTCCCGGGTGCCGTGTAGAGTACCCCCGGTGTTTTCTTGTCCTCGAACAGCACTTGCCCTTGACGGACCGTATCTCCCTCGGCCACGGCCATACTCGGTCGCATTCCGACGTAATCGGGGCCAAGAATGGCAACACGACGAACGGGCGCCCCCTCGCAGATTTCCTGGCGGGGCACGCCAGCAAGGGGTACATTCAACCCCTTTTTGATTCGAATGGTCTTGAAATCGGCTGTATCCATAAGGCCGTCAATGCGTCACGGTGCCTCATTCGACCCGCGAGATCAGGGCATTGGGACCAGGGCGGAATTCCTTAGAGCACCCGCACCTCCGACCTATCTTGCCTTGCTTCTCAGTGGTCGTGCCACGCGAAAGCATTCTAGCCAATCGCCCCCCAACCGGCAACCCCCCGAACGATCCAGATTGTTCGTGCGTGACGAAGGGCTGCATCCACCCGCTGGTTTGCTTCAACCAGCAAATCGCGTCATCTTCATTTCGCTTCGAATCCGCACATTCCCCTTTGAACTTCACCTTGACGCGTCTCGCTCTCCCACCTATATTCCCTCACTGCACGAAGCCAGACTACCGGCCGCTTATCGCGGACGCGTTGTCCGATCAAGAAGGAAGGCACAATGCCGCAATTCACCTCCTGGCTGGCCCTTGCTACGTTTCTGCTATTTCACGCGGTCGTACCGTGCCTGGGCGACGACGGCCTGCCACCGGCCGAGGTTGTTCTGGCAAAATGGGAAGAATCGTCACGGAAATGCCAGAGCCTGGACGCCAACCTGACCGTCTTCGATTACGACCCGTTCAACGGCACGGAACCGACAAAAGCATACGGCCGGTTCTATTACGAGGCGCCCGGCATTGCGCGATACGAAGTGACGGAGTTCTCGTACTGGGCAGACAATTCGCCCACCGCGTCGGCGGTTACCATCTGGAAAACCGATGAGGTGCTCACGCTGTCATTGGACACACGAGTCTGTGCAAGGTGGCCTGGCCACAAGCTACAATCGTACCTGACCGAAACTCACGGTACGGAGGATTATGAACGATCGTGGTTCAATTGGCTCTTCGGCCACAGTTTCTTCTACCGAATGCAAACGCCGCAGCGGTTTCTTCCACTACTGGTCAACATCCGAGCTACTGAGGTCTTGGCGGACTTCAACGTGATCATCGAGCGCAAGGATGATGACATCCTCATCAAGGCTACGCCGAAGATGTCACCAAGCCAATGCGGTTACTCAGAAGTCGCCATACTCTTGGGCCCAACGGACTATCTGCCGCGAGCAACGCAGGTAGTCAACCCAAACGGGCGCGACCGTGTCGTCCATGTGTTGCACGACCTGAAAGTGAACCAACGCCCACACGACCGCGACAAGCTCTTGTCCCCCGATCTGTCGGCGTTTCGTGTGATCGAGGGATTCTAGGCAGACACTTGGGCATCACTCCATGACTTCTTGGGCAGCATCGATCGGTAATATACTGGAACTTCGCGCAGATGCCCTCATATGTTCGGCGAATCCACTACTGAATCTGTCCGGCGGTGTCGGCGGCGAATTCCTGCTTCGCTATGGCGACGCCATGCAAACGTTCCTGCACAATTGGCTGCATAAGTCGAACCGCCAATTCGTAGCACCCGGCACCGTTGTAGCTGCCCCGCCGTGTGGATCGCCGTTCCATGTCGTGTTACACGCAGTTGCAATCGACGCGTTCTACGAGACGTCAGCGGAACTGATTTCGCAAACCTACGGCAACGCCTTCGCCGAGGCCAGCCGCCAAGGCTGCCGCAGCATCGTCTCGGCATGCCTGGCTTGCGGCTACGGTCGCGCCAGCCCAGAACTGTTCGCCCGCGCCATTCGGCCCCATCTCGGCAGTTCCATCCCTACTATCGACCGCATCGAATTCCGATCCACCAACGCAGACATCGTCGAAACCATCCAAAGTCTCATCGTCCCCATGCAAAGTCCCCCGGCACACTCGCCGCCTTCCAACGGCGCAGCAGGCAAAGAGTAGCGAGGCATTAGGATCCGCACGCGAACACGTGTCCCATCTTGTGCAATCCTCACGACGTCAATCTAAACCCACGAGCGGTTGTCAACATCAATCGTGTTCTCGATCAAGTTGCTCGAGCGTACTCATCCATTGTGCGAAATGAGGGCAGTTTGCCTTGATGGCATGGATGCCGATACGGGCCGCAAGAACGGGGCCGTCAACATTCTCGTCGTAGTCTTTCACGTATTTCTTAATCCGCGCCTTCGGATGCGTTTGCTCGCCGTGGTTGATCTTCTCCGGCGTCGCAAACGGATCGCACTCCTTCTTGAGTCCGGCGATCTGCGTTTCGATACCGTCAAACCACCCTCGAAAACAATCTACATTGGCAAGTACGATGGCCTCGAATTCATGAACCTGCAAGTACGGAATGAAGCGTGGGTCCCCCATTTCCTCGCCAAGGGCTTTCTCCAACTTCATCACTTGCTCATAGGGATCGGCCAACTTCATTGCGTCGTCGTATCCCGGAAAATCGGTGGGCAACGAGTAGAGGTCCACCATCATCGAGAATCTGGCCTCGGCTGATTGATCCTCTTGCATCCAACGGCGAATATCTCCGAGCGAATGGGCAAACGTATTGAGCAAACCGCCCGTGGGAATTCTGCCCTTGCGTCTGGCATGAAGGCCCGTAAGACGCGGCTTGACAACCATCACTCTGAACGGGCTAAGGTGAGGTTGCAGCACGTCGGTAGCGAACGCTTGCTCGGTTTGCCCCTCGACGGTCAGGTAGAGCCGTTTCATCAGAACGGCCCTCCACCGAGCACGTTCTTCTCCCAGAGTTGCCCGACCGAGTATTCGTCTAGCCACTCCTTCAACGCCGCGACGTCAAGGCGGGTGAAAGACGAGGCTTTCGTGTCACGTTCCACGATCACCACGTCCTCGGGGTCGAATGCATCCAGCAACGCCGCCGACTGCGTCGCAACGATAATCTGACAATGGTGAGACGCTTTCTTGAACAGCCCGGCAATAATCGTCTTGGCCGCGGGATGCAAGCCGAGTTCGGGCTCGTCGACAACAATCACGCTCGGCAGGTTCTCGACGGGCTGCAGCAGCAGGGTCACCAGGGCGATCGCGCGAAGGGTTCCGTCCGATAACTGGTGAGGCCCGAATATCTGATCGGAGTCCTTCTGGCTCCAGTTCAGGATGATGTCCTTCTCGTTGGGACCCGAGGGTTCAAGCTCGAAGTCTTTGAAGAACGGAGCGATTCGCCGAACGGTCGTTACGATTCTGTGATACGCCGCCCCCGTCTCCCTTCTCTTCAATTCATACAGAACGGCAGCCAAATTCCCTGCATCGGGCATCAGCCAGCGATTGTCGCCGACGTAGCAATACTGCCGTGCGCGCGCCGTGGACGACGTATCGTGAAAGTGAAACACCCGGCAGTTGTTCAACAGGTAACGATGCGCCTTCGCCATCGTTCCATTCTTTTCAGCCTCGCCTTGCACTCGGGTCTCCTGATGCCCGGATCCGAGTTCTACGATCTTCGGCGAGCCAACCCATCCGGTTTTCAGGAAAGTTAGCGTTTCTTCGGCAAAGATGAGCGTATCGCCAGCCGCGTGGAACAATCGCATCTTGTAGGTGTCCGTACCATTGCTGGTGGCAAACTCCAGTGAGGCCTCCATCTGTGGGGTTGCCTTGGGACCGAAATGCAGGATGGACTGAGCGCGCCCGCTGCTGCCAATATACTGCTGCAACCGTTCGCCCATCATCGCGTTGAGCATCTTGAAGAACGAGACCAGGTTGCTCTTTCCGGCCCCGTTGGCTCCAATCAGCACGTTCAGGGAACGCAGTTCGAGATCCAAAGACCGGATGGATTTGAACCCCTTGAGGCTGACCCGTTTCAGTTGGTCCATTGCGTATCTCCGTAAACACCATTCATCTCGAACATGCGCGGTGATGGGGGCGCCTTCTCGCTAAGTGGAATCCGCCCAGCCACCCATGGACGCGGAACAGCGACAGACATGACTCTCCATCTTACACCATGCGTGAGACACGGCAACCGGGACCGCCATCGGAGCCAGGCTGACGGCCACACATTGGAGATCAACTTGACAAGCAATGGTTCTCCCCTTCGCGATCGAAGGGGCATGAGTGTGACGCCACAGCCAACCGCGAAACCGATACCGACAACTCGCTCGTGATCGAGCGCACCTTTGCTTGAGCCCCAAAAACCCCACCAAACGGCACCTGACTCACTCCGGGCGAGTTGGCTCACCCCGGGACGACAAGAGACTCCGCGTGCGGCAGGCGACCGCGCTACTGCTTCCCCAACACCGGCAGAACTCGCTTGCCGATCTCCTGGCTGATGATCTGGTAGGCGGGACGCTGCCAGTGATAGCCGTCGCCGGAGGCGAGCTCAAGCTGCTTGGCCAGGATGGCGTAGACGTCGATGATGTCGATGCCTTCTTCCTTCATGACCTGTGCCGAAATCGTGTTGAGCCGGACGACCACGTCGTTCTTCTCGCCCAGACTGTCGACCGGTTTGTCAGGTGCAGGTCGTGGAGCGGTGTGCGGCGTGGTCATCAGGTAGTAGATCTTCGCCTGCGGAGCACCGGCCTTGATGCATTGCGCCAGATCGCGCATGCGATTATAGACAACCTCGTCAGAAACCTTGTCCGGCGTCCAGTGCAGGGAATGAAGTCCATTGTTGAAGATCACGGCATCGAACTTGAACCGGCTGGCCATCTCGGTAATCGCCTGCTTCGGTACGTCACCACCCACAAAATGACAGCAGTGGAACACATAGACCTGCTTTTCCAGCATTTCAGGAATGAAGAAACCGCGATAGCCCATCGAGATCGAGTCGCCGTAGATCAGCACCTTGGGCCATTGGGGATGCTTGATTTCGGGGATATCCAGCGCCCAGCCTTTCCCGGCCACTGCGCCCCGAGGATATTCGCTCTTCGGCTCTCTCTTGGAGACGTACGTGTAAGCCGGCCCATAGACCTTCACGCTATGGATCACCGCCGGCATGGCCTTCGTGTTCGCCTTCAGGTTACGGCCGATCCACATGGGCTCGTCGTTGGGCGCCATTTCCATGAGGCAACGCTTGTACGGCACATCGTCGACATAGAACGAAGCAAAGCCGTCACGGACGGCCACCGTGAACGTGTAGGGCGTGTCCACCTGCGGTCCCCGCTGACCGTTGACCGCCCGGGCCGACATGAAGATATTATTGACGATCGCCGCAACGTGGCGCGAGTACCACGGTTCCGCACGGTAGTTCATCGAGAAGGTGAACCCATCGTCCTGATCGCTCTGTTTCTTCATGGCCGTGAAGACCCCATTCTCGACCAGTTCGCAAAGCGACGCCGTCACCTGGACGGTAAAATTCTTCTGATCCGGAAAGGCCTCGGCAGGCACGGCAAACGCGGCCCCATCTCGCAGGCTGATCTTGCCGTCGGCCTTCTCGATCGCACCCGACTGCAGTGCGGCCGGGATCTCATGTTTCGCCAGGTCCCAAAGCACCGCCTCTTCGGCCAGGGCAGGAACTGTAACCGCCACCAGGGCCCACAACAGGACAAGTGTTCTTCTCATATCGTTATGCCACCGTTCGCCAAGAGAAAACGACTACTGCCCAGGACATCCTCGCAGACAATGCGGTCATCCTTACATTCGACTGAGGATAGACGGCAACAGTGGCCAAGTCAAGCCTCACCAAGCGTGCGATCCTGGCGGACCAGGGCGCGGACGATGGGCTGGGCGATGGGCATTTGCATGAGGCGGCCGGTCAGGCGGTTGAACCAGCCGGGAATGACGATCGCGCGGCCGCGCGGCAGGGCTTTGAGCGAGCTTTCGACCACCCGCTCCGGCGTCGTCCACATGAAACCGGGGATCTGCTTCGTGTTGAATCCGCCCTTCATTTCGGGCGTATCGTGAAAATCGGTGCGAATGAACCCAGGGCACAAAGCCTGAATCCGTACGCCCGTTCCGCGCAGCTCATCGTGCAACGCCTGCGAAAAAACGGTCAGGTAAGCCTTCGTGGCCGAATAGGAAACCACGCCGGCGCACGGGGTCCAGGCGTTCAAGGAGGAAACGTTGATGATGGCGCCCCGGTTGCGATCGAGCATGCCCGGCAGCACGGCGTGCGTCAGCCGGACGGCGGCCAGGACGTGAACGCGGACCATGTCCAAATGCTGCTCGACGTCCGCATCGACGAAAAACCGGGCCACGCCAAAACCGGCATTGTTGACGAGCAGCTCCAGATTCGGCATGGCTGACAATCGCGTAGCAATCGCAGCGACCGCCTCGTCGCTGATCAGGTCGACGGCAATCGGCTCCACGGCAATGCCGTGCCGGGCGACGAGTTCGTCGCACAGCGATTTCAGTGCGTCTTCTCGCCGGTCGAGGAGTATCAAACCGTACCCCTGCGAGGCCAGCTTCCGGGCGAAGCTGGCCCCCAGGCCGCCGGCCGCTCCGGTAACGACGGCAGTCTGCGATTCACCCATGATGCGTTCGTCTTGCATGTGCTGCTTACTTCATTCCGAGACTGCTTCGCACAATCCGATCGCGGAGCCGATCTGGTAGAATTCGAAACAGGAGAGACACGGCCCACGTTTTGGCTCCCACGGGATACCGAGTTCTTGGCCGGCGCGCGGTCAGTGCGTGGACCACAGCCCGAACGACGCGGCTTGGAGGCATTGCATTTGCGGCGCTTTTGCCAGTCGCCTCTCGCATGGCCGTGATGTCCTGGGCATAAGCTGCGCGGGCGGCCTCAGCCACGTCGTCGGCTGTCACTTCCGCCAGTCTGTCGCGAAGCCGGTCGCTGGCCTCCCGAGACTTCTGCCAGATAGGCGTATCGACGTCGCCCGGTTCGACCACGGCGACCCGAATGCCGAAATGGCGAAGCTCCACACGCAGCGAATCGCTCAGTGCCTCCAGGGCGAACTTCGATGCGGCGTACGGCCCCACGTAAGGAGCCGCCACCAAACCGCTCACAGAACTGATGTTGACGATCCGTCCGCGCCCCGCCTTCAGCATCGGCAGCATGGCCTGCGTAACCGCCAGCGCCCCGAAGACGTTGACCTCGAACTGACGCCGCAACTCGTCTATCGGCAGAAACTCCAGGGCAAACGCTACCGTGATCCCGGCATTATTCACCAGGCCGGCAAGCCCCGCCGCTCCAACCTCCTCCTGAATCCTCACCGCCGCCTGCGAGATACTCTGGGGATCGGTCACGTCGAGCAAAACCGGAACGATTCGCGACGATGCCTGTTCTACCAGCCGTTGCCCATCGGACTCGCGGCGCACGCCGGCAAATACCCGGAAACCCAGCCGATGCAGCTCCAACGCACAGGCCGCGCCAATTCCGGTTGAAGAACCCGTCACCACGACGGATGGACACTCATTGGACGTATTCGTACTCACGGAATTCACTCGTCGTTCTAGACAGGTCCCCAGGCGACCGCAACTCCGGGGGTTGTTCGATGAAAGGAGGTTGCCCTTCCCGCACGAGTTTGTGAAACGGACAGGAGAAGTAACCACGCCAAGATGCGTCTCCGACACCTCTACTAAGCTACCACCTGCCCGCAAACTCGACAAGAGGGTGTGCGGCGAAGGCGTAACCGCGCAGGACGGGTGGTTTCGACGGTCTCGGCGGGTGCGCCAGCGGACTTGCATTTCACATAAGGGCCACCGGCGGGCTTGCCCCGCCTGGAGCCGTGGTCATCCAGCTAACCGTGGGCCACGAGCCATGTTCTCGCCCCGCACGGCGCCGTGCGGGACGAGAATCGATTGGGTGCGTTGCCAGTAGCCAACTGACCACGGTTCCAGGCCGGGCAAGCCGGCCGGTGGCCTTTTTCCAGCCGTGCAAGTCCGCTGCTGCCCTCTGTCCCGCCAGTCGGGGCCACCCGTCCTTCGGTCTAGACCAGCAATTCGCCCGACGCGATCAGCTTGCCCAGGTAGTTCGTTCGGGCCGGCTCCGGAGCAGGTTGGCTTCGGCGTCGTCGGGGAACGATTCGGTCTTCGGGTCGAACTTCAGCTTGCGGCCCAGGATCCAGGCAATGGCCGCCGCGTGGCAGGCGATGTGCGAATGGCGCATCACCGAGGAATTGCAGGCCGTCGGCTGGCGGGTCTTGATGCAATCGAAGAAATTGCGGGCGTGTGCCGAAACGTCGAGCCCGCGAACCCGCTTGTACCCTTCCGGGGCGGCCAACGACTGGGGATTGACGACGATCTCGCCGCTGTCGCCCGTCTCGACCGAGCCCTTGTCGCCCACGAAGCGTACCGGGCAGGTGCCCAGCCGCGTGATGTAGTGCGGGCTGCGGTCGCCGAACGGCTGCTTGAGGAAGTCGAAGATCAGCTCGACGCCGTTGGCATAGCGGCAGACGATCTTGTCTTCCATCGGCTCATACTCTACCGGCATCGTATCGTCCGCCTGGTTTGCCCACTGACACAGGTCGAGCGTGTGCGCACCCCAGTCGAGCAGTCGCGCGCCGGAATCGAAGTCCCACTGGCCGCGCCAACCGCCACGTACGTAGGCGCTGTTGAACGGTCGCCATGGTGCGGGACCGAGCCACATGTTCCAATCGACCACGTCCGGATCCGGAGTGGCCTCCCGAGGAAGCCATTCGGTGGTAATGCTCGGCGTATAGATGCTGGCGAACAGCGTGTGGAGTTTGCCGAGCTTTCCTTCGTGTGCAAGCTTGACTGCCTGCTGGAAGTTGGGCACACTGCGCCGCTGCGTACCCGCCTGGAAGATGCGTTTGGTCCGCTGGATGGTATCGTCCAGCCGTTGGCAAAGGTCGATGGTCAGCCCGCATGGCTTCTCGCTGTAGATGTCCTTGCCGGCTTCGGCGGCCAGCATCGAGGCCGGGGCATGCCACCGATCGCCGGTCCCGATCAGCACGGCGTCGATATCTTGACGATCGAGCAACTTGCGGAAATCTCGCAAGAGGACGCATTTGTCGTTGCCATACTCCTTATCGACCATGGCCTTGCCGGCCTGGCGACGGCTTGCCTGCACGTCGGCAATGGCTACGCACTGCACGTCAGGCATGCCGAGCATCGGCTTCAGGTCATAGGTTGCCCGGGGGCCGATGCCGATCACGCCAAGGATGATCTTTTCACTCGGCGCGGCGGTATCGACCGCGCCCATCGCCGAGGCGGGAATGATGCTGGGGGCCGCAACAACGGCAGTGGCCGCCAACGACCCTTGGAGAAACTGCCGACGATTCGAAGTTGCCTTGTTGTCCATGACGATACTCCTATAAGGAATGTGGCTGCAGGCGGGAAACCTGGTCGAAACCGGGCGATATGGTCCAGTCGAAGTGGATAGGGCCGATGGGCCGTTCACCCTCCGGCGACGCTGATGGAGAATTGCGGGCAGTGGCTTCCCCACGCCGGCCTTCACAATAGACTGGCCCAACCGACAAGTCAAGCGTCACCCCGTGTGGGGCAAGATATTCTGGCAACGCTGATTCGTTGGCAGGGATTGAAGACAACTGGGTGGCACATCTTACCGCAGACTCCCCCCCCGGACCTCCCTCTCGGAGCCTTGATCGATCAACCCGTCTACGATACGTTGTAGTCTCGCCGCAGGCCGGTATCCTCGCCCCGCGAGCACCAGCGACCGATGACCCACCAAGGAAGCGGCTTGTTTGACCCACCCTACCTGTCGTGAACAATCCAAGATAGAAGGACAAGTGCATGGAACTCACGGCCTTTGACGTCCTTGTCTTTGTCAGCTTTTTTCTGGTTGTACTGGGGACCAGTTTGCTGAAGAGCCGCAAGGAAAGCGGGAGCGAAGATTACTTTCTGGCCGGACGCGGACTTACCTGGTGGCTGATCGGT
The DNA here is from genome assembly GCA_040772845.1 of Thermoguttaceae bacterium. Taxonomy (GTDB): domain Bacteria; phylum Planctomycetota; class Planctomycetia; order Pirellulales; family Thermoguttaceae; genus PWXP01. The sequence continues at coordinate 6,587,229 of JAXGXG010000001.1, forward strand.
GTCTCGATCGTCGCGGCCAATATCTCGACCGAACAGTTCGTAGGCATGGCCGGCCAGGGAGCCAGCTCGGTTGGATTGGCGGTCAGCAACTGGCAGCTCGTCGGCAGTGTCGGCATTGTCATCATCGCGTTCACCTTGTTGCCTCGTTTCCTGCAGGCCGGCATCTATACCATGCCGGAATTCCTGGAGTACCGGTACAACTCGGTTACCCGCGCTCTCATGGCCGTAACGACGGTAGTGATCTACGTCGCCGTGTTGCTTACGGCCGTACTCTATTCCGGGGCCCTCACCCTGCGAACCATCTTCGATCTTTCGCTGACACAAGGCGTGTGGCTGATCGGGACACTTGCAGCGGCCTATACGGTATGGGGCGGGCTCAAGGCGGTGGCCTGGGCCGATCTGTTTCAAGGCGGCGGGCTTCTGATCGGCGGCGTAACGATCTTCTTCCTGGCCCTCAACGCATGCGATGGATGGGAGAGCTTCACACAGGCCAATGCCGACAAACTGCACATGGTCCTGCCTGCCGATCACAAGGGACTGCCGTGGACCGGCGTTTTCTCCGGTATGTGGATTGTGCTGGTCTACTACTGCGGGTTGAACCAGTTTATCGTCCAGCGCAATCTGGCGGCGAAGACCCTGCGCGATGGGCAACTCGGCGTCATCTTTGCCGGAGCTCTATGGCTGCTGGTGCCGTTTGCCATCGTCATGCCAGGCATCATGTCGTTTCAACTGTACGGCGATCAGATGGCATCGCCGGACGAGGCCTTTCCCCTGCTCATTCGCAACCTGGTGCCATCCGGACTGCGAGGCTTCATGTTTGCCGCCATTGCCGGGGCCGTGATCAGTTCACTCGCCTCGATGCTGAACTCCGCTTCGGCCATCTTCACCATGGACGTCTATCATCGCATGTTCGATCGGCGCGCATCCCAGAAACGCTTGCTGCTGCTGGGACGCGTTATGACGCTGGTCTTCATGGTTGCCGGTTGCCTGTTGGCGCCCCAACTCGACAATCCGAAGTTCGGCGGCGTATTCCAATACATCCAGCAATTCCAGGGTTACATTTGGCCAGGCGTGGTCGCCGCCTTTGTCTTCGGCATGATGGTGCCGACTGCGCCCGGCGCGGCCGGAGCCGCGGCGCTCGTCAGTGGCCCGATGATCTACGCCGTCTTCCAGAAGTTCGCAGGCGATCTGCATTTCCTGGTCCAGGTGGCCGCGACCTTCCAACTGGTCCTGCTGATCATGGCCCTGATCACCTTCTGCAAGCCCCTGCAGAAGCCCAGAGAACTGCCGGTTCGTGAAGACATCGACATTACCACGGCGCCAGAGGTGAAAGTCATGGGCGCGTTGGTCATCGCTGCGGTGGTGGTGTTCTACGCCGTCTTCTGGTAGCGCACCCTGCTCGCCACCCGATTACGAGGCACTCTTACCAGATTCACCGAAACTCACTCGGCCTCGGTGATGGTGATGGCGTCGGTCGGGCAGACGTGGGCGCAGGAACCGCAACCGATGCAGGTGGGCGAGATGTCGAAGAACGGGGTCGCAATGCGCTTCTTCGGCCCCCGGTAAGCACTACCCACCGCACGCATGCCAACCACTTCGGCACACACGCGGATGCACTGCCCGCACAGGATGCACCACGACAGGTGTTCCTCGCCCAGTTCCGCCTTCCGCTTCTCGACCCGTTCGGCCAGAAAGGCCAGCATCGAATCGGACGAATCCGGCTTCAACTCGACGCCATACTTGCGGCCAAGCTCGACCAGCTTCGGCGGATTCGGCGCCCGGGCCAGCAGCAATGCCAGGATGAACTGCCGTGCCTTCTGCACTCGTTCGGTGTCCGTCTTCACGACCATTCCCTCTTCGACCACCGTAGAACAGGCCGGCAAGAGGGCGTCTTTCCGCATGGACGTAGTCATCTCCACGTGGCACAGGCGGCACGAACCGGCCGGCTTCAACTTCTCATGATGGCATAGCGTCGGAATGTCACAACCGGCCTTCTGCGCCGCTTCCAACACGGTCGTGCCGGCAGGTACGGAAATCTCCATTCCGTCGATCGTCAGCGTCACTTTCTTCACGAGACCTTCTCTCCTGGCACACGCCTTGATTCACCCTAATGTGCTCGTCGGCCGACCCAATGTTCGGTCAATGTGTCAACTCCACCAATGCCCGCTTCGCGTCTTCCGTTTGCAGGTCGCAGCGGAGACAACGTCCGGCCTCTCGCATGGCCTGCTCCTCGGTCAACGTCAGTTCGACCTCCGCGAAATCGCCGCCCAACCGCTCGGCTACAGGCAGCAGAGCAATTTCCGCCCGCTCCGTCGCCACCGCCTCCTGATCGGCAGGCGGCATGGGAGACACGTACTGTTCCGGACGCACCAATTCGTAATGACGTTCCACCGTCTCGCCACTCAGGTATCGGCTGATCATGGCTGCCGCCACCTTGCCAGCGGCCATGGCATCGATCACCGTATTGGGGCCAGTCACGGCGTCGCCACCGGCAAACACGCCCGCACGCCCGGTCGCCTGCGTATCCTTGGCGACCATCGCGCCGCCTCGCCGCGAGATCTCGATCCCGGAATCCTTACTGACGAAGTCCACGTTGGGGTCTTCGCCAATGGCCACCAGCAGTGTATCCAGCGGGATATCGAACTCGGAGCCGGGAATGGGTACCGGCCGGCGTCGGCCGCTTTCGTCAGGCTCGCCCAACTCCATCCGGGTGCAACGCACACCGGTCAGCTTGCCGCCCTCGGTCATAATCGCGGTCGGGGCCGCCAGCAGTTCCAGCTTGGCGCCCTCTTCCACCAGGGCCTCGATTTCCTCTTCAAACGCCGGCATTTCCGCACGTGTCCGGCGGTAGATCACCTGCACCGACTGGCACCCTTCCAGCCGGAGAGCTACCCGGGCGGCATCGATTGCCGCGTTACCACCGCCGATCACACCCACGCGGGCGCCAACGTTCGCCGGCTGGCCAAGGTTGACTTTCGTCAAGAACTCGATCGAGTCGAGCACGCCCTCGGCGTCCTCATTCGGAACGCCCATCTTCCGCGACTTGTGGGCGCCGGTCGCAATGAACACGGCTTTGTAGTCGCGGGTAAGGTCGTCGAACGAAATGTCCTTGCCGACGCGCACCCCCGTACGAATCTCCACGCCTGCCCGCCGAACGTTCTCGACGTCGGTCGCCAGCAAATCTCGCGGAAGCCGATAGGCCGGAATACCAGTCAGCAGCGTCCCGCCGGGCGTATCCAGCGCCTCGAAGATCGTCGGCCGGTGCCCGTACTGTGCGAGGAAGTATCCGGCCATTAAACCTGCCGGGCCGGAACCGATAATGGCTACCGGCGCGCCGGTCGGGGCCGGCTTCTCCGGCGGCGGATACTTGCCGGTACGAATTGCGTGATCGACGGCAAACCGTTTCAGCGCCCGGATGGACAGGGCGCCACCCGTCTGGGCGCACAGGCAGCGCGATTCGCACGGATGGTGGCACACGCGCGCACACACGCTCGGCAATGGGTTATCCTTGCGGATCGTCTCGAACGCCTCGTCGAATCGCCCTTGAGCAATCAGGGCGATGTACTCCGGCGCCTCAGTGCCGATCGGGCAGATATGCTGGCACGGCGACGAGATCAGCTCGCGGCACACGACCGCCGGGCAGCGTTTGCGATGGATGTGCGCTTCGTATTCATCGCGGAAGTAGCGAAGCGTAGACAGCACCGGGTTGGCAGCCGTCTTCCCCAAGCCGCAGAAGGACAGTTCGCGAATGTGGTTGCCCATTCGCTCCAGCAGGTCGATGTGCCCTGCCTCTCCGCGTCCCTCCGTAATCTCACCGAGGATAAAGTGCATGTGCTGCAGGCCTTCGCGGCATGGCGTGCACTTGCCGCACGACTCTTCCATGCCCACGTGGACGAAGTACTTCGCCGTATCGACCATGCAGGTGGTCTCGTCCATCACGATCATACCGCCGGAGCCCATGATCGTGCCGGCCTTGGTAAGCGACTCGTAGTCGACCGGAATGTCGAGCATCGAGGCCGGGATGCATCCGCCGGACGGACCGCCGGTTTGCACGGCCTTGATCGGTTTGCCGCTTTGCGAGCCGCCGCCAATGTCTTCAATGATCTCGCGAAGCGTCATGCCCATGGGCACTTCGATCAGGCCCGTATTGGCCACCTTTCCCACCAGCGAGAAGACGGCCGTTCCGCGGGAATTCTCGGTACCGACCGAAGCGAAATACTCGGGCCCCTTGCCGACGATCATCGCGGCCGAAACCCAGCTCTTCACGTTGTTCAGCGCCGTCGGCATTCCCCAAAGGCCCTTGACCACGGGGAACGGCGGCTTGATGCGCGGCTCGCCGACGCGATCTTCGATCGATTCGATCAGGGCCGTCTCCTCGCCGCACACAAACGCACCGGCGCCGCGGACAATTCGCACGTCGAACGAGAAACCCGTTCCCAGGATGTTCTCGCCCAGCAGTCCCGCCTGGCGCGCCTGGGCAATGGCCGTCTGCAAGTGCTCGATAGCCAGCGGATACTCGTTACGAGCGTAGATATAGCCCTGGCATGCGGCCGACGTGTCGCCCGACATGGTCCAGGCGCCGATCGCCATGCCTTCGAGCAACGCGTGCGGGTTACCTTCCAGGATACTGCGGTCCATGAACGCGCCCGGATCGCCCTCATCGGCGTTGCAGACCATGTAGCAGTAGATATCGTCGCCGTCCTCGGCCGTGTCGGAAAGGGCTTCGGTGCTCCGCCGCGTCATCTCCCACTTCCGCCCCGTGGGGAATCCGGCGCCGCCGCGCCCTCGCAGCCCCGACTGGTGAATCCAACCCAGCACCTCTTCCGGATCGGTCTGGAGGGCCTTGGCCAACGCCAGGTAGCCGCCTTGCATGAGGTAATCGTCCAGGTTGAGCGGATCGATGCGGTTGTTGTTCAGCAGCAGACGACGTTCCTGGTGCGAGTAGAACGGAATCTTGCTTTTCTCGGCGATACGTTTGCCGCCTGGGGTTTGATACAACCGCCGCTGCAACACCCCGTCGTTGATGACGCTTGCTTCGAGCAGTTCGGCAGCGTCTTCCGGCTTCACCTGGACGTAAAGGATTTCTCGCTCGCCACGGCGGACCACGACCAGGACTTCCTGCGCACAGAACCCATGGCAACCGGTCAGCTTCAGCTCGACCTTCCCGGTCAGCCCAAGACGGTCCATTTCAGCCGCCAGGGCATTGTACACCTCGCGGGCCCCGGCAACGAACCCGCACGTTCCACCGGAAACCACAACCGCAGTCCGGCTGGGATCGTGCTGTTTGCGCAACTCTTCAACGGTTGCCGAGAGCGCCTGGGGCGAGTCGAACGCAGGTCGCGGTCCGGCCTTGGCTGCGGCCAGGGCCTTTGCTGCAGCGGCCTCGCTCTCTTTCTCGCCTTCCGAAGCAGCTTCCGCCTGATCTGCCTCGAGCTGGTCCACGTTTCGGACAAGCTTGGCGACCGCGTCGGGCGACAGACTGGCATAGTAGCGCCCATCGACGGTCACCACAGGCCCGATCGCACACGTTCCCAGGCAGTTGACCGTGGTAAGGCTGAACTGGCCGTCCTCGGTCGTTTCGCCAGGCTGGACGCCCAGCTCGTCTTCCAACGCCTGCAACAGACGCGGCGCCCCGCGCACGTAACAGGCCGTTCCCGTGCAGACACACACATGGTGCTTGCCCGGAGGCGACAATTTGAACGACTGATAAAAGGTTGCGAGAGAGTAAAGCTGCGTCAGCGGCACCTCGAGTTCGATGCTGATCTTCTCAACGACCTCGCGAGGAACGTACTGGTAGCGCGCCGAGACCTCCTGCAACAGCTCGATCAACCCTCCACCGCCAGCCTTGTGCTTGGCCAGCAGCTCGTCAACCTCTCGCAGATTCACGTGTTCCATTCCTCTCCCTCGATGTGAAAGCGCCAGCGTTTCGAAGTATCGTAGGTGCGGTTGCGGACCATACTCTCAACGATTTCGAGCAAGTCGGGAACCTTCAGCGACAGGTCCTCTTTCACTTTCACCTGGCAAGCCAATCGCATGCCGTCGGTCAGTTCCCGGCGTGAAAGGAAAGGTGTCTCCGTCGGCAGTACGGGCCCGCCACCCTCGGTAACGCGCACCTTGCAATAGCCGCACGTTCCCTTGCCGCCGCACGCGGCGCGGATGCCGACCCCGGCGTCTTGCAAGATGGCCAGCAGGGTCTGCCCGCCCTCGATGTCCAGGACTCGCACGTTGTCGCCTTCCTGAACGCGGACCTTACACGGACCGTAGTTGACCAGTACTCGCTCGGCCACCGAAAGGAGGACGGCCAGCGCCGCCAGGATCCCGGCCAAGACGACAATTGCCCATACGTAAGTCATGCCTGCGTGCTCCTCATTGTCCGATCCCTGCAAATCCCATGAACGCGAGGGCCATAATCCCGGTCACGATCATCGTAATGGCAACGCCGCGGAACGGCTTCGGCGGATCGCCGTATCCCATCCGCTTCCGCAAACCTGCCAGAAGTACAATTGCCATCATCCAGCCGATGCCGGATCCGAATCCGAAGACCAGCGTCTCCCAGAAGTTGTACTCATCAATCACCATGAAGAGCGCCGCGCCCAGGATGGCGCAGTTGACCGTGATCAACGGCAGGAAGATCCCCAGCGCGTGATAAAGCCGTGGGCTGAACCGCTCGACGAACATCTCGACAAACTGCACGCAGCCGGCAATCACGGCAATGAAGACGATCAACTGCAAGTGCTTCAGATCCCACGGCACGAGCAGATAATGGTAGATCAGGTAGTTCACCATGATCGTACCGGTCAACACGAACGTCACTGCGGTCCCGAGACCCAGCGCCGTGTTGATCTGCCGCGAGCAACTGAGGAAGGAACACATTCCCAGGAACTTGGCCAGGAGAATGTTGTTCGTCAGCGCGGCCGTAATCAGGATCGCTAGCAAAGACGATGTTTCACCCATGGATCAGCTCTTATCGGCGTTTGTGTTTTGAATCCAGTTGAAGAAGGCAATCAGGAAGCCCATCACGACGAACGCGCCCGGGGCGAGCACCATGACCAGGTTCTTGGTATACCACTGCGGGTCGAGAACCATGATCCCGAGCACCGTGCCTTCGCCCAGCAGTTCGCGGAAGAACCCGACGACCGCCAGAATGCCGGCAAACCCGAGTCCTGCCGCAAAGGCATCGACCACCGCCAGTTGCGGCCGATTCTGCATGGCAAACGCCTCGGCTCGCCCGAGCACGATGCAGTTCGTAATGATCAGCCCCACGTACGGGCCGAGCTGCCGGGACATGTCCCAGTAGAAGGCCTTGAGGAACTGGTCGATCAGGATCACGAACGTGGCAATCACGGCCACCGAGGCAATCAGCCGGATGCGCCGCGGCGTCGTATTCCGCAGCAGCGACAGCATCAGCGAGGACCCCACCGTGACGAAGATCATCGCCCCGCCCATCACCAGGGAGTTCTCCAGCCGCGTGGTTACGGCCAACGTCGGGCAAATCCCCAGTGTCTGGACGGCCACCGGATTGCTCGTCCACGAACCGTCCTTGAAGACGCTCCATCCTCGTCCTTCGAGCATCCCGGGATTCTCGACGGCCCCACTCGATCCGGCCTGGCCCCCCGTATTCGCGTTCTCGCTGCTCATTGCTGCTCCTCTGAAAGACCCTTCTCAGATACCTGCTCGGCCAGACCGTGCAGTATGTCCTGGACTCGATTGCAGGTGATCGTAGCGCCGGAGATGCCGTCTACCTGCAATGGTCCTTCCGCGCCGCTGCTGACGATCTTCAGGGCTGGTTCGCCCTTGTCGTTCAACAATTGCTTGCCCTGGAATTGGCTGCAAAACGGCTCGCCGGCGATCTCGGCGCCCAGTCCGGGGGTCTCCTCTTGCTCGTGAAAGGTGATGCCGCGGATCGTATTCCAGTCGGACTCAAGCGAGACGAAGCCGCCGATCGGCGCCCACAGGCCCGGGCCGCGGACCTCGACGGCCACAAGCCCCGGTTTCCCGCTGGAACCGTCGCCCAGCAGTTTGTAGACGGTCATATTGCCGAGCTTCTCGCTTTCGACGTTCGACTCGAACAGTCTTCCCAAGTCTTCGATCGACGTCCCCGGCTCGACGGGCACCTCCAGCACGGCCAATACGTTGCGCATCTCCTCGGCGCGTTTGTTCGCCTCGTAATAAGGTTTCGTAAACTGTGCCGCGCCGGTCAGCAACCCTGCGCACAGCGCTCCGACGCCAATGGCATAGCAGATCGTGTAAATGCTATCCTTCACGCTGCAGCCTCCGAATTCGCATTCCAATGAAGATTTCGTCGATCAGCGGGCTGGCAAGGTTACCCAACAGGATGGCAAACATCACGCCTTCCGGATACCCGCTGAAGTTACGTATCACCACCACCAGCGCCCCGATCAGAATGCCGTATACCCACTTGCCTGCATTCGTCGCCGGACTGGTCACCGGGTCGGTCGCCATGAAGAATGCGCCCAGCAGCAGGCCTCCGGCCAGCAGGTGCCAGACACCGAAGGTGAGCGGAGCATTCTGGTTCATCGCCGCAGAGAGTACGAAAACCGTTCCCAGAATACCGGCTACGGTCCGATAGTTGGCGACTCGCACCATGCAAAGGAACACGCCGCCGATCAGAATGGCCAGGGCCGACGTTTCGCCCGCCGCCCCGCTCGTATTGCCCAGCAGCATATTCAACCAGTGCGTGTATTCGCCATGATGCGCCATGCCCAGCGGGGTTGCTCCGGAGATGGCATCGACGTTCTCAGGCGTAATGTACTGCGTGAACCTTCCCCACAGTCCGGAGCCGGGAATCACAAACCCGGAAGCCAGGGGCAAGGGATACGCCACGGTCAGAAACGCGCGGCCGACCAGCACGGGGTTGAACAGGTTGCGCCCCGTACCGCCAAACACTTCCTTTCCGACCAGCACGCCAAAGACCACGCCCACCGCCACAACCCAAAGCGGCGTGTTCGGCGGTACGACCAGCGGAAACAAGAATCCCGTCACGAAGAACCCTTCGTGGATATCCTTCTTCCGAATGATCGCAAACGCCACCTCCACAATGCCGCCTGCAATGTACGAGACGGCCATCATGACCAGCACGCGCAGGCCAAAGTAGTAGATCGATGCCAACAGTGCCGGCGTCAGGGCGATGATGACCATCATCATGAACCGCTTGCTGTCCAGTGGATCACGAACGTGGGGCGCCATGTGCGTCCGTTCGGAAGAACCGAAGAAAAACGCCTCAGCGCCTTGCACCAGTGGATAAAGCAAGTGGAAAGGGCCGTTCTTATCGAACAGGGGCCGAGTGCGATCAAACAGCATTTCAAGCAGCTTCACGCCACTACCTCCTCCGTCTCGGATGGTGCCTCGGTGTGCAAATCGCGCCGGATCGCCTCGTTGGCATTCAGGATGTCCTGCCGCAAATCAATCTTCGAGGGACAGACGTAGCTACATAGTCCGCAACCGACACACCGGTGGGACTCATTGCGATTGATTTCCTCCAGTGCATCCTGATAGGCCAACTTGTGAATCCAGTGCGGCATGATGCCGACCGGGCACACCTCTTCACAGAAACCGCAGCCAATGCACGGCCGATGCTCGCCTCGCATGGCGGTCGTCAGCGGTTCCGCATAACGAGGACGCAAAATACTCAGGAAGCAATTGCTGTACGAAATGCGGTCCAGCCCGGTACGGACAAACCCGAACATCTCGCGCCGAGTCGGCTCCGGCAGAATCGTCAGGCCGGTCGTCTCCACTCCCACGCCTAACTGCTTATCGGCCACAGTTTCGCCGTTGAGAATACCGCCGTCAATCACCCGTTGCGGCGAATCTTTCAGACGGCCTTCCAACAATGCATCGAGCGGATATCCCAAGGGCGTCTGCAAATGAACCGGCTCGCTCGCGCCCGGGCCACCGAACGCAACAAGACGATCCAGCACCGGCTGCCCGTTCGTGAGCGCCCGGTCGATGGCCAGGACGCCTTCGGTCCGCAGGCCCCAAACGGTTTGGCCACGTTGCGGCGCAAGTCCCAGGGCGCGAACCAGGACATTGAAATGATCCATCGGGTAGCGCAGCGGGATGTCGATCGTCTTCACGTTCGGCCTGGTCGCCAGCGCCTGCCGTAGCCGGCTTGCCAACTCTCCGCGAACGCGAGGCACGGCCACGTAGACGGTTCCTTCAACCAGCGAGGCCAACAGATCCAAGCCGCGGAGAAACGCATCGAACGATTGGCCAAGCAGCACGTTGCCGCGCGGGCCGGCAAACGGTTCCAGACGCGCCGTGGTGACGATTGCCGCGTTGGCCGGCTGTCGCGGATCGGGAATCGCGTCGGTGTGCGCGTCGAACAGGAAAGACCACGCCCCAAGAGCCACAAGCGACTGCCGTTGCGGGTCCAAGGCATGTTCGTTCTGCCCTTCGGCCGACGCCTGCGGCGAGATCCCTTCTGCACCCCCGGTATCCAATTCGGCCAACGTGATGTGTCCACGATGCGCACGCAATTGGACCGTACCGCCGAGCGGAGCGAGCAGTGGCAGGCCGAAATGGGCCGAATCGATCGCTAAGACATCGCCGCGGCGCACGCGGTCGCCGTTCTTGACAAGGGCATGGTTGAACCGCAGCCGGTGGCTCCGTTGCGGCAAGAGCAGCGTCGCCGGTTCCGGCAATGAGACCACTCGCGCTGCCGGCCGCCCAGTAATTCGGATGTTGTAACCGCCACGCAATTTCATCGTTGAACCGATGGTTAGTATGTTCCTGGTAATTACAATGCCTGCGGCCAGCCTACACCTGCCGCATTCTCCACTCCTGAAGTTTGCCAAAGTCTAGCTTTGCGCGTGTCCCGGAACAACCATCTCGACGCAGCGCCCTGGCAAAGCCCCCATCACGCCGTTCGAGGCAACACCCCATGGAACGGGCTATGTGTGTGCTGTTGATATACACTGTATCCGGGCCGGGTACGCACGGATTCTCGCGGTTTGCATCACGGAGAGCCGCAATACCCGCACTCAATCCTTCGTCGGCGTAACGTCGTTGCATGATTGCTTTCGATTCCTTCGGGCTCTACAAGTCTGGTTACCGCTCCAAACGTCTTCCTATTACCGTTTCAAACGTTTCCTGAGGATGGGGCCAATCCGCGTTGGTGGGGCTAATAGCAAATCGCAGGCCGATCGGCCCGAAATCTTCTCGCTTGCCCCGAAAGACAGGAGACCTCTTCCCTTGTGGGGGGCCTCCAGTTCGTCCCTTATGCGAGGGGCGTTCTACGGGATGTCCAGATCGAACAGGGGCGGCTGCCTCGGATACGCACCTTACAACAATCCATTACCTCGCCGTGAACTCCTTGGCGTTGACGACATCGGCGGAGCGAATCTCCCAAAGCGTTGCCTGGATTGACTTCTGTCTCGGGGGACTGGCGATGGCGTGCTGTCGATCCGACCAACCGATGTCGAAAACCCTTTCCCAGCTCTTCTCGATCTTCTGCCGGTATTGGGAATGTGGCAACGGATGCTGGTGGTCGCATTTGTAGAAGGATAAGCCGCACCGAGCCAGCTTCCTCTCGAATGCCTCACCAGCCTCCTCATGTTCGGGTAAGTACCAGTAGTTGAGAACGTAGTGCCACAGGTCGAAATCGGAAAGCAGCACTCGTTCGGCGGCAACCTCCAAATCCAGCCTGACCCCCTTCTCTTCCCTGGGAAGATGTCCGCTCGAACGCAAATCCGGCTTGCGGCGCTGTCCGTTCCATTGATGCCACGCCCATATCGGCATGGCCTGCTTGGTGGGCCTGGGAGTCGTCAACCGTCGCTGCATCTGTTCCACCATCCAGAGGTAAGGGCAAAGGAAATCCTTCGGAACGTGGCGGCGGGCAGCCCGTAGCCGCCCTCGCCGTTGCAGTTCGCACCAAGCCTGTTGGGTGAGAATCGACCAGATGACCATGTTTGTGCCCCAGCTAATGCTGGAAGGAAACGGCATAGAAGATGTGTTTCACGTTCATCGGAACTGCCTCCCAGGTCAGGCGGCTGCTCAAGGGGGGCAGGCATCGTGTCCCAAAAACCCAGATCGCCGGAAAAGGTCGAGCGGTGGCCATCCATACGGCCACCGGCCAGCATGTTGAAGAGCGTAGACTCTTAGGGCTCTTCCGCTTCTGGGTGCAGACTACGCGTCTGAAGTGAGGCTGGTTGCCACTTCGGCGGACGGCACGACGGAGCGTGCCTGCTACTTTGCCGCAGTCTGCGCCCAGAAGCGGAAGAGCCAATCTTAGCAGGAAGGCCGTTAATCGCACGAAGAAACCCGTGCAGGACCTTCTGCAAGAGGCAAATAGCGGATGGGGAGGGATTCGAACCCCCGGTAGACTCTCGCCTACAGCGGTTTTCAAGACCGCCGCCTTAGACCACTCGGCCACCCATCCGAAGCGTAAATAAAGGGTTTTTCTTGATTCCCGATTTTCTGCAAACTGGGTATTGACCCCCGCCGTGACCCCTGGTAGAATCCAAGTATGCAATCTGGACCGTCCGAAAGATCGGGCGGGGGTCAACATTCAGCTTGGAGGGAATCGTTCTCATGGCTACCAAGAAACTTACCACGAAAATCGAGGTCTTGGAAGCGGCTAGGGCGTACCGGAAGAAAGAGGGGATATGCCTGCATGTCCATGCGTCCGGGAAGTGGGGCCGATGGGCCCGTAAGATTCGGGGGCAGCGGGAATACTTCGGCGTGGTCGATCCGTCAGCCAAGGACTTCGGTGCCAACGCTGCCTTGGCTCTCTATAACGAGCAGAGGGCAGACCTGGAATCTGGCAGGCGTCCCAAGGTCCGGACCGGGCAAGAAGTGGAACTGCACCATCTGGTCAACTCGTTCTTGACGCATAAGAAGATGCTCGTTGACGCTGGCGAGTTGGCTCCCCGAACGTGGGCCGAGTACGAAGCCACCGGGCAGCGGTTGGCCCGGGTGTTTGGCCGGCGACGTCTGGTCGATGATCTGGGGGCGGAAGACTTTACCGCATTGCGTGCCGACATTGCGAAGCAGTGGGGAGTCTTTCGCGTAGGCAACGAAATCCAGCGAGTGCGATCGATCTTCAAATACGGGCAGGAAGCGGAATTGGTAACGAAGGTCATCCACTTCGGCCCCGGCTTCAAAAAGCCTACCGCGACGGTCATTCGTCGGCATCGTGGCCGCAAGGGAGACCGGACTTTCGACCCCGCCGACTTGCGGAAGATCATCGACGCAGCCGGCCCCGCGATGAAGTGCATGGTACTCCTGGGAATCAATGGTGGTCTCGGCTCCACCGACTGCGCGGAAATGCTCCCGGACACCAAAGGATTGGATAACGGTATGCTTGTGTACCCCAGGGCAAAGACTGGCGTCGGCCGTTTTATTCCGCTCTGGCCGGAAACCCGAAAGGCCATTGCTGACTACCGAAAGGTCCGCCCGACGCCAGCCGACGAAGATGATAAGCCTTATCTGTTCCTCGGTGCCCGCGGAACGTCGTACATTGGCAACCGGAAGGGCGAGCGGGTTGCACAAGAGTTCCGTCGCGCATGCAAGATTGCGGGCGTTATCGGCCAGTCATTCTATGATCTTCGCAGATCATTCGAGACGGTTGCCGGAGAAACAGGCGACCAGGTGGCCGTAGATTGCGTTATGGGGCACGCGGCGAGTAGCGACGATATGGCAGCCATCTACAGGCAACGAGTCGATACAGACCGCCTAGAGCGGGTTGTGGGGCATGTGAGGGATTGGCTGTACGGAACGAAGGGAACGGAGTAGAATTACAACCTGCCGAGGGGCTAGGTCCGGCCGGCTGAAAAGCGGTTACCCTACCGCCTGCCCCTCGCTTTCTTTGAGGGTTAGAAGATCGAAAGGGTACGATCATGGAAACGACTAATCAGGATCGAGCCAAGGCCGCTGCGAAGTTGGCCCGGCTGCTAATTGTTCTGGGACGCGAGATCGGCGATGCCGACAACGTAAACGAAGATAGAACCTGGCTGCGAGAGCACACGCTCCCGCCGGATGAGATCGAGTACGGCGGGAAGCACGCGATTGACAATCTGCGAGACATATCGCAGCTCATTTCCGACGCCGACGATTGCACCGCGACACTGGGCAATCATCCCCTGAGTAAGCGAGCGAAGGCAGTCCTGTTTCTCGCCCGCGAGGCCATCGGGGAAGCCGACGTGCCCGCACAATGGGCGATGGATGACGGCAAGGACGAGGAAGCCGTCCGCATTGTGCGGGATGCCCTACGCCGCGTGGCAGGCCGTTGCCACGACAAGATGGAGCTACTGGCCGCCGATGTTGCGGCTGAGTTTGCCGAGTTCAAGCGGGGGCCGGCAAACGCGACGGAGAAAGATGACCAGGACTGGATGCTAGTATCTGAGGCGGTAGCCCAATTGCCATTTGTCGGGAGCCTCAAGGCACTCTACCGCTTTGCCGAAGAGCACCCGGACAAGCTGCGAATACGCAAGCACCCCGAGCACGCGCAGCGTAGGCAAGCTCACCGGGCCGACGTACAACGTCTCGCGCAAGAGCAAGAGGAACGGGAGTTCGAAGCGATGGATCGGCCGGGAGCGGATAATCTGCCTGCCGTCTCCGAGCAGGGAATCGAATCCCTGGCGGCTAGAGTAGCGGCTGCGCGTGCAAGAAAAGCCGGAAAGTAGGGCCGGCTACTTCCCGGCTACTTCCCTCCACCCCTCAAAATCCCCGAGGTTTTGAGGGGTTTTTCGTTTTCTACTGCCCCCTACAACACAAGTCTCTTAGGGCTGGCAAAATCGGGAGCATGAGACACACACGCCCCCGACCGACGATCACACGCGACCCGATAGCCGCTGCACTACGACGGCTGATCGACGCGACCGACCGCAGTATACGCGCATCCGACGAGGTACGCCGTGCCCGTGTAGCCCTCGCCCGGGCCACCGATGCCGACCCCGCACGGGCATCTACGGAGGCCCGCCGCGATGCCTAAGATCACCCCGGTCCAACTCGCCAGAGAGTACGGCTGCGATGCCAAGACCGTCCGGGAGTGGATCCGGACCGGCCAGCTACGCGCTATCGACGCAGCGGTCAAGCCGGGTGGCAGGCCGCGGTTTCTGATTGACCGTGCCGACGTTATCGCCTTTGAAAATTCGCGGACCGTCCGGCCTAGCACACGGTGCCCACGCAAGAAACGGACGCCGACCAATATCATCGAGTACATCTAGCCCACACCACACCCCACACACACCCGCCGCACTGCGGAGAGCATGACACGATGATAGCCCGACCAACTGCCGACGCACCGACCATCGCCGTATCCGACATCCGGCGCAGCCTCGCATTGATTCACGCACCCGGCGAAGTC
Source organism: Thermoguttaceae bacterium (assembly GCA_040772845.1). GTDB lineage: Bacteria > Planctomycetota > Planctomycetia > Pirellulales > Thermoguttaceae > PWXP01. Next base: position 6,602,554 of record JAXGXG010000001.1, read on the forward strand.
TTCGAGGTTCGCGCTCTGGACGTGCCCGGTAGCGGATCGTACCGCTACACCGCATCGGGGTACTTCGGCGATCTTGACGCCGCCGCGCGGGCTGTGGCCAAACTCGCCAAGAAAGGCGCAGCCGGCATCTATCACACGATCAACCCCGCACTGCCCGACCTACTGGCCCGCGCGAATAACCGTATGGTGGACCGTCCAGCGCACACGACTACCGATGATGAGATTGTCACGCGCAGGTGGCTGTATCTGGATATCGACTCCGAGCGCCCCGCTGGCATCGCGGCCACCGAAGAGGAACTGCAGGCGGCATTCTCTTTGGCGGCAGATAGCGATGATCTACTGCGGGCACGCGGCTGGCCGACCCCTGTAATGGTCGACTCTGGCAACGGCTATGCCCGTCTGTATCGCATCGACGCGCCCAATACGCCCGAGGCAACGGCGACGATCCGGCAAGCATACGCGACACTTGCCGCGAAGCTGGAGCACGATGGTGCTCACCTGGACGTGGGCGTGTTCAACGCTGCGAGGATCACCCGCGTGGGCGGGACGCCGAACCGCAAGGGCGATGCTACGGAAGGTCGGCCGCATAGGCTGTGCGTCTATCACGATCCCGACCCCGAGTATCCGGTAGGCGTAGTGCCGTGGAAATTGGTCGAGAGTCTAGCGGCTGAAGCGCCTGCGGGCGCGAACGGGACAATCAGGCCGGGAGCCGTACCGCGTGGATCGGCTGCATCGTCCAATGGTCGGCATCGGCTGGACGTGCCGCGATACCTCACTGCCCATGGAATCGACTACCGGACCAAGGACGGGCACGGATGCACGCATTACCTCGTTGCCTGCCCGTTCGACGATTCGCATGGAGCCAAGGGCGAGAGCGCAATCACGCAACGCGATGATGGGCTGGTCACATTCGAGTGCAAGCACGATTCGTGCAATCACAACTGGAGCGATTACCGGGCGATGGTCGGCGCCCCTGCCCCCGACCACTACTATCCGCCGCTAGGAGCAGCCACGACGGCCACGACGGCCGCATCATCGCATCGAGCATCATTTGCATCTGCCAACGGCAGCAGCCTCCCGCCTGGCACTCGCGTCCGAGCCGGCGACCGCGGAAACATCGGGCAGGTGGTCGAGGACTGCGGTGCGACTGTGCGGGTGCATTTCACTTCACGCGATGGAGTTCAGGCGGTCAAGGAGTTGCTGCGATCCGAAGTAACGCCATTGGACGGCGGGCAACCGATCGACATCGACATCATCCCCGCATTGTCCATGCTCCGAGAATACCCCCACCTGCGAAAGGCTGTCATTCGCGGCCTTGCGAGGCAGGGGGAGACCATCAACATTATCGCGGCTTCCAAGGTGGGTAAATCCTGGTTGAGTTACTCCTTGGCGTTTGCCGTGGCCCTGGGGCTCCGCTGGATTGGCTTCCTTTGCGAGCAGGGGCGCGTCCTGATCGTCGATAACGAGCTGCACAAGGAAACCATTACCCACCGCCTGAGCACCGTAGCGGAGGCACTGGGAGTCAGTGACGCATGGACTGAGCAGATCGACGTACTTTCGCTTCGCGGGCAGTCCGTGGACATCCACACCCTGGCAGGAATCCTGGCCACCGTCGAAGCAGGTCGCTACGGATTGGTTATTGCAGACGCCTTCTATCGGTTCATCCCCGCCGGCACGTCGGAAAACGACAATGCCCAGATCATGGCCATGTACAACCGTATCGACGGCATAGCGGCCAATCTGGGGTCCGTCTGGGTCAATATCCATCACAGCAGCAAAGGCGACCAGTCCGGGAAATCCATCACGGACGTGGGCTCCGGCGCCGGGAGTCAGTCCCGAGCGGCTGACGCCCACCTCGTGCTGCGACCGCATGAGGACGAAGACTGCGCCGTGCTCGAAGCTGCCGTTCGCTCGTTCGCTCCCGTCGATCCGCGGGTTATCCGCTGGGAATACCCGCTGTGGACCGTGGACGAAGCCGCCGATCCGAAGCGGCTTGCACGTCCGGTCTCGAAGTTGGAAGAACGTCGGCAACTCAAGGACGATGAGGACAAGCAGGCGATCCAGGATTACCTCACCTCCAATGGTCGGGCTACTCGCAAGAAGCTCCGTGAAATGCTAGGCACGACACCGGATCGTATCGGTAGGCTCATGGCGAAGTTGGTCGGCGATTCAGTTGTAATCGAGCATCAAGTCAAAGTACGAGGACAGGACACCTCCGAGTATGAGATTATCCCTAACTTTGGGTAGAAAATCCCACTTGGTATGTTGCTTCATACCAAGTGACCTACCAAGCGTTCTAGTGACTTTCACTGCACTTGGTATGTCCCCCTAAAGGGAGACATACCAAGTGAAGTGAGAAGTCAGTCGCGCCAGTCCCGACCGAGTGACCGACCGAGTGAGCAACATACCAAGTGAGAAGCCATGGAACACACCTGCAAGACATTCTGCCGATCATGCCGCCGTGGCCTAACCTGGGCCGACCAGCGCCATCAGTATGGCAGGCTACTCCGGCGTGGATTGTCTCCGGCGGAAGCTAAGGCAATGCAACCGCAGTGCCAAAAGTGCATGACCAAGGCGTTGCGTCAGATGACCGACACAATCACCACCGCGTCAGCCGGCAGCGCGGAAGTGGATCACCTTCCCGCCGGCAATGGAAAGGAATGCGAGATGAGTAAGCAGAAGATTGACGGATCGGAAATCAGGGAGTTCGTAGGCGAAGAGCTACTGCCCAATGCGGCAGATGTCTCGGATGACGCCCAGTTCCTTGGCGAGTGCATTCTGATTGGCTGCCTCTTGCTGGCCAATGCGGTAGAGCAGGGAGGACGGTAGGACCATGAGCGTAGCCACCCCGATCGTCGAACCCGACCCCCGACCCACGTGTTCGCATTGCAGATTCTTCGTCGAGAAGAGCTACCGAGATCATCCGTGGATCGATGGCACATGCCGGCGTCGATCACCGAGGCTATCAGGTTGGCCCGTCGTCCTGGCATCGTCGATAGCTTGCGGTGAGTATCGGCCGGCCAAATGACTCGCTTTTTTCCCGCGCGACCTCACGGAACCGCACATCCTCCGTCGCGCGAATTTAATTAAGGTTTTCCTTCTGATATCGAGACCAGACCATGAGAACGACCCCCCCAAAACACCTAAGCCGAGAAGCAAGTAAGCTCTGGCGCGACCTCGTGAACGAGTACGGCATCAGCGATGGTGCTGGTTTGTTGTACGTCGAGAGGGCGTGCGAGAGCCTTGACCGTTTGCGCTCTGCGCAAGCCGTGCTGAAGAAAGAAGGGCTCACCGTGGCGGGACAGGGCGGGACAACCAAGGCCCATCCGTGTGCTGCCATCGAGCGAGATGCTCATTCGGCGTTTCGCCAATCGCTCAAGGCGCTCAACCTTGACCTCGAACCCATTGGCCCCATCGGCCGACCCTCCAACTGAGAAAGGAAATCCAAGATGCCCACGAATCGAACCAGACAATCCCGCGTGTCACGCGGCGCCGCCGCCACGATGACCGTCGAGGCTTACGAGCAGGCCAGCATGACCGCGTTCCTGGCCGGCCGCAACGGTGGCGACGTCGCCCGTCACGTCTTCGGAGGCGACAAGGCCGCCGCGAAGCGCTTCTATGCCGCCAACCGCGACCAGATCGAGGCCCGCGTCCCGCCTGGCTCCCGGTCGGAACTGTGGTGGTATGTCGAGTCACCCGAGCCGCGCAGTCGTGCGATGGCAGAGGAATTGCAACTCTACCGGATGGGCCAGTTGCAGGGCGACGAGCTGGCTGCGTGCAAAGAGCGGTTGCGAGACTGGCACGGAATTGAGATCTAACCTTACCCTTTCCAGGAGATTCGAAGATGAGTAACCAAACCCAACCCCAAACCTTGGCCATCGACGGCCGCCCCGTCCCCGCAAGTGCGGTGGCAAAACGCGCGGTCGAAATCATGGCCGATGCCGTCCAGCCGCTGAAGCCTGTTATGGCGCATTTGCTAACCGCCGCCGATGCCGCCGCAAACCGCGACACCGCTGTTGCCTTGGCCGAGTTGGTGAGTGCGGCGAAACTCTGCGAGACCGTGGCCGATGGCGTCGATGCCGCCGCAACGATGGTAGCCACGCTGACCCGCCATTTGTACGCCGCCGAGCAATCCGCCGCCGACCATCGCACCGCGTCTCACGCCATCGCACCGCCGCCGAAACGCTCGGCAGAGGTCGAGGCGTTCATCGCCGATGCCGCCGGCCGCATTGCCGGAGCGACCGCCAAGGCACTCGCCCGCCGTGCAAAACACGCTGCCGAGGATCGAGAGCGATTCGATGGATGGCTGAGCGAGTACCTGAGTGCTGATGGTCCATGCTGCCGCTACGTCCAGCGTGCCGTTACGGCGTTGGTCGGCCCGGAGGGTGCAAAGCGCGTGGCCGCCGACTACGCGAAGTGGACGGCATTTGATTTTCATTGGTCCGATGACCCGGCCGAAGACGTTGCCGACCTGGCCGCCGACGGTGGACTGCGGAACGCAGAGTTGGCTATCAGCAGCGAATTGACTCGCCAAGAAAACGAGCAAACATCGCGGCAATCCGCCGCGTGAGTGAGTGAGTCTTACGTCGGCGGGTGGTCCGCCGGCAGATACCTTGTAGCCGCGACTGCGGCAGAAAGAGAGTTTTGTGATGAGTCTTAACAGTGTACTGAGTGGAGCAAAGCAACGAGCATTAGACGCCATGCTCGGCGACCGGATCGAGCGCGAAGAGGCCAAGGCCCTTGACGAGTGGCAAAGCAAGGTCCGTGCAATCAAAGAGTTCGAGAAGAAGCAGGCCGACGAACTGACCGACCTGAAAGTGCAAGAGGCCGCCGCATTGCGCGAATTGGAACGGCTGCGGCCGCAATGGCAGGCAGTGAACCGCAAGTATGGCTTCGCGCGGAGAAAGCACCACGAACGGCGTTCCGATCTGTCTGAGTTGCGCTATCGCCTGTTGACCGAGGCCGAGAATGCCGCTCCGACTGGATTCAGGGATGCGATCGATGACATTTGCATCCTGGAAAAGCAGTTGCGTGGTCTCCCGACCAACGAGCGCAAAATCTACACCGGCCGAGTAGATCGGCGTGGCCGGCCGGAGTGCGATTTGCAATCTGACTACCCCGAGATTGCCCGGCGGCTTCGGACGTTGCAACGCCTGCGCGAGCGCGTCGAGGCCATGCGGACCGAGCCGATCGACGATCCGACCGCCGCTCTTGCCAAGATTCGCGAGGAGGCCGTGGCTGCCGCGAAAATGTAGTCTCACTTCCAAACCAGTTTTCAATTCACGTTTCCATTTAGAGAAGGATTTTCACATGAGTCGTTTTTCAAACATCGGACTATTTGCCAAGGCCGTGGCACATGCCGCCGCCAATCCCAACCAGATCGACGGCCGTTTGATCCGAGCCGCCGCCGGTCTCAATACCATCACACCGTCTGAAGGCGGTTTCCTCGTGCCGTCGGAGCAGGCCAAGGTCTTACTGACCAAGGCCACGACGGCAAGCGCGATATTGTCCCGCGTTGGCCGTGTCGTCCCGGATGAGGCGAGCGGGCAGGCGTTCATCCCGACCGTGGCTGAGACCAGCCGGGCAAACGGATCCCGCTACGGCGGTCTCAGTATCGCGTGGCTGGAGCAAGGCGCGAGCATCACGCCAAGTAAGCCGCTATTCGGCCAACTAGATTTGCGCCGCAAGCGTTGTGCGGGCGTCGTGATTGCGACCGACGATATGCTCCGTGCCGACCCCGAGACGTTGACCGGCTATCTGGAGCCTCTTTTCTCCGAGGCCCTTGCCGACGCACTGGCTGCCGCCGTTGTCGATGGTACGGGTGCTGGCCAGCCTCTCGGCTTGCTCCGATCCCCAAGTAAGATCACCGTCACGCGCTCCGGTTCCAACGTCATCGCGGCCAGTGACGTGCGAGGCATGGTCTCGCGTCTGTGGGGTGGCTCGTATCCTACGGCCGCGTGGCTGTGTTCCGAGTCGTGCATGGGCCAACTACTCGCCCTGGCTGGATCGTTACTGACGTTCGACGGCGGTATGCGGCTGGCCGGCTTCCCGGTTGTGCCATCCGAGTACTGCGAGGTGCTTGGCACGTCGGGCGATATCGTCCTGACCGACTTGTCGGAGTACCAGTTGAGCACGAGCGAATTGCAGATTGCATTCAGCGAGCATCTTGGCTTTGAAAACGCCGAAGGGTACTACCGCTTGACGATCAATGCGGACGGCTGCTTGGCGTGGCAGACGGCTGTTACGCCGCGTAACGGTGGCGATACGCTCTCGCCCGTTGTCGTGTTGTCGTGAGTCATTTTCGGCCGCGCTCTTCCGGGTGCGCGGCCCATGAGCCCGGGGCAACGTATTCCTTTCGGCGTTGTCCCGGGCGAGATTTAACCAGACCATTTACCACCTATTTGTGAGAGAAAACATGAGCCTTGACATTCAGACTGAACTATCCACCCCTCGACCCCTTGCGGCTGATCGACCCCGATGGTCGGCCATCCTTCAATCCGCTATCCGTGCGAGTGCCGACATGCGGCCGCGCGGCATCGGAACGCATATCGTCGGGAAAATTGCCGTTGTGCCCGTGGTCGGCCCTATCGGCTTCCGATCCGCGCTTGCCCGGTATTACGGTTGCGAGATCACCGATCTGCAAGCCGAGTTATCGATGCTTGCCACGTCGCGCACGTGCGATGCCATCGTCTTAGACGTTGACTCGCCCGGAGGCTCGGTCGATGGCGTACCCGAGTTGGCGGCGAAAATCCGCAGTATCACGACCATGAAACCCGTGGTTGCCGTGGCCCGTCCGTTCATGGCGAGTGCTGCGTACTGGCTGGCATCGGCGGCTAACGTCGTGCTCAGTATGCGGAGCGGTTGCGTCGGCTCCATTGGCGTATGGTGTGCCCACATCGACGTGTCGGGATTCGAGGAAAAGATGGGAGTGAAAACCACTCTCATTGCCTCCAGCCCGGAAAAGGTCGAGGGCCATCCGTACGCGCCGCTGAGTGATGAGGCAAGGGCGACGATGCAAAAAAGCGTCGATGCTCACTACAAGTCATTCTCCGGCGACGTGGCGAAGTTTCGTGGCATTACCGTCACTCGCAATCACGCCCGTTGCCTCGACGCGCCCGACGCCGCGAAAGAACGGTTGATCGACGGGATGGTCGAGGGTACTTCCGCCGTCGTGGAGATGGCCGGAGCGTTGGCCGACATGGGCCCCCGCCGGCGACAGGCATTCGCCCGTTGTCTAGACCTGGCTCGTTACGACGGCACTCCAGCCGCCGACGTTGCCGTCGCCGCATTGAGTCGCACGACTGGCGATGGCAGCTACGCCGAATCGTGGCAGAGGCAAGCCGATGCGCGAGAGCGCGAGTTGGCACGGCTGGGCGGATAGTCGGCAATCCAAAGAACCGTCACAACCAAACACACACACAAGGGTACATATCATGGCTACAGCAGCAGGCAATCTAATTGTCCATCTGATGGCGAAAACTGATCGGTTCGACAAAAGCATGCGACGCAGTTCGGCGCAAACCGATCTAATGCGTTCGTCCGTGTCTAAGCTCAGCGGCTCGATGAAAATGATGGCCGGCGCATTCGGCGTAAGCCTGGGGGCCGGAGGGCTGATTATGGGCCTCAAGCAGTCCATCGGCTTGGCGGAAGAGCAGATCAAACAGGAGCAAAAACTAGCTGCCGTTCTGGACGCGACCGGACACGCGGCCGGTTGGACCGCCGACCAACTCAAGCAGCATGCGGCCGCATTGCAGCAGACGACAAACTTCGGCGATGAAGCCACCATTGGCGCACAAGCCGTGCTGGCGACATTCAAGGAGATTCGCGGCGACGTGTTCAAAGACGCAACGTCGGCCATATTGGACATGTCTGCCGTGCTCAACACGGACTTGCAAGGGGCAGCAATCCAGGTCGGTAAGGCATTGAACGATCCGATTCGGGGCGTTAGTGCCTTAAGCCGCGTCGGCGTATCGTTCACGCAGCAACAGAAAGACCAGATCAAAGCAATGCAAGAGATGGGCGACGTTGCCGGCGCTCAAGGGGTCATCCTAGCGGAACTGGCGGGCGAATTCGGCGGAGCCGCGGAAGCGATGGCCAACCCGGTGACCCAACTCAAGAACGCTATGGGTGACTTGGGTGAATCGATTGGAATGCAGGTACTTCCGTTCGCGCGTATGCTGGCTGATGACCTGACGGAGCCGACCAGCGCCGCGGCAGACGCCGCAAAACAGTCCGCTAGCGAGTTCGGCGGACTGGCAGGGGCAATCTTTACCGCCGTCGATGCCGCGCAGGCGCTTGTCGTGAAATTCAAGGAGGCGCGATTGGCGAGTACCGAATTGTTTCTCTGGAACGAGGAAACCGGCAAAAGCTGGTGGGGATGGATGGGCGAAGATGTCGAAGCGGAAGCCTACATCGACGAATTGCAACGTCGCGTCAAAGAGCTGCGCAAAGACTTGGACGCCACTACTAGCTCCGATTGGGCCGCCGACACACAAAAGCGATACCAGGAAATTATGGTCAAGCTGCAAAACCCCGGCGGGCCGAACGGCGCAACGGGCGGCAGTGCCGCAGGTGCGGCTGGGAGCCTCACCGATCCGATGGCTCAAGCCGCCGCTTTCTTCGAGCGAGCCGGTACCTACGGTGCCTCGATGCCGATGCCCGACTTCGCAGGCAACCCGCTCTTCGACGAAATCAATAAGTGGGTCAAGGATAAAACGCAGTTCGACGAACTAGGCAAAAGCCTTACCGAATCGCTCGAAACGCCCGTTGAAGCGTTGGCGCGTCGCATGGAAGAGGTCAACCGGCTTTCGGAGTTCGGGGCGATTACGGACGAAACCCGGCAACGCGCCTTGCAGCAAATCGCCAAGGAAGCAGAGCAGGGAACCGACGCCGGCGACATTGGCCCAACTCGGTTCTCCGGCGCAATGGAGGCAGGCAGCCGTGAGGCGTATTCCGCCATCCTTGCGGCATCGGGTGCCCAACGCGAACAGCAAGACAAAAAGATTGCGGATAACACGGCGGAAATGAAACGCACGTTGCAATTCATCAAAATGTCCGCGGACTTACAGGTCAAATTGCTCCAGGAAGACAGCGGTGTAGAGATACCGGCAGCATAATTCCACGGAGGTCAACGCCATGAGACAGCATGTAGTTTTTGCCCGCGTGCCCGCCGGCATTCACCGTGGCTTATCGGCACTCGCCCGGGAGCGAGGCCAAAAGATCAATCAGGTAGCCCGCGAGATTTTGTATTCCGCCATCGTCTCGGCTGGCGACACGGTGGTCGAGGCCATGCGGGAGGGCGATGCCGAAGAGGCCGCCGCGATGATGGCGGAAATGGAAATGGAAACCCAAGACAAGGAAATCCAAACATGAGTGACGAACATTCCCCTATCACGTTCCCCGAGACGCAACCAGCAACATGCTCATGTGGCCGACCATCCACCGGCCGCCGTTGGCCGCTGTGCGACGAGTGCCGGAGGCGTCTTGCTGTGGCTGATCTGGCCAACCGTGCGCGGATCGGGCGGACAATTCGGTCTTGCACCCGATGCAGACAACGGCCGCCTATGGTCGGCGATTGTCTTTGCGAGCGTTGCCTGCGTAGGCTGTGACCATTGACCTTGATACGCCGACACGTCAGACCGGGAGGCCATCATGCCATCAGCATCATCACCATCATCACCCCGACGTCATCGACCGCGCTGTCCTGGCTGCGGTCATCCGCTGCCGCCACACGGTCGGCCGTGTGCTTGTCGGTACACACCCCGCCCATGGGATGACGCCGTTGACGTGCCAGTGGTCGGCTTGCTGGGGCTGCGGCTGCGCCCGGGGGAATTGCAGCGATACCAGGAGGTACGAGCGGGGCTATTCTCCGGCCGGCTGCCGACCAGTGGCGAGTGACCGACCCGCTACCGATCATCGCCCGCCCTGGCTCATTGCCGGGGCGGGGTTTTTCAGTCGCCATGTTGCTGCCGAGAGTCAATATCCGGTCAATCGGTAAATCGCCCGTGAGGCGTTCTGACGGCGTTGTAGCGGTCAAGGTGTTCTGACCCGTCCAAGGTGGTCGGGACGCATGAGGCGACGCCACACGAAGCCGTTTCTGTCTGTTCGTCAGTTCGGGATTGCGTATGCGACCGCAAGACAGGCTGTGTCGGTTTGCCGTACCTTTGAAAGTGATAATCGATTATCACAATTAGGCTTTGCTCACCATATGGTCGTCGCCAACCACCCCGACGCGCCCAAGCTACCGGAGGCGATGCCGACCAGGACGCTGGGACGTTCTCGCCATGGCCCTAGCCACGTGCGCGCATAAAAAATGCCGCCCGTGCCACCGGGCGGCGAACCAAAGGGGTTGGCGAAATCACCAACCTCGTGGTAGTAGCTATTTGAACTATATCGTCTTCAGGACAGCGAGTCAATGATAAAAGATGGGGGGGACGGGACTCGAACCCGCACAGTAGCTACTACCACGAGATTGGCAATCTCGCGCGTCTGCCATTTTCGCCACCCCCCCATTAGTCGCTGCACCTGTGGGGGTGTTGTGCCTCCTGGTGGCTCCTCCGTTTAGCGCTGGCGTCATTGGATTCGCGTTTTGGTAGCAACTGCGTGCGGTGGATACAGCCCCGGGCGCTGATAGTAATGTGTGGAAAAGTCGCCCGGAAGTCAATAGGGGGCAGGTGTTTTTGGTGGCAACGGTTCCAGAAACCGCTGAAAAGTCTGGGGTCAATGACCCCTTTTCGACCCTTTTGACCCCCTTCAATCCCTTTTGGGAGATTCAGAAACCCCTTAAAATACGCTGTTTCCGAGAGTTGGAAGCAGGCTTCCGAGTTTTTCAAGACCGCCGCCTTAGACCACTCGGCCACCCATCCGAAACCTGCAACAGGGCAGGGGATTGTGCTCCTGGGAGCACCGTGTTGGGGATTATACCACTGCTATGAAGTGTACCACGCATCGCCGAACTTGGAAGGCGGGTCTGGCGGGCGGGGTCGAATACCGCGGATGTCGGGTAAGCTGTCAGGCTATGCCTCAGGGAAGATCATCGACTCGGCAAAGGCGGTATGGAAAGCGGCGTGGGTGGAGAGGTCGACGTGCTCGGTTTGCCGGGCCAGGTCTTCCGCCTTCTGCCGGCACCCTTGCGAGAGGGCAACGGCCTTGGCGCCGGCCAGCGAGGTATTGCCAAGATAGCGGATCCGGTGATGGTCAACCTGGTGCGGCATCAGCCCGATGCGTTGCGCGTTATTGCGCCGAATGAAGTTGCCGAATCCGCCAGCGATGAGTATCGACTCGAGATTCTCGGGGGCCACGCCTGCCTGGTCTAGCAAAATGCTTATCCCGGCCCGAATGGCGCCGGTGGCGAGCTGCAATTCGCGGAGGTCGCGCTGCGTGAGTACGATCGGCTTGCCGGTGCCGGCCTCTTCGGCGGCGGCAAGCAGGAAGGCGGGCTTGTCTTCGTGGCGGGTGACTCGATTGACCAGATCGGGCAGTAGGCCGGGTGGTAACTGGTCGGGGGGAAGGAGTCTGCCCTCCGGCGTGAGGAGGCCATGCCGCAGCAGTTCCGCGGCGACGTCGATCAGGCCCGAACCGCACAGACCCACCGGGGGTACGCCGCCAATGACGTTCAGCCGCAGGCGGTCTTCCACGACGACCTTTTCGATGGCGCCGATGCTGCCGCGCATTCCGTGCAGGATTCGTGCGCCTTCAAAAGCGGGGCCGGCTGCCGTGGAGGCCGCTGTGAGACGGCCGTTGGCCCAGAGGACAAGCTCGCCGTTGGTGCCGATATCGACCAGCAGCGTTGGGCCCGGGCTCTCGGTCATGACCGATGCCAGGATGCCGGCCACCGTATCGCCGCCCACGAAGCCGCCGATCACCGGCATAACGAAGACTTGCCCGCGGGCGTGGATGTTCAGGCCGAGTTCGCTCGCCTCACACTGCAATCCGGGGCCCATGGCGGGGACGAACGGAATTGCTCCCAGGCTTCGCGGGTCGATGCCGCAGAACAACTGCTGCATGGTCGTGTTTCCGGAGACGGTGACCCCATAGATGCGGTTGCGGTCGATTTCGGCCGTCGCGGTCAATTCGCCGATCATCGTGTCGATCGCTTCGCCGACCGAGCGGGCAAGCTCCGAAAGCCCATGGCTCGTCTTGGTGGCATGAACGATGCGCGCCAGGACATCGTCGCCAAAACGTGTCTGTGGATTCAGACGCGATGCGATCGCCAGTTCATGTCCGGTGCAGACATCGACCAGGGTCGCGGCAAGCGTTGTGGTTCCCAGATCGACCGCTACGGCGAAGTGTTCCTGCTCCGTATTGCCCGGTTCGAAATCGAGGAGCCGATTGCCGGCAATCACGGCCGTTCCGTGGAACTGCATCTGCCGTAGTCGGTCTGGAAGGAATCTCGCTGCGGCCAAATCGATGTGAACGGGACCGACGGCGCGCGTCAGCCGAACCACGTCGGACGCGTCATCGTCGCGAGATGGGGCAGGAAGCGCCACGTATTGCTTTCGAACGTCCGAATCGACGGCGACGGCCATCGTCGCGCCGGATCGATCGAGAATCTGGTGGCCGGTCGCCAGCAGCGATGTCTCCGGCACGTGGACGGTTACCGGACCGCAGATGTTTGTCTGGCAGGCAAGGCGAACGCCTTCGGCCAGTTCCTGCACGGAAAGCCGCGACGTCTCGGCCGATGTGGGGGCGCACGTCTCGCCCTCGAGCCGCACACGGCATTTGCCGCACACGCCGGCGCCGCCGCATGGCTGGTCCAGAATGATGCCGACTTCTGCCGCCGCTTCGATCAACCGCGTGCCCGGCAGGACATACGCAGTTCGGTCGAAAGGACGGAATAAGACGGCTACTTCCGTTTCACGCATGGTTTTCCTCGGCGGCAGCGGACCCGTTTGCGACCTCGTGCAGTAGCTCAACGAACTTGGTCACCGTCGGCGTGAAGACCTTCCGCTGGCGATGGATAATGCCCAACGGACGTCGCAATTCGGGCGCAATAAGCGGTATGGCGCAAAGCAGGCCGGCCTTGACCTCCATCTGAACCGTCGGCTCCGGGAGAATGCTTATTCCAACACCAATCGCCACCGCCTGCTTGATCGTCTCTATATTGTCGAACTCCATGGCAACGGCGACACTGACCGAACGCTGGCGGAGATGCCGGTCCACCTCCTTGCGGATACTCAAGTCGCGGTCGAAAGTGATGAACGCCTCTCCGGCCAGATGTTCTACGGTGATGGCATCGTGCTTCGCAAGGGGATGGCCGGGCTTGCAGGCGACAACCATTCGCTCGCTGCGCCATGGGGTAACGGCCAGCTCGGGAGATGGGGTCGGGTAGGAGACGATTCCCAGGTCCACTTCGGCGCCTAGCACCTGCTCGTACACCTTGTTCGGTCGCTGGTACTCCAGGCGGACCTTGGCTTTTGGATAGCGCCGCATGAACTCCTGCATACAGCGGGTCATATGGTGCAACCCGACAGAGTAAATTGCCGCGATGCGTACGACGCCGGCAATCTCCATTCGTAGCGAGCGGACGCGTGCTTCGACCGAGTCGTACAGTTCAAGGACTTCACGGAAGCCTTCGTAGCAAACTTGCCCTTCGGGCGTGACGACAAAGGGTCTTTTACCGCGGTCGATCAGTTCGACCCCAAAATGGCGCTCCAAGCGGTGCACCGATTGGGTTGCTGCGGACTGGCTGATGTCGTTCAATGCGGCCCCGCGCGAGAAGCTCTGATGCTGAACGACGTCGCAAAACAGCCTTAGTGTTTCGATGTTCATGGACGCAGCGTAGCATAAGCAAGGCTAATATGCAAGGCCGCTACAACAAGCGGAAGAAGTGCCGTGTTCGGTGGGCTTAGCGGGGTTCGGTGGGAGTATGGCACGGCACACGCCGGAAGCCTTCTCGGCGACTCGACCTGTCGCATTAGAAGACGCCGAACGCCAGATACCAGCCGACGATGAACGCCAGCACCAGCAATATCCAATGTCCTACTCCCATGTCACAAGCCTAGCACACCTGCTTTCATCATGAATGCGCTTGTATTGCATTTTCTTGCGAATGGCCAACTTCGGCGATTGTGGAGGCGCTTTCCTGTGGGTCGTAAGGGGCTTGGCGGCATGGGGGGCGAGATGGTATGTTGAAGCCTTGTTCGCCGGCGCGTTGATCGGCAGCGGGAAATGCGAGGGCTGGGAGCCGGTTTTTACAGACGAACCGGCCGTTGGCGACCGGCGCTTGATCGGAGTGCGGTTTTCCCATGAGATGACTCTTGCTTGGAGTGTTTCCATGCCTGAAAAGGTTGCCATTATCGGGAGCGGTCCCTCGGCCTGGACGGCCGCCATCTACACGGCTCGTGCCGAATTGAAGCCCCTGGTGTTTGAAGGGGCTATTACCCAGGAGAACCAGGAGGCCGGGACCTTACCTCTTGGGCAGCTTGCCCTGTCGACTGAGGTGGAGAATTACCCAGGCTTTCCTTCCGGAGATCTGGAATCGTACCTTGACAATGCGATCGACCCGACATACCGCACGGTTATGCCGCCCCACGGGAAAGACGGCGTCAGCGGGCCGGAACTGATGGAATTGATGCGTCAGCAGGCGAAGAATTTTGGGACGCGGATCGTGACGGACGACATTGTCGAAGTGGATTTCAGCCGGCGTCCGTTCAAATTGACCACCTTGGAGGGAACAACGCACGAGGCCGAGGCGGTGATTGTGGCCACGGGCGCCCGGGCGAACTATTTGGGGCTGCCTTCGGAGCAGCGTTGGAAGAATCGGGGGGTGAGTGCGTGTGCCGTTTGTGACGGCGCTCTGCCGCGGTTTCGCAATAAGCCGTTGGTCGTGGTTGGCGGGGGCGACTCGGCCATTGAAGAGGCCGACTACCTGACGAAGTTCGCCAGCAAGGTCTACCTGGTCCATCGACGAGATGAATTGCGGGCCTCGAAGATCATGGCCAAACGTGCGATGGAGCATCCGAAGATCGAGATCCTTTGGAGTCGCGTTGTTGACGAGGTGCTGGGGAATGAACAGGAGGGTGTTACCGGCTGCCGCCTGAAAAGCACGAAAGGAGAGTCGGATCTTGAGGTGGAGATCACCGGCTTCTTCCTGGCGATTGGGCATACGCCGAACACGGCATTTCTCAACGGCCAACTTGCCACAAACGATGCCGGTTATGTCCAATGGACGACGCCCCGCCGGACATACACGAGCGTTGAAGGCATCTTCGCCGCAGGCGACGTCGCAGACGACTACTACCGCCAGGCGATTACGGCTGCGGGAACCGGTTGCATGGCCGCACTCGACACGGAACGGTGGCTCGCCGCCCAGGAGGGATGACGGCGCGTTGACACGATGCGGCAGGTTAGCTAGACTCGCGTGAGCGAGATGGTAATCGGTGACGTCCGATTACCGAGAATCTGTCGCTCAAAAGGGCAGATGCGCTGCATCTTGTGTCTGCATTAAACAGGAACCACAACATACGGGGAGCCACTCCCCGCTTCCGGACCAGCCTCTGATTATCTTACCAGGAGAATCTGCCGTCATGGCTTCTGACACCAAACCCCAGGCCGAGATTTCCCAGAATCCGAAGATTGAACGTGACCGGCAACTCATTGTCAGTTCCCGGGCCAAAGGTCGCGGGCCGCTTTTCGGTGCGTTTGTGCGATTGTCAGGTCCGGGATGGCTTCAGAGCGCCATTACCTTGGGCGGCGGATCGCTCTCGTCCAGCCTGTATTTGGGCGTTCTGGGCGGCTTCATGTTCATGTGGCTGCAGCCGCTCGCCATGATTGCCGGCATTGTCATGCTCAGCGCGATTGCCTACGTGACCCTGTCGACGGGCAAGCGGCCGTTGCGTGCGATCAACGAGCATATCAATCCGGTTTTGGGTTGGGGGTGGCTTCTGGCCTCGATGATGGCCAACCTCGTCTGGTCGATGCCGCAGTTCGCGTTGGCCACGGCTTCGCTTCGCCAGAACCTGCTGCCGGACGTGTTCGGCGCGGAAGCCATGCCGGAAATTTGGGGAAAGGTCTGGGTCGGCCTGATTATCCTGGCAGTTTCGTTGACGGCTTCGATGCTGTATACGACTGGCGGGAAGGGGATGAAGGCGTTTGAGATTGTCGTGAAGTGTATGGTTGGCACCACGGTGGTCTGCTTCATTGGGGTCGTGGTTCGCTTGACGATGGCGGGCGAACTGCCTTGGAACGAGATTTTTGCCGGGTTTGTTCCGAATCTTCGTCTGCTCTCCGAGCCGACCGACCAATTGATGCCCTTGATCAACCAGGTCAGTGCGGAGTATCGAGACTTCTGGAAGAACATTGTCGTCAGCCAACAGCGAGACGTGATGATCAGTGCGGCGGCGACTGCCGTTGGGATCAACATGACGTTCCTGTTCCCCTACTCGATGCTGCGAAAGGGTTGGGACCGCGATTTCCGTGGACTGGCCATCTTCGATCTGTCGACCGGCCTGTTCTTCCCCTTCCTGCTGGCTACCAGTTGCGTCGTCATCGCGTCGGCATCGCAGTTCCATGCCCAGGCAGGTGTTGGGCTGATGGGCGAGAGAGACGCAGTGACCGGGCAGGAGATTGTTCCGGCCGCCAACCTGGTAGGCAGCTACAAGGGGCTGCTCCGCGGGCGATTGGTGGAGGAAGTAGGCGCTGAGGCCATGGCCTCGCTTGGCGAAGCCGAGCTTGCAGCCCGCATGGACTCGATGGACGATGCCGACCGGCGTATGGCGGCCGTGCTTGCCCGGCGAGATGCGTTCAATCTTTCCGATTCGCTCTCGCCGCTTGTGGGACGAAAGTTCTCGCAATACGTGTTCGGTTTGGGCGTGCTGGGGATGGCCATGGGGGCGGCCACCATGCTCATGCTGATCAACGGCCTATGCTTCTGCGAACTGCTGAATCGTCCGGCCAAGGGATGGACGCAACGTATCGGATCGGCCATGGTGTGCGTGGGCATTCTGGGGCCCTTCTTCTGGACGGATGCCCAGATGTGGCTGGCCATTCCGACGTCGGTCTTCGCAATGACCTTGCTGCCCTTTGCCTACTTCAGCTTCTTCCTGCTGATGAACCAGAAAACGCTGTTGGGCAACGACATGCCGCGAGGGCTCAAGCGGTTGTGGTGGAACCTGTTGATGACCCTCTCTGCCGGGCTTGCCGCGCTGGCCAGCCTCTGGTCGCTCTGGTCGAAGATCCGTTGGTATGGCATCGGGCTGGTTTGCCTGCTCCTGGTGCTGATGGCCGTGGTCCATATGGTGCGAAAGGCAAGCCGGACAGTCGCATAAATATGTCGTTTCCTCCGATCCAGAACTGCCGATTTCTGACCGGACCGACCGGAGCAGGCAAGACGGGTATCGGCGTGGAACTGGCGCAGAAGAGCGACGCCGAGATCATCTCGATGGATTCGATGGCCCTGTACCGGGGCATGGACATCGGTACGGCCAAGCCAACTGCTATCGAGCGGGCCGCAGTGCCGCATCATCTGCTCGACGTGATCGAGCCGGATGAGCAGTACAGCGTTGCCCAGTACATCGCCGCCGCGCACGAGAAGGTTGAGGAGATTCGCCGTCGAGGCCGGAGCGTGCTCTTCGTCGGCGGGACGCCTTTGTATTTGAAGGGTCTGTTGCGCGGACTCTTCAAAGGACCGCCTGCCGACCCGGCCTTTCGCAACGCCCTGGAGGCGGACGCCGCGGAACACGGTCCCGACTGGCTCCACGCGCGGCTTGCCCAAGTGGACCCTCCGTCTGCCGAGCGATTGCATCCGAACGATACCCGTCGGATCATCCGCGCACTCGAAGTGTATGAAAAGACCGGCGAACCGATGAGCGATTGGCAGCAGCAGTTCAACAAGCTGCCCGAAGAGACCGGGAATCGGGTCTATGTGCTCGACTGGCCGCGACACGAGTTGAATGACCGGATCGACCGCCGTGTGGATGCAATGTTTGCCGCCGGTCTGGTCGAGGAAGTGCGTGGCCTGATGGCCCGCGATCGGTCGCTCAGCAAGACGGCCGGGCAGGCGGTCGGATACCGGGAAGTGATCGAGCACCTCGAGGGCGTCCGAAACCTTGACGAGACGATTGCCCTGGTCAAGCAGCACACACGTCAGCTTGCCAAGCGGCAGGGCACCTGGTTCCGCAGTTTGCCCGAAAGTCGATACGTGGCTATGGGCGGCCTTCTGGCCTCCGGCATCGACCAGTTGCAATGATGACGTTACCAACAGCCAAATGACGGAGAAGCAGCCTGTCGGGGGGGTGAGTCGCCTCAGAAGTGTTTGTTCAGGGCTTCAATTGGTCCGGACAAAGAGTCCTGAACGGTATATGGTGGATTTTTTGCGAAGGAGATTGGAGAAAACGGGCCGGGAATCACGAAGAGCCCCTTGACGGTTCCTGGATGAGTATTATTGTATCAGGGCTGTATAGGCTGACGCCTCGGGTGGAGAACCTCACAGTCGAGCAACCGATCGAAAGGTTGGTGGTTTGTGCGACCGAGTGCCACCGGAGAGCGACATTCGATTTTTGTTTTCCTGAATGGGGAGATTATTTCATGGCTGCTGTGGTTGATGCGGAAAAATGTACTGGGTGCGAGTCTTGTGTCGATTCCTGCCCGTTGGATGCCATCGAGATGCAGGATAACGTTGCCGTGGTCGATGCCGATACATGCGGCGACTGCGGCGCTTGCGTCGATGCCTGCCCGGTGGAAGCGATCACGATGGAATAGGCGATTCGGACTGCCAAGTTGCCATACTAGCGGGTGGGTCGCGCATGCGCGACCCACCCGCTTTTTCGTAGAGGGGCTGTCAAACGGCCATTGAGTAAGCTTTTGCGATTGGGGCATCGTTATGGACCTGTGGACCGTCGGCTTGGTCTCGCTTCTGCTGTTGGGGTGTGCAGCGGCATTGATGGTAAGCCATGTCCGTACGTGGCGACACGCCATCGGATACGCGGCGACACGCGAGGAACTCGACTACCGGCGACGTCAGTATCGACGCCGCATGCAGACCAGCGGAATGATGGCCGTTCTTGCCATTGCCTTGTTTGTGGGGGAGTGGCTTACCGATACCATCGCATCACGGTGGTTCCCGATTATCTATTGGCTTGCGGTCATGGTTCTGGTTGGTTGGGTCGGGTTACTTGCACTGGCCGACATTTTCTCCACGAAACTGCATTATGATCGACTGCGACACGGAGCTATGCTCGAACGCGCCAAGCTCGAGGCCGAACTCCGGCGTGTCGAGCGGTCGCAGGGGAACGACCGCACCGACGGTGACTTGGGCAGCGACGACTAATCCTGCCTTGCCTGTTTGGCTGTGCCGGCCGGTTCTCGCAACCGAAATTGCTCGCGTGTCGGTATCGATTGACCGGTAAATGTGGGGGGCTTGTTCTGTGTTCGAGTCCGCTTCGGCCGTGTTGGGGAAGCTGGGGGTGTCGCTCGTTGAACAGCGACGTTTTTTGCGCGGATTCGTGCGAGTTTCGCGCCCTGTAGATTTCTGTGGAATCTTTTGACAGGAGGGCAGGGCATCTGCTACACTGCACTGCGCGTGGGTGTTCGGGGGCTATCTGGTAGAAGAGCACAAGAGCCGTATCGTAGGGCTTATGTGGAACCAAATGCTCGGCCGTTTTCACGGGCCAAGACTTGCAGGGATCGGTCGTCATGCGCACCTTTCGTCTTTTTCGCTTGATTCTCCTGCTGTGCATGGTGGGGGTATTGCCTCTTGGCTGCGGTCCGGACAATCCATTGGGGCGGCTCGCGATTTCGGGAACCGTTCAACTGCGGGGTGAGCCGTTGGATCAAGGTTCGATTGAGTTCGCGCCGACGGAAGGGGGGCCGAATGTGACCAGCGGCGGCCGGATTGAGGACGGCGAGTTCAGTATTCCTGCACACCAAGGGTTGCCGCCAGGGACGTATCTTGTCCGCATCTCTTCGGCAGAAGTGACGGGAGAACCAATTGAGCCTGAGTTTCCCGGCGCGTCGCCGGTAGTGGCTCTTGAGCGGATTCCGGCAGAATACAACGCGCAGAGTGACAAACGTGTGACGATTTCCGAGGACGGCGCGAACGTTCTGGAGTTTGATATTCCGTGACCGGTCAGAGGGATCTGACGTTCTTGGTCTGGCCGGTTTTCAGAAGAACGGAGCGGGAAGGTTGCCTTACGGAGGGAACGGCATGACCGTCAAGCGAATCGGTTTCACATTGGTAGAGCTACTGGTGGTAATCGCGATTATTGGCATTCTTATTGCCCTTCTGCTGCCGGCGGTGCAATCGGCGCGCGAGGCGGCTCGCCGCATGCAGTGCTCGAACAATCTCAAGCAGCTTGGCCTCGGGATGCACAACTACCATTCCGCCATGCGCAGCTTGCCTGTCGGCTGTTACAGTTGCTGCTGGGGTACATGGCGATTAGCCGTCTTGCCGTACATTGAGCAACAAGGGGTGTACGATCAGTATCATCCTGAGGCTCACTGCCCGACTGCCGATCCCGATGACAAGTACAGGTATTCTTCCGGCATCAACCGTCCGGCAGTGTCTACGTATATCGACACCTTCCAGTGTCCGAGCGATACGGCGCAGCAACCGATCGGTACGATCCGTTCCTCCAATTACGGTGTGAATTACGGGAATACCACGTGGAGCCAGCCTTCGACTTTTCAAGGCGTCACCTTCGGAGGCGCGCCGTTCAAGATTGCCCGCAACTGCGGAGAGCCGAATACGACCTTTGCCTTTCGCCATATCACCGACGGGTTGAGCAACACGCTCCTGTTTGGAGAACTCGTGCAAGGGGAGGGGCGTGACCTGCGCGGGTTTACCTGGTGGGGCGATGCCTCCGGGTTTGAAACCTATCAGGCGCCAAACAGTCCCATCCCGGACCGCATTTATACGGACTATTACTGCCAGAACGACTTGCCACGTAACCCACCCTGCGACGTCTCTTCGAGCACTTGGCCGACGATGTTCGCCTCTCGAAGCCGTCATCCCGGTGGGGTCACGGTGGGCTTGTGCGATGGGTCGGTCCGATTCGTTTCAGAGAATATCAACATCGATACCTGGAGAGCGGTGAGCACGACTCGCGGGGAAGAAGTCCTCGAGGAGTTCTGACCGGGAGCAAGGCGTTTGTGAATCATGGTTGCCGAGGACGAGAATGAATCGGAGGCGAGGACTGCAATGACACGACACAGTCCCAAACCACACGCGGTTTCGCGAAGACGGTTCATGGGCCGAATGGCCGTGGCGGCAGGCTTGTCCGCTGCCGGTGTTCCGACACTCGCAGGTCCGGGAACGCCACAGGCCGGCCGGCTCCGTGCCGGTGCGGCAATTGCCGATATCACGCCGCCGATCGGCGTCTCTATGAAAGGACCGATCGGTGGAAATGGCGTGGTCCGCAGTATTCACGACCCGCTCTCCGCCCGCGCCATCGTGCTTGACGACGGCAACACGCGGATGGCCATTTGCGTGTGCGAAACGACCATGATCTGGTCAAGAAGCACGGAGCGGGTCAAGCGGCTGGTTGGAGCGAAGGCAGGGATTCCTGCGGACCGCATCCTGATCTCCGCCACCCATGCGCACAGCACGCCGCGAATGAACGGCATGGGCACGGAGCCGATCGATTTCCAGTTTTCTGGAAGTGCAGGCGTCGAGCAAGATCCGCGAGCATTTGCTGACGATGCTCAGGCAGGTGTGAGTGGGAGCAGCTTGACCCGCCGGGGCAGCAGGAAGAACGTCATTCGTCCTTCGAAGCGTTCATCTTGCGTGAACGGTACTCGGCCGGCGTGAAGCCGGTGGTTCGGCGGAAAAGCGTGGTCATGTACTGCACGTAATTGAAACCTGCACGCCGCATGATCTGCTGGATGGAAAGGGAGGTCGTGTCGAGAAGCTGCTTGACCCGTTCGATCTGGATTCGTTGAATCTCGCTGTGGATGGTGCGTCCGAGAAGGGTGCGGAAGCGTTTTTCCAGGGTGGAGCAGGAGACGGCGACCTGATCGAGTACGTCGGGGAGTCCGATTCCTTCGCAGGCATGGGCGCGGATGAAGCGAATGGCGGCAGCGACGTCGGGATCATCGACGGCCAGCACGTCGGTCGATTGCCGGGCGACGAGCCGTTCCGGAGGAATGAGGAACTCCTTACGGGCAGGCCGACGGCCGGCCATGAGCCGGTCGAGCAGGGCGGCCGCTTCGTAACCCATCTGAAACGTTCCCTGCTCCACGCTGGTCAGCGGTGGCCGGGTGAGTTCACACATAATCTCGTCGTTGTCCACGCCGATCAGTGCGACATCGTCGGGAACGCGTAGCCCGAGCGTACGACACGCTTCGAGCACGTGTCGGGCGCGGGCGTCGTTGCAGGCCATCAGGCCCAGCGGATAGGTGAGCGTGCGGAGCCATTCGACCAGCCCCTGTTGCATATCGCGCCAGCGCCGGGCCGAGGCCTGGGTCCCCTTATAGACGTCGCACCTGTGGCCTTGCTCGCGAATTCGAGCGCAAAACGCCTTGGCCCGTTCGGCCGACCAGCCGTTGACCTGCGTCCGCGCAAAACCGCAGAACGCGAATCGCGTCAGTCCGCATTCGAGCAGGTGTTCTGCGGCCATCGCGCCAATGGATGCATTGTCGGTGATCAGGTACGGGATGTTGGATGCCGGATCGTACCAGCCGTACCCGCCACCGATTCCGACAACGGGTTTGTCCATACTTCGCAGTGCCGCGGCGACCTTTCGATCGTCGAAGTCGACAATCAACCCGTCACCGTCCCAGAAGCTCAGGTCGGGCAACTTCTGGGTGGGATCTTCTTCGGCATAGAGGCTCCAGTTTCCGACCTCGTGCATGTAGTGCGCAATGCCATGGATAATGCCCCGGTCGTAAGGCCGGGTCAGATTGCATACGACGGCAACACGACGGATTTTGACCATACCGATATTCTACCTGCCACAAAACATGCACAAAGCGCTTTAACCAAAAAGTGTAATAGATTTGCAAGATAGTATCATTGATCTTTCCTGTCCAGTGGTGGAAACTGGAAGGCGTATTCTTCATGCATCGTATGAAGGTTTGGGGAGGTACGCCGGTGTCTGACCGACACTAGCAGAGCGGCGACGGTTGATGTACCGTGGGAGTTCCGTCCGGCCATGACGCGTGTTTGAAGTGTCGATCTTGTGTCGAAGTGATATGACGGCAAAACTAGAGCGAACAAAAAAAGGAGGCTGCAATCGTGGGGAATATCGCAATTGGAATGAACTTGGAGGCGGTCCGCCATCACGACAAGCCCTTCGAGTGGGGTGTCGAAAAGGCTGCCGAATTAGGCTACGAATATATCGAACCGATGGTCCACTTCGGCCGGGAATTGATGAGTGAAGCCGGCTATTTTCACACCGTCTCGCTGTTTGACGATCCCCTGCGTATGCGCCGCGCGGCGGACAAGTATGGGCTGAAGATTTCCGGTCTTCAAGCACACGGCCCCATGTGTCGCCCGGAGCGGCATGGCGAATACCTGAAGCTGGCCATTCGCGCCGCCGCCGAATGTGGTTGCCCGGTCGTGAACACCGACGAGGGGATCAAGGCGCCGTGGACGACCGAGGAGGAGGACTATGTCCTGATGCGTTATACCTTGCAGGAGGCTGCTTTCATCGCCGAGCCTCGTGGTATCCTCATCGGGTTGGAATGCCATGCTCAGTATTCCAAGACGCCGGAAGGACTCGACCGAATCTACAACCTCGTGGATTCCCCCTCGATCGGCATCAATCTCGACACGGGCAACGCCTATCTGGCCGGCGCCGATGTCTACGCCTGGTTGGAGCGGGTTGCGGATCGCTTGGTCCACCTGCATGCCAAGGATATCTCGGTGGAGCATTCGGAAGCCGAACGTGGAAAGGTGACCGGCACCCCGGTCGGGTGTGCCTGCGGCGATGGCGTGATTGACTGGGCCCGGGTGATCGAAATCTGTCGGCGATGCCCGCGAGATTTGGTTTTCTCGGTCGAATGTGGTACTGTGGAGCAGGCGGAACGCAGCGTCAACCACCTGAAGTCGCTGTTGTAAGGGACTATGGTGGAGCGGCGGTTTATTTCTGTCGGGTTTCACCAAGAGTAAGAGAGGTCCACTGTGATGACATGCACCCTGACGAAGCGATTGGTCTGTGCCGTTGTGGCTGTTCTGTGGCTATACGGAACCTGCGATGCCGCAGAGCCGCCTCCGCCGCGTGATCGCGCTGAGATCGAGGCCGTGCTGGCCCAGGTCCGGGGTGATTCTGTGCCTGGCGAACGGCGCGATATCCATGTGGTGCTCGTGGCGGATGTGAAAGACCATGGGCCAGGTGAGCACGATTATCCACTCTGGCAGAAACGTTGGGCGAAGCTGCTGCAATCGGCTCCCGGTGTGAAGGTGACGACGGCCTGGAAATGGCCCAGCGACGAGCAATTTGTGTCGGCCGATCTCCTCGCCTTCTTCTGTTATCGTTCGGGTGGCGAGCGGCGCACGTGGAATCCGGAGCGGATCGAGCGGCTCCGGCAGTACGTGGCCGATGGGGGCGGCTTGGTCGTCATTCATTCCGCCACGTATACCGGAGCTGCCCTGGAAGGGGACTCGGCCGATCGAGTCTCCTCGGTTACAGGCCTTGTGTTCGACCGGACGCTCCGGTATCGGCACGGAGTTGTCGAACTGAACGTGACTGCCAAGGACCACCCGATTTGCCTCGGGTTGCCCGAGCAGGTCAAGTTTGTCGACGAGCCCTACTGGCCGCCCCATGGCGACAGGACGAAGGTCGAGGTCCTTGCCGCGAGCAACGAAGTTAATCCCGACGCGCCTGACACGACGAGTCCGCAACCCTTGTTCTGGACATACCAGCCGGGGAAAGGACGCGCGTTCGGGTGCGTGATGGGGCACTACAACTGGACGTTCGACGACCCCTATTTTCGTATCTTCCTGCTGCGCGGGATGGCCTGGGCGGCGGACGAGAGTCCTTACCGGTTCGACCCCCTGGTGTTGGTTGGGCTTCCTGACGGCCCAGTCGCCGAAGGGGACGTCCGCTAGCCATGTGAAGACTACCATTCCTCGGTTTCGGAGGAATGGTTCCAATTACCTGCCATGCTGAAACCCACCTTAGGAGAATCGATCATGTCCGTAACGCGACGCACGTTTCTTGCCGGAAGTACCGCCCTTGGCGTTGGCAGCCTTTTGGGATTTCGCGGGCACTGTGTCAAGGCGGCCGAGCCGCTGGTCAAGGGGACTCCCAACGCCGATAAACTCGGTTGGCGAGTCGGATTCTCTACGTATAGCTTCCGGGCACTGACGCTCTTTGAAACCCTGGAGAAGATTGCCCAGACGGGACTTCATTGTGCCGAGGCGTTTGCCTGGCAGAAGCTCAGCCCGGAACACCCCGAAGCCAAGGTCGATCCGGGGCTGTCGGCTCCGCTGCGGAAGGCGCTCAAACAGAAGGCGGCCGATTGTGGCGTACAGATCATTGGTTGCTATACCGGGTTGGGGAACCCCGATGCGGCGAAGGCCTTCTTCGAGTTCGGCGCCGACATGGGTTTCGAGTTCCTCGTGAGTGAGCCGCCGGAGACGATGTTCGACGCCATCGAGAAGCTCACGGAAGAGTACAAGATCGATCTGGCCCTGCACAATCATCCGAAGCCGTCGCACTATTGGAACCCGGAAATCGGTCTTGCGGCACTGGAAGGGCGCGGCAAACGAATGGGCTTCTGCTGCGATACGGGGCACTGGTGCCGCTCGGGGCTCGAGCCGGTCGAGATGCTCCGCCGTATAGGACCTCGCGTGAAGACCTTCCACCTGAAGGACCTCGACGAGTTCGGGGTCCGCGAAGCGAAGGACGTCGTCTGGGGGCAGGGCAAGGGTCGGATCGCCGACATCTTTGCGGAAGTCAAACGCCAGGGACTGAAGCCGTATTTCGGGATCGAATGGGAACGCACAGCCGATAGCGAGCCGGAAATCCATGCCGAGTCGGTGGCGTTCTACGAGAAGACCGCCAAGGAACTGGTTGCCGGCTGACGCGGTGAAGCAACAGGCAAGGTCATCGAGAACAGAGTCACGAGTTTACGCGAATCACTATCCTACCTACGGAGGTGCCATATGATGTCTGCCCTACGAGACGGAAGGCAAAAAGGCCTTCTTCTTTCACGGCGCCACTTCGTCGCCGGAGCTCTGGCTGGAGTTGCCGGTCCGCAACTGATCCCCGCTTCGGCACTCGGTAAGGAAGGGCATATGCCGCCCAGCGAACGGATCACCATTGGGATGTTCGGGGTGGGCAATCGCGGCACAAGTTCCATGGGGGCAATGCAGTCCTTGCCAGACCATCAGGTCGTTGCAATTGCCGATTGCCGACGGGCGCGGGCCGAACTGGCCCAGAAACGGGCTAACGCGGTCTATGCAGACCGGGTCGGCAGGCAGGAGTACAAGGGCTGCGAAATCTACAACGACTTTCGCGATGTCCTTGCCCGCGATGACATCAATGTCATCTGGGGATGCGTGCCCGATCATTGGCACGGCGTTGTCTACAATCGCGCCATCGAGGCAGGAAAGGATATCTACGGCGAGAAGCCGGTTACGCGGTGGATTGCCGAGGGCCTCCGAGTTCGCGAGGCCGTGCGGAAGTACGGCTGTGTCTTCCAGACCGGCACGCAGCAGCGCAGCCAAACGCACTTTCGACATGCGTGCGAGTTGGCCCGCAACGGCTACCTGGGCAAGGTCCATACGGCCGAAGTGGGTGCTCCCGGCGGACGGTCGTATCCGGCCGTGGCGCCGTCCGATCCGCCCGAAGGATTCGACTACGATATGTGGACCGGCCCCGCACCCTACTTCCCGTTCGATACAAGCCGCTGCGAATGGCTGGCCATGTACATGATTTCGCACTACTGTGCCGGATTCATTACGAACTGGGGCGTACACCACCTGGACATTGCCGGATGGGGATGCCCCGAGATGTTCCGCCAGCCGTTCGAGGTCGAAGGAACCGGCCTACTGCCCACCGAGGGCATGACCGATACCTGGATCTCCTGGAACATGGAACTCCGCTGGAAGAGCGGTTTGAAGATGAAGTTCTCCAACAGTGGCAACCCGTACAAGCAGGGATGCCGGTTTGTGGGCGACGAAGGCTGGGTTCATGTGAACCGGGCAGGTATTTCTGCGGAGCCGGAGTCGCTTCTGACCGTACAACTGAAGCCGAGCGACACGCCGTTGCACGCAAGCCCCAGTTTCGGCAACCCCTATACGGCGCATACGGCCGATTTCTTCCAGTCGATCCGGACGCGCCGCGACCCGGTGTCGCCCGTCGAGGAGGGGCACGCGGCCAGCACGCTGGGCAATGTGTGTGATATTGCACTGCGCCTGGGGCGCAAGCTGACGTGGGATACGCCGAACGATCGGTTTGTCGATGACGACGATGCCAACGCCATGCTGTCGCGAGATCTGCGCAGCCCGTGGAGCATTTGAAACCGTTACGCACAGAAGGAGCATTCAATATGAACGCAAAACGATCCATTGTGGTTGCCTGTCTTGCCGCATTCGTGTTCGGCATGACGGCCGGCGCCGATGCCGAAGTATCTGTGGACGATGCCTGGAAGGCGTTGCCCAGCTATGAGTATGGGCAGGACATGGCCCCGCTTTTCGCAATCAACCAGGCCGTGATTCAAGCGATGGCGACGCCCGAGACCCGTGCGGCCTGCGCCGCCAGATTGGCCAAGGTGCTCGAAGATGGTTCGGCCACCCTGGCTGCCAAACAGCACGTATGCCTGCAGTTGAGGCAGATCGGCACGCCTGCGGAGGCGCCGGTTCTGGCCAAGGCGTTGCTGGTGTCTGAGACGTCGGAAATGGCGAGAAAGGCGTTGGCGGCCATTCCGGGCGAGGAGTCGTTGGCCGCATTGCGAGCGGCGCTATCCCAGCTTCAAGGGATGGCATTGGCAGGAGTGGTCAATGCGGTGGGCAGACGGGGCGACGCCCAATCGGTCTCTGCACTGAAGGAGCTGGCCGACAGCAAGGACGCCACGGTGGCCGATGCCGCGGTGCGGGCATTGGGGAACATTGCCAATGAGGCGGCGGCCACGCTCTTGCTGGCACGCGCCACGGCGAAGGATGCGCCAGCGTCGCCGACGCTGGCGGCCGCCCTCATCCGTTGCGCAATTGCTTCGGACAACGCGGCGCAGAAAGATGCCATCTATCGGAAGCTGAGCGAGGCGGGGCAACCGGCCGGGGCTCGGTGTGCGGCGTTTGAGGCCCTTCTGACCATGCAGAAGGAACCCGTTGCAGCCATCGTGGGACAGTGGCTTACTGCAGACGATCCGGTCCGGCGCCGTGTTGCCGCGAGACACCTCGACACGCTTTCCGATGCCCAGCTCGACAGCCTGCTGGACCGTATGAGTTCCTTTGACGATGCCACGCAGACGCAGCTTCTGCAGTTCAGTGTCGAACGCAAGGGCGGTGAAATCGTTGAACTCGCGCTCGAAATGGCCGGCAGCAAGAATGAGGGGATGAAACGCGCCGGGATTCGCATTCTCGGCCAGACCGGCGATCCGGCGGTGATCCCGCTGTTGATCGATGCACTGGCAGGGAGTGAGTTGGTAGTTGGCGCTGCACGCGATGCCCTGTTGAAGCTGCCTCGCGCAGAGGTCGGTCCGGCGCTGCTGGCCGCCCTTGCCGATCGGCCTGCCGCCCGCGGTCCGCTGATTGAACTCCTGGGACGTTTGAAGTATTACGAGGCGATTGATCCGCTCGTTGAAATTGCCGAACAGGAGTCGGCTGAGATTTACGAGCCGGCTCTGGACGGTCTGCGCGTCATCTGTGATCCCGATACGACTGACGTCCCAAGATTGGTGAAGCTGTTATTACGAGTTCCTGCCGGTAAGCATGCCGACGAGGTCGAGAAGACCATTCTCGTCGTGTGCAACAAGCTGCCGGACGACGCAGATCATGCGGAATTGGTTCTGGCGGCGCTTCGCAGTGCGCCGGAATCGCAGGCGCCGAAGTACTTGCCCTTGCTCGGTCGTCTGGGCGGCGCGGAAGCGCGCAAGCGGATCGACGCCGGCCTGGCCAGTTCAGACGCGGCCGTTCGAGAGGCCGCCGTCCGCGCCCTGTGCAATTGGCCCAGCGCCGACGTGGCCGACCAGCTTCTGGCCCTTGCCAAGGAGGACGAGAATAAGACCTTCAAGCGGTGGGCCCTGCGTGCATTTATCCGGGTTGTCAGCCTGAAGAGCGAACGCCCGGAGGCGCAGACCCTGGCCCTGCTTCAAGAGGCGATGCGCCTGGCCGAGAACGACGAGGACCGGCAGCTTGTCCTGGAACGGGCAGGCAATGTCCGCACGATGGAAGCGGTCGATTGGATTGCAGGTTATCTCGACAATCCGGCGTTGACGCAGGCGGCGTGCCGGGCGCTGGTCGAGCTGGCGCACCACCGGTTCCTCCGTCATCCGAACATGGATCGGTTCCGTCCCCTGTTGAAGCGGATTGCCGCGATCAGCAAGGATCCGGCCGTCGTCGAACGCGCGACGCGTTACGAGCAGGGGTTGTAGGGGACGGCACTATATCCTTGGAGGACAAGCCAATGCTGACTACGAACACGAAGATCCTGTGCCTGATGTTGCTGTTCGCGATGCCGTGTGTCGTTCGGGCCGAGGCGCCCGGAGCGGATGGGTTGCGCATCGGCTGGGCGACGGTGGACATTACACCCGACCGGCCTGTCGTACTGCGTGGGCAGTTCCATGCGCGTGTTTCGGAGGGCGTGATGGACCCGGTGACAGTGACCGCCCTTGCGCTGGAGTCCGTCCGCAATGGCGCCGTTGAGGACTGCGCGGTTCTGGTCAGTTGCGATCTCGTGAGTATTGCCGATCCCCTGCGCGACCGCGTGCGCCAGCGGCTTCGCGAAGAAGTTCCGGGGCTCGATCCGATGAAGGTATTCCTGAACGCCACGCACACCCATTCGGCGCCGGCGTATGGGAGTCGAAACCAGGCGCACGAAGCGGAAGTGGGCAAGGAGCGCGGTTGGAACCTTCCCATGGAATGGGCCGACTGGGGTGTTGAACTCGATGCGATGCCGGGCATCGAGTACCGCGAGTTCGCCGCCCAACGGATTGCCGAGGCGGTGAAGCAGGCATGGAATACGCGCAAGCCGGGCGGGATTGGTTTCGGACTCGGCCATGCCGTCGTGGGACACAATCGGCTCATCGCCTACGACTCCGGCCGCTCGCAAATGTACGGCGCGACCGACCGGCCCGATTTCAGCCACGTTGAAGGATACGAGGATCATGCCGTCAACTTGCTGTTTACCTGGGACGCTGATAAGAAGCTGACGGGCGTGATGATCAACGTCGCCTGCCCCTCGCAGGTGAGCGAGTCGATCTACCAGATCAGTGCCGACTTCTGGTGCGACACGCGGGAAGAGTTGCGCCGGCGGTTGGGCGAGCATCTGTTCGTACTGGGGCAGGCCTCGTCGGCAGGCGATCAGTCGCCGCATTTGGTCGGACGCAGCAACAAGGGAGAAAATGCAGAACGGCGTATGGAACGCATCACGGGCCGTAATCGCCGGCAACAGATCGCCGTGCGCATCGCCGATGCCGTGACGGCGACTCTGCCGTTTATCGAGCCCACGATCGAATGGAATCCCGTTTTCGCCCACCGCGTGGAGCAGATGGAGCTTACGCGACGGCTCATTTCGGAGCAGGATGTGGCCGCGGCCGTGGCCGATTCCAACGGATGGCGCGAACGTTATGAAACGATGCGCCGCGAAATCGAGGACAATCCGGACATCCGGAAGAAGGACAAATGGTATACCGGTATCACGCGCGCATACCGCAAGACAATGTGGGGAACGGGTGTGCAGGATCGATTTGAACTCCAGAAGACACAGCCCAAAATTCCGTACGAAATCCACGTGTTGCGCATTGGCGATATGGCCTTGGCCACGAACCCCTTTGAGCTCTACCTGGACTACGGTATGCAAATGAAAGCACGCAGCAAAGCGGTCCAGACCTTCATTGTCCAGCTTACCGGTAGCGGCACATACTTGCCGACGGCGCGCTCGGTGGCAGGCGGCGCTTACGGCGCTGTTCCGGCCAGCACGACCATTGGACCGGAGGGTGGTCGGGAACTGGTCGAGCAAACGCTCGTGCTGATCGATTCGCTCTGGCCGGCGGAGAAATAGGCCCGAGAAGGCCCAGAAGAACCGGCCCTTAGGCGGTCTTCCGGCTGAGCGCCCACACAAGACGCTGCGAAGAAAGGGCTCTTCCGTTTCTGGGTGCGTCTTCGGTTCGTAGTTCCGCCTTTAGGCGGTCTTTCACCTTTCCGCCTAAAGGCGGGACTACGAACGGGTCGCGTTTGCACCTGGAAACGGAAGAGCCGAAAAAAGGCCACTGGCCGTGCAAGCAGGCCGGTGGCATCTTTGCTGCCCTCATTAACGCCAGGTTCTTGATTCTTGGGCTTCACGCATTGCTGCCGTACTTCCGCATCAGGGAGGCGTTCTCGGCCGGCTGGTCGCTGTAGCGATCGTAGATGCCGACAATCACGCCGTCGGTCGGCTTGATCGAAGCAAGCGTCTCGCGGAATGCCTGCTCCACCCACTGCGATCGGTCCGAGAGACGGCCTGCCGCCAGAATCTTGAACGCCAGGCAGGGACGGCGAGTCTGCCGGATGGCCTTGAACATGCGTGGTGGGTCTTCCTGCAGATACACCTCGCCAACCGGAATGGGCACGTGGCCCAGCAGCTTCCGCAGGTCTTCGGCGCTGCGATGCCGTTCATAGACGCACGTCATGTAGAAATCGACGTCCCAGCCCTTGGACTCCACCGCGTCGACCACGTCGGGCATGTGCGTGGAAATGCCCACCTGCATACCCGTGTCGCGCACCCGTTTCAGAAACTCCTGGACCTTGTCGAGCTGGCCCGTCTTGAACATGCGATCGGTCAGTTCGCCATGATGGGCGACACCGATCGTACCGGCCTCGGCTAGCTGACGGAGTTCGTCGTCGGTATACCGGTTCTGGCCCAGCGAGATGAACTTCATCTCGGCGCCGGCTTCGCGAACCTGGCGATACGCATCCAGGTTGACCAGGTGCGACTGGAACGCGGTAATTCCCACTTCGCTACATCGCAACAGCGTCTTGACGATCTGTTCCGGCGTGTAGTACTCGCGCATCTGGTGATTGACGAACACAGACAGGTGCGAGCCGGCATTGAAGCAGTTGGCGCCGCAGACCAATCGCGAGATGCGGTGCGGCCCTAACGTGATTTGCGGCAACTTGGGCTCATCCTGCACGGCGGCGTCTGCCGTTTCGCCAGTGCCGACCGCCGCAACGGCTGCCGCAGCCACTGCCTTCTTAAGGAACTCACGCCGTGCCGGTTTCACCTCACTACTTGTCTGGCTATTATGCTCCGGGAATTGGGAACGCGCTGACATGGACTGGCTCCTTCTGGTCGGTGTCCGCCATATAACCGGCTGCCTGCATTGCCAGGAGGCCGTGGGCGGCTTGTTTCTCGCGATCTGAAATCTCAGGTTGCAGGCTGCGAGTGCGATGTGGGGAACTCGCGACTCGCCAGCCCGGACTATTCACGAGGGGTAGGGTGGGTCAAACAAGCCGCTTTTGTGGTGGGTCAGCGGTCGCTGATGCCGGCCTTGTTCCAGGCGGCGGGCTGTAAATCAACTCGGTTGCGGCTTGTGCGAACCCACCAACGATCTACGCGACCTTGACCCACCCTACGCAGATGAATAATCCGGGCTAGCGTCTCTATAGAGCATAGACGACAACGAAACTTGTGGCAAGCCGGAAATGCGCGGCGGTATGGCAAGGGTTGCAGGAACGGACCTGCACCCTGTGCCAGGTGGAAACCGTACGAAGGTGGCCGCTATCCGTCGTTCTTCTGACCGTTTCGCAACAGGTCAACGGCCACAGTGACCGGAGAAGGGGCGTCGCGGGTGGTTTGCTCCCGCTCGGCGACACGATGCATCGCCTCGTGGATTGCGTAGCAGGCGGTCTCGTAATCGACGTCCGCCAAGTAGGAAACCAGCCGGGTGCCCCGGTCGATCAGCTTCTTGTTCGTCGTCTCCACTCGCGACATGTAGTTGCCTTCAACCCGTCCCATGCGAGCCATCGTGGCAGTCGACATCAGATTCAGCACCAGCTTGACGGCCAAACGCTGCCACAGGTCCAGCGGCGATGCCGGCAGTTCGCAGCCGATGTGGAACAGATCTCGAACAGGCCGGTCCGGTTGGGCGGGGCCGACGGCAATAGCGGCCGTCTTGGCGAAGTGCGAAGACCACGAAGCGAATCCTTGATCGAACTGCACCCGCCTCGGGCCGTGTTGGCGGATTTCATCGCCCACCAGAATCATGGCCAGCCCCGAACGGCCCGACTCCCAACGCGACGCGTCCGGTTCATTTCCGATACGAAACCGGTGGATTTCGGCATTATCAAGACATGGCGGGCAATCACGCAAGTGCGGCGCCACGTCCAACGACTGGTAGACCGATGCCGGCCAGTCGATTCCGCGCGGCGTCCGTCGCAAGACCTCAAGCCAGGCCTGTTCGGTGGAACAGCACGGGTTTTTCACAAACGCCCAACTGGGAACGGACGTCGTATCGCCTTCCTTCCGAAATGGCGGAAGGCGGAACGTCGGCGCACGCTCGGTCGTATCCGTCAGGATGTCCAGAAGGAAGCGATCGGCCATGTACGTAACTCGCCCTTCGCTTCGATAGGCATCTTCCTCCCAGGCGATCAGGTTGGCCATGGCATCGACATTGCCTGCAAGGCGGAGCTGGTCCAGCAGTTTTGCGAACAACGACGCATATTCGTCCGCCTCGCGCGGAGCCAGCCCGAGTTGCCGGAACTCCTCTGGCGACAGCCATCGCGATAGCAGTCGAAACAACGCCAATTCAAGCGCCGCGCCCATCGCCAGGACTTCCGCCGTGGTCGCCTGCATCCGCGTCGAGCCGGCGACAGCCATCGGACCCGTATAGAGATCGATCTTCGTGATGCGGGGCTCGTCGATGACCCCGCGCGAACGCTCTACGTGCTGGCGCAGTGTTTCGGTCGGGTTATTGTAGACAAAGAAGACGTTGGCGCCGGCCTCCAGGCCCTTCCAGGCGGTGCCGATCACGAACGGTGTCTCGCCCCCTTCGGTAACGGCAACAACGACGTCCCCGGGACCGATCCCCGTTCGCTCCAACTGATACTTGCCCAGGTCGGTCGAATCCTCAAACCCTTCAACCGACCGAATCAGTGCGTAGTCGCCCCCAGCCATGAGACTCAAGAGGGCGTTTTCAAGGTCCGGAAGCCTCTTGCGCCAGAGCGGTCGGTTACGGTCCAACTCCTGCCAGAATCGACGCCAGGCGGCTTCCAGCAAGATGGCCAGGCGGCCCGTTGCGCCGCAGCCGGTAAACACGACCCGCTTCCCTGTGCCAATGGCTTCCGTCAAGGCATCCACCAGCCGCGCGAACGCCGGCCCGGCGAAAACCTGCGCCATGGCCGGCGGCACGTCCTCGTCAACCGTCATGAGCATGCGGATGCCGGCGGCCGTGTCGCGGGCAATCGTGCTCGAAAGGGCGGCCGTCTTCGGGTGCGAGCATTCCGTGGGGAGGACTCCCAGGCGGAACGCCGTTTCATGTTCGAGAAACCAGCGGGCTCGTTGTTCAGGCGTATTCATGGGTACCGGGATGGAAAGGAAGAAAGACCTTGCACCATGGTACTCCGGACGACGGAGGCCGCAATGAGATAACAAGCCACGTCAACTGAGACTTTTAGTCTCCCCGCCTGACCGGTGCAGCCTGGTGATTTCTGGAGAGGGCCCTTTTGCACGCCGGAGGTCCGGCCGGGCGTTCTTAGTCTCCGTCGCCTTGCAGCAGGGTTGCGTACGAGTGGCTCTCGGATTGGCTGGGCGTGATGCGGGCCCCGGTCTGTTCGTTCTGCATCCACATGTGGCCGAAGGCGAACCAGACACCGTTGTTCGTACCGTCGGCCCGTACGATTGGACGAATACGACCGTTTTGTGCACGCGGGCTGCCGGCGATTTGCTGCGCCCATCCGTTCTGCATGGACGTAAACAGGTGGAGCGAGTAGCGATCGGCGTTTGAAAAGATCACGTCGTCGCGGCCGTCTCCGTCGATGTCGACGAAACGTAGCCCGGCGTCACGTCCCAGGTCATCTGCGATGGCCGTCCCGGCCGGAAGCGAGAAGGGCAGCCGAGTCCAGCCATCCTGCCCGGCCCATCGGAACACACCCTGCCGGCTTGGGCCGCCAACGACCAGTTCACAAACCTCGTCGCCGTCCAGATCGCGCAGACGCACGCCGGCATCCCGGCCGGCATGTGACGTAAGCAACCGGCCGTCGAGTTCCAGCCCCTTGAGTCCTCCCGGCGCTTCTACCCACTTGTCACCGTCGAAATGCCACAGTCCGGCCGTTGTTTCGTTACGCACCAGCACGCTGGCATATCCGTTGGGAAGAAGCACGCCGAATCGTACGCCTGCCTCGTGGCGGTTGCCCTCGGCGTCCGCCGAAATGATCGGCACGGGAAACTCGCTGGTGATCCAGCGATTCGTCGCAGGTGACCAGAGACGCGTCTGGCGCACCTTGTCGTTGCCGATGACGACGTCCACGAAACCGTCGTTGTTCACGTCGAGTACTCGCACGCCGTTGTCGCCTCCGCACGGGGCGCGGAGCGGTTGGCCGCCCAGCAGGTTCTTCACCAGTCGGTCGTGTACTTCGCGGAAGTTGAGGAACTTGACCTTTCTGCCATGCCGTGTGACTGCATGGTCAATCAGCTCGATCACCTGGTCGTTGCGTATCCATGCGCCCGCGTGATGGGTCAGTACATAGAGGCCCTGTTTGGCCGCCGTTGAATCGATCGCGGCCTTCATGTCGGCGATTGTAACGGGGTGATGCGGTTTCTGCAGGTTATGGCCCTGCCAATCGTCGGGAATGGAAGACGGCAATTCCCAGCACAGGCGAGCGATGACATAGGGATAGGGGTAGTTCATGATGTAGTTGACGAACCCGCGGTCGCGCGGCACGTACTTGTCGAACCGGGACTTGCCCTCTTTGCCGACAACCATTTCTTTCGGCAAGTCCGGGTCATCGGGGGTTTGCAGTACGAATACCGAGGAATCCATGTGCAGGAAGTTTCCCTCCGGCGTGGTCTTACCGAATATCTCCGCAAAGAAACGCGGACTGATCGAGTTCATCGAGTCGCAGCAGGGCATCCGGTATGCCACAGGGTGGGCGCCGGGCAGACGGAACATCTGGTCGACGCACTGATCGTAGGTTGTCTTGGCGCGAACGAAGTCGTCTTTCTGCAGGCAGGGGCACGGATGGTCGAGTGTGTGGGCCTCAATGCTCACGCCCTCCTGCTGCCATTTCTGCAGCAGGGGATGGGCAAGATCGAGCCGGTTGCCCATACAGCTCAGCGCTGCGCGGCCGTCGATCTGCTTCAGCCGTTCCAACACCGGGCGGAAAAACGCCTCGAACCGGTCGGGATCACGCAGGTCGTCGATCGAGAGAACAATCGCCAACTCGACGCCCTCCTCGCCGATCCACTGGGGAGTGGTAAGCTTCGCCGTATCGAGGCCGGCGTAGTACGGGTTGGCAGGTTCGTCGAGGTGCGTCAGCCGATTACCCGGGTCACCCGCCACGGCAGTAAGTGTCCCACATAGAAGGATGGCCGACATGAGCAGTCGCGTGGTCATTATAGGGCCCCCGGAGGATGGAGATGGTCTGAAACTTGCAGCGGCTTCGGAAAGACATTATAGACTCTCCCCGCCACGTGGGGAAGCTTGGCGCGGATGCAACCGCATTTCTCTCTGCTATAATAAGGAGCCTGTCCATCCCGCCTAAGAAAAAGGAGTAGGAGAATGATCTGCCGACAACCATGGTTCATCGTCGCCTTCGGGATTCTGGCCATCTTCATGCTTGCGTCAGAAACGGCGGAGGGATTGACGCTTTTCGTGGCAACCGATGGCAATGATGCGTGGTCCGGGAAGCTGGCCTCGCCGAATGCCGAAGGCAGCGATGGTCCGCTGGCCACGCTGGCCGCCGCGCGAGACGCCGTTCGCAAGCTGAAGGAAACCGGGCCGCTTACTGAGCCGGTCTGCGTGCAAATTCGCAGCGGTGTCTACTACATGACCGAAACCCTCGCCTTCAACGCCGCCGACTCCGGCGACAATAGCGCAGTCATCTCGTACGAGGCCTATCCCGACGAAAAGCCCGAACTGGTCGGCGGCCGACGCATCGAAGGCTTCAAGCCTGCTGAAAAGGGTATGCTGTCCGTCCATCTGCCGGCGGTGGCTGCGGGCGAGTGGAACTTCCGCCAACTGTTCGTTAACGGCCGGCGGCAGGTGTGCGCCCGCTATCCCAATGTCGATCCCACCAATCCAATCCGCGGCGGGTTCCTGTACGTGGCAAGCAGCCACGGCGGCTTCGGCCTGTCGGTTGGCAACATCCACAATACGGGCGACTGGACGGAATATCGCGTGCAGGTGCCTGCCGATGGCGAGTACGTCTTCTGGATGTACTACGGCGCGCTCAATGCTCCGTTCAACCGAACGGACATGTCGGACCGAACGACGCTGAGCGTCGACGGCGGCGAACCGATCCCGCTGGGCGATCTGACCGATACGCCAACGTGGACCGCCTCGCGCTGGGCCCGTGCCGCCACGGTATCGTTGAAGCAGGGCGAGCGCATTCTGCGATGGCGAAACGCGAAAGGAGGCGGGATTACCCTGGATGCCTTCGCACTGTGCAACGACCCGGCATGGAAACCCTCCGGCACGAAACCGGCCCGCCCGGCTGCTGGGAAGCACATGCTCATCTTCCAGGCCGAGAACTTTGCGGCCTCGCAAGGCCGGCAGTTGAACGTCAGCGGCATAGGCGGCTCGCTCACCGAGTTCCACTACGCGCCCGGCGAGTTCAAACCTTCTTGGGTCACTCCAGACGCCGAACTGCACATCTTCCAATCAGGTTCCTGCCGCGCATTCAAGGAAATCCTCTCGATCGAAGCCGTCGATGAATCGGCCAGGGCCGTGACCGTAGGCGGCCGCGAGGCCGTGGCCGGCCTGCATGTCGGCGACCGCTACTTCGTGGAGAACCTGTTCGAGGAACTCGACGCCCCGGGAGAATGGTACCTGAACCGCGCCACCGGCGTCTTGTCGTTCATCCCGCCCGCTGGTTTCACGCCTGATTGCGAAGTCGTGGCGCCCGCCGTCAACCGCATCATCGAAGTGACCGGCGCAAGCCGCCTGCGGTTTGCCGGCCTGCTGTTGCGCAATAGTGACTATACGCCCCAGGACGGCTGCGCCGGCTATGGAATGGGTAATGACGGGGTGGTCTACCTCGGCGAGGCGCAACACTGCACTATTGAGAATTGCACGTTCACCAACACCGGCCGATATGCCGTCTGCATCAGTGGCGGTGGCGATCACACGGTGAACAACAGCCACATTGCCCATAGTGGGCAGGGCGGCGTCCTGATCCTCGGTAGCGCCCGCAACGAGCTGTCGGACAATCATATCGAGCACTGCGGCGCCATCTACAAGCACATCGGCGGCGTGGTGCTGCAAGGGACCGGAGCCGACGATAACCACGTTGCGCACAACAATATCCACCACATGTCCCGCTATGGCATTACTATGAAGAACGCCGGCCTTCGCAACGTCATTGAGTACAATCGCGTGCATTGGACCAACCTCGAAACATATGACACCGGCGCAATCGAGGTGACCCAGCAGGACCGCGAACTGCAAAGCGGCAGCGTCATCCGCAACAACGTTGTGGGCGACAGTGTCGGCTGGTATGCCCAGGGGCCGGACAAGGACGTACATATGTCGTGGGGTATCTACCTCGATTCCTTCGCAGGCGGATACACGGTAACCAACAACATCACCTACCGCAATTCGCACGGCGGCATCATGTTGCAGGGCGGCAAGGGGAATACGGTGGTCAACAACATCTTTGTCGACAGCACGGTAGCCCAGGGCTATTTCCCCAACTTCCAGAACAACTCGACCGGGCAAACGCTCAGCCGCAACATCTTCTACTACACCGATCCCGAGGCCCTGCTGATCGCCGGCGGAAACTTGACGCCCGAGGTCATTGCCGCCGATTACAACCTGTACTACTGCCCAGGTGTGGAAAGTCCTCGCATGCGCGTTCGCGGCATCGCATCGTTTGCCGACTGGCAAGCCAAAGGCTTTGACCGCAACTCGAAAATCGCCGACCCGCTCTTTCGCAATCCTGCGGAAGACGATTACTCGCTACAGCCCAATTCGCCTGCCTTTGGGCTCGGATTTAAGCCCATCGAGTAGCGCGTCACGAAAGGGCGGTCTCGCTCTGCTATGCCCCGTCACAAGCCAGGTGAAAGGCTACCCGTTCGAAGTGCCGGTGCCGGATGGGCTCAAGGTGTCGGGGGCCATTCTGTCCGACCAGGTCAAGAGTCTGGACTGGCGTGTCCGTAAGGTCTCGCGGCTGTGTTTCCTGCCAGACGGCGCCGTGCGGCAGGTGCTAGCCAAGTTGGGGACTTTGCTCGATATCTGACGGAAGGGAGCACGCTCCACGGAAGGCATGGCGAGCAAGGTCTGCCTTCAGACGCTTTTCCGGGTTCGACGTTATGCTCCCGGATTTCACGGAATCTCCATACCCCCGGACATCCGTGCCTATGGCAGTGGAGTCCAGGCATTCTAAGCCTTCTTTTAAAGAATGGCTTCCGGCTCCCTTGACGCGGCACAATTCTCCCCGCATCTTGGTAGTAAACATGTTGGCCCCGGTTGACCGAGTAGCGGTGCCGTGCTCTATCACGATGTAGAGTCGGCTCCCGTCGTCTGACGATTGTAGATGTTCGCTTGAGGGAAAGGACGGCCACATGGCCATACCTGATTTCCAAAGCATCATGTTTCCGCTTCTGAGATTCTGTGCTGACGGCAAGGAGCATACAAACAGGGAAGCGATCGATGCCCTCGCACAGGAATTCGGCCTGACAGAGGACGAACAGAAAGAACTCCTTCCCAGCGGACAACAATGCGTAATCGACGACAGGAGAGTTCATCTGGCGGGGAGGAGCAAGAAAGCACGACGCCTGCTGAACAACTTGAGGAGGCATATCAAACATTGCGTGAGAACCTCGCAAACGAGATCATCGCGGAACTTAAAGCAGCCTCTCCGGTGTTTTTCGAGAAAGTTGTGGTCGAGGTGCTTGTCAAGTTGGGGTACGGTGGCTCACGAAAAGACGCTGGCCAGGCAATCGGGCGGAGCGGTGACGAGGGAATCGATGGCATTATCAAGGAAGATCGTCTTGGCCTGGACATCATCTACCTTCAGGCCAAGAAATGGGAAGGCCCGATTTCTCGTCCGGAAATCCAGAAGTTCGCTGGTGCGCTGCAGGGTAAACGCGCTCGCAAGGGGATTTTTATCACAACTTCACGGTTTTGTGACACCGCCAAAGATTTCGCGGCTAATATTGACAACAAGATTGTCCTGATCGACGGCCAGCAACTCGCCCAATTCATGATCGACTTCGGAGTTGGCGTTACAACCGAAGCCGTGTATGAATTGAAGAGGTTGGATTCAGACTACTTCACGGACAATTGAACCCAGAAACGCGAACCTGACCAATTTGCGGTCAGGCATATTGTCTCTCGTAATTTGCGAAGCTACATGGCAGGAATGAACGAATAGCCCGCAGGAGTGATTTGTGCCCGAAAGTGGAATTGTCGCCATATCGCCAACCCCCATAACCACCGTCGAATTCACCTCACTCTCGCTGAACGCGGGTTCGATATGCCTGTGATCTGCACACCGGAGGAGTTGATTGAAGATGAAAGCTAGCTCAACGAACGGAGCCACCTCAGACAGCATCCTTCGTGAAGTCTGGATGCTCAAGGACGAGAACGCTGCAGCACATGGCTACGACGTCGAGGCGATCGCAGAGGCCGCTCGACGCCATCAGCAGGCGCATGGACGGGATGTTGTACGGCGTCCCACAGCCGCAAAAACAAAAAGCTCCAAACCCATCGATTAGCGTGCGGGGCGAAGCCGCGGCAGCCAAATTTGGACTATGCTGATCAAGCGGGTGTACGAGGTCGATCCACTGGCCTGCCCTCAGCGTGACGGGAGAAGGAAAGGGGATTCCGTTTCTTGCACTCTTGCAGGCCGACGTGATCGAGAAGATCTTGCGGCAAGCTGCCCTCTCCCGGCTGCACCCCTTTGACTCACCCATTTCCTGGTGATTACGATCATTGCTATGGGGAATCGAGTTTTCCATCCCTTCATCAGGAGAACAGCTTCTCAATCGCGGCGGCGATCTGGGGAAACTCGGAAAGGGCTGTTATTCGAGTCCTGATTTTGTCAACAATCGCCGGATCGGGATATCGCTGGAGTAACGACGCAAGGGCAAACAGCGCCATCGACAATGCCGCGAAGCGGTAGGACGCCATCGTGCCGTCGAACGGATAGACCCATCCGGGATATTCGCCGGTGCGTGCCTGCAACTTGTGGAGATCCGCGGTGAATTGCTTCGCCCCGTCGGCCAGAATATCGGCGAGCGGACGCATTGCCGCCTTGCCGCCGAGTTGTCCCAGGAGTCGCAATGCCTTGATACGGTTCGGGTACGAACAATCGACCAGGGGATCGCGACCGAGCGCATTCTGCGCGCCGGGATTGCAGACGATGTCCAACAGCACCTCGGCGGCGCGCGCATCGCCCAACAGCGCCAGCGCTACCGCGAAATTGCCTGCGTAACGGGGCTCGCCCGTCAGCATTTCTCCGGCAAGCGCATCGCCAAGCGCAGTCCGGCGCGCCCTATCTCCGCGCACTTTCGCATCCCAGCAAAGGAAATACGCGTACGCCGCGCGGTCGTTCTCGTCGGGCGGATGGGCAAACACCCACGATATTGCCGGCGTGACATCCCGTCGTAACGCCACAACGATCTCAGCATCGGTAAACGGCTCGAAGTGGGGCTCCCCGTAATAATTGACTCCGGCCCGCACCGGTTGGATCAGGTTGCTTTCATCGAGAAGCTTGCGCAGGTCTGCATACTTGACTTGCCGGAGCTTGATTCCCTGCTCTACCGCAAGACTCGCGGCGGCGGATGCCACCCGGCCGGTCAACCGCATTTCCGGATTCAACCGGATTCCGCTGAATGCGTCGTGGTCGATGCCGAAATGCCGCGACGGAACGAGCATGCCGTCCACGCCTTTGGGAAGTAGCGTCTCATAGGGAATGGCCGCCGGATACGCAAACGAATGCAGCCCGCAAAGAACCGACCAGGTGACCGCGTCTTCGCTTTCGAATGCCCAGTCCTTATCCGCGCGGTGCATATCGAAGGGTGTCCATGTGGTGAAAACCGGCTTGTCCGTCGGCCCAGCGAACAGGCACTCGCGGAAAGTAAGCACCCTATCGGTAACGACATGCGCTTCCTCGCGCGCGCCGATGGTCGATGCGGCGACCAGTACCCGTGAGTGCGTTCTGCCCCTCAGTCGCAACGCCCGCCGATTGAGATTCGCGACCAACTGCGCATAATCGGCCATTCCGACCGCCGGATTATCGCACACGCCGCAGTAGGCCGGGTGCACTCCGTTTGGCGTTTCAAACAGGTAGGTCTTCGACACGGTAAACTGCGCGCCGTCAAAGGCCCGGCCGATTGTGACTTCAGTCCCTGCCATCCTTGCCACCGTCGCACTGCCAGTAGCATCAATCACGATTTTCGCCGCGACGTCCCGAACCATTCCGTTCCGGCAAACCTTGAGTCCGCAAACGGTATTGCCTTCCAGCCAGACACCAATCACGGCCGTCTCATAGGCAAGTTCGGCGCCGGACCGCGCCGCCCGCCGTTCGAGCCGGCAAAGATTCGCCGGTACGTTGTTCGGCCATTTCGGGGCGAAATTCACGCATCCGAGCGTTGAGTTGCCGCCGAGCCCGCCTCGCAGATCAATCCCAAGCGTCTTGACTCCGCGTTCGGCGGAATCCAGCAGAGCCTCCACGCCTGCCGTGCCCAGCCCGACCACGACCACCTCATA
Organism: Thermoguttaceae bacterium; assembly: GCA_040772845.1. GTDB lineage: Bacteria > Planctomycetota > Planctomycetia > Pirellulales > Thermoguttaceae > PWXP01. The sequence continues at coordinate 6,645,502 of JAXGXG010000001.1, forward strand.
GGTTGCGGCGAATGCCGGTATTGCTTCCTTGCGCACAACCTGTCCGGATTCGAGAAGACCGATCAGCATGCCGCGCCCTCCTCGAATGCAGAGACCAGGTCGGGATACTGCGCGGCGGGATGCCACAGGATGCCATCCGGAGTCGTTTCGGAAATCCGTTCTGTTGTCCAATAGACTACGCCAAGCTGTGTCGCCTCGCCGCCGATCTGCCAGCCGCTTCCGTGCCCGGAGGCAAAGCGTTCGTAAGTCTCGTAGAGTTTCAGCCGCGCCGTGTGCCAATCGGCATCGGCGGCGAGTTTGACCTTGAGCGTCATCTCACCGGGCAAAGCGCCGGCAAACGTCTCGTAGCCTTCTCCGCGCAAGGAATCGGTTGTTCCGTTGGGGTTGCCGAACAGCGGCGCACATAGGAACTTCTCCCGGATTCGCCCCGCACCGTAATCGCGCCAGCCGACCGGCGTCGTATCGATAATCCGATTGGCGACAATGCGGTTCAGCCCGTCCGCACCGGAAACCAGTGCGCAAAATCGCCCGTCGGACCGGGTAACGTCAACCAGCGTTCCGTTGAAGAAGAAATTCGCCTGCCGATCCAGAAGTTCCGTAACGATCACATCCGACACGGGCGGCGCGTGGTACTTGCCATTGGCAACCAGGCCTTCCTTCTCCATCCGCCGGACGAACGCCTTTGCCGCTTCGCACCGGGGCGTTGTCAGCTCAACCGGCGACAGGGCCCCGGAGAATTCCCCGACCGTCAGAAGCGAGCTTTCGAGGATGACCGTCCTATCCGGTTTCGCCCATGCCCGCGCGCAGGCGTGGGAACTCGCGCCGAAAAACAGTGTTTCGCATTCGGCAATGGTTGCAGGCGTTTCATTGCCGCTTGGTTGTCCGGCGGCAGCCCAAATCGGCCCGAACCGTCCGAACGCCGCCGCCATCGCCGCACCGGTCAGAAAATGTCGTCTGTTTATTGTCATGGGAGCTATTATACCTTGGGGCCATCCAAAAAACCGGAATAGAGAGGCAGATGGGGCAGAAATCGGCAGCAACATCCGTCATGCCGTCCCGCCAGGCGATGCCGACTGGGGAAAACGCGCCGCCGAACTCAACCTTCAGTCAACCACCAAGCCTTGAGGCTGACCTGGGAAAAGTACCGAAAGCCTTGAATTTTCGCGAACTGGCCTGCGTTTGGGAAGCGTTTTCTGCTCTAATACGGCTAGCATCATTCAACCGTGAGAGGAAAAGCGATTTATGGCAAAAGACCAGAACACGTTCGCCAAACGGGCGAGAGAGACCGAGAAGAAGCGGAAGGCGGAGGCAAAAAGAGCGCGCCGCCAGAAGAAAAAGGACGACGCCCCGTCCGCCGAGCCTGCTCCGGCCGACACCGAAGCGGAGGCCGCCGCGGACTGTGCCGGGCGAGACGATCTCGACCGCTAGCGGCCGGTCGGGAAAGCTGGCAAGGCATCATGCGCCCTGGCGTTGCCAGGGTCGCTGTTTCAACGGGCTTCTGGCGGGGCGCGCTTCCGTTCAATGCCCTGGCGGTTACCCGATGATCTTGTCGTCTGCGGCCAGGACTACCCATAGATCGGCGTAACTGGTTGCCTTGCGAACCGCCGCCAGCAAATTGTCTCGTGTGCCTTCGGCCGTGCGCCCGCTGTCCTCGACGAAGATCGTCCGCTCGCCCGCCATTACCTGAAGGCTCTCCTCCACGTTGACGTCGCGGAACTTCTCCACAATCGCCTTCTTCACGGCGGCTGCGGCGTAATCAATATCTCGGGGCCTGGTCATGTTTTTTCCTCTCTAGAATGGGCCAAAAAGGCAAACAGCAATAGGAAGGGTTACGCCGGAACGGTCCGCCCACGTTCTCTCGATAGCGCCGTGGCTTCCGTCCGACGGGTGTCAACCCGAAATGGTCAGCGGCTCGGCAACGGCTGTCCCAGACAGGCATTCGGCCGCTTGGTTCAGACGATCCATTTCGGCCTGAATCCGATCCCCGCACGGTCGATACGTCGACCCATTGGAGCACGTGGGCGACAAACGATCCGTCTGCGTGTTGGCTCGTCAGCGCGGCGGCTCCGCGGTGTTTGCCTGCGAACGCCGGAATCACCATCGAATCGTGCCAAGCACAATAGAGAAACCGCTCTCGCGGCGACTTGGCATAGGGATTGGCGCCGGGCGTGTCCTCGCGAAGGCTCTGACGCAACGTGCGGAACAGGAGCCAGACGGCGCCTGCGAAAAGGCCTGCGGAGAGACCGGTCAGCAAGGAACTGCGAATTCTCAAGACATCTTCTCATTGAGCAAGGCGGCGAACGAGGCAACGGCGCCGGCGGTTCGAAAGCGGCTTCCGTCAGCCGGTGTGGATCCTGCTTCTGGCTCGGCTCAGGCCGAGAACCTCATCAAGACGACTTCCGGAATCTCGGCCAGCAGTTTTTTCAGCCCGCGATGCGACGCTTGGAGTCTATCCGAAAGGGGCAGTCCCCGTTTTCGGACAGACTCTAAGAAACTGTATTCTACGCGAAAGTCGCAACAAGGGGAATCGGGTTCCTTTTTCGATAGGTTGAGGGGCGCCGCGAGGGTGTCCCCAAAAAGCTGGACGCAACGGGTCGGCCGCAATCTGGCCGTTGTGAACCAAAAGAGGGGCAGCAGCAGTATCCTTCATGGCGCCCCGTTAGGTGATCCCGACTGGGTAACATGCGCCGCCGAACTCAACCTTCCGTCAACCACCGAGCCTTGAGGCCGCCCTGGTGGAAGTGCTGCACACGTTTTCGATTCTCGCAGGACGCTTGACTCCCAGGGGAAGGGCGATCATACTGCGTTTCTGGTAGACTGGCTGTGAAAGAAGGACTCGTCCGTGGGCCGACCTGGCGCGAGTGCCTGAGCATGGCTACCTTGTCTCCACAACATGGGGCGTTCCGCAAAGGGCAGTATGGATTTCCTCGAAATGACATGAGGGATTCGATGAGGTGCAATCGAATGGCCTTCGGCCAGAAAAGTGTACTATGCCTGGTGGCTTCTTGGTTGTTCTGGCAGCCGGTGCATGCAGACGTGATTCTCCTCCAGCCTGGGCCTGAAGGCAAAGATGCCTATGGCTACCAGGAAGGCGGGGCCTCACTCGACAAGAATTTTGGTTCGTCAACCGAGTTAACGGCCTCGCTGGCTGGCGGCTGGCAGTTCGAGTCTTTCATCGAGTTCGATCTTTCGGCCATCCCCGCAGGCGGTTACGTGCAGAGTGCCGAACTCCGGCTCTATCCGAACGAGTGGAGGACCTGGGATATCACCGATCTTGTGCGTGGATGGCACGAGGGCACGTTTGCGAACTACGGCTTGGCCTTGAAGGCCAGTTCCGGCGCTTCCATTTTTCCTGCTTTCTATAGTAGCGATACTGGCGCCACCGATCTTCGCCCGACGCTCGTCGTCACGCATGTCCCCGAACCGGGCAGCATCTTCCTGTTGCTGGCTGGCGCGATCGGACTGCTGGCATGACGGCGACGCGCCCACTAATGCTATTCTGCGTGTTGGACGACTTCAGAGAGTTTGGGTGTAAGTTGCCAAGCCGAATATGTCTCGCTGGAAACAGTTAATACCGCTCTTCTCCCTCGTCGTCGTCGCTGGCTGTGCACCACCGCCGGCGCCGAACGTCCCTCCAGCTACCGCACCGACGTCGAAGACCGCACAGCAGCCCCTTCCCTGCTGGGAGGCTCCGTGGACGGAGCCGAAAGCGGTCGAGGTGCTCTACCGGCAGTTCCTCGGACTTTCGAAGTCACCGGAAGACTACGCGAAGCGTATCCGTCGCGACGCGGCCGCATATCCCGAAGGCGCAATCCTCGCGCTAGCGCTGCCGGCCTATGGACTGGCCAACCACGCGATGGCCCATCCGGAATCGGTCGCAGAGTGCCGAGGGGCCATCGACCGGCTGATTCAGCTTGCCTCGCAGCGCTGGACACGCGAATGGCTCGAGGCGCCCATGCGGGAAGACGTACATAGACTTCGGCGATGGAACGGGCATGGGGTGTATCTGGGCCACTACTGCCTGATGCTCTGCTGCTACCGCCTGGCTGGGGGTGACGCGAAGTATGCCGAGCATCAGCAACAGATTGCTGAGGTCCTCAGGCAAGGCTTTCGCTCGCAACGGAGCGGTGCATGGGTCCCTTCGTACCCGCATCGGGCGTGGGCGTTCGATTGCCTTCCATGCCTACTGGCCGTGCGACTGACCGACGTGCAAGAAGGTCGCAATCTGAACGCATCTGGCAAGCTGGTGGCAGACCACTTGCGATTTCGCCAGACCGTGGCCATGGACCAGGCCACCGGCTTTGCCTGCACCGAGATGGACCCTCGCACGGGCCGGCCGCTCGCCGGCGCGCGCGGGTGCGCCATTGCAGGCAGTATCTGCTTTCTGGGGCACCTGGCGCCGGCCCACTGCCGCGATCTGTACGCACGATTCAAAGAGGGCTACTGGATCGAGCAAGGCGAGGGTTCCGGCAAGATCGCCGGCTTCCGGGAGTGGCCCCGTGCCCACGACGGGTTCATGGACATCGATTCCGGCCCGATCGTTGCCGAGCTCGGGGCGGCGGCGTCCGGATTCGGCCTGGGCGCATCGCGGTTCGCGCGCGATCGGGCCACCCACGAAGCGTTGCTGGACTCGCTGGACAAGGCCGTCGTCATGATCGACACCGCGCAGACCGCGTCGGCCTTCTCTCAGGGCATAGCCCAACTGATGCAGGCACAAGGCATCGTGGCCGAATCCGATGTCGAGCAACTGACGGCGACATTCAAAGGGCTGGACCAGGACCTGGCCGTTTCAAAGGACTACCGCTACCGACACCTGATGGCAGACGCCGTGGCATTCTACTGCCTCACCTGGCGCCCCTGGTGTGAGGCTGCAGTTGGCGAGCAGGAGGTGACCGGCATTCAGGAGGAATGCAATGGACGATGAATTGCCTCAAGATACGCTGACTGGCGGCGAATACCTCCCAGGGGGACTTCCGGGTTTTCGGAAGGGGACCAGCTATGTTCAGTATCACGCGGCTTGGATTGATGTGGATCATGTCCTTCTGCGCCACGGTACTGCTTCTCTCGCTCCTGTTTGCCTTTCGCGACGTGGTCCGGGGGTTCCGCGAGTTCTTCGATATCCGGTTGCTGCGTCGCCACTACTATTCGCTGTTCGGCACGAAGCGAGGGTTCTGGCTCGCGCTCGCGATGGTTCCCGCAGCACTGGCCGGACTCGCGGTACTGCTGATCGTCGAGCCTAAGGCGGCCTACGGTGTTTGTGGCATGGTCTTCGCAGGTTACGTTCTGCTTGCCGTCAGCTCAACAACCTGGCTCTTCTTTGCCGATGCTCTCTCTTTCGGCCGCGGACCCAGAAGAGACTACGGGAACCGCCCTCTCCACATGCGAGGCAACATCACATTCTTCCCCGACGTCAACCGCCTACGCAAGGGCAAGCCACCGGTGCGTAGGTGCGGCAAGTGCACCGAACTGTGGCTACGGAAGAATGCTCCACCGCCAACGGCACTCACTAGCCGCAAGATGCGTTCTGGCAATGAGGGGCAGAAACGTGATGGCTCTTCCGCTTCTAGGTGCAGATCGCCATGGTTGGAGTCCCGCCTTTAGGCGGTCTTCCCTTTCCGGCTGAAGCCGGAACTCCAACGGGTCGCTGTTCGCACCTAGAAACGGAAGAGTCAACGTGATTAACGAGACCGGCGAAACAGCAACATGGCGATTCCGATGCACAGAAGCGTCAATGCGCCGGGCTCGGGAGTGACCCTGATGTTGTCGAAGTAGAACGTTCCGGTCCGGGTTGCGCCGTCGGTCACCAGGAATTTGATGTCGTCGAGGAACGACGTGGGCGCACAACGAAAGCCATAACCCAATGGATCGTTCACGTTGGTCGTACACTTCACGCCGTCGATCCAGACGTTGAACACCTGGTTGGGTACGTCAATCTCCTGGCTGACATGCAGCCACTCGCCGGCGACCCAATCCATGCCCGAGTCGCGGTCTATCCGATTACCATCGCCTGCCCCGTCGCCGATCATGATGTTGCCGTTTTCCCGGAAACTCACCATCGCGGCGGCATTATTCGACGATGCGGCCGAGTCCTGCCCAACGTACGTGTAGCAGCGGGTATCGATTTCCTCGGCAATCATCACGTCATAATCGACTCGGAACACACCGCTCTGATCGGCGAACTCGCGATAGATTTCCTGCGTACCTGTTGCACCGGAAAGTCCAAGTTCGAGCGCCATATCGCCACTACGCTTGTAGACGCTCTGCACAATGGCAGTGCCCGAAGAATTGACCGCAGTCCAATTGCCTGTCCAGCCGTCTTCCGGTAGGCCCTTGCCGACGACAGTCTGGCCGTCGATATAGCCGCCATCGGCCTCGAAACCGGTTGTGGCAGGCATGGTCTCAAACGGGTTGTGGGTGAGCACGCGGAACTGGTCTGCATAGACGGAAGTCGAACCCTGCGGCGTCATGTAGAACATGACACTGTCCATGAACGTCGAGGGACTGCGGAAGCCGAGCGGCGTTGCTGGCGCGAACAACTGCCTGTCCACCCAAACTCGGTACCATCCCGCTTCTGTGCCCACCTGCGGATGAATCTCCTGGGTTACGCGCACCCACTCATTGGCGCTCCAATTGTAGCCGGTGTCGACGAAGGTGTAGGTGCCCGTACCCGTACCAGTTGAAGCACGGACGTTACCACCGGTTGTGCCCACGTCCAAATTGATCATGGTAGCCGTACCGGCGTTCAGGGTTGGGCTGCCGAATCCCGCGGCATTCGGCCCGACGTACATAATGACGGGGAATCCGCTGGTCGCCGCTCCGTCAACCTTGAGCAGGGTGTCGACATAGACCACGCCCGTCGCATCCGTGAAGTCGCGATATGCTACGACGGAGCCCTCACCTGCGTTGAAGTTCATCTTCAGGGCCAAGTCGCCCTCGACAACCGAAGCGTTGGACGTGACGAAGTTGCTGGGGTAGCCTGTCGTCCAAGTACCGTCTCAACTGGTTTCGCCAGCCCCAACGGGTATTGAGTCTAGGCAGAAACGGTTCCAAGGTCAAGAGGCCGCACAGGATGCAAGTCCGCTGCTGAACCCGGCCGCTCAGCAATTGTGCTTTCTTCCCATGTCGCCAGGAGTGTGATACCATGCCGTAGTATCGCACCCCGAGGAGGCCCGCAATGTCCTGCCCCATGCCCCGTGTCGTTCGCCAAGTCGCGCTACTCGCTTTGCTGTGCACATCGCCGCTGCTTACAGCGGCCGAGCCGACAACGTCATCGAAATCGCCGGAAACCGTACTGGACCGGTTATGGATCTGGGGGCATCCGGCAGGCGTGTACAATGGCAGCTACCTCCGGCCGATGAAGCTCCTTTCAACCATCGAACCGGTCGCGGCCGCACAGTGGATGGGGCTGAAGAACATGATCTTCGTCCGATACGATGGGAAACCGGCCGCCCCATTCGACGACTACTATGCGCCCTTCCGGCAACTCGACCGCGTTCTCTGGTCGCTGGTTGCGGCAGGCGGCGGCACATCGCAGATGGAACGCGACGCGGCGTTCTCGCTGGCCGAACGCAACCCGAATATCGTGGGCTTCATCCTCGACGATTTCTTCCATGAACCGGCCGCCGGCAACGCCGCCGATCCCCTGCCAGACACGCCTGCCGCGGTGGACGCCGCCGATCGCTCATTTCGCGCATCGCTCAGCCCCGAACAACTGCGGACCCTCCGCCGCCGGCAGGTGCGCGGCGCCCGCCTGCCGCTGATGGCCGTAATCTACACCGGGCAGGTGAAACCCGGCGCTCGGGCTCATATTGCCGAGGTCGATCAACTTTCCTTGTGGACGTGGCGACCCGCTGACCTCGAGCACATGGCAGACAATTTCGCCGCCCTGGAGCGGCTCGCTCCGGACAAGCGGCTCTTCCTCGGCTGCTATATGTACGACTTCCACGAGAGCAAGCCGCTGCCCATCGCCCTCATGCAGCAGCAGGTGGGGCTTGGCCACCAATGGTTGAAGGAAGGGCGTATCGCCGGCATGATCTTCCTGGCCACGCCCAACGTCGACGTCGGCCTGGAGGCCGTGGAATGGACGCGTCGCTGGATACAGGCTAACGGGAGCGAACGATTGCCAAACCACAATCCGTCGTCAACCAAATGACGTTCTCACGGGGCAGCCGATGGGAGTTCCAGGGACTCTCCAACCATTCCGCTCGCGGCGCCAGTCGCCACCGTTTCCAACGGCGGCCGATTCGGGCAAGGAGGTCAATACGAGACGAAACTTGCCGGAATGCGGATCGTGGTACAACGCGTCGGTCCACTGTACCTGATAGCGAACGTTCCGCATGTTCTTCTGGGCGGGAATCGCATTCCATTTCGCCCGGATTTCGCGTTCTGCGCGTTCGCGCTCCGCAGTTGACAAACCTGCCTCGGCTTTCGCACGGAAGACAAAGGCTGCCGGACCGGTGCGGACGACCTGATACCGCTCGACGCCCCGTACGTAGAACTCCACGATCAACAAGGGATGGATGAAATCCTGCTCTTCGCTTTCGTTCGTCAGTACCAGTCGTTCTTCCCGGCGCCCGGCAATCGCATCGATCCTGCGAAAGCCACGGTAGTAGTCGTAACGTTCGCGCGGGGCCGATAGCGTCACGGCATCGGCGTGGACGTATCGAATCAACGGCGTTGTGCGGTTACGCAGGTTCGTTACCAGCAGCCGATCTTTCTCCACCTCGATCCAAAGATCGTCCTCCAACAAGACCATGCCCTGGCTCTTCGGCTCGGCCATTCCAATCACCAGCATCTCGGTGGTCGCATAATACGGGGAATGGCGCTGCAAATAGCAGGCCAGGCGGGTAAACCTTCGCCGGTTCCGACGCAGGATGGTCTGGCGATCGAGTCGGGAATTGCAGAACATCCGCGCCTCCCACCAGAGCATATCGAGACTCATCCGCATAACGCCCCCCTGTCACGCGACGTTTGGGTACTGTTCGCCCCACACTCCTTATCCAGTATTTCGGCACTTCACCCTATTGGTCTTCGTCGTAGCCGCCCGAGAAACCCAACTGCTGGCGACTTTTCGGTGGTAATCGCCTCCGCCTCCCGGTATTTTGCCCAGTCCTGCCAAAGCGATAAAGAGAATCCCGCTAACAGCGCCATTTCTACAAACCAGATAGGGAAAGGCCATGGAAGCCGATGCGCCGCAATACGTGAGCATGATCAAATCCCTGATCTTGACGGATGCCATAGGGCGTGCTAGGGTCCCACAATGTCACCTTCCTGGGGATAAGACTATAGATCGGTTCGGCCTATTGCTATTCATCGGAATCGGCTCGATTCTGGTGCTCGTATTCATCGTGTCACAATGGTTGGAGAAACGGCGAACCGACGCGTGGCGGCGTGCTGCCGAGGCGTTGAGACTCCCCTTTCTGGGCGCGAACAACGACATACTGAATCGGACCGCCGGCTTCAAAGTGCTCAGCGAGGGCATCAGGCAGCGTTTCTACAACGCCGTTGAAGCCGACGCGGACAATGTGCGGATTACTGTCGGCGATTTCTCCTACCGAACTCGTACGAGCAACGGAACACGGGGCTCGAAGTCGAAACGTCACGTCCGGACTCTGTGCGTCCTTGAGACCAACACGTTGGACACACCGCACGGCCATTTGCGTCCGCAGCGCGCCGTCTTCGACAAGCTGGGCGCCCTGCTCGGCGGCCAGGACATCAACTTCGACGACGATCCCGCCTTCTCCGACGCTTATGTCCTGCAGGGCGAGCAAGAATCGGCCGTACACGAGCTCTTCGATGCCCAAACCCGCCTGGTTTGCCGATCATAGCAGCGAACGATTCCGGTTCGAGACGCAGGATAGCCGGATCGTATTCTACTACTGGAGCAAACGCGCCCCTGAGGACTTTCAACTGCTCATGCAGCAGGCACTGGAAGTCTCGAAGCTCCTATCGTACGCCTGACCCCAGCCGTGACGCAATCTCTTCGCCGTTGGGTACCCATCTGCAGCCCAACAGGGGAGTCGGTATTTCCGGCACCGAAGATACGCGCCGCGCCAACACTGGCCCCCTCGATTCCCAGCGACTATACTGGACGTATACGCATCCTCACAATCGGTTGGTACTGCATCTTTACGGGAGTTAGCATGAGACTGCGACACCTTTCTGTTCTGCTTTGTCTGGCCATCAACGCCACCGGCATTGCAAACGTAATGGCCGGTACGAACGGTTTTGACCACTTCGTCACCCGCGACGGCAACCGGCTGATGGACGGCGACAAGGAGTTCCGCTTCATGGGCGCGAACATTCCGGGCCTGGTCGTACCCTACGACTTCACGTTGCGACTGCCCGAGCACATGACGCTGCCCACGCCCTGGGAAATCGAAGACGCCATGAAGACGCTCTCGTGCATGGGCATGACGGTTGTCCGAACTTGGAATCTCCCCATTCGCGGACCGGAAGAAGAGCCGCAGCCTTGGCATTACGTTCTGGCCCCCGGGAAGTTCAACGAAGAGGCCTTCAAGACCATCGACCACACGCTGGCCATTGCAAACCGTCATGGTGTGCGCGTCATCCTTTGTCTGACGGCCGGTTCGGGCGATTACCTGGGCGGGATCGGAACCTACGCCTCCTGGCGCGGCAAGAAGCGAGAGGAGTTCTTCACCGACCCGCAATTGCGAGAAGACTACAAGGCCACTGTGCGCTACGTGCTCAATCGGGTCAATAGCGTCACAGGCGTTCCGTATAAAGACGACAAGGCAATCCTCGCCTGGCAGTTCGGCAACGAAATATGGAATGCGAAACCGGAGTGGCTCACCGAAATGGCGGCCTATATGAAGAGCATCGATCCCAATCACCTGGTCGCCGAGACACGTCACCATCCGGCGTTCTCACCGCAACTGATCGACCCGAACATCGATCTGCTGACGCGCCATTACTACACCAACTACAGAGGTTCGGGACCAGACTGGGCGGCGGCGGTGAAAAAGGAAGTGGAACTGATCGGCGGTCAACGGCCCTTCTTCGTCGGAGAGTTCGGCCCGTATATCGACAATAATGTCCTCACACGCGAAAACGTGGTGGAGAAACTGCGGGCCTTCCTCGATGTCTGCGTTGAAACGGACGGTGTCGCCGGAGCGTTGTTGTGGAGCATGTACTTCCACCATCGCGACGGCGGGTTCTACTGGCACCAGATCTTCACCTACCCGAGCGTCTGGTCGTACCATTATCCCGGGTTCGCCAGTGCCGACGCTCAGGCCGAAATCGGTATCCTCAACGAGATGCGCACCGCCGCGTTCCGCATTCGCGGACTACCCTTGCCGCCGGTGGCGCCTCCGGACGCACCGGAACTGCTGCCCTTCACGGACGTTCCCCTGTTCACCTGGCGTGGCTCGGCCGGCGCGGAAGGTTACGATATCCAGCGCGCTACAGAAGCGGACGGGCCGTGGACCGTCATCGCGGAAAACGTTTCCGACGCCGACGTCGCCTATCGCCCCCTGTTCAGTGACGAAACGGCCCAGACCGGCCAAGCCTACTACTATCGCGTGGTCGCACGCAACGCAGGCGGGCGTTCGGCGCCATCCAACATGGTCGGCCCCGTCCAGGTCAAGGAACTTTGCTTTGTAGACGAATACCGCGATCTGTCTCGCGTGGCAGGCAAATCAGACAATCTGCGGCTGGACAACACCTACAATGCCCGCTATGCCGAGTATCTGTTCCGCGTCTGCGGCGACGGCGAAGACTGGCTGGCTTACGACATCCCCGGCGCGGCGCGGGAGGCGGGCATTACGGCCTTCTTCACTACGTCGTTAGGCCCCATAACCGACCCGGCATTCCTGGCCTCGCCGGATGGCCGCCAGTGGACGCCCGTACCGCCTGCAAAGCAGCAGGAGCGGCAACATATCGCGCCACCGATCGGCGGTGCTGCACGCGCCAAGTACAGCCAAACGCAGGTTGACTACGTCGTTCCCCTTCCGTCCGGCACGCGACACCTGAAGATTGTCTGGACACGCCAAATGGCGATCGATCGCGTGGCAATCACCCACGCGGGCAAAGACTAAGCGGCAGGGCAAACCGTTCTGTATGCCAAAACATCCTTGCTTTAGCTATGCCTGAAGCAAAGCCACACTTGAAACGGTTCCCAGAGTATGCGTTTTCCCTATTTCCTCGCGCGGGCATCCACCATGCAGTATTTCCAGCTTTCTCCCAGCGTCTGGCTTGTCGTCTTGCTGTCCGTCTGGTTCTCGGCCGTTGCTGCATTCGCCCAGCCACCGGACCATGCACAGTGGGAACTGACGTTTCAAGACGAGTTCGACGGCGAACGCGTGGACTGGGACGTATGGGAGTCGCAGGCGGGACCGCGAGGTGCGACGAAGCTTGAAAGTCGCTGGCCCGAGAATAACGAATTGCGCGACGGGATTCTCTACCAGGTTACACGCCACGTGGATCCGCCGCGCGGCGGTCGCCAGTGGACCACCGCCCACATCATGACGCGGCATTTTCGCCAGCAGTATGGCTACTTCGAGGCCCGTATGCGTTACGGCCGCTATCTGAACAACGCGTTCTGGCTGTTCCGGCCCGAGGGAGCCCGGTTCCCCGATCCGCCGCATTTCGAGATCGACGTGAACGAGGGGCATACGCCGCGCGAGCTTGCCATGACGCTGCACTTCTTCATGGCCCCCGAACCCGGCGCAGACGTGGAACGGTTCTCGACCGGTATGCGGTGGAACGCCCCGATGGACCTCGACGCCGACTTTCATCTGTACGGCGTCGAGTGGAACAAGGACGAACTGATCTGGTACTTCGACGGCAAGCCGGTCCGCCGGCTGGCCAACCCCAACGCCCACGCGCCGGCCGACGTGCGACTGAGCACCGTGATCATGCCGCGGCAACTCCAGCGCGACAACGTCGCCCTTGAAACAATGGACGGCGTGAGCATGGCCGTCGATTGGGTGCGTGTGTACCGCAAGACGGCCGATCTCCACAAACCCGACCTGCCGCCGCTGGAAACGTACCAACTGCCGAAAGTGGTCCAACATCCACCGCAGGTGAGCCCGACAGGGAATCGAACCCTCATTTCGGAGCAAGACTTCCAATCCACCGCGCCCGGCACGTTGCCGGCAGGTTGGCAAGTGGGCGCCGGGGCCCCTGAAGTCATTGCCAGTCATATCGGCGGCGGCCCCGGCAGTCCGAAGGAACGCAACCGCGTACTGCGATTGCAATCGCAGGATTATGCCTTCCTGCTATTCGATCAGCCGGAACGAGGGCGTTTCGAGATCGAGTTCGACTACTTCTCCGGCGAACCGGGCGAGGGGCTGCTGCTGTCGACACTGGGTCGTTTCGACGCAAGCGATCCCAGGCGGCGTGAAACATCGTACTACACGGGCGGTGTCGGCGCCTACCTCCACTGGAACCGCCGTTTCATCACCTACTACACCGAAGCCGAGCACTGGACCCGCATCGCACGCTGGAAACTGAAGCAGTGGAGTCGGGTTCGGCTACTCTTCGACGTATCGAAGCAGGCGTTCGATCTCTACGCAGGCGAAGACGGCGCCGAGTTCGCCAGTAGCGGCGTATTCCGCCACAAGCAGGATGCCGCCTTCGGCATCGCCCTGCGTCATCGCGGCGACGGCTACCCCGTCTACCTCGACAACCTCACCATCCGCCGTATTGACGATATCCCATAGGCAGGCCGGCGGCCCCAACTCCTGCAAACGCCGGACATCACTACCGCCCACGCATCCGCGTCTAACGGCACTGCCTCTTGTCTGAACTCGGCGGCGTCCAATCGATTCCGCAATTCGGCAGTGCACGGTGGAGTACCGCTGCGCCTTCACGCGTGACCGCAGTTCGCCTTAAGTCCAGCATTCTCAAGTCTTGCAACCCTCGCAGATGTGCGAGCCCCGCGTCCGTCACTTGGGTATCACGCAGATCCAGCAATCTGAGGCTCGTCAACCCCTGAAGATGTCTCAGGCCCGCATCCGTTACCTGCGTCTCACGTAGCTTCAGCTCGCGCAGTTCGCCCAACGCCTTGAGATACTGCAATCCAGCGTCCGTCACCTTGGTATCCGACAGGTCCAGCAACCTGAGATTCGTCAATCCCTGAAGATGTCTCACGCCCACGTCCGTCACCTGTATATCACACAGGCATAACTCACTGAGGTTATGCAGCCCTTCAAGACTCTCCAAGCCTGCATCCTTCACCCATGTGTCTTCCAAGTTCAGATTACGCAGCTTCGACATTCCCTGAAGGTGTACGAGCCCCGCACCAGTCACTCGGGTCGACGCCAAATCCAAGGCCATGAGGTTGTCTAGCCTGCTCAGATGAGCCAGCCCGGTATCCGTCACTTTGGTATCGCCCAAATCCAGGTTCGCAAGACTGTTCAACTTACCCAGATGTTCCATGCCTGCGTCAGTCACCTTAGTCCGGCTCAAATACAGGGCCGCAAGACCGTCCAGCCCGGTCAGATGCTCCAATCCGGCATCGGTCACCTTCGTCCCCGTCAGATACAGCACACGAAGCTTGGTTAGACCTTTGAGATGCATGAGTCCGGCATCATCGACATCGGTGTTGTATAGGTGAAGGTACCGAAGCTCAGAAAGATTCTTGAAGTGCGCCAACCCCTCACCCGTAAACCGCCGTCCCGAGACGCTTATCGCGCGGAGTTCGGTCAAGTCCTTGAAATGCACCAAACCGGCATCGCTGAGTTCTTGCCCCGATATGTATATCCCTTGGAGCCGCCTCAACCCTTCAAGGTGCATCAATCCGGCGTCGGTAACATCGGTCCCACCGAGAGTCAACGATTTGAGTCGGCAGCAGCCTTGGATCTGCGCAAAACTGGTATCGTTCACACGGGTGAGCTGCAGGTTCAACGATCGCAGGTGGGGTATGTCGTTGAGGTGAGCCCATCCGGCTTCCGTGATTTGCATACCCGATAAGTTCAGGGATCGGAGTTGGGGCATTTCTTTGAGATTCTCGAGTCCCGCCTCGGTGATCTTCGTACCCAATAGAGATAGAGTCTGGAGTTGAGACAGGCCCTTCAGGTTCGCCAATCCTGTGTCGGTCACATCTGTAAAATCGAGATCCAAGCGCTGGAGTTCTGGCATTTCCTTGAGATGCGCTGTCCCAACATCGGTTACTTCGGTCCTCGAAAGGTCCAGGGAAACGAGCCCGGGTACCCCCTCCAGGTATTCCAACCCAGCGTCCGTGACCTCGCTACCGGCCAAGTCCAGCGATTTCATCCGCGACAACTGTCGGACGTTCACGAGCACAGCATCTGTGAACTGCGGACGGAAAAACGGCACATCATCGCACAAAGACCACCCCTGCCGTCGATATTCGAATTCCACTAAAACAGCTTCCTTGCCCGGCTCTCCCTCGATAGTCACCGTGCCGCCCATCCGTTGGATATTGGCAATCGCCTCCGCCTCATCAGAAGTCGTTTGCGCCAAGCCAGGGAGGACAGAAGCAAGCAGTAGACTTGTAGCCAGCCATGGGGATCTGATCGGGTACATCATGATTCTCCAAATTATCTACGCAACCGACCATTTGGCCGGCGACCTTCAACACCGCCGGGCAACTCCCACTTATGGCAATGGTTCTGTCAGGCGAATCACAAGTACGGCCGTGCAATCGAAACTGTCGAGTGCGATTCGCGTTTGTGCGCCATTCGCCTGAGTGGCGAGCACCTTCCCTTGGGCGATGTCTGTCACCGATTCCACTTTCACCGGCAGTTGCAGCGATACCGAGACGTTTCGGCATGGTGCTGGTGGTTGCCGGGTGATTGCCTCCTGATAAAGCGGGTTCGGCTCGCCGTTGCGAAGTTTCGCCCGACCGGTGAATACCCACGAGAAGTCGTTCACCAGAGCGACGGTCAACCCGCGCCGGTCGCCGTGAAGATAACTTACCGCATGCATCTTCTCGGGGCCGCCCTTAACGGTCACCGGTGCAGCATCAATCGCGTCGGCCATGGCCGCACGCAGCCCGGCTCCCGCCTGCTGAAGACGCTCTCCGGCGGAATGCCACGCCCAATCCGCTTGCTGGCGAATTACCACACCCCCAGCCTGCTCGAACGCCTGGACCGACCGCTGCATTGCCTCGGTGAGTCGCTCGGGAGCCGGCAGCAGCAGGACGGAAACGCCGTCGAGGCGTCCCTGCTCGAGTTGGCTATCCGTAAGAATGGTAACCGGCAATCTGGCCCGCAGCAGTGTTGCGAACATGCCATACGTTGGATGCAGGACGTTGCGCCAGGCCTCCTCGCCGAGCGGCATGTCCAGGTCGCGTGCATATTCACTGAAATGGACGGCGGCCCAACGCATCGGCCGCGCCCCGGCAAACGCCGGAGCAATCTGGTTCCCCAGGGCGACCGCCTCGGCGAACAGTTCGGGGTCGGGAATGGTCGCCTCCGAATGATCCAGGTTGGCAATCGTTCCGTGGGCAATCAGCCCGGCCGTGGCGAATCGTGCATGCAGCGCGTTCGGAAGTGCATGCGTCCACACGTGCGGCGGCCGGCCACCGCACGCATCGCGGGCTATGGCGTAGCCCAGGGCCAGCATGGCATCGGTCTCCGGCCGAACGATCGTCGGATCGCCCTCGAACAGCCAACGGCCTGCCTGCAACGGCCGTACCGGGAGGTTGAATTCCGTTTTCATCGAATCGGCGATCTGGTAGAGCCGGTGTGTCGTATGCCGATCGTCCAGCGTAGGATACGTATTCGAGCTGACCAGCAAGACGCATTCCGGATTGACGGCATGGATCGCCTTGCGCCAGCGCCGGAACGTCTGCTCGATGGTGATGTTGTTCAGTTCAATTGCCTTCTGATACGCCGGATCTAGCGGGTTGTCCTCTTCCGGATACTCCATTTCGCAGATTTCGCGGAACTTCTTGCGGCAGTTCTCGCATCGGCAGAACGGTTTCGGCATGTGGACTTCGTCGAAGTAGAACCCGTCGGCCCCCATTCGGGCCAGTTCCACCAGCCGCGTCTCGAGGAACTCGGCATACGGCGTGTTGAAACAGATCTTCGGCCCGCGTTTGATGATCACCTTGCCGTGCTTGTCGCGTGCGGTCCACTCGGGATGCTCTTCGGCCAGATACGAATCTTCCATGTGCCGGTGATACACGATAATCCGGCAGCCGGCGGCGTGTGCTTCGTCAATGATCTGCTTGGCAAGGTTCACCTCATGCGCATCGTCGAGTACCGCGCCGACCGCACTGGGCCACCACGCCGGTTCGCTGCCCGTCTTGATGTGCCGAGCAACCTCCCGGAAGCCAAGCGAGGCGAACTTCTTACCGGCGTTTGCGAAAACGTCAGGGTTCTTCTCTCGCCATGGCAGACTCAGACGAGTATGGACGCAGACCCGAATGGCATCGTACCACTCGGGCAACCGATAGGGTTCGACTTCCGTGAGCCAGGCAGGCACAATCGGCTCGATCGGGTGCTGCATATGGGCGCGCATTTCCGCGGCGCGCATCTGCTGCACCGCTTTCGTGTCGACGGGTGCATCCTTCCGACCTACCCACAAGGCATCGATCCGAATGGGCGCACCGAACAGGACCACCCGATGGTCACCGGCGTCGAGTTCCATCTTACCCAATCGGCCCCATCGCCAGGCATCCGGGCCGTCGAGTGCGCCGGTCGATTCCACATCATAACGACGCACGTCGTCTGCATCTGGCGGATCCGCCGGATCAAGGGCCCAACGCATTTGGGGTCCGTGCTCTGCTGCGTACCGAAGCCACAGATAGTAGACGCCCTGCTTCTCTACCTTGAACCGATAGGTACACCGGCCTTCGTGAGGGAAAAATCGAAAGACGGCCTGTTGCCCCAGCGCGTGCGAACTCGCCATCGGCTCTGCAAAACTGCCGTCGTCGGGCGACCGCTCGGCAAAGTCTTCGGCTTCGATCAGCAGCCCTCCTGGCATCTCGAGCGGCGCAGCCAACGCAGGCGCAGTGGCCAAGATCAAGACTACCAGAGCGGCTGAGCTGCAAGTACGCGCGTATAACGCTGGGCGCATGGCTATCTTCCTATTTCCTGACCCGGACTGTTTACGACAGGTAGGGTGGGTCAAACAAGTCGCTTCCTTGGTGGGTCATCGGTCGCTGGCGCCGGCGTTTTTCCAAGCAAGCGGCCATAAATCAGCTCGGTTGCGGCTTGTGCGGACCCACCATAATTTACGCGACCTCGACTCACCCTGCGTAGATGAATAACACTTTCGATGGCGTGTATTGTACTCTCGAAACTCAATCCGCCGCAACCGGTTCGACCGTGCCGGCCTGCTGATCGACAAGCCAGAACGAGCCGGCCGGTGTCACATCGACGGTAATGTCTTGGTAGTCAGGCACGGTCAGCACGACGCCCTTTCGTGTCATCACGGGTGAATGGGCATAGACGAGCCAGCGGCGGTTCGGCGATTTCCCGTGAACCAAGGCAAGTGCAAGGACAGGAATGTCGGTCGATAATGTCCAGGGATGCTCCTGGGGGTTGACGTCGGCATCCAACAGAAACCAGCGATCGCAATCACGATACTCGGCCGGAACGCCTGCCTGGTATGGGTGCTGGTGCGCCCGATTGGGCGCCAGGCGCCCCTTGCGCCAGAATTCCCGTAGGATCGGGTTATCGTGAACCCGATCTACCGCTTCCACAATCGCCATGAAGTACGGCATCCCTTCCTCGGGATCGAAGGTCCATCCGCGATATTCGCGCACGGCCCGGGGACGCAACAGCCACATGCCGAACTGTACGAACCCGCCGTATCGTGCCGGATCGTACGTTTGCCCCTCCTTCCGATAGAGGCTCCGCATCGATGGATATTGCTGCTCGCGATTCGGACCGTCGTAGCCATCCCAAACAGACATTTCCAGCCAGAAGTCCGGATTCAACCGGTACGCTTCCGCTTGCATGAAGACCAGGTTCATGAACTCGATCTGCGGGCTCCAGGTCGTGTGGTCGGTGCTCGGGTTCCAATCGTGCGTGTAGTAGGATGGGCTCCCGCCGTCCCACATCAGCGGATTGGGATCGATCTGCCCGGCACGATGTAAGCTGTACGCCGGCCAACCGCCCCAGCGACCGATAAACTCGGGACCGAAGGCATTGTAGCCCACAAACCGCGCCGCCTGCCGCCACGCGTCGCTTTCGAGTCCCTGCCGCATGCCGTTCTGCAGGGCCCGGTATCGGGCAATCCAGCCTTCGGCCACCGCGTTTCGCTTGAACTCGTCGCTCTTCCCCTCGCCGTATTCTTCTGCCCAGCGGCTCGACTCTTCCACCCGCCGCCACGTCAGCTTGCGATGCTCGTTGTTCGACAGGAAGATCACCCGCGGCGGATCGGGATACCACGCCTGCAACTTCTGCATTGCAGGCGACGACGTCCATTGTCGGCCGATCTGCTCCCAGGGTTCGACGGGTCCGAAAGGCGATACTTCCGGGCGCACTTTTCCTTCCTTGTCGACGACGTTCGGATTCTCGTCCGGCGGCAGTTCCAGATACGGCTCCCGCGACAGGCCGCTCTCCCATTGCGAGGCTGTCAGTCCGATCGGCAGACGCAAGTCGCACGCCTGGCGGATAGGCCCTTCGTAATAGTCCATCTCCTCGTCGGAATAGTCCTTGCCGTAGGCCGGATGACTGAACCAGGGCAGCAGGTAATGGCCCTCGGCAATCAATTCCATCTGGTGCTTCGGGCCCCACTCAGCGGAACGCGGATGCCGCCCGCTGTTCCAGTGGCAAGCTACCGGAAGCGGCCGCCCGGCGGCATCGTCGTTTGCGCGTGTCACTTCCGCCCGAACCGCCTTGGCCACCCGAGCGGCCTCGTCGCCCGAAGTAACGTTACACCAAAGAGATGACGCTACAGCAAAAAACACAGCGAGGTTTCTGGGCATGATGCGACTCCTTGGGTAGATGGAAACGGGCCCCCAGGGTGCGCCAAGGCGACCCTGGGCTTTGCTGTTCGTGGTAACACAAGAAAGCATTGAACTCAACGTTGGCAAGCACAGGAAAGTCGCCACCGGCCGGCTTGCCCGGCCGGAGCGGTGGTCTGTTGGCTAATGGCGGTACTCCCGACCACCTCCTTCATTCAGGGCGTTGCTGCCGCCTTCGGCGGCAGCAACGCCCTGAATGAAAGCCTTTTGGTGGTGCGGCCTCGTGTAGCTTGCTGACCATGGCTCCGGCCGGACGAGCCGGCCGGTGGCCCTTTCTTGCAGCGTCTTGTATCAGCGTCTAAGCCGGATAGTCTGCAAAGCCGGGACTCCAACACCGCTGCAACGAGGAAATGGCAAGTTCGCCTCCAGTCTACCAGAAGCCGCTTGTGGAAGCACGACTTACGGGTTCTCCCCCTTCAGGCGTTTGGCCATGGCGGCAAGAATGGCCATCTTCTGTGGATCGGGACCGAAACGGTTCTCGAAATTCCACGCTTCGTGCACATCGATACCGTCGAATCCGTATTTGCGTGTCGTGTCGGCAAAGAACTGCGTGTTTTCTGCAAGTTTCGACAGCCACTCGGAGAACAGGTACAGGCGTGTCTTCCCTCTGCAATAGCCTTGATACTCCCGCGCCGCCCAGGCAAAGAGGTCCTCGCCGTCGCGACGCTCGATGTCAGGCTTTGCGCTCCAGTATGTTTGATTCGGCCTGGAAACAAGCTCATAATCGCCGAGGATGAACGCGTCAGCAATCTGCTCGTCTACCAACGTTTTCCAATGATTGGTATAGCGCGCCACAACGTTCGCGCTGAAGTGTGGATCTACGCAGAAATGCGTATAGCGTCCCAGTTGCAGGCCGACCCAGAGTTCCTTATCGCGAGCATGACACAGTGCGGCCAGATCGCGATAGAGCTGCACCATGGCATCCCCTTTCAGGTCATGCCACGCCGACTTGTCAAAGTTATCGGCAGTACGAATATCGACGCCGTACTTCGCCCGAAACGCATCGACGATCGGACGGCTGTAACCGTAGAAGTCCGTTTCGTGGGTATTGGGCAGATGCCGGCAATGCGCGCTGGTCGAACAATGAATGCCATCGGCCCCCAGGTCCAACAACTCGGCCGCCTGCTTCACTCGGAACGCCCGAGCCTCGGGCCAGGAGTAGTCGGTCAGGCCCTTGAAGTATGTCTTGCCATCCTTGCCGACCCACTGGCAGTGCGGATGCTCCTCCAGGAACTTCGAAGGGTAGCCCGGCCACAAGTCATCGAAGATGTCGAGCCACACGATGACCTTCATCCCATGGGCGTGCCCCTCGCGAATGAAAACGGCCGGCGGGTTGAAGTCGCGGATGACTTCCGCGTAACGTTCCGCCCAGGCCGAACGCTGCTTGACGGTTGCCTCCATGTCGGAAATCAGATTCGGAGCCGGGTGAGCGTGTGCATGCGCCACGTCGAAAGTCATCGGATACGATAGCTCGGTGCGATAGGGCAACAACCCTAAGCAACCGCAACGAACCAGCAACGTCTGGCAACCATTCTGCTTCAACTGGGCCACAAGGTCTTTGACGTCCGCCTCGGTCATCTTGCCGGCGCGAAGCCACACCTCGTCATTCACGTCCACGTCGACAATCAGTTCCGAGGACGCCTTGGAATCAGCCCCCAGGGCGTCAACGAATCCTCCCGCCAAGGGAAAAACCAGCAGCAGTGCAGTCAGGATGCGTCTCATCGGCATGTCCTTTCTATCGAAAAACATGGGCAACCAAACCGGACGGCACGCAAAACACCAGCCAGTTCGAGGCCCGGGGCGAACCTACTACGGAGCACCGGCAATGGCAGGCTCAATAACCCTCCAGTTTACCAGAAACCACCTGCAAAAACACGCCTTTGTGATTTCATAGGAGGAATAGCCACGCCCGGCCGCTTCTGGTATGCTAACCTGCACGTTGCTGACTGCTCAATGGCAGTGAGTTCGGCATTTCCACCAAGAGGACACGCGCTGGCCGAGTGTTCCCGGCTGGCGCAGCCCGGCAGGATAGTTTCCGTGTTCGACCCTTATCGCAAGTGGCTAGGTATTCCGAATTGGGAGCAGCCGCCCAACCATTACCGGCTGCTGGGGATCAATCTGTTCGAGAATGATCCGGACGTCATCGAGACGGCCGCCGACCGGCAGATGGGCCATGTTCGCAATTACCAGGCAGGCAAGCATTCCGAGCTTTCCCAGCGACTGCTGAACGAATTGTCGGCTGCGCGCCTTTGCCTGCTCACTGCGGAAAAGAAGAAGGCCTACGATACCAAGCTGCAAGCCGAGTTCGCGGCTCGCTACGGCGACGCGCTCATCCCCGGTCCACCGTTCGGTTTCTACGTGCGGGGTGCTGTGAAGTACTTCGGAGTCGCGGCGCGGCAGTTCTGGCTCAGCCGATTCGTTCTCCCGCGTGCTTATGCGGCGTTGGGGCAGGACATCGTCTGCAACCAACGGTACCGCGACCGCATGCCTGAGCTGTACGCCCGCCTGGAGGACGTAACCCAACGTCTGGCCGCACTCCAGCCCGCAAAGGCTCCCGCAACCACGCAATCAGCAGAAGCTGCGGAAACGCATCCGAAGACTCCTGAGAACATACCGACCCCGCCACCTCCAACAGCGGAAACGCCTCCTAAACATCCTGAACCTTCACCGCCTCCACCGCCGCCTACTGCCGAAGGCCCTGAGCAACCTGCCGACCTACAGCCGCCTGCGGCAAGCGAACCGGCCGAGCAGCCGTCCGTATTGAAGCGGGCGATGCGTCGGGTGACCAACGCGAGCAAGGCGACCTATTTCTCCAATCGACAGAAGGCCATCCTGCGAGAAATGGCCCGCACGGCCTGGAACATCGATTACGAGCGGGCCGGCCCGGCCAACCTGACCACCGCCGTCCGCGACGCCCTGACCGGCCTGGAGGAATGCCGAGCCGAGGTCAAAACACTCTCGGAAGTCCCACCCGGCCAGGTGCTCAGCCCCAAACGCCTGGCCTGGATCGTCCTGGGTACCGTAGGCCTGGTAGCCATGCTGTTTCTCCTGCTCCGCTGGATGCTCTAGCCACTGCATTGCAGGATGGATTTCAGTCCGTTCTTGGTCCATCGGTCGCCCTTGCGTTTGTTCGGACACAAAGTCATCAGCGAAATACATCTTCGCGCGACATGTTGCCCGTTGATGGCGTGGTGAAGACACGATTGCCACCGCCCTCCCAAATGGGCTGACCGCCTGCGGTGTCGGATTTGAAGTACTTGTACTCAAACGTCGTTGAAGCCGGAAGCGATACGGTCACTGACCACGCTGGATAGTCCTTCGGCGAGAGCTTAATCGCGGACTGCGGTACCCACTCGCTCAGCAGTGGGCTACTGCCGACCAGATAGACACTTTCTCCCAATCTGGTCTCGGCATCAACCGTGAATGCAACGGTCGTCTGGGGCTTGTCTGAACAGTAGCGTTGCACGACCACGGCCGGTGCATCGCCATGGCCGTTGTTCATGGCCGCGACCAGGTTGATATACTCGCCCATTGCCCAACTGAGTGGCTGGATCGAGCGTGTGGCAGTTCCCGGTTCATATCGTGCAGGCGTGGTGGTTTCCCAGCCGGTAATGGTTGCGCTCTTGTTCCATACCTGCTCCGGAACGAACCCGACCGGCGACGAGAACGCCTTCAGTGCATTGAGATACGGTTTTCCTGCAGCAGCGTTACCCGTCCTTTCGATCTCGTAGATTCCCCGTTCCGCCGTAAAGATAGGCCAGAGCCGCCCTCGCCCGTTCTGCGTATCGTAGCTGCCACCATTGTTCTGCTCGCCGTATCCGTCGTAGTTGTAGCGAAACCAGGCATCGCCTTTGCCCGGGATCGTCTGCTTCAGAATGCCGTCGTATTCGGGCAAGGTCGCGAGAATTGTCCAGTCGTTCGGGCTCATTACGCCCATTCGGACAAGCTCCAGAAAGCCGCCGTCGATAATGTATCGCTCGCCATGCCTGCCAGCTCCGTTTCCGAAAGTGAGCTGCACATCGTCGTTTGGATCGTCGTTCTCGGTAATTCGGATATAGTACTGCTTGTCTCCGTGGTAGCCGGTTGTGGTAAACGCCCAATTTGCGACGTTGTTTCGCCATTTGTCCGCCGTCTTCCGGTACTTGACGGCACTGGTTGGATCGCCGGCGGCGTCGGCCAGGTCGGCTGCGCACACCAGTCCGGCAATTTCGGCTGCAATCGTCGAAGGCGAGTATCCACCCATCTCCTCCCAGCGTTCCTGCCCCGTTTGGGGACCGTTCTTCACAACGAAGTCGGCCGCCTTCTGGATTCGCGGCCACAGCGTATCGACGTTCAGCGGACGAACCTGGTGCAGCTTCCACGCAAGGATAATCGGCATCGCCACCTCGTCCAGTTGCGTACCGTGCCAGTATTCGCTCCCGTCAACCCACGAGTTCTGGGGAAAGCGTCCGTCAGCCTGCATTTGAACGTTGAACAGATAGTCAACCGCCTTTTCGGCCGAGTCGGTATCACCTGCCGCAAGCAAGGCACTGGCAAACTTGAATAGATCTCGCGCCCAGACGAGGTGATAGCCGCCCTCGTTACCGTCCCCGTTCGTTTCTCCCCATGGCGTACCGGCCCCGGCAATCATTGCGCCGTTGCTCTTGTCCTGGATTGTCTTCAGACACATGGCAGCCAGATAGTACTGGTCGTCTGCCGTACCATTCTGGTCGTCGAGCCCGTCTGTATAGGCAACCCACTCGGCAATATACTTCTTCTCTACATCGGTAAGATCACTGTCCAACGTCGCGTTCGCAGCCGCCATGGCGGCGCTCGCGTCCCCACCAAACGACAACACGACATCGAACGAAATACTGCTCTGCGCACTGGCGCCCAAGTCGATCCATCCGATCTGCGCTACGTTTCCTCCACGGCAGGAGTCAAAATGCCAATCCATGGTCCGGTCGTTTGCCCCGCCGAACAAATCGCTCCAGCCGTCGTTTTGCCCCACGAATCCGCTGGACACCATCATTTGGTTGTCAAACATCTTCCACGGCAACGACACGGCCAATGCCGCCGCCATCTTGCCCGGCTCCGAGGCCACGAGCATCGTTCGATCGCCACTGGTGATCGTCTCCGAGTCATCGTCCGCTCCGGCCGAGTTCTCGCCGCCACCCGAGTTATCGATGGCCGGATTATTCAAAACGTATACGCGATAGTCCTGGATCGTCTTCCCAGACTCCAACGTCTGAAACGTGACCCGCTGAATCAGGCTATTGTGGTCCGGATCCGTGAAAACCCTTTTCGTGATCTTCCACTTGCTGTTGTTGGCAATTGTCGCTACCTGCCAGGCCATTGCCCGCCTGTTGATCGGCCTCACCTCGCGTTGCGTCTGCTTTCGTTCCTCGGCCTGATCCGCCCCCCAACTACCCGCCACATCCATGACAAGAAACTGCAGGTCCACGTTTTGTACCTTGTCGAGCGTGGGATAGAAGACTTCGGTCACGATTCCTTCTGCCCCCGTGAAGTAGACTCGGGAAGCACGACTGATCGATGTTCCCAAAAAGTCCTTGGCTGCAGGCGCCCAAACCGAAGCGGCGCCCGGTCCGCCCGGCGCTTCGGCGGCCTGGAAATGGGGCAGGAACAGAAGCACTGCCGCAAAGACCACAGCCACGTTCACCGAAAATCGCATCAGATCGATGACGACGCCTCGCCCGCAACATTTCCGTTCCATTGTGAATGTCTCCTCTTTCGAATGGTTTCACCTACGAAACGAGCACCGTACCCCTACGGCCAGCCCATTGACTGGTTTCAGTCAGTATCCAGAGCAAGTTCCGGTCGAGTGTAGCGCCCAATACGCTCCGAGAACCGAGTTCAACACGGCCGCCACCCGCTGCAGTTCAGGCCGACACGAGCGAGCAGGCCGCGTCCCGTCCGCGCATCGTAGCAGAAACGAAAGTATCAGGCTCGCCTTCTGCCTTTGCATACAAGACAGGGCTCATCGTACCGGCATTCTGCCTGCTCGTGTCCCGTTCGGTTTTGCGCCGCTATGCAGGAACCCGCTTCGTAGAAATGGCGCTATACCGTTGATAATCATACGGCACCCCCACGAACTGAAGCAAGCCCCTCTATGTAGTGGACTGCCGAGTTCTTGCAGAGCCCCAAGTTGTGCGCGTTTTCTGGCGTGCGAAATGTTCGTTTCCTCCTGTTTCCCTACACTCCTACTCGTGCTCAGCGATAGCGGTGCTCGTACTCGTAATCGAAGGTCTCGCACGGCCGCAAAAACCTTCCTCCCCATCCCCTCCATCACTCCCAGCCCGTTTGTAGTTCCGCCTTCAGGCGGTCTTCCCTCTTCCGCCATCGCGTCCCCAGTTTCAACTCCCAGCTTCCATTTGGGTGACGGAGGACAGAACAGGAGTCAACAGAGTGAACAGAGACTGTCTTTGATACCTGAAAACCGAAGACTCGATCACTTGAAATCAACAGACGAAGTCTTCAGACGGATCGTTCCCGAGACCAACCGAGTTCGAGACCGCAGAGGAGACGGAGGTAACGGAGTTCTCTGCTCCGTTTCCTTTGTTCCCTCCTGTTTCCGTGCCCTTCGTACTCGTCCCGTTTTGGTGCCCCTTGCCAAGCCTCCCGCACAGTCCGTGTCTTTCGTTGTTTATGTCATGGGCTGCGTCCCGATTCGGGTTGCCGGCATACATTGTATGTCCTTGCGTTGCGTCAATTCCTTCGCCGCACGAAGACATCTGACCAACCACATTGGCGGCATTTGAGCGTCGTGACACGTGGAATACGCATGGCCCATTGCCCAATCGCTAGTCCGGGGCCAAAGACAACGAGCACGCCCACGGTAACCATGAGTGCCACGGCGCCAACCGACCTTGGAATTACAATAACTGGCGAAAGAGAGAGTACGGCAATTACCGCTGCCGCCCAGGGAAACGTAAAGCCGATACCGACCAAGAACAGCATGATCGCCTTCTTCTGCATCCGGCTTTTTGGGCGGACTAGGGTGCTGAATGCGTGATTACACTCCGGGCATCGTTCTGGTAGTTTCTCCATCGGCTTTCCCCCTTGTGTTTCGGTGAATTTGACCTTGCCACGCTAGAATCCCTTGTGACCACGAGGGTTAAAGGGGACAGATCCAATACTACAGGTGTGCGTTGTAACCCCTTTTTCTGTAGGTGGTTACGCGCAATTGGACCGGGCCCTTTAATTGCCCGGCCTGGCACAGCCCCCAGCGCAAGTAATGCTACCGCGATGCGCGAGCCCCGTCAAGTGGGCCATGGCAAAGCTTCGTCCGCGGGGGGTGCGCGCGCTGGCATCCGATGGATAGCCACGGATTTCCGGTGCTGTGCAGATCTGGACTGGCAATCAACTTCATGGGCATTTGCCAGGTTTCGTGGCCAGGGAGGTCAAATACCACGGACAAAACGGATGCGACGCACGGCGCACGCGCCGAGGAGTTGCGACGGACAGCCACCTGTCGAAACGGTCATTCCAGCCAATTGCCTAACGTCTGCCGACGCTGTGCACTCACTCTGCCTCCTAACGATTCGGTTCCCCGGGCGGCGGCCGAGATCCTATCCACACAAGTCAACCCGGACCCGCCGCTCCGAGTGGAACCGTTTGTTGGATCGGTATAGTTCCTCAATTGCCGCGATTATCCGTCCTGATCGTCCGGCGAGTTCCTATCCGGAATGATACGGTGCAGTGCCATCTCCAGCATCATTGGCAAATCTTCCGTCAGCATCATGAGTTCCTTTGACCCTCCTGAAAGCTCAAAGAACATCTTCGAGTGCATCATGTGCTCCATCATTCGAGGCAACCTGGCAATAGTTCTTTCCGCCATCTCGGAGCGTCCATCTCTGATCTCCCGGTACGTCTCCGTCAAGATCTCAGCCAACCACGGCAGGTCTTCGCGGTAGAGACCCGCGAGCATCAACAAATGCAACGGACCTCCTCCTTCTCTACTAGCGATCATCGCCATCTCGTCCAACATACGAGGGTGAATGCGACGAATTCTCCGACGTTTGTAGCCTTCGTCTCGACCAGCCAAGTCTCCCAGTTCGCCCATCCTTGAATTAATCCCACGGACACTGGTTACGAGTTCCTCCAATATCTCGTGCTGCGGGCGCATATGTTTCTCAGATGGTTCCGTATCCGGTATGCTCTCAAGTGCTTCTCTGAGGCGTGGCCAAAGGGCTGGCACTACCTGTTCCACAATGTGCTCTGAAGTCTTCGTGTCGGACACGTTGTTGATGGATTGGACGATTTCCATGATGCCACTCTCTTCCAGCTTCTGCGCCTGGAACTGAGACAGAGGGCCGCTCAAATCGCTGATTTCCAATCCGTAAAGGAGCGGGATTACCTTCGCGTCGAGCATGGACTTGGACAGTGCTCCTGACTCAAAGAGAACCCATTCGGAGTGAAGGTTTTCGGGAGTTATGCAGATGATGCCGAAGTTTGATGCCTCAAGTTCCCCAGCGATCGCCTGGGCCCACCGATCCCCCGCTGATATATCCTTGTCCGAGACCCACGGCTCGACGTACTGCAAAGCCATGGGAAGCCAATCTCGCAGCGCATTTGCAAGGGCTTTGCTTCTCTTCCCACTCCAACTGATGAATACCTTCATTGGGATCGCTCCTCTCGCCTGAATTTGCGCTGACTTCGTGGTTTCACCTGATGTGGGCGGAAACGTTCCTCATCGATCTCGTTTTTCTACCCCGATTACCCTTTCCCGGAAGGGCCATACCACGGACCATGATCCTAATCTCTCTAGAGGGCCGCGGCAAGCAGTTCTGGCAGAATTCTCGCGACTCGGTAGCCGTGCGACCAGCGCGCCGATAACCTAACACCGGTATTCCGGCGCTATATTAATCGGCGTATATCCCGGGAGATCGGTTGTGGGATCTGGCGCGTCCCCCATACAAGCACGCAGCGCGAGCAAGTGGATCGAGCGTTTCGGGTGCTTGCGAACCTTGTATACCTTCGCGCGGCTGGAAGCGCAAGGACACGCAATGCGATCAATGTGCTTTGCATGTCCACCTAACGACGGAGAATGTAAGGATAGGCAAAGCGACCCCCTCTTCGTGCTCGCAGAACTGCCAGCGTACGTTGTCGATGCTGCGCCAGTCCTAAGGCGCAAAATGCAAACCGGACCCCGAATGGCTGTTGGTTCGGCAACACTCGGCATCGCCGACGGGTGTGGAGGGATCTACAACTCGTCACCTTCCCGTGGCTCAACGTCCGGAACTTTCGCAAGCACGGCATTGAATTTATCCCTGCTGCCTCTTTGGCCGCGTTGTTCCAAATATTCCATGGTTGCCAAGGATGCAAGCTTCTCGGCTACGGCGGTGGCAATGAATTGGTTCAGTGAAATGCCGTCTTGCTCGGCACATTGTTTCAATTGCCTGTGTATGGAATCCGGCAGTTGAAGGCTTAAGGTCGTGCTCATGGGACATCACCTATGATTCGCAGAAATTCGATCGGGCGTATCGCCTGCAACCCGAATCGTTCAATGTCACGGAAGTCGCGTTCGTTGAATGTCACAATGTAACGGCAACCGGCAGTTACCGCTAATTCAAGCACCATATCGTCTTTTGGGTCGTTCAGGTATGGACGCCAAAGAAAGTAAACCTGATGGCGGTTCCCGATGGTGCAAAGATAATCCACAACATCGCGCGCATTCTCCGGCGAGAGACAGAGTCCCGGCCGGCTCAGCACATCTTCGTATTCGAGCACCAAGGGCACCGAAACGGCAATCTCGAAGTGTCCCGCACCGACCAACGACAACAGTCGGTGCGATGCGCCTCGCCGCGAGCGAAGTGCGGCAACAAGGACATTGGTGTCGAGAACGATTTGTGGACGCGCCATGGTACCATCATATCCGCCACCGCCTGCGATGTCAACCCGTCGCTTGACAGGTTCATCTCCCCTGCTTAAGCTCAGTTCTGGTGGTAATCGCGTTTTCTGCCCGTAGCGGTGCGGCAGGCATCGGTTCCGGCGGAGCAAGGCGTAACGCACTACCTGCCAGCGACGCAGGCGACCTTTCCAAGTGACCAATGAAGACGGCGAGGGGTCCTACGGTTCATTCAAGCTTCCCTCCTGCCCGGCAGGCTGAGAAAGGGCAAACGGCAATGCGCGTCCTGAAGCAGTTTCTCGCTGTGGTTCTGATCGGCGGCACGATCGGGACCAGCGCGGCCGATGACGCAGGTGTCTCGTTCGAGAACTTTCTGCCGACCGGACGGCGACAGTACGTCAACAATCCGAAACTCAATGCCGCCGAGTGGCCCCGGTCCGTGCGGATTTCCGATCCCCTGTACGAACGTGGACCTACCGCAGAAAACGAGCCATTGTCGGCAGATCCCGTCTTCGGCTCCGCGTACTTCGCCGGGACGGCAGGCTTCGTCATCGCAGGTTGCCCCGAGCTTGCCCAGGCGCCGTTGACGGTCCGCCTG
This sequence comes from Thermoguttaceae bacterium, assembly GCA_040772845.1. Lineage (GTDB taxonomy): Bacteria > Planctomycetota > Planctomycetia > Pirellulales > Thermoguttaceae > PWXP01. The sequence continues at coordinate 6,675,853 of JAXGXG010000001.1, forward strand.
CGTGTGAAGGTGGCCAATGCGAATCAGTTCAATATCTTCACGGCGTTTCAGCCCAAGGCTTCGCCCCTGCACTGGGAACTGTACACCTTCCGGGGCGACGGCGACCTGTCTTTCTACATGCCGGGCAATAACCCGGACACCATCCGCAGCAACGCCTGCATTACCGACGGGCAGTGGCACGACGTGGCGGCCGCCGTGACCCGCCAGCGCGTCGTCCTGTACGTCGACGGCAAGAAGGTTGCCGACGGTCCGGTCACTCGCTCCTTCGGCCAGGCGACGGAACCAACACGATTGGGGATCGGCACACTGGTGGAAGGTCACCTCACCTGCCACGGCTGGATCGACGATCTCAGTATCCGTTCGACGGCCACCGAACCTACCCAACCGCTTGCCGCACCCCAGAAGCCGGACGAGACAACGCTGTTTCTCTGTTCGTTCGAGCCGTCGGAGGCAGGCGGAGTCATCGTAGACGGTCGGTTTGCGGGCACGCTGTCGGCCGACACGCATTCTGCGCGTTTCCCCGAGCAGCTCTTTCCCGGCGGAGGTATCGAACCAACGGTCCAACCCGGCCAGCAGCCTCCCAAGACGGTGCCCAGAATTCCATGCTCCGCACAGCAATTGGACGACGCGATCCGGCGACTCGGACTGAACAGCGTGCAGGCAGACCATTTCCGCCCCGGCGTACTGGCATTCTGGGGCGAACTTGCCGCCGAACTCCAAAGCCAAATCGACGGAACCATTCCGCTGCCCCGCGGCGCGGCCGAGCAGGTGTACGACACGCAGGCACTCCTCCTCCCGACGGAAAAGACGCCTTACGCGGTGATTGTCCGCCGTACGGGCATAATGCTGGACGACTTGAAAAGACGCGGCGTCAACGTCCGAGTGTTGCGCGAGGACTGGAAGCGTCTGGCGGCGAACGCGTCGCCGCAGCCCGGCGATGTCTTCGCGGCCTGTGCCGTGCGGCGCGCGGTGATGTTCGCCAACCCGGAACTGGAAACCTACGACAAGCTTGTCTTCCTCGGGCGCGCCACCTACGCCGGCTGCCGCTTGACCAATATGAACAACTCAGATCGCACCGGCGGTCACTTCGCCACTCAGTGTTTCGGGTTCAATACCATTCACGGCGGCGGGATATTTTCGCTGACAGACTGGCGAGGCACGGCACCGGCCGTCACCAACCTGCTTGAGAAGCGTACTGTCGTCAACGGCCCGTACAAAGGGCAGACGCTGGACCACGGTTCGTTCTACACGCCATCGGTCAGTTTCGACGGCAAGACGATCTACTTCGCCCACTGCGGGGCGACCGAGCATCGCTGGATGTGGTCGGACGACACCGTATGGAAGCTGTTCAAGCTCGATCTGCGGTCGGGCCGGGTCACGCAGCTTACCGAGGGGCCGTGGAACGATTTCGATCCGGTGGAACTACCGTCCGGCCGGGTTGTCTTCATTTCCGAACGGCGCGGCGGTTTCATCCGCTGCTTTACCGAAGGGTCGCGGCTTCGGGTGCCGACCTTCGTACTGCACAGCATGAAGCCGGACGGCAGCGACATCTATCCGATTTCCTATTACGAAACCAGTGAATGGCAGCCGAGCGTCGACAACAACGGCATGCTGGTCTATACGCGATGGGACTACACCGACCGTGATGACTGCCTGGGCAGCCAGTTCTGGACCTGCTATCCGGACGGCCGCGACCCGCGCGCACCGCACGGCAACTACCCCTTCCCGTGGCACACCTTTGCAGACAATACGCACGGCGACCATCGCTTCGGGCGTTGTGCCGACGCACCCTCGGCGCTCCCGATGACCGAAATGCACATCCGGGCGATCCCCAATTCGCACCGCTACATCCTGACCGCCGCCCCACACCACGGCGAGACGTTCGGTTCGCTTTGTGTACTGGACCTGCGACTTCCCGACGACTATCACATGGGCCAGCTTCGCCGCGTCACGCCCTATACACCGTTTCCCGAGAGCGAAAGTCCCGGTCGCAGCCAATACAAGTACGGCGCCGCCTGGCCGGTGAGCGAAGATGTGTTCCTGTGCAATCGCTGGGAGGATCTCGTTCTGCTCGATCGGTACGGCAACGAGGAACTGGTATGTGAACGCGAACTGCTGCCGGTGGGCTACGACCCACGCCTGCGACTGACGCACCCGAAGCCGCTCCGTGCTCGGCCCAAGCCGCCGGTCATCCCGCAGCAGACCGCGCAGGGCGAGGATTTCGCCACTGCCGACAAACGGGCGACCATTGGCGTGGTGAACGTCAACATTGCCGACCAGCCGTTCCCCGAAGGGCGCGAGCCCAAACGGCTGCGCGTGTTGCAGGCGATCCTGAAATCCGACCCGTGGATGGACAAGCCTTTCATCGGTTACGGCAAGGAGAATACGCCTCGCATCCCGCTGGGCACCGTACCGCTGGAGGCAGACGGCAGCGCATATTTCGAAGCGCCGGCGGGCAAGCAGCTCATCTTTCAGGTGCTAGACGAGAACAATATGGCCATCCAGACCATGCGTTCTACCGCGTTCGTGCATCCGGGCGAGCGGTTGACGTGCGTCGGCTGCCACGAGCCGAAGCAGAAGAGCTACGCGGTCAAGAAGACGCCGCCTCTCGCATTTCAACGCGCCCCGTCCAAGCTGGCGCCTGAATGCGGCCCGGTCGAGCCGGTCAGTTTCTACCGCCTGGTCGCCCCGATTTTCACAAACCGGTGCCTTCCCTGCCATGTTCAGAAAGGCAAAGGCCCGCAGAACATGGACTACGACAGTCTGCGAGACTACGCCTTCCATTTCTCCGGCGGCTTCCGGGGCACGATCATGCAGAAGGAGTACGGCGGCTCACGAGCGATCCCCGGCCGCTGCGGCGCCGCCGCCTCGCGCATCGGGCAGGCACTACTAACTGACGCGCACCGCAAGGCCGTCCCGGAAGAAGAGCGGCGCCGCGTCATCCTCTGGCTCGACGCCAACTCCCTCCGCTACAGCACCTACCGCGACACCGCCGCCCAACAGCGCGGCGCCCTTGTCTGGCCCCTGCTGGACGTCGATCCGGCTGCTCCGCTTGCCAGTAGCGAGTGAGTCAGTGCGGATGGTAGCTGCTGGCAGGTGGAAGAACAGATGCATTGACGCTGAATCCGACTCTCGGTCGATGCAAGTGCAGCAGCGGACTTGCACGGCTGAAAAAGGCCACCGGCCGGCTTGCCCCTATCATTCCGAGATTTCGTTGGATTTGTCCTAAAGTGAACTGGGATAAGATGTTAGGGCGTCCAGAAGGGCGAGATTTTGCATGCCTGGAGGGCAGCGGTGGGCTTATCGCGTGAAACTGGCGAATCCAGAGGACTTAGGCCCCCCTTTTTTCTTTTTTGGAATGTCCTATTATGTAATATAAGGGTAGCGTTTTGGGGTATGTATACATACAAGGACATTAGGAGGTGCGAGTCATGAAGCTTACGCCACGCGAATCGCTAGTCGTCGAGCTGCTCCGGGATCGACGGGTCGCTTCCCACGCCGAACTGGCCCGGCAATTGAAGGTCTCCTCCAAGACGGTGCAACGAGCGCTCGCCAAGGTGGGCGCGTACGCCAGTCTCAATGGCAATTCCGCGTATGTCACGCTCAAGAGCGTCCCCCGTTTCGACCGCCACGGACTGTGGAGTCATAAGCAACTCCGCTTTTCACGGCACGGCGACCTGCGACACACCATCCGGGCATTGATCGACCAATCCTCGCGGGGATGTACCGCGGAAGAACTGCAGCAGTGGCTTGGCGCCCGCGTACATAACCATCTGAGCTTCTCGCTGCGTCGTGGGGAGATTCAACGGTTCTTTCTCGGTCGGCAGGCCGTATACACCTCGGCCGATCCTGCCAAGCACCAACAGCAACGAACCACGCGACAACCGTCGGCAACCATGGTGTCTTGGGTGCCGTCTGCACCGACGGCGCCCCCTTTGCCGCCAGGCATGGAAGCGATGGACGTCATTCGGTTGTTGCTCCAGATGCTTCGAAAGCCTGAGGCGAGTGATGCTTCGCTGGCGAAGTCTCTGCAGGCGAAGGGCCTAGACATCCATGCGAATCAAATTCGCGACGTGATGGCCTTCTACCATCTAAAAAAAACGACACCCTGAAAGCATCTTTCCTGTTCCGAAAGTGGCGGCGTTATTGGGAATCGGCCTTCGGAACCCTGCAAGTGCCTGATGGGCTCTGCTATCGTTTCGACCAGATGGCAGAAGGGGAAATGCACGTGCAGAAGACTACCTCCCGCCAAGTAGTCACACGGGAACTGAACTGTTTTTCAGCAGTCGAGGTGGTCCGTAAGACAAGCGACCATCAACTGCGGCACTCGCCGCTCTTGGACCGTTTGGTTCCCAAAGGAGGCAAGTATGGCTACGACTTGATCGCCCATGTCGGCGTACAAACATTCTTGGAGGGAAGAACACTAGGAGATATTGCAGCTGATCTGCGCCCACAGCGAATCCCCTTCAGTAGTCTGCATGATCTGGGGATGAAGTTTTTGTATTACTTCGGCCATCTACACCAGCAATACGCGGCGCCACAGTTGCGAGATTGGTTCCAACAGCGTGCATGGAGCACCTGGCTGATCGATGCCACGGTCGAACCAGGTACACCTGCATACTTCGGTGTGCTGGACGCCGAAAGCGGCTTATGTTTGAAGGCATGGAAGATTGCCACGGAAAACACGGACGATATCGTCCTCTGCCTTCGCGAGGCCACTGAGCAATTTGGAAAGCCCAACGAACTTCTGCACGATTTGGGCGATGCCATGGCGAACGCCTGCGAGGCCGTCTGGGGGGCGGCCGTGGTGCATCGCGCGTGCCACTTTCACTTGCTGCGAGACATCGGAGAAGATTTGTATGCAAAACCCCAAGCGGCTCTGCGAGAATTGATCCGCAAACTCAAGCTTCAGCCTCGGCTGAAGGAACAGCGCCGGGGCCAATCACTGTGGTTGCGTGACCATGTGAAAGATCCCACCAGCTTGGTCCGATTGTTGCAGGAAGAAGCCGTCGAGGTCCCGGCTGACGTGCTTGGCCGCGAACTGGTCGTGGCCGTTCATCAATGGATTCTGGATTACCCCAGCGACGGCCACCGCCAGGGCTATCCATTCGATCCGTACTTGTTGTATTTGCATCGCCGGGTAAATCGAGCTGCGACTATATTGGAGCCATTGCTGGACGGAACGGCGGTACACCACCGGATGCCCCAGGTTCTCGGGAATTTGTTGAAGATGCTCCAGGATTACTTGAACGACGAACGCGTGATAAAAGCGGCGGGGGAGTTTGAGCACGCATGGCAGTTGTTCACCCGCCTACGAACGGCGATGCAGCTTTCGTCGCAAGGAGGAAGCCCTTTGCACAATCCATATCCCCTGGAGGCAGAACAGAATGCAGCGATACGACACTCTCTGGAAGCACTGCGTGAGGAGTTCCGCAGCCAAGCGGACAACTGCACCGAACCGTCGGATGCCAGACAGTATGAGATCATCGTGAAGCATTTAGATCGTTATTGGTCGATGCTGTTTTCCACAACGTCACGGGAGCGGACGACGAACGGCTTGGAGAGCCACTGGGGCAAGGTAAAACGCTGTTGCCGCAAACGGCACGGCCGGAAGAAGCTGACCCGCGACTTCCAATGCCTACCACCAGAGATCATGCTAATTCCGAATCTGCGGAACCCACAGTATGTGGAACGCGTCCTGGGGGATCTTTCTGAGCTTCCGGCCAAGCTAGCCTTGGTTGGCCGGTCAGCCCCCCCTTGGACGCAGTGGCGCAATCGCCAGAAGCCCCGCACGATAGGCCGCCTTCCGCAATGTCTCCTCCGTCAAGAAGACCTGATCGATCGGCTTGCGGCAATTTACGAGACTCAATGCCAGCGCGAAGAGGCACAAACCGCCTGACCGCAAACCCCATGCCAACGAAATCTCGGAATGATAGGGCTTGCCCGGCCTGGAGCCGTGGTCAGTTGGCTACCGGTTGCGCAAGTTTTGTTCCCGTTCTGGGGTCCGATAGGTCTTCTAGCCGCGCAACCTGAGTGTCGGGTTGGATTGTGTCTTTGATCCAGACTTGAACGTGCCCGATGTAACAGGGAGGAAGAAGGGGCCGGGCGTGGCGTCTTCAGGCACCGCCCCCGGCGCGTTTTCGCCGTAGGCGATCAGCACCGTAGCCTGGGGTTTCTTTACCCCAGGACCCATGGCCGCACCACATTCCCCAACACATTCCCGCGATGTTTTTGCCGCCGCAGGCGGCAAAAACATCGCGGGTGTTCCGACCGTTTTGCCTGTTTGTTCCGCCGCCTGCGGCGGCGGAACAAACAGGGAATCAACGGGGATGTGGGGGGGTGCGTATGGTTTCCTGGGGTAAAGAAACCCCAGGCTACGGTGCGAATCGCCTCCGGCGAATAGGTGCGGATCAGTGGCCGCTGGTACGTGGCGCGTGGGACTCGGAATCATACCGTAACAAGCGACTTCTGGATTGGCTGCGGGCGGAAGGAATAAGACCGCACTATCCAAACACCGTTTCACCCCCAACTCTTTAACAGCCCGGCACAACGCTGCCCCATATAAACCACGCACAGGCGGGGGGGCCAGCCAGAGCCACCTCACTTCTGCCCGTGGGAGCAGGAGAGTCGGTTCTGGCCGCGCGCCCTGCCTTGCGTGGAACTGGGCGAATTACGATACTAAGAATCCACGGAGCGATATTGCCGGACATGTTGGCCCAAGAAGTCACGAAGCCAGCAATGCGGGGGGTGTCGATTGCGGTCGTCAGTACTGCGACTGCGGCGAGGCCGAATCTCCGAGTAGGTGCATATCGCTATCTGAGCAGGGGTTGCCAGAGGGGGCTGCCGTGCGTCTGAGCCGCACCTCCAATCCGAGTCTGCCACTGCCTACGCTCCAAGCGATCGGAGCGGCGTGTTTTGGGAAAAGGCATGAATTGCCAAGTCCATCTTGAGCGGGCATGATCGCCCCGCCCGTTTTTTCGTAGATGAAGTCGAGACAACAACTATGCCGGAACATGCTGTACTGACCATCGGCGGGCAACGAGTAGAATTGCCCATTATCACGGGGAGCGAGGGCGAGCGGGCCATTGACGTCACACGGCTTCGCGAGCAGACCGGGTTGATCACCTACGATCCTTCGCTCGGCAATACGGGAACGTGCAAGAGCACGATCACTTTTCTCGATGGCGAAGCCGGGGTACTCCGCTATCGCGGGATTCCGATCGAGCAGTTCACGACCGCCCCTAACTTCGTCGAGGTCGCCTGGCTGCTGATCTTCGGCCACCTGCCCACGAAGCAGGAATTGGACGAGTTCAGCGCCCTGCTGACCGACCATGAACTGCTGCACGAGGGACTGCGGCACCAGTTCCAGGACCTGCCGGTCGATGCACCGCCCATGGCCATCCTCTCGGCCACGTTGAGCAATCTGGCGTGTTACCATCAGGAGCTGCTGGCCCTGGAGACCTCCGAGTCGCTGGTGCAGGCGGCAGCCAGATTGATCAGCAAGGTGCGAACAATCGCGGCGTTTTCTTACCGGCGTTCGCAAGGGTTGCCGTTCATCTATCCGGATCCGAAGCTCCGGTATTGCGCCAATTTTTTGCACATGATGTTCTCGATTCCCTACCGGCAGTACGAAGTGACGCGGGAAATCGAAGATGCATTGAACCTGGTATTCATTCTCCACGCAGATCACGAACAGAATTGCAGTACGGCGACGGTTCGGACGGTCGGTTCGTCCAAGGCGAACCTGTTCGCTTCGTGTGCGGCCGGCGTCTCGGCCTTGTGGGGTCGGCTGCACGGCGGAGCGAATGTGGAAGTGGTCGAGATGCTCAATCGCATCCACCAGGGCGGCATGGCGCCCGAGGACTGTCTGCGTGATGCAAAGGACAAGGAGAATCCGTTCCGTCTCTACGGTTTCGGGCACCGAGTTTACCGGAATTACGATCCGCGCGCGAAGATACTCCAGGCCATTTGCGACAAGGTCTTTCGTCAGATGAAGCGGAAGGATCCGCTTCTGGATATCGCGAGGAAACTGGAGGAGCTTGCCCTGAAAGACTCCTACTTCGTTGAACGGCGGCTTTATCCGAATGTCGACTTCTACAGCGGAATCCTGCTCCGCGCCATCGGCATTCCGACAAACATGTTCACGGTGTGCTTTGCCATCGGACGGCTGCCCGGCTGGATCGCCCAATGGAAAGAACAACACGACGATCCAACCGGCAAGATCATCCGGCCGCGGCAGATTTACGTAGGGCCGACAAAGAACGATTTCGTACCGCGCGACCAACGGTAGGGCGTTCCTGGCGTTGCAGGCGAAGCCCTTATTCCGCGGGGTCCGCATCGCTGTCAGCGGCAACGCCGACACGCTGGTCCCCCGTGCCTGCAATCGCACGGCCTCCGGGGCCAAACGCCAAGGTCTTCCGGCAGGTGATGCTGATTTGTGTAGGACAACGAGGGCGAAACCCCTCGCATAGGCTAGCTGCACTATAGCCGTCCGCGGTATTCCGCAAGCAACAATCTCGCTTGCCGATGCTTTTCTGTAGGGGATCGGGTACACTTGAGAGGACGGGGGGGCAATAAGATAGGTTCCCATGTGCGAACAGGGGCACAGACTAGTCTTCCGAATACGGAACCGATTTCATGGCAATACGTTTCTGCCGAGTGGATCTCTCGCCCGAATCTCGCGACTTTCGGCCTGTTGCGATCGAGCCGGGCGTTCCGCTGTTGGATCGATCGGGCTCGAACGACCGGATCGTGTTCCGCTGGCTTGGGGGAATGGCTGCCGAACCCTATTGGGAGGGGGAGGCCGTCGGTTTCTTCGTCAGAGACGACCACGGTGGCCGGCTTTCCGAGGTCAGCGTGCAACCGGTCGCCTCGAGTGAGCTTCAAGGGCCCTTGAAAGGCGAACTGGACCGACTCCGCCAGCGCCTGGCCGAGGCCAAGCCTGAAACGGGAACGGAACGCGCACTGCACACCACACTGCTGAAGTCGTTCCAGGAAATGGTCGATCAGCCGGACCGCAGTGACCTGGATGCCTTCTTTTTCAAGTATCGCGACGCGGCGGGCAATTTGCATCTCGTCTGGGCGTGGGGTTATCGCCGGGTGGACCAGGAACCATCGCCGGCCGTCGTATGCACAAGTCCGGAATGCAGACTTCTGTTCATTCGCCGGCCGGGGAGTCCCAAATGCCCGGCGTGTGAGCGGGCGCTGATTGTCGGCACGCGCAAACGCCGCAGTAAACGACGCGTCCTTCTGCCACTGCTGCTGTTGCTGCTCATTGCGGCCGTGATTGGCCATTTCTGGGCACATCCCCCGGGACTTGTTGCTACGCCGGCCTTTATCGAAGGTCCCACCGGCGGCCGGGTGGAACTGAAGATCGAACGACTCGGATGGATTCCGTTCTGGAAGACCGACGTCACGCAGCAGGCGGTGGGGGTCGTGCTCGATCCAAGCGTTGCCCAATACGACCAAATGGCCGCTGCCGCCGAACTGACCGGGCAGGGCCAAACCGTGTTGCGCATCCATCTGGGCGATTACCGGCCTGCGAATGTTACGTTGGTTGTCGGTCCCCCACAGATGCCCGAGAAGTTACGTATCGAGCCGGCCGAGATCGAACTGGGCGTCGGCACGACGGCCCAGCTTCGGCTGTTCGGCCAGATGAAGGACGGGTCTGAAGTGGACCTGACCCGTGCCGCCCAATGGCCGCCGCAGTTGCCCGACGACAAGGTGGTGTTCTCCTGGTACGGATTCCTTGAAGGCATTGGCGAGGGGACCTCGCAGGTGACGGCTCGTTACTGCGCGACGCCGGGCGGCGAACCCATCGAGGCCGTTTGCGACGTTCGTGTGAAGAAGGTCGATTTCAAGTCGTTGGAGGCATCGGTCGCCCCGGCCCCGGTTGGGCTGGCGCGTGCGAGTCGGCTGAACATCGACGCCGTAACGCAATCGGGCCAGAAGTACTCCGTGCTGGGGTCTTCGCGACTGACGACGGCGATTTCACCCTCTTACCTGGCTTCGGTGAACAGGGGCCGATTGCACGGCAAGGCCGTCGGCAAGGGGAAGTTGGCCGCGACTTTTGGTGAGAACCTGACGGCAGGCACACAGATCGAGGTGGTGGAAGGGCTTGGCGTAACGGGGCTGACCGTCACGCCCGAGAAGCTCGACATGGTCGTCGGTCAGATTGCCGACTTGAACATTGTCTCACCCAGCCGGGCGCCCATTCGCGTTACGAGCAAGGACCCAACGCTGGTTGAAGTCACCGGCGAGAATCGCCTGGTTGCCCGCGCCGCCGGCCAAACGGAGTTGCTGGTCAGCCAAGGCGGCACGCAGCAAACGGTGCCCGTGCTGGTCGAGGAAGCGGAACTGCGCTCCATTGCCCTGTCGCCGCCGCTGATCGTAGTCCCGATCGACCACGAAGATCGCTGCCGGGTCATGGCGCAGGTGCAGGTAGGCAAACGTGAGCGTCGCGTGGAAATCGCCCCGAGTCGGTTGGAAGACGTGGCGAAGCCATCGGCGCGAAACGCCGACTTCCGTCAAGGCAACTTGCAGCTTTCCGGGATCTGGCCCACCACGCCTGCCACGCCGCAGCAGTTGGCCTTGCGGCTGGGCGAGTACGTTGCCTTTGCGCCGGTGCATGTTGTTGTTGCCCCCATGCGATTGAAGATTTCGCCTGAAGGGACGGTCGATCTGCCGCACGGGCAGATGGCGCGTTTGCAGCCGTGGGCGCATTACAGCGGGGGCCGCGCGGTCCAGCTACCGGCCGAGCGGGCACAATGGCACACCGATCCGAAGGCGAAGGCCAAACCCGGCCTGGAATTGCGCGGTAACCGTGTGGCTGCTCTGAAACCGGGAGGCGGACCGCTGCCCGTTTGGGCCAGCTACTTCGGCAACCGTTCGAACCGCGCCGTCTTCCAGTCGGTCGAGGCGGACCCGAATGTCGTCCTGCAGCTTCAGACGGATCGCACGCTCCGTCTGGTCGATGAGACGGGTGACCTCTGCCTTGCAGCCACGGGTCCCAAAGGCGACGTGGAACTCGTGCCCGAAATGGCGGAGTTCAGCAGTTCCGCCGAGACTTCACTCGCGGTGGAGAAGGCATCGGGCGCATTCCGGGCCGTCGCGCCAGGCGCCGCCACAGTAACGGCCGTTCACCCGGCCGCAAAACAGCCTGCCGCACTTGACATGGAAGTCTTCGCGTCTGCCGACGCCGGACTGGTGTTTGAACCGGAACGGCTCGTACTCGGTGTGGGCGAGGCGGCGCCGTTGCGCCTGTTCCTTGAAGCAGGCACTGGAGAGAACAAGCGGCGGGCCGAATTGTTCGGGCCGGGAATCGGTTACACCGTTTCGCAGCCGGAAAGCGTACGGTGGATCCCGCCGCAGGTTGTGGGAGTTCAGGTCGCGCCGCCGCAACAGGTTTCTGCCAGCTTCTACCCGCATCTGGACCAGCCGGCCGAGGCCGAGGTGGAAGTCGTAGCGACCGCCGAAGCGCCGTTGCGCATTGTACCGTCCAGCATCGCCCTGGCGCCGGGGCAGGTTCAGACGCTTCGCGTGGAGCGGCAGGCGCCCGGAAGCGACGGACTGTGGAAGGAGGTTGTTCCGGGGCTGGTCGATTGGACGATTCCGCCAAGCGTGGTCTTCTCTCCGGCCGAGGGAGAACTGCGCCCCACGATTTCGCTTCCGGAAGACGCACAAGGCGAGTTCGAACTGACCGCCGGGGTGGGCGCCGAGCAGGCTCTCGCCTTGGTGACCGCAAAACCGCAAGGACCGGATCCCGACGCCGCCGACGCCAGCTTGTTCGTCGATCGCGATGGCGGAACGATGTATCTGGCGGAAGGGCAGTCCCAACGCTATACGGTCATGGTACAGCAAGGCGAGCACGCGGAGCCTGCCGCAAACGTGCAGTGGATGCCCGACTTCGAGAACGACTACGTCCGCTGGCAAGCACCCGTACTATCGGCCAAGCGCGCCGGATACGAACAGCAGCTACGCGCCCAGGTGGGCGACCGGACCGTGCTGTTGCGAACCATCACGTACCGGCCCGGCAGCGGATATGCAGAGCCAGCGCCGGGCGGCGGCGATCGGCCGGTCGCCGTGCGCATCGTTAGCGATCAGGGGCCGGCGGTCGAGTTTCCCGTCGGCGCGCGCTTCGACGATTTCCGCGTGGAAGCCGAATACGACGACGGCTTCACCCAGGTTGTAACGCGGCAGGCACAACTCCGAACGCCGGAACCGCCTGCCGAAGCGCCGCTCGCGCCAAGCGGGGGCATGCTTGTGGGCGTACGTCCCGGCGAGACCACGGTCGGCGCCACGTTTGAAGGCGTCTCGACCAAGGAGTCGCTCCGCGCCGTCGTCACGGCCGAGGCCAACCCCGATGCGCTCCGGCTGCGTCCCTCGCCGGCAACCCTCATGCCGGGCGAGACCATTTCCATGGAGGCCGAAGGCTTCAAGCAGAAGCGTTCGATCGGGTTGTTGACCGGGCTGAGCCCCTTCACATGGCAGACCGCCAATCCTGAAATTGCGACGCTGAGCGGACCCGCTCTCACCGGCCGAAGTCTCGGCAAGACGACCGCCACGGCGCAATTCAAAGGCGTGAAAAGCGAGGAAGCGCCGATCAGCATTGTTCCTTCGATCGCCGATGCCCTGGTGATCGATCCCAAGGTCATCCGGCTCCGCGTCGGCCAGAGTGTCGGCATTGGTATGGACGTGCTGGCCATTCGCGGCGACGTCGACTTCAGCCGCCAGTGCCGCGTCACACCGGCCCTGCCTAGCGTGGTCCGATACGACTCGGCAACGCACTCGCTCGTCGGCGTTGCGCCCGGAATGTCCGCCGTCGCGTTCGGCTACGGCGACAAGCTGGCCAACGTCATGGTGGAGGTTTTCCTGGGCGAGCGTCTGGCAGGCGAGATCGTTGTCGAACCCGGTACGGGCGAACTGGCGGTCGGCCAGGCATTGCCGCTGCGGGTTTACGTGCTGACGGACGATGGCCGGCGGATCGACCGAACGACTTCGGCCGTATGGAGGAGTTCCGCTCCCGGGACGATCGCCATGTTGGGCAATCGGGTGTGCGCCATTGCCCCCGGAGAAGCCAAGGTGGCCGCTGCGTTGCCCGATGTCGAAGGAACGGGCAGCGCCCACGTGCGCGTGAACAACAATCCGATCGAAGCCCTGGCCATCGATCCTAGCCAAATCGACATGATTCCGGGCGACTCCATGCGCGTACGCGTACTCGGCGGCGCAGCCAGCGGAACGCACGAGTTGTTCCCGCAGGAATCGTTGACGCTGACACCTGGAGGTGCGAATCCGCAGGCGATTCGCACAACCGGAGGCGACATCGTCGAGGCGACAACGCCGGGCGAGGCAATACTGAATGCAACGTGGCAGAATCGGCTGCAAGCCCAGGCGCAGGTCCGTGTCTCGCAAGATACGTGGTCCGACCTCGTACTCGATCCGGCCCGTGCAACCGTGCATCCGGGGCAAGGGTTGGTCTATCAGCTTAGCGCCCTGCGGGGTGGCCAGCGACGCGTCCTCACACCTGCCGACGGCGTGGAATTGTACCCGGCCGATCCGAACATTGCTCAATCGGCAGGCAACATGGCCGTCGTCGCCCGCGCACCGGGGCGGACCGCCGTCGTGGCGCGTATTGGCAACACGCAGGCAGAAGCGCTGCTCGACGTGGTTCCCGGAACGGGCATCGGCTCCTCGGACGTTACTCTGCTCGGCCCCGGCGGGGATGTTGTGTATGGCCCAGGTTACGGCTATTACGGTGTCGCCCCGGGCGGTCGTTGGGTAGAACGCGTGGTCCGCGGACCGGGGACGACGGTCGTTGAAGGCATTCCGGGCGTGATCGGCTCGGTCGTTGGTGACGCACCTGCGGCCGGCGTGGTCGCGCTCCAGTTCATTCCGGACGTCGTGCGTCTGCCGCTCGGTTCGCCTGGCGCCCGGGCCCAGGTGGTCGAAGTCCTTGCCGACGGCAGTTTGGGGAGCGACGTTTCCAACCATCCGCTGCTCGAGGTTTCCGAGCCTGGCGACGTCGCCACGGTAGAAAAGACGGCGGACGGACTGGTCTTCCGGCCGGTGCAGGCAGGTGATGTACGGGTTGGCGCAAGGCTGGGCCCGGTCACGGCCGATCCGCTGTTGCTCTCGGTAGGGGAGGGGGCTGCCGGCGGGGCCCGCCTGGTGGTCACCCCGAATCCGCTGCCACTTTGGACAGGCAGGGAAGACTCGTTCGGTTTGGTAGCCGTCGATCCGGGCGATGGCATGACGCTGATGGAGGTCGATTACCAGCTTGCGCCGCAACCTGGCCAGGGTGTGGTCGAGGCCACGGGTCCGAAGACGTTGCGAGGCTTGGGACTTGGCGAAGCGAACGTACTCGTAACCGCCGTCAGCCCTGGCGCGCCGTACGACGGTCTGGCAACCATGGCTCGCGTTACGGTCGGCAGCTCGGATCCGATCGTAATCGAGCCGAACGCCATTACAATCACGGTGGGGCAGGCGACGCCGCCGCTGCGCGTCTTTGCCAAGTCGCCCGACGGGCGGATGGACCAGGTCCCCGCCACGCTGGAGGCCACCGACCCGACGGTACTGGAGCCCGATCCGCTTCAGCCGGGCCAGTTCGTCGCCAGATCGTTGGGAAGCGCCCAGGTGCGGGCCGTCTACCGCGGCCGCGAGGCGTTCGCAACGGTGCAGGTGAGCGGCGATCGGTTCCTGGAGGTCGAGACGCAACTGAACGCCCGGCCCGATGACTTCGATGTGTCGATTGAGGTACTAGCGGCGGAGTCGGAGGGGCCGTTAGAATATAGGGTTTACCCGGCGGGTCAGCCGCCGACAGAAACGTGGGTGCCATCGCAGACCGATCCGGCAGGGCATCGGACCACGTTGAGCGGCCCCCGTATGGCTTATGGCGAGCGAGGGGCAATGTATCACCTGATCCTCGAAGCCCGAAATCCACGCGACGGCTCTACGGAACGTTACCCGCTGACGTTCCGGATTCGGCCGGAGATTGAACGAATTCAGTAACTGAACTACAACGAGGCACACGCTCCATGGCTTTTCCGGACGAACGTGATCGGAACATTATCCGCATGGCCGAACAGGTCGAGGGCCTGGCCACCGACCTGTGCGACTGGTTGTCGGAACACAATCCGGCTCGGCAGGCATCGGACCTGATGCCCATTGCCGAAAGCGACGAGTTTGAGGTACTCCAGCTCCGCCGCCTGGCCGGCAGCTTGTATACATCGGCCAAGGTGCCGGTTGCCGCGGCCGTTTACGGGCCGTCGCAGGTGGGGAAGAGCCTCTTCGTCGGTCAGGTTCTCAGGCCGCACAGCGAGAACTACTGCCCCGTCGGCGGCGACGAGACCCTCGGCCCGCCTGCCTACTACAAGGAACTGTCGTTCGATACCGACCTGAATCCGCAGTGCGGTTCGAACGAAGCCACCGCCCTGGTCACCCGGTTCACCACGAAAGACCGGATCGGAGCAGGCGTATCGCCGGAGTATCCGGTCATGGTGCGCGCCCTGACCCGCGTGGAATGGCTGCGTGTTCTCGCCCGCGGGTTTCACGTCGAGTGCAAGACACCGGATCGCACGTGGCAGCAGGGCGAACTGGAGGATCTGTTCCAGGATTTGCACCGGCAGTATCCGGGCAATGAAGTGGACCGCAAATGGCGCATGGACATCCTCGACGCGTTTTCGTACATGCGGTACGTCGATCGGCGGGGTTTCCAGGCGAAAGAGGCCATTCTGAACGGATTCCTGACGCGCTATCCGCTGAGCGAAGACGGCTACGTGGCAGCGGCCGCCGCCTTGTTCTGGGATAACTGGGCTTCGCTGACCGCGCTGTTCCAACGCATCGCCAGCTTTCTGGCTCGCATCACGCTGGGCGATCACGACCCGGCCATCTTCTCCGGATGGGCCGGCGTGCGATTCCTGCTCGACTCGCAACGCGCCAAGGTGCACGAACGCCGCACGTCGAAGGTGTGGCAACGCGTCGATTGGGCTGACTTCTTCCTGGTGGAAAAGGGGAAGTACTTTGTGCTCGAGTATCGCCCCGGAGCAGGCGGCGGCTCCGAAGAACTTGAAACCATCCAGGCCGGCATGCTCGAACTCGCCATGCCCGTGCTCCCGCATCGGCTGAACGACGACTGGCGGCGCGTGATCGAGCAGATGGACTTCCTGGATATCCCCGGCATGAGGGCGGGACGCCAGGGCGCCGAGCAGGGGAAACGCACCTCGGCCGATTCGCTCGAAGAACAGATGGAAATCATCAAGCGAGGCAAGGTGGCCTACCTGTTCGAGCGCTATACCGACGAACTGCAGATCCAAACCCTCCTGCTGCTGTCGCGCGGCGGCAACCTGGAAGTCACAAGCCAGATGAAGCACCACATCGACAAATGGGGCCGGGCGCGCTACGGCGAGAAGGCATGGCCCAGCCGCGTTCGCGATGAGGTGCCTGCCCTGTTCGTCGGCATGACCGGTATCGACGAGGAGTTCCGCAATCGCGACGAGTATGCGGACAAGGGCCTGTACGAGAATCGTCTCGGGCAGATTGTCGATGCGCTCGGACCCGTAATGAACGATTTCGGCGGACGCGGAAAGCCCTTGACCAACTGCTATCCGATCCGTTACCCCGGAACCTGGGATACGAACGAGGAGCAGCGCCAGAAGGACGATCCGGTGAAATGGGAACGCGCGAAGAAGGCGTTTCTGGAATCGGAACTGGTCAAGACGCACGTGCGCAGCTCGGAGCAACGGTGGAACACCGCCATGCGCGATGACGACGGCGGCCTGTCGCTGATCAGCGCCGGTATTCGGGGCGTGACCACGGCCGAGGAGAAGCAGAAGCAGCTCGTCAAGCAGATTCAGGAGGTGCAGAACCGGCTGCTGGAACTGGCCCGCGACTGGTGGGTGGACCCCGATACCAACATCGACCGCGAGAAGCGGCTCAATGCCGCACGCAAGGTGGTCGAGTGGCTGCTGGCCAACGAGGAGCTGGTCTACTACCGGGTCCATGCCATTCAGGAATCGCTGGCTGTCGCTGAAGGAGACGAACTGAACCTGGCCGACTGCGTCGAAACGCAGAGCCGGCGTCGCGGCGACCCTCTGCCCCGGCAGCTCCGCAACTTCCTGCACGATTGGGCGACCTCCGGCGTGCCGAAACGCTGGGAAGACTATACGAAGACCCATGCCGACGGCGGCCCGTGGCTCGAAGCAAGCGATATCGGCGCTTTCACACGCTATCTTCGCGACTACCTTGTGACCGAAAGGGTCTTCGACGATATGATCGAACGGCTGGAGCCGGTGATCCACCTGAAAACCCGGGACGAGGCGGCTCGGCGACGGGCCCGGCGAAAGTACGTTCGCACCATTCTGAACGACTTCGTCATGAACCCCGGCCCCAGTTTGGCCGCGATCAAGGCAGAGGACACCGAAGACGCCGCCCGCCGGCAGGACGGCGAGTCCGAGAAGACGTATGACAACTACGGGCTGATGGGCAGTTTCGTCGGGCGATGGGCATCGCGTATGCCGGCCGCCTTGGCCCTGGGCGCCGGCGAGCACATCAAGTTGCCACCCGGCAACAGCGAACTCATCAAGATCCTGGAACCGTTTGACAAGTAACTCCATTCGTCGTGCGACTCTCCGAGTCGCATGCCGGCACGGCGGCACAATGTTCATGGACGTGCGGCCGTGGCGGCCAACCGAAACACTCCATTTGCGATAACCACCCATGCATGTACTGTTTGCGAACACGGGAGTCCAACTGGTCTGTATCCCTTTGAAGGGAGGCGCCCGGTATCAGACCGGTCAAATCGGCTACGGCTGGCAACGCGCCCGCTGCGGCTCCGGGGCCGAAAACGAGCAGCCTCGCGAATACCCGTACATTCAGTGGCAGGTCGTTCAGGCGGGAACCACGAAACTCTTCCTGGCGGTGGATACGTCGTGCGGCGATCCCGAGGTGGGATTCTTCTGCGAGGCGAGTTCGCTAACGCAAGATTACCGCATCTGTCTCGATGGGCTTCTGGACCTGACCGGCCAACCGCTCCGCGGCACTCCGCCGTTGGAGCTGGTCATCCGGCCGGCAACCGCAACGGCAGGCGACGCGAAACACGTCCATATGGTGGTCGATTTCGGCAATTCGCGCACCGGCGTCCTCCTGCTGGAGTTGGCCGGCGAAATCAGCCAGACGCCCCAGATGCTGCCGTTCGAACTGCTGAACCGGTATCACCTCGACGCATGGAATGAGGAAGGCGAATACGTCCCCTCGCCCAGCGCGCGATGGTTCTCCTCGAAAACCCATTGGTGCAATACGCCCTACCTGCCGCCCATCGCACAGACGAAGGTCGAATATCACGCAATTGAGGAGGAAGAGAGCAAGGCAGGCTGGTTCGGACGCGGCAAGAAGAAAGTCCGCCAGAATAAGGTCGAAGTGGCCGTTACGCCCCCGCTGTTCGAAGACCGGTCCATGGTGCGCATGGGCCGCGAAGCAGACGACGTAACGCAGGTGATTCGCGCCGAAGGCGACATCCGCACCGGGCTCAGCTCGCCGAAGCGATACCTGTGGGCCGACGATGCAAGCTGGCTGGAAGGAGCCAACTGGCACATGGCCGATCCTTCAGACCGCTGCCAAACCGGCGTGTACGCATCGACGCTCCAGGGCCCGCTACTGCGATTCTTCCACGAAGACGACCGCGACTTTCTGCTCGCCGAGCGCCCGCCCCGCGAGAACGAGTTCGCTTCGGAAACGCCGCTCAAACCGCGTCATGCGCCACGTACGATGATGGTCGCCGCGCTGTACGAACTGCTATGCCAGGCGTACATGTACGTCAACTCGGACGCCTATCGCGCCGCCTCCGGCGACAAGGGCCGCACGCGCGAGATTCGCACGCTCACCCTCACCTATCCCAGCGGGATGATTGACGAGGAACAGCGGCGGCTGCGAGCCCAGACCGAAAAGGCCATCCGGATCTTCGCCGCCACCCTCGGCAAGAACCAGCGCGTTCAGCCCGATTTGAATCTGAGCATTGACGAGGCCAGCGCGGTCCACCTGACGTACATCTGGAGCGAAATGCGGCTGCTGGGCCAGGATCCTCGCCTCTGGTTCGCCACCATGCGCCAGGATCGCGGTGAAGCGGCCCCAAAGCAGGAAGAGGAACCGGAGCCCATGGCGAGCGCACCCGCCGGACGCCGTCGCGGCCGAGCCGGAATTACTCGCCCTGGCGCGGCGCGCCGCGGTCCGCAGAAGGAAGAGGAGTTCGGAGATGCTCGCAACGAAATCCGCATCGCCTGCATCGACATCGGCGGCGGCACCACCGACCTGATGATCGCCAAGTATAACTTCGAATCGAAAATCGACGACCGCATCCGCGGCCAGGTCCTTCACCAGGACGGCATCTACCTGGGCGGCGATCAGCTCGTCAAACGTCTGCTGGAAACCGTGATCGTCCCCACGTTCGCCGACGTCCTGGCCCTGGAGGAAGAAGACGTTCAGGTGCTGTTCGGACCCGAGGTGCCGCGCAACCGGGAAATCCGCAACCAACGCGTGAGCTGGATGAACCGGCTGTTCGTACCGTTGGCCCAGCGCTATCTGGACAATGCGGTCGACGAAGTGATCGATGAGCCGATCTCCCATACCGATCCCGACATCGTCGAACCGTCCGTAGTCGATTCGCTTCAGGAGGTGCTCGACAAGCTCCGCGGGCCCGGTTACTACAATGCAAGCCAGGAGATGGACCTGTACTTCGTCAAAGCGGAATTCGAGGGAGTCGTTCACGACGTGTTCGACGAACTGCTGTTCGACTACTGCCAGCGAATCGTCGATCATCAATGCGACGTGGTCCTGTTGGCCGGCAAGCCGTCGAAACTGAGCTACATCCAACAGCTCGTCCGCATGTATGTCCCCCTCTCGCCGTCCCGCATTGTGCCCATGCATCACCACTATGCTGGCAACTGGTATCCCTACCAGGACGAAAAGGGGCACAATCCGGGCGCCATCGTCGATCCGAAAAGCCCTGTGGTGGTCGGGGCGGCGATCGAGTTCATGGCCCGGCACGGCATGTTGCCCCAGTTCAAGTTCGAAATGCACGGCAAGGCCCACGAAAACAGCTATTACTGGGGCGTCATGACCGACGCGACCAGCGGAATTCGCAACGAACGCATCCTGTTCCAGCCGGCCGAAGATCAGGCGCGCGAGGAGATTACCGAGTTCACTACCGGCTCGCAGCGCGTTCTGATCGGACGCAAGCTCGCGCCCGAGGAAGAAACGCCTGCCACGCCCGTCTACCTGCTCAAAACCGAAGTGGGAGATCGAATCGGCCCCACCGAGGTGCACGTGCGAATCAAGCGAAAGCACGCCAGCAAGGACGAAGAGGAAACGCTCGAGGTCGAGTCGGTTACGGGCGTCGTTGCAGGCGAGGACGCCATCCTGGGCGAGAATGTCCTGTTCAGTTGGCGTACGCTGGCCGACGAACGCTACTACCTTGACACCGGTGGATTGGACAACATCGAACTCGCGCCCATCGCCTAGCACGGGAGGGAGGACCGGAATATGGCCCTGTGGACGAAGAAGACCGGCGAAGACATACCGGTAGCCAACGAGCTGCTCCCCGACACGGAATCGCACGAGCCGGCCGAATCCATCGGCGATCTGGCCGCGACGCTCAACCAATTGGGCTCGCTGCTGGAAGCAACGAATCGGAAGGTCGTTGATTACCTGGCGATGCGCGAATCGCAGGCGGCCGACCTGAACGGCGCCGCGGTGCAACGACTGGCCGATCGGGTGGAATCGATCGCCGCCCGGCTCGAGGGCTTGCCGGCAGGCGAAAAGGCCGCCCCCTCCGGTTCCGCTACCGCATCGCCGGGCGAGGCGGCAGCCACACGCGATTCTATGCAGCCGCTTGAACAACGGCTCGCGCAGATTCAGGAGACCATTGTCGCGTGGGCCGATCATGCGGCGAAGCGGGCCGATCTGGATCAAGCGATCTCCGATGGCATGGGGCAACTGGCGGAACGCATCGATCAGCAGCAACAATCGTTGACCGGCTCATTGGGGCACGTTTGGCAGCGACTCGATGACGGACTTCGCGAGGTGAGCGCTCTGTTGCAGCCCGCCCAAGAGGAACAGGCGGATGCACCGGCGTCCAACTACCAGTGGCAGCAGGCGTTGCTGGGCGCCGAGCTTGCGTCGCAGCCGGAGCTGGCCGCAGAACGCGATCAGTTCATGGCCGAACTGCTTCGCGGCGATGACGGGGCCCGGGCCCTGGCCGGGCAACTGCTCGTCTTCCGTGCGACGCCCATGGAACGCATGCCGCAAATGCTCAAAGACGTTGGCGAAGCCTATTACCGATGGCGGCCGAAAACACAGCCTGGCGCCGCCCCCATGGAACGGGCGCTGGCCGCGTGGCTGGAGATGAAGTGCGACGGGGCTGGTATCGGAAACCGGATCGAGCTTGTCGAGCCCGGCGAACGGTTCGACGCCACCCGTCACAATGCGGCTGCGCGCGGCGTCGAAATCACCGAAGTGCTCGGATGGATCGTCCTGCGGGACAACGGGCGCGTTTACACCAAAGCTACCGTTACCGTCCGATAGCGGATTGGATCGTTTCAACATGCGCACCTACGTTTGTACCAACTGCGGCTATCAGATCCAGCGGCCCACACAGCCGTTCAACTGCCCGCAATGCGGTCGGCAGGCGGTGAACCTCTTCCGTCCCGCCGCCCCGCCGTCGCCTCAGGGGCCCTATGGATCGCCGCTGGGCCAGCAAAGCTATCCCCAACAGCCCGCCCAACCGGGCAGCTATCCCCAACAGCCCGGTTATCCGCAACAACAGGGACAGCAAGGACAGCAGGGCTACCCTCAGCAGCCTGCTTATCCGCAACAGGGACAACCTGGCTATCCGCAGCAACAAGGGCAACAAGGATTCCCGCAACAGCCAGGCTATCCGCAACAGCCAGGCTATCCACCTGCATCGGGTGGCGGGCCGCAGCAGACGCCGGCAGGCAATCCGCCTGCCTACGGTCCCGCGCCAGGACAACCGGGCACAGGCCCCGGTGGCCAGACGCCGGCAGGTGGGTATTACGGAACTGGTCAAGGTCCACAGGCAGCCCCGGGGTACGGGTATCCGGCTAACTCCGGCCAACCTCATTCCACGGCCCCGTGGAGCCCTGCGCCCGTACCAGGCCCCTCCGGTGCTCCGCAATCGCCGCAAGGGCCGCCGCCGGGCGCCATTCGCCCGCCAGGCGGTGGAATTCCAGGTGGCGCCGTTCGACCGCCTCAGTACCGTCGGCCACCTGTACCCGGGCAACCCGGCTACGGACCGCAGCAACCCGGCGGTCAAGGTCCGGGCGGCCAGCAACCGGGGATGCCTTCACAGCCTTCGCCCCCAGGCGCACCGGGACAGTACGGCCAACCAACGGCGGCGCCGGGACATCCGGGACTCGGTGATGCCGGTCCTTCCGCCGGCCCTGGCGCAGTCCGCCCTCCGGAGCAAGGCCCAGCGTTTCCGCCGGGGCCGTCGCCCGCCTCGATGCAGCCGCCCGCAGCGCCACCACCGCCAGCGTCGCCACAATGGCCTTCGACTTCCCAAGGCCCGTCCCCGGGGCCACCGGAGCCCCAAGGCGAGCCACCGAAACCGTCGGGCTCTTTGCCTCCGGCGCCGGAAGGTTTTCTTTCCGGGGGCACTCGATCGGAGCCACAGCAACCGCCGTCCCCTGCGGCAAGCAGCAAGGCGCAGCAACCGCCGGCGCCCACCTTCGGCTCGCTGCCAGGCACAACGCCACGGGCTCCGCTGCCTACACCGTCGGCGAAACCGGAGTCTGCGAAGCCCATACCGCCTGCGCCATCTGCGCAGCCCGCACAGTCTATACAGCCTCCTGCTGGAACTCCCGGGCCTGCGAAACCGTCGGTATCGCCACCACAAGGGGCACCGCCGGCCAGCAAGCCATCGCAACCCGCGAAACCGGCCGCGAGCAGTGGGCCGAGCACGCGTTCCGCACCACCGCCCGCCGAACCGAAGACAAAAGCCCCCGGCTCACCGCCCGGCCGCCCTGCACGAACAGCAGCGCCGCCGAGCGGTCTGCCTCCGACCGCGGAACGCTCCACGCGAGTCGAAGGAATGCAACGTGGAACTCCCTCGCAGCCGAAACCGGCTGGGAAAGTCGAAAAGCGGCCGGAACCGCCGCCTCAACCCAAGCCGCGTCCCAAGCCGGTTCGGCCGGAGCAGTTTGCATGGGCGTATCCGGACCAGCCGCCTCTGGAAGAAGGCGTGGCCCTCCGCGCTCCGCCTGCCGTCGATGCCGAAGGACGCATCTTCCTCCATTTCCAAGATCGGCTGCTCGCGCTTCGGGAAAAAGACGGCAAAGCGGTCGTCGACTGGGAGTACGTCACCGGCGCGCGCGTTCCGGGACCAATCGTAATCGCGCCGGACGGCTCGCTTCGCCTCCACGCACGTGACGGTTGCCTGCATGCCGTTTTCCCGGAGGAAGGCAAGCAGTTGTGGCCGCCGGTCTACCTGGGCGAACCGCTCGGGTACGCTGCGCCCCTGGTCGATGCGGTGGGCAATACGTATATCAGCGCCTTGGACGGCGGACTCTTGCGAGTCGACGAAAACGGGCGGTGCGAGAAGGATCGCCCCTATTTTCGCACGCGGCAGAAACTCAACTCCACCGGCGCCATTCACCGTGGGGTGCTCTATATCGGCTCAGACGACGGCTATGTCTTCGCGATTGAGCTGGGCGACCGGCGAGGGCGAAACCGGTTCGACCATGCAGCGGAGCAGGGCCATGCAGGTTGGTTTATCAACTCGGCCCTCGCCCTGGCCGAAGACGGCACGATCATCGTTGCCGGGCGAGACGACAACCTGTACGGATTCGCACCAAACGGCGCAACGGCGTGGAAAACCGCCATGCCGGGCCAGTTGCTCGGTTCGCCCGTCATCGACTCGCATGGGCACGTCTACGTGGGCATCTCGCAGTCGCAACGCGGCCAGCCGTCGCGCGGCAAACTGCTTTCGGTCGACGGCCATAGCCACAAAATCCGTTGGCAGTACGATGCCGAGGACGCCGTGGAATCGACTCCGATTCTCGGTGATGACAATGTTGTCTATTTCGGTGACAATGCCGGCGTCATCCATGCAGTCGATTTGGGTGGTGTGGGCAAATGGAAAGCCAGAGTCCATTCCGCCGTACGATCGGCCGGCATGTTGGTTGCGCCCGGCAAAGTCGCGTTCGGTTTGGACGATGAAACGCTTGTGGTGCTGAACTGCTCTTCGCAGAAGCTTCCCGATGCCGGCTGGCCCTCCCTCGCTGTGACACGGCGACCCAGCGGAACGCCGTAGTCCGACGACGGTTGTCGTTTCCATATCCGGTCCATCCCAATGCCGGTGGCAAGGCGGCGAATAACCTGATGCTCAGAGGCCGAAAAACCGATAGAACCGTTCCCGGAACCTTTCCCAGTTGAAGTACGTCGAAGCAATGGTGCTAAACCGAGGCAGTCGGAAGCTGCAATCCCGGATTATTCATCTACGTAGGGTGGGTCAAGGTCGCGTAGATCATTGGTGGGTCCGCACAAGCCGCAATCGAGCTGATTTCCAACCCGCCGTTTGGAAAAACGTCGGCACCGGCGACCGATGACCCACCAAGGAAGCGGCTTGTTTGACCCACCCTACCGATCGTGAATAATCCGGGCTATTGGACGAACGCCCGGTTCTGAGCCAGAATTGAGTGGATCCACGAAGAATACGAACCGAGAAGAAATGTGAGTTGCGATATGGCATTTCAGTTCATGTGCCCCTATGGCCACCTGCTGCAAGCGGAAGAATCGCAGGCCGGCCAACAGTGCCAATGCCCTGAATGTGGGGTACTGATGGTGATTCCAATGCCTGCGGGGATGCAACAGGCTCCCGGCCCCGTTCAGCCGTCGGCACCGCAGGAACCTGAACCAGCCCCCCCGCCAGGGGTTGAAGCGGGCGCCAATACCGCTCCGTCGCCCACGGGCGAGGCCTTTCCTGCCTTCAATACCGCGCCCGATTTCTCGGTCATTGGCGGCGTCACTCCCACAACCGAAGCACCATCGGAAGCCGAGCTGCCGGCCCAGCAGCCCAAAATCCTGCATATCCCATGTCCGGAGGGGCACATCCTCGAAACGCCGGAGGACATGGTCGGCCAGGATGCCCTGTGCCCATTCTGCAATCTGCAGTTCCGCTTGCGTTATGACGACAGTTTGGAGTATAAGCGAGAAAAGGAAGAAGAGGCCGAACGCCGTCAGCGACGCGCCGAGCGAGCGTGGTTCAACTGGTCCATCGCCGCCGCCGTCGTCGTCCTTCTAGGCGTGACTCTCCTGTTCATTATCAGTGCCTCACGCTAGACGTCAAGCATTGCAGTCAAGGAGCGCAGAATCGAATGGGTACTTTCCTGGTCACCGGCGGCGCCGGGTTCATCGGATCGCATATCGCCGCATCGCTGGTCGCACGGGGCGACACGGTTCGTGTACTCGATAACCTGAGCACCGGACACATCGGCAATATGGCCTCCTTCCGCGAGAAGATCGAGTTCTTCGAGGCCGATCTGCTCGATACAGACGCCCTGACCCAAGCGATCCACGGTGTCGACTGCGTGTTCCACCAGGCGGCCCTTGCCTCCGTGCCGCGAAGCGTCGACTTCCCGCTCGATACCAACGCCGCCTGCGTGACCGGAACCGTCAGCCTGCTGAACGCCGCCCGTCTGGCAGGCGTGCGCCGCGTCGTGTATGCCGCGTCGAGCAGTGCGTACGGCGACCAGCCGACTTCGAGCAAGCGAGAGAGCGACCTGCCGCTGCCTCTGTCGCCCTATGCGGCGGCGAAACTTGCAGGCGAGTACTACTGCCGGGCATTCACGGCCACGTACGGACTGGAGACGGTCGCGCTGCGGTACTTCAACGTCTTCGGACCTCGGCAGGATCCGAAGAGCGAATACGCCGCCGTGATCCCACGGTTCATCACGGCGATTCTGTCCGGCGAGCAACCGATCATCTACGGGGATGGTCTACAATCGCGCGATTTCACCTTTGTGGCCAACGTCGTGCACGCCAATCTGTTGGCGGTCGAAGCGCCCAACGTGGCCGGGCGCGTTCTGAACGTCGCCAACGGCACGCAATTCAGCCTGCTGACACTGCTGGCCTCGCTCAACAAGCTGCTAGGAACCGACGTACGGGCGCGGCACGACCCGCCGCGCGTGGGCGACGTGCGCGAAAGCCTTGCCGACATCACCCTGGCTCGCCAATTGCTCGGTTACGAGCAACAGGTCGACTTCGAGGAAGGCCTGCGCCGATCGATCGATTACTATCGGTCGCTGGTCCCCGCATCGTGAAGCCGCATCATGTCAAACCATCTGAGGCCAAACTGCGGCGAGTCTACAGCGTTCGCAGGAACAGGTTGCGCCAGCTCACCGGCCCGCCGTCGGCCAGGCCGATCCGCCATGGGCCGGTCCCGTAGGCGTTATCGCCCGGCTTGACCGAGATTCGCAGCCGCGTCCATTTGCCGGCTTCGATCGCCTGGGCTCGACATGGTGTGACGTTGCCTTGCGCGTCGCGTAGAAGGATGCCTTGCGGCTTGTCCGGCGCGACTGCTTGCGGCTTCACGTCCGCCACGAGCTCGAACGCGGCGTAGGCTGTCTCGCTCCACAGTGGGGCGCGGTCGCCCGCTCCGTTCAGACAATCGCCGGCCACCTGCCATGCGCCGGAATCCGCCTGCCAGCCGCGCAAGTCCAGGCCCGTGAAGATGGGCAGGAAGCCGTCGGCCGCGTCGGCGGTTTCTTCCGGCTTTGCGCCGGTGGACGGCAGTTCCTTAATGCGGATGTTGCGGAAATGGCACTCGCCCCCTTCGGACTCCAGCATCAGGTAGCCCTTGCGCGGCGAAGCTTTGCGGGCGATGGTCACCTCCTTGCCGTTGACGCTCAGGCTGAGATCGCCATTGTTTGCGACGAGCCGGTAGTGATTCCACTGCGGCGACGGCTTTGTGCGTTCCTCCATCGGGAAGCTGCGCGCTCCATTCGGCGAGATGCGCCCGGCAAGCGTGAGCTTCGCGCCGTTGACCGGAAACAGATCGCCGTGGGTGCTGTACCACTCGTTCTTGCCCTTCGCGCTATAACCGAGGTCCAGCACCTGCACCTCAATACCGCGAGAGAAGGCCGAACCGGCGACCGGCAGGCCGTCTGCCCAAACAAAAAGTCCAGAGTTGCCACCGGATTTCATATGCCGCCATTCGAAGTCGATGACGAAGTTCTCGAACATCTTCTCCGTGCGAATCGTGCCGACCGGCTGTCCGGTCGTCACAAGCATGCCGTCGCGCACGCTGAATGTTTCCGGTGCGATATTGCAGGGTGTCCAGCCGGTGAGATCCTTCCCGTTAAACAGCAGCGAGAAGCCTTCGTCATCGGTCGATAGGCTCGTCTTCCAGGTCTGCCCCTGGTTCTTCGCGATACGTTCCTTCCATTCCGGCTTGACGGCGTCGGGCGTGGCGGCCGGCCGCGGCGTGTAGTAGTCGTGCTGCACGAGCGAGAAACACGCCTCGCCGTCCGCCAGATCCAGCACAACGTACCCGATGTCGCCCCAATGCCCGGTGGAGGGCAGGCAAAGCGTGGGGACGGCACGGTCTTGCCCCTGCGTGCGCCATGCGTGTTCGTGACCGTGAATATACCCGGCCACCGCCGGCGTCGCCGTAAGCAGCGGGCCAACCTGCGTCTCTTGAATGGGATGATGCGCGCCAACGAAGACCGGCTTCTCGTATTGGCTGAGCACATCGCGCAACCAGGCCGCCTGCGCGTCGTCGATGCCGCCCTGCACAGGGCCAGGCTTGCCGGCCGCGTCGCTGGGGGCCAGGCACGAGTCGAGCAGGATGAAGTCGGCCCGGGGCGTTTCCACGATAGAAACCACGCGATCCGCCACCGGCGATTCCGCACGCCGCTGCGGAAAGGCGGCATAGAACGGGGCGCGGCGATCGTGATTGCCCATGACCGGATGCCACCGGATGCCGGCCGCGTCCAGCGGGCCAAGCAGCTCCCTCAGCAACACGTACTCCTCCGGCCGGCCTTCCAGGTAGGCCAGATCGCCGTACAGGATGACGTTTGCCGGGCGAGGCGAAAGTGCAAGAATCTCCCGGACACAACGAGTCAGCCCTTCACGCTGCCAGGGGCTGCCCGGTTTCGGCGTAACGTGCGTGTCCGCAAGTAGAACGAGCCGGTTGGCATCCACTTCGGGAACCCCCGCCTCCGCCAGCCCGTTTCGCGTTAAGGCATAGGCCGCCGCCGCCTGACCCAAGAACAACCGCCGTGTGATCCTGATCGCCATGGTCGCAATCTCCCCAGTAGCTTACAAATGAAGGACAACTCCCTAACCATCATACACCAGCCAGCACGTCGGCGAAAGACAACAGGCCAAGCCGCCCGTTCGTCCTACCCCAATCCTTGTATCGACCGGTTGGCATCAGGCCGCCGGCGTCTCCAGGGTCGTTCCTTCCCGAGCCAATTCCGTGTTGGGAAAAACGGCCCTGGCCTCTGCCAGGATCTTCTTGGCGCGGGGTTGCGTGTAGTGAATCAGAACCAGCCGCCCGGCGCCGGCCCGCCTGGCGACCTCGGCCGCGTCCTTGGCCGCCGTGTGGGCCCCGTCGTGGATCAACAGCGGCACTCCCTTCGCAAACTCCGCTATGGGCGGATGATACGACGTATCGCCGGTCAGAACGGCCTGTGCACCGTTGCGCTGGTTCGTAATCTTATACACCATCGCCTGCTCTGGAACGTTCTTGCCGGAAACATGATTGGCGGCCATCGTCTCGAATTGCAGCTCCGACACCACAAACCGGTCGCCTGCCTTGATGGGCGTCAGCTCATAATCGACCGCGATTTCCGGAAAACGGGAAGTCTGCAGGAACTCGACGGCCGTAGTGACGATCCGCTCCAAATGTTGGTCCGGCCCGATAATCTTTAGCGGCGGGCCCTTGCGTTTACGCAGACCAACGAAGAACAGCAGTTCCGGCAGACTGATGTAATGATCCTGGTGGAAATGCGTGAAAACGATCGACTCCAACGAACACGGATCGAACCCGTACTCCCGCATCTTCAAGGCCGAGTACCATCCCGTATCGATCAGGTGCTTGCCATCGATCAGCAGGCAGGCCGCGTCATGCCCGACTTCGGGAATGCACGTCGAGTCGCCGATTACCGTAATACGCATCCCGGTCTGCACCTCGTCGGCAACCGCCTTCATGCACGTTCCGACCCCAGCCGCAGCGAGTGCCGCGCCACACGCGAACTCTCGCCGTGTCATCTTTCCATGTTCCATGGTGTTCCTCCCGAGTTGTAGTCGCTCAACCTGCACGCTCCCCTATTATCCACCATCCAGCCCCCCCAGGTCAACACGCCCGCCCCCAATCACTCTGCCCGGTTGCGTTTCCTCGAAACCGACGCCGCATGGTCGAGCAAAGGGTCGCTCAGGCGGACGGCATAGTAGCAGGCACGCTCCGCGTGCCGTCCGCTCTCACCGCCCCCGTGTCTCGCACCGCCAGCCTCAGGTCACTCTGCCCGGTTGCGTTTTGTCAAACCCAATGCCGAATGGTCGAGCAAATGGTCGTCCAGGCGGACGGCACAGTAGCAGGCACACTCCGTGTGCCGTCCGCTCTCACCGCCCCCATATCTCTCACCGCCAGTCCCAGGTCACTCTCCTCGGTTGCGTTTCCTCGAAACCAATGCGACATGGCAGGGCGGACGGTCGCTCAGGCGGACGGCACGCGGAGCGTGCCTGCTACTTTGCCGTCCGCTCTCACCGCCTCGATTGTCTCCCAACGCCAGCCTCAAATCGCTCTCCTTGGTTGCGTTTCCTCGAAACCAATGCCACATGGCAGGGCAAACGGTCGCTCAGGCGGACGGCACGCGGAGCGTGCCTGCTACCTTGCCGTCCGCTCTTACCGCCCCCATATCTCCCACCGCCAGTCCCAGGTCACTCTGCCCGGTTGCGTTTCCTCGAAACCAATGCCACATGGCAGGGCAAACGGTCGCTCAGGCGGACGGCACGCGGAGCGTGCCTGCTACGGTGAACTCAAAAGGATGTACTCACCTTCGTGGAGACCGGCTTTGATGGGATTGCTGGCAATGTAACGGCAGATGGCATCGAGCTGTTCTACTGTGCGCACCAAGTGGTCGAAACTCTCTTCCTGCCAGAAACGGCCCTGTCTGTGCAAACGCCGGTTGATCTGCGTCGCGGTGAACTTCTTCCACGAATAGCATTGACGCTCGATCTCTGTCGTACCTCGCAGGCAGGTTAACACGTGGACGTGGTTCGGCATGACCACGAGATCACCTAGATGGTACCGCTGGCCATCGAAATACCGTAGGCTGTCCATCACGATCTGCGCCAATTCCGGCTGTCGCAAAACGCACTCGCCCAGGCCACGGTCCAGAAACTCGAGATACTCACGGGAAAACGTCTCATGAAACTCGCGCTGCATCTCGCAGGGCAACCTTTGTAATGCCTCGGTCCACGTTTGCCTGCCGGGCTCAACACCATGTCGTCGCAGCCAATCGTCCCGTCGCCGATGCCACGCCCGGGCCGCATGCGCAGGGATTGAATCCTCTGTACGAAACGTGACGAAATAGGTCACCCCGGGTTGATACCAATGCGGCAAACAACTCCCTTCTCGCACACAAACATCGCTTGCAGGATCGAACAGTTCAAAAGTCATAACGTGTCCCCGCATGCAAAGTCAGTAGTTCCAAATTTCGTAACTTGATATAGGTGAACGCAAGGGCTTTTTGGTAAAGGACTTAGGGGATCACACATACCCAAGTCCAGACCAGGAGGTAACCCATGCGTTCACGGAAGAACCATTGTACGATCTCATGCCGCGAAGTCCACAACCGCGCCGGAGCCATTGTCCAGCAGCATCTCCAGTTGCAGGACCATGGGTACAAATGCCGGGCGTCGGTCTTGCTGAATGTCCTCTTTTACGCAGCTTCCCGTATTGGCTTCATTTCCGCTGCTTGCCGGAATCTGGCGGGCGCGCCAACACAGCAGACCGTATTCAACGTGCTGGTGGCGACGTTGCCGGAGTATCACGAACTGGAGAAGCGGTTGAACAAGGCGCTGGTGGACGGCCTTCCCAAGGCCGTGCGACGGCGCAAACAGACGCTGGCGATCGACCTGACGTTGATCCCGTACCATGGCGAGCCACATCGGCACCTCGACGAAATCTATCGCAGCCAACCGAAGAGTGGCACGAGTCACTTTCATGCATACGCCACCTGCTACGTGGTTCGCAACGGGCATCGTTTCACGATCGCCTTGACGCCGGTACAGCGCGGCGAATCGATGGAAGAGGTCGTCCGTCGCCTGCTGCGTCAAGCACGCGCCCAGGGCGTAAAATGCCGGCTTTTGCTGCTGGATCGCGGGTTTTACTCGGTTGCAGTCATCCGTTATTTGCAGGCAGCCCGCTGCGCTTTTCTGATGCCGGTTGTCAAACGCGGCCGCAAGCCGAAGGCGGGCCAAGCCGCGACGGGTACGCGGGCCTTCGCCCAATGGAAGAAGAGCGGTTGGGCCACACACACCCTGAAAGCGTCCAAGGCAACCAAGTACGGCAAGACCGCGACCGTCAGGATTTGTGTCAAGTGCGGCAATCTTGCCGGCAAGTGGAAACGCCACGGCCGACGGGCGTTCGTGTATGCGTTTTGGGGATTCCGGCCTGCCAGCCCGCAATGGGTGTACGAAACGTATCGCAAACGGTTCGGTATCGAAACCAGCTATCGCCAGATGAACGAGGCACGCATCCGCACCTGCACTCGCAATCCACTGTTGCGGCTGCTCTTCTTCGGCTTGGCGATGATCCTCCGCAACGTCTGGGTCTGGTTTCATTTGACCACCCTCTCGGAACGCCACGGACGACGACTCGCGTTACATCTGGAGCGTCTTCCATTCCGCGATATGCTGCTGAACCTGCAGCGGGTGGCCGAAGTGATCATGGGAATCACACAATGCATCCTCGACGTAACCTCCGGCCACGCAACACCTTCTGACACACCGGACGCTTTCAGCTAAAATTTGGAACTACTGAAAGTAGCAGGCACGCTCCGCGTGCCCTCCGCCCTCACCGCCTCCGAGTCTCTCACCGCCAACCCCAGGTCACTCTGCCCGGTTGCGTTTTCTCGAAAACAACGCGGCGTTGCAAGGCGGACGGCACAGTAGCAGGCACACTCCGTGTGCCGTCCGCTCTTACCGCCCCCATATCTCCTACCGCCAGCCTCAGGTTACTCTCCCCGGTTGTATCTCCTCAAACCCGAGACCGCAAGGCAAGGCAAACGGTCGCTCAGGCGGACGGCACAGTAGCAGGCACGCTCCGCGTGCCGTCCGCTCTCACCGCCCCCGTATTTCTCACCGCCAACCTCAGGTCACTCTCCCCGGTTGCGTTTCTTCGAAACCAATGCCACATGGCAGGGCGGACCGTAGTCCAGGCGGACGGCACGCGGAGCGTGCCTGCTACTTTGCCGTCCGCTCTTACCGCCTCCATGTCTCTCACCGTCAGCCTCAAATCGCTCTGCTCCGTTGCGTTTCCTCAAACCCAATGCCACATGGCAGGGCGGACCGTAGTCCAGGCGGACGGCACGCGGAGCGTGCCTGCTACTTTGCCGTCCGCTCTCACCGCCCCCGTATTTCTCACCGCCAACCTCAGGTCACTCTCCTCGGTGCGTGTCCTCGAAACCAACGCCACCTGAAGAGGGGAACGGTCGATCAGGCGGACGGCACGCGGAGCGTGCCTGCTACTTTGGCCGTCTGTGTGAAGGGGCGAGGAGGGCCAGAAGGGCGAAAGCGAGCAGTGTAAGGGCGCCGGGTTCGGGGACGAGTTCCTGCTCACCGAAGACGATGAACTGGTCGGTTGCGCCGTAACGCTGGGTCAGATAGGATGCCAGAATCCATTCGGCCCTCCTCGCCGTATCCGAGAAACGGACCTCGTCCATCATGCCATCGAAGTAGTAGCCGGAATCATGGCGGCCAAGATAGATGTCCTGCTCGAAGGGATAGGAAGTGTACGATTTCTGATGGTCCAACACACCGTTGACGTATAGTGTCGCCGTGTCGGTATCGGCATCCATGACAAGAGTCAGATGGGTCCATTCGTCTATTGTAACGTCGGTCGTTCCGGCCCCCCATGCGCTTCCCTGAATGCCGATCTCCCACTCGCCGTTGTCCATTGCGATATACATCCGGTCGTTCGTACCCTGGCCGGACGATAGGAATATCTTCTGCGACGAGATATCCGGCTTCAACCACAACTCGAAGGTCTGTGAACTCGCAGAGGGGTCAATGGCGTCGCCGTAGGTTGTCTGAAACCCGGTGCTGGACGTGCCGTTGAAATCGTCCGCGCCGTTGATCTTTCCGCTGACGTTCTGGTTGACGCCCGCAGGGATACTGGCGCAGTTATTCCCGTTGGCCGTCGAATCATAATGTGTGCCGGACGTCTCGTTCAGGTGCTGGACCATCTGGAAGTTCGCGTCCCACGTCGCCACGGCGTTCTGCTGGTCGGATGCCGTGTCGTTGTCGTAGTACATGTACAGGGTTGTGTCGGCGGCCGACGCGAGGTCCACTTTTACCCAGGCGTTCAACTCTTTTGTGGCGCCGTTGGAGTACGACTCGATCTCGTGAGACAGCTTGTTGCCGTTGGCATCGGTGAAAAGGATGTCCAATCCACCGGCAGCCGCTCGATTGAAAACCGGATTCGACGGATCGGTAATCTTCACCAACAGCGGGAAGTCGGTCAGATCCGTGGTGGTAACGTCACTCGAGACGGTAATCGCCTGGCGGCAGTCCCAATCGGTATTGTGCCATGTGCTTCGATTCAGATAATCGCTGCCGGCACCGTACGTTGCCAAATACTTGATATCGCCGGCGTCGAGCGCCGTATCGAAAAGGCCGATGTCATCGAGCGTCCCGTTGAAGCGGTAGGAACTGCTCGTATTGGCCCCCAGATAGGTGTTCGCCGTATTGACGTTCGTGGAACGCGATCGCGTCGCCTCCGGCGCGCCATCGACATACAGGGTGAACAGATTGCCGGACGACCGTGTCACGGCCACATGATGCCATTGATCGTCGTTGGTAACCGTAGTGCCGACGGCCTGCCCGTTGTCGAAATAGAGCCGGGCAACGTTCTCGGAATCGACTCGTGTGTGGTAGACAATCAAGCGTCCGGGATCGGCGCCTCCCTGCCCGATCATCGCGCCATTCTGGGCAGTGGCTGTCTTTCCCCATCCCATCACGGTAAACGGGCCGGATGTCGGGATGATCGAGGCGCCGATACTGACGTAATCGCCGCCGTCAAAACTCAATGCGCCGCCGAAAACCCCTTGCGC
Source organism: Thermoguttaceae bacterium (assembly GCA_040772845.1). Classification (GTDB taxonomy): domain Bacteria; phylum Planctomycetota; class Planctomycetia; order Pirellulales; family Thermoguttaceae; genus PWXP01. Next base: position 6,710,196 of record JAXGXG010000001.1, read on the forward strand.
CGTCCACGTGGGATCATCGGACCCGGCGCTGCCGTTGGCCCCGAGTGTCCCATTGTAGTTGCCGGTTTCATCCGCGGCCGTCTGCCCCGTACCGTCGTCGAACGTGTAGTAGGCGATCAGGGCCCCTGCTGCACGGGAATTTGGCATTACCAAACATGCAGATACAACGACCACACTTATTGCGACAAGGTTTCGCATCGGTAGCCCCTTACGGAAAAACAAGCAAATCGCTCGGTTACGGGCCTCCCGCCCGAAGGCGCGTAATCCACGAAATCGGTCTCTCACCAAAGATCGCCCCCGTATAGGCAATCAACGTAGAGTCGCCACAGTCGACATTGTCCAGTCCGATCACGTCGATGACAACCGTTCCGTCATCGACGTCCAGGTCGCTTCCGACTCCACTGTCGGGCGCATCGAGTTCGAAAAGCAAGCGCGAAAGCTACAAGAGCCTACCCATGATCCTCGTTGAACTGACGGTTGCTGTCAAGCGTCTGGTGAACACTTTTTGGGCGCAACCCGCCGCATGGGGGGTGCGTCAAGGCTGGCCCTCATTGGGGGAAATCCTGCAGGTGGTCGCGCAGCCCCTCGACAAGGTCCGAGGGTGGTGGAGACCAAGTTGCCGCCAAGACGAAGAACAGGCCAAGCACGAAGAAAACCACCGCACAGGCCAATGCCCCCCGGGCCAAGGAACCGGTTGCAGGCAGATCGTCCTCATTTGATGTACCAACTCCACGGGAAATGCACGAATGCTGGAGCGGACCGAATACAAACTCTGCCAAACTCGCTCCGTACAGGACACCAATCATGGACATCGCGATGCCTGGCCCAATCGCTGCCGGATCATCCATGGTCGCGAGTGTTTTGACCAATTCGATCAACATGCCTATGATGCCTGCCCCCCACGACAACTGATAACCGAGTTGGAAAACCGCGAGGTCAACCCGAACCCTCTTGGCATCCAACGGCTGGCCCTTCACAACCCGGCCGACTACCCTGAGCACCTGTAACGGTCCGTACGCGGCCCAAAGCCCGCCGACCACGACGCCCAGGACAAACACGGCAAAAGGTATATCGATGAAGCAGCGAAAGTCGCTGCCGCCAAATGCCATCAGCGCAACGACCAGCCCCGCCAGAATCAACCACCCGAACACTCGCATCCGAATCCCTCCGTATGTTCATACCATTCAATTTTGGCGCAGCATGCGAGCACCTTCGTCCAAGACGAGGCGAGCATAGTGGGCATAGAAGCCACGCGGATCCTGGGCGTAGGCACGCAGGATGGCGGCCGCCTTCCCGTCCCGATCGCCAAGACGATAGAGAGCACAGGCAAGGTTCATCTCGCGTGCAACCGCCTTCTTTTCGTCGTGGCTGTAGTTGCTGCGGCTGTCGTAGCCGGGTACGGGCGGAATCTCGGCCGAAAAGGTCATCGCATGGCCGCTCACACCGGGACAATCGAGCAAGAGGGCCAACAGCTCCGCCAGGGCCGGGTTGGCCAAGGCCTGAGAGGTCAGGGCCAGGATGCGGCTGACGTTGTCTGTGGGAGTACGTTTGCCCTCACCGCAGTACTCGCGCCCCTTGGCCAGGATGACCGGAACCGCCTTTTGCGAACCGGCCCGTCCCAACGCCAGGATATAGGAACTCATGCGGTTCCCGCCAGCGTCTTTACCCCGCGCCCACGGCTCGTTCCAGCCGTGGTCTTTCACCCAGGCGATCAGCTCGTCTTCACCCACCGGATCGCCGAGCATGGCCAACAGATGGGCATACACCAGGCTGGCTTCCGGATCACGCCCGCTGCTGTGTGTCGATAGTTCCCGGTACTTCTCAAGCAATAGAGGCCGCGCGCGCTGAGGATCGGCAAAGAGATAGGCAACGCCACCGTAGTTGATCAGAACGTCGTGCGTGGCCAGCGTGAGCAACTCGTCCGAGATCGGATACGAATCCTTCGCCCCCAGCACCGACTCCGGAAGGTTCCCAACCTCCACAAGATGCCGTTGCAGTTCCGCGACAGGGATGTCGCGCAACTCGCAACCGTCGCGCAACGCCAGGTAGACGGCGTACGCCGCCGCGTACCCTTGATTCTGTAGGTCCGGCTGCATCCGCATGATCGCCATGGCGTCACGCGTCGCACTCATGCCAATCGCCCCAACCAGAAGGCCGTCTGTCTGCTTCGGAAGCAACGCGCGATACGGAGCGTTCGCTTCGAGCGTCACGTGGTTGGTAACCCGAATGCTCTTGGTCAGAAAGAAGTCGTGGCTGGCCGGGCCGTGCAGGTCGAAGCGGCTGCGATGCTGGTTGATCGTATCGGGATAGGTGCGTGCGGTCAGATAATCGAGGGCGGTAACCTGATAAACGCCGACCAGCCGCCGCCGTTCGCGCGAGTTGACAAGCTGCGACGCATCCCAACCGCCGTCGGTCATCAGCCGATGCCGCAGGCCGAAGAAGGCCAGGTCGGCCGCATCGGAATCGTTGACCATGGCGAAGTCGTTGTTGTGCCCGCCTGCCCCAAGACGCAGAACGGCCATTCCGACGCCCTGCCCGATCAATTCCTGGTCCAGATAGAACTCGGTCGGTTCGCCGGCTGCAGCCGCCATGTCGGCATTGCCGGTCGCGTCGAATACGGCCTTAGCCAGGACAACGCCGCGCCGGCCATCGGGCAGCGCCACAACCACGCCTCGCAGTTTGTTGTCTTCCAGATACACCCCAACGGCCAGGCTGCCGAACCATATTTCACCACCGCCGTCTCGGATCGACTTGCGATACCATTCCGCCTTGGCCTGCGACCGAACCCAACCGGTCGCGCGCACCCCGTCGTCGATGACCTTGGTAAAGCCACGCTGGTGGCCGTAGTAGTAACCGGTAATCATACCGGCCGTCTGCACGCCTCCCAACTCGTGCAGGCATTCCACGACCAAGGTCTTCACCCCATGCTGAACCGCGCCGATTGCCGCAGGCGCCCCTGTCGTGCCGCCGCCCACCACAACCAGATCGGTCTCGGCCAACACGGGCAGTTCCCCCGCCGCGCAGGGCACCGTACCTGACGCCGCTACGTACGGGTCGGTCAGCATGCCCTGGACCTCGCGTATGTCGGCCGTCGGGCCGGTTACTGCTGTGCGGCGCTGCACATCGATGGGAGTTGCGCGTTTCTTGGCCTCCGCCGCCGCACGTTCTCCCAGGCGCCGGCCCAGTTGAATTGCAGCCGCGGGCCGGAAAAACTCAGCAGCGACCGAGCGAGGCACGTCGGCCATGGGCCCCAACACGTAGAGATTCGCAGTGCCTGCCGGTTGCAGGGCGGCCAGATCAAGGTCTGCTACGGCCGCCGCTGCATCGGTTACGCCTTGCTCTGCCCGAATATGGTCCGGCGGAACGAAGAAGAGCCGATCGGCCGCATCGAGCTGCGAACGCACAAACGTACGATCGCGCGCCGCGTTTTCCGCCTGCTGAAACGCCTGGGCCGAACCGTCGGCAAACGCAATGTCCATCTTGCATTCGTACAGGGCAGGCGTGATTTGCGTCTTGCGCGATAGTTGCATCACATCCTTTGCTGGCTGCCAATCTTCGCGGCGTGTGGAATTTGCCGGCGGCTCACCTGCAATGACGACGCGCGAAACCGTATAGGTCCCTGCTGGAAATTGCGTGACCTCCGCACCTGCGGCCCGAGCCAGACCGCCGCGTCCCGTCGCATCGATCACAGCCTTCGCCTGAATGGCCTGGCGTCCGCTGCGATTGGCGATGACGGCGCCGGAGACATGCCCCGCCGCATCGGTGAGTACGTCTGTCGCATAAGAGCCGGTAAGAAAGCGGACTCCGGCGTGGAGAAGCGTTCTGTCCAAGGCCTGCTTGATCCGCAGGGGCGTGGTATAGAGCGTATCGCCCTCGGCCTTCGTTTCAAACATGGCCTGCAGCAGTTCGGAGGATTCCACATCGGCCCGATGGGCCCAGACGTGCAGCGTACCTGCCATATCCTCGCCCAGGCACGGGTAATCGGTGACCAGGAAGACCGAAGCCCCCTTGCTTGCCGCCGCCTGGGCCGCCGCCACTGCGCCGGTCGTCCCCCCCACCACAAGCACGTCCACATCTTGAATCAGCGGCGCCGTACGTGGCGGCTCGATGAGCGTGGCGGCCGCAAGAGGCGTCCTTCCCATCGCCAGCACTACCAACAGACTCCAAACAACGATCACATACCTTTTCCGCATGGTTGTTTTCCTTCCGCCGCCTGACAGTACACCTGCCGATCATTATAGAGCCCCATTCCTCCCAACGCCACATTTGGGTCTTCCGTTTCTCGGTGCAGGCCGCCCAGTTGGAGCCCCGCCTTCAGGCGGCTTGGTCTTTCCGGCTGAAGCCGGGACTCCAACGGGTTGCCATTCGCACCTAGAAACGGAAGAGCCCACATTGAGCATCAGCGCCGCTTCCCCCCCCCGCTACCGCCCACGGCATTCAACTCGCTACACAAATGGTTTGGCAGACATTACGCGTTGCGGGCAGTGTACGGCGAGATTTTTTGGCACGCTTGGCTTGAACAATCGTTCGGCACAAGACGGTCACCGCTGGGCTTGCCCCAGCCGGTTTCATGACTGGTCAGCTACAAGCGGATTTGCTTGCGCCGATTGCCTTCCAGGGCCCCACTGCCGCCTCCGGCGGCAGTGGGGCCCTGGAAAAAGCAGGAGTCTTTCTGAAATTCGGCGGTAGCTGGCCAGTCACGAATCCCCCGGAACGAGTTCGGATGGGGAAACTGGCGTCACACACTGCCGGCACGCTCCTCTTGACTGGCTTAAGTGTATTGCTATACTAATACAGCCATGCACGAGATATCCTCCCGATTCACCGTTCACCCGTCCTCCGGCGTACCGATTTATCGGCAGGTTGAAGATCAGGTTCAGGCGCTGATTGCTGGCGGGCGCCTGGCGTCGGGCGATATGCTCCCCAGTGTTCGGCAGCTCGCTGCTGAACTGGAAGTCAACATGATGACCATCTCGAAGGCCTACTCCCGCCTCGAAGCAGAGGGGGTCATCGAACGGGTACGCGGTACGGGGATGCGTGTACGCTCGCCGGACACACGGCGGACCTTAGCCGACCGTCGTCGCGAGGCCCGCCCCCTGCTGGAGCAGGCCGTGATCCGTGCAAGACAGTTGGGTATGAACGACGCACACATCCACGATCTGATCAAGTCGATCCTCAAGGAGCACCCGTCATGAGCGGCCAGGCAGTGATTGCGGCACAAGACGTCCGGCGAAGGTTTGCCGATAAACATGTCCTTCGCGGCATCGATCTCGAAATACCGCGAGGATCCGTTGTCGGACTGCTGGGCAAGAACGCCGCAGGCAAGTCAACCCTGATCAAGTGCATCCTCGGACTGTTGCGAATCGACGGCGGAACCATGCACGTTTTCAATGAAGATGCGTGGTGGCTGTCGGCCGAGAGTAAGGCTCGACTCGGATACGTTCCGCAGGAGGTCAGACTCTATCCCTGGATGCGGGTCCGCCAGATGATTGCCTATACGGCCGCCTTCTACCCGGCGTGGAACTCGGACCTGGTCGCTCGACTACTCCGCGAGTGGGAGCTGCCGCCGAACGATCGCATCGGGCCGCTGTCCGTAGGCCAGTTGCAGAAGCTGGCGATCATCCTGGCACTTGGTCACGAGCCCGACCTGCTGATCCTCGACGAGCCGGTCGCCTCGCTCGATCCGGTTGCTCGGCGCGACTTCCTCCGCGCCATTCTCCAGTACACGCAGGATGAAGGCCGCACGATCCTCTTTTCGACACACATCACCAGTGACCTGGAACGGATAGCCGACCGTGTCGCCATTCTACAGGGCGGGCGAATCGCCTTCCACGACGGTCTCGACACGCTCAAAGAAAGTATCAAACGATTACGAATTGCGGCTGCAACAGAATTGCCTGCCGATTTCACCGTCCCCGGCGCATTACGCGTGGAAGTGGCGGGGCGCAATGCCCTGATTGCGGTGCGCGATGCCGGCAACAGTCTGGCCGACCATTTGCGCACGCAGTGGAATGCAACAGTCGACGTCGAAGACCTTTCCCTCGAAGACATCTTCCTGGAGATGCACCATGCTGGGTAAACAGATACAGCAGGTTCTGCTGGTGTATGCGACGCACATGACATTTTGGGTGTGGGTGTTGGTGTTCGCTGTAGGGCATGTAGGAACATTCCTCGTGATGGACAGTGGCGGCGCATCGGCACTCGGGTTCCTTGCGATCGTACAGGGCATGATCGGATACGAGATTGGGCGAACCCTTGCCGTCCAGTTCGCCGACCCACGAGCAAGGCTGACGCCAGGATTCGCCAAGGCACACCTGCTTGCAGCAGGCGGGCTGGCAGTATTCGCCTTGTCCGCCGTTCTCCTCATCGGCATTGTGCACCGTGCGCCGATATACCGCGAGATCAGCTTGTCCGTTGCTGCCATGGGGCTAGCCATCCTGATTCCTGTCAACAAGGGGCGTATTGAACACGGTTCTCGCCTGCTGCACGCGTTGTGGTTACTGGGCATCGCCATAGGGCTCTTCCTGCTTCTAGTGCTCCCGGTGCTTTGCGACAGAATGCTCGCGGCCGCGATATCGAGCATGCCCCTCCCTATCGCCGCCGGATGCCTTGGCCTTGTCGCGTTCATCGCGTCATGCTTTCGTCTCGTAACCCTTTGCGAGGATTCGCCGGGGTACCTTGCAATGATCGACGGTTCCGACTGGGATACCGAGATTGCCCCATCGAAGGATCACCAGAGCATAAGACGGGCGACAGACATGGCATCGCATTCGCAGCGAAGCAGCCTGCACGATTTCGCCTTGGAGATAATGCTTCGCGGGCAATGCGGGCTTCGTCCATGGCGCCGGCTAATCCTTCTGCAAATCGCCCACGGCACGCCATTCCTGAAAGTCCTGAGCATGTGCGCCATATTCCTGTGCATCGCATGCGCAATGACAGCTACGACTGGCCATCGCGGTTTATCCGATCAGCAAGAGCTGTTCTATCTGGCATTACTCCCGCTTGCATTTACCACTATTGCATCTGCAAAGTCTTGGACGATGCGGCGCGACTGGCTTTCCTGGGATTTCTTGTTGCCTGCCTGCCGCAAGGCTTTCGTCCGCGACATGGCAATCTCGAATTATCTGGAAATGGCCGTTGCTGCTGCCAGCCACTGCCTGGTGATCCTTGCGTTCGTCATGTTTGCAGATTCCCAACCATCTGCTGGTTTTGTCATGGAATGGTTGACGCTGACCATCACCCAGTACATGGTCGTTTATGCCCTGATTTTCTGGATCTACTCCTTCGGTTCCTCATGCTTGACCATCATCATCATGGGCCTTGCGTGCCTTGTGTTGCCTGCCATCACGACCGCCATGCTCGGCAGTCCGACATCCCCCGGCCACTGGCATGCCGGCACAATGATCGTACTCACGCTAAGCGTTCTTAGTGCATTCGGATTGGATCGACTCGCCCGCCGCCGGTGGCGCCAGATTGACTTCGACGGTTAGTCAGACTACTCCTTCGCCGTCTTGAACGAGACAACCACGGGATCCAGGACGACGCCTTCGCGGCTGCGGAAGCCCTGGAATCGGGCAGAGTTCAGTTGGAATCGGTAGTGCCAGTCGGGTTTCAGGCGAATCGGGCAGGTCCAGGTCGTGCACTCCTTATCGTAAGAGCACTTGCCTGCGGTCTCGGGGAACATGCGGCCCTCGCCCGAAATCGCTTTGGCCTGCCTCATTCCACCGCCTGCCCTGGTGTTTCCTTGGCAACTACGGTCCTATTCGTCAAGGAACCGCAAATACTTGGCGCGCAAGCATTAAGCTATCGTTTTCTGACAGATAGACACCTATCGCTCACCTCGAGACCATCAGAGTGAATCCCAGCCAGTGCCGCTAAGAAGCGGCAAGAAGAAACAGGCGAACGCGTGCAAACACGACGAGATGAACCTATGAGGCCCGCATTAGCCATTGGAAACGACAGGAAGACGCCGAATGCGGCCCAGCCAAGCTCGTGTCGGGAAATCGCACGTCCTAGCGCAAACCGAACGATTCGCCAACGCGTTTAGCATCCACTACCGGGCGATGAAGCGGCGACGTCGCGCGCCAAGTAGCACGAGTCCGCCTACCAGCAAGAGTAACGTACTGGCAGGCTCGGGCACCAGTAGGGCAAAGCTGCCATTGAACGCAGAGTGAATTCCGGCCGAGTAGTACAGTTCGACGTTCGCACCGCCGGCCCGTTCAAAGAACTCCAGCGTCAAATCGTATACGCCTTCCTCAAGGTAGATGTGCCCCAGAGAGTCGGTCGCACCACGGGGATTGTAATACAGCAATTCGCCGTCAACGATACTCGTACCGCTTGCACCTGCCCAGTCGGTGAATTCAGCGTCCTCGATACCCAGCCGGAAGCCATCATCACTGCTAACACCGAAGGTCCACCAGCCTTCGTCCTCTTCGCCAACGACCAGGGCACCCGTGGCACGGACAGCAAAATCATCGTCGTACACGCCTTCGACGCCATTCGGGAAGGCATCCTCCTTACCGAAGTTCCCGGAAGCACCTTCGACGTCGTCGTGAAGATTGATCGTTCCAAAGAAAGCCGTCGTCTCGCCGCTGGAAGCGAGTCCGCCATCGAGCAGACTGATGCCATCGTCGATGTTATTCAGACTGACACCGCTGGCTGCCTTCACGTCGCGGACCGTAAAACCGCCAGGCACACTAAGGTCGCGCCACGTATCGCTGGTGGCCAGGCCGCCGTTGACAACATCGCCCACCAATTGCCCGCCGCCTGCAACCAAGGTTGCGTAGTCCGCATATTCTCCTTGCGCAGCAATCAGTTCAACACCAGCCCCACCGGTGCTCTCGCCGAGCAGCAACGTCAGATTGTAGGTACCTGCCTCGCTGAAAGTCGCCGTCCGAACCTGACCGCCAGTGCCCGATTGCGACCATTCCAGCGCCGCATCGGCGCCGCAATCCACGATCAACTCGATCGCGTCATCGTGACTTACACCGAAGGTATAGGTTCCAGCTTGAGGAATGACGATTGAAGTGGTTGCTTTGAGCGCAAAGTTGTTGTCGTCGCCCGACATGTCGTTGGGGAAGATAGCATTGCCGCTGATACTGCCGCCGGAAGCCCCTTGGGGATCGGAGAAATTGATGGCCGCATACTGCCTCGTGAACGCCAGACTGCCAGCCGTCCGCAACCCATTGAACAACCGGCGTGCCTCGTTCTGCCCTCCGGTACCCGTACCAGCATCGTTGAGCACCGTCACATTGAAGTGCAGCGGTGCCACCGTACCGGTTTCATACTCGACGAGCGCATAACGCGAATAGGACGCATTGTTATTGTAAAGATCGTTCCACCCGCCACTGGATTGCACCTCACCAGCATCCTCAGTCGTACCGTTCGGCTCGCCGGAATTCCAGTTGATGTAGCCGGTACTAGCCAGAGAGACGGTTGCGAAATTGCCGTCGGTGTCGGCCGGTCCCGACCAGACCCAACCGTCGACTGCCGGAGTGGTCGAGCCGATACTCTCCGAGCCGCCAAACCATTCGTCGTCCGACAAACCAACCCATCCGACCAGTCCGGCTAAGAAGTAGTTCTCCTCGCGGCTGTCCACCTGCGCCAGTTTCCCCTGCACGCCTAAGAACGACCGGCTTTCGGCAAAGGCCTTGGCATCCGTCCATGTACGGGTGACAGTGTCGCGCTGATAGTAGGCGCCAGTGCCTGGGTTAAGGATCAACGTGCCCGTAGTCTCAGGAATCGCCGAAAGCCCTGTATCGTATTCGATAACGTAAGCACACGTCGCGGTCGCCGGGTAGTCGTTCCACACCCCGCTGCTTCCGATGAACTCGGCATAGTCTTCGTCGCCCGAATTGTTCGGTTCGCCGCCGTTCCAGTTCGTGTAGTTTCCACCGACGGCCGAGCCACTCGCCGTGCCTTGCCAGAACTGAGTACCGTCGCTAGCCCAGCGCCACTCCCCTTCAACGGCCTGATCGGTTCCGCCGATCCACCACGCCCCCGCACCGCGAGTCATGCGTTGCGTAAACAGGTTCTCCGCGGCCGAATTGATTGCGATAAGATTCCCAGTCGCGCTCGTGCCAAAGAGCGGATCGGTCTTCGCCTGGGCCGCAGCCTGGGCATCGGGCCAAAGCGCGGTACTGGACACGGTCTCGTAGACTTGCCAAGTCCCTCCCGGCCCGAGGGGCGCAACATAGAGAGCTGCCTCCGCCTGCCCCGTAAAAATCCCCTGTACAAGAATCGCAGCCGCGCACACACGAAGGTTCACAGACATATCGATTCCCTCCTAAGATGGTGGACCTCACGAACGGCCACGCGTAAGACGTCGATCGTCCAACAGCGACCATACGCGACCCGACGGCCAGAACCATCCAAACCGCTTGTCTTGCAACAGCCCGAAGCAAGCGACCAAGTAGCACAGACGCGATTATTGTCACCCTCTAGTGTTAATTATCCTTAGGAAGGAATGTTTGCCAAGATTCTTTTCGCGTTTCTTCACCCGGGGCCAAGGTTAGGTCCAACCCATCACACGAGGCATGCACACCACTAGAAGGTTGTGTGAAGAAGGCAGCAAGGGCTGCATCGAACTTCTCACCGCCACCATCGAGCCAACCCCAACGCGCCAAGTAAGGTTTGCCACAAGCACATTCGAAAGGCAAGATAGCTGCTATGCCGCTTTGCGCTGCGGCGATTGCGGTTGTGCGGCAGGTTGGAGTTCTTCGTGCCGCGTCTGGCGTGCTGGTAGCCGACCACTACCGATCATCGGCGGGGCGTGTTGTCCGGCTGCCGCCGGCGCCTTGGCCAGAATCAGGTAATCGAGCGCACAGCACGTGAAGTAGACTACGGCCGCCGCCCATACGACGTCGCTGGCGAAGTGCCGCCCTTGGATGATGCGACCCAGGCCGACAATCAGCCCACACAGCAGCCCGCAGCACAGACATCCGCCGGCCAGACGCGGTCGGCGCCGATACAGCAGAAAGGCCGGCGCGATCAAACAAAACCCGGCTGCGGCATGTCCCGAAGGAAAAGAGTGATACCGCGCGACTGCTCCTTTCTCCAAGACGGGCAGAAACTGCTGCGTTCCGCCGAAGCATGTCGTCTGATCCGGCCGCGGCCGTCCCCAGTAGCCTTTGTACCCAACATTCACCAGCAGAAGCGGGCCTATGCCAAAAAACGCCAACAGGAACAGGGCGCCACGATTCCCGGCTGGCGATATCAGCCGAACGGCTGCTGCCACCAAAATGCCTAGACTCCCGAGCCCCAACAACCACGCAGGTAGTAGCCCTCCGTAGTAAATTCCGGTAAGCAGAGGATGTCCGGCAAACGTGAAGCCACGGTTGGACGCCCCGTTGTGAAAGAACCCGGAGACCGTCAAATCGATATTGGTTCGCTGCAGCAGCAACGTGAGTAGGAGCACCAGCAAGCAAGGCCCCACCAAAGGCACATTCTGGCTGGCATCGAACAGCCGCCGGTCCCATTTCGCCAGAGGCATGCAGTGCGGCGTGCGACCGCGAGAACTCACTCCCTCTCTACGGCGAGAAGCACTCTCAACAACAAGAGGCACCGTGCGCGGACGGTGTGTTCGAGGGTCCGCAGTAAGCGTGGCCTGCATTGGCATGACGTCGTAGTCGAAATGGTTTGCGGGAAACGGTGCGAGCGCACCGCCAGTAGGACTGCCGGTCATGCCAATCCGTGGCACTACAGTCTATATCGGTCCGGTAAACTGCGACCTTCAGAAGAAGTGAAACCCCACAAAGAACCTGGATGCAGGCCGCAAGCCCGACCAGAACCGCCCGATTTGCCGGGGATTCTGCGTTTCTGAGTGCTGGTTCCCGTAGTTGGAGTCCCGCCTTGTGGCGGTTCTTCCGAGGAGAATCAGTGACGCACCACCTGCCGGAGCAGGAGAAGGCCAGGCGCGACCATGGCAATGTTCCCCAACCAGAACGAGCAGGGGGGCATTTTGCCGGTGGTAGACAGGTTTTCGCTGAGCAAGAGCAGGGGGTAGTAGGCCACCAGGATCGGCAGGAAGCAGACGAAGAAGGTTGCCATTACGTCGCCGTTGCGACGCATCATGGCCACCGGCGCGCCGATCAGCACGAAGAAGAAGCATGTGAACCCGTTTGACCATCGCCGAAACGGTTCCGTGCGCAACCGGTAGATCCGATGCTGGAGGTTCTGCATTTGTTGAACATCCCCCGCTCTCGGCTCCTGGCCTTTGGCCTTCCGATCCGCGATTCGCTGTTCGAGTTCGTTTACCGATTCCTGCGCCTCGCGAACGTACTTGGCCATTTCGTTGGTTGCCAGCCAGTCACGGTGAATGCGTTTCTCCGGATCTTTCAATGGCACGGCGTATTTCTGGGTGTCGTGAAAACTCAGACGCACCTGCCCTTCGACGTCAACCTCTCCGTTGCGGCAGAAGAAGTTCAGGATGCGCTCGTCGAAATCGGCCCGCAGCTCGGCTTCTTCGGCAGAAAGGGTCAAAGCCGGTTCATTTCCGCGCGCGGCGATGGCAATGGTCGGCTTGACCAGGCGGCGTCCGTCCACCCGCTTCACGGTAATGGAAAAACCGTCGGTCTCGAACGAGCGGTTCGCCTGCAGCATGCCATAGGCAATGTCTTCAATCGAATTGACGATGACACGCTCGACCGTAGGACGACACCATACGGCGGCAATTTCGTAGATGCCAACGGTTGCGAGACTCAAGAACACGGACAGGACAAGAATGGGGAAGATGGCCGCCATCGGATTGATGCCCAACGACTTCAGGGCGACAATCTCGTTCGTGCCGGCCATGCGGCCAAATACCGTGCATACCGCGTACAGCATGGCCACAGGCAGGGTGATCCCGAGCATTTCGGGCACCATGAAGGGCATGGTCCGCAGCATAACGGCGGGCGGCAATCCCTTGGCCAGGCCTTCCTTAACGCCCATCCCCACGGTTACCAGGAGCGTCAAGACAATCAGGCCGGCAAGGAAGAGCTTGAGCACCTCCCAGACAACATAGCGAGTGAATATCCACATAGGAAGCAGATTGTCCCGGAGCCTGCCCGCACGGTCAAGGTCATTTTGCCCATTTTGCCATCGGGCAACGCTTCCTGAGACGCATCGCTTCACGATGCTGGAAGGGAACCGGGGTGCGGGTCAATCCCCATCCGAAACCAAGGGGCAGGTGGTACTGGAGACAATCACCGAATCGTCCGGATGCACGCCGGCAGCAATGCGGCCATCGTCGTTGGTGAAGTAGCAGTCGGGCGAGCTGGGGACGCTGGGACTGCTGAGAAAACTCACGTGACCGTCTTCAAAAAGCACATTCTGGCCCTTGCCTGCATGGTTCACACTCCGCAGTTCCGGCATCTCCGCACTAGGCGAATCGGCCAGGAGTGCAAAGGTCGGCCGATGGCGGTTCTTCGTAGGACGGTACACGCCATCGTGGACATACCCCAGGCTATAGCCATAGCTTCCCCCCATCTTGCGGCGGATGTCTTGCCCGCCATCATCGCTTGCCAACCGGACCTCTGCGAGGGGTGGTACCTGGAATTGCCGGTCTTCGGCCAAAGGCGACCCCGGGCAGACCACCTGGGCCGATTCCTTCAACAGGCCATGGTCGAGCAGGACCGGAGCATAGATACCGGCCGAGGCCAGCGCGCCCCGCTGGGGTACGACGGGGAAATACCCGCCGTTGCGATCGCTGTACTGCGTAAGCGCCACACCGATCTGTCTCAGTTTGTCCTGGCAGGTAAGGATTTGGGCATTGAATCGGCTACTTTGGAGGGCCGGAATGAGAATGGCGGTCACCGCCAGGCATACGGCGGCGGCAACCGCCAGATCGGCAAACCGGAGTCCATGCCCCCAACGGGGCAAGGTAGAACAAGGGGCAAGCGACGGCAAAGCCGCTGCGCGTTCTTGATGGCGCGACACCATCTGGCAGGTACGGCCGGCAAGGCCTTCGGGGGGCTCGTAGGCGCGCCGCATCGACTGCAGCGGTCGTAGCGAACGTCGAACCGACTCCAGGTTCCGTCGCAAGTCGGCCTCGCGACGCAAACGCGCGTCGACGTGACGATGCTCGTCCTCGTCCAACGCGCCAAGCACGTAGCCGAGCAATTGCTCTCGTTCAATTGGACTCATCGGGTCATTTCGGAAGGTGGGTGCGGGAAAAAACCTCGTCGAGCTTCTGGATGGCGGCGTGCAGCCGGCTCTTCACAGTTCCAACAGGAATGGACATGACCTCGGCAGCCTCGCGATACTTCATCCCTTGGAAATAGACCAACAAGACTGCCTGCCGAATCGATTCGGGCAACTCATCCACGGCCCGGCGGACCTCTTCGCTTTGCTCTGCCTCTTCGGCCAATTTGCTTGGCCCGGTGGCTTCGCTATCGAGCAGATCGACCAATGCCCCGCATCCATCATCGCTTCCGGCCTGCAGTCGCTTGTCCAGGCTGGCCATGCGGTGCCGCCGGTTGCGACGCTGCATGTCAATCGCCTGATTGATGGCGACCGTGTAGAGCCAAGGCCGAAACTTCCGTCCCGGTTCGAACTGATCGCACTTGAGGTGAACCTGCAGGAACGTCTGTTGAAAGACGTCCTCGGCCATCTGTTCGTCGCCCACATAGTGGCGGAGATAGCTGTACAGTTCCCGCTCATACCGGTGGACCAGTTCGTCGAAGGCATGCCGATCACCGTCAGACCGATAGCCCAGGATCAGTTCCTCGTCGGACCAGTTCATGGGCAAATCTGAGTGCGGGGCACGCGGAGGCATTTGTTCAATCGTGCCGTTCATTTTTGATACGCAAGTCCGTTTCGTTCGGTTCACCCCGAAGCGAAGGAAATTCTCAGAAAGGGCCTCGGCAGACACGCCAACTGCGTCCCACCCCTACCGTCATGATAGTTGCCGCCTTCCAGGAATCCCCACCCCATCGTGGCAGAAAAGACGTCGGAAGCATTGAGCTTACCACGGCCAAAAGAGAGTTGCAATTCGCGTGCCAAAGCGGACGCCAACCGGCTCCCCTCCCTTGCGTCTTAACCGTAGATAGAGACCTAAATGCATGTAGCAAAAGGATTTACGGCAATTCTTCCGGGCAATTCGGGAAGGTTGTAAGCGAATATGTCACGGCGGGCCGCAGTTGTAAGATTTACCATCTGTTGCACATCCCCGTATCAATTCGATAGCCACGCCCTTGGCATGCCAGAATGGCAGTCCCCAACAGCCATGGCAGTAGGATTCCCTGATGGGGGGGGTGGGGCGATAATCGCCGGTCTGCCCATTTGCAGGTGCGCTCCAGTTCGCATTACCCGTATCCGCCTATCGTGCGTGCATGGGCAATGTTCAGGGATTTGCGGTTCCACGCCCGCGGAGAGCGATCTCTTCGCAATGGATCCGATCGTCGCCGACCACGTTGTAGACTGCCCAGAAATAGGGGTGGAGCCAGGGCTCGACCTCGTCGGAATCGCGGAGCCGGGCAAGAAAACCACGTTGCGATGCCGCCAAAGCTTGCGGCGCAGAACGCCCGGCGGCCAGGGCAACGAATAGCCCCTGCATCAGTTCCGGACCGGTTCCGTCGTACACGTCCCAAAGCCCAGCCACCACGGTCCGACTGCCGGCATGGAGCAAGGCGCGCTGAAGCCCGAACAGATCGTCGCCCGGCAAGGGCGAACGATCGGCCAGACCGGAGTAACACGCGCTGAGCACAACCAGATCGGCCCCGACCTCGTTGGTATATAACTCTGCGGCGGTCAGGTAGCCGTCGTTCTGCGGGTCGGCATGGAATAGCAGGTAGCTGGCCAGGGGCTCATCGGCCAGGTTTCGGCCGTGTGTGCCCAGGAACAACATGCCGCGGCGGCGGAAGAGCTGTCCGGCCCGATCCTCGGTCGCCTGATCCGCAGGCAGAACGGAACGAACGCGCTGGGCAAAAGCCGCCTGCAGATTCTTCAGGTCTTCTTCAACCCCTGGCAGGGGAGCAGCGCCATCGAACTCTACAATACCGGCCGCGGTCACGTCGGTAACCGGCTCATCCGGACGTTGTCGAAGACTGGCCCATGTGGCCAGCGAGGGGGCATAGCAGAGGCAAAACGGCTCGTCCAGCAGGAACTTTGGCTGGACCATTTCGAATTCGCCCCGCGGCTGACGGTCGGGCTGAATGACCAGCGCGACAAACGGGAAGTAGTGCAAGACGTGATGCGGTACGATCAATACGGTATCGGCCGAACGGAGCTTTGCCAAGGCCGCCTCGGGCAATAGCTGCCGATAGAATGCGTGCAACTCGTCCTGCCAGGTGTGCTGGAAGCCACGGCCGGCCATCAGGCGACGGCGCATCTTGTCGGCATACAGATTCAGCCCCGAAAGGAATTGTGTTACCTGGGCTACCAACCGCCGTGATGCGACCGGTTCGCCCCGTTCATCTTTCAGGGCATAGACGCTGACCGTACCACCCGTATCGATCAGAAAGAGCCACGCGTGCTCGCTGCCCAAAAAATACTCCAGGGCAGCCACGTTCTCGGGCCAGTGCTCCAACAGCATATCCAAATCACCGGGCTCCTCGGGCGGCAAGCCGACCACATCGCCGCGGGCAGCCAACACATCCTGCAAGGCGCGGGCCTTGGCCAGTTCGGCATAGTGCAGTGCCTCGCGCGGCTGGCCGTCTTCGATCAGCAGTTCGACAATTCGCTCGTTGACGTAGGCCCGGCGAGCAAGGAATCCCGCCCGGCT
This sequence comes from Thermoguttaceae bacterium, assembly GCA_040772845.1. Lineage (GTDB taxonomy): Bacteria > Planctomycetota > Planctomycetia > Pirellulales > Thermoguttaceae > PWXP01. The sequence continues at coordinate 6,726,898 of JAXGXG010000001.1, forward strand.
GAGCCCGATTGCGTCTTCCGGAATCCGCTCACGGAACAGTTCGGCCAGTTGGTGCGCAACGAGCAGATGTTTGAGAGCCTGCTTGCGAACCGGCTGGTCCGACGGCGCTTTCGCAAGAAAGCCTTGGACGAAGTCGGCATCTTTGAGTATCGCAAGTCCCTCCATTCGTTCGATGCTTTCAACACCTGCCAGGCAACCGCACCGTAGATAGATGGCGCGGGCCGCGCGAGCATGCTCGGCACAGGCGAGTCCGTCGCCGCCACGAAAGGCCAGGTGTGCGAGGATCTCGGTTGCGACGGCCCGGGTTTCCGGATCGGCGTGCGAGTCTTGCCTCTGTGCCACGCGTTCCGCCAGTTCCCGCGCCTGCCGGACGGCTGCTTGCTCCCCTTTCTCGAAACGGCGTTGGTCTGCGGAGTTCGAATCGAGCGTACGCACGACATCGGCCAGAAGGCAGTAGAGCCGAGCCATGTTCGTTTCGACCGCCGCCTGCTGTCCTTCGTCCAAGTCCGCAGCCAGATGCCGGGCCTTCTCATATTGGCCTAGGGCCTCGCGCCAGTCGTCCAGGGCCTCGACCAATGGCGAATCCACGCCGGCGGCGATCAGGAATGCGTGGTTGTAGAGTCGATCCTGGGCTCGCCCCAGCAGGAAGTTGGCGTAGTTGTTATGAGCCCGGTAGGCATCGGCCGGCGGGCCGTTCTGCACAAGTTTTATCGCTTCGCGGAACAGGCCTTCGGCTTCCGGCTGAGTCGCCCGCGCCGACTCGGCCAGGATGACGGCCTGATACAAGATGGCGAGGGCTCGCGCCCGACCGCTGCCGTTCTGCACAGTCGTGAGCGTTTCGCTCGCCTGCCGCCAGTTCCCCTCGGCGATGCATTGTCTCGCCTCGTCGATTGCGGCGATTCCGGTAGGATGCTCATCCTCGATGGCAACAGGCTGCTTACCTGCGAGCCGGTCGAGCAAGTTGCGATGCACCCGGCGCAAGTACGGTGTAAGCTGCTTCGCATCGGCCGATTCCAGCAGGTCCAGCGCATCGGCCAGATACGGGGGCGATTGTCCGTCCGTGCCGGTGAACAGCAGTTCCTCCACCGCCACTTGCAGGCATAACGGATTGTCGCGACTGCCCAGAAGCCGAGTCAGTTCATCACTTCGCATCAGAACCCAGTCGCGTAGTTCCGACTCGTCAACGATGAACATTGTGCCTTGGCCGCCCCGTTCCGTGCGAAGCGTGTACTCGCCTGGCGTCAGGCCCTTTTGGTACGCATCTGGAACGTCAGGCAACTCGCGCCACCGGATCGTACTCTGCCCCTCACGGAAGTCGATCGTCATGAGCGTCCTTGCTCCCTGGCACAAGAGCCACCGGGCGGCCGGATACTTCGTGGCGCCGCTTTCAGGTTGGCGCCGGATGGTCATTTGCGGATGGAGCAGATGGCCGCCGTGCGTGGGCGTCAGTAGCCCGGTTCCGCGAATCACGGTTCGCCCCAGCAGTTGGTCGAGTTGCGTAGTCGTCATGGCGAGCGATTCGCCCAGCGTCGTGTCTTCACCTCGGCTGATCGCAACGAAGCGCGAGGCGAGACGTTCCGACTCGGCCGTTTGCCGGCCTGATTGTTCGGGAGGCAGAACCTGCCACCGCTGCTGCCCCTGATCGCTGTAGACCAACAGCCCTTGACCAGCCATCGAATTCGGGAGCTGCTGCCGGTCGACGGGTACGACCTCAAGCCTTCCCTGCTCGTCGAGGCGAATCAGCATGGCCGGCGACGTCGGCGCAGCATGTGCAGCGCGCCACGACACGGTACAGCACGCCAGCGCGACGATCACGGCGGTTCGCCGCAGCGTGATGCAATTCAATCGGGAAATAGGACGTATCATCATCGCCAGTCGCCGTTGAGTACAAATGCGGCCCACAGCCGCGGCGGCAGTGCCGCGCGGCCGCTTTCGTCCGCTTCGGTTGTCTGATCGGTTCCGTTTTGGCTCGGCAGATTGTAGAGTTTGCCGTCGAGCATGGCGAGTTGCGCCTGCCGCATCGACTCCAATTTGCCGAGTCTCTTCTGAAAGAGGTTCTTGTAGAACTCGACCATAAGCGCCCGCGTGGCGGCGTCGTCTACCTTCCAAAGGCTGGCGACAACCGTACGGGCGCCGGCCAAGGCGAAGGCGCGCTGCAGACCGAATACGCCCTCGCCGCCGGCCACTTCTCCCAGCCCCGTCTCGCACGCGGAAAGCACCACGAGTTCCGTGCCAGCCAGGTCCAGGTCCACCACCTCTTCCGCCGTGAAGATTCCGTCGTCGCCAATCGGGCTTCCCCACGCGTTTACCGGGGGCGGCACATTCGCTCCGGAAAGGACCAGGCCCGAAAGAATGAGCGGATTGCGTCCGGTAATCGCAGTCAAGACGGGTTGCGGCATCTCCTGCCCGCGGACACGCATCAGCGCGAAGGGAACCTCTGCTCGGCCGGATGTCTGCCGATCGGTAGGCCGCGGCTGCAATACCGAGGGTCGCTGTGCCCCGGCAAAGAACCCGTGCGTCGCCAGGTGAACGTAACGACTCTTGGGCAGCGATTCGCGCAGTGCGGCCTCGCTGGCGCCTGTTTGCTCCAGTACGTCAATTTCGGCCGACGGCTCGAAAAGCTGTACGATCTGGCGGACCTCTTCTCGCGTTCCCGGCAGATCGGGCCAGGCTGTGTCGGGCAATCCGGCGCGAAGGCCGTTGCGATACAGGACATCCGGCGATTGCTCCTTCTCCTGCCGCTGATCGTACGACACACCGCCCACCAGCAACCGCCCATCGTCGGCAATTGGGGAACCATGGAAGAGTCCGTACACGTGCTGCGGGTGGCTCACGACCGCCACGGCGTACTCGTCGAGCAGGTAGGTTCCCGGCTTCCCGCCAGGCAAGGCGGCCCAGGGCGCGCGGGTGAGCGCGGCATCGGGGACGATCACCATGGTGCGGCCACCGGCTACGGCTGCCTCGATCTTCTCCCAGACCAACTGGCGTAGCGTCTGCTGGGGCGAAGTCTCCGACTGGGGCATCGGTTGAACCGGCCGAATGGGTCGCATCCCGCGATCGACACCGCCGCCACCGTGCTGGATGCCTTCTCGCCACCGGAGGACGGCCTCGTCAATGGCCTCTGCCGGTCCCAGGTGGGCCCAGGCCACGGTGTAACCCGGTGGTGTCTCGGTTGGCCGAACGACAAATGCCTCGTAGTAGGCTTTGGCGTCCGCATCTCCCTTGGCGGCAACCGAGGGGCCCGATTGAGGCGACTCGCGACACACGATGTCAACCAGAGCCGTCTCCGGCGGCAGTAGTCTCATGACGTCCTGAATATCGACGGCGAATGTCTGCTGTTGACGCTGGAACGGTTCGCTCAGTTCGGCCAACTGCCGCTCCAACCGCTCCTTCTCCGCCGTGAGCTTCTGTAGTTCTTCTTCTGGCGAAGGGCCCGCTTTCGGGACGCTGCCCAGCATCCGTCTGCCGCCCAGGATCAGACGCGGCGGTTCACGCTGGGCCAGTACGCGTTGGGCCAACTGCTTGCGTACCGCCCGAAGCCGATCCCAAACCTCGCGTGCTTCCGGGCTGCTGCCGGCCAGATTGCGCCGGGCAACGATCGCACGGGTCGCCATGGCCCGGGTCTGCCACACGGCCCGGTAGGCTTCCTCCGAGTGATCGCCCTCCATCTCTTCGAGCGCTTTCAGCAGGGGATCGCGCTCGCTCAGCGTGGCGACGAACGCCAAGGCCTCGGCCTCCGAGAGTGTGGGCAATACGTCGTGACTCAGCTTGACCCGCACCGCCAACGCCTGCGAAAGCGATTGTCGCGCCGCCGCAAAATCGCCGGCCGCCAGGGCCGTCACGCCGAGGTAGCGTTCGGCCTCGGCAGTTCTCGGGTGTTCCGTGCCGAAGACCTCGCGATACGTCTCCAGGGCCTGACGAAACTGCTGCTGTGCCGCCGCCAGGTCACCGGTGTTCTGATACAGTAGCCCCAGGCTGATCCGCGTATCGGCAGCCGCTGCTTGATCTTTCTCTTCCAACCGAATGGCCAGCGCCTTTTCCAGGCAGGAAGCCGCCTTGTCCCACTGCCCCAGGTTTCGTGCAGCGACACCAAGGCTGTTCAGGATCAACGGATTATCGTCGTCCAGCGCCAACGCTCGTTCGAAAAACGCCAGTGCAGCGGCGTTATCGCCTTCCGCCACAGCGAGAACACCAAGGTTGATAAGTGGGTCGCGCTGGTGCGTGTCCAGCTTGGCACTGCGAAGCTGCTGCTCGAAAAGCCGCCTGGCAGACGCATAGTCGCCCATTTCCAGCAGCAACGTTCCCAGGTTCGCCCCAACCAGATTCGCGCGATACGAATGTCTCCCATCCACTTCGAGAAACACCTTGAGCGCCGCCGCCAGGTAGCGACGGGCGGTAACGTAGTCGCCCTCGATCCGCGCGGCCGCCGCACAGTCGTTCAACGAGGCGGCCGTGTGTGCGTCCGTTTCGCCCAAAACGTCATTGCGGATTCGTAACGCATGCTCCAGGTGAGCCCGCGCCGCCGGGTATTCGCCGCGGTAGTAGAGCAGTACCCCGAGCGTATTGAGCGCGAGCGCCGTCCGTACGTGCTCCGGGCCAAAATGCTTCCGCCGCACATCCAAAACCTGCAGGTACTGCTGATAGGCCGCCTCGTAATCGCCCTGCTGCTGCCGCAGCAGGCCAAGCGTTTCGCGCGTATCGGCCGTTTGCGGATGCTCGTCGCCCAGGCGTTCCCGCACAATTGCCAGTGCCTGGTCCAAATGCCGGCCTGCCTCGGCTGCGTAGTCGCGATCGTCACGTTGCAAGCGTCCGATGCGATCCTGCAATACGATCCCCAGATTGCGGTGCGCCACTGCGACGTCGGGATGGTTCGCCCCGAGCGACTTTTCGCACACGGCCAATCCCTGTTCCAGCCCTTCGACGGCCCACCGCTCGGCCACGGCCAGATTCATCCGCGCCGTGGCCGTCTGCATGTGGTCTTGCCCAAGCTCGGCTTCCAGGGCCTCCAAAGCGAACGTCAAGTACACCTTGGCCGAGGCTTCTTCGTCATCGGGCGCAGCGCCCTGATCGCGGAGCATGCCCAAACGTTGCAGCATGGAACCCACGGCGGCCGTTTTGGGGAGCTTTTCAAGAAAGGTCTTGTCGATCCGTTGAAACGGGGCCCGCGCCAGGGGAACCATGACAATCAGCGGATAGTCGGGCTGAAGGGCGAGCAGACGGCCCAGATCGACCGACGTGGCGCCCGGCACATCCATCTGGCCGGCAAGCAATCGATCTCGCAAACTCGTGTAGGCCGCAGTCAACGACTCGACGGCTGCGTCCTTCATGCCCTGGGCTTCTTGAGCCAGCCCCAGATTAGCCTGCGACTGGAGGGTTGCCGGATCGGACGGCCCTAAGGCCGCCCGGCGGCCCTTCAGAGCCTCTTGCAGACACGTCATGGCCTTCTGGTAATCGCCCAGGCAATACCATGCCGCGCCCAGGTTGTTCAGTGACTCCGCCACCGCCGGATGGGCCACGCCCAAGACGTTACGCCGAGCCTGCAAGGTCATTTCCAGCAGCGGTTGGGCCTTGGCATAATCGCCGTGGGCCAAACGAGCCACGCCGAGCAGATTCACAGCGGCCAGCGTTTCGGCATGTTGCTCGCCTAACGTTTCTTTCCGTTTGGCCAGCAGTCCTTCGGCTGCCGTAACTGCCTCCGACGCCTGACCGCTATCGAGCAATACTTCGATGGCGACCTCTGGTTCCTCGGCCGCATAAACAGGATCGGCTAGCCCGAGTATGGCGTACGCCAGAAGGATGCACGAGACGAATCGCCAGTCATGCCTCTTCACTGCACGTAGCACAACTTGCCCCAACATCCTCAGAAAGTATCGCGATCGGAGACGTTCCATACTGCGACGCGCACCGCAGCCAACCACTCGCAAAACGATCTGATCGGTCATGTTGTCACCCCGGTGAGACGCGTTCCAACGTCAAAGCCCTGTCGCTTTGCGGACTGTCCTTATCTGTCTTCTGCTCATGCCCGCCACGCATCAATCGAATGGATTGCTACCCGTTGGGAAGCACCACCACTTGTTGCCCAAGTTGTTCGTCACATGAACCCAGATTCCACGGCGTCCGAAGGTGAACCAGTCGGCAGGCGCGGGATTGTAGTACCAGATACGAATGGTACCGGTCATCGGACGATGCGCTTGGGTGCAGGCCACAATGTCGTAGCCCTTGAATGCGTTTTCCGTATTGGGGCCGGCGGTGCCTGCGAAGTCGTAGGCGGCGCCCTTCAGGTAAAGGCTATCCTGGCACTGTTCCTCAACGCAGAACTTGCCGTTTCGCAACTGGTTGCCAGGGCCGACCTCGAAGCTCAACGTGCCGGGTTGATTCCACGGATCGAATCCTTTCAAAGAGACTTTCTTCCATCGGTCGGTGTTGTTGCCCGGCTGAATTCCTCCTGGTCCGACCCAGATGTGCCCTGAATGATGATGCTGTGTGGGGTGGTTCGGCCGCGTGGGCTGACGATAGCCGCTAGCGTCCTGTGGTCGCGTGGGCCAGCGATCGGTTGATGCATCTTGCGGGCGCGTGGGCCAGCGTTGAACTCCACCAGGCTGCGGTCGCGAGGGTTCACGGTGCGATCCGCCGGAGAAGCCGCTCATATCGGGCCGTCTCGATCCGCCGCGACGGGTGACCAACGACAACTTCTTCAACAACGCCGCATTTTGACTGAGTGGCGGACTCTCCTTCGGCAGTTCATCAAGGGCCGACTGGGCGAGTTGAGCCAGTTGCCCGTGAGTCTCGGGCGGGAGCTGCGAATCGCGCTGTTGGCCGGGTTTCTGATTCATCAGTATTTCACTAATGGCCAGCAGCTCCTCCCGATCCTCCAGCAACTTCGCTCCTTGGATTCGGTTCACTTCTGTGAGATACAAGGCAAGCTGTTCGGGAGACAGTTGCTCGGGCGGCAATTGCGTGTCGGACTCGGACTCGCTGCGGATCCAGGCGAGCAGTTTCTGAGTCGCCTGGACCTGGGAAGCGAGCTGTCCGTTCTTCTCGGCCACGGCGGCCAGTCGCTGGAGTGTCCGGGAATCGCGATTCTGGGCCGCCACCTGGGCCGCCCATTGAACAAGCTGTTCCGCCGACAGAGCCCGATGGGATCGCAGCAAGACGCGTTCTCCCTCGGTCAATCCCAGCGCGAGATCGGCCAGAAGGGATGCATCCTGCTCGTTCCATGCCTGGCCCAACAGTCTCCAATCGATGTACTGCTCGAAGGCCGGATCTTCCAAGTCGCTCGGCAAGAGTCGCCCCTCAAGCAGAGCGGTGTCCGTCTGAAGCAGGAGCGCATCCTCGGCCGGTCCGGCATCCTGCGCAATTGCAATCGCCGAGGCGATGGTAACGGCGGCCATTACGGCGCCGACGAATGCGGGTTGCCATTTGCCGCAGTTCATAAGAATTCTCCTTTGTTTACGTGGAACAACTCTTCCACAAGACGAACGTCCCGTGCATTCCGCCGGCCCGACGCCGTCCGTTGTCTACACCGGCGACGGCATCGGGCGTTCTTTGCTTTATCGTTTTAGCGGCGTCCCCAGTTGGAGGAGCCACCTCCCCAATAGCCTTTGCGGCCATTCCACGATCCGCCTCGGCCGCCTCGCACACTCCGGCCGCCTCGACCGGCCTTTCCTCGCATGTCGGGCGCGTAGCCCCACATGCCGCTGAACGCATTGCCGCTGGAGAGCTGGAACATGAAATCACCCCAACACTGGTGGTTCTGTCCCTGCTCTTCCCATTGGCCCGAAATCGTATCTTCGTTCAGAGACAGCCTGCCCTGCACGCTTCCTCGAACCATTCCGTAGTCGTCCTGATACGTGTACGTGCCCGTTACTACGCTGTTGAAACCGACCGACAGTGTCATCATGGCGTCGGTACTCCATCCGCTGGCCGGGTCAACGATAGTCGTCTGCCACGAGCCGTTCCACTCGCCGACGGTCTTCGCGCCGGGCGCGGGACCGATGGGGCGTCTGGGTTCGGGCCGCCCTTGCGGCTGATAAGGTTGATGACCGCCAGCAGCGCCGGGGCCAAGCCACGGGCGTGCATTGTTGCCGCCCATGGGCCGAACGGCGCCGCCGCGTCGCGAGCTTTGTTCCAGAAGCGCCAAGACACGGCCCAGTTTCTGGTTGTCTTGAACGGCGCCCAGGTCGGCCGCGCTTTCCAACTTCGCCAGTTCGGCAAGCTGTTGTTTCAGGGTGTCGTTCAGCGGAAGAACGGCCAATTCCTGCCCGAGTTGCTCAAGCGAATCCAGATCGCCAAGCAGCCTTGCTCGAAGCAAATCGTTCTTCAACGCCTTGTATTGAGCAAGAGCCTCAACGCTGGTCGTATCGGGATCGACTTTGCCAACGTTGTTGCCGCGACTCTCGGCCAGGAGCGATTGGGTAGCCTTCAGTTGCGCCTGCAACTGCTTGGCGCCCCGATCCGCTAACGCCCTGTCCAGCCGCGCCAAGGTCTCCTTGTCGCGTTGCTGGGTCGCCAATTGCAGCGCCAGTGCCAGCAACTGTTCGCTCTGGACCGCCTTATGCGGCCGGGCAAGAATCCGCTCGCCCTCTCGAAGCTGCAGAGCCACGTCGGTCATCAACGACGCGTCCAGTTCTTCCCAGGCCAGGGTCAGAAGATCCAAATCGACATAACGGTCGAAAGCCGGATCTTCAACATCCTGCCAGGCCAGCGGCTGATCCAACTGGAGCAGCTCCGCCTGCTCACTCGCCTGGGCCTCCGCCTGCGAGGTCTCTGCCGGCTTCTCGTCAGCCGCGACCACAGACGTCAGCGTCAGGCCCCAAACGGCCAGGCCCATGGCAAACATACCGAACCATGAAATGTGTCTCATCACATCGCTCCTGAAAAAGAGGTACAGAGTGAACCCTTACTACTCGACTTGCCTGAACGGCCATGCCAGGCGTCAGGCAAACGGCCTGTTGCTCTTGTTCGCGTGTGAGCGAAATGGCATGCGTTGTCTCGGCCAGCGTCTTGGCCTCTAACGGCCCAATCGTAATTCACTGTCAGAACGGACACGGAAAAAAGTGCGATGCAGCAAATCATTTGCTCGTGTAGAATTGTGGCAGTCGCGTAGAGCGATTTCGCACTACTGTTGTATACGTCAATGCGGCGTGGGGTACAAGGAATTCCCCTACATGGAATGTCCGCCCCCCTCTCCAGAAAACGTGAGGACTGCCGGTTATGTCCGAGGCAATGGCCGGGCAGCGGCCTTGTGCGAAAGCAGCGGAGCAGACTGCCCTCAACGCGATGCCACATCAGAGGCCTTTTCGCTCGGAACCTGTCCGGATTCTACTGCTATTTCGATAATAGGATTGGCGGACCCGAGAATCACGGAGATACTTGCCGAAGAATGGGTCTCCAACGAACAATAAGCCGAAATCCTTGACTGCTTGCCGGCCTATCGATACCCTGGACTGCGGCAGCCGGATTCGCAGATCACTGACCATTGGCGAGTCTTCTAACAGAAACGTTGAGATTCGTGCATCACGGAAATGCAAATAGGGCTCCAAGGAGTCGTGCATCCGAAGTATTAAGGAAATGATAGCGCACCAACCAGCAGCCGTCCAGGAGGACAGACACGTGGTCCTTCCGCTATTCCATCTCCGGAGAAGCTCTTTTCGCTCTGCCCGTCGCATGGCAGTGGAACACGATGCCGGGAGCTTCCGCCGGCAACGGGTCGCCGTGTGCATTGTGATATGGGCCCTGCTTTTCGCCGCTGCAGAAGCGAATCCCAGCACAAGGTCCATCGACCAACATCCACGATCCGATGGGCCTCGCATCGCCTTGCTCATAGGTATTGACAACTATGCGAAACTGGGGCCCGCCGAGCAGCTTACCGGCAGTGTGAACGATGTTCGTATCATGCAAGACCTTCTGCAGCAGCGGTTCGGTTTCCAGCCCTCCGACATCATCACGCTTACCAATCGGGAGGCTACCGGCGACGCCATTCGACGGGCCTTCGCGACAATCAGCAATCGCCTACAGAATCTTCCCGCAGGTTCGCCCAGCGCCCGGGTCGTCTTCCATTTCAGCGGACATGGGTCCCAGGTGCTCGATCAGCGGGAAGGCGATCCCGATTGCGATGAAGAAGATGGACTGGACGAAACGCTTGTGCCGGCCGACGCAGAGAAGCAGGGTGGGCATTTCGACCTGCGCGATGATCAGCTGCACCGGTTCGTCGAGAACGTCTGTAAGAACGGGCAGGCGCGCCTGTGGGTCGTGTTGGACTGCTGTCACTCGGGTACCGGCACGCGAGGAACGACGAGAATTCGCCGGTTGCAACGCGACTTCGGCGGTTTGACGCCGGAGTTGGAGGGGACAAGGAGCATTCGCCCCAAACGACTACCCGACGGAGCCGTATTCCTTTCTGCATGCCGTGCCTGCGAGGTCGAACCCGAGTACCGGCAGGACACCGAAAGTTACGGTCTGCTGACGAGGTTTCTGGTCCAGGTGTTGCAGGAGCAGGACCATATCTCCCAGCTTTCGTACCAGCAGTTGCGTCAGGCGATTGTGGCGAGGTACGGGCAGGATCGGTCCGTGATTCTGTCGCCCACACCACAACTGGAAGGCGGGCGTGAGACTTTGGAGCAGACGGTTTTGGGCGCCAACGCCGAGGCCGACCGCAGACCGTTCTGGCCAGTCACTTGTGATGGCGCGAATCGCACTCGCGCCCGGTTGGCCGCCGGCGCACTGCAGGGAGTCACCGTCGGCTCCCTCTACGAATTGTATGCGCGTCCGGAAGACATCCTTCTTTCCGCTCAGCCCGATTCTCGTACGCCATCGCAATCGTTGGCCTGGATACGAATTGAGCAGGTGGAGGGCGCCAGCGCCACGGGAATGTTATTTCGCTGGCTCGATGCAGCCCAAACCGAATCAATCGAGGCCGCCCTGCCCCGTGATTTCCGGCAGGGGTTTGCCGTGGAGCGATACCATGAACATGGGGACTTCGGGCTGCGGCTTCGTGTCGTTCGCGCGGAGGACGAGGCGTCCGACGGGCCGCCGCTTCGACCGGATGATCCGGACGTACCCTTGGTCATTCGCCGAAGCCTGGCCGATATCCGCCGCCCGGACGAGTCGCCATGGCTGCACTGGGTCATCGGCGACGCGCCTTGCGACGTACTACTGCGTATCGCAGGCAATCAAGCGGCCCTGTTTCCGGCCACAGGCGTGCCCGAAGTGTCCGAGAGGGCATCGGAACCAAGCAGCGATGTGGCGGCGGCACTCGACGGCGGCTGGGGGCCGATCGACCTGAATCATCCCGCACAGGCCGGCAGCATGTTGCAGAAATACCTCCGCCGAATCACCCGCGCGCGCAACCTGATTCGCCTGGCATCCGCACAAAACGCCGAGGGCGCCTCGCCCATCCATGTCGATCTGGAACTGCTTCGCGTCACGCTGTCCGGCTACAATCCGGAAACCGGCGCCTACAAGGGGATTGCCAGTTCCGAGCCCTGGCGCCCGGATGCCGAGCAGGCGTTGGTCTTGCAGGATGGCCACCTGTGCGCATTGCGTGTCAGCCATCGCGAATCTGAAGGGGAGCCGGTCTATGTGACCGTGTTGTTTGTGGGGCCCGACATGGAGATCGACGTCATCCTGCCCTATCAGGAGGGCGCCAACCTGGTCGATCAGCAGCGGTTGGCGCCGGGGCAATCGCGTACGAGCATCCCATTCGAGAGCACTGCTCCGTACGGCGTGCATCGGGCGGTGGTCCTGGCCACTCGCGAGCCGAACGATTTCTACATGCTCGCCCAGTCGGGATTGCCGAAGGCGCGCATGCGGTCGAGCCGCTCGTCGCTGGACGAACTTCTGCTGCAACAGACCTATTTTCAAACACGCGGCCTGCGCCGACAGCGTCCGCAAAGGCTGTTCGACAGTTCGTGGTCGGCAGCCGTGCTCCGCTGGGACGTGACGCCACGAAAAGAGACCAAGCCGTGACTTCGGGGACGTTCAGGCTGCTTCGACAGCCCTAAGCAAGGGACACGACGTTATGATCCGCCAGGATTTCGTACAGCACCGGGAGGTTGAACGAATCGGGAGGTCGGGTACAATGCGCGCGGATACTTCGGCCGAACCGGCGCGGTTTCCATGTGGGACGGCGGCGGTCGGCGGGCCTTGTTCTGACGCTCTGGAAGACCATGGAAGACGCGACCTTCGCCGACCTGATCGAACGGCTGCGCTGCGGCGATACGGCGGCGGCCGAAGAGTTCATGCAGCAATATGGGGAAGCGATTCGCCGCGAGACCCGCTTCATGCTGTTGGACGCCCGGCTGCGCCGCGTGGTGGCCGAAAGCGATGTCTGCCAATCGGTCGTGATGCGATTCTTCGTGGATTTGTGGGCGGGGAAGTACGAGTTCGAACGGCCGGCGGAATTGATCGGTCTGTTGAAAAAGATGGTGCGGGCCCGGGTTGTCGACCTGGCTCGCCATTGGATGGCCCAGCGGCGCGATGTGCGGCGAAACGTGGCAACCAGCGATGGCCTGGGCTCGCGATTGGCAGGGCGGCAGGCGACCCCCAGTCGGATTGTCGCTCACGCCGAACTACTCGAACAGGTGCGCGCACACCTCTCCGAGCGCGAGCAGGAGATTCTCCACTTGCGCCAACAGCGGTTGGGGTGGCAGGAAATCGCCCAGAAGCTCGGCGGGAACAGCGGGCCCGAGGCAATACGCAAACAGTATGAACGGGCACTGACCCGAGTATCCAAGGAGCTGCAGATCGAGCAGTAGTACCGATGGACCATCCAACGGCGACTTCCTGGGAGATGAGTCCTGCCGACCGGCTGGCCGAACAGTGGCAACAGCCCGGCGCTCCGCCCGATCTGCACCAATACCTCGACGCCTGCGGTAAGCTCTCGGCCAGAGAATTGGCCGACGTTCTGCTGGTCGATCAGTCGTATCGATGGCACAGAGGCGAGGCGCCGCTCGCCGAGCAGTATCTGGCCGAATGGCCCGAGGTTGCCAAGGATCCCCAATTGCGGCTCGATCTGGTTTACGGCGAACTGCGAGCACAGCAGATGCGTGACGAACCGCTGGACATGGAGTCTTTCGCCCAGCGATTCCCCGATCTGGTCGATGCCCTGTCACGACAAATGGAAGTGGGACAATGGCTGGCCGAAACACATTTCGGCTGGTTCGACACGTACCTTAGTTCCCTCTCCGACCTTTCAGAAGAGCAGACCACCGATGATGTTGCCGCACCATCGGCGGAGCAGGAAGCCATCGACCCACGTGCTCCCTTGCCCTGGAGCGATTTCGAACTGCAAGAGAAGCTCGGGGCAGGCAGTATGGGGGAAGTGTATCGGGCCCGGCAGATCAGTCTGAACAAGCAGGTTGCAGTCAAATTACTGCGAATCGCCACAGTCGCGCAACCAGAACTCGTCGAGCGATTTCTGCGAGAGGCGCGCACGATGGCCGGTCTCGGGCATCCGCACATCGTCGACGTCCATGGGGTGGGCCGCTGTCCCGACGGCGGCTACTTCCTTGTGATGAATCTGATCCATGGCGTCAGTCTGGCGGATCACATAGCCAATGGACCGCTGTCGGTCGAGGAAGCGGTTCACATCGTTGCCGACGTCGCCGACGCCGTGGGGCATGCCAATCAGCGAGGAGTCATCCATCGCGACCTGAAGCCAAGTAACATCCTGCTGGACGAACAAGGGCAGGTGTTGGTCACCGATTTCGGGTTGGCCAAACTTCTGACGGACGAATCGGCCTTTTCGATGGGGGGACAAATCGTTGGCACGCCACAGTTCATGGCCCCCGAACAGGCCGATCCGCGACGCGGCACGATCGGCCCGGCAACCGACGTCTATGGGCTGGGGGCGCTCTTCTTCGCCCTGTTGACAGGCCAACCGCCCTATTCTGGCGGTAACGCGGTGCAACTGATCACACGACTGATTTCCAACGAAGCGCCGCCCGAAGCACGCACCCTCCGCGCGGATATCCCAGACGCGTTGAACGATCTGTGCACAAAATGCCTCAGCAAGAAGCCTGCCGATCGGTTTCCCGACTGCCACGCCGTGCTGGAAGCCTTGACGCCTTGGCTCAATCAATCACCTGCGGCGGCTGCCGGGGCAGAAACAACCGGAAGCGCCCCTTCATCGCTATCCACAGCGGCAAGCAAGGTGCAGGCGAGTCGTTACTGGACCTGGAAGTTGACCGTAGCGGCCGTCGCATTGGTGCTCTTCGCGCTGTTCGTGTGGCGGCCTTGGTCCTCACCGTCGGCGCCAGCGACTTCTGTCGTCCCGCAGTCAACCGGCGCTGTCGGGGCGGCGGCCGTTGAAGTGAACTGGCAGGTCGACGTCTTTCGCGATGGTCGCCCGGATCGCCGTGTTTCGCTGCTGAGAAGCCCCGGACCGTTGTTGACCGGCGACGCAATTCGCCTGGAGCTATCTCTTTCGCAACCTGCGTATGCGTACGTGTTCTGGATCGGAAGCGATGGCACGGTCGAACCACTGTTCCCGGCGCCGGAAACGACGGCTGGGCCGGTCGCGCGCATCTCCGTGCCGGAATCGGCCGGCATGGCGCTGCCGATCCGCGGCCTGGAAGGGACGGAGGTGTGTGTTCTGGTCTTGCGCGACTCGCCCGTATCGGCAGAGTTGGACATGGCGGCCGCGTTGCGGCCGGCCGAACCGCTTCCATCGCTGGAATCGAACGCGGTCCTGCTCAACGGCCTGCCGCTAGTGGCCATGCCGGAAACGGAGGAAGGCGTCAGTGCAACCGCCCTTCTTGAACGCCTGCCGCCCGAGATCGGTTCCCGCAATGTAGGTCCTGCCGAACCGTTGGCTCGCGCGCCGTTTGCCGAATCGTTCGGTCGCTGGTATCGCAAACTCGCTTCGGAACTCGGCACGGTCCATTACCTGGCTATTCCGCACCTGCCGTAACACCAGAATGGCAGGCGCACAAAAACGCCCCGAGGCGACGGCTCCCAGCGCCGTAGAGGTGTTCCGCCAAGGAAACCTCACAGCCGTCTACCCCGAGGCACATTGCAGGACACCCGAAAGCATACTGCAACTATCGCGTTCTATATCAAGTCGACACGGTTTGTCAATAGGGGTTTGCCAAACAGCGAACGATTTTTTTCGCGCACAGTACGTTTTAACGATTGCCGCGTTTGGTAAGAGATGCGACACAACCACGAAACACGTCGCTACGATGGCGATAGTTGCGAAACTGATCGTGACTTGAACATGCAGGTGAAAAGACGATGGCGTCGCCTGCACGTGCGCGTTGGGAACACCATGCCAGGGCATCCTGAAGCGATTCCACCGCTATGCACGGGAGACTTTCCGCGTGTGCAATCGCCTGTTTGCAGAACCTATCGCGCGTTGCGCCGAAGAAGGCGGCGCCACGGCACCGTTTTACCACAACTTGCAGCAGTTCCGTGTAGCTGAGTCCCTTGTTCTTCCCGCCTGCAATAAGCCACACCGGCCGATCAATGGCGAGGATCGCCGCGAGAGTCGATTCGGGAGTTGTCGAGGACGAGTCGTTGTAAATCTCGACACCGTCAAGGGTTGCGACAAACTCCAGTCGCTCCGGAAGGCCGCCGAATGGCTCCAAAGCCTGCAAGATCTCGTCCTCACGGCAGCCTGCGGCACGAGCGGCAGCCCAAGCGCATGCGGCATTGATCCGATTATGATGCCCCGGAACGCGAAGCGGAGGAATCCGGTCGAGCGACGGCAATGCAACGCACGTTCCGCGGACGCAAGACGCCCAATTGGCGACTTCCGCGTCGTGCGTATTCAGTACGGCGGAGTCCTCCGGCTTCTGCACCGAGAGGATCCGTTGTTTTGCATCGCGGTAATCAGCATAATTGAGGTGCCAATCCAGGTGATTCGGCGTGAACGAGGTCACCACTGCAATGTGTGGCGCACAAGTTGCCTGCGAGAATCGCCACAGTTGGAAGCTGCTTAATTCCAAAACAACCCAATGGTCGGCCTGAATCTCCGAAAGCTGCGGCAAAAGACTTCTGCCCACGTTGCCACCCAGCCACGAGGTGCGACCGTCCGCACGAAGCATGCAATCGATCATTGCCGTCGTCGTCGATTTTCCATTACTCCCCGTCACGCCAATGACGGTTGCAGGGCAGTGTTGCAGGAAGAGATCGATCTCCGTCGTGATACGCGCCTCGCATTCTGCGGCCATCTGCACGAAAGGGTTACCCGGCCGAACTGCCGGATTGACAACCAGCAGATCACATTCGCGAAAATCCTCCTCGCAGTGGCCGCCCAGTGCATATCGTGCAATGGGCGCGCTCGCCAGTTGGGCAAGCGGCTCAGCCAACGCGTCTGGATCCGCCAGATCGGTCACCGTCACTATAGCGCCCCTGCAGGCAAGCCATCGGGCAACCGCCATGCCGCCTCCAAAATGGCCCAAGCCCATGACCGTCGCCCGACATCCGGCAAGTTCCGTGCTGGTTTCCCGTGAAGTCATTCCGTGGCGGCCTGTTGGGCGTTCCATGTCGACGTGTATCGTTCACTATCGGGCAAAGATCTGTCTATGCCAAGAGGGGAGCCAGATTTCCAGTCCTCCAGGGGTGGGTTTTCCGGAAACCTGGGGCAGTCCCTGGGAATGGGCACGCTGCCAAGTACAATAACAGACTCGCTTACTATCCATTCCGGGAGGGAGGACTGCATGGCCGCAACGGGCCACATCGAATTGCGCGGTGTCGAGGTGCATAACCTCCAGGGCATCGATCTGGATATTCCGCACAATAAGCTGATCGTGTTTTGCGGGTTAAGCGGAAGCGGCAAAAGCAGTCTTGCGCTCGACACGCTCTATGCGGAAGGGCAGCGCCGATATATCGAGAGCTTCTCGGCCTATACGCGCCAATTCCTCGAACGGCTAGAGAAACCCGAAGCCGACCGCATCGACGGCATCCCGCCCGCCATTGCCGTAACCAGCCGCGGTGGAAGCGGCTCCAGCCGGTCGACCGTCGCTACGGCCACCGAAACGTACGAGTACCTCCGCCTGCTGTTCGCAAAGATCGGCCGCGTCACCTGCGATACGTGCGGGCATGAGGTCCGAAGTGATACGCCGCAGAGTGCGGCCGAAACACTTTCGGAACTCGCTCCAGGCACGCGTTACATGGTTGCCTTCGAGGCCGCAGTGCATGACGGCCTGACGTTCGAGGAACTGGCCACAGTATTTCGCGAAGATGGTTTTGTCCGGGCCATTGTTGACGGACGCACGATTCCACTGGACGCGCCCGATGCGTGGCCCAAGGAAGACGCCCAACCCGGTGTGTTTCACGTCGTCGTCGACCGCCTGACGGCGGGAGGAGACGCCACCCGGATCCGCGACTCGCTGGAAACGGCATTCGAAAAAGGAGGCGGGCAATGTCTGGCCTTCCTGGCCGAGCCGCTTGCCGCTGCTGCGGCGGAATCTCCCACAAACGACGATGCCACTTCCCCGGACTCGCATTCGCACAGTGCGACGATCGATGGCCGGCCGTGGCAGTTGCGTCGGTTCAGTTCCCGGTTGATCTGCGGCGCATGCGGTCGCGAGTTCACCGAGCCGGAGCCGCGATTGTTCAGTTTCAATCATCCGTTGGGAGCATGTCCTGAATGCGAGGGATTCGGCAATATCATCGGGATCGATATGGATTTGGTCGTGCCCGACCCGTCAAAGTCGATTCGGGAGGGGGCCATTGCGCCGTGGACCAGTCCGGCATACTCGCACGAGCGCGACGAATTGATCGCCTTGGCGCCCGATTATGGAATCCCGCTCGATGCGCCGTTCTCGACACTTAATCAGTCGCAGCTCTCTCTGATTCAGCATGGCGCGCCCGAACGGAAATTCGGCGGATTGGATGGATTCTTCGCCTGGCTGGAACGGCGAAAGTACAAAATGCACATCCGCGTCTTCCTGAGTCGCTGGCGGAGTTCCCGCCCGTGCCCCGCCTGCCACGGGGCCCGGCTGCGCCCGGAATCGCTCGCCGTGAAGATCGGCGGCCGGAGCATTGCCCAGATCGCCGCCATGAAGGTCACCGAAGCGAAGGCCTTCTTCGCCGCACTCTCGTTGGACGATTGGCAACGGCAGGTGGGACGCATGATGCTGGAACAGGTCGAGAACCGGATCAAATACCTGGAGCAGGTGGGCCTCGGATACCTGACGCTCGATCGCCCGGTTCGAACGCTCAGCGGGGGCGAAGCCCGGCGCGTCGCCATGACGTCGGCACTCGGCTCCAGTCTGGTGAACATGCTGTACGTGCTGGATGAACCGTCGATCGGCCTGCATCCTCGTGATGTATCCCAGCTTCTCGCCGCGGTCCGGCAGCTTCGCGATCGTGACAACACGGTTGTGGTCGTCGAGCATGAAGAGGCGTTCATTCGTGCGGCGGACGAGGTGGTCGAAATTGGCCCGGGCGCCGGTGAACGCGGCGGCCGTATTGTCTTCCAGGGAACGCCTCAGCAGATGATCCAATGCGAAACCAGCCTGACCGGCGACTATCTGGCCGGTCGCCGAGGGGTCGCCGAAAGCACGAAGCGCCGCCCGCCCGATCACGGATGGGTGCGACTGGCCGGCGCCTGCGGAAACAACCTCAAGAACGTCACCGTCGAGTTTCCCCTGGGCGTGCTGTGCCTGGTGACCGGCGTCAGCGGCGCCGGCAAGAGCACGCTGGTGCAAGACACCCTGTATCCTGCCCTCTGCCGCCGCCTGCGCAAAGACGCTCCCAAACCGCTCGCGTACGCCGATGTTTTCGGCGATGGACAGATTGACGACGTCATTATGGTCGACCAAAGCCCGATCGGCCGGACGCCCCGCAGCAATCCGGTAACCTACCTGAAGGCGTTTGACGAAATCCGAAATGTCTTCGCCGCAACCCTCGATGCCCGGACTCGCGGCTATTCCGCAGGACACTTCAGTTTCAACGTCGATGGCGGACGTTGTCCTGTCTGCGGCGGCGACGGCTACGTGCAGGTTGACATGCAATTTCTGGCCGACGTGTTCATGAAGTGCAGCGAATGCGATGGCCGGCGATATCGCAACGAGATTCTGGAGGTGACGTACCGCGGGCGGAACATCGCCGACGTGTTAGACATGACCGTGCGTGAAGCGTTCACGTTCTTCCGAGGCCGGCCCAAGGTGCAATCGCGACTGAAGCGGCTGATCGACGTTGGACTCGACTACGTGCGGCTCGGCCAGCCTGCCAACACGCTCTCCGGAGGCGAAGCCCAACGCCTGAAGCTGGCTGCGTACATGTCCAGCGCGAAGCGGGGCCGCTGCCTGTTCATCCTCGACGAGCCCACGACCGGCCTGCATTTTTCCGACGTCGTCCAACTGCTCGACTGTTTCGATGCCTTGCTGGCCGTCGGGCATTCCTTGATTGTGGTCGAGCACAACCTGCAAATGATGAAGGCCGCCGACTACATCGTCGACCTGGGGCCCGGCGCCGCAGAGGACGGCGGCCGTATCGTCGTCAAGGGAACGCCGGAAATGGTTGCCAACTGCTCCGAGTCGACCACCGCAAAATTCCTGGCGCCGCTGCTGAACTCGTAGCAGGGCTTGCAGCAGCCCGAGATTCCCGACCCATGCACGCCCGCGCGCACCTGCCAACTGCTGCCGGCTATCGTTCCGGACAGAAGGACTCTTCTGTTTCCACGTGCAAACGGTAGCCCGTCGGAGTCGGCGCGTCAGCCGCAAAGGGAAAAAACGCCTGAAGGCGCGACTCCAACCATGGCGGTCTGCCACCAGAAACGGAAGAGCCGACGAATGGTTCTCCCGGGCGACCGAGGTCATCCCGCAGGCGCAGAACTCAAGCGAACACCGCTATTCTGACTGCAGAACGACGGTGACATTCAATACGCGAGGGGGGGACAGATGCCTTAGTCGCAAACTGGGGCGCAGGCGGCTATTCAGCGGCAGTCGTGGCAGGCGGGGCATCATCACCCGGCGTGGGCGCACAGCCCAACAAGGTGCTGAGGCAGAAGGCCGACAGAACACACACAAGCAACACGCGTCGAATCATGGTTTTCTCCTATCTGCTCGGGAGTCACTAATACGATGTTTCCAGTCTACAGGATTCCCCATCAGGACGCAACCTCCCTCAATCGGCAGGGGGCGCGACCGCTTGGGGACTCTTTCGTCGCCAGGTGCGAGCGGTAATGACTCTTCCATCTGGTTCTTCCGTTTCTAGGTGCAGGCCGACATGGTTGGAGTCCCGCCTTTAGGCGGTTTCTCCTTTCCGGCTGAAGCCGGGACTCCAACGGGTAAACGGAAAAGTCGGTTTCTTGCTGTTTGTCCAGGTATGCATTTCGTTCCGACTGAACTCCGGGCGGCAGATGGCCGAAATCAGATAAGGAGGATCGGCAATCCGCAGGCATGGGACGAGGGATACCAGTCCCATAGTCGCCTGCAATGTTCCAGTCCGCCTCGCATGACCCATTCTGCGTTTGAGCTATTCCCGCATTTCCTCGTATGACCCGGACCCAACTCCAGTCGCGAGCCGTGTCCCGCGCGCGCGCTGGCCAAACCCGGTTATCAACGCCTTGCTTGGGCGGATGGCAGTTGGTAGATCGCGTTTCCGAAGGGGAGCTGACGCACGTCTTTCGTGCCCGGCCCGCCCGAGACGACGTCAACCAATCCCCCGCCTATGCCTTGAAGATGCTGCGCCCGGAACGGCAGGACGACCCGCACGCGATTGCCATGCTTCAACGAGAAGCTGTCGTGGGCCGCCAGATTGCGCACCCGCACCTCGTACCTGTGCTGGCCGCCCGCACGCGCCAGACGCCGCAGTATCTGGTCATGCCCTGGCTGGAAGGGACGACCCTGGCTACACGCTTGGAAACACAAATCGCCCTTGACTTGCCCGAAATTCTGTGGATTGCCCGTCAGATGGCCGAAGCCCTCGCCGCATTGCACGGCCACGGCTGGATGCACGGCGACATCAAACCGCAGAACACCATGCTCTCACCTGCCGGGCATGTGACCTTGCTCGACCTGGGCTTCGCACGCCGCCGAAACGAGGAGGCTTCGGTCGCAGATCGCACGGTTGCAGGTACGTGTGCCTACATGGCCCCGGAATTGCTCTGTTCTCGCCTTCGGGCCGACATCCGCAGCGACCTTTATAGCCTTGGCGTCGTGCTTTTTCAGGCAATCTGCGGACGGCTCCCGTTCAGCGGCCAAACCATGCCGGAACTGATTTCGCAGCATCAGCAGGCAGCATGTCCCGATCTGAGACGATTTGCTCCTTTCATTCCCAGTGCCGTTGCTGAACTGGTGCGGCGACTTCTGGCGAAAGACCCAATGCGACGCCCGCAGAGCCCATCGGAGTTGATTGATTCGCTGATAGCACTGGAAATCTCGACATTCAGCGAACGGGCATTGGCCTAATCCACCCGCGCGGGCGACGACGGCTCACTTGGGTTTCCCGGTATGGTCGCTACAGGCGACCGAGAGTCAACCCGCCGTCCACCATGATCACGCCGCCCGTGCCATAAGGAATGTCGCCGCGAGCAATTGCCGCGACGACCTTGCCGACGTCTTCCGGCATTCCCCAACGCGGCTCCACGGTCAATCCGTCGGCAATTAGCTTGTCGTACTTCTCCGTAGCCGGCTTGCTCATGTCGCTTTTCACCAGGCCGGGCCGGACTTCGTAGACCGGAATACCAAACTCGCCGAGACGAACCGCCCAAAGTGCCGTAGCCATGCTGACACCGGCCTTCGAAAGACAGTACTCACCCCGATGGGTGGAAGCAAGCGTCGCCGAAACCGAGGAAATGTTGACGATACACCCCGAGAACTCCTCGTCGGCCTTCCGCTGCCGGATCATCCAATTCGCCACCGCTTGGGTCAGAAAGTAAGGCCCCTGCAGATTGGTCCTCATCACCCATTCGTAGCTCTCCTCGGTCGCCTCCAGAAGGTCCGCGCGAACCTTGGGACCCACACCTGCATTGTTTACCAACAGATTCAACTTGCCGAAATGCTGTTCAATTTGGTCGATCATGGCGGCTCTTGCGGCCGTCTCGCCCACGTCGGCACGACAGTAGAGAACCTCCGCCCCCAGTTCCCTTAACGACCGGAGTGCGGAACT
The DNA here is from genome assembly GCA_040772845.1 of Thermoguttaceae bacterium. Taxonomy (GTDB): domain Bacteria; phylum Planctomycetota; class Planctomycetia; order Pirellulales; family Thermoguttaceae; genus PWXP01. The sequence continues at coordinate 6,748,960 of JAXGXG010000001.1, forward strand.
TGCTGCCTGTTCATCCCGTACCCCATTGGCGGCAATATCGTAGCCTTCCGCTGCCAGGCACTTGGCAATCCCCAGCCCAATCCCGCGTGTCGCTCCGGTTACCAGGGCAACAGGTCGATCATTCGCCATCAAACACTTCTCCTTTTTGCCTAAAGCAGCCAGTCTGCCGCAACCAAAAAACTCATCGATGCATCCCTCTTCCATGGAACGAGCATACCGAAACTCAACGTGAATGCAAGGTACGGCTTTGCCGTCACGCTCCAGTGTCGCGGAATATCCACAATAGCCCGGCTGATTCACGATAGGTAGGCTGGGTCAAACAAGCCGCTTCCTTGGTGGGGCATCGGTCGCCGGTGTCGGCGTTCTTGCAAGCGGCGTGTTGGAAATCAGCTCGGTTGCGGCTTGTGCGGACCTGCCTGTCGGCAGGCAGGCCCACCAATGATTTACGCAACCTTCACCCTACGTAGATGAATAATCCGGGCTAATGCGTCTTGGCCATTCGCCTCAAAATGCGCAGGTTAATAATATCCCAGTCGGTGTCTCCTCGCTGACCCTTGGGCGTCTCAAGGTACATAGGAACACGGCGGAAACGCCGATCGGCCAGCAGAAGACGAAAGGGTTCCCGCCCTAGCTTGCCCCGACCGATATGCTCATGACGATCAACGCGGCTGCCCAACTCCCTCCGGCTATCGTTCAGGTGGAACGCGCGAATGCGTTTCAGTCCGATCAGCCGGTCGAACTCCCGGAGCGTCGCCAGGTAGGCCTTCTTCGGCGCAAGGGGGTATCCGGCAGCGAATACGTGACATGTGTCGAAACAGATCCCCGCCCGGTCCGGTTCGGCCAATCCATCCAGAATAGCCGCCAGTTGCTCGAATCGCCATCCCAGCGCCGTTCCCTGCCCGGCGGTGGTCTCCAGCAAGCACTCGACACCCAGGCCGGCGGTTTGCTCGTGCACCTCGTTCAGTGCCGCGATTACCCGGCGAATCCCCTGCGATTCGTCACTGCTTGTATAAGCTCCCGGATGGGTGACAACATAGGGGATTCCCAGCAGGGCCGCCCGATGCAGCTCTTCGACGAACGCCTCGATCGAGCGCCTCCAGAGGCTTTCGTCGGGGCTAGCCAGATTGATCAGGTACGAATCGTGGGCTAGTGGATGACGAATGCCGCGATTGTCCATCACAGACCGGAACTGCGCGGCTTCCTCCGGGGTGATAGGCTTTCCCTGCCATTGATTATTATTCTTGGTGAACAACTGGACGCAATTGCAACCGGTTTCGTAGGCTTTTTCTGCCGCCCTATAATAACCGCCGGCAATCGATTGGTGCGCTCCCAGAATGGCCATTTCGGTACGTTCAACTCGCTGCGGCTCAAAACTGCCTATTTCGGTAGGATGAGCTTCAGCCCGTCAAAACCGAGACGGACAGAATGTCCATCCTACAGAAGCGCCCAAACGACGCGCGGCGAGTATAGCACGCCGGGGACCATGCGCCAGGGGGGGCGTGACCAGTTCGCACTCAATCCTCCCAATCCGGCTCCTAAGGTCAACGCTTCTGTCCAAAAAAACCGAATCGTCTGTTTCGGGGGCATCCGCAGTTCACAGTATCGCCGTCAGGCAGTCTTTCTTTCCGGGTAGATTCGGGACTACAAACGCGTCGAGTTCGTACCCAGAAACGGAAAATCGCGAGAATCTCGCCGTTCCCAATCGTACAACCACTTGCCGTGTTTGCTGAATTCCGGTTACAATGAAAGTACTGATAATCGGGCCGCGTTCTGAGCGGTTCATCCGGTGGGGGACTGGCCATGGCAGATGTGGGATGGATTCTAGTCGGGAGCATTACCCTCTTGGCTGCTGGGACTGTTGCAGTCTGGCGACCGGTGCGTGCCCATTATCTCGATGTCCAGTTCCGGCGCGCGCGGCGCGATTTTCATTGGCAGCGCGAGCGATTGGAGGCGAAGTTCGTGTACCTGGCAGCCGCGCAAGGACGATCGGATGCCGCCATGTGGGATCAATGCCAGTTCGACGACGACGTTGCCTACGTTCGCAACCGCTCCACCGGAAAACTCGCTGCCTTTTCTGCCTTCAGCTTTGGGATCGATGTCTACGACGATCGGTCGCGCGGCTCATTCGATCTCCTAGGCAATCTGCGCGCCGGGACGGCCGTCTTCCAGTTCGACGGCCGTCGCTGGGATACAGAAGGACGCGCGATCTTGAACTTAAGTCCCTTCGAGGCCATCCGATTCTATCGCGATGATCTTGAGGTCGTCGGGCAAGAGTAATAACCCCGACAAGCCGATCAATCGATAGACTCCACGCAACCGATCGTTCTCCGTTCGGCATGTTCGGGTAGGGCAATTCATGCGGGTAGCGGTTCGGAATGTCAAGCCGCAAACCGCGATCGAACGATACGAACAGCATTACCGCTCCGACCATCACCAATCGCAGAAATGCGTTCGTCCGGATAATCTGCACTTGCTGTTCTTGAAAACGCATGTGCCAGAAATCGGTCGCCCGCCGTCCCCATTCCTACCACTGGCCTCCATGAACGTGCTTCCCGTTGTATCTCGGCCCGGCCTTCGGCAATGCAACACATGTACCGTCTGCTGTGTTGCACTGCCGATTCCGGAGGGACATCTGAACATGGGCGCCAAGCCGGCCGGTGTTCCCTGCAGCAATCTGGCAGGCTGTGGTTGCGGCATCTACAAAGACCGTCCGCGAGCGTGCCGCGATTTCTTCTGCACCTGGCTCTCCGACACGAGTTGGCCGGAGGCATGGCGTCCCGATCGTTCAGGACTGCTTTGCTTGCGAGAGGAACTTGCACCCGGCCTGATCGGCGCCGCTGCCTACGAAGTCGCGCCGGGCGCGCTTCGTTCGCGCGTCGCGGATTTGATTCTCCGCGCCCTCCAGGCAACCGTAAGTGTCCTGGTCGTGGTAGATGCCAATCGGCAGCGCCGCTGTTGTGTGCAACGTCCTGGCCGCCCGTATCGGGGGCGCGGCCTGACCGCAGCATGACACGAACGTGTCCTCTGGCCGCGCTGGTCGCCCTGGAACCCCTGACCGCGCTGGAAGCCCTGATCGACCTGGTCGCCATGGCAGCCTGAACCGGTTATAATAGCATGGACGTTCAGGCAAGCGACGGACGCAACGTGTTGAGCACGACGTTATTTTTGGAACGCATGGAGCCTGGCCCATGCCTCATTGAGTGATCTTATGGAACAAACGCCCCAGCGGCCCGAGAATCCCACGCCTTCCGGCGAAAGCCCTCCGCCAGCCAAACCGAGCCCGGGGCCGCAACGCCCCAATGGCGCCCTGATGTGGATGCTGCTGATTGCCGCTCTTGTGGCTGGTATAATCTACCTCAACCAGGGCGCGACGCCTCGTTCGCCAATTACCTACGGCGTCTTTCGCCAACAGCTTCGAGAGGGAAATATCGCCGAGGTGGAAATTCAGGGCGATACGCTCCGGGGCGAGTTCATCAAACCGCCTCTCGACCCGGCCAAGAAGGCCGACGGCAAGGACAAGCCCGCCAGGCTGGAGAAGGCGTTTGTCACGACCCTGCCGTCCGGCAACGTTCTGAGCACCCCCTTGGATCAGGAACTGTTGCAGCGTCTCGGAGATCGTTACCGGGCCATCCCTCCGTCCGATGGCACGGCCTGGTTCTTTGCGGCGAATATCTTGATCGTCGTTCTGCTGTTTGCCGCGCTATGGTTCATGTTCCGCCGCGCCCGCGATCAGGTGCTCGGCGGCGGTCTCATGTCGGGCTTCAGCAAGAGTCCGGCGCGGCGATTTGAATCCGGAGATGGCAATGTCACCTTCGAAGACGTTGCCGGTCTGCAAAGTGTCAAGCATGAACTGGAGGAGGTGGTCCAGTTCCTGAAGAATCCCAAGAAGTTCCAACGACTTGGCGGGCGCGTTCCCAAAGGCATTCTCCTGATGGGACCGCCGGGAACCGGAAAAACCTTGCTCGGCCGCGCGGTTGCCGGCGAGGCAGGCGTTCCCTTCTTCTCGATCAACGGTTCCGAGTTCATCCAGATGTTCGTGGGCGTGGGCGCCGGCCGGGTGCGCGATATGTTCGCCACGGCCAAGGAGCACTCGCCATCCATCCTGTTTATCGACGAAATCGATGCCGTCGGACGGCACCGCGGGGCCGGCCTCGGGGGCGGGCACGATGAACGCGAGCAGACGCTCAACCAGATTCTCAGCGAAATGGACGGGTTTGCGCAGAACGAATCGGTCATTGTCATGGCGGCCACAAATCGTCCCGATGTGCTGGACCCCGCCTTGCTTCGCCCCGGCCGGTTCGATCGCCATATCGCCGTGGACCGGCCGAACATGCAGGGGCGACTGGCCATCTTCAAGGTCCACACCCGCGATGTCCCGCTTGACGATGATGTGGACCTCGAACGCCTGGCGGCGAGTACCGTCGGCCTTACTGGCGCCGACATTCGCAACCTGGTCAATGAGGCGGCGCTGTGGGCCAGCCGCGGCGACCAGGAGCGCGTCTCGATGGCCGACTTCGACTATGCGCGCGACAAGGTGCTGATGGGCTCCAAGCGCGAAGAGGTGCTGAACGAACGCGAGAAACGGATGACGGCCTACCACGAGTCGGGACATGCACTGCTGGCCTGGCTCACGCCGGGCGGCGATCGGGTTCACAAGGTCTCCATCATTCCCCGTGGCCGGTCGCTCGGCGCGACGCAACTGATGCCCGATGAGGATCGATTCCACATGGCCGAAAGCGAATTGAAGGAGCGGCTCCTCTTTTTGCTGGGCGGTCGCGTCGCCGAGAAGATGGTATTCAGCGAGCTCAGCGCCGGAGCGGAAGACGACCTGAAGAAAGCAACCCAGATCGCCAGACGCATGATTACCCACTGGGGAATGAGCGAACGGCTTGGCCCCGTTGCCTTTCGCGATGGCGAGGAGCATCCGTTCCTCGGCCGCGAAATGGCGGAACCAAGACGCTTCAGCGAGCACACCGCACGTGTCATCGATGAAGAGATCATTCGCCTCCTTCACGAGGCATCGGACAAGGCTGAAAAGATCCTGACCGAAAACCGGGCGCAACTCGACAAACTGGCCGAAGCACTGGTCGAATCCGAAACGCTCGACCTCAGCGATATCGAGCAACTCATCGGCCCCCACGCACACGAGCCGGCAACCCCCAACCGATAACCGCAGGCCAATAGCGCGCTGATGGGCGACCTGTGCGGCCCAGATTGGGCCAATAGCGGGGGGCCAGTGGTCGATGATCATCTCGACTGCTCGGGTGGCGCGTTCACTCCATGCTGCCGTCAGCGTACATCCACATCATCCTCCAACCCCAAGTCCTTCAGCCCTCCCCGGGCTTCGTCTGCTTTCGACCGAGCCTGATCGTCCTTCAGAGGGATCTGGAAGCTCACGGTCAACTTCAGCTCCGGTGAGGATGCGAAACGGCTCAAGACCTTGGTGTAGAAATTCTGCCGGCGTTCAGGGAAGCAGTATCGCCAAGTCCGCGGAGCATCACCGGCCCGTAGCGACCTTCCCCGGCCAGGACCAGTGCACCAGGTCGTCGCTCCAGGCGATGCCAAGGCTGACGTGGTTCGCCCAGCCGCCTCTCGGATCACCTTCCGGCCAGCGGGAGCCGTGGAAGAACATCAACGCCTTGCCGACTCGCGGCTCCCGGCGCAGGTCGAGCACGAACCCTGCCGTGAGCCGCCCCTTGGCCCAGTCCCAGTTGTCGAGGCCCAAAGTGAGCACTCCGCAATCGCGCCAAGTCTTCAAGTCCGTGGAACGCTTGACGCCGATGCCCGTATGCGGCGAGTAGAACAGCACGTACTCGTCGCCTTCGACGATCACACATGGATTCTCGCCGCCGGCCCCGACACCCGCCGGAGTCCAAGTGGTCAAGTCAAGCGACCAGGAGTAGCGGACCTGCCCCTTCTCCTTGTAGAAGCACCACCAGCGCGACTTGTCGTCCTTGTCCCGCAAGAGAAACGGGTCGATCAGCCGCCCCATCGCCTCTTGGGGCACGTCGGGACCTTTGACCGGAATCAGTTCAGGCTCGCTCCAGTGTTCCAGGTCTCGGCTGCGCATCGACCACAGCCGAGCTGTGTGATCTCCGTACTGCATGACCCAGCGTGGGGCGCCCGGCTCGGTGCAGGGCCTTGGCGTCTTCGGAGTGGGATATGTTTGCAGACACAGCACGAAATCGGGACCGTCACGGATGACGTTTCCTGGGCTGGAGTAGTTCTTCGAGCGATCCTTGGGTGTGAACGGCTTGGGCTCAGTCCAATGCAGCAAGTCCCGGCTCTTGCTCCAGGCTGTTTGGTTGTAGATCAGGCCATCCGTGTCAATCGTGCTACGCGTCATGTAGAGATAGAACATTCCTTCGTGGTAGACCACCGCAGGGTCGCGGTAGCCCGTGTCGTCGTCGCCCTGAATCACGATGGGCGACGTCAGCCTCTGCAAGTCGACTGCACCAGCAGGGGAATCACCAGCCGTGGCTTCTGCCGACGACCAAACGGCCAGAACCATGTACAGCAACCTGAATGTCGTCGTCAGTGTGCGAGCAGGCATCGCTACATCTCTCGGAGGATGATCTCGGCCGTTCGTGAGCGTTGCCATTTTAACGGTAATCGGCCACAGTAGAAATCCTCGCGGCGGCCGGTTCCGGGCATTACAACGCGAGCCACGTTGTTCTAGTGACGACCTTGGGGCCTCCCTGGGCGAATGGGGCTGATTCTCAGGGTAACGGTTTCAGCAGTCCTGAGACCAGCGAAACCGCCCCAACGTCAACCCAATCGTGTCCCCCAATGCCCCCATAGCCTTTCGGCCCACAAAAAAAGACTTACGCCGTCTCGACGTAAGTCTTTGTGTAGTAACGAGTGCGGGAAACAGGACTTGAACCTGCACGATCTTGCGATCACTAGGCCCTCAACCTAGCGCGTCTGCCAATTCCGCCATTCCCGCGGTTGTGAATATCTCGATTGTATCCGGGGCCGGAGTACCGTCAAGTGGGAGTTCGTTTTATGAAGCCGAATGCGCTGTTCGCAAGTCCTTGGCTGGAGAGGACCTGGGAGAGGGTTAAAAATGGTCTTACCCGCAAAGTCGTGATTTTTCTCCGTGTTTTGGCCGCCGACTAGCCGATTTTTTGGATTTTTCGACCACTCCTCCCCTTGTGCGGGGATTAGTTGCGGTGTATAATAGGCCCGTCAGTTACGCACGGAGGCCAACCATGAGAATCCAAGTCCAACTTCCGCTGTTCGCCTGGGTTTGTCTGGAAGACGCGCCCGCTCTGGTCACCCTTCGACGCCTCTTCGAGACCATCCCGGATGGGCCCTTGCTCGAAAGCCTTCGGACATGGCGCGGCCGGGGACGTAACGATTATCCGGTGCTCGTCCTTTGGCGTGTCGTGGTGTTGACCATGGCACTGAGGCACCGGGATGTGGAGGCCTGCTTAGGAGAGCTGAGGCGGAATCCGTCGCTGCAGAAGATCGCCGGCATCGAGTCGCCGGAACAAATCCCCAACGGATGGAACGTCTCCCGCTTCCTGGACGTGCTTGGGCAAGATCCCCATCGGCCGCATCTTGAGGAGATATTCAACGTGATGGCTCAGCGATTGGGCCGTGCCGTGCCGGACTTGGGGGAAAGCACCGCCGGCGATTCGACATGGCTGAATGCTCGGCGCACCCGGGCCGATGCCCAGAAGCACAAAGAGGAAATGGAGCAGAAGAAGGCGGCAGACGCCGGGAAGGAATCATCCAGACCCGCGGCGGCGAGCGGCCCTTCTGAGGTAGAGCGAGGGACCCACGGCCCCGTCCCGTCTCAACAACCGGCAACGATCCAAGGTGCAACGGCTGCGGAGGGCTCAGCCGATTCGGCTGCCGACAAGAGGGCATCGAAGATCGAACTGGACAAGAACGGCCTGCCGCAGCCGGCCGGCGGCCGGAAGGAATACAAGAATGAAGACGGCCTAGTCAGTCGTATTGTGGAATGGTTTGGGTTCAAACTGCACCTGCTTGTCGACACGCGTCACGAAGTGTCCTTGGCGTACCGCATCAGTTCGACAAAGACGGGTGACAACGAGATGCTGCCGATCCTGGTCGATCAGGCCCAAGCGAACCTTCCCGAGGGGCGCATGGCAACGCTCGCTTACGACAAAGCGGCTGACGACGCCAAGGTCCATCAGAAGCTGCACGAATCCGGCATCAAACCGGTCATCCAAAACCGTTCGCTATGGAAGGAGGAGCACGAGAGAATGCTTCCCGGCCACGACGGCAACTCGAATATCGTGTACGATGAGGCGGGTACACTACACTGCTATGATCGCGTAAGTACGCCTATGGTTCGGCACCGCATGGCCTACATCGGCCACGAGCCGTCCCGGGGCACTTTGAAGTATCGCTGCCCGGCGATGCATGAGGGCTGGGAATGTCCGATGAGCTCTCGCTGCAACGCAGGCAAGAAGTACGGCTTGACGGTGCGAGTCAAACAAGAGATCGACCTGCGACGGTTTCCTGCTATTCCGCGTGCCACGAAGCAGTTCGAGCGGCTTTACAAGGGCCGCCCGGCTGTGGAGCGGGTCAACGCGCGGCTTAAGATATTCTGGGGCATCGATGACGGGAACGTCACCGGCGCCGCGAGATTTCACGCTCTGGTCGGCACGGTGATGATCGTGCATGAAGCGTTCGCTACGATGCTGGCCAGTCTACCCCGGCATGAAGGGTCGCTGGGCAAGATGCGGCTGAGCCCGATCGCCAAGGCGATCGACGCGCAGATTCGGGGCAAGGAGTTGCCTCCGAAGCGGCCACGGCGGAAGAAGCCACGAAGCTCTTCCGAGAGGCAGCAGCGTCTGTTCCGCTGACCCGCACAAGGAGAAGACAACACTCGGTCTACAGACAACCACCGCTGGCAAGCTAGCAGTTGCGACGGCGTTCGGGCTTTGGGCCGCGAAGCCCAAGCAGCATGCCTGCTTGCCCCGGCGTATGCTGCGCCTCGCCCTCGGCGCTGACTTCCGAGGGTGCGCCGTATCCTCGCCTCGCTGTGGATCGCCCTGTTGTCTTCCTGAGTGCTTCGCGCCCCCTTCGTCTCCGAAGCGGTCCACCCGCCATCCGGAACGCAAACCGTACCCGCAGAGGCACCCCTCGTCCTGTCTGTTCTCAGCCCGCGCAGCGTCACTCGCCGGTGCTTATCCCCGGACCACAGCGCATTCGGCTTCGTTTTATGACCAACAAGGTGCAATCATCGGCGTTTTCCCTGCTGAAGTGGGGTTCCACCTGGTCGCGGATGACCCGAGCGAGCTGGTCTGCTGGCAGATGGAGTCTCGGTAACAGGGCATTGGCAACATGATCGGTCCCCAGCAAATTCCCATGCAAATCGGTCACTCCACGCATTCCGTCCGTCATGAGCAGCAAGACTTCGCCCGGCGCCAATTCGCAACCGAAAGGCTCGAACACCGATTCGGGACTCTCGCCCAACCTGGCACCGGGTTGATCTACGGCTTCCCACCCGCCGGGGTGGAGAAGAATCGCACGCGGCCGACCTGCCGATGCACAACTGATCCGACCGGTCGCCGTCTCGATCAGCCCCAAGAACATCGAGGCATACTGGTCTCCAGCGGAGCCGGTCCATAGGCTCAGGTTCAACTGGGCGAGGGTGTCCTGGGCTTCGTGATGGTAGGGAGCATGAGCCCGCAGTGCGGCTTTCAGGGCGGTTGCGGCGAACGCCGCCTCCAAACCGCGCTCCAAGGCGTCGCCTACGGCAACCGCCAGCAGGCCGTCAGGCAAGCCGAACCAATCGAAGAAGTCGCCACCGACGGATTCCGCCTGCCGCGTCCAGCCGGCCAACTCCCAGCCGTCCAGCAAAGGCGAAATCGAAGGGAGCTGTCCGCGCTGAATCCGCTCGACGCCTGCAAGCTGACGTTTCAGACGCGCACCGTCCACGCCCTCGCGCCAGAGCATCTCGCGTTCCAGGTCGGCGGCAATCCGGCCGGCCACCACCTCCAGAATGTTCGTCTCGTGCTCGGAGAAATCGCGTTGCCGGTCGGCGAAGAACCAAACCGTGCCAAGCACGGTCGTGGGCGAACTGACCGGAACGCACACGGCCGCGGGGAAATCCTCGGGCGGATTCCAGTGACGTAACGATACATGGTCGTCGAGCACGACCGCATGTCCGAGCATGGCCTCCAAGTCGGCAATGGAACCTTTCAGGCGGCGCGGCGGATCGGTAAGCCGATCCAGCGGAAGGCCCCAGCACGAACGGAGTTTCAGTTGTGTGGTCGCTTCATCTAACAAATAGAGTGCCGCTGCCTGGCAGCCGACGGCCTCGGCGCCGCCCTTGAGTACGGCCTCCAGCCGCTCGGCCAGATGTCCCTGCTCATCTGCATGGGGTACGACCGGTATACCGGCTGCCAGTTCCGCCTCGCGTTGCCAGAGGGCTCGTTGTGTCGTGAGCAATTCACCCAGCATATCGGAAAGCGAAGCGGCCAGCGCCTCCGCCGCCCGGCGCCCGCGGGTCGATTTGCCCTTTTTCGGTGCGTCGGCCGCAAGGCGGAGCTGTCCAGGAGAGATTCCGACGCCCGGGGATTCCGGGGCAGACAGGTCCGCCTTCGCGGCTTCCGACGCATCCGACGGGAGATATTCCAATTGGCAGCCCGTTGCCTGCTGAAATGCACGGAATACGGCTGCCAAACTCCCCACAGCAGGACGTGCACGCCGAACGTCGCCCGCCGGAGCTGCAGGGTTGGGGAAGACACGCAGATGGTGAGTGCTAGGGTCGACCACGGCAGGAACTCTCGTGCTAGGGGCAAACAGGGGATTATTCCGTCCTTGGTCAACACATTCTCGGCAGGCTAGGGAACCGGATAAACCGTTCCAATCAGTAATCCAGGACCTCTTGCCCCGGATTCGCAACGCGACACATTTTGCGCAGTATGCGCGACCGCTACGGTTTAACATCGACTTGGCTGCATTGCAGCGTGAGGTGCAGCGGCTGGAGTCGGAAGATGCAGACCGAAACGGAGGTGCGACCGTTGGAGGTTTTTCTAAACCGATGGCCGCGGGTTATCCGAGGGTTCGGCGGGCAGCAGGGAGAAAGCCTGACGCAACTCGTTCCACCGCAACGTGTTCCGCCATCAAGCCACGAGACAGCGTGCCGGACGCTGTTGTCAGGGGTTGCACACTGTGGGGATTGGCAATTTCCGAAGCGGCCGGCAAAGCCACACGTGGCACTGCTGGAACACCGCAAGGGACGCAATTGTAAGTCCTTTGCCAGCTTCACTTTATGGCTTATTTTTCGCCAACGCGCAATCTTTTCAAACCCGTCTTGACGACTTCACAGAAGTGGGTATGCTTGGGTCATTGTGGGTCTCAGTGGTGCTTTTTGGGCGAATCATGTTACTGACCGGATCTTACGGACGCGTGATCGACGAAAAGCAGCGGGTCGCAATCCCAAAGCGGCTCCGCGAGGCCATGGGACTGGCCAATGGCGGTATTTTGTACGTTGCCCCCGGTACCGACGAATCGCTCGCTTTGTACACCCAATCCGCATTTGAAAGCCTGGCCGGGCGGCTGGATCAGGCATCCCCAAATCGCCGAGACGTACGAGCCTTCGTGCGTCTTTTTTACGCGCGGGCGCAAGGCGTTGAGTTGGATAGCCAGGGGCGGGTTCGCATCCCCCAAGACCTGGCGACATTGGCGCGATTGGAAAAAGACGTTGTCCTGCTGGCCGTCCAGGACCATTTGGAGTTATGGTCGGCCGAGCGTTGGCAGGCCTACCTGGAAGAACAACAAGGACACTACGACGAATTTGCGGAAACAGCGTTCGGCAGCGCGGCTCTCGTTGACGAGCCGGTGTCGGCATTGAAGCCGCGCTGAACCGCCACATTCCTCGTTTTGACAGGAGAAAATCTCGACAAATGATGTTTCGCCATGCGTGGGCATGCGTGAGGAAGGGGCGGCGCCGGTTACCGGCCACCGATCGGCTCCGCAGACTCGCCACAAGGCGAGTCAACCGTGCCTCACGGGTATGGGTAGCATGATGCTGTCCGGCCGCGATTTGCGATGGTTGTCCGTTGTTCCAGCCGACGAGTCGACCCGCAGGCCATCTGCCTTAACGGGGTGCATGGACGCACCCGAGGCAGGAGGCCTTTTTTCATTGATCGACGGCAGCCTGCCTTTTTCATCCCCGTCCTGCTAAACTGGGAATATCTCGTCCATCCGAACGGGATTTGCTGTCGCCCTTGGACCGATGCCCGTAAGCGATTCTGCCGTCGCTCTTTGTTGGTCTTTCCTCGAACCCCCGCCCATTCCTTGCAGCAACCGCAATCTGTTCACGTCTCTGTTCTGTTGGACGAAGTCCTCCAGGGGCTGGCCCCTGCACCTGGCGCCATCGTGGTCGATGGCACCTTGGGCGGTGGCGGTCACACGCGTGCTCTGGCAGAGCACCTCGGCGCGACAGGGCGCGTCATTTGCCTGGACCGCGATCCGGCTGCCGTCGAAGCCGCCCGCCAAGCGCTGACCGACTTGCCGGTGCTCCCTGCCCACGGCAGTTTCGCCGATCTGCCAGAAATCCTCAAAGAACTGGAGATCCCTGCCGTCGACGGCGTCATTCTCGACCTGGGACTGTCCAGCGACCAACTGGCCGATCTGAATCGCGGTTTCAGTTTCGACAGTGACGGCCTGCTCGACCTGCGTTTCGACCCAACGGCAGGCGAACCGGCCTGGCGGTTGCTCGCACGTCTCAGCGCGGAGCATCTGGCCGACTTGATCTATCAGTACGGCGAGGAGCGTTACAGTCGCCGCATCGGGCGCGCCGTATTCGACCGGCGTCAGAAAGGCGAGCCGGTTCGTACGGCTGCCGATCTTGCGGCGATTGTGCGCCGATGCGTACCGCGCCGCCACACCGATCGGATCGATCCGGCCACGCGAACCTTTCAGGCATTGCGTATTGCCGTGAACGACGAGCTGAAGGCGCTCGAAACCGCACTACGGCGCATTCCCGACTGCCTGCGGGAAGGCGGCCGCTTCGGAATCATCAGCTTCCATTCATTGGAGGATCGTCGTGTGAAAAACGCCTTCCGCGACGATGCGCGTCTGAACGTCCTGACGAAGCGGCCCATCCGCCCATCCGACGAGGAAACCGAGCGCAACCCTCGTTCGCGAAGTGCGAAACTGCGGTTTGCAGAACGCGTAGGGTCAACCTTGCAGACGAGTCGATAGGTTGGCGCTTCTTGCTTTCGCGGCTGCAGAACGCCGTAATACCGCGATCTTGTCGGCATTCTTGATAATCCGCAGAAGGTCGCCAGGGCCAACAGTACTTGATCCGAATCACGGAGGCCCAACTGCAAGATGGTCTCTGTTGAACTCCGGGAGCGTCCGACAGGACAGTCGCTACCGTAGATTCGTTTCTCGGGTCCCCGCGGGCCCCAGCCGGCCCGGTGTCCATCTTGCTTGGCGAGGTTCCCGCGAGGCCGGGCAGACCGCCTGCCTTCTCCCTGGTCTGCCGATGCGTATAATACCGGTATGAATGAACGTAGCCTAACAGCATTGCCTGTATACAACGAGGTGGATCATGTGACTGCCGCGGTTGCGGGGGCGTTGACCTACAGCGATGAGGTGCTTGTGGTTGATGACGGGTCCAACGACGGTACGGCGGGAGTGCTGGCTGCGCGGGACGATATCCATCTTGTGTCGCATGGGCAGAACAGGGGGTACGGTGCGGCGCTTCGGTCGGCGTTTCGGTTTGCGGTTCGGGGGGGGTATGAGATCCTGGTGACCATCGATTGTGACGGACAGCATCAGCCGCAGCTTATCCCCCGCTTCGTCGAGGCGGCCGCTTCAAGCGACGTCGTTTCGGGAAGCCGGTATCTCCGCCGTTTCCCCGGCGATTCCGAACCACCAGAAGACCGCCGCCGGATCAACGAGAAGATCACCGTCGAAGTGAACCGGCGGCTTGGGTTGAAGCTTACCGATGCCTTCTGTGGGTTCAAGGCCTATCGCGTCGAGGCGCTCCGCGATTTCCAGTTCCAAGAGAACGGCTATGCCATGCCACTGGAGTTCTGGGTTTATGCGGCGGATCGGAAGCTGCGGATCGTCGAGTTGCCCGTACCATGTGTTTATCTCGATGCGACGCGCTCGTTCGGCGGTTCCCTGGACGATGCCGGGCAGCGTTTGCAGGTTTACCGCCGGGTCTTGGAACATACGCTTGGCCGCATGCCGTTGGCAACGCCGGCCTTCGCCCCTACTCCCCTGTGCGAAGACTCATGAGCAGAGCTGCATCCCGGGGGCCAGAATCGCAGCTCCGTGCACCGTCGGAGGACGGAGGTGTATTGATCGCGCCTCCCTTGGGACGGCTCGAACGCCTGCTCGATGAAAACCGGACGATTCGCCAAGCCTGGCATGGCGATATTCAGGGCCGATCTGTTGCGGAACTGGCCCGGCAGGCTCGTGCCGAGATGTTGCAGGCTGCCCTTGCGTATACGCGGCAGTACCGCGATGTGGCGATTGCCCCCGATGCTTCGTCGCAGGTTTTTCTGGCGGGGCATCAGCCGGGGCTGTTCCACCCGGGGGTGTGGTTGAAGAACTTCGTTCTGGGTTCGGCGGCGCGCCGTCACGGCGCAGTTGCCGTCAACTTGCTGGTCGATACCGACGCGGTCAAAACGACGTCGCTGGCCGTGCCATCGGGGCCGCGCGAGACGCCGCACATCGTCTCGGTTCCTTTTGACCGTGCCGACCCGAGCGTTCCGTACGAGGAATGTCGAGTCGCCGATCTGGAAATGGTTTGCAGTTTTGGCAAACGTGCTGCCGAGGTCATTGCTTCGTTGGTCCCGAACCCCATGGTGAAAGACTTCTGGCGGCTCGCGTGCGAAAGGGCAAAGGCATCGGGCAATCTGGGGCTGTCGCTTGCCCAGGCGAGGCATCTTGTGGAAGGCGACTGGGGATTGGAGACGCTCGAATTGCCGCAAAGTCGCGTTTGCGCAACGGAATCGTTCCGCTGGTTCGTCGCCCATCTGCTGGCCCACTTGCCGCGATTCCGCACGGATTACAACGAGACGGTGGGCCAGTATCGCCGCAAGCATGGCATTCGCAGTTCGGCGCATCCCGTTCCCGATTTGGTGGAACGCGACGATTGGCTGGAAGCCCCGTTCTGGTTATGGACAACGGCCAATCCGCGTCGCCGGCCGCTATTCTGCACCAACCGCAAGGGGCAGCTCGTGATTGCAGGCGGCGAAGGCGGCGAGACGGAAATTGTATTGGCGCCGCCGGGCGACGGTGCGGCCGCGGTCGAACGGCTGGCGGCGCTCGAAGCGGAAGGGATCAAGATTCGACCGCGAGCGCTGATCACGACGCTATGGGCCCGACTGGCGCTGAGCGACCTCTTTGTTCACGGCATCGGCGGCGCGAAGTACGACGAGGTGACCGACCAGTTGTTCGACCGGTTCTTCGGGCTTCGGCCACCGCGGTTGGTGGTTGTTTCCGGCACGTTGTTGTTGCCTGTTCCCGCCTTCCACGTATCTGCCAAGGAAGAAGAGGACCTGAAGCAACGTCTTTGGCAGTTGCGGCATCATCCGGAGGTGTTTCTGGGGAATGGCCAGACGCTTGCGGATTCGGCAAAGGGATTGATTGCAGAGAAGCGGCGGTGGATCGCCACCCCCCAGATACCTGACAATGCGCGCGAACGCTGCCGGGCGATTCGCCGCGTGAACTCGGCGCTGCAGCCTTTCGTTGCTGCGCAACGATCGGAGACGAGCGAGCACCTTCACGAAACCGAACGGCTGCTGGAGGCAGAGCGGCTCCTCCGTTGGCGGGAGTTCAGTTTCTGTTTGCATCCCGCGGAGTCCTTGCGGCGTTTTTTTGACTTCGCGCTATGCAACGATGGTGCGATCTGTTCTAATAGCCTCGAATAATGCCTCCGGCGCGCGGTGCGAGTTCCTGCGGGAAGCACCGAATTGCACCGGTTGCGTTAAGGCCGTCTAGAAAGCGACCATGGCAGGTTAGCCCTTTTCCGTGAGGATGCCGATGTTCCACGGCGCTTCACCAATGATCGTACCGGTTCCTTCTTCCCGGAGCGAGTCTCTACGCCCCGGCCTGGCGATCGTTCCGGCCGGACCGAGCGATCATGTTGCAGTCTACTGCTTTCTCAACTCCGTCTTCGGCGCACCGTCACAGCCGGAGTTCCGTGCATCGCTGGAGATGCCCGACTATCGGCCGGCGGACCGACTCCTGGTCAAGGAGGCAGGTCGCATTGTCGGGCATGTCCAAGTGCTCAATCGCATGTGTTCGCTCGAATCGATCCGTCTTCCTGTTGCACAGCTCGACTGGCTTTCGGTTGCTCCCAAGCTGCAAGGGCAAGGGCTTGGGGCGCGATTGGTCCGCATGGCCGAGAGTCAGATGATCCGAAACGGGGCGGTGATCGGTTGGATACGCACCGCCGCGCCGGAGTTCTTCGGGCAACTGGGCTGGGCGGACTGTGCCGAGCACGGCTGGAGTTGTGGTGCTCCTCACCGCGTGCTGCGCGCCCTGATCGAGCAGGGGTTTCCGGTTTCGGGGCGTCGTGCAAAATTGCACATTCGTCCCTGGCTGGTCTGGGAAACCGCGACCTTGGCGCGCCTGTACCGGCAGGGCCTGGAAGGCCTTTGGGGCCCCTTCCAGCGTAGCGAGGCCTATTGGCATTGGCTTGTCCATCGCCAGGCATTCGGGCAGTTGTATGTCGCTATCGATGGCCCGGAAATGATCGATATGGACCAGCGAAAGGCGCCAGTTGTCGGCTATGTGGTCAGCAAGGGCGAACGCATCATCGAATTGGTCACCCAGCAAGCCAAGCCCGACGTCGCCGCCATGCTGCTGACCCGTATCTGCCACGATGCGATCGAGGCAGGGCGATGTCGAGTGCTTCTGGATGTTCCCAGCAGCAACGGGCTGCACCAGGTGTTCGCGAAGGCAGGCGGCCGTTGTTGCGATTATGCGCTCCCGTGGGAAGAGACCGTCATGGCGCGAGTGCTACAGCCGCTCGCCCTGATGCGCGGCATGCGTCCAATCCTGGAAGCCCGCGCCGTAGCGGCCGGTCTGCCGGCCAGGTTCAGGTTGGGCATCCTGGTTGGAAGCAAACGCTACAGGCTTTCGCGCAGCGACGCGAGTATCAGCGTTACGCAGCGGAAGGCGACGCGGCACACGGTTCAGTTGACCAGGGCCGGCTTTACCCAAATGCTCCTTGGCCGGCTCGACTGGGAAGAGGCAATTGCCGACGGACATGCCGCACCCCAGACACCGGAAGCCGAATGCCTGGCTCGGTTGCTCTTTCCTGCCGTCCCCTTCTGGAAACCCCATCTGGACGATCTGAAGCGAGACGACGAAAACCCGTACTGAAGGTCCCGTGCCCAGTTGGAGTCCCGGCTTTAGCCGGAAAGGGAAAACCGCCTTTCTTTCGGCGTCTTGCATCAACGTCTACGCCAGAAGACCGCCTGAAGGCGGGATACGTAGCGTGAAGGTCGCGTAGATCGTTGGTGGGTCCACACAAGCCGCAACCGAGCTGATTTACAGCCCGCCGTCTGGAACAAGGCCGGCATCAGCGACCCATGACCCAGCAGAAGAAACGGCTTGTTTGACCCACCCTACCTGTCGCGAATAATCCGGGCTATAGGAAGCGGCATTGTCTGGCCCACCATCATCCGAATTAGGGCGAAGCCTTTTCCTTGAGTCGTAGAATCGCAGCCTCCGCTTCCTTGCAGTGGCTGGCCGCAGCACCTTCCGTGGTCAAGACCGCGTGGTAGGCTTCCAGGGCGTCCTTGTGCCGTCCGGCCGATTGCAGTGCAGTGCCCAGCCCCAGTAACATGGCCCCTCGCCAGTAACCACGCAGGTTCTGGATGTCCACTCGTTGCAGGGTCGCCAGTGCGTCGTCGTGGCGCTCTTGACGCGTCAAAATAGCGGCGAGGCCCAGTACGGCATAGAACTGGTCGGCACTGCCAAGCCGGTTGGCCGGATCGATAATGGCCCGGTACGCCGCCGCTGCCGCGTCGTCGTCCTTGAGACTCTGCTGGCGATTCTGCCCGAGCGCCAGCCAGATCCCGTCCCGCGTTCGGGCGTCGCTGGTCCACTGCAATGCCCGTGTCAAGTCGGTGTCGGCCTGTTCGCCCAGACCGAGCGCCGCATACGCCCGGCCGCGCGCGGCCCAGCCATCGCCGGCCTTCCAAAAGGGCCATCGAGCAATGTCTTCCTGGCCGAACTCTGTGATGAGTCCCTGCCACTTGCGCTGCGCCAGCAGATTGTGCATGCGGACCGCCTTCGCAACGGCCTCGATGGGGATGCGTCCGGCGAGCTCCGCCGCGCGGTCGAAATCGCCCAGTGACCGCGCACAGCCGGCAGCCTGCTCCAGGGCGTCCGATTTCTGGTAATCGGTTACATCGCCTTCGGATAGGGCGACATACGCGGCTATCGCCTCTGCGTGCTTCCGCTGCGAGGTCAACTCCCTGGCCGCCCGGCTGGCGATGAGATAATCGCTTACGCTCGGATCGTATTCGAACTTGTGGGAATGGCCGTCGTAGAAGTGGGCGAACTTCAGCGGCTGATGGAAGTTGTCTGTGCCGGTTGGCGAGAAGGCCGAGTACTCCGCTCCGTTCTCCCGGATGCGTTGCCGGCAGACGTTGATATGCCACGGCAGGCTTTGCGTCGGTTTGCGGCCGATGACCTGGTGGAGCGGATCGTTCTCGTCGTCGGTGACCGGAATGCGGATTTCGACCGTCCAGTGGTCGTCGGCCACATCGGTGGCGACCTCGGCTTGCGAATCCCAATTGTACCAGGCGGACTTCCGGGCGCCGCGGTCGAGATTGACGATGGCGCCTGCCGGGTTGACGGCAATCTGGTAGTACGAGTGGGATTCGGTTTCGAGCAGGAGTTCTACCGCGTCACCGTACCATAGCGACGCATCGCCGTTGCGCGTGGCGCCGATGTTCAGTCTCTCGCCCGGCCGTTCGTCGCACCGGATAGCGAAATACAGGTCGCCGCCTCGCCATGCTGCCTTGATCGAAGTTCCGAAGATAGGCTGCCGCCCGGTTTGCAGTTCTCGCAAGCGGCCCGTCGCGGCGACGGGGCATTGCCGCCATGCGTCGTCGTCGAGTTTGCCGTCGATGACGATGTCAGACGAGGCAGGGCCGACCAGACGCAATGCCGGCACCGGACCTCGCTGCTGCGCCAGTTGTTCGCGCTTTGCACGCAGGCCCTTCAGGTAGTCG
Organism: Thermoguttaceae bacterium; assembly: GCA_040772845.1. GTDB lineage: Bacteria > Planctomycetota > Planctomycetia > Pirellulales > Thermoguttaceae > PWXP01. The sequence goes on from JAXGXG010000001.1 coordinate 6,768,162, forward strand.
TCCACCAGCCCGACGCGGCGAGCGTAGACCGAATCGGGCGGCGCCTGCTGTTGTGCCGCGGTGAACAGGGCGAGGGCCGCGTCCGCTTTGGCCAGGTCCTTTTCCATCGCCTGCCAGTTTGCTTCGCAGTACTGGAAGAATGCGAGCATCGGTTGTTCGGCCGGCCCGTAGAAGAGACGGCAGTACTCGCGGAACATCGCGTCGATGTCCTGCTCCGCGCCGCCCCAGTACATCCTTGTGGTGAAATAGACGAGAAAGTGATTGAACCCAATCCCTACACGGTCGAAATCCTGCCGCACGCTCAGCCAGATATCTTCGCCCTGGGAGATCCCCTTGGTCGCATTGATGCTCTCGCCCATGGCGTGCGGGGTGAAGGCCGGCAGGTAGAAGCCTCGGTCGGTGAACGGATAGTTCTCGAAGATCATGATCGGGTTGTCGGTCTTTGCTACCCATGCCTCGCGAAGCCGGCGGAGTTCCTCCTGCTGCTCCGGCAGGTTGCTGGTTGGCCGACGCCCGCCGACAATGCAGACCAAGACGTTCGGCTCCAGCTTCTCGATCTTCTGGGGCGGAAGGGTGTAGGCGCCGTAGGCACAATTGGAGATCAGCTTGTCGGGGTGTGTCTTGCGCACCTCCTTTGCCACGCGATTGACGAAGTCCCATACGTAGTCAGAGAGCAGACCTCGGTGGTCACGGTTGGGGGTGTCTTTGCCTTCACACAGCGGGCACTGGCAGATTGCCACATAGCCGTCGGGCGGCATGACCGACACGGCGTCGTAATCGTAATGGTCGAACTGGGCGCGGGCGTAGCGGACCGTTTCCTGGAACAGATCCTTGTTCGAGTAGCACAACTGGTTGTTCTTCGCCGCAAGGTCGGTATGCCGCTTGCCGCCATAGAGGGCAAACCAGTCGGGATGGGCCTCCATAATCTCGGGACGGTCGGTCATGGTGGTCATGCCGTGTGCGATCTGCAGCCCGTGCGGATCGCGTATGCCAAGCCGCATGGCCCACATGGCCGTGTCCTGACCGTGTACGCCGAATCGGATGTTGACTCGCCGAATAGGAAAGGCTGGGTGCACCGTTTCATCGATTTGCGGCAGGTGGATTGTTGGTAACGAGGGGATCACCTCGCCCACCTCACCCGGCATATACCACCGTACCCCGAGGTTCCGCAAGAAGCCGCACACCGCATTGAACGAGCCGCGTTCGTCATAGCCCCACAGCACAAGCGGTTCATCGTCCGGTTGCGCACCGTCCGGCAGGCCGATGTCATTGGAAAGCCGGATGCGGTTTTTGTACATCAAGGCAGAGGGCGCACCCCAAACGGTCCCGGTGATCTCATTCCACGCTCGTTGAAGCTTCCCGCTGACAATGTCGGCGTTGTTACTGGCCCATGGTTCGATGGGAACGAAGTCGGTGTCGTCGCCAATGAGCACAAGCCAGTCCTTGCCCGAGACGATGCGATACGCTCCGCACTTGAGGTCATTCGTCGAGATTCCCAGTCGCTTCGTTGCCGGACTCTCGCCAACGTAGACAGTCACCGGCATCGTACCGCTCGGCTGGAAGACAATCGGAAGCTTGGCCCCCGATATCTTCTCGACATACGTTTGCAACTCATGGGCCGCCAGCCGTGCAGTTCGTGCAGGCTGCTCCGCAATGACGATTTCGGCATTGGGCTTGCCGTTGTCGACAATGGCGTTTTGCGCCGGGGAGGAGGGGGCGCAACATAGGAAGGAGTTGGCAATCAGTGTAGCGACGATGTACGGTAGCAATCGGACGTTTTGCGAACCCATGATTTGCAGCCTTTGTGCGCAGGAGATTCAAGACGATTGTGCAGTGCTCTTCCGTTTCCTCGCGCCAGCGGCACCCAGTTGGAGTCCCGGCTTTGGCCGGAACGGGAAGACCGCCTGAAGAGACTGTCCGGCTTAGCCACGGTGCAAGAAAGGGCCACCGGCCGGCTCGCCCGGCCGGAGCCATGGTCAGCAAGCTACACGAGGCCGGACCGCCAAAAGTCTTTCTTTCAGGGCGTTGCTGCCGCCGAAGGCGGCAGCAACGCCCTGAAAGAAAGAGGTGGTCGTGAGCACCGCCACTAGCCAATAGACCACCGCTCCGGCCGGACGAGCCGGCCGGTGGCGACTCCACCGTCCTAACCAACACCGATTTCAATGCTCTTTCCTGGTATCCTAAGCCGAAAGACCGCCTGAAGGCGGGACTCCAACCAGGCGGGCCGTGTGCACCGCCATTGTACCACGAAGCCCGGCCGGTGCTCACATAGCGTTGGTGTCTTTCTCCCTCGGCAGGGTGTCATTGACAAGTGCGACAACAGCAATGATACTTCAGCATAATGGGCAATCCGTTGCATGGGCCGTTCGGCCGGAAGGGAGAGAGGATGTCTCGTCAGAGTTCTGCGCAGATCGTCTTTTCGTGCATCGTGTTGCTGGCGGCGGGTGAAAACGTCGCATTCTGTCAGTCCCAAGGCGGCCCCCCGCAAACGGTTCACGCGCAAGACGCTGTGCCTGCTGAGAAGGCGAAGGCTAAAGCGCAGGGCCTTGGGCAGTTGATCATTCGCGATACGCAGAGTGGTACGTGGCAGCGGTTGAGCGTGGCACGCTTTCACGTGAACGTTGTTATCAGTGCTCCGGTCGCCTTGGTGCAGATCGACGAGACGTTCTACAACCCGTACGATGGCCAGGAGGAAGGCACGTTCGTCCTGAACCTGCCGCGCGACGCGTCGGTCTGCCGGTTCGCGATGTATCGGACGCTGACTCAGTTGATCGAGGGCCAACTGGTGGAGCGGTGTAAGCTGCCGGACTCCCGAGAACACGCTGCTTGCCCACAGCAGGTTCCGGCTATTCTCAGCCAGATTGGCGACAACCTTTTCCGCATGCAGGTGTCTCCCGTTTCTGGGCAAGCTGTGAAACGGGTGCTGGTCGACTATATGGCGCCACTGGAGCGGGCGATGGACGGGACGTACCAGTTTTCGCTGCCGCTTCGGAACGACTTGGAACCCGTTTGGGACTTCCGCATCGGTGGCCAGATCGTCGGCCCGGTGCTGCCGGAGAGCGTTGCCTGCCCGTCACATCCGGAAATGAGCATTTACGAGCAGGTTGCGGCCGATGCGCGTGGCAATGGCTGGGATGCCGAGGTGTTTGGCGGGCCGGCAATTCCGTTTGAATTGGTTCAGCACGCATACGAGCCCGACGTGCCATTGAGGCTGCGATTCCGACATGACTCGCAAGGGACCGCTACGCTGCAAACGTATCGGACCGAGTCGTTAAGGACGACCCAACCTCATAGTGAACAGGGCTCCGATCCCGAGGGGCAGGTTCCGTTTACGTATTTTCGTATCGAATTGCCGCCACCGGCCCTCGATGCGCAGGCAACGGCGCCGCTCGATCTGCTTGTACTGGCCGATACGTCGGGTGCGGTGCGAGAGCGGCCGGAAGTGGACGAGGTCGTGGAGCGTCTTATCGACTATCTTCGACCGGAGGACCGCGTACGCCTGGTGTGCGTCGATGTTGTGGCACGACCGGTGCACGATGGGTGGTTGGCGCCGGAATCTGTCGAGTTGGCAGCAGCCCGCAAACGGTTTGCCGACGAGTTCTGTCTGGGGGGAATCGACCTTGTTGGTAGTCTGCGCGAAGCAGTCGGGCCGTTGGCTCCGGTTGAAGCTGGCCGGCGACGGCTGGCTGTCTACGTGGGAAGTGGGCAGGATACGCTTGGTGCAGGAACCGAAAATCAACTCGTGCAAGCATTGGTGCGGTTGCTCGACAAGGCAGATGTCGCCCTTATGGCGATGCACGTCTCTACCCCTGAGGAAGTCGCTGGGAGGCTGAGCCTGATACGATCGACCGAAGCCGTGTTTGACGGGGAAGTGCTGGAGGCCGTATCGCGAGCTACCGGCGGGTTGACGTGGCACTGGTGGGATCCGGCCGGGCAGCGTGCTTGCCAGCGATGGCTCGATCGAGGGATGCCTACGCCTGTGCGCATCGCCGAAATCCGCATACCTGGCGCGAAGCCCGAGGATGTGCTGTTCCCCTCGGCGTGGATGCCCGGCGAACCGCTAGGCCTTCTCGGCCGCATTCCTACGGAGCTGGCGAAAGACCGTATCGAAGTCCACGTAACCACAGAATTCGATGGCGCCGCTACGGAACGACACGAATCGCTGGCCGTTGACCGGAAATGCAACAATATGCTGGTCGGCCGGCTATGGGCAGGGCAGAAACTGTGCCAATTGGCCCGTAAGCTACCGGCGGGTGGTTGGGAGCACGAAGGGCAGGTTGCCAGGTTGTGTCGCGAGTGGAGCATTCTCTCACCGCTTATGACGTTCATGCTGTTCGACAGTGAGGGCGACCTCTCACGCTGGGGTGTCGATCGTTTGCGACGTTGCTACTGGCAGGGAAGTGAGATGGCCGAGGTGGCGCCGATGCCCAAGGCGTGGCGGGAACGTTTAACCGCAGCGAGACAGCGAATAGCCGATCGACCGCAAACTGGTAAGGATAACACCGAACGACGGGCTGGTGCCGTGGTGGAGGTTCGGCGCCTTGCGCTGGTGGAGGGGCTCGGCTGGCAACGCGCGCTGTTCTTGCCAACGGCGGAAATGCAAGATCTTCGGCAGCCGTCGCCATCGCTGCTGTTCGGCCCTTCGATCGAGCCGGACAAGGACTACGAGCGGATGTTTCCGCAGTACCGGGCGATGCTCACGCCAATGGATATCTCCACGCCAAGGCTCACGCTGCACGAGTTCGCCGACCTGTTGAGTGAACGTGCAGGGGTGCGCGTGGCGATCGACAGGAAGGCGCTCGAGGACGTCGGCCTTGCCAGCGACGTAAAGGTGGGAGGGAAGGACGTCGTGTTGGGGCGAGGGAGTATCTCGCTGTACAACTACGCCCGCCATGTGCTGGGGCGGGTGTTGCTGGTGATCGTTCCGGATGCGGATGGCCTGTGCATTACATCGTGGGAGGAAGCCGAGGAGCGATTACAGACGTACATCTATCCTGCAGCCGACCTGATTCTTTCAGGTTCTCGAACACCGCACGGACTGTTGATGGACCCCGTGTTCGATGCAGAACGTGCGGCTGAAGAACGCGTGCGAAAGAGGCTGCTTCGACCGATCTCGCTCGATGTCAAGGAGACACCTCTAACGGATGTGCTGATGGAGGTTGGCACACTTCTCGATGTTCCGCTGGTGATCGAAGACAGGGATCTCCGTGACGTCGGGTTCGACCCTAAGTCACCCGTGTCTATTCGGTGCCAGGACATGCCCGGTGACGCTGTGTTGAAGAGGTTGCTGCACCCATTGCATCTCGGGTTTGATTACTACATGGGCGCGGTGACCGTCGCGAGTTGGGGCGAGCCTGAATGCTGTTTGGAGTCGCTTCGGTTCTATTCGGTGCGAGACGTGGTGTATGAGCACATCGAACTCCCGTCGCTAAACGAGTCGGCTCCCGAAAAGTCTGCCGATGCGGTCCAAATGGCTGGAGAGTTCCTGGGTGGCAAGGCTCCAAATGCGTTGATGCGGCGGATTCCGATCTCGGCTGGCGGTGAAATGTTGCGGGGAATGGTGGAGGAGCCGCGAGCATGTGACAAGGGGCAGGCGACTGCTTGTGCCGGCCGCAGCGCAGTGGAAATACCTTTGCCGGACGCACGCTTCGGAAGGGTCGATAACATCGGTTGGCACGGGGAGGGGAGTGTGAACGAGCCACGGTATGAGGCCGATTTCGGCGCCATCACCGAGAGTATCACGAGCACGATCGCGCCCCAGACGTGGGAAAGGAATGACGGCAGTGGTAGTATCATTGCGTGGCCGTTCTCGCTCGATCTTGTGGTGTATCAGGCCGGATACATTCACGACGAGGTCGAGGGACTCCTCGAAGCACTGCGGGGACTTCCGCTTGCAGCCGAGGGGCATCCGGCGATGCGGCCTGCCCGAGTACCGCAAATCGAGTATCTGACTCGAAGGGATCTTGAGCAAGTGGTCGAATTGCTGAAGGAATCAATCTCCCCACAGACCTGGAGCGAGGTAGGTGGACCAGGGGAGATGGTCGTTGATTTGCCGCACGGAGCGATCGTCGTATCTCAAACGCAGAGTATGCACCGCAAGCTGCGGCACTTCCTCACACAGCTTCGCCGCCGGCGGTACGAACTACTCTGGGGCGACCGGCCTTGGGAAGCTGGCGGAGGAACCGTTCGGCCTCGAATCGATCCTTGGGGCGTTGGGGCTATGATGGGCCGGCTGCAGCCTGCACGATTGCCGCTGCCCGAACCGGCCGAACTCGATGCTTTCAAGTGGCGGCAGTTGCCTGAACGAGGGCAGTGGGTGTGGCGCCGGATGAATGCCGACGGCAAGCAACTTGAAACGATCACGCTGGTGCAGGATGGCGCCCGGCTCGAAGTGCGGCTGCCCGAATGCAGTATTCGCATCGAGGGCGAGCAGGTGGCCGTAGCCTGGCCTGAACTGGGGCTGGTTGAACTGGGGCCGTGGGCCGAGGCGATTCGGTACGTGCTCGACCGGCGGTTGCCGTGGCTGCCGCACCGTTCCAACGAGAACCTTGCCCGATGGTACGACGCCTTGCCTGCCTCTGCCGCCGTCGGCACTGGAAACCAGGAGAAACCGGCGACACGACTCATCCCGCCAGGATACACCGCCCTGGGCGGTACGTACCTGCTGGTCGAGCCGTCCGGTACGGAGCATCTGTCCGGGCAGGTGACGTCGTTCGTCGACAAGGAGCCGACGGGGCGGCTACGCTGGGCAGGCGATGATGCTGGTGGGCCTGCGATCTTCTGGGAAGACGCTGCCGGTGGTTTGCTGGCACGGTGGGAGTTGGTCGAACACGTTGCGGAACCTCCCGAGGTACCCTCACTGGCCGAACCACGCACCGGTTTTGTGCTACTCGACCGGCGCGACCCTGCCGAGCGCGAGCCTTGCGCCCTGACCGATGCACTGGCTGCACTGGAGAATCACAATTGGCCTGCGGCAACCGCCAGGCTGGCCGAGGTGGCGGAAGGCAACCCGGGGCATCCGCTCGTGATCGTATTGCAGGCGTGGCGCCATGGCGAGGCCCCGGATCTTGAATCGGTCGATGGTCGGCTGGCGGATCTTGAGGCGGCTATGGCCGCGGGCCATTCACTCGTCTTTGATTGGCTGGCCGAGGGGCATCCCATTTGGCTGGATCAAATGCAGCGTTACCGCATTCTGCGAGAGTATTCGAAACGGTCTGGGACGTGGGCGGTGCTGCGGGTTGTGGTAATGGCGGCCCTTCGAGCGGCGCAGTACGAAGAGGCGCTCAAGCTAGTCGATGAGGCGATTGCCGCAGGTTTGGGGGCCGATGATCGCGCGGCGTGTTTCGACCAGCAGCGGATTCGCATCAATCTGCTGCTGAAGCAGGGGTGGTTTCTGGAAGCAGAGGCTGCGGCCCTGATGTGGGGGCAGCGTGACGATGCGATATCGGAGGAACTTACCGCGCTGGCCGAGAATCTGCTTGAGGGTGGGCGTCGCGAGGTGGCTGCGAACCTGCTAGGCCAGGCAGTTGCGGTCGAGGCGACTGCCGAGCGAAAGGCCCGGTTGCTTCGCCGGATGGCCGACCTTGACGAGGGAATGCCGCGCTGGGAACGGCTGGTGGAGGCAATAGCACTCCTGCCGGACGATTCGCCGGAACGCCAGCAGTGGGCCGGTACGTTATGCGCCGAACTCATGGGGCCGGTCCACGCCGATATCCCGGCCCAGTTGGCCGAGAAGACTCACGATGAGGCCCTTCGCGCCTGGTTGCGCATGATCTATGCCGATCAGCTAGCCGACATGCGAGCGGTACGCGAGGTCCTGTGGGAGTTGGCCGAAAAGGGCCAGTTGCCGGCGCAACGGTTGCAGTGGGGCATGGGGTTATGGAACCGTAGCAAGCATCCGGAGCGAACGATTGCCGTATGGGAACGCGAATTACGGCAGGGAAGGGTGCTCCATCCCGAATTATTGCCTCTGTTGCGCGACGCGTATCTCGCTGCCGATCGGCCTGTCGATGCCCGCCGGGCGGACACGGAACCGTAAGGGGGTGCAGCAGCGGGCTTGCCCGGGCTGTCAAAAAGTTGGGGTTGACACGGTGTTTGGATAGTGCGATTTCATTCCTTCCGCCCGCCGCCAATCCAAAAGTCGCTTGTTACGGTACGGTTTCGACTCCCACACGCCGCGCACCAGCGGCCACTGATCCGCGCCTATTCGCCGTAGGCGATGCCTGAACGCGCCACCCCCAGCCTCTCCTGCCACCCTGCTACATCGGGCACGTTCAAGTTCGGATCAAAGACACAATCCAACCCGGCACTCGCTCACGCGGCTAGAAGACCTATCGGACCCCAGAACCGGAACAAACCTTGCGCAACCCCAAATCGCCGCAACCCCAACTTTTTGACAGCCCAGGCCGGGCAAGCCGGCCGGTGGCCTTATTCCAGCCGTGTGAGTCCCCTGCTGCACCCACCGTAAGGACAGCGGCGAACAAGGAGGCTCTTTTCGGCTCTCCCGTTTCTAGGTGCAAACCGTACTGAAGCCGCCGTTCCGGCTCGCGCCGGAAGGACGAAAGACCGCCTGAAGGCGGAACTACAAACCGACGATGCACCCAGAAATCTGCAAACAATGAGGTTCATGCCCCCCACCCCCCGCAAGGTGGTCGCTTCTCGGAAAAAAACGGCCGATCGATCTAAAGGCGGCTTGAAGCGGCCGCTGCAATAGTGTAAAATTGATTGAGGTGAGATTGAGTCTCAGTTAGAAGAAGCCCCCTGACAGCCTGAGTTGGCCCCAATGGTTGATAAAGCGGTTCCCTTAAGTTCCCTCCTCGCGGGGGAGTCTGCTACGGTTTGCCGCATTACCGGTTGCGCACACGATGTTCATCGTCTCGAGGAGTTCGGCTTGCGCGGCGGCTCGCGGATTCGTATGTTTCGGACTGGCAATCCGTGTATCTTGCGATTGGGCGGCGGGAAAGTCTGTCTCCGTTCCGACCCCGCACTTAGCATTCTCGTAGAACGACATGCTTGATTCGCCGAGAATGCCGCAACAGCCGTCCGTGGTCGCTGGAAATCTTATTACGGTTGCTCTGGTCGGAAATCCAAACACCGGCAAGTCAACCCTCTTTGGCGCCCTGGTGGGGGTCCGCCAACATGTGGGCAATTATCCGGGCGTAACGGTCGAGCGGAAGGCCGGCCGCATGACCTTGGGCGGTCGGCAACTCGAAGTGTTGGATCTGCCCGGCCTCTATAGCTTGGCGCCCCGCAGCCGGGATGAAATGGTTGCCTGCGAGGTCCTGCTGGGTGATTGCAGGGGCTTGGATCATGCCCATGCCGTCCTGTGCGTGGCAGATGCGGTCAATCTGGAGCGAAGCCTGTACCTTGTAAGCCAGGTCATGGAACTGGGGTTGCCGGTTGTGCTTGCGGTGAACATGCTCGATGTGGCGAAGGAGCATGGCATTGGAATCGACCTGGCGGCACTCCAGCAGCGGCTTCCGATTCCTGTGGTCGGCATCCAGGCGAACCGGCGGCTGGGAATGGACGAACTAAAAAAAGCCCTGGCTGGTGTTTTGGAAGCCGATCCGCCTGCATATCGGGCGCCGTTTCCCGAAGTCTTCGAGCGAGAAGTGGAGCAACTGACTCGCCACTGGTCGTCGAGCGGCGATGGTGGCCCTGTTGGAGCAGGCGTGGCTCGGCGATTGCTGCTCGACGTTGGCGGACAGCTTCAGTCGGACATGCTGGCCCGCGGGAGCCTGCCGGAGGACGCCGGGGTGGAATTGGCGTCGGCTCGCATACGGCTGGCCGATGCAAACTGTGCGATTCCCGCCGTTGAAACGACGGCGAGGTATGCATGGGTTCACACCGTTCTCGAAGACGCGATTCGGCATCCTGATGCCTCGCGAACGTCCTTCAGCGATCGAGTGGATCATGTGCTTACCCATCGTTTCTGGGGGATGCTGGTCTTTGTGGCGGTGATGGTGGCCATTTTTCAGGCGGTGTTCGTTGGCGCTCAACCGCTGATGGACGGAATCGCAACGGGAGTCGAATACGCGGGTTCATGGGTCGAAGTCTTGGTTCCGCCCGGAGCCTTACAGAGTCTGCTGCAGAAGGGTATTGTCGGCGGAGTTGGCGCGATCCTGGTGTTTCTGCCGCAGATTGTGATCCTGTTTCTGTTCCTGGCGGTTTTGGAAGACTGCGGATATATTGCCCGCGCGGCCTTTCTGGCCGATCGGATGATGGCCCGGGTCGGCCTTAGCGGCAAGGCGTTCATCCCGATGCTTTCGTGTTTTGCGTGCGCGGTGCCGGGGATCATGGCGGCGCGCGTGATCGAGAACGATCGCGACCGGTTGACGACCATCCTCGTTGCGCCGTTGCTGACGTGTTCGGCTCGTCTGCCCGTCTATGCGCTGATCATCGGCGCGTTCGTACCGCCGTGGACGTATTTCTGCGGAATCTTGAATCTGCAGGGGCTCGTGTTGGCCGGGTTGTATGCGCTTGGGATCGCCGCTGCGGTGGTTGCTTCGCTGATCCTCAAGCGAACGATGCTGCGCGGTGCGGCGCCGCCGTTTCTGCTGGAGCTGCCCAGTTATAAATGGCCCTCTTTGCGAAACGTGACCTTCCGGGTTGTCCAGCGGGTGTGGCAATTCCTTCGATGTGCCGGGACGCTGATCCTGTTTGTTTCCGTGATGGTTTGGGCCGCTCTGTATTTTCCGCAGAATCCGCCGTCTCTGACGCCGCTTCGGCAGTCGTTGCAATCGCTCGAAGCGCGACAGCGGCAGGTTCCCGCAGATTCACCGGAGTATGCACAACTGTCCGAGAGGATTGTCGAACTCGACCACGAAATCACCGGAGAACAGCAGCGGCAGAGCATTCTCGGTCAGTTGGGCCACGTGATCGAGCCGGCCGTTCGGCCATTGGGATGGGACTGGCGGATCGGCTGTGCCGTGCTCGCCTCGCTGCCGGCCCGCGAGGTCGTCGTCTCAACCATGGGAGTGATCTACAATCTGGGCGAGGATGTGGACCCAGGTTCGGAAGAGGATTTGAACGTCTTGCAGCGAAAGATGCGATCCGCCACGTGGAACGGCTCCGATCGGCCCGTTTTTACCTTGCCCGTCGCCCTTTCCATTCTGGTCTTTTACGCCCTGTGCGCCCAGTGTGCCGCCACGCTGGCCGTCATGAAACAGGAAACCGGCAGTTGGCGCTGGCCAGTCTTCGCCTTTACCTACATGACCGTCCTGGCCTACCTGGGCGCGCTGTTGACCTATCAGCTTGGTACCTGGCTTGCCGGGTGACACAATGACCTTCTGCCCGCTCGGTAATGCGAAGAACGCATCGCCCCTTTCTGACTCGGCGCTTTCCGATTTTGCCCGGGTACAGGGGCAGAATCTGGCGTTGTGCTTCGACCGGATTCGGGGGCAGACCGCCGACTGGCGGAACGAACCGCTTGCCGAGGCGCTTGTCGATGCGGCGCTGACGAAGACCATGCACGTATTGGCATCGAGCGGCCGGTGGGGTAAGGAGAACCAGACCGCGTCTAATGCTTTCTGGGAACCGGTCGAGCCATTTCTCCGGCTTGGATGGCTACAGTTGCGCGCCCGAACGAAGCCGCTGGGGTACGCCGGCGACTACGAACTGCTCGAAGCCATCTGCGAGAATCGCTGTGCAGACGATCCTCTGGGGCGGATCTTCGACCGCTATTTTCTCGCCCAGGCGGCGCCGATGGCCGTGGCCGCGCGGACCCAGCAGAGCATGATCGCGATGGTCTCACACATCTACTCCCGGCCACCGGGCGAATACCGCTACGTTGGCTTCCAGCCAGGGCCGGCACTCGATCTTCGCCGGGCGTGCGCCATGCTCGACCTTGAGCGCCGGGCTGGAATTCACGCCACGTTGCTCGACCTCGATCCTGCCGCCGTTGACCATGCGGCAGAACACCTTCGCAACTGGCTGCCGGAAGACGCACTCTCGCGCCCTCGGGAGAATCTTTTCCGCATGGCAACGCGGGGGCTTGGCCAGCGACTCGGCACACCCGATTTCCTCGTTTGCCCCGGCTTGTTCGACTACTTCGACGACGAGGCGGCGGTTGCCAACTTGCGAATGTTTTGGGAGCAGCTTGCCGACGGCGGGCTGATGCTGGTTGGGAACTTCGCGCCCCACAACCCGACGCGGGCCTATATGGAATGGGTCGCAAACTGGTACCTGACCTATCGCACCCCGCAGAAAATGGAGGAACTGGCGCTAACGGCAGGTATTCCCCGGACGGCATTCGACGTGGGCAGCGATCGCGTGGGGGTGAACCTCTTTCTCGTGGCGCAGAAGGGGTGAGCCGAATGGTTGGCCGGCATCGCGCCAGCAGTGGGGGCAGGCTTAGGCGTTCCGTCACATGCCAGGATCATCGGCGGAAGGGCCGTACATACCGGGCACGAAGCAGTCGTTCAGCCGGAGGTAGACGCAAAGGTGGGCCCGGTGGTGGATCAGGTGGTTGAGCACGAATAGGCGTATGACCAGATGACGGGGCATGGTCAGCAGCGGCTGCCCTCCCTGGAGCAGGGACCAAGGCTTGTCCAGCTCGTCTTCCTGAATGGCCTCGATCGCGCGGCGCGCTGCCTGCACGTTGCGATCGAACAAAGCAAGGATCTCTTCAGCAGAGCCCAACTGCGGCGTTTGGTAGGCCGGACCGTCTACCGGGGCGAAATCCCATGAATCCTGCGTGAGGGTTGGTTCGATCCATCCGGGGATTTCTGCGACGTGATTGGCATTCCACCCGATGGAATTCGATTTGGCGTGAGCCTTCCAGTCCAGCTTATCGTTGGGAATCCTTTCAAGCAGCTTCCGCGTACTGGCCATCTCCTGGTCGAACTCCGAAAGTAGCATTTCGACATAGCCCATTACGGACCTCCGTTGAATATTTTGGGACCATCCGGATGTTTCCGGGAGGAACAAAGCAGTTTCCAGGTGGAATTGTACCGCAAGATGGTGCGACGGTAAGGGCCCCGGCCGCGATACTGAGGGCCGATCTTGGGGGAATCTTCGAATGCAGGATGGTTGCGGGGGTGCAGCAGCGGACTTACATGGCCGTTGCGTGAAATGCAAGCCCGCTGCTTGCTGTTGGCCCCCTGTGAGTCGCGGCGTTTGAAGCCGCGGTTCACACCGTCGGCCGACGCATCCCTCCGGCAATCAGGCTGATGATAAACAGCACCAGAAAGATGAAGAACAGGATTTGCGCGATTTGCGACGCCCCTGCGGCAATTCCGCCAAACCCATCTGAAATCGACCGGTGTCGCCGTAACGGCGAGGCAAATACGTTCATCCGACCGGGGCAACAACCGCCGGTCGGTGGCACTGGGCAGCGACGGCGCGGAATCGCCAGCGTATTCTCAGGTATGGCTGCCAGAATGTCGCCATTGAACGACAGAGAGTCGGCGTCCGGCGGCGTTTGTCCGCCTCGGAGTTGGTCGGCCCCCTCTAGTCCCAGGAGGTCAAAAGGTGCTCTGAATCGGCCCGATACTCTGCGATCGACGATCGAAACACGTCGGCCCGATGGCGGCGGCCGCCGCCGCAGAACCCGCCATCCCCCCTTGACTTCCCACGTCTCCCTGCTTAACCTCGGTTCTGTGAGAGGAAGGCAATTTCCTATCAACCAGCGTTTCCTTAGGAAAAATTCCATGAACAAAATGAATCGTCGTCATTTTCTTGTTTCATCTTCTTCTGCTGCTTTGGCTGCAGGTACGTTCTCTGTACCTGCATTGATTGCAGGCAGTCCCAATGAAACAGTGCGTGTGGCCGTTTTGGGAAATGGTAATAAAGGGCGTGAACATAGCGGAATCCTGAACCGTCTGAATGCTGCTGGTGAACCGTACAAACTTGCTGCCATTAGTGAAGTGGATTCTGTGCGTCTCGAGCAGGCGCAGAAAGTGTTCAAGCCGGAGAAACTGTACAATGACCCGCGCCGCGTATTCGATGATTCGAACATTGATGCGGTCGTGGTAGCAACCCCGAATCAGTGGCACTGTCTTGCAGGGATTTGGGCGATGCAGGCGGGCCAACATGTGTATGTCGAAAAGCCGCTATGCCTCACTTTCTGGGAAGGTCAACAGTTGTTTAATGCTTCCCGAAAGTATAACAAATGCGTGCAGATTGGCACACAAATGCGTACAGACCGCGAAGCGCATGCTGCGGTAAAGAAGTTCCTTCACGAGGAAAAAGCTCTTGGCAGAATTCTCTCTGTCCGTATCAATCGTTATGCCGTCCGCCGACCGATTGGTTTGCGTGCCGAGCCTCTTAAGGTTCAGCCGGAAGTGAACTACAATTTGTGGCTTGGTCCAGCGCAAGACCTTCCTCTTTACCGTTCCGGTCTCCACTATGACTGGCACTGGATGTGGAATACGGGAAACGGCGAAACCGGAAACTGGGGAGCGCACCTGATTGATGACTGCCGAAACGATGTTCTCTGCAATCAGATCAAAGTCCCGAAACGGATTTTTACCTGCGGCGGCCGCCTTGGCCAGAAAGATGCCGGGGAGACTCCGAATACCATGTTCACCTATTTCGACACGGGGGGCATTCCTGTCATTTTCGGTTTCTCCGGCGTAGAAGCAAAGGCAAAACGCGGTGCAACCTGCCCGTGCCCTGGCGCAAATCCGGGTTATATTGCCTACTGTGAGAATGGAACGTACGTGAAGCCTTGGGGACCTGCTTCTGCTTACGACAAAGCCGGCAAAAAAATCCGTACGTTTTCCACTTCCGATTATAGTCTGGGTGCTTACAATCACCTGAAGAACTTCTGCGAAAGTGTTCGCAGCAACGACCCCTCCAATCTTAACGGCGAGATTGAGTACGGCTTCGATTCCTCGTTCTGGTACAATTCAGCCAATACGTCCTACCGTCTTGGGGGAGGCTGGTCCCGCGAAAAGGCTCTGGCCATGGCGGAAGATACCGGGAAACTGGGCGACATGATTGACGAAATGCAAGTATTTCTCGCCACGCAGGACATTGCGCTGGATGAGACTTTTGCCCTCAGTCCAATGCTCACGCTGGATGAAAAGGCCCGCAGATTCACTGGTGAAAACGCCGATGCCGCCAATGCACTGATGGACGGTCGTCCTGGACGCGGTGAGTTCATGGTGCCGGAAGTCAATCTGTAACGGAAATCCGGCCAAAAGCTCGTAAGGTGAGCGTGAGCTGCGGTGCATGGTTCGCCGAGAAGACCAGCCGGGCCTAGCGTCAGACCATCAAGACGGTGCGGCTGCGGTTTCCCGGGTTTTTGACAACTGTACCCCGATGTGGTATCCTGGGCGGTGAGTCCGGTAATTCGCATTGGCGAAGCATTTGATCGCAATCCTACGCCTTGGCGCATAAAGGAGGTTTCCTCGTGAGCATCCTCGCAAGTCGTTATCGATGATGGCGTGAACTGGAAGGGCTACGTTGATGGCGTGGCCGTAACAGGATCGACGGTTGGGGCTTCCTTCGATTTCACCAGCTTCAGCGATCCGGCGAACGTGGCCTTTTGGATTGGGCGGGGGCGGCATAGCGACAATCCGGTCACGCTACTCGGGCAGATGGACGACGTCTCGGTGTGGGATAACGCCCTCTCGGCAACCGAGCTGCGCGGCAGTGAGAAGGAGCGTTAAGACTCTGCGAGAACGTCTGCGGGGCCGACACGACTTCTTGCCATATTGGCGTCTGCTGTGCGGTCTGCCAACAGGCGCGTTTTCGCCGTAGGCGATTCGCACCGTATGGTCACTACCCCGGCCCCATGGCCGCGTCAAATTCCATTCCCGCGATATCTTTGCCGCCGCAGGCGGCAAAGACATCGCGGGTGTTCCGACCGGTTTGGCCGTTTCCCGGTTTGTTCCGCCGCCGCAGGCGGCGGAACAAACCGGGAATAAACGGGGATGTGCGGTGGTGCGTATGGTTTCCAGGGGTAAAGAAACCCCTGGCTACGGTGAGAATCGCCTCCGGCGAATAGGCGGATCAGTGGCCGCTGGTGCGCGGCGTGTGGGAGTCGAAATCGTACCGTAACAAGCGACTTTTGGATTGGCGGCGGACGGAAGGAACAAAACCGCACTATCCAAAAACCGTGTCAACCCCAACTTTTTGACAGCCCAGGCCGGGCAAGCCGGCCGGTGGCCTTTTCCCAGGATACAAGTCCGTTCCTGCGCCCTTGTTCATCTGCGCAGGGTGGGGCAAGGTCGCGCAGGTCGTTGGTGGGTCCGCACAAGCCGCAACCGAGCTGATTTATGGCCGCCCGCTTGGAACACGGCCGGCATCAGCGACCGATGACCCAGCAGAAGAAGCGGCTTGTTTGACCCACCCTACCTGTTGTGAATAATCCGGGTTAGCTGGATGACCACGGCTCCAGGCGGGGCAAGCCCGCCGGTGGCCCTTCGGTGAAATGCAAGCCCGTTCCTGTACCCCATGAGTCGCAAACCCGGTCACGTTGTAATTCGGCTTGCCGTTATCGCAAGTCGCTCGCTCTCGTCCTTCTTGCCAACATCGCAAGACACCCCAGCAAAAGCAGTGCAAAGGTCCCCGGTTCCGGCACGGCCACCAGACTGAAGGCGTTCAGCGGGGTCCGGACGTTGCCGCTGAATGCGTCGTCGAAGAAGATCACTATCGGGCTGGCGCCGTCGGAGAAAAGGCGGTAGCTGGCCTGTGCAAGGTTGAGCGGGTTGTCGCCCGTACTGATTGCCAGATCGTCTGCGACCAATCGGTCGGATCCGAGGGCATCGCTCACGAGGATGTCGAGCAGGCCGTCGGCGGCACCGCTAAGATCATGGTGCCAGGTGGTCATCAGGTATTCACCGGCCGCCAGATCCGAAAGCGTCAGTTGCACGCCGCCTGACTGATTCATGATCTGATCGTCGATCAGTTCGCCGATATTGACCAGGGAACTATCGCCACGATCGCGGAAGTCGATCGTGTTGGATGTGTTCTCCGCGTCGACCGTCACCGTAACCTGACCGCTCGTGCCGAGTACGGAATCGAACGTTGCCGCCACAGGGCCGTCGATATCACCAGAACGGGTAAACGCCTGGAAACCCGGGTGTACTTGCTGGCCGGCAGCGCCGAAATCCACCTGCAATGCCGCACACAACATCTGTTGAGGCGTGAGCGGAATGGACGAGATCCGCACCTCGTCGAGCAGCGAGCCGCTTCCATTGAGCCCGGCGCCGTCCATGTCATGACCTATCCATAGTGTGTTGGCGCCTTGCCAGTAGAGGTTGCGTCCCGGCGTCTCGCTCCCTTCGTTGCTGGTCTTCAGTTGACCGTCGATATAGACGTTGGACCGACCGGTTTCCGGGTCGTAGGTCCAGGCGACGTGGTCCCAACGACTGCTGAACCCGTGGCTGATGGGAATCGTTACCAGTTCCGAGCCGCCGGCGCCGTCGTCGATGGCGTAAGTGACATCGAGGCTGCTGACATTGGTAACTATGAATCCGGCGCCGGCTCCATCGGTGCGTGAAATGAGGTCGCCGCCACCTTCATTGGTACGCGCAAACAGCTCAACGGTAATCGAGGAGGTGTTAAGCGCCGCATAGGCCGACACCGTACCGTTGATATTGGCATTTCCGTTGATGCTTCCCACGTTCGTCCCTATGCCGACGAGATAACTGAGCGGGACAGCATCGGATATGCTGGCATTGGGGGCTATCATAGGATTGCCGCCTGCGTACTCGTTAGGGACAGACAACCCAACGCCGCTATCGTTGTCGGTTTCTGCCCGCCAATAGCCGACGACTGCACCTTGACTCGTTCCGCCGACCAGCGCCACGAACATACCTGCCGCCAGGAGAATGGTCCCGGAAAGACGCCAGAACGAAGGATTTACATGGCGGCGGCGTCAAGTGTTTTTGCGAGGGCTCCCAAGGCCCCTTCCCTCGCGGGGGTGCGTGGGGCGCGTAATGGTGACGAGAACCGCAGCGGGTTTCTGTCCGCACCAGGCGGAAAGGCCGTGGGCGGTACGTTCGGCAGCACAACCGGATCATATGATTGTGCTCGCACCGCAGATGAACGAGAATAGCGGAACGATCGTTTTCCAAGGGAGATATCTGGCAAAGACTACAGGAGACACGCCGTGTTGCGTACATTTGGGGGGATTGCATATGTGGCCGTGGGGATGGCGTGCGTCCCAGCTTGGGCTGCCGAGACTTCTGCCGCGTTGCCGCGTTTGCTTGGCGTGCGGGTTATCAAGAAGCAACTGGGGATTACCGACAAGACGCCGACGATTCGCTTTCCCGAAGCAGGCGATCGGTGCAAGGTGGGGGGATATCGCGGCGAGAATGCCAAGGAGTTCTACTTCGACGTTGAGGTGGACCAAGCCGTGACGGAACCGCCCATGGCGGAGTTTGTTTGTGACGGTGTCGAGGTCGCAAGTGTTCGAGTAGGACATACGAAGGTAGCATTCGAGGAAACCGGCGATGGGATTGCCTTTCCGTTGGTCTTCGACGAGCATAATCCGTATGCGCTGCATATGTCCATTCGCGACGTTCCCGGTGTGTTGCTCTATGGCATGCACAAACCGCGCGATCGGGCGTCGGGCGCGTTCCGCGATATTCCATGGCAGCCGGACGCCGTGGCTGCCGAATGGAATCTGTTGTTCGGTTGTCTCGAGGTCTTTCGCGATATGAAGATCGACGATCCGGCGACCAGGGACTTCGACGGCTACGTGGCTATTGGCGGTTATGAAACGACCTACCCTCGCACCGGCCGAGGGCCAAAGGGACACTTGGAAGGAACGCCGCACATCCACCTCTTTCTCGTCGTGCCGCCCGGCTGGCGCGTTCGGCAGGCGAGTCATCTCTATATCGATGCCGAGGGCCGACTGACCGGCAAGACCCACTGCAGCCCCAGCGCTTGCGACGATCCGCCGCGCGAATATGAGCGAGGGATGGTTTGCGTGCAGAGGGACTTTGACGATCGTGTCGCCTTCGAGTTTGGGATCGATGCCGACGGCGCGATTATGATTCGCCGCCGTGAAGGCGAGGTCGAATACCGTGTCTGTCCGGATCCCGTTTCAAAGTCCTTCGCCCGCGCATGCCTGGTGGTGAGGGGAGACGATCCTCTATGCCGCGTTCGAGTCGATGACAACTGCGAGAAGGGCGAGATGCGTATTGTACGAACGGTTCTCGCCGGGCCTTCGCCGGAATCTCGTGAGGAAGTCATTCGGTACGATCCCGACACATCGGTTGTTCTTTCGCGAGATGAGGGAAAGCTTCAGAACTGACTCTGCCTTGTCCCTCGATCGCATCGAACGGGCGGGGGCGCGACGCCCGACTAACGATGCTCGGCGGGAACATCGAAATCGTGTGACGCGTCCTTGG
Source organism: Thermoguttaceae bacterium (assembly GCA_040772845.1). Taxonomy (GTDB): domain Bacteria; phylum Planctomycetota; class Planctomycetia; order Pirellulales; family Thermoguttaceae; genus PWXP01. Next base: position 6,787,469 of record JAXGXG010000001.1, read on the forward strand.
GCGGCAGATCGACTTCGACCTGGTATTCCGAAAACAGAGGGCGGATGCCCGTACTGGCGTCGCCGCCTGCCGGTTGTCCCGTATAGCCGACAATGCGCGCCACGTGCGGCCCTCCGACCGTCCCCTTGCCGGACGGTGTATCGTAACGGCCATCGGTGAACTCAATCACGGCGCCCGGGCCACGGTTGCCCTTTGACTGGTCGGGTTCGAGCACGATGACTCCACCCGGGACCGGTTCTCCTCCGTAGGTTACCTTGCCGGAAAGATCGTACCGCTGCGGCCCGTCGTTGCCTCCGCAGCCGGCGGAAAGGACAAGTAGTGCCGGCACGAGCGTCCAATACGATGCGCTGTTGCCTTGTGGTTGCATCGTGAGTATTCCTTACTATTGGAATCCGCCGGTTGGGCCGCCGTCATCGATGGGACCGAGAGAACGATAGATGCCCAAATCCATATTCTCGCTGAGGAAATGCCCCGAACCGTCGGCCAGCAGCATATGGCAGCCGCCCGGGTGATGGCTGCTGAACGAAGAGGTCATTTGCGGCCAGTTCGGCGTGTCGTAAGCGTTGATCGGGAGACTGGTCGCCGCCAGACCGATAGTCATGGACCATTCGCCGCCGGAGGTCGCCCGGATGGAGGCGGAATCCCAACTGTGCCATTTGTCCCGATTGCCCTCAACCCATCCGTCCGTATCGGTCTTGGTGGTCATGTAACGCGATTCGCCGATCATCAGCGTATTTGACGAACCGTCGCGAAGATTTCGGAAGCCGATGCTGGAATTGGCGAAGAACATCCCGTTGCGGAATATCTTGCGGCCCGGATCGGAGGAGGCGTAGCATTCGGCAGTCGCACCACCGCCCTGGCATGCGAAATAATTGTTCAACGGCCACTCGTCACCACTACGCGGGTCCGAAGGGCACTCGAACTTCGCAAGCGGCCGGAATTGCTCCGAATGGTTCGTGGCGCCCGTAATACGCCACGTCGGGGCAAACGTGCCTGCATGGTTGTACTCGTCGTACCGGGCGCTCTCCTCCAGGAACGGCAAGATCATGACCGTCCACGACGACATATTGCTGGTGGTCCAGTCGCCTTCGATTCGGCACGTGGTGGTCTTGGTGATGCCCCCGGGCGGGAAGACCTTGTGTTGGCTTTCGTAGTTCAACACCGCCAGCCCGATCTGCCGAAGCTTGTTCGAGCACTGCATTCGCCGGGCCGCCTCGCGCGCCGACTGGACCGCCGGCAGCAACAGCGCTATCAAGATGCCGATGATCGCGATGACCACAAGCAATTCGACGAGGGTAAAGCCTTTGGATGTGTGATTTGTGATGTCTGCTTTCTGATTGCGTGCAGGCGTAGGCTTCTTCATGGTTGGACGCCCTCCGGCGCGCTGATGATGATCCGTCATGTGTGAGGCCATCGAGAAAACGCGATTCAACGTTCAGTATTATCAAGCCGTCACGGCCAGGCGATCTATCGCGCGAGCCCGACGGGTGGATTGCAATCCTCACCGCAACCGTCGTCAGCACCAGACGGCCCCACAAGAACCCAAACGACCAATCCCGAATCCCAAATCAAACATCACAAATCACAAATCACAAATCACTTCCGCCGTTTCCACCCGATCAATACCGCGACGGCGAGCACGAGCATCACGGCGCTGGACGGCTCGGGCACGGCCGACAGCCGAAGCAGGAAACCATCGCCGCCGGCGCCGGGAATCGCCGTCATTTCCCACTGTCCGAACGTCGGTCCGGGCGGATCGCCCGTGAGCGTCAGGCCGGAAATATCCAGTTCTCCGGTCGTCTGGAGTACGTCGAAGTGGGCGCCCAGCGCCGGTGCGTAGTCATCGAGCAGTAGCACGTTCAGGTCGCCGGCGAGGGTCGCGTTGCCTTCAACCATGACGAAGTCGTAATCGTCAGAGGCGGCGATCTCGATTTCGAGCGTGCCTGCATTCATCGTGTAATTGCCGTCGATCGTTGTCGTGCCGGTGGAGTTGCCGGGCGCGAGCGTACTGGGTCCGTCGGTGTTCGCCTGAAGCAGGTCGAATCCGAAATGATCCACGCTCAGTGTGCCTCCGGTCCAGTCGAATACCGCCTGGCCTGCCCCCTGTGTAATACTGCCGGCCCGCAGCGCGCCGCCTTTCAGCGCGATCGTACCCTTATTGTTTCCTGGGTTTGCGCCGGTACCATCGCCAAGCAGAATGCTATTGGCCACGACGATGCCATCTTCCAGAGTCAGCGCGCCGATGCCTTTCCCGCTGCCGGCCTTATGGTAACCGACGACGACCTCGTCCAGCCAGGCATGGATCGTACCGCCGGTTCCGTCGAGGTGGCCGGTGGCGGTGGTGCCCGTGCTCCATGACCCGTCCAAGGGGACATTGTAGCCCAGGTTGAGATCGACGCGTGCGCCTTCCGTTCCCAGGTTGAGCACACCGCCGGTAACGAGGTCGGCGAACTTCACGGCGCCGGTCGATTTTCCCCCGCCAATCGTCAAGGTGTTTGCTCGGATCGTATTCGACTGCCCGAGTTCTATCGTGGCCGAGGTCGTGGTGGTGGCGCCGCTGTCGACGAGGCCGAGAATGATGTGCTCGGCGTGAATCTCGTTGTCTGCACCCAGCTTCAGCATTGCCGTGTTGCTGCCCGTGGTGTCACCGGTTGACTGGGTGGCCATAAACAGGCGTCCCAGGTGGGCCACGAGTGAATTGGCTGCGGAGAGATCGACCGTGCCGGATACTGTCTTGGCAGTCGTCTTACGGGCAATGAACAGGTCGGTGGCGGCGGCCGCCGAGCCGATTTCGACCGTCGAGCCGGTTCCGGCCGTCAGTGTTCCGCTGCCGCTGTCGGCGGCCACGGTAAGCATGCCGACGGAAAGTGTCTTGGCGCTCCCATTGGCCGTGAGGCCGGCTGTGAGGCCGTTGTCGCCCACGATCAACTCGTTGGCAATCAAGTCGCCATCGACGGTCATCGCGCCGCCTGCAATGTTGAGTGTGCTTGTTCCGACCCCGCCGGCGACGTTGCCGGTTACGTCAAACGTGCCGCCGGTCATATTGATTGTGCCCTCGCTTGACGCAGAGCCGGTACCGAGGGTGACGTTGTTGGCGACAGCCAAAGAACCACCCGCCATGTTGAGCGTTCCGATGCCGGCGCCGGTGCTGGAACTGGTGGTGTGGCCCAGGACGACGGAGTTGGCCGTGACCTCCCCATCGGCAAACGACAAGGTTCCCGTTCCGCTGCCTCCGCCGCTTGCGTGGAAGCCGATCCGGAGCTGGTTCAAGGTTGCATTGAACGTGCCTGCTGAGAGGTCCATCGTGCCGACGCCGTCGTGGGCGGTGCCGATATTGTTGTTTCCGATGAACAGGTTGGCCGCGGCGGCGCTGCTGGGCCCCTCAAGGTTCAATTCGCCGCCGCTGGGCAGGTTAACGGCGCCAATTGCCCGGTATCCCGCTACGGTGAATGTATCTACCTTGAACGTATTGTCGGCGCCAAGAGTGAGTGTGCTTCCGGGGTCCGTATCCCAATACTCGTTCTGGGCCACAACAATACTTGTCGCGTCGATCGAGTTCTCTTCTGCGAGTGTAACGGTGCCCTTACCCGTGCCGGTGCCACTCGTAGTGTCCCTCCATCCTACCGCGAACTGGTTGAGGTACGCCGTCAGCTTCGGTACTTCCGCCAGATTGAGCACGCCGTCGCTGCTTAGCCCGCCGCCCTCGGTGTAGCCGACGATGATCCTACCACGGTCGCTTTGGCTGGTTCCTATTTGAATTTCACTCGGCCGTGTACCGCTTGTGAAACTGAGGTTTCCACTCGCGACGTTGTAGCCGATATCGAGTGTGTCGACCGCCAAGGCGCCTCCGACCGAAAGCGACGGTTCCCCCGTTACGCTTAGGGTGCTGGCGCCAGTACCGTTGATAATACTGTTGGTGACGCTCAACGTGCCGCCGCTGAGGTTGAGCGTCCCGGCGCCTTCGGCATCGCCTAGGGTCAACGATTGGGCTACCGCCATCCCTGCGGCATGTTCGGCCGTCTTGCCGCCACCGATATACGCATCTGTCTGGTCGTCCGGGATAGCCGGATCCCAGTTGTCCGCGGTTGTCCAGTTGGAATCGCTTGGGTCACCGTCGGTGAACTGCGACGTGCTCTGAGCCTTGAGCGGAGCCATGAGCCCCAACAGGACAGCGATCGAAGTAAGAAAGGCCTTTCGCGCACTGTGTCGTGTCATAGTATCCTCCGCAAGAGAAGAGGCAAGAGTCGATACGGTTAGTCTCGTTCATTCACTAGGGCCATTGCCGATTCTAACAGAAGCGACCTGACTGGTCAAATCTGCCGCCGCGGCACTCTGCCTGGGGGTGGGTGACGCGCCTTGCCTATTTTGTCTTGACGCAGCCGGTTCGTCCGGTTACCGTCCGGCCATGTCTTGTTGCGCCCATGTCATTCTGAGTCTGGTCCTGGTCTTCGCAACCTCGGTCGCGGCAGCCGAGCCGTTTCAGCTCGGCCCAATCCCTACCGAAGGAGTGCTGATTCTGCGGAATGGCCAGGCCGTGGCCGGTACGCTGACGCGGGCAGGCGATCATTTCTTCGTTGCGTTGCCCGAAGGAGAGATTCGACTTCGGGCCGATGACGTGGAAATGGCGTGCCGCAATCTGGATGAAGCGTACGCACGGAAGCGCGCGGCAATGCCACTTGGCGATGCGCACCGGCATATCGAGCTGGCGAACTGGTGCCTGCACCATGAGCTATTCGGTCCGGCGGCGGCGGAGCTGGCCGACGCAATGCGGGCGTCGCCCGGCCATCCGATGATTCCCATCTTGCGGCGCCGCCTGGAGATGGCCATGCAGCCGAAGGACGAAACCGATCGGCCGGAACCAGAGGTCGGCACGGGCCCATCGCGGGACGAGCTAGACGCCCTCATGCGTCGGTTGCCCACCGGAACGGTCGAGGCGTTCGCGGCCGACGTGCAGCCGCTGCTGATGAACAATTGCACGACTGCCGGGTGTCATGGTCCGGACAGCAACCACGAGCTGCGCCTGCTGCGAGTGCCTCGGCATCGGGCCGGAGGGCGGAGGCTGACGCAGCAGAACCTCTTTGCCGTCTTGAAATGGGTGGACCGCAAGACGCCGGAGGAGAGTAAGCTTCTGCGTGTGCCAATTGAACCGCACGGCGGAATGGATCGGCCCATTTTTACGCAGCGGGAGCTGGAGCAGGTTCGGCAGTTGGCCAATTGGGTGGCTCGATTGCAGACTCCGGACTCGCGTGACGAGGTCCCGGAGTCGGTTCTGCGGTTTGCGCCGCCGGCCGTTCAGAACTCCGCTGCTGCAGACGCACAGCCGCCTGCGATGGTCCCAGGCGCCCCGACTCCGGAACCTTCCGGCGATGTACCGTTTTCGGCTTGGCCGGAAGGCAATTCGCCGCTGCCGCGGGGAACGGGGCCCGCTGCCGACTCGGGGGTGCAGCGGGGAGCACGGCCCGATGCGAATCCGCAGGTGCAGCGGGGAGCACCGGCTCAAGGGTTCGTGCCGGCCGATGCGTTCGATCCGGCCATTTTCAATCGTCAATTCCTTGAACCGGAGTAGCCTGTCGCCCCCCCTTCAGGCCTGCCGGCCATTGCGTTACACTCGCTGCATCTGGTGATACCTCCATTGGCTCATACGCATCTGCAACCGAACTTGAAAAGACGATCATGTCCGCTTCGCACGAATTGAACCTGGCCGACTACATCCGCGACATCCCCGATTTTCCGAAGCGAGGGATTCTGTTTCGGGACATCACCCCGCTGGTGGGATCGCCTGCGGCGTTTCGTCGAGCGGTTGTGGATATGGCCAACCCGTTTCGCGGCGAGAAGATCGACGCGGTGGCGGCGGCCGAGGCGCGGGGGTTTCTGTTCGCCGCGCCCGTTGCTTTGGAGTTGAATGCATCGCTGGTTCCGATCCGCAAGCCAGGAAAGCTCCCCTCGAAGACGCTATCGTACACCTATGAGCTGGAGTACGGATCCGACACGCTGCAAATCCACGCCGATGCGTTCACACCCGGCGCGAAGGTGCTGGTGGTGGACGATCTACTGGCCACCGGCGGGACGATTGAAGCATGCTGCAAACTGGTCGAAAAGGCTGGCGGTGTGGTCGCCGGCTGTGCGTTTCTCATTGAACTGACTGCACTTCAGGGCATGAGACTGATCGAGCAGTACAAGACGGTCAGCCTGATCCAATACGAATGACCACACCTGGGAAATGATGAAGGAGTCCCATCTCCATATCATTCCCAGCTTGCCCAGCCGTCACAATCATCATCCGGTCTGGTGCGAATCGTTCGGGACGGCAGACTTCTGGCATTGCGGCCCGGGGCGCAATCCGATGGATCGTCCAGGAACTGCATTGACCGGGAGATGCCATGCGCGGACTCAATCGCCTCTTGCCCCTGCTCGGCTGTCTTGCCGTCCTTCTTGTCGTCCTTGGTGGAATTGGCGTAGCCGGCGAGCCGGCGCCGGGGCCGCCGCCGGCTCCGTTGCTGTTGCAGCCGCAAGAGGCAGCGCCCGTGCCGCTTGCAACCGATCCGGTCGACGGCCCTCCTGCTTTCGTCACGCCAGGCGAGACGTCCATGGGTGTTCCGGCGCTTCCTGTGGGGCGTCCTTTTGCCGGTTGGATTGGGCTGACCACACGCCTGCCGCTGGACCGTCGAGGCTTGGGCGTTGGCGGACTGCGGCAGAGGCAGGGCGCAGAGGAGCCCGAACATTCCATCTGGTGGGGCGAGGCGATGGGCGTGCCGACCTTCAATTGGGGATACTTCGGCGTTCCCGGTCGAAAGTACGTCGTCGATCACGAAGCCTATTACGGCGATTACCAGGAATGGGGCGTGCGCCGAGGGTACTAGTGGTTGTACCCGATGAAGAAGCTGAACACCTCGCGGTCGTCGGTCGGCTCCTTGGATATGGGGAACGCGAAGTCGAACGCGAGTGGCGCGGGGCCCATGGCCGGAATCACAACGCGAAGCCCGAAACCTGGCGCGACGCGGTAGTCGCTGAACCAATGGTCGATCTTCGATTCCACCGTACCTGTATCGCAGAAGACCACGGCGCGAAGCATATCGTCGGCCGTGATCGGGAACATGTATTCCGCCGAAGCGAGTAACCGGAACTCGCCGCCGACCGCCACACCGGTGCCTGGGTCGATGGGGGAAACACCGCGGTAATCGAAACCGCGGAGCGTCGAGAAACCGCCGGCGTAGTAGTGGTCGTAAATCGGCGTGTCGTTGCCCGTCCAGCCGAACTGGGCCTTCATGCTTAACACGTGGCGGCCTGAACCGTCGGGCCGCTGGTGCAGCATGAAGTAACGTCGCAAATCCACATCGACGCGCGGATAGGAGAATGTGCCGGTGACCTGTTCGGCCGCCAGTTCAAACAGATGTCCCTCGGTGGCCAGGAAGGAACTGTCGCGCGTGTCGTGCGTGAGCGAGGCGCCGAACCCGTACAAGGCATTCTTGCCGAGCGCATCGGTCAACGCTTGGGGGGTGGGCGTGATCGGGTTGTGGATGGTTACCCTGGCGCCACGGAACGAAACACTTCCCGATAGGTTCTTGGTGAAGTGATACCCTAACGCCGCGCGGCCGCCAATCCGCTGCTCGGTCCATTCGGTGTATTGCCGATCGTAATAGAAGCCGCTTAACGACAGGGAGACATCGGTATTCAGCAGGTAAGGCTCTTGGAAGCTGACCATATAACGCTGGACTTCGGTTCCGGGAGTCGCTTCAATGCGGAACCGTTGGCCGGCGCCGCGGAACGCCGTCGCGTTGCGTACCTCTTCCCAACTGCGGGGAACACGGAACAGGTCGAAGTTCTGTTCGTCAATGACGATATTGCCCATCAACCCGGCGTCGGAATTGATGCCAACGCCAAACATCATCCGCCCGGTTTGCGTTTCCGATACCCGAATGCCCATATCCAATTCGCGAGTTAGAGGGTCGAATGCGCCGGGGAAATCGTTGAAGACGGGGCCGGATTCAACCGGCGGGATCAGCGGCGCACCCCACTGGCCTTGCCCGCCTGACTGGACAGGATCCGGAGGGAATTGATTTCCGAATGCAGGCTGAGGCGATGCTGCGGCCGGTTGGGGCGCGGTCGCGGTATAACCGGGCGAGGGGACGGTCTGGAAGGAAGGCGCAGGTTGGACCGGTTGCGTCGCGGCCGGTTCCGGGTAGACAGCAGTGGCCGCCGCAGGCTGCTGGTACGAGTATTCGTTTTGCGGCGTCTGCGGAACGGTCGCGCCAGGCCAACTCGATGGCAGCGACGGCATCGAGCGGCCTTCGCTTGGACTCTGGAATCGGACGGTGTGTGGCGCGTTATCCCGGCGGGGATCGACCTGTTGTGGTTGGCGACTGGCAGTTTCGATCGGCGCCGGCCTGTTCAGTAGCCGCCCGAGAAGGGTCAGGTCAAGCCACCGGTCGATCCCCGACTGCTGCTGTGGTGTTTCGGCAGGGCAGGGCGGCGATGGGCTCTGACCGCGGAAACCCGACGGTTTCGGACGCTGCGGTTTCTCCGCCACGACTTCTTCGTCGAGAGCAGGCGGGCTGAACACGATCTTGGGCACTTCGCCTGCCTGCGGGTTCACCAGGAACAGCCCGGAACTGCGGAGCCGTCGCTCGCTATCGCGGAGTTCGCGGATGTCGACAATGTCGCCCGGCTTGAACGAGAGGCGATCGAGTACGGTCGTGATCTTTGTATGGGGATACTCGCCGTTGATGTTGACGTTGATTCGCCCCACGCGATACCGGTCGCCTTCTTCGATATCGTAGACGAGGTCGACTTTGGCTTCATCTTCCAGGTATTGGATGTTGGGCTTGACGTCGGCGAAGACGTACCCGACCGAGCCATACTGCTCCTGGATGCTGGCGACATCGGTTCTCATGGCCAGATCGTTGAAGTACTGGCCTTCCGCCAGTTTCAGGTCACCGGTCAGGTCCGCGGCGGCAATGACCTTGTTTCCCACGGTTCGGATCTGCCGCACCTCGTACCGGGGGCCTTCGTCGATAACGAACGTCAGGACGACCCAGTTCTTGGCGAGATCGTGGCTGAGTTCGCGGCCGACGCGGGCGCGCAGAAATCCTAGGCCGCGGTAGTATGCCACGAGCCGGTTGACGTCCTCGTCGATCAGTTCGCGATTGACTTCCCCCTTGAAGATCCAAAGGAAACCGGGCTTCGACTGGATTTGCGTTCGCAGCCGATCGTCGCCGGCAATGGTGTTGCCGACGAACTTGGTCCAGAGAATTCGCTTCTTTTCGCCCTCGTTGACAAGAAAGACGACGCCCGGATCGCCCGGCTTGTCGCCTTCGACAATCTCGACCTGCGCCTTTGCATGTCCGCGCTTGTGGTAGAACTCTTCGAGCTTGTGCCGCGCGTCGGCAACCAGATACGGGTCCAGGGCATCGCCCTCTTTCAGGTCAATCTGCTTGCGGAGCAGTTTCTTTTTGACTTTCTCGTTCCCGACGAACTTGATGTATTGCACGCGAGGCCGCTCGACTACCTCGAAAATCACCACGCGCCCGCCGGGAACGTCGCGGTAGTACGGCTTCACATCGACGAACAGTCCCGTCCGGCTCAACCGGCGAACGTCGTCTTCGACCGTCTCCGCATCGAACGGCCGGTCTTTTCGTGTGCGAATATGCGGCGAGATCGTGCGAACCGGCAGCACGCGGTTTCCTGCCACGCGGACATCGACAACCATAACCGTATTGTCCGGCTCGTCGGGCTTCGACGTATTGCCTGGCGGCTCCAGGGGCACTTGCTGCGCTGTTGCCACGGAAACGGCACACAGCGAAAGCAAAGCCGCACTGATAGCGGTCGGTAGTCGAAAAGGGGGCCTGCCGTCAGAATGAAACACGGCCATCAGGGCCCTTTCCAGGTGTGGGTACATAGCGCCAAGGATGAGCGTCCATTTCAATACCACGGTAGCGCGACTCTAGCGCAAAACCGTCTGTCACGACAAGGTCGCGTAGAAATACCGCAATCGCTATATCCAAGCAAGGGGAGTTCAAACGAACTGCGTGAAAACAGGCCAGCGGGGCAGCATGGGAGGTGGCCGGTGTGCAGGCAAGCCGCTGCTTCAGTAGCGAATGTGGCTCTTCCGTTTCAGGGTGCAAACTAGTAATGAAAGCCGTAGGGGGGGGTCCGGATGTCTCAGCATCCTTACTTCACCCACGCGTTTCAAGACGTTCCGCGACTAGAAGCGGAAGAGCAAGGCTATCGCTGGAACACCCAGTACTCAAACTGCCCAATCTGGGCGGAACGCAGCCAACGCCGTTCTGCCGGCGGTAGCGACTTGCGCAGCACCTCAACCAGATCGGCCAGCACGGTCTCGTTGCTGCCGTAATAGCTGTGCCCGAGAAGGCTGGTGTCCACCTCGGAAACGTCTACCGTCTCCATGCCGGGCAAAACTAGCAATTCCTGGCCCGAATCGCCTGCTCGCGGATATCCGTGCACCGTCTTCGAATACGCCAGTGCCGTGTCGTTCGACGATGCATAAAGTGTCACCCGATCTGCCGTCTGAACGATGTAGGGTGCGATATCTCGCTTGAAGACCTCGGCGTCGATGTCCGGCGCCGTCAGCACGACCTCGTTGAAGTGGGGGCGTTTGTCCTTCGGCAGAAAAGACAAGTCTCGCAGTGCTGATGTCAGGGCCCGGTTCCCCATGCTGTGGGCAACCAGGTGAATGCGATTTGCTCCGGTCTGTTCGGCGACTTCGGTCAGAAACTGCCGCAAGTGCGGGACTGCCCAAACGACATTGGTTTCGTCAATGGTGTACTTGAACAGGCCGCCTTGGGATGGCCAACTGAAGAAGATCGGCGCCCCGTCAAAATGCAGATCGTAGGCAATCTGCGCCGTTCGCCTTGCGGCATCCTCGAAGGTTACGTTGAAGCCGTGCACGAAGACGAACGCCGACTTGTCTGCCGCCTGGTCGACCCGTGTCTTCACCTCCTGGAAGAACGATTCGCTCTCCAGGGGCTTGATGCCCAAAAGAACGACATGCCGTTCAGGAGTTTCCTGGAAGTCGAGGCGGAAAATGGATGGGGCCTCCAGTTGTCCAACCTGGTGAATCTTGGGGATACTGACGTCGCATGCCCCGTATTCCAGCTCACCGCGTTGGTTGCCGTAGGCGATCTTGCGGACGGCGCCCGGATTCTCGGCAGATTCTGGTCCTGTTGCGATATTCGTCTGCTGTTGTACCGTTACCACGGTGACGCCAACCAGCACCACGGTGCATGTCAGCCCTCCGAGGGCGGCCCACCGCAATAACCGACTGCCGGAGCGTAACGCTGCCAGTCCCGCCAGCAAGGTGAAGGCGGCTGCCAAGGCCGTTGCCATGCTCCAGCCGAGTGGAAAGGCCGATTGGGCCTCGGAGCCTGTGATTGCATTTCGATCGGTGCCGTAGAAGACCCGGACAATCGTGAATGCTTCATCAGATTCCGGTTCCGATGTTGGCGTCGCTGCCGGCGACGCTGCCGGCGTCGCTGCCGGCGTCGCTGGGGCCGCGGTTGTGTGGGCGATTGGTGCTTCTTCCGCAGGTGGGGACGCGTCGGGCTGTGGTGCAATGGAAGGAACTGCTGCCGTTTGGGGATCTGGTAATCCTGGCGAAGACATGGCCGCGGCGGGCGCAGGGGCGGAAGTGGAGGCCGTGGCTGGGGCCAGAGAGGGGGCTATGGCTGGAGCGGGAGCGGGGATACTGCCTGCAGCTTCCCCCGGCGAGACCAATGCGTTGCCTGCATGGTCATCGTCGGCCATTGCGATACCGGGGGCCGAGAACGTCGTGGTCAGTGGCGGAGTCACCGCGTCTGTCTCGGCCGGAGATTCACCCGCAAGAGCCATACTTCGGACAGGGGCCCTGGGCGACATCAGTGTCTTATTGGATCGAGACGTCTCGAACTGGATGACGCCAGGTTCGGGCTGGGAGGCCAGTGCGGTCTGCTCGTCGCGAATTGGATTGAAGGTACGCAGCTTCGGCGAGTCTGGTGCTGGGTTGCCGGGAGATAGCAACGTTGGTGCCTCCAGGGGGTCTGGGGCAGTGGTTTCCTCTATCTCTGGCATCGCCTCCGGAAGAAATGACTCGACCGGTGGCTCCGGCGCAACGCCGTGCGCGGTCTCTTGGCCTGATTCCTGCATTAGCAGGACGACTTCCGGGGATTCCGTTTCGCCAAAGGGGGTGGCGGCTTCAGGGGTAGATTGCTGGTCGTCCGCAGGCGTGTGCGCGGCCGTTTCGGCGGGCTGCTCCGATTGGGTGGCCGCGGGCGGTGCGCTCTCCTCCTGATCGCCTTGCTCTGAAGCGCAACCTGCAAGAAGCAAAACAATAGCGATAAGGGATAACAGCGGGCGGTGCATTTCGTCCATCGAACGGCTCCGTACGATCTGAACATCCTTGCCGGAAATGAGGATCCAGGGCGTACTTTAGCAAATGGCTGCACAGAGCCCCATGTCAGTTTTCCAAGATTCGGCCAGGTGGGTGCAGCCGCGTAAGTCCGCTGCTGCGACCCGGTCAGGTCGCCTGGGGGGGGCTTCTCTTCACACGTCGTATTGGGAAGGTATAATAGGGGGAGAGAATCCTTGGGTAGTATGCAAGATATTCCGCCAAATGGGGCGGTAGTGGCATAATCAGTCCTGGGGGTGGGTGCGTAAGCTGGGGAAGAAGTCTGCGTCATTGCTCCGAAAGATCACGGGGTGCGCGCCTGAGAATCTGTCCGAAAATGGGGACAGGCACCCTGCATCTCGTGTCTGCATCAAATCGAACCACTACATATGGAGCCAGTCCCCGTTTTCGGACAGCCTCTCAGGCGCAGCCGAGGTTGATCGTGACGCCCGGTGCTGGCCGGAACACATCGTACAGGCAAACCGATGGGAATCCGTTTCTATTGTCCCAACGGACATAAGCTGAACGTCAAATCGTTCCAGGCCGGTCGCCGGGGAATCTGTCCCTACTGCGGCGCAAAGATCATCATTCCTTCGCAAAGCACGCGAAAGAGCAGTAAGGCGGAAGCGGCCGCACGGGGCGAAGGCGATCAGGAGATTGTCCTGCAATCCGATCCTGCCGAGCCGGCCATGCCGCAGGCCGGAGAAGGTGGTCGTTCCGGCGAGTCTGTATCCGGAGGGGCTGCCGGTAGGTTCGCAAGCATGCCCGCGGGGGCGTTTCCGGTCGCCACTCCAATCCCAGGTCCGACGGGAAACGTGGCGGGGAGTTCACCGGGCAGTCCGGCTGCCGCCGTGGGGCCGGTCATGCAGAACCCGCTGACTCCAGCCCCGATTGCCGGCGCCCCAACGCCGGGAGGGGACAAGCCGCTGGCTGGCGGCGGATTGCAGGCGGAACCGCTACCACGGGCGGCCGAAATGACACAACAGGCCACCAGTGCCGCGCCGCCGACTTCCCTTGCCGACGCGGCTTCCACCGATCCGTTGGCTGAGGCAGGTAACGTCGTGTGGTACGTGCGTCCGCCGTCGGGTGGGCAGTTCGGACCGGCGACCAGTGACGTGATGCGCACGTGGATTGGCGAGGGGCGTGTGAGTGCAGATTCCCTCGTCTGGCGCGAAGGTTGGCGCGATTGGCTCGTGGCCGGCGATGTCTTTTCGCAACTTGGTGCAGGCAAGAACGAGTTTGAGTTTGGTGGACTTGGGAATACGGGACCGTCAGGTGCGTTTGCTCATGGCAGGACGCATCCGCCGCGGTCGCGTCGCCAGGAGACAGTCCGGCAGGTGGGCATTATCTCGCTGCTGGTGCTGGCCGTATGTGTTCTGGTTGGCGTGTTCGTGTACGTCGCCTTTTACTATCCTGCCTGAGCGGAATGACGTCATGTCGCCGCATTCGTTGCTCGGGAACCGTTTCGGGCCAATAACGGTTGACGATAGCCATTTCCAAGCATCGCTTAGTGACCATAAGGGGCTTGCATGAAGGTCCAGCAGTTTCTGGAACACCACGGAATCACGTCGAATCCGTTTGCCGACGAAGATGCTCAGACCGACCTTGTGTTCAAGGCCGGCTGTATTCGGAGTATTCACCATCCCACTTGGGATAAGGTGTACGGCGATCCGGCGGAACCGGCCACTACGGTTGTCTTCGGCGAAAAAGGGTCCGGCAAAACGGCCATGGGGTTGCAGATCGTGCGCCATTTGGCCGACCACAATGCCGATCACCCTGATAGTCAGGTGTTTGTCGTCGCGTACGACGATTTCAATCCGTTTCTCGATCGATTTCGTGAGCGGTTTTCCGGTCGGCGGCGGAAGCGGGTCGATCGGTTGCTGGAGCAGTGGCGGCTCTGGGATCATATCGACGCCGTGCTATCGTTGGCAGTGACGCAACTGGTCGACCGTCTGCTGGAAGCGAAACAGTCGCGTCACCCGGCCGCGAGAGACGAGCCGTTGAATGTCGATGCGATGGACGCCGGACAGAAGCGCGACGTGATGCTCCTGGCTGCATGTTACGACCAATCGACTGCCCAGAATCGTGTGCAGCGGTGGCATGAATTGCGAAAACGGCTTCGTTTTCGTGTCTGGCGGTCGAAATGGGATCTCGTTGTCGGCGGTCTGGCGACGCTGGTTGGGCTGGTGCTCATTGGCGTCTTGGGGCAGTGGGGCTGGCTGCTGAAACCGTGGCCGTATCTGATTGTTGCGGCAGCCTGGCTGCCGCGGTTGTGGCGACTGTTGAGAACGTATTGGTTGGCGTGGCGGATTGTGCGCAATACGCGAGTCCTGAATCACAGTGTTCATGTAGTTCGCAAGGTACTCAGTCATCTCACCGCTGGAGAATTGGTAGGGCAACCGGTGCCTGCTGAGGCGCGAAGTGACGACCGGTATGAGATGCTAGCAAAGCTGCAAGCGGTGTTACGGTCCATGCGGTTCGGGGGGGTTGTCGTCCTTGTCGATCGAGTGGACGAGCCTTATCTGATTAACGGTTCTACCGAGCTGATGCGAGCCCTTCTCTGGCCCATGCTCGACAACAAGCTGCTGAAACATGCCGGTATTGGCATCAAGCTGCTGCTGCCGTCGGATTTGGAGCGGTTGATTGACCGCGAGGACCGCGAGTTTCATCAGAGGGCGCGACTGGACAAGCAGAACCTGATTCGAACGCTGGATTGGACAGGCCAGTCGCTTTATGACGTCGCCGGCGCCCGGTTGAAGGCTTGTGCAGCGGACGGCAGTTCGCCAACGCTCACTGCCCTGTTCGAGCCTGCCGTGGATCAACGACGTCTGATCGATGCCTTCGGGACCCTTCGTGTTCCCCGTAATCTGTTCAAATTCATGTACAGGCTGATCACAACCCATTGCAATGCCCATACTGACGAGGATCCGTCATGGCAGATATCGGGCGAATGCTTCCAGTCGGTCCTGGCGCTCTACCAACGCGATCAGGATGCGTTCGACCGAGGTGTAGGCGCCGGGTGACGGTTTCCTCGCTTCCTCCGTCGCCAAGTGCGAACGCAACCCGTTCGCCGTCGTGGTGGTCAGCCCCATGAAAACGCGTCTGGGGGCGGAACTGCCCACCGAAGATGGTCCCAGAAGATTTCTGTCTTGACGCCGCCGGCCGTTTTCGGCAAACTCTGTCGCGATTGGCGGGAAGGTGTGGGCCTCTGGCGGCCGTCTGCCTCTTTCCCCCATGCTGTCCCTCACGATTCTGTCATCACCTCTGTACGCGAAGGAACGCTCGCTATGTATCGGAATACTGTCGCCCTTGTCTTGCTCGCCCTGGTTTGTATTGCAGGTTGCGGGAAGTCCGGGGATTCGAAACCGGTTTCGGCGGAATCATCCGGTAACGCACAGGCGACGAATGCTGCGGCTTCTGGTGCAGAGACTCCGGAAGGCGCCGTGACGGTCTTTTTGAGTGCCGTCTGTGCCGGCGATGATCAACGGGTTGCAGGCATGTTGACCGATCTTGCTCGTCAGAAGACCGCGGAAATGGATCTCGAGGTTGCACCGCCAGGCAGCGACTCTGCTCAGTTCGTTGTCGGCAAGGTGGAGTATGTCGATGATAGCACTGCGAGAGTTGCTTGCACCTGGAGCGACTTGAATGAAGACGGAGACCGGACCGAAGAGAGCATTCTTTGGGCCTTGCGGCATAGCGAGGCTGGCTGGCGCATCGCCGGTATGGCGCCGACAATCTTTCCTGGTGAGCCGCCACTGTTGCTTAACTTCGAGAAACCGGATGAAATGCTCGAGAAACTCGAGTGGGTCAAGGAGGAAGCCTTGCGTCGCGCCCAAGCGGAGATGGTGGCGAGCGAAGAGGCCGTATCCCGTGAAGCTCAGCAGCCGTCGGCCCCGGTGGACGGACGTCTTCGTTAGCAGCCACCTTTCGGAAGGCTGTTGCGAACTGGACGGGCCATCAATTCTTTCCGTGAACTCGCTGCCTGGAGTGGTTGACGTAACCTCTTATTGTGTAAGCAGTTAGGTCTGTTGTTCTGGGGATGGATGAGGCGTCGGCAGGTGCCTGTTTTTGCGTCGGGAATGGCGTAAGGCGTGTTGGTAACCTACCCTTCGGTGTGCAGACTGTGCAGAATGCCTAGATTGCCTATATTGTGAAGTGCGAAAAATCCCCAGTCCCCTGTTGACATCTGGGTAATCTATGCTAACTTATCATCCTATGCTGTGCAGTCGGCAGCGATGGAATGATCAGCCCGAAAGGTTTGACAGGGCACCTGTCGGGCGAGTCCTTTCGGCCGTGTGTAGAGCAAACGCATCGAAGAGGAACCCCGATTGTTGCCGTTGGGATCGGGGGGAGCGGAAAGACCGGCGGCGCGTATTTGAGTTTCTCAACGTTACGGTACCTGTTTCAATGGAGGTTTCAGAGATGAAACGCATCTGCCTGATGAGTGTGGCGATTTTGCTCGCCACGCTGGGAATCGCCCTGCTGGGCGCAGGGACGCAGGCCCTGGCTGACGACGCTTGTGCGCCGGCCGCTTGTGCCCCTGTCGAGGAATGCGCCCCGGCTACCTGTGCTCCGGAGACCTGCAAGCCGCGTTGCTGCTTGCTGGATCGCCTGAAGGCTCGCACCTGCCGTCCGAAGACGTGCTGCGCGCCGGAAGCTTGTGCGCCGGTTGCTTGTGAGCCCGCCTGTGAGCCGGCTTGTGAGCCCGCCACCTGCGCTCCGAAGACCTGCCGTCCCAAGCGCTGCCGCCGCACCTGCCGTCCGAAGACCTGTGAGCCCAAGACGTGCCGTCCGCGGACGTGCCGTCCGAAGACTTGCTGCGCTCCGGCCGCTTGTGAGCCCGCCGCTTGTGAGCCCGCCGCTTGTGAGCCCGCTGCTTGTGAGCCCGCCGCTTGTGAGCCCGCTGCTTGTGAGCCCGCCACTTGCGCCCCGAAGACCTGCAAGCCGCGTTGCTGCTTGCTGGATCGCCTGAAGGCTCGCACCTGCCGTCCGAAGACGTGCGCCCCGAAGACGTGCTGCGCCCCGGCCGCTTGTGAGCCCGCCACCTGCGCTCCGAAGACCTGCCGTCCGAAGACTTGCCGTCCGAAGACTTGCCGTCCGAAGCGCGTGCGGACTTGCTGCCCGGCCACCTGCGCCCCGGCTGCTTGTGTCCCGGCTGCTTGTGACGCTGCTGCTCCCGCTGCTGATGAGGCCGCTCCGGCTCCCGAAGCCCCGGCTCCTGAGGCTCCCGCAGCTCCGGCTCCCCCCACGACCTGAACCCACCCCCGGATGTGGACGGAGTCGTGAAGGGCTCCGCTCCCTAGCGCCGCCGTTTGCGGTCCGTCCTCCGAGTCGCGATATGCCCTGTTGTCGCGGCTTGTTTATCCGTGATGATCCGAGCCAGATCCGTTCTTGGATCTGGCTCGCTTACTTTCTTGGCTTCTGGTTTGGCCAAAAGAGAAGTCCGGCTCTTCCGCTTCTCAGATTCTCAGTCATGCCTGCAGTAACGCAACAGTCGCATCGTGTTATGCGCTTCGCAGCCAAGCTGTTCACCCGAGAAACGGAAGAGCCGTATGGTTCATTTGTTGTCAGAACCGGCTAACCTGCGAATGCCTTCTCGGCAAACTGCCAGTTCGCAGTGTCCCAGAATCCTTCGACGAACTTCGCGCGTAGGTTTCGATAGTCGACATAATACGCATGCTCCCAGACATCGACCGTGAGAACGGGAGTTGCTTTGTGCCGAAGCGGGGTGTCTGCATTGCTCCCTTGCGTGATCTCCAGTTTGCCGTCTGCTGTCTTGGCGAGCCACGCCCACCCGGAGCCGAACAAGGTTACCGCCGCGTTGGTGAACTGCTTGCGGAACTCCGAAAACGACCCGAAATCACGCTGAATCGCCTCGGCAAGCTGACCGCCCGGTTCGCCCCCGCCATTGGGAGTCATGCAATTCCAGAAAAAGCTGTGGTTCCATGCTTGCGCTGCATTGTTGAAGACTCCGCCTTCCGACGTCTTGACCAGATCCTCCAGGGACATCTCCGCTTGCGGCGTTCCATCGACCAGCTTGTTCAGGTTGGCGAAATAGGCTGCATGATGCTTGTTGTAGTGGTAGTCCATCTGTTCCTTGGAGAGGAACGGATCGAGACCATCGAGTGGGAACGGAAGTGCAGGTTGTTCAAATGCCATTGGAGATTCTCCCGAGGTTTTGGGTGTTGTGGCGCCGGATTTCGGTTCGGAATTCGCCGCTTTCGTGCAGCCGAATACCGCCAGTCCTGCACCGGTGGTGAGTGAACTGACCAGGAACTGTCGACGTTTCATGGCGTTGCCCTCATGGTGGAGATGGAACGGAGATGCAGTCTTGGGTCCTTCTGCCCTGAGTGCATGCCATAGTAACCTTACACGCATGTCCAGTTGTACTGTCCGCTCTATCGGACAGAACTCCAGCGTTACATCCGACTATACTCGCCGCGCGTCGTTTTTGCGCTGTTGCAGTATGGACATTTTGCCCGTCCCGGCCTTGACGGGCTGAAGGCCATCCTGCTGAAATGCGCAGTTTCGAGCCGCGGCAGGCATCGTCTGCACTCAGGAGCGGAAGAGCCAGCCTTCGTTATCGTATGCAGCTTCCCCGTTGCAGGCAAGTCGCTGAGCCTCCTTTGGCCCTTTCGCCTCTCGCTGCCAGCGCGACCCGTCCGCAGTCTCGGATTCGGTCGGATGGGGGGAGTGCGCAGGATGGGTTGGGTTTGGGGGATTTCTTGACGTTTCGTGGAAAACAATGCGGATTGCGCAGTCTGTTTGGCCGATATACAGTTTCGGTCTTGTCCCGTTAGTTCTCAAGCTCCCTTTTTCTCTGCCGAGAGCGGAAGAGGTGTATCATGCGCATTGCTCTGGGGTTGCTTGCCTTGTGTGTTCTTGCCGCAAACTCAGGCTGCGGCATGTGCAGTCAGGCCTACGACTACTGCCCCCCGACCTTCACTGGTGATGGCTGTGGCGTTTGCGATCCTATGGCCAGGGCCAATTCCATTCTTTCGCCGCCACTGCCGCTACCCAACCAGGAAACCATCATCAACGAGGGCATCCCTGAGGGTGAGGTCATTTACGAAATGCCCCAAGGATAGCGTCGCGCGCTGCAAATCAAGAACCGCAAGGCGGGAGCCTGAGTCTGCCCTGAAAGACAGATGAGCCGTTGCGCACCGTCGACGGTCGGACTGCTGCTTCTCTGTTGGCTACTTGTCCTGTTGGGATGCCGCAGAGACGAGGATTGTCTGAATACCAACGCAGCAAGTCGCCTGGAAGTCGGCCGAAGCTCTGACAAGAACGGCCAGCGCGACGATCTTCCCGGCGAGTGTGAAGAGACTGCCGCCTATTGGCGCCGGCAGCTAACCGATACCGGTCGCGCAATTGTCTGTCCTCCCTTTGTCCTGGCAGGTGATCTGGAGGAATCCGCGCTTCGAGCGTGGTGCGATCAGGTGGTGTATCCGGCCGCGATGGCCCTGGCGGAGCGATACTTCAAGAAGCCTGCTGTCCGACCGGTTTCCATCTTGTTGTTTCACGACGAGACAACATACCGTAGTGAGGCGAAACGCCTGTTCGTTACTGGGGAAATCAGTCGTCACGGCTTCTTTGTTCCGCACCTCAATACGGTTGTTCTCAACGCTGCGGCCGGTCGCCCGGCCCTGCTGCACGAATTGACACATGCGCTTCTGGCGTTCGATTTTCCTGACGCGCCGGCGTGGCTTCGCGAGGGGCTGGCGACCCTGCATGAAGACTGCCAGATCGATCCAGCTTCGGCCGGCCTCGCGATTCGACCGGAGGCGCGAAGGAGAACGCTGCAGGTGGCTCTGGAGAACGGCCAACTGCCGTCCCTGGAGTCCTTGTTGCGAAAGCCGCAGTTTCAGGGACCGGAGGCGCCGGTCTATTACGCGCTGGCGCGACACTTTTGTCTGTTTTTGGATCGGCAGGCTGCTCTGGCGCCGGTCTACCGCGCCATCCGCGCCGGGAAAGGCGGCGGGGCCGATAATGCGGCCACCATCCTGCGATTGCTGCGGCGCGACTCGTGGGCCGAGCTGGAGGCGGACTTCCTTGCTTGGCTGGTCAATCCGGAAGGGCTATCCGGAATACGCGACTCCGCCTCTTTCGCTGCTTTCATCCGGCCTGTCATCGACCGCGGTGTTTGATCAAGTCCGGCAGGGGATCGACCTCGTGGGATACGGGCCAGCTCGCACGAAACTCATCTTGGTAGAGACCGATCTGCTCGAACGGAATGGCTTGAAAGCCTAGGTTCCAGGCAGGGGAATCCTCCCGGAGCCGGAAGTCGCCGGCTGCCTCGTCCACAAAACGCGGATCGATATCGACCATGTTGTTCTCTATCGTCAGCAACGGGTAGGCGCTCTTCTGGATGTGATGCCACCAGGCAACCTCATAGCTCTTGTTGGCTGCCGGCTGATTCCAGCCCGTGCGGCGCAGATTCGTTCCGTCGCCTCGCCAGAAGATGTTGCAACGTACGACGTTCCCCTTCGGCCAGGTCGGATCGTCGTCAAGCATGCCCGCCAGTTTCGGAAAACGGGTGCTGTAGGGCGGCTCGCTGAACCGGACACCGTTCAATACGCCGGTCTCTCTGGCCTTTTCGATTCGGGGGTCTCCATATTGGGCCGCCCAATTGCCCGGCGCATAGCGAGCATCCAAGTGAAAGGCCTGGGGGCAGTCGATGAAGATGTTGTTCTCAACCAGCGTATCGCGGCCCCCGCCCACAAACACCGGCCGCCACACTTGATGGAACACATTCCCGCGAATCGTGGCGCCCGAATTGGCATCGTCAAGATAGATGCCGTTACAGGGGCCCCCGTCCTTGCCACAAATGTGATGCAGATAGTTGTGCAGAAACAGATCGCCCCGCATGCACCAGCTACGCCCGCCATAGATCGCCCCGCAATCGTGCGACTCCTGACACACATTGTGGATTTCGTTATGGTCGAACCTGTGAAGCGGCCCGCCGTACACGATGGCCGAATGCGGCGCGTGATGGAGCAGGTTGTGCGATGCCTTCAAGCCGACCCCGGTCATCAAGATGCCGGGCCGATAGGTTCGGTCCCAGCGCGCGAAGTGATGGATGTGGCAGTTCTCGACCGCATGGCCGGACGGGATCAGCTTCTGCCGGTCGCCGCCGGCCATGAATACTCCGCCCCCGCCGGTTCCGGTGATGTCGCAACCGGCGACCACGCAGTCCTTTCCGTCAAGGATGGTCACGCCATAATTCGTCACATTCCGAATGGCGCAACCCACCACGCGACACGTGTTGCTCTGACGGATGCGGACCGCCGTGCCGCGCGCCGCCTCAAAATGGAATCCTCGCACCGTGACGTGCGACGTGTCTGTCAGTCGGAACAGGCCGTCGGCAACCGACACTTCTGCCCGGCCGCTCTCCAACGGGTTCGGCGGCCAGAAGTAGAGTAGGCCCTTTTCACGGTCGATCATCCACTCGCCGGGACTGTCGATCTCGCACAGCAGATTGAGCCCGAAGAACCACATGCCGTCCCTGTACCCGCGAGAGTTGTGATACGGTTTGGCCAGTGTGATAATGCGTTGCTCGGGATCGATCGACTCGATCCGATGGGTCTGAACAACCCAGTCCCGAAACCAGTAGCCGCGAACAAGTGCATCCTTTTCGTTCACCCAGCGTTTTACCCGGTCATCGACACAGCTAAACACGCCCTCTCTCCGCCCAGGCAGGCCGCGGACCGCGAATGACGTTTCGCCGAGTGCCTTGTCGATGTGGGTGAATCCCTCGTTGGGCCAGCGCGACAAAGGCATGGGCCGCCCCTCGAAAAAGAGTTCAAGACGCGGTTCGACCGGTTTGCCCGTGCGTTTCACATGACGCTGCGCGGCCAAGGCGTCTCCTAGCGTCGCTTCACCCTGATTGTCGTCCTGGTGATGACGCCATTGCGCCTCCCACGCGGCATCGTGCAGCAGATCGCCATACGTCGTCACTCCCAGACTTCGCAGATCGGCCTGATACACCTTCCCGCGTGCGGAAGTGTCTAGCCGGTCGAGCACCTCCGGGTCGGTGACCGGCTGCCATGCGGTTACGGTGCGACTGCCGCAAATCGTGACTGTGCCTTCGGGCCATGAACGATAGACGATCGGTGAAACGTCGCTGCCTGCATCGTCGCCCGCAAGTGTAAACGGCGCGGTCCGCTCGTAGCGTCCAGGCATCACCACAACAGTAACCCCTCCCGCCGGAAGGCCGTCGCTGCTTTTCAATTGGCGGATCCGATCGCGCGCCTGCTCCAATGTTGCGAAGGGACCGTCTGTCCCCTGCTCGTTCGGCACGGGCGCCCGGCCCGTCCACGCATCGTTGCCCGCCGTTGCGACATACAGAACCAGCCCATCGGCGTCTTGCAGCTCCGCCGCCTGCAGGTGCGGCAGCCACAGGGTCAACGCCATCGCTATCGAAAAGGTCACCCATCGCGTCATAACAACTATCCTTGGGGCAATTGTACCGGGTTGATTCGAGCGAACCGTGCCTAACGCACCGGTTGCACCTCTTTCTCCCACGCGGCGAGTATACCACGCCCCCGCGCCCGGCTCAAGCTTGTTGGAATCACCGGCTCTTCCGCTCCCCAATCGGAGGGCTGCTTCAGTCGGTTGTCGGCACAACGACGCGTGGCTGCGATATCGCGGCAAACGGAACCCGAAAACCGGGAACCTCGTACCTTGCCGCAAACGGCGGGACGCAAACCCTTGACACCCGGTCCGTCCGGAACGTCTAATAGTGTTGTAGGAATGGTGTCCCGACGCCTGGTCCGGAGAAGTGGCAGGGTGAGGCGACGGCGGGACGGACGAACTTTCGGATGCACGTGTTTTGGGCACGGCAGGCCACAGAACTGAACCTCCAGATGGGAACCCACCAATGATGAACTACCGACTCGGAACTGTCGTATTGCTGGCCTTCTGCTCTCCGTCGCTGCTGTTGGCGGGGCCGATGGGGGTCTCGGTCGATGAAAAGACGCAGAGCTACACGATTACCGACGCGGGACAACCGGTCCTGACGTACCGCTTCGGCGAGGCGCCGCTGCCGGATGGTGTTGAGGCGGGGCATTTCGGCAAGGGGGCTACGCCCTACAACGGCGCGTACTTTACCGACGGAAGTCGCTACGGCGGCCAACGGAGCGACTATATCCATCCCCTGTACGGATTCCACGGCGAGACGCTCACCGAAGACTACCCGAAAGACCATCTCCATCATCGCGGGCTCTGGTGGAGCTGGTGCGAGGTCCGGCATAACGAGAAGATCGGCGACCTCTGGGCCGTCTGTAAGATCCGGGCCTATCCGGTCAAGATCGTCAAAATGGAGGCCGACGCCGATCACGCCGTTTTGCAGGCGCTGAACGTCTGGCGTTACGACGACGATCCGGCCCCGGTTGTCAACGAGACGGTCACCATCCGCGCGTCGAAGACCACGGGAACCGAAGGCGCTCGAAGCCGCACGATCGACGTTGACATCCGGCTTGAACCGTTGGTTGACGGCTTGGCGATTGCCGGCCGGCAGAAGGTCGATTACGGCGGATACGGCGGTATGACGGTCCGGTTGAATCCTGCGGTGAAAGAGTATTCGCTCCGTGCCGTACATCCGCGTCCGGACCAGTGGCGCGGTGACGATCTGGCGATTGTCCAGCGCGTTATCGATCCGGCCACCCAGGGCGACGCTGCCTGGCTGGCGCTCTACGGCGAGTATCCTGCCGCCGGTGTGACGGATCCCGGCTTCACGACCATCATGATGTTCGAATCGAAAGAGACGCCGCTCTATCCGAATAACTTCCGGTATTACGGCTCCACCTGCACGTCCCTGGCCTTTCCCGGCAGGACGATTCTCCCGCTCGAAAAGGGCAAGCCGCTCGACTACCGAACCCGATTTGCGATCTCGGAAGGCAAGACGACGCTTGAGCAGGAGAAGGCCGTTTGGCAGGCGTATCAGCGCTGACCGGTGGCGGCCAGTTGCAGCAAGGATAGCCATTCACGGGGCAGCGGCGCAAGCCATCTTCTCCGCTGCATATGAGGGGTACTAGCCCATCCGTTGCGTGCGCCGGCGAGTGACGAGAAGTGCAAGGGCCAACGCTGCGAGCAGGAAGGCCGAAGGTTCAGGGAGGACCGTTACTTGCATGACGTAGCCATTGATGGGACCACTGCCAAAGTCAGCCGTGGCCGCCACCGAGCCAAGGACGGCGTTGAGCGGGAACGCCAGGTCGGCCAAGTCATAATAGCCGGTTCCCTCGAACAGCGTCGGGCCGTTGGCGTCGAGCGCAACAAACGCGTTGACCGTAGCGCCGGCCAGCATGCTGGAGAAATCCTGACCCAGGTCGGTATAGAAGCCGCCCAGGAACACGTCGCCCGGGTTGACCTCCGCCACGTTCAGGTAGATGCCAACGTCATTGCCGCCGTCAAGCATGCCGACAAACGGGGCCGAGGAGCTTGTCAGGCGGAGCACGTCATTGTCGCTGCCGGTTGGGCTGGAGAAATCTGGGGCGGCCTCGGTGAACTCGAAAGCGAAGTCCAGGCCATCGGCCGGATCGACCGAGGTGGCGGTAAGGATTCCGGGGCTATTGCCCGGCGAGACCAGCCCCGCGCCGCCGATTGCGGGTACGCTGCCGCTGCCCTGGAGCAAGGTATTCGAGGCGAGTGTCATGCCGGAACTGGCGGCGATCGAACCGTTAACCACGAGCGTACCCCAGTTCACGTTCGTCGCCCCGGTGTACGTGCTGTTGCCGGTGAGCTTGACGATGCCTGCCTCGGTAGCGCTCTGGCCGATGTTCAACCCGTAGTCGCCGCTAATCTGGCCGCTCACGACCAGGGTGCCCTGGCCATTGCTGACCTTTGCGCGGATGGTGCTGTTGGCCCCGAGGGTGATATCGCCGGCCCAGGCGGCCGTGGCGCCGCCGCCGCGGCTGGTGCGGAGTACGCCGCCGTTAAGCCGAAGCGGTTCGAGAATCGAGTAGGTGGTTTCGATCGAGAGGATTCCGTTGCTTTCGACGACGGTCGCGCCGCTGGTACTGCCCAGTGCGCCGTTGGCCGACGCATAGAGGACGCCGTCGGCGATCGTCGTCGCGCCGTCATAGTCGCTCGTGCTGTTGGCCAGATGGACGTAACCACCGGCGAGGGTAAGCCCGAACGCCTCGGTTGCGTCGCTGACTTTGCCCGTGAGTCGCACGGAGTAGCTGGTGTCGCCCAGGATAACGCTGTCGGCCGTGAGGGTAATCGGTCGGCTGACGGCGTAGTTGCTGACTGTGCCGTCATACTGGAGCGTACCGCCATCGAGCGTGATGGCGGCTCCCGCGGCGCCGAGGTTGGCATCAACCAGAAACCTCAAGGTCCCCTCGCTCACGGTCGTCGCGCCGTGGGTATTCGCGCCGCTGACCGTCAGGGTTCCGCTGCCGGTTTTGACCAGCGAGCCGTTGCTGAAGCTTCCGGCGTATGTGGTGCTCTGGCCGTTGGCGCCGATGTTCAGCGTTTTGCCGTCCATGTCGAGGTTGCGCGTGCCCTTCAAGCCGCCGAGCGTATAGGCGGTGGGCGCGCCGAATGCGATTACGCCCGTATCACCTTCGGCCAGATCGAGCGTACTGCCGCCGAGCGCCGCCGCATTGTCCAGCGCGAGCGTACCTGCGGCTGGGCGGGTATCACCCGTGTAGTCGTTTGCGGCGGAGAGCGAGAGCGATCCGGCGCCGGTCTTTGTTAGCGAACCGGGGCCCGTGATCCCATTGGCGATGGTGAGCGTATGTGCAACATTGGGCGCGTCGAAGCCGCCGCCGCTGGCGCCGAGCGTCACGCCGCGGTTACTGTCGTCGATTGCGAAGCTGGCCGTCGCACGCAGCACGCCGCCGTTGAGCGTCAGGGCGGACGGGTCGAAGACGCCGGCGACGAAATCGTTGGCGGCTGTGTAATACCCGCCCGGGTCACGGCCCAGGTTGGCCTCGGCGTTGATACTGATCGCGCCGCCGTTGATGGTGGTCGTGCCGGTAGGCGCCCCGACGCCGGTATAACTGCCCGCGCCCGACTCGGCCCCGGTGATCGTGAGCGTTCCCGCGCCGGTCTTGACGATATGGAAGTTGGTGTCCAGGCTGGCCCACCTTCGCGACAACTTCGCAACGGTCGTACTCCCGCTTCCCGAAAATGTAACGGTCCCGTTCAGGCCGCTATTCATCATCAAGCTATTGTTGATGTTCAACGTGCCGTCGCTCGTGATGGGAAACGCGCTGGTCGATACGCGGGGTGGTGCAGTAATGCTTTGTGTGCCTCCGGCAACCGAGATGCCGCTACCATAAATAAAGAGCGTGCCACTGCCGTATACTCGCTCTTCGTCCTCGTCCAGTATCCAGGTGCCGTCATTCGTATTGACCTGAAAGTCTCCTAAGCCCGAGAAGGCCAACCCCAGAACATGACGGTCCTCGTGCGGCACGGGGCCCAGTTCGGCAGAAGCAATAAACGTTGTCGTGATGTTGGAACTGGTGAAGTTGGTCAAGACACTGTTGCCCGGCAAACCGTTACTCCAGTTGCCGGTTTCGCCCCAGAAGCCGTTGGTGACGGTGGTGTTCCAGTTCGTTTGGGCGTATCCCGAACCGGCCCAGGTGACGAAGAGGCACGCCAGCATCAGCGGCGGGAAGAACTCCTTCGCTGCTCGACCGAACGCCATGCAGCGGTCCCCCCAACCGCGATCCAACCGGTTCGTTCCCAACGTGCGATCATGGCCAAACATGGTGAATTCTCTCCATTCTGAATCAGCAAGGAAGAGCAGCCGGTTCTCGGGCCGGGATGCAGGTTCGCCCGCACCACATTCCCAGGGTACATCGTACCAATCCGAAGAGTCCCAGTCAACCAAATCGCAATAAGAGCCCACGAATCAGCCCCGGGTGCTACCGCGATTACTTCAAGTCCGTGCGCAGCGGGGTAATCTGTAGTGTCACCGGGCCGAGCAGGCCGGAGGGCAGGGGGGCGCCTTTCCGGCAGCGGTCGTACCAGCTTGTTGGCGCAATCCGGGTGATGCGCTGCTCGGGCGGTAGTTGGGCGTCGGCCTGAACGCGGTTGAACCATAGATTGGCCACGCGCACTTCCAGCCGGTTCTCTCCCGAACTCAGCGCGGCCGTCGCATCGAATCGGAAGGGCGGGCGCCAGGCAATTCCCAGCAGTTGGTCGTTCAGGCGAACCTCGCACACCTCGGCTACCTGGCCCAGATCGAGTGTGGCGCGCGCATTCCGGCGCTCATAAGCCGGGCAGGTGAACGTGGCGCGGTAGGTGGCCGTTCCGCTGAAGTTGCGAATGCCAGGTTCCTCGGCCTGGGGCCACGACTTCAACTGGTCGAAGACGGCCTCGGTCGGCGCGCCTTGGTCTGCCGGGAATTCAAGCCGCCATGGCCCCGTGATGGCGATCTGCTGCGTTGTGCCCGTGCTGCCGACGGGTGCATCGGAAGATGCCAGCGATGGGGGAACCTCTTTGTCGGATTTCCGGAAGACCACGAATGTCGATTCCAGCACGGCCAATCGAATGGGAATCTCGACTCCGTCGGCCGTCTTCCGATAGGACGCAGGCCCGATGCCTCCCGTTGAGGCATTCCAGAGTTCCGGCCGTCGGCCGGAAATGCCGAACGTCACCACCGTGTCGAGTTCACGCGGCGCACGGTTGACCAGGAAGAAGATATCGGCGTCGGGCGTGCGACGGTGGACAAACCGAATCGGCGTATCGCCAATCGTCTTCCAGGCAGGCGGCGCGGTGCTTCTCTCGACAAGGGGCAGTAGCGCGTTCAGATCGTGCTGTTCGAGCCGAATCAATCGCGGATCGGCGAAGAGCGTATCGACGGCAGCCTTCAGTTGTTCGTCGCGCCGGGGATAATCGGTCAGTGTGGGGCATTGCGTTGGTTCCGGGCCGGACCACACCACGGTGGCGCCGTCGGCCAGCAGCTTCTGAATCCGGTTTACCGTGGCCAATGGCATTCGGCGCGATTCGGGCGACTGAATGTAAAGGACCGGATACCGCGCGCCGCTGCGGAGGACAATCAGGCCGTCTTCCACGCGCATATGGTTCTGGATGAGGTCGTCGTTGATCAGGTCGTAGGCAAACTTCTTCGGGTCGCGGGCAAGGAAGTCGCGATTGTCGGGAAATCGCCATAGGCCGGTTGCAGTTCGCAGCGGCTGATAGTAGGCGACATGGGCGACGTTGCTGCCCGACTGCAACAGGAAGCAGCATCGCGCCAGGTAATCGAAGAAGGGACGCGACATGGGCCACCAGGTCTGGCAATGGTTCAGGTGCGGACCTGCTGCGTGCACCCAGCCGGGCAGCCCGGCCGCTTGGGGCGAATAGCCGGTGACCGCGATGTTCAGGTAGTTGCCGCCGAGCAGGAAGGCCTCGTCGGCGCGGGGCTTCATTTCGGCCGGGCGGACACGGAAGTGTTGCGACGTGTCGGTGAACGATTCCAGCGATACCAGGCGTCGCCCGTAGGTGTGGGCGGCCGACGCGGTCGGACGAACGAAGGTCCAGGCACCGATCCAGAATTCACCCATAGGGACGTCGACGCAGCCCTGCGATTCGAGCGGTTCGTTGGGGATGGTGTGCGGCCCGCCCGCTTCCGCTTCGAGCACAACACCATGCCGCCGGCACCAGCGGCTGATGCGCGTGTAATGGGTTTCGATGATCAGTTCGCTCACCGTGGTCCGGAGGTCGAACAGGAATCGCTCCTCCTGCTCGCCCAGCCTGGAGCCGGTCTTGGCCGAATGGTAGCGATGGTCGCTGACGTGCATCAGTACGGGAAGATGCGGCGCCGGATCGTAGCCTCGCCGTTTGATAAACTGCTGTCGGAACTGTGGCGTCCAGGTGGGTTTGCCCAGTTCCCAACTGTCGAGGTTGAAGCCGTCGAAAGCCGTCTTCTCGAACGTCCCCAACCTGGCAAGGATCGGCTCGGCGACGTGCTGGATCATCAGGTCGGTGCCGGCCTCGCTGCAGTGATCGTGGTGATAGCCGCCGCCCGACGTGCTGCACGAGCCCACCTTGGGGGCGTCCGGCTTGCTGTAGATGCTCAGAAGCGTCCAGACGCCATCGGGCACTTTCCAGTCAAGCGTGCGTTGGTCGGTCACCTTTTCGGTCAGGTCCATGACGCGCTTGTCCGATTGCCGGATCGCCAGTACATAGGCGGTGTCGTTGCGCAGTGCGGCGAGTGCCGGCAAACCGTCGTCGGTCGATGGAATGACTTGGTTTAGGGCCGTGGGGCCGGTGATCGGTTCCGACTTCACCAGCGCCATTACCTGCGAGGCCATTTCAGGCGTTACCCAGGGGCCGCCGGCATTCCAGCCGCTTCCCAGGCGAGTGCGACAGATGAGCCCGAGGCGTTGGCACTCTTGGACGATGTGGGCGAACATATCGAGCCATGCCGGGCTCATGTAGTCGATGTCGGCGATAGGCTCCGTCTGTGCGTCTCGCGGCATGTTCGTGGTGTCCTTCACGGTAACTCCACCGAACCCTTGCGCCTTGAACGCCTCCAATTCTCGGGTAATCTCCTCCTTGGTGAATGCGCTGCCGTGGCACTGCCACCAGCATTGAACGCGACAGATCGGCGGCGGATCGCGAAAGCCCTCGACCAGCGATACCGGTTTACCCGGCTTCAGCACTCCCAGTGCCTGCGTCGGGCCGCATGTTTCCGTATTGCAGCCCGAAACGGCCGAAGCATCGCCCGCGCCGAACGCCTGATTGCCTGGAAGCATGTTCACAACGAACAGGGCCAGGATCACGGCCAGCGATATCACCGTCACGTGGAACGCCTTCCGGCGGAAGGGGCGGCTCGAAGCGTGGGCCAAAACGCGAATGGAGTGGGGCATGGGGCGTCCTTTCAAGCTCGAACTGTCGGGAGGGTAAATGAAGGCAGGCACATCGATTCGTTCTACGGTTGGTAATGGGCGACCGGCGCCGGCGGCTCCTCGACGGCAAGCCCAGGGAAGCCACCAGACGTCAATCGCGCTTATCCAATATGCCAATGCCGGCGGCGCATTGCCATGGCCAGACACAAGCCGCCAAAAACCATCAGGGCGAGCGTTGCCGGTTCCGGAATGGTTCGTATGCTCAGGTTATCGACCTGAATGAAATCCCCTGCACCACCGCTGAACGAATAGCCGAGATGGTCGATGGCGGCTCCATCGGTGCGGAATCCCAGGTTCGTGGCCGAGGCAATAGACGTTCCGGAAGCATCGAAAATCTGTACGTCCCACGTGTTGGCCTTCGGTCCGGTGAGGTAGACGTCGGCAAGGAATGTGTACCAGGCATCATTGGCGGCATCGGACGTGCTGTAGTAGTCGGTGATGGTGCCGCCGGTTCCGTCGCCGTCTTTCCAAGTGAACTTCGCACTGCTGCCACTCATGCGCAATCCGAAGTAGGCATTGGAATCGGCGAAACTTGTCGAATTGCCGAAATAGACGTATCGCCACTCGCTGCCGTCCAGACCGTGCGCCAGGAGGTCGACGGAAACGCGAACGACGCCCTCACTGGCATCGACGCTCGGGATATCCCAGTTCTGGGTTGCGCCGGCCCTCAAAACATGGTTGCTGCCACTGCCGTCGTCAACGACATAGGTGCTTCCCCAATCGGTGACCGCTTGCGCACTCTCGAAATCTTCGGCGTAGTCGATCATGTCAGCCTGCAACAGGGCGGAGCTGCCGACCGCCAGGGCGGAAACCACCAGCAGGATTGTTGCCTGGAGAACCTTCATGTCTACCCTCCTGATCTGAGCGGTTGAGAGGTACGCAATAGGTCAAACCAATGTGGCCAAGCAGTTGCTCCGGGAAACGGCGACGTGAAACCGGGGCTTGTCAGCGACCCCAGCGCCGGATGAGACGACACGGCATGTGCTGAATCCTTGGCGCTGCGGCGGCGACGACCATGGCTTCGGGACGAACGGATCGGGAGAGAAACGGTTCGATGCCCATCCAGCCAAGGCCGGCTCGTGACAGACTCCAATTCCTACTTCACCTTAGTCGGTTTTCGTATGCAGTCGATGGGGGAAATGGTCGTCCTCGATGCCGTTTTTGGGTTGGATCGTTGCTCGCCTGCCGCCGTTTCCCCATCTGCCCAAAACCGTAGAATGGCGATCCGGGGCTCTTCCGCTTCTGGGTGCAGACTGCGGCAAAGTAGCAGGCACGCTCCGTCGTGCCGTCCGCCGAAGTGGCAACCAGTCTCGCTTCAGACGCGTAGTCTGCACCCAGAAGCGGAAGAGCCAGATCCGGATGGCGACCGGCCATTGCGGTGCCCGGGGGGTAGTTCTGCGTCCGTCGGTGTGGTGTCAAAATTCCCTGGTAGGGGGGGCAGCCTTGACTGTTGCCAGGAAGTGGAGAAAGAATGGGGGGCACAGTCTTCCCGCGGGGCGTGGCCGGAACGGCATTCCGCCGCTGTCCGCCGCAGACTCCACCTTTCGGATAGACTCTGACCTATGTGAGGCTGTTGTGCGCCGTATTGCCCAGGACGAGTTCTACCGCTATCTGCCAATCAGCCGGCGTGACCGCAATTGGGGATTGTATGTGACGGGCGTGGGGCAAATCGTCCATGCCCGCCCCGGCTCTCCCGATGCGGGGCATCCCTCGCCGTACTACTATGTTTGGGAAAACGGTCGGGAACTGCCCTATTTCGGAGCCATTTATATCACACAGGGCCAAGGCGAGTTTGAATCGAAGGCTACCGGTCGGCGTGTGGTTGATGCCGGTACGGTGGTGCTGACGTTCCCGGACGTTTGGCATCGGTATCGTCCCATGGCCGATACCTACTGGACCTACTATTGGGTGCACTTCGCCGGCGGCTATCCCAGAGAACTGCTACGGCAAGGGGTCTTTACTCCGGGCAGTCCGGTATTCAAGACAGGTGTAAACGAAGGACTGTTGCAGAGCTACGTGGCCTTACTCGACCGGGCGAGGGCGGAACCACCCGGTTACCAGCAACTGATGGCTGCCAACGTCATCGAAATTCTCGGCGCGGCAATGGCTCTCTCTCGCGGTCAGCCACAACCTGAGCAGTTCAATGCCCTGGCGCGTCAAGCCGTTCTGTTGCTTCAGCAGCGTGTTGAGGAGGTCGTTGACATCAAGCAAATCGCCAGCCTGCTGCACATCAGCTACGACCGCCTCCGGCATGTCTTCAAGGAGCATACCGGCATGGCGCCGTACCAGTATCACCTGCAATTGCGGATCAGCCGGGCGAAAGAACTCCTCAACGGCACGCGATTGAGCGTGAAGGAGATTGCCGCCCGCTTGCATTTCGACGACACGTATCATTTTTCGCGTATCTTCAAGAAGAAGACAGGCATGTCGCCCTCGAAATGGCGTGGCGAGGCATCGTAGCGGTGCAGTGGGGGCGTTGCTGCCCTACAGTGCGAGGCAGCTCGGACTGTCCGCGACAGGTCGGATGGATCCAGCAAGCCGTTTCTGGAGGGAATCTCGCGGCGCGCGGGGGCTTGTTCGGGAAGTGCGCTGAAGAGGCCGGTCGAAGAAAGAGGTTCCCTGAAGTCCCTGAAACCCTCCGTTCTTGGGGATTTGATGTAGGCTTGAGGGCTGTTGCTGCAAGCTCCAAAAAAACTCAAAGCGGGCCCTGGACAGCGGCCGATAATCGGGTACAATGTAAAACAGTTAGTGACAATCGCGTGTGCGATCTTGTCGTTGCCATCCATGACGCGGGGTGGAGCAGTCCGGTAGCTCGCGAGGCTCATAACCTCGAGGTCGCAGGTTCGAATCCTGTCCCCGCCACTGATGATTCCGGCCATAATTGGTCACAATCGGCTGATGTTTGCCTAAGTGCTTCCTGCCCTTGGGTTTGCGTCAGCCGATTGTCATTGGTGCTCATGTCGGCCCTGCCTGGTCCCTGCCCACGACTTGGGCTACGTCGACAAGACCGCGCTTCGGGAAGCGAGCGAGGAAGTCGCCCGCCCACTGAATGCCGGCCGCTCCGCCCTCCTGTCTTCCAACTGCTGACTCCTGAAACGACAATGTCAGAAAACCCAATAACCCCCCAGGGGGAAATCGTCCTTTTTCAGGCCGAGGACGGCCGGACTTGGGTGGAGTGCCGTTTCGCCAACGAAACCTGTGGCTGAGTCAGGCCCTGATCGCGGAGCTGTTCCAGAAGGACGTTCGCACAGTCAATGAGCACCTGCAGAATATCTTCGCCGAGGGTAAACTCGATAGCCGGGCAACTATCCGGAAATTCCGGATAGTTCGCCATCGGGGCGACGTGTTTTCGGTCACCGATCGCAGAGTGTCGTTAACCAACTTGTTGGCCAGCGACGGGCTGGTGGAGCGCTGGTCAGCAGGGAGCGTTACGTGTCCTTTTTGCTGGGCGGCGTCTCCACCGTTCTAACGACCATGAACTGCCGAAGTGGAGTCTATTCCTCTGCTGCCTCAGACGGTGGAGGATCTCGTTTGGCATTTTCTCTTCTCTCGGAGCGCCTTATGGCAGTTCCATAGACGAACACGCTAGTCAGAGCCACAACCAACGACGTAGCAATCGTCGTCCCCGCGACATCGTGCCCTAACCCAACCAACGCGGCGCTTGCAATAATGGTGAGCACGGAAACAATAAAGCCAAGCCACAACCCCAATTTCGACCGAGCGATATCACTGCCGATTACCGCGGATTCCATGCTGATACGATGACTTGTCTGCCGCTCAGCCAGCGCCATGATCCTTTCGGCTGAGCCGGGTACGATTCTCTCATACTCTGCTAGGATTATGGGATGAGGCAGAGGTCCTGAGTGCAATTCCTGTTGATACTTGACGACCGAATAAGAGAGACTCGACTCTTCCCGTTGAATAGGACTATCGAGTTCCTCGCGGCCATCATGCGCCATGTCACCTATCCATCTAGGTTTGCCAGAGAGCACGAGCCGCCACGTAATGGACTCGTGTAGAAAGCGATCCGGCCATCAGTAGGGACAGTTCTGCTAATTGATAGCCGAAGGTCGTCACCTACTGCTGCCCAATCTGCATATAAGCTCTGTTCGTCTGCGTCCGCACCAGAACGCATTGTGTTATACTTGTCCAGTGAACCCGCAAAGTCGAATAGCCGGGCGGCTCCTTCAATGGCACTAGGGCGGGCGAACGAGAAAAACGTGCGGTTCCCCATAAGTTGCCTCATTCAATCGATTTGTGTCGTTAGTCTACCAAGATACGTATCGCCGGTGCAACAGGTTCTCTTAACAATTCTACACCAGGCTTGGTATGTGGTGTAGATGGCCCCGCTTCAGGGTGGGGATGCGAGATCTGATTGGGCAACATACCGGGGCTTCCCGTTTTCGTGGGAGCAGTTGTTCTCGCGATTGTCGATTATTGCCATGATGTCGGCTCGCACTTCCTCGGGCAGGGCCAGCCATGCCGCAATCAGCCGTTGCAGGTCGGCATCGGTCACAACGGAATCGCCAAGATATGCACCAGATTTTGCGCCCCTTTCTGGGTAGTTCGCGTCCTGTCCCCGCCACTGATGAACCCCTGGGGCGAGAGGTGCGCCGCAGGGGTTTTTGCCTTGGGGGTATTGCGATTCTTGACGTAGCTTGCCATGGTTGGAGTCCCGCCTTTAGGCCGTTTCACTTTCCGGCTGAAGCCGGGACTCCAATCGGTTGGCGTTCTTGCCCAAAAACGGAAACGGCTGGTCTGGCCAGGGGATATCTGAACCATCGGCCGCGTTCATGCAACGCTGTTCGCCCGGTTTGTTCACGCAGGGTAGCGGGAATGAGGCGGCGCTCCTTGCAGCCAGCCGTACAACAACGGAAGGCTGACCGGAATATGAGGTCGCCTGAACGGCGTTGCCCGGCGGGGGCGAGTTGCATGCCGCGCGGATGGAACGCATAATTGCGGCATGCGATATCACGGCATGGTCATTCGGCCTCCGAGCGAGGCCGAGAGCTACATCGTGCAGGTTACATACGGTTGTTCGCACAACCGGTGTACGTTTTGTGGAACCTACGCAGAGAAACCGTTCCGCGTCCGCCCGATAGACGAGGTGTTGGAAGACATTGCCCTGGCCCAGACGCATATTCCGAACACGCGCCGAGTCTTTCTGGCCGACGGAAATGCACTGGTGCTCGACGCCGACCGGCTGATCACGATCCTCGATGCACTGGCGTCCGCCTTTCCCCTGCTCCGACGCGTGGGCATCTATGCCAGCGCCCGCGATATCCTGCATAAGACCGACGCCGAACTTGCCGCATTGCACCAACGGAAGCTGGAAATCGTTTACCTGGGCCTCGAAAGTGGGAGCGACGAGGTCCTGCGACGTGTCCACAAGGGAATCACGGCAGCCCAAATGGTCGATGGCGTGAAGAAGCTGCACGTGGCCGGGATACGCACGTCGGTCATTGCCCTGCTGGGCCTGGGCGGCACGGAGCTTTCAACAGAACATGCCGAGCAGACGGGACGGGTCGTTAGCGCCATGGATCCGGAATACTTGTCCATGCTCACACTCATGCTTGTTCCCGGCACCGAATTGCACCGGCAGTGGCAGGAAGGTGCGTTCGAGTTGCCGGGGCCGCTGGAGTTGCTTGGCGAGTTGCGGCAGGTCATCGCGGCGACCGACGGCCTTACGCGTTGCGTTTTTCGAACCAACCATGCGTCGAACTATCTGCCGCTGGCAGGTACACTTTCGCGCGACAGGGACCGGTTGCTGGCCTCGTTGGATGAAGCCGTTCGCCGCGGGCCGTCCTCGCTACGGCCGGAAGCCTGGCGGGCATTGTAGGAGTTCGGGCCGTTTCCGGGCCGTGCCCCGGGAGACACGCCCTCGTTGTTGTACACAAGGCGTTGCCTCACTTTTCACCCTCCCGCGCAGCGGGAGGGTCGGGCTCAGAGGCCCGGGGAGGGTGCGGTGCTTGTGGCAAGACAATTGGCGTGGCACACGGCGCGCCCCACCCGGCCGCTTCCGCGTCCGACCTCCCCGAAGGGAAGGTGAAAGTGTTGGCCGTTGCGTCCGAGACTTGTACAAAACACCGAGGGGACGGGTCCCACCTGCAACTCTTGACTTCTGAGTGGCTGGCGTCTAGATTCAAGTCCAGACAGAATCGAACTTCCCGCCCGTCACCCCCCAGAGAGGACTCCTGCGATGAAGTATACACTGACGTTTGCCCTCGCGACGATCCTGTTTGTTCCGTTTGCTGCGTTGCAGGCGGGCGAGCCTGTTCCGCCGGAAGGTTTTCGTGCAATTTTCAACGGAAAGGACCTCGCAGGCTGGCACGGGCTGAATCCACACCGCTCGGCGAAGCTCACGGGTGAGAAACTCGAGGCGAACCTCCAGCAGCAGCGGGCAGAGTTCGCGGAGCATTGGCGCGTCGAAAACGGCGAGCTGGTCAACGACGGCACGGGCCCGTACGCAACCACCGACGAGGAGTTCGGCGACATCGAACTGCTGATCGAATACAAGACCGTGGCGAAGGCCGATAGCGGCATCTATCTGCGTGGCGCGCCGCAAGTACAGATCTGGGATTGGCATCAGGTCTTCGATCCAAACAGGCCGACCCGCAAACCGCACCTCGGCTCCGGTGGCCTGTTCAATAACAGCCCCGATGCGCCGGGGCGGCATCCGCTGGTGCTGGCCGATAAGCCTTTCGGCGAGTGGAACAAGTTTCGCATCCGACAGGTTGGCGACCGCACCACGGTATGGTTGAACGACAAGCTCGTCGTCGATAACGCCGTGATGGAGAACTACTGGGATCGCTCGAAGCCCCTTCCGGCCAAAGGCCCGATCATGCTGCAGACCCATGGCGGCGAGATTCGTTGGCGCAACCTGTTCGTGCGTGAAATCACCGCCGAGAAGCCGGCGATGCGGATCGAGAAGGACGTAACCTATCTGGAACCGGACCGAGCGGAAAAGGCCGATCTTTATCTGCCGGCATTCGAACCTGGCAAGAAGTATCCGGGCGTTGTGATCATCCACGGCGGCGGTTGGACAGGTGGCGACAAGGGCGCCGGCCGCGAGATCAACATCGGCACCACACTCGCCGAGAATGGTTACGTGTGCATGTCCATCAACTACGCCTTGGCCAAGACGGGCAAGCCGACCTTCCCGCAGAACATCCAGGAGTGCAAACGGGCCGTACGCTGGCTGCGCAAGAACGCCGATCGGTTCCAACTCGATGCGGAGCACATTGGGGCGATTGGCGGCTCGGCAGGCGGGCACCTGACGGCGCTGCTGGCCGTAAGTGGGCCGGAAGTGGGGATCGATCCGGAGGTCGATGCCGAGTACTCTTGCCGCATCCAGGCCGCAGTGCCCATGTATCCTCACTGCGCCGCATCGTGGGAAGGCCGTGTCCCGCCGAAACCCTATTCGAGCTTGCCCATGTTCGCCCAGTCATTGGCCGAGGCGCCCGCTCTGTGGGATTCCGCCTCGCCGATCAAGCAGGTTTCAAAGGACGATCCGCCCATGCTCATCCTGCACGGAACGGCGGATAAGACCACGCCGCTAGACCAGTCCAAGCGATTCCACGAGGCGGCATTGGCGGCCGGAGTCGAGAGCGAGCTGATGATCATCGAAGACGCTCCCCACAGTTTCCACTTTCAGCCCAAACAGCGCGATCTCCGGCCCACGGTTATCGGGTTCTTCGACAAGTACCTGAAGCCGAGCAAGTGATTTAGACGACCAGCCTCACTCCTGCGCCAGCGTGTGCAGAAAGCGAATACCGTTGATTCCCGCGGCAGCGCCCGGTACGCGGTGGACTTCGCGGCGAACTTGCCCGGAACGAATCAAGCTGTGAAGAACATCGTAGACGGGGTCGTAGCAGACCTTGGGCGGCGGGCTGGGCGAAAGCGGCTCGACGATCTTCAGTAGTGCGCCCACCCCGAGTGGTTTCCCCTTGGCCAGAGCCTCAAGGATGGCCGCACGGGCTTGCCCCCGGTCGACATCGTCCACAATGGCTTCCGATGCCGGACCCATGGGCGAAACACTGAGCCGGTCCTTCGTGACAGTGAAAGACGAGCAGGGCGGAATCCACGTCCACCATCGCACCGTGGGCGGAAAGCCTTCGGGCGAACTGGCGACGTAGGCGCCATCATCGTCCATGCCCACGCATGCCGGCATATTCCAGCGGGCGCCATAGACGGCTTCGGGATGCTGAGGTGAGACGAAGAGCCCGACTACTTCGGCTGGCATCTCGCACATCGCCGTGGCAATGGCCTTCTCCGGGTGGCCCGTACGCTGCAAGGCATCTTCGATCAGGTGGGCCATGACATCGCTGACATGAACCGAACGACCGTCGGCAAGCGTCGGGTAGCTGCCGATGGGCTTGGCGTTGACGGCATGGTAGACATGACCTTCGCGAGCGAGGCGGTTCGGTATCTCCTGCCGGCTCGGATGGTCCTTCCAGACGCCGTCACTTCCGTTGGCAACGTAAGCCACCGAATCGAAACAAGCGACGAACGGGTGGGCCCACTCAGCGTCGCCGCCCGAGTTCGAACGCGAATGCGCCACGCCGACACAACCGGGCAGCTTGTCTGCGTCGCTCTTCTTGCGGAGGTCGTCCATAACCCCGACTACTTTGCGCCAGTGCAGGCTGTCTGCCTCGACCACGGCCATACCGGCGTAGAAGCCACCGGCGAGTCCCTCTTGGCGCTGGATCATTTCCATAATCACAGGCGAGGCAAGCTGTGAACCTGCATATCCGGCGATCACACACATATTGGCTCTCCGTTTCGTCCTGACCACACGAGACACGATGCAATACCACCAGTATACGTGGACGAAAGCAAGACGGCAACAGACAGAAGGGCGGATGCGTGGCAAGCGTGTCTGGCAACGGTCATTCCCTCCGCAGATTGAAGACGCGCGCATCGGAAGAAGACGCCATGCGCCTACTTCCTTGCCGCCGGACCCATCGGCTGATACATTGGCTCGCATGCACAAGTCATCGTAACCATGGGCAAGTCATCGCAAGAGGAGGCAATACGGATGAATGGCAAACAAATCGCCGCCGTTGGAATCGTGTTGACCGCCGCGGCAGCCTGCGCCTCCGCGGGGCACTGGCAGTCACGCTTCGACCGCCCGTACGTCTTTGCTTCAAGTCAGCTCAAGTATGGCCTCTATCAGGACTATCTGCACCGCTACATGGACAGGCCTTTGCTGATGGACACGTCGCTCGGCGATAACGCCGTGGTGACTTGCCCGAGCTTCCATCGCATCATGGACCATGCGATGATGTACGAGATGGATGGCATAGGAGCGATCATCGGCACGACCGGGATGATTCAACGTTATGACATCGCCATGCAATGCGCCCGCCAGGGCCACCCTGATGGATTCATGTTCTTCCCGCTCTTCGGTGGCGACGCTAAGACGGACGCCTACAAGCCGCGCGCCATCGAGATTGCGAAGCAGTCGCCTGTCACGGCGCGTTTGAACTACCGCGGACGGAATCTCTTGCGTTTCGGCGCCTACGGAGGCGATTCCACGCCTGCCGACGACCTTCGTCGGATGCTGGCCGCCTTGCGGTCGGACCATGGTGATTTCATCTACCTGATTGCCATCACGCGGTGGCGCGACGCGCACAAGGAGTTCCTGGCGAACGGCGAGGTTTCCGCAAACACCGATGCGGTGCTTCGGGAGCATATCCGGACCTACCTGAAGGTGGCCGACGGCATCGACATGACCTACGGTGTCGCATGGCGGCGTCGAGACCGAACGTTCGACGTGGAGTTCTACCGTCACTATGTGATTCCCACGCTCAAGTCGGTTCTCGGCGAGGAGCCGTACCGCGACAAGTTCCTTGTGTTGGGCGCGAAGATCGGCTACTTCCAGTTCATGAGTGGCTCAACCCTGGACGAGGACGGAACGCGCACGCTGCGGGGCAGCTTCGAGGCGGCGATCGATGCAAAGCCCGACATGATCGGGCTGGCCGAGTGGGATGAGCTGAACGAGCACACGACCATCGAACCAACCGTGCAAAATGGATTCTCCACGCAGCGCATTATCAAGTACTACATGCGGCGAATCAAGGGCCTTGCGCCTGCCCCGAATGCCGGCGACGACACCCGGCTTCCAAATCTCATTGTCAGTTATCGCCGCAAGCTGACGCTCGGCGAGCAGGTGGAGATTGAGATGCTCAACGTGCCGGATGGAAGCGAGGGTGACTATTCGGTGACCGCCTCGCTGGTCGATGAGGGTGGAACGAAGCTCCGCGACGCCGCGCCAGTGACGTTCGACGCTGCTGAGCTGAGCGAGCACCGTTGGACGATACCGAGCGAGTCGCTTGCAGGAACCATGGTCCTCCGGCCAGCCCTGGTCATTGCCACTTCCGACGGGCGTGAACTGAACGTCCGCGACGGCCTGCATCACATCATCGTGCGTCCGACGGACAACTGGGATTACAAATGGGTCAAGCAGCCGCTGCGCGACCTCATTCGAGCGCCCGAATGCGACTTCGCAGTGAAGCCTTCGGATAAACCTGGAGGGAGCCGCGCGGTTACCGCTCGCTTCGCGTGCGATGAACGTCTGGCATCGTTGGAGGTGCTGGAGAATGATGACGAAGTCTATGCGGTCGATGCGTCCGGCGAGTGCCCCGACCGCGATGCGATGATGCTGCTGCGAGTTGACATGCGCGCGATGAGGAAGCGAGAGTTGAAGGGAACGCTTCGCGTCACCGGCGCGGAAGTGGAGTATCTGGGGAAGTCGGATGGACGCTACTTCTTCAACGAGGGCGACTGCGTCCGGTTGAATACGACTTTGGGCGCGTGGCGCCGCGTCTACTACGCCGTATTGCCGCGCGAGCAGGCGTCCGCGGCCACACTGTCTCTGAGTTTCACGGAACTGCGGGCGGAAATCCCGTTAGGAAAGCTTGCCACGGAGGGCATTCACTGCGAGCATGTCAGGCCCGACATAACCGTGACCGTCGAGGACTTCGACCGGGCGCCGAGCCTGCCGCCACACGTCGACGCGCCGCGGGCGGCGCTGGCCTTCAACGTCACGCCGCGGAGGCCACATTCGGTCTTTCATCTGCGCGCCATCACGAAGTCGGGCAAGACGTGGCGGAGTGCGCCGGTGACGGTTGCAGGCGTGAAGCCTCGGGCCGCGGTGCCGCTAGACGTCTTCTCCGATACGCTGGGCAAGACCGTGGAGGTTCAGGTTGCGGAGAGTGCGATTCCCGACATTGTTTACCGTCTGTGGCCAGAAAACGGCGCGCTGGTTTATGCGGAAGCAGGCCTTCCATT
Organism: Thermoguttaceae bacterium; assembly: GCA_040772845.1. GTDB lineage: Bacteria > Planctomycetota > Planctomycetia > Pirellulales > Thermoguttaceae > PWXP01. Next base: position 6,829,001 of record JAXGXG010000001.1, read on the forward strand.
TAGCGGCCAGATGGGCGGGGTTGCGAACGCGGTCACGTACACGGGCGGTGGAGAGTCGGGGAGCATGGGAGATCCGTACCGTTCCGGCGGCGCGTATCCCGACGGGGCGCCCTCAACAGCTCCTGAGTGGGTCGAGGAAGACGGTGCGGTTGCGCTCCGCTTCGACGGCGTCGGGAACTACGTCGTCTTCCCTCGCGAGGTAACGCCTCGACGAAATGCGTGGACACTGGAGATGCAGATCAAGCCAACAACGCTGAAGAAGCAGATTCTCTGGCGTCATCACGGCCACTACATCGGCTCGGTGACGGTGTACCTTGAGAATGGCAAACTGTGGTCCACATACACGGACGACCAAACGGTGTCAACCGTGCAGCGATCCGGACTGGCGTTGCCGATGGGCGAGTGGTCGGATGTCACGGTCAGTTATGATCTCGAAACGATCGTCTTTCGAGTAAACGACCAGACGAGCGAGCCGCAACCTGCCCCCGGGCCAGGACTCTACATCGGCACATCGGTCTTCGGCGGCCACGGGGCGGGCGAGCAATACTTCGAGGGCTACCTGCGGGCGCTGCGGGTCCTCCACCGGGCAACGCTTCAGTAGAGAGGGAAGGGGTAAACGAAGACCGAAGTGGGAATGACAGCGGCGTCATTGTCGCAACGGTCACCGCTTCGTGGGTGCTTCCGGAAGTCAATCAGTCGGTCGACGTCGCCCCGAGCACTATGGTAAGATGGATCGTTGCGCGAGCCTGAATTGGCACCGTGCTCACGATCAAGAGAAAGATCTAAAGAAAGAGGCAATCTGGTGAAACGACATCTTCTTACTGCGTGTGTTGTGCTCGTTACTCTGACGGGCTGCTTGACCCCGGCCCTCGCCGAAGAGCGGCCCGCGGTAGGCGTCTGGAGTTTCGAGGGAAATCTGGCCGATCAGTCGGGGCGAGGCAACGACGTTTTTGCGGAATCGGCTGCGTTTGCCCCCGGACACCGTGGCCAGGGGCTCCGCTGCCGGGAGGGCGCGGCGGTCGTGCCGGATAGTCCGGAATTGCGCCCGGCGCCCGGATTGCGAATCGAGTGCTGGGCCAAGCTCGACGTAATCGGTCCGAGCTGGCAGCCGTTGCTGATCAAGGACGATGCCTACCAGCTCCGCATCGATCCGCCCAGTGAGGGTGGGCATATTTCCTTCTTCCTGCATTTGGACGGATGGGAGCCGCGCGTCCGCTCCGCCATGCCGGCCAAGGTGGGCGTGTGGCATCACCTGGTGGCCGGTTGGGATGGCAAAGAGATCTGGCTGGAAGTCGACGGCCAGCGAACCAGCGTGCGGCGGGCCGGCGCACCGTTGCTATCGCGGGAACCCATCGAGTTGGGATTGTTCGAGGGCGTGCTCGACGAAGTCCGGATCGAGAATCCGAATGCCCCACCGGCAGGCGTTGCACAGTGGTTGTTCGAGGGCGACCTGGACGATTCGACCGGGCATGGACATCGGCTCATTGGCGAGAAGCCGCAGTTCGTTCCCGTGCCGGGCGGACAGGCACTCAAGTCGGACGGTCGAGCAGTGCAGATAGCCAGCCAGCCCGATCTGCAACTTGCGCCGGGACTGCGTATCGACTGCGACGTCTTCTTTGACGAAACTCCATCGGGGACGCGTCATCTGGTGATCAAGGATGGCGAGTACCAACTCCGTGTGAACTCGGCGGAGGAAGGCGGGCAGTTCGCCTTCTTCGTGAACCTTGACGGTTGGGAACCGCGTGTCAGCAGCAAGCAACGCGTAACGCCGGGACAGTGGTGCCGGGTAACAGCCTGCTGGGACGGCACTGCCCTGATGCTCGACGTGAACGGCCAGCGGAGCCGCGTCATGCGGTCCGGGCTGGCCAAGCCTACCGATCATCCCCTGGTAATCGGCAGACATCGGGGACTGATCGACAATGTGAGAATCGAGAACCCCAGGCTTCCGACCTTCCTGGTGCGCGACGCGCGACAGGAGCATGCGATCCTGCTGGTCGGGCGGCCTGAGAAACTGACGACAACGGTTCGCAATGTCGGCACGGCGGCGGAGCAGGTGGCGGTCCATTTTCAACTTCCGGCAGGCGTCCGTTGCATGGGGCCGGCCGTTCACGAGTTGGGCGCCATGCCGACGGGAACCGAACGGACGATCGAGTGGGGCGTTGAGGCCGATGAGCCGGTGCTTGGGGCTGCGCAGATCCAGATCACCGCCGCCGCTTCGCCGCCGCTGACGGCACGGCATCCGCTGGTATTCTTCCCAAACGAAGAAGGGACGCCGCGTTCAACCTGCGAACAACTGACGCCGACCACGGCAACAGACGAGAAAGCGACGACGTATTACATCGATAGCATTGCAGGCGATAACACGCGTACCGGCACGTCGCCCGATGCGGCGTGGAAGGATTTCACGAACATGGACGGCCGGGTGCTTGGGCCGGGCCAGCGGCTTCTTCTGCGGCGAGGGAGCGTCTTTCACGAGGAGTTGAACGTCTCGGCTCGCGGTACCGAGGACAACTGGGCGGAAATCGGAACCTACGGCGAAGGCCCGCGTCCGATCATCCGCCGCAATTGGGACATCGACGACCGGTGCATGTTGGTTGAGAATCCGGACTTTCTCCATATCCACGGCATGGTCGTGTGTTACGCCGCGAAGGGGCTGATTGTCAGCTACACGGAGTCCGGGCATCGTGGGCTGGTGATCGAAGACTGCATTGCCCATCATATCGAAGGTCTCTACCGGTTCAATGCCCACGGGATTCCCGAATGGCTCGACCGCCGCGGACCGCAAGAGGACGGCGTGCACAATTCGCCCGGAATCGCCATCTGCGGCGCGACGGCCCGGGACCTCGTACTTCGCGACTGCGAAATGTTCCAGTGCTCCTCGGGCTATTACGTTCGCGGCGACGATGTCGTTGTGGACCGGGTCTTCTGCCACGACAATATCGTTCACAACACCTCGCCGCATCCGTTCCTGGTCGGAATCCGCCGCACGATTCTCGAGAATAGTATCTTCGACGCATCTGGCTGGCACGCCAGCGCCGGCACGATGGGCATCATGCTTGGCGGCCCCCAGGGGCTGATCATTCGCAACTGCACTTTCCGCAACCAGCCCGATTCGGGCAGTCACGACCAGGGCGGCGTCGATTTTGAGGCCGGCGGTAACGGCAGCCTGATTGAAGATTGCACGTTCGAAAACAATGCCGGCGCGGCCATCGAAGTGTTGGGGTTGAAGTCGCCGCAGACCACGAACATCGAAATCCGTAATTCGCGTTTCATCCGGAACAACACGGCCAACAAGCTGGGGCCGTCCGAAATCTATATCTGGGGAGGAGTGAACGACCCATCCATCTGTCGCAGTACGGGAACCATCGAGGGGAACGGCTATGTGCTTCTTCCCGGTATTGAGTTCTTCGTGAACAAGGCGCCGCAATTGACCTCCTGGACGCTGCGCGATAATACCGCGTATGCCACCGTCGCCGAGATCGACCGCGCGATGCCGCTCAGTCGTCCGCCGGTGGTCGATGCGGGGCCCGACCTGCGGACCGACCAACGCAAGGTCACCCTGGCCGGACGGGCAAGCGACGACGGTAAACCGGGCGGCAAACAGCTTTCGGTTGGATGGGAAGTGCTCGAAGGGCCAGGGAGCGTTCTCTTCGACGATGCCGGCGCCCCTGCTGCTACGGCCACGTTCGATACGCCAGGCGACTACCTGCTGCGACTCGTGGCCGACGATGGCCAACTGTGGGTCAGCGACATGGTCGTGGTACATGTCCTGCCTGCAGGCGCGTCTGTTGTTGCGGCCTGGGAGTTCAATACCAACCTGGACAAGGAAGGGTGGACCGAGGTGAACCCCGGAACTCGTATCCAGCGGTGGTCGAACCAGGACTGGCCCACCACGTCGCATCCGGTGAAATACGTTGCAGGCGGCTACTACATTGTGGCGATCGAAGACAGCCCGGATGCGCATCTGCTATCGACCGACAATCTCGGCGTCGATCTGACCGTCAACGAGGCAATTGTCCTTCGGCTCCAGAACCACACGCCCGCAACAGAAATGCGTCTGAGGTTCACGACCGAAGCCGATCCGACCTGGGATGACGCTAAAAGTCTCACTTTCCCCGCCGTCGCCAACGACAACCAATGTCGAACCTACCGCCTGGACGTTTCGTCTCTCGCCCCCTGGAAAGGCCGACTGAAACAACTCCGGCTCGACCTCGCAACCGGCCAGCCACTGACCGGCACCTGCCGATTGGATTACCTCTGGATTGAATCGACTCCAGCCCCTGCAGCAGGGCCGTAGGGCGCTGTTCACCCATCAAGGATTGGTTGCCTATTGACTGCCACCGTTCAAAAACCATGCCGTTAAGGTGGCGTTGGGTGACTTCAGGCGGTACCCACTCAATTCCTGTGCGCCACGAAGTTGTACAACCGGCGTACGATCGGTTCTCTGGACGTGGCCTCCTGTGCGGCGTACACTGGTAGGTACCTTAGCCTTGCTCCCGGAATTGTCACTCGGAGAACGACCCGCCATGACCATCCTGCCTTCACGCATCGTCCGTGTTGCCTTTGCTGCGGCCCTGGTACTTGGGCTCTGCGTTCACGTCCGGGCTGAGTTGCCGCCGGCTCCGGCTGGTTCGTTTACCATCGCTGTCTTTCCCGATACGCAACAGTATCGAGGGCGTGGAACGAAGGCGCAGCCCGATGGAACGGACGAGACGACCAATCCGATCTTCGATACGTGGGCGCGCTGGACTGCCGATAACCTCCAGCGGCAGCGGATCGTATTTGTCAGTCACGTCGGCGACATCGTCGATCGGAACTCGGCCGAGCAGTGGGAAGTCGCCCGTCGATGTATGGATCATCTTCACGGCCGCGTACCCTACGGGATCTGCCCGGGCAATCACGACATGACCGGCAGCGGCGACAGTTCTCTGTTCCAGCGGTACTTTCCGCAGACCCGATTCGAAGCGTTTCCCTGGTACGGTGGCGTGTTCAAAGCGGGGACCGAGGAGGAAACCGTTTCCGACGACAACGCCAATAGCTTCCAGCAATTCTCGGCCGAAGGGCTCGACTTTGTCGTACTGCACCTGGAATGCAACGCGCCGGACGATGTCCTGCAATGGGCCGACAAGGTATTGGATGAACATGCCGGCCGCCGGGCGATCGTTACGACTCACATGTTCCTCGGCCCCCGCGAACATCCGAAAACAGCTCGTGATTACTTCGATGCCCCCAAGGGCGTGATGAACTGGAAGAAACGCCACGGCGACCGGGGTAATACGCCGCAGCAGATGTGGGATAAGTGTTTCCAGAAGCACGCCAACCTGTTTCTGATCTGTTGCGGCGATCAGAGCCGAACGCAGACGATGCGCCAAACACTCACCGGCGAGCACGGCAACCAGGTCTATGCCGTTCTGTCGGATTATGGCGTCAATGGCCTCCGGCTCTACAGCTTTCGCCCAGGCGCGAACCTGATCAAGGTCACCACCTACAATCCCGTGACTGGCAAACTCTGCACGGCGACTTCAATCGTTGCCGATTCCGAACAACATCAGTTCGAGCTGCCTTACAGAATGACGCCCTGAGCAGACTCGCACGAGTTTCACATTAGTTCTGCTCGATGCGGTAAAGATGCGTGCGGGTTCGGAGGAGCATGGTGCGGTCGCCGACCACAGCGGGCGACGCCATGAAGCCGTCGTCGAGTTGGTTTTTCGCCAGGATGCGAAATTGGCGGTCGGCCGCAATGACGACGGACTGGCCCTGAGTATCGAAGAAATAGACCTTTCCACCGGCTACCAGGGGCGAGGCGCAATGGTTGCCCCCAATGCGCTCCTTCCACAATTCATCGCCGGTGGCTGCATCCAGGCATGTGGCGACACCCGTATTGTTGACGAAGATGACCAGTTCATCGCTGACCACCACAGGCGATGGGATGACCGGAACGGCTCGATCGTAGCGCCAGGCGACGTGCGTGTCTGTCGTGTTGCCGCGGCCTGTTGGATCAATCGCGATGAGCGAAGGCTTGGGGTTGCTCGTATTGACAATCACCAGGCCGGCGGCGTACACGGGGCTGGATGCGGCATTGTAGCCGTGGAAGGCGACGGTCCAGAGTTCTTCGCCCGTTTTGGGCGTGTAGCCGAAGGCGGCCATCGCGCCGACGCTGGCCAACTGGCGCCGGTCGTTCACCTGGCAGAGAATGGGCGTACCGTACCCCTTGCGATAGTCGCCGTCGCGCAGGACGTTTCCTTCGGCATCGACGTCTTTCCATTGGGTGGAACGGGGCGTGGTCCAGACGGTTCGGCCGGTTTGCGTGTCGAGGGCCGTTACGTACTGGACATCGATGCCGTCCATAGTAAGGATCAGCAGATCGTCGGCGATGATGACCGAGGAGCCGGGCCCACGGAAATGGCGGCACGGCAGATCGCGCCGCTGCCAAACCACTTTGAACGTCTTGGTGTCGATGGCCGCCGTGCCGTAGGCGCCGAAATGTGCGAAGAATCGGCCGGGCTGCAAGGCCCCGGTAGGCGATGCGTAGCCATTGACCGAGTTGTCCAGCGGTTCGGGCTCTGCGTTCTGGAACAGCTTGGCCCGATGCAGGACTTTGCCCGTCTCGAAATCTACGCAGTAGACGAACATCTCACGGCCGTCCTCGGTAGCCGTGGTCAGCCAGATCTGCCCGTCCATTACCACGGGCGTCGACCAGCCCCGGTGCGAGATGGGCGTCTTCCAGACTACGTTTTGCTCTTCGCTCCATGTGAGCGGCAAGTTCGCGGCGTCGGACGAGCCGTCGTACGACGGCCCACGAAACACGGGCCACGCCTCTGCGGACCAGGCGGAAACAGTCGCCGACGACAGCACGGCGGCCAGAATCGCGACCGTCCCGAACCAGCCTACGCTTCTCGCGTCACAACTGCGCATTACGTTGCATCTCCTCGGAAGATGTCGTCTTCCCGTCTGGTCGAAGAAGCAGAAACGCCGGAAGCGTCGGCCTCAGGCGGGGCGCGAGGCTTTCAGCGTCCGAAACAGGAAGGCCCTCGGTTTGCTGACTGAGTGTCCAGTGTAGCCTGAACCTGGGCCATGGGCAAGCTGCGCCCCCGAATGTGGCTTGTGGAGTCACTGATCCTCCGGGGCAAGCCCGGAGGCGAAACGGACGCCGCACATTGTGAGTTGCACAATACTGCATTCTCAGCCTCATGGCCGCGCCAAATTCCATTCCCGCGATGTCTTTGCCGCCGCAGGCGGCAAAGACATCGCGGGTGTTCCGACCGGTTTGGCCGTTTCCCGGTTTGTTCCGCCGCCGCAGGCGGCGGAACAAACCGGGAATAAACGGGGATGTGAGGTGGTGCGTATGGTTTCCAGGGGTAAAGAAACCCCTGGCTACGGTGCGAATCGCCTCCGGCGAATAGCGCGGATCAGTGGCCGCTGGTGCGCGGCGTGTGGGACTCGAAATCGTACCGTAACAAGCGACTTCTGGATTGGCGGCGGGCGGAAGGAATGAAATCGCACTATCCAAACACCGTGTCAACCCCAACTTTTTGACAGCCCAGGCTTGCCCCGCCTGGAGCCGTGGTCATCCAGCTAACCGTGGGCTACGAGCCATATTCTCGCCCCGCACGGTGCCGCCGCCGGAGGCGGCGGCACCGTGCGGGGCGAGAATGGATTGGGGGCGTTGCCAGTAGCCAACTGACCGCGGCTCCAGGCCGGGCAAGCCGGCTGGTGGCCTTTTTCCAGCCGTGTAAGTCCGCTGCTGCACCCTATCGCATTCTTGCACTTGGCAGAATACTCAGCCGGCCTGCGGTTTCCCAGCCATTAGACACGGGGGGCGTTCGCTGCTAAAATGTGGGAAGCCACACCTGGAGCGGTTTCAGGTTCACCCCGAATGGGATATCCCGTTTGGGAGTCGTGTGCGTTGTTGTGTAATACCGCATCGCGACCATGTGAGCCGTTCTTCATCCGGCAAGATGATCGCTCCTAGTTTGTCCTACCTCCCCGCAAAACGGGGCACGATATAAATGAGAATCGATCTGTAACAGCAAAGGATCCGACATGCTGCGCAGCCAAGGTCTGTTTGTACTGTTCACCGCTGCTCTGCTAAGTAGTCCACTGCCGGCTGCGGTCACCTGGGAGTTCGACGGGACCGCCACGCCAAGCGGAGCCGTTGTGGAACCGCTCAGCGGAAAACCGGCATTCATCGCGACCGAGAAGGGGCAAGGTCTGGCCCCTGGCATTACGCTTCAGTACGCCGACGCAGCCCAGTTGCGTCTGCGACCGGAATTGGAGATATTCTGCCGCTTCCGCCTGGCCGAACTACCGGAGCATCCGCGGGGCCTGGTTATGAAGAATGGCGAGTACCTTCTCCGTACGGACGGAACCAGCGAGGGCGGCTGTCTATCGTTCTACGTCCAGATCGAAGGGAAATGGGAACCGCGTTTGCGAGGCCCCGTCGTGCAGACCGGCACATGGTACGACGTGCACGTCGTGTGGTCGGGGCAGGGCGTGAGGATGGATGTCAATGGCGAGACTTTTGAAAACACTCGCTTTGGTCGAATCAACCCCGGAGCGGAACCGCTTCAAATCGGCGCTGTTACCGGCGTGATCGACCGCGTGGAGATTCGCAATCCGAGTCTGGAACGAGCGGCAATGCTGGCGAATCTGTCTGCCGAAAGTGCGTCGAAGGAAACGGCGCCGCCAGCGTCTGATACCGGTGATCCCATCGTGTTTGGCGGTCAGGCCGGATGGGAAGGTTGGCAGGCGCAGAACGGAGCCGCCTGCGACGTCCAGGGCGAACTGCTCACGGCCACGTTCCCGTCGCGTACGAGCATGTTGACCAGCCCCGCGCTGGCATGCAACCTCGCGCCGCGGCCGTTCATCTGTCTAGACATCCCGTCGGTAGCCCCAGGTTGGACCGGACACGTCGATATCGTCACCGACGCCGGGACCGGTTCAATCAGCTTCCAACCGCAGTCGGACGGACGCCCCACGATCGTCGACGGCGCCATGTCCGACGTATGGACGGGTACGCTGCGCCGGATCGCTTTGAGTTTCAGCGGTGGTGAAGGTCCCATCGTTGTCCGTCAGCTTGCTTTGGCAGACCGTCCGATCGGGACGCCTGCGTTCTACATCCGGTCGCTGGCCCCAGGTCGCGCCAAGCTTCGCCCGGCTCGCGAAGAGACGGTGATTGCAGGCATTCAGAACGTCGGCGGTGAATCCGAGGAAATCACGGTCCGGCTTTCCGTGCCGGAAAGTGTGGAGATTCTCGGAGAGGCGGAGCAGACGATTCCCTATCTGGGCATGGACGATTTCGATATGGCAACCTGGCGTATTCGCGCCGCGAAGCCTGGAACCTACACGGTGCAGGTGGAAGTCGCTTCAAAGGGCGCGGAGCCACGCACCCGGGATCTTGCCCTTGTGGTCGAGCCGCAGCCTGACCTGCCTGCCACCGACTATGTGCCCAAGCCCCAGCCTGCCAAGACCGACTATGTCAATCTGATGCACTACTGCGCACTCTGGAAGGAGGGCACGCATTACGGTTGGGAGAAGATTGAACCTTGGCCGGACAACCGCCCGGCCATCGGTTGGTACGACGAAGGGACCCCGGAAGTCGCCGACTGGCACATCAAGTATGCGCTGGAACACGGCATCAACGGTTTCATCTATTGCTGGTACCGGGCCCACTACGAGCCGGAGATCGAGCACACGCTCGGCCACGCCATCCACGATGGGCTGTTCGATGCGAGGTACCGCGACATGTTCACCTTCACCATCATGTGGGAGAACGGCTGCGCCAAGGGCGTAAAGGACGAGGCCGACCTGCTCGACAACGTACTGCCCTTCTGGATCAAGAACTACTTCACCCATCCCTCGTACCTGAAGATCGACAACCGGCCGGTTCTCTTCATCTGGCAGCCGCGCAAGCTGATTCCCGAGCTTGGCGGTCCGGAGAAGACGAAGCAGGCCTTGGAGAAGATGCGAGCCCAATGCCGCGAGGCCGGCTTCGACGGGCTGCGCATCATCGCCTGCATGGATAACCCGCACGATGAGATGCTGGGCAAGCAGATCGAACAAAGCGGTTGGGATGCCGTGTCGGGCTACAATCTTTCCATCCGCGACGTCAAGCCTGCCGGCTTGGACCCGGCAGGTTTGTCCTATCGAAATCATGCAGAGGTCCTCAGCCGCTACAAGCAGGCGTGGCTCGACCGCGACGCCCTGACAGGCAGCGTTCCCGACATTCCGAACATTGTCATGGGCCGGGACGATCGTCCCTGGGGCCGTGTCGTGCGTGGTAAGGGCGACTACATCGCCGATCCGAAGGCCGAGAACTTTGAAGCCGCCTGCCGCGAGGCCAAAGCCATCGTCGACGCGAAACCGGCCGACCGCTGGGATAGCAAGATGGTCGTCTTCGATAACTGGACCGAGTTCGGCGAAGGTCACTACATCGAACCGACGACAGGTACGGGCTTCACCTTCGTGAACGCCATCAAACGGGTCTTCTGCACAGACTGGGCGCCCGAGACCATTACCGACATCATTCCCGAAGACCTCGGCCTGCCTGCCCCACAGAAACGGTACGAGGAGACGCGCGCCGGGTTCGGCAAGCGCATGCCCTGGCAGCCGGTCCGTATCATGGGCGATCTGTTGGCCCATTATGAATTCGAAAATGAAGACGACGGTCGTTTTCCTGACTCGTCGGTCAACGACTGCCGTTTGAATAACGAAGGACTTTGCCTGGAGCCCGGACGTGGCGGCAGGGTTCTTCGGTGTGGCAATGGCGGGGCATCTACCCCGGCCCCGGCCGCCTTCTTCCATCCCGGCGGCGTTACGGTCGCCCTCTGGTGCAAACCCTCGGAAGCCAACCAGAGCGACCGCTGGATGCTCAATACCGTAGGCGGGGGCGCCACCGGGTACCGCCTCGGCCTTGGCGGCGGGTATCCCTACTGGCAGGTACCACGGGAAAACTGGAGCCACGGGCTCCGGGGGCCAGAGCCCTTGCCTGTGAACGAGTGGTCGCACGTCGCCGCAACCTTTGATAACCGAGTGATGCGTCTTTTCATCAACGGTAAGGAAGTAGCTTCACAAGAGCGCCGCGGCTTCATTGCCCCGGGCAGCTTGCTCACTATTGGCGGCCACAGCGTGAACATGGAACGCGCCTGGTTCCGCGGCTGTCTTGACGACGTTCGCGTCTACCGCCGCGTCCTTGCTCCTGAGGAAATTGCAACCCTGGCCCATCAATAGGCTTTCCGCATTATGAAAGGTAACGTTGCTATGTTCGCTGTGTCTCGTGGTTCAGTCTGTCTGGCCGGCGCCCTTGTCATGTTGGCGGCCGGCGGTCTCCGGGCCGAAGTCTCTCTGCCGGCGATCTTTTCCGACAACATGGTGCTGCAGCAAGGCAAGCCGGCGCCGGTCTACGGGACGGCCGCTCCGGCGGAGAAGGTAACCGTCGCAATCTGCGGCCAACGCAAGCAGGCGACGGCCGACGCGGCAGGCGACTGGAAGGTTATGCTTGAGCCGTTGACGTGGCAGTCGGAACCCACGGAAATGCGCGTTACCGGGACGAATGCCATCACGATCAGAAATGTCCTGGTTGGCGATGTCTGGCTGGCGTCGGGCCAGTCGAATATGGCAATGCGAGTCAGCGGAGTCTACAACGCCCCGGAAGAGATCAAGGCGGCCAACTATCCCGAGATTCGCTTCTTCATGGTCGGACGCGATTTGGCTTCCGCGCCGCGCAAGGACACGGCAGGCGAGTGGCTGATCTGTACTCCGGAAAACGTCAAAGGCTTCTCGGCGGTCGCCTACTTCTTCGCCCGCGACATTCATGCGTCGTACGGCATTCCAGTGGGCGTGATCAACAGTGCGGTCGGCGCCAGTTCGTGCGAAGCGTGGACACCGGTCGAAGTCCTGCTGGCCGACAGGGCGTTGCCTCAACCGGCCGCCATCCCGCCGGAAGAGTATCCGGACTGGAAGACCTACGACGCCGTACGGAAGCGAATCTACGAAGCGGCCGCGCACAAAGATCCCGGCATCAAGCCGGAATGTCTCCAGTGGACCGCTCCCGACTACGACGCATCGGCCTGGAAGGACGTGACCGTTCCCGGCAGTATCGAATCGCGCGGGATGAACATCGACGGCGCCGTCTGGTTCCGCACCGAGGTCGATCTGCCTGCCGACTGGGCACGCAAGGACGCCAATCTGTATCTCGGTCCGATTACGCAAAACAGCGTGGCCTTTGTCAACGGAACGGAGGTCGGTCGCCGAAACAACGACGGGCATGAATGGGTTTTCCGAACGCACAGAATCCCGGGCAATCTTGTCAAGCCGGGGAGAAACGTCATTGCCGTCCGCATCTTCAATGAAGTCGGCCTCGGCGGCTTTCATCCGGGCTACCCGGCGCCGTTGAAGGTCTATCGGGACGGAGCAGGCGAAGTCATGCTGCCGAAGACCTGGAAGTGCCAGGTGGAGCTTTCTCTGGAGCCTGCAAAGATCGCCCGAGACCTGCCGCGCGGCTACAAGGTGCCATGTGCCTTGTTCAACGCGATGATTGCTCCTTTTACGCGATACCCTGTTCGCGGATTCCTCTGGTACCAGGGCGAGTCGAACGCCGGGCGGCCCGATCAACACTCGATCCTCTTTCCTGCGATGATCAGCTCGTGGCGCAAGCTTTGGGGCGATGAGACGCTGCCCTTCTATTTTGTTCAACTGGCCAGCTACCAGGCGCGGCGCGAGAAACCCTGTGACGAGACATGGGCGTTCATGCGCGAGTCGCAGACCAAGACACTATCCCTGCCCCACACGGGCATGGCAATTGCCATCGACATTGGCGATGCAACGAACGTCCACCCGAAGAACAAGCAGGACGTGGGTAGACGCCTGGCGTTGTGGGCAAAGCGCGACTGCTATGGCGAGACCGATACGGTCGTCTCCGGGCCGCTGTTCGCGTCGAGCACGGTGGAGGGCGATCGTATCCGGATTCACTTCACGCATCTCGGTGGCGGGCTGCAGGCGAAGGGTGGCGAGCTGAAAGGGTTCGCGATCGCGTGCGCCGACAAGCAGTTCGTCTGGGCCAAAGCAACGATTGACGGCGATAGCGTGGTGGTCTGGAGCGAAGACATTCCGAATCCAGAGTACGTCCGCTATGCCTGGGCCAACAACCCCGAATGCACCCTCTACAACGCCGCCGGCCTGCCTGCCGTGCCATTCCGAACCGACAAGTGACAGAGGCTGGACAGGCCGGACGGTCCGTCTGGCTGTTGCTTTGGGGTAATGTTGGGAGCTTGACACTGGTTGAGTCTTGCGTGAGAATAAAGGGCAGATGTTACCCGTTGGGGTGGCGGAGATGTTAGCCCCGTCACGTAGCTTCTGGGCATTGTTGTCCTTTTTTTGGGGCAGCATCAGTATATGTGGCGCCGTACGTCGTCGAACGAACTTGCACCGGGTCTTCGCAAGCGAGTAACTGCAATGAGCACTGAAATTCCGACCGATTTTGTACCTTTCGTGCAAAGAATGGTTGCCGAACGTCGCTTTCTAACGGAAGGTGATGTACTTGCAGCAGGACTCCGCTTGTTGCAGGCGACTGAAGCCTTGAAAGACGAGGTACGTCTGGGCTTCCAGCAACTAGATGAAGGCAAGGGGATTGATTCTCACGAAGTCTATCGTCGTGCAGAGCAGATCATTGAGGATGCCCGGTCCCCAAATGACGTGGCAGACTAATGGCGAAGGTAACCTACGCTCCCATTGCCAATGACGATCTTGCTGAAATCGTCTCCTATATAGCTCAGGACAATCCGAATGCGGCGCGGAACTGGCTGCGAAGGATTCGCGCGGCGTGTAATCTTCTGGGAACGAATCCGGCAATGGGCGAGCGGCGAGAGGACTTCGGCGTTGCCGGCTGTCGGAGTTTCACAGTGGGTGGCTTTGTTGTGTTCTTCCGTCGCCTGGACGACGGAGTGGAAATTGCGAGAATCGTACATGGTAGCCGCGACCTGCGGCAACTTTAGGAAAGGAAGTGCCCCTGGCCGGCAACCAAGGGTTTGGCAACGGCATCGCGAGTCGCTGCCCGGAACGAGATCGCTCTCGGTCATCCCTCGTACATTTGTCTCCAAGTACCTGAAGCGAGGACCCCAACGATGACAAACACAAATGCCCATGTCCGGTGTTCTTCTGTGTGTTGCTTGCTGCTGGTGTGCATCTGCGGTGGCCTTCTGTGGGCCGAGACGAGTATGGCGAGTGATCCGCCCGGACGTGTGCGCGTGCTGATTGTCACCGGCGAAGATTACAAGGGGCACAAGTGGCAGGAGACCACGCCTGCTCTGAAGGCGCAACTGGAGAAGGAACCGCATCTTTCGGTTGAGGTGCTCGACGATCTCAATCAGCTCGGCGCGTTTCCACTCTCCGATTACGACGTCGTGGTCATGCATTTCAAAAACTACGATCCTGAAGTGCCCGGACACAAAGGCCTCGACAACCTGGCCCGGTTTGTCCGTGAGGGCGGAGGGCTGGTGCTGGTCCACTTCGCCTGCGGCGCCTTTCAGGAGTTCAAGGACGACTTCGCCAAGGTGGCCGGTCGGGTATGGAACCCAAAGCTTCGCGGGCACGACCCGTACGGCTCCTTCCAGGTGGAGATTGCCAATGCCGATCACCCAATCACACGCGGCATGAGGCCGTTCACAACGACCGACGAACTGTATACGTGCCTCGACGGCCATCAACCGATCGAGGTCTTGGTCACGGCTCGCTCGAAGGTGGACCAGAAGGTCTACCCCATTGCATTCGTCCTTGCTTGCGGCAAGGGGCGTGTGTTTCACAGTGTGCTGGGGCATAATGTCGAAGGATTTCAGTCGGCCGAGGTCGGCACGCTGTTCCGCCGCGCGTGCCAATGGACGGCGGGGCGACTCGATTAGGCAGCAATTCGTACGAGAGGCATGTTTCGAACGATGGGGAACAAGAGGATTGTGGCCGGCCGCGGAAAGCGGTTACTTCGCGCTACCGTCGGCATTGTGCTGCTGGGTGCGACGCTCATTTCACCAAACACGGCCCGCCTGCACGCCGCCGAGGCCTCGCTTAAGGAATTGCAGGACGAATTGGTCCTGGAAACGCCTCGATGGGCACTTGCCCTCGACGCCGCAAGCGGAGCCATTCGCCGGATCGAAGACCGCGCTGGCTCAGGTACGCTTCTGCGCGGCGGCAAGGACTTGTGGCGGATCGAACGATACGACGAGCCGGACGTCGGGTCCTCTGCCTGCACGTTCCGGCACGCATGGAACGCCGAGGCAGGCGTGCTGACGCTCGACTTCGACGGTTCGGACGCCACGGTAGGCATCGTCTGCGCGGCTGCCGGCGAGGGGCCCGCGTGGCAGGCCGAGGTCCGAATGAAACACGGCAGGATGCTCGGCTGGCGGTTCCCGGCTGCACTGGAGTTCGACGTTGCCACGCTCGACGAGTTCATCTTCCCCGAGCATCTGGGGCTGGCGTTCTCGCGTTCGTTCTTTGAGTCGGGCGGGGCCGGCGCCCAACGCCGCCTGCTGGGCCCCACAGGCATGATTGAGGTGACCGGCGACCGCTGCCGGATGGGATCGGTCCGCAGCGAACCCGTGCCCGTTCGCCCGGGCCCCGATGCCGAAGCCTGGCTTCCTGCCTGGTATCTCCGGGAAATGCCGCGATGGCGCGTGACGGCCAACCGTTGCCCGGCCGGCGACCGGCACGATCTTTCGTTGGTCGAGACCGACCAGGGGAGCTGGCTGTCGGCCTATCGCCTCGGCGGCTGGGGCTGGCTGTTCCGTATCGGAGGAATTGTGCAGGCGAAGGATTCGTCACGTCCGCAGTTGGCCAGCGTGATCGCCACACTGGCAAAGCTCTACCATAGCGAACCCCAGCCGGGAAGCGAGGTGCAGCCGCCTGAAGACCTGCTGGGCAAATCGCCGCGCGATTGGCCCAAGCCGCCACGGCGTATCGGTTTCGTCGTGTCGCGGCCGAGCGCCCGGCCCGGCTCGCGCGAACCGTTCCCGGTAAGTCGCTGGATTGGCGAACTTCAGCGGCAGAAATGGATTGCCGATGGGAACATCGAGGTTGAGGTCCTCCGCGATCCGGCCGGCCTCCGTGCGGCACTGGCCGAGCCACGGCCGTGGTTTGCGATCGTCAATACGCTCCCTGAGGGTTTTCCGGCCGAGTCGGTCGAGCAGGCTGAAAGTATGCTCGTGGCAATTCGCGACTATGTGCGCAGCGGCGGCGTCTGGTGGGAGGCCGGCGGCGGTTACTCGTTCTACCACGCCCTGGTCCCGGCCGAGGATATGACGTTCCGTTCGGCCAATCGCGATTTCTGCGACTTCATGGCCCTTCGCGCTCAGGGCGGGCAACTGGCGCTGTTCGGCGTTCAGACGCCCGAGGAACTCTTCGTACCGGCCGAATCGGAGATTTCGGCCAGCGGCCCGGCAGATCATCGCATCGGCTGCTATACCCACCTGTTCCGTAGCTTCGGAAAGGCAGGCGAAACGGTCCGTCTGCCGTTGCAGCAGATGGCCCTCGGCAGTCCGCATCGCGAGGTGCTCAAGGCGTACGCCCGACGCAACGAGTTCACACGCGGTTTGACCGACAAGGCTCCCGCCGACGTGGTAGAACAATTGAAGCGGAGCATCTTGCTCAAGGTCAACGCCAAGACGCTGAAGGAGCAGGCACAGATTGCCGAGAGCCTGCCGTTCCCGGTACTGTTTCACACGGCCGACTATCTTTACGGCGGCTTCGATCGGCAGTATCCAGACCACCTGCCACCGAACCTGGAAAAGGGCGCGCCTGCCGACTTTGCGCAACTGGTCAACACTTGCCGCGAGAAAGGGCATCTGTTCATGCCCTATACGAACCCGACCTGGTGGTGTACGAACCCGAAGGGGCCGACGTTCGAGCGCGTGGGCGATGCGCCCCTTTCTCGCGATTTCGAGGGCAATATCTATCCCGAAAGTTACGGCCTGAATACGGTGCAGGGGTACACGATCTGTGCATGGCATCCTGCGGTTCGCGCGGCCAACGGCGTGATCCGTCGCCAGTTCACCCAGGAGTATCCGGTGGACGTGCTCTTCCAGGACCAGGTGGGCGCGCGGGGGCATCGATGGGACAGCAATCCGGCGGCTCCCAACCCCGGTGCTTACCTTGAAGGCATCCACCAGATCGCCCGGGTCGATTCGGCCACCGTTCCGTTGGGCACCGAGGACGGTCACGACCGGCTGATCAACTGGGAGGTGATGTTCTGCGGATTGAGCTGGCCCTGGCTGCCGAATCGCACCATTGGCAACCGGGTGCTTTATGAAGACCTGTGGCCTGAAGGCACATGGCGAATCGAGCCGCTGGCACTGCTGTTGGCGCACGACAAGGTGCTGTTCTACCATCACGACCTGGGCGGGTTCGTCCGCGATCGGCTCGACCTGTCGATCACGCTTGCCATGGGCTACGGCCTAAGCTGGTGGACCCACGCGCCCACGCCTTCGGACAAGGAGCGCGACTGGATCGAACGCCTCTGCCGCGTGCAGGCTGCCGTCGGCCCTCGCTGTGCCGGCCGGCCGCTTGACGCGTTCGAGTACCTCGCCCCTCGGGTACTTCGCAGCCGTTTCGGCGATTTGGAGATCACGGCGAACCTCAGCCCCCAGCCATGGCCCATCGACGCCGCCACGACCATCGCCCCCGAGGGTTTCCTGGCCCAATCACCCGACCTTGAAGCCGGCATCTTCGTCCGCCGTCAAGACAAGTCATTCGACACCTCCCTCTGGCTCATCCGCCAACGCACCAACGGCCAATGGTCCGAGTGGTCCACCCCGGCGGAAGATTAACTGGTGATTCGACGTGGATGACGCGGTTCTGAGGCACGAAGAACGCCGTCAGCGTATCACCTCTACGACGACGCACCTGCCTCGGGAATCGACGCCAGCAACTCGGCGAACCACGGCTCGTTCCGAACAGAGTCCAGGTCTGCGTCGGCCATCAGATGTTCGCGAGATGGCAGCGTACCGGCCGCCCGTGCCTGCTCTAGCCGTTGTTGGCACGCCTCGGAATGCCCCCTGATCGCGGCGACGCACGCCAAGTTATACGCTCCGGCCCCGGGGCGGAGTTGCTCAGCCGCCAGTAGTTGCTCCTCGGCCTTGGCGAACAGGCCGTCCGCTTCCGCCCCCGACTTCGTCTGCGCCTGGGCCATGAAGGCGGTTCCGAGATTGTTCAACGCATCGAAGTCATTTGGTGTCTCCGCCAAAACGGCTTCGAGCAAGCGAATAGCTTCGTGGTACTCCCGCGATTGAATGCGGATCATGGCGACCACCATGCGAGCACCACGTGGAGGGGACGGCGAATCGGCCAGTGCAAACAGTTCCTCAAAGGCTTCTCTTTGACCCCTCTTTACCTTACGCATCACCCGCTTGAACTGCTTGTCCAAATCATTCGGGTTGCGGTTTCGGATTGCTTCGGCGATCCGACGAAAGGCTTCGGAGACCGGTGACTTCGGATGGTGGAATACGAAACTCTCTTCACTTAGCGCGATTTGCGGATGGTACGGCACCGTCAGGAGTTTGTCTTTCAAATCCTGGGAAGAAGCCTGCATTGCCGCGGCGAAGCGCTCAGCCGCCGCAGCCAACCGTTCGGCCTTCAGCGCCTCCTCGCCGACCGGTACGGGCGAGATGACAAACAGGACGTTCTGAGCGAAATCGGTGCGGGCGCGCTGAAGCCGTTCTACTGCAAGACACGTACCTTCGAGGTTCTGTGCATTCAAGCCCGATACGATCACCAGCATGTCGGCCAAATGCACCGTGCAGATGCCGCCTGCGTCGGTCAGGCCCGTTCGCGAATCGACCAATACGTAGTCGGGATGGTACTCCTGCTCGATCTCGACCTTCAAGGCGTCGATCACCAGCGACCGACCTTGGGTTTCGTAGAGTCGATCGAGGTGCAGTTTGGCCAGATCGTACTGGCGCTGATCGCCGTGTCGCGCATCCGCAGGCAGCATGTGAATGTCGCCTGCGTCTGAATCTTGCTTCCGAAGCTTGCGGGCCAGAGGCGGTTCATAGCACAAAGACCGCAGCGGCGGAAGCTCGCGATCCTCCAATCCGGCTCGCAGATAACCCACCAGTCCGTCTTGCCGTTCCAGGGGCATCGCCGGGCGGAACTCCGGCATTAGCGACAGTCCCGGCGCCTCCAGGTCGAAGTCGACGAGGAAAACGCTCTTCCCTTGCCTCGCCAGATAGGCGGCGACGTTGGCCAAAGGCCATCGTTCGGCCGACACCACCACGAAATGAGTAGAAGGTAACCGTAAGCATGTTTGGCTATTGTTCTGCCTATGCGGCCGTATCCTAGATTCCGACACCGTTCGTAGCGCCCGTCAATGCCAGGGTCGGTGACGATGCATGCCAGGTTTCGCGTCGTTGCTGAACCTCGTCTGCCTTGCCGGCTTGCCGGATTCTGTCGGCCGCCGGTCCGGGGAGTTCCTCAACCTTGGGACGATACCGCTCACGATCGTGCTGGCGTATCAGGGCAAGCGTGTCCGGGTCCAGCACGAATTCGCCGCACGTGAGCCCCCAGTTGAAATCGGGGTACGTGTCTAGAAGCAGCATAACCTCATCACTGAAGGAGCCTAGTTGCCTGCAGCGCTCGTGGGCCTCCTTCACCGGCGGCAGATGCCACAGTGCGTTGCGCGGGCCGGATTCACGCAATCCAACGACGCCGGCATTCACGTAATCCACATTCGCGTGTTGTAGCAAACCCAGCCAGAACTCGATGTCCTTGGCCGAACCATCTTGGTTGACCGCGTGCGCGAGAAGCAACTGGGCGTAGAGATCGTCGTGATGATTGGCCAGCGCGTCGGCCAGCGGTTGATCGAACCGGCGGAGAATCTCCATGACCGGCTCCAGACGGGACAGCTTGACGGCCTCCAGAAGCGCGAAGACGTTGTACAGCAGCAAGGGCCGCGTGACCGTAAGACTCCGCTCCAATTCCGCGGCGGCTTCGAGCAGAACGACGTGCAGGGCGTCTGCCAGTCGGCGGCTCAACTCCGCGTCGGCTGGCTCGCCGAGCACGCGGATGTACGGCTCCTCGGGCCCCGGACGATCCGGCGGTCCTTCGGCGCCAATCAGCGGACTCATGCGGTCCAGATCGGTTGCAACGCGGTTGGCGAGTTCCCGTTTGTCCACGGAGAGCATCATTGATCGAAGTTGGTCGACATTCATCATTCGGATATCGGTTTGCCCGCCAACCTAATGGCTTTGTAGGCGTCGGGTGGATCTTGTGTTAGGGGGCCGGCGATCAGACATTCCTCGACTTCAGCCGCCCCAATGGCCGCGTGTAGCACCTCCGGCTCCGCAGGTTGTCCAGTCGCCAGGTTTTGGGTCCGGCCGGGCTGGGCGAGACCGGGCGGCGAGGGAAGAAAGGCGATGCTCGCGCCTCTCCAACCTGCGTCCAGCACGGTCGGGCGGAAGAACCGGTCCTCGGGAACCCGTTCCGCCCTATACACATAGAGTACCATAAATCCATTACGACCGAAGGGGCCAGCGTCGTCAAGTCCCAGGCGGTCTCTCATTTCCTTGGCAGAAACTCTACCATGGCGAGTTCTTCCCAAGAGCTTCTCGGTATCCGGTCGAGCGCTTGCGACGAAAGAAAGCAGTTACCGAGCCGTCCGCTGACCGTCGCGTGGACGTTCATGCTACCATCCGATATGCTTACGGTAAAGCGGCCGGTTGTCAAGCTCTGACGAAAGATACTCACGCCTGCCACCGATTCTCACGATCTTCCCAACCCGGCACGGTAGGTGGCGAGGCGGGTGGCGAAGGTGGCGCTTTCGTAGATCTGGCGGCGGGCTGAGTCGATGGATTCCTGTTCCGCTTCGCTTAAGCCGGATTGGGCGGCCAGGAGGTTCAATTGCCGCTTCGTATCGGCAACGCCTTCCGGCGAGCAGGCGAGGATCGATGCGGTCAGTTCTGCTAGTGTCGGCTCAAGCTCGTCGGGATGGCAGACCCGGTTGACGATGCCGGCCGTGTAGGCCTGCTGGGCGGTCATCGGCTGGGCCGTCAGGAAAAGCTCCTTGATCCGATGTAGCCCGAAAACGTGGAGCCAGTAGCGGTAGATCGACGTCGGGAAAGGGACCCCGATCCGGTTGCCCGTCATGACCAACTTCACCGAGTCGGTCACGACGACCAGATCGGATGCCATTAGCAACAGGACCCCGCCTGCATAGGCGTCGCCCTCAAGGACCGCGATGACCGGCGCCGGCACGTTCTGGATCTTCTCGACAAGGCGGAACAGGGGACTCGTCAAATCGCACGGATCGTCGCCCTGCCGGAACTCGCCCAAGTCATGGCCTGCACACCATACCGAGGCCGCAGGTTGTGCGCGGAGCAGGATCACACGGGCGCTCTGTGCCACGGACTGATCGAGAAACCGGCTGACCGTCTCCGACATGTCGGTATCAAACGCGTTGCGTTTCTCGTCACGCGTGAAGGTGATGGTGGCGATATCGTGATCGACCTGAAGCGTGGCGCGTGAGTTGTTGGTATGCGGAGCGGTCACGGCAGAACTCTTGGGGATTGTTACACTTACCAGACAGTGTAGTCTTCTGCCGGCTTTTGCCAAGGGACGGCGCCGCCCTGCTGGATGTGCCGCCGTAGTGCCGCGGACATCGGTCCGAAGACATCGCGCCGCTTCTGGGAGAGGTCGTTCTGCTCAGCCGGATCGTCGGCCATGATCATCAGGACGTTCGGAAGCCCCTGCCCGGATGCTTGCCCCGTTGTGTCGGCAAGGCCGTCGGGGCAGGCGATAAGGCAGAATGCCGAAGCCAGAATCGTAAACCCAGCGAATCGCCTCATCATTGAAAGGCACAACATGCCTTTCGCGTCACTGGATGCGGAGATTGCCATGCCACACGGGCCTTTCGGTTTGCGGTGGGAAATGAATACCGTGCAGAAAGCGTGTCTGCCCGGCTATCACCGAATATACTCACGACGTCTTGGAAGTCAAGAATGAGAGTGGGCGGGCGTGTGGCAGGGCTGTTGGAGTCCCGGCTTCAGCCGGCGGGGAAGTGGTAATGAATTGACGTGTTCCGCGAGGTCTGTTGTTGTAGCCCCTCCGGCACGAAGTCATGAATATGCGCAACGCCACCATCCGGGTTTATCCCGGTGGGGCGATGTTTGGAAACTACTAGCTGCTCCCGCAGGCATGCCCCTCCCTTCCCGCCACACCGACGCCAACGGCGTCGGTGTGGCGGGAAGGGGGGAACGGGTCGTGTTCTATGCCTGTAGTTGCCAAACACTCGCTCTACCGGCACAGGGCCGGCAGGGGCGTTGCGTTGTTCGTTTCTGCTTGTGATCGATTTGCTCACCGCTCCTCTGCGACGCTGTGGTTAGAAGGCCTCCAAGAAGAACCCATCCACCTCCAACCAACATTCCCGTCGGCGGCGCAAACCGCCGACGGAAATGTCTGGGCATGGAAACTGCATCGCCGCCAATTGCGGCCCGAGCACTCGCGAGTCATTCCTGTTTGCGATACTTCGGGTGAAAACGCAAAGAGCGATGGATGGCCTTCCAGCGTTTCTTCTCCTCGATCTGCATATGAACGTCCTGTTCCATCTGGTGATGGCGGAGTTCCTTGCGTTGACGCAGGTAACTCTCGTACCGCTCTGCGTCCAGCCGGCCGTCGGCCAGCGCCGCCTGCACCGCACATCCGGGTTCCTCCGTATGCGAACAGTCCTTGAAACGGCACTGCCGGCCAAGCTCCGCAATTTCGTCGAAGGAGCGAGCCAGCGAGCTATCGTCGCCGATAAGTTGCAGCTCGCGCATGCCGGGCGTATCGATGAGCACGGCCCCGCCAGGCAGCGGGATCAACTCGCGGTGCGTGGTGGTGTGGCGCCCTCGGCTGTCATCCTCGCGCACGGCAGCGGTACGCAGCAGCTCGCGGCCAAGCATCGCATTGACCAACGTCGACTTGCCCACGCCCGACGAGCCGAGCAGGGCGCCGGTCGTTCCCGGCGGCAGGGCGGCGCGAAGCGCGCCCAGGCCCATGCCGGTCGCGGCGCTCACCAGCAGGATCGGCACGCCACATGCGACCGCTTCCACCTGCTGCCTGGCCTGTTCCAAATTGCCATGGAGGTCCGCCTTGTTGAGGACAATGACCGGAGCGGCCCCGGAGTCGTAGGCCAGGGTGAGGTATCGCTCGATGCGTCGCAGGTTGAAATCGTGATCCAGGCCGCTAACCAGGAACACGGTATCGACGTTTGCAGCGACCACCTGCTCTTCACTTTTCGCGCCGGCCGACCGCCGGACAAAGGCGGAACGGCGTGGCAGCACCGAATGGATAACGGCACGCGACGAAGGGGCCGGTTGTTCCGACACGACCCAGTCGCCAACCGCCGGGAAATCGCATCGCGTCTGCGCCCGGTGACGGAAACGGCCGGTTACCTCGGCAAGCATTTCACCTGCTTCGGAAACGAGGGCGTAAACGCCCCGATGCTCCCGGATCACACGGGCCGGGGCGCCATTCGCCTCGCCGGCGTCGAGAAAGGCGTTCTTCCACTGTGATGACCAGCCAAGGGAGTTGAGAATCGAAATAGATTGTCTGTCCACGGATTATAGTCCTTGTTATGTTGTGTTGTCGTTTTCGGCGCGCGCAGCGAGCCATTCAGGCAAGACATACATCAAGCGCACGCCGCCTCGCACCAAGGCGAGCGGTCTACGTTCGCGCAGAAAGACGCGGTGATCGAGCCGGAAGGCCCGATGAGAAGGGCAGGGAAGTGCTCCGCAGGTCAGAGACCCAACGTCTCAGGAACCTCAGACACAATCCGCCCAAACACCGCCGACAACAGCAATCTTTAACACAAAAACCTCGTGGAAAGAAACCCAGTCCAGAAAGCCATCATAGCCCATTGGGGGCGGACGTGTCAAGAACGATAGCTAGCACGATTCAGCCAAGAACCGAGCAATTCCCGGCCGCATCGGCTTCTACACCGGCGGCATGAAGGCGCGATTTCGCGACGAAGAGCTTTCCGACGAGTGGGTGAAGCAGTCGGAAGAGTGGATTGGGGCTCACAAGCAAGGGCCCTTCTTCCTGTTCTTCGCTTCGCACGACATCCACGTACCGCGCGTAGCTCACGAGCGTTTCCAGGGCAAGAGCTGCCTCGGACCGCGAGGCGACTGCATTCTGGAGTTCGACTGGTGTGTCGGGGAACTGATGGAAATGCTCGATCGGTTCGGCATTGCCGAGAAGACGTTGGTCGTGCTCTGCTCGGATAACGGCCCGGTCCTGGACGACGGCTACAAGGATTTCGCCGTCGAGAAGCTGGGCGACCATCAGCCGACCGGTCCGTTCAGCGGTGGCAAGTACAGTGTGCTCGAAGACGGAACGCGAATCCCCTTCATCGTACGATGGACCGGTCATGTCAAGCCTGCCGTGTCCGAGCAGGTTGTATGCACGAGCGACCTGGCCGCGAGTTTTGCGGCGCTGACCGGGCAGGCGATTGCCGAGAACCAATGTCTCGACAGCTTCAACGTCATGGACGCACTGCTTGGCAAGCCCGGTGCGAAGGGACGCGAGTTCCTGATCCAGCAGAACAACGGCGGCACGAGCTTCGGCCTGCGTATGGGCGAGTGGAAGCTGGTCCGCCAGAAGCGCCCGTACAAGACGCAGGCTGTGGTGACCAAAAGGCCGGTCGTGGCGCCCACGCAACTCAATTCGCTTTACCACCTGAGCGACGATCCGGGCGAGACGCGCGACGTCTCGGCCGAGCATCCGGAGGTCTTCCGGCACATGGTCGAACTGCTCGACAAGCTCATTGCCGACGGTCGCAGCACCCCCGGCCGGCCGCAGCCGCACGACTAACCTGGATTATTCATCACGCGAACTGGCGCTTACTTTGGGACCATTTGTGAGCGTGTTTGTAGCGGAGCGGCGCGAGCCGCCCGGTTTTCCGACGGTAATACCGGACGGCTTGCGCCGTGCCGCTACAAAGTAAAGGGCATTGGGCTAGCACCCAGCGGCGGATGAATAATCCGGGCTAACGCGTCTTGCGCCGACAAGGCCACAAGCGTTGGGTGGGTCGAGAAAGTAGGGTGGGGCGAGGAACCAGACCCACCAACCGCCTTCGACGATGTGCTCAATCACCGCACCGCGATCCATGCGCAATCACCAATCCTCAAGGAAATCGACCCGCCAACGGCGCGCGGTTTTCGAGCCGGGTTTGCCGTGGCTTCGTATCTTGGGAGGCATCTAGACCACGGCGCATTCTCGCTTTGCGCCAAGAGAAATGTCGCCCGATTGTGACGTCTTGCTGCCTTTTGCACCTGTGCCGAGGGCACTCCGTTGTGCCTGTTGGGAGCTTGGTGAGATAACGCCATTCCCTATTCGGTGTCTCTTGACTTCGGGCTTTCTCCTGCTTAGATTCGGGTATCTGAGAAAAACGATATTGTATCACTTCATCGCAGTGAGAAGGTGTCTGGTGAGGAGGGCGGGGTTGGAACGAAGACAGGGCACGGGTGGCGAAAGAGTGAAGACGTTCTTTGGAGTGGTCTTGGTGCTCACGGCGGCGCTGACATCAGAGGTAGCGGCATTGCGGTATTCTGGCGCGGTGTGGGAGTCTTTCTGTGATTGAGCTTCGATGATCACGGTGTCTTGCGTTTAACAGAACTCAGGCTTAAGGAGACGTGGAAGGGAAGGTCTTCTGTGGTGCTGAGGGATTGGTCTTGTGCTGATTCCGGGACTGGCGACGTGACCATGCGGCGTTGGATGTGTCGTTTCATGATTGCATGAAGAAGGCAATAAAATGAGGTGTGGACTGCACTACTTGGGGATCACTATCATTACAATCGGGCTCCTGATGGGCCGGCTTCCCGAGGCTGTCGGGCAGTCATTCGTCCCGAGCCCATCCCCTCCCAGCCCTACGCCAAGGACCGGGCCGTCCCGGCCATCGGCGCCCCGTCCACGCTCGCCGCGACCTGCACGTCCTTCGGTTCCTCGGCCTCGCCATCCTACTCCCGGACGTCCTAGTCCGGGGCGACGTTCGCAGCCTGGAACGCCTTCGACTCCCTCACCTCGTCACTCGCCTTCGTACGGTCCGGGCCGATTTCAGAATCCGTTCTATCGGTCGACGGGGCCGTCTCCCTCGCAGATGCGCTTCGGTAGCAGCCCCGCTACGCGAGTTGCCGGACCGCCCGTGTCGCAGTCGCCGGTCTGGCAACAGACACAGAAACTGCTACAAGGCGGTAAGACGGTGCAGGCGTTACGGCAGATCGAGAACCAGCTAGAGCAGAATCGTACTCTGAACCAGTACATGACCGCCGTGCAGATGCTCGAAGATGCGCAGGTGCCGTCGGCAGCCATCCGCCAGTATCGCCAGCAGGCTCTGACGATCGCGCGACACCAGACGCGGGTCGATAGCCGGAATCCTCAGCCCTGGGTTGCCATTGCCAGGCTCTCGTTGGGCGATGCCAACGAATCGGGATTTCGCACTGCCACAGAGACGTTGGTCAGCAAGTTTCCCGAGAACAAATACAGCGACTATTTTCAAGGGATTCAGGCAATCAAGGATCAAGACTGGGCAACTGCCGAAAGTGCACTTCGCAAGGCCCGTGCGAAGGGAATCCCTGAACGGGATATCGGCCACTGGCTGAAAATGGCGATCGACAATCAGCGGTGGATCTGGGAGTATGCCTGGTTTGGCGGATACGTCCTTTGTGCATGGTTGGTAGGGCTGCTCCTGCTCTACTTGTGTGGGAAGATGTTCTCTGTAATCACGCTTGGGGCGACTGAACGCGGTGATCCGGCTCGTGTTTCGACGATACAGGCCACGACCCGGCGGATATACCGTACTCTGATCGTCGTTGCTGGGCTGTACTACTATTTATCGCTGCCGATGTTGGTCGTGGTATCGATCGCGATGCCATTGGCGCTGGCCTATGGATTGTTGCACGTACCGGTCCTCAGTCTCTGGTTGATCGGGCTACTAACGTTCGTTAGCGTGGGCTCGGTGATAACGGCCGTGAGCGGGATTCGTACCGCATTCATTTCCGTCGCCCAGAGCATTCAAGGAATGCGCGTTGGGGAAGCTGAACAACCGGAACTTTGGCGTGTGGTACGGGAAGTTGCCGAGCGCGTGGGTACGCGCCCCGTCGACAGTATCTGGCTGAGACCGAGTGCCGAGCTGGGGGTCTTTGAACGCGGTACGTTCTTGCAGCGTTTACGCGACAAAGGCGAGCGCGTGCTGCTGTTGGGTGTTGGCGTGCTTGACGGGTTTTCACAGCAGGCGTTCCGCGCGGTCCTTGCACATGAATATGGGCATTTTCTCAATCGTGACACGGCTGGCGGCAATCAGGCGCTGCGTATCAATCTAGCCATGCATAATTTCGCTGCAGCCATCATGGAACAGGGCCCCGTACGGTGGTGGCATGTCTCTGCGCACTTTTTGCGATTCTACTACATCGTGTTCAACCGGCTGACGTTCGGCGCCAGCCGCCTGCAAGAGGTGCTGGCCGATCGTGTTGCCGTGGTTGCCTATGGCGCTCAGGGATTGCACGAAGGGTTGCCGCACGTAATCCGCTGTAGCCTCGAGTTTGAGTGTTGGGTCAACGACGAGATTGGCCGGCAGTTACGGCAAGAGTCACAGGTTAGCCAAATCCATCAGCTTGCAGAGCGGCCGCATCCTTCTTCTTTGGAGCAAATCGAGTTGCTCATGACCGAGGAACTTTCGCGGCCAACCTCCGAGACAGATACGCATCCCAGCCCCAGGGACCGTTTCGCCTTCGCCAATCGATTTGGCGCTCACAACTCATCCGCGATCACTGGCATGGTGTGGGATCTGTTTAAGGTATCGGAGTCGGTGCGTCACAAGCTACACGAGCAGTTGTCGAGCATCATCAGTGAGAAGGTCGAAGCGATCGGTGTCTTCAATCAGGCGAACATCGCATATCTCGATCAGGTTCTTCTTACTCACCCTTGTCTTGGTGGTGCTCTTGAAGCTCGGGCGTCGCTGCATCTTGAACAAGGCGAGTTCAAGAAGGCCGTTTCCGACGCGGAACGGGCTATCAAACACTCTCTTGTCACCGCAAATGCGCGAATGATTCGGGCGATTGCCTTGCGATCACTCAAACAGTATGACAGCGCTGTCGCCGAGATCGAGAAGCTTGTAACGGAGTACCATGTGGATCGCCAGCGTTTGTACGTCCTCCTAGGTGAGTGGCTCGCCGAGATGGAGCAGTGGGAACGGGCCGTTGCTGCGTTCACGGAGTCTCTTCAGCTTCGGGATGTGATCGGAACACGGCTCGCCCGGGGGCGAGCCGAGGCGCAACGAGAACGTCACGAGGCCGCGATCGCCGATTTCTCGTGCTTTATTGAGCGTTATCCGTATTGCCCTGACGCGTACGTTGACCGTGCGGCTTCATACCTGGCACTGGGGCGTCGCGATGCGGCCCGTGATGACCTCAAGCGAGCGACGGCAGTAACGTTCGTTCATCCGAGAGCACATCGCGAGCTGGCAAGGCTGTTGTTGCATGATGAGATGTGCGACTGCCCGGCAGTGCTTGCTGCGGTGCGGCATGCCCGAATTGCAACGTTGTCCGGCCTTGAACCGCTCGAAACACTCCCTGTGCTGATCGAGGCCTACGTGGCGAATGCTGACTTTGTTCGTGCGATAGGCGTGGTTGACAAGCTTCTACCGCTTCTGCCGGAATCGGAGCAGGCAACGTGGCGCTCGCGGCGCGAAGAGTATTCGAAACAAAGCGGGGTGCACGTAGTTGCAAAAGAGGTGTATGAGCAGGCGGAGCCGATAACTCCGGCGTTGCCTTTGTTCGAGCCAGTGGCATCTGCAGCCGATCTTTCATCCGTGGAAACGAACCGCGAGGGCAAGCAACGGAAGCACACGTTGCAGCGATTGGTAGTCATGCGCAAAGACGTTGCAGTGGGGGCGCTGGTGGCGACAACTGTGATTGGCATAATGTGGTGTATTGGCGTTGTCAGAGGCGAGAAGTCAACACAGTCCTCTGTTCCGGCTGGCCGTGATTGCCATTCGGGATCGACTGGCCAAATCAGCGGAACAGACCTTTGGGAAGGCGAGGAGCCTTCACGGTGTGCAGACGAGTTCGAATCGGGGGCCTCGGAATAGCAGGCGCCAGTTCGAGAAGAGCCGCGTCTATCCGAGAAGCCATTACCAGCACCCGATGTGAAACCGATCCCGGTGCTACCGCTGCACGATCGATCTGGCCGCGAGTTTTGCGGCGCTGACCGGGCAGGCGATTGCCGAGAACCAATGTCTCGACAGCTTCAACGTCATGGACGCACTGCTTGGCAAGCCCGGTGCGAAGGGACGCGAGTTCCTGATCCAGCAGAACAACGGCGGCACGAGCTTCGGCCTGCGTATGGGCGAGTGGAAGCTGGTCCGCCAGAAGCGCCCGTACAAGACGCAGGCTGTGGTGACCAAAAGGCCGGTCGTGGCGCCCACGCAACTCAATTCGCTTTACCACCTGAGCGACGATCCGGGCGAGACGCGCGACGTCTCGGCCGAGCATCCGGAGGTCTTCCGGCACATGGTCGAACTGCTCGACAAGCTCATTGCCGACGGTCGCAGCACCCCCGGCCGGCCGCAGCCGCACGACTAACCTGGATTATTCATCACGCGAACTGGCGCTTACTTTGGGACCATTTGTGAGCGTGTTTGTAGCGGAGCGGCGCGAGCCGCCCGGTTTTCCGACGGTAATACCGGACGGCTTGCGCCGTGCCGCTACAAAGGTTTCCAGGGGTAAAGAAACCCCTGGCTACGGTGCGAATCGCCTCCGGCGAATAGGCGCGGATGAATGGGGGCTGGTACGTGGCGTGTGGGACTCGGAATCATACCGTAACAAGCGACTTCTGGCTTGGCGGCAACCGAGGAAAACGCCGTCGGCCGGCTCGCCCGGCCCGCAGCCATGGTCAGCGGCTACATCAACCCAAATCGCGGGTGAGATCGTTCAAGTCCTGCGGAATGACATCGTGGTCGGTGAGCACCGCCCGGTGCTCTTTGGTCAGAACAGGAGCAATGCCCACGTACTCCTTGGTCCACGCCTGGTATTTCGGCGTCGTCCGCAAAAACCGCTCGACATGTTGCTTGAAGTTGTTGACGTCAGACAGCAGCTTTCTCGGAGATCGCTTGCACGAACCAAAGCGAATCGACCGGCTCACTTCACTAAACGCCACAAGATCGATCTCGGTACCGGCCTTGTCCCAAAATCCTTGCACCCGCCCGGTGATTGGAAAGTCTCCTGTTCCTTTTCGGCTTCGCTCTTCGTAGAGTTGGCCAACAAGCTTCTCTAAGGCCCCGCCTTCGACATCGGCGAGTCGTTGATCCGCTTCATGGACCAATTCTTCAAGGGGCCGAAACGCTATCGCTGACACAGGGTTCGCCAGAGCCGCCAACCATGAGCGGAGGAAATTGTCGGTAATGTAATATCGGCCTCGTTTGGCGGTAGGCTTGGCAAAGACCGGCAACTTGCGCTCGATCAGCCCAAAACGGTCGATGAGCACCTTCAAGTAACCGCCGACCTGTGTGTCGGGGGCTTCGCTTGCCTCTCGGATCGCCTGAACAAGCTCTTTGTGCATTCGCCCCGGATTCCGAGCCACGAACTTCAGAACCACATCGTACCTACCGCGCAATTCACGCAGGAACCAGTTCTCGGCTTCCGAGCGAAGCGGGGAAGAACTCTCGAAAAAAATCCGCTGGAGAAGTGCCTCGCGTTCGGCGGCGAGAACCCCCTGTTCATAACAGTCTCGGTAGAACTTGGGCACGCCCTCGAAGAGATTCCAAAGAAACAACAAGCATTCTGGGGTTGGCTCAGAGTGATCTCGGAGAATGGACAGAATGGAACCGATGTCGAGATGCGTAAGGCTGATATCGTCGGTTACTCGGTTATAGAGCGGAGCAGTCCGATCTTCCAACAAAGCAACCATCTCGGTATGAATCGATCCGAGGACGATCAGTCCTCCTGTCACCCGATCAGACTTGGCGGCCAGCCGATCTACCGATGCCTGCATGTACGAGCAAAAGGTCTCGTATCCTTTGCGATTGAAATACTGAAACTCGTCCAGGATCAGGATGTAACCCGCCTCCGCCATTGCTTCCAGAGTCTTCGCCAATTGGAGAAGGTCGTTGGGGCGAGGGTGCCGTTCCAGAGGCACTTGGAACGTATCCAGTGCGTCATTGATTGCCGACAGAACCCCCGCAGGCTCCGAATCGGGGATCTGCACGTAGAGCACAGGCTGCTCGCTACCGAGTTCCCGCATCGCTTGCTGGATGAGGGTCGTCTTGCCAATCCGACGCCGCCCGGTGACCTTGGCAAAGAACCAACGCTTTCGTTCGAGCATTCGCTCCAAGTCGGCAAGCTGTTCCTTTCGCCCATAGAATTTCCAGTCGGTCATGCCCCCTCCTAAGATAAAGTCCCTTTATCAAAAAGAGATAAAGCGATTTTACCTTTCCAAGAAAGCTTTGCCAAGTCTCTACCAGGACGCGTGTTACGAGCAACGGATCACAGCGGAAACGCAGAAAAAAACGTAACGCACGCCACCCGGCGGAGGGGGCTGCCATTACGGTTCTGGGTTGGCGCTAAGGTGGCGGGCTTCACCCCGATCGGCTGCGGATCCTACGTTTGATCTCTTCCCAGGATAGGGCGGAAGCCGGATGTTTCTTCAGGTTGGCCTTTCGTCTGGCCAACTCCTCCTTCTGCCAATCGTGAATGGGCACCGCCGAAGGCATTGCCGCCAGATCGTCCCAAAGATCTTCCACGAGCTGGAGTTTCTCCGGAGGGCTAAGGTCAAAAACCGAACCAGGATTCGCATCCATCAGCGCGCCGCGCGATCCATACGCAATTTCCAGTCTTCAAGAAACTCAACCCGCCACCGACTTACGGTCTTCGCGCCAGGCTTGCCGTGGTCGAGAACGGACGGGGCGGGATCGTCGTACCAATAGTGCGGGCCGTGGCCTGTAGCGACGAATGCGGCGCCTCAGTGGGCGGCTGTCGGGTCGTCCATGTTGCCTCGCAGAAGGTAGAGCAGCGACGGCGTGTCGCCCATCTTGATGTCGGCCTTCTTCTCGACATACAGGCTACCTAGCGCGCCGTGTCCCTGCACGTTCCGAGCGACGAACTCCTGATTACTCCACTCGCCATCCTGCCGGCCGCCGGTGTACATGCCGCGGAAGGTTGTGTCGGACTCGATCCACCACAGGTCCCGGTGATGCTCGTAAAGATAATCACCCGCGGCCGATCCCCAGCCAACGCACCGCCATGCGGCTGAGCGTTGCCTGCACCGGCGGCAAGCGGCCACAGAATGAACGCCAGACCAAACTCGCAAACCCTTCGAGCAGCAGGTTGCATCTCCATTCTCCTTGATTCAGCCGTGCACTTCGGCGATAGCTCGCCGCCGGTATTTCTGTTCGTCCTCTTACGACTGCGAACGCCACTGCCGGCCCCGGGACCGGTAAAGCGTGTGTTTGAAACGACAAGTTACAACTGGTCTGCCACCTCCAGGACCAACCGCTCGGTGGTTTCCCAATCGATGCAGGCGTCGGTGATCGATTGGCCGTAGACCAGCGAGTTCAGCGGTCGGGGGAACGGTTGATTGCCGGCCAGCAGATTGCTTTCGAGCATGGCGCCGAATACGGACTTGATACCGGCCGCACGCAACCCCACGATGTAGCGCAAGACGTCCGGTTGCCGGTTGGGATCCTTGAGGCTATTTCCGTGGCTACAGTCAATGAGAATGGCCTTTGCCACGCCGGCTTGCTCCAGTTGCTTTTCGACTTGGATGATGTGCTGTTCGGAGTAGTTTGGTCCGTTATCGCCGCCGCGGAGCACGATATGGCAGTCGGGGTGGCCGTTGGTAGATACGGCCGAGGCGACGCCGTCGCCGCTAATCCCCAGGAAGGTTTGCGGCTCGCGCGCCGCCTTGATGGCGTTGATGGCCGGGCCGATCGTGCCTGGCGTTGCGTTCTTGAAGCCCAGCGGCATGGACAGGCCCGACGCCATCTGCCGATGCGTCTGCGATTCCGTGGTTCGGGCTCCGATGGCCGACCATGAGATCAGATCGGCGATGTACTGCGGCGTAATGGGATCGAGCAATTCGGTTGCGGTCGGAACGCCCAGATCCAACGTGTCGCGAAGAAACCGTCGCGTCATTCGCAGGCCCTCGGGAATGGCGTGCGAGCCGTCGAGGCGCGGGTCCATGATCAGCCCCTTCCAGCCGACCGATGTCCGAGGCTTCTCGAAATAGCACCGCATGACGATGTAAATCTTCTCGTGTACCCGGTCCATCAGGCCGCGAAGCCGCGTTGCATACTCGTGCGCGGCCTTCGGATCGTGGATGGAGCAGGGGCCGACAATCAGCAGAAAGCGCGCGTCGCTGCCTGCGATCATGTCGCGAATGACCTGCCGCGACTCGGCCACGAAATCCTCCTGGGCCTCAGAGCGTGGTATTTCGTACAACATCAATGCCGGCGCCGGCAGCGGGATATTCGACGCGATATTCAGATCCGAAACTCTTCTCATCAGCAGTTACCTGAACTGGAAAGGCGAAACGACAGCATGCTAACCGGAAACCACCCGGTACGGTCCCCCTGATTGTCCCTCATCCGAACAGAAAGCGAAAGCCGGTATCCAGCCCATATTCTACACCGTACCGCCCAAAGCACCAGCTACGGCCTGATGCGCATTCGCCCTTATCGCAGGCAGTCTGCGGACTGTTCGCGTAGTGGGCAACTCGTTCGGCGCAGTCCCGCGTGGGTGAACCTGGCCCGTGGCGGCTTCTATCGCCCGGCCGTCGGAACTGCTAAAATAAGCGTTATGGTGGTTTCTCGCTGTCGGTGGCGGTTCCACGGCCGTGTGAGATGTCGCGGCCACCGTTTTTGCAGGGACCTGATGTGTCCGTTTCCGACCGATATCCTGCAAGGCGACAGACGTGTCGAAGGTCTCCGGCAGAACGTGGATGTGTTTTCGAGTTGCGTGCATCCCTAAATAGGAGTCGCCTTATGCGCTTGCCCAACACCGTGCTGTCTCTCATTCTCGCTGCGATTGGGGCCCATGTCGCGGATGCCCAGCCGTCGGAGCCCGTCCGCCTCATCTTCGATACCGACATGATGGGCGACGTCGACGACGTGGGGGCCGTTGCCGTGCTTCATGCGCTGGCCGACAACGGAGAGGCGGAGATCCTGGCCATGGGGCTTTCGGGCAAGAACCCCTGGAGCCCGCTCTGCCTCGATAGTCTCAATAGCTACTTCCGCCGCCCCGGTATTCCCATCGGTGTGGTGAAAGGCACGGCGTTCGACCGGAAGTCGCGATATGCCGAGACGATCGCCAAGGAGTTCCCCCGCAGGCTGCAGTCGGCCGACGATGCACCGGACGCGGCTGCACTCTATCGAAAGGTGCTCGCTACGCAAGCCGATGGAAGCGTGGTCATGATCAGCGTTGGGCAGTTGACCAACTTCCGGAACCTGCTCAAGACGGGGCCCGACCGGCACAGTGATCTTGACGGGACCGAGTTGGTGAAGCGGAAGGTTAAGGCGTGGGTCTGCATGGGCGGCAAGATCCCCGAGGGGCGAGAGGCCAACCTGGTCCACGACGGGCCGGCCGCCGCGTACGCCATCGAACACTGGCCGACCCCCATCGTCTTCAGCGGTTGGGAGATCGGCCAGGAGATCATGACCGGCGCCGGCATGCGAAAAGCGCCGGCAGGCACGCCCGTGCGGCGCGGGTATGAACTGTTCAACGGCCTGACCGACCGGCAGAGCTGGGATCAGACGGCAGTGCTGTACGCGGTGCGGTGTCTATGCGGCGAACAGAACGACTACTGGGACGTCGTCAGGAAGGGATACCTTCACGTCAACCAGGATGGCTCCAACATCTGGAAGGAGTCACCCGACAAGGACCATGCCTATCTCGTTCGGAAGATGGCTCCGGAGAGGATCGCCAAATTGCTCGAAACGTTGATGCTGGTTGGACCGAAGGACTGAAGGTGGGGCTGCCAGCCAAACAACTCCCAGAAACGCAAAAGCCTGGGAACCAAATGCTCGGCGCGCGCGTCAACAACTACAGGCCGATCAACGCCACAGGGTTCGGCCTCTTGAGCGAACGGTGTACCCCCCTGATGTAGGAGTTGGCCAAATCATGAAACGCTTGTCCCTCCTTCTGGTTCTGCCGATCATTGTTGCAGGCTATTTCGGAATCCGTAGTATCGCAAGCGAACAGGGGCCCGGCGGCGACCCGTGGAACCCGGTTCGCGAAGCCATGGCCAAGGGACTCCCCAAGACGGCCATCGAGCACCTCAACCCCATCATCGAGAGGGCCATGAACGACAAAGCCTACGCAGAAGCCATTCGCGCCATCGGCCAGAAAATCGCTCTCGAAGGCGAAATCCAGGGGAACAAGCCCGAGGAGAAGATCGTCCGGATGGAAGCCGAGATGGCCAAGGCTCCGGCCGAGATGAAGCCGGTCATGGAGACAATTCTGGCCAACTGGTACTGGCACTACTTTCAGCAGAACCGATGGCGCTTCATGCAGCGCACCGCCACCGCCCAGTCGCCCAGCGACGATTTCACCACCTGGGACCTGCCACGCATCTTTGCCGAAATCGACAAGCATTTCTCTGCCGCACTTTCGGCCGAGGAACTCCTTCGCAAGACTCCCGTTGCCGAATACGACGCCTTGCTGGAAAAGGGCGCCATGCCCGACCGCTACCGTCCCACGCTGTACGATTTCGTGGCCGCCAACGCCCTGGAGTTCTACACGTCGGGCGAGCAGGCGGCGGCGAAGCCGGCAGATGCGTTCGAATTGCCGGCCACCGGCCCCATCTTCGACCCGCTCGATGCATTTCTTGCCTGGAAGATCGAAACGGCCGATCCGCAGTCGCCCACTTTCAAGGCCGTGAAACTCTATCAGGAGTTGCTCGGTTTCCATCAGAAGGCCGAGAACGCGGACGCGTTGGTCGATTGGAATCTCGACCGGCTGCGGTTCGGCCACAACAAGGCCTTCGGCGAAGAGAAGGCCGCACGGTACAAAGCGGCACTGGAACGCTTCGTCGATCGATGGGGCGACCACGAGATCTCCGCGCGAGCACGCCATGCCTGGGCCACAATCCTCCGCGAGGAAGGCAAACTGGTCGAGGCGCACAAGCTGGCCCAACAGGGCTGGCAGGCGTTTCCCCAAAGTCCCGGCGGGCTGTTGTGCTACAACCTGATCGAGCAGATCGAGGCCCCTTCGGCCACAATCTCGACCGAGCGTGTGTGGAACCG
This sequence comes from Thermoguttaceae bacterium, assembly GCA_040772845.1. GTDB lineage: Bacteria > Planctomycetota > Planctomycetia > Pirellulales > Thermoguttaceae > PWXP01. The sequence goes on from JAXGXG010000001.1 coordinate 6,865,242, forward strand.
GCCGTGGCCCACCATCGACGTTACTTACCGGAACGTGACGAAGGTCCATTTCCGGCTGGTCGCTCGCGAGTTTGAAAAGGAACTTGCCGCATCGCCCGGACGCCACCCGGATGAACTCGACAACGACCAGCGGAAGGCGGTCCTCGCCGCACGGGCAACCCTCGCATGGTCCGCCGATCTGCCGGCGACGGACGACTATCAGACCCGTGTGGAAGAGCTGCCTGCCCCTCAGGACGTCAAACCCGGCTACTATTATCTTATTGCCAGCCACGACCCGTCGTTCGACGATTCGGACAACGTCGTCTCGTATACACCTGTCTGGGTCAGCAACCTGGCGCTCGTCATGCGCACCCGGTCTGGTAGTGTGGTGTTTGAAGGTTTTGTGCTCGATGCCGAAACGGGCGAGCCGATCCAGGGCGCCGAGGTTCGCGCATGGGCCCAGCAAAGCTGGCGGCAGGGCTACTTGCCACTGAAGCCGGTGAAGACCGACGCCAACGGCCTGTTCCGTATCCAAGGCCGGTCCCGGCATACCCATATCCTGGTTGCCCAACAGGAAGAACAACAACTCGCCACCGCAAACCGCTACTCGGTCCATCAGCACGATCGATCGCCGCAGCCGTTTGAGCGCACGATCTTCTTTACCGATCGATCCATTTACCGCCCCGGGCAGACAATCCACTACAAAGGAATTGTCCTGGCGGTAGATCAGAAGGAAGACAGCTACAAGACGATTGCCGGAAGATCCGTTGCCGTGGTCTTCAGCGACGTTAACGGGAAGGAGATCGAACGGCATACGACCAAGACAAACGACTACGGTTCGCTAAGCGGCAGCTTCACCGCGCCGCGCGACCGCCTGATGGGCCGCATGTCGATCCGCGTGGATGGCGGCCCCAACGGCCAGACGTCCGTCACGGTCGAAGAATACAAGCGGCCTACCTTCAAGGTAATACTGGACGCGCCGGAGACCGCGCCCCGCTTGAACGACAAGGTCCAGCTCACCGGCACGGCCACCGCCTATACGGGCGCAGCGACCGACGGCGCCCAGGTGCGTTGGCGCGTCGTTCGGCAGGTGCGGTTTCCCGACTGGTGGTACTGGCGGCGTTGGTGGCTGCCCCCGGCCCAGCAGTCGTCGCAGGAAATCGCGCGCGGGACGGCTACCACGGACGCCCGCGGCAAGTTCGCCATCGAGTTCCTCGCACAGCCCGACCCGGCAATCGCCGAAAAGGACGATCCGAACTTCCACTACAGCATCTACGCCGACGTCACCGACCAGGCAGGCGAAACCCGCTCGGCGCAGCGCGTCGTACGTGTGGGTTACACGGCGTTGAACGCCACCATGTCGGCAGCCGATTGGCTGGTCGAGGAAAAGCCGGTTGAAGTGTCCATCCACACAGCGACGCTCGATGGCGAAGGTCAGCAGGCGGAAGGCTCGCTGAAGATCTATAGCCTGAAAGAGCCGGAGAAAACACACCGGGCGCCGCTCGATAGCCATTCGCGCCGCTTCCGCCCGGCGCGCGGCTCGAATGCCGACAACCCGCCGGAACCCGATCTGTCGAATCCCAACACGTGGCCGTTGGACAAGGTGGTTGCCGAGCGCGGCTTCACGACAGATTCGGCCGGAAACGCCTCTTCCACCTTTTCCCTGAAGGCCGGGGCGTATCGCGCCGTGCTCGAAACGCAGGATCGATTCGGTAAGAAGGTCACGGCCGAGCTTCCGCTGCGCGTCCTCGACCCGGAATCCGGCCACCTGGCCATCAAGATGCCACACCTGTTCGACGCGCCGGCGTGGTCGGTCGAACCGGGCGACGAGTTCATGGCACTCTGGGGCAGCGGCTACAAAAGCGCTCGGGCATACGTAGAAATCGAGCACCGCGGCAAACTGCTCAAGAGCTACTGGACCGATCCGGACCAGACACAGGCAACGGTCAGCCAGAAGGTAACCGAGGCCATGCGAGGCGGATTCACGGTGCGCGTCACCATGGTGCGTGAGAACCGGGCCTATCTCGCTCAGCGGCACGTCAGCGTACCGTGGAGCAACAAGGACCTGAAGGTTTCCTGGGAGCGGTTCGTGTCGAAACTCGAACCGGGGCAGAAGGAGACGTGGACGGCCGTCATCACCGGCGCGGACGCCAAGAAGAGGGCGGCCGAAATGGTCGCCACACTCTACGATCAGTCACTCGATGCCTTCCTGCCGCACCAATGGCCGAACGGGTTCGGTGTGTTCCGGGAAGACTCCTCCAATCTCCACTCACAGTTTGAGAACTCGCTGCTCACGTTCCGGCATATTTCGGGCCGCTGGCAGGTTGATGCGAAGTCTGTGGTGATTCGCTATCGCTCGTTCCCGCAGGAAGTCATCGGCCATTTGTGGGGCTATCCGCAAGCTCTCCGAGGCCGACACTTTGCAATGAACGCCGCCGGGGCGCCGCCAAGGCCCGGAGTCGCCATGCGGAAGGCCGCCGCACCCCAGGCGGCAGAGGCCGATCGTGCGCCTGCCGAGGCGCCCGCTGCTGCACCACCGGAACTGCAATCGGCAGACAAGGCAGAGGCCGGCGCGGCCGGCGGGGCCGAAACTCCCACGCCCCCGGCTCTCGACCTGGAGCAGGTAAGTGCCCGTGCGAATCTGAACGAAACGGCCTTCTTCTTCCCGCACCTGGTCTCCAACAGCGACGGAGAAGTACGCCTGGAGTTCACCATGCCCGAGGCGCTCACCCAGTGGAAGTTCCTTGGCTTCGCTCACGATACCGAGCTGTGCGCCGGCCTGCTGACCGACAACGTGGTCACGGCCAAGGACCTGATGGTCCAACCGAACCCGCCACGCTTCCTGCGAGAAGGCGATGTGCTCGAGTTCACCGTGCGAGTGACGAACCAGTCGGCGGCGCGACAGACAGGTACGGTGCGGCTGACGTTTTCCAACGCGCGCACGGGCGACAACGTCGATGCGGCGCTGGCCAATACGCAAACCGATCAGGCGTTCGATGTGCCGTCGAAGGAGTCGCGCACCTACGCCTGGCGCCTTGCGGTTCCCGACGCCTCCGGCATGGTCGTCTACAAGGCGGTTGGAACAACCGGCCGATTGTCCGACGGCGAGGAAGGGTATCTGCCCATTCTCTCGCGCCGGATCCTGGTAACCGAGTCGCTGCCGCTGCCCATCCGCGGACCGGCCACCAGGCAATTCGAGTTCGCGAAACTGCTCGCCTCGGGCAAGTCCGATTCGCTGCAGAGCAAGACGCTCACGGTGCAGATGGTCTCCAATCCGTCGTGGTACGCGGTCATGGCGTTGCCCTACCTGATGGAATACCCGTACGAGTGCAGCGAGCAGGTGTTCAACCGGCTCTACGCGAACGCGTTGGCGCGGCACATCGCCAACTCCGATGCCCGCATTCGCCGAATCTTCGATCAGTGGAAGGGAACGCCTGCGTTGGACAGCCCGCTGGAAAAGAACGAAGACCTCAAGGCGGTCATGCTCGAAGAGAGCCCCTGGGTGCGCCAGGCGGAATCGGAAAGCCAGTCGCGGCGTAACGTGGGCATCCTGTTCGACGACAACCGGCTGAACGCCGAAACGCAACGCGCCTTGATGAAACTCAGCGAGCAGCAGCTCGAAAACGGGGCGTGGCCTTGGTTCCCCGGCGGACCGCCCAACGACTACATGACACTGTACATCACCACCGGGTTCGGGCGGATGCGCCACCTGGGTGTCGATATTAGCGTGGCCCCGGCCGTCAAATCGCTTACCCGGCTCGACGGCTGGATCAACACGATCTATCGTCGCATTCTCGAAGCGGACAGAAAGGACGACAACCATCTGACGCACACAATTGCACTGTATCTCTACGGACGCAGTTTCTTCCTCGAAGACCAAGCGATCGGCGGCGAGCATCGGGAAGCCGTCGATTACTTCCTCGGCCAGGCCAAGAAGCACTGGCTGGTATTGGGCAACCGGCAGTCGCAGGCCCACCTGGCCGTGGCCCTGCATCGGTTCGGCGACAAGGACATCCCCAAGGACATCATGCGCTCCATCAAAGAGCATTCCGTTACCGACGAGGAACTGGGCATGTTCTGGCGCGATACGGAGTTCTCCTGGTGGTGGTATCGGGCGCCCATCGAAACGCAGGCTATGATGATCGAGGCATTCGATGAGGTGATGGGCGATGCCGAAGCGGTCGAAGATTGCAAGGTCTGGCTGCTAAAACAGAAGCAGACGCAGGACTGGAAGACCACCAAGGCCACGGCCGACGCCGTGTACGCCCTGCTGCTGCGAGGCGCGAACCTGCTGGCCTCCGACCAGCTTGTCGAGGTGGCGCTTGCCGACAAGGTAATCGAGCCGGAAGACGTCGAGGCCGGCGCCGGCTTCTACGAAGAGCGGTTCACGGGCCCGGAGATCAAGCCCGAGATGGGCCGGGTTACCGTCAAGAAGGTCGACGAAGGCGTGGCCTGGGGCAGCCTCCACTGGCAGTATCTGGAAGACATCGCCAAGATCACGCCGCACGAAGGCGCGCCGCTTACGCTCCAGAAGGCCCTCTTCGTCAAGGAGAATACGGACCGCGGCCCCGTGCTGAAACCGGTCAAGGGTCCCGTGGCCGTTGGCGATGAGCTTGTCGTACGCGTGGTGCTCCGTACCGATCGCGACATGGAATACGTCCACATGAAGGACCACCGGGGAAGCGGCGCCGAGCCGGTCAACGTGCTGTCGCGGTACAAGTCCCAGGACGGGCTGTTCTACTACGAATCCACCCGGGATACGGCCACCCACTTCTTCATCGACTACCTGCCCAAGGGCACGTACGTGTTCGAATACTCGGTCCGCGTGCAGCACCGGGGTGAATACCAGACCGGCATGGCGCACATCCAGTGCATGTATGCGCCGGAGTTCAATAGCCACTCAGAGAGTCTTGCCATCGAGGTGCAGTAGGTTGATCAGTCATCCGGCATCCTTCTCGACAAGGTCCACTCGCTGGGTAAAGCGGCACCCGACCAGGAACATGGGGACTCCCTGTTCGTGTCCTAGCTCCTTGACCAGTTCGAGTTTGCTCCACGCAGGCAGCACTTCGACTTTGCCTGTTGATCGAACGAGTACGTGCGTGCAGTGAACCACCGTTGCCGCGACATAGATGATTTCGGGCAGCATGACGAGGGCCACGACCAGAGAATCGCTCTCCGGCCGACTCGGCGAGAAGAACGAAATGCCGTGCGAGGAGATGTTGTGGCACTGGTACTGCTGGAAATCGGCCGGTTCCGGCAGGGCGATCCCGTTGCGAGCGGCGATCCACTGATACGACCGGAACTGCGACCGGGGTTCCCGGCGCTGCTCTCGAGAAGCCTGCTCGCCGCCGAACGCCGCGCACGCACCGAACGCCGACCTTCCCGCTTCCGAGGCAAGTTCCCCTGTATTTCCGAACATCGCGCAGTCTCTTCGGGTCTGTCCGAAAGGGTGTAGACGCCCTGTGTCTCGTATCCGCATCAAGTAGGAACCGCGACCGATCCGGCCAGTCCGTGTTTTCGGACAGAGTCTTCGTGTCGCGGCGGCGAAATGCCGATATCGAGACAAACGAAGGGCCGCGAGCCCCTCGTGCGGGGTATGTAGTCCCGTTATCCCCCCCTGCAAACGACGCTAAGTGCTCCTATTGAACCATAACATGCAAAACAACAGTTGGCCTTGGCAAATTTCTCGGGGCGATCGGGTCCCTTGTCTTGTCCGCTGGCCTCGCGGCGCTAGAATGCCATGGTAGGATTCTCTGACGGGCTCTCGAGAACATGGTTTTCCCAATGATTGCGCAGCCGGCCGCCGGTGTACTGCTTCATCCGACTTCCTTGCCGGGGCCATTCGGCATTGGCGATATGGGCCCCGAAGCGTTTCAATTCGTCGATTGGCTGGCCGACGCCGGTCAGGGGTTCTGGCAGTTCCTGCCGCTTGGCCCCCCCGGCGATGGAGACTCTCCCTACCAATCGCTTTCGGCGTTTGCCGGCAATCCGTTGCTGATCAGCCCGGAAATGCTGGTCGAAGACGGTTTGCTCTCGGCCGATCAACTCGCCCCTGTCTCACACACCTGCGACGGTCGGGCCGATCGCGTTGACTTCCCTGCAGTCGAAAAGGCGAAGAATCCGCTTCTGCAATGGGCGTTCGACCGGTTCAATGCCCTGCCTGCATCGCACGCGTTGCACGTCAGTTTCGACGACTATCGAGACGGGCAGGCGATGTGGCTGAATGACTTCGCCCTGTTCATGGCCTTGCGAGAGATCAATGGCGAACAGGCATGGACAAGGTGGCAGGAGGGCGTCGACTCGAACAGGCGGCCGTTGCCCGGCATGTCGGAGAGTTTGCGTCCGCGCATCCGGTTCCATACCTTCGTGCAATGGGTCTTCGATCGCCAGTGGGACGCGTTGCGTCGTTACGCCAATGGTCGAGGCGTTCGCCTGATCGGCGATTTGCCCATTTACGTCTCGCACGATGGCGCCGACGTGTGGGCGAACCGCGAGCTGTTCCAGTTGGACGCCAGCGGGCAGGCTGCGGCCGTCGCCGGCGTTCCGCCCGACTATTTCTCCGAGACGGGACAGCTTTGGAACAATCCGCTGTACAATTGGGACGCCAATCGGCAGCAAGGGTATCGCTGGTGGATCCATCGTGTTCGCGGGCTTCTCGGGCGGCTTGATTTTATTCGTCTGGACCATTTCCGCGGTTACCAGGCCTATTGGGCTGTCCCCGCCGGTGCAACGACGGCCGAGCAGGGGCAATGGGTTCCCGGTCCGGGCGCCGAACTGTTTGAAGCGATCGACCGGGCGATGGTGGCGCAGCCCGATGCAACCGCCAAGCACCATCTCTGTTTACCGTTGATTGCCGAGAATCTCGGCTACATCACTCCCGACGTCGATGCACTCCAGCAGCGTCTTGGCTTGCCGGGAATGATCGTGCTCCAGTTCGCCTTGACCGGGGCAATCGAAGGCGAGTTCGACCCTGCAGCGATCGATGGCAACACGGTGCTTTACACGGGCACGCACGACAACAACACAACGCGAGGTTGGCTGGAAGAAGAGGTGTCCCTGCAGCCGGAGCAACTGCAGCGCGTGCGCCGCTTCGTGTCGGCTGAACCCGCGACCATTGCCTGGGAACTGATTGAACTCGCCTGGCGCTGTTCGGCCCACCTGGCGATTGCGCCCGCGCAAGACTTGCTTCAGCTTGGCTCGCAATCGCGCATGAATCGGCCGGGAACCAATACGGCGCAGCATCCGAACTGGTCGTGGCGGATGGAGCGGGGCGTGCTCAATCGCCACCTGCAAGAACGCCTCCTGCGACTGACGGCCGACTCCGGACGCATGACACCGGAACGGATCGCGGCGAATCAGTAGTCGTACCAGAGGCCGACGCCGATCTGGTCTTCAAACGTGTCCAGGAACTGGTACTGCTCGCTCAGCCCGTTGAAGTAGTGGGCGCCAAGCCGAAGGAGGTTTCCGGTATCGCCCCGCCATTGCAGGCCGGCCTGGGCCGTGAAGCATCCGCTGAAATCGATCTCTTCGCGCAGGTGGCCGTTCACGGCAAGGAACGGCGCGCCCAGGATTCCCGACGGTTCCGCCGGACTGTACTCCGCACCGAACTGGAACTCCCAGGGCTCGGCGCCGCCGTCGGTCCAAACGGCGTAGCCCGCCTCACCGTAGATTCGCAAATCCGGGTGCGGACGCAACGCCAACCCAAGAACAATCGCATCGCGAACGTAATTCGTCCGGGTTGCCCCCTGGTGCGTTGCCAGATATTCGTCGCCGATGTGCGAGCAGATATGGTAGTAGCCGATCTTTCCTTCCCAGGGGCCCTTGCGAAACGTCAGCGGCGAGCCGAAACGAAAATCGACCGAGACCAGATCCCGACCGTTCTCCATATCGAGCCGGGGGAACGCCGCGCCTTCCACGTCCAACTGCCACCCTTCAGGCCAGGCGGCATCGTTCGTACCATACCGCAGCAGGCCGACCCGGCCGCCCAAGGTCGAATCCCATAGCCAGCCGTGACCGCGCTGATAGAACCATTGCGAGCCGAGACGCGGTTCGCGCACACCGGCAAGGTACGATTTGTAGATGATCCCGTCCGGCATCAATTGCCAGCTCCAGTACGGACTGGACGAGTAGGCGGATCCGCTTGCAACATACGCTTGTTGCGTTTGCATTGGCCCGGCTGTCGCAGGTGGTGCATAGGGCGTGGCATCGGCATAGTTCGCGTGGTTCCACGAAGTTGTCTCGCTCAACGAGCCGGCCGTAGTGCCCTGTTGCAGCCCGAGTTCGTCCGGAGAATAAGCCTGCATTACGCCGTCGTAGGCGGCCGACTGGGCAACGTAGCCTGTCATCGTTCGGCCGCCGGCAGAAGATCCGCCGCCGCCTTGTGGAGCGAATTGGTCCTGACCCGTATTGCCGAGGTAGGCCGAGGCATCGCCGGCCGCGGCGGCGTCGTAGGGGGGCATCGCCTGAATCTGACCGTAGGCATACGTACCGCAGAACGCCATCGCAGCCGCGAAGGCTCCAACAAGGCTCGGCGTAGGCTGTCGCATCTTCGACTCCCAGAAGTCTCGTAGAAGAAAGAGGAGAAGAAAGGGGCAGAAGTGTACCGATTTCCATCGTGCTGATGCAACCTGGGTTTTGCGTGAACGTAAGTGCCTTTCTGGCAAGCACTTAGGGAATCCTCATCAACAAGCGCGAAGGCAGCCCGTCGCCGCAACCTCCCATTCCCCCGCCGAATCTGTTGACCAAGGTGGTATACTCCCGTAAAGGGACGTCTTGTCCCGGATTATTCACGATAGGTAGGGTGGGTCAAACAAGCCGCTTCCTTGGTGGGGCATCGGTCGCCGGTGCCGTCCTTATTCCAGGCGGCAGGCTGTAAATCAGCTCGGTTGCGGCTTGTGCGGACCCCCCAACGATCTACGCGACCTCGACCTCACCCTACGTAGATGGATAATCCGGGTTTGTTACTATTAGTCGCACCCCCACAAAGCAGGAGTTTGCCCGTGGCTGTCCAGAAGCGGATGCTTTTCAATCCGAGCGAATACCGCGAATTGAACGTCGAGGAGCAAGACCTGCTCCAGACGGCCTACAAGATGGCCCTGGAAGCCCTGCGCAAGAATATCACGCCCCACGGCTTTTCGGCCTGTTCGCTGGCAGACAATACCGTGTACGGCACCGATGCCAACTACCGCGCCGTATGGGCTCGCGATGGGGCGAAGACCATCGTCTGGACACTCGACCTGGATGACGAGGACATCCGGCGATGCCAGGCGGCCACGCTGCGCACCCTGTTGCGGCGCCAGTCGCCTGCCGGCCAGATTCCCGGTTATGTCTATGTGGATCGCGAAGAGCCGTGTTACATGGGGGTCGGAGGCATTACGGCCGTCGATGCCGGCCTGTGGATCATCATTGCCCTGTGGCGGTATTCCTGCCAATCGGGAGATTGGTCCGTCCTGGAGGAGTTTCAACCGCAATTGCAGAAGGCCATGGATTGGCTCGGCGCCCACGACTCGAACAACTGCGGCATGCTCGAGATACCGGAAGCCGGCGACTGGACCGACCTGTTCGCTCGCAGCTATCACGTGCTTTACGATGAAGTCCTCTGGCACCGCTGCCTGGTCTGCTACGCGAATATCCTCGACCATTGCGGCGAAGGCGATCGGGCCGAAGACTACCGCCATTGGTCGCGGCATGTGCGGAAGGTCATTTTGCGGAGTTTCTGGCCGTCGACGCAACCGCACGAGCCGGAAGGCGGGTTACCCAGCTTTACCGACGTCCAATTCGGGCTGGGCGATGCCCGCTACCTCGTCGCACAGATCTCGCCCTTCGCCTTTTCGTGGCGTTGCGACGTGTACGCCAATCTGCTGGCCTTCTTGATGAACCTGATCGATCGCGACCGGGCCATGATGACTTTTCGTTTCCTGTGGGGCGTCGGCGCGAACGAACCCTGGCCGGTGAAGAACCTCTATCCGCCGGTTCACGCAGGCGATCCCGAATGGCGCGAGTACTTCGTGGTGAATCTGCTGAACCTGCCCGACCATTACCACAACGGCGGCATTTGGCCGTTTATCGGTGGTTTGTGGACGCGGTACATCCACAAGCTGGGGCTTTGCGATCTGGCCAAACGCGAACTGGTCAAGCTGGCCCGGCTTTGCGCGCAGGGCGTTTCCCAACCTTGGGAGTTCAACGAATGGCACCATGGCCGCACGGGGCGACCGATGGGCAAGAGTTTCCAGGCGTGGAGCGCCGCCAGCTTTCTTCAGGCCTGTCACGACCTCCACGTCGCTCCCGATGCCAACGGCGACCGTGAATGACGCGGCCTGCAGAAACCATCTGGCTTGGTTCTTCCGTGAAATGCAAGTCCGCTGCCGCACCCGTTGCCACGATCGCTGTACCCACCACATCCACCACCCAATCACCCTGGTGGAACCACCCCACTTTCAGACCAGACACCCAGATTGCACTGCCGCAATTCTGAGCTACAGTTGTTGCGGTATCGGTGCGGTTGCCTGACGCATGCACCGCGTTTGGTTGTGGCAGTCGTAACGAAAATACCAGCCTCCTAAGTCGTCTACCTCCTTCGAGTCGAATGTCTATGTACTGCGACGAACTGGCCTCGCGAATCCAACGCCTGCAACCGGACGCGGATCCCCGGGACGTCGCTCGCCTCTGTCTGCTGCTGACCAACTACGTCGGCGACACGGAACAGCTTGCCGACGACGATCGGCTGGTCGCTGTCTGGCAGGAGATGGGGGTCCGTCTTCAGGCGGCGACCGACCAGCATGCGGCCATGACCGAGGAGTTGGAAAGCCTTGCTCAGAGCCATCCGGAGCAGTTCTCGATGGAGCAGATCTGGACGCTCATTCGGGCGATTCGAGTGCAGAGCCAGGTCCTTCAACTCTACGTCGGAGCCGCGAAACTCGACGTCTAGCGCGGATTATTCATCTCGCAGGCTTCGGATCGAGGATGGTTGAGATGGACGTGCGCTGCTTCAGTTCGTCCACGTACTGATCGAGCTGTTTCTGGACGCGTTCCTCGCGGATACTCTTGCGGATGTCGCTCTGCGCGCTTTTGAACGGCAGCCGCCCGGCAGGCGTGCGTTCGATCACGCGTACGATATGCAGCCCGCGCCAATCGCGGACGATCGGGCTGAGCTGCCCTACGGGCAAACTGGTGATGGCGCGCTCCAGTTCTTCGGATAGGTATTCCCCCTTTTCCGGCCAGACGCGTCTGCCGCCGTCCGAAGCGGTGGGCCCCTGCGAAGCGTCTTTGGCAACGTCGGCGAACGGTTCGCCCGCCAGAACACGATTGCCCATGCTCGCAATCGCGGCCGAAGCCTCTTGAACGCTCGGCTGGTCTACAAACTGGACGCAAAGCTCTTCCCAAACGGTCCGCGCCTCGCGGTCGAACGCATCCGGATGGGCACGGTAGTACTCCAACATCTGCTCGTGCGTAATCTCTTTGTCGAAGTCCACATGCTGTCGAATCCACTGTTGCGCAAGCGTCTGCTGAAAGAAACCTCGTTTCTCCCGGTCCAGGGAGGTGCCCTGGGCGTGCAAACGGTCTTCCAGGTCCCGGCGCGACGATGCCTCGTAGCGCTTCATGAGTTCGGGCGCCATCTGTTTTTCGAACCCCTGGTCAATCTGCTTGCTGACTTCCGTCATTCCCTCTTCGGGGATGTTGCGCTTCGCATCGAGAAAGACCAGTAGCGTTTGGATCTGGTTGTTGAGCAACTGCGAGAGAAGCTGTGCGCGGGCCATTTCCGAGGGAAGCGGGTTTTCGGCCGCGCCGTTCTGCCGGGCAAAGGCTTCTTCCATGGCCTTGGTCAAGTCGCGAGTCAGGGCTTCGCGCTGTGTCTCCAGGATGTCATCCGGAATCTTGCCGCGACTGCGTTCGATCACTCCGGGCACCTGGGCCAGGACATCGCTGACCGTGATGACCTCGTTCCCGACTCGGGCGACAATATGGGCGCCCAGAAGCGGGCGCGCCTGGCTAAGCTGCGGGTTCGGAATGCGGCCTTGCGATGCGCCTGCCGCGGTGTCCCGGCTCGGCAAGCTCGACACATGGGCAACCGGCGGCGACCCCGGCGCTGCTGCGGCCCCGGCAGGTGGTCCGTACGGCTGCGCGCCAACGCCCTGGCCAGCTTGAGGAACCGTGTAAGGATTGGGCCAGGTTTCCGGGCGAGTCGTAGGCGATGGATGGTACGGCGCTTGTGGACCGACTTGTTGCACACCGGGCGATGTCCCGGCCGCAGAATAACGATCGTAGTCGCCGGTTGCTGGGTATTGTGCGTGCGCATTGCCGATCCCCCATCCTTCCGCACAAAGAACGATGGCACACGTCACGCTCGATAAGGCACGATTCAGCACAAGGGCGTTCCGTCGAGGCATGGAAAAGATCTGGTCCGTTTCGGTTTCTATCGGCAAGCCGTCTGTTGCCCGAAACCGGGCCGGGGCGGATTATAGCGGCGAAATCACTCTGGAAGCAACAGCGCTTTGGCCACTTCGAATACGGCGTCCGGGGCCCTAACTCCTTTGTCAAGCGGAAGATACGCACTTCGGCCATCCACCACCCGCAAACGGCCTCCGCTTTGTGCTGCCAGACGGCGAATCCGCTCGCCTGAAAAGTATCCCAGCACGAGATAACCGTCTTCCAGATGAACCTGACGCACCCCCCAACCGCGGGCCGCTATGCGCAACGACGCCAGTTCCAGAAGTCTTCCTACCTCCGGCGGCGGACTGCCAAACCGGTCGGCCAACTCCACCGCCAGATCGGCAAGCTCCTCCGCCGTGCTCACTCGGCTCAACCGGCGGTACAGGTCGATCTTCGACCGCATGTCCGGTACGTATCCCGGCGTCAGGTAGGCCTCGACGGGCAGATCGATATCCACCTCGACGGGCGTCGAGGGCGGCAGGTGTTTGAGGCTGCGAACGGCCTGTTCCAGCAGCGAGCAGTACAGCTCATAGCCCACAACGGCAATGTGCCCGCTCTGCTCGGTCCCCAGGATATTGCCTGCCCCGCGAATCTCCAGGTCGCGCATCGCAATGGCGAAACCTGCCCCCATATCGCTGAACTCTTCAATGGCCCTCAGTCGCTTGGCGGCATTGGGCGGGAGGTTCTTTCGCGGATCGATGAGCAGATAGCAGTACGCCCGATGCTTGTACCGCCCGACGCGGCCGCGCAACTGATGCAGATCGGCCAGCCCGTAGCGGTCGGCGTCGTCGATGAAGATCGTATTGGCGTTGGGAATGTCGAGCCCGCTCTCGATAATGGTGGTTGCCAGCAGGATGTCGCAACGGCCGGAGACGAAATCGAGCATGACCTTTTCCAGTTCGTGCTCCCGCATCTGGCCGTGTCCCACGCCAATGGTCGCTTCGGGCACAATGGCCTCCAGCCGTCGCTTCACATGGAAGATGTCTTCAATGCGATTGTGCACAAAGAACACCTGCCCGCCCCGGTTCAGTTCGCGTTCGACCGCGTGCCGGACCATTTCCGGATGAAAACGCGTGACGCGCGTCTCAACGGCAAGCCGATCCTCCGGCGGCGTCTCCAGGTTCGAGATATCGCGAACGCCCAGGAGGCTCAGGTGCAGCGTTCGCGGAATGGGCGTGGCCGTCATGGTCAGCACGTCCACGGTGGCGCGAATGGCCTTGAGATGCTCCTTCACCGCCACCCCGAACCGCTGCTCCTCGTCGATAATGACCAGCCCGAGGTTCTGGAACTGCACGTCGCGTTGGGCCAGCCGGTGCGTGCCGATCACGATGTCAATGCTCCCCTCGGCAAGCTGCCGGATGACATCGCCCTGCTGCCCCCGCGTGAGGAAACGCGAAAGAGACGCGATCTGGAAGGGAAATTCGGCCATACGCGCCGAAAACGTCCGATAGTGCTGTTCCGCAAGAATGGTCGTCGGCACCAGAATGGCAACCTGGTAGCCTGCATCGACCGCCTTGAACGCCGCACGCATGGCCAGTTCGGTCTTGCCGTAGCCGACGTCGCCGCAGAGAAGCCGATCCATCGGCCGCGACATGGTCATGTCCGACTTGATCGCGTCGATCGCAACGAGCTGGTCGGGTGTTTCCCGATAGGGAAATGAGGAGTCGAACTCGCGCTGCCATTCGGTGTCGGACGGAAACCCGATTCCAGGCCGGGCGGCGCGCGTTGCCTGAAGCTCCAGCATGTCGGCCGCCAGGTCGGTTACGGCGCGCTGGACCCGCGCCTTCTGTTTGACCCACGTCTGCCCGCCAAGCCGCGCCAGGGTCGGCCGGCTCTTGCTTCCCCCCACATACTTCTGCACCAGGCCGATCTTTGAACTGGGCACATACAGCCGCGTACCGCCATGGAACTCCAGTTCCAAATGCTCCTCGCGCTGCGCCCCTTTGTCCAGGAGCGTTAGCCCCCGGTATCGGGCGATGCCATGCGTCACGTGGACAACAAGATCTCCCTTGCGCAAATCCAGAAAACTGTCAATCACGCGTCCCAGCCGGCGCTGGATCGGCCGAACCAGGTCTTTGCGATGGAACAGCTCGGCACTGCTGAGCAGGACGGTCCGTTCCGGCGCCAGGCGGAACCCTTGCGACAACGTGCCGACAGGAAAATGCAACCGGCCTTCTTGCCATGCCTGCGTCTCGGCAAACAGATCGCCAAGCCGCTGGACCTCCGCTTCCGTTGGGCAGACAACGAATACTTCCTGTCCCGCCGCGGCTTCATCCAGTTCATCGCGAACCCGGCCCAGTTCGCCGCTCAGCCGTTCCACCGACTCGATTCGCAAATGGCACGTTGCCTCCAGCGATGCCGGCGCCACCGCCCAGGCCGTTACCGACGGATGCCTCGTCAAAGCGCGCAACACCTCCGACGAACCGTGCAGCTCTTCCGGCAGTTCCGTACGCTCCAGATACCGCGACGCCTGCTCAACGATCTCGTCCGGTTCAACGAGCATCACCCAGCTACCGTCCGGAAGGTATTCGGCCATGTGCGCCTGACCGGGCGAAGCCGGATCCACCAGAGTGATATCCACGGCGTCAAGTTGGGCGAGACTTCGCTGCGACGCCACGTCGAACTGCCGGATCGACTCGACCTCGTCGCCGAACAACTCGATGCGCGCCGGCGTCTCCCAATCCGGGGCGAATACATCGACGATACCGCCCCGTACCGAAAACTCGCCCGGCAATTCGACGGCCGTTGTGTGGTGCAGCCCCGCAGCGGCGAACCACTGGGCCAGATCCGTCAGCGAGACGTCCTTGCCCGCGGCCACCCGGCGCGTGTGCCGCTGGAGTGTCGCGCGGTCCGGCGCCGGCTGCATGAGACTCTCCACGGCGGCAACCAGAATGCGGGGCGGCGTTCCGCCGGCCAACTGCTTCAGCAGCCGTATGCGCTCGCCCAGGACTTCGTCGTGCAGGACCTGTTGCGGCGGCCAGCTTTCCCAACCGGGAAAACGTTCAACGGCCACAGACGTGAAAAGGGCCAGGTCGTCTATCAGACGGTCCACGCCGCTCAGCTCGGCGCACACCAGCATCAGGGTGCTCGGCGTGTGCTCGATCAGCCGAGCCGCCGCCAACGAACATGCCGATCCCCATACGCCGTCGAGGGTCGCCGCATGACCCGCAGCCAGGCTCGCGATCACCTCGCCAAAACCTTCATGGCGATCAAGCCGGCCAAGCAACCCGCGGAGCCGAGCCGAAGCATCGCAGACGGCCTCCGGAGTTGTCGTGACCATACCCTCCAGCCTCCTTACCAACCCCGGCCGACCCGAGTGAGCCAGGCCGCACGATCCGCTACCGGCGCACGATGCGTTCGGCAAGCATCCCAGGCAAATCGCTGGTGACTGGCCAACCCCCAGCTATATGGCCGGGCCTGAGCCTGACCGGTCCGCAGGTTATCCTCGGCCTCGTCGCCCGCTTCGGCGTCCGCCCCGCTTCTGGGAGGATCCGCTGTCCGGCTTCTTCGCGCGAGATTCCAGGTTCTTCTCAACAATAATACTGATTGCCTCCTGCCAAACGGGAATACTCCGATGCCCCGCCTTGCCCGAACCGGAGTCCGATTCCAAGTCGTCCTGGTCGAAGATATCGTCCGCGTCATCGTCGCCCATGGCGTCGGGCCGCGTCTTGTCTGGCGATTCCGCCTTCTGGCGACGCCGGCGAGGCCGCCGCCGCTTGGAACGATGCCGGCCTTCCGACTCCGTTTCGCCCGCTTCAGCCTCTTCCGGCTGCGACTCGGCAACCGCTTCAGCCGGTTCCTCGGCAGACTCAGAAACCGCTGCCTTATCATCAGATCGAGACTTTCGGCGGCGCCGGCGTTTCGACTTGACGCGCGAGGGCGTTTCCTCTTCGGCAGCCAGTTCGTCAGCCACCTCTAAACGATCCACCTCCGCAGAAACCTCCTCCGCCTCTTGCTCTTGGGCAATTCGGAAGGTCGGCTCATGCTCCAGGCCCCACGCGGCCGTCTTCACCCGGTCGGAAAGGCTCTCCACCGTCTCCGCCAACTCCGTCATCGAGACGGCCGGTACAGGTTCCACCTCTTGCTCTTCGGCGGAAACCGTGCTGCTCTCGGGTTCCTCGTCGCGGGGCTTCGGCGGCACAGCAGGTTCGACCGGCTTCGCGGCAGCCGCAGGCGGCACTTCCAACCCCAACGATGAGGCCAATGCATCCCAGTCGGATGGCGCCCGGCGGGGCCGTTCCTCCCGGGCTACCGTCTTTCTCGGCGGTGTGCAAACGGGCTCGTCCTTGGCCTCGGGCTCTGTCTCTCCGCCAGGTTGCACGTCCTGGACCGGCTCTTCCTCACGGACCTCAGCCCCCAAAATGGAGGCCAAATCGCCCCAATGGTCCGCCTTGTTCTGGTTTGTCATCTTCAAACGTCCGCGAAAGGTCAACTGCCGCACCGCTCCACGCAATCCGCGCCGGGAGCATTGCAGCAAGGAATGTTCTCAGTCCCAAGTATAGAGCCTTTCGTCGCATACGCAAAGGTGGCCCTGTGCGAACCCAATTCCACCCCAGTGTCGCGATAGGTGAATCATTTTGATGACACTTGGCCCTTCCCCTGCGATGCACATCCAGCCGCAACGCCTGCAATCAGCAATCGTAACTTCCTTGATTTTAACCACTTGCGTATAATCAAGTGTGATATTCGTCGAGTCAGGCCAGAAAAGGAACGCGATTGGCTCTCTGGTCCCACCTAGACGCTTCACTGACGATCAGCGCAGGGTTCAACGCCGAAAGGGAACCACCATGAACGCTCGAATGCAAATCCGAAGGTCGACAATAGTGACAGTTAGTCCAGGCATAGTTGTGCTGGGACTGCTTCTGGCCATTATCCCCCCCACCTTTGCCAAAGGACCGGGCGGCGGCCATCACGGCTCGCACAACGCCCGCGCAGGTTCCGGGTCAACCCGCTCGGCGCCACGAAGCCACTCGGCGTCACGCGGCCCTTCATCGCCGCGAAGCGACTCCACGCCACGAAGCCACTCGGCGTCACGCGCCCCTTCATCGCCACGAAGCCACTCGGCAGAATCTGCCCGTCGCTCGCTCCCGTCACACAATGCCCATCAAGCCCGGTCCCGCGAGGCATCGCGAAGCCGACCGCCCCACACGACCCGGTACGCAGAGCCGGCCAAACAGCCGAGCCGTACAATCGGCCATCAACCAGCGTCCCGAAGCGATCGCCAGGAGCAGGCAACTTCAAGAGATCGGTCCCACGCAATAACGCGCTCCACGCCGCCTGCCGCGTCGCGCGCTCGGCCTGAAAGCCGGCCAGAAAGGCAACAAACGCCTCGCTTTTCGCCGTCCAATGCCACGGCGGCCATCCACGCGCTTCGTCGCGACCGAGAACGATCACCTGACGGCCCCAAAAGCTCGCATGAACCGGATCGGTCGGTTACCCGTCCGCCCGGCTCTGCATCGCACGGAGACGCACGTAACGAGCATCGGCCTCCAAGCCGGACGATCTCGCCGGCGAAGGGGACCGACCGGCCGGAGCCACGGACGTTTTCACGTACACGCGATTCGGCCGGGACGCCGGAACCACGAAAACTCACTCCTTCGAAGATGCCTGACTGGTCGGCCATCCGGCGCCATCTCGGCGAGATTCACAGGCAACCGAGTGCTCCCAGCCACGCGACCCCCTCCCGTCGTCCCGACCACAACACGGACCGAGGCCCCGGCGCCAGTTCCATGTCCAGAGACCGCCAGTCGGCGCCTGACCGAAACGGGATGCAATGGCATGGAATGGGCGACCTCTCCCATCCACCAACGCGGTCTACGGATCGCCACGGCATGGCCGGCCACCAAGCCAAGAGAATCCCCAATCCGCACGCGCGTTTCGCAGACCGGTTGCACGACGGGTCGCTGGATTCCCTGACCCGTGGCAAGGCGGCGCAAAGATTCCACTTCAAGGATCAGTTCGAGGCGCGCGATAAGGGCGATATCGCACGACGCCTCGATACACATCGCCATATCGATGGCCATCATTCCCACGAGATGCACAAAGGGCCACATCACGGCCATCATGCAGGCGGTCCGCGTCCGTCGCACTACCATCCCAAGTATTCGCATTGGGATCGGCACTACCACGGTAGGGTCAGCCCGCGTTTTGTGCGCAACGTCGTTTCCTATTTCTATCCAGGTTATTCCTGGTATTCAGGTCCGGTTTGGTATCCCCGCTGGACCCCTTGGGTCACCTGGTCCTGGCATCACCGCTGCCATCCTTACTACGATCCGCGGCCCGTCTGGTGCCGGCCCGTCGTCTACTTCCCGGCCGATACCTGGATCTGGTGGCAGTTTCCGACTTGGGAGCCCCTGCCGGTGGTTCATGCCGGGACTTGGGTCGATGTCGATCCCGTGGTGATTCCCGCCGAGCAGTACGATGTACAACTGCTTGCCGTTCGCATGGTCGATCCGGGCCATCCCGACGAGCAGCTCGGCCCCCGATACCGCGTCTGGTTCCGCAACAACAGCAGCCAGCCCATCACCACGCCGTTCAGCGTCGTCTTGCTGGCGGCGAAAGATGAAACCCTATCCGGCAACCTGCCGCAAGCCGGTGTCGAGGTCACGGCCGTCGAGGCCGGCGATACGCAAAGCGTGGACATCCGCCTCCCGTACGAGGCCTTGTCCATGGCCGTCGGCACCGACGGTCAACCTGCCCCGTTCTCGACGCTGCACGTGGTGGTCGATGCCCACCGCAATGTGCAGGAGACGGACGAAGAGAACAACGGCGCCACCCTTGCGGCCAGCGACATCCTACTGGTCGACCCGACCCTATTCGCCGCGAACCCGAGCCCGGCCGCATCTGGCGCCGAGGTCATTGTTGCAGGCGAGGGCCTCGGCCCTGTCCCGGGGCAGGTCATCGTCTTCGTGGCCGGCCAGGAGTTGGAAGGTGAGATTCTCGGCTGGTACGACCTGGGCGTCCAGTTCCAGTTGCCCAAGCTGGCCGTCGCCGCCGCCACCCAAGCCGAACTCATCGTCGTCCGCAGCGACGGCGCCGCCTCCAACCCACTGCAAGTAACCATCACCCCGTAGAAGGTGTGAGTTTTCGCCGAAGGCGATGCGTACCGTAGCCTGGGGTTGTTTTCTACCCCAGGTCGCATCGCCGCGCCACATCCGTCCCATTTGCGCCCGATGGTGGACCGCCGCAGGCGGTCCACCATCGGGCGCTTGTTTCGTTCCGTTTGGTCGTGTCCTCGGTCGGAAACATGCGGCGGCCCTTGGGGCCGTACGGATTCCTGGGGTTTCTACCCTGCTGTTGCGCATAGGCCTACCATCGTTTTGCCCCAGAGGGGCAGCAGGTTGTAGCCACGGGTGAAGCGCGGGCCGACGACAGTCGGGCCAAGCGTAAGCGCGTGGTGGTCAAGTCCCATGCCCGAAAGCCCCGGTAAGGGCGGCAGAGCCGTATCCGCTGCCGCCTGTACCGCGGCTATCTCAGACGCCACCGGCTGGCTCGCCCAGCCGGAGCGGTGGTCTGTTTGCTACAAACGGTCGCCAAACGTCCCATTTCCCACCGCGCATCGCCGCCGCCGGAGGCGGCGGCGATGCGCAGTGGAAGACACTGCTGGCACCATCTCTCCTTAGCTGGCTGACCATGGCTCCGGCGGGGCGAGCCCGCCGGTGACCTTCCGTGCAACATGGATTCGCCCTCCATCCGCATTTCGTAGGGTGGATGGTTCCGACTGTTTCAGCAGTCGGGTTTATCCACACGTTCGGCTGCCCTCCGCCATCCGCGTCAGCGCGTGTCCTCCAACTTCCAGCTTCCAACTCCCAACTTCCATTTCCGCCGGCGCGTCACTAGCAACTGGCAACTAACAACTAGCAACTGGATTTCTCCGATTCCCCCCTCCGCATCTGGAGGTCCCTTCGACCTGTTCCAGCATTTCCAAGGCGGCTTGCCGCCTTTATGGAGTGCGTGCGATTCATCGCCGCTTTGCTTCTTTGTGTCGCGTTGCGCATTGTTGCGGTTTGGCGCTCCCGAGCCTCCTGTCTGTCAGCGTTTCCTCTTGGTCGCGTCTCTTCATCGGCGCTCATCAGCGGTTCGCAACTCATCCTCGTCGTCGAATTCCTGCATCAATCTATCGTAATGCGACAAATCAACAACTACCGGATTGTAATTCAAGTCTGGAAGTGCAGTCGAAACGGGCGGTAGTGAGAAGCCAAGCCGCTTCAGGCAAAGTCTTCCCATATATGTCCATTTATATGCGTGGCCAGTTGGACTCTGCGTGAGTAGTTCGCATTCAATGACGCCCAGTGCCAGAAGACTGGCAATCGCAAGGTTTAGCTGCGTCGTAATCGAGAACTTTTCAATTTCCGTTTCCCAGAAATACTGGTCCGATCCATGTTGCTTCATTAGGTGTAGTGAGTAGCCGTCCAGACGACGAATAATATCTGTCACTCGCTGGTGCTCACTATCCATCACTGCCCGCAACGCCAACTCGATATCAGAGGCTACCTGCTGTCGCGTTGCATTCGAGGAGTTGTCGGCAGATTTCAGCCGGAATGTAAATGGAAAACGCCTGTAGCGAAGATCAAATGGCAACTTGCGCGGATTCCCGAAGCTGCGATTCATGATGAGAATGATCCTTTCCCAACCAACGCGAGCGGCGGCATACCCGAGTTCGAGCAAAACGTTCGGGTTTGGAGAATACTTCTTGTCTCGACCAAGGACATTCGATTCTGCCACAATTGACACGTCTGCCAGAAACGCCCCACATTGGTCAATCTTCGCAAAGATCGTGTCGCCAATTGCCGGGACGCCGGAAACTCCCTCCGTGTCGTGGTCAAGCCTAGGCGAGTCTTCAAGTCTTGCCTCTTGCGCGACTCTGCTGACAGCAATCTCAGCCGCATCATGAATGAAGTCACGCGCGATGTCGCGCGGCAAATCGTTCTGCCAGGAATAGAACACCGTGAAACCGGACATATCCCCCCTCCGAAAGACATGACTTAGTGCGTTTTACGCCGCCCAGTCCCTGCAAAGGGCTTCCGCCTGCTCCAGGACGAGCTTTGTGGCTTCGGCCTGGAGGTCGGGCGGGTAGCCGTGCTTGCGGAGGATGCGGCGGACCATGACGCGAATCTTGGCGCGGGCGCTTTCCCGCAGGGTCCAGTCAATGGTAACGCTGTTGCGCACGTTCGTGACCAACTCGGCGGCAATCACCTTCAATTCGTCAATGCCCATCGCCTGCATGGCGCTCTCGTTCTGGGCGAGCGCGTCGTAGAAGGCGAGTTCGTCGTCGTTCAGGCCTAGGTTTTCGCCCCGCTTCGTCGCTTCGCGCATCTCCTTGGCCAGGCGGATCAACTCGTCGATGATCTCGTGCGTGGCAATGGCGCGGTTGTGGTAGGCGTTCAGCGTGTTCTTGAGCATGTCGGAAAACACCCGCGCCTGCACCACGTTTCGCTGGGCACGCGTCTTGATCTCGTCGCTGAGCAGCTTCTGCAGTAGCTCGGCAGCCACGTTCTTGTGCTTCAGCCCTCGGACTTCCGCCAGAAACTCGTCCGACAGGATGGAAATGTCCGGTCTCTTCAACCCGGCCGCAGAGAACACGTCGATAATCTCGTCCGACGCCGTAACGGCCCTCGATACCAACTGCCGCACCGCCTGATCCAAGTCTTCCTGGCTGCGGCGTTCTCCGGCCGGCTTGACCAGCGCGGCACGAACCGCCTGGAAGAAGGAAATATCGTCACGAATGCGAATTGCCTCGTCGTGCGCGGCACAAAGGGCAAAGGCACGCGATACGTCGGTAACCGCCTTCGTGAATCGCGGTTTGCCGTCCTCCTGCTGCAAGACATGCTCCTGGGCCGGCGGCAGTAGGCCCAGGCGTTGCGCCGGTGCGCCGGTGGTCCAGAGCGACCAGTCGAAACCGTGCATCATGTCGCAGCAGATTTCGTACTTTTCCAACAGCACGGCAACCGCTTCCGACGTGTCGATACTGGGCGCCCCCCTGCCGCCGCTCTCGGTATAGGTCGCCAGGGCATATTTCAGTTGATCGGCCAGCCCCAGGTAATCGACCACAAGCCCGCCCGGCTTGTCGCGGAATACGCGGTTTACACGGGCGATCGCCTGCATCAGACCGTGACCACGCATCGGTTTGTCCACATACATCGTGTGCAGGCAGGGCACGTCAAACCCGGTCAGCCACATATCGCGAACGATCACCAGCCGGAAGGAGTCGTCCGTCCGCTTGAATCGCTTGGCCAGTTCCTTCCGTTTGCGTTTGGTGCGAATGTGCCGCTGCCATGCAGGTTCGTCCGCGGCACTGCCGGTCATTACGATCTTGCAGACGCCTTTCTGGTCGTCGTCATCGTGCCAATCGGGGCGCAACTTGATAATCTCGTTGTACAGCTCGATGCAAATACGGCGGGACATACAAACGACCATGCCCTTGCCTTCCATGGCCTCCCGACGCCGCTGGAAATGCTCCACCAGGTCTTCGGCAATCAGCCGTATCCGTTCGGGCGTACCGACCAGGGCCTCCAGTGCCGCCCACTTGGTCTTCATCTTCTCGCGGTACTCGAACTCCTCGCCTTCGGTCAGTTCCTCGATCTCTTCGTCCAGCAGCGGCAATTCGCTCTCGTTGAGCGCCAGCTTGGCAATTCGGCTTTCGTAATAGATCGGAACCGTGGCCTTGTCGCGAACCGCCTGCTGGATGTCGTAGATCGAGACGTACTCGCCGAACACGGCGCGGGTGTTGGCGTCGTGTTTCTCGATGGGCGTGCCGGTGAAACCGATAAACGAGGCGTTGGGCAGGGCGTGGCGGATATTGCGCGCCAGCCCATGCCTCATCTTGCCCGTCTTCCGGCTAACCTTGGAGCCGAACCCATACTGGCTGCGGTGGGCTTCGTCGGCAACGACGATGATGTTCGACCGCTCGGACAGCAAGGGGACCTGCTCCTCGTCCTCTTCGGGCAGGAACTTCTGCATGGTCGTGAAGACCACGCCGCCGGAGGCCACCTGCAACAGTTCGCGGAGGTGCGTTACCGATTCCGCCTGCACCGGCTGCTGCCGGAGTAGCTCGTGGCAACGCTGGAACTGGCCGAAAAGTTGATCGTCCAGGTCGTTTCGGTCGGTCAGGGCAACGATGGTCGGGTTGTCCATGGCCGGGTGCAGGATGATCTGCCCCGCGTAGAACAGCATCGACAGCGACTTGCCGGACCCCTGCGTATGCCACACCACGCCACAGCGCCGGTCGCCGTCGGGCTTCGATGCCGCCACGGTTGCACTAACGGCCGTCTGGACCGCGTGGAACTGGTGATACCCGCCCAGGATTTTATGGACCTGGTCGCTGTCGGTATCCTCCTCGAACACGACGAAGTGCTGGAGCAGTTTGAGAAAGCGCCCTTTCTCGAACGCGCCTCTTATTAAAACCTCCAGTTCAAGGATGTTCGACGGAGCGTCGTTTTCGCCTTCGATGGTCCGCCAGACCTTGAACCATTCCTTGCTGGCAGTCAGCGAGCCGAGCCGGGCCTGGAGCCCGTCGGAGACCACCAGGACCTCGTTGTAGGCGAACAGGGACGGAATCTGCTGCTTGTAGGTCTGGAGCTGGTTCCAGGCGGTCCAGATCGTGGCGTTCTCGTCGGCCGCATTCTTCAGCTCGATGACCGCGACCGGAATACCGTTGAGGAACGCCACAATGTCGGGCCGCCGGTTATGCTGCCCCTCGACGACGGTGAACTGATTGACCGCCAGCCAGTCGTTTTCATCGGGCCGGTCGAAGTCCACCAGGCGCACCCGGTCGCCTGCAATGGAGCCGTCTTCACGCCGATATTCGACCTCAACGCCATCGCGCAACATCGCATGGAAGGCCCGGTTATTGCTGACCAGCGAAGGCGAGTCGGGCCGCAGGACTTTGCGGAATGCTTCTTCGCAGGCTTCCGAGGGGATTTCGGGGTTCAGCGTATCGATCGCGCCGCGGAGCCGCTCGGCAAGGATCACCTGCTCGAACCCATCCCGTTCCGCCCCCGCTTCGCCTGGAGCGATATCGGGGCCGTGGAGTGTTCCGTATCCCAGTTCCTCAAACCAGGACAGTGCGGCTTCTTCGACGGTGGATTCGCTGAACTTCTCAGTCATCTAAGCATTCCTCATTCAGCAATCGTTTCCGATTTCGCTTGCAGGCCTTCTATCTCTGTTTTGGCCGCACAGGCACATTGGGGGGTTCCGATCGGTGGCGTTTACTCAAGTTCAGGTGTTGACATGGCCGATAGTCGAGCTAGAATACATATGTTCTCTGCCAGTGGCAGCAGAACCTACAAAGGCCTACCGCTGAGCCAGCCTGGCGAATCAGCGGTTTTTTTATGGCCATTTCGGTCCCGCCTTGATCTGATCCAGTGTCGAAGGATGTCCAGGAGGGCTGGCTGTGTCCGCGACAAACGCAGTTACAAAATCAGCGCGTTTCTCGGCTGTCAGTGCGATCACGACGACATAGTTGCCCATCGCTACGGCGACTCTTCGGGCCCGGGTGTACGCCCGCTTCTTCTTGTCCCATCCCAATCGTCGGTTTCCCCCGCCGCGTCTGGCGGTTCTTCCCTCCGGTCCGCTCTCGCAGTTCCAAGCCTACGTTTGACAAACAAATATCTCCGTGCCAACTGGGAGATCACTTCTGGCCAGACTTGTCACGTATCCTGCTTTCTGACCACCAGTGGCCACCTTGACTTTCTCCTTGTCGACTTGAAGGGAGTTGCATGTTTCCTGGAAGTAGCCGTGAGGAAGACAATAGCCTAGGGTATCCCCTAGCTTCAACTCACAGCCCGCATTAACCGCCACGCTGACCACACATTTCTGCGTATAAAAGCTGCCAACCTTGCCTACGTTCTTGTAGTGGAGCGGGATCACAGAGATCCTGCCTGGTGTATAGAGTAGGCCTCGTATCAAAGCACCATCCCAACCCCATTTCTGCGTCCCTCGGATCAAGCGAAACAGGTCCCAGGTCGTTAGTAACCCTGTATTCTCATCAACTGCATCCTGTACTTGTGGTGCGGTGAAAGCGTTGGCATTGTCTCGCAGCAACGGAGGAATGTGTCGCTGATGATTCACGATACAAAGCCCAACAACATCGGTGCGATTCCATTCTCGCATCCTGCGTAGAACATACTTCCCAACTTGACGAGTGTCATCCTCCTTGGGCTGTCCAGCTAGTCCTTTGACCTCCACCAGGAGAATTGGCGAGGCATCATGTATCTGCAGGTCCTCTTG
Source organism: Thermoguttaceae bacterium (assembly GCA_040772845.1). GTDB lineage: Bacteria > Planctomycetota > Planctomycetia > Pirellulales > Thermoguttaceae > PWXP01. The sequence continues at coordinate 6,890,877 of JAXGXG010000001.1, forward strand.
CCTGTTGCTTGCACCATCAAGTGCCTTATCGACGTTTATCACCTTCTGGAATCCAATTTCCTTCAGCGATCTCTCAACAGTGTCCACGAGTTCATCATCCCCTTCCGTCAGCAATCCATGCAGATACGACAACCGCTTTCGCTCATCGCCAATCCGGTCATCCAGTCGCGTCAACTCCGCTTTCGCTGCCTCGATTACCGATGTCTTTTCCTTCTTCAGGGCAAGGACGGTTGGATGCTCGTACACCTCCTCTTGAACCCATCTCCCAGAACACGACTCTGGGAATAATCTCGGAAACATGTCAGGGAGAAGCTCGGTTACCATCGCGTAGACGCACGCCTTCTTGTCAGCGACTTGCGGTAGCAGGAACACGGCCCCAAATGGCTTGTCCCCAAGAATCAGCCCCCCGACCGTCCCGTTATGTGTGCTGACGAATAGCCGACGAAACACGAGGTTGTGACGAAGACACTCAAACGAATGCGTCGGAGAGAATGTCGCCCGAAACGCAGCTCCACTCAAGTGTTTGGTGAAGAAGGAATCGCAGTTCGGCATTTCTTTGCCAAGAGCGATTTCTTCCCCGCTGTCAGAGTGAATGCACATGTATTTCTCGGAAAACAATTCGAGAAAGGACCAGTTGTCCAGCTTCCAAGTACTCTCAATTCGCATGTGATGTTCGTCCACCACGCCAGAACCAGAACGAGTAGATGCAAGAACATACTCCCGTTCAACACGTGGCTGACCAAAAACGACCATGATGCCGCCATTGAAAACCATACGGTTGAGCCTGTCGCTAGCTTCCGCCATTGAGAATGGTCGAGGATCGACCGATGTACTCCGGCATTTCGCCCACACATCCGGTTCTCCCGGCGATGTTGTCTTCTCACCCCGTGGGTGGCTATCCATCGCTGGTTTCGTCAAATCAACAAACACAACCTCCTGTTCGTTGATATTCGGTAGCTCATCATTTGGGATAACCGGCACAAAGCAGTCGTTCGCTTCCACTGCGTACGGTTTTCCGAAAGTGCCACACTTGACATTGAAACTATCTCGCTCGAGTGGGGCGGCGCCGTCGCCTGGAAGATCAACGAGGAGTATTTTCGGTTTCAAGTACTTTGGTTCCGGCATGTCGCTGTTCCCTCCATCCTCAAGTTTACTCTGCCACCCGACTGGAGAACATGCCTGCAACTTCGATCCCCCGGGAATCGCCGAAAACTGATCCAACGCCGTCTGCAAGTCGTCCGCTATCTCTTGGGCCGTTCTGCCGGCACAGGGCGAGCAGGGACGGCCAGACAACGCACCGACACGCGATGCACTTCTCAGCCGTGCATTTTCGCATTCCTCCGGAAACCGGTTATCCTTGCGTCGGTCTCCGTTCATACCAAAGCCAGCGACATCCTCTCTTTCGCTTTTCTCAACCGCTGTTCTGCGCGTCCATGGCTTGGATCTCCTTCAGTTTCCTCCCTTGCGAGTCCTTCCATTCATTCGGTCCGCTGGATGCTCGACCGAGCAGGACGGCGGCGGCTGTCGAGGGGGAGCCGAACTCGTAGTCTTGGGTGAGGCGCAGGACGTTGCCGTCTTCTTCAAGCACGCCCTCGGCAAGCAACTCTTTCCGCAACTTGGACTGGTAGGGATGAATGGACGGCTTCTCATTCTTCACAGCAGTCGAGCCACCCTTCACGACGAACCCTTGAGCCGATTCGTAGCCTTCGGCCTTCGTCTCCTTGCTGGTGATGCGCAGGAGGGATTTGCCTGGAGTTGCCGCCTTTGGTTTTTCAAACACCGAGAGGCCCACGAGCGGGAAGATGCTCAGCATGTCGGCGAGAAAACTGTCCATGTCGGCGGCATCGGCCTCGGTCAGCGGCGAGGGCTGCGGGTCGTTCTTATTATCGAGTTTCGCACGCTTCGTTTGCCTCGCGAGTTTGACTAGCTCCGATTCGAGGTAGCCGATGTGTGCCTTGTTGAGGCTGTCGTCGCGGGTAACGAAGAACACCAGCCACGACCAGAATTCCTTCTTGGCGACATGCTGGTCGATTCGGTCCTTGACCGGGTCGCCTTGTCCGATGTAGATCGTCGGTAGTTCCGCGTCTTCTTCATGCCCGACAAGGACGTACACGCCAGTCCGCGCGAACTCGTTGCGTTTCTTGGCGTCGGCGACCAGGCTGCGGGGAACGACAACGCCGGTTCCCGTCCAGTTCGACTTCTCGATGATCCGCACGCCGTCCGGTGCGCCGTCAGGCAGGAAGATACGAATGGAGAACGGGCGGTCACTCATATTGATACCTCTGCTGGCGTAACTGACACGCGGGGCACCCAATCAAAGCAGTTTACGAAATCGATGGCCATTCTTCAACGGGGTGACCGACGCCCCGAGAAAAAGGGTAGGAGCCTCAAGGCAGACTGCGGGCTATAGACCGCCACGAGCAAGGGTTGCCCTAGGCGAAAAACATGCCTCGGAGGGCAAGAGAAAACGGCGATGAATCGCCGTACTCCAAGGCGGCTCCGCCACAAAAGGTGCCAGGTGTCAGTAGGACGCGTTGGCGCGGAAGGTTGACCGTGTTCGCGCGTCCTTCCTCTTGTCCTTTATCAGCGTTTATCAGTGTTCATCAGCGGTTTGAATGGTAGTTGACAGTTGTCAGTAGGACGCCCTAGCGTAGGGTTTAGCGGCACGGCGGAGCGTGCCTGCTACTTTGCCCGCGCGAGCGTGTGTCTAGCAACTAGCAACTAACAACTAGCAACTGGTTTTCCCCCCTCTTCGTACTCGTACTCAGCGTCAGCGGTACTCGTACTCGAGGCATTGCCGAAGCGGTGAGGGCGGACGGCACGGCGGAGCGTGCCTGCTACTTTACGCAATGCGCTTCGCACATCAACGTTTCTTCGACCGGGCCGGTTTGCGGAGGGTGTGGAACCCGTGTTCGGCGTTCTTCGGCGGTGGCGGGGTCATCAGTTGCCGGATCGCGTCGAAGACCACCTTGAACTGGGCATCGTACTTGCGCTCCAACGCGTCGAGCTTTCGGGCCAGGTCGGCATGCGACGCCAGCATGGCCCGCAAACGAACAAACGCTCGCATGATCTCGATATTCACCGCCACCGCCTGCGGACTCCGCAAGACGCTGGACAGCATGGCAACGCCCTGTTCGGTGAAGGCGTAGGGTTTGTATTTCGGGTTCTGCCCACGTTTCAAGGTCACAGATTGTGACCTTGAAACCACGTCCTCGCTTGGGTTGGAGATCACAGATTGTGACCTCCAATTCTCCGTTTCCTCCCAAGTGAGCTGGAACATGAAATCGTGAGGAAATCGCTCAAGATTACGCTTGACCGCCTGATTGACGGTCTTAGTCTCAACACCATAGAGCGACGCCAAGTCCTTATCGAGCATGACCTTCTGGCCACGCAGCAGCAGGATCGACCGCTCGATCCGTTCGGCAGGGATGAGGGATGCTGTCGCCTTGCCCATCGTTTGGCCCTCCAACCGACTGCATCTTGACGTGCCAACTTGGCGCCTCAAGCACCCAGCGGTGACTCCGGTTTTTTCAAATCCCTACAATGATCTTTCCGTTTGAGGTCGCAATCTGCGACCTCAAAACCCATGTGTTGTCGTCCTTCACATTTCCGAAACGGTCCTTCTGTTCAAGGTCACAATTTGTGACCTCTGCGCTTCACCGGAGGGCTCGCGCCCTTCCGCTCCCATCTCCCAACTCCCGTTTCCGCCAGCGCGTCCCGATCTCCCATCTCCGAGCTTCCAGCTCCGATCTTCACCGGAGGGCTCGCGCCCTTCCGCTCCCATCTCCGATCGCCGATCTCCGAACTCCGCCCCCCCTCCGCGCCAGCGCGTCACTAGCAACTAGCAACTAACAACTAGCAACTTCCCCTCTGACACCTGTCACCTGTCACCTGACACCTCCTTCGTGGTATTTACATCGGCCACGAAGTATGGTAAGGTGACGGCATACTCTGACGCCACTATAGACAGGGGCCTGTGGGCAGCGTAAGGCCGAACAGAAGACCTGAATAGGGGTGGTATACCGGCATCGTAAGCCCGGCCACCTGACGCGCGGATGCGATTGGCGAGACTGATACTTTCGCCCGCAAAACCGCACGCAGGTGAGGCGGCGTGTGTGGAACAGCGTGCGGAGGACGTTCCTATCTGGACGTCCTTCTCAGCGGCGGCCCCAACGCGAGGGTTCCGCCGTACGGAGTGAGGGATCCTTGCCCATTAGTGGCACAGGATCGGCCCCGTACGGTCTGCTACTGCGTCGCATAAAGCCGGCGGAATAGGACCGATTGGCAACGTAATTCCTCGGGCAGTTTTTGGCAGCCTAAGACCAGCGTCGGAGATGCAGGCACCCTCGGGTCGCATAAGACCACCCGTCGCAGAAAATGGTTCTGCGTCGAACCGTGGAAGGACTGCGCCCAATGGGCCCCCGTAAGCCGGCCCTTTCTGCTGTAAGTCCTTGTGAAATAACAGGTTAGCGAAACAGTGGGTGTTTTCGCTCACCTATTTGCGAACACCGCCTGAAAAACACTGTTCGACAATACCTAACTCCTTGCCACACAACAGGTTATAACCCGTTTTTGGGCCTCGGACGCCGAGTTTTGCCACACGCGGAAATCGCGCGTAACCCCAATGATAGCAACGGTTTAAGGTAATCGGCCACCTGTTGTCGAACAGTCGAACAGGGCCAAGGGCGTGCGACAATTCCGGGGCTGTTCGTTTTTGGCGTGGGCCGACGCGCCGGCACGCGATTGTCGCACGACTCTCCGAGTCGTGAATGGTTCGGACGGAATCGACTCGGAGAGTCGAGCGACGGAGCCGTCCGGCGGGGTGCACGCCAGGACCGGAGGGCCGGCGCCCTTCCGCTTTGACCTTGATCGCGAATTGTCGCACGACTCTCCGAGTCGTGAATGGTTCGGACGCAGGCGACTCGGAGAGTCGCTCGACGAAGATGGGCGGGGGGCGAGTCGGAAGAAATCCTTGCGCGGTCTGGGCCGAACGTGGCGCAGAAGAATAACGGTGATGAATCACCGTACTCCATAGGGCGGAAATGCGCGGGTGAACCTGAATGCTGCGGGACCTTCGATTACGAGTACGAGCACCGCTAAAGCTGAGCACGAGCACGAGTACGAAAAGCCGCCTGAAGGCGGAACTACGAACGGGCGGGGAGGGAAGGGGTTGCGGCCGTGCAAGACCTTCGATTACGAGTACGAGCACCGCTATCGCTGAGCACGAGCACGATGCGGAAGACCGCTCACCTACGATCGACTCGGAGAGACGAACGACGAGGATGGGCGGGGGGCGATGAGTTCGGTGCGTGTGCGCTGTAGCTCGTACAGGAAGACACCGGCGGCAACGCCGAGATTGAGCGAATCGACGCCAGGCCGCATGGGGATGGTAATGCGACGGTCGCACAGGTTGAGCCACGTTTCGCCGAGGCCGTCGAACTCGTTGCCGAACAGCATGGCCGTACGCGGCGGCCATTGAACCGCCGGCAGGGACTCGGCATCGGAGTCGAGCACGGTGGCGAACAGGGTGTAACCGAACTGCTGCTTCAACAGGAGCAGGTCGGCAGCCAGATCGATCGAACGGGCAAGGGGTACCTGGAACACGGCGCCCATGGACAACCGGAGCGATCGGCGCGCCAGGGGGTCGCAGCATCGCTGGCCCAGCAGGACTCCGCCGATCCCCAGCGCGGCGACCGAGCGGACGATGAGGCCCAGGTTTTCCGGCTTGGTCACCTCGGGCAGGACCACCAGGCTCTGGCAATCGCGATTGTGAAGGGATTCGGCCAGATCACTTGCCGAGGGGAGCGGCCGTCGCCTGCCTGCCGCCAAGGCGCCCTGGTGGAAGTTGAAGCCGACAATCTCGCGCAGCAGGGCCTCGTCGGCCACGTAAAGCGGGATGTCGGCCGGGACCATCGCGGCGAACGCATCTGCGTATTCCGTGATGACAAGGACCGACTCGGTTGGAAAGGTGCTGGCGAGCAATCGTTCGACCAGCAGACGCCCTTCGGCGACGAATACACCCTCGCCGCGCAGCGTCCGATCGCGCAGATTGCGATAGGCTGCGATTCGGGGATCGGCGAGGGATTCGATAGACTTCGGCGGACGCATCGGCTCCACTATTGGAGAAATCAGGCTGAAAGTCAAGCGGTTGGTTTCGGCAAGTCCGCTGCTGCACCCGGCAAGTTCTTCCGCAGCTCGGCTGTAGCTGGCCAGTCACTGATCCCCGGGACGAGCCCGGGTGGGGGAACTGGCGTCGCATTTTCATGGCGCGTAATACATGGCCTGAACGGGTGGGTGCAAAGAGGATGGCCATTTGGCGGCACGAACATCTATTGCCATTTTTTGCGGTTCTGGTAGATTTAGATTTGCGCTGTTGGCCGGTTGGCGGGAGCCGGGGTGGCTTGCCAGCCGTGTGAGGGCAGGGGCGTGGATGGGTCCGTACGTGGCTTTTTCGGTTCTTTCGGTGTTCTGCTGGAGGAACGGGAAGGGGGCCACATGGCTTTGCTGTGGGAGGCAGGCATCCATGCAGAAGGGGTTGGCGGCAGGTGTGGCAATCGCGGTAGGCGCGGTCGTCTTCTTTGCGGTCGGGTGGCTGTTCGGCGGTCCGGATTCTCCCGAGACGCTGGCCGACAAGGCCCTCCATGCGCCGACCGAGCAGGAGCAGGAGGACGCGGCCGTTGCGCTGCGATACTGCGAGGAGCCGGACTCTGCCGCCTGTCTTCGGGCAGTGCTCCAACAGAGCGAGGTTCCTGCCGTGCGCGCGGCCTGTATTCAGGGATTGCGAGTCCGGCAGGATTACGGCAGTGTCGAGTTGCTCTTCGAGGCGTTGGAAGACCCGTCGCCCCTGGTCAGCGGACGTGCGGCGGCCACGCTCACCCAGCTCTTAGGACGCGATCATTCTTTCTGTTCCACCGATTCTCGCGAGAAGCGCGATCAAACGATTCGCGCCATGCGGCAATCCTGGGAAGACATCCAGAATTCCCCCATGGTCGAGGAGTATCGGCAGCGAAACAAGCAATAGGAGGAGAAGTGATGAGCGTTTTCCGTAAGCGAGGCTTCACCTTGGTGGAGTTGCTCGTGGTCATCACGATCATCGGCATTCTCATTTCGCTATTACTGCCGGCGGTGCAGGCGGCTCGCGAGGCGGCCCGGCGTGCGAAATGCGCCAACAACATGAAAAACCTGGGGATCGCCTATCATAATCTGGCGTCACTTTATCCGGGCGAGGTGGTCATCGGGACACCCAGCAACTGGATTCAAGACCTCACGCCTTACGTCGAGAATCAGGCCGGTATGTTTGTCTGTCCCAATCATGATCCGGAGGTTTCACGCGGCGGAACGCCCCGGTTGAGTATCCACGTGAAGAATAACGGTTACGACATCGCACTCGATCCCAGCCATGCACGCTGCCAGGTCAGCCAGGCGGTTATCGGTCAGTACAGTTCGCAGTACAGCTTTCCTCCTGCGATCGGGCTGGAAATCGAGGATCACACGGATTGGGACTGGACGGATCTGCGCGTACTCATTGCTCCCAACGAACCGAACGGCTATCGGGTGAAGGCCGTGAGCCGATCGGCTGCGTTCAGTTTCGAGTTGCGCGACCAGAGCGGTGAGATTCTGAAGGACCCCTTCCATCCGCCTACCGAAATCATTGTCGCAGGCGGCAAGAGCAGCTACGCGATCAACGGCCGTGTGCATGCATTTTTGCAGGATAGCTGGCGGGTACTCATGGTCGAGTACCACAAGCACGTGGCCGATGTCGTTGGGGCCGAGGCCACGGATGTGTGGGCGGAGGAGGCTGCGCCGCGCCATGCAGGGACTCTGAACGTGCTGTATGGCGACGGCCGGGTCGAGGCCGCGCAACCTCAGGAGATCGACCCGACCGTCACTCGCATTCACGACGACCTGTGGCGTCCGCAACGCGATCCGAAACTCGGCAGTTGATTCCGGAGGCATGCTACTTTCCGCGGAGGCCTTCTTCCAGGCTGCCGTCGGGTAGCATCCAGTCTGGATGTGGTTCTCCGCGCTGTTCCATCCGATAGCGCACGCACGTACGCCAATCGCCCTTGCAGTAGGTTTCCACCCAGTGCGGATCGAGCAACCCGGCGTCGGTGTAGTCCTTCATCGGGCAAACGGGATACCATTTGCACGTCATGGCGAATCGGGGTGGAAGGGCCTATCCAGCAATGGCGTACCGGCAATCTTACACCGGCAAGATGGTCTTGGTCTTCTTCGATTGCAGGGCCTGCTCCACGATTCGTTGGATCGTGAGGGCGTTCTTGCCGTCGTTGATTTTCGGCGCACGGCGGTCGAGGATGCACTGGGCGAAGTACTCGCACTCGGCCGTGTACGGGTTGACCTTCGGATACTTGATAGGCTGGAACTTTCGCACGACGTCTTTGGTTTGCGCGGCGTCGTAGCCCTGGTCGCTTGCGGTGAAGACTCCTTCGAGCTTTCCGCCGGTGCTTTGCCCAATGGTGCCCTCGCTGAGCAGGGCTCCTTGCGAGCCGTAGACTTCCAGTCGCGTGCGGCTGGCCTCATCCGGAATGCAGAAGAAGCAGTCTACGGTGCCGTGGGCGCCGGAGCGGAACTCCAGCAAGGTGGTGGTCGCGTCGGCCGGCTTGTACTGCTGCACCAGATTGCCCAGCAGGGCCCCGACGCGGCGCACGGGGCCGGCGAACATGGTCATCAGGTCGATCAGGTGTGTGGCCATATCGACCAGGGCGCCGCCGGCGCCGCCCTGGCGCGGGTCCTGTCGCCATGCGCCTTCGATCTTGGGATACCAGCAGGAGAGCTGTGCCCGCATGGATACCACCTTGCCGATGCAACCGTCGTCAATGAGTTCCTTCATACGCTGGTGGGCGCCGTGGAACCGCATCATGTAACCTTCCTGCAGGTAGACGCCGGCTTTTTTGCAGATATCCACAACCGCTTCACCCTGTTTCAGGTTGAGCGTTAGCGGCTTTTCGCACAGGATGTGCTTTCCGGCTGCCGCCGCCATCTTGATCTGCTGGGCGTGCAATCCGAGGGGCGAGGCGATGTAGACGGCCTCGACGGCCGGATCGGCCAGCAGGTCCTTCTCGGTCGTATAAGCTGCGGGGACCTTGAACTGGGCGGCGATTTCCTCCACGCCTACCGGGTCCATGACGGCGACCAACTGACAGTTCTTCGCCTTCAGCAGGCCAGGGATGGTCCTGCGGCGGGCGATCCCGCCGGCGCCGATGACGCCGATTCCCACTTTTCGATTCGCCATGATCATTCCTCCAGTTGTGTGCGTGATGCTTAGGAATACGCCTTGATGACTTTCACCAGCGCGGCGGCGACCTGCTGCATGTCGTCTTCGGTGAAGGTGGGATAGGCGAAACAGGTGAACGTGTGGCTCTCGTGCCAGATTGCGTTGGGGACCTCGACCTTGCTGTAGTCGACCGATGCCGAATCGGCATATTGCTCCGAGGTGAACGGGAAGCCTGTATCGCCGAAGGCGTGGCGTTCGGTGAAGGCCTTTTCGCAGTGGCATTGCGGCCAGAAGACTTTCCAGCAGGGTGCGCCCTCGGCGCCGGCGGCCTTGACGAACTGGGCGATATCGCAGTTCATGTTGTCGATATCGAGCGAGAAGGCACACACGAACCAGCCGTTGCGGCGCTCGTCCGTGTCGATCGGCATGTACTTCACCTGATCGAGTCCGCCCAGGGCATCCATCAGGATATGGCCGTTACGGCGCCGCGCCGGGAAGTTCCACGTATCGAGTCGCTGCATTTCGGCCAGGCCGATGGCCGACTGCATTTCCGTCATGCGGTAGTTGAAACCGACGCGGTTATGGATGTAGGGCAGCTTCTGCTCCAAGGCCAGCAGGTTCATGCGCTCGCGCACGTCGTAGCCGTGGTCGCGGAAACTGCGGGCTTCCCAGGCAAGGTCTTCGTTGTCGGTGGTGACCATGCCGCCCTCGCCGCCGGTGGTGAACGTCTTGTTCTGGCAGAAGCTGCACGCGCCCATGTCGCCGATGCTGCCGGTCTTCTTGCCCTTGTATTCGCCGCCGTAGGCTTCCGCATTGTCTTCGATCACAAACAACTTGTGCTTCTTTGCAAACGCCAGGATCGGGTCCATGTCGCACACATTGCCGTACAAGTGGACCGGCATGATGGCCTTGGTTCGGGGCGTGACGAGTTTTTCGGCCGACTCGATGCTAATACAGTGGTCTTCCAGATTCACGTCTGCGAAACGCGGCACCGCCCCTGCCTGCACAACGGAGAAACTGCTGGCGATGAACGTGTAGCTGGGCACGATGACCTCGTCGCCTGGCCCGATGCCCAGGGCCGACAGGGCGACGTGCAAGGCGGCGGTTCCGGTGGCGACACTGATGGCATAGCGGCTTCCCTGCCACTGGGCGAATTGTTTCTCGAATTCCATGCCCTTGGGGCCGGTCCAGTAGTTGACCTTGCCGCTGCGCAGTACGTCTTCGACCGCTTTGATGGCGTTTTCATCGAATCGGGGCCATCCGACCAGGGCATTTGTTACGGCCTTGGGGCCACCGTCAACAGCAAGCTTTTCCGTAACACGCTCTTCGTACATAACGCTTCTCCTCTTGAGTTAGGGTATGGGAAGGGGGTGAACCCCGCGAACGGTTCTGCTGGCAGACTGCTATTGGCCATATTCTTCGGCCAAGTCACGCAGATAGCTTAATGCATCGGGAACGTCGGGAACAGGGGCGCCTCGGGCGTGGCCTGCGCGATCGCATTCGGCCAGCAACAGCAGGTCTTCATAGTCGTCGGAAGCGGCAAGCCGGCGCCGACATCGGACGCCCAGGGCGCCGTCCAACTGCGAGGCTGCTTCGCCGTGGTGCTCGATCAGCCATGCGGTTCGGGGCGTGATGAAGTCGGCCAGGGCGTCCAGACCTGCGGCGATGTGGTCTCGCCGGTCGATCGCCTTGCCGACGTCGTGCAGAAGGGCGGCGAGAAGGAACTCCTCGTCGTAGGGGCGTGCGTCCCTGGCCAGTTCGAATACCTGAAGGCTGTGGTACAGCAAATCGCCTTCCGGATGCCGTTCTGCGCTGCCGGTCATTTGCTCCAACGGCATCAGGAGCCAGCGGTAGACATGGAACCGATCGGGGCGGGCGCCGGGCCCGTGTGGTGCGAACGGCGGGTGCGCCGTTGGGATAACATGGGACGGTTCGTCTTCGTAGCTGTCGCGCAGGGATTGGATGCATTCGCCGACCTCGCGGTCGGTGGGCAATTCCGATTGGCGGGGCGAGTCGCCCAGGACGCGCCGTGCGGCCTTCATGCGTGCGCGAAAGAAGGCCGGTTCTTCCCTGTGGTACATCAGGCGGGCCGCTTCCGTAGCGATCCGCCGCCGAGTCTTGTTGGTCTTCATGAACGAGGCCGCACCGGAGGCGGCCGCAAACGCGAACCATGGATGAAACCGAGAGATGGGCGCAACCGATGCAACCCCGCTCTCAAGGTCCTATTCTAACCGATTGGTGTCGCGAGGGCCACTACGGGGTGGGCGGGCCGTTTCCGCTCCGGCGGGCGTACATGGATTGGCCCACCTCGCGCAACGCCTGGATCGTTTCGCGGTACGGCGTATCGCACACGTCGATCAGGCCGATTTGATAGTTCTCGCCGTCGCCTCCCCGGCCGGTTGTGGCCTGATCGCTGAACTGGAACCAATGCGTACCAACGATGTGAGGATTATCCAACGCCCCTTCGACATAATGCCGGTAGGCCGCCGCGCGCTCCTGCTGCGATGCGGTGGGGACGAGGCCCGTGTGTAGCATGCCCCGGTCGAGCGCTCCGAAGTGGAACTCGCCGATGACAACGGGCATATCGATGCCTTCGGGCAGCTTCAGATCGGCCACCGAATGCCGGTACCGGTTGAAGCTCACGACGTCGCAATACCGGGCGGATGCCTGCACCGCTCGATCGTTGACCCATGCGAACCGGCAGCCGAGGTAGAGGTTGTCCGGCGCGGCGGCCTTCACCTCTTCGCGGCAGACGCGGAAGAACTCTTCGGCAATGGCCGTATAGAATGCGGCCAGATCGTTGCGGGCTTTGTCCCGCTCGGGCGGTGTGGTGGCGGCAACGAGTGCATCCCACGACGGGTGCGCCGTGCCCCAAGCCTCGTTCAGGCGTTCAATGGTTTCGTATTGTTGCTTCAGGTAGTGGATGAACTTCTGTTTGGCCGGCTGGTCGGCAGGCGATGCCAGTGCGGCAAGGGCCAGAGAAAGCTCGTCGCCCCAACTCAGTTCGTTGCCGACGAAATAGCCGATACACCACCGATCGCCTGCCGTGCGGTCTTGCTCGGCCGCCATGGCTTTGCGAATCGACTCGCGGAAGGACGGATCGAAGGGATCGGGGAACTTGGCCCAGTAGCCGCTGCTGCCTTCGATGACTCGGCCCTGCGAGCCGATGGTCGCGGTGTAAGGCGTGCGCCGCAGCAGGTAGATGTCGCGATCGGACCAGTTGGCAATGGTGTTCATGCCCCAGCTTCGCAGCCGGCGATGGGCGAGGTCGGCGAACCGATCTGCCCAACCGTCGCCGTATTTTCGTGCGAGGTTTGCGCCGCTGAAATTGAAGGTTCGATAGGGGATATGATCTTTGTAATAGCCGCGCACTCCCCAGTAGCCCTTGCCGAAGAACGTTGCCAGCGGCGACGGTTCTTCCGGTAACTGGGCAAACAGGTACTCGCGATCGCTGACGGGCGTCGTCCCATTTGCCGAACGAACGCACGTGGTTCCGTGCGACCAGAAGAGACGGCCTTCGGGATCGACGAGCCACCACTTGCCGTTGTGCTTTTCGACGCGGAAGAAGCCGGTTGCCTCGAGTTGCGGGCCGGCGCGCCAACCACCGTACCGGTTCCACGGTTCGGGGCCTGGATTCGCCGCCAGATCAGCCGTTTCTTCTTCGACTCGGCGGGGAAAGTCGGAATCGTCGTGAATCTTTCCCGGCCAATCCTTGTGGATGAACTGGCCGTAACGGTCGATCATGGGAAACAGGGCATCCGGCGTGTCCGGAGCACGGTTCGGTGTCTCGCCTGCTGCCCGGAAATTGAAGATGGCAAATCGGTGCTCCTCCGCCGGTTTGGCCACGAAGATGACCAACTGCACCACGTTGTTCGGATCCATTCCGCCGCGATTACTCCAGCCGTTGGGATAGCCTCGCATGCCGAAGAGCTTCGAGGCCACCGATTCCGGCATGGCCCATCGCAAGGGAACGGTTAGCGTCTGCTGTCCTCCGGCAGGAATCTCGACATGACCGGTCACGCAATGGTTCGACCCGTCCGCGCCGGGATTGTCTACTCGCAGGTGTACCCGGACCGAATGCTTGCCCAGGTTCTTCACGTCGGCAGCGACGTGTCCTCGTCCGCGCAGATCCCAGTGACCTTCCGGTGCTGGAATAGTAATGCCTGGCCAGGTTGCCGTTCGGCCGGTGCTGACCAGAAGCGTGTCGCCTTCGCGAACCACCTGGGCGTCGGTGCACTGGATTGTTTTTGCGTCAAAGCCCTCGTCGATAACAAGGAGCTGTGTCGCGGCGTTTTCGGCATGAACCGATGCGACTGAAAGCAGGGCGGCAGCGACAACGGCAACGAAGAGGACGGAGAATCGCAGACGTGCAATCAGCATAGGGCACTCCAGGCATGATTGGCGCACGGGCGCCAAGAAACGGGGCAGGGTAGGGGGGAAGCTATGATCCACTATTCTACCAACGCGAGAGTGCCTTCCGCAACCTGCCAGGCACTGACCTTCGGCGCCGACCCTTGCACGACGGACGGGCTGCGCGCCATAATCTTGAGGGAAATGCAAGGAGCCCGCACTGCATTGCGGGAGAATTGGGGCGCGAATGGATCTTCAAGTCGGCGGGAAGACTGCTCTGGTGACAGGCGGGGCTCGGGGTATCGGAGCAGCCACGGCCAGGATATTGGCCCAGGAGGGGGCGAATGTGGCCGTCGCCTATCATCGCAACGTGGAAGGGGCCGAAGCGGTTGCCGAGGACGTGCGGCGCGCGGGACGTGAAGCATGGACGATAGGCATGGACATTGCCGATGCGAATGCCGTGCAGGAGGGTGTGGATCGCCTGGGACGTGATCTTGGACAGGTGGACATCCTGGTCCTCTGTTCCGGCCGCAGTACGGTAACGCCGTTCGAGGCGTTGACGCCTGCCGAATGGGACGAGATTGTGGCAGTCAACCTGAACGGCCCGTTTCACGTTTTGCATGCCGTTCGACCGTTTCTGTCGGACGGTTCTTCGGTCGTGACTGTGGCGAGCGTTGCTGCTCAGACGGGCGTACCGCATCATGCGCACTACGCGGCGGCCAAGGCCGGATTGGTGAACCTTACGAAGAGTGCTGCGCGGGCGTTGTCGCCCCGTACTCGCGTGAATTGCGTTGCGCCGGGCATGACCCTTACCGAAATGGGCCGTCAGACGGCAACGGCCCTTCCGGCCGACTATGCCAGGACACGATTGCTCACGCATCGCTACGCAGAGCCGGAGGAGATTGCGCGAGTGATCGCCTTTGTGGCCAGTCCGCTGGCGGGATTCATGACCGGGGCGACCATCGACATCAATGGCGGCCGGCTGTTGCGGTGAAACTTCGCGCGCTTTGCTATCCGATTCTCTTGGAGCTGTTGTTATGACACCAGAAGAACGATTGTACGAACAACTTGCGTCATTGGGTTTGGAGATGCCGGCGGCTGCCGCGCCGAAGGGCGTCTACCGTTCGGCGTTTCGCATCGGCGATCTGCTCTACACGGCAGGCCATCTCCCCGTTCAGGCCGACGGGTCGCTGGTGACCGGCCGGCTGGGGGCCGGTATGGACGTGGGCGACGGCTACGCGGCGGCGCGCTGGGTCGGGCTGGGCCTGCTGGCGACGGTGCGTCGTGAACTTGGCACGCTCGACCGCGTTCAGCAGGTGGTCAAGGTGTTTGGCGCGGTGAGCTGTACGGCAGAGTTCGACCAACAGCCGGCCGTGATCAACGGTTGCAGCGAGTTGTTCGTTGCCGTCTTCGGCCCGGAAGCCGGCCGCGGTGTGCGCAGCGCCATGGGGGTTGCCGCTTTGCCGCTGGGGGTTCCGGTGGAAATCGAGGCCGTGTTTCAGGTCAGCGACTAGAAGCCGTGAGCGTAACGCCGCAACCGGCTGTGTCCGGATACATGGGGCGGCCAAGGTCGAAACGGACACCGGAGGCAGGGTCATCTGCCAGAAGCAGCGCGCCGTCGAGATCGGCATAGTCTAGCAGAGGCATTAGTTGGGCGGCGGCAGAGATCCCGACGCTCGATTCGGTGAAACAGCCTGCCATCACCTTCAGCCCCAGGTCCCGAGCACGACGGATCATGCGCCGGGCCGGTGTGAGGCCTCCACACTTGATCAATTTGATGTTGATGCCGTGGAAAACGGTGGCACAACGGTCCACGTCCGTTTCGATTCGACAGCTTTCGTCGGCAATGATGGGAAGCGGCGATGTCTTGTGTAGCTCTGCCATGCCGTCCCAGTCATCGGGCGCAAGGGGTTGTTCAATTAATTCGACGCCGAGCTGCTTCAGTTCCGGGGCGATGGAAAGCGCCTGTTCGACCGTCCAGGCGCAGTTGGCGTCGATGCGGAACACGGCATCGGTGTGCTTGCGCAGGGCGCGCACGATTTTCAGGTCCTGTTCCGTGCCGAGTTTAATCTTGTAGATCGGCCATTTGGGGAATTCTTGGAGCTTGAGGACCATTCGGTCGATTGTATCGATTCCGATCGTGTAGTCGGTTGGACATGCTCTGTCGGGATCCAGTTCCCACAGTTTCCAGACGGGCTTATCTGCCAGCTTCCCCCAGAGATCGTATGCGGCGCAATCAAGCCCGCATTGGGCAGCCGGCGAATGGGCGAGCCGAACCGACATGAACGACCAAAACGACACTGGCTCGGAAAACGTGAAGCTTTCGATGGCATCGCGTTCTTGCTCCAACGCGGCGACGGTCGAGTCGATTGTGGCGTCGTAAAACGACACCTCGACTGCCTCACCATAGCCGACGACCCCATCTTGTTCCAGTTCAACGAGAAGCGTCGTTTGCACAGTCGTTGTGCCGCGAGAAATGGTGAAAGGGTGCCGCGTTGGCATGTGATAGCGATGGAGGCGGAGGTTCATGCGACGGGGATTCGGATGGCTCAAGGAATGGGAGGCTGTGAAGCGGTCGATGTCGCAGGCTGCGGCGCCGCGCGAGCAGATCGCTGGATATCAGTAGCGGAAATGACGCATGGCGCATCGGCCGCTATGCGAGGTCGGATGCCAGCAGGCGTTGCATTCCTTCTTCGGTCGAAACGCGGGGGTTATAGCCGAAATCACGGCGGGCGGCGGAGATATCGAAATAGTGGGACTTGGCCAGTTGCGCGGCGAGGAATCGGGTCATCGGCGGGTCCGAATGCAGCCGAAAGGCTTTCCATGCTTGCTCGAATAGCCACCCCACTCGCCAAGCCGCCTCGAACGAAATCGATCGGGTCACCGGGGGGAGACCGGCCAGGGCCAACAACTCATTGATCCACTGCCAGCATGGCACGGGTTCTCCCTGACTGATGAAATACGCCCGCCCTGCTACGGGAGACTCCGGGTGCAGAGCGTCCGCAGCCTGGAGGTGGGCTTCTGCGGCGTTCTCGACGTAGACCATGTCGATCAGGTTGGTTCCATCGCCGACGCGGCGCAGCCGTCCGCTACGTGCTCGTTGCAGCAGGCGTGGAATCAGATGGCGGTCGCGCGGACCCCAGATCAGATGGGGACGCAGCGCGCAGGTTGCCAGCCCCCGAGAGCCGTTGGCGCGGAGAACGGCCTGTTCGGCCAGGGCCTTGCTGTGCGGATAGTGGGCAAGCCATCGTGTGGGATACGGCGCCGATTCATCGACGCCGCACTGCGGACCGCCGTCGAACGTGACGCTTGGGCTGCTTGTATACACAAGTCGCGGGACGTTCGCTTTCCAGCAGGCATCGAGAACGTTCTGGGTGCCCGCCGTATTGGTCTCGTAGAAGCGGCGCCATGGCTCGCCCAGGCCGGTAATGGCGGCTACGTGAAAGACAACGTCAACCCCTTGGCAGGCATCGGCGATAGCATTCTGGTCGCACAGGTCCCCCACGACGCTTTCGGCGCCAAGCTGTTCGAGGAACTCGTAGCGGTGGCGTGAAAAAGCACGCACCCGATCACCTCGCTGGCGCAATTGCTCGACGAGATAACGCCCAAGAAAACCGCCTGCCCCCGTTACCAGTGCATTCAATGTCGGACCTCGGGCCAGGCAGTCACTGCTGATCGGGGAACAACTCGGGATTATCACGTTTCAGGGCATCGTAGCCTTCGACGAGCGGACCGGCGCCCGCCGGCTCCATACCGCCGATTGCCCGTTCTACTGCTTCGAGTTGATACACTTCGCCGCCGCTACCGCCCGCGTCGTCCGAACTGGATTCTACTTTGCGGGAACCGGACGTTTCTACCGCTACCTCTTCCGATGCTTTCACACCGATCATCTTCCGGGGAATCTGGAAACGGAGGACTTTCTCTTCGCCGAATGTCGAAGCCGGCAGTTCCAGGCGGAGGTGTTCGGCGGCATCGACAGGCCGTTCAAAGACCAGTATGTCGAGGACCGGATCGTCTGCATAGAGCGATGTATCGGTCTTCTGTCCTTCGATGGTCCCGGAGCGGGAGAATGTTTCCAACTGGTAGGGGTTCCCCAGGTTGTCGTTGAGAACAACTCGCTGAGCGATGGGCGCCCGACTCCAACCGGAGTGTCCGACCTTCTTCTTCGGATCGGAGTTGGCTAACTCGAGGATGACGATCAGGTAATCGTCTTTTGGCGTGGCCGTGCTGCCCGTGTTGCGGAGAATGCGCGGTTTTCCGACGGCGACGGAGAGGATACGCACGGTGACCGGGCCTGCGGTGGCCTTTTGCTTCGACGCATCGAGCCACTTTTCGCCGGACGCATCGACTTCGGCAGCCGTATCGTCGTCACCGACGAGATCGTCGACGTCCATGCTGAGTTCGTCTCCCAGTTCGGCCTCTTTGAACTGCTGTGCGGCGAGCATTTCGGGGCTTGGGCCCTCGTCCTCCGTGGAACCGAAGGGATTCGCGAAGAGAAGAACTGCGCCGATAACGGCCAAGCCAGCCAGGGCGCCGATGGAGCCAAACAGAAGCTTCTTTCGCTGTTTCTGGCGATGCTTGGCGGCATCGGCAGGCGACAGGCTCGTGGCCCTGCCTTTGGACGACCCGCTGCGGTTCGTGTCTGGGCCAGCGAAATTGAAGGGTGATTGAGCCGCTACGGCCTGGGCGACCGGTTGCGGGGCGGCCGCAGTGGCTGCCTTAGCAACCGGCACGGCTGCGGCTGGCGGTTCCGGCGGCGCGGCTGCCGACTTCGCCTTGGGAATAGCGCCGCTGTTGGACGTTGCCCGTGGACCCGTTGCCTTGGGTTCGGCAGACGGGCGGTCTTCAAGAGGGCGCGCCACCAGGACTTCGGAGGAGTCGCTCTTGATGAGTCCTTTCACACGACTTGCTTGGACCCACTTGCCGCCTTCTCCCTGACAGACTTCGTCATCGGGCCGCAGTCGTCCATCGGCCGCCAGCGCCTTCAATTGCTGCGTCGATAGTGGCCCCAACTGCGCCCCCGCAATCTTGCAGTACCAATCGGCCGCCATGATCTTTCCTGTTTGTTAAGCGAGAATAGATACCTCTCAGTGTAGCGGAGACTCCCACTGGAATCCAGCAGGATCGGGCAAATTATTCTCTCCTGCATACAGAGGGAGAATGTGAACTTGCATACTACAGTTTGCTCGCAGCCCACTCTGCGAGTCTTTCACGGAATATCTTCGCGTTATGACGAATATCTACGGGAAACTTCGGATGGATCAGAAAGTCGGTAATTGCTTCAGTCAGAGTGTTGGATATGGCCCGATCACGTAATTCACCGAGCAGTACGGCTTCTTCCTCGGCATTCGAGGGGGCCTGTCCTGGATGTAATTCGACGACGATGGCCGGTCGCTGTTTCCCCGATGGACCGATGCCTACCAGGGCGCTGCGAGCTACGTCGGGATGCTGGTTGAAAATCGCCTCGCAACAAACCGGGTACATAGGGCCCTGTTCGGTGAGTACCCGGTGTGCCACACGGCCACAGAACCAAAATCGGTCCTCTTCGTCCAGGTAGCCAGTATCCCCCATGCGGTGCCAGAAGGACCGGCCGTCGGGAATCTTCGCCAGGGCATTCGTTTCCACCCGAGTAACGTATTCCCGCGTTACCTGCGGCCCGGTGACGATCAACTCGCCGATCTCTCCCCTGGAGAGTTCTTGGACGTCGCTGAGTGATGCAATGGGACCGTCGACGATTCGAATGACCTTCCAGCGGATTGCAGAAAACCGCGAACCTACGCAGACACCCGCCCCTTGCCGCGTACGATTGGCCGTACCGATAAAGGAGGATGGTTGGGAGTCGTATTCGGATTCCATCAAGAGTTGTGCGCCAGGGCCGCCAAGGACTTCGCTGGCCGAGATCGAGGCGACCGGTAACGCTTCGGTCGCTCCGTAAGGGGTATGCAATTCGCCATCGGGCGCGATGCACTGCCGCATTCGGTCCAGTACGTCTGCTGGCACGGGGGCGCCAGCCGAAAGGACGCGGCGAACGCACCGCAGGCGCTCACCATGTTGCTCGCAGAAACGGCCCACCCGATTCCAGATGGCAGGCGAACCGAAAGTCTGTGTCACATGCCAGTCGGCAACGGCTTCCAGGATGTTCTGCGGATTCACCTTCGCTGGACGGGAGGGATCCATGTCGGGAATGACAGCGGTTACTCCCATCGCGCAATTGAACAGGCCAAATAGCGGGAATCCGGGCAGATCGACTTCGCCGGGTTGGATTCCGTACCGATCGCGGATTTGCTCGACTTGGGCATCGAAATTGCCGTGGCGGTAGAGTACACCCTTGGGAGGGCCTGTGCTGCCGGTCGTGAAGATAATGGCGGCGGGATCGTCTGCGGTTACCGGTGCAAGGGTGGTTCCTGGCCACGGACGACTACGCAGATGCGCCAGTGTCGGGCCACTCCAGAACCAACGTCGGCCGACGGTCACGTTCAGTTTTGCTTTGGGAAAGCGACGATTCAGCAAGCGTCGAATCGCATGAACCATGGCAATCGCGACGAAACCCTCCGGTTCTGCCTCGGCCAGGCACCGAATGAGGTTCTTGCGTCCCATCCCCGGGTCGATAAGAATGGATACAGCCCCAGATTTGAGCAAGCCGAATGCCAAAGCGATGAAATCGATGCCCGGCCGCACCAACAGGGCCAGCCGTGTCCCTGGTTCGACGCCTAGCGTATGAAGACCGGCCGCGATTCGGTCGCTGTCCTGGTCCAGTTCACGAAATGTGACTTGCCGATACTGACGCCGGCCACCATATCCGTAGCCCAACGGCTCAGCCACCGCGGTAGCGTCGGGCATGCGGGCGGCCATTTCGGTCAGACGCCGGGCGACGTTGCCATTGTGTTGAGGTTCCCCTGCCATAGGGCTGCTAGTATAGTCGACGTTTGCCGGAAACAAAACCGGGCCGACCGTTAGGATGATGACCGCAGCCTAAGGCACCGTACGGTTTGCCTCAGGATTCGTTGGATTGTAGCGGTTAGGACGAGATTGTCTCGAGTGTTGTTCTGCCATGACTGACCTGCGATTTCTCCCCGAACACCATGTCCGTCGCCCGGGCGATTTCCGACGCGCGTACCAGAGGCGATGTTCGGCAGGTGACGGAGAAATTCTGGTCTTTGGCGCCGAGAACGGACTGGAGCACGCCCGGATTGGGCTTTCTGTGTCTCGTAAGGTGGGGGGTGCTGTGGCTCGCAACCGGTGGAAACGCCTCTTGCGGGAGGCTTTTCGGATCGAACACCCTCACTTGCCCCCGGGCATCGATCTTGTCGTGATTCCGCGGCTTGGAGTTGAACCTGAGCTGGCGGCTTTGCGGCAGTCGTTGACCAAATTGGCTCGCGTTGTGGCCGGAAAGCTGTCTCGGAAAAAGTGTGCCAGTACGCGGCAAACGCAGGTGGCTGGATCGCCCCGTCGGCAGGAGGGGAGAACGGGTGACCGGTAAGTGGTTTCACCAGTTGCTGCGAGTGCCTGCGTTTGCGATGATTATCCTCGTGCGCGGGTATCAGTGTTTCATCAGCCCGTTGTTGGGGCGGCATTGCCGTTTCGAGCCGACGTGCAGCCAGTATTTTATCGAGGCAGTCCGCAAATACGGTGCGGTTCGCGGTGGCTGGCGTGGACTGCTCCGCATTCTGCGCTGTCACCCGTGGCATCCTGGCGGGTACGATCCTCCGTAGGGAACTGGGTGCACTGGCCTCGTGTAGCTTGTTGACCATGGCTCCGGCCGGGCGAGCCGGCCGGTGGCCTCCTCCTGCAACGCGTCTAAGCCGGACAGTCTCTGAGGTACGAAGGGCGCGGTTTGGTGCTGGAGTTTTTTGGGCACCGAGCAGTTGTCTTGTCCAACAATCACGCTCTTCTTGCCTCAGCCACGTGCCACTCAGGGATCCAAACCCGGATTATTCATCTACGTAGGGTGGGTCAAGGTCGCGCAGAGCATTGGTGGGTCCGCATAAGCCGCAATCGAGCTGATTTTCAACCCGCCGCTTGGAAAACCGCCGGCACCGGCGACCGATGACCCACCAACGAAGCGGCTTGTTTGACCCACCCTACCTATCGTGAACAATCCGGGCAAAGCAGTCCGTTCATCCGCCCCCCTGGCGAGGCCCTAACGCTTCTAGTAGCCGCTCGATCATGGTTTCGTCGTGGCCGGTTGTCAGGCTGACACGCAGGCAGGACTCGCCATCTGGTACGGTGGGTGGTCGCACGGCGGGGACAAACAGGCCCTGTTTCAGTAGTCGGGATGCTAGTGCCACGGCCTGATCCGGCGCACCGACGAGGATTGGAATGATCTGGCTGGCCGATTTGCCCACATCCCAGCCAAGTTCTTGAAGCTGGCGTCGCAGCGATGCGGCCCGTTCGAGCAATCGACGGCGAGGTTCCGGCTCCGAACGTACAATGGCCAGCCCAGCAGACGCAGCGGCTGCCACGGGGGGAGGCATGGCAGTTGAGAAGACATAGGGACGGGCTCGATTGGTGAGCCAGTCGATAAGCGACTGGCTGCCGACGACAAACCCGCCTGCGCACCCAAGGGCCTTGCTGAGCGTGCCGATGCGAACGCTGATACAGTCTTCAACACCAGCCAACTCGCTGACTCCGCGCCCGTGAAATCCAAAGACGCCGGTCGCATGGGCTTCGTCGACCAGCAGCATGGCATTGTTGTGTTGGCACACGTCGGCCAGGTCGGCTAGGGGCGCCAGGTCGCCGTCCATACTGAACAGACTATCGACGACGACGAGCTTGCGACGCGCGTCGTTTGCTCTGGCCAGGAGTGCATCCAGGCGTTCAGCGTCGTTATGAGCAAAGATGCGGTAATCGGCCCGGCTCAGGCGGCAACCGTCCAGGAGGCTGGCATGGCTCTTTCGATCTGCAAGGACCAGATCGCCGGGGCCCGCCAGCGCGGCAATGGCGCCCGAGTTGGCAGCGAACCCGCTGGGGAAGACCAGTGCGGCCTCGGTACCCTCGAACTGAGCCAGCCCGTGCTCCAACTCGGCATGTGCAGTTGTGTGGCCGCAAATGAGCGGGCTGGCGCCGCTTCCTACTCCCTCGCGGTGAGCGGCCTCGGCAGCGGCGCGGGCCAGTCGCGGATCGGCGGAAAGGTTCAGGTAATCGTTCGAGCCGAAGTTGACCAACGTTCGGCCACCCAGCGAAATGGCCGCACCTTGGGCGCCGTTTCGATCGGTCAGCCGGCGGCGTAGCGTCTGCTGGTCAAGCTGACTGAGTTCTGCATCGATCCACCCTAAATCAGGGTGTGCTCGGTCTTTCACGGGAATCCTCCCCCCCATTGTTGCTCTGTACACCATCTGAAACAATTATCCGAGAACTATGCCGCTGGGGCCAACTATCTGAACATTGTGCGCCGCAGGGTGCAAGAGCGGCAGCCCCTGTGGCAACCATCAACAGGAACGGAAACCTATGACAACGCCTGACGAGCAATCGCGACGAACCGGTGGCGCGATATCGGAAGTCGATTGGGCGGTTGAACTGGCCCGGCATGATCGATGGTTGAGGACGGTTGTCGCCGCACGGGTGGGCGAGCCGCAGGCAGTGGACGAAGTGATGCAGGAGGTTGCGGTTGCTGCGGTTGAGCAAAAGGCTCCCATTGAAGACCCTCGGAAGGTGGGCCCTTGGCTTTACCGTTTAGCAGTTACCCAGTCGCTGTTGTACCGGCGTCGGATGGGGCGCAAACGGAAGTTGACCGGGAGGTATGCAGAGCGGTTTCGGCCGAGTGAGCACGACACTCGCGAAAGGGAACCGCTGGGTTGGCTTTTGGACGAGGAGCGAAGAATGCTCGTGCGGCAGGCTATGAAGCAGTTGCCAAGCCGCGATGCCGAAATCCTGATGCTGAAATACACCCAGCAGTGGAGTTACAAAGAGTTGGCGGAGCATCTCGATATATCAGAAAGTGCCGTCGAAGCGCGATTGCATCGCGCTCGGAAACGGCTGCGAAATCAGCTAGCGGCGAAGAACGTGACTGAGGTGAGCCCATGAAGTCGATGGAACCGAACCGTAATCATGCGGATGAGGAGACGTTGGATCGGCTGGTGGACGACGAATTGACGGAAGTCGAACGCGCAAATCTCTTACGGCAATTCGATTCGCAGCCGGATGGCTGGCGCCGTTGTGCCCTCGCGTTCCTGGAAGCCCAAGCGTGGCGAAGGACATTCTCAACGATGGTAGACGAAAGTGTATCTACCACCATTCCGAAACCAACCACTCGGTTGGCAAGTCGCCCTATGGGGAAGTTGGCCCGGCGGACGGCTACCGTGCTGGCCATGGCGGCGAGCTTTGTTGCCGCGCTCTGGTTGGGCTGGGTAGTTCAGGATCTTGATCGGACCATCCGGGTGCCGGGCGCCGGCCCAGGCGAAGTCGCAAGCTCTTCTCCAAAGCCGAGTGGAGCCCCCAACGCTCTGGCCCAGTCGGTCCCGGAGAACGTCGAACCGGTAGTACCGCAGGGCTGGGCGCCGCAGCGTCCAGTCGCTCCGAACAGCCCTTGGCAAATGGTCACGTTATCGGCCGATGGCCAGAACGGGGAAGGCTCGTCAACGATTCGTTTGCCTGCGTGTGAAAAACCGTGCCTTGACAGCCGCTGGCCGGAGAGCCTCCCTTCAGCGATGCCCGGCGACGTGTTGGAGTCGCTCCGCCGAACTGGATATGAGGTGCACCAGCATAAGGAGTTGTTGCCTATCGAGATGATCGACGGCCGGCGTCTCGTCGTTCCCGTCGAAAAGGTCGACGTGCAGTATCCGAGGCAACCGCCGTTGTAGGCACATGTGCCGGCGGTTTCCGTACCAACCTGCAATGTTCAGAATCAGGCTGCGGCCCGCGGTCTTCCGGTACCGGTGTTCGAGTACGGGGTTTGCGCGGAGTTTGTATTCAGCCTGAAGATACAAATGTCTCATTTCCTCCCACACAAGGAGCTTGGCTATGTGGAAACGAGTTTGGACCTGTATGTTGGCAGTGGTGCTGACGTCGGCCACATGCGGGTGGGCTGACGATTCGGCTACGGAAGGCCCGAGAGGTGAAAACATGCCTGAACAAGGCGGGGATCGGCCGGAGGGAATGTCTGACCGGCCGGAAGCCGATCCCGAGGCGGTCATCGAGTTGGGCGAGTTCTGGCTTGGGATCGAGTGTTACCCGGCCCCGCCGCCCATGGTGGAGCAACTCGGACTTGACGAAGCTGGCGGCCTGGTTGTGGAGCAGGTTGTGCCCGAGAGTCCGGCGGACAAGGCTGGCCTTCATCGGCATGACATCGTTGTTCGAGCCGGCGATAAACCCATTTCGCATGTCCGCGATCTGATCGCAGTCATCAACGAGGTAGAAGGCCAGGAGCTGAAACTTGGCGTGGTTCGTGGCGGCAAGAGACTGGAAATGTCAGTTACGCCAGCGAAACGGCCGCGCGACGGCCGGCCGCGTGTTTGGCGAGAACCGCCCGGTGAAGAAGAGTTGAATCGGTTGTGGCAATGGTTTGGCGAGAGGGGGCCAGGCGAGGAGTGGCGGCGCCCGTTCCAGCTCCATTTCTTCCATCCGGGCACGATCCTGCCGCCAGGTGCGGAACTTCAACCGCCTTTGCCCGGCAACATGGCCATCACTATTCACAAGCAGGGCGAAGAACCGACACAGATCACGGTGAAACGCGGCGAAGAAGTGTGGAAACTGGAAGAGAGTGAACTGGACAAGTTGCCCGAAGATATTCGCCCGCACGTTGAGCGGATGTTGGGCCGTCTGCCGATCATGGAAGGACGCGGATTCCACGTCCTTCCTCGCCGTCCGGAGGATGCTGGCCGGGGCGAGGAGCCGGCCGAACTACGCGAGCAGCCCCCTCGTGAGGCCGATGTCATTGAGCACCGGTTGCAGCGTCAACTTGACGAGATGACACGGCGGCTCGAGGAGATGCGACGATCCATCGACGAGTGGCGGGAAGACAGAGAGTCTCGCCCGAATATTCCGGATCGCTTGCGGCTGGATCGGCCCGACAAGAAACCTCGCGATCCGAACGAAGCATAGTTTCCTGCCATGACAGGAAGCCAGGACCTGAATGGGGCGTCCTCGGGCTATTTCGAGGACGCCCCGTTCTACTTGTTCGGAATCACTTCAACGGCGTCAGTTCGACGGTGCGGAACTGGATCGGGCCGCCTTCCGACTGAAGGCCGATGGTTCCAGGCCCCATGGTCAAGCCGTGGGCTTCGTTGACCTTCTCGCCGTTGATTGTCAGGCTGAGCTTGTCACCTTGGAGCGTGATCTCGTATTTGTTCCACTCGCCGAGCGGCTTCTCGGCATCCTTGATCTTCTTGACCCCCTGGAACTTTCCGAGCACCTTGTGGTCGACCTTGACGAGACGGTCTTCTGCACCGTCGACGTCAAAACCGAAGAACCCCCAGATATCGCCGGCGTCGCCATGCTTCAACTGGGCCTCGGCGCAGGTGGTCAGGAAGTTGGGCGGAGTGCCGGTGACTCGCAACAGTACACCGCAGTTGCTCCCTTCGCCCGGCCATCGCCACTCGACGACCAGCCGATAGTTCGTGTACTTGTCTTTCGTGTGCAGGAAGCCGAACGGTTGGCCTTTGCAGGTCAGGATGCCGTCCTCGACGCTCCACACGTCTTCCATTTTAACATTCGGGTCGACAAGATGGGCC
Source organism: Thermoguttaceae bacterium (assembly GCA_040772845.1). Classification (GTDB taxonomy): domain Bacteria; phylum Planctomycetota; class Planctomycetia; order Pirellulales; family Thermoguttaceae; genus PWXP01. Next base: position 6,917,130 of record JAXGXG010000001.1, read on the forward strand.
TGCCAGCCGTCCAGGTTCTTGCCGTTGAACAGGTTGATGGTTTCCGAGCTTTGGGGCTCGGCGGCCATGCTGGACATCGCTCCCAGGAGGACCAGGGTAGCGAACAGTGCGGTTGTAGTACGGAGCATGATACGGTCTCTTCAGTCAAGGGGTTGGATGGAAACGTTTCTGAAATCGATTGGATTGCCTTCTGCAGTAAGAAGGATCTTGCCGGGTAAGACCTCGCAGTCCGTTGCGCGATTGACTAAACGGCCATTGATCGTTAGCGTAACGCTCTCGCCCTCGGCGCGAATCTCGTACCGGTTCCATTGGCCGGCAGGGCACTCCGCGTCAGCCAGTCTTGCGACATGAACCAGTGTCCCGAAATCCGGATGTTCGACGGTCTTTGTGCGATCGGATGGTCCTTCTAGATGGTAGCCGGCGAGTCCCCAGAAGTCGCCGGCTCCGCCGGCATTGATCTGTGCTTCCAGGCTTTTGGGCCAAATCCGGTCGGGACCCGTCATGCGCAACAAGACACCGCCCTTTCCTGGTTTCTCACCTTGCGGCCATCGCCATTCGAGGGTGAGCACGAAGTTGGTGAACTCGCTTCTGGTGGCCAGGTAGCCAAGCGGCTTGCCCGTGCAATGCAGCACACCGTCGTCGGTAAGCGACCAGACGGCGCCGGTCTTCACGTGCTGTACGCCATGGAACGATTGCCAGCCGGCGAATTCGCCGCCAGCCTCCTGTTCCAGCAACTGGTTGATACCGCCGGTTGTTTCTCCGCGCGCGAAGGAGACTGCGGTCAACCATCCCAACAGAGCTGCCAAGATCACTAGGGAAAAACGAACCAACTGCTGGCGTTGCATGGCGGGCCTCCGATGCAGAAAGACGTCAGGTTGCAATCCGGTCGGTACTCGACCGGGGCAGGAATAGGCAGTATAGATAGCAGAAGCCGTTTGTGCAAGTTGCTGGAAGGTGAGCCATGAATGAATTGGGGTTTGATCTGTTGTACGAATTCGGGGCCTGTCTCGTGGTGAATAAACCTCCAGGTGTCTTGACGCAAGCTCCGCCTGGAATCGATAGTCTCGAGGTGCGCGTCAAGTCGTTCCTTCAGCGCAGAGAAGAGCTTCCGCATTGGGGGTATCTGGGAGTGCCGCACCGTCTGGATCGGCCGGCCTCGGGGGTAATGGTGTTGGGGCGAAACCGGCGGGCAACTCGGCGACTGAGCGACCAGTTCGAGGGGCGGTCGGTCGAGAAGATCTATTGGGCCCTGGTCGAGGGTGCGGTTCATCCGAACGAGGGGGTTTGGGAGGACGTGATGCGTAAGATCCCGGGGCGCGCGCATGCCGAGATTGTATCGCCTGACTCTCCCGGTGCCCGCCCAGCCGTTCTCCGTTACCGTGTGGTTGGGATTCTGGCGGTGGGGACGTGGCTTGAAATTCGGTTGGAGACGGGGCGCACGCACCAGATTCGGCTGCAAACGGCCTCACGAGGCTATCCGATCCTTGGCGATGTCCAGTATGGCGCGAGCGGACCGTTCGGGCCGGATTGTGACGATCCCAGGGAATGTGCCATTGCCCTGCATGCCCGGAAAATTGCATTCCAACACCCGAAGACCCGCGACCCCGTCTGTGTGGCGGCTCCAACCCCAGCTTTTTGGCCGGAATTGCCCCTGGTGGCCGAAAAGGATGCCGATGGGGCCTGATTCGCCGAAGGTTTGTGGGGCGGGCAAGTTTTTCGGCTGGCGGAGTTTTCTCTCCCAATCGGTAACTCTGCTGACTATAATACTAGAAGCGGTGTAGCCAACGTGCTCCACCTGACGTGCGCGTACCGCGACAACTATTTCCCCCGTTCGGAGCGTTTGCCGTGTCCTTTCCCGACGACGAAACCCGAGATCCGCTAGACAACCAGCAGCCTGAAGAGTTTGAGGCCGGGACGCCTGACGACTCAATGGGTTTGGATGAGGACTTTGCGGAGCAGTCGCGATTCGATGCCGAAATGCCGGATCTCGATGACATGCCCGAGATTTCTGATGACGGTGTTGGCGACGTAAGCGGAGCCACGGCCGATGGCGTGGACGAAACCGTGGAATTCGCTGCACCTGCCGAGACGGAATCGGGAATCGCATTCCAGGCAATGGGTATGGACGAAGAGTCCGCCGTAGTTGCTGGCGTCGATGAATCGGAGGAATCGCTCGATTTCGCCGCACCTGCCGAGTCGGAGTCGGGAATCGCATTCCAGGCAACAGGCATCGAAGAGGAAGGCGAGGGTGGTGAAGGCGACGAGTTCCTTGCCGGGATTGCGGAAGACATGGGCGATTTCGGTGCTGCAAAGGTCGACGTTGAGACGTCTGAGGAGGAAGACATCAACGTAGATGAGCAGGAAGAGAAACAACCGGCCGGAAAACGGGTGCAGAAGGTCCTGGCTGCCGTTGCCGGCACGGATCCCTATACGGTGCTGATGGGCATTGCCCTACTGGCGCTGATGTGCGGCGTTCTCTTCTTCTACCTGGAGCTTTCGGCCTACGACTTCGACATCATGGCCGAGAAGGCCAAGCAGCTTGTCGGCGCTGTGAACTTGGGCTGGCTGCTCTGAACGTGCTGGGACCGACTGGCCGTGCAAGTGTGGTGCACCAAGGTCACAGGTCGTCTGCACGGGCGGCTGCATAGGCCTCTGTGCAAAGAGCGAGTTCTGTCATGGGGGCCGTGGTGCCTGGCAGGTTTCCCACAATAGGACCTGCCGGAGTTGCCCCCCTCAAGCAGGGGTGCTATTGCCGATTCTGGCCTCCAGTGGCTTGTCTCTCCCCCCCAGTTGGCTTATCTGTGACGATTCCTGTTTTCGCAAGTCAGACTATTGACCTCCCTCTTGGAACTTGCTCTACTCATATCTGTTACGACTGTCAAAGTTGTTACAGACTACCCAACCGAATTGATCCAGCCTTGACTGCAACCGGTCGCGCTGTCCATATCTGAAGGGCGGCGACCCAAGGAGCCTTCACCAAGCACTGCAACCATTCTGCGAATTGGCCGATTGCGAATGACCTTATGAGCGCGAACTGTGTCTACGCCGTTATCGGCGGACACAAACCCGCTACGTCTGTCTGATAGAACTCGCGAAGCGCCGTGGATCACAGAGTTGCAGCGATGGAGAATGCTCGCCGGGCTGCAGACTGTGTCGCTCACGAAGAGCTTCACAAAGCGACGTCACGGAGTGATTGCACACAAGCCGTTCTTCAGGAGCGGCGATTATCGGGCAACCATTTCCAGACATTGTTTAGCCCCACCAAGCGAGAAAGGACCAGACACATGCGAAGCTTTGGGATGCCCTGCGCGCTATTGCTGATTGTTGGCGCCGCGTCCGCCGCCGAACTCTCCTGGCGTAACGACTATGGCACGGCCTATCGCGAGGCCCAGGAGACAAAGCGACTACTCATTGTCTCTTTTTGTGGCCCCGATGCCCGCTACGAACCTGATGCACCGACGGCTGCAATGCTGCAGGCGAATGTACCGCTTGCCCTTGCCGTTGATACAACCATCAAGCAGGGCGGCCAAACCGTGAAGGTGATCGAGTCGGGTGCGTTTGCTCAACTCAAAGGTGCGCCAGGGATCGCCGTGATCAACTTGAAGTACGAAGGTAGCGCCATGGGGAGGGTTGTGTCCGCCTTGCCGCTTCAGGAGGCTCAGAAACCTGGCAAGTTGACCCGCGCCCTCGAAGATACGGCGCGCCGCTTCGGAGAAAGAGTGCTTGCCGATCCCTTCGGGCTCAAGTGGCACACCGAGTACGGCCCCGCCTACAACACGGCGAAAGCCGAGAAGAAACTCCTCTTCATTGCCGTTGATGATGGAGATGTTCGATTCGAGCCCGACCTCGATCTGGCCGATGACTTGAGCGATCTCGTGCTGCTCCGGCTGCACCTGAATGAGTCGTCCAGGCTGTTGAGTGAAGTGGGAATGCGCAAGTTCCATCTTGCTCCAGGCATTGGAATTGTAGATCTCAAGCACGAGGGTGCGGATTTCGGCCGTCTGACGCATACGATCCCCGCACGCCTGTGGACCAAGGCAGGCACCCATGCAATGATTGCCCTGGCCGATGGACGTATGGACGACGCGGAACCCGTCCGTTGGCATACTGACTATTTCGAGGCGAGAGAACTCGCAGAGAAAGAGCACAGAATGCTCCTTGTTGCCGTCGATTCGGCGAACGAGAGTTTCCAGCCTCGCGAGCAGTCGTTGCCGCTTCTGCATGGATATGTTTGCCTGCGGCAGAAGGCCGAGGCGACCTACGCCTGTCGCCAGGGCATTGCCCGAAGATTGCTGGATTTCCTCGATTTTCGGCCGATGCGCAATCAGGCAGGCTTGGCCGTCTATGACTTCACGGACGAAAAGGAGCCCCATTTTGGCAAAGTGGTTACCGTGATGCCCTACAAGTACCTGGGGCCGAATCCCGGTAACCGTGTGTTCAGCGAAGCCGAACGCGAACAGGAGTTGCTCCTGCTCGAACCGGAAACGTTGACCCGCCGAACCCTTACCTGGGCCATTCGCGTAAGCAAAGGCTACGGCGAGAACACCCGATTACGAAGTGCGGACGGTGCTCCCAGCGATGCCCACATGGCCGGCGCATTGCGGAACTCCATCCTGCAGACGAGCTACGGGGTTGGGCATCATGCCGGTGGTATCTCGGGTGGCGAAATAGCGTCGCCGGGACCGGGGCAGGACATCGTCGACGGTGCGTTGAACATGGTCCGCATTTGGCGAGGTTCGCCGCCACACTATGGAATGATGGTCCGTTTCCATCGGCGGTTCGGCTATGATATGCATCCGAGTAGCGGTAACCACTGGTACGGAACCGGCCGATTCTAGCCAGTCCGGTGTTTACTGACGCGAATCATCCTTCTCTCCGGTTCAGGCGGAGACCAAAGGAACCAACGGCCCGCCTCCTCAGGAGCCCCGAGGAGGCGGGCTTCTGCTCTTGATGCGTTCGGTCGGTTGCGACTTGTCGAGGATTTCTATGCTCGGAAACGGAATGAGCTAGGCCAAAGCTTCCCCCCTGGCGGACTGGTTGGTGGCGGGGGGGCGGTTCTTCGTGCTATAATTGTCCGATCTACTACGACCAACGAACGAGAACTGAGACAAGCATGTCGCCTATTGCTTTGGAAGCCGTTCGGGAAGCTGGCGTTGTCGGCGCCGGCGGAGCCGGTTTCCCTACCCACGTCAAACTCGCCGGTTCGGCCGACACGGTGCTTATCAATGCTGCCGAGTGCGAGCCCCTGCTGCACAAGGACAAGGAGGTCTTACGCGAGTTTGTCGACGAGGTGATTGAGGGGACTCTAGCCGGGATGAAATTCGTCGGCGCCAAGCACGGGGCGATCGGCATCAAGGAGAAATATCGCCAGGTAATCGACTTGCTCCGCAAGAAGCTGCCCGCGTCGGTAGCGGTTGCGCCATTGCGAGACGCTTACCCTGCGGGCGATGAGTTCATTCTGGTTTATGACGTGCTTGGCCGGGTCATACCCCCGGGCGGCATCCCGTTGGCGGTCGGTGCGGTTGTGATGAACGTGGAAACCGCACTGAACGTGGCCCGTTCTGCCCAGTACCCTGTTACGGAGAAGTACCTTTCCGTTGCGGGGGCCGTGGCGCAACCGGTGACACTTCGGGTGCCTCTGGGCGTTACGTTGCGGCAGTGTGTCGAGGCAGCCGGCAACCCCACGATAGCCGACGCCAACTATATCGTTGGCGGCGTCATGATGGGCTATCTGGAAGAGAATCAGGATGCCTTGGTCGAGAAGACCACCGGCGGCATCATCGTTTTGCCGGACGATCATGTCGTGGTTCGACGTCGGCGGCAGGTCTGGAATCAGATCGCTCGTATTGGGCGAAGCGCGTGCGATCAATGCAGTTTCTGCACCGAGCTGTGCCCTCGCTGGCTTCTGGGGCATCCGATTGAACCACACCGGGCGATGCGCAGCCTGGAGTTCAATCAGGTTGGAGAAGCGAACGTCATCGGTACGTCCTTCTGCTGCGAGTGCAATCTCTGCAGTCTCTATTCGTGTCCCGAGGATCTGGATCCAAAGAACGTGTGCGTTCAGAACAAGCGGCGACTGGCCGAGGAAGGTCGTCGCTGGAACGATGCTCCGTTCAATCCGGCGCGTCCTGAATTGCATATGGCGAACCGAAAGGCCCCAATGCGCCGTCTGATGAACAAGCTGGGGCTGACGCAGTTCCATAACGTTGGGCCCCTGGACAAGACCTTGCTGCCGACCGAGCGGGTCGGTATTAAACTGAAACAACACATCGGCGCCCCGTGCGAACCGGTGGTTGCGGTCGGCGACCGGGTGCGCGTCGGACAGCCTGTCGGACAGCCGCCCATTCAGAACGGTAAGCCTGCACTTGGCGCTCCCGTCCACGCTTCGTTGGACGGCGTCGTTACGCAGGTCAGCGATGGCATTGTCTGGATCGATCGCCAGTAACCCCAAGCATTGAACAGAAGAAGACCGTTATGCCTATGCCCAAATCGATTGGCGCGATTGAACTATCAAGTATCGGCGTCGGGTTCCGCATTGAGGACGAGATGCTCAAGGCCGCCTCGGTTCAATTGTTGATTGCTCGCACGATCTGTTCGGGAAAATACCTGATTGTCCTGGGCGGGTCGGTCAGCGATACCGAGGCTGCCATTCATACGGGGCTCGACGCCGCCGGCGAGGCAATCATCGATCATCTGCTGATTCCCAACGTCCACGAAGGCGTATTCCCGGCTCTCGGCCAGTCGGTCGTGCTCGAACCGGGCGATCCTGGCGCACTCGGGGTCATCGAGACGTACAGTGCTACCAGCGTGTTGGCCGCTGCGGACGCCGCTGCCAAGGCGGCGCGCGTGACACTATTGCGCATTCACGCGGCCATGGCGCTCGGCGGAAAGGGCCTGTGCCTGATGACCGGAAGCGTGGCCGATGTCCGCGCCGGTGTGCAGGCGGCTGCCGATGACGTGCGTCAGCGAGGACTACTGGTTTCCGAAGTTGTGATTCCGCGCCCCAGTCGCGAGTTACTGGCCGAGTATATCTAAATCACAGCTACTTCTTGAGTGGGGGTTGGGTCGCGGTTTCGATGTGGGTATACTGCACGAATGCGACACCGAAATCCCTTATTCCTTGCGTCGTTTTCTGCCGCAATCGTTCGCTGTGGTTGTCTTTGGTTGTTGGTTGCCGCCGCTGCCTGGCCATGTCCTGCAGACGAGAGACTGGAAGACCGTACCGACGCACCGTCGTCGCCCCTATGGCGGTTTGCGTGGATAAGCGACATGCACATCAGTGCATCGACGCTGCAGTATACGGCGGACTCGCTGTATTGCGTCGATACTCAGTGGAAGCCGGATTTTGTCCTGTTTACCGGAGACAACAATGGCCATCCGGCGCCGGTCGATCCGAACGTTTTGGAGTCGAGAGACCTAAGGCGTCAGCGGTTCCTCAAGCAGTTCCTGGCGGAGCACCTGAAGACGCCATATGTCATCATTCCAGGTGACAATTGGCCGGAAGAGTTCGATAAGGTGTTCGGAGCGAAGCAGTACAGTTTCGACCGCGGCGGGCTGCATTTCGTGCTCCTGGCCCCCGACCGCGTCTGGTCTCTTCCGAAACACGAAGGGCTTTCGGTCTTCGATACGGCCACCTGGGATTGGATTGAAAGCGACTTGCAACAAGCCCGGCAGCGGCCGACTCTTGTCGCAATTCACGAGCCTGTGTTTCCGCCAACCTTTCTGGATGCGCCCCGGCTTCGCCAGATGCTTGCGCGTTATCCGAATGTCGTTGCCGTTTTGCAGGGGCATCTCCATGTCGATCTTCATATGAACGCCGACGGCAAAGCGTATCTGGTGGCCCCATCGCTTCAGCGACCACCGGCGCCGGGTATGAAGCTGGTCGAAGTCCATGAAGCTGAATTGATCATCCGTACCGTGTCGCACGATGCGGCAAAGGGGCAGTTTGAAATGCAACCGCGAGTGCAGCGGATCGGATTGCCTGCAGGGTTGCAGCGCCCGGTTGCCCCGCCTGTTGGTTCCACCTTCACCAGGGGCGACTACAGTGCGCTTCCCGCCCAACCGCTTGTCAAGGACGCTTCGTTGGAGGGGCGTTCCGGCGAGTTGGTGAAGAATGCGTTACGGCTGTTTCTGCCCACGAAGTGAAGGAGCAGTTGGAAAACGGGAGGTTAAAGGGCGGGGGTACGTACGCCGGAAGTTCTGGTCATCGGAGCAAAGGCTCGCCTTGACTTGGCATTCCGCTCGAAAAAAACGCCCCTCGGAGGAGGCGTTCAGTGCCAGGAAACCGGATAGGTAATCTTGTCGGCGAACTGGTTCCGGCGGTAGGCTTGGTTCCTATTGGATGCCGATACGAGACGCAAGGTGTCTCGGCCATTTTCCGGCTAGGCTCTGAGAATGGGTCGGCACGCGATGCTGGTCGCCCTACTCTGACATCCAGATGGAACGTCGCCGGTTCATGAAGCCTCGCTCGATTTCTCGTCCCTGGTCGGTCACTGCAAAAAGCCCCGTGTCATCGGCTGCTTGAGGCGGCTTCTTGGTCATTTCCAGAGGGGGGGCCAAGCCCAACTCGTCGTTTTGGAGGCCGAATCGGGAGCATCCTACCGATAGGCTGACGGCCAGCAGGGTCAGACCACAACCGAATCGTACAATGCCGATCGACCGATTAGGGGGTGAGGAGACTGGCGACATGGAGAAACCTACTTTGAGGGTGCCGGAGGAAGAGGCGGAATTGTCGCCAGATGTATGCGGCAAGTAAAGGCCAGTTTGGGCCAAAACTGGGTATTCTCAGGGTATTTGAGAAGAATTTGGGAACCCAAAGCAGCCATATCGGTCGATTCCAGAGGTTCTTCTGCGGCTTGCCGCAGGACCTGCCCCCACTAGTAAGACGGGCCGCTTCGTGGCAAGATAGACGGCCTTGAGCAATGGGCTGTTCGGGTCGTCAACTAAGGTACTCCAAAGCTTTCCTGTCAATGCAACAGAGACTCGCTATCGTGCTTGCCGCGGGCAAGGGAACCCGTATGAACTCCGACCTGCCGAAAGTCCTCGTTGAGGTCGGGGGGCGGCCCATGCTGAGCTATGTGCTGGACGCATTGCGGAAGGGGGGGGTAGAACGCATTGTCTTGGTGGTTGGGCACCGCGAGGAGTTGGTGCGCGAGGCGATGGCGGGACAGGCAGATCTGGAATTCGTCGTGCAACGCGAACAGCTTGGAACGGGGCATGCCGTGATGGCTTGTCGTCATGTGATCCAGCGACAGACCGGGCCTGTTGTGATCGTGGCTGGCGATGCCCCGCTGATGCAGGCGGAATCGATTGCGTCCCTATTGGCAGAGTACGATCGTGAGCCGGCAGGCTGTATTCTAGGAACCGTACTCAAGGAGAATCCCACCGGTTTGGGGAGGATTCTGCGGAACGCCGACGGCGATTTCATCGGAATTGTCGAAGAAAAGGATGCTACGGACCAGCAGCGGCAAATCAACGAGGTCAACATGAGCTACTACGTGTTCGATCCGACATATTTGTTGCATGCATTGGACAACATTCGGAACGACAATGTTCAACGGGAGTATTACATTACGGATTGTCCGGGAGTGATGATCAACCAGGAGGTTGAGGTACGCGCCTTGCCTGTGCTCAAACCGTACGAGGCCTTGGGCGTCAATACCTTGGAGGAATTGGCTGCGGTGGAAGCGGTTATGAGCCGATGACGTTCCCTCCGGCTGGATGGACACCATCGATATCCTATAGACAATCCTTTCGAAACAGGCCGGTGGCGGAGTGTCCCGGCAACAAGAACAGATATGGATGCCATGAAGATTTTCTCCGGTCGCGCGCACCCGGCCCTGGCGCGCAAAGTGTGCGAGTACCTTGGTTTACCGCTGGGGCGGGTTGTCGCCGGCAATTTCCCCGACGGAGAGATTTCCTGCAAGATCGATGAAGATGTGCGAGGCCGCGACGTCTTTCTGATTCAGCCGACGTGCCCCCCGGTGAATGAGAATCTAATGGAACTGTTGGTTTTGATCGACAGTTTCAAGCGAGCAAGTGCCGAGCGGATTACCGTCGTCATTCCGTACTTCGGCTATGCTCGCCAGGATCGAAAAGACGAAGGGCGAGTACCGATTACGGCGAAGCTGGTAGCCAATCTAATCGATCGGGCCGGTGCCGACCGAGTGTTGGCCATGGACTTGCATGCAGCCCAAGTTCAGGGCTTCTTCGACATTCCTGTCGATCATTTGTATGCCGCTCCGGTGATCGATGAGTACATTGAGACGCTGAATCTAGACCCTGACGGGATTGTGATCGTCAGTCCGGATGAGGGGAGCATTAAGCGTGCGTTGGGGCACATGCACCGCTTGGGGGGGCATCTGGCGATTATCGACAAGCGGCGGACGAGTGCCGAGAATACGCGGCAACAACATATTATCGGCGCGGCTGTTGAAGGGAAGACAGCCTTGATTTTTGACGATATGATCAGCACGGGCAGCTCGATCTGCGGCGCAGTCAAGGTAATGCACGATCGGGGGGCAACGGGAATCTATGTGGCCGCCACGCATGGTATCTTGTGTGGTTCGGCCATGGAGCGGTTTGAGCAAGCGCCTATTGATCAATTGATCCTGACCGACACCATACCGTTGTCGGAGGAAAAGAAGTCCCAGAAAATTACTACCTTGAGTGTTGCGCCCCTGCTTGGCGAGGCGATCAAGCGAATCCACAGCAATGAGTCGGTCAGCCGATTGTTTCGGTGAGTGGCGGGGGGCGGTGTGTCCCCATCTTGCCTGACCGGTCTTCTTGCCGAGTTTACGCGAAGAACTTGTCAAAAAGTGGCAAAAAGTGGGCCGGTGGACTTGCAATTTTCGCGGATCAAGGCAAAATAACCAGATTCGGCGTTGAACGCTACTTCCGGCCCGGTCGAAGCCCGGTACGGAGCTTGTTGGGTTCTGACGGTGATTTTTACGATAAACAACGTATTTGAGGCCATCGCCGGTACCTTGCACGGTAGTGCAGGCCGCCTTTGGCGAGTCGCGTGCCAGATGATCGAGGGATATCGATGACGGAAGAATTGGTAGTACAGATTCGCGAAGAACACGGTAAACGTCGCAATCGGCGAATGCGGAAGGCCGGATCTATCCCCGCAGTGCTCTACGGGCACGGCCAGAAGACGTTGGCCCTTTCGATGTCGGCAGATGCTTTCGGCGCCTTGTTGCGACACGGCGCCCGAATGGTCTCGTTGACCGGCGCGGTCCAGGAATCCGCATTCATTCGTGAGGTCCAGTGGGACACATGGGGGGGCGAAGTCCTGCATGTCGATTTCACAAGGGTTTCGGCATCGGAAAAGGTGGAAGTGCGAGTCGCGCTTGCCTTGCGAGGTGAGTCGCCAGGTACACACGAAGGGGGGGTGGTAGAGCAGGTTCTTCACGAGATCGATCTACTGTGCCCGGCAGCCGCCGTGCCCGAGAAGATCGAAGTCAAGGTGAATGCCTTGCATGTGGGCGACTCCATTACGGTGGCTGACCTCGTTCTGCCCACCGGGGCGAGTGCATTGGCGGAACCTGAAGAAGTCGTGGTTCACTGTATCGTTCCGATGGAAACGCCGGAAGAAGAGGCTGCCGAGGCGGCTGCGGGTGAACCGGAGATTATTGGCGAGAAGAAAGAGGAGGAAGCCGGCGAGTAGGGGCTCCAGCAGAATGGCGGCGGTGGGGGGTTCCTGCCAGAGCCGCCTGATTGTGCCATGGGGCCAGAGTCGAAGGGCTGCCCGTTGCCACGTGAGGATGTGCCATGAGGTTGGTCGTGGGGTTGGGCAACCCGGGAAAGCGATACGAAGGGACTCGGCATAACGTTGGATATGCTGTTCTTGCGGAACTCGGTCGTCGATTCGGCACGGGTACCGCAAAGGCGCGATTCCATGGTGAGGTCCTTGAAGCGAACCTTGATGGCGTTCGTGCCCTCTTGCTGAGTCCGACAACCTACATGAATCGAAGTGGGGAGAGTGTGCAGGCTGCCTGCGCGTTCTACAAGATTCCCGAAGACGCTATAATGGTCATTTGCGATGACTTGAACCTTCCGGTCGGCAAACTTCGGGTTCGTCGGGGGGGATCGTCGGGGGGGCAGAAGGGTTTGGACGATATTATTCGCCGCTTGGGGACTGAGGAGTTTCCGCGGTTGAGGATTGGTATTGGGGCAACGCCGGAATCTTGGGCGGCCGCAGACTATGTGCTCGGCAAGATTTCCCAAGAGGAACGTGGTCCCATGGAACAAGCTGTGCGACATGGCGCCGATGCCGTGGTGCTTTGGGCGAACGCGGGCATCCAGGTGTGTATGAATCGGTATAACTAGGTGCATCGACAGCCACTAGAAGGAGTACAATCTTGGCTGAAAACGTTTACGAGGGCATGTTCATCCTCGACTCGAACCAGTACGGTCGCGATCCGGGCGGGGTATCCGGTCAGGTCGCCAAGATGCTCGAAGAGGCCGGCGGATCGGTGATGGTGAGCCGTTTATGGGAGGAACGTCGCTTGGCGTTCCCGATCAAGGGGCACCGCAAAGGTACCTATTGGCTGACCTACTTCCGCTTGGACAGCGCTGAACTGGCCGGTGTCCAACGCCAGTGCGAACTCAATGACGTGATCTTGCGGAACTTGTTTCTCAAGGTCGATCCACGGATCGTGGACGCTCTGGTCGAGCACGCATTGGCGGTCCGGACTGCGTCAAGTGAGGACGCTGGAGACTCCGAATCGAATGATGCGCCAGGCGAATCGCGGGGTAAAGTGGCAGTCGCAAGTGGAGCCGAGGCCGACGATTAGGCCCCCGTGGTTGCCCGTGTCGCGAGGGTTCGTCGGCATGCCGTTGTCCGGCAGGCGAGATGTAGATGCGGCGCGCCGGGGAGCATGAGAACCGTCACGTTTCGGCGGAGGGGCGCGCCGGAGACCATCCGGGTGGGCCGAGAAAGCGGACTGTTCTTCCAAGTGGTTTCGATCTTCCAGGGAGGAAGCCAGCATGGCAAGTTACAACCGAGTGATCCTAATTGGCAATCTGACGCGCGATCCGGAGCTTCGATATATCGCCAGCGGTACTCCCGTTACCGAGATTGGTTTGGCTGTCAACGATCGACGGAAGAATGCCAATGGTGAATGGGTGGACGAGACGCAGTTTATTGAGGTGACCTTATGGTCGCGTCAGGCCGAGGTGGCCGGCGAATACTTGAGCAAGGGCTCGCCCGTACTCATTGAAGGCCGTCTGAAGTACGATACGTGGGAATCGCGCGAAGGCGAGAAACGCTCGAAGCTTCGGGTTGTGGGTGAGCGGATGCAGATGCTCGGTACCCGAGGCGGTGGCGGCGGTGGCGGTGGCGGCGGGAGTCGCCCGGGGGGGGCTCGCGCATCGGCCTACAGCGAATCGGCTCCGGGCCCCGATGACTACGAGGCATCGTCACAGGACGGGCCTGGCGGCGACGATATTCCCTTCTGATCTTTCAAAAACACGTTTTCCTATGACAAAAACAATGAGTTCTCCAAAAAAACGTATTTCCCGACGCAGTAAACGTCTGCCCAAAGGGCCGAATGGCGGCACCGAATTGCTCCTGGTCCAGTCGGTAGAGCACCTTGGCCGTCAGGGCGATGTGGTCGAGGTTCGGCCGGGCTACGCATACAATTACTTGCTCCCCCAAGGTTTGGCGACTCTTGCTTCCGATCACCATAAGCGGATGGTGGAGAAGCATCGAGCCAAGCTGGCTGAGGTGGAAAAGGCCCGGTTGGCCGATCTGCGACGCCATGCCGAGGAAGTCGGACGCCAGAGCATCACGATCGAAGCCAATGCCAACGATGAAGGGCACCTCTACGGCTCTGTCGGAGCACCGGAGATCGTTGCCGGCCTGCGACGCTGCAACCTGACTGTTCTGCCGGAGCAAATCCGGTTGAAGGGCCCCTTGAAGGAATTGGGGCTTTATACCGTGTTGGTCCACTTGGCCCAAGACGTGGAAACGGAACTGAAGGTCTGGGTGGTCCCGTCCGTGACCGAAGAGTCGGCTGGATAGTACTCGAGGGATGCCGGTGCCGCGTACAGAACTGGCGGGGCCGTTTGCAGACAGCCGCGGACCAGCGGTTGAGGAGCGCGGAAGGCCATGGCTACCGTTCAACGAACCGAACGCGCACACGCGACGCCTCGGGTCAGTTCCGAATTGCTCGATAGAATGCCTCCGCACAACGCTGAGGCAGAGCGGGGGGTTCTAGGGAGCCTCCTGATCGATCCGGAACTGTGTGATGAGGTTGCGCTCATCTTGCAGGCGGACGATTTCTATGTCGACGCGAACGCCAAGCTCTACATGCATATGATGGCAATGCATGAGGAGGGAGGGCGCATCGACACCATGTTGTTGTGCGAACGCTTGAAACAGCACGGTGACTTCGATGCCGTGGGCGGCACCGCCTATTTGGGCGAGATCATCAGTTCTGTCCCCGTGGCCGCCCATGCCGTCTATTATGCCAACATCGTTCGCGATAAGGCTACCTTGCGCGCGCTGATTCATACCAGTACGGAGATTCTTCGCGATGCCTGGGATACGTCTCTAAATCCTCGCGAGGCACTTAACCAGGCTGAAGAAAAGGTCTTTGCCGTCTACGACCGGCGTAATACCTCGCAAGTGGCGAATATCCACGACGTTATGGTCGAGGCGTTCGCGAGAATCGACGCGCGTATGGCCGGCGGCGAAGGGACCGGCGTTCCGACAGGTTTCACCGATCTCGACAAGATGACCGGGGGCGTGCATCGATCCGAATTGATCATTCTCGCTGCCCGTCCGAGTATGGGAAAGACCGCGCTGGCCACGAACATCGCCGAGCATATCGCCATTCACGAGAACGTACCGACGCTCTTCGTCAGCCTGGAAATGGCCCGCGTCGAACTCGCCCAGCGTATTCTCTGTTCGCAAGGCCGGATTGACGCCGGCAAGTTTCGGAGTGGCTTTCTCTCCGGGGCCGAGCGAGAGCAGCTCGTCCGTGTTTCCAATCAACTGAGTCAGACGCCTCTGTTCATTGATGACTCGTCCACCCGGACGGTTACCGAAATTGGGGCTGCCGCACGCCGCCTGAAGCGACGGAACGGTCTGGGATTCATGGTGATTGACTATCTGCAGTTGATCAATCCAGACGATCCTCGCGATCCTCGCCAAGAGCAGGTGGCCAAGATGGCCCGCCGATTGAAGGGCTTGGCCCGCGAGTTGGAGATTCCCATCCTCTGTCTGGCGCAGTTGAACCGGCAGGCTGAGATGGGACGCGAAGGGCATCGCCCCCGAATGAGCCACCTGCGTGAATCGGGGGCCATTGAGCAGGATGCCGACGTCATCATGTTCATCCACCGCGAGGAGTACTACAACCGGGATGACGAAAACGCTCGGGGCAAAGGCGAGGTGATCGTCGCCAAGCAGCGAAATGGCCCCACCGGCGACATCGAATTGGCCTGGTTCGACAAGTACACCCGTTTCGAAAACCTCGCCCAGCAGCCCTACGACGGCTTCGGCTAAACCCAAGGGCCAGCAATCTCTCGCCAACGCACCAGTATCTCCAACGCATCGCCGACCCCAGCAGCACCTTCCTGTTGCCCGGGGGCAGTCCAAGGTTCGTCAGGCGGATACTATGCAATACGGCGACGAATCGGTGGAGGCGACATTTCTGCCCGCCACCAGTCGTCACCGAAGTCGAACCAGTAGCCAAACGCCTGATCGGCCTTCAGACACAAGCGAGTCGATGGTGGTTTGCGTGCAGGAACGGGCTTGCGTTCTCGCGAGTCGAAACGGCTCTGGGACGTGCCGCCCAGCAACCGATACGAGCCTGTTCTTGCACCCCCCGATACAAGACACAGGTATTCTCCATCAGCCTCATGGTTTCATCAACTCCTCGAGCACCCCAAGGCTAACCTGGAGTACGCTGCCATGCCGGTGACCAGCGGGGAATCGCACGTTGTCCGATTCGTCGTTCCAGTGCAAAAGATCCTTGGAGGTCACCAGCCCGTAGCGATGCTCCGTGTAGCGGTCGAAGTACACGAACCACTGCTCGCCCAGCTTGATCGCGCTGGGCCCCTCAGCCCAATACTTGCCCGTGATTGGCGGCGAAGGCGGGCCGTAAGGACCGGCGGGCGTCCCGGCGGTGGCCACGCGCAGATTCTTGGCCGGCGGCTGCCGGGTTTCATCCTTTACAAACATCACCAGTCGCTTGCCATCCTGGACGATCGTGGCGTCGATCACGTTGAAGCCCGGTTCATACAGCAGTCTCGCCGGTTCCAGTCGTTCGAAGTCGGCCGTGCGGGTATAATACATACGGTGGTTGTAACTGTCGTCGCCCGCTTTCTCCGTGTCTGGAAACCGGCCGGGGATCGTAGACGCCCAGAAGATGAGGAAATCCTTCTCGGCGGCGTCGTAGAACAATTCCGGCGCCCAGACGTTGCGGGCTTCCGGTTCGTTCTTCATCACATCCAGCAGCTTCTGCGGCGACCAGTGGATCAGATCCTTCGAGTGGGCATAGCCAATGCCGTGCTTGTTCCAGGCGGTCGTCCAGACCATGTGGAAGGCGCCGTCCGGGCCTTGGAGGATCTGCGGATCTCGCATCAGGCCTCCGCCCACTTCCGGACGCAGCAGTGGTTTGTCGTCCTTCAGCGGCGTCCACGTGTAGCCATCCTGGCTCCAGGCCAAGTGCAGGCCGTCCTCGCCATTTCCGCGGAAGGAGCTGAAAACCAACGGCGCTGCTAGCTCGCGCGGCGATCGGTTGTCGTCGAGTATCCGGATCGTGATGTCCTTGTACCAAGCCTCGCTTGCAGCGCCCTGGTGGATTTGCAGCCCGAAGACGCCCTCCTGGGGAATCGTCGCGTCGGGCTCCGTGTAATCGACGGTCTGCTGGCCGTTGAGCCACAGTTGGATGCGCCGTCCTTCCGCGCGGATCACGTACTCGTTCCAGTTGTTGGGCCGAATCAGTTTCGCCTGTTCTTCCTTGGTTGGGCCAGCCAGAAGTCTGTGCCGCCGCTCATCGTAAAGGCAACCCCAGTAGTGCTGGCTTATGTCGGCCTGATATCCAACCATCTCGTTGCTGCCTGGCACGCGCTCGCTGCGAAACTGCACCCCGGCGTTGACGTTCTCGCCCAGCAACTTGAACTTCAGTCGCAGTTCGAAATCACGGTAGTCCTTGGTTGTGCAGAGGTATTCGTTCCGTGGCACGGGCTTAGCAAGTTGCCCACCCACAATCGCTCGGTCCTCGACCCGGAACGCCTGCAAATTACCTTCCCAGCCGGCAAAGGACTTTCCGTCAAAGAGGGGAAGCAGGGGCGGCGCCTGGGTGGCTGGGTCAGCCGCAACAGCAGCCGGACAGACTTGCAGCAAGATGACCAGAGTAGTAACAGTTCGCATGGTGAATCCTCCGATGGCTGCGTCCATCGTAGCACGGCCACCCGGCGGCTGGAATACTCGCGTGTGGGAAGCCGAGTATGCCCCTCTGTACACCTTGCGGCTATCGCAATAGTCAAGCCGATAGCCGTTTCAACTCATCTCGAAGTGCGGGGGGAAAGGCGATTTGAGAGTTCAGGCATGTGCAATCTCTTCCTCCTCTTGCCCAAAACGATGAATACCGTCTATACGTGAGGAAAACGACTACACTGCCGATCGCCGAAAGATACCCTAAGTCTTTGATTCAGAAGGTTTTATGACAAGTGGGCGCACGAAGATTCGAACTTCGG
Organism: Thermoguttaceae bacterium; assembly: GCA_040772845.1. GTDB lineage: Bacteria > Planctomycetota > Planctomycetia > Pirellulales > Thermoguttaceae > PWXP01. The sequence continues at coordinate 6,934,839 of JAXGXG010000001.1, forward strand.
ACCTCATCCTTATCAGGGATGCGCTCTAACCGACTGAGCTATGCGCCCCTCGTTGTGGGGGTGGCAGGCGCGGGAGCCTTGCCAAAACATTGGATTCTACCATGCTCGTTTTCTTTGTCAAACCCCTGCCGAAAAAGTGTCTCTCGACTGAGTCTGTGCGGAGTAGTTGGCAGCCGGGCTTACGACTGTTTCCTAAGGTGTGAAGCGGGCAGGCACAACGCTGGCGGTACAATCGGAATAACCGTTACATTCGGTTCATGTTCCGCACCTTGCCACGCCGAATACCTAGGTTGGTTCCGGATGTGCTTGGGAAGATGCCCTGGCGCTAAGAGGCAGTCTGAAAATGACGGCTGGCTCCTGGCTGTTGTGGTTGGTGCTTGGTGCAAACGCGAGAGGCGGGGGATCTTGCCGCCCTTTCGGATAGGTTCTGAGTTGCGAAATACGGGAATTCTGTAGCAGGAGTGTAAGCAATGAAATGGTCTCGGTTAGCTTTGAGCGCCCTGGCGGGAGTATTTGCCATGTGGGCTGTCGTGTCTGGCAGTATGGCCTACGCGAATCCGAGCGCGGCCCAGGCGCTTCGGCTGGCCCCTACACAAAAGGGGGTGGACTATTCCCAGCCTTCGGCTGAAGAAGCCGATCGGTGCACGATCGAGTCGAAGAAGCTTGGCGAAAACGCCTCGGCATGGGTCGTCTATGATCCCAACGGGTTGGTGCTTCGCATGTTTGTTGATACCCGGGGCGACAATACGGTCGACCAGTGGCGCTATTTCAAAGACGGTATCGAAGTGTACCGGGATATCGATTCCACCTCCAACCAGAAGCCGGACCAGTTTCGCTGGCTACATACAGGCGGAATCCGGTGGGGAATTGACCAGACACAAGACGGCGTGCTGGATGTCTGGAAGCAGATCTCTCCCGAAGAGGTTACGGCCGAGGTCGTTGCCTCGCTGGCCGAAGGCGATGCCAACCGGTTCAAGCGGCTTGTTCTCACTGGCGATGAGTTGAAATCGCTTGGGCTCGGCCCCGAACGCGACAAACAACTTGCCCAGAAGTTGGAAGATATCCACACGCGATTCCAGAAGACTGTCGCAGAGCAACGAGCCGTTACCGAGAAAACCAAGTGGCTGCAATTCAGCGGCACGCAGCCAGGTGTTGTGCCTGCGGGGACCGACGGGGCCACAAAAGACGTTGAAGTTTACGAAAACGTCGTTGCTCTTGTGGAGACGGAGGGCGAACACGGCCAGGTTCACATCGGAACGCTCGTTCGTGTCGGTCCGGTCTGGCGCGTGATTGACGTTCCCGAGATCGTAACGGATAACACTTCCGCGGTGGCCGGACGAGGTTTCTTCTACCAGCCGGTGGGTGGGCAGAGAGAGATTGCCTCTGGAGGCTCCAGCGAGGTGATGCAGGATTTGCTTGGGCAACTGGAGAATCTTGATGGCGAGGCAGGCGCGGCAACCACAGAGGAAGAGCAAGCCAAGTATACCATGCGGCGTGCGGACTTGGTCGAGAAGATTGCCCAAAATGCACAGAACCCGCAAGATCGGGCCATGTGGCTTCGGCAGCTCGCTGACATGATGAGTGCAGCAGTACAGATGGGGCAATGTCCCGAATGTCCGCAACGACTTGACGAGCTACACGAGCGACTTGCCAAGGAAGGGGCCGACGAGAACATTCTGGCCTATATTCGCTTCCGGCAGCATACCGCGGAATATGCGATGGCAATGCAAGCTCCGAAGGCAAAAATCCAAGAAGTCCAGGAGAAGTGGCTGGAAAACCTCCGCGCGTTCGTGGAGGAGTATCCAAAGGCGAACGACGCAGCCGAGGCGATGCTGCAGTTGGGCATGGCGCACGAGTTCGAGGGAGATGACGATAAGGCCAAGGAATGGTTTGGCCGGGTTGTGGCGGAATTCCCCAACTCTCCGGCCGCAACCAAGGCGGCGGGGGCCCATCGCCGATTGGACTCTGTCGGCAAGACAATCGATTTCAAGGGCGAGAACCCGGCTGGCGGCACGATCGACCTGGCGAAGTTCCGAGGCAAGGTCACGCTCATTCAGTACTGGGCCACCTGGTGTGAACCGTGCAAGGCCGACATGGCGACGATCAAGGAGCTATTGGCCAAGTACGGTCAGCGCTTCGATGTCATTGGCGTCAATCTTGACCAGAGCGTTAAGGATCTGGCCGATTACGTCAAGGAGAATCGGATCAGTTGGCCGCAGATTCACGAAGCAGGCGGGCTGGATAGTCGCCCTGCGAACCAACTTGGAATCTTGACTGTTCCCACCATGATCTTGGTGGATCAGCAAGGACGCGTCGTCAACCGGGGGATTCAGGCCGCAGAATTGGAACGCGAAATTCGGAAGCTCCTGACCGCAAATGCCGCTTCGGCACAACGGCCATCACGACGATAAGCAGCGACCGACGACGTACGCCGCACGCCATCGAACGGGGACAGGCAATGACCCCGCCCAATTTGGGCGGGGTTTTTTTCTGGCTACTCCCATTTCCAGTCCAGCGACTTCCGACTTGGCGAATCTATCCCAAATCCTCCTGCTTGCCCCATTGGGCGCTTTCTTGATCTTTGCCATTGGCGGTTATTGCCGGTGATTGTAAAATGTACAAACTCCGGTTCGTCTGAAACGGGAAACGATTGCGTGGAACGGCTTCTGGCCATGTCTTCTGTCGGAAAAGCGAGACTTGGCACGAAAGTTGCCCATATGCATGATCGGGGCGATACGGATATCACGTTTCCGACACGGATGGGTTCTCATGGATACGATTACGACTTGTCTCTCCCCGACATGGTTGGTGGTTGCCGTTCTCGGGTTTGGGATGGCCAGTGCGTTATTTGCCCGCGTTGGTGCAGGTTCGTCTCGCCAGGCGATTTCCCAAATTCTCTTCTTTGGCTGTTTGGCGATGGTTGCCATTGCAACGATCGTGTCCTTTGGTGTTGGGCCCGGATGCTGGTTGGCTTCTGCGTCGACATTTGCTTCAATGGTGTTGGCGGCTACTGCGGACACGCGGCGTTCGCGTGAAGCCACCTCTTCCTGACCCGGAATAAGTCGGGTGACGAGGGCTAGGTAGGTGAGTTCTCTGGAGGAGGTCGCGACGATCGATGGGCATTTCTGCGGAGCGTGGTCCATCAGGTTCGTTGCAGCTTGTCTTTGCCCACCAATGGTCTATGCGATGGTGCGCTAAACTGTGTAGGCAGGCAATTCGGAGAAACGCCTGTCTGCCGTCAAAGTCTTCGCTGTTTAACTGACTGGCGCGGTCGCCAGGGGGCGCCTTGCGCTACGATTCGGATTATCCTCAAAATCCGAAAAAAACTTCCGGTCGGTACAACCAGCAACCGAAACCTACTATCAGGCAGCATTCACGAACACCGGCGTTGCTCTGAGGGGGGCACTCCTGCGAATGTGGCCGCCGCCGAAAACCAGGTGGCGGATCCTCTCGACACAGTCCGGTGGTTTCTATTGCTGGTCCTGCGAGCGTAACCAAGTCCTCGCAACGAAAAGAACGTTAGCGCAGTCACCATCCGCACTGGTGACTGACTTCATTCCGAGCACCATCTCGGGATGACGGCTTCGTGTCACGAGCCGCGGTCGAACGTTACGGGGGTACCCTAGGAGGAGGGAAGTCATGCGACGTTTTCTTTGTGGTTGGATCATCGTGGCGGTCGTCTCCGCCATAGCCTCGGTGGCTGTGGCCGGAAACCAGGAGGTGGCGGAACAAATTGCCCAAAGCCTCCGCGCAAGTGGCAAAATGCACGACTATAAAATCGGCGTGAAGTATCAAGAGGGGACAGTCTGGCTCGTGGGACGCGTTGCAAACGAGCAGCAACGAACCACCGCGCTGAACTTGGTCATGCAATCCCCGAACGTCAATCATGTCGTGAACAATCTGTCGGTTTCAACGCCTGACACCGATCAGACGGCGGCTTCTTCAGGGTCGCAGGTTCGGTTTGGGAATGTGCGCGATGCCACCTATGAGTCGGAATCGCCGAGCGGTCCGAAGCTGAGTCATCCGAGTGGATTGTCTGCGGCAGAGCGATTGCAGCGGACCATTCGCGGCACACGGCCTCAGCCGGCCACCGGAGAGACCACGCTCGATACGGTGAATCAGGTAGAACGTGTTCCGGCATCGTTCGAACCGGCTCTTGCGCAACGGACATCGGTAGCGGAACCCACTCTGGCAGAGCCCACATTGGCTCCTCCGATGGATTCGCAACCGGTTCCGCGTCGTCCACTTCCGCTTGCCTATACGCAACAGCCGAATGCGGCGATGGCTGCGCCGCCGGCGATGGCTCCAGGAGCCCCCCGCCCGATGTATACGGCGTCGGCGGCAGGTGGCGTGGCGCCGGCCCGCTACGACCAGCCCTATATGCCTAACTACGCATGGCCCAGCTATGCGGCATATCCCAACTACGCGGCTGTAACCTATCCGAAGCAGTATTCACCCACGGCTTGGCCCTATATCGGTCCCTTCTATCCCTATCCGCAAGTTCCTCTGGGTTGGCGGAAGGTCACGTTGGAATGGGACGACGGCTGGTGGATGCTGGACTTCAAAGACAGGTAATCCCGTCCGAAGAGCGTCATAACTCCCGCTCGCAAAGCCCTTGTCCGGTGTGTCCGGACAAGGGCTCTTTTCGTTGGTGGGTGGTCCGAATATCCAGAATTATCGTCAGAAGCGAGAATACCCGCAAGTTCTGCCCATGTTCACACGATAAATAAGAGTGACCAATATCCCGGCGATACCCGTTGGGCAACCGGTTCTGAGTTTCAGGAGAAATGGCGCTGGGCCGGAGGGGCACCAGCTCCCTTGGATCCGCCAACTACCGATTCTAGCGAGGATTCACGGATGTCGAGAAACGCCACCATTATCGTCGGCTTTCTTATGCTGGCGGGTCTATTCTGCGTCAGCGGGTGTCACACGGCACAGGGGTTCAACGTCGGGCTTCTCGGGTACCCGATTCCCGTATCGCCTTATTTCCAGGACCGCCAGGAAGACGAGTTCCATAATCAAGAGCGTTATGCTCGCGTTCCCATCATGGGGCCGATTACCTCGGGGCCGCACCGGGCGTTGGATCCGCCATCGGAAGACGAGATTATGCGTGCCCTGGAAGAAGCCCGGCCCGTCCAAGGTGGGCTGCCTCTGCTGCATGAGATCCAACGCAACAACGTACGCATTGTGGTCGAGCCGATTGCCGACTATGTCGACCCGCCACGCGTCTATCCGCTTATCGGCCCCGCCCAATTGCACCATGCCCATTACAAATGCATCATCTACTTCAATGAGGTCACGCGGGTAGGTTGGCCGGTTCCGTACACAACGGACGACGAGAGCCAGGAGGTGATCTATATCGACCATAACCACCTGCACATGGTTGGCAACGTCGATCCAGGACCGGGCAGTGGCTACTAGCCTTCCGGAATGACCTTCATACACGAAACTTCAACCCCAGTGCCGCGGTGACACGCCGGCACTGGGGTTTCTGCTTGCCGGGGCATGGGCTGGGCATGCCCTTCATCCGATTGGGCCGAGCCGATCCGCGATCATCCACGGCTTTCTCATCACGGCGGCTTGTCAGATTGGCGATGCTGGCGTTACAATTCTATCATGGGGATGACGCGAGGCAGAACGGGCTGCCAGTTAGGACGCCCGCTACGAGGGTTTGGCATGGTTTCCTGTGGTAATTGGATTTCCTGGGGTAATCGGTTTTCCTGCGACAATGCCCGCGGTCGGCGACGCAGGACACTCCTGGCGAAGACGGTCTTGACCCTGCTTCTGGTTTGCGCCAGCAGTCTCGCGTCAGCCGGTCCGGCGGACGACCAGTACGACGTGGCCACGGGGCATTACTCCAGGAAGCTCTGGAAGCTTGCTGTTGACGAGTTTGAGGTCTTTCTGGAGAAGTACCCGGACGACCCCAGGGCCGCGGACTGTATCTTCGCACTGGCGGAGGCCTTGCTTCAGGCGGGCGATACGGAGCAGGCTGAATCCCGTTTTCGCGAATATCTGAAACAGGCCCCAAAGGGCAAGTACGCCGGTCGCGCCCTGTTCCGCGCCGGCGAAGCGGCTTACCTGCTGGGCAAGGCGAAGGAAGCCCAGGCGGATCTGACACGCTTCCTGGCCGAACACGCAACCGACAAGTTCAGCACGTATGCCATCCGTTATCTGGGTGAGCTTGCGATGGAGCGGAAGGAATTCAACGCGGCCGCCGAGTTGTTCCGCGACGGTTTGAGGCGTTATCCGGATGGATCGCAGGTGGATCACTACCGATACGGTCTTGCCCGAAGCTTGAAAGAGCTTCAGCAGTTGGACGAGGCCGAGAAACTGTACGCGGAGGTGGCTGCCAAGAACGGCAGTCCGTTGGCTGACGCTGCCCGTTTGAATCTGGGGGTCTTGCAGTTCTCACGCGACCGATACGAGGCCGCACTCGAGACTCTTGCCCCGTTCGAAAAGGAATTGGCCGCAAGCTCCTTGCGACCCGACGCGCAGCTAACGCGTGGCTGGGCCCTTCTGGAACTGGACCGGCCCAAGGAGGCCTCGCCGGTATTCGGAAGTGTCGTTGGCAATGCGAGCGTGGCAGTGGAGGCTCGCTATGGCCTGGGCCTGGCCGAATACGAGAACGAGCAGTGGCAGCGCGCCGCGCAAACCCTGGACGCTGCCGCAGAGATCGATCCGAAGCACGCATTGGTTCCGGCCATTCGGTACTATGCCGGCGATGCGCTGATGAAAGCGGGCGATGCCAAAGGCGCGGCCAGCCGGTTCGATCAGGTCCTTGCGATCGGCGGCGAGAGTAACGCATGGTTGGATGACGCCGCATGTGGCAAGATCTCACTTGCGCTTCGGGCCGGTGATCGGGAAGCTGTGGAGAAGGAAGCCGACCGTTTTCACAAGGCGTTTCCTGATAGTCCGCTCCGCCGGCAAGTCAATCGCATGCTCGCGCGAGCCCTGGTGGAACAGCGCAAGTTTACCGAAGCCATTGCGCTTCTGCAACCGATGATCACAGCCCAGCCGGATGGCCCGGATGCCTTGGAAAATCGTTACCTCCTCGCGGCTTCGCTCGACGGATCGCAGCGATATGAAGAGGCATTGGCTGCCCTCACGCCGGTGCTCGAAAAGGGGGAGGGAAGACTGAAGTCGGACGCCCAGCTTGTTGCAGGTTCATCGCTTCTGTCGCTGAAGCGGTATTCCGAGGCGATCGGGCCGCTTGAAGCCTTTCTTGCTTCGCAGCCGCAGGGAGACACGGCGATCCGGGCTGAAGGTCTACTTGCGGTTGCCTTTGCAAGAACCGGGAAACTCGCGGAGAGCAAGTCGATCTTCGACCGTTTGGTCGAAAGCCATACGGATCACAACCTGCTGCCTGCCGTTGTCGAGCAGTTGGGAGAGGCTGCCTATACGCACGGCGACATCAAGTGGTCTCTGGCGTTGTTCGAGTGGCTCAGTCGCCACGGAGACTCGCCCGAGAATCGGCAGAAAGGACTCGCCGGCGCTGCCTGGAGTTCCTACAAGCTGGAAAAGCTCCCGGAAGCGGCCGCCCTGTTTGCCGAGCTGCTCGAAACCGACCCGCCTGCGGCAATGGCCGCGGAGGCGTGCCTGGCGCGAGGGCGAATTCTTGAAGAGCAAGGGCAGTTGGACGGTGCGCTAGGGTTGTACAGCCAGGTGATCGAGAAGTATGCCGAAGCCGACGTGAAAGAGTATCCTCCGGCCCTGCTGGCTGCGGCAAGGCTGCATCGCCGATTGGAGCAGCACCGGCAAGCAGCCGGCTTGTACGAGCGGCTTGCGCACGCCTTTCCGGAGTCTCCTGACCGTGATGCCGTCCTGTACGAATGGTCGTGGGTCCTGTTCGATCAAGGAAACCCGGAGGAGTCGAATGCATTGTTGGCCCGGTTGCGGTCGGAGTATCCGCAAAGTCGATATTGGGCCGATGCCACGTATCGCCTTGCCATTCGAGAGTTTCAGGCGAAAGGCTACGCCGAAGCTGCAAAGCTTTGCCAAGAGATTGTGGATTCGAAAACGCAAGGCGATTTGCGAGAGCATTCGCTCTACCTGCTGGCGCGTATCGCCGCTGTTGAGGCGGAACAGAACGGAAAATGGGAGTTGGTTCAGCAGCAGTTCCAGCGTTTGCTCGAGGGCTTCCCGGACACGTCCATGCGGCTGGTGGCCGAGTTCTGGATTGCCGAATCATTGTATCGACGCCAGAAGTACACGGAATCACTCGCCGAGTTCGATCGGCTGGCGCAGCGGACGCAAGGCCAGACGAGCGACTGGATGGCAATGATTCCCCTGCGCCGAGCGCAACTTCTGGCGCATCAGCGGAAATGGAATGAAGCGTTTGCGATTGCATCGAAGATACCGGAGCAGTTCCCCAGTTTCCAACAGCAGTACGAAGCCGACTACGTAATCGGCCGATGCCTGGCGGCTCTGGCGGATTTCGACGGCGCGCGTGAAGCCTATGAACGGGTCATCAACTCCGAGCAGGGCGCCAAGACGGAAACGGCGGCTATGGCCCAGTGGATGATCGGCGAAACCTACTTCCACCAGAAGCGATACGACGTCGCCATGCGCGAATACCTGAGGGTGGCTAGATTGTACGCGTATCCCAAATGGCAGGCAGGCTCGTTGCTGCAGGGAGCAAAGTGCCGTGAATTGCTCGGCGAACCGGAGGAAGCGGCAAGACTGTACGAGGAAGTTCTGGAAGAGTATGCGGATACCCCGTTTGCTGAACAGGCGAAACAGCGGCTTGAGGCCGCGCGTTCCCCACAAGGTGAATCGCCGGCAACGCAAGGTTCGGAGAACTAGACTGTAGATAATTCCCAAGACGTCCTGTGGTTCGACCGTGATGGGTTCGGAAGTGCCGGCAACGGCTTCCGCTGAGGTGATCGGGAAGATGAACTGCAGGAGATCGGAAAACGAGGAGAATCGCAAGTGGAGCAGAAGAGCATGACAGATGCGTGGCGGACGTCTTCCGGACGAGTGTATGGGTTGGCGCTGTTCGTGGCGGCTTCGATGGCTTGGGTTCCGTCGCTCATGGCCCAACCCGCTCCGGCAACGGCGCCCGAAGAATCTGCCGTCAGGATCGACGAATCGGTTGCCGTCGATCCCGATTCGAGCCTCTCGCCCTTGCTGCCGGACGACGATCAGGCCATCCCGACACAGAACCTTTGGGAGATCATTCTGTGGGGTGGCCCGCTCATGATTCCCATTGCTCTCTGTTCCTTATTGCTGGTGGCCTTCGCCCTGGAGCGGGCCATCAGCCTGCGACGCAGCCGCGTCATTCCCAAGCCGTTTACCAAACGATTCCTTCAGCAGCTTCGCGACGGTGAACTGGACCGGCAGCGAGCCTTGGAGTTGTGCAAGGAGAACGGCAGCCCCGTGGCCGAGGTCTTTGCTGCCGCCGCACGAAAATGGGGGCGTGCTTCGGTTGAAGTGGAACAGGCGATTATCGATGCCGGCGAACGCGCCACCAACGGACTACGGCGATACCTGCGAGTCTTGAATGGCATCGCTACCGTCGCGCCGCTGCTCGGATTGCTTGGGACCGTGGTGGGGATGATCCGGGCGTTTAACGACATTGGGCACGCCGATGTGGGAGAACGCGCTCAAACCGTGGCGATCGGAATCAGCCAGGCCCTGCTAACAACAGCCGGGGGATTAACCGTGGCCATTCCCGCTTTGATTTGCTACCTGTTCTTCGTCAGCCGGGTCGACCGGCTCATTATTGATATCGATGCAATGGGGCAAGAAGTTGTGGGCGTCATTGCCGCAGATGAGCCGGCTGGCCGCAAATCGGCCAGTTCGGCTACGTCGCGTCGGAGCAATCGCCAGGAACCATCCGCCTAGAAGACCGAGAAAGGCCGCCGCATCGGACTTGGATTGCTGAATCGTCCATCGCCGATGGCGTTTCGTTCCTTTCCTGCCCGTTTGGGCCGAATCACGAAACGATGATCCACTCCTGCACATACCAATACTACCATGCCGCTGAAAACACATCTCGATGAACAGCCCAGCCTGAACCTGACGCCGATGATCGACATCGTCTTCCTGCTGATCATCTTCTTCATGGTGGGCACGAAGTTCTCCGAACTGGAGCGGAAGATCGGACTTCAGGTGCCTGAAGTGACCGATCACGGCGCCTTGACGGCCGCGCCGGAACGCAAAGTGATCAACATCTACCGCGACGGGAGGATTGAGCTGGACCAGCAGTTGGTCAGCCTCGGCGACCTGCGCGATAGGTTGGCGAAGGCCCGTAGTCAATATGCCGACCTTGGCGTTCTTGTTCGAGGCGATGGAAAAGGGCCGTATCAGAATGTCGCCGCCGTGTTGAATGCGTGTACGCAGGCCGGAATCCGGGATCTGAACCTTTCGGTGCAGATTCAGCCTTCCGAAGACTAGCCGGCGCACTGCCGGCCCAGGTTTGGCAACGCGAACAAAGCAAGAGAATCATGCGACTCGACCGCCTATTGGAAATCCTGACCGGTACCGAACTTGTGGTCGGCCTGTTGTGGGCCGGGTTGGCCGCATTCACGGTGACGGTTCTGGTCCTCATGCGCACACGCTGGGGGCAGTCGCAACCGTTGCGCAAATGCCTTGTCCTTTCCATCCTTGCACATTTGCTGTTCATGGGGTACGCCACCACCGTCGAGATCGTTACCTCGTCGCCTGCCCCGCGTGAGCCGGAAATGCAGGTTTCCTTTGTCGAGGGGCAGGAAGAAGAGCTGGCAGGCGAGCCTTCCAAGAACGCGAAGCCCCGACCTTGGGAGACTTTTGCCCACGATGAAGTCACCCAGCCGAAGACCGAGGACTCCTTACGCGAGGAATCGGCAATGCCGGTCGAACCGGAACGGGAATCGCTTGCGAAAGAGTCGGAACTGCCAGGCGATGTTGCGACGGACCATGTCGCCATGATCGACGCGAGAGAGCCGGAACCGGAGTTGCCGCAACCGGAAGAAGCAACTGGAATGACCGATGCGGGACAGGATCCGGAGAAGATCGATGCTTCGGCGCCGCAACGCCGCACTGCCGTACGTCTTACGGTTCCGTCACGCCGGGAACCGCAACGGCAGGTGGCCGTTGCCACAAAGCCGGAGGCGCCGCAGCAGATTGCGGAACCGGGAGTCCCGGCCGCACTTACCGAACAGAGGCTACCCTTGCCGGAGCTCGACGAGACACGGTCGACACCGGATCCTGCAGAGGCGCTTGCCGGGGTGATCGATCGGATTACCGGGCCACCGCGATTGAGAACGGCGGCCGCCGACGTGGCCTATCTTCCGGAGGATGCGCCGGGTAGCACCGATCGAACTCCGTCGGGTGGAGAATCGGGGCCGGCAGGCATTTCCGATCGCACCGGACACGACAAGGTCGGCGAACGTGCAGCAGGGCAGAGTCTGCCGGGGCAGGACCAGGCAGATGTCGTGGTGGCTGGGCGGCCGCCCGGCGATATGCCCGACATGTATCGGTTACGTGTTGCTCCTGACCGGCAAACGCAGGCGGAACGCCGAGGTGCTTCGGCTGAAAGCGAGGCTGCCGTGAAGGCGGCGCTCCGGTGGTTGGGCTCCACCCAGCGCGCGGACGGTCGCTGGATGCCGGCGCAGTTTGGTGGCGGGACCGAACGCCAGGTGGCTGGCCGCGACCGGCAGGCAGCCGGAAGTCAAGCCGACATGGGGGTGAGTGGCTTGGCGCTTCTGGCATTCCTCGGTTCCGGCAATTCCCATCGCGAGGGGGAATATCAAGATAACGTGCGACGCGGTTTGGAATTCCTGCTGCGCAACCAGCGCGCTGACGGAAATCTTGACGGTTCGGCAACGCCATTCGCTCGCATGTACTGCCACGCGATGGCCGGTTTAGCTCTGGCAGAAGCCTATAGCATGACGTCGGATGAGCGACTCCGAGAGCCGGTGCGAAGGGCTGTCCAGTATGCCGTCAATGCGCAGAACAAGACCTCCGGCGGTTGGCGCTATCTGCCGGGTGATCCGGGCGATACGAGCCTTCTCGGCTGGCAGCTTATGCTTCTGAAGAGCGCTGAGCTTGCTGGGATCGACACGCCGTTGAATACGCGGAATGGCATGATTCGCTATTTGCGCAGTGCGGCATCAGGCCAGCACGGCGGTCTTTCGTCCTACCGTCCTGGAGAACGGGTTTCCCGTCCCATGACCGCCGAAGCCCTTGTCTGCTGGCAGTTTCTTGGCATTCCCCGCAATCATCCCGCGAACAAAGAGGCGGCTGATTATATCATGGAAGAATTGCCCGGTTCCGGTGAAGTAAACCTGTACTACTGGTATTACGGCACGATGGGGATGTATCAGTTGGGAGGTGACTATTGGCGTCGTTGGAACGATGCGATGCAGACCGCCTTGGTCGAATCGCAGCGGAAGGAAGGGGCCTTGGCGGGGTCGTGGGACTCGAATACCGTTTGGGGGGGGTATGGGGGTCGCATTTACACCACCGCAGTGGCAACGCTTACCCTGGAGGTCTATTACCGGTTCTTACCGCTTTATTTGGAGGCGACGCCACGTGAGCAGCGGTAGAATGGATGCTCAGCCGGCTTCCTTGCTTCCATGGGCGGCGTTCTGTTGACGGCGGGCTCGGCCGCAGTTATACTGAAATTTCAGCCGTGTGTGGTCTGTTTGACACGGTCCCCGACGCCTGTAGAATTGACTAGATGGTGACGGGGGTGATCGAACGCCGCCAGTGCCGTTTCCGGCAAGTTGCCGGCGGATACGGCGTGCCTCCCACCAAGACTTGTGAGAATCCTGCCATGCAACCCCTGCTTGCGTATTTTGGAATGCCGGGCCCGCTTGAGATGATGATCATTGCGGGTATTGTCCTGTTGTTGTTCGGCAACCGGTTGCCAAGCGTCATGCGTTCGCTTGGGAAAGGGATTGTCGAATTCAAGAAGGGGGTGAAAGGGATTGAAGACGACATCGATTCGGCCGGTGATTCCGAACGAATCGCGAAGAACGACACGGACGCGTCGAAAGAGAAGGAAACTGCTGCTCACTAGCCGCCGGGACTTGATGTTCTGACGGAATGTGTTATAACCCATTTTTCAGGTCGAGCCATGAACGTATTGTTCGCTTTTGGGTTTTCGCCCGGTCCCATGGAGATGCTCATTATCGGTGTGATCGCCGTGTTGCTGTTTGGCAAACGGTTGCCCGAAGTGGGGCGGTCGCTGGGCAAGGGGCTTATGGAGTTCAAAAAAGGCGTTCAAGGCATTGAGGATGAAGTCGATTCGGCCTCGCGCACGGCTTCGTCAACTTCGCATGCAAGCGCCACAGTTGACGATCGCCAGGAGGCGACGGCGCCGAAGTTCGAGCCGCCTGCGAGTGAGCCTTCGGCCACTGCGTAGGAAGCCGCAGCCTGCTTTGCTTGCGGCATAGGAGTCTGGTTGACATACGACGGAGAGTCACGGGCGGCTAGCTCAGTTGGTTAGAGCGCCATCCTCACACGGTGGAAGTCGAAGGTTCGAGTCCTTTGCCGCCCATTCCAAAGACTCGTTGACATGCGTTGTCAGCGAGTCTTTTCTCTTGACGTGGTAAGCACTTACGTCAACCGTATCGGTTCCATGCCCACTCTTGGCGTTTGCGGCAATTTGGTCCATGATTGACTCTAGTGTACAAGCATTGCCTAAAGTTGGTGCAAGCTTTGGTGCAAGCTTTGGTGCAAGCAAACTCAGGGCGTCATCCGTCCCCGTTGCCCGCAGTGTACCGGCTTCGGCTTGCGGCCCGGCATCGAGTGGCAGCGACGGTAATGCTTCCACAGCCCCGGCGACGTCGAGCAGCTTCGGATCGGTGTAGACGTTCATGGTCAAGTCGAGTGTCGAATGACGCATAGCGGCTTGTGCCGTGCGAGGTGCTACCCCGGCGACAGAAAGCAGTGTGCCGTAGGTGTGCCGTATGGCGTGAACGTCGATAGTCCGGCCCCGTTCGTCCCGCTTCGGTATGCCGGCTAGCGTCAGGTCACGGTCCAGAATGCGAACCAGTCCAGCAGGCACGGTGAACAGCGGCGTATCCCAAGGCAGCCCGTAACAGCCCCTAGAATCGCTTGTGTTGCATTTCTCGGCATTCCGGGTGTTACGGTCGAATGGAACCGTTGCGGCGTCGTTCGCGGCTTTCTCGGCCTTGCCCCGCAGCCATGCACGCAGATCGGCGACAAGATCAGCCCGCAGCGGTATCGTGTTCCCTTCGCGGTTCTTTTCGTGGGCGGCATCCAGTTGGATATGCGGAACCGGCCCGTCAAGTTCCAATTGTCCGACAGTAACCGCAGCCAGTTCACCCTTGCGAAGTCCCGTCAGCACCATTGTCTTGTAGATCAAAGCCCGTTCCCAGCCGAGCCGTTCCAGCTTGCGGCGAGTCTCGGCCCGCAGATTGCAGGCCACTTCGCCTTTACGCGGTCCCCGGCGGATCGTTGCCCTATCAATGAGCGGCCGGCGACGGGCGACGTCGAGCAGTCGGCGTAACTCGGCTTCGGTGAGTGAGCGGCGAGTGCGGCGGCGGTCGGCCTTTTCGTCGGCCTTGGGTACATGGGCGAACGGGTTCGTTGACAGCCGGCCCGTCCGAACACACCAGTTGGCGAACGCTACCCAGCCTGAACGGTACTGGTTCGCAGTGCCGGCGGCCATGCCTTTGCCCCGTTGTTCGTTCAGCCACTTTTCCAAAGTCGTGCCGTCCAAGTCGCCCAGCCGGTTCCAACCGCACTCGGCACTTACCCGGCGAAGTTGCGAACGGGTATCATTCACCCGGCGAGACAGTCCCCGTGCTATCTGGTGGTCAATGAACGCGGTGGTGTGTCCGTCGAGCGGTGTTTGCTGGTGGTCAATCGTCCTATCTTCGGCCGGCGTCAGTATCAGCCCCTTCACCTTCTCGGCCCGCTTTTCCAGGTCAGTCAGTCGAGAACGGGCAGCTTGTTCGTCGCGGCAGCCTGTCGCCACTTCGCGGACGATACCTTCCCCGTCGCGGTACTTGGCGGTGAACGTCTTGGCGATAATGACAATGCGGTCGGTCCCGTCCTTGCCGACAGTGAGCGGTGCCGTTCGTCGTTTTCCTTGCTTGTCTCGCCATTCGGCAAGCCGTTCACCCTTACGAACGATCACTTTCGCCCCGGCGGGCATCGGCTTGGTGAATGTCTTTCTGAATACGGTCCCCATGTCGAATCCCCTTCGCTTTGTCCGGCCCGTTCGTCAACGGGTACGGCGTTTGGTGGTTCGCTTCCTCTTCGCCAACGTCGGACGTGCCAGGTTTGCCGGCGTCGGTTCAGGCGGCGTGGCGTCCGGATCGGGCGACAGTTGCAGCCCGAGCAATTCGGCCAGCGCGTCGGCACTCGAAAGCCGCAGCCCCCCGTCGCCCGCCATGAACCGGCTTACGGTAGCTTCGTCAATACCGGCTTGTTGGGCGAGCCGGTAGCGAGTCAGCCCGCAGTCCCGCACGGCGCGGCGTAGTGTGTCAGTAAGTGTCGGCTTCTTGCTCATACTTGCATTATCCCGGTTATTGTCAGAAAGTCAACCGCGGCGTCGGCAATTCTTGCGGCGCGCTCTCATTCTCACAAGCGGATATGTCGTTGCATATCCCTTAATGGGATAGGGAGCGCCCGCGCTACCAGTAACGGGCGCGAAATGTTCCTTGCCGCTTGGGGGGTTTGTTGCGCCCATGTTCCTTATCGCTTGGGGGGTTTGGTTCTCGTTGGAATCAGCGGGTGAACCCGGTACGCGGAAGCACCCCGGCGCAGGCTACCACGTCGGGCGACGGTCAACAAGCCGGCGTCAACCAGCTTGGCTATCGCCCGCTTGACGGTCCCCCGGTGAACCCCGATCCGGCGGGCAATGTCGGCTTGTGCCGTCGCGGCAACCCCGTCCCTCTTTGTGTCTCGCCACAGCGACAACCACGTAAGGCATTCAGCCCGTCCAAGGTGTTGAGCCGAGAAGTCGAGAAAGGCATTCACCACGGCGAACCGATCCCCAGCCTTGCCCTTCGTGTTGCGTTGCCTCCCGGCAGTCGCAGCAGTGGGCGACATTGCCGGCGGGTCATTGAGTCGCGTCATGCTTCCCCCCAGTCATCAGCAGCCGGCGCGGTCGAGTCCCATGCGGCAGCCAGATCGACAGCAACCCCGGCCCCTGGTTGCCATGCGTTCCCGTCCGAAAAGCGTTGAATCGCTTTGTCGAACCGCAGCCGTATGTCGCGGCACTCCCCATGCCGGCTTTTCAAGTGCTTCAACGTCAACAGGTTCGGATCGTCTTTCCTCCCCGGCGGTGCGAGAATGAAAGCCGAGTCGGCCCCAAACTCTAGTTCCGACGTCTCTCGGAAACTCGCCAGGTTCAACCCGTCGGCGTCATAACTGGATCGGCCCCGCTTGTCCTTCGTTCGCCCGACGGCGGCGACAACGATCAGCCCGCAGCCCGCTTCAGCGAATTGCCGCAGGTAGTCCATACTCTGATTGACAGCAACCCGATTGTCGGCGTGGTTGCCCGGCGGCGGGATTCGCTGAATGTAGTCGAGCAGCAGCACGTCGGCATGGAATGCGTCGGCACTTGCGGCGACGTTTGCCAGATCGGACGGCGGCCTACAGAATGCCAGCCTGTCGGCGAACGCTTCCAGTTGGGCGAGTCCCAATTCTAAGCGTTCGCCATGCTCAGCCCCGAATTGCCGGTAGCGGATCGTCGTTGCGTCGATCCCGCTCAGCCGTGCCAGTTGCCTATCGAGCAGCACAGCCGGCGGCATTTCTACCGAACAACACAGCCCCCGCAGCGTCGGCGTAAGCCGCAGGGCGTCGATAAGCAGTTGCATGGCAAGAGCCGTCTTGCCTGCCCCCGGTGCCCCGCCCAGCAGGATCACCAGCCCCGGCCCCAGTTCAATCCGATCAAGCGGCGAATCGCCAACCGGCCAGAACGTCGGCTTGTTGCCCGATAGTAGATCATCCTTCCAGTCGTCGAGTGCGTCGGCGGCGGAAATGTATGTTGCGTTTGTCATCCTTCGGCCCCCGCTTCCCAATTGCCCCAGCGAAGGAATCGGCCACAGCCCCGGCAGTCGAGCCGAGTTCTTCCCCCCGGTATGCCCACCTCGGCGTAGTCGTGCGAACCGCATTTCTTGCAGGCGGTATCGAGTTGCCCCTCGGCAACCGTCCGCGGTGGCAGCGGCTTGTAGGCTGGCGGATCGTCGAACGGTAGGGCAGCCCCTTCGTCGTGTTGCCTTGATTGCGGCGGCGGATCGTCGGGCGGATCGGCGGCCGGCGTGTGAGTCTCGACAGCCGGCGTCGATCCCCACAGCGCGGCCAGCTTGCCTTGCACGTCGGCAGCAGGTACGGCAGTCAATGCTTGACAAGATTGCCCCTCACAGCCCGCAGAATCGCCCGTGTGGCGTTCGTCGGGTTCAGCGACAATCGAGCCGTCCAATGCGTCGGGCGTCGATTCTCGCCCGTCCAGCGGCGTCGATTGCGGCGCGACGGCGGCAAGCCCGCATTCGATCTGCCGACGAACGTCTTTCGGTGGCAACCCCGAGTCGAGCGCTGATTCTTCAAGCAGTTCCATTGCCAGCCCCAGCGGGCAACCAAACTCGCCAAGGTTCGCAGCCGCAGAGAAAAGCAGACGGTGCCGATCGCCATTCGTCGCCCCTTCCCGAATAAACAGCAGCGTTTGCTTGTTCAGTGTCGGCGTCCCGTTGCCGTTTACGCGTTGGGTGGCCTTGGCGGTCGCCTCTTCGTTCTCCCGAACAGCGGCATTCCCCCATGCCAGGGCAAGCCGGTCATCGGTCCCAGTCGGGCAGGGCACGGTGAACGGTGCTGGCGTCTCGGCCAGTCGCAGTATCGCGTCCATCGGCCCGGCCAGTTCGTCGGGCGTCAGGTATCGCTTATGCAGTCCGGTTTTGGGGTGCCGACTATTCGGGGCGCGAAAACAGCGCACCCGATCATATACCCCCGTGTCAATGGAAACTGAAGCCGCGTCGGCCAGGTTCTCGGCCAGCCGGCGGCAAACCCGGTGGAAGTCGGGCGACGGCGACGGGTTCCACAGTGCGGTACTCAGCCCCAGGTGAAAACCCTTGCAACCACTGAAGAAAATCAGCAACCCAGCCGGATCAACCCCAGCATTCTCGCCCAGCCAGTCCACCATCGCGGCGGCGTCGGCTTGTGCGTGTGCCGGATCGTCGGCATCGAAGTCCCAGCATAGCCACGGCGACCAGCACGGCCCCGCAAACCCAGCCGTCGAGCCGGTACTAGTCAGGTGGTTGCGGAAGTCGGCAGCGAAACAGAATGCCGACAGATAGCCTTCCTTGTCGCATTCAGCCCGCTTGTCACAGTTGGCGTATGCCTGAAATGCGGCGGCGTGGTCCACAAGCCGGCGTTCGTTATGCGTCGGCCCGACAACACGGAAACCATAGCGGTATTCAGAAGTTGTCATTGCCTGCCCCCTCACTCTCGGTGTCTTGCGGTGCAAAGGCGTCCCGTTCGGGTTCGTCAACGCCGACAACCGTAAAGCCCCGAACCCTGTTGAATGAGTCGCCTTCGTCGGTGGTCCGCAGTGCCACCTTCACTTGGCAGCGAATGCCTTTGGGCAGCGGCTTTTCCAGTTGCGACAAGTCGCTAATCCCTACCTTCGCCAAGTCTCGCTTGGTCATCGGCAGCGCGGCCGGCGTCAGCCAGCAGTCCAACCATACACGGCGGTCGGTACAGTCGCCTTCAATCACCTTGAAAACCATTCTCACGCCCGGCGTTTCGTTCGTTCGGGCGTTGAACAGGTCAAGTGAAGTCAGGTGGCAAGTGTACTCCCCAGCTGGCAGCGGTTCGTGTTCCCCGGCGGCTTCCGTCGTGTTCCATGCCGCAGACAGTTCGTCGCGGCTTCCGTTCTTCAGAATGTCAGTCAGTGATTTTCGCATGTTTGGTTCCCTAGTAAGCGTAGTCGTGAACAGAGAAGAGCACCCCTTGCGCAGCCGGCGTATCATCCGGATCGGGCAGCGGTGGGTGGTCCGCAGCCCAACGTCGGGCGGCGGCCGGATCGGCTATGCGCCATATCCGAGCGCGGCCGGCGCAACCCGTCGGTACGATCAGCCCAGCCGTCGCCAAAGCACAGACGGCAGCCCCCGTGCAACTCTTGCGAATGGCAAGCGGTAATTCATGCGACACCCGGTCAGCCGTCGCCCCGGCAGGTTCGCCCAGCAAACAGGCAAGAAACTCACGTTGGGCGAACCGTATCCAGTGCGCCCGGTTGGCGGTGAGCAATGCCAGGGCGTCATCGCGTCGGGTTCCCTCTTCGCTGGGGTTGGCGTAGTCGGTAATCATTGCCTGCCCCCCTTCGCTTGTCGGCAATCGCGGCAGCCGTCGCGTTCCCAGTCGAGCAGCGCGGCCACGGACCAGCGGACAGAACTACCCAGTCGCGTCGGTCGCGGCACTCGGCCGGCGTCAGATAGTCGCCACCAATGACGGACGGATACGGCGTAGCGTGCCGCACAGTCCTTGGCAGGCAGGTAGGCGGGGGTAGCCGGCGATTCGGCCGGCGTCTTGAAAGTAGCGTCCATTGAAAAACCTCACTAAACGGGTTGTGTCGCAAACGTCGTGTTCGCGATTCACCCACAGTTTAGGGCGTTCTCGCAATCAATCCCGCTACAGCAATACGTCCGGCGCGCAAAACGTCCGACGCACCGCGTCTAAGGTCTTGGCTTGTCAGCGATTGCAACAAGCAGAATGCCCGGACGGATTTTTTTGCGCACTATGGACGGTGCGCGCTTTTATCCATATCCAGCGTCAGCCCGCAGACTTGGACGGCGGCCACTCGCCAGATTGTCGCAGTCGGCCCCGTTGCCGTTCGATTGCGGCCTTGACTTCAGACACGTCGAGCCCGTCGCGGTCAGCTAATTCAGCGAACGAGCGGAAGCCCCCGCTATGCCAGCACTTCCAAAGTCGCGCATCTTTCTGGCGTTGCTTCGCTTTCTCGGCCCGGCGTTGCAGCATTTCGGGGGTTACCTTGCGACGTCGGCGTTTCTTGTTCTTGGACCGTTTAGCGTCGCCCGTCGAACCGTCAGCCGTCACTTCCGGCGGTGTAGCGTCGGGCAGGTTCCCCAGGGCGTCGGCTATCTCGCTCCAAGGTATCGCAGGCAAGTCGGGCCTATCCAGCAACGTAGCTTCGTCCGTCGTTTGCTCAGCGACGTAACAGGCAAACCATGCCCCGTCAGCATTCACGGCGTCGGCGTCGTCGCCCAGCCGTTCCGTCACGTCGCGCCATGCCTTGAGAGCAGCAGCCACGTCGGGCGGTGTGTCGCGGCGAATCACGGTATCGAGTGCATCAGCCACCCGCCCCAGGTCGGAAGCGTAGGTGAGCGGTGGGGCAACAGTGAGCAGCCAGTCGGCAGCCATGCGTGCAGGCAGTTGGGCGTCGCCCGTCAGTCCGTCCCGGTACGGCAGCAGCACAGCCAGGGCGGCGAGTCGTGCTTGATCCCACTCAGAGCCGGCGGCGGTAGCACGGGCAACCCACTCGGCCCGGCGTTGTAACTCGCTTCGTTGCGAATCAGTGAGCGCCCGCACAACACGGCGTAGCGAGCGGCACTTGTCTTGCGTCGGGGCATTCCCCCGCAGAACGTCGAAGTCATCTTGCATTGTCGGTTCCCTTTCTGTCCGGGCGGTGGGCAGCAGGCGGGCGGGAACCGATGCCCGGCCTACTGACCACCACGGCGGCCCGTCAGCCGCCTACCCGACAAACATCACTCTAAATCACAAAGTCACCTAAGTTCCCTAGCCAGTCTATTTACACTAGCCAGTCTATTTACACTGTCTAATACCCAGGCGCGGCCGAAACCGTTCGCTTTCGGTCTTCGTCCCCCGCAAAGACGCCCGACGAAACATTATCATTACTAAGCTAGTAATCATTCATCATCATCCGTCCGCTTGTGATTAAGCCATTATCGCGGATCATGGCGTGGGGGTTTTGGGTGAAAAACTCTCGGCCCCGGACCTAATCTACCAAGGCGGCCGAACGGGGGCCCCACCCGGCCCGGTTTTCCTACGGTTGTACCTGCCCGGCCATTCATTCGGAAGCCCCTTCGCTTTGTCTTCCGAGCATGGCAGCCAGTCGGGCACGGTCCGCAGCCGACAGCCCGGCAACCGCAGCGGCGAGTACGGCCAGCGGATCGTCAGCCGGCTTGTCATCGCCCCCGGCTTCCGGTACAACCGGGTGGTTGCCGTTATCGTTTTCTTGGTTCCCGGTGCAAGCAGAAGTGCAAGCGGGCGAGTCGGTCGGCGTAAGTCCTTTGTCAGTATCGAGTTCCAACGTTGTGCGTCCATCCTCACACGGTGGAAGTCGCTGGTTCGAGTCCAGTGCCGCCCATTTCCATAGTCTTTCCGGCAAGGACTTATGGAAACGCAGTCTGTGCCCAAAAGGGAATCCCTTCTTCTGCAGGGAAAGGGGCATCGTTGAGTTGGAAGTCTCCATGTAACCTGGGGCGATTTTCCTGTCACTACTCCTTTGGGGGCGATAAAGGGGTGACCCGGTCTCTGAAGTGACCTAATGTATTGTTGGAAAACGCTTTGCAGCGATTTCCTGTTGTGTTGTACACCAAAGGCTGAGGTCAACTGGCCCCCTGAGGCGGGGTTGTGGCGGGGCTGTCGCCTGCCCAATGCGATCGTGCTTGCCGTCGAACGAGTTGCAGCCGGATCATCGCCAGGAATGCTTCTCTTTTCTTTCGCGGGTAGGGGCGGCCATGCTATAATCGGCTGCTTCAGGTTGGGTGCGACCGCAATGGATTCGGCACGAAAGTGCGGCGAGTTTTGCGTGATGTCGGGGCCTGTCTCCATTTCTCCCGAGGTTTTATGGGGTTGTTCAAGTCTGCCGCCGCCCATTTCACTACGTTTCAATTTGCCACCAACGGAGCACCTGTGATGTTCTGCACGATCTGTCTCCGAACCGTCAAGTGGTTCATCTTCTTTGCCGTCTCGAGCTTTCTTCCCGGGCCGTTACCTGGTTTCGCAGATTCCGGATGTGTCGCGACGGTGCATCCGCTGGCGACCGATGCCGGGCTTGCTGCATTGGACCGTGGTGGGAACGCTGTCGATGCCGCCGTTGCTGCAGCCTTGACCCTTGGCGTGGTTGACCCGAGCAATTCCGGGATCGGGGGCGGTTGCTTCCTGGTGCTTCGACGCGACGACGGAAGCGTTGCGGTCATCGATGGCCGTGAAATCGCCGGAGCCAAGGCGTCGCCCGATATGTACGTTCGCGATGGGCAGGTGCAGCCGGAATTGTCGCGGAAGGGCGCCCTTGCTGTTGCCGTGCCGGGTGCGATTGCCGCTTACGAAAACGCTGTGAAGCGGTTCGGCCGATTGAAGCTTGCCGATCTTCTGGTCCCGGCTGCCGAGTTGGCGGAACGCGGCTTTCCGGTCGACGCCGGCTATACCCGCCGGTTCCGGTCAGCGGCGAAGGACTTTGCGCAGGATGCGGGGTGCCGGAAGGTGTTTCTGCGAGAGGATGGAACCCCGCTTCAAGAGGGCGATGTGCTCAAGCAAAGTGATCTGGCGCATACCTATCGCGCTATTGCCGAGCACGGTACCGATTGGTTCTATGAAGGACCGATCGCGAAGCAGATCGGAACGTGGATGGCCGATCATGGAGGATTGCTCACGGCCGATGATTTCGCCGCCTATCGCCCGCGGCGTCGAGAACCGGTGGTGGGCGCCTACCGCGGGCTGACTGTTATCAGTATGCCACCGCCGAGTTCAGGCGGCGTTCACGTTGTGCAGATACTGAACATTCTCGAGCAGTTCAACTTGAAGCAGTTGTATCAGCGGGATCCAGTTCAGTTCTATCATGTGTTGGCCGAGGCCATGAAACTTGCTTTTGCCGATCGAGCTTTTTGGCTGGGCGATCCCGATTTCACGAATGTGCCTCGTGGACTGATTGACCCGGGTTATGCGACTCGATTGGCCGGGCGGATCGACTTGGGCAAGGTGGCCGAGGTCGATAGCCATGGTGAGCCACCTGGCGCCAGCTCCGACTTCTTCGGTAAACATACCACGCATATCGCGGCTGCCGATTCGGACGGAAACTGGGTGGCCCTGACGACAACCATCAACACCGGCTTCGGCGCCCGTGTGATGGTGCCTGGCGCCGGTTTTCTGCTGAATAACGAAATGGACGATTTCTCGGCTGCCCCAGGCGCTCCGAACTCTGCTGGACTGGTTGGAGGCGACGCGAATGCCATCGAACCGTTCAAGCGTCCCTTATCCAGCATGAGTCCGACTATCTTGCTGAAAGACGGGCAACCTGTTTTTACGGTGGGAGCTGCCGGCGGACCGCGAATCATCACGCAGGTTGTGCTGGCGATCGTGTATCATGTCGACCTGGGAATGCAACCTGCGGAAGCGGTTGCCATGAAGCGGTTGCATCATCAGTGGAGTCCGAATATCTTATACGTGGAGAAAGGATTCGATCCTGATATTGCTGACCGGCTTGAAACGCTTGGGCACCGCGTGGTTGTTTCCGGAACCGGTGTGGTCCAGGCCATTGCGCGCACGGCCGATGGCCAGTGGCTCGGCGCACACGATCCGCGAGTTCCCGGCAAGGCGGCTTGTCGTTGAAGAGTATTGGGGTCTGTAGGGCCATATTGCGATTTGCTGAAGACCACGAGGAACGCGGTTTGACCGATCCGGATCTCAGAACCATGAATCCGAACGACGAAGCAATCTCCCGGCAGAAGCAATCACTCCGGGCCGAAATCCGGCATCGCCGGGTTGTGCAGCCTGAGAAGGACTTGCTCAGCCAGGCTATCTGGAAGCGGCTTGCCGCAATGCCTGAGTACGAGCGGGCGCATCGCGTTGTCCTTTACATCGACTGTCGCAACGAAGTTCGTACCCGGCCTTTCCTGGGGGATGTATGGGCGGCAGGCAAGCAAGTGATCGTTCCCTATTGCGAAGGCGAGGAACTGGGCCTGTTTCGGTTGGAAGGTACCGATGAACTGGAGCCGGGAGCGATGGGGATACTAGAGCCTCGGCGGGAACTGCGCCAGGACATGGATCGCACCGCGCATCTTGAACCCGGCGACTTCGTTATCGTGCCGGGCGTGGCTTTCGATCGACAAGGGGGCCGGCTGGGGCAAGGCGGCGGTTACTACGATCGCTTGCTGACAAACGCACCATCTGGCGTTGTTTGTGCTGGAATTGCCTTTGAATGCCAAATGGTCGACGCCATTCCTCACCTGGAACACGATGTGTCTGTAAGCCGGGTCGTTACCGAAAAGGCCGTCTACGGCGTGTGACGTCGATGGTCCCTCGACGTGTCGACACGAGTGTTACTCGGTTATCGTTTCCGATTCCAGAAATTCGCGGCTCAATCGGGTGAACGTAAGGTGCTTGTAGTTGCCGCGTTCCCAGAGGATTCCAACGGCGCCATCCTTGAGAATCGTCAGATCCGAGTAGGCCGCAGGTTCGTCGGCAATGATCTTTTCGTGAGGGAATGTCTGGCCCTCATCGTAGCTGATTCGACCGACAAGTGTGTGCCGTCCCGGACCTTTCGGACCGGTCCAAAGAATTCGATCTCGGTCGTCTCCGGCCGATTTCAGTGTGAGCCGTTCGATGGCGCAGGCCACTGGCGAGACGGCGACACCGGGGCGCGGTTCGGACCACGTCTTGCCGCCGTCGGTGCTTGTGCTCAACCAGCGATGCTCGCCGCCGTTCTGGCGAATATCCATGAGAATTGTGCCGTCGCCGAGTTCGACCACCTGATTTTCGTTGCCGCCACGGCCTCGTGGAACTTCGTTGCTGCGTTGCCAAGTCTTGCCGTGGTCGTCAGTGAAGATGGCCAAGACGTTCAACGAAATCCCCTCGGACGATCGCCACACCGGCGCAATGAGCCTTCCGGCCCGCGTCTGGATCAGGCCGCCGGGTCCCACGACACTTGCCTTCCATGTGGCGTCGTCCATATTGCGTGCGATTTCGGTCAGATCGATCGGTTCCGACCAGGCGAGTCCGTTGTCGTCGCTCCACCGGGCCATGGTTTGCATGTCGTCGGTCTTGGGCCGGGAGGTCACGGTGCTGCGGCCAGGGCGAGAACGGAGATAGAGTACCCAAACGCGGCCCGTCTGGCGGTCGACGACCGTGGCTGGGTTGGCAGCCGACCAGCCCTCGCCGGGATCTTCGAGTACCCGCATCGGCGACCACGTGGCGCCTTGGTCCGTACTCCGTTTGAGGACCAGATCGATGTCTTGCTTGCCGAATCCTGGGTCTCCGCCCCCATATTTCCGCCCTTCGGCAAAGGCCAGAAGCGATCCGTCGGGCGCCGTTTCGATGGCAGGAATCCGATACATACGATAGCCATCTTGGCCGGACGTGAAGACGTCGGCATGATGAACTGGCGGTTCGGACCAAGCGGACGCGGTAAGAAACCAGGTTAATAGTATCGCAAGAGCAAGGGGGCGTTTCATGATTCTCTCCGTTATGCATGGTGTTGGTGGAACTTGCGAACTTGCGGGCGACGCTGAGTTGTGGCGAATCCAAGTATGCCATCTGGTTCCCGGGATCAACGATTAGTTCCCGTTAGTTCCCTGGCGGCTACGATAGGCGATGTGCTTGGGGTGGATTGTCCTTTATATCTGCTACTGAGGGGGGGTTGCGATGTCTTTTGCAGGGAGTAGCGATGCTTTGTGGGCTGGCTCTCGGTGCGCATCGTCTCTTCCGCTTGTCGGATTGCATCTCGGTATTGCGGCTCGTTGCCCTTTTCCTCCGCATACAGTTTTGTCTGGTGGGTATAGTAGCCGAGATACTTGCTGTTCTGCTCGCGAAGCTTCGCCAGGCGGTCGTTCATGGCGTTCTTGACGGCCTCGAAATCGTTGAGGTCGACGTTTTGCCTCCGCAAGCTGATTTCCATGTTCACGAAGCTGCGAAGTTTGCGGCTGACCAGCGAGTGCTGCTTCTCATGTGCGGCAGCCACCTTTTCTGCCTGTTTGTACTGGGGCGTATTGGCGTTTTCCGCCAGATTGATGCCGGCCGCCAGGTCGTCAGCCGAATACTTGCCGACGGGTGTATCGTCAATCGTCAGTTCGTAGTTGCCTGGGCTGAGTCCTTTGACCGCAAGTATTTCCTGGTTCAGGTCGCCCGTGAAGGGGACCAGTTCCAGGGCCTTCTCTGCGCCGCTGGGAATTGGAAAGGGCAGGGCCTTCTCCAGGCTTGTGAAAGCCACTGCCGTATCGGTGGCTGAAAGGTCATCCACGGCGCAGTTGATTGTCTCGACAACACTTGATTCGCTTGCATCGATGACCGTCTTGGATACGTAAGGGCAAATCCCCTGGGCTTTGAGGAAGGTGTGCGCCATGATCAGATGCCCCAGCGGACCTGGGTGGACACGGTCGCCACCGACGATGGTTGCCGTGGGATCCGACTGCTGATACTCGGCATTTACCTTTCCCATTGTAGCGTGGAAGTCAACTACGCTGCCGCCAAACTCGGCTGCCAGCTTCTTGGCGTGCTCCGCACAGGCGCCCAGTGCATCGTTGACGCCGAACAGGTTCTCCTTGTCCATGGTCGAGGTCTGGTCGTAAATGGACGGTGTGATATAGACGATCTGACTGCCGGCGTCACGGAGTTGTTCCGAAAGCTTCCGCATGTTGGCTACGTGGCCGTCGATTGCCCCTTGGCGACGGTTCATGGTGGCTTCGTCTGGATTCTCCTTGCCGTACAGTCCTCGGCTGACGTCGTTCATGCCGAGCATGATGGTTGCCACCGTAGGCTGGTGAACGCCGATGTCCCACGGGAAACGATGGGAAGCGCCTCCTGCCGAGTCGCCCGAAATGCCGCAATTGAAGAAACGGATATTCCGGTCTGGAAATCGCGTGGTGTAGAAGAGTCGGATATACCCGTGGTACAGCCCACCGTGTGTAATGCTGTCACCGATAAAGCACACGCGGTCCCCGTCCTGAAACGGCTTGGGCGCTGCGCACGCCACGCTTGCCAACAGGGCCAGGGAAGCCAGAACCATAAGGCTCCGGCGGACTATCCGATTACCAAAACGATTCGTCATGGAGGTGCCTTTCAGGATGCAAGGAGTATTTCTGATTCAGTTGTTGGTGTTCTCATTCTTCGCCGGGCAACAGGAAACGGGGACGTTCGATCTTCTCAGGCATCGAAGTCCATTCGTCCGGCCCGACCAGGCCGATATTGCTTGGGTCGATGGGCTTGAATCCCAGTTTCAGGGCAGGCGAATCGGGTTGCAGACGGAAGTCGAACTTGGCCGCGTCGACGAACTTCGGGTCGGCAACGATCGAGCCGGCGTCGTGGCCTGCAGCCTGCCATTCGGCGAAGGACCGGTTACCGGGGAAGACGGGCGGTTTGCCTGTGGCGTCCCAGTAGCAGTTGGACCGCAGTGTGAAATTGTCGTTCGACCAGCCGCCGCCCAACATGGGTGCATCATTGGAATACAGGATATTCCGCTCGACGATGA
This sequence comes from Thermoguttaceae bacterium, assembly GCA_040772845.1. Lineage (GTDB taxonomy): Bacteria > Planctomycetota > Planctomycetia > Pirellulales > Thermoguttaceae > PWXP01. Next base: position 6,962,236 of record JAXGXG010000001.1, read on the forward strand.
ACGAAACATGGTCTTCCTGCCGCGATCGGCGAATCTGGCCGTAGGTGGCCGACAGGGCCAGGATGTTATTACGTACGATGTTCTCGCGGCCATAATGCTGGTGGAAGGCGCCGTCCTTCACGCGGTAGACAATGTTGTTTTCCATCAGGATGTCGGTACTGCCTTCATCGGTATACAGGCCCCAGCCGCCATACGAGTAGGAACACACGTCGTGGATCCGGTTGTAGCAGAGCCTTGTGCCGGGCGAGAGGCCGAGGCAGTAGATACCGCCCATGTCGCTAAGCTCGTTCCAGCCCAGGTGGTGGATGTGGTTGTATTCGATCGAATTGTGATTGGCTGTCGAAGGCGCGTAGCCCCAGCTCCAGCCGACCGAAACGCCCGAATAGTTGAAATCGCAGATGTCGTTGTGTTGCACCGTGTTGTGCGAACTGCGGCCGATCCACACGCCGATGCCAGCATGGTACACGTTGCCCCCATCGTGGATGAAGCAGTTGTACACCGTGTTGCGTTCGGTCTGCCGGGCAGGTTCTTCGGGCAAGCTGGTTTCGCCGAGTCGCACACCGCCGGCCGCCATATCATGGATATGGCACTGCTCGACCCGGTTGTCCTTCGATCCCTGCTGGAGCCAAAGAGCATATCCGCCGGTATGCGCGATTTCGCATCGCAAGAGCGAACAATGCCGTGCCCCCTGCAAGTGCACAGTTGCTGTCTGTAAGGCTGCATTCGCTTGGCCGTCGACCGTTTCGGCGGCGGGCATGGTCCAATCCGTATGCTCGAAGGTCAGGCCTTCGAACGTGAGGTACTCGACGAATTTGCCAGTGGCTGCGTCGCCTTCAAGCCGCAAGAGTTCCTCCGGTAGCGGGGCGACCACTTCGACCTTTGTCATGTCTTCGCCCGGCCGCGGATAATAGGTGAGCAGCCCTGACTCGCGATCCAGATACCATTCGCCCGGAGCGTCCAGTGCCTCGCGGACGAACTCGACGTAATACCGCTGGTTCTTTTCCCAATAACTCATGGGCCAACCACTCGGCGCGGTAAACGTGACCAGCCGCTTATCCGGTTCCAGTGACGCGATCCGATGCCGTGAGGTGGTCCACGAATGGTAGACGACCACGACGGCGTCTCCCAGGTTGGACCAGGGCTTGAGGTCCTCGTTCTCGTAGAAGAAGGAGATTTTGGTGTCGCGATCTCCGCGGGCCTTCCGGCGGTCTTTGTACTCCACACCGGGGCCGGCAGAACGGAAGACGTCATCGTTGGGCGTTCGTGCAGGCGTAGCCCGACGACCGCCGACGAACAATTGCCGGAAATACCAGTCGCCGTCTTTGACTCCGGGTACGGCGGTCGTCCAGAGCGGGCCGTCTCCCTTTTGCCAACCACCAATCGGCACACCGCCGCTGATGCGTGGCTTTGCGCCGGGCGCCGCCACGTACCGAATGGGCGCCTCTGGAGTCCCCGAATCTTCGGCGGTCAGGACAATGGGCTCCTTCACCCGATAGACGCCATCGGCCAGAACCACACGCACCGGCTCGGTCAGCGGGCCTTCGGCCTTCAGACGCCGTATAGCGTCGCGGGCGCCGACCAGCGTGGCCAACGGTCCGTCCGACCCATCGGCATTGGCGGTTGGCAGCTTGCCCGAATGGGCATCATTACCATTCGGAGCGACGAACAACTCTGCCGCAGCAGCTTCTAACGCGAAGCACACCATCAGCGCAAAGACCAGCGGAGACGGAAAACAACGAGCAGACATGGCGGGATCCTTTCTGGAGCGTGGGCAGGGTAGGGTGAGGGGCAGCCGGGCAGGTGGCGACACACGTGGAAACAGCCATCCGTTTCCCAACACTTGCTTTTAACCACTATATCCGCGGCGACAGAGCGCGCCAAGGTAGACGCAGTCTGCCCCGTCTGGCGTGCTGAGGATCGACTGCACGTACGTTAACGAAAACCGCTGGATCGGCCGCGACACAGGATACGTAAGAGGGAAAAGATCGAATGGGGAATTGCTCCCGGACGCGCCTGGGTTCGTGCCAAACAGCGGTGTGTACATCTATAACGCCATCGAAGTGGCGATTTTCAATACAAATGCCCTTCTCGACATTCTGGATACTGTTGAGGCCGATGGCACAGTCCGAATTAAGGCTCCCGGCTCAAGAACCGACACGTTTTGGAAGGTGCTTACGGGAGTCCCCTATGGGGTGGCAAGCGAGACAATCGAAGAGTATTCTAGATACTGGCTTGAGACAAAGAACCCATTGAAACCTGCCGGCCAATGGAACGAAATGGAAATCCGCTTCACTCCCGTCTTCCTGGGCGGTGCCCCAGTTTGGCCGGGCGACAAGAAACTCCATTCCTACAAATTGGAAGTATACGTCAACGGAAAGAAGACTTACGATGGCTGGAGCGATCGCACTACAAAGGAGAAGGGGACAGTTGACGTATTTGATCTCCAAGAAAAAGAATGGTTTAAGGGGTTCTACATCTATCTGCAGAGCCACTGGGGAAGTCGAGTCAGTTTCAAGGATATGGTGATAAAGACTGGTAACGACATGTAGGATAGCAGTTCAGCAATTACTAGCTTTCCACTCGTCCGAAGAGTGTATCGGCACGAGCTGTATTGTGCTACTACAGAGAGGTGTCTATGCTTCGCAGAATAATGACGAAGGTGTGCTTTCTACCGACGCGGTCAGCGCTGCTTCTCGCTTTTGTCTTTCATATTCTCTGCCTGGGGGGAATGGCTGATGAAACGGGCACGTCTCCGGATACGCGTCCACCGACCGGTGAGAAACAGGCGAAAACGGATGCAGTACGGGGCCCGCTGCCTCCGCTTCCACCCAAACATTGGCCTTGGGAGAATGACGAAGCGTTTGCAGAAAAGCGAGAACATGCCATCAAGCTAATTCAGGACAACGGTGGAGAGATCTCTTTTTGCGAGAATGCAAAGGAATGGTGGGGGCGATCGTCGTACGGACGCCCTTTTCCAGCCGACGTGGATGTTCACGCCGGCGGTCGTCTGATTAGCGACTTGGCCTTCGCAGAGACTTATATAACGGGCGAAATCGATACGGTTCCCAAAGATGTCAATGACGAGTTGCTTGCGGCGATCTTACCTTATGTACCGGACACCAAGCATTTGACGCTGAGTCTGACGATGGTCACCGACAAGGGGCTGGCAAACATAAAGCACCTTCCGTACCTTCAGGCCCTCGTGCTTGAGTACGGGTGGACTGACCAGTATCCTGTACTGATCACCGATGCAGGAATGAAATCTATTGGCGAACATCCCAATCTTTGGTGGGTGCAGCTATATGGAATGCCGATTACCGACCAGGGCATTGCTTACCTCGCACGTAGCCGTACGATTAGAGCGCTATCCATTCACGGGTGTCCGATTACGAGCACGTGCTTTCTCTCTCTTGCAACAATGCCAAGCTTGGGCTCGTTGAACACGAGCCGCTACTCGCCCGCGGGTATCCCCGAGTCCTATCGGCCGGACTTCTCGCAACCCATTAGCGAGGAGGTGGCCCGTGCAATTGAGTCACTCGATGGGCGATTGGTGTTTTTGCGTATGCTGAGGATGAAGGATGGGGACGTTCATCCATCTTTCTTGGAAGCCGTATCGAAGATGCGATCGCTCAAGCACTACTGGGGTCTTCCCCTGCCCACGAATGCAAACGAGGAAGGCTTGGAGGCAAAGTGAGTGAGGCATCTTGGGGGCAGAGAAAGCGCCGGTGGAAACGGGCGGGGAGTAGCGGATGAAAGAGCCGTATGGTAAAGGACTAGCGATCCATACCAACCCCGAGTCATGCGCCGGCGGTGGCAACACGGCGGGTGAAGCGCCCGCAGCAACACACACACGCAGGCCGGGGAGACTCTCGCGCCGTGTGGCCCAATGTGTGAGATATGAGATCAACGCGAGTTTGCTATGAAGCAATCCATCATTCTCGGCATCGGTACCGGCCGTTGCGGCTTGGCCTCGCTGGCGAGGATTCTCAACGGGCAGCCGGATGTTCAATGCTCATACGACGAGCCGCCCTTGTTGCCGTGGACGCCGGATGTACAGCCTGCGGCGGTTCGCCTGGCGGACGGTGAGGGCGAGCAGGGCCCGGGGAGCGTCGTCCGGGCACGGTTCGCGCGGTTTCGGCAGCATGGTACGGCGCCGCGGCTGGGCGACGTGGCGTCGTCCTACTTGCCGTATCTCGAAGAAGCCATCGCCGCCGAACCTGACATCCGGATTGTCTGCCTGAAACGGCCGCGGGACGAGGTAATCGCCAGCTTCTGCCACTGGCTCGACCGGAGTATGCCACTGCCCACCAATCACTGGGCCCGGCAGCCGGCCGAGGGTTGGCATCACGACCTGCTCAGAACGCGCACGTTTCCCCAGTACGATACGACGGACCGCGAAGAAGGCATCGGCCGCTATTGGGACGAGTATGACGCGCGCGTGGATGCGATCGTGCAACGCTATCCCGAGCATGTGCACGTGTTCGACATGCATGAGGCGCTCAATACGGAGCAGGGGCTGCGCAACCTGCTGGACTTTGCAGGCATTCCGCCTGAACGGCAGGTGTTGGCCGTCGGTACTCGCGTGGAGAGTACGCCACGGCGCTCGCCGCGCCAGCTTGCTAACGATCCGATGGACCCGCGCCGCTGTGTGATCCTGGTGCCGTTTGCGTCGTATATTACGCCGCCGTGCGAGCGGGCCCTGGTGGAGTTGGAACGGCGGGGCTATCCCGTGCGGCGCGTGGGCGGCTATGCGGCCATCGATCAGGGGCGGAACCAGATGGTCACCGACGCACTGCTGGACGGCTACGAAGAGACGATGTGGATCGACGGCGATATCGACTTCCACCCGGACGCCGTGGACCGGCTGCGTTCGCATGGGCTGCCGATTACCTGCGGCGCGTACCCGCAAAAGGGCCGGCGGGCACTCGGCTGCCACATGCCGCCAGGCGTGCGGGAGATCACCTTCGGCCGCGAGGGGGGCCTTGTGGAGATTCTGTACGCCGGGGCCGGATTCCTGCTGGTGCGGCGCGAGGTGTATCTGGCCGTTCAGCAGCGGCTTCGTCTGCCGATGTGCAACGAGCGGTTTCGCAAACCGATGGCGCCGTTCTTCCACCCGATGCTCCATCCGTGCGACGACGGCCACTGGTACCTGGCTGAGGACTACGCCTTCTGCGAGCGAGCGCGGCAGTGCGGCTACCGGATCATGGCCGACACAACCATCCGCCTCTGGCATCTCGGCACGCACGCCTACGGCTGGGAAGACGCCGGCATGGATCGCGAGCGGTTCGAGTCCTTCTCACTCAACTTCGGCCCGAAGCCGCAGACTGGGGCGGCTCAGGATTGACGGATTCCTGGCAGGTGTGCCGTAGCGACACAAGGTGTCGGAGATCGCAGATCGGAGTTGGGAGATCGGGGACGCGCGAACTGGGTGGTTGGGATGCGAGGAGCGTCTAGGGCCAGCCCGTTGGGCTTGTGGGGATTCTGTGGATGCGAACCCGGGGTTGCGCCTTGCTCGCACCGCTCGCATCGGCTCCACCCCGGGCTGATTTAGGTACGTCCCTTCGGGACTGACGGAATGGAGACATGCAATGCGGCGTGGGCAAAGCCAACGTGCTCTGCTTTTCGTGTATTTCGTGGTTCTCCTCTTCTGAATTGAGTCACGATTGACGCCAACACGAAGACGAAGATGCGAATGAACAGGAGGAAGCAGAGGGAACAGAGGGAAATACAAAGACGATTACGATTTCGAGCATGAGGACACGGAGATCGCAGATCAGAGTTGGGAGATCGGGGACGCGAGAACTGGGTGGTTGCATGCGGTGTAGGCCAGAAAGCGGTAACAAGTTCCCGCACTCCATATGCGGCTTCGCCGCGGCGAAGTCAGGACCGAAACGCCGGATCCACTTGCTCGCGCTGCGTGCTTGTATGAGGGACGCGCCAGCGCGTACGAGCTCGAAGCGCAAGCGAGTGGGTCCGTTAAGGACCCGAAACGAGGCGCCCGAAACGCCCGATCCACTTGCTCGCGCTGCGTGCTTGTATGGGGATGCGCCCGATCCACTTGCTGGCGCTGCGTGCTTGTATGGGGATGCGCCCGATCCACTTGCTGGCGCTGCGTGCTTGTATGGGGGATGCGCCAGCGCGTGCAAGCTCGAAGCGCAAGCGAGTGGGTCCGTTCAGGACCCAAAACGAGGCGCCCGAAAACGCCCGATCCACTTGCTGGCGCCGCGTGCTTGTGGGGAAGACGCGCCAGCGCGCACGAGCTCGAAGCGCAAGCGAGTGGGTCCGCTCAGGACCGGAAACGAGGCGCCCGAAAAGGCCCGATCCACTTGCTTGCTCAATCGTCAGTCAACCATCAAGCCCCGCGAACGCCCCAGAAAGAGTACCGGAAGCTTGAATTCGCCCCGCAGGCTAGTCTTGGTCAGCACTGTGATCGCGGCGTTCCGGGAAGCTCATTCCCACATGGCGCTGGTCAGACCGACGGCGATGGGAACGAACAGGATCAGCGGCAGCCAGGCGCCCAGTGCGGGACTGATGACTAGCATGGCCCCCAGATGCTGCGAACCGATAATCGTCAGCAGAAAAAGCGTCGTAACGCCGGCGCAGAGGGCAATGGCAGAGAAAACGTTCCGGTTCCGCTTCGTGACGACCAGCGGCAGGCCCAGGAATAGAAGTGTGATATCGAGCAAGGGAGTCACGACCCGTGTATGGATGGCAACACGGACATCTGCGCCGAAGTCAAGGCTGGCGTTGTGCAGTCCTCGGATGAGTTGCGCGGTCGATGAGTATTCGCGAAACGCCCGTCCGCCAGTCAGTTGTTCGAACGTAATGTCACTCACGATGAAACACTGGTCGGGCTTCAGCCATTGGGGGGCATCACGCGGCGTAATCACCACCGGCTGTCCATCCAATTTCAGCGAAGGACGCGTGGCCAGATCCTTCGGTTGGCTCACGCCTTCAAACAGATAGCCGCCCGGCCGGTCTCCCTCCGGTGAGCGATAGAAGGCATTCTCCGCAGCGATCTGCTTGCCGTACTGCCGCAGATTGCGCGGCAGCAGGAAATTCGGTTTCTCAATCCGCTTGTGGTCGGCAAAGGTTTGCAGGCCTCGCATGAGGATGTCGGTCCGATTGTCATACCGAGCATCGAGGTTCTGTGCCTGGTCGCCGATCAGATTGTTTGGGGTGCGCGCCATTTCCTGGCGATAACGTGATATCACGAGTTCCCGATTCGCGGCTGCAATCAAGGCAATGCAGACGGCGGCAATAATCAGCGGCGCCACGACCCGCACTCGCGGAATACCTGCGGCCATCAATGCCGTCATTTCGTTGTGCCGTTGAATCCAGCTCACGGTGAACATGGCCGAAACCAGAATCAGCAAGCCGGCCGTTCGGTCGAAGAAGAGGATGGCCTTGTAACCATAGAAATTGGTCATCAGCCAGAAGAGTCCGCCGGCCTTCTCGCTGCATCGAATGAACTCTTCGAGATTCGTAAACGCATCGAAGACGATATACAGGCCGGTCAGGCTCAAGTAGCAGACGATAAACGTCTTGAGAAACTGCTGGAGCATGTACCGGTCGATAATGCGCATGGAATGCTTCCTTACATGACGGATTTGACGGCGCGCGCCAGGGCATCGATGCCCCGCCGTATCGCTTCCTCGGATTGGATGCCGAAACTCAATCGGAGCAGATTATTCTGCGGAGGCCTGCCGTGGGGCGGGAAGCAGCACACTCCGGGCACATAGAGCACGCCTTCCGCTACGGCGCGATCAAACAAAGGGCCATGCAGGCCGGTGTCAATCCGCTCAGGAAGGCGAATCCACACGTAGAGACCCCCGCCGGGCCGTACCCAGCGAACCCCGTCAGTCTCCCCCAGGAAAGCATCGCAGGCTTCGAGTGTTGCATCGAGCTTCTTGCGATACGCTTCGCGCAAACTTGCAATATGCTCGTCAAACAGGCCTCGCTCCACGATGGCGGACATGATCACTTGATTGAAATTGGGCGACCCGAAGTCGATGTTGCCTTTGGCTGCCAGAACCGGTTCGAGCAAAGACTTAGGCAGTATCCCCCAACCAACCCGAACTCCCGGAGAAAACGATTTCGAAAAACTGCCTGCCTGAACCACCGTATTCCGCTCCGGATCGCATGTCAACATGCTGGGAACATCCGGATCGTGGTAGCGAAGTTCGCGGTAGGCAACGTCTTCCAATACGTAGATGCGGTGACGCCGCGACCATCGCTTTGCAATATCGACAATTCGGGCCCGGCGGTCGGCAGGGATGGTGGTTCCCGTGGGATTGTCGTAATACGTGGTCAGGTAGACGGCCTTAACGCGGCCGAGTTCCCCGTTGCGCTCGTGCCGCCTCAGTTGTTCCTCCAATGCATCCGGAATGACGCCCTGATCATCCACGTCGACGCCGACGGCCCGAGCGGCCAGGTTCGTGAGCGTTCCGAGGTAGACGAAATAGGTAGGAGCGCCGCACAGGATGATATCGCCCGCGTCGAGCAGGGCGTCTCCGACCAGGTACAAGAACTGATTGCTGCCGGCTGTGATTACGACCTGTTGGGCCGAAAGGTTCGATGCACCGGAGGCTGTTCCGTCCGCCGTCAAGGTCCGATCCAGGATTGCCTGGCGGAGCGGCGGGTAGCCGATGGTCGTTCCGTACTGCAATGCATCGCGCGCCCAATTCGGTTTCGCCCACACGAAATCGATAGCCGTGCGTAGCGCATCGAGCGGCAATGTTGCGTGATCGACAAATCCGGCGGCAAGCGAGACCAGCTCCGGTTGCGCCAGTGTGCGGGCCATGAGTGTACTGACGATCGTCTCGCCACCGGCCCAGCGAGCGCGCCGGCTCAGTCCGTCAGGGGCTTGTAGGCTGGTGATGTCTGGTGGCTGCATGACGGGCAAACGGAGTCTTAGGGGTTGGTTCCGACCGAGGATTTTTGGGGGTCGCACCGATGTCGCACCAGGATTTTACCCCGAGAGAGGGGTGCCTATCGTTCCGGCGCACCCACAGTATAATGATATTGAGGTGAAAATGCGAAGTGGTCTTTCTGCACAGGGGTTTTGCAGCAACGGTGCTTCGGTGGAGCGATAGTTGGACGAGGCAGTCTGTCAGAATGGCAGGGTCGCGACTGGTTCGCGGCGTCTGCGGTCTTGCCAACTTGGTGTTCCCCCCCCGATGTGTCTGGTGCGAAGCGGAGTTGCAAGAGGGCGAAACTTGGCCGGCGGGAGGCCTGTTATGTCCCTCTTGTGCCGAACGGTTCGGTCCCCGGACGTGGAACGCCTGCTGTCGCTGTGGGGGCAAGGTTCCCGATGACTTGGCGCCGCCAAACGAGTGTTCGTCGTGTCGGGGGATGCCCTTGAAGTTCGATTCTGTGGTAGTTTTAGGCGATTATCATGGTCCGCTGGGCGGGGTCCTTACTGCGATGAAGTTGCCCGCAGGCGCCCTGCTGGCCGAGGCCATGGCGCATCTGTTGTGCGAACGTCGGCACGTGGAACTTCGTGCACACCAAGTGGATATGGTGTTGCCCGTGCCTTTCCACTGGCGTCGCCGTTTTGTGCGAGCTTCCGATGGACCGGGGATCCTCGCACAGACATTGTCCCGCGAACTGGGGGTTCCTTTGGTGAAAAGCTTGGTTGTGCGTCGGCGAAACACGCCTCCTCAGAGGGGTTTGTTGCCAAAAGCCCGATTCCGCAATGTCCGAGGCGCCTTTACCGCGCGGGCGAACTACGATTTAGTGGGTACCCGAGCGCTCGTGGTCGATGATACTCTGACCACGGGAGCAACGTGCAGTGAAGTTGCTTTGGCCCTGAAAGAGGTGGGGGCCGAAGAAGTCCATGTGGCCGCGATCGGACGGGCGCAAGGCGCGAATCACACTTAGAACGAGTAGTTGGTCTACGGAAAGCGTAAGGATTCTTCTTGGGTATGAAACCGCATCCTCCCGTCGGCGGCAGTCAGGACACACTTCCGGAACGTCCGTTTCGGTCGGCCGTGCTGCGCGGTCTCGGTGTATTGGTGCCGCCGCTGATGACCATTGTGATCTTCGTCTGGGTCGGCAACACCATTGAGGAGTACGTGCTTCGACCGGTCACCAGCGGTGTGCGGGAAGCCATTCTTTGGAGTATCGCCGATATTCGCGACAACGTTCATCTGGCCGATCCCAAACAGACTACGGCTCTGGTGGATGGAACAGTCTACCACCGGCTGTCGAATGATACGTTCGTGCCGGAAGTCGTGTACGACAAGGTGCGGAAGAGCTACGGCAGTCGAATGCCAATTCCGCCAACGGGTGATGCGATCTATCGCGTATACATCGACCTCACCTATTTGCGACCCTACTATGTTGTCCCATTCTTCCTGGCTGTGTTTGTGTTGCTCTTGTACTTGCTTGGCAAGTTCATGGCGGCAGGAATGGGGCGGGTGTTCTGGAATCTGTTCGAGCGCGGCGTGCATCGCTTGCCCTTGGTGCGGAGTGTTTACTCGTCGGTCAAGCAGGTGACCGATTTTCTGTTCAGCGAAACGAATATCCAGTACACTCGCGTCGTGGCTGTCGAGTATCCGCGACATGGCATCTGGTCGCTCGGTTTCGTCACGGGAGAGAGCCTTCCGGATATTCGGGCCGTTGCGAATGAGCCGGTCGTTTCCGTGCTGATATGCACCTCGCCTGCTCCGATGACGGGGTTTACTGTTACGGTGCGGAAAAGCGAAATCATCGACCTGAACATCACGATCGACCAGGCACTGCAGTTCGTCATTAGCTGCGGTGTCGTTGCTCCCCCGCAGCAACTGCTCGAACTGGCCGAAAAACGCAGCTTGCCTGAACAAACCGATGCGGCTGAGGAACCGGCCGCCGCTGACCCCTGATTGTCCGGAGTTTCGGTCGATGTCCCTTCGCATCGGTACGCGAGAGAGCCTCCTGGCCCGCTGGCAGGCGGAATGGGTTGCTGCGCGACTCGAGGAGAATGGGTATGACGTCGTGCTCGTGCCAATTCGCACGCATGGCGACTCGGTTCAAACGGCGCCGATCGGTACAATTGGCGGGCAGGGAGTCTTTACCAAGGAGATTCAGGCCGCCCTGCTCGATGGCAGGGCGGATCTGGCCGTTCACAGCCTGAAGGATTTGCCCACCGATCCGGTGCCGGGTTTACGCCTGGCCGCCGTGCCGGAGCGAGGACCTGTTGCCGATGTACTGGTGGCCGGGAAAGCCGTTTCGCTGAAGAAACTACCCTCGGGCGCAGTCGTCGGCACCGGAAGCTTGCGGCGGCGGGCCCAGTTGCTCTACCATCGCCCCGACTTGCAGATTGCGGGCATTCGCGGCAATGTCGATACGCGTCTTCGGAAGCTGGACGAGGGGCAGTTCGATGCGATTGTGCTGGCCGAAGCCGGCATGATACGGTTGGGGCTGGCATCACGCATGACGCAATCTATACCCATGGACATCATGCTCCCCGCAGTCGGGCAGGGCGCACTGGCCATTGAGACCCGAAACGACAATCGTGAGGCTCTCGAAGCTGCCGCTGCACTGGACGACGCTGAATCCCACGCTGCGGTTGTCGCCGAACGGGCCATGTTGGCCGCATTGCACGGCGGATGCCTGGCCCCGATCGCGGCGCACGCCGCCGTCCACGCGAACCGGCTGACGTTGCACGGACGGGTTATCCAAGTGGAAGGGGCTCGAATGGTGGAAACCGCCTGTACCGCTTCGCCTGAAGATGCCGTGAGTCTCGGTCGGCAGGTGGCGGAAGCTTTGTTGAAGCAAGGCGCGGAGGAGCTGATTCGAGAAACGAGACGCCGATGACCCGGTCGCGATCTCGTGTCGCATCTGGCGAGGCAGATTGGGTTCGGGTGACTGGAGGGACGGCAGGAGCCCTCAAGGAAGGGGCGTGTATATCCCGGCTTGTGTCCGGTTCTTCTGTCACGTAAAATGGGGATGTTTTGAAGTAGGCGCCTTTTTCTAAGGACGATCAAATGCGGGTCGCGGTTGGTAGCGATCATCGAGGGGTGAAGATACGGAGTAGCTTAATCGAGCTTCTGGGCCGCTTGGGTCAGGAGGTCGTCGATGTGGGTACGCACGATCCCGGCGACTGCGACTATCCCGATATTGCCGAAATCGTCGCACGAATGGTTGCAGACGGCAAAGCGGATCGTGGAATCCTCATCTGTGGCAGTGGTTTAGGGATGTGCATTGTGGCCAACAAGATTTCGGGCGTGCGGGCCGCTCCCTGTCACGATGAGCTGGGCGCCGAGCTGAGCCGCCGCCATAACGACCTCAACGTTCTCTGCCTTGCCGGCGGGATCGTCGGTGAAGATCTATTGGACCGTTTGGTTGACATCTGGCTGAAGACCCCATTTGAAGGGGGGCGACATGCCCGGCGGCTCCAGAAGATCGCTATGTTCGAGTGCACGAACGCATCGTCTGCCGCCTCGCTTCCTCAAGTCATCGACGACGTCTCGGATGAGGGGCCCGTAGCAGGTTGACCGCTGACATGCGATGCGGCGTCCACACCTGGAAGTCGGCAGGAACGCAACGTCCGGGTCGGACCGCCATCAGCTCAGCGCTGCTGCTGCTTGTCCGCCTTCCCTTCGTGTTTGGTCATGGTTTTGCGGAGCGATTGCTCCTGGTTGATGACCCACTCTTGACGTCGAATCAGCTCGCGGCTAATGAAGCGTTCGGCGTTGCGACGTTCGAGCAGACCGAGCAGTTCGGGCGGGCCATCCTGGGCGGCGGCAGCGACGATACAGTATTCAAACTGTTTCTCGCTCATTCGCGCCAGCGCTTCGGCAAGCAACATCTTCGGGGGCAGGGTCTCTGACGCCAATTCGATCAGATCGTACGCCAGGAGCAGTTGCTGCACGTTCGCCCGCCCGAGGCTCGCCTTAAGACCATCGACCGTAATGACGCCCAGTAACCGCTGTTCGTCATCCACAACGGGATAGACCGAGGCCTCGGTGTCCCGAATCTTCAAGCAGATATCGTGATAGCTTTCGCTCTCGTGAATGCAGACCGGATTGTGGGCCATCACGTCCTCGACACGATAAAGCGCGAGCAAATCTTCGCGGGTGACGTTCATGCCGACCTCGCCTGCCCGACTCACGGCCAACTTGACACAGGGAGGCCCGACCAATTGGACCAAGAATGTGGTTGCCGTAACGATCATCGGGACCGCCGTTCCAAGCAGCTCATTGTTAGCAAACGTTTCCGAGGCGAGGATCGCCAAACCGATCGCCACGCCTGCCTGGCTGAAAAGGCACAGACCAAGGTATTTCTGTACGTTTGCCGAGGCGCCGCTCCAGCGGGCCCCCAGCGTCGCGCCAAGCATCTTCCCGGCCGTACGGCCAAGCACATAGGCAAGGGCCAGGGCCCACATCCACGACTGCATCGTGCCGACGGCCATCCGGGCGCCCACGATCACAAAGAACAGGACGTAGATCGGCGGAGCAAAACGTTCGACAATGCTGAAGGCTTCGCGCGTGCGGTACGGAGCGAGGTTGGCAACTGTCATGCCGAGCGCCATCGCTGCAAGTATGACGTCCAGCTCACCTGCCAAAGCCGCGCCCAACACGAGGACCAACGCTCCCAGGATAAACGTCAGTGCCTTATCGCGGTCGCGAGCCAGCCGCAAGACACTGTTAAGAATGACTCCGCCCAGGCATCCCAGAAGCACGGCGCCGAGCAGCTCCCATGCTGTGTGCCCCAGGGAGACCGCCAGGTTGTCTCCACCGCTCTCAGTCAGCAGACTCGCAATACTGCCAGAAATGCCAAAGAGAACCAGGGCTAGCCCGTCATCGAGGGCAACGATGGCGAAAACGGCCGTTGTCACCGGGCCTCGCGTCTTGTATTCCCAGAGCACGTCGACCGTTGCCGCAGGCGCGGTTGCCGAGGCAATGGCGCCCAGCACGAGTCCCAGAGCGACAGACGTTGCCATGTGCCCGGTGAACAGCCACGCGACGGCAAATGTTGCAAGGCTGACCGCAACGAAGGCGCCCAGTCCTTCCGACAGCAGAATGACGATCAGTTGACGGCCATGGCGGCGGAAGACGTCCAGCCGAAGCTCGCCGCCAATCATGAATCCGATAATCCCCAATGCGAAGAAGTTGAACAATCGCATTTGCGAGATGGCGTCCTCGCTGATGATCTGCAAGCCGCTACGTCCCAGAAGAAGACCGATGACGATATAGCCGACCACTTGCGGGATGCGAAGCCGCTGGAAAAGCCTTGCTCCCAGACCGCCGGCAAACAGGGCGAATCCGAGGATCAGCAGAATGGGTAAATGCTGAATATCGAGTTGGGCCAACGTCATGGCGCAATTGCTTCATTGGGGAACTGTTCGCAACCCTATCACCTGCCGCGAGGGGGGGCAAGTGAAGGAAGAGTTGAGCATCTTGCCGGAGAATCGTCAATGACCGGCAAGAAAAGTCATTGCCTGTTGTTCATCCGCTACTGGGCGTTTAACTTGCGCAGGACGTACGGCAGGATGCCTCCGTGGCGGTAATAGGCTAGTTCAACGGGCGTGTCGATGCAGACATGTACGCGGAACTCTTTGGCCGTTCCATCCGGACTCGTGGCGCGAACGGCGAGTTGCTGTCCCGGCTGCAACTGGTCGTCGAGATCGGGGAAATCATACGTTTCTTCGCCTGTCAGGCCGAGTGATTGCCAGGAGTCGCCCTCCTGGAAACGCAGCGGCAGGACGCCCATCCCCACCAGGTTGCTTCGGTGAATGCGTTCGTAGCTCTGCGCAATGACCGCACGAACACCCAGAAGCTGCGTTCCCTTAGCGGCCCAGTCGCGACTGCTGCCGGAACCATATTCGATGCCGGCAAGAACCAGCAGCGGCACGCCTTCTTCGCGATACGCTTCGGCTGCGTCATAGATGCTCATCTGGCTTCCGTCCGGAAGGTGGCGCGTCACGCCACCCTCGGTGCCCGGTGCAAGCTGGTTCCGAATGCGGATGTTGCCGAATGTCCCTCGCGTCATCACGCGATCGTTGCCTCGCCGAGAGCCGAAACTGTTGAAGTCTTTCGGCGCCACGCCCCGCTCCTGCAAATAACGGCCGGCGGGACTGTCG
Source organism: Thermoguttaceae bacterium (assembly GCA_040772845.1). Classification (GTDB taxonomy): domain Bacteria; phylum Planctomycetota; class Planctomycetia; order Pirellulales; family Thermoguttaceae; genus PWXP01. Next base: position 6,977,303 of record JAXGXG010000001.1, read on the forward strand.
GGTCCGATCGCGCCGGCAGGCGAGATGTGGTCGGTCGTAACCGAATCGCCCAAGACGGCCAGGACCCGTGCGCCTGATATGGGCGCGATCGGCGGCGGCGTCGCTGGCAAATCGAGCAGGAACGGTGGTTCCTGGATGTACGTGCTCGCGTCGTTCCAGGGGAACAGTTCGCTACCGTCGACCTCGATGGCGTTCCACATGGGATTGGCGTCGTATACGGTGGAATACCGGCGGCGGAACATCTCCGCATCGATCGCCTCGGCCATCACTGCCTGCACTTCTTCAGGTGTGGGCCAGATATCGCTGAGGAAGACGTCGTGTCCGTCTTTGCCCTGCCCGATCGGTTCGGTGGTCAGGTCGCGGTCAACCGATCCGGCCAGTGCATAGGCTACGACCAGCGGGGGCCCGGCCAGGTAATTGGCCTTGATCATCGGGCTGATGCGGCCTTCGAAATTCCGATTGCCGCTCAGTACCGCGGCGGCAACCAGGTTGCCCTCGGTAATCGCGGCCGCAACCGGTTCGGGAAGCGGACCGCTGTTGCCGATGCAAGTCATGCAACCGTACCCGACCGTGTGGAAGCCCAACGCTTCTAGCGGCTTATCCAAGCCGGTCTTGGCGTAGTAGTCGGTAACGATCAGGCTTCCCGGCGCCAGGCTGGTCTTCACGTGCGACGGAACACGTAGGCCCTGTTCGACTGCTTTCTTTGCCACCAGGCCGGCGGCCAGCATGACTTCCGGGTTACTCGTGTTCGTACAACTTGTGATCGAGGCAATCGCTACGGCCCCATGACCGATGCGGGTTTCGCCGTCGGGCATTCCTACAACTTCGGCCGTTTGGCCATGCTCGCTTTCCGGAAGCTCGAATCCTCGCTCGGCATGGGGAGCGCCAAGCGACCGGTGGAACGCGGTCTTCATGTCCTTCAGCAAGATGCGGTCCTGGGGACGCTTGGGCCCGGCCAAGCTCGGCTCGATCGTTCCCAGGTCGAGCTGCAGACACTTCGTGTACTGGGGCGTCGGGGCGCCGGCGGTGCGAAAAAGCTGTTGCTCCTTGCAGTAACGCTCGACCAACTGGACCTGTGCTTCGTCGCGCCCGCTCAGCCGCAGGTATTCAAGCGTGCGCTCGTCGGTCGGGAAGAAGCCGGCCGTGGCGCCGTATTCGGGCGACATGTTTGAAACCAACGCCCGATCTGCTACGCCCATCGAGGCGACCGCTTCACCGAAGTACTCGACAAACTTGCCTACCACGCCTTCGCGTCGGAGCAACTGCACAACGGCCAGCACGATATCGGTAGCCGTGGCGCCGGGTTTCAGCGTCCCGACCAGTTCGAGTCCGATTACCTCGGGTGCGAGCATCCCCAAGGGTTCGCCCAGCATGACGGCCTCGGCCTCGATGCCGCCCACGCCCCAGCCCAGTACGCCCAGACCGTTGATCATGGGTGTATGACTGTCGGTGCCCACGAGCGTGTCTGGAAAGGCCACCGGACCTTGCGCGTCGTCACGGATCACGACGCCTTTGGCCAAGTATTCCAGGTTGACCTGGTGGATGATCCCCAACGCCGGGGGCAACACCGAGAAATTGGTAAACGATTTTTGGCCCCACCGGAGGAACTCGTAACGCTCCCGATTGCGCTGGAACTCAAGCTTCTTGTTGATCTCCAGCGAATCCGGCGAGCCGAAGCTGTCTACCTGCACCGAATGGTCGATCACCAGATCGACAGGGATGAGCGGGTTGATCCGTTTCGGGTCGCCGCCGAGTCGCTTCATGGCATCGCGCATGGCCGCCAGATCGACAATGGCCGGTACGCCAGTGAAATCCTGCAAGATAACGCGGGCCGGCTTGAATGCGACCGAGATATTTCCCAATCCTTTGGGCCGCCACCCAGCCAGGGCCTTCACGTCGTCCTCGGTTACCTGGAACCCGTCGCAATTGCGCAAGACGGCCTCCAACAGCACGCGGATCGAATAGGGCAGTGAATCGATCTTGGTCAAGCCTGCATCTTCCAGGCTCGCCAGGCGGTAAATGGCGGCTTTGCCAGAACCGGTATCGAACGTTTGACGTGCGGAGAACGGGTCGGTCATGTCAACCTGCCTCTTGGGGGCGAGTATTGCGGAATCGTGTACCGTAGGGCCCTTGCGGGCGAAAACACTCCACTTTGCCGAATCTGGGCGGATCACGCAAGGGGGGCGGATGGGTGGCGCCGATTGGGTACGTGGTGCTGTTCGGGGGGCGTCAGCCGAGCTACTCGCCGTTTCGTGCGATGTTCAGGGCGGGCTCCGACCTCGTTTCACCAGCCGTGTGGCGGCGATCGGATTCACCGGTTCCGTGTTGAAATGCCTATGGGGGGGCTACTCAGACGAGGCAGCGATCGTTATACTCAAGAACAATTGGCCGATGGCTTGGCCTGACGTAGGAGTGTGACTGGATCTGTTCGCTTTTTAGCCGGGAGGGACCCCATGGGAACTCGGATTCCACTACGACATACGGTTGCCGACGAGGAGCGCGAGTTGGCAGCGAAGCTGGAACTGAGCACCGCGGAGATCGGACTGACCGTTCGTACGACCAATTGCCTGGAGGAGCGAGGTATCTTCACGGTCAATGACCTTCTTCATTGTACGCGGGACGACCTCCTGGCAATCTCCAACTTTGGAGAGAAGACCCTGGAAGAGGTATATAAGGCACTCGAAGGAATCGGCTTCTGTCGTCAAAGGAAGCGGGATTCGAAGTTGGAAACATCTGACGAGCCGCCGTTGCAGCCGCGCTGATTCCAGAAGGCGTTTCCGCCGGGCGGGCATGGCAAGGGCGATTTGCGGCAAGAGGCATGTGTTTTCGTGCTGCCGAAAGGGAGATCGACGTTGCCACGCAAATTGCGGATCTATCAGAAAAAACGTGGGAATCGCCGCACCGGCTCCAGCAAGCTGGCTGCGATCGGTGAGGCCCTGTTCTTTGCGCTTCTGCTGTTGGTCGGCGCTGGCGTTCTTGCCGGCGTGGTGCACGGAATTGTTCTGCCCGAATGGCGAGCGAACCACGAATTCGTGGAGGGCTCGTGTACGGTTCTCGATAAGCGACTTGCGGAAAGCGAAGCGAACGAGAGCCGCCTGTACCGGCCTGAAATCAAGGTGCGGTATGACGTGAGTGGTCGCGCGCTCACGGCCTGGACCTACGACATTGCAACGGCGCGCGATGCGCCCGATTCCTATTCCGGAGAGCATGAGGAGGCGTCCGCCGTGCTCGATCAGTTCGGCCGTGGCGAGCAGTACCGATGCTGGTACGATCCGATGCATCCTGAAGTGGTCGTCCTGGTGCGGGGCCATCGCTGGTGGATATGGCCCATTTTGGCCGTGCCGATTCTCTTTCTGCTGATCGGGGCCGCCGGCCTGATCCACGGCATGTTTCAGTGGTGCACGTCCGTCGAACGAAGGGCCGCGATCGCTCGCCGCGCGGCCGCCCGCGAATTGTTCAAAGGCAATGGTCGCGAGGAACCGAACTACCCTACGGTTCCCGAAGGTTCTGACATTATCAACAGTCCAGGGACAACCTTGCGATACCGGTTGCCGATCGGAACGTCGCCCGGCTGGGCCCTCTTCGGTACGCTCCTGGCGTGTATCGGATGGAACGGAGTCGTTGGCGTCTTCGTGGCCATGGCTGTCAAAGGGCGCCTGGCCGGCGAGCCGGATTGGGGCATGACGCTCTTCCTCGTCCCGTTTGTCCTTGCCGGCATTGCCCTGATCGTCGCTTTTGTCCGCCAGTTGCTGCTGACCACCGGTGTGGGACCTACCCAGGTGGAATTGTCGGAGCATCCGCTTCGGCCAGGCGGAAACTACGAGGTCTTCATCTCGCAGTCGGGCCGCTTGCCCTTGGATTCGCTGGAAGTACAAATTCGTTGTGAAGAGCAAGCCACCTATCGCGAGGGCACCAATACCCGCACCGAATCGCGAGGCGTCTTCGCCCAGCGAATCTACCGGGGCGAGGGGCTGAACGTGCGGCGTTCCACGCCGTTCCAGGCTACGTGTCGGTTGATCGTTCCGGATGGCGCCATGCATTCCTTCAAGGCGCCCCACAATTCGGTGACGTGGCGACTCGTTGTGAAAGGACGCGTTGCCGGCTGGCCCAATTATCGTCGCGACTACCCATTGATTGTCTTCCCTGCTGAGCACGTAAACGGTCATGACTAGACCGGCAGTCGTTATCCGATTTGAAAACGAGCAGAACGCGTACCCGCCCGGTGCTACGCTGACCGGTGATTATTGGCTTCGGGGGGTTACGCTCGACGAAGTGAAAGCCGTCGAAGCTTCGGTGCTATGGTACACGGAAGGCAAAGGCGATGAGGACATGGCCGTTCACGCCTTCTGGCGCACCAGCACAGACGCCGGAGATTGGATTACGCCGAATCGGCCACACCACTTCCAAACCATGCTGCCACGGGCGCCCCTGTCTTACAATGGAGCAATTCTGAAAGTCCGCTGGTGTGTTCGCGTGCGCGCCTTCTTGCAGGGAGGCAAGGAAGTGATCGGCCAGCGTGGCTTTCAGCTAGGATGTATTCCCGGCGTGGAGCTGGTCGAGCCGTGAGCCTGCGTTCCCCTGACGACGCGCCCGAAAACCCCTTCTGCACACGTTGTGTTCGACCTGGCGCCATCCCGTTTCGCTTTCCTTCGGCAATGGACGTCGCCGACCTGGCAGACCAGTTCTGTGCCGCCGGCTGCCACGGCGCCATTGTCGGTCCCCATGGCTCTGGCAAGTCAACCCTATTGGCGGCCCTGGTCGTCGAATTGCAGCAGCGCGGTCATGCCGTCTGCTCGTTGGCCCTGCACGACGGCCAGCACTGGCTTCCACAACAGTGCTGCGGTGAACAACTTGTGCCGGGGGCCATCCTTGTGGTCGATGGCTACGAACAGCTTGGCCTGTTGGGCCGATGGCGACTTCGCTGGCTCTGCCATCGCCGGCGGCTCGGGCTACTGGTTACCTCCCACCGTTCGACGGGGTTTCCCCTGCTATTTCGTACGGAAGGGACACTGCCGCTTGCCCAGGCGATCGTGGCCAGGCTCCAGGAAGGCTACGAGCCAAGGGTCCTGCCTGACGATGTTGCACGCGAGTTCCCCCGCTGTAGAGGTGATCTCCGGGAGCTGCTTTTTCGGTTTTTCGATCTTTATGAAGCCCGGAGCCGTAAAGGCAGGTAGGCAAACGTTCACTGTCGTCCGAAACGAGCCGTCAAAGCGAGCAACCGGTTCCCGATTGCGACGTAAACGTAACCTATGATTGAGGATACGGCAGTCCAACGGGCGATTCATCCCGATCGGAGCAGGCACAGCCGACCTGCGTAATCGAGATAATCGCCCTAAACTGCCCGGATGTAAAATGCTGCCAAATGTGTGATATCGGGCAGCGCCAGGTTGACGGCGCACAAAATGCGCGGTTTGATTGAATAAGCGAGCAAACCTCCGATTCTCTTGGGAGTATAGTCATGTCCACAAAACGTACGTTCACCATGTTCCTTTTCGGAATGACCGGCGCCGTGCTGGCAATGCCTGCCGCGACTCAGGCATGCGAGTTTCTGGATCGCCTGTGCGGTCGGTCGCAGAACAATGTCGTTGCCCAGACCAGCTATGCTCCTGCCTATTATGCGCCGACTGCCGCGACGTACGTACCGGCAACCTCGGCTGCATCTTGTGTTTCGTGTGCATCGCCGGTGACCAGTTGTACGCCGCAGTCGTGCTACTACGTTCCCCAAACCTGTTACAAGCAATTGGACCGTCCCATCCTGACGGCCCTGTTCGGCCCGCGATACGTTCCCGTCACCACGTATCGGCTGGAATGCTCGTCTTGTTACACGCCCACGGTAAGCTATGCGTCGTTCGCAGGTTGCCCAACGGGAACCTGCGGTTCTGTCGCCCCGGCTGCCCCGGCAGTGTCGAGCGGTTGCTGCGGTTCCGCTTTTTCGCCGACACTCACGCCGGAACCGGCCCCGTACGTCGCACCACAATCGGAATCGTCCCCCAACGTCGTTCCCCAAACGTTCGGGCCGGCCGACCAGAAGCCAAGCCTTTCTCCGTCCGAAAAGCAGGAATCGCTCAAGCCCGTACCCGAAGAGGAGACCCGGCTCGATAACACCTCGGGGCCCCGGCTGATCGATCCGGATAATCGGACCACCTCGCGTCCCATTCAGTACGCGGTCTATCAGGTCGAAAAACCTGCACCGGCGGCTGCAAAGCTCGTTGACGTGCAATGGAAACCGGCCAGCCGGTAGCCTGTGCCAGGCTTGTCCCAACCGTTTGTCGCGAGATTCGTGCATTATGCTGACAAAACGCTGGCGTACGGCGAGTCTCCCCGTTGGGAGCCGCTTGATCACTCCGGTTATTCCTTCGTGACGTCACGGAATCCGGGCGATTCGGCCAGGGTAAAGACAACGACCTCCTCGCCGGTACTCGTGCCGATGTCGTGGTACAGGCTCAGCACCGAAACTCCAGTAACCTCCTCGACCATCGCTTCCAAGAGCGGCCTGGCCGTTTCGATCAGGTGGGTCCGCACTTCCTTGAGCAGGTCCCTCCCTTTCTCTGCCGGGAGCGACTTGACGAGATGCTGTTCCGCAGCAGTCAACATCCACCACGAAGACCGGCGACGACCGCTCGCGCCACGGAATAGGCTGACACCCCCCCCTGGGCAAGCTGGTTCTGGTCGGCAAGACTGACGCGAGGATCACAGAAGGAGCTGATCATCGACGGCAAGCACGACCACGCAGACAGGATTGCGAGCCTGCGCAAGCGGGCCGAGGAACAAGCCCGGCAAGAGGCCGCCGAACGCTTGAAAGACCCGGCAATCGTGTCGCCCGAAGACGCACGGAAGCTGCTCGACGAACTGCGTGTACGCGAAATCGAGCTGGCGATGCAGAATGAGGAGTTGCGGCGGATGCAGGCGGAGATTGAAGCCTTGCACCAAAGCGATTTGGTGCACCGCCTGCTGGCCGATAACTCGGTCGACATGATTTCCCGGCACTCGGCCGACGGTACGGTCCTGTATGTGACGCCAGCATGCAAGTTGATTACCGGTTACACCGTCGAAGAGCTAACGGGAAAGCCGGTGGAACACATCGTGCTTCCGGAGGACATCGAACGGGTATGGAGCGTCATCCAGGCTGCGCAGGTATCGAAAGACTCCTCCTACCGTGTGGAGCATCGGCTTGCCACGAAAGAGGGCGCCGTCGGATGGGTCGAGACCATGGGACGGCTGGTTTACGACGGGGAGGGCCGGCTGTGTGAGATCCAGTGCCATGTCCGCGATATCACCAAGCGCAGACGGGCCGAAGAAGCGCTGCGGGAGAGTGAGGAACGACATCGCATCCTGTTCCTCCAGTGCAAGGATGCCGTGATGACTCTTGACCCGCGTACAGGGACGTTCACTTCCGCCAACCCATCGATTGCGGACATGTTTGGCGCCAAGGATCCCGAGGAGTTCACTTCCTTGCATCCTTGGAACGTGTCCCCTGAACGCCAGCCGGACGGTCAGCGCTCTTCCGAGAAGGCGAGGATCATGATCGAAACGGCGATGCGCGAGGGATCCCACTACTTCGAGTGGACACACCGGCGACTGGACGGCGCCGAGTTTGCGGCCATGGTGACGCTGTCCAGGATGCAAATAGGCGGGCAAGTGTTTCTCCATTCCGTCGTGCGGGACATTTCGCAACAGAAAGAGGCCGAGGAGGCGCTCCGGCAGAGCGAGGATCGGTACAGGAGCATCGTTTCCTCGATGAGCGACCTGATCTTTGTCATGGACGAAGAGGACCGGATTATCGACGTGCATTGTCAGTCTCCGGAGGCACTGATGATGCCGCCCGAGGCGTTTCTTGGAAAGACGATGGCGGCCGTGATGCCTGATGATGTCCACGAGCTGTACCGAGACTGCGTAAACCGGCTCCGGCAAACCGGGGAGAACCGGCGGTACGAATACTCCCTGCCGATACATGGGCAGACGCGATGGTTTGTCGCGTCGCTCGATTTACATTCGGACAGGCGAAGAATCGTGGCCGGGGTCAGGGAAATCACCGAACGCAGACGGGCCGAAGAAGCGCTGAAAAAGGCGCACGACGAGCTGGAGCAGCGGGTCAAGGAGCGCACGGCCGAACTGTCGAAGGCCAACGCGCGACTGAGACACAACCGGCGAACGCTGGAGCACATGCTGCGCGCCAGCGACCACGAACGCCAGTTGATCGCGTACGACATCCACGACGGGCTGGCCCAGGAGTTGGCCGGGGCGATCATGCAGTTTCAAATCTACGAGCAGCAGAAGGACATGCAACCGGAGAACGCTCAAAAAACGTTCGATGGAGGCATGACCCTGCTGCGGCAAAGCCATCGCGAAACCCGTCGGCTGATCAGCGGCGTCCGGCCGCCGATCCTGGACGAGTCCGGCGTCTTGGCGGCCATCGCCCATCTTATCCACGATCCAGCCCTCAAAGGCGGACCGAAGGTCGATTTCCGTAGCCGGGTCACGTTCCACCGCTTGGAGCCCGTTGCTGAAAATGTCATCTATCGTATTGTCCAGGAGGGACTCAGTAATGCCCGAACTCACAGCCAAAGCGATAAGATCAGGGTGAGCATTGTCGAGCGAGGGAATCGTCTGCGGATCGGAGTCCGGGACTGGGGGATAGGATTCGACCCCCAGGATCTGCAAGAGAGCCGCTTCGGTTTGGAGGGCATCCGGGAACGGGCGCGACTGCTGGGAGGCAAATGCCACATTCGGAGTGCTTCGGGCCGTGGGACTGCCGTCGTCGTCGAGATACCCATAGTCCTGCCGCAAGAGACGCCGCCATAGGGACGTCACGGATGGTTCGACGTTGTCCGAAGACGGCCAGAACTACGCAGTGTGGACTCCATCTTCAAGGGATCCACGATGAGACGCTCTACCTGCCGTTCGCCACTTCCGACATGGTTACACGCATCGCAATGGTCTCGCTCGATTCGCTGCTGAACGGGCTCGTGAAATGAACAGTGCAGGTGAGTCGAGCCGAAAAGCGCTGGGACTATCCTCTTGCGGATACGCCCTTTTCCAGTTCTTGATCGATTGCCTGGGCTGATTGCGGCGGTCGTGCTGGATGTTCCGCACTCGCTTTTCAACGGTGCGATCATGCGGTAGAGTGGTGCATAGGTCGTACCGTGACCCGTGAATCCCGTTCGCGAGACGTGAGCACATCGGACCATGCCTGCCAATCTGACCGCACAGTACCTCAAGGCCGAGGAGGAGTATCGCCGGGCCGTTACGCTCGATGAAGAGCTGAAATGCCTGCAAATAATGCTCCAGGAGGTCCCCAAGCACAAGGGGACCGATCACCTCCAGGCGCAACTGAAGGCCAAAATCGCTAAGGCGAAGAAGGAACTCTCTTCCGAGAAGTCCGGGGCGAAGAAGGTGCGGGGACTGCGGATTCCGCGTCAAGGAGCGGGAGCGGTCATCTTGCTGGGCGGTCCGAATGCAGGCAAGAGCCAACTGGTGGCAAGTCTGACCAACGCGTCCCCTGAAGTCGCTCCCTATCCCTTCACCACGACCACGCCTGCCCCGGCCATGATGCCTTGGGAAGACGTTGCCGTGCAACTGATCGACACGCCCCCCATTACGGCCGATTATATGGATGCCCACCTGCACGGGCTTACCCGCGCTGCCGACCTGGCCTTGTTGGTCGCCGACTTGGGTAGCGAGGAAGGGATTGAGCAGTGTCAGGAGGTTGTCGAACGGCTGGCAAAGACCAAGACGCGTCTCGCAGCGACCTCCTATTTGGATGAACACGACGTCGGGCTTTCCTACACGCAAACGTTTCTCGTGGCCAACAAGATCGACGTTGCCGACGCGCTTGTGCGGCTCGAGTTGTTGTACGAGTCATGCCCGCTGGACTTTCCTGAATACCGCGTTTCGGCGGCGCACGGCACGGGGCTGGAAGATCTGCGTAACGCCATCTATTCGACGTTGGACGTAGTACGTGTCTATACGAAACTTCCGACGGCCAAGCAGCCGGACATGGATCGGCCGTTCACCGTGCGACGCGGCAGTACTCTTTCGGAAATGGCCGGTCAGGTACACAAGGACTATGTCGAAGGCCTTAAGTTCGCTCGCGTATGGGGAAGCACCGTTCATGACGGCACCCAAGTCAAAGGCGATTATGTGCTTCACGACAAAGACATCGTCGAACTGCACCTATAGGGGAAGCACGCGCCGTCTTCCCTCGTTTGCGAGGAAATCTGCCGTACGGATTCCTGAGAACCATACCGGGACGCACCTTACCGTTATCGCCAAGCTGGGAGATACCAATGACAAATGTGTTGCGATTGTTTGGTTCCATGGCTGTGTTCTTCTCACTGATTACGGCGGCGGGGGCCCTTTTCTCCGCGGAGCCGGATTCGTTCGTCTTTGAAACGGAACACCTCAAATACGTTCTCGGCAGCGACGGTACGGTGCAGGGGTTTATCGACAAGCGGGACGGCCGCAACTACCTGAAGGAGAACCAGGCCTGCCATTTTTGCACTCTTCAGAGGATGGCCGCCCAATCGGACGACTTCGCCGATCACGGGGTTCATACCGGCTTCCATTCGCACGGCGGTGGAAAGGAGAAGACCTCTCTCCTTTCGAACCGATTGGAAAAGAAGGGCGATCATTACGTGGTCTCGTTCTCCGGCGTAAATTCGCAGGCTGAGTATCCTGTCAAGCTGACGCTCGACATCAGAGCGGAGGCGCGCGCGATTGTAATGAAGGTGGTTTCCGTGGCCGGCGACGATTTCTTTTCCATGGAATTGGCTCGTTCCGCGATGGCGGCGGCAGGCGATATCGCCGATCCGTTTGCAGGAACGGTCATGCCGCTTACGATCGACATGACCGCATTGGAGTTCTGCGGACGTTCGCAGCGTCTGGGCGGAGTCATCTATCGGGAACTCGGCTGCAACAACGCCGGGTTGGCGGTTCTGGGCGCTCCGGCGTCGATCTTGCGCGAAGACATGAAGACAATCGCATCCCGGTTTCGCAAGGGAGAAATGCCGGTTCACGCGGCCGGCGGCCCGTTTGCCATGGACGATCCCCGCAGTCGCGGCGCCTACATCATCACGTCCACGCCGATTCGGCGGGACGAGGTTCAAGACTGGTGCGCGCACCTCGCCCGATTCGGCGTGGACCAGGTCTATTTCCATCAGGGTCAGCCTTTTCGGCAGGCAGATTTCGTCTTCAATAAGGCGTATTATCCGAACGGCATCGCCGATTTTCGCGAAGTCTCGCGCGAGTTCAACAAGCACGGGATAACAACCGGCATTCTCACGTATGCCCACTTCGTCCATCCTGAGAGCCGGTTCGTCACGCCCGTCCCGCACAAGGATCTCGCTCAGATGCAAACCTTCACGTTGGACGGCGATCTTGATGAACGGGCGACCTTCGTGCCGGTTGCCGAGTCGACCGCGGACGTCTCCAGCGTGGTCGGGTTCTCCATCACCAACAGCGTCGTGTTGAGAATCGACGATGAGCTGATCGTTTTCGAAGAGGCGAACGACGATGCTCCGTACGGTTTCGTACGCTGTCGCCGGGGCGCGTACGGAACCAAGGCGGCTTCTCACAAGAAGGACGCCGCCGTCGGACATCTCACGCAGCGTTACGGCCTCTTATGCTCCCGGCCAGGAAGCGACCTTGTGCGAGAGATCGGGCGGGAGACGGCGCGCGCTTACAATGAAGGCGGTTTCGGAATGATCTACCTCGACGCTCTGGACGGCACCGGCTGTCTCGCAGAGCGTCCGGAATATGTTCCATATTACGACGCGTTCTTCATCAACGAGATTCTCAAACACACACGGACCGTTCCGGTGATGGACTATTGCTTCGTTTGGTATCCCATGTCCCGCGTGGGAGAATGGGACTGCCCGAGGAGAGGTTTCCAGCAGTGTTTCGACCTGCACATCGATACCTTGAAGAGACTTTCGGATCGCTACTACCTTCCCGGGCAGTTCGGGTGGATTGCCTTGTGTCCTTCGGCAAGCGACTCCATCAGTGCGTTTCAGTGCCCGCCCATGCATGTCGAAGACGTTCGTTATTTGGGGGCCAAAGCACTGGCGCACGACTACGGGCTTTCCTTCCTCGACGTTTCGCTCGGCCGGACCCAGCCCTTGGCCATGAGAAACGGCGCCATCATTGCCGAGTACTTGCGTCTCCGCCGGGAGAAACGGTTGCCGCAGTCAATCCTGGAGCAACTCAAGACACCCGGCGCCCATTTCGTCCTGCAGCGGGACGGCACAGATGCCAATCGCTGGGACTTCCACGAGGCAGACTATCAATACGCGGTCGCGTCGTTCCCGGCCTCGGACGCAATGACCGATTTGACAACCCCGCTAGTGGTAACGAACCGGTGTCAGGCGGCCAGGCCAACCATTCGGATCGAGAATCGATATTCGGCGGAAGATTACGGGACGGCTTCGTCCGTTGAGTTGATGCGTTTCGACGAGACGCAGGCTGTCGGACACACGACGACGCGTCGCTTCGATCCGCCCATCGATCTACGGGACACGCTTGCCATGGGACTCTGGGTCCGCGGCGACGGCGGCGGGCAGAAGATCAATGTCCGGGTGGAGAGTCCGATCCAGTATGTTTCCGGACACAACGACCATTTCATCGACGTCGATTTTTCCGGGTGGAAGTACTTCTCGCTGATCGAGGCGGAAAACGGCACCCGCCCGCCGGTTGCGTGGCCGAAACCCTGCGGATCCTACCTGGACGAATATCGCGAGCTTGTCCACTACGAACATGTTTCTGAAATCAACCTGATGATCGTCGGCGATCCGACGAATCTGCGGTTCCGCACCCTCAAGGCGATTCCTATTCGCAAATACGATGTGATCGATCCCTGTTTCGTCCTGGACGGTCGCAAGTTCCTTTTCAAGGGAACAATCCCCAGCGGCCATTTCATGGAGTGGGAAAGCGGCGAGACGGCGCCCGTATGCAATCACGTTGGGCAAGAGGTGAGCAGGATGAAACTCGTCGGGCATGTCCCCGCTCTTCACGAAGGCGAAAACCGATTGATCTTCTCCTGCGGAAGGAGCGTCAATACGCCGGTCCGGGCGAGGATTGTCTTCGGAGTCGTTGGCAACAAGCTGGAAGAGAGGTGAGGAGGGCAATGAGGCGTCTGAAACGCTCGGTCCACTTGCCCCATGCTGCGTGCTCGTATGCCGGACGCGCCAGCGCATATAAGCTCGAAGCGCAAGCGAGTGGGTCCGTTAAGGACCCGAAACGAGGCGTGCGAAACGCCCGATCCACTTGCTCGCGCTGCGTGCTTGTATGCGGGACGCGCCAGCGCATATAAGCTCGAAGCGCAAGCGAGTGGGTCCGTTAAGGACCCGAAACGAGGCGTGCGAAACGCCCGATCCACTTGCTCGCGCTGCGTGCTTGTATGCGGGACGCGCCAGCGCATATAAGCTCGAAGCGCAAGCGAGTGGGTCCGTTAAGGACCCGAAACGGATTAAACGAACGGATTAAACGAGACAGAACGAATAAAACGGGACAGGTCCAATTACCCGTAATCGCTGACAGCACAAGGTGTTACGACGAACCCGTGCAATATTGGACCTGTTCCGTTCAATTGCCTGCGTTGGTCCCAGGGGGCGCGGGTGGGTGAAATGCAAGGTATTCTGGGGCTGGGAGATGGAGCACTTCCGCGAGTGGAGTGGCCAGTGGTGCACGGGCAAGAGTCAGTTTGGCGGCATCGGAGCGTAAACGGTATTGGACGACACAAAGTGGACACGTCAATTCGATGGTAATCAATGATGTCTGGTCGAGTCGAGCTTCGATATGGCGACGACATGGAATGGGTAATCCGGCGAGCGCGCATTCTGCGATGGATCCTTTGGTTACCCATATGGGCAATGGGCGTCCTATTTGTAGTGGTCATGGATGTAGCGGTGGCTCGGATTTGCGGTGGGATTCTTTGTTTCCTGGTGCCGGTTGTTTTCGAGAGTTGCCTGCGTAAGATAGAGAACGCTGCCGTTCGATTGAAGGATACGCGGGTTGTGGTTGACGGAAACACGTTGCAGCACGTCGATTGGGACGGTAACGTTCTCGCAAGTATCCCGTTGCAGGAACTTGAACGAAGGGCTATCCGGAAGTCATCCCACGCGGCAGGACATTGTGTCTATCACGTTTACCCATCCAAGATGAAACGCGGTACTCCTGTGGTGTTCACCACACATATTGATCGAGTTCGATGGCTTGTGTGCGATATTCTCGGCGATACGGAATGGCCTCCAGGCGATTCGGGTGGTTGATCTCATGTTCTGAACACGGAATTAAACGGGACACGGAATTACACGGGACAGGTCCAATTACCCGTAATCGCTGACAGCACAAGGTGTTACGACGAACCCGTGCAATATTGGACCTGTCCCGTTTAATTGCCCCGTGCAATATTGGACCTGTCCCGTTTAATTGCCCCGGTTTAATTGCCCCCGGAGACGGCTGCGATTCGGAGCAAGGATGTTATCTGGTCGGCGTCGACCGCCTAACACGCCGCAACCGAGGACGCGAGCGGTTCGTAACCTCCTATAGAATAAGGGCGTGCGTAGCCAAGGCAGCCAAGCCCGCCGGTCTGTATCGGGAGGAAACGCAAGGACATGCAATGCGCTTCGCCGTTCCCCCACCTCCGCGTCAGCGCGGTACTGACAACTGATCGCTGTCAACTGACAACTTGCCTCCCCCCGGCCTGATTCTTTGACTTGCAAACCGTGGCAAGTCTGCTAGACTGAGGGATGTGTACGCATGTATATTTCTGTCAGGAGTCTGCCTTTTTCGTGCCACGCGACCAAGAGGGGCAGGAACACGCTGGACTCCCGGCTTTAGCCGGTCAAGAAAAGCCGCCTAAAGGCGGTACTCCAACTCATTTGCCATGCGGCCAGATGGAGGCGCGCAGAACGAATGTGGAAATTCTGAAACCCGCCACCCAAAAATCTCGGAGATGGCAGATCGGAGATCGAAGCTGGGGACGCGCTGACGCGTGAGGAGGCGCCAGTTGCGGAACATTTGAAAGCTGCCACCCAAAAAGCTCGGAGTTCGAAGATCGGGACGTATGGGAGCAAATGAATGGGGGAAACACTTATCGACGCTAATCGACACTGCGGCGGCCCAGGATTGACGGATTCCTGGGAGGGTGCCGTACCGACACAAGGTGTCGGAGATCGCAGATCGGAGTTGGGAGATCGGGGACGCGCGAACTGGGTGTTTGCGGGCGGCTGTAGGCCAGAAAGCGGTAACAAGTTTCCGCACTCCATATGCGGCTTCGCCGCAGCGTGCGGCAAGGACCGAAACACTTGATCCACTTGCTCGCGCTGCGTGCTTGTATGGGGCACGCGCCAGCGCGCACGAGCTCGAAGCGCAAGCGAGTGGGTCCGTTAAGAACCCCGCCACGGATGAAACACGGGCAGGCAGGCGAGGGTGTTCTTGTCCTATGTGCTTCGTGGGCTCCTGTTCGTCTTCTGAATTGACTGTCGATTGACGCCAACGCGAAGACGAAGAAGAGAATGAACAGGAGGAAGCAGAGGGAGCAGAGAAAGGGATGTGGCCGGCCAGTTTCGTGTGTTTCGTGGTTCTTGTCTTGGGCGACACTGCTGGGGAAGCCGTCTGAAGGCGGAACTACGAACGTCGAGAACCAGGGAATCGGAGATCGCAGATCGGAGTTGGGAGATCGGGACGCGCGAACTGGGTGGTTAGGATACGAGGAGCGTCTAGGGCCAGCCCGTTGGGCTTGCGGGGATTGTATTGATGCGAACCCGGGGTTGCGCGTTGCTCGCACTGATCGGATCGGCTCCACCCTTGGGCTGGTTTAGGAACGTCCCTTCGGGACTCGTGAGATGCGTGAGGGAAGCGAGAGCGCGGGCCGTCCCCGTTGGGACTAAGTACGACCAACTCCTATTCGGCGGCGTTTGTGTCTAACTGTAGCGACAGACGTGAGGCTCGCGCGGACAAGCCGTGGGCATCTTCCGCTTACGACCGGGCGAGTAGCTATGCGGAGTGGAACCACCTTGCCAGGATTGAGTACGGCAGTGCTATGACCGCGGCCAAACATGCTTGCCGGCGCTTGCATGGTGCGATGGAAGCTGCGATACTTTCAGCGGGTATACTCTGATGAAATGTTTCTGGAGGGCTTCTGGTGTTGGCGAGAAATGCTTGGACGACCGTCGTTGTTTGGCTGGGATTGTTTACAACCGGTACCGTGTACGGCGACGGGCTGCTGGCCGTTGTCGGCGGAGACGGCGGTATCCGCCTGACAGAAGGAAGGGAGGAGCTTGCCACGATCCGTGCAGGTCTCTACAACCGGCAATGGGCAGGGGCCGATGCGAATGCCGATGTCGGTACGCAGGGCGATGCCGACAAACGGCCTCTGCGAATCGCGGTTCCCGGAGGCGGGACCATCAACGGCTCGGCAGAGATTGCCAGCAAGGATGGGGAACTCAACGCCCATTATGAGTTCGTGCCGGCCGAGGACGTTGTGCTCAACTCCCTGCACGTCGGGTCGGAGTTCAGTATTGGGGCGTTGGCAGGGGGCCGCTGGACGGCTGACGGGAAGTCCGGCGTGTTTCCGCAGGAGTTCGGCGATATTGCGCTGTTCAACGGATCGGTGCGAGCATTGGACATCGAGCTTCCGAGCGGCGGCAAACTCCAGTGGCGTTTTCCGGAACCGACGTCTGTCCTGTTGCAGGACAACCGCCAATGGGGACCCTCATTCTCGATCCGCATGATCGGCTCGAAGGGACAGGGGCAGTCGTTTGCGAAAGGAGTGCCGGTGGACATTCGGTTCACACTCTCCGCGACGGGCGGGGTACGTGTGGAGCACGACAGGCCGGTTACTATTACGGCCGGCGACCAGTGGATTCCGCTTCAGCTCGAACAGGATATTCTGCCCGATTCGGCGCTCGATTTCTCGAAGCTCGGCCTGCACGATGCGCCTGCCGGCAAGCACGGATGGCTGAAGGCGGCGGACGACGGCGCCTTCTTTTTCGAGCGTCAACCTGGGAAGCCGGTGCGGTTCTATGGCGTGAACCTCTGTTTCTCCGCCCATTACGTGACGCACGAGCAGGCTGATCGACTTGCGGACCGCCTGGCACGGTTGGGATACAACACGGTTCGTCTGCACCACTATGAAGGGGAATTGACACTTCCGGAGGAGAATCGCACGCGACTGGATCCGGAGAAGCTGGACCAGTTGGACTATCTCGTCGCCGCGTTCCTGCGGCGCGGGATCTACGTGACGACCGACCTGTTCGTATCGCGGCCTGTGGACATTACCGAGTTCGTATCGTTGCCGGACGCGAGTCGTCGCGACACGATGAACGGTTTCAAGGTGCTGGTGGCATTGCATCCCGGTGCGTACAAAAACTGGAAGGCGTTCGCCCGCAACCTGCTGGAGCATGTCAATCCGTACACGCAGCGGGCATACAAAGACGAACCGGGGCTGGCATGGCTGGCATTGGTGAACGAAGGCAACCTGACGAACTTTGTCGGGTTGGCCAAGGAGATTCCCGAATACCGTCAAGCGTGGAACCGGTGGCTGGCTGAGCGCTATGCGACACGCGACGCCCTGGCCGCGGCGTGGGGTGCGGCCCTGAAGTCCGGGGAGGATCCTGCCAAGGGAACCGTGACACTTGAGGGATCGGTCCACGGGCAGGACTTGCGTAGCCGGGACATGGTTCTCTTCTTTGCGAAGGTGGAGAAGGACTTTCTGGCCCGCGCCGGCGCGTTCCTCCGCAACGAATTGGGCGTTCGCGCGCTGATTACGAACCGGAACGGCTGGACCAACCATGTCACAAGCCAGGGAGTTCGCGACGCGATGGACTACGTGGACGATCACTTCTATGTGGACCATCCTCGGTTTCTGGAAGAGCCGTGGCGACTGCCGAGCCGATGCCCGAACAGCAGCCCGATTGCAGGCGGGGCGACGGGCGGCCGGCACCTGGCGTTTACCCGGCTGTTGGACAAGCCATTCACGGTTTCGGAGTACAACTACTCGGGGCCAGGGCGTTACCGAGGTGTCGGTGGGATTCTGACCGGGGCGTTGGGTGCGTTGCAGGGGTGGGACAGCATCTGGCGGTTCGCCTACAGTCATAGTCGGGACAACATGTTCCGTCCGAGCCGGCTCGGGTATTTCGACATGGCGACCGATCCGCTCAGCCAGGCGGCGGAACGGGCGAGTATTTGCCTTTTTTTGCGTGGCGACATGCGGCCGGCCCCGCACAGTGTGGGCATTGTCATAACGGCGGACGATCTTCGGAACCCGCCGTCGTACATTCCGAAGCTTGCGCCCGGCTGGCATTGGGCGGCCTGGCTGACGCGAGTGGGCACGCTCGTGGCAAACGATTCGGCCGGTCCGTTGCCTTGTGACGTCGCTCTTCCGTTGGGCTGGGCGGCTGCGGCCGAGAAGGAGGCCGAAAATGCAAATCCGGCGCTCGATCCCTATCGCCTCGGGCAGGAAGAAGTGGTGGCCTTGCTGCAGCAGGCCGGCATTCTTTCCCAGGAGAATCCGACCGATCCTGACAGGAACGTATTCCAGTCGGAGACCGGAGAGATTACGATCGACGCGCCGCGCGATCGCATGACGCTCGATACGCCGCGCACCGCAGGTGGTTTCGCAGCGGCCGGCGACCGGATCGATACGAACAACGGCGTACGTATTGTGGTGCACGACACGGACGCAACCGTCTGGGTGAGTTCGCTCGACGAGCATCCGATCGTCAAGAGCCGCCACCTGCTGGTTACGCATCTGACCGATATGCAGAACACGGACATTCGGTATGCGGAACGGGCTCGCCAGACCCTGTTGGATTGGGGCAAGCTGCCGCACTTGGCGCGTGCAGGCAAGGCTGAAGTGGCGGTGCGGCTGGAAGCGCCGGAAGGCTGCAAGGTGTGGGCTCTGGCCACCAGCGGCGAACGCATGGGCGAGGTTCCCTGTCGCATTCAGGATGGTGCGCTGGTATTCACTGCGGATGTCGGCGTGCTGTCCGATCGGGGCGCCGTCCTGTGTTACGAAATTGCCTGCCCATAATCCGTGCCGGTGCATGGGTTCGCCCGCCCCGGCGCGTGATGGTATAGCGTTGCATCGGCGATCGATGCAAGGTGTTGAACAGTCTCCGTTCCATGAGCAAAAGGAGTGAGCCATGAGCCTTCACACGTCGCGTTCCGGGATGTCAGGTGAGATGCCTGCAGGTGCAAGCGGAAGAAGGCAGTTCGGGCTCGTTCCGATTGTCATTCTTGCCATGGGCGGCCTGTTACGGGCCGGCGAGTGGACGACCTACCGCTGCGACAATGCTCGTAGCGCGGTGACTGAAGACTGCGCGGCTCCGCCGCTTAAGGAGTGTTGGGTGTTTCGGCCGGGCCACGCGCCGGACGCGGCCTGGGGCGATCCGAATCCGAGGCCCGTTGGCGGATGGCATGGAGCTTTCGAGCTGCGCCGCTTTCACTTCGACGATGCGTTTCACGTTACCGTGTCCGAAGGCGCGGTCTACTTTGCCTCGTCGGCCGATGGGAGTGTGGTTTCGCTGGATGCTGCGACGGGAAAGCCGCGATGGCGGACGTTGACGGGCGGACCGGTTCGACTGGCGCCGGCCTTGTGGCAAGACAAAGTCTACGTCGGCTCCGATGATGGCCGCGTTTACTGTCTCCGGAAAGAGGACGGCACGACGCGATGGACCTTTGATGCGGCGCCGAATTCGCAACGGCTATTGGGTAGCGGCAAGATGATCTCGCGATGGCCGGTCCGCACCGGCGTACTGGTGGATGACGGCGTTGCCTACTTCGGCGCCGGGATCTTTCCCGCCGAAGGCGTCTATTTGTACGCCGTTGACGCCGAGGATGGGAAGCTCGTCTGGTGCAATGATACGTGCGGAGCCGCGCCGCAGAGCCGCATTTCGCCGCAGGGGTATCTGTTGGCCTCGAAAGAACGTCTGTTCACGCCGCTCGGCCGGGTATCGCCTGCCGCGTTTGACCGCAAGGACGGTCATTTGCTGTACGAGGCCTATATCGAACATATTATCGGCGGGACGAATGCGGTGCTTTCGGGAGATCAGTTGTTCACCGGCACGGAGCAGATGATCGGTTTCGATGAGGCCTCGTTTCGCGCCCGTTCCTCCTGGTTCTGGGGCGAATCGCTGGTCGTAACGCCGAAACGCTACTATTCCGCCACCGGTACCGAGCTGTTTGCCGTCGATCGCGAAGGGTATGGCGCTGCCAGTCTGCAACGCAAGAAGCTGCTGGACCAGAAACGCGACCTGGCCAACCGGATTCGACGGGCAATCCAAGGGCCGAAGGAGGTGTTGAAGAAGCTTGAAGCGGAAATGGACGCCCTGAACGTCGAAATCGGGAAGGCCGAGGCCGGCATGGCGGAAGGCGAGGTGTGGCGGGTGCTCTGCGATTGTAAAGAGACACTGGCGTTGGGTGGTAACGTGTTGTTTGCAGGCGGGGACAAGAAGGTCGTGGCGTTCGATGCGGAATCGGGCAAGACGCTTTGGACCGGAACCGTCGATGGCAAAGCGCGTGGTCTGGCGATTGCCGAAGGCCGGCTTTTCGTTAGTTCCGATTCCGGCGCCATCTATTGCTTCGGCCCGAACGACTGCGACGTACAAGGTGTGATCGAGCAACCGATCGAGGCATCGCCCTATCCGGCCGATGACCTGGCTGCGGTCTGCGAGGCGGCTGCTCGGCATATTGTTGAAACGACGGGAGTTCAGCGGGGGTATTGCCTTATTCTCGGTTGCGGTACCGGGCGCCTGGCCCTGGAGTTGGCGAAACGGACCGATTTGACCATCTGCGGCGTTGAACCCGACCTGGCGAAGGTCGAGGCGGCCCGCCGTGCGCTCGACGCGGCAGGCGTGTACGGCGCCCGAGTGACGATTGTTCACGCCAACCTGGACGATGTGCCGTTCTCCGATTACTTTGCGAATTTGATCGTTTCAGAAGATGCGCTGATCTCCGGCGAGATGCCTGCCGGGGGGCAAGAAGCATTACGGATGCTGAAACCGTTGGGCGGCACGGTCTGTATCGGCCAGCCTGCGGATGCCGCAGGAAAGACGAAGCCGCTTGGCAAAGATGCGATGGAGCAGTGGCTAACGGAGGCGGGCATGGAAGGCGGGCAGGTTGTGGAAGAGGGGGGTGTGTGGCTCACGGTCACTCGCGGGCCGCTGCCGGGCGTCGGAAGCTGGACGCATCAGTATGCCGGGCCGGGCAATACGGCGTGCAGCGACGACCAGTTCATCCGTTGCCCGCTCGGACTTCTGTGGTACGGCGGGCCCGGTCCGCAGAAGATGGCCGAACGACACCGTCGCGCGGCCGCCCCGCTGGCCATCGGCGGCCGGATGTTCATCCAGGGCGAAGGTCTGGGGAAGCGGATCGGAGAAGCGGAAAACAGCGTCATGGCGTACGACGCGTACAACGGAATGAAGCTCTGGGAGCGGAGCATTCGCGGTGCGCTGCGGGTTACGGTAACCCACGACGCCGGCAACTCGGCCGCCAACGCAGACAGCTTCTTCATTGCCGTGGACGACACGTGCGTCCGGCTGGACGCTGCCACCGGCGAAACGAAGCACGTGTACAAGCTGCCGCCCGCCGGCGACGGTCAGCCGCGGAGCTGGGGCTATGTGGCCGTGGTGGGCGACCTGCTCTACGGTTCTCGCACTTCGCAAGGCCGGACGGCGGACTGTGTGTTTGCACTGAACCTTTCGGACGGGCAGGTTCGTTGGAAGTATGAAAGCAAGAGCATTGGTCAGGGGGCGATTGCCATTGGCGACGGCCGCCTGTTCCTGGCCACCAGCGACGTCAGCATGGAGCTGCGCAAGGAGGCGCTTGAAGAGCAAGCGCGGGCTGCGCGTCGCATGAGTGCGGAGGAGCGGCCGCAGATCGGAGAGGCGCTGAAGGACGCGGCCGTCTACCGGGTTGTGGCTCTCGATGCCGTCAGCGGGCAGAAGCTGTGGGAAAAGCCGGCCGAGATTACCGGCGCGGTGGGCGGATCGCATTGGTGTTCGCTCGGCGCGATCTACCACGACGATGTCCTGGTGCTCTTTGGCGTCTTTCTCGACGGCCATTACTGGAAGGAGTTCTTCGCCGGGCAGTTCGAAGCGAGACGCGTGGTGGCCCTTTCGGGCCAGGACGGCGGGCTGCTGTGGCAGAAGAACATCGGCTATCGCGTCCGCCCCGTGGTAATCGGCGATACGCTTCATGCCGAACCTTGGGCCTACGATCTGCGGACAGGCCAACAACGCACACGAATGCATCCTGTGACCGGGCACGAAGAGGCGTGGCAGTTTGCCCGGCCGGGACATCACTGTGGGTGCCCGGCTGCATCACCCCACATCATGCTGTTCCGATCTTTCACGACGGCATGGTATGACCTCGATAGCGACTTCGGAACGCAGCACTTCGGCTCCCAGCGTCCAGGCTGCTGGATCAACTTCATTCCGGCCAATGGGCTGGTCATGGTGCCGGAAGCCAGTTCCGGATGCTTGTGTCCTTTCCCCAATATGTGCACCCTCGTCTTCGAAGGGAAGAAAGAGAACCGCCAGTGGGCCTATTTCAGCCAACCGGGGGACATGCTGCCGGTGAAGCACCTGGCGCTGAACCTGGGGGCGCCCGGCGATCGGAAAGATGCGTCTGGGGTGCTTTGGCTCGGCTATCCTCGTCCTCGCGGGTCGCTTGTCCTGCAATTCGACGTCGATTTGCAGTTCTATCCCACGTGGCGGTATTTCAGGCACGATCCGGCCAGGTTGCCAGTTGACGGCACGGACAAGCCGTGGCTATTCCGGACGGGCGCATGCGGGGTGAAGCAGTGCGTCATTCCTGTCGCAACGGCAAAGGATGGAACCGCCCGCTATACGGTCCGACTGGCGTTCGCCGAACTGGAACACGACGCGGCCGGAGAACGGGTCTTCGATATCAAGCTGCAAGGGAATGTAGTAGCAAAGGATTTCGACGCCCTCCAAGAGGCCGGCGGCAAGGATCGGCCGGTGATTCGCGAGTTCAAGGGGATCGAGGCGGGCGAAAAGCTCACCGTGGAGTTCCTAACCAAGGCCGCCGATCCCTCGCGTGAACAGTTGCCAATCCTGCAGGGAATCGAGATTGTGCGGGAATGAGCCTGCGCGGTTTATGGCTGCGTTTCTCCGGCAGGCTGCAGCGCTACCCACGCCTGCATCTGGTAGCTGCACGCGCATTTCGACGATCCGTCGGGCACCAGGACCAGTCCGCCGGCCGGGATGGCGTTGAACCAGCAGCCGGAGCGAATCCCGCCATAGTTCTCGGTGCCTGCATCGCGCGTTAGATCCATATAACCGAGTGTGGCAGAGCGGAACAGGAGCATGTGAGAGCTTCCGGCAATTTGCCCGCAGCCGTAGGAGCGTTTGAACGTCCACGGGACGGGTTCGCCGGTGGTGAGTCGCCACGCACCGCCTTCTGCGTAGATGATATCGCCGTTGATAATTGGGCGGGTCTTGTAATCGGCCGTGATGTCCCACCGTCGTGCGCCTGTGGCCGTATCGAAAGCCGCCATGCGTCCGCCGAGTTCCGAAGGCAGCTTGAAGAAGTTGTGCTTGACGCCCTGGTAATGCATTAGCAGAATGTCGTGTTCGGAGCTCACGCCCAACTGGGTGCCGAAGATATCGTCGTCGGTCTTCCAGGCAATCTCGCCGGTGGCGGCATTGAACGACAGGAGCGTTCCGCCTGGATGCTCGCCCGGTTTCAGCAGGGGGCGATGCTTGCGGTTTGCCGGCAGTTCTGTGATGCGGTCCTGCATGGCGATGGGCCGATCGATCAGATAGACGCGTCCTTTGGAAATGGCAATCGCATTGTTGCGGATCGAATGCTCTGGGCGGTATTGCCACTTCAACTTGCCTGTGGTTGCATCCAGGGCGAAGAACAGAACAGACTCGGTGCGCAGGTGAATGTCGGAGTATCGCGGACTGACGGTGTGTGCGTCGTTCAGGACGGACCCGAAGAGCAGGCCGTCGGCATATGCGATGAATCCCCACGCGCGATCCGCCGCTGCCGCGGTTGCAGGCGTTGTGAACTCGGCCAGCTTCTGGCCGGTCGCCAGGTCGAACTTCAGGCAGCGGTTGTCGGTGCGCACGAATGCGGCATCGTCGCTCAGGCAGAAGTTGCTGCCCGTATCACCCACGCCCACGTCATGATGCACGCCATCGTAGTCTTCGAGCAGGCCGGGAATGGGATACACCCAGCAGGTGTGGCCGTTGTAGGCGTCCAGCGTGCAAACGCCGTGCACGCCTTCGACGACAAGATAGCCTCGACTGAACAGTGGGGCAGGGCCCTGGGCATGACGGTCGGGGATCTCCAGCACGCCGTCGTGGAACCACGACGATTCCAGCGTGCCGCGCACCAATTGATCGGCCGAACACAGCGTATTGGCCGCATCGGCGTTCTGGTGCGTCCACTGGCCGGCCCCTTCGAGCGGCCCGCGGCGGTCGACCGTCAGTTCGCCCGGCGCTGCCAGGCAAATGCACCCGCCGAACGGCCTTTGCAAACGGCGCATTTCCGCCGAGGGCCGTTCTGCCGATGGATCGGTCAAGTTCCTCGAAGAGACCAGTAAATTCGCCATGCGGCGAGGGCAGCCCGTGTCGGCCAGATCGGCCAGATGGACGCTCGCCCGGCAGCCGTAGACACCTGCGTCGAGAAGCCGTTGACGGGCAACGGCGACTTCTTCTGGAGTGTCTTCGATACCAATGACGTACAGGTCAGATTGCCGCACCAATTCAAGGGCAAGCGTTCCGTCGCCACAGCCGAGATCGATGCAGAAGCCTTTGCGTATACCGCTTTTGCGCAGAATCTCTCCCGCGTATCGGCAGGCATCGGGGTTCGATTGGCTTGCCGCCGCCGATAGCGATGCGCCCGGCTCGGCGGCGCGACCGCCGGCTGCCGGCTCGGCGAAGCAGTAGATCGTACCGTTCGTACTGGAGACCAGCAGGAGCCCGTTTGCAGCGGCCAGGCCGACCGCATCGCCTTCAATCGGATGGGACCAACGGACCTTTTCTCGTGCGAGATCGACCACCATCACGCGGCCTGAAGCGCCGCAAACCGCCTCACGGCCGGCGGCGATCACCTCGTTGCTGCGTTCGTATGCCGAAGCGAGGAACGGGGCCACGTCGGCGCCCAGTCGCTCGACGTCGGGGCGAGTCTGCGACAGAGTGCGTTCCAGGCCGGTCTGACGGAGGACCGAAGCATCCGCCTCGCTGAAAAGAACGGTCGTTCGGAACAGGTTCTTCAAACCTGGAAGTTGCTCCACGGCCACTTCAGCCCGCCGAACGGCCTCGGGGACATCGGCGACGGCCACTTCTGCAGTGGGTTCCAGGCCGCGATACCGGACGGGCTGGCCACGGCGATCGGTTGCCTCCATGTCGGTCCATCGATACGCGATGAGCGTACTGCCGGTGAACCGCAGCAGCCCATCGGGCAGAACGCCCAGCACGCCACGGCCGGCGCGAGCGGCCAAAACACCTGTCTTGCTGTCGATCAGGCAGCCGCCGTTGACCACATAGCGGCCGGCGAGCAGGGCCCGAGCGCCACCCATCGCGCCGTTGTCTTGCAGGTGATAGTACTGCAACTCGCCGTCAGAAAGACGATAGGCGGCGGGAACGGCACGACCGGTCGGCGCGAATAGCTGGTCCTGGTTTGCCAGCAGGTAGCCTTGCGGGGTAACGCCGCTGCGCGCCTCGGCCGTGGGATGCGGCTGCGGCATGTACAACTGGCCGCTGCGGTCGTTGGTCCATCGGACGTCGCCCGTTGCCGCATCCAATGCGTGGAGGTAAACGCTTTCACTTGGCCAGATACCGGCGGCATAGTAGACGATATCGTTCAGGACGACGGGGCCGCCGCGGGCCGGCCATCGCGAAATGAGTCGCTGGTTGCCCAGGCACATTCTCCCGTTTGGACCGCCCTGATGCCGCCAGAGCATTCGGCCGTCTGCCAGAGCGAGTGCATAGAGAAAACCGTCGTCACTGGCAACGAAGACGCGATCCTTCCACGCGGCAGGGGCAAACCGAATGGGACCACCGGTGAAGAAGGTCCATCGCACACGGCCGGTCGTTGCATCCAAGGCAATCACGCGGTCGTCCGCCGTGCTGCCCAGTACGATCGTTTTGCCGAGAATGATCGCCTGTGGAGCGAAATCGTACGTAATGCGCATGGAACTGGGCCATGCCGGTCGGGGCGCGGGGGAAGCGTAGGTCCACTGCAATTCCAAGCGGGCCGGCAGCGGATCGGGAGAGTAGCCGCTGCGCGCCGCATCGGCCCGGTACATGGGCCAATCGGCTGCGCCGGCCGTAGCCAAAGACAAGAGCACTGCCATCAAGGGCAGGCGCCATCGCGCGATGCGAACGGTCGCAGTGCGGCCCTGGCGCGAGCCCATCGTCCGATTGTTTTTTGGAGCCGGACAGAGGCGTCTGATTGCCGGAATGAAGGGTATGCGATCGTCCATGGTATCCTGTTCCATCGGTAGGGTGGGTGGGAAGACGGCAGCTCTATTATGGTAGCAAAGCGTGAAACGGTCAATGCGATGGGGTGGTTGCTCTTGACGATCGCGGGGCGGACAGGCTAGGATGAGAGTAGTATTCCCGCCTTCAGTACTGCCTGCCTTGCCGAGGTTGCCATGTCGGCACATCTGCCTTGCCGCCTTCTGCTTAGGGCCCACGAATCAATAACTGGCCGATTTGGGTGGGCTGCGGCTACGGCTGCATGCGTCAGGCTGCATCGACGTATACGCAATATGTCTGCTTCGCCTTCCTTCGCAACCTTGTCCTCGCCGCGCCAAGATCGGCCATGTATTCCTTCGCGAGCCCTTACGGTTCTCGCCGTGCTTGTGCTGAATCTGCTGGTGGCGGCGTATTCATGCGCAGCGGCAGACGAAGCGGCGCCGGCCGACGTGGTTTTCGCCGTGCGACCTTATGGGCCGGACGGGCACTACTATGCCAATTTCGGCTATTACTGCTTCGATCCGGAGCAGAAGGTGTATCCGCAGGGCGGCGGCGCGCTGCGCCGCTTGAATCTCCGTACGTCGGAGGTGACCTCGTTGCTGGAGGATCCGACCGGCGGCGTCCGCGACCCGCAAGTGCACTACGACGGCGACAAGGTCCTCTTCTCGTATCGGCCGGGCGGAAGCGAGCATTATCATCTGTACGAGATGAACGTGGACGGCGCCGGCTTACGCCAGTTGACCGACGGGCCGTTCGACGATATCGAACCGACCTACATGCCCGACGGTTCGATTGTCTTCTGTTCGTCGCGCTGCAATCGCTGGGTACTGTGCTGGAAGGCGCCGGTTGCCATCCTTTACCGTTGCGATGCCGACGGCGGCAATATCGAAATGCTCAGCAGCAACGCGGTTACGGAGAACACGCCAGCCGTGCTACCTGACGGGCGGCTGCTTTACACGCGTTGGGAATACGTCGAACGGAGCCAGCTTTGCTACCATCACCTGTGGACCGTCAACGCCGACGGCACCGGCCAGATGACCTTTTTCGGCAATATGCATCCGATCGGGATGGCCTACAACGTGGCGCGAGAGGTGGGCAAAGAGGTGCGTTACAACAACGTGCCGGGTGCGGTTGCCATGCTCGACGCGAAACCGATCCCCGGGACGCGCAAGGTTGTGGCCATCTTCTCGCCCGGTCACGGACGCCGTGAGCACATGGGGTTCGTTACCGTTATCGACCCGCGCCGCGGCCCGGACCACGAGCCTTCGGCGCAACGGATCCATCCCGGCGGCGACTGGCGCGATCCGTATCCCGTTGCGGCCGACCGGTTCCTGGTGGCTCGGGCGAATGAACTCCATGCGATGGACCTCGACGGGAAGACGGAACTGCTGTATCGACTGCCGGACGGTCCGGAAAAGATGATGCTGCACGAGCCGCGCCTGATTCGTCCACGGCCGCGCGAAGTGCGTACGGCGTCGCGCGGCGATGCGGCCGAAGCAACCGGGCGGCTCATTTTGGCCGATGTGAACCGCAGCCGGAACATGGATGGCGTGGCCCGCGGCGAGGTCAAGAAGTTGCTCGTCCTGGAGCAACTTCCCGGCGCATTCCATAACAGCCCCGGGTTCGATGGCATCAGCCTTTGGGGGACGTTTTCGATCCATCGCATTCTCGGAACCGTGCCTGTCGAGCCCGATGGCTCGGCCTATTTCGAGGCGCCGGCGATGCGCAGCCTGTTCTTTGTCGCGCTCGATGAGAACAATCTGGCGGTCAAGAAGATGCAGAGCTTCGTGACCGTTCAGCCGGGCGAAACCACGGGTTGTGTCGGATGCCACGAGCCCAGGACCGCCGCGCCTGCCAATCCCGGCACGGCGACCCTGCTGGCTCTCAACCGGCAGCCGAGCCCGATCACGCCCGTACCTGGAACGCCCGAGATTGTCGACTTCCGACGCCATGTGCAGCCGATTCTCGACAAGCATTGCGTCGGCTGCCACAATGCGAAGCAGCGGGATGGGGAGTTATGCCTGGAGGCTTCGCCAGGCATGCCGTCGCACGGCCGAGGGCGCGTCTTCTCGTCGTACGTTGCCCTGGTCCGCCGCCTGGGCGAGGTGGCCGACGGCCGCAACGCGCACGGCAATCGGCCGGCGCGGAGCACGGGCAGTTCGGCCAGCAAGCTCATGACACGCATCGACGGCAGCCACTACGACGTGAGGGTTTCGGAAGAAGAAGCCACAATGATCCGGCTCTGGCTCGACTCGGGCGCCGCGGCCAACGGCACCTATGCCATAATGGATGGCGGCACGCCCGAAAAACCGAGTCCGTCGTATCTCCGCGAAATGCAGCGTTACGGTATCCTGCCCGCGAACTTCGATCCGGCAACGGAGGCCGTGGACCCCTACAACTTGGACGAGACCTACTGGCGCAGCTTCCACCATTCTCCGGCGCTGCCGGCCGGAGAGTGAGGAGCTAGCCCGGATTATTCACGATAGGTAGGGTGGGTCAAACAAGCCGCTTCTTCTGCTGGGTCATCGGTCGCTGCTGCCGGCCTTGTTCCAGGCGGCGGGCTGTAAATCAGCTCGGTTGCGGCTTGTGCGGACCCACCAACGATCTGCGCGACCTTAACCCACCCTACGTAGATGAATAATCCGGGCTAGAACCTGCGTACATGTTTTGCCCCGAAAACCGCTAGCGACCCTGTTCGGCAAGGGTCTTGACACAACCCTTGCTGCGGATAACACTAATGTAATGGTGTCGGTGGGGCGCCAACGGCATGATTTGCATCGAACGCGTTTTGCTTCGGAGGTCGGTGGTATGAATCGGGTTTTGACCGGTCTGCTCGGGATTACGGTGATGTTGTCAGGCATGGTTGCACAGGCTGCCGTTTTTCCTTGGGATCCGACACCGGTCGATCTTGGGCAGCCGGGCGGCAACGAGACATACGACGATATCGAGGGCGATCCCTCGAACCCCGATGTCCTGTATACGGTGACTTTCAACAACAGTGCGAATTCCAGCAGAGTCTACAAGCAACAGCTTACGCGCGATGCCGATGGCATGATTACCGGCAGCACGTACGTCGCCGACATTGCCTATACACCGGGCGAGTTCGTGAAAGCACTCGCGGTTCTCGAAAGCGACGTTGTGTATGGATCGGCTGAGGAGTATCCTGTGCCAGGCGACACCGACGGTGGCGTTTATCGTTTCGACTTCAACGGCAATACGCTTACGAGCGTGGCGGACCTGACAGGGATGCGCACCGACGGCGGGGCTGCCTTCGATCCGGAAGGGATCGCAATCGACCGCGCGAACAGTTATCTGTATGTGATGACCGACGATGCCACAGACCAAGATGTGGCCCAGTACACGATCAATCCCGACGGTTCGCTCACGTACAACTGGATTGCGACGGTTCACGCAGGTGAAAAGAATGCTCGGACGGGAAGTGTTACGTCGGATGGCGATCTACTTACCGTCACCGGCGAAGGGACGACCTCGAACGTGTGGCGCGTTGCCTCGGATGGCACGGTGAGCAATCTGTTCGGCGAACCGCTCACCTACTTCGGCGACGATGGGCCACGTGACGTCCTGCTCTACGACGACTGCCTGTACGTGGCCGACGAGAACGGAATGCTCTACGCCTACGATTGGAATGACGGCAGTCCTTCTGCGACGCCCTCCGATTCGTGGAATCTTCGCGACATCGGAATCGACGACGACCTCACTGTCGGAGGGCTTGGGCTGACCACGCAGGGCGAACTCCTGGTCAGCATCCGCGCAAGCGGCGGATATGGATGCATTCTGGCCTTCAATCTTCCTGAACCGTCGACCTTCCTGTTGGTCAGCCTGGGCGCCCTGATGCTGATGGGCCGCCGCCGCAGGCGTGCGTAGGACCGGAGCGGCTCTACCCCACGGCTTCGTGGCCCGAACACATCTGCAGGTGTTTTGCGCCGTATTCGCTGAGCCAGGCCGCCGGTCCGTGGCGCCTGCTATTTGGCATCGGGGGGCTCAACCGGCCGGACCAGTTGCGATATTTGCTTGAACTCGGGTGTGCCTGCACGTTCGCACCATTCGAACAGGGCGGCCTCTGTCGTGGTGAGCACCGCCCCGGCCGATTTCATGCGTTGCAGAGCGGTCAGGTAGTCCAATTCGGTGCGCGAGCCGACGGCATCGACCGCGACGTACACCTGCCAGCCGGCGGCCAGAAGGTCGTATACGGTCTGTTGGACACAGACGTGTGTCTCGATACCGCACACCAAGAGCTTGTTTCGCCCGTCACGGAGCAGGGGCTGGAACGCGGCGGCGCACTCGCGGCAACTGAATGTGGTTTTTTCGGGTATCTTACCCAGGCGTTCGGCCAGCTCGGGCGCCGTCGGACCGAGGCCTTTCGGATACTGCTCGGTGGCCACAACCGGGAGCCCCAGGATTCTCGCCCCGTCGAGTAGTCGGCCGCAGTTCCACACGACGCGCTGCCATTGGTCAATGGCCGGCAGAAGCCGCTCTTGAACGTCGATCACCAGCAGCGCTGCATCGGATCGCGACATCAACTTGCAGCTCCTGGCCATGGACATTTCGGCGTGCTGTTGAGTCGGAGCCATTGTCTTCGGGTTGTCCATTATCCACCGTCGTCGCGTTGTCACTCTACAAAATAGCGAACCGCCTTGTATCGCCACTGCGAAATTACCTGAATCTAACAGTCGGAACGATATGCAGGAAGCCCCCGCAGGAGTACACCGATTGCCCCCTGGCATGGCCGTTTTGCATTGCAGGCACCTTGACCGTTACGGAGCCGGAGTTATATTTGCACCCTGGCGGGGGGGGTGGGGAAAGCCGGTGTAACTTTTGCCGAAGAAACGCGTCTTCATGGCGATAGGGTGTCTGTTTTGGAGTCAGTCGCGGTCCATTTCGGCCCGTCAGATTGATGGCAGGTTTGACCTTTCACATTGAGGGAGCTGAAAAGATGAACCAGTTAATCGCCCTGTTGGTTGTCGGCTTCGTGATGGTTGTGATTGGGCCCGGCTGCAGCAATGCCGCCCCAGGCGTTGAGCAGCAAGCGACGGCGCTTCGCTTCAAGATGAAATCCCTGTCGGGCGAAGAAATCGATCTCGCCCGTTACAAGGGTAAGGTCGTGATGATCGTCAACGTCGCCAGCAAGTGCGGATACACACCCCAGTACGAGCAATTACAAGCGTTGCATGAGGAATACGCCGACGAAGGCCTGGCAATTCTCGGATTTCCGTGCAATCAATTCCTTGGACAAGAGCCCGGCTCGGCCGACCAAATTGCGGAGTTCTGTCGTGTCAATTATGGCGTCACATTCGACTTGTTCGCAAAGGTCGACGTCAATGGCCCCAACGCCTGTCCGTTGTATCAGCTTCTCACCACCTTGTGTACACATCCCAAAGGCCCTGGCAAAATCAGTTGGAACTTCGAGAAGTTCATTCTCGATCGAAAGGGATTCGTTGTCGGACGCTTTGCATCCGGCACGAAACCGGATGCGCCTGAGGTGGTGGCCATCATTGAGAAGGAACTCGCCAAACCGCCGCAGCCGGAAGAGGCAGAGTCTCCCGAGGGTCATACGCCGGAGACAGGCGTTGATCTGAACGATGCAATGCCCATGCACAAGCGGGAGGCCAAGTCGCAAAAATCGGGCTGACAACGTGCGCCTTTGTGCCAGATGACGTGATCCGACACTCCTGGCAGCGGGCAGGCAGAATGTCGGACATGAATCGGCTTTGCATGATGGGCAGTTGCCGTCTGGAACGTGTGGTGGCAGGGCTCAACGAACACCGTGCAATCGTGCCGTGTCTTCGAAAGATTGCGATATCACGCTGTTGGAGGACGCCATGGATCTCAGGAATACGAGAACGACAATCCTCAATCAGGGCGATGCCGATGCAAAGCGCGAGGAAATCCGGCGGTATTTCCATGCCACCTACAGCTTGGACGAAAAGCTGTATGAGACTCTGGCGGAGGACGCGGCGTTCTTCATGCGGGCCGAGCCGTTACGACACCCGCTGATCTTCTATCTGGGGCATACGGCGTGCTTCTACATCAACAAGCTCATCGTGGCCAGAATCACCAGTCGCCGGATCAATCCGCGGTTCGAATCCATGTTTGCGATCGGTGTTGACGAGATGTCCTGGGACGACCTGAACGATGCGCATTACGACTGGCCGACCGTGGCCGAAGTCAAGGCGTACCGGGACACCGTTCGCGAAGTGGTAGACGAGATAATCACGACCATGCCGTTGACGATGCCCATCGACTGGGATCATCCGTTCTGGGTGATCCTGATGGGAATTGAACACCAGAGAATCCACATCGAGACTTCGTCGGTCATCATCCGACGTCTTCCGATCGAAAAGGTCAGGCCGCTGCCGTTGTGGAACATCTGCCGCGAGTCAGGCGAGGCGCCGCAGAACGAATTGGTTCCCGTTGCGGGGGGCCGCGTCGTGTTGGGCAAGGCCAAGGACCACCCGCTCTATGGCTGGGATAACGAGTTCGGACGCCAGGAAAACGACGTGTGGGACTTTTCGGCCAGCCGGTATCTGGTCTCGAATCGGGAGTACCTCGGCTTCGTCGAAGACCGGGGTTACGAACAAGAGGCGTACTGGACGCACGAGGGCTGGAAGTGGGTTGACTACAGCAAGGCCAAGCGCCCGCTATTCTGGCTCGACTCGCCCGGCGGCTATCGGTTGCGAACGATGGCCGAGATCATCGACATGCCATGGGATTGGCCGGTCGAGGTGAACTACCTGGAGGCCAAAGCCTTCTGCAATTGGCTGGGAGAGAAGACCGGGAAGTCCCTGCGGCTTCCGACCGAAGCGGAGTGGTATCGGCTGCGCGACCTGCACGATATCCCAGACCAGCCTTACTGGACGGCGGCGCCAGGCAACATCAACTTGGAGCATTGGGCCTCGTCCTGCCCGGTAACGCGATTCCGGTTCGGAGAGTTCTTCGACATCATCGGCAACGTATGGCAGTGGACGGAGACGCCGATTACCGGCTTCGACGGGTTCGAGGTCCACCCGTACTACGATGACTTTTCGACCCCCACGTTCGATACGCAACACAACCTGATCAAAGGCGGATCATGGATTTCGACCGGCAATGAGGCGACACGCGATTCGCGGTACGCCTTTCGTCGCCATTTCTTCCAACATGCCGGTTTGCGTTACGTGCAATCGGAGCAGCCTCTTGCGATGCCTGAGGTCATGTACGAGACGGACCGTGCCGTTTCCCAGTACTGCGAAGCACACTACGGCAATACGTATTTTGAGGTTCCCAATTTCTCCGCCGCGTGTGCTGCTGTCTGTTTCGAGCACACGCAGGGGCGCCAACGACGCAAGGCCTTGGATCTAGGCTGCGCCGTGGGAAGGGCGTCGTTCGAGTTGGCCAGACAGTTCGACCATGTGACCGGAATCGATTTCTCCGCCCGATTCATTTGCGTCGCCTTGCAGCTTAAGGAAAAGGGGAATGCTCATTTCGAGCTTGTTGAGGAGGGCGACATCGTCTCCTACCACGAAGCCCGGTTATCCGAACTGGGGCTGGAGCACCTGGCGGATCGCGTGGAGTTCTTTCAGGGTGATGCGACGAATCTCAAGCCGCAGTTTACCGGTTACGATGTGATCCTGGCTGCCAATCTGATCGATCGGCTCAACGATCCACAACGATTCTTGACGATCGTCCACGAGCGATTGAATCTTGGCGGGGTTCTGGTCCTTACGTCGCCGTACACCTGGCTGGAGGAGTTCACGACGAAAGACAACTGGCTGGGCGGTTTCCGCAGAAGCGGTGAACCTTACATGACGCTGGACGCGCTTCGCGATATGCTGGGGGCGCACTTTGTCATGCTCGATGCACCGAAGGACGTGGAGTTCGTCATTCGCGAAACGCGACGGAAGTTTCAGCATTCGGTCGCGGAAGTAACTGCATGGGAACGGGTATCCTGATAGCGAGCAACGAGGCGCCTGTCGCGTCTGCCGTGATCCCCTTGCCTGTGGTGTGATCGCTCCAAAACATGCGAGGGAGTATACTTACGGTATCAACCCGCAATGTAGAGGCCATATTACGCCAACCGTTGCCTGCGTTTCCTGTCATTCTTCCCGAGGAGCCTAAACGATGAGCAGGTGTTTTCCGTTCTGCTGTTTTCTGACTCTGCTGACATTGGCAGCAACCGCCGCGGCCCAAGACGAGGACGTCAACCGCCAGACGGCCGTGGGCAATAAGCCCGAGCGTGTCCAGTGGTTCTCCGGCCTGGGTTTCGGCATGTTTGTCCATTGGAGCCTCGATAGTCAAATCGGCTCCGTAATCAGCCACTCGCTGGTCGGAGCGGACGAGGCCTATTGCCGCCGCTATTTCGAGGAGCTTCCCAAGACGTTCCACCCGCGACGGTTCGATCCGGGTGAATGGGCCGATCTTGCCCGGTTGGCCGGTATGCGGTACGTCGTCTTCACGGCGAAGCACCACTCCGGCTTCTGCATGTTCGACACGAAGACCACGGATTTCTCCATCATGAATACGCCCTACCAGAAGGACATTACGCGAGAGGTCATCGAAGCCTTTCGCAGCCGTGGCGTGGCCGTGGGATTGTACTTCTCTCCCGACGATTTCTACTTCCTCTACAAGCAGGGCATTCCGATCGGTCGCAAGCAGCCGGGTGTCACGCCGCAGGAGAACCCTGATCTGCTCCGTTACGATCAGGCACAGCTACGCGAACTGATGACCAACTATGGCCCTATCGATATCGTTTTCCTGGACGGGCCCGCGGAAGGTCTGCGTGAAGTATGCTGGCAGTGCCAGCCCGACGTGGTCGTTACACGCGGTGCAATGGAGACACCCGAGCAGCATATCCCGGGAAAACCGATCCCTGCTCCCTGGGAAGCGTGTATGACCATGGGCACACAGTGGCAGTTCAAGCCGACGAACGAATCGTACAAATCCGGCGCGCAGTTGATCGAGCGGCTGATTGAAACGCGCGCGAAGGGAGGCAACTTCCTGTTGAACGTCGGTCCGGAACCCGATGGCCCGCTGCCACCGGAGCAATCGGGCCGGCTTCGGGAGATAGCTCTTTGGTATTTCGTCAACCAGGAGGCCGTGCTTGACGTGGAACCGTGGACCGTTGTCAACGACGGGAACATCTGGTATACGCAACGGAAATCCGACGATGGCCGGAGCACCGTCTATGCAATGATTACCCAGCCCGATTGGAAGTGGGGCGCGCGCAAGGAGTTCCTGCTCGCATCGGTCCGTGCGGGCGAGCACACGCAAGTCTATGTCTTGGGGCAGACGGGCAAGGTGCTCGAATACCGTCCGGGAGCCGACGTCACGGCCCGATGGGAGCAGAAGCCCGACGGCCTGCACGTCTCCGCCGTGCGCGCCCAACGCCTCTACAACGACCGCGCCTGGCCGAACCCGGTCGTGCTGAAGATTACCGATGCGCGGGCGAACCCGTAGGCCGAATCGCCTAAGCCACCGAGATCGAAGCGTCGATTGCCGGTAACGCCTGGCCCACGCGAAGCTTCGGAACTGCCCAAACCTGCCCGGACACGGTCTGCTTCACTTGAATCGTCTGGGACGCACGAGGGGCAGCAGTGCCACGAGTAGCAGCAGAAGGATCATGGCCGAGGGTTCAGGCACGGCCGCATTGAATAGTTGCCGCAGTTCCGTGTCGGACAGGAATTGATCGTAGAACTGGATACGGTCGATCCACCCGCCAAACGGATCGGCTTGCCCGATGCCACTGAGGCCATCCGCTCCGACGCGGAAGTTGAGCATGTCGTCGAGTCCGACGCCCCCATTGGCGGTTTGTGTCATGACGGGACCGCCCAGTTCTTCGCTGTCGAGGAACACTTCGAGCATGTGCGAGTCGGAATCGTAGCGCAGAGCCACGAAGTACCATTCGTCGGTAGCGAAGGCGCCAGCGCCGCTTCCGGTGGATCCGGTGGAACCGGCGTCGTTGACGTCCAGCGAGAGCTGGCCCAGTCCGTCATCTGCCGTTCCCGTGTCAGCAAACTGAAGCCGGAACCGGTCACTGGCCAGGATCGTCTGGTGACTGCCCGTTTCGTCCCCGTCCTTGCGCACCAGCGCGGTAAAGGTGAAGTCATCGCCCGAGGTATAGAACTGCGGGAAATCGAGCGAGCTATCATCCTGACGCGAGTACAGGCCGGCCACACTCCCCAGCCCGCCTTGGAAATCGATGCTGTCCGGAGGGGCGACGAATGTCACCGAACCACGGTTGATGGCCGTGACACCGTGTCCCGTGTCGTCGGTCAGCGGATTGGAGCCTTCGTGGCCAAACTCGGCCACCAGGCCGACGGCGCCGGCGGGTAGTGGATTGTACTCGCGGAACACGTCGCGCAACTCGCGCTTGGTCAGCAGCGTATCGTAAAAGCGGACTCCGTCCATCTGGCCGCCAAATGCGTCCAGCGAGCCAATCCCGCTGACGTCATCTCCGCCGATGCGGAACCTGTTGATGTCGTCGATGCCGATGGCGCCCAATGCGGTACGAGTCATGTCGGGGCCGAGGAACACGGGCGAGCCGTCCTGAAGCCAACCTTGCAACTGCTTCGTTGTAGCATCGTAGGTCAAGGCGACGTACATCCACTCCTGGGTTGGAAATGCGTCGACGGCCGTTTCGTTGAAATCGCTGGCCCCGGCCCCGCTGACATCGAGCCGGAGCGCCCCGGCGTCGGTGCTTGTGCCACGGAATTGCAGACGGAAACGGTTTGTGCCGAGGATTGTCTGGTGGCCTCCGGCCGCCGCGTCTTTGCGCACCAGGGCAGTGAAGGTGAAGCTATCCCCGGGGGTGTGTACGTTGGGTACGTCCAAATACCCGGTGGAGTTGCGCGGGAACTGAGCAACGGTGGTTCCCAGGTCGAAAGGGCCGGGATCGGCGGGAGCGGTGAAGGTTACCGTGCCGGCGTTGGTTGCGTGCAATCCGTTTCCGGAACTGTCCTCCACGCGATTGGCCGCATTCTCGTGGTCAAAGCGGGCCACCAGTCCGATCGGCCCGGGCGCGTGACCGGTGAGCGTCCGGAAGACGTCACGGAGTTGTCCGGTGGTCAACGCCTGATCGTAGAACCTTGCGCCGTCGATCCAGCCGCCCCATGGATCCGCGCCGCCGATTCCGCTCAGGCCGTTGTTGCCGATCTGGAACCGGGTCATGTCGTCGAGGTTTGCGGTCAAGGAGCCGGCTGGTCCGCGGAATATGGGCGAACCATCCTGCAGGTAATTGGAGATCTGGCCTGTGGCGGCGTCATAAGTGAAAGCAGTGAAGTACCACTCCTCGGTGCGGAAGGTGTTTTCGCCACTTTCGGTGGTTCCACCGCCCGCATTGAGTTCCAGTCGTAGCGTGCCGGCGTTGTTCGTTCCGCCGGTATCTCGGTACTGGTATCGAAAACGTTCGCTGGAGAGGATGGTCTGATGGCCGGACTCGTCGCTGTTCTTGCGCACCAGGGCTACGAAGGTGAAATCGTCGCCGGAAGTGTAGATGGACGGTACGTCAAGGCCATCGTTGGCCGCCTGCGTGTATTGGGCCACCGAGTCGCTCACCTGGAAGACACCGGGGTTGGTAGGCGCCGAAGACGTGAACGTTGTGCCGCCCCGGTTGGTCAGCGTGGCCAAATGCCCCGTGTCGTCGGCCAGCGGATTGGCGCCATCGTGCGTGTAGTGAGCCAGCAGCCCGACTGGCCCCGGCGCGTCGACGCGGTACTGGCGAAAGATGTCACGGAGTTGGGCCTTGCTGAACGTTTGGTCGTAGAACCGCACGCCGTCGATGTGTCCGGCCAGGGCGTCTGCCGAGCCGATACCGCTCAGACCGTCAGCCCCCAAGCGGAAGCGGGTCATCGTGTCCAGCCCGTCCGATCCGTAGGCCGTCTTCATCAAGGCACGGCTGAAGAATACCGGCGAGTCGGGTTGAATATAGGTCTCAATGTTCTGGGTCGCTGCGTCGTACATCATGGCCACAAAGTGCCACTCGCCAGGCGTGAAGGATCCATAGGTGCTGCTGATGGGGCCACTGGCGCCGTCGCCGTTGACTTGCAGCAACAGCGAGCCGGCGCCATCATCGGCCGTTACCGGGGAGTACTGCAGGCGGAAGCGGTCGCTGCCAAGAATCGTCTGATGCGCGTTGTCGGCATTCACGCGAACCATACCCATGAAGGAAAAGTCGTCACCGGCCGTGTACAGTTCCGGAACGGTCAGGTAGCTGTCCGAGGCTGCGCTATACTGTCCCACCGTAGCGCCGAGGTCAAAGCCGCCCGGGCTTGGCGGCGCGGCGAAAGCCACGCCGCCGGCATTGGCGGCATCTAGCCCGTGGCCCGTGGCGTCGGCCACCGGATTGGCTGCGTTTTCGTGTGTGTACTGGGCTACCAACCCAACGGGACCCGATTGGCCCGTGTACGACTGGAATACGTCGCGAAGTTCACGCTTGGTCAATGCTCCTTGATAGAAGCGGGCGTTGTCGATCCTTCCATTCCATCCGTCAGTGCTTCCGATGCCGCTGAGACCATCGCTTCCAATGCGAAAACTGGTGATGTCCGTCATGGCGACGGTCGGCGTAAGGGAGAGGTTTGGCGAAGTAATGATCGATGTTGCAGGCACCAGGTAGGCATTGGCTCGGTTCGCAGTTTCATCATATTGGAGTACCGCCATGTACCAGGTGTCCGCCGCGAAGGAATTCGCAGCCGCCTGGGCGAGATTGGCGCCCGTACCCGGCGGCTGATTCACTTGCAGAAGGAGCCCGTCGGCGTTCCCTCGCTGGAAACGGAAGCGGTTGCTGCCAAGGATCGTTTGGTGGCCGGTGCTGGACACCAGTCCGTCGCCTCGCACTAACGCCGTGAAGGTGAAGCTTGTTCCCAGATCGGCTGCAAGGCTCGCCGGCAGTTCCAATCGTTGGTTCTGACTGCGGACGTAGGAACCTGTCGTGGCGCCCAACCCGGCGGCGAAGCCTTGAGGATCGGCGACAGAGACAAAGGAAACGCCCCCGCTGCTGCCGGCGTTGGTCGCATCGTGGCCGCCGCCTGAGGTGTCTAACAGTGGGTCTGTTGCCTCGTGCGAGTACTCAGCCGTCAAGCCGGTTACGGGAATCGTGGCGCCCAGCACGGCCATCTGGCCAGCCTGCGAACGATACTCGGCGTTCATCCAGTCGGAGGTGCGTACCACGTTCGAGACGCGGACCTCGTCAACCAGCCCGCGGAAACTGGTGGCGCCGGCCGATCGCGCACCGATTACCAGCGGCAACGAATTACTGAATCCGCCGCCGATCGAATAGGAGCTACTGATCGGGGCATTGGCGTCCAGGTAGCCTTGCACCGCCCCGTCACTTAGCGTTGTGCCGACGAAATGCCAATCGCCATCGAATGCGCCCGGTGCGTTGCTCTTCACCTGATTGCTGAGCGCACTGGTATCGACGCGCACATCCTGGTTCGAGCCGGCATTGTTTCGCTGGTACTCCCATCCATTGACGGAATCGCTGTTCTTGGCGATCACTCGGGTGTAGGCGCCAGGCTGGTCGGCCGCGTCGCCGCGCATCCAATAGCTGATGGTGATGTTATTCGCCATGTCGAGCGAGCCGTTGGAAACCTCCGGGCTGCGGATACTGCCAAGGTTGAACAGACGGGCATCGCCTGCGATACCGGTAGTTGTGGTCACCGTGCCCGACGCTGTACCGTCGTTATTGAAGGCGGTCGAGTCGTTCAGAGTTGCCCCGAGGTGCCATGTGCCGACGTAGCCGTTCGACCACACATCGGCAGCATTCTGGGCATCTAGCGCGGCTGCATTGCCGGTGTACATGTGAATCAAGCCGATGCTGGAACTGACGTCGATCTGCGGAACCTTGACCCATACAGCGGCCGTACGCGCCGCCGAGTCCCACTTCTCAATCTCGTAGCTGAGCGCGGCGCCGCTTGCCGAAGCGAAACGGAGGTCGGCGCCATTCGTAGCGGCCTTTCCGAAATCGAAGCTCCCGGAGTCGAGCGTTACCAGTACGGGAAAGTCGACCAGCGTTGCTGCACCGGTCGCGTTGTTTAACTGAATCGGTGTTCGGTAAGACCACCCGTCAAAAGGCCCGGCAGTCGCCCACGAAACCGAGAAGACGAGAACGCCCGGAAGCAAACAGCAAAAAACACAAGAGCGAGAGCGCATGACTCACCTCTTCTTGGATACGGCACCGCAACGAACGACCTAACGCAACGGAATGTCGCCCTGCGCGATGGCCAGACGAATGGTTGCTCCAACACCTCTCCCCACCCGTATTTTGGATATAATTGCACATATTGTCAAGCATTCTCGGGGGGCTTTCTGCCCGCATCTCCAAACGCTCCGGAATCCTCGCCAAAACCTAGCTGCTCCGGGGGGGCTAGCTGGTCTGCCGTGAGAATCGCGTGCAGGATGCCGAGCCGGCGTCGGTTTGGGGCCGGAACTGTGATTGCACTCGCGGCGCCTCGTTTTGTGCTTCCGCAGGATGGGCATTTGCCCGTCCCGGCTTTGAAGGGCTGAAGCCCATCCTACCGAATCGCGCGATTTCAAGCCGTAGCGAGCAGAATCCGGCGTAACCGTTCAAAGGGGACTATCCCCCTCGTTTGCAGCGGAGAAAATGGTTTGCGCCGCCGACTTGTGAACGGCTACAATCCGACTTAACGCTGGCGAAGCCGTCCGTCGGGCGGCTGCCAGGTGGGTTCGTCGGTGAGAACCAGGGTGTCGTAACGAACGTCTGCGGCAAGGCGCGAAAGCGTGAGGGTGTGTTTCCCTGCCGGTAGGTCGACAGATTCGAGATTGATACTGCCCGGCCAGCACCAGGTCCAAAGCCGGTCGGCCAGTCGGCTGCCCGGGGCGATGAGCTTGTCGGGCACGTTCAGATCGGTCAGTCCGCCGCCGAGCGTCGTAATCGTCTGCCCACTGAGAGCCACGCGGACATTCTGGCTGACCTCGTCGCCCCGTCCGCCGGAACCGCGGTGCAGACAGCGGAGCCAGAAATGGTAACGCCCGGCGTGGGGTACGTCGATTTGCCAACTCACGCGGTTGGTCGCAACGTCCTCCGGTACGAGGTAGGCCGAACCGCGCGTGGCCTCGCCCGTTGATCGCTCAAACGGGCCCTCAAGCTGTGCGTCGGCGAAATGCAGTTCGATCATCGCCGCAGGTGCGTCGCGAGGCGGTGTGGTCAGATGGACAACCTGACCGATCGCACTCTCGTTCCCACGCCGATCCACCGCGGTCACCGCATAATGATACTCGGCGCCGGCCCGGAGGCCCCAATCGATCCATTCGGGTTCGGTGGGCGAGCCGATTCGGAACCGCTGATCGGGAGCCTCGAACGGCTCACGAGCTGCATAAACCTGGTAGTACGCCAAATCGGCCGCTTCCGATGGCTCCCATACAAGCCGGTTCACTCGCGGACCGATGTTCTCAACCTGAAGGGCGTCAATTGCCGCCGCCGGCTCTGTATCTTCAG
This sequence comes from Thermoguttaceae bacterium, assembly GCA_040772845.1. GTDB lineage: Bacteria > Planctomycetota > Planctomycetia > Pirellulales > Thermoguttaceae > PWXP01. The sequence continues at coordinate 7,019,201 of JAXGXG010000001.1, forward strand.
GCCGTGGGCCCGTGGGGGCAAAGTCTGCATCGGTTGCCAGGCATAGCAGGTCGAGCTGCGCGGCCGCGTCCGACGTTGCCGATTCGACGGTCAAGCGGCCAGCCTCCAGAGTCAAAGGTTCGTCACTCGCACGAACCCAGGTCCATCGCTCTTCGTCGGTGCTCACGGTTACAGTTCGGCCGCCGAAAGCGAGTTTCCAGAGTCCCTCGTTCAGATCGGAAGAACGCAGCCGTGCCCATACATGATAGCGGCCTGCGAAAGGTACGTTTACTTGAAACTGGGCCGCGCCGCGTTCGGCTTCCGGATGGCGGTAGACATAATACCAATCGGAAGCATGCCGCCGGTCGACGCCGAGGGCCAATCCCGGCCGCGCCTCGGTGGGAAGGTCGCGAATTGCCGTTTCGGGCTCGGCATAAACGACAAGCGGCGCATCGATTTCGCCCGGAAGGGCGACGCCTGCACGCGATGCCTCATCAGAGTAGCCGCTTTCGAGTCCTGAATACTCGATGCTGCTAACCACGTAGTAATACGGCCGGCCTGCCTGCACCGTCGTGTCGCGCCACGAGGTCGCCTTGACCGGTTCCGGGGTGAGCAACCGATATCTCGAGCCGCTGCGTTCGCTTCGGTAGACCAGATAGCCACGGGTCTCATGACTGTAGGCCGACGGTCGCCATGCAAGGAGGACGGCGCCGTCCTTTTCACTCCAGGAGACGTCGACCGGTGGCCGGGGGCGGGCCGCCACGGCAATATAGTTCCGGAACCGGCCGGTCATGCTCGATCCGTAGTGGATCTTCGTGACGTCCGGGCTGAACATCGAAAAGTCGCCGCCCGAGTAGTAACCGTTCAGCCGATGCTTCGTGTCCACAATCGGCTGGAACGTTCGGTCGATGAAGACCTGGAACTCGACGTTGGCGTTGACTGGCCGCAGGTAGCTGCCGAAATGCCAGCCGCGGACCCAGCCGACGAGGAACCGCGGGTGCAGTCGCCAGTGCAGGTGGTAGTTGCCGCCATTCGGAGAGAGTCGCAAAGAATGTACCTTGCCGTCGCGAACGCGGACAATTTGCGTCGCACCGCCGTCTGAGGCAATGTATTTCCAGTCGGGCGAGGTCGACTCGTGTCCGTGCGTTGCGTGCGGCGTATTCAGCCACAAATCGTAGAGTTCTTCCATACTGAGTCCGGTCGGCAGGCGAACGCCGTTGGCGAACCATGGCAACCCATAGGCATTCCACTCGTCGCCCTTCGGGTAGTGAACGCGATTCTCGTGGAACGCCCGCAGGTAGTTCGTGTTGCCGCACAACGGGACGGCAACGTACGTCTTCTCTCCGGATTGCCGGTCAACCAACATTCCCGTGCGCAGGGCAATCAGGTCGCCATGCTGCGGATGTCCGTGAATGACACAATGATGGTTCCCTCCGACCGATTTACCGCCAGGCCCGATCGGCCGGCCGTCGTACAGCGGTAGTGCAGGAATCGGATACTTCTCATCCCGTTCGAACGGCACAAAGATCCCCCGGTTCGGCAAATCGACGAAGATGTGCCGCCGATCGCGAGTCAGACCGTAGATTCGCTGTCCCGAGCCCGCCCACGCAAGTGGCTCCCATTGGGCGACGACCTCCTGCTCGCCCGTTCGCCAATTCGTGCAGGTGACGCCGTCGGTAGGACTCGCAGGAGTGTAGAAGCGGTCGGGGTCTTCCGGCAGCCAAATCGCCGGGCGGCCGCCGCGACTTGGCCGCATCCGCGAATAGTCGCTGTGAATGAACCAACCTTTGTGGACTTGATCGCCGAGGCGCCGTGCCCCTTCAACGAAGATTGCCGATCCGTTCGGGTTCCAGGCCGACCAGACCGAAGCCGTCCCGCCATGGTCTACCGTAGGCGAAGTGTCCAACATCCAGACGGAAGTGCCGAATTGCCGATCCTCGAAAATGAGCCGATGTGTCATCAACTCGCCGTCCCGCTCGAACCGTTCGTAAGGCTTTCGGCCATGCCGCTCCATGAAACTGCTCAATCCCTGGACCGGATCGGGGTCCGGCTCGTCGCCCAGCGGGAGGGCGGCAATGGCGCCGGGCGGCGTCCGAGTCAGGCGTTGCAGTACGGCGCGGCCGAAGATAACGTCGCCACCGTTGCCTGCCGGGGCGGAGATGCCGACCGAAACCCGGTCGGCGCCCTTCGGCACGACGAATGCATGCCGCACCATTTGCCGAGTGTGCGGGGTCTCCACGCGCCGGTCGAGTTTGACCCGCTGCCCATCGACGATTGCACTGGCTCGCAGCGCGATCTGTGGCAGTGAGCCCACCGCCTCGATGCGGAATTCGTAGGGGCCCGGTTCGAGCGAAAGGCCGGGACTCCATATCTGCGGCCAGTACAAGGCTGCCCCATGCTTGTACAATCGGATTGCGTTCTCGCCATCGACGAACGGCGAGGCCACCGTATCGACAGTCCCTTGCGGCGCATGATCGACTTCAGCAGTCGTAAGCGTAACCTGCCAGGGCGACGGTGCGCCCTTGCCTCGCTCGCCTGCAAAACTGCCATTGGTCAGCAGGTTGCTCGCCACATCAGCGTTCGGTGTATCTTCGGCCGCAGTGCCGAAATCGACCATCGGGCCAATCGGCAGGGCGAGTCCGAGTACGATTGCGAGGAACCGCCGGTCGCGAGTGTTTGCGGTAATGAAAGTCATGGTTGCTTCTCCTTGGGTTCGCGTCAGAATGGCCCAACGGATCCGGAGGTCCGGAGCGATGGTCCCCCCTACTGTACCATACCGCACGCCGGGTGACACGCCCGCGAATGCCCGGTGTGCGGTAAGATACTCTGGCAACCGCATGGGCCTGATATTGCACGGCTTGCAGCCTGTGCGACGCCGATTCTCCTCGCGGACTCGCCAACTGTTTGTCTTCCAGACGTGCGGCATGGTTTTGTCCCGGAGGGGCAACAGGGCGTAGCCACGGGTGTAGCGCGGTCCGACGATAGTCGGACCAAGTGTAACCTGTGGTGGCAAAGCCCCTGCCCGAAAGCCCCGACAAGGGCTGCAGAAATGCATCTGTTTTGCCGCTACTCGCGGGGCTATGGGGAGTCTCGACGTCATTCCACGGGTTCCGCGTCGATATCGGCGACGGCGCTGCATTGGCGAGTGAAAGAGCTTGTCACCCCTCTTGTCGGTAGTGCCTATCTCGGCAACAATGTGCTTTTCGATTGGTGTTTGACGACGGATTCCAGCAGAGTCTGATCATGCTTCTGACGATCACGACAACTCACCGGCCAGCAACGGACCTGGGTTTTCTCCTGCATAAGAACCCGGCGCGGTGCCAGAGCTTTGCGCTGAGCTTTGGCAGCGCCCACGTGTTTTATCCCGAAGCGAGCGACGATCGTGCGACGGCGGCCGTGCTGCTGGAAGTGGACCCGGTGGGCATGGTCCGTGGCAAGGGCGGTTTTGGGCAGGGTGTGTTGGCGCAGTACGTGAACGACCGGCCTTACGTGGCGTCGTCGTTTATGAGCGTGGCGATTGCCCAGGTATTTGGGCCGGCCTTGGATGGGCGGTCGAAGGAGCGGCCCGAACTGGCCCGAACGCCATTGCCGTTGGTGGCCACGATCGAAGTGCTCCCGTGCCGAGGCGGCGAGGAGTTTCTGCACGACGTATTCGATCCGCTCGGGTACGAAGTCGTGGCAACGCGCTGCCCGTTCGACGAGACGTTCGCTGATTGGGGGCCGAGTCCGTACTACTCGGTGACGCTCTCGAAGACGGCGACTCTGAGCGAATTGCTCACGCATCTGTATGTCCTGATTCCGGTTTTCGACAATTTCAAGCATTACTATGTCGGCCAGGACGAACTCGAAAAGCTGTTGAAGCGGGGCGAGGGCTGGCTGGCGGCGCATCCGCGGCGCGACGCGATCGTGCGCCGTTACTTGAAGTTCCGGCCGACGCTGGCCCGACAGGCGATTCATCGACTGGTCGAGCAGGACGACCAGCCAGCCGAGGAGTTCTTGAACGAAGTGAACGACACCCGGGCGGAGAGCTGCGAGGAGTCGCTCGAACGGCCGCTGAGCCTCAACGATGAGCGGCTTCGGGTTGTGGCTGCCGCGCTGGTGGCGTCCGGGGCGAAACGGGTGCTGGACCTCGGCTGCGGCGAGGGGCGGCTCTTGCGCGAGTTACTGAAAGAGAAGCAATTCGACGAGATCGTCGGCATGGACGTGTCGATCCGCTCGTTGGAGATTGCCACTCGGCGGTTGCGGCTCGACGACCTGCCGCCCCGCCAGAGGGAGCGAATCCGCCTGGTGCACGGGTCGCTCATGTACCGGGACAAACGCCTGGCCGGCTTCGATGCGGCGGCCGTGGTCGAAGTGGTCGAGCATCTCGACCCGCCGCGCCTGGCGGCCTTCGAGCGTGTATTGTTCGAGTGCTCCCGGCCGGCGACGATCGTGCTCACCACGCCCAATCGCGAATACAACGCCACCTGGCCCAACCTGGCCGCCGGCGCGCTTCGGCATGAAGACCATCGTTTCGAGTGGACGCGAGAGGAGTTTCGCAAGTGGGCGACGGGCGTGGCAGATAGGTACGGTTACTCTGTTGCGTTTCAGGGCATCGGACCAGAGGACGCTGAACTCGGATCGCCGACACAAATGGGGGCATTTAGCAAATGACACCTAAAGAGTTAGCCCAACTTACAGGAACGGGGAAGAAGGTCCGCCTGACCCGACGGCAGCCGAGCGATCCGACGCTCAACGGATACATTCTGGGTGTCGGCAGAACTCTGTTACTCATGCACTGTTTCGACGATTTTGAACCGGACGGTTACACGATCTGCCGGAATCGAGATGTCGTCAAGTTGCGGCAAGGCCCCTATGAAGACTGGTTCGATCACATGGTTCGCTCCGAGAGGCTCTTGGACGGTCTCAAGTTGCGCCATCGTATCGACCTGTCGAATTGGACAACCGCCATCCAGAGCATCTCGCGTCACTACGGCCAGATGATCGTGCAGTGCGAGGACGCTGAGGAAGACGTGGAGGACTTCTACCTCGGGGAACTCGTTGCCATCCGAAGCCGTAGCATTCAATTCCGCGATTACGACGCACTGGGGTATTGGTCGCCGAAGCCGACGTCCATTGCGATTGCCGAAATCACGATGGTTCAATTCGATACGCCCTATATCAGGATTTTCTCAAGATACACGCGAGAGGGCACTCCTCCCGAGATGCCAGACACCGAATAGACAGGAGCCTTTCTCGTGACCGAACGAGTCCATTTCCACCCTAACCTGATCTTCTCCCCCGGCACCCAAGTGGTTGCCCTGCGGGACGTGCTCGATCCCGGCGGCCGGGTGTTGCATCCGCGTGGGGCGGTGGGCGTGGTCGTGCGCGCGGCGGGCGAGGCGAGGCGTGGGTATCTGGTCCGGTTTCCCGATGGGGTCCTGGCCCGGCGGGAGGTCATTCTGCTGAACCAGTACAAGGAAGGCGAGATCGGCGACAGCGGGGTCGCGGCCGGGCAGTGCAATCTGTACGAGCGGGTGATTTACCGTTGCGTGATCGGCTCCCGGGCCTACGGGCTGGACGACTCCGAGTCGGACACGGATCGGCGGGGCATCTACCTGCCGCCGGCCGAGTTGCACTGGTCGCTCTACGGCGTGCCTGAGCAGTTGGAGAATGACGCGACGGAGGAGGTCTATTGGGAACTCCAAAAGTTCCTGATCCTGGCACTCAAGGCGAACCCGAACGTGCTGGAATGCCTCTTCACTCCTCTAGTGGAGGAGGCGACGCCGCTGGCCGACGAGTTGCTGGCCATGCGGTCGGCGTTCCTCTCGCGGCTGGTCTACCAGACCTACAACGGCTACGTCATGTCGCAGTTCAAGCGGATGCAAGCCCATCTGCGGAACCACCGCGAACTGAAATGGAAACACGTCATGCACCTGATCCGGCTGCTCATCTCGGGCACCACGGCCCTGCGCGAGGGCGTCGTGCCGGTTCGCGTTGAGGAACATCGAGACGCGTTGCTGGCGATCAAGCGAGGCGAGATGCCATGGGAAGAGGTCGACCAGTGGCGTCTCGGTTTGCACGAGGAGTTCGACCGGGCGTTCGAGCAAACCAGCCTGCCGGAACGACCGGATTACGAACGAGTCAACCGATTCCTGGTCAAAGCCCGGCGAGGGGCGGTGGAGAACACGCAATGACATCTGTGACAGACGACCCTCGGCTCCTGAAACAGGTCGACGAGCACCCCTACCCGCTGCTGTTTGCCACGATCAGCGGCGCGCACCTGTACGGCTTCCCGTCGCCCGACTCGGACTACGACCTGCGGGGCGTGCATGTGCTGCCGTTGCGGGAAGTGGCCGGATTGCGGCCTGGAACGGAGACGGTCGAGCGATCGGGCGTCGACGACGGCCTCGAACTTGACCTGGTGACGCACGACGTCAAGAAGTTCTTCTCCCTGATGCTCAAGAAGAACGGCTACGTGTTGGAGCAGGTATTCTCGCCGCTGGTGGTTCACACGACGCCCGAGCACGAGGAACTGAAGGCGATCGCCTCCGACTGCGTCACGCGCCACCACGCCCATCACTACCTTGGCTTCGCTGCCACGCAATGGAAGCTCTTCCAAAAGGAGCATCCGCCGCGTGTCAAGCCGCTGTTGTACGTCTACCGCGTCCTGCTGACCGGCATCCACCTGATGCGCACCGGTCAGGTCGAGGCGAACCTGAACCACCTGAACGATTGGGCGAAGCTCCCGTACCTCCCGGAACTGATCGAGCGCAAGCAAGTCGGCCCCGAGAAGGGCCATCTTGCCGAAGCCGACCTGGCCTTTCACGAACAGGAGTACGAACGCCTGTGCCGAGAACTTGAGTCGGCATACGAAACAAGCTCTCTCCCCGAAACGCCCTCGGGCGCGTCGGCACTTGATGATTTGCTGGTACGGATTCGGTTGTCGGAAGTCGGCCCACCACGTGTCGAATAACGCCGTCTCTGCTACGCTACGGCACGGCAGAATATCACTGGACCGAGAAAGGTCGGGGTACATGCCTAAGAAGAAATCAACTCCGTGGAAGAAAAGCCGCACGTTTGGTGATGTGTATGGTGGGCGTTCTCATCGAAAGGTACCTGATCGAATTGTCCGGCGTGCCCACTCACTACACGCGCCTGGCCCACATGACGAGCTTCCCCTATTCATCGTCGACAATCCATCACGCGATTTCTTTTTTCCGCTAACGCCGGAGGAAATCAAGAAGGAGCTTCTCCACTTGCCAAAGCGAGATTGGAGCCGCATTACGCATATCTGGGAACGGCGATTCAAAAAGACGGAATACGAAATCGGTGAACTGCCGCTCGCAGAGTATATCTGCGGGTCGGGCGTGCGCCTGATCGTGTTGTATCCGTGGCCAGAAGACTTGCTGATGCCGCTCGGCGAGAAAAAGCCAACAGCAAGTCGCATGAAAGCCTTCTCCGACTATGCTTCGGAACTAAAGCATGTCGACGGCTGGTGGTACTTGAAATGGGAGCGTGATGCCGTTAGGAACTTCTGCGTCGAGGTGTTGCTGTATCACGAAATCGGTCATCACGTCGATTACTACAATCGCCGCTGGAGCAAGGCGAACGCGAAGAGTCTCGAAGAGGCCGCCGACCAATACGCTTATGAACGCACGTCAAAACGGTCTATTCAATATCAAAGCTGACCGTGTTGGCCTTCCATGGTCGCTGGAAATGCACAGGACAATCACTATTTGGTGCTCGCCATTGTTCAGTCATCCCGATGAGATGCAACGATAATGCCCATTTCCATTCCCAGACTATCCCTCGTCGCCCTCATTGGCCCCTCCGGTTCGGGCAAGAGCACCTTTGCGCGAAAACACTTCCTGCCCACGGAGGTTCTCTCCTCGGACATTTGTCGGGGAATGGTCTGCAACAATGAAAACGACCAGACGGTGACCGGCGAGGCGTTCGAGTTGCTGCATTACATCGCGCGGAAGCGACTGGCACTGGGGCATTTGACGGTGGTGGATGCCACGAACGTGCAGCCGGAGGCCCGCAAGCCGTTGGTGCAACTCGCCCGCGAGATGCACTGTCTGCCGGTGGCCATTGTGTTCAACCTTCCGGAGAAGGTGTGTCAGCAGCGGAACCAGGCGCGCGACGACCGCGATTTCGGGCCGCATGTGATCCGGCAGCAGCGGTCGCAGTTGCGGCGGTCGATACGTGGCTTGAAGCGGGAGGGTTTCCGCCATGTGTTTATCTTCGAGACGCCCGAGGAGGTCGAGGCGGCGGTAATCGAGCGAGTCCCGCTTTGGAACGACCGGCGCGACGACCACGGTCCGTTCGACGTCATCGGCGACGTGCACGGGTGTTGCGATGAGGTTGAGTCGCTGTTGCGAAAGCTCGGCTACGAAACCGTCCAATGTGATGGACAGGATCCAGGTTGGGGCGGCCGGTCGTTTCGACATCCCGAGGGCCGAAAGGCCGTGTTCCTCGGCGATCTGGTCGATCGTGGACCGCGAGTGCTCGATACGATCAAGCTGGTTCGGAACATGGTCGAGCAGGGTAACGCCCTGTGCGTGCCTGGCAACCATGACATGAAGTTCATGCGGGCTTTGCGGGGCAAGAACGTCCAGGTGAAATACGGGCTGGCCGAGTCGCTGGCGGAAATCGAGGTCCTGCCCGACGAACGCCGCGGGCAATTCGCCCGCGCGGCGGCTGATTGGCTCGACACGCTGGTCAGTCATTACGTGTTGGACGACGGCCGGCTGGTCGTTGCTCACGCAGGCATGAAGGAAGAGATGCAGGGGCGAGGTTCGGGCCGCGTGCGGGAGTTCGCCCTGTACGGCGAGACGACGGGCGAGACGGACGAGTTCGGCCTGCCCGTGCGGTGCAACTGGGCGGCCGAATACCGCGGCCGAGCCACGGTGGTTTACGGCCATACGCCCGTGCCCGAGCCGCAGTGGCTCAACCGAACGGCGAACATCGATACCGGTTGCGTGTTTGGCGGAAAGCTGACCGCCCTGCGCTGGCCGGAGCAGGAGTTCGTTTCGGTTCCCGCCGCGCGGGCTTATTGCGATCCGGTTCGGCCTTTCCTGCCCGAGGAGCCGGCATCGTCGGTCTTGACGAGCCAGCAGGAGCACGATGATCTACTCGATGCCGACGACGTGTTGGGCAAACGGATCATCTCGACCCGGCTGCGAGCGAACGTGACGATCCGCGAAGAAAACGCCGTGGCCGCGCTGGAGATGATGAGCCGGTTTGCCGCCAACCCGAAATGGCTCATCTACCTGCCGCCCACCATGTCGCCGTGTGAAACAAGCGACCATGGTGGTTTTCTGGAGTATCCGACCGAGGCGTTTTCGTACTACCACTCGCGCGGCGTACCGCAGGTTGTATGCGAAGAGAAGCACATGGGTTCGCGGGCCGTCGTGGTTGTTTGCCGCGACGAAGAGGGGGCGCAGCGGCGTTTTGGAATCGCCGGTGGCGAACTGGGCGTCGTCCTGACCCGAACCGGGCGCCGGTTCTTCAACGATGATGCGTTGGACACGCAGCTATTGGTCCGACTTCGCACGGCAATGGACGCCGCCGACTTCTGGACGCAGTTCAACACGGATTGGGCCTGCCTCGACTGCGAACTGATGCCCTGGTCGGTCAAGGCGCAGGAGCTTCTGCGCTCGCAGTACGCCGCCGTGGGCGCGTCAGGCCGAGCTTCGCTGCCGGTGGCCGTGGCCGCACTGCGTCAAGCGGCCGAAAGGATGGTCGGACAGGACCATGCGTCGGCCGGTGCGGGCGCCTCGGCCTACACCACGGACATCGACGCCCTCGTCGACCGCCACGAGCGCCGCGCCGAGGCGATCGGCCAATTCGTCACGGCCTATCGCCAGTATTGCTGGCCGGTCGCATCGCTGGACGACCTGAAGTTGGCTCCGTTCCACCTGATGGCCACCGAAGGCAAGGTCCACACAGACCAGAACCACGTCTGGCACATGGAAACGCTAGCCACAATCTGCCGCCACGATCCCGGCTTGCTGCTGGCGACCCCATGGAAGCTGGTCGATCTGGACGATCCCGAAAGCCAGCGGCAAGGCGTCGATTGGTGGCTCGATCTGACCGGCCGAGGCGGCGAGGGCATGGTCGTCAAGCCGCACGACTTCATCACCCGAGGCAAACGCGGCCTGGTCCAACCGGCCGTGAAGTGCCGTGGCCGAGAGTACCTGCGGATCATCTACGGCCCGGAATACACCTTTCCCGAGAACCTCGCTCGGCTGCGTCATCGCGGCCTGACGACCAAACGCTCTTTGGCTCTACGCGAATTCGCCCTGGGCAGCGAAGCCCTTGAACGCTTCGTCCGCCAAGAGCCGCTCCGCCGCGTCCACGAATGCGTCTTCGGCGTCCTCGCCCTGGAAAGCGAGCCGGTCGATCCGAGATTGTAAGTCGCCCGCGTTGTTCACGCCATTCTCGAACAATGTCGCCGCAAAGGCCACCGGCGGGCTTGCCGCGCCAGGAGCCGTGGTCATCCAGTTAACCGTGGGCTACGAGCCATGTTCTCGCCCCACACAATGCCGCCGCCGGAGGCGGCACCGTGCGGGGCGAGAATCGATTGGGGGCGTTGCCAGTAGCCAACTGACCACGGCTCCAGGCCGGGCAAGCCGGCCGGTGGCCTTTTTTCAAGATGCAAGTCCGCTGCTGCACCCTGCGATGCACCGCACCGCCGTTCGCCCTTCGCGGTGGCCGGGGCGGGTGGTAGAATAGCGTAGGGTGAAGTGATCGCGACTTTGCCGGACTGCAGGCGCACAATGACGGAATCTGAACAGCCGACGGACAATTCGCAGGCGGCGGCCAAGGCCCGCGCCTTCCCGCACGCGCCGGGTGTGTACCTGATGAAGGACGCCGCCGGCCGCGTTATTTACGTGGGGAAGGCCAAGGATCTTCGCAACCGGGCGGGCAGCTACTTCCTGAAGGCCGCCACCGAAGACCCGCGCACCGCTACCCTTGTCCAGGAAATCCGCGATATCGAATACCTGGAAGCCACCTCGGAAATCGATGCCCTGCTGATCGAAGCACGCCTGATCAAGGACATCCAGCCGAAGTTCAACCGGGATTTGCGCGACGGGAAGTCATTCCCTTACCTGGAAATCACAACACGGCAGCAGTACCCCCGGGTATTGTTCACACGCGAACCGAAAGCCCGGGGCACCAGGCTGTACGGCCCGTTTGCCAATCCGCGTGCGCTGCGGGGCGCCATCCAGGTCCTCCAGCGGATCTTCAAGTTCCGCACCTGCACGCTCGAAATCGACGATACCGATCCGAAATGGCGATGGTTCCGCCCCTGCCTGCTCGCGTCGCTGAATCAGTGTTCCGCCCCGTGCAACCTGCGGATCACGCGAGAGGCGTACCGGAAGGACGTCAAGCGGCTCATCCGTTTTCTGAACGGGAAGCGGCAGGCGGTTCTGGAGGAAATGCGGGAGGCGATGGCTGCGGCGGCCAAGGAGCTGCGGTTTGAAGACGCGGCCCGGCTGCGCGACGAAATCCACATGTTGGAAACGCTCGACGATCGTGGCGAGTTGGAAACGCATGTTCAACCCGAAGTCTTTCCGATCGATCCGAAACGCGGGCTTGCCGGCCTTCGGAAGGTGTTGCATCTGGCGGAGCAGCCGCGGACGATCATGGGGATTGACATTGCGCACACGGGCGGCACCGACACGGTGGCAAGTGTGGTCCAGTTCATCGATGGCCTGCCGTTCAAGCCGGGCTACCGCCGGCTGCGCATTCGCGGCGTGGCGGGCCCGGACGATACGGCCAGCATCCGCGAGGCCGTATTCCGCCGCTTCGAGCATCTGCAGCGGGAAAACGAGACCATGCCTGACATCCTGCTGATTGACGGCGGGCGCGGCCAACTCAACGCCGCGCTGGCGGCGTTTGCCGCGCTGGAGATGTCACCGCCTACGCTCATCTCGCTCGCCAAGCGCGAGGAACTGGTCTTCCGGCCCGATACGGACGAACCGCTTCGCCTGAGCCGACACAGCTACGCCTTGCGACTGCTGCAGTATGTGCGAGACGAAGCCCATCGTTTCGCACAGCATTACCACCATCTGCTCCGGCGCAAATCCCAGTTGCCCGACAAGCCGTAGCGTCTCTCCCGCGAGAGAAAGCCGCTATTCAGACGAGAAATGCCAGCGATCAGGTTAGCGTCTGCCGACCCAGCCCCTACCTTCGGCCGGCCTAATGGTCCAGCGTCCACGGGGCGATCGTTCTCATCTATACCGACACCTGCTTCGCGCTTGTGGAAACAGTCGCCCTGCATTACAATGACAATGGGGTATTATGTCAGTGTCGCCAGCCGGCAGGTTCGCAGCCGGAACGTCTGAGCGACGGCCCTTTTAAGCTGCAGGAATCGTTCGCATGTCTCGTCGCAACGCCTTTACGCTCGTCGAGTTGCTGGTGGTGATCACCATCATCGGTATCCTCATCTCGCTTCTGTTGCCGGCCGTGCAGGCGGCTCGCGAAGCCGCCCGGCGGACGCAGTGTAACAACAACCTCAAGCAGCTTGGCCTGGCGATGCATAACTACCATACCGCCATGGGAACGCTCCCCTTCGCCGGTTCTCATTGGGGACACGGCGGTTGGGTCAAGATGACGCTCCCCTACATCGAGCAGCAGGGCATAGCAGACCAGTGGGACGAGAAAGTCATCTACACCTCGCAGCCTAACCTCGACCTTTGCCGCATCCAGATCGCCACCCACATCTGCCCTAGCGACAGCCACACCCGCTCCTCCTGGGGTGGAAACGCCTACAACATGGCCAACTTCAACTACGCCGTGAACCTGGGCAACACCTCGGTTTACCGCGTCACTCCGCTCAACGGCGTCACCTTCCTCGGAGCCCCCTTCCACTACGAAGAGGCTGTGACCACAAACATCGACGTTTTTAACTTCAGCTACATCCGCGACGGCACCAGCAACACCCTCATGCTGGCCGAGGTCCGCCAGGGCCAGGCAAACGCCGACAGTACCCACTGCGATTTGCGCGGGCTGATTTGGTACGGGCACCACTGCGGCATCACCACCCACGAAGCCCCCAACACCACCGTGCCCGACTACGTCCAGAACGGCTGGTGCCCGAAGCCCGACACCGCCGAAAAACTCGGCATGCCCTGCGCTAACGAATCGGGCCAGAAAACCGGCTCCACCCCCAAGAACCTCTCCTCGCGGAGCCAGCACCCCGGCGGCGTTAACGTCGTCCTCTGCGACGGCTCGGTCCACTTCATCTCGAACTCGATCGACCTGACCACCTGGCGCAACCTGGGTAGTTCCAGAGATAACGAGGTCCTCGGCCCGTTCTAATCGACTCCCGCGCAGCCCTGATTTGCCGCGCGGTCCGCCACAACAGTCCGCCCCGAATCGCGAGAAGTCCGATGTCCGACCGTACGTCCAAACCCGCCTTCGCCACTGGCCACCTGAGCATCCTGGCCGCCTTGCTGATCTGCGGTTGTGGCGGCGGACCAAAGCTGTACACCATCACCGGCACGGTCACCTACCAGGGAAAGCCGGTGCAGTCGGGGCAAATCGTCTTCGCCGACGCAACGACCACCGGTCCCACGGCCACCGCCGCCATCAAGGACGGACAATACAAGATCCGCTGCACGGCCGGCGACAAGAAGGTCCGCATCACCGCCACCCAGGAAACCGGCAAGATGATCGAGGGCGCGATGGGAGCCACCTACCCGGAAAGCATCGACCTGATTCCCCCGCAGTACAACACGGCCACCACACTCCAGTGCAAGGTCGGACCTGACGAAGACCCCCTCTGCGATTTCTCGCTCGAATAACCCACTCCAAGGAGCCCCGGCAAAGCAACATTGGGCAACTACGAGCACAACGCCTTCATCTCGCGCACCGCCCGTTCCATTCCGACCATGATTGCGCGGGCCATAATGCTGTGTCCGATGTTCAGCTCATGCATCTGGTCGATCCGGGCGACCGGGATCACGTTGCGATAGGTGAGGCCGTGGCCTGCGTGGAGCGTCATGCCTGCGGCGAGCACCGCGGCCCCGGCCGCTTGGAGTGTCTCTAGCTCTTGCTGCTGGTCGTTGCCCGGCCTCGCCAGGGCATATTTGCCGGTGTGCAGTTCGATCGCCTCCGCGCCGAGTTCGGCCCCGGCGGCGATCTGCCGCTCTTCCGGATCGAGAAACAGGCTGACGACAATGCCTGCATCCTGCAATTGGCGCACGACCTCGCCCACCCGCTTGATCTGTCCGGCCACGTCGAGTCCGCCTTCGGTGGTCACCTCCTCGCGACGTTCGGGCACGAGCGTGGCCTGATCGGGCTTAACGCGGCAGGCGATGGCGACCACCTCGGGTTCGCAGGCCATTTCCAGATTGAGTTTTACGGCCACGGTCTGGCGCAAGATGTCCAGATCGCGGTCCTGGATATGCCGCCGGTCTTCCCGCAGGTGGATTGTGATTCCATCTGCCCCCCCCAGTTCGGCCAATGCTGCCGCCCAGACGGGGTCAGGTTCATTGGTCTTTCGCGCTTGGCGAAGCGTAGCCACATGATCGATGTTGACTCCCAATTCCGGCACGATGTCATCCTCCATTTCATCCAAACTGGGCACCTTGTCGTGTACCCGAAACCTGCGAAACCCGTATTATATCCCCCCGGTCGGCCTGTGCCAGGGAGCCGGTTCCGTCCGGCAGTGAACGAACCGTCGCCGAACGCGCACCGGTGGAGCGGATGATTGGCGACTGGGGCCAGCGAGGCTGAGCACGAGTACGAGTGCAGAATTCGTGCTCGTGCTCGTAATCGTAATCGGAACGCACGCGCGACGTTGGTTCGCGCAGCCAATGCCCCACGCTGGGCAGGAGGGGGCTACCGGTTGAAGCGGGGCCGGGGCCGGTTTACATTATTGGGGCAGCGTGAGATGCCGAGGGACCACGAATCGATACATATCAACACGAGGAGAGATAGTCGAATGCCTACGATTTGCCGAATTCTGCCTGCGATGCTGCTTTCATCTCTGCTTGTCGAAGGCGCGCTGGCCGATACCGAGATCGATCTGTTCAAGACGGCCGATGCGAGGATCGAGAAACACCGCAAATCGAATGCCGAGATCCGCGTGGTCGATGCGGACGGCAAGCCGATCCCTGCGGCAAAGGTCGAGGTGAAGCAGACGAATTCGGCGTTTCTGTTCGGCGCCAACATATTCATGTGGGGACGGTTCGGGAACGAGGAGATGGACGCGGCCTACAAGGAGCGCTTCGCGGAGATATTCAACTTTGCGACACTCGGCTTCTACTGGTGGTCGTACGAACGCGAGCAAGGGAAACCGTCGGACGAGCATTGGATGGCCGTCGCCAGGTGGTGCCTTGAAAACGGGGTCAAACCCAAAGGCCACCCCCTTGCGTGGAATTACGTCGATCCGGGATGGTTGCCCAACGATTCGCAAGCGATTCTGAAGCTGCAGCTCGGTCGGATTACCGATTGCGTATCCCACTTCAGGGGAGCGATCGACACGTGGGACGTCGTGAACGAAATGGCCCACTACGACCGCGACAAGCTGAAGAACGAGCAGGCTCCCAAGACCACCCGCGTAATCGCCGAGACCGGCCCGGCCGAATACACGCGGCGTTGTTTTCTTGCCGCGCGAGAGGCGAACCCCGGCGCGACGCTTCTGATCAACGACTACCGCATGGACGCGGCGTACGAGAAGGTCATTGAGAACCTGGTGGACGAGAACGGCAAGCGGCTCTACGACGCCATCGGACTGCAAAGCCACATGCACGGCGGAGCATGGTCGAACCGGCAGATATGGGAAGTGTGCGAGCGATTTGCCAAATACGGCGCTCCGCTTCATTTCACCGAGACGACGATCCTAAGCGGCAAGCGCGGGTGGAACCGGCCTCAGGGCGAGAAATGGCTCAGCACGCCGGAAGGGGAGCAGTACCAGGCCGACGAGGTCGTTCGGTTCTATACGATGGTCTTCTCGCATTCGGCGGTGGACGCAATTACCTGGTGGGACTTCTGCGACCGTGGCGCCTGGAAAGGCGCCCCGGCCGGGTTCCTCAGGGCCGATACCAGTCTGAAGCCGTCCTACGACGCTCTGCATGATTTGATCCGCAGCAAGTGGCGGACGAACGTAGAACTTAAGACGGATAACGACGGTATTGCGAAGGTCCGTGCATTCCATGGAGATTACACGATCAGCGTGATCACCCCCGGCGGGAAGAAAGAAACGAAAGCCGCCCGCGTGGTCAAGGGCGATGGCAACAAGGTCGAGATCGTGGTTCAATAGTCGCTCAGCGAAGGAGGGGATAAGTGCCGGCTTGCCCGCCCCGAAATCAGGAACGCGGTTCAACAACGAAGTCCAGGGTTGCTGTCGCACACCCTGGGAAGACTTCTGTCTCGCTGCCCCGCCCGGAGAGGCCGGTGACTTCAATCCACATCGTCGGGAACCAATTCAAACGGCTTGCGGCCGTTGATGCGGTAGATGCGGAAATCTGCGTCGAGCGTGAAGACGCGGTAGAGCCTGCGGCGCTCGGCCAGGGCCACGAGCGTCGCGCCGGCCAGGTCCATGGGGACGTCGCGGTACTTCTTCATCAAGTCGTGGCTCCGCTTGACGCCTGCCTGGTCCAGGTTTTCGAGGACGAGATCGCCCCGAAGGACGAGTTGCCAGAGGAGCGACTGCCCACGCCAGCCGACCCTGTCGCCAAGCAGGTAGATGGCCTCGGTAAAGGCCGGCCAAGTGGTGATCAAGGGGGCTGCCAGATCGTCCAGGGCGTCGACACACTGCCTGTGGTGAGAGTCGCCGCGGTCGAGGATGGCGATTAGCGGTCCGGCATCGGCGAGGGTCACGTCCGGCGTCTCCCGCGGTCGCTGTTGTCCCTGGCCACCAATTTCGTGAAAGCACGGCCCGTCTTCGTCGACCGGCCGCCCCGGCTTTGAACCGCTCCGACGACGTCGGCCAGCCGCTCGCCGAGCCGACACACCTGGACCTCATCGCAATGCTTGCGGACCGCCTCCCGGAGCACGTCCGATACCGACTTGTCGGTGGCGCGCGCAACCTGCGCGAGCCGCCGTTCAAGTTGCTCACCCAACCGTACACTCATCATTGCCCGATCCCCTTTCTTCTGCACCCTTCCACTGTACTACACTTTACGCCCATTGTATTACGATGTCAAGACCGGCCCCCAAGGTCTTCTTTTTCACGCGCCCCGTCGCTGCTGCTTGCCTCCGGGCCGATAGTTGGGGTAGAATGGACCGGTGTTTGTCAGGATCGGCCGCTCGCGGTTGCGCGGGGCAGCCCTGCTCGTGCTCAGCTTTGGCGGTGCTCGTAATCGAAGGTTTCGCACGGCAGCAGAGGTTACTCCTCCCACCCCCGGCTACACGAGCGTGTAACTGGCGATGTTCTGGGTGGACGCCTCGACAACCACGATTGCTCCTTGGATGAGGTCGTTGCTCGATTGGGCCAACACGGCATCCATGCGTTGAATCACGAAGAGCGCCCGCGTATTACGAACCCGAAACGTTCAAGCCGGCTGAACCCCCTCTTGCGTCAGCCATGCCGCATATTGGAGCGCCTGCTGGATGTCCTCGCGTTGAAGGTCTGGATAGCCCTCCAGTAGCTCGTCGCAGTCGGCTCCGTGGGCGATCTGACCCACGATGACCGATACGGGAATCCGCATGCCGCGAATGCACGCGCGGCCGCCCATGATCTTGGGATCGAACGTAATGCGATCGAACATGCATGCTCTCCTCGGGGTTCCTCGGCAGATACCGCCACGATCCCACTGTTCCGTTTCGATGCGGTCGCAATTTGCGACCGCATGGCCGAGGACCCGTCCGATGTGGTCACAGATTGTGACCGCCTGGCCGTAGGCATGTTCTTGTCGAGTTGGATCTTCATGCGATGGACATCGTGTGCCGCGGCTGAAGTGTTCATTCTATCGAAGCGGCATCATGAACCCCCCACCGGGCCCGACCCTTGCCGGACAAAAGCGTGTTGTCACGTTTTGCCGCGGCAGCGGCGCAGGATTGTAGCCACGGGGGAAGCGCGGTCCGACCATAGTCGGACCAAGCGCAACCCGTGGTGGCCGTCGCGTCCTCCCTGGCCGGCTCCGGCAGGGGCGGCAGAGGCTTTCATCCCTTCGACCGCCTATGAAGATAATGGTCACGGTTCTCCGCCAGGTCCGCAGGCGACTCTGCGCAGACGAATGATCCCGACTGGCCTGATTCTTGCCTTGCAAACCGCGGCCAATCTGTTAGACTTGGAATACTGTACGGACGTATATGTTTTCTGGTCGATGGACAACCGGATAGTGGAGGTCTCAGGTTGCAAGCGAAGGTGGAAAACGTGAAAGCTGCCACCCAAAAAGTTGTCAGTTGACGGTGATCGGCTGTCAGTGACGCGCTGACGCGAGGGGGGGAAGCCGAGGGGCCGGTGTGCCCGGGTTTTGTCGATCGACTCTCCGAGTCGAGTCTCTGTTCGGAACGGTCACGACTCAGAGAGTCGTGCGATAGGCCGGGCTGGCAGTGATGGGAGGGAGTGGGGTATAATCGCGGGGGCGATGAAAGTAACTACTTGTGAGGTTGTTTTATGAAAGTGGTCCATTATGAATCTGTTGCGTCGAGTCCGGTGGATACGGAAGGGGCGGTCGGCTGCCAGATCCGATGCCTGGTCGGCCCGGACGACGGTGCGCCTAGTTTTTCGATGCGGCAGTTCGAAGTTGCACCCGGCGGATATACGCCCCACCACGCACACGGGCATGAGCACGAGGTCTTCGTGCTCGAGGGGACCGGGGAGGTTCTTCAGGGGAGTACTCCCCGCGCCGTGAAGGCAGGTACGGTCGTCTTCGTGCCGCCGCGGCAGGAGCATCAGTTTCGCAATACGGGCACGGGGCCGCTGAAGTTCCTGTGTCTGATTCCCCATCCGCTGCGCGGAATGTCCGGTGGTTGTGTGGCCGCGTGCGGCTGCGACGGATAATCCAACCGGGAGAGGGGAGCCTCTTTCCTGAACGGCCTGACCAGAGCCTTCCGATAGAGGTCCGTGCCTGCTCCCGCGGCTCGTCTGGTAATCCAATTAGTGTTTCTGCACGGGAAAATGCTTCTGCACGGGAAATCGCCATGCACGCCAATCCTGCGAACGAAATCGCACAGCTCCGCCGGCAAATCGAGCATCACGACCGGAAATACTACGTCGAGGCAGCGCCGGAGATTTCCGACCTCGAGTACGACCGGCTCATGGAGCGGCTCAAACGGCTGGAAGCGGAGCATCCGGAGCTGATCACGCCGGACAGTCCGACCCAGCGCGTCGGAGACGAGCCGGTCGAGGGGCTCGTGGAAGTCCCGCATCGCGTGCCGATGCTGTCGATCGATAATACGTATTCGATCGACGAGTTGCGCGCCTACGGCCGGCGCACGGAGAAGCTGCTCGCCGGCGAACCGATCGAATGGGTGGTCGAACTGAAAATCGACGGTGTGGCCGTATCGCTCCTTTACGAAGGCGGCCGACTGGTGCGCGGCCTCACCCGCGGCAACGGTAAGGTCGGAGACGATATCACTCACAATATGCGCACGGTCCGCGACGTGCCGCTGCGGTTGGCCGGGGACGATGTCCCTGACGTGCTCGAAGTCCGCGGCGAAGTCTACATGACCAACTCGGACCTGGTCCGCCTGAACGAGCGGCAGCAGGCGGCAGGCAAACCGCCCTTCGCCAATACGCGGAACGTCACGGCCGGCAGCATCCGGCAGCTCGATCCGCGCATCTGTGCCGAGCGCAGTCTTCGCGTCTTCTGCCATGGTGTCGGCTATGTCGAGGGGCTTTATGCCGAGACGCACATGGAGTTTCTCGATGAGCTGGCCCGCTGGGGATTGACCGCGACGCCCCACGTCGACTGTTTCAAGAGCTTCGATGCGGCAGTGGCCCATTGCGAGGAACTCATCGGCCGATTGCACGAACTGGATTTCGAGATCGATGGCCTCGTGCTGAAGGTCAATCGGCTCGAACAGCGCGAACGCCTGGGAGCAACGTCGAAAAGCCCTCGGTGGGTTGTCGCCTACAAGTTCGAGAAGTACGAGGCAACGACCCGGCTGCAAGACATCAAGGTGCAGGTGGGCAAGACGGGCACGATTACACCGGTCGCCATTCTCGAGCCGGTCGAGCTGGCCGGAACGACGGTAAGCCGCGCCAGCCTGCACAATGCCGACGAGATCGAGCGTAAAGACGTTCGGGTGGGCGACACGGTTGTGGTGGAGAAGGCCGGCAAGATCATTCCGCACATCGTTCGTGTGGAAGCCCATGAGCGAAAGGGTTCGTTGCGGAAGTACTCTTTTCCTGAAGTGTGTCCGGAATGCGGCACGCCGCTGGTTCGCGATGAAGGCGGTGTGTATATCCGCTGTCCGAATGCGGAGAGTTGCCCGGCCCAGTTGAAGGAACGCATCCGCTACTTCGCCGGACGCAATGCGATGGACATCGAAGGATTGGGCGATAAGCTGGTGGATCAGCTTGTCGAACAGGGCCTGGTTCACAGTTGCGGCGACCTGTACCGTCTCGATGCCCGTATGTTGACCAGGCTCGAGCGCATGGGCGAGAAGTCGGCCCGGAACCTGGTGGAAGGAATCGAGGCCAGCAAGGATCGCGGACTGGCTCGCGTACTGAACGCCCTGTCGATTCGCCACGTCGGCGCCCGGGTGGCTGCGGTTCTGGCAGAGCATTTCGAGTCGATGGACGCGCTGGTAGCGGCGTCGGTCGACGACCTGTCGCAGATCAACGAAATCGGCCCCATTATCGCCCGAAGTGTGTACGACTTCCTGCACAGCGAGGCAGGCGGGAAGATCGTCAACGACCTCCGCTCGGTGGGTGTCAAGATGGAAATGGACCAGCCGGCAGCCGGCCCCGGCGGGCGGCCGCTGGAGGGCAAGACGTTTGTCGTCACCGGCGCCCTGCAGAAATATACCCGCGACGAGATCAATGCCGCCATTGAGCGGCTTGGCGGCCGCGCGACGTCCAGCGTCTCGAAGAACACCGACTACGTGGTGGCAGGCGAGAAGGCCGGCAGCAAGCTGACCAAGGCCCGGCAACTCGGCGTTACGGTGCTGGACGAAGACGCATTCGAGGCCCTGGTATCCGGCGGATCGTAATGGACCGGCATCCTGCATCGCTGCCACTGGACGTGCTGCTTGCCCAATGCACCATGCGCCGTCTGCGGCGGTCGGGGCCTGGCGGGCAGCATCGGAACAAGGTGGAGACGGCCGTCCAGTTTGTTCACAATCCATCGGGTATCTCGGCCGAGGCGAACGAGCGGCGCAGCCAAGCAGAGAACCGTTCGGTGGCGGCTTTCCGTTTGCGTGTGAACCTCGCACTGGCCGTTCGGTGCGACGTGGACGAGGCGAGCGAGCCCAGCGTCTTATGGCGGACTCGCTTGCGGGGGACGCGGATCGAGGTATCGGGCGAGCACGACGATTTTCCCGCACTGCTGGCCGAGGCGCTCGACCACGTCGCCGCATGCGATTCCGATCCGCGCCGAGCCGGCGACCAACTGGGCACGAGCAGTTCGCAACTCGTTCGATTCCTCAGTATCGAACCACGCGCCCTTGCCCTGCTGAACCAGTGGCGGTCAGATCGCGACCTCCGCCCGCTTCATGCCCGATAGCCTGCAAGGCACTGGGGCTCTGCAAAGCAGAAGACGAGCGGCAGCGGCCGCGTACATTTCAACGCCTTCTGCGCCGACGTACGAGGAGCAAGGGCAGCGTGAAAGCGATCAGTAGGGGGAGGGTTGGTTCGGGCACGATGCGGAATTGCAGCACGCTGCCGGAAACGGGACCGCCACCGAAGTTGGCTGTTTCGGCCACTGCGGACATCTCCATTTGCAGGAAGGAGTCGTACTGGGCCATGGTGTAATAGTCGAGGCCGCCGAACGCATGCGCGCCGCCACCGTCGCCCAATACATAGTAGTTGAAGCTGGCCCCCTGGACCATGCCAAGAAACTCGGCCCGGTCGGCTGCGTCAACGGCTGCGTCGACGTACACGCCGCCACGGAATACGTCGCCGAGTTCAAGGTCGGAAACGCTGAAGTAGATATCCACCGAGTTATTCGTACCCAAAGCACCAGTTGCAGGATCGTTGCCGGTTAGCCTCAGCACGTCGTTGCTGCTACTGGTCGCATCGCCGTAGTCCGGGCTTCCCATCTGGCCGAATTCGAAGGCGAAATCCATGCCGGCGCCCGGATTGATCGTTGCTACCGAGAGGATGCCGGCACTCGCGCCGGGGCTGACCAGCCCGGCGCCGGCGGCCAGGCCGCCAATCGCGCCTGAACCACCGAGGATCGCTCCGTTGCTGACGGTTACCGTGCTACTGGCATGAATCGACCCGTCCACTCGCAACGTGCCGGCACTGACCGTGGTCGCGCCGGTGTAGGTGTTGTCGCCTCCGAGGATCCAGGTTCCGACGCCGCTTTTGACCACACTGGTGGTGTTGGTGGCGCTGTTGTCAACAATCGCGATTGCAAACAGGTTATCGCCGGTGTTCGTGCCGTTGAGCGTAAGGGTCTTGGCGCCGGCCCCGGGGGTGGTCATCGCGCCGGTGTTGGTGAAACGGATCGTGCCGACGCCATCGGCGGTGATCGTGCCGCCGCCGGTCGTGCCTGCAAGGGCGATCATGCGGTCGGTTGAAGAATCGGCGTCACCGGTGTATTGCAGGATGGCCGATCTGGATGTAGTGCCCAAGGTAATCAGCCCGTTGGCGGCCGTTGTCGGGGCGCCGAGGGCACTGGCGCCGCCGGCGACGTCGGCGATTGTGTCGAACCGCAGCGTGGCATATCGGACCTCGATCGGGCCATCAAAGGTATTGACGTTGTTGGCCAGCCAGAGAGTGCCTTTGTCGTAAGTTTGCTTAACGATGCCGGCCGGCGTAGCACCGCTATTGCTGATCAGGCCGCTGAGGACCCCGGTGCCTGCATAGACGTACAGCGAGCGATTTGTCCCGTTCAGGTCGATCGGATTGACGAATTCCAATTGCCGTGTATCCGAACCGGTGCCCAAGGCCAGCAGTAGCGCCGAGGGTTTGAAGTAATCGGACCCCCAGACAAGATCGGCGGTTTGGCCGGTGGACGGATTGGTGAGATTCACCGTCACGTCGGATCCGCCGTCGTACGTGGAGAACCCGGCATTGCCGGACGTCAATTGGACCTGTCCGGCGCCATCGCCCAGCGGCCGGGTGAAGTTGCCGGACAGTTGCAGCGTACCGCCTGCGATATTCAGATTTCCGCCGATGTTCTGGGTGCTCCAATCGCCCATGGCGGCCAGTGTGGTGCCGCTAAGCACTACGTTACCGCCGACGTTGACGCCGCCATTGGCCACGACGGCGCTATACCACCACATACCTGTGGCGGTGAATCCGTAGCCGGCCCCGGCATCGGTGAGACTGTCCAAGTTCAGGCGCGGCTGGCTGTTGGACCCCTTTCGTAGGCCACTGATATTGAACGTTGCATTGCCGGCCAAGGTTGTATCGCCGAACGTGAGATGACCGGCCACGTCGGCGGCGGTGTAGTTCGTCGTGTCGAGGCGAGCGGTCAATGTCGTATTGCCGATCGACAGCGTGCCGAACTGGCGTGCGGCCGTCGCGTCGCCGCCAGAGGTCAGCCGACCAAGGGCAATGGTTGTGCTGCCGTTGACAATCGTGTCGCGGTCGAAATTGACCGTGTTTGTCGTATCGGCGAACGTTTCCAACGTCCCGCCATTGAGGATCAACTGGCTGGCGCCTGTGCCCAGTGTGCCGGAATTGGTTCCGGAGACCCGGAGTATGCCGGCGTTGAGTGTCGTATTGCCGGTGTAGGTGTTAGCCCCAGACAGGACCCACGTTCCGGCGTCGGCCTTGACGACGGAAGTCGGATAAGTGGTGCTCCGATCGACGATGATTCCGGCGAATGTATTATCGCCCGTGCTGGCGCCACCCAAGGTGAACGTTCTGGCCGTGTCGTTCAGCGCCGGTTGCATATCGGCGGTAAACGTGACGGCGCCGGTTCCGCTGGAGCGGATCGCAGCACTGCCGGCCAGCCGAATGGGCCGATCGGTACTGAGCGTGTCGGAGCCGGTATAGAGCAGCGAGCCCGTGTAGATATGGGGGCCGGCACCGTAGAAACCTCCCAACGTAATCAGCCCGTTGCTCGCCGTTGTCGGGTTGCCCAAGGCCGTTGGACCGCTGCCGATATTGCCAATCGTGTCGAACCGGAGCGTACCGCCGTTGATCGTGATGGGGCCGTTGAAGCTGTTCGCGTTGTTTGACAGGTAGGTAATGCCGCTGGAGTTGTTGTGTTTGGTGATACCTGCCGCGCTGGTCCCGCTATTGCTGATCAGGCCGGTGAGTTCTGCGGTATAGCTGCCGCCGCCGTAGTTGTAGAACTGACGGCTCGCGCCGTTGAGGTCCAGTGGGTTCGTCAAGGTAAGTCCGCCGGCCCCTCCACCGAGGCCCGACAGAACAAGGGCACTCGGATTAAATAGCGTGGAGCCCCATTGAAGCGGCGCGGCTCCGCCTGCTCCGTCGCCAATGGTTACTGTGATTCGACTGCTGCCATAGTTGGTGAAGCCGCCGATGCGTTCCGACGCGAACTGGATCTCGCCGGCCCCGGTTCCGATATCTGGCGTGAGATCGGCGTCGACCATCAGCACCCCGCCGTCGAACATGAGGTTCCCGGTGATTGAACTGGAGGTGTAGTTGGCGATCTTCAGGTTGGGGCCTTCGATGACGACGTCGCCTGCAAGGCTGGTCGGACCGGTGACGAAGACGATCGGGTTGTACCACCGCGGATTGGAGAACGTGAGCGTTTGACCTGCCTGGCTGCTTAAGCCGCCGGCGAGTGTTAGCAAATGGGAGCGCCAAGCTTCGCCGATCGCCCAGGTGGAAGTACCGCCCAGGGCGACCTTCGATTGGATGGTGAAGCTACTGTTCCCCAGGCTCGGATCGACTCCAATTCCACCGGCGCCGACGGTCAGCGTATAGTCTGCTCCGCCCACCAGCCAGCCGGAACCGCGAAACTCAAGGCCGTAGATCGCGCGGTCGCTGGTTAGCGCCGGGTTGGGCAGAGTACCCTTGGCGCCGAGAATGGCTCGATCGTCGGTGAGATTGTTGGCCGGAGCACCGCCTGTCCAGTTGTTGTCCACCTCGAAATCGGTGGGCGAGGTTGCGTCGGCGCCGGTCCATGTGGTGTCGGCCGAAAAACCCTGGGGCTCCATGGCAGGTGCCAAGTAGAAACCAAGCAAATAGAGACCGACGAAAACACGAGCGGCCGTGCAGGCAACGGACGTGCGGCACATGATGAGTCTCCCGGGCTAGGACGAGTACATCGAAAGCCCTCGCGAGAACACGGCATCCGCCGGACCCCGCACTCAAGGACCATCCCGCGGTTGAAGGCTCGTCCCGCAGTTCGGAAACGAATGCCCTCAAAAAACCTCTGTTGATCCCGAATCGGCCGACGTCATCACACAGTCCCTGCGAGGAACCGCACGCACATCCGGTCGCTTGTGGGGACCATTCGAGAATGAAGTCCCTTCACGCACCTCTAGTTTTTGCTACTGGCGATCCGTTTGTCAAGCCCCCGGCAGTAGTTTCCGCCGAGATGCCGGTTGCCGCCCCCCCGTCTCGAATCGCTCGTGAAAGACCGGGGGCAAACCGGCCGTTTCTCCAGGATTCAAGTCCGCTACTGAACCCCCCGTCCTATTCTGTACACTGTTGTACGGAAGAGCCCAGTTCGGCGGTGAGCAGAAAAAGGGGCAGGTGGACGACGGTGGGGTGCGATGACGCTGCGGTCGATGCCGCAACCTGGTCCAGCCGAGCGCGTTCCTCGCAGGTCAGCGGCAGGCCGCGGAGCAGCTCGAAACGGGCCGGGGCAGGGGGGAGGAGCCGATCGAGCAGTTGTACATGGACACGAAAACCGGCGGCCGAAAACAGTCCCGGCAGGCGTCGTCCAATGTCTGGCGTTGCGCCTGCACGCGCCAGGCCAGCACGCCACAGGGGGCCGGTGACGACTTCCGGCGGATACTCGATCATGCCATCGTAATCGGGTTCGATGGCGACAACCGCGCCGCCCGGCGACAACACCCGGGCCAATTCGGCCACGACGGCCGGGGCGTCGAGCCATAGGAGGGCGAACTGGCAGAATGCCAAATCGAAGGTGTGGTCGGCAAACGGCAGGCGATGCGCGTCACCGTGAATCGGCTGGACGGGCGCGGTCTTGCACCGCAGATCGCTGCCTTCCCGCCCCGAGGCAGCGAACTCAACCAGCGCGGCCCGGCTCCGATCCAAGGCAATCACGGCGCCTTCGGGGGCGCACCTCGCGGCCAATTCGCAGGTCACGGCCCCGGGACCACACGCAATATCCAGGATTCGTTGCCGGTCAGCGATACGTACACGACGCAACAACCGTGAGCGGGCCGGGGCGAACCACGCGGCCTGTTCCCAGAGTAGCGAACTGGGCGGCAATGCAGCGGGCGGGGATGCCTGAGCGCTCACGGCTGGCGATAATGCGGCCGGGGGAACCAGGCTAGACCATCTCGCCGCGGCCGGCCTTCTCCGCATACTTCTTGCGCTGGTTCAGATCGATCCGGCGTTCCTTCAGGCGGACGGCCTTGCCGACACGATCTCGCAGGTAGTACAGCTTGGCCCGGTGGGTAACGCCTGCTCGCTTGACTTCGATCTTGGCGATTCTGGGCGAATGGAGCGGGAACTTCCGTTCGACGCCTTCGCCTTGCACGATGCGCCGTACGGAGAACATGGCGCGCGAACCGGAGCCGCTCCGGCCGATCACGACGCCGCTGAACACCTGGATGCGCTCCTTTTCCCCTTCGAGAATCCGGCAATGCACGTCGACCGTGTCGCCGATTTCGAAATAGGGAGTTTCTGTTTTCATGCTGGTCTTCTCGACCAGGTTCATAAGCTGCTGGCTCATATCTCTTGCCGCTCCTTTCGTGTGGTCTGACCGGCCGATGGCCGGTTACGCAGTTGGCTTGTTACGGCGGTTGTCATTTCTTCCTGTCGGCGGGGGTTCCTGGAAGAAGAATGTGTTCCGCGGTGTCGATCTATTCTGGTCTGTTCAGTCCTGGTGGCCGAGCAGGTCGGGACGTCGCAGTTGGGTTCGTCGTTGGGCGTCCTGCTCGCGCCATTGGGCAATCACCTGGTGGTTTCCGCTTAGCAAAACGTCCGGCACGGTCAGGCCGCGGTATTCTCGCGGCCGGGTGTACTGGGCAAACTCCAACCCGCATCGCCCACCCGAAAACGAGTCGAATTGGCTGCTATCCTCATCGCCGAGCACCTCGGGCACCAGGCGGATGATCGAATCAATCATAACCATGGCGGCTACCTCGCCTCCGTTGAGGATGTAGTCGCCAATGGAAATCTCCTCCGGCTGAAGGATTTGGCGAATGCGTTCGTCAAATCCTTCGTATCTTCCGCACAGCAACAGGAGGCGTCGCTGCTGGGACAACCGTTCAACCATCGGCTGGTCGAGCCGTCGGCCTTGCGGCGTCAGCATCACCAGGTGGCCCGGATCATCGGCGTTGCCGCGGACGGCCTCGACGCACTCGACCACGGGCTCCACCTTCATTACCATGCCTGGCCCGCCACCAAACGGCCGGTCGTCGACCGAATGATGGTTGTCGTAGGTCCAATCGCGAATGTTGTGCAATTGGACATCGACCAAATCTCGCTCGATCGCCAGCCGCAAAATGCCCTGCCCCAGGTAGCTCTGGAACAACTCGGGAAACAGGGTCAAGACATCGAATCGCATGGTCGACCGGGCGTTTCTGTCCCGCGGTTACTCCCCGGCTTCCGCCGTCTCGGGCGCCGCTTCGGCAGGAGCTTCCTTGGTCTCGGCTTTGGGCGCGATGACAACCGGCTCCGTCCGCCTTCGTGATTGTGCGAGCCGGTCGAGCGCTTGCCTCTGTGCGTCCAGGTGTGAGCCTTCGGCCCCGTATTTTTTGATCAGGACTTGGACTTTCTCCGAGGGTTGTGCGCCGACCGAGAGCCAATAGTTGATCCGTTCGCCATTGAGGATGGCTCGGGCATCGGTTTCGGGCACCAGCGGATCGTAGGTTCCCAGCTCTTCAAGCACACGGCCATCACGGGGGCGGCGGGCGTCCGTTGCGCAAATGCGGTAGAACGGGCGATGGCGTCGGCCAAGTTTCTTCATCCGAATTCGTACTGCCACGCGGTTTCCTCCAAAAAGGTTGTTGAATGGGTCTGATTCAACTGGTGCTTTCGGGCGGCTTCCGAGGATCGTTCCACCCGTATTCCAGTTGTGCCAGGAACTCGTATTGTTGGGGGTCGGCCGCCGTGCGCCGTCGGTTTGCGACGCCCGAATTCCGACCTGTGTCTTCTATCCGTCCTGTCCCCGGCATACGGGGCAGTTTCTGGAAGGGAAGGCCACCGACTACCAGGGGTATTAGGGGTTCTTATTTCTTTTTCTTGTCTCGTTTTCGTCGGCGAGCCTCTCGGTCTCGGAGTTTCTTCAGTTTCGCCCGCTCTTGCGGCGTCAGCCGTTTGCCGGTTCCCTTCTTCTGTTTGGCAATGCGACCCCCGGGGTTGAGCATGCCGCTTTGGGTCATTTGCTGCATGGCCTTCATGCGGTCGCGCATGCCCATGCCGGACATCTTCTTCATGATGTCGGCGATGCCGTCGAACTGCTTAACCAGTTCGTTGACCTCGTGGGGTTGAACCCCCGCTCCGGCGGCAATCCGCCGGCGTCGACTCTGGTCGATGGTGCGGGAGGGGTTTCGCCGCTCTTCTGGGGTCATCGAGTCGATAATGCCGCGCAGCCGCGTCATATCCTTTTCGGCATCGACGTCCCCCATCATTTCGGTAAGCTGTCCCATTCCGGGAATCATGCCCATGATCTTGTTCATCGGGCCCAGCTTCGAGGTCTCTCCCAGCAGCTTCTTGAAATCGTCGAGCGTGAACTCTCCTTTGCGGAGCCGGGCCTCTTGGGCGGCCATTTCGTCTTGATCGAGCTTGCGCTGGGCCTGCTCAACCAGGCTGACCACGTCGCCCATGCCCAGAATGCGGCTGGCCATGCGGTCGGGATGGAATTCCTCGATCGAGTCGAGGTGCTCGCCCGTGCCGATAAACTTGACCGGGACGCCCGTCACATGCTTCACCGACAGGGCAGCGCCGCCGCGGGCATCGCCGTCGAGCTTCGTCATGATCACGCCGTCCAGCTCCAACGCCTCATTGAACGCCTTGGCGCTGAGCACCGCGTCCTGGCCCGTCATGGCGTCAACGACCAGATACACCTGCTCCGGCTGGACCCGGCGGTCGATCCGTCCCAACTGCTGCATCAGCTCGTCGTCGACGTGCAGTCGACCGGCCGTGTCGAGCACGACGACGTCCACTTCACTCTTTTTGGCCTCTCTCACCGCTGCCTGGCAGAGAGCTACCGGGTCGGTTGCGTCCAGATCTGCGAAGACCGGCAGGCTCAGTTGTTCACCCAGAACCTGAAGCTGGTGGATAGCGGCGGGGCGCTGCAAGTCGGCGGCGACCAACATGGGCTTGCGACCGCGTTCGTGGAGCAGGCGTCCGATTTTGCCGCATGTGGTGGTTTTTCCGGAGCCTTGCAGGCCGCAGAGCATGAGAATCGAGGGGCCGCCGCCATGTCGGAGGTGGAGAGAGTGGTCCACCGGCCCCATCAGTCGGACCAGTTCCTGATAGACGATGCCGACCAACTGCTGGCTTGGATCAAGCGACTTCAGCACCCGCTCGCCCACCGCCTGCTGCCCCACGCGATCGACGAAATCTTTGACCACAGCGACACTGACATCGGCTTCGAGCAGGGCTTCCTGCACGAGGCGGAGGCCATCGCGCATGTTCGCTTCGGTCAACTTTCCGCGGCCCCGCAAGGTGCGGATTGCAGAGTCGAGCCCTTTTTGTAGCGATTCAAACATAGCGCGCTTCGCGGTATTCGAAGTCCATATCCCGAGCCTCCAAACCGGCCTGACCGGTTTAGCGGAATCCCTTAGTGTAGCGAAGCCCTACCTCTGTTGGCAATGCGTCCGCACAAGAAAAACGCGAAATTTCGGGGGGCGTGCGGGGTTCTTTCCGGAAGAGTCGCCCGGAAGTGGTTCGTTAGAGGGGGGGCGATTCCTGTTGCGAGGGTGATGGCGGTGCTGCGGCCATCAGGTCGGGGCTTCCTTGCGCCGATAAGTATTCCAAATTGACATGCGTTATTATGAAACCTAGATTTGCTCGGCGATTTGTTGCCAAGGAGACAATCCGCGGTCCCTGTTTGATTTGCCAGGGCGTGTAACGACCCCTTTGTGCCTCCTAACCCACTGGTGATTCCGATCATGATTCGCACCGTCAGCCGATCGCTTTTCATCCTAATCGTTCTACTCCACTCTTCCGCGGGGGCACAGGATTGGGCCCGGAAGATGTTCAAGGTAACCGAACACGATTTCGGCAACGTGGCCCGTGATGCGAAAGCCGAGTTCAGGTTTGAGTTTGAAAACCTGTATGAAGAGGACGTCCATGTTGCCAACGTCAGTTCAACGTGTGGTTGCACGACGCCGCGCGTCGAGAACGGCTCGCTGAAAACCTACGAAAAGGGGGCGATTGTCGCGCACGTCAATACCGACAGGTTTCTGGGGCGCAAAGGCGCCACGCTCACCGTTACGTTCGACAAGCCGTTCTACGCACAGGTACAGCTTCGCGTTGGGGCCTATATCCGCAACGACGTGATCTTCGATCCCGGGAGTGTGCAGTTTGGCTCGGTGGATCAAGGAATGGCCAAAGAAGCCCGTGTGCGGGTCCAATATACAGGCCATAGCAATTGGCGGATTGTTGACGTTAAAAACGCCAATCCACATTTGTCTGTGCAATTGATCGAGGCCGGACGCCGCGGTGGCCAGGCTTGGTACGACCTGCTGGTGAAGATGGATGACGCCGCCCCCGTCGGGTACATTCGCGATCATCTTCTGCTGCGGACCAACGACCCGAGCCGGGCGGAGGTGCCGCTACTGGTTGAGGGGAGCGTCGTGTCGAGTATTGTGGTGAGTCCCGCGTCCCTGTTCATGGGAGTCATTGAGCCTGGCCATGAAGTCACGAAGCAACTGGTGGTCCGTGGCAAGAGGCCGTTTCGCATCTTGTCGATCGAATGTGGCGACGAGGACTTCCGATTCGATACATCCGATGCCGGAACCCCGAAGCCGTTGCACCTGATTCCGGTAACGTTCGTTGCAGGCGATACGCGGGGGAAGATCAGCCGCACCATTCGCATTGAGACCGACCTTGGCACGATGACCGTACCGGAACTGGCGGCGTATGCCGTGGTTTCGCAGGGAATGGGACAGTAGCGTCTGTACCCTCGTTGGTGCTGGAAACTTGCACATTTCGGCAGGATGGCCGTCAGCCCGTCAAGACTGGGGTGGCCGGGATGGGCATCTCATAGAAGCTGGGGCCGTTCTGCGGCGGCAATTGTAGCTCCCAGCTTAGGCCGGTCTGATTTATCGCCACCTATAGGTGGGTCTGCGAACTGGGGGTGCGCCGCAGGAACGGAGCATCCTCTTTTTCTCGACGTCGCACGTCGGTGGTTGCGATCCCTTCTGGCTGTTGGTAATGTCCGGTATTTCTGGGACGATTGCCCAAAACGAAGGATTATGCGGAATATTCGGTCTGGATCAAGATTTCCGGCTGGGTGGTCGATAAGGAGGTTGATTCTGGGAGTCATTGCTCGGACTGCGCAGCCGGTTGCGGAGCCTCCTTGCTGTCGGATGTCGTAACGATTTTGTCGTTAGTTCTTTCGTAGCAAGGAGTTGCGGAACATCGCTTGCTTCAGGAAGGGCAGTACTCTCGCTAAGTTCTTTGGTAATTTGGACTTGCAATCAAGCATTCCCGCGGCCGGCCTGTGCGGAAACCGTGATATCCTGCGATTCCGCGGGGTGGTTTTTGTGCAAACGGCGAGCGGTTGATCTTGACTTTAGTCGTTTCTGGGCCTACATTTGGAGCAGATTTGACCTCTCCATGCGGGACATGTAAGTCCTGTCAACGACCCTCCTTGCGGGAGAAATCGTCGTGACCAAAAAAGAGATTGTGTTGAAAATGGTCAACGACCTGGAATTGCCCCATTCGCAGGCGAAGGGTATGGTCCAGATGCTGTTTGACGCGATCATCGACACTCTGGCCACCGAGGGCCGGATCGAGTTTCGGAACTTCGGTGTGTTCGAAGTGCGACGCCGAGCCGCCCGAAGGGCTCGTAATCCGAAGACCGGGGACCGGGTTACGGTTCCCGAGAAGCTCGTGGTGACCTTCAGGCCCGGCAAGATCATGGAAGAACGGGTCAACGCAGCGCGGGGTTCGCAGCTCGACAACAGCGTGAGTTCGGAGCCGATGGACCGGCAATCAGACGAGAGTGTCTCGGCTCCTTTCTAGTCGGTTCTGTCTTTTCCTCGTACGAGGCCGTCGCACGGCCATCTGCGGAAGGCGGCCGCTCATAAGGGGTAGTTGTGCCCCGAATGAGTCTGGTTTATGGGCTGTCGAAGCCCCTCCGTGATGGTTCGTCCGCAATTCAGGGTGCTTGGCTGTAGGTTCGCTCCAGCGAGAGTGCATTCAGGCGCCTCAGCATTCCGTTGGACATAGAGACGAGGCGCCGCCTAATCGAAGACATGAAGTAGAACCCGGCGGTGAGCGGATCAATCGATTCAACCGTCGGTGCAGCGACCCGCTGTTATGGAAGGATCTGTCACATGCGCAGACTGCTCTTGGCGTTGTCCTTGGCACTTACGATCAGCCCCACCATTGGATGCATCATCCCAGCATATTCGGGCGATCCGGTTCGGCGTACCCAGCAGTTGATCTTCACGTCGGAGAATCTTCGACTGATGCTCGACGAATGGGAACGAACCTGGTTCCTCGATTCGCCGGATCACAGCACGCCGTATCGGACGCATGGCGGCGTAATCTGATAGGCCCGACTGGACCGGTGTGATCGAACCGTGGATCGGTGGGATCTCCCTGCATACCGGTTGTGTCCCGGGGGTGTGGAATGCGCGTCTGAGGGCCGCAGTCCGGGATCGCATTTTTCCCGAAGGCAGGCGGATGCCCCCAGCCTGCCGGCGCGACGCCGCCCGCTGATTCTGGCGGCGGTGCGACGTTGGGCGATTTCTGCTCGCAAGCCGCTTGGCTGTGGCCGTGTCTGGTGTCCCCCTGCCGAAAACTCGACGATTCCGCTAAACTCCCAGCAGGGGTATGGGCTGTCGTTGCCCGTGCCGGGTGTCCGTAGCAAGGGTGGACACCTCGTTCTGAGCAATGGGGCTAGATGTGGAACTCGCGGTACAACTGGGGCGGCTGAAACTTCGCAATCCGATTCTGGTCGCGTCGGGCACTTTTGGCTATGCACGCGAAATGGCTGGGCTGGTCGATGCCGCCAGGTTAGGTGGAATCCTTCCGAAGACGATTACTCGATATCCCAGGCCGGGGAATCCGCCGCCCCGAACGTGCGAGACTACGGCGGGCATGCTCAATGCCATCGGGCTTGACAATGATGGCATTGATGCGTTCCTCGAGCGGCAAATGCCGTATCTGGCGGCACTCGATACGGCGATTGTGGTGAGTATTGCCGGGCGGACGGAGGACGAGTTTTTCGAAATGGCCAGACTGCTCGACGAGGATCATGGAGTCGATGCCATCGAGTTGAACATTTCGTGTCCGAATGTGAGCGGGGGGGTCGATTTTGGTACCGATCCGGCTCGTTGCGAGCGCGTGGTTGCCGGTTGTCGTAAGGCTTGCAACCTACCGATTCTTGCGAAACTTACACCGAATGTCACCGATATTGCCAGTATCGGCAAGGCCGCGGAGAACGGTGGCGCCGATGCCGTTTCGCTGGTGAATACGTGCCTTGGGATGGCGATCGATTGGCGTCGCCGTCGCCCTCGTTTGGGGAATGTAATGGGGGGCCTGAGTGGCCCTGCCATCAAGCCGATCGCACTTCGAGCTGTCTTTCAGGTTGCACGTGCGGTTACCATTCCCGTGGTGGGGATCGGCGGGATTGCAACGGTGGACGATTGTATGGAGTTCCTGGTGGCTGGCGCCAGTGCGGTTCAAATTGGGACGGCAACCTTCTATAATCCCTCGGTGACCATGCAGATTCTAGATGCCTTGCCCGAGGCCCTGGTTTCGGCAGGGGTTCGATGCGTTGGAGACATTGTGGGGACGCTTGACTTGCCGTGAAAGACATTCCCTGGCCGCGGGGGAGACCGGAGTGGTACAATTCCCTGCAAGGGCTGGTGACGATGATTCACTTGGGGACGATTCAGAAAGACGATTGAGACAACATGGTCAAAGTTATCCTGCCGGATGGAAACAGTCTTGAGTACACTCGCCGTGTGACTCCGCTGGAGGTTGCCGGTGACATCGGGAAGCGGTTGGCCAAGGCAACGCTGGCAGCCGAAGTGGACGGGCAGTTGATCGGATGCGATACGGTACTGCCGGCAGAGGACGAGGTCCGGTTGCGGCTGATTACGGACAGGGATCCCGAAGCACTCGACCTTATGCGGCATTCCTGCGCCCATATCATGGCCCGGGCGGTCATGCGTCTGTTCGATGGGGTACAGCTTGCGTTTGGTCCGACCATCGAGAATGGTTTCTATTACGATTTCCTGAGCGAGCAGCCCATTTCAGACGAAGATTTTCCGCGGATCGAGGCGGAGATGCGGAAGATCATCAAGGCGGACGAGCCGTTCGAGCGCGTTGTTCTTCCGCGGGAGGAGGCGATTGCCCTCTGCCGTGATCTAGGGCAGACACTCAAGGTAGAGCACATCGAACAGGGGCTGGCCGATCAGGAAACGGTCTCGTTCTACCGCCAGGGCGAGTTCGTTGACCTGTGCCGCGGGCCACACGTGCCAAGCGCGGGCAAGCTGGGCGCCCTGAAGCTTCTGTCGGTGGCCGGCGCTTACTGGAAAGGAGACGCCCAGCGCGAGCAGCTTCAGCGGCTGTATGGCACCGCCTGGTTCCGTCAGGAAGAACTGGATGATTACCTTCGCAAGGTCGAAGAGGCCAAACGGCGCGACCATCGCGTGTTGGGACGGCAACTCGAGTTGTTCATGATCGATCCCAAGGTGGGGTCGGGCCTGGTCATGTGGCTGCCCAAGGGAGCCACCGTTCGCCGTGAACTGGAGAGCTTCATCTATGGGGAACTGCTGCGGCGAGGCTACCAGCCGGTCTACACGCCTGCCATCGGACGCGTAGAATTGTACGAGACCTCGGGGCACTATCCCTATTACAAAGAGAGCCAGTTCCCGCCGATCGATATGGCGGCGCATTGGGGCGAAGGCGACAAGTACCTTCTGCGCCCGATGAATTGCCCGCACCATATTCGCATCTACCAGTCGAAGCCGCGCAGCTATCGCGATTTGCCCTTGCGTTTGGCCGAACTCGGGCTCGTCCACCGATATGAGCAGTCGGGCGAGTTGAGCGGGATGACGCGCGTACGCGGGTTTACCCAGGACGATGCCCACATCTTTTGCACCGAAGACCAGGTTGCAGACGAGTTTCGCGGGTGTCTGGAAATGACCCAATTCGTCTTGAAGACCCTCGGCCTGGAGAATTATCGAGTCCGGCTGAGTTTCGGAGACCGGTCCAGCGACAAGTACGTGGGATCGGCCGAGACCTGGGATCGTGCCGAGGCGGCGTTGGAGCAGGTGTGCCGCGAGATGCCCGGTCTGCCGGAACCGCATATCGAACTTGGTGAGGCTGCTTTCTATGGTCCCAAGGCCGATTTCGTCGTGAACGACTGCATCGGGCGCGAGTGGCAGTTGGGAACCGTGCAGCTCGATTACAACCTGCCGAGCCGGCAGCGATTCGCATTGGAATACATCGGGCCGGACAATCAACCGCACGAGCCGGTGATGATCCACCGGGCGCCGTTCGGGTCGCTCGAGCGGTTCGTTGGCATGTTGATCGAGCATTTTGCCGGGGCGTTCCCATTATGGCTTGCTCCGGAGCAGGTGCGAGTCTTGGTGGTGAGTCAGAAGTTCGAGGAGTATGCCCGGCAGGTGGAGCGCCGTTTGGCCGAGGCCGGTTTGCGTGTTACCGGCGACTATCGACCGGAGAAGGTAGGAGCAAAGATTCGCGACGCGCAAATGGAGCTGATTCCCTATATGTTTGTCATTGGGGGGCGCGAGCAGGATACCGGTGGCGTTGCCGTGCGCGACCGGTTGGAAGGCGATTTGGGGACCATGCCGGTCGGAGAGGCCCTGGAGAAGTTGCAGGCGGAGATTGCGGCGAAAACGGTTCGCAAGACGGCCTGAAGGCGGGACTACGAACGGACGATGTATCGAGAACCGGAAGAGCCAGTTGCAGGGGGTGAATTGCCGTGATCGGCGAACTGGCTGTCAGGGCCGAATGGTCCGGCGGCAACGGTTTTTCCGAAACAACAGGTTGACTGGATGCGACTTGCATTGCATACTCATAAGGAAACAATAGGCACAGGTGGCGGGGTTGGAACCACGCCGTCGCTGTGAAAGTGGACCGGGAAGTGGTATTTGGGCCGATTCCTGGTGGGAATGAACCTTGGGTACGATAAACAGGGAGTTGAATGCGGAAAACGCCGACGTTGGATACAAAAGGGCCGCGGATCAATGAACAAATCCGGATCTCCACGGTCCGTGTCATCGGGGCTGATGGAAGTCAGTTGGGTGTATTACCTACCGAAGATGCCATGAAGGAGGCCCGCAAGGCCGGGCTTGACCTGGTCGAGGTGGCGCCGAATGAGCACCCGCCCGTTTGCCGGATCATGGACTACGGCAAGTACAAGTATCAGCAGAAGAAGCGGCATCATAAAGGCCAGACGCATCAGTCAAAAATCAAGGAGATTCGCGTCCGCCCCAAGACCGGTGAGCACGACATCAACACGAAGGTGAACCATGCTCGCGAGTTTCTCGCCAGCAAGAATAAGGTCATCGTCACCGTGATATTTCGGGGGCGGGAGATGGCGCACCAGGAGGAAGGCCGCCGCGTTCTCGATGGCGTGATCGCCCAGTTGGACGAAGTTGCCAAGGTGGAGTCGCCTGCCGTGCAACATGGCCGCCGGATGGTCTGTACTTTGGCCCCAAAGTAGCCGGTTCCGCTCTCTTGCCAGACGTTGGGTCGGAACAGCGCCGAAGCTGGATGGGGCTGTTGTGCACCATCGAAGGGGCCGCATGGTAACCGTCCGGTTGGCGGCCCCGCCAACTCACTGGACGAATTGTTCTTCTTCCTCGTCGGAGTGGGTCGTGATCTCGCCTGCGTCTTCCAACCGGCGAACGACATCGACAATCTGCTGTTGAACCTGTTCCACGTTCGAGAGTCGAACGGGGCCCAGATACTCCATTTCTTCGCGCAGCAGATCGGCGGCTCGCTTGGACATGTTGTGGAGAACCTTGTCCTTCAGTTCCTCGCTCGCCCCCTTCAACGCCATGGCCCACTGAGAGCTTTCGACGTTCTTCAGCAGCGACTGGATGTCGCGGTCGCCTAGCTTGTTGATGTCTTCAAAGACGAACATCAGCCGGCGTATTTCTTCGACCAGTTCGGGATCTTCCTGGGCGAGATTTTCCAGCAGGCTGCGTTCGGTGGCCCGCTCGGTCACGTTCAGTATCTCGGCAACGCTGGATACGCCCCCGGCGGCCTCGAACTGCTGGCTCATGACGCTGGCCATCCGGTGCTCCAGCCCGCTTTCGACCTCCTTGATAATCTCCGGGCTGGTTTGGCTCATCGTGGCAATCCGCCGGATGACCGACAACTGACGCTCTGCGGGCAGGCCGCTGATGATGTCAGCCGCCTGCGCCGGGGGGACGTGACACAAGATCAAAGCGATGGTTTGCGGATGCTCATCAATGATGAACGTGAGCAGGTTCTGGCTGTCGATCTTCTGCAGGAAGCCGAATGGCAAGGCTTCGATCGATTGCCGCACGCTTTCCAATGTCGTGCCTGCATTCTTACCCAACGCGCCTTCGACCAGGGCCCGGGCAACCTCCAGGCCACCTGCTCGCCCGGTCAGAGCGGCCGGGTTGGAGCGGGCAAAATCCTGGATGACGTTTTCCTGTTCCTCGCCGGAGAAGGCCGCCGTCCGCGCAATCTCGATCGAAACCTGCTCCAGTTGTTTTGGCTCCAGCCGGCTCATGAGCTGGGTGGCCTGGTCTTCCGGCAGGCTCATCAGGAGGATGGCGGCTTTGCGGACACTGGGGGAAGATGGAGTCATGGTGAAAAGGTTCCAAGTCTCGGGCAGAGAAGCACGGGGCGCATCGCGAACCAACCGATATCCGCTCGGGCTGGCCGTTTATCGGCAAGATCGTGCGAGAGTCTTGAACAAAACGAACGAAATGGCGAAATCGGTAGCCGTTGAGTCGGCCTATCCCTCGCTATGCGGGGACCGGCTCGGGGGCTGGTGCGAGTCCGACTTCCAGCATCAGGTCGCCCCAATCGGTTGTGAAGGGGACGCAGATGGGCGTCACGTTCGACGGAAACCGGATGTCGTGCTCTACGCCGGTGATGACGTTAGGCAGACTGACCTGCATTTCGTACTCCGCCAACTCGGCCTTGGCGGCCCCGGCGACCATGTTCGTCAGTTCACCGACAGCGTCGATCACATCGGCATTGATTTCCGTGGTTTCGCACAGCAACATGGCAGACGTGGCCTTCAAGGCAACCTCATCCGAGAGACTCAGAACGACCATTCCCACGGCCTTGCCGGATAGTCCGATAATCCCGCTGATTCCGTAGCGCCGTGTTTGCTGTCCTTTCAACATCAACTGCCCTCGATGGACTTCGCAATCGAGCATCGTGCGGAAGGATCGGCTCAGGGAGGCGATGAACGGGTTGATGTACTCAGCTCGCATGTATACGGTCCTTCACGCAAATCTGGGGCTCAGCGAGGGTGCGAGGGGACTCTCTTCGTGACCTTGTAGGGCCGTTGTCGCGCACGGTTATCATCCTGGAAAGCCTAGGTCGCCCGATGGACCCGGGCAAGCCGCAACGCCATGCCCGGCCTTGCGAAGAGCTACCTCGGAACTGCCAGACGTTCGGGTCATAACGAACGTAGCGTGCACACCGCGGTAAACCCGGGCGATTCGGTCAGTTCCAGACGTATACGGACCGGTTTCTGGAGATCGGACCCGCTGAGTTCTGCCAGCAGGTCTGCCGCCAAATGGCCCGCGAGTGCTTCAGCCGTGGTGTTCTGCAAGGGAAGGAGGACGCAGTCCTTGTGGGGGAGGACCCAGCGTCGCCCCCCAAGCAGAATCTCGACCTCCGTGTCTCGGTGAGCAAGTTGAACGTCCGGATGACGCTCGGGAAGCAGCGTGCGGTGGTCCCATGTCCGGACCCGGCTCTTCAATATCTGTTCGACGGCGACGAAATCGACGACGTAACCGGCGGGATTCAGCGGCGCCTCGATCTCCACGGCAACGCGATAGTCGTGGCCGTGCAGCGGCTCAACGGCCCCGTCGGCAAAGGTAATGAAATGCGCCGCCGAAAACCGTAGCGAATCGCTGGCCACGCGCACGCAGTACTGTTCCGTCAGGTGGGGGTGGTGCATGGGGCTACCCGGCTGAGAAAGGGACGCAGGTGGGTGAGGATTTCTTCGGCGGCTTCTTCGACCACATAATGCCCGGCATCCTCGATGCGCACAACCTCGGCTGAGGGGAATCGATGGCGAAACTGGTCAAGAAAATGGGGTGTGAAGCACCAGTCTCGCATTCCCCAGATCAACAGCAGGGGCATTGGGGCAAGACGCGCCAGTCCCGCCTCAATACGGGTCAGGCTGTCGTAGCTCGGATGGCCAGGGTGCAGTGGAATGTCGCGGACGAACTGGTAGATGGCCGTGCGGTGCCGCCAGCAGTCGTAGGGCGCCAGCAGGCCGGCTCGGACGGCCGGGCTCAAACTCGAACGCCGATGGACCGCCATCATCAGGGCGCTGCGAGCAAACAGGTTCAGCCCTTGCACGGCCAGGCGCCCCAGCACGGGCGCGCGGCATATGCGAATACGCCAGGGGCACCGCTGCGAAGGAAAGGCGGCCGTATTGAGCAGTACGAAACGGGCAAACCGTTGCGGCATGGCCACGGCCGCGCCCATGCCGATCGCGCCGCCCCAGTCGTGCGCTACCAGGGTTACCGCCTGCAAATCCAGACGCCCGATGAACTGGCACAGGTCGTCGATGCGGCGGGCCAACGTGTACGGATACTTGCCGAGCGGGGGTTTTTCGGAAAGGCCGCAGCCGATATGGTCTGGCGCTACCGTGCGGTATTCTCCCCGCAGGTTGTGGATCAGATGGCGCCAGTAGAACGACCAGGTTGGGTTCCCGTGGACGAACAGGACGGGCGGCCCATCGCCCTCGTCGATATAGTGGTATCGAATCCCTGCAATGTCCATCTCGTGTGAAGCGAACGGATACAAGGCCCGCCAATCGTCATTCTGCGGCATAGGATCGTCTTTGTGCAAACTGGTCGGGTGGAGGGAGCGGTCGTTTCAAGATCGCTAGGCGGCTTGTGTCCCGCCGCGATTGGCAAGGGCGTCCGGATTGATCTCGCCATCGTCGCTCACGTCTTCGAAGCGAACGGAGACTTGCTTCGAAACGCCCGACTCTTGCATCGTAACGCCATAGAGCGTATTGGCGCAGGTCATGGTTTTTTTCGAGTGCGTGATGATGATGAACTGCGTCCAGGCGAGGAAGTCCTTCAGCACCTTGGTGAATCGGTCGATATTGGCCTCGTCCAGCGCGGCGTCGACCTCGTCGAGCACGCAGAAGGGGCTCGGGCGGCTTCGGAAGATGGCAAGGAGCATGGCCACGCAGGTCATCGTCTTCTCGCCGCCGCTGAGCAGGGAGATGCTGCGTGGTTCCTTGCCGGGCGGGCGTGCGACGATCTCGATGCCGCTGTCGAGGATATCGACGCCTTCGTCCAGCACGATATCGGCGCGCCCGCCGCCGAACAGGTCGCGGAACAGCGTCTGGAAATGTCCCCGCACCGTTTCCAGCGTCTCGGCAAACAATCGCCGGCTGTCCGTATCGATCCGGTCAATGATCCGCACGAGCGAATCCTTGGCCTTCACCAGATCGCGGTGCTGCTGGAAAAGGCTCTCGTAGCGTCCTTCCAGGTTCTCGAGCTCCTCGAGGGCCTCCAGGTTGACGTTGCCCAGGTTGTTGATCTTGCGGCGAAGCTCGTCGATCTCGTCTTGGACCTGTTCGCGTTCCTGCTGCTCTTCGTTGGTCGGCTCATGCTCCACTTCGGCCAATTCGATGCCGTAGTCTTCGCGCAATCGGTCGGCCAAGGCGGAACGCCTGTGGCGAACTTCGCCGGCGGCCAGTTCCTTCTCGTGCAGTTGCGCCTCCAGGTTCCGAATGGCCGATCGCGCCTTCTGAACTCGCCCCGTGACGCGGGTGCGCTCGGCAACGAGCGACTCTCGTTCGTTGATCTGGAGCGTGGTTTCGCTGTGGAACGACTCCTTCTGCAGATACAGTTCAGCAACTTCCGATTCTGCATGCAGGATGGCCCATCGCGCCGAGTCGGCGCGTTTGAGCGATTGGGTCAGCCGTTCGTGACTGTCGGAGATCGCCCGGCGCCGTTCCTGGTAATGCTCCTCGAACTGTCGCCGGCGCGTGTGCAGGTTGCGGAGGCGTTCTTCGCTTTTTGCGAGTTCGACTTTGCGCTGGGTCGCCTCGCGCTCCTGATGGAGGCGGCGGCTTTCGATGTGGGACACTTGCTCGTCAAGACCTGCAAGCTGGGCCTCCATATCCGCGAGATTCGATTCCAGTTGGGTGCGTTTGTCCACGACCTCGGCAAGTCGGGTCGAGGCCGCGTCGTGTTCGCTCTCGGCCGTCTGGGACTCGGCTTGCAGCGCCGCGCACTGTTCTCCGAGCTGTTCCTGCTGCTGTTGCAGGCTGGAAATTCGGAATCGGTGGGCGGCCAGTGCATCGGCCGCTTCCTGGCGAGCCTCTCGGGCCCGGACCAGGTCGGCCTCGGCCTGCGTCTGCTGCGTTTGCAGCCGTTCCGAATCGGCTTCGCATTGCTCCCGTTCTGCCTGCAACTGGGCAAGCTGTTCGGTCAGTGCGCGCAGTTGACTTCGGCGTGAAATGAGGCCGGTCGTCTCGTGCCGTGGGCCTACGGTCAGAATACCGTCGGTCTGCAGAAGCTCGCCCGCCAGGGTGACGTAGTTGAACTCGGCGGCGTCGCGAGCCCAGCGCAGGGCGACGTCCAGGTGCTCGACGATCCACGTGTGGCTCAGCAACCGGGTTACCAGCGGTTGCAGTTGCGGTTCCGCCTGGACGAAGCGATCGGCGCGCCCCATCACCCCGGGCCGGCCGTCGAGGCTTCCTGCCGTGGCTGCGGCTTCCGTGGCGGGTTGATCGAGCCATAGGAACCCAACCCGGCCGGCGAAACGCGGTTTCTGTTCCTGGAGATAATCGACCAGAGGTTGGCGGTTTTCCACGACGATGTGCTGGGCCTTGGGCCCCAACGCAACCTCGATGAGCGGAGCCGTTTCGACACTTACATGGATCAGGTCGGCGAGAATCCCGCGCACGCCGCTGTAGGGGCCAGGGTCCGGTTGGCCCGCGGCGGCAAGCACTTCCTTGACGCCGGCGCCCAGCCCTTCTTGCCGTTGCTGGAGTTCTTCGAGCAGACTCGCCCGTTCTGTGGCCGCGGTCTGCCGCTGTACCAGCGACTGGTGCTCTTCGCGGCATCGCGCCACCTTCGCTGACGCCTGCGCCAGTTGCTCCGATGCCGTGTCGAATGCACATTGAGAGTTCTGCGCCTCTTGAACCAGGAGCGATTCCTGCTCCTTCAGCCGCACTTGATCGGCGGCCAGGTTCTCCAGCCGCTGCGTCACCTCAGCCAGCCGGCTTTCGCAACGGGTTCGGGCCGCCTCGGCCGTCTCGACCCGGCTGCGAAGCGAGCTGGCTTCATTGCCCAGATTGGCGGCGCTCCGCATCATTTCGACATACGCCGCGCGCCGCTGCTCCGTATCGCCGCGCACACGATCGAGCTGCCGGGTGGTCTCCGTCAGGATGCTTTCACCCTCGGCAACCGCGCGAGCGATCGTCTGGTACTGCCGATCGGCCTGCTCCACCTGCTCTTTGGTTTCTTCAAGCTGTCGGCGAAGCTCGCCTTCCCGCAAGTTCATGTCGGCCAGTTGTCTGCGGCAGCGGGCGACTTCGGTTTCGTGCTCTCGCAGGCGGGTGCGTTCGTGGTCGATGGTCGATTCTCGATTGGCGATCCGCTCGCGACCTTCTGCAACCAGCGCCTCGCGACGGCGGAGGGCTTCGGTCAGGTCGTTGACCTGCGTATCGATCTCCAGAGCGGCCGTCTCGGCCAGTTCCGCTTCGGCCACCGCGGAGTCGCGGTCCTGCCGGCTTCGCTCGATTGCCTGCTCGAATCCGGTCAACTCGTCCGTCAGACGCCGCCAGTCGACCATGGCCACCTGCGTCCGTAGCTCCTGAAGGCGCTCGGTATACTCGCGGTACCGCCTGGCCTTGCCCGCCTGCATCCGCACGCCGCGCAATCGGCTATCCACCTCGTCGACGATATCGCTCAGCCGCAACAGATTCTGATCCACGCGTTCCAGCCGGCGAAGCGCCTCCAGCTTGCGCGCCTTGAACCGGCTGATTCCTGCGGCTTCCTCGAAGATCATTCGCCGGTCCCGAGGCGACGACTGTAGCAGGACATCGACTTTCCCCTGCTCGATAACGCTGTACGCCTGCGTTCCCATGCCGGTGCCGGCCAGCAGGTCGCGAATGTCGCGGAGCCGGGCAGGCTGGCGGTTGATCAGGTACTCGCTCTCCCCGCTCCGGTAAACGCGGCGGGTGATGTGAACCTCGGGCGAATCGACGGCCAGCAGGCCGCCGACATTGTTGAACGTGAGCGTGATCTCGGCCGAGTTCATCGGCCGCCGTGCTCCGGAGCCGTTGAAGATGACGTCGGCCATCTCCCGCCCTCGCAGGCTTTTCACGCTCTGCTCGCCCAGCACCCACTTGATCGCATCGAC
Organism: Thermoguttaceae bacterium; assembly: GCA_040772845.1. Classification (GTDB taxonomy): domain Bacteria; phylum Planctomycetota; class Planctomycetia; order Pirellulales; family Thermoguttaceae; genus PWXP01. Next base: position 7,063,128 of record JAXGXG010000001.1, read on the forward strand.
GACGTTCGATTTCCCCGACCCATTCGGACCGACGACGACGGTAATACCGGGGGGGAACTCAAACCGAGTTCGATCGGCAAAGCTCTTGAATCCGACGATTTCCAGGGCCTTGAGCATACCCAATCCTCAAACCGAGCAAGCCCACGGGCGGCCGTGGGCTTGGCGGAACACGCGCAGTCACCAATGCGGGTTAGTTATCACGTCTTAGCATTTTAGCAAGAAACCCTTTCCAGGACCCCCGGGGTTCCGCAGTTTCTTCAGAATCGATCGCGGCGTCCCCCTCTGCGGTACTGGTTCGGCGCTGGTAAGTACGGTCCTGCGCATCGACTTCGGCGAACAGGTCGCCGTCAGACGGCGAGGAGGGGTCGGCCACCTCTTCGCCCGAAGAGCGGTGGTAGCGGCGTCCCGCGGTCGGCAGGGCATCGATTTCGAACCGCCCAGACAGCGCCCCGGTCTCCTTTGCCTCTTGCAGGGCTTGGACGATATCCGGGTAGGTGCCCCCCAACTCGGTGACGGCGCGGATGATTTCGTCCAGTTTTGTCGAAACGATCCGCTTCTGGTCCGCCTCGTTCACGGTGTATTTTGCGACCGAGACATCGCCGCTCGGTAGGCTGGTGATCATAATCTGGTTACCTGCATTCAGCGCCAGCGGCGCCTGCAACTGCTGGCCGGGTCCGAAGATGACCAACTCGGGCCGCCGATTGCGGGTGACGTGGATCATGGGCGGACCGCCTACGTCGAGAACGTGGTAGCTGAAATCGTCGCCGAGGTGCTCTCCTTGCACCAGCGGATCGTTGGGATTGATGACGCGAAGCGACCGGAACGCACCGTAGCGGGTTTCGGCGCTTGGCAACGAGAGCATCTGCTGCAATTCGTCGCGAGCGGCATAATCTTCGATGACACTCAGCGCGGCCAATGCGAAGGCACGGAATGCCGGTTCGCTCCGGGCAGCTTCGGCCAGCGGTTTCGCGGCCTCGCGACGATCCAGGTACGCGAGTGACTCGGCTGCATGGAACCGCACCTCCGGATCGGACGATTCGATGCCTGACATCAACGTGTCTACGGCCTCGACCCCGATAGCTTCAAGCTGGAGCGACGCCTCGGCCGCCATGGCCGGATCGAAGAGCTGCCCCTTGAGCTGCGCGATTCGTTCGGATCGTTCTCTGGCGGTCTCGCGCACGGCAATGGCGCGGATCACCCGCACGTAACGGTCGATGTTGTCTTTGTACTGAGGATGGACCTGAAGGCGGATCAGCTTGTCGGTCTTGGCCTCTGCCACGCCCACCTTGATGCCGCGGTCGAAGCAATGGAACCGCTGATTGATGGCCGTGGCGATTCGCGAACTGTTGAACACGCTCTGGTGCCCCGGTTTCAGAACCAGCCCGAGCGGGCGCGACTTCAGGGCAACGCCGCCGCCAAGGACCCGGCCACGGGCCGCCATGACACGGTCGACGCCCGGTTCGGCCGCCGGATCCACAAGAATCGGGCCCTTTGCCAGGCCCAGGATGTGTCCTTCATGCACCTGCCCGCCCAAGACGGCCATCTCTCGCATGCGACATTCCAGCAGCTTGCCGCCTCGCAAACTCGTTGTTTCACTTGCCGCAGGCACACGCACTTCGATGTCAAACCGATCGCCTTCCTGAATGCCGGGCCGCAGCACGCCACGCACCAGAACCAGCGAAGTACTGGGTACCTGCAAGACTCGGTTGGGTTCTTTGACGCCCCTCGCCTGCATCTCGCCAAGCAGAACGGCCCTCTGGGGCGAGGGCGCCGGGTCGCTTCCCGTACCGCGCAGCCCCGTGACCAGCCCGATGGACTCGATTCGCACCGGTGTCATATTGTAGGGAACGGCGACGTCCCGAATGAGCCGTGCCGAGTAGGCGGCCGGTTGCTCTTCGTCCGGGCTCTGGGAGCGGAACGAGAACTCGTCCCAGCTACAACAGCCAGCCGCAAGAAGGGCGGCGCCAAAAGCGATCCATCGTATACGAGAACTCATGCTTCCTGCACTCCTCTTCTGAGTATCCAATTTCCAAGCAACGGCGGATCAACGGCTCACCGAGCCCCAGGAAGGGCATTCCGGTGAAGGGATGGTTCGCCGGAAAGACTGCCTATCTTGCCTGTGAGCCTCAAACTGCCGCCTGCCTGACAATGGCTCCCGTGTTCCGGGGGGGGTAGCTCGCCGGCCTCCTGCCAGCATGAGGAAAAGGTAAAACTCTAGCGGCGGAACGATAGTGATTCACCTCCGGCAGGTCAAGGTGAATGGCAAAAAAACAACCAGTCAGAGGTTGCCATTTCGTGCACATGCCAGCCTGCCGCCCAGATTCTCTGGGTGGCAGGCTTCGTTTCTTCCGCATTCACCAGCGATGCCAATTACGTCCTTGCTACCCATAGGGTGGGTTTCGGTCCGGCCGAATATGGAGTACGGCGATTCATCGCCGTTTTCTGGCTCTTCCGTTTCTAGGTGCAGGCCGCCATGGTTGGAGTCCCGCCTTTTAGGCGGTCTTCCCTTTCCGGCTGAAGCCGGGACTCCAACGTGTCGCTCGCACCTGGAAAAGGCCCCCGGACGGCTTCGTCGCTCGACTCTCCGAGTCGACTCCGTCCGGAGCATTCACGACTCGGAGATCGGAACGCACCGATGCGGCCATAATCCGCCAGTCAGTCCCGAAGGGACGTCGCTAAGCAAGCCCAGGGTGGAGCCGATGCGAGGAACGAGCGAGGCGCAACCCTGGGTTACCAGAACAACGCAAAACAGAAGCCCGAAGGGCTGGCCCTAACTCTCTCTGTGCCGCAAACATCGAACCGAGAACTGCCTCTGTAGCACTTCTTCGATTACGATTACGAGCACGAACTTTGCACTCCTGCTCGTGCTCAGCTTCAGCGGTGCTCGTACTCGTAATCGAAGGTCTTGCGCAGCCGAAACTCCTTCCCCCGCCCCCGCCCATCCTCGTCGTTCGACTCTCCGAGTCGATCGTAGGGTGGGTGGTTCCGAATGTCTCGGCATTCGGGTTCACCCACGCGTTATCGCCTTATGGAGTACGGTGATTCATCACCGTTTTTCTTCTGCACCGCGCTCGGCTCTGACCGTGCAAGGACCTCCCCGACTCGCCCCCCCATCTTCGTCGCTCGACTCTCCGAGTCGATTCCGTCCGGAAGGTTCACGACTGGGAGCATCGATCGACGATTCGCGATCAAGGTGGAAGCGGAAGGGCGCGAGCCCTCCGGTGTGACGGCCGGAACGCTTAACGCAAAGACTCCAAGGCGCGAAGGAACAAAGGAAGACCGACGAATATTGAGGTTGTGGGGGTTGGATGCGGCGCATGGAACATGGACGGGCAGGCGAGGGCGTTCTTGCTTGATGTCCTCTGCGGTCTCCTGTTCGTCTTCTGGACCACGGCACGATTGACGCCAACGCGAAGGCAGAGAAGAGAATGAACAGGAGGAAGCAGAGGACGCAGAGAAAGAGAATGTTACCGGCTGCTTTTCGTGTGTTTCGTGTCTTTCGTGGTTCCGTCCGGCATGTTCACGACTCGGAGAGTCGCGCGACAATTCGCGATCAAGCGGAAGCGGAAGGGCGCGAGCCCTCCGGTCCCGGCGTGCAAACCAACCGGACGGCTTCGTCGCTCGACTCTCCGAGTCGATTCCGTCCGAACCATTCACGACTCGGAGAGTCGTGCGACAATAGAAGCGGAAGGGCGCGAGCCCTCCGGTGTACAACCAACGAACCGCAGCGGCTTGCGCCACGCCGCTGGTGCTGGCGCGGCGTCCCGATCTCCCATCTCCGATCTCACCCCCTCCGGACCGGCTTCGTGCAAAATTTTCCGCCCGGCATCGAAAATCACGTAACTCCAATGCTGGAAATGACTTATTGCAGCTATACCCCCCCTTGGCGAAGCCCTTTTTGTGGGCGATGGCGCCCCTGACGCTTGACGGGGTTCTGCCAGATTTGCTATGCTCCCGATCGACGGTGGATTCCACGGCCCTTTCACGGTGTTTTGCCAATCCTGACCGCCCTATCTCGGCTGCCGGCAATCATGATCGCGCCGGTTTGCCAATTCCGTGAAACCACCAGAGCAGCAACCACTGTAATAAGGATCATTCCCGATGGCTCGCACGAATTCCACCTGGCGTGAACTCCTCTTCGGCCGCAGCAGCAAAAGCCGCCACACAGCCGGCAGCCGCAGCCGTTTCGCCCGCGACGGCCGCTCACTTCGCATGGAGCCGCTCGAAAAGCGAGAGCTGCTGTCCGTCACGCCTGCCGGCTATTGGGAACTCGACGAGACGGAAGGGACGACGGCGTTCGATACGTCGGGCAACGGGCTCAGCGGAACGCTGATGGGTGGCGCCCAGTGGACCACGGACGGCAAACTCGGCGGTGCGATCGAACTGGACGGCAGCAACCAATACGTCGAGGTGGCCGACTCCAACCTGCTGGACAACACTTCGCAACTCACCGTCAGCACGTGGGTCTATGCCGATACGCTCGACGGGCAGGCGCGCGGTATCGTTTCCAAACGGGCCGGTTACAACAGCCAGAATGCCTACAGCCTCTTCTTCCATACGGGCAACCGGCTGCACGTCTACATCGACGGGGCCGGCGACGTCTTCTCGAGCAATACCGTCTTCCAGACCGGCCGCTGGTATCATGTTGCCGTCACCTACGACGGCTCGCTGCCCGAAGCCGATCGCGTGAAGCTGTACGTCGATGGCAAGCTCGATACAACCGCGTCGGAAACGAGCAGTACCATTCCCGACTACGCCTCGAACCTCACGCTCGGGACCCTGAACGCCGGGTACGCCACCTCGTTGGACGGCAAACTGGACGACACCCGCATCTACAACCAGGCCCTCAGTGCCGATGCCATTGCCCAGCAGGCTCGTCAGCCGGTCGCCAACTGGCAGTTGGACGAGACCGCGGGGACCGTCGCAACAGACGATTCCGGAAACGCCCTGACCGGTACGCTCGTGGGCGGCGCCCAGTGGACCACCGAAGGCCAGTTCGGCGGCGCAATCGATCTGGACGGTAACAACCAATACGTCCAAGTGGCCGACTCCACGGCCCTCGACAACACGTCGGAACTGACCATCAGTACCTGGGTCTATGCCGATACGCTCGACGGGCAGGCACGCGGTATCGTGTCGAAACGCAACGGCATGAACAGCCAGCACGCGTACAGCCTGTTCTTCTACACCGGCAACAAGCTGCACGTCTACATCGACGGGGCCGGCGACGTCTTTGCCAGCAATACGGTCTTTGAGACCGGCCGCTGGTACCACATTGCCGCAACCTACGACGGCTCGCTGCCCGAAGCCGAACGCGTGAAGCTTTACGTAGACGGCGTGCTCGACACAGTTGCCGCCGAAACGAGCAGTGCCATCCCCAACTACGCCTCCCCGCTCACGCTCGGCAGCTTGAACGCCGACTATCACGCCTCGTTCGACGGCCGGATCGACGACACCCGCATCTACAATCAGGCTCTGACTGCCGAGGCAATCCAGCGCGTCAAGCTCACGCCCACGGTCGCGATCACAGATGTCCCTGCCACCGCCGAGGAAGGCACGGAGATTACGCTCGGTTCGTCGATCGCGTACCCCGATCCGGAGGAAACGTACACCTACGCCTGGAGTGTCACCAAGAACGGCGTTGCCTACCTCACAGGCGCCGATACAAGCTTCACTTTCACGCCCGATGACGACGCATCTTACGTGGTCGCGCTCACGGTAACTGACAGTGTAGGTTATGAAACCACCGTCACCGAAAGGATCATAGTGGGCAATGTCGCCTACTGGCAGTTCAACGAAACCGCCGGAACCACCGCCTACGATGCCTCCGGCAACTGGCTCAACGGTACGCTGGTGGGTGGCGCCCAGTGGACCACCGACGGCAAACTGGGCGGCGCGATCGACCTGGACGGCAATAACCAGTACGTCGAAGTGGCCGACTCCAACCTGCTGGACAACACGTCGCAACTCACCGTCAGCACGTGGGTCTACGCCGATACGCTCGACGGGCAGGCACGCGGTATCGTGTCGAAACGCAACGGCATGAACAGCCAGCACGCGTACAGCCTGTTCTTCCATACGGGCAACCGACTGCACGTCTACATCGACGGGGCCGGCGACGTCTTCTCCAGCAATACCGTCTTCCAGACCGGCCGCTGGTACCACGTTGCCGTCACCTACGACGGCTCGCTGCCCGAGGCTGAACGCGTGAAGCTCTACGTCGATGGCAAGCTCGATAAGGTCGCCGCCGAAACGAGCAGTACAATCCCAGATTACGCCTCGAACCTCACCCTCGGCACTTTGAACGCCGACTATCACGCCTCACTCGACGGTAAGCTGGACGATACCCGCATCTACAACCAGGCCCTCAGCGCCGACGCCATTGCCGAGCAGGCACGCTTGCCCGTCGCCTACTGGAAGTTGGACGAAACCGAGGGGACCAGCGCAGCGGACGTCTCGGGCAACGCACTGACCGGCACACTGGCAAACGGCGCCCAGTGGACCGCCGACGGCAAGGTCGGCGGCGCGATCGAGCTCAATGGCAACAATCAGTACGTCCACGTGGCCGACTCCCCGGCCCTCGACGCCACGTCCCAGCTTACCATCAGTACCTGGGTCTATGCCGATACGCTCGACGGGCAGGCACGCGGTATCGTGTCGAAACGCAACGGCATGAACAGCCAGCATGCCTACAGCCTGTTCTTCCATACGGGCAACCGCCTGCACGTGTACATCGACGGGGCCGGCGACGTCTTCTCGAGCAATACGGTTTTCCAGACCGGCCGCTGGTACCACGTTGCGGTCACCTACGACGGCTCGCTGCCCGAGGCCGAACGCGTGAAGCTCTACGTCGACGGCAAGCTCGATAAGGTCGCCGCCGAAACCAGTAGCGCCATCCCGAACTACGCCTCCCCGCTCACCCTCGGCAGCCTGAACGCCGACTACCAGGCATCGCTGGACGGCCGGATCGACGAAACACGCATCTACAACCAGGCCCTCAGTGCCGAGGCGATCGCCGAGCAGGCACGCCTGCCCGTCGCCCAGTGGTTGCTCGACGAAACCAGCGGCGCGAGCGCCTACGACACGTCCGGCAACGGCCTGACCGGCACACTGGCAAACGGCGCCCAGTGGGCCATGGACGATACGCTGGGCGGCGTCATCGAGTTCGACGGGAACAACCAGTACGTCCACGTGGGCGATTCCCCGGCCCTGGACGCCACCTCCCAGCTTACCATCAGTACCTGGGTCTACGCCGACACGCTCGACGGGCAGGCGCGCGGTATCGTCTCGAAGCGCAACGGCATGAACAGCCAGCACGCGTACAGCCTGTTCTTCTATACCGATAACAAGCTGCACGTCTACATCGACGGCGCGAATGACGTCTTCGCCAGCAGTACGGTCTTCGAAACGGGCCAGTGGTACCACGTTGCCGTCACCTACGACGGCTCGCTACCCGAGGCCGAGCGCGTGAAGCTCTACGTCGATGGCGTGCTCGATACGGTCGCCGCCGAAACGAGCAGCGTCATCCCCAACTACGCGTCTCCGCTTACGCTCGGCACCTTGAACGCCAATTACCATGCCTCGCTCGACGGCCGGATGGACGACACCCGCGTCTACAACCAGGCGTTCGACGCCGAGGATATTGCCGCGCTGGCCGTCGCGCCCGGCGCGCCTCTGCCCCCGCAGGCGGCAACGAACCTGGCGGCAACGGTCCTCTCGAACACCCGCGTGGCGCTCGCCTGGGACGATAACGCGGCCGGCGAGTACGGCTACCTGATCGAGACATCGACCGACGGCGAAACGTTCAGCTTCGCCGGCTGGGCCCCGCTCGATGCGACAAGCCACACGGTTACGGGCCTGACGGCCGATACGCATTACTTCTTCCGCGTCGTGGCCTACAACGCCGGCGGCTATACGCCGTCCGTTGCCATCGAAGCCGCCACCGAGGCTAACCTGCCGATCACGCCTGCCGATCTCGAGGCGACCGCCGTCGGCTCGAACCAGGTCGACCTGTCGTGGACCGTCGATCCCAATTCCGAACAAGACGGCTTCCGCGTCGAGATATCGACGGAACCTCGGGATCACACGACCCAGTGGCGGTTCGACGAAACCGGCGGCACAACGGCCTTCGACAGTTCGACCAGCGGCCTGAACGGTACGCTCGCCGGCGGCGCCCAGTGGACCACCGACGGCAAGTCGGGCGGCGCGATCGAACTGGACGGCAACAACCAATACGTCGAAATCGCCGACAACGCTCTGCTGGACGGCGCGTCCGAACTGACCATCAGCACGTGGGTCTATGCCGATACGCTCGACGGCCAGGCCCGCGGCATCGTCTCCAAGCGCAGCGGCATGAACAGCCAACATGCCTACAGCCTCTACTTCCACACGGGCAACAAGCTGCACGTCTACATCGACGGCTCGAACGACGTCTTCGCCAGCGAAACCGTCTTCCAGACCGGCCGCTGGTACCACGTTGCCGTCACCTACAACGGCAACCTGCCGGAAGACCAGCGGGTGAAGCTCTACGTCGACGGCCGGCTCGATACGGTGGCCGCCGAAACGAGTGCCGCAATCCCCGACTATGCGTCCAATCTCACCCTCGGCACCTTGAACGCAGGTTATGCCACCTCGCTCGATGGAAAGCTGGACGACACCCGCATCTACCGCCAGGCCCTCACCGCCGACCAGATCGCCCGGCAGGCGCAGAAATCCGTCGCTCAGTGGTCGCTCGACGAAACCGACGGGACCGAGGCGTCCGACGCCGCAGGCAACGGCCAAACCGGCACGCTCGTCGGCGGCGCCCAGTGGACCACCGACGGCCATTCCGGCGGCGCGATCGATCTGAACGGCAACGGCCAGTACGTCCAGGTCGCCGACTCGGCAGCGCTCGACGGCGCGTCCGAACTGACCATCAGCACGTGGGTCTACGCCGATACGCTCGACGGGCAGGCGCGCGGCATCGTCTCCAAGCGCAACGGCATGAACAGCCAGCACGCGTACAGCCTGTTCTTCTATACCGACAACAAGCTCCATGTCTACATCGACGGGTCCGAGGATGTCTTCACCAGCGACACCGTCTTCGAGACCGGCCGCTGGTACCACATTGCCGTCACCTACGACGGCGCCCTGCCCGAAGCCCAACGGGTGAAGCTGTACGTCGATGGCGTGCTCGATAAGGTCGCAGCCGAGTCGAGCGAAGCGATTCCCAACTACGCCTCCAGCCTCACGCTCGGAACGCTCAACGCCGGCTATCACACCTCGCTGGACGGCCGGATCGACGACACCCGCATCTACCGCCAGGCCCTAAGCGCCCAGGCGGTCGCCAGCCTGGCTCAGCCGGTCGCCGAACCGACCTGGACCCTGGGCGACGACGGCATGAGCGCGACCGTAACCGGCCTCCTGGCCAACACCAAGTACTACTTCCACGTCGTTGCCACGAGCACGGTCGGCCAGTCGGCCCAGTCCAACGAGATCGAGGTGCAGACCACGCCTGCGGCGCCCACCGAACTGGCCGCCACCGATGTCTCCATGGGTTCCGTCACGCTCGCCTGGACCGCCGGCGCGAACGGTCAGTACGGCTTCCGCGTGGAGCAATCGACCGACGGCGGCGCGAGCTTCACCGAAATCGCCACCGCGTGGGACCCCGAGTTCGTCGTCGACAACCTCATGCCGAACACGCAGTACGCCTTCCGCGTCCGCGCGTACAACGCCGCCGGCCAGTCGGAATACACCACCGCGGTCGAGATCACCACCGACGCCGCCACCACCGCCCCGACCGCCCCCTCCGGCCTGAGCGCATCGCAAGTCACCGGGGCCGCGGCCATTACGCTCACGTGGACCGACAATTCCGACAACGAAGCCGGCTTCATCATCCAGCAATCGACCGACGGCACGACCTTCACCGACGTCGCCACTACCGACCCCAACTGCACCACGTGGACTGTTGCCGATCTGCTGTCCGGCAAGCAGTATTCCTTCCGCGTGCGGGCGACGAACCACGTGGGCGATTCGTCCGACTCGAACACGGCCGCCGCCACGACCGCCAGCGTCGCTTCGGCCCCGTACGTGAAGCAGGCTGCGGCAGCCGCCGATAGCCTCGTTACCGGCACGTCCACCACGCTCAGCGTCTTCGGTGTCAATACGGCCAGCGGCGCCGACTACGACGCGGACAACGACTCCAACCTCACCTATACCTGGGCCGCGACCATGCTGCCCCCGGGGGCCACGGCCCCTGCGTTCACCGTCAGCGGCAGTGAAAACGGCACCAACGCCGCCAAGAACGCCACGGTCACGTTCACCAGCGCCGGCGCCTACTGGCTCACCGTCACGATTGAAAACACCGTGACGAGCAAGTCCACCACCAGCAGCGTGGCCGTCACTGTCGCCCAAACGGCCGACGACGAGGGGGAGATCACCTTCGCCATCACCCCCGCCTCCGCCAGCCTCCATGCAGGCGAGACACTCCAGTTCACCGCCACCGGCATCGACCAGTTCGGCAACGACCTGGACGCCTCCGCCCTCACCTGGACCACCACCGCTGGCGAGATCACTCCAGAAGGCTTCTTCACGGCCCCCGAGGGCTCGGCCAACGTTACCGTGATGGTCACCAGCGGCTCGCTGAGCGATACCAGTTCCGTTACCGTCACCAACGCCGCGCCCACCGTCGCCACCGCCGCCGAGGCCGTGCAAGTTCCGGCCACCGCCACGGCCGCGCTCTCCGTGCTGGGGGCCGACGACGCAGGCGAGTCTAAGCTCACCTACACCTGGACCTGCCTGGTCAAGCCGGCCGGGGCCGACGATCCGACCATTACGGTCGAAGGGGGCGAAAACGGCACGAACGCCGCCCGCAACGCCACGGCCGCGTTCACCAGCCTGGGCAACTACCAGTTCCAGGTAACCGTGACCGACGGCGGCGGGCTCACCGTCACCGACTCGGTGGCCATTACCGTCGTCCAGACACTCACCAGCATCACACTCGCGCCAAGCTCGCCCAGCGTGGCCCTGGGCGGAACGCAGCAGTTCACCGCTACCGGCTACGACCAGTTTGAAGACCTCATGGCCGAGCAGCCGGAGTTCTACTTCAGCGCCACGGCCGGCAGCATTGACGCCGAGGGCCTCTACACGGCCCCCAGCGCGGCCGTGCCGGCCACGGTCGTCGTCTCCAGCGGCGGCGTCGTTGCCCGCGCAGACGTCAGCCTGACCGATCCGTCGCCCACCACGTCCGCCCGGTTCGGCAATACGTGGCTGGCCGACTGGTGGGTCGAAGCACTCGGCTCGCCCGAGACCCGCCAGCCACGCGTCGAGCAGGCGTCCGGCGCCATGGCTTACGCGCTCAGTACGGGTTTTATTGTCAACCCCACGGCCACGTTCGAGTTGGCCACCCCGGAGAATTTTACCGATACGATCGAGAGCAGTACGACCCCCACGGAGTACGAGTGGGAAGTCGACGGCGTTGTGTACACGTCCGTCGAGTCAACCACCTCCACGCTGGTCATTACCAAGACGCTCGACGCCTACGGCGCATGGACCTATGACGAAGTCCTGACGACTACCTACACGGTCACCACCACCATGGACGGCGAGGACTTCGCCACGGTCACCGGTTCGTACGGCTACGACTTCAGCGCATATGGCGGCGGCGACGTCTCGGCCTACACGTTCGCCGCGATCGTATCGGCCCCCGTGGTCGGCGCGACGGAGGAGGGCGCGGCGGTCGGCGCGTGGACCCAGACGGTCGGCGCGACCGACTCCATCACCCATACGCGCAACCACGCCACCGGCGCGCGGTCCGGCCGGCGGTTCGGCAACGGCGGTGCCGGCATGACGTTCCCCAGCTATACGCAGGACGGCTACCTGTACGCCGACGGCGGCCATTCCGACTTCGACTACGACGTCGATTACACGTACGACGAAGTCAACGGCTGGACCTTCTCCGGTACGGCCACGACCACCTGGGCCGATTCGGGCAGTACGTCCGACTCGTACACCGACACGTACGACGATGTCGGCGACGGCTGGTCGTACAAAGAGACCAGCGGTATGACCTCCAAGGACAAGTGGTCCTACTCCTACACGCTCAACCACGCCATCCAGTCGGACGGCTCGTGGCAGGCGACCAGTGGCAGCGGCGGCTCGGAAGGCAGCGGCTCGTGGACCTGGTCGTACAGGGGCGGGGGCAACTACTGGCCTGCCGCGCCCGACGAGGAACTCTGCGGCAAGTTCACCGACGAGGGCGCCGACACCACCACGTACGAGTACGAAACCACCGCCACCTGGTCCGACGGCAAGTGGCATGAAACGGGCGCCGGCCAGGTTAGCGACTCCGGCCATACGCACTACACCTACCAGGGCGAAGGCAGCTTTTCGAGCGACGACGGCGACGGCAGCCAGAGCGAGAAGGGCTACGAACGCACCGAGTACAGCGCCACGGTCGACTACACCTTCACGGAAGGCCATTGGAACTACGCCTCCGGTACGGCCGACTACAGCGAAAAATGGTCCGACCGCTGGGACTACTCCGTCACGGACCTGTCCGGAGACATCGAGACGAAAGGCTGGGACGAGGCCTATGAAAAGTACGACGAAGACTACACGCTCGACACCGAGCGCGGCCGCTGGCAGATGACCGACGTCGGCGTCCGCGGCAACGGCAAGTACGGCTATCGACAGACCACCACCAATCCCATCCCCTACACGGCCGACGGCGAGCACGGCGGCAATGACTGGTCGGTCGAAGGCACTTACACGGCCAACCAAGGCGGCGGTGTGGAATACGCCTACTGGGGCACCGGCGAGAAGGTCTTTGACTTGTGGTTCTACGACGGCCAAGGCTCCGTTACCAGCTACACCACCTCCGGCTCATCCTATTCAGGCGAAGGGGAATACGGAGTGGACGACGAAGACGTCAACGGCACGGTGACCGCGAAAGGCCACGACCAGTTGCGATCCGAAGCAACCACGGATTACGTGCTCGACGCGTTCTTCGGCACGTGGGAAGTGGATCAGCACCGGCGCGTCACCGCCGGCGTCGGCGGCAGCGACTGGGGTTACTCTGCTACCGGAACTTACGATTCGGGCTACATCACCGACGGCGCCTGTTCCTCGGGGGCAGGCGACCACACCTCGTACGACTATCGGATCGTCACCGATAAGACGGAAGGCGGCTGGGGGTGCAATGAAGCCGACAGCTACAGCCTATGGTCCCAGAGCACGTCCGAACATTCGTCCTATTCGGGCAGCGGCAGCTATTCCCGCAGCCTTGATGACGGCACGATCGAGGGCACGGTGCAGGAGGACGGCGACAGTCAGGCCGAGACCAGCTATACCACCCACTCTTCACTCAACGCCGACGGTACGTGGAACGATCCGACGGTCACTGTCAAATCCACGGGTAACCGTTCCGGCAACTGGTCCTATTCAGGCGACGGAACGTACGATAGCGACTACTTGCCCAGCGACTACGAAGGTTCGATTGAGGAACAGGGCTCTGAACACTTCACTGACGAATGGTCAACGGAAAAGGGCCGGCGCGAATACACCACTTGGGGCTCCTCTGAGTATTCCTATTCGGCTGCTGGTTCCGGCGGTGGGGACGACGCAAGCGGCTACTGGACCTTCTCGGCAGACGAGTCGGGCAATGGCAATTACGCCCACCAAGAGCAGGACGTGTGGCGGTTCTCCACCGGACAGGGATGGACGAAGGTTGCCGAGCGGAACACCGCCAGCGGAAACAGCGAAGCGAGCGTGACCAAGGATCAATTCAGCCAGATGGGAGACGAGCCCTATGTCTGGTCGACGACGGATTACCAGTTCAACAACCAGTCCACCTCCGAGCTATCACTCGACACGCGCAGTACCCGGAATGCCGCCGGTATTCTGACGCCCGTGGGGTCCCTCTCCAACGTCAAGACCAGCAGTGGGACATGCATTTTCGATGGTGAGTATGGAATCTACACCGGTGATCCAGACGTTTCTTACCGCATGGACGAGTACGGCGTCGGCGAGAACGGCTGCCGGGAAGAGGAGTCCACCACCTACCATGCAGACGGGACACAGACGTCTGATTCCACGTGCACCAATCACGTGAGGGGCGAAAACACCTACAACGGAACGACGCCTGACTACCCGTACGGCTATCCGTACGACACGACGGTCAGTACACCCGGCTTCCTCTACACAAACGATGCATTCGTCTCCGGCACCGCCCCCATGTCCGGCTATAGCGGAGGACTCAGCCATTCCTTCACCACGGCCAACCCGCCTGCAATGATGAGTATGAGCGGTGAATCTGGACAGACGACTCTCGGCATGGCCGCGTCGGGCGCCACGCTGCTCTCCGCGCCTGCCGCCACGTCCTCATACGCCGCAACCGGCCTGTTCGCCGCGCCGGCCGCCGCCACCGGCACGGCCGCAAGCTCCGGCCTGCTCAACCTGGGCTTCGCTACGTTCGACGCGGGGGGCAGGGTGGCAAGCGTGGCAAACGGCAACGGAAGCAATACGCGCTTCACGTACGATTCGGGCGGCAACCTCGCCACCGTGCTCGACGCGGTGGGCAATATGACCCAGTGGGTCTATGACGCCGAAGGCCAAGTCACCGAGGAAATCAACCCGCTGGGCGATAGCCGCTACTATGGCTACAACGAAGATGGCACCCTCGCACGCTATACCGACCGCAACGGCCGCGTCCGCGTGTACGAGTACGACGGCCAGCAGCGCGTCACCGCCGAAATCTGGTACGCCAACGCGGCCGACGCAGACGCCGCCGCCAACCCGGTCAATACCATCCACTTCGCGTATGACGACGCAGGCCGCATCACGTCCGAATGGGACGACCTTTCGTCGGTCACCTACGTCTATACCGACTCCGGCCTGCTGGCCGGCACTACTCAAGCGCACGTCGGCGGGCCCACCGTCGTCCTGGCCTACGGCCACAACGACGCTGGCCTCCGCACCAGCACGGCCGGAACCATCGACGGCGTGGCCGACTACGTGGATGAGTATGCTTATGATTCCGAGGGCCGACTCGTCGCCATCGCCCAGTACGGCGCGGCAGGCAGCAGCGCCGTGGCCGACAAGCAGATCACCCTTGCCTACAACGACCAGGGTCTCTTGGCCACCGTCGCCCGCTACACCGACGGCAACCTGGCCGTCCTCGCCCAGTATTCGTATGATTCCGCCTCGCGACTCACCGCGCTCGTCTACTCGCAAGGCGAGACCATCCTCGCCTCCTACGCCTGGACGTACGACACCGCGGCCGATTCCGTCCCATCCTCTTCCGATCAACCATCAGACATCACCCCTCAAACTTCCCTCCACTGGCTTCCCTCCGGCGGCATCATGCCGGGGCAGGATACTGGGGCCATCGTCAACGCGTTGTGGGAAGGGACCGGCACGCCTGCGGGCCTGATTACGGAAATCACCTCGCTCGACGGCACGGTCAGCTATTCTTACGACTCTGCCGGCCAACTCCTCGCCGCCACCTACAGCACGGGCCAAGCGGCCGAGGCGTATTCCTACGATGCCGCCGGCAACCGCCTGACCGCCAACGGCGCGGCCTATCTCACCGGCCCCAACAACCAACTCCTGTTCGACGGCGTTTTTTCCTATTCGTACGACCCCGAGGGCAACCGTACGGCCCGGTTCATCGATGTGAACGCCAACGGCCTTCTCGACGCAGGCGATACGGCCGTGACCACCTACGCCTGGGACCATCGCAACCGGCTTACCCGCGTCACCGACTACGACCTCTACGGCGACCCGGCCACCCGTGCCGTCGATTTTCTGTACGACGTGGAAAACCGCTGGATCGGCCGCGACGTGGACCTGGACGCCGACGGCCAAATTGACAGCCAGACCCGCTTCGCATACGATGGAAATCAGATCGTCATGCAGTTCGACCGCGCCGCCACCACTACCGGCGACCCAACCGACCCGCTCACGATCGACCACCTCTCACACCGATATCTTTGGAACCCCGCAGCCGTGGACCAGCTCATGGCCGACGAACAGGTAACCGATCCGGACGTTGCTGGCGATATTGTCTGGCCGCTTGTTGACCATCAGGGCACCATTCGCGACCTGGCCGTCTACGACCCGGCCACGGATACCACCACGGTAGCCAACCATCGCACCTTCGACGCCTACGGCAACCTCCAGTCGCAAACCAACCCCACCGTCGATTGCCTGTTCGCCTACACCGGCCGCCCCCTCGACCAGGCCACCAATCTCCAGAACAACCTCCACCGGTGGTACGACGCTTCGACGGGCCGCTGGATGAGCGAAGACCCGATTGGGTTTAAAGGGCGGGACGCGAATCTGTATGCGTATGTCGGTAATGGGCCGGTGAATGCGGTGGATCCGAGCGGGCTACAGTACCCCTTCTACAATCCAGCACTGCACGCGTATGGGCTACAGGAGTATGCGAAATGGCAAGCTGAGCGGGATGCCGCACATGAGAGACGGAGGCGATATATTCGCAGCTTGGGATCAGCTTCAGAACTCGAGGAGGCCTTAATGTACTTTAAGTTGGCAGCGGGTGCTTACGACCTAGTGAAAGGAGACACCTGTGTGGGATGGACAGTAGAGCATGTTGAGACCTACAAGTCCAACTACGGGTATCGTGCTGTATTGTATCGCAGAATGGAGAACGGTACCAACCAATACGTGCTTGCGTTCGCCGGGACCGATATGTTTCAGATCCCTGATTGGATTGCGAACGTCGAACAAGCAGTCGGGAAACTGACCGATCAATATGTCACCGCACATGGCGCAGCCAGCAAGTGGGCCGGGCGCTACGGCAAGGAGAATCTTCACTTGGTCGGCCATTCGTTGGGAGGAGGACTAGCCGCATCCGCCGCGATTGTTAATGGCCTTCACGCAACGACCTTTAATCCAGCGGGCGTGCATGAAAGCGCGCGCTACCGGAATCGCGAGAACTGGCCAAGACGGAATGAGCTAATCACAGCATACTGCGTATTCGGGGAAGTCCTGACGTACTCCCAGGATGACTTCTGGCTGACCAGGGGTGTGTTGCCCGACACTACCGGCAGGAAGATTGTCTTGCACCTAGGCCGTGACGCGGGCCGTGTGGAGCGGCACCTGACTGCAGCGATCGAGGAGGCTCTGCGATTGGCCTACAGAACCGTCGCGGGACGGTGGCCCGACCAATAGAAGACGACCGAGTCGATCGCATCGCCGACATGACTGGGACGCTCGACTTGCCGCCAGACACTAACTGCACCACTCTACAATTATGGTGGGGTCTTACTCACCACATATCACAATCGTCACATCGCCCTCGAGGAGAGTCAATATGCGCTCGATTCACGTACACAGCCATCACGTTGGGATGTCTGTAATATACGGACTACTGCCGTTTCGCTTTGGGTCCGCAGTTCCAGTTTTGCTCTTGCCGTTCTGCGTTGTTCTTCTGGGTTCCTGTGGGCGCTCCACTGGGAAAGATGCATGCATGCCCATCCACGTCTCGCCATTCTACAATTCAGAGGGCACACGGGTTGCGGTGGGCAAATACAGCGACCAACTTGCCCGTGCAGATGCCAGCAGTATCGGAAAGACAATCGCTGCGATGAAGTCGGACTGGAATGAGTTGCGTCCCGAGGCGATGTATGTTGCAGCCATTCGGTTGTTCGACCTGGGCCTCCAGGACGAGGCCGTGTATTGGTTCTACTCGGCACAGTATCGAGCAAGGTTGTTTCAGACGCTTTCCGATCCGGACCAGGTCGACCCGACGGCAGGCGAGGTATTTGAACTCGGCCACGCCTACAGTGCGTTCTTTCAGCTTGTGGGACCACACATCAACCCGTACGCCTTCAGGAATCCCAAGAAGCTGGCCGAGACCATAGCGCAGGTTCGGACCGAGGGCAAGACGATTCCCGATTTCACCAAGCTGTACCCGAGTGTCGCCTTTGTGGAAACGGCAAAATGGGAAAACCTCAACCAGGAAGTTAGCGCGGGGATAAGCGAACTGTTGGAACTCATCAAGGAGCAGGCTGCTGCTTCTCCCGACGGCGTACCCGCGGATGTCCCCGATGACGATGATGGACAGATGCATCCCCGTCGAGTATGGTCCGACCCCCAGGTGGCTGCGCTGGCGATAGCTGCACAAGAGGGGGATGTGGGCGAGATCGACCGCTTGGTTGCAGCCGGCGTTGACGTGAACACCAAGGGGCTGATGTGGCATACGCCCCTCTACTGGACGCTACAGGCGGAAAACAAGCCGGGGTTCAAACGCCTCCTGGAGCATGGCGCCAACCCAAACACCGAGACGCGAACAGGCGATTCCGTCGTTCACCTTGCTGCGGAGCGGGCTGACGATTCCGAGTGGCTTGAACTGGCGCTAAAGCATGGCGGCGATCCGAATCTGCCGCGTTTGCACGACAAGGCTGTCCCCAACAGGCCACCCATTTTTGATGCGATGCTCCACCAAAACCTCCATGGCGTTCGGCTACTAATCAAGGCTGGCGCGAACATAGAACAGTTAAATGAACAAGGTTGTACGCCTTTGGAACAAGCCGTTCGCGGGTTGGATTTCGACATTGCATGTTTGCTTCTGGAAGCTGGAGCAGACTATCGTGTTGAGGCAGGGGGTGGCAAGGACATTGCCGCGATGATAAAGGAAGCGTCATTCCTTGAGGGACCACAGACAGTCTGGCAGAAAAAGGCTATTGAGTTCATTGAGCAGGACGCCAAGGAGAATGCACCACCCCATCCAAGCAATACAAAGTAGGACATTCAGCGTGTAAAGGGGTCGGGTATCTTTACCCGTGGCCTACGCGTATAGCGACGCCGGCTTGCGCACCAGCACGGCCCCAACCATCGACGGTGTGGCCGACTACGTGGATGAGTATGCGTACGACTGCGAGGGCCGGCTCGTCTCCATCGCCCAGTACGGCGCGGCAGGCAGCAGCGCCGTGGCCGACAAGCAGATCAGCCTCGGCTGCAACGACCAGGGCCTCTTGGCCACCGTCACCCGCTACACCGATGGCAATCTGGCCGTCCAGGCCCAATACACCTATGATTCCGCCGGGCGACTCACCGCGCTGGTCTACTCGCAAGGCGAAACCATCCTCGCCTCCTACGCCTGGACGTACGACACCGCGGCCGATTCCGTCCCATCCTCTTCCGATCAACCATCAGACATCAACCCTCAAACTTCGCTCCAATGGCTTCCCTCCGGCGGTATCATGCCGGGGCAGGATACCACGGCAATCGTCGATGCCCTGTGGGAAGGCACCGCTACGGCTGCGAGCCTGATTACGGAAATGACCTCGGTCGACGGCGCCGCCACGTATACGTACGACGGCGCCGGACAGCTCGTCTCGGTCACGTACACCACGGGCCAGACGGACGAAACCTACGCCTACGACGCCAACGGGAACCGTATTACCGCGGGCGGTGCCACGTACATCACCGGCACGAACAACCAACTGCTGTACGACGGCGTCTATTCCTATCTGTATGACCCCGAAGGCAATCGCACGGCCCGGTTCATCGATAGCAACGCCAACGGCCTTCTCGACGCAGGCGATATGGCCGCGACCACCTACGCCTGGGATCATCGCAACCGCCTTACCTGCGTCACGGACTACGACCTCTACGGCGACCCGGCCACCCGTGCCGTCGATTACCTGTACGACGTGGAAAACCGCTGGATCGGCCGGGACGTAGACCTGGACGCAGACGGCATCATTGACACCCGCACCCGGTTCGCATACGATGGAAATCAGATCGTGTTGCAGTTCGACCGCGCCGCCGCTCCCACCGGCGACCCGGCCGACCCGCTCACGGTCGACGACCTTTCACACCGTTACCTCTGGGACCCCGCAGCCGTGGACCAGCTCATGGCCGACGAACAGGTAACCGATCCGGACATTGCCGGGGATATCGTCTGGCCGCTTGGCAACCATCAGGGCACCATCCGCGACCTGGCCGTCTACGACCCGGCCACCGACGCCACCACCGTCGTCAACCATCGCACCTTCGATGCTTACGGCAACCTCCAGTCGCAGACCACCACCGCCGTCGACTGCCTCTTCGCCTATACCGGCCGTCCCCTCGACCAGACAACCGGGCTCCAGAACAACCTCCATCGTTGGTACGACCCGGCCGTCGGGCGGTGGATGAGTGAGGACCCGATTGGGTTTGAAGGGCGGGATGGGAATCTGTATGTGTATGTGGGTAATGGGCCGGTGAATGCGAGGGATCCGAGTGGACTGATAAGCTTTTTTGATAAGCAGTTGTCAACGTTCGAATCCACAGAGCGCTTTCTCGTAGCAATTGGAAAACCGCGCGGTGTCACAGACATATCCAAGACATCAAGACTCGGTAAGCTCACCATCACAAAACGTGTTCCGAGCAAGGGAGACGTGTATCTTTCCGGGCCCTATTCGGCACAGAACATTTCAATGCCAATGCAGACGCGATACGAACGCCGCCGTATAGATGAGCGTCTCTACCTACGTGAAGTGAAATTTCAGATTACGGAGGTATATAATGTTTGGGAAATCATAGAAGTAGTAGCCAATACAGATGGCACGTACACTTGCAGAGCCAAGCTTGTGGAACGGTTGGCAGTGGTAAACAAATCCACTTGGGCTGTCTATCGCTACAGAGAAAGGTTCACCGATATGATGGACGAAACTCCAAATCAGTCTCTCTGGACACTTTTCCCAAATCGGCACGACACATTTCGCCCCAAAGCTGTTTCCGCAGATTCATGGCTTTACCTGAAGCTCTACCCCAAAACATCTTACCGGATTCTACCTGGATATGAAGGGAGAATACCACCGACAGCACTGGAACGGCACGAAGACTGATTCCCCATTTGACACGGTTATGCCTTCACACTCCCCCGCGGAATCCAGAAGCCCGAGGAGCTTCTCATGACTGTTTCCGAGAAGTGGACTTTACCGGCAGGTATTCTTGGCTTGGTGGCGATACTTGTCGTGATATTGCCAATGCAAGTCGCCAGACTCAATTGGCTGTACCAAGAAGAACAGGCCGTGATAGACTACATATGTATGTATGGGTTTGAGTGGAATCTTGAGTATGATTGGCTCGGAAGAATTAGGAAGCTCGAAAGCAGAACTCCGACGGTTTACAATGCCCATATGGCGCCAGCAATTGCGAAGCTCTCTTATGTCGAAGTGCTGGATTTCCATGGATCGAGTGATCTTAACGATTTCAGTTTGGAGTATTTCAGTAAACTCCCGCGATTGCGCAGCCTGAACGTTGAAAACACCCGTGTTACGAGTGAAGGAGTTGCTGCGTTTCGCAAGCAGGCACCTGGATGTGATATCAGGGTGACAGAGGGACTGTTAGGGGCAGAAAAGGGCATCTCGGGGTCAGGGGGCAATTAAACGGGACAGGTCCAATATTGACATGTCGGGCGAGTCAGAGCACCGGGCGGGAGAAGGTTCGTACCTTCTTTGGCGATCTTCAGACGCGTAAAGGGAGACGCGTAAAGGGGTCGGGTATCTTTACCCGTGGCCTACGGCTACAACGACGCCGGCCTCCGCACCAGCACGACCGCAACCATCGACGGCGTGGCCGACTACGTGGATGAGTATGCGTACGACTGCGAGGGCCGGCTGGTGGCCATCGCCCAGTACGGCGCGGCAGGCGGCAATGCCGTGGCCGCGAAAGAGATCAGCCTCGGCTACAACGACCAGGGCCTCTTGGCCACCGTCGCGCGCTACACCGATGGCAACCTGGCCGTCCTGGCCCAGTATTCGTATGATTCCGCCTCGCGACTCACGGCCCTGACCTACTCGCAAGGCGACACCATCCTCGCCTCCTACGCCTGGACGTACGACACCGCGGCCGATTCGGTCCCATCCTCTTCCGATCAACCCTCAGACATCACCCCTCAAACTTCCCTCCACTGGCTTCCCTCCGGCGGCCTGATGCCGGGGCAGGATACCACGGCAATCGTCGATGCGTTGTGGGAAGGGACCGCTACGACTGCGAGCCTGATTACGGAAATGACCTCGGTCGACGGTGCCGCCACGTACACCTACGACGACGCCGGACAGCTTGTCTCCGTCACCTACACCACCGGGCAGACGGACGAGGCCTACGCCTACGACGCCAACGGGAACCGTATTACCGCCAATGGCGCCACGTACGTCACCGGCACGAACAACCAACTGCTGTTCGACAACACCTACCGCTACACCTACGACGCCGAAGGCAATCGTACGGTCCGCTATGTCGACACGAACAGCAACGCGCTGCTCGACGCAGGCGATACGGACGTCACCGAGTACACCTGGGACGCCCGCAACCGGCTTGCCCGCGTGGTCGACTACGACCTCTACGGCGGCACGGCGACGCAGGCGGTCGATTACCTGTACGACACCGAAAACCGCTGGATCGGCCGCGATCTGGACGCCGACGGCGATGGCCAGATTGACACCCAGACCCGCTTCGCATACGATGGAAATCAGATCGTCATGCAGTTCGACCGGACGGTTGCCACTGCCGCCGAGCTGGCCGAGCCGCTCACGGTCGACGACCTTTCACACCGTTACCTCTGGGACCCCGCAGCCGTGGACCAGCTCATGGCCGACGAACAGGTAACCGATCCGGACGTTGCCGGCGATATCATCTGGCCGCTTGGCGACCACCAGGGCACCATCCGCGACCTGGCCGTCTACGACCCGGCCACCGACACCACCACGGTAACCGTTCACGGGTCTCAGAGCCATTCTGAGTGGATTCCCCGCGAAGCGGCATGAGTGTAAATTCTCGTTGAAGTTGATTGGGTTGTCAAGTAGCGGCCCCGAACGGGGCTTAATCGTTTGGGGTATTCTCGCGGCGGCAGACCCCGAGCCGCAGAGGCGTGCTGGTTTTCTCGCGATACGGCCCGTATTGATCTTGCTCTTGCTCGTCGATGCCGGTATCGTCTCGCACCATGAAATTGCGGCCCACGACCGAATGTCCGAACTGCAAGAAGCTCGCTGGGCGAGTTGGCGAGTTGGAAGAGCAAGTAGCCGCCGCGCTTGAGCGAATTGCCGAACTCGAACAGCAGTTGGCCGCGGCACGCAAGAACTCCTCGACTTCCTCGAAGCCACCGTCGAGCGACATCGTTAAGCCGAAAAAGCCGCGTGGCAAGGGCGGCAAGAAGCGGAAACGTGGCGGTCAGCCGGGGCACGTGCGACACGAGCGGCCCGAGTTTCCACCGGAGATGGTCAACGAGTTCTTCTGCCACACACTCGGTGCGTGTCCGGAGTGCGGCGGCGAATTGCGATTCTCGCGCCAGGCCGATCCACGTGTCGTGCAGCAGGCTGAGATGATCGAGACCCCGCTTTGGATCACCGAGCACAAGATGCTGGCGTACTGGTGCCCGCATTGCCGTAAGGTGCATTACGCCCCCATGCCCGAGATGGTCGCGAAGACCGGGCTGTTCGGCCCTCGACTGACGACCCTGGTGGCCTTCATGAAGGGCGTCTGCCACGCCTCGTTTAGCACGATCCGCAAGTTCCTCCGCGACGTGGCCGGGATCAAGGTCTCGCGCGGCTATCTGGCCAAACTCATCGCCAAGGTGACCGAGTGGTTGACGCCCGCCTACGAGGAACTGCTCGCGCGCCTAGCCAGCGAAGCGTTCCTGAACGTCGACGAGACCGGCCACAAGGAAAACGCCAAGAAGTTCTGGACGTGGTGCTTTCGTGCCGAACTGTTCACGTTGTTCCGCATCAAGCCGTCGCGTGGTTCGGAGGTGCTCATCGAGACGCTGGGCGAGGAGTTCAACGGTGTGCTGGGCTGCGACTACTTCGGCGCCTATCGCAAGTACATGCGTCAGTTCGACGTGCTGGTGCAGTTCTGCCTGGCCCACCTGATCCGCGACGTGAAGTTCCTCACCACGCTTTCTGACAAGAAGCAGAAGGCCTACGGCGAGCGAGTCCGCGAAGCCCTGCGGGACCTTTTCGCGGTGATCCATCGCCGCGAGAAGCTCAGCGAGTCGGGCTTTGCGAGGAAGCTTCAAGCGGCCCGCGCCGAGGTTATCCGCGTGGCGACCACACGGGTGCCGCCAGGCAAGTACGCCCAGAACTTGGCCGCGCGGTTCCACAAGCACGGCGAGGCCTACTTTCAGTTCATCACCACCCCGGGCATCGAGCCGACGAACAACCTGGCCGAACAAGCGATCCGCTTCGTGGTGATCGACCGCCGCATCACCCAAGGAACGCGCAGCGAAACCGGCCGCCGCTGGTGCGAGCGGATCTGGACGACCGTCGCCACCTGCGCGCAGCAGGGCCGCTCGGTGTTCGCGTTCCTATTGGAATCGGTCGAAGCTCATCTTCACGGTGTTCCCCCGCCCTCGCTGCTGCCGTCAGGAAGCTGACGGCGTTCTTCTCTCAATGTCCCCTTGTCTCGCCCTGCGGCTCCGCGCTCATCCTCCGGCAGCCCCGTGAACGGTTACCCACCACGGTAGTCAACCATCGCACCTTCGACGCCTACGGCAACCTTCAATCCCAGACCAACCCCACCGTCGACTGCCTGTTTGCCTTCACCGGCCGCCCCCTCGATCAGACCACCGATCTCCAGAACAACCTCCATCGCTGGTACGACCCGGCCGTTGGCCGTTGGATGAGTGAAGATCCGGTTGGATTCGAGGGTAGGGACGAAAATCTGTATGCGTGTGTCGGGAATAATCCGATCAATGCAACGGATCCGGATGGGCTTGCAGTGTATGGTTGGGAAATATGGCTGAATCCTGGCAATTGGCAAGTGGAGAATGGTGTATGGACTTCTGGTGGCCATGTCCTTGAGGACAAGGTTGAGCTATATGCACGGACAAGCAGGGAGTTCAAGGAGGCCTTCGTCATGACATTCCAGTTCAAGTTCGAGGGAGGATACGTACGAGGGAAAAGATCGAATGGGGAATTGCTCCCGGACGCGCCTGGGTTCGTGCCAAACAGCGGTGTGTACATCTATAACGCCATCGAAGTGGCGATTTTCGATACAAATGCCCTTCTCGACATTCTGGATACTGTTGAGGCCGATGGCACAGTCCGAATTAAGGCTCCCGGCTCAAGAACCGACACGTTTTGGAAGGTGCTTACGGGAGTCCCCTACGGAGTGGCAAGCGAAACACGCGAAGGGTACGATGAATCCTGGCTTAAGACAAAGAACCCATTGAAACCTGCCGGCCAATGGAACGAAATGGAAATCCGCTTCGAACCGTTATTCCGCAACGGGGAGCCGATATATGATCACGAAGTGTTGATTTGGTACAAGCTGACAGTCACTGTCAATGGACACGTCACTTATTCTACTGTCGGACACGACCAGGACGGGACTAAGATTGACAAAGACACGAGGAAGCCAGTGGAAACACTGGAAATAAAGCCGCCGTGGTATATCTATCTGCAAAGTCATTGGGGAAGCCGTGTCAGCTTTAGGAATATGGTCATTAAGACTGGCCAGGATATACCCGACAAGTAACTGCACACACTTACTTGTGCCCTGACCGCATGCCGAACAGGTGATTTGCGTTTTTTGTTGTAAGAACGAGGAGCGTTCCATGCGCCGGTATCGATTGTCGTCTGGCTTCTCTGCTGTGTCTCCTGTGACGTTAATGTTCGTATGTCTTGTTGTTCTGGTTGCCCAGGAATGTACGAGACGTCGAGTATGTGCAGATCCAACTGTAGACGATAACGAGGCCACTACCTCAGAGGCGAAAGAGACGCCCTCGTGGCCTTTGCCACCCTTTCCTCCCCAGAAATGGCCTTGGGAAACCGACGACGCGTTTGCGGAGAAACGCCGGATGGCTATCAAGCTAATCAAGGAAAAGGGCGGCGTGGTGTCTTTTGCTGAGGATGCAGCAGACTGGTGGAGCAAGCCAGCCTCGATTCCTGACCGGCCGATACCAAGCGTTCCAAGCAGTGGCGGTGAGTCTCCATTGATCTACAGCGTAGTCTTTGCCCCAACGTTTCTGTTTGGTGAAGTTGACTTCCTCCCCGAGGACGTAGATGACGATGTGGTCTTTGCTGTTCTGCCCTACATCCCCGAGTTGAAGTCGCTAAACCTCAATTTCACACGGGTGACCAACAAGGGATTGGCGGCCATTGCCGACCTCCGCTTTTTGGAAGAGTTGAGCCTCTCTTGTGATTGGTCTGATCGCGAGCCCTCCCCGATTACAGACGAGGGCATGAAGGTCATAGGCATGCACCCAAGTTTGCGTTGGGCGTTTGTCCAAAGAATGCCAATTACAGACTGCGGGGTTAAGTACATTTCACGAAGTCGTACGATCGAGCGGCTAGTTATGAATGGATGTCCAGTCACAAGCGAATGCTTCGTATCACTTGCAGATATGCCCATGCTTGGAGCGTTCAGTTGTAACCGGTTCTCTCCTGACTCCGCTCCCGAATCGCACTGGCACGGGTTTGCTGAACCAATCAGCAGCAGGGTAGCTCAGGCGATGGAATCATTGGGTGGGCGACTATTCTGTCTTTCTATTCGCAGAGTGGACGCTCATCCATCCTTCCTCGAAGCGGTCTCGAAGATGCATACGCTGAAGATCTATCTGGGGCCACCGTTGCCAACGCCTTCTTCCGCGCAACAGGAAGGAGCAGTTACACGGGACAGGTCCAATCACCCCTAAACACCGACAGCCAAAGCTGTTACGACGCACCCCTGGAATATTGGAGCTGCCCCCCTTAATCCCCCAGAGAGGTGTCTATGCTTCGCAAAATAATGACGGACCTTGACTTTCTACCGATGCGGTCAGCGCTGCTTCTCGCTTTTGTCGCTCATGTTCTCTGCCTAGGGGGTATGGCTGCTGAAACGGGCACGTCTCCGGATACGTCTCCACCGACCGGTGAGAAACAGGCGAAAACGGATGCAGTACGGGGCCCGCTGCCTCCGCTTCCACCCAAACATTGGCCGTGGGAGAATGACGAAGCGTTTGCAGAAAAGCGAGAACATGCCATCAAGCTAATTCAGGACAACGGTGGAGAGATCCGTTTTCGCGAGAATGCAAAAGAATGGTGGGGGAGATCGTCGTACGGACGCCCTTTTCCATCCGACGTGGCTGTTCACGCCGGCGGTCGTCTGATTAGTGGCGTGGCCTTCAGAGAGACTTATATAACGGGCGAAATCGATACGGTTCCCGAAGATGTCAATGACGAGTTGCTTGCGGCGACCTTGCCTTATATGCCGGACATCAAGGGTTTGATGTTGAGTCTGACGATGGTCACCGACAAGGGGCTGGCAAACATAAAGCACCTTCCGTACCTTGAGACCCTCATGCTTTACTACGGCTGGACTGACCAGTATCCTGTACTGATCACCGATGCGGGAATGAAGCCTATTGGCGAGCATCCCAATCTTTGGGAGGTGCAGCTATATGGAATGCCGATTACCGATCAGGGCATTGCTCACCTCGCACATAGCCGTACGATTAGAGCGTTATCCATTCACGGGTGTCCGATTACGAGCAAGTGCTTTCTTTCTCTTGCAACAATGCCAAGCTTGGGCTCGTTGAACACGAGCCGCTACTTGCCCCCGGGTATTCCCGAGTCCTATCGGCCGGACTTCTCGCAACCCATTAGCGAGGAGGTGGCCCGTGCAATTGAGTCACTCGATGGGCGATTGGTGTTTTTGCTTATGCCGGAAATGAAGGAGGGGGACGTTCATCCCTCTTTCTTGGAAGCCGTATCGAAGATTCGATCGCTCAAGCACTACATGGGACTTCCCCTACCGACCAATGCAAAGGAGGAAGGCTTGGAGGCAAAGTGAGTGGAGAATCTTGCGCTCAGTGAAAGCGCCGGTCAAAACCGGCGGGGAGTAGCAGATGAAAGAGCCGTACGGTAAAGGGCTGGCGACCCATGCCGACCCCGAGTCATGCCGGCGGTGGCAACACGGCGGGTGAAGCGTCCGCAGCAGCACGCACGCAGGCCGGGGAGACTCTCGGCGCCGTGTGGCCCAATGTGTGAGATATGAGCTCAACGCGAGTTTACTATGAAGCAATCCATCATTCTCGGCATCGGCGCCGGCCGTTGCGGCTTGGCCTCGCTGGCGAGGATTCTGAACGGGCAACCGGATGTCCAATGCTCGTACGACGAGCCGCCCTTGCTGCCGTGGATGCCGGATGTGCAGCCTGCGGCGGTTCGCCTGGCGGACGGTGAGGGCGAGCAGGGCCCGGGGAGCGTTATCCGGGCGCGATTCGCGCGGTTCCGGCAGCACGGGACGGCGCGGCGGCTGGGCGACGTGGCGTCGTCCTACTTGCCGTATCTGGAAGAAGCCATTGCCGCCGAACCTGACATCCGGATTGTCTGCCTGAAACGGCCGCGGGAAGAGGTAATCGCCAGCTTCTGCCACTGGCTCGACCGGAGTATGCCACTGCCCACCAATCACTGGGCCCGGCAGCCGGCCGACGGCTGGCATCACGACCTGCTCAGAACGCGCACGTTTCCCCAGTACGATACGACGGACCGCGAAGAAGGCATCGGCCGCTATTGGGACGAGTATGACGCGCGCGTGGATGCGATTGTGCAACGCTATCCGGAACATGTGCAGGTGTTCGATACGCACCATGCGCTCAATACGGAGCAGGGGCTGCGCGACGTGCTGGGCTTTGCAGGCATTGCGCCTGAGCGGCAGGTGTTGGCCGTCGGAACTCGCGTGGAGAGTACGCCCCGGCGGTCGCCGCGGCAGCTTGCTAACGATCCGATGGACCCGCGCCGCTGTGTGATCCTGGCGCCGTTCGCCACGTACATAACGCCGCCGTGCGAGCGGGCCCTGGTGGAGTTGGAACGGCGGGGCTATCCCGTGCGGCGCGTGGGCGGGTATGCGGCCATCGACCAGGGGCGGAACCAGATGGCCACCGACGCACTGCTGGACGGCTACGAAGAGACGATGTGGATCGACGGCGATATCGACTTCCACCCGGACGCCGTGGACCGGCTGCGTTCGCATGGGCTGCCGATTACCTGCGGCGCGTACCCGCAAAAGGGCCGGCGGGCACTCGGCTGCCACATGCCGCCAGGCGTGCGGGAGATCACCTTCGGCCGCGAGGGGGGCCTTGTGGAGATTCTGTACGCCGGGGCCGGATTCCTGCTGGTGCGGCGCGAGGTGTATCTGGCCGTTCAGCAGCGGCTTCGTCTGCCGATGTGCAACGAGCGGTTTCGCAAACCGATGGCGCCGTTCTTCCACCCGATGCTCCATCCGTGCGACGACGGCCACTGGTACCTGGCTGAGGACTACGCCTTCTGCGAGCGAGCGCGGCAGTGCGGCTACCGGATCATGGCCGACACAACCATCCGCCTCTGGCATCTCGGCACGCACGCCTACGGCTGGGAAGACGCCGGCATGGATCGTGAGCGGTTCGAGTCCTTCTCACTCAACTTCGGCCCGAAGCCGCAGACCAACACGGACCGCGGCGCCGACAATTCGGCCATGTGATGGGATCATCCCCGGCCACGGTCAGCGTTTCCAGCGGCGGCGTCGTTGCCCGCGCAGACGTCAGCCTGACCGATCCCTCGCCCACCACGTCCGCCCGGTTCGGCAATACGTGGCTGGCCGACTGGTGGGTCGAAGCACTCGGCTCGCCCGACAACCTCGTTTACGACGCCTTCGGCAACCTCACCTCGGACACCGCTCCGACGGTCCCCTCCCTCTTCCTCTACACCGCCCGCCCCCCTTGGGTTTGTCCCTTCCCTCCCTTGAATGGACGAAGGCAGTCGAGTAGAATGCAGTGATGGATCATCATGCGGACGTTCTGGGCGAGGTGCGCCGTGCAGCCGCACGGAGGATTCTGTTTTTGCCGCACGCGATTCAGCAGATGCTGCGGCCGGACAGGATGATTCGCAGAATGGAAGTCCGGTCGGTTATCGAAGAGGGCGAAATCATCGAGGACTACCCCACAGACGCGAGGGGGCGTAGTTGCCTTTTGCTCGGCGAGGGAATTGAAGGCCGTCCGGTCCATGTGGTGTGCGCCCCCAAGGACGACTACCTTGCCGTCATCACGGCCTACCTGCCAGATGAGAATGAATGGTCGGACGACTTCAAGGTGAGGGTAACAAGATGAAGTGCATTCACTGCCTGGGCGAAATGAAGCGAGGAACCACTCCACTGCATATTGACCGGAAGGGGTGCCACCTGATGCTCGAAGCCGTTCCTGCTTGGGTATGCACGCAATGCGGCGAGGCGTACTTCGATGAAAAAGAAGTGGACGCCATTGAGGAACTTGTCGATTCAATCGAACGGAAGACCGAAGCGTTGGCGCCCGAGGTTTGAGGCTGCGACCCCCGTCGTGGCATGATCAGATTGTCACACTTCACCGCAACTGTCAAGGGCAAAGACTCCGGACCCATTGATTGGCTGCGCCGCACCGTGGAAATGTTCGAGTGGCGATTGCATGCCTTTGTGCTGCTTGACAGCCACGACAACCTGTTCGTGGAAACGCCCGAGGACGCCAAGAAAGGGCTTCTCTCGGGCTCGACCGAGTTCGTCGCCCGCGTGCGTCGGATGCTGGGCGAGCGACGGGAAGACCCAGATGTGCCGCAACTGCGGCAACTTCGGCCGCGTCCTGCGTTGGAGACGATCAAGTTGGAGGTGGCAGTCGGATTCGGCGTCGCCCCAGGCAACTGGTCTCCGGGCCGTCGAAGCGACGATGCCGGGCGGGCGGTGGCGGCGTATCTTGCCCGGCGTCGTTTCGGCTATTCGGCCGCGGCCGTGGCAATCGCCCTGGGATATCGCGACCACGGCGGCGTCGGGCAAGCGATCCGTCGCGTCGAGCACGGCACCGCCGCACTGCAACGCACAGTGAAACGCCTGGAACAGAAGCTGCTTAATGCCTACCGGCCTGACCCCAAATGCTCCCCTTGACATGTCGGGCGAGTCAGAGCACCGGGCGGGAGAAGGTTCGTGCCTTCTTTGGCGATCTTCGGTTCTTCCTGCTCCTCTCTTTGCGGCTTCGCGGCTTTGCGTTGAAGTCTGATCCACCGTCACCTCGTGGCGGCCACTGTGCTTAACGGGCGCCTTCCCGTCTGGGTGCAGACTGCGCGTCTGGATTGAGGCTGGGCGTAACGCGGCGGACGGCACGACGGAGCGTGCCTGCTACTTTGCAGTTTGCACCCAGAAGCGGAAGAACCGCTTAACGCAAAGACGCCAAGGCGCGAAGACGCAAAGAAGACCGGAGATTGAGGCCGCGGTGGTTGGATGAAAAGCCACGGATGAAACACGGACCGAATACGGATAGACGGGAGAGGTCACAGATGCAGGCGATGGCAGACCGAGATGCGAACTGGGTTGTTTGCCTGCGGCTGTAGGCCAGAAAGCGGGAACAAGTTCCCGCACTCCATATGTGACCGGGGAAACGGCCAACGTCGGCGAAATATCGGGGAAAGCGCGGGGGGAGGTCGCGTTGACGTTGGTCCGGGGTAGTGACCGTACGGTGCTGATCGGCTACGGCGAAAAGAACCAGCAGTATGTCTGCTTCGCCTTCCCTCGCAGCCTTGTCTTCGCCGCGCCACAAAAGAAGGCCAGTTGTTCCTTCGCGAGCCCTTATGAAGCCTGCGGGAGACGGCTATGGGCCGTTCGGTCCGTAATTGGACCATTGGTTGGTGACTCTCCGGCCAATGACCTTTCGCCCGGTGTTTGTCAGGCCGAAGCACGAATGGCCATCGGGCGACACGGTCATGGTATCGATGCGCCCCGGCGGCCATTGCAGCGTGAGGTGGTCGCCGTTGCGCGACCATCGGAAGTCCGGATTCCCTTCGTCTTCGTCGTACAGACTCGCCGTTCCGTCCGGATAGAATTTCAGCCTGACCACATTGGCGCGGTGCAACTGCCACTCCCAGATGTCAGGTCCGGCACCCGGGGCCGAAGAAAACGC
The DNA here is from genome assembly GCA_040772845.1 of Thermoguttaceae bacterium. GTDB lineage: Bacteria > Planctomycetota > Planctomycetia > Pirellulales > Thermoguttaceae > PWXP01. Next base: position 7,094,989 of record JAXGXG010000001.1, read on the forward strand.
CGGGCCGCCGGTTTCGCGAGACGGCGCACGATCGAGAAGGTCTGCCAGCGACCGGTCGTTGGCATGCGGTTGACGGGAAGCGACTGCCTGCTCTTGATCGACTTGCACCTGATGGGGGAACCTGTCAGGCGTTGGCTCCATCTCGCCGGGGGCGGTCGTGTGCATGAATCGCGCATCGCGTCCGGCAGGTTGGGCAGGTTGGCGGGGCAAGCGTCTGTTCACCGGTTCCGGTCGTGGTGGCGCGTCTTCACCCGGTTGTACGGCGGAAGTCCGCGCGTGCGGCGAGTCTGACGCCTCCGGCCGGCGGACGGAATCGGCCGGCTGTGTCGTCGAACGGGCTGGTTCGGGATTCTGTCTGGCAATCGGAGGCTGCCCAGGTGGGCGCCGTTGAGAGTGCATTGCGGCCCAGACGAATCCGCCCACCACCGCAAATCCTGCAATCAGGGCGAATAGGGCCGGAACCGCAGACGATCTCTTGCGTCTGGCCGCCAGATGCGTCCTTGTGTAGGATTGGATTTGCGGACCGCCGGCGGCTGACGAAAAGACGGCAGGTGGTATGGACGCAGAGGGAACTGCTGTGAGAGGCCTTGACGCGGCGGGTGCGGCAGGTGCGGCGGGTGCGGGGCCGGTCGCCGCCGACACGGCGACCGCATGTGCCTGGGCGGCAGCGTTTCGCCGAAGCTGTGCATCGTAGTCTGCCTTCTTCTGTGGATCGAGCAGCAACACGCGGGCCGCGGCCACCTCGTTCAGGATTCGCTGCGAATACGCCGCGTACTGCCCGAGCTGATGGCTACGGAGATGGGCCATCTGCCGATCGGCCGCGTCACTGATGACTTCCGAGTTCGACTCGAATCGTTCGATACCCAGGAGCCTGTAGTGGTCCGGCGGGTGATCCTTCGGTGGAATACCAAGCCAACGATGATAGGGGTCGAATGATCTTGATCGCATCGGAAACGCCGTATCGTTCTTGCCAAATTCTCTAGGGATTGACGATGCGCCGCGCATGCGACGTCCCGCCACCTCTTCCTATATACCTAATCTCGGAAAGCCATGTCATACCCCCCATGATGAGCGACCCCGGAGTGGGTGGTGTTCGCCTGACTGGACGCTGACTCCTGCCTGCGAGGGAAAAGCCTGCAGAAGGGTAAAGGCGACCTGCGGCGGCGAGTCTCCGCCAGAATCGCTTGGGCGGGGGCGGAAGCAAATGACCAGGCACGCAGCGCCGGCAAGTGGATCCAATCGACCCACTCGCTTGCGCTTCGAGCTTGTATTGCCGGTAAGGAAGCAAATGACCAGGCACGCAGCGCCGGCAAGTGGATCCAATCGACCCACTCGCTTGCGCTTCGAGCTTGTATTGCCGGTAAGTTGTTTTCTGCCGCTCGCCTTGCAGGGGCAGCCGGGACGCGGTACTATCGCGGTTCTGAGAATCGATCCGAAAACGCGGGCAGGCAAGGCTGCGAGATGCGCAGAGGGTCGCGCGCTGTTGACATGACCGTCGCATACGAAGGCTGAACGATTGTGTCGCGCAGCCGCGCCGAGTCCTTCCTGTAGCGTCGGCCCGGGCAACGAAGGGAGCACCATGAGTGATGACGTTCAATCCATTCACGAATTCGATCTGTCGCTGATCTGCGAATACTACGCCAACTTGGACCGCCAGGGGCCAGGCAGCCCCGAGGTGACGGCCAAGGCGCTGAGTTTTGTCGATAACCTCGACGAAGGTTCGCGTATCGCGGATATCGGCTGCGGGACCGGCGGTCAGACAATGACACTGGCCGAGCATGTGCCGGGGAACATTACGGGAATCGATCTCTTCCCGACGTTTATCGACCTGTTCAACAGGAACGCTCAGGCACGGGACCTTCAGCACCGGGTGAAAGGAGTCGTCGGCTCGATGGACGCTCTTCCTTTTGGAGAGGAAGAGTTGGACCTGCTGTGGTCGGAAGGGGCCATCTACAATATCGGGTTCGAGCGGGGCCTCCGCGAGTGGCGGAAGCACCTGAAGGCTGGAGGGTATCTTGCGGTTTCGGAAGCCTCGTGGTTTACAGAAGAACGGCCTGCGGAGATTGAGGACTTCTGGATGGCTGAGTATCCGGGAATCGACACCATTCCCAACAAGGTTCGGCAGGTGCAGAAGGCCGGCTATATTCCTGTCGCCACTTTCATTCTTCCCGAAAACTGCTGGACCGACCATTTCTATACGCCGCAAGTGGACGTCCAGCGCGCCTTCCTGGCGAAGAACGCAGACAACAAGGCCGCCGTCGCATTCATTGAAAACCAACGGCATGAATCTCGATTGTACGACAAGTACAAAGCGTACTACGGTTACGTCTTCTACATAGGCAAAAAATGGAACTGACACAGATGGCGCATACCGGAGCGCCTGGCCCATACACCAGGCAGGCTGAGCGGAGGCCACTGATGATGGTTGCGTTGCCCGAGCGAGTCCTTCGCCAACACCTGCGAGGCAAAAATGCTTGAACTGATCCTCTTTCTTGTCGTTGTGCTACCCGTTTGTTGGTTTGTCTCGGAGTTCTTCGACAGACGTAGCATCAGGATTCTGTGTGGCATTGCCGCTATCGGAATGTCGTTTGGTGTGGCGTGGATGTTTGGTGAGCTGGAGCGACTGCGATCGAACCTTTACTTCTCGGAGGCCACCAAAGATCTGATTCAGAACACAATCATCGAGCTTGAGGCCGGACATTCGGATGACGTGCTTACGGGTTTGAAGGAACTGCGAAATGACTTTGACCCAAGCTACGAGACTCGGGACGACTACGACGTACTGGTCGACAGATACATCGAATCAATATCCGAGAACCCCGTTCGGCACGATGGCGGCGTCCCTGGGTGGTTGCACGAAACGCCGGACGATTGAGCGGAGTGGGTTCAGAACTATTCTCGAAAAGATTGCGAACCGCTCATGAACACTTGTGAACGCTGATGGAAGAAACGGGGAACGACGGATGGGCAAAAGAGTCGGCAACGAGTCGAGAACGACTTTGGCACTGTGAAGAGCCGATTTCGGAAAACAGGAGGGGACGGAGGCAATGGAGAGAGCATCTGCGGCTTCCTCTGCGTTCTCCTGTTACTGTTTTAGCAGTGGCAGGAAGATTAGGGGCAAAAAGATGGATTGCAGGCATGGCTTCAAGGTGGCCTATCGTCCGCAGATTGCCCAGTCTGTTTTTAAGGCTCCTGACCCCTTTTTCGCGCAAGTGAGAACAGTGGAGTCGGCCGGTGGCCCTTTCTTGGAGCGTCTCTTATCAGCGTCTGAGCCGGACGGTCTGTCCAGTGGATGCTTCAGTCCGCCGCAAACCTGTTTCTTCACCCTTCAGCCGTGTCGGTTGTGAAGATGGTTAGGCCGGCGGTCTTGGGGTGGCCGGGGAGGATGGGACTGGTGAGGTAGCCGACCAGGACGCAACTGGTGATGCCTACAAGAGGATACAGGAAGAAATGGACGTATGGTTGGGCAAGGTATAGTAGCCCTGCGCTGGCCGTAACGCCGACTAGTGCGCCGTCGTTCCTGCTGCGACTGGCGAGTGGTCGCGTACTGTTGGTATGGAATCGAGCAGCGCCAACCGACGGTTCGGCGGCGCCGATGCGACAAGGGGTGGGATGGTCGCGCGAGCCGGCAAGCTGGCACCGGGCCGAGTTGTCGGCGGCTGTTTTCGACGACGACTGCCGCACGTGGAGCAAGCCGGTGGTTGTCGCACGGTGTGAAGGGCGAGAACTGGCCTATCCGTTTGTTCTGGAACGGAGACCGGGGATCGTCTGGATTGTCACCAGGTATCGCGGGAGCCGCGGCGAAACCGTTCAACTCGAAATTGATGAAACTGCTTTGTGTCCACCACCGGGAGCCATTCCATGAAAGTGACGCTGTTTCTGCCATTGTGTTTTTCTGCTTTCATTGCCGTTGCTGCGGCTTCGCCGGTCCAGGAGCCGGGATCGCCTGGGAAGCGGGAAATCACCATTCCGACGATCGATATATCCGAGGACACTGACCGGCACGTGGTGATCGCGGCCGGAACCGAAGATACCTACCAGGGGCATGCGACGACACTGCTAATGCCGGACGGTAAGACGATGTTCTGCGTCTGGAGCGTTGGCCATGGCGGGCCGTGCGGGACTATGAAACGTAGCGATGACGGCGGGCTTACGTGGAGCGAACTGCTGCCGGTGCCGGACAACTGGCGTCAGGTTGCCAACTGCCCGGCCATCTACCGGCTGGTCGATCCTGAGGGTGTGGCGCGGCTCGTGGTGTTCGCTGGGCAGGGACCGGGCGGCGCGATGCATCAGTCGCATAGCGCCGACGGTGGTCGAACTTGGACGCCCATGACCTGCACCGGGCTGACCTCCGTGATGCCATTCTGCACCATCGAGGCGGTTGATGGCGGCAAGCGGCTTCTGGGAATGACCAACATCCGACGGCCGGGTGAGACGAAAGAGAAGCGGTCGAACGTTGTCGCGCAGAGCTTCTCGAGTGACGGTGGGCTGACATGGCGCCGCCCGTGGGAGGTGGTGCTCGATATTCCTGGCTGTGTGCCGTGCGAGCCGTGGCTGATCCGCTCGCCCGACGGCAAGCAGTTGCTGTGTATCCTGCGCGAGAACAATCGGGCGATGAATGGCTGGATGATGACCTCCGACGACGAGGGCCGCACCTGGAGCAAGGCCCGGCAGTTGCCGGCGGCCCTTTCGGGCGATCGTCATGCCGCGCGATACACGGCGGACGGGCGGCTGTTCATCGCCTTCCGCGATACGGCCCAGCAGAGTCCGACTCGCGGCCATTTCGTCGGGTGGGTGGGCGCGTACGACGATATCATCGCAGGACGCGAGGGGCAGTACCGCGTGAAACTGCTTCACAGCCACGCCGGCTGGGACTGCGGCTACGCGGCCGTCGAACGCCTGCCGGACGATACCATCCTCGCAACGACCTACGTGAAGTACCGCCCCGGGCCAAAGAAGCATTCGGTGGTGAGTGTGCGGCTGAAGCTGGAGGATCTGGACGGGCAGGCGGCGCGGTGAACACCGAATACGAGGGCAGACCGGAGTCCTGGCCGCCGCAAGCACCAGTCTGGCGAAGTGGCAGCCCCGATGTCTGTTGATTACGGGTTCGTGGGAGGTGACTTGGACATGTCGGCCGGCGGTGAAAGGGGCGACAGGCGATAGAAGAGGACATTGACGTCGCCCGGATAACCTGCGGCCGTATCGGCCGTGACGGTCACTCGGTTCTTGCCTGGTTGCAGCACAAGCGTGTCGATCGGAACTGGGACCGGCTCGCCCGGCTTCATGCCACCGGGCCAGAACCGGGCTTCTTCGAGCCCACTGCCCGTGAGCGCCTGACCGGCTTGCAGTTGACGAGGGAAGGCGATACGCTTCCCGTTGATCTGGACGGTCGGACACACCAACGGGGGCGCGGGATGAAGCTCCGGCAGGGCCCGCAAATCGTCCAGTCGCACTTGCACCGTACTGCCTCCCGCCATTCCTTCCAGCCGTAGCGTGAGATACTCCGTCTTCGACCAGTCGAAGGCCGGTGCGTCGGCCGTGCGAAAGACACATAATCGCCAGCCTTGGAAGCTTACAAGCGTCGTCCACGTTGCGGCCCGGCCCGCCGTATCGCGGAGTTGCAGGCGGAAGGTCTCTCCCTTGCCGTCGCCATCGATCCACAAGGCGATTGCTTGTGAACCGCTCAGATCAACCGGCTGGGAAAACCGCCGGCCGGTTGCACACCATCCGCCGCGCGTGCCGCTGTTGACGGCCGAGAAGAGGATGCATCGATCGCCGATCTTGGCGTTATCCGTCTTGGAAACGAATTGAAAACTGACTCCCGGCTCTGCGGCTCCATCGGCAGTGAGCGTGGCGTCGGGCGCGGCATAGAACCGTTCGGCGCGATTCTCCTCGCCGCGTTGATACGGAGCCGTGTCGTCGAAAGGCTCCAGCGTTACGGCCGCCGGATGGTGGTAGTCGGTCGTGGGTGCGTTGCGGAAGCCGCATGCAATCTCCACGCCCAAATGGCAAGGTTCGGGCAGGTTGTTCGTGATTGCCCACGTGTTCTGTTCGCCGTCGAGGGCCTCGACGTATCGCGGCTCTTCGTACGTGGCGCGGTAGAGCTTCCAGCCATCAGTATCTCGGAGCAATTTGAAGTCCTTGCCCGGCTCGCGAAGCTGCGCCTTGACCTCTTCGGGGAAGCAATTGGCCAGACGCGCCTGCTCGTAACGGCCGACCATTTCCACCATCTGCCGGGCGCGGGGATGTTTCTCCATGGTCGCCAGCGAGGTCTCGATGGAGATCGAGCCTTCCAGGCCGATCGTTTTTGCGGCGACGTATTCGATCTGGTCCGGCCGCACGTCGTTGAACATGTAGTACCAGCCCACGTCGGCCCGCGTGAAGTTTGCAGCCATGCCCCGCATGCCTGGCAGGCGTTCGTCGAGATAGGCCTTGAGGTCTCCGTGGCCGTCGGCCGATGCGCTACGCGGCACGATATGCCACAGAAGATTGGAGCCGGCGCCGTTGCTGGTCTGGTAGAGGACGTCTTTGTTGAACTTGCGATAGTAGCCCAGGTGGAGCTTGTTCAGATAGTACCAGCGTTCCAGGTAAGCGTCCTGGATGCCGTCGCTGGCGTCGAAGTAGACCATGTCGAAATCGCACGCGTTGAACACGTTGGCGAAGTTGGCGGTGAGTTCGTCGGCCAGGGTGCTGTCCGGATCGACGAGGAAGAAGCCCCACATGGTCAGCAGTCCCTTGACCTCGGCCTCGGCCGCATGGGCGACGGCCTTGGTTCCCAATGCGCCTCGCTGGCAACGCAGGAAACGCCAGGACGGGCCGGGTTCGACGTCCTGGTAGCGGATAATCTCGTCGCCAATCCGCAGGTAATGGCCCGGGAAGGCCCTGCTGCGCGGCGCGTTCGGTGGAAGCGGCGGCGGACCGGTTAGCGTGAGTGTGGCCGTCTTCTCGTCCACGGCTTCGGCCAGCGGCGGGCATGCGACGAACGCAAGGCGGTCATCCGGCCGGGGAGTAATATAGGGGTCGTTGGGCGAGATGGACGGTCCGAACACGTGAACGCCTGCCCCCAATCCGGCTGCGTGAATCTTCTCGACCGTTCGTTTCAGACTGGCAAGCCCCTCGGGGAAGTTCTTCTTGTTGATTTCGAAATGACCATGCGTGGCCAGCCAGTTGTTCTTCAGCAGGATGATTGTGCCGAAATGGCCCAGCTTGGCGTACTCGATGGTCTTGTCCGTATTGTCCTCGGTCGCGTCCACCATGAAGAGATACGATCGGCGGACCGGTTCCGAATCGCGGGCCCACCGGCCTTCGAGCATCGGGCAGGGCAGCCCGTTGGCTCGTTCGGCCTCCATGATGGCCGGTTTGAACCGGTCCCGCGGGGCCGCGACCAGGGCGAACCGGGCCCCGGCCATGCCCCGGTCTCGCGTGCAGTGCGCGGCGAGCCCGACAATGTCGGAGCCGTGCGTCTGAACCTGCTGCCAGACGTTGGCCGTCGTCCCCAGAAGACACGCTCCGAACTGCTCGTCGTATGTTGCATTGAAGGCGCCGGCAACGGTCGCCAGGCGCCGGAGTGGAAATACCAGGCTGAGTTGTTCCACATCGTCGGGCGTCACCTCCACGACCTCGAAGAGCACGTGCTCTTTGCGGAGGGTGAATCGCAGCGTCGCTTGCAGGTCCGAGTCGAGAAATCTGACGCGCAGCAGATCGCCATCGCGGCTGAGACCACAGGCAGGCGTGGGTACGCCGCGTCGAACGAGACGCAGGATGGGAAAGGGCACTGTGCCGGCGGCATAGTCCGTGCCCGACACCTTGCACCGGAACTCGCGGAGGATACCCTGCGGCGAAATCGTCAGACGCAGCGAGTCGGTTTCCAGCGTCACGCCGTTGCCGCCCGGCGCGTCGGCGAGAACGATCGGATCGATTCTCACGTCGTCTACATCGACGTTTTGACGCGGCGGTACGCTCAAGGCGAGTGCCGAACGGAGGTAGCCATCGGTCGGCGCACGATAGAACCCCTCGATCAGCTTCCAGCCGTCAGCGCCGCCGGTAGACTGCGCCACTCCCTGCCCGCCGATCGGCCCGGATTTGAAGTACTCGTAAAACGAAAGCGACACGGCGCCTCCTCGCACCCAGGCGGAAACCCGATACCATTTCCCAGGTTCCAGGCCCTGGCACATCTGGTACAGATGCGCGGAGCCCGCTTGGACGCCGGCAATGCGGACGAAACGTTCGCCGCCGTGGGCCGCCGGCCCGTCCGGCTCGGACGAGCAGACGGTCAGCTCTCCGGGATAGGCCGGGTTGGGAGTCCACGCCGCCGGCATTTGCGATGAAAATCGCCAGCCTTTGCCTTCGCCACTCGCATCGGCCGGCGCCTCGATGCACGATTCGAAACCGCCGTTCTTCAAAATGGACTCGTCTTGTCCCGACGGCCCGGCCGCAACCAGGCAGAACGCCAAACACCAAACTGACATGGGGGGCTCCTTGTGCGGACCCACCGGCGATCTACGCGACCTCGACCTGCGGTGCGTAGATGAATAGGCCCGGTCCTTAGCATGACCGGCGGGGCGGTCGGTGTCAAGCCGAGACACCTTTCACGCGCAACGCGGCGGAGGCAGGTCCATATCTGTTTGCCGGAATCCTGTAAGGCGCCAACGGGCACGGCGAGTGTCACCAGGTCATGGTGATGCCGCCGCTGCCGGTGTGGACCGACTGGCGGGCGTTGATGTCTTCAGCGGAAGCGGGAAGAGCAGGAGCTAGGATCGCCACGATAAGGCTAGCGATGCCGATTCGTGACAGTCGATTATCGTAAAGCCCCATCCCCCCCTCCTTGTGGAATGCATGTTGGGATTATCGCGATTGTGTCCAATTTCGAATGCCGCGCCGTACTGGATCGGGCTGGTCTTGAAGAGGACGGCTTCGGGCTTACCCAAGAGACGACCCTGCCCCTCGTGGGTAATGCACCTGATTATGAAATCGGCCACCAGTCGTGCGGTGTTATAGTCATTCGGAGTACCCATAAGAGATGGTGGGACAGAATGGGATGGAATGGGTCGGTGAGGCAAGATGAGTAAGGGCTGCGGGGCTCGGCCGTTCGCAGCAGCAACCTGGACTTCAGCATATGTCCGTGGTTCGCTAACCCGGATTATTCATCTACGTAGGGTGGGTCAAGGTCGCGTAGATCGTTGGTGGGTCCGCACAAGCCGCAACCGAGCTGATTTACAGCCTGCCGCCTGGAACAGGGCCGGCATCAGCGACCGATGACCCACCAAAGATGCGGCTTGTTTGACCCACCCTACCTATCGTGAATAATCCGATCTAGCGGGTGAGCGCAATGAACACCAGATTCAGAAGCAATTGTGCGACCAGGTAGATGCCGCCTGCCATCGTTGCCCGTTTTACGCTCATGCCGCATGTGGCCGAGATTGCAAGTCCGGCACAGACGGCGCCCAGGGCAAGTCCAACGAAGAACAGTGCACTGGGAAGCATCGCGTTGACCAAGGTTGCCGGAATGATGGCGGCAAATACACAGACGATCATGGGGAGCCACCCGGGAAACTCCCCCTCTTCCATGGTCATAATAATGCCGCCCAGAATTGCAGTACTCACCAGTATCCCTAGCATGGCACACGATCTCCGAAACGAAAACGTTCGATTCCAGGTGGTCGCTGGTTGTCCGGCTTCGGACGTAATTCCGAGTGTCAGAACTTGCTGTGGTCAACAATATCCCTAGCATTGCGAGTGAACAGGGCGTTGAGCAAATCAGGTGTGATGGTCGTTTTGATGAAACGGACCGATCCGTCGCACATGGCAACCACGAACCCGTCACCCCAAAGTCCGCCCAGTCCGGCCATCGGATTCTCTTCGTTATGAGGGAAGTCTTCCGGCTTGGTCCACGGGACAGCCTTCGCGTCGTCGACCTCGACCACCATGATGGTATTCGATGTGCCGTCGGTGAAATTGCGGATCTTCTGCCCCTTTTCGTCCGGAAAAGCCGTTCTTTCGCCGCGAACGGTCAGGTAGTTGGTCATGCCGGGAGCGGCCTTGCTGGCCGGGCTTCGATAAATACGCGGCATCGATCCGAGCAGCTTCTTGTTGTGTTCGCTGTCCCATGGTTCGTCAAGCTTGAACTGCTCATAGAGATGACCCTGTTCAATAAACGGCAGAATCTGCACTCGCCAACTCAGAAGCGGTTTGCCATCCTCGTCAGCCGTATAGGCCGGTGGAAATGCCCTGAATGCGTCGTGGTAGTTGAACATCGCCAACCCGATCTGCTTCATGTTGTTCATCGATGTCGCGCGGCGGGCTGCCTGTCGCGAAGAAGAGACGGCAGGCAGTCCAAGGCCGATCGCTACCGGCAACATGGGGCCTACACCGCCACCAGGGATTGTTTGCGAAGCTTCGAGTAGGATGCCCTCGGGCACGCGTCTAATGGTCGTAACACTCGGTCGCAGGTGTTTGCTGATCGACGGGGCAGATGGAATGATAGAAACGTCCAGGTCGATTCCTTGTCGTGCGACTTGACTCAGTACGGCCTGTGCAATCATAGGAATGGCCGGGTAGACCAGTTCGAACACGTGCTTTGTGTCGACATAAGCCAAGGCATTTGGGCCGCTGGAGGAGTCGAACGCTGCAGCCACATCGGCGCACTGGTCAAGGGACGGCGTCTCGGCGGATCGCGACAGATAGGCTTTGATGCCTTGTGGGAACAGGGACACAATCAGTTCCTTGTCTGTCAGGCACCAGGCAGGCGCAACCCACATGTCATCCCTTCGGGCGTCGAAAAAGTAGACCGTCTGACCGGCGTAGTCGAACTCGACGATCCGTGGACTCGGGCGGCGGCTGGAACGGAACTCCGAGGCCAGGATCCCTTTTGCGAAAGCCACCAGCTTGGTGTGGGTAGCCGCCAGTGTGGCGTAATCGTCGATACTCGTCACTGCGGTCACTCCCAGCGGGACAAGACCTGCCTCGCTCGTCGAGCCGTACACTCGCCACCGGTCGCCCAAGGGGGCGAGCAAATCGTTGCGAAGGTCGATATCCAACGTCTGCTCAATTTCGGCGACGCCCATCTCAACGTCCCGCTCGCCTGCCTGCTTGGAGATCAGCAGCGCCATATCCAGCACGCTGGTCAGGTCGAGTCGCAAGGCGCCGGCAAACACGGCATCTTGCGGAATGACGCTGAGGTCGGCCGCGGTAAGCGGTTCGCCGGCGGCCAGGGCGAAAATGCCCTGTGGATCACCGTCGGTTGCCAGCAGGGTGCGGCTGACGAAGCCTTCGCCTTCCAGACCGGTTACCGATGCGATGGACGTCACGTTGCCGAGCCCGAGGGTTTGGATCATGCCGCCGACCTCCGGTCCGCCGGCTTCGGCCACCATGTCGCGGATTGCGTTGACGTTCAGGAACGTGCATGTGGAAGGACGCTCGACCGGCAACGCGGCTCGCAGCTCGGCGAGCCATTTCGGGGCCGTATTGCGGACACGCTGGAGGATACCCTCCACCGAGCCTTCGCCGACGCCAATGATCAGGTAGCTTGACTTCACGCCCCAGGTGATCTTGATTGCGGGAGGCAGCGTGATCCGGTGCCATGTCTCGCCTGCGATCTCCACCTGTTGCACAGCTTCTGCGGGCAGCGCCGCTTGCTGTTGTTCGAGCGCTGACTTGAGCTTGGCGCCTTCTTCCTTGCCAACGCGGATGATGGCCGCTCCGCGAACATCGGGTGGTCCGCTGATACGGATGTTCAGTTCAGAAACGAAAATCGCTCCGGGACATTTCAGCAGGTGTTTCCCTGTATCTTTGACCACCTCTACAACGGCGGCGGCGTTGCCGTCCGAGCCGCCGGGCATGTTGCCGAATGCCTTCTCGATGGCTTGCTCGATCTTCAGGATCGCTTGCTGCAATTCGGGCTCGGCCAGAAGCTGTTCGGTCTGGTTCTTGCTCGTTGCGTCGGGTGCAACCGTACCTGCCCAACTCGCATAAAACAGGCATCCCTCGGGCGCCACGTTGGCCAGCAGCGGATCTTCCGGTCCCGGCGGAAGCCCAAGCGGTGCTCCCATGCCGCCGCCCATCAGCAGAATCAGAAGCAATTCGAGTGGTCCGGGAAACATCATGGCCATAGCAGGACTCCTGAATGCGAGTTTTCGGAGAAGCGGGGAACCGGAATACTGGGTTGTATGGCAACCCCCGATACGCGACCGTTAGTGTAGCAGCGACAGCGACGGTTGCAAGGTGTGAAATTCAGAGACTGGTGGATCGATTCTTCTTTGCTCGCCACCACTCTATGCCGGCAACAGCCGCTGCGGTCGCTGACCACACGATGCCACCGACTACCATGGCTGGAACCAGCAATGCACCTGCAAAGCCGGCTCCCTCCCACTTCAGAGGGTTGTCGGAAGGGTTCAGTCGTTGGTCTACGATAGCCATGGCAATGCACGCAGCCAACGGCAGGGCAGCCAATACAATCGATGCGATGACGCCGACGATCCGATTTCGGCTACTAGCCAACGCACCTGGTAGAATCGAAATGATAAATATTGGATTCAGCAGGAACTGTCTTGCAAACCACATTTTCGTTAGGCTTGGGGGAACGAACCAGACGAACATCATGTCACCTGCCAACATGCCAATGGTGGCGCCGAACACGGCGCACGCAGTTCGTCCGGTTACTGCCCCCACGATCATGCCAGCGGCCACGACCGCCAGCATCCTTATTGTAATTGCGGCACTCAGCGAACTCCTAAAGTTGATGTGCATCACTAGGACAATTGCAATCGCTGCGAGGCAAAGGCCAACAGCCATACTCAGTAGTTCCAAATTTTAGCTGAAAGCGTCCGGTGTGTCAGAAGGTGTTGCGTGGCCGGAGGTTACGTCGAGGATGCATTGTGTGATTCCCATGATCACTTCGGCCACCCGCTGCAGGTTCAGCAGCATATCGCGGAATGGAAGACGCTCCAGATGTAACGCGAGTCGTCGTCCGTGGCGTTCCGAGAGGGTGGTCAAATGAAACCAGACCCAGACGTTGCGGAGGATCATCGCCAAGCCGAAGAAGAGCAGCCGCAACAGTGGATTGCGAGTGCAGGTGCGGATGCGTGCCTCGTTCATCTGGCGATAGCTGGTTTCGATACCGAACCGTTTGCGATACGTTTCGTACACCCATTGCGGGCTGGCAGGCCGGAATCCCCAAAACGCATACACGAACGCCCGTCGGCCGTGGCGTTTCCACTTGCCGGCAAGATTGCCGCACTTGACACAAATCCTGACGGTCGCGGTCTTGCCGTACTTGGTTGCCTTGGACGCTTTCAGGGTGTGTGTGGCCCAACCGCTCTTCTTCCATTGGGCGAAGGCCCGCGTACCCGTCGCGGCTTGGCCCGCCTTCGGCTTGCGGCCGCGTTTGACAACCGGCATCAGAAAAGCGCAGCGGGCTGCCTGCAAATAACGGATGACTGCAACCGAGTAAAACCCGCGATCCAGCAGCAAAAGCCGGCATTTTACGCCCTGGGCGCGTGCTTGACGCAGCAGGCGACGGACGACCTCTTCCATCGATTCGCCGCGCTGTACCGGCGTCAAGGCGATCGTGAAACGATGCCCGTTGCGAACCACGTAGCAGGTGGCGTATGCATGAAAGTGACTCGTGCCACTCTTCGGTTGGCTGCGATAGATTTCGTCGAGGTGCCGATGTGGCTCGCCATGGTACGGGATCAACGTCAGGTCGATCGCCAGCGTCTGTTTGCGCCGTCGCACGGCCTTGGGAAGGCCGTCCACCAGCGCCTTGTTCAACCGCTTCTCCAGTTCGTGATACTCCGGCAACGTCGCCACCAGCACGTTGAATACGGTCTGCTGTGTTGGCGCGCCCGCCAGATTCCGGCAAGCAGCGGAAATGAAGCCAATACGGGAAGCTGCGTAAAAGAGGACATTCAGCAAGACCGACGCCCGGCATTTGTACCCATGGTCCTGCAACTGGAGATGCTGCTGGACAATGGCTCCGGCGCGGTTGTGGACTTCGCGGCATGAGATCGTACAATGGTTCTTCCGTGAACGCATGGGTTACCTCCTGGTCTGGACTTGGGTATGTGTGATCCCCTAAGTCCTTTACCAAAAAGCCCTTGCGTTCACCTATATCAAGTTACGAAATTTGGAACTACTGATACTGACGAAACGTTGCAGGAATGGTTGTATGAGGCCATATGGTGATGAACGGCGCACGATTCACCTCTTGTGGAAATGGGAGAATCTAGCTGGGGCGGCATGTGCTTCTGCCGTAAGCGATGTACCGACATGCCCCCATTACTTAGATGCAATATGAACACCGTTCTATTCCCGCAAGTGTAAAGAATTCAGTTCGCCACTGCACGCTTCGTAATGGTAACCGTTCACAGGGAACTGTCCCAATTTTCGGCCCCCCTCGCATGCAGTGGGGAGAATGGCTTGCGCCGCCGACCCGTGAACGGGTACTCGCGATGACAAAGGTCAAGCTCAGGCTATCCGGGTGACTGCAGTTCGCCAACAGGTCATCGCGGCTTGGCTTTTTCGCGACTCGCACTCAGAACCAGACACGCACGCCGCCGAGGAGGCTGTTTGTCTGGGTACGGCCGATATCCAGGTATTCGTAGCCGACGTACGTTTCCAGGCCCCAGAAGACCACCCCTGTCGTTGTGCGAAGCCGAAACAGGCCCGTATTGCCGAGTGTTCCCCAGTCGATGTCCAGAGACGTGATCCAGGGGCGATGCACGTACAGATCCACACCGTAGGTGAAGTTGAAGCCGTAGTCGGTCTGCTGCCGGTCATCGAGCCAGTTCATCCCGAGCCCGATGCGCCATTCGCTCCAGTTGCTCTGCGCGAAGCGGTAGATGACGTTGGCATCGCCAAGCCACAGGTGGTCGTGTGTATTCGCTGGCAACTGCTCGTCGAAGTAGTCCATTTCGATATCAAGACCAAACCGCGACGCCGTATTGAAGACGAGTCGTCCGGTCGTACGTTCCAGGTCGTTGAACTCGCTGCCGTAGTCGGCCGAAAAACGACCTGACCAGCGGCGCAGCCGTGGCGGGCAGAGCCCCTTGGAAAGCCATGATTCGCGCTCGTTGAACTCGGCTGCCAGCAATTCGTACGCGGCATGGCCGCCGACGGGTTCACCCGGACGAACGATAGTGCCTCGAGTCACGTGATATGGATAGCGTTGAAAGTAGCCATCGGTTGCCATGCCATCGTCGTCGGTAGCCCCTATAGGAGCCCACACAGGCGAGGAGGCGACAGTCGCAGCAGCTACGGGGACCCAGAGGCACAACGTTCCGAGCCCCATGAGGTCGTATTCCTCCTTGTCGTAATCGTTGCGCCGTCTTGACGTGGCGGTCGAGGTATTCGACGCCGGCGGTGGCGACGAGGAGGGTGCGGCGGCCGGGGCCGTTCCGCGTACATCGTTGCGAACAGCGTCCAGAGATCCTTCGTAGGCGTTGACGTGCGTCTGCAGAAGTATCAACAGCAGTGCCAGCGAGCAAGAGCCGGATCGAAACATGGGCAGCCTTCCGATGAGACGAAAGAGTGTGAGTGCGAAATGTAGCGACTCACTCTCTTGTCGTCAACTCGAAATTCTGGCGGGGGGTGTCTCAGCCACGATACTGGCCTGGGCAAGCCGGCCGGGCGAACGCCTGCTCGGGTCCCGCACTCCAGACGGTCTTTCACGCCGCGGCGAAGCCGCATATGGAGTGCGGGGACTTGTTACCGCTTTCTGACGCGCCGCTGTCGTCTCGGCTGCGTGCTCGTATACCGGACGCGCGAGCGCGCAGAAGCACGAAACGCCAGCGATTGGGGCCTTCGGACGCTGCTCAGACGTCGCAGACGGCAATCGCCTCGGTCAGCGACTTCATCGGGTCGCGCGTGGGAATGAACTCCAGGCCGACGAAGCCGTTGTAGTCAACGTCGAGCAGTGCCTTCATGCAGGCGGGGAAGTTGATTTCTTGGTCGGGATCGAGTTCGTTGCGGCCGGGGTTGCCGGCCACGTGGATGTGTCCGAGCAGGTCGCGATACTGATGGATGCGGCGAATCAGGTCGCCGTTCATGATCTGCACGTGGTAAAGGTCGAACAGGAGCTTCATATTCGGCGAATCGACGCCCCGACAAATGTTGGCGCAGTAGTCGATGTCGTCGCCCTGGAAGCCTGGATGCCCTTTCATCGGGTGCGTGGTGTCGCGCGTGTTGAGTTGTTCCATGCAGAGGGTGATTCCCTTCTTCTCCGCATAGCCGATGACCTTCTTCAGACCCATGATGCAGTTGGCCATGCCTTCTTCGTCGTCGATTACCGGCGTGGCGGGATCGCGCGGATCGAGATACTTGTATCCGGTGAAGCAGATGACCCGCTTGTAGCCGTATTGGTCTGCGTAATCGATGGCCTTGCGCGTTGCCCCAATGACACGTTCGTGATGGGCAGGGTTGTTGAATCCGAAGACGAACGGATCGTCGGGCGCCATGTCGATCTGGACAATGGCGTTGGTCATGCCGGCCTTTTTGAGGATGGGGTAGTCGGCGACACCGACCAGTTCGATCGAGGTGATTCCCAATTGCTTTGCGAGCTGGCACATCTCGGCCGTATCCCAGTAAGGCGCGAGGCACCATTGGACGAGCGACAGCTTGATGCGGCCGTTCTTGACGCCCTGCTTTGCGTCGTCCGCCAAAGCGTAAGGAATACCAGCCGCCAGGGCGGCGGCGCTTGCTGCGCCACCGAGTAGATGACGACGCGTCATTTTGGAAGTCTGTGTATTATGGCCGGCTTTGGTCACGGGAGACACCTCACGAATTGTGGGAAAGGAAACTTCACCTATTCTGCCTATTGTACTCGAAGGGGTAGGCTGCGGTCCAGGGGCTCGTTGTTCTACACAGGTCCGCACGGTGGCCTTTTTCCAGCCGTGCAAGTCCGCTGCTGCACCCGCTGCACACCGAAGATGCAGCCAGAAACGGAAGAGCCGTTTTTTCGTTGGTTGCCCCTCGTGCGGGTGGATTTGGTCGGGCTGATTCGGCGGTTGTGGCTGCGTTGGTAAGGCGACACGGTAATCGGAGCGATTCCGGTTCGGCAAAATGAGTAGCCAACGTGCGAGTTTAACGTGTGTGATGCGCTGGGATGCGAGTTTAACGTGTGTAATGTGGGTGGAACCGCCACGGGCATCTCCGTTTGCTCCAAAACCCAGGGGGTGCGATTGACGATTTGGCAAGCCTCAGGTAACGTGAAGTATTCGTTTGTCTTCGATGGCAGTCTGGCGGGACTTGGTCGTCTTGTCCGTCGCTGGCCACGATACTTTGCTCGGCAGGTTGCGTCCCCAAGCCTATGTCGCTTTCGTTTCACGCGAGAATCGCCCGTCCCCTCATGCTTTTGGTGGTGCTGTCCTTGCCCGCCGTAGGGTGGGGCGTGCATCAGGCCTTCGACAAGGCGAACAACAACGTGAGCCAATGGCTTCCGGAAGGTTTTCCGCAAACGGAGGACTACAGCCGATTTCGCGCCGTCTTCGGTGTTGATGATTTTGCCGTGGTGAGCTGGGACGGATGCACGCTGGATGATCCGCGTTTGGAGGAGTTTGCCCGGGCCGTCGTGCCGCCGGAAGGCGAGCCGGTACGGTGGTTCGAACGGGTGATCACGGGCTCGCGGGCAGTGGCCATTCTGCTGGAAGGGCCGTTTGCAATCCCGCGTGAAGAGGCGATCCAACGATTTCAGGGAACGCTGATCGGCCCGGACGGGAAGATGTCTTGTGCGGTGGTGACGCTGTCGGCGGAAGGGAATGCCAATCGTACGGCGGCGCTGAAGGCCCTCGAGACGATTGCGATTGACGATTGCGGTATCGCTCCCGACAAACTGCGTTTGGGTGGAGACGCGGTCATCAACGCGGCCATCGATCTGGAGAGCGAACGCGCCGTGCGCCAGTGGATCGCGCTCTCATGGGCGGCTGGCTTGTTCATCGCCTGGGCCTGCCTGCGCAGCATCAAGCTGATCGTCATGGTTTTCGGGGTCGCAGTCTACAGTTCGGTCTTCACAACCGCCATCGTCTACTATACGGGCGGAACGATGAATCTCGTTCTGGTGGTGATGCCTGTGCTGATTTACATTCTGACGATTTCGGCTTGCGTGCATCTGGCCAACTATTACGAAGACGCGGTGCGCGAGGGCGGTTTGCAGGGGGCGCCGCAACGGGGGCTTGCCGCCGGCTGGCTTCCGTGTGCGCTGTCGGCAGGCACGACGGCGCTTGGCCTGGTCTCGTTATGCGTTAGCCATGTCATTCCGGTGCGGATGTTCGGCATTTACGCGTCCGTCGGCATGATCATCAGTGTTGGCGCGGTGGTTCTGATGCTTCCGACGCTGTTGGAGATGTGGCCTCCTCGTTTGCACGATCATCTAGGGGCGACGATCTGGTGGCAGCGCCGTTTTCTGCGGCCCGTGGCCCACAAGATCATCCGCTACCGTCGCATCATTCTGGCTATCGGTCTGCCGGGAACCATCGCTTTGGGGATTGGCGTGGCCTATATTCACACCTCGGTCGCGCCGGGGCGCTTTTTCCCGCAGGATGGCCGCTGGGCGAAGGACGCCGCCTGGCTGCAGAAGAATCTCGGGCCGGTGGTTCCTTTTGAAGTGTTGCTCGATTTCCCCGATCGGGCGACCGCCGGAGACGAGGGGGCTTCGTCTCCGCTCAGCTTCCTCGATCGATTGGAACTGGTCGCGAGGATTGCGAAAGTCGTGAACTCGGTCGAGCACGTGCAGGGGATTCTCTCGCCTGCCACGTTTGGCCCGTCCGAGCAGGTGCGCCGGGATCCGGAAGAACAGGGGCTCGAACTGGGCTCGACCGGGCGGGCGATGTTGCGTATTGCAGGCGTGCGCGATCAGGAGTGGCTGCGGCGAAGCGTCTTGAATCGCCGATTGACGCGTTATCGGAAGCATTTTGAGAACAGCAACTATCTGCAACCTGTCGGAGAGGGGGAACAGTGGCGAATCAGCGCGCGTGTGGCCGGTTTAAGCGATTTGAATCACGACCTGTTGCTCAACGAGGTTGAACGGCGCGTGGACGCGCAGCTTGCGAAGGAAGGCCTCACGCGCGACGTGGTGCGGCCCGTCTATACGGGGGTCGTGCCGCTGGTGTTCGTGGCGCAGCGCGAACTGCTGGACGGGCTTTTCAAGAGCTTCTGTCTCGCCTTTGCGCTCATTGCCGTGGTTATGACGGCATTGCTCCGCAGCCCGACGGCGGGACTCATGTCAATGATTCCGAACTTGTTTCCCGCAGTGCTCGTCTTCGGTACGATGGGGTGGCTGGGCATGATGGTGGACGTCGGCGCGATGATGACGGCCAGCGTCGCCCTCGGAATCGCCGTTGACGATACACTTCACTTCCTCACGTGGTTCCGGAGGAGCCGAGCTGCCGGCCGTTCGCAGCACGGGGCGATTGTCGATGCCTACGATCGATGCGCGATCGCGATGACACAGACAACGATGGTCGCCGGCGCCGGTCTGGTTGTCTTCGTGCTGAGCGACTTTCAGCCGGTTTCGCAGTTCGGATTGCTTATGTCTGTCCTGCTGGCCGCCGCCTTGATTGGAGATCTGGTCTTGTTGCCTGCGTTGCTGGCCACCAAGGCAGGCGAGGGTTTTGTGTCGCGTTCCGCCCTGTTCGGCAATGGGAAGGTTACGGCCCGCGCTGCCCGCTCTGCTCATGCTAATTCGCCGGCGGTAAATTCACCTTGACGACGACGATCGTCATGTCGTCGCGCTGGGGCATGCCGCGAGAAAAGGCCTGCAGTTCGGAATGCAGTGCCGCCACGATATCTGCCGACGACCGGTTGCGTTCGGATCGGATGGTTTCGAGCGCTCGGGGGTAGCCGAAGCGGACTCTGCCGGGCGATTCCGCGTCGACGACGCCATCCGTGAAGAAGACGATGAGTTCACCTGGCTGAAGCGTGTGCGGCGTTCCGCAGGAGACGGCCGTATCGGCGCGCACGCCAAGGGGCAGGGCGGTGCTGTCGAGCACCGAAACCTCGTCGTTGTTGTGAAACAGATACCCGCGTTGGCCGGCGCTGGCGTACGTCAGATTCAGGGTGCGCGGGTCGATGCGGAGCATGGCCAGCGTGACGAAGTGCAGGTTTTCCGTATCGACGGCAAGAACTCGGTTGGCGCGGGTGAGAATGTCACCGACGTCGTTGTACGATTGAGCCAACGTGCGGAGGCATGCGCGGGTTTCCGACATGAGCAGGGCAGGGCCCATGCCGTGGCTGCTCACATCGCCAACGACAACGGCCAGGGTCCCGTCACACATGGGAATGTAATCGAAATAGTCGCCCGCCGTTGCGTGGGCCGGGAAGACGGCGCCTGAAATATCGAAACCTGGCAGGTGGGGCGGGGCCGCGGGGTAGAGCCGCTGCTGGATCTCGCCGGCGGCCCGAAACTCTTCCGAAGTATTTCGCATGGCGCGCTCCGCCTGCTGCCGCCGGTTACGCTCGATGGCATACCGGATCGATCGGACGAGCAGCCGGTCGTCGACCTGGCCCTTTACAAGATAGTCCTGGGCGCCGGCCTGTACCGCTTTCATGGCGGCGGATTCGTCGCTGTAGCCGGTAAGGACGACAATGGGAACGTCTTCCACCGCGGCGCACATGGCGAAAAAGGTCTCCAGGCCGCGGCTGTCGGGCAGGGTGAGATCGAGCAGAACGGCGTCGAATCGCCTTTGTGCACACATTTCCAGCGCCGTGGAGAGCAATTCCACGTGGATCAGGTCGAATGGGCCGTCCCATTGGTCCGAGAGAAGATTGCGCATGATCCAGACATCGTCCGGATCGTCCTCGACAAGCAGAATGCGTACGCTTGCGGATTCCATATCATTCGCGGGGAGGTGGTTCGACCAGTTCGAGCCAATAGGCGGTAATCAGCCGGATGGCGTCGACAAGCGTGCGATACGTTGTCGGTTTTGTGACATACGAGCTGACCCCCATCTCGTACGCCCGGCTAATATCCTCCGCTGCGGTTGACGTCGTAAGCACAACGACCGGAATGCGCCGCCACGCCGGCTCGGCCTTGAGCTGTTTGAGCGATTCGCAGCCGTTTTTTCGGGGCATTTGCAGGTCGAGCAGGATCAGATCGGGCAAGCGCCCGTTGGCGCGCGCCGCGAATCGCCCGCGACGTTCCAGGTATTCGAAAAGCTCTTCGCCGTTTTCTGCAAACTCCAGGGTGTGCGGAACGCCGATTTCCGCCAGCGCATCCTGAACGAGCATGCAATCGTCCGGGTCGTCGTCGACCATGAGGATGGTTCGTCGTTCAGTCTTCTTTGGCATGATGTCAGCCGTGGGGCTGTGCGTGGATGACGGGGAGAATCACCTCAAAAACGGTTCTCTTTCCCGGCGTACTGGTCACGTGAATCGTCCCGCCGTGACGTTCGACGATTTTGCGGCAGATAGCCAGGCCTACGCCCGTGCCTTCGTAGACGTCCCGCGGATGCAATCGCTGGAATACGTCGAAGATGCGTTCGGCATACTTCTCTTCGAGCCCGATTCCGTTATCTTCGACGCAGAGGAGGCATTTCTCCTCGGTGGAGACGTTGGATCGCCCGGTGCGCTCTTCTCGCTTTTGCAGGAAATGTCCGTGCACCTTGACCGTGGGCGGTTCATCGATCCGGTGGAACTTCAGGGCATTGCCGATGAGATTCTGGAAGAGCTGCTGCATTTGCAGCGGGTCGGCCATGATCGTCGGCAAGTTGCCCAACTCGACGCGTCCTTCCACTCGTTCGATTTGGACCTCCAGGTCGGTCACGACGTCGCGAGCAATCGCTGCGAGATCGACCGGTTCGAATTGCTGGGCCCGTGTGGTTACGCGAGACAGGGTAAGCAGTCCTTCGATGAGTCGCTGCATACGTGCGGCGGCATCTTGCATTCGACCGACACACTGCCGGCCGGTTTCATCCAGGTCGCTGCCGCATTTCATTTCCAGGCGGTCGCCGAACGTGCGGATTTTGCGTAGCGGTTCCTGCAAATCGTGCGAGGCGATGTAGGCGAACTGCTCGAGTTCCCGGTTGGATCGCTCCAACTCGGCAGCATAGCGAAGCTGTTGCTGTTCCGCCTTCTTCCGCTCGCTGATGTCGCGGACAAAAAAGGTCATGACCGGGGCGCCCCGTTCTTCGCTCATGGTCATGGCCATTTCGGCCGGGAAGGTCTCGCCGTCTTTGCGCACCGCCATCACTTCGGAACGGCGTCCGAGCATGGAGCCCTCGCCCATGTCCAGGTACCGATCGATCTGATTCTGGTGTCCTTCGCTCTTCGACGGCGGGAAGAGGACGTCGGACGGCTTGGTCCCCAGGACGTCGCGCCGCTGATGGCCGAACGTCTGTTCGGCCGCGCGGTTGAACTCGGTGATGATTCCCTCGTGATTGATGGTAATGATGGGATCGAGCGAGGATTCGAGAATGGCGTTTTTGCGGGCGCGGGTTTCGGCCAGTTCGTCCTCGATGGGGGCACTCGCATCGTGATAGTGGATGATTGCCAGATTCGCCGGCCGTGCCACTTGCGGGCGTCTGATGAGTTGCACCGTCGTGTGCACGTCAGTGGTGGCGCCCGTTTTCACATTGCGAAGTTGCGTGTAGCCTTCCCAGACGCCGTTCTCTCTTGCAATCGGCGCCGCGACGTCGCGCAGCTCGCGCCATCCGGGGTCCGTGTAGAAAAGGTGCAAGGAGGTCGGATCCAAGGGATCATCGTCGGCAAGACCGACCATGCGGCGACCGGCCCGATTCAGATAGTAGGGGCGCCCCTGCATGTTGGCGAAACAGACGAAGGCCGTGGTCCCTTCGACAAAGGCGGCCGAGTCTTCCGGGGGCGGCTGGTCCGCCGCCGGCTGCACGGGCGCGATGGCGAAATAGGCTCGGCGGAGCCAATCGACGGCCCCGGCCAGCATCTCCAGGGCAGCCAGCATCGATCGCTTCTGGTGTATGGAACGGACGATTGCCAGACGGACGGCCCATTCGAGCCAGTTCAAGGCGGTGAGCACTTCTGTTCGAGGCGCGGCGCCGGGCGGCAATTCCCCTCGCAGGGCTTTCGCCCACTGAACGGCCGGCGCATCGCTATTCTGGACACAGCATGCCTTCAATGCGCTGAACATCGCATCTGCCTGCCCCAACTCCGTCTTCGACAGGATGGGGCAGACCGTCTGGTCCAGTTTCTCGCGCAAGGTCTCGCAAATGTGCGCCTGCTGCATTCCCAGAAGGATTAGAAGATCGCTCATGGACAAGCCTCGTGTTTCCCTTCCAGGCCATTATGGCAGGATTTCCGGAAACGTCAATCCGCCGTCGTGGTCTTGCCCACGCCGCCGGCGGACACTTGCGGAACCGGCCATTCTTGCGTGACGACTTTCCAGCCTTGGCGATAACGCGCCGTAAGCAGTTCGCCGTTGCGCAACCCGTCCACCTGCCAAAGCAAAGCTTGTTCATGGCCGACTTCCTCTTCCGGAATCTCGCCGAAAAACTCCGTCGTTCGATCGACGCCCTCGCGGCGAAGTACGAAGTGGCCGGCCTTGGCTGGGCGATAGGTGAGCACAACGTGTTCCGGAACGAGCGGGTCGAACCGAACCGTCATTTCTGAGGCGAGTTCTGCGTAGCCGAGCACGTTGTAAACGCAGTGTACGCCTCCGCAGACGAGGCTGAAAGCTACCAATGCCGTGGCCGCTGTCGCCATGGCGGCCCGGCGCCGTCGTCCGAGCCGCAGCCGATTGAGCAGGTCCTCCGCCTGGACGTTCAGTGTGATTCGCTCTTCGCTGTCGAAAGGCGGCGCGTGCGGTTCGGCCTCCGGCGGATTTCCAGAGGCGAACGGCGACGCTTCGGGGGCGGCAGTGGATGCCCAGGAAAGCGGGGTGGGCAGCGGAGGTGACGGAAGGCGCATTTCACTCGCACGATCGCCGGGTACTGCAAAGGAAGCGCCGGGTTCCATGGTGTGGCCGCCCGGGGGTGGAGGTGACGGAAGCGGCGATTCCGCGGCGAACGAAGCCGGCGCAGGAGGTGAGGGGAGACGAGTTTCACTAGCATAGCTACCCGGTGGCGGAGGTGACGCAAGTGGGATTTCGCCGGCGTGTACACCCGGTTGAGCAGGATAAGGAGGGGAAGACTCAGTTCCGTGGCTGACCGGCGGCGGAGGCGAGCGCAGCGGCGTCTCGCCGGCCCAAGAACCTGGTGGCGGAGGTGACGCAAGCGGTGTTTCGCCGGTCCGAGAATTCGGAAGAGGAGGCGAGGGAAGACGCATCTCGCCAACCGGTGTTCCCGGTGCAGGCGGTGCTCCCGGGGCAGGCGGTGGTGCGGGGAGCGGGGTGGAACACTCAGGCCGCGACCTGACGACACGGCGGCAATCTGCATAGGGGCAGACCGTTGTCTGTTCGTGGATCTCGCGGCCGCACCAGGGGCAGTATTGCACGTCAGTCCTCCAGAAGATGCCCTTCGGCCATTACGTCGCGGAATCGTTCCAGTGGGTAGAAATGTCCTGCGGCGCCAACGAGTGGGGCGTACTCGGCTTGCCACTGCGGGCTCGAAAAGACATCGAGCCGGATGTGTTTCTGGGCCAGCCGTTCGGCAATGGAGGCGGCGGTTGCGCCTTTGTCCGTTGTCGGGTGATAGCCGTTGTCGGTTATCAGGACAAAGCGACGCGCGGAACCCTCCCGCAGCGGCGTGGATAATGCCTCTTCCAAGGCGCTGAGGGAGCCGCCAAGCGACGGGCCGTCCGCAAACCGTGGCACCTGGTCAACGGCGACAATGAAGTCGAGCGGGTCGTTGGTGGGCGGCTCGCAATGCAGCCAAGGCTTCGCATCCTCGCTGCCGAAGGCGACGATCGAGTAACGCGGTTGCCAGCCTTCCCGTATCATTCTCTCTGAGAATTCGGAACACGGAGTCTTGATCTGCTGGATGCTTGTGCCCATTGACTGGGAGGTATCGATAAGGACAACGACATCGAGCAGCCGTGACGTCGGAAAACGCCAAACCTGGCGGCGTCGCAAGAACCAGCAGCGATACCAGATTGTGGCGACAAGGTCTTCGCCAGGCGTGTAGGTCCACGACCACGATCGGGACGTTTCGCCTGTTGTGTGGAAGTAATCCGCCATTTCCGAGACTCGCGCGCCGCAGCGGCGCTGGTAGGAGACCTGTCCTGCCCTCGCGACACGAAACGAGAAATCGATACGGCCAGGGTTTGCAGGGTTCTGTATTGCAGAGACGTCGTCGAGCGCGGCGTAGCCGCCGACGGTTGATCGATAGAGGGTCCACAACACGATCAGGGCCGCAAGGATGCTCGTTGCCAGAATGGCCATCAGGACCCGATTCTGGCGTCCCAGTTTGTGGTCTTGCTCCTGGAGCTGTTCGAGCCACGCACGGAGCTCGGGACTGTTCTGCATATCGCTCGATGGCGGCCCGGGCAGCGGAACTGGCGCCGCAGGTCGAGGGCCGGTCGATACGGATGGGCCGAGACGGTCGGGACGACCAGGATGATTCATGGATAAGGGGTTCTGAAGCGTGGCATTCGGAGACAAAAGACTCATTTTGGCACGAATGGCCCCGAATCGCAACCAATCTGGTCGCCTCCACCCTTGCCGGAGTGCTGCCGGCATGGTATCAAAGGGCAATTGGGGGGGTGCGCCGGCTAGAGTTGGGTGTGCTTGATACCCGTTGCGGCCGGCAGGACAGCCCCAAGGGGGCAGCTTTGATGTGTCCGAGTTGCACACGGCAGCAGGTGACCTCATGGAACGATCCATTTTCACCACTCCGCTTCGCCGAGCCGGCGACCTGAAGTTCGTGGCGCGACGTGCTCGCCTGATTGCCAGTCAGCTTGGCGTTGCCGCGAAGCAGGCCAAGGAGTTTGGCGAGGGCGTTGGGGAGATTGCCGGCGACGGCTTGAAACGCAGCGCCGGGGCGAGTATTCGCATGGTACTGGCCGGGAGTGGCGCCGACTGGAGAGTCGAGGCGGTCGTCTCTGTTCCCCAAATCGATCGTGTTCCCGCCAAAACACCCGCCGAAACACCTGCCGAAATCGCGGCTTCTTCGGATACCGTGGGAGTGACTGGCCTGGTTCCGCCCGTGGGACTGGGCAACGACCTTGCTTCCCGGCCGGCCGAAGGGGAGCGAGAGATTCGTTTGGGGCTTGCGCTTCCCTCTCCGTTGCCGGTTTCCAAGGAGGCGTTGACGCATTGGCTGGCGCCGTTGCGACTGGTGCGCGACTTCAGTGCGCTGGAGACGGCCTTGCGGCATATCGGCGCGATGGGGGGCGAATTGGCCGAGGCGGCCGGTCGCGCCCGGGCCATGGAGGCGGAGCTTGAGACGTTGCGGGCGAGCCACGATACGCTCTCTCTGTTGGCCGTCGTCGCCAGCAAGACAGACAGTGCGGTGATGGTCATGGACCGCCATGCCCGTGTGGAATGGGTGAATGCCGGGTTCGTGCGGCTGACCGGCTACTTGCCTGCGGAGGTGGTGGGCGCCCATCCGTTCGACTCGCTGCATGGCGCGCAGACCGATCCGGAAGCCATTCGGGAGCTTGCCGAGGCGTTCGGTGCGGCCCATGGGCATAGTCAGGAACTGCTCCATTATCGAAAGGACGGAGAAACCTACTGGGCCGCGTTGAGCATTACTCCCGTTTTCGATGAGGACGGAGTGCTGTCGCGATGGATCTGCATCTTCAGCGATATCACAAGACGTCGCGAGGCCCAGGCCGCCTTGGAACGCGCGCGCGAGGCCGCCGAGGCCGCCAGTCGGGCCAAAAGCGAGTTCCTGGCAAATATGAGCCACGAAATCCGCACGCCGATGAATGCATTCATCGGAATGACCGAACTGGCGCTCCTGACCGAACTGACCACCGAACAACGCGAATACCTGGGAATCGCCAAAGAATCGGCCGAGTCCTTGCTCCGATTGCTGAATGACATTCTCGACCTGTCGAAGATCGAAGCCGGGAAGATCGAAATCGATTATGTCGAATTCGACTTGCCCGAGCTGATCGAAGACACCATGAAGGCCCTTTCCGTGCGGGCCACGCAGAAGGGGCTCCAGCTTGTCTGGCAGCCGCCGCAGGAGGTCAGGCGGCATGTGATGGGGGATCCTGTGCGTCTCCGGCAGGTGTTGATCAATCTGGTCGACAACGCCATCAAGTTCACGGAGCAGGGCAAGATCACGGTCTCTGTCGAACCGCAGTGGCAAACCGATGACGAAATCGGCCTGCAGTTCTCGGTGGCCGATACCGGGATCGGTATTCCGGCCGACGAGTTGGATCGTATTTTCGAGGGATTTACCCAGGGAGACAGTTCGACGACCCGGCGTTTCGGTGGAACGGGCTTGGGGCTGACGATTTCGTCGCACCTTGTGCAGGTGATGCAGGGGCAGATGTCCGTGAAGAGCAAGCCGGGCAGGGGCAGCACGTTTTGTTTCTCGCTGTGCTTCGGAATTCCACCACGACGGGAGAATGCGGACGAACAGCCCGAAACACGGCCTTCCTGCACTGCCGCCGACCTTGACTCTGGCGATCCGCCTCGCATCTTGCACGTCCTGGTGGCCGACGACAATGCTGCAAACCGGATCCTGGCCGAAAGGATCCTTCAGAAACGGGGGCATCGTACGAATTCGGCGGAAACCGGACAGGAGGTGCTCGAAGCCCTGGCAAGCCAGCATTTCGATGTGGTTCTGATGGATGTTCAGATGCCGGAAATGGATGGTTTCGCCACCACCGCCGCCATCCGCCGGATGGAACGTTCTCCGGGCAAGTATACCCCGGTGATTGCCATGACCGCCTATGCCATGAAGGGCGACCGCGAACGCTGCCTGGCGGCCGGAATGGATGGTTACCTGGCCAAGCCGCTTCGGGCTCGGGAGTTGGTGGCTCTTGTGGAGTCCATGACCGGGGAGGATCCGCAGTCGCAGGCATCGCTTCTGATTGCCGCAAGGAATCCGGAGAGCGAGGCATTCGCTTCCGCCTTGGCGCGCGTTGAAGGCGATCGGCAGATACTCAAGGAGCAGATGGAGTTCTTCCTGCGCGACGGGCCCGTCGTTCTGGCCGAAATGGCCGGCGCTGCCGGTCGCCAGCACCGAGAGGGACTCACACGCGCCGCGCATCGACTGAAAGGACTGGCTGCCGGCTTCGATGCTCTTGCCCTGGTCGATTGCGCCGGGCAACTGGAGGAGACGGCCCGAAAGAACGACTTTCGGCAGGCGCCGCAACTCTGTGAACGGGTCACCCGGGAAGCCGAAAAGCTCCAGCATAGCATCCAGGTTTACCTGCATACGTCCGAGTAGGCTGGAGTGCCACCGGAGTTGTCTTCCGGGCCGGATCAGGTTTCCGGGCCGGATCAGGTTTCCGGATTGCCTTGCGTATGCACGGTTTTTTCCAGGGTAAGTCCGATCTGCCGCATCTTGGCGCGAAGGGTTGTCCGGGTAATGCCCAGAATTTTGGATGCCTGCACCTGATTGCCTCCTGCGTGACGCAGGGCGCGCGTGATGATCTGTTGCTCCATCAGCGCAAGGGCTTCGTCGTAGAGCCGCTGTGTGCCTTGCCGCAGCCGTTCGTCGACGAAACGATTCCAGTCGGTAATGGCCGTTTGCGGCAGCCCGTCGATCGATCGGTTCCCACCTGCTTTGGACCGGACGGTGTCGGGGAGGCAATCGGCGACGAGGACGGGCCCCGTTGTCCCAAGCACGGCGCGGCGGATCACACTCTGCAATTCGCGAACGTTGCCGGGCCAGGGATACTGCCGCAGAAGCTCCAGGCACTCGGGCGCCACGGTGCGAACCTGCTTGTCGAGTTCGGTGTTGGCCTTGGCGATGAAATGCGTTACCAGCGACTCCAGGTCTTCCAGCCGAGCGGCAAGGGGCGGGAGGGTGATCGTGTAGACGTCCAGGCGGTAGTACAGATCGGATCGAAAGGTCCCTTGCGCGACCATGGCTTCCAGGTTGCGATTGGTCGCGGCGATAATGCGAACATCGGTCCGCACGGTTTCGTTGCCGCCCACGCGCTCGAATCGCTGATCCTGGAGCACGCGAAGGATCTTGCTTTGCAGCGACATGGGCATATCGCCGATTTCGTCGAGAAAAAGGGTCCCGCCGGAACATTGCTCGAACTTGCCGATCCGCCGACGCTCGGCTCCGGTAAAAGATCCCTTCTCGTGGCCGAACAACTCGCTTTCCAGAAGCGTCTCCGGAATGGCTGCGCAATTGACGACCAGAAACGGTCCGGTTGATCGCCGGCTATGTTGATACACGGCTCGGGCGACCAACTCCTTTCCGGTGCCGCTTTCACCACGGACCAGCACGGTTACCATTTGGGGGGCCACTCTGCCAATCGCTTTGTAGATCTCCTGCATGGCCGACGCGCGGCCGATCAGCACATCGCCTGCCGACGGCGACTCCGGGGCCTTGGAACTCAAGGTGACCGGATCGCACATCAGGCGGCGGGTCGCAAAGGCGCGCTCGATCACGCCACGTACGTTGGCGAAGTCGAGCGGCTTCAGCAGATACTCGAATGCGCCGAGCTTCATCGCTTCGATGGCCGTGTCGCTCGTGCCGCCTGCCGTCATGAAAACCACGGGCAAGCGAGAATCCTTCGCGCGGATCTGCTGAAAGACGTCGAGGCCGGAGGCGTCGGGCAACACGATATCGAGGACCACCGCATCCACGGCGCCCTCGGAGAGTACCTGGAGGGCTTCGGCCCCCGAACTGGCCGTTCGGAGCACGAGATCCTCGGAACGAAACACGCGTCCGAAAATGTGCAGCACGGTCGGCTCGTCATCGACCACTAGCAGTGTCGGCATGGAAGAAACACTTTCTGGTGGACAGGCGGTCTGGTCAAGGGGGTGGCGTGCCCGCTGGAGGAGGCAGGTTGCCGCCTTGATTACTGTCGATTCGTCCGGAAAACGAGGCGTATGTGCGCGTCGCACCTCTCGGGGCCACCCCCCCGGACCGAAAATGGTCTCCGTGCGTGCGGCGGTCCACGGCTCGACGGCGTCCCCAAGACCTGATGATAACGGACATGCCGAACACGGCAAGGTGGCGGCCAAGAATTGCGGTCGCCCGCTGGAATCGGCTGCAATGGCCAAGTATACTGGAGAGGTTAGGCAAAGCCTAACCCTCGGCGGGGGGCGGTGCAAATATCTGCTGCGACCGGGGAATATCAGCCGGAACTGATACCGATTCTCCGGAAACTTGGCGTTCCATTGTCCATGACGGAACGTTGTACGACAACCATGGATTTGTCGGGAGGTAACTGAGCCCAATATGGTGAGTATTTCGAAGTGTCCACGCTGCCACCAGTTCGTGTCGCTGCCAGAAGGCGTTGACGTGCAGGCGGTTGTACGCTGTCCGTTTTGTGATGCCGAGTATGCTTTGAGCGAGTCTCTGCCGCCGGCGCTGATCGTTGTCGGAGCAGGCGCGACAGGCGGCGAGGCCATTGCGTCTGACGTGGGGACACCGGCGGAGACACCGGCTGAAATGCCGCCGGAGATACCGGCCGAGGCATCATCGCAGGCACCGTCGGAGACGCCGGCGGTTGCCGAGGAATCGCAATCGGACGACACGACACCGGATATCGTTGTTGTCGAAGACGGTGTCGGTGTTACCGAGACTCCCGACGATGCGCCTGCGGAGGAAGCGGAAACGCCATCCGGTTTTCCCGAGATTGTTGTGGCAGGAGAGACGGCCGGTGAGCAGACGGCGACGATACCCGATGTGGAGTCAGCGACTCCAGCAGAGGAGGAGGGGACGGCGCCGGAACCATCTCCCGTGGGACAGGATCGCGGCATGTTCGACTTCTTGCAGCAGGGTGGAGACACGGTTCCGCTTCCGGGCGAGACAGTTGCCGCCGCGTCGGCTGCTGCCGCTGAAAGCGACTCGCCATTCTGGACAGCAGACAGGCCAACTGCGCCGTCAAACGGGGGCGTGGGAGCGTTGAGCACAGCGAGACCTCGTCGGCGGAAAGAGAAAAGCGTTGTTAAGGAGATGATCGGCGCGCTGGTTGGTGGATTCGTCGGGTTGACGCTTGGGTATTACGGTTTGAACTACTTCGGCGGCGAGCGATTCGACTTCCTGCAAGTCTACCTGCCAGGGGTGCCGCATACCGAGAAGCACTGGAGTGGTGCTGCTGATCAACCCGAAGTCCCTGCGGACGAACCTGAACCGGAGTTGTATCCGGCCGATCCAAAGCCGGAAGGCGCGCTGATGCGTGCGATCTCCCGCTACATGGACATGAACTTCCAGCGGCTGGTGCTTGCCGGCAAGATTCGTCCCGAGTCAGGCGAACAATTGGTTTCTGTCACGATTGACGGCGATGATTACCTGACGGCCCCTGAGGGCGGCGTTATTGAAACGATCGAGGACGTGCAGATCGGCGGCGCGAAGTTGAAGAAGGGGTTCCGGCTGAAGCGGCAGGATCAGTGGTGGGTCGAATTTGTTGCAGAGAAACCTGCCCCGGCCGAGGTCGCCAAGGTCGATCCGCCCGCTTCGGACAAGCCGGCCGCCGAAGAGCCGCAGGCAGAACCGAAGCCGGCCGCAGACTCCCTTCCGCCGGACTACGTGGGTCCGAAAGACCGCAAGTCGTACAAGATGGCAGAGTTGGGCAAGGCGTTGAAGGCGGCTCACGTTGGTCTGAAGGATCTGAAGGAGGAAGAAGAGCTGGATGACGCACTGTATCAGAAGCTGTGCGACCTGGCAGAGCGGATCACCTTCCTCGATGCCGACCCGGATGCACCGGGCGCGTTCGATCGGATGTTTGCAACAGAAACCATGCTGGAAAACCTCGCGCTGCGGGAGAATCGCCTTCTGGAGATCGGACTTCGGGCCCAGGCTCGGCTGGACGATGTCGATACGGCGGATGGTGGGATTATTCTTGCTGGCACGACCGGCCGGGAGGTTGCCCGTGATGGGATTCATGGAACCATGATTGCATTGCCCGGTGGGCAAACGGCGTACAACGTCCTCAGCGATCAGCCTCTGGGGGTGGAAGAGGGCGATTCGGTCGTTCTTCTGGGGGTCGCCGTGACAAATCCCAAGGAGAATGTGATTGGCTACTCCGGTAGCAAGCCGGTTGTGATTTGGGGGACGATGATGGTCAAGCTGGCCAAGCCGATCGAAGCTCCCATGGAAGAACCGGCTGCGACTCCGGCCGAACCCGCGCCGGCCGAACCCGCGCCGGCCGAACCCGCGCCGGCCGAACCCGCGCCGGCCGAAGAACCCGCGCCGGCCGAAAAGCCCGCTCCGGCAGCAGAGCCCGCTCCGACAGAAGAGCCCGCCCCGGCCGAGGAGCCGGCAGCCGAACCCGCTGCCGAGAAAAAGCCAGCCGCCGAGGCGCCCGTTGAGGAGCCGGCAAAGGAAGAAGAACCTGTGAAAGAACCGGCGGCGGAAAAACCTGCACCGGCCGAAGAGCCGGCCGCAGAATCTGCGCCTGACGAGAAGGCGGCTGAGAAGGCGCCGGCCGAGGAGAAGGCGCCGGCCGAGGAGAAGGCGCCGGCCGAGGAGAAGGCGCCGGCCGAGGAGAAGGCGCCGGCCGCAGAGTCTGCTTCCGGCGAGAAACCGGCCGAGGCGGCTCCTGCTGAAGAACCGATGGCCGATGCCCCGGCCGAAGAGGCGACTCCGGCACAGCCTGCTGCCGACGATGCGCCTGCCGAAAAACCTGCCGACGATACTGCCGAAGCTTCGCCCGCGCAATAGACCTTGCCCGGATTATTCACGATAGCTAGCGTGGCTCAAACAAGCCGCTTCCCTGACGGGGCATCGGTCGCCGGCGCCGGCGTTTTTCCAAGCGGCGGGTTGGAAATTGGCTCGGTTGCGGCTTGTGCGGACCCACCAGTGGTTTACGTGCCCCTGACCCGCCTGCGTAAATGAATAATCCGGGCTTGCAGGTTTTCTGGAAACTAGTAGAGCGAACTGGGGCGTCGGGTCAGTGTGTCGGCAGGCTGTGGATCCTCCGACGACACGGTATTGGGCAGAACCAACTGTGTGCCTGGCCGGAGGTGGTTGAAGCTCTCGCCGATCACCTCGCGGTTGAGTTTGTAGATTTCGTGCCAGCGTGACGCGTCGCCCAACTCGTAACGGGCGATTCGGTAAAGGGAATCGCCTTCCATGACGGTGTACGTTGGGGCGTCGCCGTATTGCCCGACCGGCCTGATGACCGCTTGCTGTCGCGCTACGTAACGATGTTCCGGTTTGGGGCACAGCGCCGGATACTTCTGCTCCAGTTCGGCAACGTCAGGAGCGGCGATTCGCTGGCCGACCTGCAGTTGATTGCGGCTCGGCGCCTTGTCGCCGTTCAGCTCGGCAAGTGCCTGAAAATAGGCGCCCGTTCCGTACAGTTTCTCGGAAATCGTCCAGAAGCTATCGTTGGGTTGGACCTCGTACGTCCCATCGCTACGTCGCCCGTCATCGGCAGACGGATACGAGAGGCCGCGTCCGTCGCTGGAGGGCATGATGGGTGCTGACCGCATCCGGGCATCGCTACGATCCGCAGCAATCGGTTGGCCGGCCGGAGGCATACTGCCGCCCGCACTCGCGTAGCCGTAAGGGACGCCTTGTCTTGAGGTGTCGAATCGTCCCGATTGCGATGGGTCGTACGAACGAACGTTGTTCGAGACGCCGTCTGCCGATGCGTAGCCTGCCGTACTGTCGGGATGACTGTAGAGACTGCCATAGCGCGGATTGGGGGTCTGAGGCGATGGAGCTGGTGGCGGTGGCATGGTCGAACCACCCTCGCTGACTTCCACGACTCCGGCAGTGCCAGATTCAGCGTCAGCGACCGCCAGGCGACGCCATTGGGCCGCAGGGCTGTCGGGCGACTCGGGATGGTCTGGTGTCACCAGAGATGGTTTTGGGGGCTCGTCCGGTTTCTTCGAGGGCGATGAGGGGTTCGGCTTGGATGCCGGTTCGCTTGGCTTCCGTGGCAAGCTGGCTGACACGGCAACGCCTTGCTCGACCGATACGGGCGACTCCTCGGTCGTCGCGTCTGCCTGGCCGTCCGGATCGAGGGGGGTATCGTCGCCGCCGAGCGATGCGACACGCACGCCCACAACAATACCCAGCACAACCAGCAGTCCGAGAATGACCGCTACTCCGATTTTGGCTTCCTTACCCATCGCAACTCACTCCTTGAAGGTGGTCCATCGTGCCGTCGCATCCAGAAGAGGAGCGGTCGGACGCGTTGCCTATTTCGCCCATGCCACCCAGGGCTCCTGCACGATGAGGATAAGGTGCGATTGTTACCGAAAAGCCCTTGCCGCAGCAAGCCCAAATGAACATTGTGTTCTTTCGGGGGGTGGGTTGTGCATGCCGATTCTCTTCTGCGAGAATCCAGCGATGTGGTCCGCACCCAGAAACGGAAGGGCCGATCGATGGAAGCCCATCCTGCCGAAATGGGCAGTTTCGAGCTGCAACGAGCATCGTTGCGTCAGAAGGCGGTTTTGCCAGGAGTTTGGCAATGAAAATGTGGGGACGCGTCGGACAGTGGTGGCGACGCCGGTTTCCTGAGAAGACGCTGGGGCAGCGCGGCGAGGAGTTGGCAGCGCGATACTTGCGCCGGCGCGGATACCGTATCCTCGCCCGAGGTGCGAGTTGGAAAGGGGGCGAACTGGATATCGTTGCCCTGTTGGGAACGACCATCGTCTTCGTCGAGGTCCGCACGCGTCAGAGCGACGTGCCGATCCGCCCGGAGGAATCCGTCGATCTGAACAAGCAGCGCCGTCTCACCCGCATGGCCGTAGGCTATCTGAAACGGCATCGGCTATTTGACTATCCGGCTCGCTTTGACGTGGTTGCGATTGTCTGGCCCGAGGGCGGGCCGCCTGAAATCCGGCACACCGAGAATGCATTTCCCGCCGTCGGATTTCCAGGCTTCTTCTCGTAACGCTCCCGACTGCCGGCGTCGGGTGCTACCCGCCTTTGCCCAGCAACCATGCAAGGATGCCCTTCTGGGCGTGCATGCGGTTGGCCGCCTGCTGGACCACAACGCTTTGCGGGCCGTCCAGTACTTCGTCGGTCACCTCTTCGCCGCGCCGAGCGGGAAGGCAGTGCATGAAGACCGCTCCCTTCTGCGCGCGGGCCATGAGTTCGGCATTCACCTGGTACTCTGCAAAGGCGACCTTGCGCTGTTGCTGTTCCTTCTCTTGCCCCATACTCGCCCAAACGTCGGTATAGACGGCAACGGCGTCAGAAACCGCTTCGGCCGGGTCGGTGGTGACCGTCAGGTTGAGCTTCGGCGCCTGTTGCTTGATCCATGCAACTTCGTCGTCGGACCACTGGTAGGCCTTCGGCGTGGCCATGACAAGGTTCATTCCCACCTTGCCGCAGCCAAGCGCCAGGCTGCGGGCGACATTATTGGCATCGCCTACCCAGGCCAACGTGCATCCTTGGACTTGGCCCACCAATTCCCGAATGGTGTACAGATCGGCCATGGCCTGACAAGGGTGTGCGAAATCCGTCAGGCCGTTGATCACACAGCAGGTGGAATGCCGGGCCAGTTCGCACACGGTCTCGTGCCGGAAGGCGCGCACCACGACGGCGTCGACATATTGACTCAGGACGCGGCCGAAATCGGCCATGCTCTCCCGCTTGCCGAACCCGGTATCGGCCCCGAGGAACATGGCCGTGCCGCCCAGATGCCCGATTCCCGACTCGAAGCTCACCCGCGTGCGTAGCGACGGCTTTTCGAACAGCAGGGCGATTACGCGGCCGGGCAGCAGGGGCTCGCGGAGCCCATGCGCGAACTTCGTCTTCAGATCCTCGGTGATTGCGAAAATGTGATCGATTTCCGCCTCGGTGAGGTCGGCCAGGGTCATCAGGTGTTTCATTGTATTTACTCCGAGGCCTTCTGCTGTTGGATTGCTTCGGCCAGGATATCGCATCCTTCGTTGACTTGCTCTTCGGTCAGTGTCATGGCGGGAAGCAGCCGAATGACGGTGCCCTGCGTGCAGTTGATCAGCAAGCGGCGCTCCATGCATGCCTTGACGACCGGGGCCCCTTCGACGGCCAGTTCAATACCAACCATCAAACCGCGAACGCGTACATCCCGAACCAGTTCGCACTCTTCTTTGAGCGCCAGCATCCGCTTGCGGAACATCTCGCCGATCTTCTTGGCCGCTTCCAGCAAATTCTCCCGCTCGATCGTCTCGAGCGTCGCGATGCCGGCCCGCGCGGCGATCGGATTGCCGCCGTACGTGGCGGCGTGCATTCCCGGCCGCAGGCTGGGGGCAATCTCCTTGGTTGTCAGCATGGCGGCGCCGGCCAGTCCGCCGCAAACCGCCTTGGCCAAGGTCATCACATCGGGCACGACACCGAATCCCTGGTAGGCAAACCAATCGCCTGTTCGACCGCAACCGGTTTGCACTTCGTCGAAGATCAGCAGGAGGTCGTTGTCGTCCGCCAGTTTGCGGAGACCTTGCAGGAAACCTTCGGGCGGGATGCGAATGCCGCCCTCGCCCTGGACCGGCTCGATCATGATTGCCGAAGTCTCGTCGTCAATCAGATTGGCCACGGCGTCCAGATCGCCGTAGGGGGCGTAGACGAAACCGGCGACCAGCGGTCCGAGTCCTTCGTGATACTTCGGCTGGGCCGTGGCCGAGGTCGAACCGAGTGTGCGGCCGTGGAACCCGCCTTCAAACGTGATGATCTTGTACCGCTGCTTCGGCGTGTGCAGCCGGGCCAGCTTGATGGCCGCCTCGACGGCCTCGGTGCCCGAATTGCAGAAGAACGCCTGCCCGCCGAAACTCCGCTCGGAAAGCATTTGCGCCCATCGTCCCTGGAGTTCCGTGTACCAGGTGTTCGGAACGTGGATCAGGCGGCCCACCTGCTCGCGGACGGCCTCAACCACGGCCGGCGGGCAGTGGCCCAGAAGGTTGCATCCCCAACCTGGGAACAGATCGAGATAGCGATTGCCTTCCGCGTCCCATACGAACGAGCCTTCCCCGTGCGTCAGTGCGACGGGGAACCGCCCGTAGTTGGGCACCACGTACTTCTGGAAAAGCGAGATCGTCTCTTGAGAACTGGAAGCTGGTGCTTGGACCACGTTTGCCTACTCCTGGCTCGATGAGCCATTACATTGTGAATGCCTTATCAAATCAACCTGACTCGACCGGGGCAACGGGGCAAAACAGGCCCGTCTGCCTGCGGTTCTATCAGCGTGGGTTACGCTGTTTCCTTGACGATTTCCGTTCCAACTCCTCTGCTGGTATACACTTCCAGCAGCAAGGAATGCCGCAGCCGGCCGTCGATGATGTGCACCTTACGCACGCCTCGCTCCAACGTTTCGAGGCACGCCTGCACCTTGGGGATCATGCCCGAATTGATCGAGCCATCTTCGATCATGGCGCGCGCCTCCTTCGCGCTCAGCGAGTGCAGCAAAGAATCCGGATCGTCCTTGTCGCGACGCACTCCGTTCACGTCGCTCAGATACATGAGCTTCTCCGCCCGCAATGCCTGGGCAACAGCCGTTGCCGCCGTATCGGCATTGACGTTCAACCGCTCGCCGTCGGCCGTCTCGCACATCGACGGGATGACCGGGACAATGCCCGCATGGCACATGTTCTCGATGGTGTTGTGATCGACCTTGGTGACCACACCCACATGTCCGAGATCGAGCGGCAGGCCGTCGGGATCCGGCATCTGCAACCGTTCGCCCCTCAGCACGTTGGTCGTGCGAAAGTTCAGCGCCTGGGCTCGTCCGCCGAGTTCATTGATCTGTCGTGCGATCGATTCGTTGACCTCGCCCGCCAATACGCGTTCGACGATTCCGAGCGTGGCGTCGTCGGTGTAGCGGCGTCCCTGGACGAAACGCGGCGCGATGCCAGCTTCCGCCATGGCCCGGCTGATGGCGGCGCCCCCTCCGTGGACAATCACCGGCCGCATATGAACCGTCTCCATGAAGACGACATCGAGCAGCAGATGGGCCATTGTGCCCGGACTCTCCATCACGCTGCCACCGAGTTTGATCACCGTAATCTTCCCACGGAACTCGCGGATCCACCGGAGCGCTTCAATGAGAATGTCGGCTTTGAGAATAGCGTCTTCCACTGGGGCGGGGTCCCCCTTGACCGTTTTAGGGTGTTTCTGCGGCTGCCCAGAGGAGGCCGCGCCCTCGCGGTCGCCCAGGGCCCAGGAAAACCCACCATCTTACCAACCCCGTCACACAAGTCAACAGGGCAGGCGAAAGAATGCTTGGCAAGACAATCCGGGGGCCGCCGAGTCCCTGTGGGCATGGAAAACGCGGCCCAACGGGGTAGCGGCGCCGACGGACGACGAGAACGTCCTACATGGGGGCCTTCGTCTGGCGGATTTCCCGTGCTAGCTGTTCAACGCTGGCCCACCCGTCTTGGACGTGCTCCAGCGTGGTATACGTCTGGCCGATCATGAACCGGATCACAATGCGTCCGTTCGCCCGCGTCTTGCTCAGGTACAGCCGCCCGCTGTCGTTCACACGACGCAGCAGTTCCTCGTTGATGCTATCGAGTTCTGTATCGGTTGCGGCCCATTCCGGCTTGTACCGAAAACTCAGAAGTGCAAGGCTCGGTTGCGTCGTCAGCTCGAAGTCCGGACTGTCGGCAATCAGGCCGGCAAGCTGACGGGTCCATGCTATGTGGTTGCGGACCATCGTGCGCAATCCCTCGGCCCCATACGACCGCAGCACAAACCAAAGCTTCAAGGCGCGAAAACGTCGTCCAAGGGCAACGCTCCAGTCCCGATACTCTGGAGTCTGGTCGTCGGCAACCGATTCCAGATAGGTGGGCGTCAACGAAAGGGCTCGCGCCAAGCACGCCGGGTCGCGCATGAAAAATGCAGAGCAGTCAAAGTTGGTGAACAGCCATTTGTGCGGGTTGAAGACGAAACTGTCTACGTACTCGAGCCCCTTGAGCTTCTCGCGGACTTCCGGCAGTATCAGTGCGCTGCCTGCCCAGGCGGCATCGACGTGCAAATGGATGTGCTCCGACTGGGCGATGCGCCCGATCGGCTCGAGCGGGTCTACAGAGCCCAGACCTGTCGCTCCGAAGCATGCAACGATACATGCGGGCATCCGGCCGGCGGCACGGTCTCTGGCAATCTCGGCCGAGAGGGCCTCCGGATCCATACTGTAGTCGCTGCGGACCGGAATCTTCCGGACGTTCCGGGCCCCAACGCCGGCAATCCTCGCACCCTTTTCAACGGAGGAGTGCGCCTCCGAAGACGCGTAGACGACCGGCGGCGGTCCCGAGGCGAGGCCCTCCTGCGACGCGCGGCCCGAGGTGGCCTTCTCGCAGCCGGCAATGATCGCACAGAGGTTCGACGAAGAGCCCGAATCCTGAATGCAGCCGGTCCATTCCGCCGGCAGGCCGAGCAGATCGCGAAGCCAGCCGGTCGTGCGCTGTTCAAGCTCCGTCGCGGCGGGCGACGTTTCCCAAAGCATGCACTGGGCTGCGAGTGTTGCCGTCAGCATCTCCGCCAATACGGAGGGCGGGCTTGAGTTGGCGGGGAAATAGGCGAAGAAACGCGGATGTTGCCAGTGGGTGACGCCGGGAAGAAGGATATTCTGGAAGTCGGCGAAAATCCGTTCCATCGGCTCGCCCTGTTCCGGACACGCTGCCGGAATCTGCGCCGAAATTTCGCCCGGCCTGACCTGCGAACGGACGGGGTACTTCTCGACCGAAGCGAAATAGTCGGCCATCCAGTCGGAAAAGATGTGTGCGTGGACGCGAAACTCTTCAAACGTCATGTGCGACTCTTCTGGAGTTAGCGGCTCGCGAGGATACGAACCATCCGGAAAAGACCGACGGGATGGGCGTATCTTCCGCCTTGTTATACTCGCCGCGTGCCGTAATTGCGCCTTTGCACCGCAGGCACGCTACGCGGTTGCCGACAGCCCGACTGTTAGCATGACTGCATCCTACCATGCGACGGCAACACATGCCAAGCCACTGGATGGCGTCGCTGTAGCCGGGGGGGTATCGCAACCCTTGTTTGCATAAGGACTTGCGGCACGACAAAATCTTCGGCGGGACCCATTTTCGCCCGTTTTCGGCCTGTTCCGGCGCCTCTTCAGGCACTCTTTCCGAAAATCCAAGCGGGATCGTCGCGGGCGGCCCTGGCACGCGACATGCCGCGATGGAAGCGCTCAGCCGGAATTCTGGTGTTCACCTGCGCGGCGGATGCGCCGTATAACGTCAGCGTTGGCAGTGTTCCCCTGACGTACCGAACCGGCTTGGCATGGAGGTGGCCATGATCCGACTTGCATTCACCGAAGAACAAGTCGCGCAGCTTCGCTACGAGCGTTTTCATCACCCGCATCCGCGCGTGCAAACCAAAATGGAAGCCGTGCTTCTGAAGAGCGAGGGACTCCCGCACAAGGAAATATGCCGCATTGTGGGCATCACGGCGAACACGTTGCGTGCCTACCTCCGCGAGTTTCTCGCCGGGGGCGTCGAGGCATTGAAAGAGTTCCGCGTTAGCAGTTCGCACGGCGCATTGCACGATCACCGCACGACTCTGGAAGCCTACTTCCGAGAGCACCCGCCGGCAACCGTAAAGGAGGCCGCGGCGAGAATCGAAGAGTTCACGGGCATTCGTCGCAGCGAAACCCAGGTGAGGAAGTTCCTGAAATCGCTCGGCATGCGCCGGCTGAAAGTCGGCTACATACCGGCCAAAGCAGACCCGGAGGAACAGGAACGCTTTAAAAAAAGACGAACTGGAGCCCCGGCTGGACGAGGCGCGCGCGGGCGGTCGCACCGTGCTGTTTGTTGACGCGGCGCACTTTGTCTTAGCACCCTTCCTCGGTTATGTCTGGTGTATCGTCCGGCAGTTCGTGCGCGCCGCGGCGGGCCGACAGCGACTGAACGTGCTTGCCGCTCTCAATGCCATCACGCATGAACTGGTCACGGTCACGAACGACACCTATATCAACGCCCAGAGCGTTTGCGAATTGCTGCACAAGGTTGCGGCGTTGCAGTCGGGCGTGCCCGTGACCCTCGTGCTGGACAACGCCCGCTACCAGAAGTGCCGGCTCGTCCAGGAATTGGCTGACGAGTTGCACATCGAGTTGTTGTACCTCCCGACGTACTCGCCCAACCTGAACCTGATCGAGCGACTGTGGAAGTTCGTGAAGAAGAAGACGCTGAACGCAGAATACTACGAGAACTTCACTGCGTTCAAGGCAGCTATCACCACATGCATTGCAGACGCGCCCACGAAGCACAAGGCCGAACTCAATTCCCTGCTGACCCTCCGCTTCCAAACGTTCTCAAACGCGCAAGTTCAGGCCGCGTGAAGTATATGCTCACTTCGTAGAATGCCGATCGGCCGGAAAGTGATCGTCGTATTCATGATTCTGTTTCTGGTAGCTCGAACGCCGAGGTTGTCGGGCCCTTCGATCCCGAGCCGACACGTGTTGGTGCGACCCCAAACGGCACGATGGCTGCATGTGACGTTGGCAGGGGAGGGGAGACGCATCCTTGATATATCCCTCTCGCCGCGATTTGACAAGAAGGGCCGAATGGGGTGGTGGCAGGCAGTCCGCCGGGAAGTTGTGCTGTGCACCGGTCGGGCTCCGCAGCTTGCCTCCTCGCGCTCGGGATTGTACGATACCAGGGGCTACTCGCCTTCTACGAGAAAAAGGAACTCACCGATGAAACGCAATCAATTCACATGTCTTCTTGTCTTGGGCTTCACGGCGGCGGTATTTTGGGGGGCTACTTGTCAGTCGCAGGCGGGTTCTGCGGAATCGGCCAAGAAGATCGTTTTCGTCCATGGGGCGGCAAGTCACGGTTACGGCGGGCATGCGTATGGCCCCGCATTTCGTATGCTTGCACGCATTCTCAACGAGAACGTTCCGGCCGTAACGGCCGTGGTCGTGCAGGACGATGGCGACCTTTCCGTATTGGATACGGCCGATGCGATTGTCCTCGGCAGCGATGGCGGACGGTTGGTGAAGTCGCTCGGCGATCGTCTTGAACCGCTCATGGCGAAGGGGGTTGGCCTGGCGTGTATCCACTACACGGTCGATCCCACCGACCCGAAGGCGGTCGAGCGGCTCATTGCATGGATTGGCGGCGCCTACGAGCGATACTGGTCGGTCAACCCGCACTGGGAAGCCGAGTTCACGACCTTCCCCAATCATCCCGTTGCACGCGGTCTGAAGCCGTTCAAGGCCCATGATGAATGGTACTACCACATGCGGTTTGCGAAAGACATGAAGGGAGTCACCCCCATTCTTTCGGCGATCCCGCCGGAGAGCACCCGTCAGCGCCCCGACGGCCCTCACAGCGGAAACCCGCACGTCCGCGCCCGCACAGGAATGCCGGAGGTCGTCGGCTGGGTGTACCAGCGGCCGGACGGCGGCCGCGGATTCGGGTTCACCGGCATGCACACGCATTGGAACTGGGCGCAGGACAGTTATCGTAAATCGGTCCTCAACGCCCTCGTGTGGATTGCCGGCGCCGAGGTCCCTGCCGATGGCGTACCCTCGAAAACGCCGACCCTGGAGGAACTCGAAGCCGATCTCGGCGCGCCGCGTCCGGCAAACTTCGATGCCGAAGGCATGCGCAAGAAGATCGAAGCGATGAATCCGTAGGATCTGAGGGTAAGAAGAACAGAGTATAAGCAAGGGCCACCGGCCGGTTCGCCCGGCCGGTGGCTTGGTCTACCATTAGCTAACAGACCGCCGCCCCGGGCAGGTCGGCCGGTAGCGTTTCTGCTGTGCTCGCTGGCGCGCTGTTAGGACTGGAACGGATCGTACGTTCCAGGCAATGGATGATTGTAGGTTCCATCCGCGTTGGGCTTGGTGGGCGGTTCCGAATCGAACGTGTAGTTCTCGATTCCGGGGGCCAGATTCTTGCCCTTGGCGACGGCCTCGTCCCACTTGACGATCTTGCCGCTGTAGGTGGCCATGCGGCCCAGGACGGCCGTGAAGCTGCTCGTTGCGCCGAAGTGGCCTTCATTGTACGGAGTGTTGTTGCGAATCGCTTCGACCAGAGCGTAATGCTCCTGATCGTACGCGCCGAACTTGAAGTCGACTCCGCCGGTGTCCTTGGCGTCGCCACTGTCGCCCATACCGCCGTTTCCCTTGGTGCCGAAGGCATGCTCGCTCACGCGGCTGAACACGTTCGGTACGTGGCGGCACTGGCTGTACATCTTCGTACCGTCGGGATAGGTGAACTCGACGAAGTGGTGGTCGAACAGCTCGGTCACGCCTTTACAAATCCTCTCGCGAATCTCGCCCCCGCCCATGCCGTTGGCTTCGACCGGGTGGGCGCCCTTCGCCCAGTTGCACACGTCCAAGTTGTGTACGTGCTGCTCGCAAATGTTGTCGCCCGACAGCCACGTGAAGTGATACCAGTTGTTGACCTGGTTTTCGATCTCGCTCTTGTTGGGATCGTGGGCGCGGTGCCAGATGCCGCCCCCGTTCCAATACGCCTGCAATAGGATCAGGTCGCCGTACTTGCCGTCGTGGATGGCCTTGATGCCGTTGACGTAGCCGGCATCGTGTCGCCGCTGAAGACCGACGCCAACCTTCAAGCCGTTCCGGTCGGCCAGTTCGTTTGCCTCGACGAGCATGCGGTAGCCGGGCGCATCGGTGCAGCAGGGCTTCTCCATGAAGACGTGTTTGCCGGCGGTAATGGCCGCC
Source organism: Thermoguttaceae bacterium (assembly GCA_040772845.1). GTDB lineage: Bacteria > Planctomycetota > Planctomycetia > Pirellulales > Thermoguttaceae > PWXP01. Next base: position 7,138,552 of record JAXGXG010000001.1, read on the forward strand.
TTGTAATGAAGCGGGCGAAAGCCCGGCGGTGTCGCCAGGATGACCATATCGACGTCGGCCTCAAGGGCTTTCTTGTACGAGTCGAGTCCCCAAAAGGTCTTCTCCGGCGAGACGTTCAGCCGTTTGGCCGCGCCTTCTGCTCGATTCTGGAATGCATCGGCGACGGCCACGATCTCGGTATTCTCGCATGCCTTCAGATTGTTGCCTGCAGCACCGTTGCCGCGTCCACCGCACCCAATCAGAGCAATGCGGATCTTGTCATTTCCGGCAGCGTGAACATTACGTGCTGCGCCGACCAGGGCTGCGGTGCTCAGGGCAGCCTGCGTCTTCAGAAATGTGCGCCGATTCTGGTGCGTGCGTTCATGGGCGGAACTCATAGAAATTGCTCCTTTCGCGGTGGGGGGATGACTGCCGGACAGTACGGCAGCAGATGCCAGGAATGCTCGATTCCTGAAAAGGTGAGTCTAGGCATGGCGAACGCGCAAGTCAAGTTCGGTTCGTCCGGAGGCGTACTCGGAGAATACCGCCCATCTGGCTGGTTGCCTCTGCCACACCCTTGCCCAGGCTGCAAAAAAGCCGCTTCAGGGGGTGCGGCAAGACATTCTGGCAACTGCAAGACCGTAAATGCTGCGCGGTGTACACCGTGTGCGACGCTACTTTCGCCTCCGGGCTCGTCCCGGGGGATCAGTGACTGGCCGGCTACAGCCGAGCTACGGAAAGACTCTCCTGCTTCCTGCTCCGCCCCGGCCGCCGCTTCGGCGGCGGCCGGGGCGGAGTAGCAAGCAATGCGCGAAGGGGAATCCGCTTGTAGCTGGCAAGTCATAACTCCGCCGGGGCGAGCCCGGCGGTGACTGCTTCATACCGAGCCATTGTACAGGTCACATTCGGCACGTTCGCAGGTCCAAGCGAAACGTGCCAGAAAAACCTGCTGAACACATTCAGGGCGCATTCGACGTGACCGAATCACCGATCTGGCTGGAAGACTTGATGTCGCACGTGGGGAGACTACAATCGAAGTCGCCACATACAACGGGCCTCGCCTGCAATAGGGGACTTACGATGCAACGAATGGGTTTGATACTTCTGATTGGAGCCGCCATCCTTTGCCAGTTGCCGGCGCGAGCCGGCCAGCGGAATCGGCACTATCCGACGAATCGGCCGCCGTTGCAGCCGACAGAGTTCGTTGCCTTGCCTTTGGGTGCGGTGAAGCCGCGCGGTTGGCTCGAAGATCAGTTGAAACTCCAGGCCGAAGGGCTGACCGGGCGCCTCGACGAGTTCTGGCCGTCTCTTGCAACCAGTGCCTGGAAGGGCGGCGACGGTGAATGCTGGGAACGCGGGCCCTATTACCTCGACGGCCTGGCGCCGTTGGCCTATCTGCTCGACGATCCACGCCTGATTGCAAAAGCGAAGGTGTGGATCGACCATATCCTGGCCAGCGGGCGGCCCGACGGTTGGTTCGGGCCGGAGAAGAACAAGGACCGCTGGCCCCTGGCCGTGGCCTTGAAGGTCCTCTGTCAGTATTACGAGGCAACAGGCGATCCGCAGGCGTTGAAGATGATCGAAGATTACTTCCTCTATCTTCACGAGACCCCGCCCGACTGGCCCGACAAGGACTGGCGCGGCGTTCGGGCCATGGAGAACGCCGTGACCGCTTATTGGCTCTATCGGCGTACGGGCGACGAGCGAATTCTGGACGTTGTTCGCTCCATCCACGAGAACAGCCGAGATTGGACCGGCTATTTCACCGAGTTTCCGTGGACGACCCAAGCCCTCCGTGACGGCAGAATCCCTCGCGACTGGAAAGACGCGGGAATGACCGCCCACATTGTCAACGTGGTGATGGCAACGAAGTACCCGGGCCTCTGGTGGCAGCAGTCGGGCGACGCACACTACAAAGATGCCGTCTACAAGGGCTTTGCGAACCTGGACACACATCACGGGCAGGCGTGCGGCCGGTTTTCCGGCGACGAACACCTATCGGGCCGCAGGCCGACCCAGGGAACGGAATTGTGCGCGGTCGTCGAAAGCATGTTCTCACTGGAGAAGCTAATCGAGGTATTCGGCGATCCGGCGTTTGCCGACCGGTTGGAGGTGCTGGCCTACAATGCCAACCCGGGAACCTGCACCCCGGACTACTGGGCCCATCAGTACGATCAGCAGGCGAATCAGGTCCTCTGCAACGTGGCCAAGCGGCAGTGGAGCACCAACGACGAGACGTCGAACTTGTTCGGCCTGGAGCCGAACTTCGGCTGCTGTACGTCGAATATGCACCAGGGTTGGCCGAAGTTCGTCACGCATCTTTGGATGGCCACGCACGACCAGGGCTTGGCCGCCGTGGCCTATGGACCGAGTGTGGTTCGGGCGAAGGTGGCCGATGGACGCGAGGTGACCATCGAGGAGATTACCGACTACCCGTTCGATACCGTCATTCGGCTGAAAATCACAACTTCGGAACCGGTCGAGTTCCCGCTGCACCTGCGTATTCCTGCTTGGGCCGAAGGGGCGACGGTAAAGCATCATGGCGAGACGGCGCAGGCGAATCCGGGCGAGTTTGCCATCGTGCGGCATCGCTGGGTTTCGGGCGATACGGTCGCGATCCGGCTGCCCATGAAGGTGCGAAGCGAAACTCGCTACAACGATGCGGTGACGATCCTTCGCGGTCCGCTGGTCTACAGCCTGAAAATCGGTGAACGTTGGGAGGCACTGAAGCGGCGCCATACGGAACTGCCGGTGATTGACTGGGCCGTCCATCCCACAACCGCCTGGAATTATGGCCTCCTTGTCGATCGGCAGCGACCGGAGCGGTCGATCCGTGTTGTCTGCCGTGGCAAGCCTGGCAAACAGCCGTTCACCCAAACGTCGGCGCCGGTCGTATTGCACGTTCAAGGCCGGGCGATTCCGGCCTGGCAGATCGAGTACAATTCGGCAGGCGAGACACCGGCCAGTCCGGTTGCATCCGACGAACCGCTTGTCAACCTGGAACTGGTTCCTTACGCGTGCACCCGCCTGCGGATCACCGAGTTCCCCACACTTGCGAAGTGACGCAATGCCACGGAGCAGAGAACGGGTGGCTCTTCCGTTTCCGCGTGCATGGCCAGTTCGTAGTTCCGCCTTTGGACGGCCTTCTCCCGTTGGGGCGAAAGCCGCGACTACGAACCGGTCGCGTTCACACCTGGAAACGGAAGAGCCCTTTGGGGATCAGCCGTTTGGATATCAGTCGTTATCGCGGCTGCGTTGGGGCTCTCGTTTCCACTGAAGTCCGGCAGCTTCTTCAATGCCTTTCATCCAGGTGCGTTGCATCTGCTGCAGATCCGCAATACTGACCGGGAAATAGGTCTGGAAGTCGTCGACGAGGAACCCTTCCCACAGGATGTTCTGCGGCGGGGCGAGCGACTCCATGCGGACCACATAGGCAAACGTCCCGGCTTGATTCATCGTCGTGCCTGTCTCGCCTTCGGCCAGCGCGAAGACGTCGCGCATGAATTGCGATCCTGCGCCGTCCACTCCCTCGACCTCGCTGACTCGCGGCGGTTCGCGAGCAAGGGACGGGGGGATATCGCCAAAGGTCATCCAGGTGAACGGCCCGGCGTGGATGACTTCCTGCTGTTGGTCATCTGCAAAGAACTCCTCGAGCGTCTTCCCGGATTCGCGGACCTTCTTGGCGAGTTCTTCTGCTGCCGTGCTCGCGAGACTCCTGGCTTCAACGCGTTTCCATGCTTCGAGCACCTCGTCCCTCATGCCCTCCTCGGCCCACTCGGGAACACGGCCTTCTTCCTTCTGCGTTGTCCAGAACAGGAAGTAGTCCTCGCCTGCCTGGGAAATGGAGGGTTGGAACAGCGGCAGCTTCTCGAACGCAGCCAAGATGAACGGTGTAGCACCGCCAACCAGCGAGCTGCCGACGGCGAGTTGACTCGCTTCTCTGGCGGTAACAGGCGGCGTCCCGATAAACTCCAGATTGTTGTCCTTCGCCAGTTGAGCCAGGTCCAGCTCGGCCGGCTTCTTGACCGTCGGGTCGTCCTCCTTGTGGACTTCGTATCGAGTGAGTTCGTCGTGATAGTTGCGAATTCGGCTGCTCAACGAGTGCAGGCGTTCTTCAACCGATTCATGGGCTTTGCGTCGAGCCAAGGTTTCGCGTATCTGGCCCTCAACTTCCGCCAGGGGACGATAGCGGGGCGACGCAGTCGGCCGGCCATCGATTGTGGACGGTTCCGGCGCTGCCGGTCCGGCTTCCGGCGCTGCCGGTCCGGCTTCCGGCGCCGGCTTCGCATCGTCGGCCTCGGAGGCCGTTGCTCCGGAACCTTCGGATTCTGCCTTGGCGGCCGGCTCGGTTACAGCGGCTTCAGGTTCTGCCGGCGCGGCATCCGGCTCGGCTGCGTCCGACGCCTCAGACATCGGCGTTTCGTTGGCATCGGCCGGCGCGGCTTCCTGATCGGGCTTGTCGTTTTCAGACCGAGTCTTCTCCGCTTCCTCCTGATAGGACGCCAACAGGAATCGGACGCCGCCATGCCGGTGATCCAACGCGGCGCCGTCGCTATCGGTCTTGGGCTCCTCCGGTGTTGCAGGCGCGTCGGCCGGTTCCTTGGCCGGTTCCGATTCGGCCTTCTCGGCCTTCTCGGCCGATTCGGCCTTCTCGGCCTTCTCAGCCTGTTCGGCCTTCTCGGCCTGTTCGGCCTTCTCGGCCTGTTCGGCCTGTTCGGTATCTTCCGTCTCTTTTTCGGACCCGGCGTCTTCTTCTGCCGGCAAGGTCAAAGGCTCCGTCGCTTCCATCTCTTCGGCTTCAGGCGTCTCGCCGTCGCCCGGTTGCTCGGCTGGTTCTTCTGTCGGAGCGTCGGCTTCGCCTGGCTTCTCGGAAGGCTGCGATGCTTCGGGAGTGACCGGCGCTTCGGCAGCCGGTGTTTGCGGCATCGAGAAGAGCGTGTCCTTGTTCTTTTCGTAGTATTCGCGTACCTCCTCGTCGGTCACCGCATCGGGACGAACGAAGTCGTTCAGATTGGCTTTAAAATACTGCAACGCAACCTTTTCGGGTTGCCGGAAGCCCGGTTCTGGTGAATCGTGACGCTGCTCGGTGTCTTTGTGCTCTTCGAAGAATGCCCGAAGCACTTCGTCACCCGGATCCTCGATCTGCGACATGTACTTGGCGACCGAAATGGGCGTCAATTCGATATTGGCCCGTTGATTCAGACGGCGATAATAGTCCCAGCGTTGCATGGGGGGTACGGCCCAAAGACTTCCCTGAAACGACTGGCGAAACTCCCGCGCCAACAGCTCTTGCTGCAAGGCATTGAAGAAGATCCGCTGGGGGATGCCGTCCTGTTGAAGGATCGCAGCGATGTCGCCCAGTCCAACCTGGTTCTCCGTCAACTGCTGGAGAAAAACAGACAGGAAGTCTCGAATGGCCCGTTCATCGACCACCATGCCCAGGTCTTCTGCTCGTTGGGCCAACAGCCATGACTGAACGACCGCCTCCTCGTCCGGTGGGCCAAAAACCTGCATGATCTGATAGCTTGCGAGCGTCGGGTGGATTCCGCCTTCGACAAGCGTCCTCTCCATCACTCGCAGAATCAGTTGCCTCTGGCGTCGGAGGCTATCAAGATCGTTTTCGTCCAGATCGCCGAAGGCATCCGTTGTAATGACCACCGGATTTCGGCTTCCCCCTCCTCCCAGGTGGTCAAGCAGCGGGTCTAAAAACACAAACGCGAACATCGCCAAGAGTGTCAAGGCCGCGATCATCACCCTCTGATGGCGACGAAATATGGTAAAGGGACTAGCCATGTGAACCGACTCCTTCTAAAGTGGGGTTCCTGGAGATCTAGGATGTCTTCCCGGCGAATCGTGGCGGCTGACCGGCGACCGGCAGACCACGAAACGGGCCATTATATGCCCGTAGCTGTATCCTGCGAAGTCCAACCGGTGCAGGAATTTTTGAGAACCGTTCAGAAATATCGATTGTGTCAATGACGCGGCGCGTTACAATTCTGCACCTGACGGTACCTTGCCGGTCGTGGGAACTCTGCGGCTTGTGAGGCTGTGACGGGTCTGGCTCAGAATCGGTACGCTTCCACGCTGATACTTATGGCGTATCCATTCACATGAGTCAGTCCCCCCGCCGGTGCGTTTGCGGCTGCGACGTTGAATCGCCTTTTGCGAAAGTCTCCCATGGCCAGACAGTCCACCTCTCTCGGAAACGGTAAATCGCTTGTGATCGTCGAATCGCCTGCAAAGGCGCGGACGATCAGTCGATTTCTCGGGGCCAAGTACACGATTGAAGCCAGCATCGGGCATATTCGCGATCTGCCGCAGGGCGCCAAGGAAATGCCTGCCCACCTCAAGGGGGAAGACTGGTCCTACCTGGGTGTCAACGTCGACAAGGATTTCCAGCCGGTCTACGTGATTCCCAAGGAGAAATCGCAGCAGGTCCGAAAGCTGAAGCAGGCGATGAAGGGGGTCGACGACGTCTATCTGGCGACGGACGAAGACCGCGAAGGGGAGGCCATTAGCTGGCATCTGTGCGAAGTGTTGCAGCCGAAGGTGCCGATCCATCGGCTTGTTTTTCACGAAATTACCGAAGAGGCCATTCTGGAGGCCCTGAAAAATCCCCGGCAGATCGACGAAGACCTCGTCCGTGCCCAGGAAGTACGCCGGATCGTGGATCGGCTTTACGGATACGACGTCTCCCCCCTTCTGTGGCGAAAAATACGCCCCAAGTTGTCTGCCGGCCGGGTTCAGAGCGTGGCCGTGCGCCTGATTGTCGAACGAGAACGGCAGCGAATGCGGTTCCGTTCGGCAACCTATTGGGATCTGCTGGGGACCTTTGCCGTGCACGGCAACGAACGTTTTCAGGCGGGCCTGATTTCGGTGGAAGGACGCAGAATTCCGGCCAGCCGGGATTTCGACCCTGCCACCGGACAACTGAAGGACGATTCGCTGTTGTGTCTCGACAGCAATGAAGCAGAACAACTCCGCGCCCGGCTCGAAAAGGCCCATTTCGAGGTCGGGAACGTCGAGGATAAGCCCTACACCACCGATCCCTATGCCCCCTTCACCACCAGCACGCTGCAGCAGGAAGCCAACCGAAAGTACGGGTTCACGGCACGCCATACGATGCAGGTAGCGCAGAGCCTGTACGAAAACGGTCATATCACGTACATGCGAACCGACTCGACAAACCTTGCCACGGTGGCGATTCAGGCGGCTCGAGACCTGATCCTGACGCAGTACGGCAAGGACTATCTGCCCGATAAGCCCCGTGTTTATGCCGGAAAGGTCAAGAATGCGCAAGAGGCACACGAAGCGATTCGCCCGGCCGGTCATCCGTTCGACCTGCCAGATACCCTGCGCGGCAAGCTCAGCCCCGATGAGTTCCGCCTCTACGACCTGATCTGGAAGCGGACCATCGCCAGTCAGATGACCAATGCCCGCGGCCATCGGGTGACGATCACGGTAGCCGGCGGCGGCGCCATCTTCCAGGCAAGCGGTCGGACCATCGAGTTCCCCGGCTACCTGCGGGCCTATGTCGAAGGCTCCGACGACCCGGACGCACGGCTGGCCGACCAGGAAGACGTGCTGCCGAAGGTGTCGGTTGGTCAGTCGCTGGAATGTCGCCAGCTTGAGCCCAAGGGACACACGACGCAACCGCCGAATCGGTACAGCGAAGCCTCGCTGACGCGGGAATTGGAGCGGCTGGGGATCGGGCGGCCGAGTACGTATGCCTCGATTATCGATACGATTCTCGCGCGGCAGTATGTCTTCAAAATCCGCCGGGGCAATGTGTTGGTGCCCACGTGGACGGCCTTTGCCGTGTGCCAACTGATGGAGAAGCATCTTGCCGAACTGGTCGATTACCAGTTTACGGCAGGGATGGAGGACGAGTTGGATGCTATCAGCCGTGGCGAAATGAGCCACGTCGAGTATCTGAAAGCCTTCTACTTCGGCAAGGAACACGACGGACTGAAACAGCTTCTGGCCCAGAAGATCGACGAGATCGATGCACGGGAAGTCAGCCGCATTCCGCTGGGAAAGGCGCCTGACGGGGAAGATGTCAATGTTCGTGTCGGGCGTTACGGGCCGTTCGTCGAGCACGGAGATCAGCGCGCCAGCGTTCCGGACCAGACGCCGCCCGACGAACTGACACTCGAAAAAGCGATTGAATTGCTCGAGAAATCGGCCATCGGCGATGAGCCTTTGGGCACTTGTCCCGAAACCGGAAAGCCGGTTTATCTGAAGACGGGACGTTTCGGCCCATACGTGCAACGAGGCAATCCCGATGATGACGAGAAGCCGCAAAACGCATCGCTGCTGAAGGGAATGGAGCCGGCCGATGTCGATCTGGAGCTCGCGTTGAAGCTCCTGTCGCTGCCTCGCGCCGTCGGTGTCCATCCGGAAAATAGCATGGAGATCATCGCCCACAACGGCCGTTACGGTCCCTATGTCAAATGTGGCGAAGAGACCCGATCGTTGCCTGAAGGCATGTCGCCCCTGGAGGTAACGGTGGAGCAGGCCGTTGAACTGCTGGCCCAGCCAAAGGGCAGCCGGCGATCGGCGGCGCGCCGTGAGCCGTTGCGCGTCTTCGAGCCGTCGCCGGTTACCGGCAATCCCGTGCAGGTACTCGAAGGCCGTTACGGCCCCTACGTCACCGACGGCGAAACGAACGCATCGCTTCCACGCGGCGCCGAGCCGGGAGAAGTCACGCTGGAGTTTGCGCTCCAGCTTCTGAAGGACCGAGCGGAGCGTGCCCCCTCGCGTCGTCCGAAGCGGGCCAAGAAGACGACTGCCAAAAAGACGGTCAAGAAGAAAGCCAAGAAAAAGGCCTCCAAGAAGAAGGCCAAGAAGACCACCAAGAAGAAGACGAAGTCGGCCAAGACGCCCGAATAGCCTGCAACCAGCCGTCTCGGTGCCACTGCCGTCTCGGCAGTGCTCTTCCCCGCGTCGCACCTTGTTCGTTCCCTTTACGCCGAACCATTCCGCGCAGGCTTCAGTTATGACGAAGGCCACCGTGCGGGCTTGCCTCGCCCCGCAGCCATGGTCGGCCAGCTACAACCTTGCCGCGGCGAAGCCGCATATGGAGTGCGGGAACTTGTTCCCGCTTTCTGGCCTACAGCCGCCCGCAACCCCCCGTTCTCGCGTCCCCGATCTCCCAACTCCGATCTGCGATCTCCGATACCTCGTGTCCTCGTGCTCGAAATCGTCGTTCTATTTCCCTCTGTTCCCTCTGCTTCCTCCTGTTCATTCTCTTCTTCGTGTTGGTGTCAATCGTAACTCAACTCAGAAGCCCGCGAAGCACATAGAGCAAGAACACCCGCCTGCCTGCCCATGTTTCAACCGTGGCTGGGTCCTTAACGGACCCACTCGCTTGCGCTTCGAGCTTGTACGCGCTGCCGCATCCTCCATACAAGCACGCAGCGCCAGCAAGTGGATCCGGCGTTTCGGGCGCCTCGTTTCCGGTCCTTCACGGACCCACTCGCTGCGCTTCGAGCTTCTGCGCGCTGCCGCGTCCCCCTACAAGCACGCAGCGCCAGCAAGTGGATCCGGCGTTTCGGGCGCCTCGTTTCCTTAACGGACCCACTCGCTGCGCTTCGAGCTTCTGCGCGCTGCCGCGTCCCCCTACAAGCACGCAGCGCCAGCAAGTGGATCCGGCGTTTCGGGCGCCTCGTTTCCGGTCCTTCACGGACGCACTCGCTGCGCTTCGAGCTTGTACGCGCTGCCGCATCCTCCATACAAGCACGCAGCGCCAGCAAGTGGATCCGGCGTTTCGGGCGCCTCGTTTCCGGTCCTTAACGGACCCACTCGCTTGCTTCGAGCTTCTACGCGGCTCGCGCGTCTCCCCTACAAGCACGCAGCGCCAGCAAGTGGATCCGGCGTTTCGGGCGCCTCGTTTCCGGTCCTTCACGGACCCACTCGCTGCGCTTCGAGCTCGTACGCGCTGCCGCATCCTCCATACAAGCACGCAGCGCCAGCAAGTGGATCGCGCGTCCCCGATTTGCCATCGCCTAAGCATCTGTGACCTCTCCCGTCTATCCGTGTTCCATCCGTGTTTCATCTGTGGCTTTTCATCCAACCACCGCGGCCCCAATCTCCGCTCTTCTTCGCGCTTGGCGTCTTTGCGTTAAGCGGTTCTTCCGCTTCAGGGTGCAAACTGCATCAAAGTAGCAGGCACGCTCCGTCGTGCCGTCCGCCGCGTTGCGCCCAGCCTCAACCCAGACGCGTAGTCTGCGCCCAGAAGGGCAAGAGCCCGTTAAGCGTAGCGGCCGCCACGAGCTGCAGGTGGAGCAGACGTCAACGCAAAGCCGCGAAGCCGCCAGGACGCAAACAGGCCGGCAGAAAGCTGGTCGACCGACTATTCGTCACCGCCCCCTCCCGTCCCGCGCCCCCGGCGCGTTTTCGCCGAAGGCGATTGTTACCGTAGCCTGGGGTTTCTCTACCCCAGGACCCATGGCCGCGCCACATCCCCCGCCCATTTCCCCGGTGTTTTGCCGCCGCAGGCGGCAAAACATCGGGCCGTCCATTGCGCCCAGGTTGGCCGTTTCCCCGTTCGGTCCGTCCGTTACCATGGACCGCCAATCGTCGCACGACTCTCCGAGTCGTGAATCTTCCGACCGAAATCGACTCGGAGAGTCGACCGACTATTCGTCTCCGCCCCCTCCCGTCCCGCGCCCCCAGCGCGTTTTCGCCGAAGGCGATTGTTACCGTAGCCTGGGGTTTCTCTACCCCAGGACCCATGGCCGCGCCACATCCCCCGCACATTTTCCCGATGTTTTGCCGCCGCAGGCGGCAAAACATCGGGCCGTCCCTTTCGCTCCATGTTGGCCGTTTCCCCGCCTACGTCGGCGAACCGAACGGCGCACCCATACGTGAACATGGTCGGGGCGTTATCGTAGGCGAACGTGGCGACCATACCACTATTGTAATCGATCTGGGCAAGCTGGTCACGGGCCGTGTATTGCCGCGCGACGACCGAGCTATCAATACCATTGCAGCTTCAGAAGCTCCTCGTTCTCACCACCACTGCCAAATCCTGCCCACAAACACCTGCCCCCTCTTCTCAATATTGACTCCGAAGTACGATGCCCTTCCATTCCGGCGTTTCTCCCATGCTACGGTACCAAGGTTCTCGTTGGCACGGTTACGCCCCATATACACGGGAGCATCTTCACCGCCAGAATACCGCCGTAGAACAAGCTCTTCGTCCCGTCGTAAGGTGCTCTGCATGGCACGTCTTGTCAACTCAACGGCCAGTTCCTCTGTGAGCGGCGGATCATCCTCGAGAACGTACTTGTACGTGCGCAGAGACAAGAAGGGATCCCACGCAAATGCTGCACGGTGTACTCCGGCCGCAGCCAACAATACAGCCGCATATGCGATCATGCAAGCTATCCTTCGCTTCATCATCGTGACGTTACTCCTTTGCTTTCCCTGTCTTTGCAGGGGGGTAGAAATCGTGGGCTGGTAACGTGACATCTTTGTTCGCCCACCACTGACAATTGCCGAATGGATCCCAGTAGTCACAATCGGCCTTTGGGGAATCGCACTTCTTGTCGTGAACCCACTTGCACACCAAATGCTTCTTGCAGGTGCCATCTGGCTGTGGCTCTTCTGGGATGTCGCTGTCCTTCCGGCAAGACGGAAACTTCCCGTAGCAGTTCTTGTTGACGCCATCACAGCATACGTAGCTGTGCTTGGCCAATCCCACCGGGCCGCCTGGCAAGGGGTCTAGTGCCCGGTCGCATATCCAGATTGCGACCTTATCCTCCAGCACCCCATTGTTGCAGCATTGCGTCCCACCCGACGAGCCCTTCAAGAACCAAGTCCCTTTCTTCGCATCACCACAACAGGAGTACTTGGTCAGAGCCCGCAAAGGCTTATCAACACCACCACATGTGACTGGAATGAGCGTAATGTCCGGTATGCCAATGCGCCAGCGCCCCTGAAGTCCTGTTGGATCAAAGAATACCAGCGGACTGTTCCCTACATACCGATACAAGTTCACATCCCCAGCCCAATACCCAATTGGATCTCTACTCACAAAGCGTCCCAACTCGGAATCATACATCCGGGCACGATAGTAGTAGAGCCCGGTTTCATCGTCCAGGCGACGGCCTGTGAAGAGATACGGATTGCCGACGGTCGACGCCTGCGGATCAAGCAGATTGGCGTTGGCATCGAGGTAGACCGGTTGGCCATAAGCCGAGTATGCGTATCGCTCGGCAACCGTGCCGGTGGCATCAGTCATCGCAGCAACGGAGTAGAGCGAGTTCTGATGGTAGTAGTACGCCTCTTCACTCCCGGCCCCGGTTGAGCCGAGCGCAGTCTCATCGACCATCATGACCGGCTCGTCAATGTACTCGGCGTAGATGAACTTGCGTTCAGGTGAACCGGCGGCAGCGTCGGCCACGTATTCGGCCGCGACTTGCATGGCGTGGGGGGAGTATTCAAGCTCTTGAATCGTGCCGACGAACACCGTCGTCACGCTTCCTCCTTCACCGTCGGGAACAGTCTTCGAGACACGTCGACCGAGAGCATCATACTGATACCCGCACTCCGCTGTCCCGTCTTGATCGACGTCTACCGTTGCAAGACGATTATCAAAATCCCATGTAAAACGGTCGAGCGTGTCGCCCGCATTGCGAGTCAGGTTGCCGGCGGGATCGTGGGCGATTGGCACGGAGTCAATCGCGGCGATCTCATGAACGTTGGTGTGGCTGCGGGTTTGCTGGAGCTGATTCTCGGTAAAGGTGGCCCAGTTGCCCACCAGCGACAGATTCCACGCGTGATCCAGGTTCCCATCCGTCCGGTTCCAGGCGGTCAGCCGGTCGGCCGGGTCGTACGAGGTGGAATTGAAACCGAAGTTGGCCATGGGGGCCGAGATGCCCTCGGTCAACTTGTTCTTATTGGCATCGTAGGTGTACGTGAACGACGCGCCGGGGATGCCGGAGTTGATGGCGGTGGGGAGATTGTCCTGCCTACCGTAGGTCCACGCCGTGTGCGTGCCGGGCGTATCGCCCAGCGTGCGGCTGGTGCGGCGTGAACCGGGATCGTAGGCGAAGGTGGCGACCATACCACTATTGTAATCGATCTGGGCAAGCTGGTCACGGGCCGTGTATTGCCGCGCGACGGTCGTGCCGTCGGGGTAGGTAATCCCCGTGCGGCGATTGGCCGCGTCGTAGGCCGACTGGACGGTGTAAGTGGTTGTCTGGCCGAAGGTTACGGTGAGCGACTCGCTGGTCAAACGCGCGGCGCCGTCGTACCCGAACGCAACCGTGTTATTGTACCGCCCACTTTCGGCCGAGGCCATACGGCCTGCATCGCCGTAGGCGAACGTGTCGCTGTCACTGATAGCCGTTTGGCCGTAGAGACGGTAATCTCGCTCAACGAGCCGCGAGGCCATGTCATACAGGTGTGTGACGTTGCTCCCCTTCTGGTCCGTGGCCACGTCCACGCGCCCGGCCAGGTCGTAGGTGAACTGTTTGAGGTCAAAGTCGGCATCGCCGATCTGGCTCGCCGGGTTGTGCCCGGGCAGGGCTTCAGAAAGCTTCAGGTTCCGGGCGTCGTACGTCCAGGCGGTGGGTTTATAAGGCGACTGGTTCTCCGCGTCGGTCAGGTGCCGCAAGTTGGAGTTTTCATCGAATCGCCACGAGGTCACGCCTGCCAGGCGGTCCGACTCGCTCACACGCCGATCCCGCGCGTCGAACGCCGAACTGGCCGATTGGCCTTTCGCATCGATCGTACCGACGACGTTACCGTGGGCATCATAAACCGTTTGGCGGTTCTTCCCTTCCGCCTGCTCTTGCGTATCGGCCATGGTGACCGCCCGATTGCAGGCGTCGTACGTGGCGTTCCAGCCCTAAAGTGTAAAATGCAAGCCTGACCTTGCGCCACGAAAGCGTGGGAAAGGAGGATGACGAACATGACGTGAGTTTGAAACCTTTCATCGGAACCCTGCGGGTACTCAAGCCCGTCCGGTAGAGCTGAGCCGGCAACCGGAAGCGAGTCTTGCGTGGTTGGTGGGGTGACCCACCCTGCGAAGCGTAGACAGCCAGTGCTGAAGCTGTGTGATTGAGCCTCGAAAGTTACTTCATCGCGGGAGCCTTCGTCGTGGTCAGCGCGGGGGCCGCGTCGGCGTGTTGTCATGGCCAGACACGTCGATCCTGCCGGGGTCGGAGAGCAGGGCAAAGGCACAATAGGGGTTCCTCACGAACGTGGGAGATCCTGTCGTTTCCACGGAAGAGATCCCGGTCGGGGCTACCGGGTGACCAACCCCAGGCCCGCCGCCGCGGCGCTCGGCGTCGGTGGGAGCAAACACGCGAGCGCTCCCGTGGTACCGCCAAGCGAAGGAAGACGAAGTGCGGCGGGAGGGGCGGCAGGAAGTCGTAGTGCCCTGATAATACCGAGGAAGCCGGGGAACCCGCCCGCGGGAACCCGGTGGAGGGAAGCGGGGTGCCAGGTGACAACACTGTTGGAGGGAAACATGCCGGAGACATTGAACTCTGAAAGCGTGTCAACGCGACAACAACGGATAGCAGCGCTGGCGAAAAAGTCGCCGCAGATGGCGTTCACGTCGCTGAACCACTACCTCGACCTTGCGTGGCTGCGTGAGGCGTTCCGATGCACGCGTAAAGACGGAGCACCGGGCGTGGATGGGCAAACCTGGTTCGACTATGCGGAGAATCTGGAGGAGAACCTCCAGTCGCTGCTGGACCGGGCGAAAACCGGCACGTACCGGGCGCCGCCGGTGCGCAGGAAGCATATTCCGAAAGGAACGGGCAATGAAACTCGTCCGATCGGGATTCCGACGCTGGAGGATAAGGTTCTCCAGCGAGCGGTCGTCATGATCCTGGAGGCGATCTACGAGCAGGACTTCTATGACTGTTCGTATGGCTTCCGGCCCGGACGATCGCCGCACAAAGCGTTGGACAGCCTGTGGACGCAGCTTATGCAGACGCGTGGGGGATGGGTTCTCGAAGTGGACATCCGGAAGTTCTTCGATACCCTGGATCACGGTCATTTGCGCGAGTTTCTCCAGCTACGGGTTCGCGACGGAGTGCTGTTGCGACTGATCGGAAAGTGGCTGAACGCAGGCGTGCTGGAAGACGGATGCATTACGCATCCCGACGCAGGCTCACCCCAGGGCGGTGTGATTTCACCGGTCCTTGCGAATCTATTCCTGCACTATGTGCTGGACGAATGGTTCGCACATCAGGTGCAGCCCCGCCTGAAGGGCCGAGCGTTTCTCATTCGCTACGCCGACGACTTCGTCATCGGGTTCACCCGGGAGGAAGACGCGCGGCGAGTCATGGACGTGCTTCCCAAGCGTTTCGGGAGATATGGCCTGACGCTCCACCCGACGAAGACTCGGCTGATTGCGTTCCGCAGACCGCCCCACGTGGCCCCTCCCGATGGAGAGCCGCAGGGAACTCGGCCAGGAACATTCGATCTGCTGGGCTTCACGCACTACTGGAGTCGCTCCAGAAAGGGCAACTGGGTGGTGAAGCGAAAGACGGCCGCCAGCCGACTCACGCGGGCCATCAGGACGGTGGCCCAATGGTGCCGGGCGAATCGGCATCTTCCGATCGCGGAGCAATACGCGAAACTATGCCAGAAGCTTCGCGGCCACTTCGGCTACTACGGAATCACGGGCAACAGCATCGCGCTGACCCGTTTTCGGGACGAAGTGCGTCGTGTCTGGCGGAAGTGGCTCAGCCGTCGCCGACGGAAGAACCGCCCGCCTTGGAGCTGGTTTGCCCGGCTCCAAGAGCGATATCGGTTGCCTTACGCGGTGGCCGTCCACTCGGTGTGCCGTAAGCGAAGCGAAGGTGTCACTTGAGGAACCGTATGCGGTAATCCTGCACGTATGATGTTATGAAAGAGCGGTCCTCCTGGCGTTTTGAGGTACGGTTGAGTGTGTTTTACCAACCCATTCTCTCACGTAGGAGGACCAGACCATGTTGTACGTTGGAATCGACCAGCACCGCAAGCAGTTGACCGTGAACATCCGTGACGAACAGGGGGATGTTGTGCTGAAACGACAGGTGAGCACCGAGTGGGATCGGGTACGGAAGTTCTTCGCGGAGTTGCGAGAACTTGCGGAGCCAGAGGGCTTCCTGGCCATCGTGGAAATCTGTGGATTCAATGACTGGCTCTTGGAGATGCTCAAGGGATACGGATGCCGCGAGACGGTGCTGATTCAACCGGAGAAGCGGTCGCGCAAGAAGACGGACCGTCGTGATGCCAGTGCGCTGAGCCAGTTGCTCTGGGTGAACCGGCAGCGGGTCCTCGGCGGGAAGAGAGCAGGGCTTGAAGCGGATCATCCTGCCTTCCCAGGAGGAACAGGACAACCGCCAACTTACCTCCTGGCGGCAGCGCACGGCCGCATTGCGCACCCGGACCATCAACAAGGTGCAGCACATTCTCTTGAAGCACAACCTGCAACAGGAATGTCCGACGAAGGGGATGAAGACGAAGAAGGCTCGCCAATGGTTGGCCGACCTGCCCTTGAGTGAAGTGGACCGACTGGCGATGGAGCAGTTGCTTGCCCAGTGGGAGTTGTGGGACGCGCAAATTGCGGAGATCGACGCGAAGATTCAGGAGCGGCAGCAGAAACACAAGACGGCCCCGATCCTGGCCACGCTGCCGGGTGCGAATGCCTACAGCAGCCTGGCCTTGGCCTCGCGGATCGGCGCGATCAAGAACTTTCCGCGTCCGGGCAGCTTGGCCAATTACTGGGGCCTCACGCCTGGTTGCCGCAACTCGGGAGACGCCACTGACCGGCTGGGGTCGATCACCAAGGAAGGAAGTGCAATGGCCCGATTCATTCTGGGCCAACTGGTCGTACATGTGTTGCGGCGCGATGCGTCGATGAAAGCGTGGTATGCGCGGATCAAGAAGCGTCGCGGATCGAAGATTGCTCGGGTGGCGGTGATGCGTCGGCTGGCGACGAGTATTTGGCACATGGTCAAGAACAACGAGGCGTATTGCATGGGTGGTCCTCCCAGGCAACGGCAGAAGAAGGCGGCATGAGGTGAAGAAAACGGCGGAGACGGGATGGGGACCGACTGGCAAAGATTGAGGAGCATAAATGGAGGGGAGGTTGTAGTTGCATCGATCTCCTGCCCGCTGGGCGGGAAGATCCTCGCGCGCGAGGCCAGCCTGAACAGACCCGTGGACTCGGCTATGAGCCGAGCGTACGTATGAATGAGGCGGCCTTTGCGCCCGCGAGACGGTCGAAAAACATATTCGGTGTCCGGTCTACCAGACCGGAGCGACTGCTTACGAGCAGGCGTATTCACGAAGGGATGGATTGGGGTGCAGCCGCAAAGACAAGATCGGCTGCAAGAAACCTCGCGACAACAGACCGTGACAACTGCGTCCCTAGAGAAGACCGCACGGAGGGCACTCGGCACAATATAGAAGCGACAGCCTCGCCAGCGGTCGCCCAAGACGCGGCTTCGCCGCGGGATTTTCAAGGCATGACTCCGGTGTCCAATGGTGTCGAAAGAAGACGGCCCCCAGCGACCCTTGGTCACCAGGGGCCGGATGCACCATTGGCGCACCGTCGGTCCGGATATCCCTCGTCCGGTTGCGTCCCCGCAGAGCCGGCTTCCGTTTCTCCGGATACCTATAGTCTACTATGTACTGGCACGATCCGAGGCGAGAATCACCGGGAAATCCGGTGTGCAGGAGATACCCCGACCAAAAAATCGCCGGCAGGCCCTTGACGCAACGGGCTCTTTCAGGGACGGGTCTGTGGGAGCCCCGGGTGAGCAATCACCCGGGGCCACCCGGCCCGCTCGTCCGTTCCAGAACGCCCGCCGCATTCCCTATGGTCCGCGGCTTGCCTATTCTTTTTGGTTCATCCGGCTGATGCGTAGGTTGGGGGTTGAAAAAGTGTGGACATGCTGGTTCCATCTGGAGTTTTTACCAACGACTTCAGACGGGAGAACTCAGCATGTCCACGACACTGTTGTACCATGGATTCGGGGTGCGTGAATACCGGTATGTAAGAACCCAATACATCAGAGGGGGCATTGTCTTCACCATAGAGCGGAAGCGCAATACCTGCCGTTGTGTGGCATGTGGTTCGCCAAACGTGTGGCGGCAGGGGGCGTCGTGCGGCGGTTTCGGACGGTGCCCTTGGGGAGGAAGCGGGTTGACCTGGAAGCGAGGATTCCCCGGTTGGCCTGCCACGATTGCGGTGCGGTCCGCCAGGCGGCCATCGGCTTTGCCGAGCCGAAACGGACGTACACCAAGTCGTTTGCACGCTACGTATTGGAACTGTCGCAGCATATGACGATCAAGGATGTCGCTTGCCACCTGGGTGTGAGTTGGGATGTCGTCAAGGAAATCCAGAAGAAATACCTGAAACGACGTTTCGGCAAGCCGAGGCTGAAACACATCAAGCAGATCGCCATCGATGAGATTTCCACCGGGAAGGGCCACAAGTACGTGACTATCGTCATGGACCTCAAGAGCGCGCGGTACTTCACGTAGGCGAGGGAAAAGGCGGGGACGCCCTGCTGCCTTTCTGGAAGCGGCTTCGTGCCAGTCGAGCCAAGATCGAGGCCGTGGCCACCGACATGTCGCCAGCGTATATCGATGCCGTGTCGACGCATCTTTCGCACGCTACGTTGGTATTCGATCGTTTTCACGTCATCAAGCTCTACAACGACAAGCTTTCCGACCTGCGCCGCGACTTGCACCGACAACTGGCCGACACGATGCACAAAGACGTCCTGAAGGGCATCCGCTGGCTGCTGTTGAAGCGGCCGGAGAACCTCGACCCTTCGCGTCGTGAGCCCGAGCGGCTTCGGGAAGCCCTGCGTCTGAACGAGCCCCTAGCCATCGCCTATCATCTCAAGGAGGAACTCAACGAGATATGGGAGCAGGATGACCGGGAAACGGCGCAATCCCTGCTGATGGACTGGATCGTGTATGCCGAATCGACCGGTATCCGCATGCTCCAGAAGTTCGCCAAAACGCTTCGGCTCCATGCGATAGGCATCCTTAACTGGTATGACTACCCGATCTCAACGGGACCGCTGGAAGGCACCAACAACAAAATCAAGACCATGAAACGTCAAGCTTATGGCTTCCGAGATCCTGAGTTCCTCAAACTCAAGATACTCGGCATCCATGAGACAACCTACGCATTAGTCGGATGAACCTTCTTTTTTAAGGCTCCTGACCCCTTTTCCGCTCTACCCCCGGCTCTGCCGGTGGTTGCTGATTAACAACGCACTACTTTCGGTGGCTGTCCTCTTTGTTCTCTCGGCTCCCACAGCGCATTGCTTCCTCAATTAGGCGAATGCTCTGTCGAAGTTGGGAGACGTAGTCGAAATCACTGGCTGCGTCCAATGATTCTTGGGAATAGGCATCCAGCGCTTGTCGGGCCGTGAGCCCTGCCCCATTAATCGGTGCGTCCGGGTCACAACCCAGGTCTTCTAGCTCAGCCAGTATCCGCGTCTTCACCTCATCGCACCGATCGGGCTCGGTCTCGTGCGCATCGCTGCACTCCTCCTTCGCCTCCGTGAGGCACTGCCGCGCATACTCGAAGGCTGTCTGTCCATGCGCGTCAGTTGCCGATACGCTCGCGCCCGCTTGGAGCAGGAGTTTCACCTTCATTGGGTCGCCAACTGCCGCCATTAGTGTTGTTCTGCCACTATTGAACGTTGGATAAGTTTGGCTCGGAAACAACTTGTTGACGTTGGCGCCTACATCAATTAGTGCCTGGAGTTCGTGGTGCGTTCCTCCAACCACCGCACTCATCAGCGGCGTATGGCCCCAGCGATTTCGCTGCTCGACGTTCGCACCCGCATGAACGAGAACTCGCGCTAACTGGCTTGGAACCTCACCGGTTTCGGCCGGACCGTCCACGTCAACCATCATGTGGAGTGCCGTAACACGGTCATCCGTTTGCGCATTCACATCTGCACCAGCCTGAACCAAGATCTGGACAACTTGCAGGTTTCTCTCCATTGAGGATACCGCAACCATCAGCGGAGTTAGTCCTCTTTCATTGCTAATGTGGACTAAGGATGGGTCCCGGCCAAGCATGCTTTGAACCGTCTGGATATCACCCTCCCGGGCAGCCTGAAAGAACCGTTCTTTGTCAGTTGATGTCATCGTGGCCTCACATCCGAAACCTGCGGCGGTTACGAGTACAGGAAGCAATAATCGAATCATATTCCCGCCCAAACTCGCTTTGGCGGCGCTTACAACGTTAGTCGGCGGACGGTAAGGGCCTAGGCTCATGTTACGATCTCTTCGGCCACCACGGGAGATGGTGATCATTTCTTCTTAGAATATAGCTCCATACACCATGTATGGGCCTTCATTGTGTTCGACGCAGCCACCAAATGGCCATCGTGTGAATAGGCAAAGCACTTCAGATTGATCTCGTCTCTTCGGAGCTTACAGGCCAAGAACCTGTACGCATTCTTGAGAAGTTCCGCTTTCGACATCTCAGGCACACAGTGCTTGCCCTTTTTCTTCCCTTTACACGCTGCTTCCACTTTGGCCTGCATTTCTCCATGTTCCCTCTTGCTACATCTGTCCTCATACAGGCAAGAACACCTGGGGGTTTCTACTATCCTTGTCCCCCCATTTGGCAGGGGCGTGATAAGAACCTCGACGAACTTACACTTGGAATTCTTGCATTTCATCTTCGTGTAGGGCTTGACGGGTTCTTGTTGTCGACACTTCAATTCACATGAAGTGTCGTCCACAGGGGTACAGGGTCTTACCGTCCGGGTCGTAGCGAGGGCGGCTACAGATACGCCGATTCCAATAGCGCCCGTTGTCGAATGCCCACTGGGATCCACTAGAATCGTTGCACTACTCTTGACATACTCATATAGATTCCACTCACTTCCCGCATACCCAATCGGATCCCTGCCCACAAAACGCCCCAACTCCGCATCGTACATCCGAGCACGGTAGTAGTAGAGGGTGGTTTCTTCGTCAAGTCGACGGCCGGTGAAGAGATAGGGATTACCGATGGTTGTTGCCTGTGGATTGAGCAGGTTGGCGTTGGCATCGAGGAACAATGGTCCGCCATAGGCCGAGTAGGCGTATCGCTCGACGACCGTGCCGGTGGCATCGGTGATGGCAGCGACGGAGTAGAGCGAGTTCTGATGGTAGTAGTATGCCTCTTCAATGCCGGCCCCGGTTGAGCCGAGCGCAGTCTCATCGACCATCATGACGGGTTCGTCGATGTACTCGGCATAGACGAACTTGCGCTCCGGCGAAGCAGCTACAGCATCGGCCGCGTATTCCGCCACGACTTGCATGGCGTGCGGCGAGTACTCAAGTTCCTGAATCGTACCGACGAACACCGTCGTCGCCGAACCCTCGCCATCCGGTATGGTTCTGCTCACACGACGGCCGAGGGCATCATATTGATACCCACATTCCGCTGTCCCGTCCTGGTCGACATCGGCCGTTGCAAGGCGGTTGTCGAAATCCCAGGTGTAACGATCCAGCGTGTCACTGGCGTTGCGGGTGAGGTTGCCCGTTGCGTCGTGGACGATCGAAGTAGCGTCGATCGTGGCGATCTCGTGAACGGCTGTATGAGTGCGCAGCTCTTGCACCTGGTTCTCGGTGAACGTCGCCCAGTCGCCCACAAGCGACAGGTTCCAGGCCTGGTCCAGGTTGCCGTCCGTCCGGTTCCAGGCGGTCAACCGGTCGGCGGAGTCGTACGAGGTGGAACTGAACCCATAATCGGCCATGGGGGCTGAGATGCCCTCGGTCAGCTTGTTCTTGTTCGCGTCATACGTGTAGCTGAACGACGCGCCTGCAATGTCCGAACTGATGGCCGTCGGCAGATCGTCTTGCCGGCCGTAGGTCCACGTGGTCTGCGTACCGGGCGTATCGCCCAGCACCCGGCTGGTGCGACGGGAACCGGCATCATAGGCGAAGGTGGCGACCATACTGCTATTGTAGTCGATCTGGGCAAGCTGGTCACGGGCCGTATAGCTACGCGCGACGACCGAGCCGTCCGGATAGGTAATCCCCGTGCGGCGATTGGCCGCGTCGTACCTGGTATGAATGAAGAGAGGAGGGTTGCACTTTGTGCGGAAACGGGTATGTGTGAAAGATACCGGGTTCGGGACAAAGTGTTGCCGGAGTGAAACCATGCGTTGGTTCCTACAAGCACAAAATGGCAAGACCGAAGGGCCGGAGCACTTTGGGGCCGCTCGAGACAGCGTATGGGCTTCGAGCCCGCCGTCGTATCTGAGCGCCCCGCCGGCCCACCCGGTTGAGCTTCGAGCTCGAAGAGGTAGATGCCGTTCGGCCCTATCTCGGGGGAAGCGAACGCGGACTCGTAGTCCAAGCTTCCGCCGACGCTCGCTCGGGGCGCCTTCGGGCGTTCGCTGCGGGCGTGCCCTCGGTCTTGCCCCAGCCAGGGAGAATCTCCCATGACCGATTCCATGATACGCTTTGTCGGCCTCGATGTCCACAAGCGCGTTGTCGAGGCGTGCATCGTCGACCAGGCCGGCAATGTCGTCCACCGCGAGCGGTTCGCCCTGAACCGCCATGTCCTCGGCCTGTTCGCTACGAAGGTCCTCCGGCCGGGCGACCATGTGGCCCTGGAGGCCTCGACCAACTGCTGGGCCGTGGCCGACTTGCTCCGGCCGCACGTGGCCCGCGTGGTGGTCTCCAACCCGATGACCACGAAGGCCATCGCCCAGGCGAAGGTGAAGACCGACAAGGTCGACGCCTACGTACTGGCCCAACTGCTCCGCTGCGACTTCCTGCCCGAGGTCTGGCAGCCCGACGAAGCCACCCGCCGTCTCCGCGAACTCACCGGCCGGCGCGCTACGCTGGTCGGGCATCGCACGGCCATGCGCAACCGCATCCACAGCGTGCTGGCCATGCGGCTTGTCGAGGCGCCGGAGCGATTGTTCACTACGGCCAGCCTTCAGTGGCTCGACGATGTGGAACTCGACGAGCAGGGGCAGACGCTGGTCGATTCCGACCGACGCCTGCTGGCCTTCGTGCAAGGCGAGATCGACGCGATCGACCTGGAACTGGCACGCCGCGGGCACGACAGCCCGCAGGTGAAGCTGCTCATAACGCTGCCGGGCGTTGACGTGACCACGGCCGAGGCGGTTGTGGCCGCCTGGGGCGACATTCGCCGCTTCCCGGACGCCGATCACGCGGCCAGCTACCTGGGCCTGGCGTCCTCGACGAAGCAGTCGGCCAACCGCTGCTACCATGGGCCGATCACCAAGCAAGGCAACTCGCAGGCGCGGTGGATGCTCATCGAAGCGGCGCAACACCTGGACAAGCACCCGGGGCCGCTGGGCCACTTCTTCCGCCGCCTGCTGCGCAAGAAGTGTCGCAACGTGGCCGTCGTGGCCGGCGCGCGGAAGCTTGCGATGATCGCCTGGCTGATGCTTGCCCACGAGGAGCCCTACCGCTACGCCGTCCCGCAAAGCACCGAGGCGAAACTGGCGAAGCTGCGGGTGAAGGCCACCGGCAAGCGTCGCGTCGGCGGCGTGGCGAAAGGGCAGAAGGTTGTGGCTACGCGGCCGGGGCACGCGGGCGGCACTCGCCGCATTCGCGCTTTGAGCGAGGTGTGCGAGGTGGAAGGACTGCCCGCCCCGAAGCCGCTTTCGTCGGGCGAACAGCGCACGGTGCGCAGCGCCGACTGCGAGACGTTCGTCAAGACGATTGCCGAGCAGCAGCTTGTCGACCGGCGTAGCACCAGGAAGTCCGCACAGGCTGGCGACCATGACAGCACCGCCCCTCAGGCGACCGCCGCGCCGGCAGGCCCCGCGAGCAAGGCCATGGCTGCAGGTAAGGAGGTAACAACGGGTACACCTGGTGCAAGCCCTACTCGGGCGGCATCCTGCCCAGTGCGGATCCGCACGTTGCGTAGCGGCAACCCGTTTCGCCCGCATCCTGCGTGCGAGCAGGGGGACGAGGCCCCTCCCCCTGCACCCCCTACCCTCTTCTCCGTTCCGAAGCAGGGTAGAACCAAAGAAAAATCGCAAGTCAGGCGTTGACACGGACAGAGGTAGGCTGACTGGACGGTGTAAGTCGTGGTCTGGCCGAAGGTTACGGTCAGGCTTTCGGAGGTCAAACGCCCTGCGGCGTCGTAGCCGAGCGCAACCGTGTTATTGTACCGGCCACTTTCGGCCGAGGCCATACGGCCCGCGTCGCCATAGGTGAAGGCATCGCTGTCACTGATAGCAGTCTGGTTGAAGAGGCGGTAGTCTCGCTGCAAGAGGCGGGAGGCAAGGTCATACAGGTGCGTGACGTTATTGCCCTTCTGGTCCGTGGCCACGGCCACGCGGCCGGCCAGATCGTAGGTGAACTGCTTGAGGTCATAGTCGGCATCGCCGATCTGGCTTGCCGGGTTGTGTCCCGGCAGGGCCTCGGTGAGTTTCAGGTTCCGCGCATCGTAGGTCCATGCGGTGGGTTTATAAGGCGACTGGTTCTCCGCGTCGGTCAGGTGCCGCAGGTTCGAGTTTTCGTCGAATCGCCACGAGGTCACGCCTGCCAAACGGTCCGTCTCGCTCACACGCCGATCCCGCGCGTCGAACGCCGAGCCGGCCGATTGGCCCTTGGCATCCGTCGTGCCGACCACGTTGCCGTGGGCGTCATAAGCCGTCTGCCGGTTCTTCCCCTCCGCCTGCTCTTGCGTATCGGCCATGCTGACCGCCCGATTGCGGGCGTCGTACGTGGCGTTCCAGCCGATGCTGTTGGGATCGCGGAGCGAAAGCTGGTTGCCCGCCGCGTCGAACGTGGCGGTCGTCACGTTGCCCAGTGCATCGACCGTTTCTGCAAGCTTAATGCCTGCTACCGGCCTGACCCCACGATTTCCCGAGCCAACGATCTCGGCCAACTCCCCCCACTCCGCGTATTCTGCCACGTGCCGAGCAGGGCCCTTCTGCGCACCCATCCAACCGTACGGCACAGTCGATCGCCATTGATGCCCACCCGCCGCCCGAAAATGATGCCCTTTCCAAGCCCGTCGCCAAAGGCAACATGCCCCCAAGGCAACACGAGGGATATGGCTCTTTCATCCGCTAATCCCCGCCGGTTTTCACCTATCATTCCGAGATTTCGTTGGCATGGGGTTTGCGGTCAGGCGGTTTGTGCCTCTTCGCGCTGGCATTGAGTCTCGTAAATTGCCGCAAGCCGATCGATCAGGTCTTCTTGACGGAGGAGACATTGCGGAAGGCGGCCTATCGTGCGGGGCTTCTGGCGATTGCGCCACTGCGTCCAAGGGGGGGCTGACCGGCCAACCAAGGCTAGCTTGGCCGGAAGCTCAGAAAGATCCCCCAGGACGCGTTCCACATACTGTGGGTTCCGCAGATTCGGAATTAGCATGATCTCTGGTGGTAGGCATTGGAAGTCGCGGGTCAGCTTCTTCCGGCCGTGCCGTTTGCGGCAACAGCGTTTTACCTTGCCCCAGTGGCTCTCCAAGCCGTTCGTCGTCCGCTCCCGTGACGTTGTGGAAAACAGCATCGACCAATAACGATCTAAATGCTTCACGATGATCTCATACTGTCTGGCATCCGACGGTTCGGTGCAGTTGTCCGCTTGGCTGCGGAACTCCTCACGCAGTGCTTCCAGAGAGTGTCGTATCGCTGCATTCTGTTCTGCCTCCAGGGGATATGGATTGTGCAAAGGGCTTCCTCCTTGCGACGAAAGCTGCATCGCCGTTCGTAGGCGGGTGAACAACTGCCATGCGTGCTCAAACTCCCCCGCCGCTTTTATCACGCGTTCGTCGTTCAAGTAATCCTGGAGCATCTTCAACAAATTCCCGAGAACCTGGGGCATCCGGTGGTGTACCGCCGTTCCGTCCAGCAATGGCTCCAATATAGTCGCAGCTCGATTTACCCGGCGATGCAAATACAACAAGTACGGATCGAATGGATAGCCCTGGCGGTGGCCGTCGCTGGGGTAATCCAGAATCCATTGATGAACGGCCACGACCAGTTCGCGGCCAAGCACGTCAGCCGGGACCTCGACGGCTTCTTCCTGCAACAATCGGACCAAGCTGGTGGGATCTTTCACATGGTCACGCAACCACAGTGATTGGCCCCGGCGCTGTTCCTTCAGCCGAGGCTGAAGCTTGAGTTTGCGGATCAATTCTCGCAGAGCCGCTTGGGGTTTTGCATACAAATCTTCTCCGATGTCTCGCAGCAAGTGAAAGTGGCACGCGCGATGCACCACGGCCGCCCCCCAGACGGCCTCGCAGGCGTTCGCCATGGCATCGCCCAAATCGTGCAGAAGTTCGTTGGGCTTTCCAAATTGCTCAGTGGCCTCGCGAAGGCAGAGGACGATATCGTCCGTGTTTTCCGTGGCAATCTTCCATGCCTTCAAACATAAGCCGCTTTCGGCGTCCAGCACACCGAAGTATGCAGGTGTACCTGGTTCGACCGTGGCATCGATCAGCCAGGTGCTCCATGCACGCTGTTGGAACCAATCTCGCAACTGTGGCGCCGCGTATTGCTGGTGTAGATGGCCGAAGTAATACAAAAACTTCATCCCCAGATCATGCAGACTACTGAAGGGGATTCGCTGTGGGCGCAGATCAGCTGCAATATCTCCTAGTGTTCTTCCCTCCAAGAATGTTTGTACGCCGACATGGGCGATCAAGTCGTAGCCATACTTGCCTCCTTTGGGAACCAAACGGTCCAAGAGCGGCGAGTGCCGCAGTTGATGGTCGCTTGTCTTACGGACCACCTCGACTGCTGAAAAACAGTTCAGTTCCCGTGTGACTACTTGGCGGGAGGTAGTCTTCTGCACGTGCATTTCCCCTTCTGCCATCTGGTCGAAACGATAGCAGAGCCCATCAGGCACTTGCAGGGTTCCGAAGGCCGATTCCCAATAACGCCGCCACTTTCGGAACAGGAAAGATGCTTTCAGGGTGTCGTTTTTTTTAGATGGTAGAAGGCCATCACGTCGCGAATTTGATTCGCATGGATGTCTAGGCCCTTCGCCTGCAGAGACTTCGCCAGCGAAGCATCACTCGCCTCAGGCTTTCGAAGCATCTGGAGCAACAACCGAATGACGTCCATCGCTTCCATGCCTGGCGGCAAAGGGGGCGCCGTCGGTGCAGACGGCACCCAAGACACCATGGTTGCCGACGGTTGTCGCGTGGTTCGTTGCTGTTGGTGCTTGGCAGGATCGGCCGAGGTGTATACGGCCTGCCGACCGAGAAAGAACCGTTGAATCTCCCCACGACGCAGCGAGAAGCTCAGATGGTTATGTACGCGGGCGCCAAGCCACTGCTGCAGTTCTTCCGCGGTACATCCCCGCGAGGATTGGTCGATCAATGCCCGGATGGTGTGTCGCAGGTCGCCGTGCCGTGAAAAGCGGAGTTGCTTATGACTCCACAGTCCGTGGCGGTCGAAACGGGGGACGCTCTTGAGCGTGACATACGCGGAATTGCCATTGAGACTGGCGTACGCGCCCACCTTGGCGAGCGCTCGTTGCACCGTCTTGGAGGAGACCTTCAATTGCCGGGCCAGTTCGGCGTGGGAAGCGACCCGTCGATCCCGGAGCAGCTCGACGACTAGCGATTCGCGTGGCGTAAGCTTCATGACTCGCACCTCCTAATGTCCTTGTATGTATACATACCCCAAAACGCTACCCTTATATTACATAATAGGACATTCCAAAAAAGAAAAAAGGGGGGCCTAAGTCCTCTGGATTCGCCAGTTTCACGCGATAAGCCCACCGCTGCCCTCCAGGCATGCAAAATCTCGCCCTTCTGGACGCCCTAACATCTTATCCCAGTTCACTTTAGGACAAATCCAACGAAATCTCGGAATGATAGGGTTTTCACCGGCGTTGTCTCTGCCCTCAAAGGGTCCTTTGACTCCAAACTACCATCTATCGCGCGAATAATACCCTCTAGTGCTGCTCGATCAGCGTCGCTCAAATCTTGTTTCCTCCGTGCGTATTCCGCGGCGATCTGTATCAGAGCTGACGCCTTGTCCGCCGCAACCTCAATATCCTTCACCGTTGATAGGGCTAGCGATAGTGCACGATCCGCCTCCTTTGTCTCTGTGCATTTCTCTGCAACATAGGATAGCGCGTCAACCTTCTCTCGCCGGTCCTCCATCCTCTGCGCCAAGTCGATGGCGTCGGAGCACCGCCCAATGTAAACATAACCTCTTGCGATGGACGACATTGCAGTTCCACGCCAGGGGCTTGCGGGGATGTTGCGAACTGTCGAAAGTGCTAGTTCGAACCGCTCTGCCTCTACATGTGCAGCCACAACCCGGCTCAGTACATACGCCTCTTCGTCCGGCATGTCGAGTGCCTGGGCCATCTCGACTACGCGCGCCAATTGGGTGATCGCTGTACACTCTTCGGCGATGCGCCCCAGAGCGTAGGCTCGGACACGTACATCGTCAATCAGTCCCGCAGCCTCCACAGCCGGCTCGAACAGTGCCGATGCGGCACAGTGCCCTGCAATCGAGTGCAGTGCGTCATCCCTCTGCCCCATCTCTGGAACCGAGATCGCTGACGCGCATGCCAGCTTCAGTAGCCCCTGGACCTGTTCTGCACGCCCAAGTCTAGTATATTCGTAAGCAATCTGACAGAGAGCGTCGGCCTTGTCGAATGGATCCCCTATTGTTCTTGCAGTCTCAGTTGCTGCCACGAGCAACCGCTCCGCTTGCTCTCCCTGTCCCGCCTCACCATGAATCCCGGCGATGTCTGAGAAAGCCAAAGCCCTTTCCAAGCCATCCTCGATAGAGTTAGCCATCTCAACCGCTTGCACACGCTGGCCATTCTCTGCTTGTATTGTCGCAATCCCGCGCAAGACAGACGCGCGGTGTGAGGCGTCGTCGATCCTTCCCGTAATCTCCAGCGCCTCGGCGAATTGCTTTGCCTCAGCAAAGGAATACGCGGCCTCGGCCTGGGTACGGTGTCTTGCCATCGTGTTGTCTATCGCAGCCACGGTCTTCAGGCATTCGGCGGCCAAGCCAAGTTGGGCATACCGACGAGCGATGCCGTCCAACGCCTCCCATCTCCACCGTCCCGGCTCCTTTGCTGACGCACTTGCAGCTGCTTGCGCAAGAAGCTCGGTTGCCGCCTTCACTTGGCCCTGCCTTGCCAGAATCACCGCACATCGTGCGCGAACCAGGTAGCCGTTCCTCGCCGCTGCCATAGCCTCTGACATGAGCTGACCGGCTCGCTGACGGGCTGCTGCTGCATCAGTGTCGGCAAGATCTACCAACACGATTGCCCTCAGGTGCGGCTTATCGATGCTCTTGGCGGCGTCGACCACTTGATCGAACTGCTCTGGTGTGGCGCAACGGTCCGCAATTTCGTCCCAGGGAGTTCCCCCACCGTCGTCACCAATCCTTTGCGCCACATTTAGCGCCGCAGAGATATCGCCTCTGTCGGCGTAGTGCAGTGCTACAGATCGCAATACCCTTCTGCGTTCAAATGAGTCATCCGGAAGTCTGCAGGCCAGCTCAATGGCGCGGTCGCAATACCCGCCCGCAATGTAATGGTGCGCAATCGTTCCCAGGATGCGTGACTGCTCGCCCGCGTCACCAATACTCTCGGCAACGCGCAACGCGCATGCGAGGATGTCTTCGTGCCGCCCCGCACAGGCATCCGTCGTCAAGAGCACAATCATGCAAACTAACCACTGCACACGCGCGTGCATGTTATACGCCTCAGTTCTCGATTAGAGATGTAGCATGTGACTTTATCGATAACATGGCTTAGGCAGTCCAGACACCAGGTTGGAAGCCCTGCCAGTTCATAGCGATACTACCGCTAGTACTTGAGCCTCTTGCATCCATCGGCCGCTCGGTCCAGCGTGCCCTTATCGGTACTGAAGTCAACGCCTGCGGAAACACATTTGCGAACACTTTCCTCCCGTTCCGGGCCGTCCTTCATGCATTGGATGTCTGCATTCTTCCGGCAATGATTCTTGTATGCTTCTTCTTCCCACTCCTTTCGGTTAGGAGAACCCTCCTGCCGCAGAAGCTGCTGCACGTGCGTGAGTTCGTGCGTAATCATGCCAGGCATGTCGCAGACCGGGATATACCACGAAATGCATACAACGATCTTCGTCAGCTTTCCCTTCTTGTCATAGTACGGGCAAACGAGGGAGGCACCTTTGTGGTTGGGTATGCATTCCTTCCTCGAAACAGGGACGATTAGTACGCCGCCCAATCCCAACCGTTGGATTTCGTCGGCTAACTGTACTTTGACATCCGCAACTGAAGGCGTGCTTCGTCCCCATTGTGTGCGACTGCAGGGACATGGGCACTCCTCATCGCACATCGATGGGTCCCATGACTGACGATGGTCACAATTGTCGCCCGGAACCAATTGGAGTGGGTCATCGCCGAAAGGAAGCGGACGCATGCTAGACGGTGCCATCCCCGTTGGATCGAATCCAACCAGAGGCACTCCCCACACGTAGCGATACATGTTAACGGGGTCACCTTCATACCCAATCGGATCACGGCTCACAAACCGCCCCAACTCCGCATCGTACATGCGGGCACGGTAGTAGTAGAGGCCGGTTTCGGGATCGAGGCGGCGACCGGTGAATAGATAGGGATTGCCGATGGTCGATGCTTGCGGGTCGAGCGGATTGGCGGCGGCATCGAGGAAGGCCGGTTTTCCGTAGGCAGAGTATGCATATCGCTCGACAACCGTACCGGCGGCGTCGGTCAGCGCGGCGACGGAGTAGAGCGAGTTCTGGTGATAGTAGTAGGACGTGGTTGTTGTGCTGCTGGTGGCGAGCATCATGACCGGTTCGTCAATGTACTCGGCGTAGACGAACTTCCGTTCGGGTGAAGCTGGCGCGGCGTCGGCCGCGTACTCGGCCACGACTTGCATGGCGTGCGGGGAGTATTCCAATGCCTGGATGCTGCCGACGAAGACCGTCGTCACGCTTCCTCCTTCACCGTCGGGAACAGTCTTACTCACACGGCGGCCGAGGGCGTCAAAAGCGTACGTGATTATCTGGCCGTCAGGAGGTTCGCAATTATTGAGCCGATTGTCAAAATCCCAGTAGAAATGGGTTGTCCCGCCGCCGACTTCTTTGCTGGTCAAGTTCCCATTGGCGTCGTACCCGATGGGATCGTTGTCAATGGCAGTCAGTTGATGAACTGCATCATGCGTGCGGGTTTGCTGGAGCTGGTTCTGGGTGAACGTGGCCCAGTTGCCGACAAGCGAAAGGTTCCACGCCTGGTCGAGGTTGCCATCCGTGCGGTTCCAGGCAGTCAGGCGGTCGGCCGAATCGTACGTCGTCGAGTTGAACCCGAAGTTGGCCATGGGGGCGGAAATACCCTCGGTCAGCTTGTTCTTGTTCGCGTCGTACGTGTAGGTGAACGATGCACCTGCGATGCCCGCGTTGATGGCCGTCGGCAGATTATCTTGCCGGCCGTACACCCACGCCGTTTGCGTGCCGGGCGTGTCGCCAAGCGTGCGGCTGGTGCGGCGCGAACCGTTATCATAGGCGAACGTGGCGACCATGCTGCTATTGTAATCGATCTGGGCGAGCTGGTCACGGGCCGTGTACTGCCGCGTAACGACGGAGCCGTCCGGGTAGGTGATGCCCGTGCGACGATTGGCTGCGTCGTATTGGGACTGGACCGTGTAAGTCGTGGTCTGGCCAAAGGTTACGGTAAGTGACTCGCTGGTCAAACGCCCAGCGGCGTCGTAATCGAACGCGACCGTGTTATTGTACCGCCCGCTCTCGGCCGACGCCATATGGCCCGCATCGCCGTAGGTGAATGCGTCGCTATCACTGATAGCAGTCTGGCCATGGGCGCGGTAGTCACGCTGCAAGACCCTGGAGGCCAGGTCGTACAGGTGCGTGACCGTGTTCCCCTTCTGGTCCGTGGCCACGTCCACGCGCCCGGCCAGATCGTAGGAAAACTGCTTCTTGTCAAAATCGGCGTCGCCGATCTGGCTCGTCGGGTTGTGCCCCGGCAGCGCCTCGGTGATCTTCAAGTTCCGGGCGTCGTAGGTCCAGGCGGTCGGTTTGTAGGGCGACTGGTTCTCCGCGTCGGCCAGGTGCCACAGGTTCGAGTTCTGGTCGAATCGCCACGTGGTCACACCTGCCAGACGGTCCGTCTCGCTCACACGCCGATCCCGCGCGTCGAAGACCGAACTGGCCGATTGGCCCTTGGCGTCCGTCGTACCGACCACGTTGCCGTGTGCGTCGTACGCCGTCTGCCGGTTCTTCCCTTCCGCCTGCTCCTGCGTATCGGCCATGCTGATCTGCCGATTACGGGCATCGTAGGTGGCGTTCCAGCCGATGCTGTTCGGGTCGCGGAGCGAAAGCTGGTTGCCCGCCGCGTCGAACGTGGCGGTGGTGACGTTGCCCAGCGCGTCGACCGTTTCGAGCGTCCGGCCGGCACCGTCGGTACGGCTCTTTCGAGCATGGTTGAGCGCATCGATCTGCGTGGTTTCCAGCACCTGCCCGACGCCGACGATGGCGACCAGTGTGTCGTGGTTGACCGTCTGCCAGGTGATGGGCGTGCCGTTTTGGGCAATGATGCCCGAGGCGACCGTGCGGCCGGCGCCGTCGCTGATGGTAACCGATAGCTCATCTTCCGGGTTGATGGTGACGGTGGCCGAGCCGGTCGCCCCGGAGCCGAAGAAGCCGGTACCAAGGTCGGCTTCGAGTTCGGCCAGCAGGCTATCGATATCCACCGTATAGCTGCCCGAGCCGTCGAGCTTTTGTACGGTCGTGCTCGAGCCGTCCAAGCCCGCGCCGTCGGTCAGGTCTTCATCGTACAGATAGCGAGTGGTGAGCCCCACCGTATTGCCCTGGCCGTCGTGGGCGGCCGGGTCGCCTGCCAGGCCGCCGCCGGCGATGGGCGGGTTCTGCGGGTCGATATTGGTCTGCTCCACGAGCCAGACGGTGCGTGCGATGGGCCGGTTGCGGGCGTCGAACCGGGTGGTCTGCTGGTTGAACACGGTCATGCCGTGGACCTTTTCGGACCGGGTGACGTTCCCCTGTGCGTCGTGGGCCATGGTGGTGGCGGCGCCGAGCGGATCGTTCTGTGCGACCAGTCGGCCGGCGCAGCAGGAACTCCAGAGCGACTGCCAGCCGTTGCCCCGGAAGTCGGTATGCGTGTCGAGTGTGCGGTCCAGGTTGTAGGTCCAACTTTCGGTAACGCGGACCTTGTCACCTCGCTAATCCCTAATCCCGGTCTGACCCCAAGGCCTCCCCCAGCTTAATACCTGCTACCGGCCTGACCCCAAGGTTCCACTACCTTCACACGTCCCAGCCATCCCCTTGGACCGCTCCGCATCATCGCGTGCCTCCACGCGTGTCTCAAGTGGCACCTTCTTCTTCTCGAGAGAGTCGAACCATGGGAATGTCCGTTCTCCTACCCATTCATAGACGGGCTCTCCGGAAAGCCTTTCGTACCCTTGTGCAGGTAATGCTCCCTGTATCGCCTTGCACAAACCAATGAACTGTGCAACGTCTCTCGCTGGATCGTTATTGTCAGATTCCATATCCTCGTAAGGGTCGCCCTCTTCGTCCTCCCACGCTTGAGACTGCCACCTGAACGTCGGTGCCTCCTTGATGATTGTGAGATCGCGAATCGGGGCTGTAGTACGAAATGTGAGATGCCTTAAGAGGATCCGCACGCGATAGTCCTCCTGCAACTCCGTTCTCGCTGGTAACCACTGCTCCAGTTTCCGGAACAGCGATATAATGTCGATTTGGCCGAACTTATACGCAACCATTTGGCCTTTCCTGTTTCTGAGTGATGTACCGCCGGGATCATCAACCCTCCAGAGAACGTGTCCACTCGACCAAATCACGAGTTGAACATCACTGCAATAGGCTGCCCTATCCGATGGAGAAGGCTCCTGACAAGGCCCGATTCCCAGTTTGAGGCAACGCATTAGAACCTTCATGTCATAATGAGGATCGTCCGGGTTCGCGGGGGCACCGAGATCCAGATTGTCAAATACCGGGAAATCGACAAGAGCGATGGTCGGCATGACAGTACTGCCTTTAAGAATGGGTACTGCCAAGTCATCGCGGACACGAATCGTGTCGGTAAAACGTTGATTCGCGTTATTTCGGGATACGATTCTCGCGACCTCCTCCGGGGAGATAGCAAGCGCAGATGCCCCAAACATCGAATGAAACGTGATTACTATCGCAAGCGCCGGCAGTGGCATGATCGGCCATCCTGCATGAATACTTTGGAAGGCACGGGGAATACCAGAGTCCCAAACCAACGCCGTAGTGAGCGGCGTTGAATGCGTATTCAGTCCTGGTAACACGGCGTTACCTCCTGTCAATGTTTGGCGGTGAGTACTGAACTGTGCATTGTTGTTCATGGACGAACGTGAGAAACCTACACCACGATGTTGTCGTCAATGAAGTGCTAGGCTTACCTTACTATCATTACCGCCCGCCCGCCTCTGGGTACTGTGGATTAACCACATCGACCCCATGCGACTTACATGCGTGCGTCTCGGCGGTCGCCATGATTTCTTTGAACTTAATGGTCAATCGGCTACCATAACTCCATCCCTCGTCGCGATCCACAAATTTATAAGTGGCTGCCTTCGTCCGAAGGCACTCCATCGTCCACGCAAGTGCGTAACATTCGTCTTTTCGTTTTGCTTCCTCATCACTTGGATCCTTGGCGCCCACCGCCTTACACTCATTGCTGCGGTCGCAATCTGCCAAGAACGGTTGATGCCATTGTTCGTGTGCTTTCATGCATTCATGTATTACGTTCTCGGCCTTTTGAAAAGGAGATAGTAGTTTGCCGTCAACCTCCTCATGAAACGGGTACCTTGAAGTGACCACACAAAGCACTTTCCACCCCTGACAACAGGTAGAATATGCACCGGCAACTTTCTTTTCTACCTTCGAGAGTGATGTGAACGCCGATTGACAACAAGCGTTTCTGACAGGAGGCGTCAAATCATCCTTGGAATTGTCGGGTGGGACACCTGCAAGGCCGCCGCCGGCGATGGGCGGGTTCTGCGGGTCAATGCCGGTCTGCTCCACGAGCCAGACGGTGCGGGCGATGGGCCGGTTGCGGGCGTCGAACCGGGTGGTCTGCTGGTTGAAGATGGTGAGCCCGTGGACCTTTTGGGACAAGGTCGCATTCCCCTGGGCGTCGTGGGCCATGGTAGTGGCGGCCCCGAGCGGATCGTTCTGCGCGACCAGCCGGCCGGCGCAGCAGGAACTCCAGAGCGACTGCCAGCCGTTGCCCCGGAAGTCGGTATGCGTATCGAGCGTGCGGTCCAGGTTGTAGGCCCAGCTTTCCGTAACGCGGACCTTGGCGGCCGACCAGCCTGCGTCGTCCGGGTTTGCATACGCCTGGGCGCCTGCGGCCACGGTGTGCGTGGCCTTCAAATTGCGCCTTGTATACGAAAACGCCTCGCTCGCCTGCTGGTAGCCCAGCGTATCGGCCGAGTCGAAGTAACGTGGCGACCGCACCGCGACGACGTTGCCATGGGCATCGTGGGTCACCTCGCCGTTGCGGGTGACGGTAACGGGCCGTTCGGTGCCGTCGAGGTACTGGTAGGTGGTGACCATGGCAGGAATCCTATGCGGATTGTGGGTTGCGGTCAAGAGGGAAGGCAAACATGAGACCGCGAATTGTCGCTCAACTCTCCGAGTCGATTCCGTCGGGAACGTTCACGACTCGGAGAGTCGAGCGACGAAGAGGCAACACATCGACTCGGAGAGTCGAGCGACGAAGATGGGCGGGGAGGGAAGGAGTTTCGGCCACGCAAGACCTTCGATTACGAGTACGAGCACCGCTAAAGCTGAGCACGAGTGGAAGGTTCGTGCCAGCCAACTTTCCTTTCTCTGCGTCCTCTGCTTCCTCCTGTTCATTCTCTTCTTTGTCTTCGCGTTGTAGTCAATCGTGTCGCAATTCAGCAGACCAGCAGGAGACCGCAAACGACATCAAGCAAGAACGCCCTCGCATGCCTGTTCATGTTCCATCCGTGGTTGGGTCCTTAACGGACCCACTCGCTTGCGCTTCGAGCTTGTACGCGCTGGCGCGTCCCCCATACAAGCACGCAGCGCGAGCAAGTGGAATCCGGCGTTTTGGTCCTTGCTTCGCCGCGGCGAAGCCGCCTATGGAGTGCGGGAACTTGTTACCGCTTTCTGGTCTACAGCCGCCCGCAAACACCCCAGTTCGCGCGTTCCGATCTCCCAACTCCGATCTGCGATCTCCGACACCTTGCGTCCCCGACGTTCGTAGTTCCGCCTTCAGCCGGCTTTTCCAGTAGTATCGCCCAGGACAAGAACCACGAAAGACACGAAACACACGAAAAGAGAGTGAAACTCGAACAGGAGGCCGCAGAGGAAACGGAGACGTTCCGTGCAATGACGAATGTCGAAAGTCAAATGACGAAAGAAGCCCGAAATCTCAAATCGACGCTTCCCCCTCCGCGCCAGCGCGTCCCGATCTCCCATCTCCGATCTCCGAGCTTCCATCTCCGAGCTTCCAACCCCGATCTTCACCGGAGGGCTCGCGCCCTTCCGCTCCCATCTCCCCCTCCGCACCAGCGCGTCCCGATCTCCCATCTCCGATCTCCGAGCTTCCAGCTCCGATCTTCACCGGAGGGCTCGCGCCCTTCCGCTCCCATCTCCGAACTCCCAGCTTCCAACTCCCGCGTCAGCGCGTCCCGATCTCCCATCTCCGATCTCCGAACTCCGACTCCCCCTCCACGTCAGCGCGTCACTCGCAACTAACAACTAGCAACTAGCAACTTCCCCTCTGTCACCTGACACCTCCTTCGCGGTATTTACATCGGCCACGAAGTATGGTAGGGTGACGGCATACTCTGACGCCACTATAGACAGGGGCCTGTGGGCAGCGTAAGGCCGAACAGAAGACCTGAATAGGGGTGGTATACCGGCATCGTAAGCCCGGCCACCTGACGCGCGGATGCGATTGGCGAGACTGATACTTTCGCCCGCAAAACCGCACGCAGGTGAGGCGGCGTGTGTGGAACAGCGTGCGGAGGGCGTTCCTATCTGGACGTCCTTCTCAGCGGCGGCCCCAACGCGAGGGTTCCGCCGTACGGAGTGAGGGGTCCTTGCCCATTAGTGGCACAGGATCGGCCCCGTACGGTCTGCTACTGCGTCGCATAAAGCCGGCGGAATAGGACCGATTGGCAACGTAATTCCTCGGGCAGTTTTTGGCAGCCTAAGACCAGCGTCGGAGATGCAGGCACCCTCGGGTCGCATAAGACCACCCGTCGCAGAAAATGGTTCTGCGTCGAACCGTGGGAGGACTGCGCCCAATGGGCCTCCGTAAGCCGGCCCTTTCTGCTGTAAGTCCTTTTGAAATAACAGGTTAGCGAAACAGTGGGCGTTTTCGCTCACCTATTTGCGAACACCGCCTGAAAAACACTGTTCGACAATACCCAACTCCTTGCCACACAACAGGTTACAACCCGTTTTTCGGCCTCGGACGCCGAGTTTTGCCACACGCGGAAATCGCGCGTAACACCAATGGCAGCAACGGTTTAAGGTAATCGGCCACCCCTTGTCGAACAGTCGAACAGGGCCAAGGGCGTGCGATAATTCCAAGGCTGTTCGTTTATGCCGGGGGCCGACGCGCCGGCACGCGATTGTCGCACGACTCTCCGAGTCGTGAATGTTTCGGACGGAATCGACTCGGAGAGTCGAGCGACGAAGCCGTCCGGTGCGGTGCACGCCGGGACCGAGGGCTCTCGCCCTTCCGCTTCCAACTCCCCACCCCCCGCGTCAGCGCGTTGCTGACAACTGACAACTGTCAACGAGCACCGCTGAAGCTGAGCACGAGTAGGATGCGGAGGACCGCCTGAAGGCGGAACTATACTTCACGCGGCCTGAACTTGCGCGTTTGAGAACGTTTGGAAGCGGAGGGTCAGCAGGGAATTGAGTTCGGCCTTGTGCTTCGTGGGCGCGTCTGCAATGCATGTGGTGATAGCTGCCTTGAACGCAGTGAAGTTCTCGTAGTATTCTGCGTTCAGCGTCTTCTTCTTCACGAACTTCCACAGTCGCTCGATCAGGTTCAGGTTGGGCGAGTACGTCGGGAGGTACAACAACTCGATGTGCAACTCGTCAGCCAATTCCTGGACGAGCCGGCACTTCTGGTAGCGGGCGTTGTCCAGCACGAGGGTCACGGGCACGCCCGACTGCAACGCCGCAACCTTGTGCAGCAATTCGCAAACGCTCTGGGCGTTGATATAGGTGTCGTTCGTGACCGTGACCAGTTCATGCGTGATGGCATTGAGAGCGGCAAGCACGTTCAGTCGCTGTCGGCCCGCCGCGGCGCGCACGAACTGCCGGACGATACACCAGACATAACCGAGGAAGGGTGCTAAGACAAAGTGCGCCGCGTCAACAAACAGCACGGTGCGACCGCCCGCGCGCGCCTCGTCCAGCCGGGGCTCCAGTTCGTCTTTTTTTAAAGCGTTCCTGTTCCTCCGGGTCTGCTTTGGCCGGTATGTAGCCGACTTTCAGCCGGCGCATGCCGAGCGATTTCAGGAACTTCCTCACCTGGGTTTCGCTGCGACGAATGCCCGTGAACTCTTCGATTCTCGCCGCGGCCTCCTTTACGGTTGCCGGCGGGTGCTCTCGGAAGTAGGCTTCCAGAGTCGTGCGGTGATCGTGCAATGCGCCGTGCGAACTGCTAACGCGGAACTCTTTCAATGCCTCGACGCCCCCGGCGAGAAACTCGCGGAGGTAGGCACGCAACGTGTTCGCCGTGATGCCCACAATGCGGCATATTTCCTTGTGCGGGAGTCCCTCGCTCTTCAGAAGCACGGCTTCCATTTTGGTTTGCACGCGCGGATGCGGGTGATGAAAACGCTCGTAGCGAAGCTGCGCGACTTGTTCTTCGGTGAATGCAAGTCGGATCATGGCCACCTCCATGCCAAGCCGGTTCGGTACGTCAGGGGAACACTGCCAACGCTGACGTTATACGGCGCATCCGCCGCGCAGGTGAACACCAGAATTCCGGCTGAGCGCTTCCATCGCGGCATGTCGCGTGCCAGGGCCGCCCGCGACGATCCCGCTTGGATTTTCGGAAAGAGTGCCTGAAGAGGCGCCGGAACAGGCCGAAAACGGGCGAAAATGGGTCCCGCCGAAGATTTTGTCGTGCCGCAAGTCCTTATGCAAACAAGGGTTGCGATACCCCCCCGGCTACAGCGACGCCATCCAGTGGCTTGGCATGTGTTGCCGTCGCATGGTAGGATGCAGTCATGCTAACAGTCGGGCTGTCGGCAACCGCGTAGCGTGCCTGCGGTGCAAAGGCGCAATTACGGCACGCGGCGAGTATACGAACGGAGTGGGGAGGGAAAGGGTCACGGCCGCGCAAGACCTTCGATTACTAAGGAGTAGGAGAGGGTGGAAATGTGGCACACAGTGTGAGGGGGTAGGTGAGCGGCGGGCTTGCCTAGACTGCCACGGCGGTGCTTCTTTAGCTCTTTCTGTAAATTTTCGCCATAGCCATAGCTTTCCGAAGCGGGTAAACTACCCACACGGTATATTGTCTCGCGGTTGAGCCGCGGGGTGGCATGGAAGATGCCAGTCCCCCGCTGCGGTCGGCAGGTGGTGTCGAACGTGTGGGAGGTTCAACCCTCACCGATGTCGGGCATGGAGGCCGATCATGCCGAACGGGCCGTTTCGTTTTCTGCACGCCAGCGACCTGCATCTTGAATTGCCGCCACACGGCGTGTCGGAGGTGCCGGAGCATCTGACCGAGCTTTTTTTGGAGGCGCCCTACGCGGCGGCCGAGCAGGTATTCGAGACTGCGGTGGCCGAAGCCGTGGAGTTCATGATACTCAGCGGCGACCTGCTCAATCCGCAGTTCACCGGGCCGCGAGGTCCGCTGTTTCTTGCGGAGCAGTTTTCGCGTCTTGCTGACCACAAGATTCCGGTGTATTGGGCAGGTGGCGCCGTTGATCCGCCGGAAGTGTGGCCGACCGCGATACGGCTACCGGATAACGTTTTTCGGTTTCCGGTGGGGCGGGTGGAGTCGTTTGCCGTGGAACGGGAGGGTTCCGTTCTGGCTTCGGTTCTGGGCGTGAGCCGCGACCGGCGTCAGACGATCCGGGCGAGCGAGTTTTCGCCGATTGCCGGCGATGGGATCACCGTCGGCGTCATTCACGGCGCCGCGGATCCGGAAGCGCTCCGGCAGCGAGGGTTGCACTACTGGGCGCTGGGAGGGCGGCACGATCGGAGCACGCCGCTCAGCGGGCCGACCATCGTGCATTGGCCCGGCACGCCGCAGGGGCGGCGTCCCTCGGAATCGGGAATGCACGGTTGTACGGTCGTCCACGTGGACGAACAAGGGCGGTTGCGCACCAGTCTGGTAACGACCGATGTGCTGCGATGGATCAGCGAGCGGCTGGTCGTCGACGACGCCACCAGCCACGACGCGTTGGAAACGCAGCTTCGCGAGCGGATGCATACCCTCGTCGAAACCAACCCGAATGCCGATCTGGTGATCTCTTGGACGATTGCCGGCACCGGTCCGCTGTTGGGCAGGCTGCGTCGCGGGCCGTTTGCCGCCGAGCTTCTCGACTGGCTGCGGCGCGAGTATGGCCACGGTTCGCCGGTTGCATGGAGCCTTTCGGTCGATGCCGAGCCCAGCCTGGCCCTGCCCCCGGAATGGTTTGAGCAAGAGACGATTCGCGGCGATTTCCTGCGAGCGATTCGGCAATACGAGAAGAGTGCCGATCAGGCACTCGATTGGACGGCGTATCTACCCGACGGTGTGCTTGCCGAGGTACTCGGCCCCGGTATTGCCGCCAGTGACAAACAAGCCCGGCGAAAGGTGCTGCATGAAGCGGCGCTTCTGGGCGTGGATCTGCTTACCGGCGAGGAACCCCAGTCGTGAGAATCACTAGTCTGACGATCGACGGTTACGGTGTTTGGACCGGCCTGCGCGTGGAGCGGTTGGCGGAAGGCCTGAGCGTTCTCTACGGCCCGAATGAAGCCGGAAAGACAACGCTGCTGGCCTTCATACGGGGAGTTCTCTACGGGTTTGCCGGTAGCGGAGGGCGCTACCTGCCGCCTTTGCGAGGCGGGCAACCCGGCGGAGGCATCGAGTTGACCGGATCGCATGGCCAATTCCTGCTCCAGCGCCACGTTGAACAAGCGGCGGAAGGCGGCATCCGGGATGAGCTGGCCCTGACGGCCGCCGACGGAACGCAACAGGGCGAACCGCTACTGAAGCTTCTGCTGGGGAATATCGACGAGGCGGTGTTCCGCAACGTGTTTGCGGTCGGGCTTCGCGAAATCCAGGAGCTTGCCACGCTGAGCGACTCGAAGGCAGCCGAGCTTCTCTACAGTCTGACCGCCGGACTGGACCGCGTTTCGCTGGTCGAGGTCGTTCGCGAACTCGACTCGTCCCGCAACCGGCTTCTCGACCGCAATGGTCAACCATGCCTCATCGCCGAACTGGTCGAAGAGCGAACGCGTCTGAAGCGAGAAATCGAGCAACTCGCCACGGGCACCCGCCATTACACTCGACTGGCGGCCGAGCGCGACCAGATCGAGCAGGATATTCACATTCACGAGGAGCAGCAGGCTGCCATCGAGCAGCATGCTCGCATCGTGGAGTTGGCGTCCAATCTGCAGTCGCGATGGGAGCAACGCGAAGAACTCAAGGGGCAACTCGCTTCGCTTGCGCCGGTCGCCGCACTCCCGGAAGATGCGGTCGAACGACTCGACGCCATCGTGTTGCGACTTTCCAGCCGCCAGCGGCAGGTCGATGAACTGGCCGTACGTCGCCGGCAACTGAAGATCGAGGTCGATTCGCTGGCGATCCACCGCGGTTTGTGGCGGCAGGGGGCCCGGATCGAAGCGTTGGTGGAACAGCAGGCGTGGATCGAATCGCTCGACCAGAATATCGGCGAGCTTGAGTCGGAGGTTGCGAGTCTGGAGGGGACCATCCGGCGGGAACGCGAGGCGCTGGGCTTTGCCGGAGACGTTCCGCTTGACGCGCCGTTGCGCATTTCGCATCAGACCGTCAAGCGACTGCGATCTCCC
The DNA here is from genome assembly GCA_040772845.1 of Thermoguttaceae bacterium. GTDB lineage: Bacteria > Planctomycetota > Planctomycetia > Pirellulales > Thermoguttaceae > PWXP01. The sequence goes on from JAXGXG010000001.1 coordinate 7,180,535, forward strand.
GCCTCGGCCGTTCGCGCCGCACGGCAACGCGTTGCCGAGGCCCGCGAGCAACTTGCCGTAGCGCAGGAGGAGCTGAAAACGCTCGACCGCGAGACAAAGGCGGCGTTTTCCGGACGCAATGAGAACGAGTTGGCCGGCGTGATCGACGAGGCCGGCGCCCGCGTGGCCCAGTTGCGGCGGCGACTGCTGGTGGACGATCGCCTGGACGAATTGACCCGCTATCAATCCGATCTCGAAGAGCAGAGTCGCGAATCGCTGCAGAAGCAGGTACTTCCGGTCTGGGTTGTCATGGCATTCGGAGCCTGTTTCGCTCTCGGCGTTGTCCTGGTTGTGGCAGGCCTGTTCGTCCCGGCCTCGGTGACCGGGTCGTTCGGCTGGGCAATGACGATTCTGGGCCTTCTGGGCGCCAGCGCGGCCGGGTTCGGCAAGGTCCTTCTGGAACGATCCAATGCACGCCAGCTCGAGTCATGCCAGCGGCAGGTGATCATGCTCGACGCGCAGATCCGGCAAGCGGAAGAGGAACGCGACACCCTGGACGCGCAGCTTCCGCAGGGCGGCGGGCCGATTTCTGCACGCCTGCAAACGGCCGAAGCGGAACTGGCCGCGTTGGAGGACCTGGTCCCCATGCGTGGCAAGCGGGACGCGGCGCGGCAGCGAGTGGACGCGGCCGCGCGGCGTCTGGCCGAATCGGAGGGCGACCTGACCGCCGCCCGCCGCCGCTTCAGCGAGTCGCTGGTGGAAATCGGGCTGCCGCCGAAACTGGGGCTCAAGCAAGTGCGGCGCGTGGTTGCACAGTGCGAACAGCACGGCGAACTCTTCCGGCAGATGCAAAGGCGGCGCGAGGAACTGAACTCTCGCCGCCGTGAACTGGAGACGATTGCCGGACGTATCCGGGATCTGGCCGAAGAGGCCGAAATCTCCACCGATCGCACGACTCCACTCGCGGTGTTGACGCAACTGGATAGCGCCCTTGGCCGGCAACGCAATCGCGTGGAACGCTACCGCGAGCTTCGCCGCGAGGCGCGGCAGCTTCGGCGGCAGTATCGCAAGCACGTCGAGGCGATCAGCCGTTTGAAGCACCACCGGCGGGCGCTGTTTCTGGAAGCCGGCGTCGAGGAAGAACAGCAATTGCGCGAGTTGGCCGTGCAGGCCGCCCGCGCAGCCGTGCTTCGCCAGGAACGTGACGGGCTGACTCGCGAGATCGAAGCAGCCACGGCAGGAACCTGCACTGTCGAAGCGATCGGGCAGGAACTGGAAGCGGGCGATCTCGAGAATCGTCTGGAGCAACTGTTTGTGCAACTGGATGCTACCGAGACTCGTTTGAAAGAGCTGTTTGAACGTCGCGGGCAACTCGGCGAGCAGCTTCGGGGGCTGGCCGCCGACCGGCAGCTTGCTCGCCGGCAACTCGATTTGGCCACGGTGGAAACGCGTTTGCACGAGGCCATTCGCCGTTGGCAGGTATTTGCGGTAACCAGCCACGTGCTGGATGCGATACGCATCGATTATGAGCGAGACCGGCAGCCGGAGACGTTGCAGGAGGCGTCCGGTTACCTGAAGCGTCTTACTCGCGGGCGATATTGCCGTGTCTGGACTCCGCTGGGAGAGGACTCGCTACGCGTCGACGATTCGGAAGGGTATTCGCTGCCGATCGAAACGCTGAGCCGCGGGACACGCGAGCAGTTGTTCCTTTCGCTACGTTTGGCGCTGGCCGCATCGTATGCGCGTCGCGGTGCTCCTTTACCGCTGGTGCTGGATGACGTGCTGGTGAACTTCGACGCCGAGCGCGCCCAGGCGGCAGCCGAGCTGCTGCGTGATTTTGCGGCCACCGGCCAGCAACTGCTTGTGTTCACGTGCCACAAACATGTATTCGAGCTGTTCTGCACCCTGGACGTTCCTGCGGCCCAATTGCCGAGTAACACCCGGGCGAATCCTGCGGCTCTGGCTCTGACGGCAGCGCCAAAGGGTTCCCGCCGTCGAAGTCGCAAACCGAAGCCAACTCCGGTAATCGAGCCGGTCCACGTGGAACCGGTGCAAGAGGTTGCGACTGAACCGGTGGAAGATACCGTCGAAGCGGAATTGCTCGAGCCGGTTGAAGAACCTGTCAGCGATGCGTTCGTTACGGTTGAAGATGACGAGGCGGAAGTCCTTATCGATACCGGAGATGACCTCGACGAGGAAACCGAATCGCCGATTGACGATCGGTTCGACGACGCGTTGTGGCCGAATGACAAGGCGGAGCCGAATCCGCAGGCGGCCGGGCGCGTCTTCGACGCGGATTTCTTCAGTTCCGAAGACGAGACAACAGGTTTGAGCGGCTGGGGCAGCGAGCAGAGCGGCGAGGGCTTCGGTTGGTACGAAGAGACTAGCGACGAAGAGGGCAGCGACGAAGGTGACGCCGACGCGGAAGTCGCCGCGGAGGATGAAGAGATGGACGAAGAGGCGGACGACTTCGAGGAGGACGAGCCGGAGGAAGAGCACGACGAATTCGAAGAGGACGAGGAAGAAGGGCCGGAGGACGAGGAAGAAGAGGAGGAAGATGAATTCGAGGAGGACGAGGATGCAGACGACGCGGAGGATGGCGAACTGCTGGACGACGAGTGGGGCGAAGAGCAGGACGGCGAAGAAGAGTGGTGCGAGGAAGATGAAGAGGAAGAGGACTGCGACGACGAGGATTACGAGGACGGCAGCGAGGACGACGAGGAGGAAGACGTTTTCCAGGACGAAGACGAAGAAGATGACTCCGACTGGGGCGACTCCGACTGGGGCGACTCCGACTGGGACGACGAACCGGAAGATGATGTTGACGATTCGGCACAGGCAGCCTGAGCTTTGGCCGTTCCGACGCCGGATCTTGCCGTCCATGATGGGGCTGCTTTCAGTCGGGCGAGAAAAAGGCAGAAATCGGGGTTTGTGATCCGGGCCCGGTGAGGTATCCTTTGTAATTATTACAATTCGGCCGGAGCATGAACGATCGGACGGCAGGTTGCGTACCGTTCGCAACGTGCTGCGGTATCTGGCTCCAGGGATGGGGCTGGTGGGTCCTTCTGCTCAGGATACAGGATAGAGCATGGATGCTCGTATGTTTCGCGGCCTGCTTTTGGGCGGGCTATTGTTCGTTGCTGCCGGCGCCCGCTTTCCAACGGCCAATTTCGTGGTGGAGACCGCGGACCCCCAGCTTGCCCGTGAGTTTGCTCTGACGGCAGAAAAGCAACGTGAAGAACTGGCTGTTTCCTGGCTTGGGGAAGCGATGCCGAATTGGGCGCAACCTTGTCTGATCACGGTGCGGGTCGGTTCGCACCTGGGGGCGGGTGGCGCCACGACCTTCTACTTCGACCAGGGGGAGGTATTCGGTTGGCGCATGAGTATCCAGGGATCCCGCGAACGGGTTCTCGACTCGGTTCTGCCGCACGAGATCACGCACATGATCCTTGCAACGCATTTCCGCTGTCCCTTGCCGCGTTGGGCCGATGAAGGCGCGGCGACGAGCGTGGAGCACGTGAGTGAACGGAACAAGCATCGGCGGATGCTGTATCAGTTCCTCCGCACCGGCCGTGGGATCGCATTCAATCAGCTTTTTGCCATGCGAGAGTATCCGGCCGACATCATGCCCCTGTACGCGCAGTCCCACTCGTTGGCCGAATACCTGATCCAAGTCGGCGGACGACAGGAATACGTCCGGTTTATCGGGGATGGGATGAAGAGCAATGACTGGTGCGGGGCCGTCGAGCGTCATTACGGTATCGCCGATAGCGGGGCCCTTCAGCAGACGTGGCTGGCGTGGGTCAAGCAGGGATGTCCCAGCATACAGCCGGAGACGCGTCCCGGGGTCGAGGCGATTGCGGTCAGCCATCAACGGAAACGCCCCAAGCCTAACCTGATTCACCACATGCCACGGAACCAGCCTGCCGACTACGCTCCCGGGAGTATTGTCCAAACTTCTGATCCCCGTTCCAGTCCAACCGCGCCGGCGCGTACCGTTCCGAACGAGCCGGCGAGTCAGGTGGCTGCGAGCGATGGATGGCGTGCGGCAGGCCAACGGCCTGCGCGGTCAAGTGACGTTGCGGGTGGACCCGTCGCTGTGGCGCCGCCGGCCCCTTCGATTTACATCAATAGTCACGTGACCAAGCCGCAACCGGCGGAGCCCTCGCAGCAGATCATTCTCGATTGGGGGGGGCGGTAGGCGACGCTGCCATTGCCGGTGACTGCTTTCCCAGGGTGCAAGGCAGCCGTTCGCGGGTCGGCGGCGCAGGCTATATTCTCCACTGCATACGAGGGGGCAGTCCCATTTTCGCGGCTTGCAGTAGTGGCCGGTGAGGCAAAATGTCCTATGTGCTGGAAAAATTGGGACAGTCCCCTGTGAACGCTTACGATGCAAGTCCATTGCTGCCCCCAGTGAATCCGGACGGTTATGCGGGCCCTCTTTCTCGCACGCTCCTGCTCCGCTGCTTGACATCGGGCGCCGAGGGGCGCAGAATCACGGTTGCATTGCGAGCGCAATCGCTATGAATCCCACCTCCAGCTTGCACGAAAGGAACATGTCGTGACCCACCAAACGCATCGTCGGCACTTCTTGAAGACTGCGGCCGTCTTGGGAACCGGCTATTTTGTGGCCGGTCGGAGTTGCGCGGCCGAGAGCCGTTCACCCAACGAGAAGCTGAATATCGGTATCATCGGCGCCAGTGGTCGCGGCGCCGCCAATACGAATGGCGTTGCCAGCGAGAATATCGTTGCCCTGTGCGACGTCGACTCCGGACGTCTTGCACCTGCCGCCAAACGTTTTCCGCAGGCGAAGACGTACAGCGACTGGCGCAAGCTGGTCGACCAGAAAGACCTGGACGCGGTGGTGGTCAGTACGACTGACCAGACGCACGCGTTTGCGAGTGTGTGGGCCATGAACCGTGGCCTGAGCGTGTACTGCGAAAAGCCGCTTGCGCATTCGGTCTACGAAGCGAGGGTCATGCAAGAGAAGTACAACGCGAACAAGGACAAGCTGGCGACGCAAATGGGTACGCAGATTCACGCAACCGACAACTATCGGCGCGTGGTGGAACTGGTCCAGGGAGGCGCGATCGGTACGGTGCGGGAAGCTCATGTCTGGTGCAACCGCGTGGGGCCGACTCCCTCGCGTCCCGCCGAATCGGAACCTTGCCCGCCCGAGTTGAACTGGGACTTGTGGTTGGGCCCGGCGCCGTTTCGCCCCTACCATAGTAGCTACATTCCCGGTTGTACCCGCTGGGAGCAGCGTTGGGACTGGGGAAACGGTTGCCTGGGAGATATGGGCAGCCACCTGATCGATCTGCCATTCTGGGCACTGGGGTTGCGCGACCCGATTAGCGTCGAGGCGACCGGCGATCCTCGTAGCGAAGAAAGCTATCCCAACTGGCTTACGGCTTCTTGGGAGCATCCGGCCATTGGCAACCGGGCTGCCGTCACACTGAAGTGGTACGACGGCATCAAACGGCCCCCATCGCCTCCGGGCCACGATCTGGAGAAATGGGGCATTGGTGTCATGTTTGTCGGCGATAAGGGGAAGATTCTTGCCGACTACGGCAAGCGCATCCTTCTGCCGGAAGAGCAGTACAAAGACTACACGCCGCCGGAACCGACGATCGCTCCGTCCGCCGGTCACTATCAGGAATGGATCAACGGCGCGAAGACCGGTTCGCCCACCCTGTGCAATTTCGACTATTCCGGCAAGCTGGTTGAAAACAACCTGCTGGGAGCCGTAGCGTTCAGGGTCAACCAGAAGCTCGAATGGGACGCCAAGGCCTTGAAGGCGAAGAATTGCCCTGATGCCGACGCCCTGATCCGCCGAGAATACCGAAAGGGTTGGGTGTTGGACGGCTGAAAACGTTGAGCTTCCACCGCCCCTCTGTCGGCGTTTCGCATTCTGTGGGTTCTGTGAATCCGGAGAATGCGACGGACAACGATAGGATCGGTGCGGTTTGAAGCTGTTTATGCTTGGAGCGTATGCGCGTGGTGAAACACCAGAAGAAGGACTTCCCGCAACTAGAGTGGAATGATCAGCTCGCTGCCGACTGGCAACGCGTGCTGGAGCTGGCCCTTGCCGAAGACCTGGGCGCCAATCAGGAATGCGGGGCGCGCGTCGATGTGACGACCGCAGCGCTTGTGTCGCCTGCCGTCGTCGGTCGCACAGTAATCGTCGCCCGGCAACCCGGTGTGATTGCCGGTTTGCCGGGCGTTGCGCCGACCCTTCACGCGATCGATGCGAACTTGGCCTTCCGTGCTGCATTCGATGACGGCGCGGCGGTCAAGCCGGGCGATGAGGTCGGGCGAATCGAGGGGCCGGCCGCTGCAATCTTGATGGCGGAACGGATTGTTCTGAACCTGCTGGGACATCTCAGCGGCATCGCCACCCTTGCGCATCGGTATGTCGATGCTATCGCCGGCACGGCGGCGAATATCTACGACACGCGCAAAACAACTCCCGGGTGGCGCCGTCTCGAGAAGTACGCCGTGCGATGCGGCGGAGGCCGTAATCATCGCGAAGCTCTTTTCTCCGCCGTCCTGATCAAGGACAACCATCTCGCACTGGGCGCTGATGCCGGCGGCGAGACGGCCGGCTTCTCGCCTGCCGGTGCGGTTCGGCGCGCGCGCCAATGGCTGGAAGAACAACATGGTCCTGCTGCCGAATGGATTGTGGAGGTGGAGGTAGACACGCTCGAGCAGCTTGAGGGCGTACTGCCGGCAGCTCCCGATATCGTTCTGCTGGACAACATGCCGCCGGGCGTGCTTGCCAAGGCGGTTGCATTGCGGGATCGCATGGCCCCGACCGTTGAGCTGGAGGCCTCGGGGGGAGTCGCCCTCGAGACGGTTCGCGCAATTGCAGAGTCGGGTGTGGAACGGATCAGCGTGGGTGCTTTGACCCATTCGGTTCCTGCGCTCGACTTGGGGCTGGACTGGCTTTCGTGATCAGTAGTCTCGAAACGGGCCTCGCGGTTCGGCTGCGTCCATTTCCGCCAGCCAGTTTTCGAAGTGCTTCTGCATCTCTTGGGTCTTTTCAGGCATGGCTGCGGCCAGATCATTTCGCGGGGAATACGATGGTCGCGACGACGGGAAAATGATCCGACGGATACCGACCGTCTTGGTTCATGCGAAGGATCTCGGCCGAAATGACCTTCGCCCATGGATTGGTCAGGACGTAGTCGATCTTTGCGCCATCGGTTCGGCCTTGAAATGCGTTGAATGTACCGACCGTCTTCGCATTGGGGTATAACACGCGGAACGTATCGACCAGCGCCGTCTTCGCGTTCGTGCCCGGCTGCTTCAGGTGCACAATCGCCGGATTGTCCTCACCGGCATTCATATCGCCCGTGACGACAACGGGCTCGCTATCGGCTTTTTCGGCAATCAGCGAGGCAAGCGCCATCGCGCTTCTGAGCCGTGACGGCTGGGACTGGTGATCGAAATGCGTGTTGAAAACCACGACCGGGCGCCCGGTCGTCTTTTCGATGAAGCGTCCCCATGTGATGATTCGCGGAATGGTATTACCCCAGGTGGCCGATCCCGGGACGGTCGGTGTGTCGGAAAGCCATTGCGTCCCACCCCGGTCCAGCTTCCAGCGATCGCTCCGGTAGAGAATGGCGGAATACTCCCCTTTCTGGCGACCGTCTTCGCGACCAACCCCGTGTTCTGCATATCCTGGCGCGCCGTCATGGATTGCGTCGATTTGATAGCGAAGGGCTTCCTGGAGCCCACAGAAATCCGGCTTTGCCTCGCGGATGACGGCACAGACCATCTCCGTGCGATGCGGCCACGCATTGTCGCCATCGTTCGCCGTCCCGTAACGGATATTGAACGTCATCACATCGACCTGCAAACCATCGACAACACTGTTGGCCGTCAGTGTGGCGGCTGCAATCCCCAGAATCAACGAACCGATTGCCATCATCTTCTCCTCCAACGATTCGAGAGAGCTTGACGCCCATTTGCCATTTGCGAACAGGCCAATGCTATCGTAGCGGGCCGGGAACCGACGAGCAACCACAAGCACCCCAGCCGGCGCTGCCGGCGAATTGCTGAATGCACATCTTCGGTTCTGCCGGGAGGACCCGCCGCAGCGGGGGGCGGTTGGCCGCTTTGTGCCGGTTATTTGTCAGAAACCGGCCCGAGACGCCAAAGATACGTGCAAGAAGGTTCTCACCTGCGGCAACCAGCCTTAAGAGTCCGCGATCAGGAAGGACTCGTCATGGCGCCGTGCATTTGCGGAGGCCTGCTTTTTCTCGCGTGTTGGCGCGAGGCCTGTCCGCAGCGAGTTTCCTTTTTCATCCATGTTCCAAATGAGGAGAAGAGTTATGATGTGCAGAGGAATGAGATCCGGTTGGGGGTTGTGGCTTGTGGGGGCCGCGCTTCTGGGACTGGCAGGATCGTTGGTGGCGGCCAACCTGCCCGAGTCTTCAGGTCCCGCAGCGAAAATCGATCGTAGCGAAGCCGTCACGTCCGCGCGGGCGCTTTCGCAAGCGTTCCGCAACGCGGCAAGCGATGTCTTGCCTGCTGTGGTTGCCGTCCGCACCACGCCGCAAGTGGCTCAGACGATGCGCGCCGAACCGCAAGGTGGTCGCCAGGAGTCTCCCCAAATGCCGTTCAAGGAGTTTCGTGGGACGCCATTCGGAGAGCTGTTCGAGAATCATCCGGAATTGCGGCGTTTCTTCGACGAAATGCCGTCCGGCCCGGGGCTTGGCTCGCCGCAGCCGCGCGCCGGCGGGCTTGGTTCTGGCGTGATCATCGATCCCAAGGGAATCATTCTGACCAACAACCATGTTGTCGCCGGCGCCGGTAAGGTATCGGTGCTGCTGCAAGATGGCCGTGAGTTCGAGGCCGCCGAGATCCATCGCGATCCCCGGACCGATCTGGCTGTCCTCCGAATCGAGGGCGCGGACAACCTTACAGCCGCAAAGCTCGGCGACAGCGATCTGGCGGAAGTCGGTGATTGGGTTCTGGCTTTGGGCGAACCGTTTGGTTTGGAAGGAACCGTTACTGCCGGCATCATCAGCGCGAAGGGGCGTGGATTGGGGATTGCCGAACGTGAAGACTTCCTGCAGACGGATGCGGCCATCAATCCGGGCAATAGCGGCGGTCCGCTGGTGAATCTGGATGGCGAGGTGGTTGGCATCAATACGGCCATTTCATCGCGTTCCGGAGGCAACCAGGGTGTGGGGTTCGCCGTTCCCATCAATTTGGCCAAATGGGTGGCAGAACAACTGATCGAAACCGGATCCGTGCGTCGCGCGTATCTGGGGGTGGTCATCCAGCCGGTCACGCATGAACTGGCCCAACATTTGGGTGTTTCGGCGCGGCAAGGTGTTCTGGTGACCGACGTCATGCCCGAAACGCCGGGGCAAGCTGCTGGCCTGAAAGAAGGGGATGTCATTGTCGAGTTCGGCGGCCGGAAGATGACCAAGCCCACGGAACTGCAAGGGGCCGTGGAACGAGCCGAAATCGGTACAAAGCAGCCGCTCATCGTCCTGCGAGATGGCAAGCGACGCCAGCTTACCGTCCAGGTTGATGAACAGCCAACCGATTTCGGACGTAACTCATTAGGGCGGATGAGGTCCGACGGCGATGCGAAGGCCGGCCCCTCGAAGTTTGAAGACCTGGGATTCCAGGTGGAAGAATTGAATGACGACGTTGCCGAGCACCTCGGATTCGAGGGCGAGCAGGGGCTGGTCATTACCGAAGTTCAGCCGGGAAGTCCGGCGGGTGCGGCCGGTTTGTCGGCGGGTATGTTGATCACGCACGTCGATCGGACGGCCGTGACCAATGTTGACGAGCTGCGTGAAGCGGTCGAAGGCGCGTCGGACGAGAAGGGGATTCTACTTCGCGTTCGGAGCAAGCAGGGGGCGCGGTTCCTGGTGTTGAAACCGCGCGATGAATAAAGTCAACGCCCCGTATAGGGGATGGCTGAACGCGTCAGCAAATCCGTGCTGCGCCGTCCTTTTCGAGCAAAGAGAAGTGACCTGTCGCGGCGGCCTGCGGGTCGTCGCGACAGGGGCTGTAACGCCCGCCTGTATGGACGCTGAGTGAAGGCCGACCGATGGAGGATTCCATGGCCGAAAAGGTCTCTGAGACGGTTCATGTCTACCTGACCCAAATGGGACGCGTCAAGATGATCACGGCCGCCCAGGAGCGGGTGATCGGCTGCCGCATTACGGAAACGCGACGGCGGTACCGAAGACGATTGCTTGCAACCGACGCTGCCATCGAAGTGGCGGCCGATGCCTTGCAGCGTATTTCCGATGGGAAAGTCCGCATTGAACAAACCATCGAATCGCCGATGCGGTCCAGTCGGGCGCGGCAACGAATGATGGCGCTGATTCGGGCGAATTTGCCCACCATCCGAAGCCTGATTGCCGCCAGTCGTGACGATTTCCATTTCCTGCTCGATCGCCGGCACGCGTGGTCGGCTCGGTTTGCTTCTTGCCGTCGGATTGGCGCCCGTCGCCGCAAGGCCATCGCAATGCTGGAAGAGACGCCGCTTCGGCGTGCGATTATCGAGGAAATTCGAGCGCAGTTGCGGCGACTGACCGAACGTATGGAATTCCTGAGTGCAGAACTCGCACATGCATCTCCGCATGACGACGTTCGCCCTTCTGCCCAGGCGTCGCGCGACGAGTTGATCCGCCTGATGGAAAGCACCCACGAGACGCCAGCCAGTCTCCGGAGGCACATCAAACGGATGGACCAACGCCGGCGTGAACACGAACACGCTCGCCGCGAGTTATCGGCGGCCAACTTGCGCTTGGTCGTCTCGATCGCCAAGCGGTACCGAAACCGCGGCGTGAGTTTCCTCGATCTGATCCAGGAAGGCAACACCGGCCTGATGCGCGCGGTCGATAAGTTCGATTATCGGCGCGGATTCAAGTTCGCTACCTACGCAACCTGGTGGATTCGTCAGGCAATCAGCCGCGCGATTGCCGACCAGTGCAGGACCATTCGGGTGCCCGTCCATATGCTTGGCGTTATCGATCAGGTGCGCGACGCGCGCCAGGACCTGCGCGAGGCGAATGAGTGTGAGCCGAGCGAGGAGGACACGGCCGAAGCCGCAGGCGTATCGCTGGAAAAAGTCCGGCTCGCCATGCGTATGACGCACCGTCCCCTATCGTTGGACGAGCCGATGGGCGACTGCCGTGAGGTTTGCCTGGGCGAGGTGATTCCGGAGCACCGCGGGAAGGTCGCGGGGTTCGAGATCGATCAGCAAACCCTCCGAATGAGGTTGGACGAGGCCCTGAGCCGACTGAACTACCGGGAACGTGAAGTTCTGCGGATGCGGTTCGGTTTGGCGGATGGTTGTGTTTATACGATGGAGATGATCGGCCAGATCTTCTCCGTGTCTCGCGAACGCGTCCGTCAGATCGAGGCCGAAGCACTCAGGAAACTCAAAGGTCCCGAGTGCACTGGAAGACTGGCCAGTTTTTTGGACTTCGCGGGATAACCGTGGAAGAAAAAAGCCCGACGGGTTTGCAGTCGCCGGTTCATTTCGCTATTATTACCACAATAACCGTAGGAGAACACGATTTGCGGGGATTTTTCCTGATTCCCCAAGGTGTTCGATGGAATGCGGTGGGATAGTCCTCAGGTGGCGGCAGTTGCCGAATTCCGGGGAGCATTCCCGCGTCTTCGAGTCTCGGTGTATGGGTAAGAATAGGAATCGTCGAGACGCATTGGACTTTCTCCTGCGGTTGTGGTCCGCACGGGTACGGTGTGTCAGGCCGGGTGGCTAGCCGAAAACGGGGGCTGGCTCTGTGTGTTGTGGTTCGTATGTGATGCAGCCACGATCCATAGGGCGCGGTTCTCGCCTTGTTCGGATAGATATCTGAGAAATTGAGAAATCCAAGGTGACGAGATGGCAGACTCTTCGGTGAGCCCCGCCGGTATGCGGCTTGTGAAGCTGCTTGTTGGCAAACCACCGATGACCATTGCCCAGTTGATGGAAGCAACCGGGGTAACGCGAACCGCAGTGACCGAGCAGCTTGGCGAATTGGTAGCGTGTGGATACGTGGAACGCACTTTGGAACGCCTGTCGGGACGCGGGCGTCCACACCATCTTTATCTTGCGACCGATGCGGCCCTACTGCTGCTTTGCGCCGATATTCAGCGGCGTGTCATGCCGGCCGTGTGGAAGGCGATCGAGACGGCAGGCGGCGCCGAGCTTACCGAAGCGGTCATTGCAAGCGTGGCCGAGGAATTGGCTGAGCATTATCGAGGGCGTCTTCGCGAAACGTGTCCGGTGAAACGGCTCAGAGAAATGGCTTCTTTGTTGTTGAGCGAGGGCGCCCTGGTGGACTTGGTGGAGGTGAACGGCACCGTGGCGCTTCGGAAACGGAGCTGTCCGTTCATTGGCATGTTGGACGCGAACCGATCGGTCTGCGGTATCGACCAACGAATGTTGTCGTTGGTAATCGGTCACCCGCTCCAGCGCGCAACTTACCGGCAGGAGGGCGATCCGTGCTGTACCTTTCGGTTGCAGAACGGTCAGCATTAGTGGCCGGTAACGGGTGTGGAAGCGACATTCCAAAAGAGTCCGATTCTGACGCATTTATGGGAGGAATCGGCCGATAATCGGTAGAGCGACGGGTGATTGCGACGGCTGATGGGCCGTGAGGACGGTCCATAGGCCAGTCCTTCTTGAGGCCCAGGCCCCACCCGCAGTCGCAATTGAGGCTTTTTTTGCCTCTTGACGATGGCCGAGATGCTCGCTAGGCTACTAGGCTTTGAGACATGGTCGCGGGGGGTGTCGTGCTTTTCCGGCAGCACATCCCGCGGCTTTATTGATGCCCCCGTTGCGAGTCAGGGTGGGGGCTTGCCCTTGCATGTACGACCGCGGAGTTCAGAGCGTGCCATACGACAGCATTGTTCTCGTGAAACAGGTACCGGATACGGCTAATGTTACGGCCGACGCAATGAAGGAGGATGGGACGGTCAATCGAGGCGCCCTCCCGGCCATCTTCAATCCAGAAGACCTCCACGCCCTCGAAACGGCTCTGGAAGTGAAGGAGCGGTTCGGCGGCACGGTGACGGCCGTTACGATGGGACCTCCAAAGGCCGGAGATGTGCTTCGTGAATGCCTCTTCCGAGGGGCCGATCGGGCCATCCTGCTTACCGACCGCCGCGCGGCCGGCAGCGATACGCTGGCGACCAGCTATATTCTGGCCCAGGCGGTCCGAACCATTGGCCGCTACGACTTCGTATTTGCCGGGCGGCAGGCGATCGATGGCGACACGGCCCAGGTCGGCCCTCAATGCGCCGAGAAATTGGGCATACCGCAAATCACGTATCTCGAGAAGATCGTTAGCGTGGACGGTGATACCGCCCGGATCCGGCGCAATATCGGCCACGGCTGGGAAGTGGTGGATGCGAAGTTGCCCATCCTGGCAACGGTCATTGAAACGGCCAACGAACCCCGTCCGGCAGCGGCGCGTCGCGTGATGCGAATGAAGCACGCCCGTTCTATGGTCGAACTGGAAGGGGCTGTTCGGAATGAACTGACCGATGCCGACGATGCCGCGCGCCAGGCCGAGGTGGACAAGCGGGCCGCCAAGCTCAACGAGCGGGGGCTGCTCCTCGAACAATGGGGACTCGACCAGATCGGCGCCGAGCCGGATCGGTGTGGTCTTGCCGGTTCTCCGACGAAGGTCCATCGGATTCAGGCGATCGTTCTCAAGAAGGAAGGCCACACGCAGGTGCCCGCAACCGAGGAAGGCGTGCGAGGCATGGTGCATGAACTGGTCGTCGATCGGACTCTAGGGTAAGAAATCGCGATTGCCTCCTAGCAACTCACAACTAGCAACGAACAACGAACGATGATTGAACCGAACCGAAAGGGCGAAGTCTGGGTCTTCGCGGAACAGGAAGACGGATCGCTCAACGAAGTGGCCCTTGAATTATGCGGCAAGGCGCGCGAGCTGGCCGATCGTCTGGGGGTGAAGGTGGGCGCCGTGCTGCCCGGCCAGGGTGTTAAGAAACTGGCGCAGCAGCTTATTGCTCACGGGGCTGACAATGTCTATCTTGTCGAGCACGATCAGCTTGGCCATTATCAGACAGGGCCTTACGCAGAGGTGATGTGCCAGATGATTTCGCGGCATCGGCCGCAGATCGTCGTGTTCGGCGCCACCCCCCTGGGACGCGACCTCGCGCCTCGCGTGGCATCGCAAATGCGCGCCGGCCTGACGGCCGACTGCACGGATTTGGATATCGCCGATGTCACGGATCCGAAGACCAAGACGGAGCACAAGAATCTGCTGCTGCAGATTCGGCCGGCCTTCGGCGGGAACATCATTGCCACGATCGTGAATTACGACTGGTGGCCTCAGATGGCGACCGTTCGCGAGGGGGTCATGGCCATGCAGCCTGCCGATGCCTCGCGCACCGGCGATGTCGTGGAGGAAACGGTTGAGCTGGATCCGGCGCTGGCGGCCATCAAGCTGATCGAGCGGCATGTGGAAGAGCGTAAGGTGAACCTCAAGGGCGCCCGCGTTATTGTTGCCGGCGGTGGGGGAATCGGCTCGAAAGACAATTTCAGACTCTTGTACGATCTGGCCGGCGCCATTGGCGGCGCCGTGGGGGCGAGCCGTGCGGCTGTTGACGGCGGCCTGATCGGCAAGGAGCATCAGGTAGGGCAGACGGGAACGACCGTTCGCCCGGCGCTGTACATCGCCGTCGGGATCAGCGGCGCCATCCAGCATCGGGCCGGCATGGAAGAATCGGCGAAGATCGTTGCCATCAATTCCGATCCCGACGCGCCGATCTTCTCCATTGCTCACTACGGCATTGTGGGCGATTTCCGCCAGATCATACCAATGATGATCAAGGCGATCAAAGAACGCGCAAAAGACTGAGTTGCATTGCGAGGAAACCTGGAAAGCAAGATTCATGGCCAACTATTTCACCGATAACGAAGACATCCGGTTCCTGTTCGACCACATGGACCTTCGGGAACTCGCCCGACTCCAAGAAGACGACTTCACTCGCGATCGTGGCGAGGGGAGCTACGCGCCTGACGATGCCGACGACGCCGTCGACAACTATCGCCGCGTGCTCGATATCGTCGGCCAGATCGCCGGCGACATGATTGCACCGAACGCCGAACAGGTCGACCGCGAGGGGAATACGCTGAATCCCGATGGTACCGTCACGCTCCATCCGCTGGTTCAGGCAAATCTCGATCGGCTCAGGCAGGCCGATATGATGGGGTTCACCCTTCCTCGTAAGTACGGCGGCTTGAACTGCCCCTGCCTGGTCTACACGATGGCGACCGAAATGGTCAGCCGGGCCGACGCCTCGCTGATGAATCTGTTCGGATTGCAGGGGATTGCCGAGACGATCTACGCCTTCGCCGACGACGAGCTGAAGGACTACATCCTTCCGCGATTTGCCAACGGCGAAGTCACCGGCGCCATGGTCCTTACCGAGCCGGATGCCGGCAGCGACCTCCAGGCGGTGCGCCTGAAGGCGTACCAGGACGAGGAAGGCAATTGGAAGCTCAACGGGGTTAAACGGTTCATCACCAACGGCTGCGGTGAAATCCTGCTGGTTCTCGCGCGGAGCGAACCGGAAATCAGCGACGGCCGCGGCCTGAGCCTCTTGTATGCCGAGCGCAGCGAACGGGTGAAGGTTCGCCACCTTGAAGACAAGATGGGCATTCACGGCTCGCCGACATGCGAAATGGTCTTCGACGATCTGCCGGCGAAGCTGGTCGGCGAGCGGCAGCGAGGGCTGATCACCTACGTGATGGCCCTGATGAACGGGGCCCGCGTCGGTATTGCCGCCCAATCGCTCGGCATCGGCGAAGCCGCCTGCCGGCTTGCTCGTACCTACGCCCACAGCCGGCAGCAGTTCGGCGGCCCGATCGAGCGTCTTCCGGCCGTTGCCGAGTTGGTAACGGACATGCGTCTCGATGTCGAAGCGGCTCGGGCCCTCGCCTACGAGACGGCGCGTGTGTGCGATCTGGAGAACAACAACTTGCGAGCGCTGGAATGGGGTGATCTCTCGCCGGAAGAGAAGAAAGAGTGCAAGAAGTACTCCCGCGAACTGAAACGTATTAACGGAATGCTCACCCCCATGGCCAAGTACTACTGCTCCGAAATGTGCATTCGCGTTGCAACGAATGCCATTCAGGTACTCGGTGGGTCGGGTTATATCAAGGACTACGCGGCCGAACGCTATCTCCGGGACTCTCGCATTACGACTATCTACGAAGGTACGAGTCAGCTTCAGGTTGTTGCGGCGGAGAAGGGCGTAACCTCTGGTGTATTCGCCAATCAGATGGCGCCCTACGAAAGCAGGCAGTATTCCGACGCGAATCTGAATCAGTTGCGAGACCAGCTTGTGGAATCGCGCGTTCGCATCCAGGAAGCCGTCCAGTTCGCGAAGAGCAAGGGCGGCGCGTACATGGAACTGAGCGGTCGCAAGTTGGTCGACTCGGCGATTGCCGTGATGATCGGCCACCTGTTCCTCGGTCAGGCCGAGAAGAGCGACCGGAAGAAGATCGTTGCCGCCCGCTTCATGCAACGGGAACTGCCCGTGATTCGTATGAATTGTGAAGTGGTTTGTGCAGGCGATGCGTCGCCGTTTGAACAGTATGCAATATTGGCCGGGCCGGTTCCGGCTGCAGATTAGCCACGCATGGGTGCGCTCGACGGCAAGATCGGCCTCGTCCTGGGTGTTGCGAACGAACGCAGCATTGCGTGGGCGATGAGTACCGCCTTGTACGCCGAGGGAGCCGAGCTTGCTTTCACCCATCTGCCCGGGCGGAGCAGCGAGCGACGCGTGCATCGGCTGACCGATTCGCGGAACGTCTCGCTGGTCCTTGCATGCGACGTCCAGCGAGACGAGGATCTTCAGCGTGTTGCCGATGCCGTAGGGGAAACGTACGGCCGCCTCGATTTTCTTGTTCACGCCGTTGCGTTTGCCCCGCCTCACGAACTGCGAAAACCGTATTTCGAGACGAGTCGTGACGGCTGGCGCTTGGCTATGGATATCAGCGCCTACAGTCTGGTGGCGTGTGTACGCACATTCAAGCCGCTCATGTCGTCAGGCGGCTCTGTCGTCACTCTTAGTTACTACGGCGGCGAGAAGGTCATTCCCGGCTATAACGTCATGGGCGTTTGCAAAGCGGCCCTGGAGCACAGCGTTCGTTATCTGGCGTGGGATCTCGGGCCCGCAGGGATCCGAATCAACTGTATTAGCGCAGGCCCTGTTCGTACCCTCAGTTCGGCAGGAATCGCGGAGTTCGATCAGATGCAGGCGCATGCGGCGCAGAAGGCTCCTCTGCGGCGCAACGTGGAATTCGAAGAACTCGGGGCGGCCGGCGTCTACCTATTGAGCGATCGATCCGCGGGTCTTACCGGCGAGACACTCCACGTTGACTGCGGCTTCTCCATCGTTGGCCTGTAGGCGCACAGACTGGTTACTCCGCAACGTCTGAGCGTAACCACGCCAAGTACGGAAACCCAGCGTGTCCTTCGGCAAGGAAGGACACGCCGAGCATGCCGTACAACTGAACACGCAGCTATCTGCGCCGTTAGACCTCGTCGTTGATGACGTAGGGGGCGCGATACTGACGTCGGAACAGGTCCATCGCCTTCTCGTTGCCGACGATCTGTTCGGTCTTCGGATCGATCACCAGACGCTCGCCTCCCAGCCGGTAGCTGATATTTGCGTAGTGGATCATCAGGGCGGAAAGGTGTCCCAACTCGATGTCGGCGTTCGGGCGACTCCGATCGCGAATGCAGGCGATGAAGTTTTCCTTGTGATCCGGATCGGGGAATCGCCCGTACATCTGCTCGCGTACGACAGGTAGCCGATCCTTCGGGCGAATGAAGTACTGCCATCCGCCGCCGTGCCGGCCGACGATCATGACGCCGTCGGTGCCGTACAACTCGATCCGTGTGGCATTTTGCGGCCAATGGGGGAACATGTCATTGTCCCGAATTACGCTATCGGTCTTCAGCATGTAAGGCGTGTAAAGCGTCAGTTCAAAACTCACCACCATGTCGTCAAACTCATAGATGGCGAACTGCGAATCGGGTGTTTCGAGGGCGCCCTCGGATGCATAACGTCCACCCATGCTGCACACTTGCTTCGGATAGGTCACACCGCAGAGCCACCGGGCGAGGTCGATTTGATGGCTGGCATCGTTGGCAATATCGCCTCCAGAATATCGCCACATATGATGCCAGCCGTGATGCAGTGTGGCATTGTAGGCATGTTCCGGAGCGGGGCCGTTCCACATGTCCCAGTCGAGACCCTCGGGCGGCTCGCTATCGGGAACCGCCGGCCGATTACCCCAGAACTTCTGGTTATAGATACGGCACATATGGATATTGCCCATCCCGCCGTCTTCGATGAACTTCCGCGCGGCCATGTTGTACGGGGCAGATCGATTCTGCGTACCCAGTTGAACGACTCGGTTATACTTTCGGGCGGCCTCGACCATTTTACGGCCTTCCCAGGCATTCTGGCTGGCCGGTTTCTCTACGTAAACGTCTTTGCCCGCCTGACACGCCCAAACGGTCGAGAGTGCATGCCAATGGTCTGGTGTTGCCGAGATGATGGCGTCGACCGACTTGTCCTCGAGTGCTTCACGGAAGTCCTGAATCGGTTTCGGATCGGCGCCCCCCTGCAATTCACCGAACTTCTCGGCCCGGGCGCCCGCCTTCTTGATGTCGACGTCGGCGAAGTAGGCGTAATGGCAATCGCCCCGCTCGGCGAAACCGCGCGCCAGATGGCTACCGCGGCCACCTGTTCCCACCGCTGCGAGGACAACCTTCTCATTCGCCGGCGCCGCGTAGACCGACTCGGCCGTACGCAAGAGGGTCACGCCTGCCGCAATACCGAGTGTGGTTCGTTTCGATTGTCCCAGAAACTGGCGGCGACTGAGGTCGTTGGTCATCAGAGTTCCTCCGGTAGGTTTGGGAGACAGGGGGTGGGTACAGTAACGGTAGAACCGTTTTTGTCAGAGACTCTTCGAATGTCATTGTTGCACGGATGACGGCGTTGCACAAGAAGTGCGCAAAGTGCGACAAGATTTTCCGCCAGGCTTGGGTAATCGAACGGTACGAAACGGATCCCCCGCACGAGTCCGAAAGGGGAAACTGGTGTCGAGCACGTTGTCATCCGCAATTGCACGTCCTTGCGGTTGCCAGCATATTGTGCCGCACACACTGTGCCCGTCGCCCCCTCGCGTTAGGGGGGGCAGTCTTCTGTCGCGCACGATCTACCGAAGCAGCGACGATGTTGTTGCCAGTCGCGGCGCAACTTGCCTTTTCCACAATCCGGGTTATGCTGAAGGGAATGGTGCAAAGAACCTCGGGACACATAACGGCAAGGCCAACGGCCTCTTATTGGTTGCGCCGTGCAGATCAAGCCGCTGTTGGCGCGCTGACGCTTTGTACGTTAGCAGTCATGGCGGTCTGGTGGGCAGGGCAGGGGGGATTGCGCGGGCGACGGATCGAGTTGCAGCAGGCAGAGCCGATGGACTTCCAGTTTCAGGTTGATCTGAACTCGGCGACGTGGCAGGAGTTGGTGCTGTTGCCGGGTGTTGGTGGAACGCTGGCCATGCGGATTATTCAATCACGCAATGAGGAAGGCCCGTTTACCGATGTTGCCGACCTGCTGCGTGTTCCCGGAATCGGACCTGCCACGCTCGACCGGCTGCGTCCCCACTTGGCGCCGCTGGCAGACAAGCGTCATCTGGCAGACGTTCCCAGCCCAACGCCGGGGGATGGATAATTCATAATGTGCTTGGTCGGTGTCAAATTGCCGCGAATCGAAAGAAGGGGCGCCGGACCTGCGCGACTCCTCCAATCGCTGCTATTCTGCACCGCGTGTTTCGCCCTGATTGCGGCGTTCCGGCCGGCTTCGGCCGCAGGGGCCGCTCTGGTCGTGATGAACCGAACGGACGTCGATGTCCCACTGCTGTTGACTGACGTCGATCGGGTCGAGCGACGGTTTACCCTCGCTCCCGGTCAGCTTATGCCCATTGCCGTAACCGGCCGGGTTGCGGTGAGCTTCGTATCGCAAGACGAGACACGGCACTATGCGGTCGCGCCGAACCGCGCGTATTCCTTGCTCAATCGCAATGGCCGGCTGGACATGGCCATGGCGCCTCTGGTCGATGGCGCCCAAGCGGAACCGACAACGCCGGAAGAGGGCCGATTACTGCCGTCGCCCGAGCCTCTCGTCGTGCCTGTCAAGCTCCTGGTCGATGACGACGAGCCGGCGGTACGGGCCCTTTGGGAGCCGCGGCTGCGCAAGCGGGTTTCCGAAGCATCCGAAATCCTGCAGCATCATTGCGGCGCGCAGTTGAAGGTCGTTGCAGTGGAAACGTGGCATTCGGACAACGCCATCCATGAATTCGGACAGTCGCTTGCGGAGTTCGAACGGAACGTTGACCCTTCGCCCGGAAAGATCGCAATCGGCTTTACCAGTCAGTACCACTTGATTCCCAAGCGTCATACACCGCTAGGTGGCACGCGGGGGCCGCTTTACCCATGGATTCTCATCCGGGAATGGTCGCAGCACGTAACCTCCTCTGAGCGGCTTGAGGTCTTGGTGCATGAATTGGGGCACGTCTTCGGCGCCGCCCATAGCGCGAGGTCCGATTCCGTCATGCGGCCCGAGTTGGGTGACCACCAATCACATGCACGGTCGTTCCGAATCGGATTCGATCCCTTGAATACGTTGGCCATGTATTTGCTGGTCGACGAACTACGGCGCGGTCCGCTCCACGGGTATGCCGACTTTCGGCCCCAAACGCGAACGGCGCTCCAACAAATCTACGCGACGTTGGCACAGTCGTTGCCAGACGATCCGGCAGCGCCCAAATACTTCGAACTGATGGCGCAGGATCGGCCGGACGAGTCGAAACGGCCGCCGACGGAACAACCTGCACCGTAGCGGTCTGGACCGCACGTTGGCGTTCACCGCTTGTGTGGAAGAACGAGGCTGCCAGGCCGGGCGCTACAGCCTCTCTTCGACGGGGCCGAAGTGCTCCCCCCAATCGGCAGCCATCTTCTTGCCTTGCTCTAGCAGTCCGACAAGCTCTTCGTCGGCCAGCGGCTGAAACGCCCTGGCCATTGCCGCGTTGTGCCGAATCTCCTTGACCGTCGCTGCCCCGATATTGGCGGTCGTGACACCGGGAAGACTCAGCGCATACCGGAATGCCGAGGCGATCGTGTCGTCGGGCATGGCCGCCGGCGCGAGTTTCTTGTAGTTCATGCCGGTCACGCCGCCAAAGACCTTCATGGCAACCACCCCCACCTGGTGCTCGCGCGCCAGGGGCAATACGCGTTGCTCGAAGTTGTAGGTATGGCGATCGACGAAATTCAGCGCGACCAGCGCAACGTCGACCTCGCCAGTTTCAAAGAACTGTTGGCAACGGCCGGGAAGATTGTGGCTGGATACACCCAGAAATCGACATTTGCCTGCTTTCTTTTGTCTCACTAGCCAGGTGAACACACCATCGGGGTCCATGGCCCCTTCGATATTCAGATTCCCAAGGCCGTGGTAATACAGCAGATCGATGCAGTCGGTCTTCAGCATGCGAAACGATTTGGCCAGCGAGGCTTCCGCCTCAGCAATGGAATTGGCGAAGACCTTCGTCGAAAGGAAGACGTCGTCTCGTCGTTTGCCAAGGGCGAGCCCGACCCCCTCCTGAGAGTTCTGGTATCGTTCTGAGGTGTCGACGGCCCCCACCCCTTCGTCGATTGCGACGTTTACCAGCTTCGCAATCTTTGTGGGCGACAGACTCCCGCACGCTGCGGTGCCCAGAGTAAAGGTCGTAACCGGCACGCCCGTTCGGCCGAGAACTCGACGCGGCATCGGACTGGTATCGTCCGGGGCATCCACCTGCGTGGAATCAGCCGGCGTTGGCGATGGAGATCCAAAGATGGCGGCCCCGGTGACGAGGCCGGTGCGGCGCATGAACGTCCGCCGCGAAACCGAAGATGGATCGGATATCGACACGATACGAACCTCCTGGTGATGTGAACACGGGTTCGAGACTCCCCCAATTATTGCCGTCTCATGCCCGGCGGGCAAGTCTCGGCGTTTCTCGGGCAGAAATGCGGTAACCGTTCACAGGGGACTGTCTCCCTCGCATGCAGTGGGGAGAACGGCTTGCGCCGCCGACCCGTGAACGTCCACGAAACACGGGGGCATGGGACTCTTGCACAAGGTCCGTGTCTTTAGGAAAATCGATGGTTCTGAATGCTTCGCTTGAGGTTCACCGCAGTCTTTCGCGGATCCCGCACGAGGAATAGACGCATGCGTTTCACGTTCGGCAGTCGACGCACCAGCAGCCAGGACCTTTCCAAACCGACGTCCGTGCTCGGTAAGATCGGTATCTCGTTGTTCTTTTTCGTCTTCTTCGCCATGGGAGCAGGCTTCTGCATTTTACTGGCGGCAGAGTCTTTCGAGAATTTGTCCACCTACTCCTGGAACGCGACCGAAGCGACTATTTCTCAGAGCCAGGCCGATCGCGATAAGGATGGCGATTACTCCCTGATTATTCGTTACCATTACACGGTTAACAATCGCCCCTACACGTCCGTGAGCTATAACGATCCGGACGGGGACGCCTACGTCAGCGATGATTTCACCAAACTTGCACGTCTTGCGGCCAAGTATCCTGCCGGCTCGCCCTGCACGGCCTATGTCGATCCGTCCGACCCTGCTCGGGCAATTCTTGCCCACCCGACACTCTGGGTCGGACTGGTCGTGTTCTTTCCACTCATCTTTGTCGCGATCGGCGCCGGAGGCATCTACTATACCTGGTTCGGAAAGAGTGGCGATAGAAAGTCCATTGCCGCGCGTGGCAGGTCGAAACGCCCGAATGCGAAACTGATTCTGCGCGGCATGGGAACCATCTTCACGCTGGTTGGAGTGTGCTTTGGGTACTTCTTCTTCGTTAAGCCAATCCTGCACATTCAGAGTGCGAAATCGTGGGTCTCGGCGCCGGGCACTGTCCTCGCCAGTCGCGTTGTATCCCACGACAGTGACGACGGCACAACCTACAGCGTCGACATCTTCTATGAGTACGAGTCCAATGGTCAGACCTTCCGCAGCAACCGTTACCATTTCACAACAGGTTCGTCTTCCGGCTATGGCGGCAAAAAGGCGATTGTCAACGCACACCCACCGGGAAAGGCCATTACGGTATACGTCGACCCATCCGATCCGTTCGAGGCAGTTGTCGACCGGGGTTACCCGACCGACCTGTGGTTCGGCCTCATTCCGCTTGTGTTCTTCATTGCCGGAATCGCCATGCTTACAGGCAGCTTCCTGGTCGGGAGGAAGCGAGGGCGACCGGCCGGAATGCCCTGGTTGCCTGCCGCTTCCGTCAAGCAGGAAGAGGACCAACTGCTGTCCGGCCCTCTTTCAGCCGCACACGGTCGCGTACGGCTCAAGGCGTCGGCTTCTCCACTCGGCAAGCTGATTGGGATCATTGTCATGGCCGTATTCTGGAACGGTATTACGAGCATCTTCGTAACGATCGCCGTCAATAGTCATTTGAAGGGAGATCCCGAGTGGTTTCTCACCTTCTTCATCATTCCGTTCGTCCTGATCGGCATCGGTTGCATCGGCGCGGTTGTCTACCAGTGCCTCGCACTGCTCAATCCGTCCCCCGTAATCGAAAGCAATACGGCAAGCCCTTCACTCGGCGACACCCTGATGATCGATTGGCGACTGCAGGGGCGAGCCGGTCGTATATCGACGCTTACGATATCATTGGTCGGTCAGGAGCACGCTACGTACCGCCGCGGCACCGATACGGTCACAGACAAACACATATTCTACGATGAGAAGCTCCTGGAAACCTCGGACCTGGCGGCGATCGTTGCCGGTGGTCACTTGGAAGCCATGATCCCCGCTGACGTTATGCATTCTTTCGAGTCCGACAACAACAAGATTGCCTGGTCGCTGAACGTCGTTGGCGACATCAAGCGATGGCCTGACATGAAAGCCGACTTCTCGCTGGTTCTGCGTCCCATCGATCCGGAGACGATTCGCAATGTCTGACACCTGCCTGAAACTCGAACTGCTGGATGACCGGACCGCGTATCGTCCCGGGGAGACCATCGATGGCATTGCGTCGTGGGAATTGCCGAAACCGCCTCAGCACATTGAGGTGTGTCTTTGCTGGCATACGGAGGGGCGTGCGACGGAAGATGCGGCCCTGGTCAAGACGGTTGGCTTTGACGATCCGGCGCCCGTAGACGCCCAGCCATTCCAGTTCACCGTGCCTATCGGCCCCTACAGCTACGATGGACGTCTGATCGCCATTCGATGGGCAATTGAACTGAATGCGAAAGGCATCAAGGACATTGCTCGTATCGATGTGACGATCTCGCCGACCCGGGAGCCGTTCGTTCTGCCGGCAACCGAATGAGGGCCCCGTGACCGAAATCTCGGCATCCCACAATCCGCTCCGCACGCGCCGCCTCGAGCAGTTGGCATTTCGTTTGCCCACTACCGGTGTGCCGTTCGATTGGGAGCCGTTGTTGGAGCGACTTTTCTCCGCCGCCGTTCGAGGTCGCGGCGCGGTGGTCGGCCCGCATGGCAGCGGCAAGACGACATTTCTTGTCGAACTCAAACGGCGGCTGGAAGACCGGAATCGTGAAGTCGTCCTGCTCTACGCCAATCGTGACGACGGTTCCAGGATTCCGCGCCGGTGGCTTGCAGTTCTTCGCAATACGCCTGACGACGCGCTCGTCATTGCCGACGGCTACGATGTGCTCAACCCGTTTGCGCGTTGGCGTCTCCGCCGGTTGCTGCGGCCGCGTGGCGCTTTGATCGTGACCGCGCACGGCCGCTGTGCGCTTCCGACCGTGCTGCAGACCGCAACCTCGCCTCACCTGCTCGCCGCCCTGGTCAACGACCTGTTCGATAATTCGGGCGCCATGCCTCGCCCAAGCGATGAGACATTGCAGCACCTGTACGAAACGTGTCGAGGAAACCTCCGGGAGGTCTTCCGGCGTCTGTACCGGAATGCCTCTACGCCCTGACTCCTTATTGAATTGGCTCTGTCCTGGCTCCACCGGTATCCGCCGTTGCGGCGAGCTCGATCACGCGGCCCGTTTTTCCCGGCAGTGTGGTACAAAACGACCGAAATTTGCACGCTTCGCCAATAGCTTTCCTTTCGGACGCCGGAACTGCTTGCCCGCCCATGCGTAACCGCGCATACTCGGACTGAGGTGGAGGCAACTGTACGAAAACGTCGTCTGGAGTAGACGTGCCTGGACACTTGGCGAACCGCGCTGCGGAAAGACTGACTATGTCGCACCGAATCACCCGACGTTCCGTTCTCTGTGGGGGGCTGGCTCTCCCCGTTGCCGCGATCGTCGCCCGAACAGGTGTGGCTTCGCCTG
The DNA here is from genome assembly GCA_040772845.1 of Thermoguttaceae bacterium. Classification (GTDB taxonomy): domain Bacteria; phylum Planctomycetota; class Planctomycetia; order Pirellulales; family Thermoguttaceae; genus PWXP01. The sequence continues at coordinate 7,205,923 of JAXGXG010000001.1, forward strand.
CCAGCGCAGTCGGGGCATCGTCCGTCAACGCGCCTTTTAAGCTGCCCGGCTACAGCGAACCTGCATTTCCTGACCGAACCTTCTCCATCACCGACTTCGGCGCGAGAGACGGCGGGAAGATCAAGAACACCGATGCAATCGCGGATGCCATTGCTGCTTGTGTCGCGGCCGGTGGCGGCCGTGTCCTCATTCCGGCAGGCGTGTGGCTGAGCGGACCCATACATCTGCGAAGTAATGTCAATCTTCATATGGCGGATGGGGCCGAGTTGCGATTCAGCGACAAGTTCGCTGACTATCTGCCCGTCGTCTACATGCAGCGGGGCGGCGTGCGATGCTACAATTACTCGCCGCTAATCTATGCGCGTGACTGTACGAACATCGCCGTGACTGGCGCCGGGACGCTCAACGGACAGGGACAAGCCTGGTGGCCGTGGAAGAATCGGCAACCGGGTATGACACGGCTGTTTCAGATGGGGGCCGACCAGGCGCCGGTGGAGCAACGTGTCTTCGGCGCCGAAGCCGATGGTGTGCGCCCGTGTTTCATTCAGCCGATCGACTGCACGAACGTCTTGTTCGAAGGGTTCACTGTGGTGAACGGCCCTTCCTGGAACATCCACCCTGTCACCTGCGAAAACGTCACGGTGCGAGGCGTACGCATAACAACGCTTGGCCCGAACAACGACGGGATCGATCCCGACGGTTGCCGCAACGTGGTGATTGAAGACTGCTTTCTCGATACGGGCGACGACTGTATCTGCCTGAAGGCAGGGCGGAACGAGGACGGCTGGGCGGTCGGCAAGCCGTGTGAGAACGTGATCGTACGCCGCTGCCGCACCAAACGAGGGCACGGCGGCATCGTGCTCGGCAGCGAGATGTCGGCCGGGATTCGCAACGTACTCGTCCATGATTGTCAGTTCGAGGGCACGGCGCGCGGCATCCGGCTGAAGTCGCGGCCGGGGCGAGGCGGGGCCTTGGAAAACCTGTGGTTTCGGGATATCGTAATGGACGGGGTTGGCTCGGCCATTCACATGACGCTCCGTTACGCCGGCGACGGCAGTGACCGCGATCGTTTGCCCATGTTCCGGAATATCCACATTTCCAACGTTTCGTGCAAGAAGGCGCGGGTGGCGGTCGAAATGTTCGGGCTTCCAGACGCCGATGCTATTTCGGACGTGACCATGGAGGATGTCGCAATTCGCTGCCAAACCGGGCTGCGCGCCGAGTATGTCCGAAACGTGTGTCTGACGCGACTGAAGCTGGAAGCAGACCAGTCGCCGACAATGCGACTGCTCAACTGCCGCGACGTCACGGTTGAACAGTCGCGCTGTGCCGAGGGAACCGAGGTCTTCGTGCAGGTAAACGGCGCCGATTCAACGGCAATCCGCGTGTACGGGGGCCGTCAGTCCGGCGCCGCTCGCGGTGTGATGCTGGGTAAGGACGTATTGCCGGATGCCGTCACAACGGACCCTGAGGTCCAGCCTGCCCCTCCAACGAAAACAACCGGATATCCAATCAGAAAGGAACAGTAGCGATGCTTCAAGACAGGACGGTCTTCATCACAGGCGCTGGAAGCGGAATTGGAAAGGCCACGGCGAAACGGCTCGTGGAGCTCGGCGCCAATGTATTCAGCCTGGAATACTCGGCCGATAATATGGCAGCTACGCAGAAGGAACTGGGCGCCGAACGACTCCGTTTCTTCGAAGGCGACGTACGCAACGCGGCGCACGTGCAGGCGGCTTTCACGGCGTGCGATGAGGCGTTTGGCCCGGTTGATGTTCTGGTGAACAACGCGGGCGTCGGCATCCCGACGCCGGACCTTGCAGAGGCCGATCTGGCCTTGTTCGAACGCCAGTTCGATGTGAATGCCAAGGGCGTGTTTCTGTGCATGCAGGAGGCGCTTAAGCGTATGCGGCCACGGAAATCGGGGCACATTGTGACGCTCATTTCAATGGCAGGCCAGCGGACCAATCCCGGCGCGCCGCTGTACTGCGCGTCGAAGTTCGCCGCGCGAGGCCTCAGCAGCGGGCTGGCCGATCAGGTGCTCAAGGAAGGCATCAAGGTGACCGACGTCAACCCGGGACCGGTCGACAGCAACTACTGGGGTGATCGGCAGGTACCGCGCGAAAAGTTCCTCAAACCTGACGACGTCGCCGGAATTATCACCTATATCCTCGAGCTCCCCGAGCACGTTGTTGTGCGCGAGATCAATTTCGACAATATCCATTGGCTTGCGAAGTGACGCAGGCGGTGCAACCTCTGGAATAGCCCCGATTCCCTGGAAATGGAAAGGCATGTCATGACCGAGCGACGATGTGTTCTGGCTGCAGGAATGCTTATAGTGTCAGGCTTGCTGGTCCACCGAGCCGATGCGGATCCGACAGCCGCCGCAGATGTGCGAGCAACCGTTGCGGTCGATGCTCGGGAGGTGCTGGCCGTGAACGACCAGTTTTGGGCGAACGTCGTATTTCATCCCACCGAGTTCCTGTCGACCGACTGGGGCGAGGAGCACATTGCCTTACTGCGTAATTCCGGTATGGCCTTGAAGTATGTGCGCATCTACAACCAGCCGGAGGATGCCGCTTACCTGCGTGACGATGGCACGGTGGGGTACCGCTGGGATCATTTCGATCGCCGCGCCGACTTGCTGTTGGCGCATGGGCTGAAACCTTCGGTGGCCTTCTTCTCATTGCCGGCTCAAATCGCTGCCGACGCATCTCAGTTGCGCCGGCGGCCCTTTCTGGACGGCAAGCCCATCTATATCGGCGCGCCGAAGGACTACCGGCTTTGGCAAGACCTCTGTGCCGACTTCACCCGCCACGTCCTCGACAAATACGGCGAGGACGAGGTCGCTACCTGGCGATTCTACTGCTGGAATGAGCCTGATCTGCGTGGATTCAGCCGTTTCAAGCTGGAAGAGTATTGCCCGCTGTACGATCACTTCGCCGCCGGCGTTCGGTCGGTCAGTGCTCGGGTGCCCATCGGAGGGCCGTCGCTTTCGAGTGGGAATATCTACAAGAACCCGCACCTGTTCCGCGATACGCTGGCGCACATCGCCCAGGGCAAGAACTCAGCCACTGGCGGAAAGGGCGCCCCGATCGATTTCATTACGGTGCATACCTACGGCGGGCACGGCGCCGCAGGTAGTAGTCGCAGCCCGTACCCCAGCGTTGACTACATGATCGAGCAGCAGCTTCGTCTGGCGGCCATCCGCGATGAATTCCCCGAACTGCGAGGGGTACCGATCGTAGTTGCAGAATGGGGAGTCACGTCCAGCGGTGGTCGTGGGATGAAGCAACAAGCCATGGCCGAGGTGCGCAACTCTCAGTTTGCTCCTGCGTTCCTTTCCGCGGTCGTTGCCCGTCTGATCGATCTGAAGGTCAATAATGACGTTCGTATCGGCGATATGTACCTGTGTTTGTCCGGTTACGAGATCGCGAGGAAAACCGATTTCGAAGGCAAGCGTACCGCCTCGACCCGCAGCGGATTCGAGAAGCCACTCATCAACGGCTATCGCATGCTGGCAAAGCTCGGGCCCGAGTTCATTTCCAGTCACATCGAACCGGCCGAAGGTACGGTATCGGTACTCGCCGCGCGGGACGGCACACGCCAGACGGCGGTCCTTATGACCCACTTCCGCAACGAGCATCCCGATAATGCCGGCCCTGCCGTTTCGGTGGAACTGAACATCGACACGCAGTGGCCGAAAGGCGCCAACGCGGTGCTGCATCATTGGCGTCTGGATGAAACGCATAGTAATGCCTACACAGTTTACCGCGAACTGGGCCGCCCGGAGCAACCCACCCCGGCACAGATCGCGGAGATCAAGTCACGAATGGCCTTGGAACTACTCGAAGACCCGCGAAGGATTCAGATCGACGGCCCCGTGCACGTCAAGCTGACTCTGCCGTGTAATGCCCTTTCGCTCGTGGAACTGGTTGCTGAGGGAAACAACTGACACAAGTCGTACGTTACATCACCTTAACGAACAATCCAGGTCTTTTTCAACAGGAAGCCGTAATGCGAATAATGTTTACCACGTTGATGATGGTCGCACAAATTACAGTGGCCGTGCTAATGGCCGCCGCCCAGGCAAGAGACCCCGTGCCATTCCGCCTTTCTACGCCCGATGCCACGGCTGTCATTCTAGCGTCGCCCAATGAACCGGAATGCGTTCTGTTGGCCGCAGAGGATCTGGCAGGTGACGTCGAGCGTATTACGGGGCGCCGACCGGGCGTCGTCTCCGATTCGGCCAAGGCCGGGGATACTTGCGTTGTGTTGGCGACCGTCAGTTGTCCGGAAGGCGCCGCGATGGCTGAGAGCGTTGCACCGGGCCTTGCCGGAGACCTTGCTGGCAAGCGGGAGGCGTTCCGTGTGGTATCGGTTGCCGCAAAGGTGGGCACAGCCCGGCGCGTTCTGCTGATCGCCGGCAGCGATCCCCGCGGTACCATTTATGGCGTGTACGCCTTCTGCGAAAAGTGCCTGGGCGTCGATCCGTTGTATTTCTGGGCATCCTATCCGCCGAAACAGCGTGATCGGTTGGAGTGGTCCGACGTGGACCTGGCAGGCGACGAGCCGGTGGTCCGCTATCGCGGCTGGTTCATCAATGACGAAGACTTGTTGACCGAGTGGTATACCGATGGCGGCTCGCGTGACATTGATTACCCGTTCTACAGCATGGTTACCTCGCCGAAGGCGTCGCGGCATGTGTTCGAGGCTGCACTGCGGCTTCGGATGAACCTGATCATTCCCGCCTCGTTTGTGAACATCACCAATCCGGCCGAAGAACGACTGGTGGCGGACGCCGTGCGCCGCGGGCTTCTGGTGAGCCAGCATCACATCGAGCCGTTGGGGGTAAGTGGGTTCGGTTTTCTGAACTACTGGCGCGACAAGGGAGAAGACGTTCCGTATTCCTATACGGCCCACCCCGAGAAGTTTGACGAGGTATGGCGCGAGTTCGCCGGTCGTTGGGCGAAGTATGGCGATAACGTCGTATGGCAGTTGGGATTGCGGGGGATTGCCGACCGGCCGCTTTGGGCCTCGGACCCCAACGCCCCAAAATCAATGGAAGATCGCGGCGCCCTCATTTCGCACGCCATGGCCCGCCAGTACGAGATTGTCCGTGCAGTCGATTCCCGGCCGAATCCGCCGGTCACCACCACGCTATGGATGGAGGGCGCCGTGCTGCACGAGGCCGGGCACCTGACCTTCCCCAAGGGTATCACGATTGTCTTCGCGGACCACGGCCCAGGATGGGAGATGTGCCCCGACTTCACGAAGGTCCGACGGAGGCCGGATCATACATACGGCATCTACCATCATCAGGCCTTTTGGGCTCACGGGCCCCATCTCGTACAAGGCGTGTCGCCGGCGAAGATCGGTGCGATTCTTCACGACGCCCACCAGCGCGAGTCCACGCATTATGTCATTACCAACGTATCGAACGTTCGTGAGTTCATTCCGGGACTGACGGCCCTGTCCGTGGCACTGCACGCGCCCGCCGCGTTCGATCCCGACGCATTCCTGAGCCGCTGGTGCCGCGAGCACTTTGGCGAACATGCCGAAGCTGTCCAGCGCTGCTACCGGCAGTTCTATGCTTGTTACGAAATCGACGGCGTCGACCACCGTGTCCCGCCGTTGGATGCGGCCGGTTTCCGCATGGCCTCGCGCCTGCTGCAAACGAAGGCCGCCCGTCTCGGCCCAAAGTCTCACGTGATTGACCTCGATACAGATGCGGTTGAGGATCGCATTCGTTCGGTTCGTTTGCAGGCGGAAGCACTTGAAACAGTGGGGCGGGAGATTGACGCAACCGCCGATCGGCTCGATGGTTCTGCACGCCGGTTCTTCGTGGTCAATCTGCTGATCCAGCAGCGGATTCTTCTGGGCTTGCTGCGGTGGAGTGAAGGCGTACTCGAAGGCATGGCGGCCCTCGAAGCGAGCGATTGGCCGCGCGGCGCCGAATTGCTCCGAAATGCCAATACGCACATGGACGCCATCCGCAAGGCCCAGGCGTTGGCATCGTTCGCTCCCTGGGAAAACTGGTATCGCGGAGACCGCAAAATGAACCTTGCAGGCGCCCGCACCTTGGCCGAAGAGGTGGCGGCGAAGGCCGACGCACTAGCTCAGAAGAAATAGACGTACGCCGACCATCGTTCATAGGCGGCGTTTGACGAAACCGAGAATCCCTTACTGTGATTGCCTGCCATTTCACCCCCAAAGACCAAGGAAAACGCCATGAACCGCAGATCTACGATTGTGACGACCTTACTGCTGATGTTCGGCCTGTTCGCCTGCACCGCAGGGGCCCGCGATTTCGACGTTCACGACTTTGGCGCAGTTGGTGACGGAAAGACGCTCGATACGAAGGCCATTCAGGCCGCAATCGACAAGTGTACGGCGGAAGGCGGCGGGCGAGTCGTCCTTGGTAACGGGCAGGTGTATCTCTCCGGCGGAATCGTATTGCGCAGCAACGTCACGTTGTTCATCGATACGGGGGCCGTTCTGCTCGGAAGTCTCAACAAGGACGACTACCCCGACTTCACTCCGGAGCTCCCCTACCTCTATTCCGAACGCTTCACTCGCCACCTGATCTACGCGGAGAAGCAACACAGCATCGGCATTGCCGGTCGCGGCACGATCGACGGACAGGGGACCAACGAGATATTCGATTACAAGAAGCATCCCGGGGACAAGGATCGGCCGTATATCTTGCGGTTCGTCGAGTGCACCCACGTATCGGTCCGCGACGTCACCATGCTGGAGTCGGCCCGCTGGTGTTCGCACTACCTGGCGTGTGACGACGTGGTGATTGACGGGATCACGATCCGATCGACACCGCGAGCGAATCGCGACGGGATCGATGTGGATAGCTGCAATCGCTTTCGCATCGCGAACTGTCGCATCGAGACGGGTGACGACGCCATCGTACTGAAAGCAACGGCGCATCGCCCTTGCACCAATGTGACCGTGACGAACTGCAATCTGTCGAGCCAGGCCTCGGCGTTCAAGCTGGGCACCGAATCGAACGGCGGATTCGAGAACATCGTCATGTCGAACTGCACGATCTACGATACGGGGGCCGGCGGCATTTCCCTGCTGTCGGTCGATGGGGCTCTGCTGGATCGCGTGTGTATCTCCAATGTGGCGATGGACAATGTGGCCACACCGATCGTTCTCCGTCTCGGGAATCGCGCCCGGCCTTTGCCTGGCGAGGATCCGCCCGGCATGGGTGCGATGCGCAACATCGTCATTAGCGGCGTTCAGGCCCGCAATGCCAGTACGATCGGCTGCCCGATTTCGGGTATTCCGGGCGAGTATATCGAAAACGTTACACTTCGCGATATCCGGATCGCGTTTGCCGGCGGAGGAACCGAGGAGCACGCCGGTGCAACGGCGCCGGAACGCGAGTCGGCCTATCCGTCCTGCCGCACGTTCGGCACGCTGCCTGCGTACGGCATGTTCTTCCGCCACGTCCGCAACCTCACGGTCGACGGCCTCGACCTGACCTACGACGCCGAAACCGGCGAACAGCGGCCGGCGATTGTCCTCGATGATGTCATCGAAGCCAACCTGACAAAGCTCCGTGGGCAACCGGTCGACCAGAGGCCAACCGTCCGGCTGATCAACTGCCAGGACATCTTTCTCCACGGATGCCATCTGGTAAGGTCCCAAGGGGCATTTCTCGGAGTGGAAGGGGAGGGCACCCGGAACATCAGCCTTACCGGCAACAACCTGCATCTGGCCGAACCGCCTGTCGCCGTCGATAAGACTGTCCCGGACGGCAGCGTCCGCGGGCAGTAGTTGCGGCGTTCCAACCATCGCATTGCACCGCGGCATGATGTGCCCGGCGTGCATCCGGCATGAATGCGGCGCGTATCCCCCACATTGCGCCAATGCGTCGGTCCCCCTACCGGAGCGGAAAGCTTGACTCAGGGCAGGCGTCCATCGATACTGGGGATGTGTGCATGCGGTGCGATTCCTTCGGGGAGTCGCACTCCCTGCGCCGATATCGGTGATGATTCCATATGCTTCAGCCCACATAGGTCGTAACGTATGAAACTGCGGTCTGTCTCATCCCTCTGTTTCCGCCCCATCGTATTGCTCCTGGTGTTGGCCGGCTTGCCCGCGGGCGCCGAGGAGGCAGTGTCAGCCGATGCGGCAGGCGATAGTCCTGTGCCGGTGCGGGTCTCCAAGGCTGAACGGCTCGGCTGGTTCAAGGAGGCCAAGTTCGGCATGTTCATCCACTGGGGGCCCTACTCGATGATGGGCGGCGAATGGAACGGCCAGAAACTGGACGTGGGCCAAAATTGCGAATGGATCATGCACCGGCTGAAGATTCCCTACAAGCAGTATCGCGAGGCGGCCAGGAAGTTCAACCCGGTGAAGTTCGATGCAGAAGCCTGGGCCGAACTGGCCGCCCAGACCGGCATGAAGTACGTGGTACTGACCGCAAAACACCACGACGGTTTCGCCATGTATCATTCCAAGGTCAGCCGCTACAACATCGTCGACCACACGCCCTTTGGCCGCGACCCGCTCAAGGAACTGGCCGAAGCCTGCCGCCGACGCGGGCTGAAGTTCTGCATCTACTATTCGCATCGCGAAGACTGGGACGAACCGTTTGCGTACGGCAATACGTGGGATTTCAACTTCTCGCCGGAAGAGAACCTCGAACTGTTTGAACGGCGGTACGTGGAAACAAAGGCCAAGCCCCAGCTTCGCGAACTGATGACCAATTATGGACCGTTCGGGCTCGTGTGGTTCGATCGCGGTATGTACACGCAGCAGGAAGGCCAGGAGTTTGCCAATCTGGTCTGGAATGCGCAGCCATATTGTCTGGTGAACGGCCGCGTCGGCAACTACAACAAGGAACTGCTGGGCGACTACCAGAACATGAGCGACAATGGCATGCCCATCGGCGGTATCGAAGAATACTGGGAAACGCCGCAAACGCTCAACGAAACGTGGGGCTACAGCAAGTTCGACCACGAGTGGAAGCAGCCCGAGGAAGTTATCCGCCGACTGGTCGAGATTGTCAGCCGTGGCGGCAACTACCTGCTGAACATCGGGCCGACCGGCGAAGGCGTCGTCCCGCAGCCCAGCGTCGAAATCCTGCAGGCGGTCGGCCGTTGGGTTCGCATCAATGGCCAGAGCATTTACGGCGCGACGGCCAGCCCGTTCCACGAATTGCCGTGGGGGTACTGCACGATCAAGGGCGCAACGCTGTACCTGCACGTCTTCCGTTGGCCTGGAGATGGTTTGCTGCGGCTCGATGGTCTGCATAACACGGTCCGCTCTGCACATCTGCTCGCAAAGCCAGAAGATACGCTATCCGTCACAAAGCAGGGGAAGCAACTTGCCGTTTCGCTGCCTGCGGCGCCCCTCGATCCGGTCGATACGGTGGTGGTTGTCGAGCTTGACGGCTCGCCCCGGGTGGACGCACCGGTGGTGCAGCAGCAGGACGACGGCCCGATTACCCTGGACTACATTCGCGCCATCACGGCAGGAAAGACCGTGAAACGATTCAACCGTAAGGGCAAGTTCCACATTTCGAAGTGGACCGAACCGTCGGACACAATCTCCTGGGTTATCGACGTCGCCAGGCCAGGCGTGTATCGAGTAGCGGTTACCTATGCCGCCAATCCCGAGTGGCAGGGGCAGCCGTACCGTATCACAATGAACGAGCAGGTGCTGGTTGCCTCAGTGGAACCGACTGGCGACTGGTACCAGTACAAGGCATTCACCCTCGACACGCTGGCGTTTGCCTCCCCGGGCCGGTACACCCTGGTTATGCGCCCGGACAAAGCACTCAACAACGATCTGATGTACTTCCAATCGATCGTGTTGACGCCAAGTAGCGAGTAGCCGGGCGGCGCCATCGGCCATACGTCCTCGCAACAGCCATGTGTCGCTTCAGGCATTCGCACATTACGGTAAATCACGGAAACGTTCACCGCGCTTGGCCAGCTTGCAGGCGTCGGCCAGACGGGCGCTCAATGCGTCGTACCTCGCAACCGTAGCGGCGTACCGGTCCATGGTCCAGTCGAGGGCGTACGGCTTGGCTTCCCTTAGCCACAGCGACTCGAACTGCCGTCCCAGTGCTTCGTGGGCGTCTCGATTCTTTCGGACCAGTTGTCCCGCCTGCATCAGCAACGGCACGGCGTCTGAGGGCGGCAGATCGCGCGCGCGGTTGCAGAGTTCCGCGACCTCCATGCCATCGAGCATTCGTTGTCCGATCAATTCCATACGCCGTGCACCGAAGAGCACGGCGTCCAGAAGATCGGCATTGTGCGAAGCGTCTTTCCGGCAGGCTTCGAGGTCCTCGATGGCCGGGCGGACGATTTCCAGAAGACGGTCGGCCGACGCGCGAGTGGCGGAAGGGGTCTGCTGGGGCAGGAAGTCGTCGCTCCAGAAGCGGCGGTTGTTCATCCCCTCCATTCCGGCCAGGCGGTGCGTTTCCGACAGCCGCTCGATTGCCCGGCCGAAACGGTCGCCCGACTCGCCGAACAGTACCGCTCCAATCCGCCGGTTGAATGCTTCCGGCGACGTTGTCGAGCCATTCCACGCGCATTCGGCGCCCCAGGCGTCGCCGTACCAGGTGGGGGCGTCGAGCGATTCGCCATCGTCTTCCCAGTCTGTATTGAGCATGCCGAGAGCGCCGTGTTTCACCCCGTCGCGAACGAAATTCCGGATATTCACCGCGGCGACGCCAAAGTCGGGCAGAATCCGGCTCCAGTTGCTCACTCCAGGACAGACAAAGAACTCGTATCCGGAATCGGCGAAGGGTACGATCTGGGGCTCGAAGCTGTCTTTCGCGCCATAACCCCACGTCAGCATGATCGTGTCCTTGGGGATCTTCTCCAGGTGCTCGGGGTGTTGAAGAATGATGTCACCCCACATCATCATGCGTTTCCCGTACTTCCGCTTGAGCAGGTTGTGAACGCGAAGCAAGTGCCGCACATAGACGCCACCCACGCCGATCTTTGCTGCCAATGCCTTGGAAGGTCCGGCGCCAAGCCCCCAGGTCTCGTCGCAACAGACGTTGAACATCGGAAACGGCAGCAGCGGACAGACCTCGGAGTACAAGTCATCGAGAAGCTGGTACGACTCTTCCTTCACGGGACACAGAAGGCTGGGCGTCTCACGCAGGTGGGCATAGGGATCATGCTGGAGGATGCGGGCGAAATGCCCGAATGACTGCTGGTTTCCCAGGATATCGATACCCAACGGCTGGGCATGTTTGACCAGGGCAGCCAGTTCCTCGGCGGTCAACGAACCGTTCGCCGGACCGATGGCCGGATGCTTCTGGAAGGCGAACTGATATTCCATGTAGTAGGTGAAAAGGTTCAGCTTGAAGTACGAACCAAGCTCAACCTCGCGCGTGAGCGTCTCCATGCGCGGGCTCGGCCCACGCGTGATATCGTCCTGAAAGGCCCGCCAGCGTAGCGACGGCCAATCGCGAATTGTCAGGCAGGGCAGCGCACCGTCCGTACAGTTGGCGCGAAGAAGCTGCCGAAGCGTCTGTACGGCGTGAAGTAACCCGGCATCGCCTGGCGAGCCGGCCGTAATCTCGTTGGGCCGTATCTGCAGGATGTAGTCCTCCTCCGCTGCACCCTTGCGAAAGGTAAACGTGGGGAAAGCGCCGCCCTGTTTCACCGAAATGCGGAATACCTTGCCGTTGTCCTCGGAGACGGCGATTGCAGGCGTCTTCATGCCAGACTTCTGCAAAGAGTCGAGAAGCGTCTGGACTGCTCCGGACTTGACCGATCGCGAGAACTGCAAATGCATGGTATCGGCAACCGGAAAGCACCCGTCACTCCGTTGGACCTCTTTAGGGAACGGAACAAGGCGAAGGTCCTCGGCCTCGCCGGCGAATGCAGGACACAAGGCGGCAAGGGCGAGCACGCACAAAGCTATGGCATGGACGTATCGGTGCATCGTGTATCTCCCGAGGGTTGTGGTGCGCGGTAGTCGCGCACCTGTTCCATCATTCTATTCGCGGTCGCCACGTCCGGCGCGCCGCTGACGACGTACAGGATGCCGCCAGGCAGACCCTGTTCGTTCAGTGCAGTTCGGAAGGCGTCATATTCAGCCTGCATCACCAATGGCATGTCTCCGGCGCGCTGACGCAACTGATGGCGAATCGCGAACGCCGGCGGATACGGCCGATCATCGCCCATAAAGATGGCCTTCGCGCCGACAAGTGCGCTTACGGGTTCCAGCAGATGACGACCATTCCCGTGCAAGTGGAACACGCTGCCATCGAAATGCCGCAACATGCGTTCGATCGGCTCACGGCCCCAACGTGCAAAATACGCGAGATTCGTCATATGGAATGGATCGACGCTTTCCGAGACAATACGTCCGCCGGGCACCCACCCGGCCATGTTGCTCACTGTTCCGCCGTCGAGCAACGGTACCCGCGAGAAGAACGTCTCTTGCACCTGCACGTTCAGGTCGAAGGCCATATCCACGGCGCGGCGAACCTCCTCGGGATGCTCGTCGAGCGCCAGATAGGCGCCCGTGGCGCCAACGAGTTCGAAGACGAAGTTCAGGCTGTCGATCAGGATGAAGTGGCTGATACCGTATTTCCCGCTTGCCGCCGCGGCATATCGTTCGACCTGGCTGAGATACCGCTGCCACCATGCGTTGTCGGAATCGAAATGCAGACGGTCCAGCTCCGACCAGTCCTTCAACAGGGGTTTCACCATCGAGCTGATCCATCCGGTGGCCGGATCGGACAGAAACTGAGTCTCGCCACCCAACATGCCACCGTACAGCCCTTGATCCATTTCACTCAAATAGGCCGAGGGCACGGAATCGTCTTCCACGGCCGCCAATTCCGCAAGGTGTTCGTCCCAAAAGGCGATTCGGTCTTCGACAAGGGGATAGCCACAGAACCCCTCGCCGTAACGTTCCGCAAACCGCTTCAGGGCCCGTGTCGGCAACGGACATTGGACAAACACCTGATCGGAAGCCCGACGCTCGAACAGAGATTGCAGCCGGGCAAGCGTTTCACGCAGCGCCGGCTTGTATTCCAACCCAGGCAACGAAGCAGTGGGAATATCCATTTCGCCATTCGTACACAAGCTCATGATTTAACCTTGTCAGTAATCTGCGAGGCAGCAGGCGGCCTGACCGCCAGGGGCGCGTGGCTATGGCCTGGCAACGGGCGTTGCCTCAAACACCAGTACTTCAAATGGTTCGAGTTCGATGCGTTTCTGTTCGTTAGCACCCATCCGGAGCGAGCCGATCCGTTGCCCCGGACGCGGCGATTCCAACTGGTAATCGGTCAGATACTCGCGGGGAAGCTCGAAATCTCGTGCCAGGTTCAGGTCGTAACTGGCCGGCGTTTCCGACGGATTGCGCAGCACGACGATCCCCTTCCGAGGCGACCACGAAGCAAAGCCGTACACCTCGCCTGCGCCGGGATCGCCGCCAATCCAGTGTGCATCGGCAAGGACGTCGGCATTCTCACGCGACCATCGTGCGGCGCAGGCCAGGGTGTCCCACATGCCACCGGTGAGCAGGTGGGGCGAGATATACAGTTCCTGCAACCCGGTGCCGCTGCCGAAGAAGGTCCACATCTCATGGGCGACCGAGGCTTCATCCCGATCCATACGGCTCGGGTTTGCCCGGTCCCCGATGCATGGGCCGTGAAGCATGAGCGAATTGAGCGGGTACAGCGGCGCTCGCCGCACGATACGCTGGCAGGCCGACATGTCGCGATAGGTGATCCACTGCTCTCGGCCATTTCCCGGACCGTGGAACTCGGTATCTGCTCCCTGCCGCCAGATACTGTCTGCATAGAAGGTCCAGTAGGGCGAGGGCCAGGTGCCCACCGTGGCGCTGATGAACAGGTCGGGACGCTGTTGGCGGAGTTCTCCGGTGAGAGCAAGCACGGAGTCGATGTCATTTGCCAATTCTCGCTGTGCCCCGGAGACGTTGCAGCCAGCTCCCATTCCGTCGAATTTGAAGAACGCCACCCCGTACTGTCGCATCATCTTCAGGCAGACACTGCGAAAGGCATTGCGGTATTTCGGCCCCGACATGGCGAAGCCGCGATCGTTCGTCTCGTATCCCTGCGACTTGCCGTGCTCCAGACGGAGTGCCTTTGGCTTGCCGTAGCCGCCCCAAGGCGAGATCCAGACGCCTTGGCTTGCCCCGAATGCCTCCCCAGCCTTCCTGGTGGCGGAAAAGCCGTTCGGGAACCCGTGGTGGAACTCCCATAGCGAATTGAAATCGTCCCAGCCATCGTCCCAGACAAAGGCGTCGAGCGTCACGCCCCGCTTCCGTACCAATTCTCGCCCGATGAACGCGATGGTTTCAAGCGATTCAGCTTCGGTCATGCGGTGGTCGGGACGGCCGATATTCAAATGGTACCAGGAATTGTAGTGCAGAAACGGGCGATACGGATGCGCCCGCCGACGTTCCAGGTGATAGAGGAACGCGCGGCGAAGCTGACCGGGCGGTGTGATGCCGACGGACGCATCGAGTGCCACTGTCTGCGCCGCGGCGAGACCCGGTCGGGACCGGCCGCCGGTCACGCGATCGCCTTCCACACGATTGATTGCAAGCGGGTGCTCGCACGCAAGAAACCACCGATCTGCCACCACCGGCGAGCCGTCCACTTCGCCACATACCTTTGCGCCGGGAATGCATGCATCGAGCACAATGAACTCCGTAAGCGGCAGGCCGTCGGCGCCAGCCGTGAGTACGGCGCGCATCGTCACGCCGTTCGAGCCGTCTCGCAACTCGGCCGACCAGGCCACAGTAAAGGCCGGCGATGCTGACGTAAACGTCGCTGCGATCCGATGGCCGGCAAACCGATCTTCCGCACGAGGCGACTTCGCATCGCTCGTAAGCCGAATCACCTCGACCGGCGTATGCTCCATCTCGGAGGACGAAACACTACGCCCATCCTGCAGTACGACCCGGAATAACTCGCCGCCGGCAACAGCTCCAGCCGAAGGTTCGGCCGGGGTCGAGATGCGCACGAGCCGTGGCGGGCCGTTCGAAGCATTCCACACCGCACGGACGGCACGATTCGACAAGGTGACCTGGGACGCCTCGGAAGCGACTTGCGCCGGCCCGGGCGCCTGCCCCGGATATTCGACAGCAAGCGAAGCCGGCGCCGCAAACGGCGCAGCCAGAACAATGGCCGACACAAGTGTTGCGAGGCATGGCGGCAGAGGGCGATACACAGGGCTGTGAGTCCAGGTAGCCGCAGGCCAGGGTGAAGAACCATGGCGCGGATCGCGCATCGAAACGAACGTCGTAGTCTTCATGATGATCGTCCACGTGCGTTGGCGGATCGTATTGCGACAGGCAGAACCGGGCTGCCGCGAATGGTTCATTCAGCAGGCATGATTATAGCACTTGCGACGTCGAGCCGCGTCGCAGTTCTGTCCGCACGTGTCGCAAATCGTGTCGCATTCTCGTCCGGGCAGGTCGCGGTTGCTGCCGAGTTGAAACTCGCACATCAGGCCGATGCGAACAAGCCGTGGGATGAGCCTCATGCCGTAACCCGGATGCTGATTCAAGAAGGCTCACCATCGAAAGCGGGTACGATTGCCTCACACCTGCGATAGTCGGGGCCGGCGCGCCGATCGTCAGAAGGGGTGCAACCGTATCGCTCGCGGTAGTCCCGGCTCAGTTCCTGCACGCGCGAATAGCCGACGCGTAACGCGATCTCGGTCATGGTCAAGCTGGAAAGCTGCACCAGGCCGCGAGCATGACTGAGGCGGATTTGCTTGACGCGTTTCATCGGTGAGACGCCTACGGCCAGGTGGCACGCCCGCACGATACTGCGCTGTGACATCCCGGTAAGTCGGCGGAGGTATTTCAGATCGATCGGTTCGGCCGGATTGCGGCGCACGTGATTCTCGATGTCCCACCACACCCGCGTCGGACGCTCGACGCAATGGTTGTGGGAGTCGCGTGGCAAGAGATCGGCCAGACATTGGAGCAATAGGACATGGACCCGCAAGTGTCGCAACAGGGGCGGCATATCGGTCGCACGCCAGGTATGGAACAACTGCTCCATCCGCTCGACCGTTTCCGGCTTGATCGGCAGAACTCGCTGGTCGAGTGGCGGAGGCGGAATGGCCACGGCCAGAAAGTTGACCGTGTAGAACGTCCAGGGCGCCTTGCGCACCACGCCCTGGACGGGTTCGTCGTCGCAGTACCAGATCGCCTGGCCGGCGCCAAAATGCTGCATGACTCCGCCGGCCCACTGCTGCACTTCCCCTTCCACCACCACTTGAATCAGGTGGCCGGGCAACGATTGCGCTTTGAACCGCACCTGCTCGGGACGGCAGATGCGGTCGACCAGCATAACCTCGTCAAGCAGTGCCCCACAGAGCGGTGCGTTGGAGTCGGCAAGGCTCATTTCGCAATGGATCGGTCGTTCAGGTCAATCGGATGACTCGGACCACGGTATTCGTTCCGTAAGGGAATCCGGTGCAGTCGACGGTCAGGCTGTCGCTTTCCTGTTGGAACTTGAGCGCCTCGCCGTTGTCGATCCACTCGGCCTTGTTGAACTTCTGCGGCAGGCCCTTGAACGTTCGCGGCCCCTTGCCGCCGACCTCCAGCGTTACGTTTGCATCGCCACGAATCCCCAGATCGTGGATGAACAGGTACACGGCCTTGTCGGTCGCCAAGGCGAAATCGTGTCCCTTGCATTCGACCGTCAACGGCTTGCCGTCGTACACGACCTCTTCGTGCATGCGGACCCAATCACCGCTTCGGCCCAGTGCGGCGGCCTCGTACTGCGGAATCGCGCCTTCGGCCGTTGGGCCGACGTTCAGCAAGTAGTTGGCGCCGACCTTCCGGCAGGCGCACAGGTTTTCGATGATCTCCTTGGGCGACTGGTAGCAGAAGTCGTTCTTGCCGATTCCCCAGTGCCGGTTCATCGTCTGGCACATCTCGGCCGCGACGTACTTCGGCATACCGCGGCGGTCCATGGGCGTGGGCCGTCCCTGCTCGAATGTGGTGCTGTCGATTTCCGGATTGCCTACCTTGCCCCGCTGGTGCAGGCCCGTGTTGTTGATGATCATGGCCTCCGGCTGGAGCTTGCGGATCATGCCGTAGAGGCGGTCTTCCTTCCAATCGGCGTCCTTCTTGCTCCAGTTGCCGTCGAACCACAGGCCGCCCAGCGGCCCGTAGTGGGTGCAGAGCACCTCGACGGACTTGTACAGATAGTCGAGATATGCGTTGAAGTCGCCGTTGAACTCCGGGTGATGCCAGTCCAACGTCGTGTGGTACAGAAAGGGGACGATCCCCTCGGCTCGGCAGCCGGTGACGAAGTCTTCGATCAGATCGCGTTTTGCGGCGCTGTGCGGAGCATCGTAGTCCGACAGACCGCGCGTATCGTAAAGGCTGAAGCCCTCATGGTGGCGTGAAGTGAGCGTGATGTATTTCATACCGGCCTGTTTGGCCACCTGGGCGATCTTCCGCCCGTCGAAATCCTTTGCGGTGAACGTTGCGGCGAGCTTCTGGTACTCCTCGACCGGAATCTTCTCGCGGTGCATTACCCATTCGCCGCGCCCCAACTGAGAATAGAGTCCCCAGTGGATGAACATGCCGTAGCCGAGTCGCTCAAACCGTGCAACACGAGGCTCGGGCGTGGGGATTGTATCCGCGGCCCCCTCGATGCTGTCGGCGGCGATCGAGCGGTGAACGGCTCCAGCAGCCAACCCAGACAACGTGAACGCGGCAGACTTCAGCAACATTACGCGGCGGTTGATCGACACGGCGACTCCTTTATGCCTCGGGTTCATGGTTCGTCAGACAAACGGTGACTTGCATACCACCTGCATGATACGTCGATTATGTCCCAAACGGGACAGAAAATCCAGAACCGGCTGCAAAACGGGAAACCGTCTTATTGGAGGACGCTATTGGTCCATTCAGGCCGCCCTCGCGGATTGACGCCGCCTTGGACGACGGGTTGTCCCGGAATTGCCTTGCGGTATACTGGAAGTGGTGAGTAACCCATCCTATTGAAGGGGGTGTCCCATGAAAACAAGTCACGTTATGTATTGCATTTGTTGCTCGGCCGCGATTGTCCTTGGCTTCATCGCGACAGGTTGTGCTTCGGAAGCGGATCCCCAAACGAACGAACAAGGAGGAATACCGATGACCCTTGAGTTGACCAGCACGGCATTTGCCGCAGGAAAACCGATCCCTGCCAAATACACAGGAGAAGGCGAGGACGTTTCTCCGCCGCTCTCCTGGTCCGGCCTGCCGGAAGGAACGAAGGAGCTTGCCCTGATCTGCGACGATCCCGATGCGCCGACCGAAGAACCGTGGGTGCATTGGGTTATGTACAAGATTCCCGCTGAGGCCGCCAGTCTGCCCGAGGCCGTGCCCCAGAAACCGCGGCTAGAGCAACCCTCGGGTGCTATGCAGGGGAAGAACTCGTGGACAAGCGGCGAGCTGATCGGCTATCGCGGGCCGATGCCGCCGGTGGGTCACGGTACGCACCACTATTACTTCAAGCTCTATGCACTCGATGCTGAACTGGCCGTCGAACCGGGCCTCACAAAGAATCAGTTGCTCAAACAGATGCAGGGACGAATCCTGGCGCAAGGCGAGTTGATCGGGACCTACCAGCGGGAATGAGCCCGTTGGCGCCCCGCGCAATGAAACGCTTCTGCAACGTTCGCCCGATTCAAGACGCCGCCTGGAACGAATCGAGTGTCTTGCGAACCAGGGGCAGGACGTTGTCCTGGTCCGCGTCCGGATACTGAATGACGCAGGTGGCGGAAAACCCTTTTCCCGTCAGCACGTAGACAAGGCACGTGTGGCCGACGTTCTGGGCATCGGTATAGCGGATCATATTGCCAAGGCCCGTGTTCTCGCCGAACTTCCGGCTGTGCGGTGCTCCCGTCTGGATGTTGCTTGCCTGCAAGTCGCCAAAGGAGTTGGCGACCGATTCCGTCAGGATGGCCAACGCCTGCTTCTGGGCGTCCTCGTCGAGCGTGCCGCCCAGGTCGTGGATGAGCATGGTGTAGCCCAGTTCGTGGATCAATCGAACGATCCCCGCACCGTCTTCAGGATCGCGCTGGATAACGGCAGGTCGTTCGTATGCGAAGCTGAGGTTCGGCATGCGATAGCGCTGGGTGGGTGCGATGCGGACGGCAACCTGATACTCGGTATCGGGGTTCTTCTCGCTGCGGAGTTTCACGACCCGATTCCCCTCGACCAGGAAGCTCTCGCCGTTGATGAGCAGTTCATAGGTAATGCTCTGCTCTGTTTCCGACTCGGCCGGTGCGACCGCCTGCCCCGAAGCCCAGACGGACCATACTCCAAGTGCCGACACGCAGAAAAGACCAATCCCCGTTCGATACATAGAATCCCCCTCCTGCCGGAAGGGCCTCACAATTGTCTCAACGTATCTCCTGTATCTACCCTACCAAAAGCGGGGCCATTCTGCCAAGTGAAAAACTGGACTCTTCCATTTCTGGCGGCTTGGCCGCCATGGTTGGAGTCCCGCCTTTACGGACTGTCCGGCTTAGGCGCTGATACAAGACGCTGCAAGAAAGGGCCACCGGCCGGCTCGCCCGGCCGGTGCCATGGTCAGTAAACCACACGAGGCCAGGCCACCAAAAGGCTTTCCTCCAGGGCATTGCTGCCGCCGAAGGCAGCAGCAATGCCCTGAAGGAAAGGGGTGGTCGTGAGCACCGCCGTTAGCCAACAGACCACCGCTCCGGCCGGACGAGCCACACGGTGGCGGGGGGCGCGTAAGGCGGGCCATTGGCCTCCGGCCACTGTTCCCTACAATAGATGCAAAGTCCGGTGGCTTTCTTTCCTCTGTCCCTTTGCCGGTATTCATTGCCATGCTGCCTGCCCCCCCACTCGACGTACTTGTGGTCGCTCCGCACCCGGACGATGCCGAACTAGGCATGGGCGGGGCAATCATGCAGTTCCGATCCGAAGGGCTCTCTGTCGGCGTACTCGACCTGACCAACGGCGAGCCGACGCCCTACGGATCTCCCGAAATCCGCGCGAGCGAAACGGCGGCGGCCACGGCCATTCTGGGGCTCGATTGGCGGGGGAATCTGGGCCTGAACAACCGCAGTCTGGAACATACCTTGGAGGCCCGGGCCCAGTTGGCCGGTGTATTTCGGCAGGCACGCCCCCGATGGGTTTTCGCCCCGTATTGGACCGATGCGCATCCCGACCACACGGCGGCCACCGAGCTTGTCGAAGCCGCGCGATTCTGGGCGAAGCTCACGAAGACCGATCTGCCTGGCCAGCCGCACTATCCCGAACGCGTTCTCTATTACTACGCTTTCCATCTGCGGCAAGTACCGCAACCGGCCATGGTGCTCGACATTAGTGAATACTGGGAGGCGAAAGAGGCAGCCATTCGCTGCTACGAGAGCCAGTTCATTACCGGCCGGCCCACCGAGTCGCCCACGCTGATCGACCGGTTGCGGCACATGGCGTCGACGTGGGGATTCCTGATCGGCGCCAAGTACGGCGAACCCTTCGCCAGTCGCGAACCGATCGGCCTGACCAGCTTGCGAGGGCTGAGTTGATATGCACGTCGTTCTCTATCAGCCGGAAATCCATTACAACACCGGCAGCGTGGGCCGTACGTGCGTCGCACTGGGCGCGAAGTTGTGGCTCGTGCGGCCGCTCGGATTCCGACTGGACGACAAGCACCTGCGGCGCGCCGGGATGGATTACTGGAAGCATCTCGATTATGAAGTGATGGCCGATTGGTCTGCCTTGTGCGAACGGTTGGCTCCGGCGCAGATGTGGTTCTTCACGAAGACGGCCCGCCGACCGTATACCGACGCGCCATTCGAATCGGATCCGATTCTCGTGTTCGGCTCCGAATCGACAGGGCTTCCGCCAAGCCTGCTCCAAGCTCATCCGGATCGCTGCCTGCGCATTCCCATCCATGCCAACGCCCGAAGCCTGAACCTCTCGGTCAGCGTGGCCGTGGCCGCGTTTGAGGCACAGCGGCAAACAGATGCCGGCAGGTCGTTGACGCCTTAGACGGATCAACGTCCTCCGCCTGCACAAGCACATGCACACGCGCAGCCGGCACAGGCACAGCCGCCGCCGCCTCTTCCGCCGCCACTTCCGCCCGACTCGCTAAGGGCTTCGAGAACCGCCCCTGTGACACGGTCGCAGCCGCTCATGTCGAGGAACCCGCCGGATGGTTTCACAATCCCAAGCGACTCCGGGGCAATGGCGCCAGCCATGCTTCCCATGGTGTTTTCCGTCCAGCCAGCAAACGAAGCCGCCACGTCGCCAAAGCTCGTCGTTCCGGTACTCGGCGCGGAATTGCCGGCCGAAGGCGCCGTTACGCCCGAACCCACGCTCGACCGTGTCCAGACAGGTTGGTACGGGTAGCCATGCGAGAAGACCGTCGGGTAATCGTCATCGACCAGGATCCATTCGAGATTCTTGTCGATGACCTTCTCACGTTGCGAAATATCGCCAATCGCCGACGCCTGCTCGCAGGCGCGCCGTACGATGGAACGGTAATAGTCCCGGGTATCCGAAAGGTCGAATCCCTTCATGCGTTTGGCCACCCGGGAAAGCAGTTCTTTCAACGGCACGCCAAAATCAGTGTCTTGCAGTGGCTTGCCGGGATTCGCTTCGATGAGAAAGAGGAACGGATACTCGTATGCGTGTACGATCGTCCCCAGCTTCTGCCCCGCCTTCCGATAGAACGCGTCACGCTGTCTGGCCGTATCGAATGGAGTTTCTTCAGGTACACGGAAGTTTTCGTCGAGTTGAACAACAAGCGGGCTGGCCTGCACCTGATGCACAATGCGTTTCTTCAACATACCGAACACGACCAGAGTTAGCACTTTCGCCACGGGGGCCTCGAGCAGGGCGGCAGCTTCTGGGGCAGTCAGCCCTCGTTTGATTCCGCCGCCTTCAACTTCCGCGATCGGCGGCATGTAACGCACTTTCCGGCGGCCCAGCGCCCATTCATTCCATGCAACAAGACCTGCCAGGATCGGCAAAGACAGCAGATGCCACTGGGGACTTGCCACAAACAAGACAGCCAATGCAACGGCCAGCACAAGATAGACCGAGAACCCCGTTCCACCGGAAAACCGGAAGAACAGCAGTGCGAGCAGCCCCAGCCCCACAATACCAAGAAAGACCCTTGTCCGAATCGCGCCGGTGAACCAATCGACGAGCATGTCCCAACGGCTCTTGACCACGACCCGATCGAGATCACGCTGCGGGAACGATACGGCTACCATATGTGGTCCCGTCAGGCGGACCGCAGGGAAATTCCAGCCGACCACCGCTCCGAAATCCGTGGCGGCCTTGTGCGAAAACGAAAGCCCCTGATGCAAAGTCTCGTCGGGATGCACGCTCTCGGGAAGCTGCACAACGATCCGAATGTGCGTGTTCCCCACTACGTACGGACTGCCGAACCAAGTCGGCGTCAGACGCAACGACGCATAATCGCCTCGGGTCGTGTCCTGATAAACGCGATCCGGCATGGTGAACTCGACGCGCAACGTTCCCTCTCCGCCCGGGGGAATGGTTCGCACGCCCAGATGGACTTCGAAACCGCAGTCGATATAGCTCGACTTCCGGATGTCGTGGAGTCGCGCGCCGTCGATCGAGGCATCGATACGCCCAAGATCATACCGCTGATCCGGGGTCCCGATATCGACGATGTCAATTGGATGCCCGGATGGTTCGTTGTGGAATGTGATCTCATAGACGATCTTTACCGAGGCATCCCGGTTGACCGTTACCATCATGTCGAGCTTCGGCACCGCAAACCGGTAATCTTGCGCGGAGACCGCGCTCGCACTCATCGCCACGATGGCCAATGCCGCAGCCATGCCAAGCCATCGAATCAAACAGCCGGCGGCGCGCCTGTTTCTATCCGCGTTCATCGTCATCCTCCTCCGAAGAAGCTTGGCCAGACAGTGAAGTCTCTTGGGAGCTTGTCGCCGGCCCGTGCGCCCATCCCAGGCGGTTCCGTGGGCAATCGGCAGTGCAAATCGCCAAACCGGGGCACTGCATGCAGTACGTATCCTGTTCCACCCGTGCGCGGTATTCCCGGAACGCAACGCTCTCGTCGATGTCCTGCCAGGCATCGGCCAGGATGTTCCCGCCGGACCGATAGGGGCCGCGGGCCGGCAGGACGGCTCCATCCGTTTCGATGCGCACGGCCGTGTCGCCGCTACACCGCGGCCCGCTGCGCACCTGCGACGCGAGCGAAATACCTGGTTGAAACCCGACCGGCGGATACCATTGCACTCGCAGCCCGGACGAATCCGCCAACGCTTCCATCATGCCGGCAAGCTGCACCAGCGAATCGCCGGTCAACGGCCCATCTGCCGTTTCGTTGGCAAGGGTCGTATCGGGGGTGGTCCCGTTGACCATGGGCGCGTCGGTGGCAATCGCGTAGACGGCCGCGTTATCGGTGTCGTATTGCTTCAGCGACAGGATCGTGTCGTCCACAACCGCGGCAGTCGCGCGCGTCAGGGCGATGTCGGCAACCGGACAGATGTCGTTCTCGCGTGCGAGTTGAAATACGCGCACGGCCTGCGCGTGATCGCCAGGGCCGACAATCGAATCATGCAATCGACCGTCGGCAGCCAGATACAGCACGTCAAGGTGATCGATGCCTGCTTGGGCCAAATCACGCACCAGCGAGCCCTGCCCGAGCACGGTTCCGCAGCCGCGTACTCCGGCGATCATGCCCAGGTCTTCTGCCCGCTGGACCGCACGGATCAAGGCGTCGGAATCAGGGGCGTCTCCTGCGAGGATCGTCACGTGCGGAATCGCCAACTCCCACATCCTTGCAAGGAGGCGGGTCATTTGGTTCGGTTCGACCAAGGGAATATCGGCCGAAAGAGGCAAGTCCATCCGGGCCGTTTCGGGTGAAAACGTGGGGTCGGCCAGATTGAAAATCGGATACTTTCCCTCAGGCTCAGACAGGCTGTGGAGAAGCCCCTGCACTCGTTGGATGTCGGATTGCGCCTGATCGGCCGACAGCTTGCCGAAACTCCGCTGTAGCCGGTCGCACAACGTCGCGTTATCGTCGCCTTCGAGCAGTCCCTTTACGAGAATCACCCCGGAAGGTCGAAGGCGAACTGCCGTGGACGCATCGGCCAGCAGCAAGCCGTTTCCTGAACGGTCAACCCGCAAATGAAACCGGGTCGGCTCGCCTGCCAGTTCGTACAGGAAATGGTAAAGGCCAGGACGAATCCCTGCCCGCTGAATCGGTGTGCCTGCAACCGGATCGCGAACTGCCCCTTGCCTCCAAAACGATAGCCATCGATGCTGCAACAATTCAAATACCGATCGCACACTCATGGTCAAGCTCCCGGCAGGGGGGGTCGGAACACGGCTCACGCAAGTTCTTCGCACCTCTTTTCAACATGCATCCGCCGGCACAAACGCTCAGGTCCGGGCAGTCGCAGCACGCTTCCCGCAGTCCGCAGTCTCGCGGATTCCGGACCCGGTCCCGAATTGTGCAAAACAGTTCGCTTTCCCAGATACCGCGCCACGGATCGCGCAGCAGGTTTCCGGCCGCCTGGTAGTACGACTGACACGGCAGGACGTCGCCGTCCGGCTCCACGCAAATGGAATACTCGGCCGCGTTGCAACGTTTGACGCCTAGTTCCAGTTCCAACGGCGAAAGCTCACAGTAGCGAGTTGGTGTATACCACAACATGCGAACGCCCAACTCGGCCGCCCGATCTCGTAGCGCCAACAGCAAGGGCGCCAGTTCGTTCGACAAGAGCGTATCGGGATGCGCCCGGCCTTTCCCCGCATGGATCATCGCGTTGAATGCGCAGCAGCGGACGCCGCGCGCGTGCAGGAAGTCCAGCGTATCGACTGCACTCACGGCATTCCGCCGAGTAAGCGTTGTGTTAGTTACCGTATGCAACCCGGCTTCCAGGCAGCGGTCGATGCCTTCAACCGTTTCATCGAAAGCGTCTGCCATCACCGTGGCATTGTGCAAGGCCGCGTGGTGCGATCCCAGCGTTATCTGAATGTGGTCGAGCCCCGCCTGCTGCAGATCAGCGGCCAGCCGCCCATGCGCCAATCGGCGTCCGTTGGTATTCATGCCGGTTACCAATCGCAGGCGGCAGGCGGTTTCCACCAGCAGTTCGAGTCCGTTGTATAGCGTTGGCTCGCCGCCGGTGAAGATGACATGCGGCACACCGATGGTCGCAATGATCTCTAGCACCGTCTGCCATCGATCCGGTGGCATGACCTGACCGCGTTTCCGACCTGGCTCGTTGTAGCAATGGTGGCACGCATTGTTGCACGCGTACGTGAGGGCCAGATCGGCCTTCAAGGGTGCATGGACCGGACGGCTGAACAGGGGCGCCCGGCCCAGATTATCCAGGTCGCACGTTGGACACAACTGCCCGGACGTCGCAATTTGCGATATTGTGCGGTAGATCGCATCGGCCCCTTGCTGGAGTGCCGACTGGTCGGCAGCCGAACAGCGAGCCTGCAACGGGGCCAGGGCTGTCGTCTGCGGTATGCCATCCAACGCCGCCTTTGCCAGAGCGGCTGCCGTGGCGTTCAGGTGTACAACGTCGCTGGCATCGAGCAACAGAACGGCCGAGCGATCGGCTGCAAGACGCAAGTGGACCACCCGTCGGCCATTGCTCGGGTGAAACACATAGCGGTAGAGCCCGGGCCTGGCCCGCACGTTCGGCACAACCGCAATGAATCGGGCCAAATCACGGCGCACGGCATTGGCCAGAAATCGGACGAGTCGTCCGGCTGGCCCTACCATTGAGGTTCCTCCTCAAGCTGATACGCCGCGCCGCAGTACGCGCACTTGACGAAAACCGCACCTGCGTGCACGCTAACCGCATCGCGGTTGAGCGTCGCGCCACACTGTCGGCAGTTCAGCTTCTGCAGATTCACATCGCCAGAAAGGTCGATTTTCTGCACTAAAGTGGTTGTTGTTCTGGACGGCTGCATTTTCGCGAGCCAGACCAGAGCGACAGCCGCCAGGAGGAGGATTGCGCCAACCACAAGGCGCAGGATTACACCTTGCGCACCCGCGACGAAAACGATTCCGAGGAGTCCGAGCAGTGCAGCAACGGGGTAGGCGATGAGCTTCATGGAACAATCCCGACCCTTGGATGCAGGCTGCCCCCATTGATAGGGGTAAGGTGTGGGCAGCAAGAGGGCTGCTTTCCTCATCCTGAGCATATCGTAGCGATCTTCGGGGCAGTTCACAAGGACCGGATGGCTCCTTGTGTTTTCAACCCCTTGCCAGCCGGTACGCAGGGTGTATACTGGCAGTGTTCTAGGTGTTTCCGCTGCGCGGAGACGTCTTCTGCGGGAGTAACTCAGTGGTAGAGTGCTAGCTTCCCAAGCTGGACGTCGCGGGTTCGAATCCCGTCTCCCGCTCTTCAGAAAACGTCGGAAAAACACGTGTTTTCCGGCGTTTTTCGCGTTTCTTGGAATTGCCAGCCCTGCTTGTCAGTCTGACAAGCAGGGCTCGCAGTGTATCCAGATTGTCGGCAGTTGGTGCAAGCACAGGTCCAAGCAGACTCTCAGCCCACATAGCACAATAGACAATCGGCATCGCCAGGCAGTCAGTACATATCAGCAGAATCGCCCGAAGAGCCTTCTTGTACAAGGACATGCAATGCGTTGGTCCACCAATTGATGCAAGGACACGCAATGCGCCAACTGCCAGCGTCATAAGCGAATCAGGAAATGGGAAGAATAGGCGGCTTGGAGTTCTTGGTGAGTCTGGGGGGCACGTGGGCGATGCTTGGGCTGCCGAAATGCTGAATCGGATCGCTGCGCAACCGGATTCACGGCAAGAAGCGCACCGTGACGGCAGACCGCGAGCGGGGCCATCGGTGAGAGGGATGGCTGAATGGGGGATCGCGGCCGTGAGCGGCCGCGCGGGGCGGCTGGCCACGCTCGGCGGCGGGCGAAACGCGGCTAGGTGCGGCAGCCGTTGAGGTTCGCCAGGTGGTGGCAGCCGCGATGGGCCGCCGCCTGCCGTAGCGGGTCGCGATGGAACGCAAACGCCACGCCCAGCGTCTTGCCTGCCTTGGCGAACAGCCGCTTCATCGTCTCCTGCCACATCTCGCCCGTCGTGTCCAACCGGTCGAGAATCGGCGCCACCTCGTCGCTCACGCGCGCCTTGCCTTCACGGAACAGACGGCTCGTCCAATCGACAAGTTGCAGGTAGCTGCCCAACGAAAAACCTTCGAGCAGCCCGATCCGTTCGCCGCCGGAGGCACGCGTGTCGTTGATCGGGCAGAGCCAGTGGTCTTCGTCGAGTTCGGCAGCCAGCCTGGCCGCGGCGACGGTGCCCTGCCGTGCCGCCTGAAGATCGGCCAAACGCCCTTTCTCGCGGCAATGCTCCACCCGCTGATGTAGCGACGTATAGGGCGAATCCTCGGGCAATTCTGCAATGCCTGCCGCCACCGGGTTCAGGTCGATGTACGCACACGTGGCCAGCAGGGCCTCGTTATCGAGGATGGCTAAGCAGTTACGTCGGTATCGACCAGTTGCGAACGCGCCACCGTCATAGAAACACCTCCTTTGAAGCAAGTATTTCCGGAATACCCCCACTTCCAAGTGCCAGCATTCTAGACGAAAGGGCGGAAGCTGTCAACTCGCAGTCTGCAGATTGCATATCCTCGCATTGGGACCCATTGCATTGCATGTCCTGTCGCTACCCTTGGCTTGCATGCTTGCGGGTGGTGCGTCCGTAACGGAAGTGGGGTCTTCAGGCTGGTTGCGCATTGCATGTCCTTGCGTTGCTTGGGCGGGTGGTACGGTGGTTGGCTGATTGGTGGGGTGTGGCGAAGCGATGCGAGCGAGGTTATCGAGTGCTGGAGACGGGACCGGAGTTGTACGGGCTCGTCCGTTTCCTCAACCGGATGACTGCATGGTGTGTTTCAATACGTCGCGATGCGCGCCGTATGGGGGGTGTGTTCATTTGGGGCCAGATCGCGGAAAAGAGGTGGCCCTGGAACTTTCTGAGGAGGTTTGTGCGTCGTAGACTGGTAAGGGTCCCTGGTCGGATGGGTTCGATCCATATTCAAAGGAGTGCGATCATGTCGCCGTTCCGTTGCGTCGTTGCTGGTGTTGTTTGTCTTGGTTTTGCGGGCTCCTCTCCGGCGGGGGATGGTCGGGCCATCGGATACCTGGAGACTTTCACCCTGGCCGCAGATCGTGAAACGGCGCTCGAAAAGCTCATTCCGGGTTCGACGGATTATTACTACTACCACGCCTTGCATTACCAGAATACCGGCCAACTCGACAAGGTAGACGAGCTGCTGAAAATCTGGGGTGAGCGGCATTCGGGAGACCACCGGCGAGCCGTGATCGAGAACCGCCAGATTCTCCTGTCCTACGATGCGGCGCCCGATGCGGCACTGGAACGCTTGCGAAAACGACTGAATCTGGACTACCGGCATCAGCGCGAGCACGCGGCAGGTACGGTCGATCGGCCGACTTCGATCGATCAGAACGCCATCACTCGCGACCGATTCATGGCCGTTGCCCGCACGTCGCAGCGCAATAGCGTTGAACAGTTCGAACCGACCGCCTACGACTGGCTCGTGACGTGTGAGTTGACGAATCTGGAACGCCGAGACCTGCTTTCACGCTTGGACCATCCCGATTATCCCGACCTGCCTGCGATGATCGCGGCCGACCTCAACTACGAGCGATCCCGGGGATTCGGCGACCACAAGGTGGACAGACTCCTGACGCTTGGGCAGCTTGGCGAGTTGCGTGAGCTGAAGCCCGATCTGATCCACAACGCTACGTTCATTGCCACGTGGCTGGCCAGCTTGCGGCCGGGGCCCGATGTGGACGTCGAACGCAACCTCAGTAGTTCCAAATTTTAGCTGAAAGCGTCCGGTGTGTCAGAAGGTGTTGCGTGGCCGGAGGTTACGTCGAGGATGCATTGTGTGATTCCCATGATCACTTCGGCCACCCGCTGCAGGTTCAGCAGCATATCGCGGAATGGAAGACGCTCCAGATGTAACGCGAGTCGTCGTCCGTGGCGTTCCGAGAGGGTGGTCAAATGAAACCAGACCCAGACGTTGCGGAGGATCATCGCCAAGCCGAAGAAGAGCAGCCGCAACAGTGGATTGCGAGTGCAGGTGCGGATGCGTGCCTCGTTCATCTGGCGATAGCTGGTTTCGATACCGAACCGTTTGCGATACGTTTCGTACACCCATTGCGGGCTGGCAGGCCGGAATCCCCAAAACGCATACACGAACGCCCGTCGGCCGTGGCGTTTCCACTTGCCGGCAAGATTGCCGCACTTGACACAAATCCTGACGGTCGCGGTCTTGCCGTACTTGGTTGCCTTGGACGCTTTCAGGGTGTGTGTGGCCCAACCGCTCTTCTTCCATTGGGCGAAGGCCCGCGTACCCGTCGCGGCTTGGCCCGCCTTCGGCTTGCGGCCGCGTTTGACAACCGGCATCAGAAAAGCGCAGCGGGCTGCCTGCAAATAACGGATGACTGCAACCGAGTAAAACCCGCGATCCAGCAGCAAAAGCCGGCATTTTACGCCCTGGGCGCGTGCTTGACGCAGCAGGCGACGGACGACCTCTTCCATCGATTCGCCGCGCTGTACCGGCGTCAAGGCGATCGTGAAACGATGCCCGTTGCGAACCACGTAGCAGGTGGCGTATGCATGAAAGTGACTCGTGCCACTCTTCGGTTGGCTGCGATAGATTTCGTCGAGGTGCCGATGTGGCTCGCCATGGTACGGGATCAACGTCAGGTCGATCGCCAGCGTCTGTTTGCGCCGTCGCACGGCCTTGGGAAGGCCGTCCACCAGCGCCTTGTTCAACCGCTTCTCCAGTTCGTGATACTCCGGCAACGTCGCCACCAGCACGTTGAATACGGTCTGCTGTGTTGGCGCGCCCGCCAGATTCCGGCAAGCAGCGGAAATGAAGCCAATACGGGAAGCTGCGTAAAAGAGGACATTCAGCAAGACCGACGCCCGGCATTTGTACCCATGGTCCTGCAACTGGAGATGCTGCTGGACAATGGCTCCGGCGCGGTTGTGGACTTCGCGGCATGAGATCGTACAATGGTTCTTCCGTGAACGCATGGGTTACCTCCTGGTCTGGACTTGGGTATGTGTGATCCCCTAAGTCCTTTACCAAAAAGCCCTTGCGTTCACCTATATCAAGTTACGAAATTTGGAACTACTGAACCTCCCGGAACGCCTGGCCTACCTTGAACGCCTGTGGGGGTTTGCAGCAGACTTGGCGCCGGCCCACAACGGGCTGAAGTTCAACATCTTGTATCATCGGCTGGTGCTGGATCGCAAGATGGGCGTGTACGATATCGACCGCTTCCGGCAGTACGTCAGTGTTCCTCACCATGCACCATACGTGAATGCGAAGTGGATCGACGAGCAGCGTCGCCGCAATCCGGACCATCAGGCCGATCCGTCGGCCGACTACCGCGAGGCGACGCTGCTGCCTCCGGTGGGCAACGACGAACCGCTGGTTCGCGATTACCTCGCGCACTTCTTTGTGGACGAGGACCGGCGCGAGGAGTTTCGCCCGTATCTGCGAGAGGAGTACCTCAACAAGGTCTTTGCGGAGGCCCGGTTACTTGCCGGCGTTGGCAAGCCGGAAGCGTTGTACTCGCTGCTGACTCCGGCCGAAGTGCAGGCGTTGCGCGATCGGGTCGATATCGAGTTCGCACCGACCTGTCCCGACGCGTTCCAACCGGGCGAGGCGGTCAAGCTGGCTGTCCACGTGAAGAACGTGGAGCAGTTGTTGGTTCGCATCTATCGCATCAACGAGCTGAACTACTATCGCGAAGAAGGCAAGGAAGTCGATACGACGATTGCGTTGGATGGATTGGTGCCGAATTACGAGGTTACCCACCGTTATTCCGAGCCGCCGATCCGTCGTGTTGGTCGGACGTTCGAGTTTGCCGAGATCAATGCGCCCGGTGTGTGGGTGGTTGAATTGATCGGCAGCGGGCGCAGTAGCCGGGCGGTGATTCGTGTCGGCCGGCTTCGCTATACTGTGGAGAACGGTCCTGGCGGCCATGTCTTCCGAGTGTACGACCAGGCGAACGAACCGTGCCCCGAGGCCAAACTGCTCATCGAAGGGCATCAGTACGAACCCGACGATCGCGGCCGGATTCTGGCGCCCTACACCACACGTCCCGGCAGACAGAAGGTGATTCTGGTCGAGGGCGACCGTGCAACGCTCGACGACTTCCAGCATGAGGCGGAAGCCTACCGTTTCGATGCCGGCTTCCACCTCGAACGCGAAGAAATCCTCGACGGCCAGCAGGCGAAACTGGTGATTCGGCCTACGCTTCGACTGGGCGGCGCCGTACTGCCAATTGGATTGCTGGAGAAAGTCCGACTGACCGTTTCAGCAACCGATCTGGATGGCGTGGCCAGTTCACAGACAACTGCCGATTTCAGGCTCGAAGAGAATGGCGAGACGGTCCACCAGTTCAAGGTCCCACCGCGGGTACGCGAATTGGCCGTTCGGATCGATGCGAGTGTACCGAGCGTCAGTGCAGGCGAGGATGTAGACCTGTCCGACGCCGAGGCATTCAATGTGAACGAAGTGGCGACGACTGCCGGGCTGATACTGCCACACGTGACACGGGGTGGACAGGAGTATGTCCTGGAAGTACGTGGGCGCAACGGCGAGATGCGACGCGGGGAATTGGTGAGCGTGCAGTTGCACCATCGCGACGTCAAAACGCCCATCACGTTCTCCCTGCAAAGCGACGAGCAGGGCCGGATTCTGCTCGGGCGTTTGGCGGAAATTGCGACCATCAACGTGCGTATGGCCGATGGGCTCCAGCTCAACTGGACGTTGGACGAGTCGACCTACAGTTATCTGCCCGTACTTACGGGCGTTGCCGGCGAACCGATTTTGGTGCCCTGGATGCGTCCCTCGGAAGAGCCGATTCGCGAGGAGTTGGGACTACTTGAATTGCGCGACGGAAAGCCGGTGGTCGATCGGTTTGAACAGATTCAGATTCATGCGGGTTGCCTGACCTTGCGCGATCTTGCTGCAGGCGATTACCTGCTGCTGTTGAAGCGGGACGGGCGGCGGATTCACGTCGATGTGAGTGAGGGTGCGGTGCAAGACGGGCAGATTCTAGGCGATTTGCGCTATCTGGAACGCACCAACCCGCGGCCTATGGCGTTGCTCTCGCCGGTGGTCAACGAGGAGAAGGTCCGCATTCCTACGCGGCACGCCGGGCCGAATACGCGTATTCACGTCTTCGCAAGCCGATACATGGCTCCGTTCAACGCCTGGAGCAACCTGCACGTACCGGCACGGCAGGCGGCGGCCATCGCCACGCAGCCGACGGCGGATTCGTTGTACGTTGCCGGACGCGATATCGGGGACGAGTACCGTTACATTCTCGACCGGCGGTCGACGCAACGCTATCCGGGCAATATGCTTGCCCGGCCGGGCTTGCTGCTGAATCCGTGGGCCGTGCGTGAGACGGAGACGGGCGAGTTACGCGCGATGGCAGGCGAGGAGTACGGCGAGCGTGACGGCGGAAGGGCTCGCAATGGCATTTCCAAGGGAGAGAGCGCGGCCGCGCGTGCGGGGCTCAGCGATCCACAAGACCTCAACTTCCTGGCGCGACCGGCGGTGGTGAAGGCGAACTTGCGGCCCGATGAAAACGGTGTGGTCGAACTGGAGCGAAAGGATCTGGGTGACCGGCACATGCTGTGGATTGTGGCCGTCGACGGCTTGCACACGGCCTGGCGACCGCTGGCGTTGCAGGAGGCCGCTCCGGTGCTTCGCGACCGCCGGGTGATCCAACCGCTCGATCCGGCGAAGCACTTCGTGCAGCGGCGCAATATCGACGTGCTGAACAAAGGAGGTACCGTCGCGTTCCCCGACCTGACCGAAGCACAGATCGAGACCTACGACTCCATCGGCGCCGTGTATCGGCTGTTCATGACGCTGAATCAGGAGCAGGGTGGAGACGAGAAGCTTGGCGGGTTTGAGTTCATCGTCAACTGGCCCAGCCTGACGCCTGAACAGAAACGCGAGAAGTACGCCGAG
Source organism: Thermoguttaceae bacterium (assembly GCA_040772845.1). Classification (GTDB taxonomy): domain Bacteria; phylum Planctomycetota; class Planctomycetia; order Pirellulales; family Thermoguttaceae; genus PWXP01. Next base: position 7,238,961 of record JAXGXG010000001.1, read on the forward strand.
TTCGCCTGCCATGAATTGCATTTCTTCCTGTACCAGAAAGACCGTGCCTTCTTCGACGAGGTCGTTCGGCCGTACCTGGCCAACAAGAAGGACAAGACCTTCATGGACCAGTATCTTTTGGAAGGTGATCTTGCGCCGTATGCTCAGCGGTGGGCCTTTGGGCAGTTGAACGCGGTGGAGCGGATCCTGTTGGGGCGTCGTTTGGGGCAGCAGGCTCAGATGACGCGGCACATCATCGATCGGTTCAACCTGATTCCTCCCAATATCGAACAGGACAATCGTCTCTTTGAATTGGCCCTGCAGGGTAGCGCGCTATCGACCGAAGGCATTGCCCACGAGTTGAGTGGGCGGGTTGCCCTGGAATTGAAGCAGAAGGCTGCGGACGGCGACCCATTCGGCATGCGCCGTTCTCTGGTTGCAACCGTACGTGACCAGCTCGGTGCCCCTGCCCCTGCTCCTGCGGCGCCGGCAGCCGACATGCCGGCCGAGGCGCCTGCGATGGAGCGCGAGGAAATGGCCGAGGGGAAGGCTCGGGAGAAGGCAGCCAAGCGGCAAGCGGACGCTTCTCTGTCGCTGGAAAAGGCGAAGTTCGACCGTGCGCGGGTCCGCCGGTTCTACCGGGATGTCGCTCCGACAATGGAATACGCGGAAAACAACTACTACAAACTGCGTATCACAGAACAGATCGCAGACTTGGTATCGGTAAACGGCTTCTGGCGCGACTATGCGCGGCACGAAGGCAATGGCCCCTTCCTTTCGACGAAGGTGGCCGAGGCGCACGGTAACTTCACCGAGATGATGCTGGCCCTCGCCGTGCTCGATCTGCCGTTCGAGGGTGGCGAGCACCAACTGGGCGGTCCCGATCCGGGAGCCGAGGCGGCCGAGCCTGTTACGCTGACGGCGGCATCGCCAATAATTGCGTTCTTCCGGCAGGTGGAAGCGGTGGAGCCGGATGCTGAGAAAGTACCTGTTCTCGTGAGCCAAAATTTCTTTCAATACGGCGACCGGTACCGCGAGGTGGAGAACGAGCGGGTTGACAAGTTCGTTACCGACGAGTTTCTCATCGAGACTGTTTACGGGGCGCAGGTGGTTGTGACCAATCCAACGTCGAGTCGGCAACGTCTCGACGTTTTGCTCCAGGTGCCTCAGGGGGCTATGCCCGTACTGAGCGACAAGACGCTGGCAAGCCGGCACATCAGCCTGGAGCCGTTCGAGAGCCTGAAGGTCGAGTATCACTTCTACTTCCCCGAGCCTGGTGACTATGCCCACTTCCCGGTCCATGTGGCGCGCCGCGAGAACCTGGTGGCATTTGCCGAACCGGTTCGGCTGAACGTGGTGAAGGAACCAACCGAGATTGACCGGGAGTGCTGGGACTACATTTCGCAGCACGGAACGGACGAGCAGGTGTTGTCGTTCCTCGGGGAGAACAACGTTGAGTCGACCAATTTGGATCGCATCGCCTGGCGAATGCGTGATGCGGAGATGTTTAAGAAGGTGGTCGCCCTGCTGAACGGCCGTTTTGCCTACAACGATACGCTTTGGTCGTACAGTATCATGCACAACGAGGCGCCGGCGATCCGGCAGTATCTGCGGTATCAGGACGGCTTCGTCGAGCAGTGCGGGAGTTACCTGCAGTCTACCTTGCTGGCGATTGATCCGGTGGAACGTCGCGCATGGGAATTGCTCGAATACGATCCGCTGGTCAATGCGCGAGTACATCAGCTTGGCCCTGAAAGGAAGATTGCCAATGAGGCCGTCTACAACCAGTACATGGCCATGCTCGATATCCTGGCGCACAAGCCCCAGTTCGACGCCAACGATCGCATGAACGTCGTCTACTATCTCCTTCTGCAGGATCGGGTGGGCGAGGCGCTCGACTTCTTTGGTAAGGTCGATGCGGAGAAACTTGACTCGCGTCTGCAATATCAGTAGTTCCAAATTTTAGCTGAAAGCGTCCGGTGTGTCAGAAGGTGTTGCGTGGCCGGAGGTTACGTCGAGGATGCATTGTGTGATTCCCATGATCACTTCGGCCACCCGCTGCAGGTTCAGCAGCATATCGCGGAATGGAAGACGCTCCAGATGTAACGCGAGTCGTCGTCCGTGGCGTTCCGAGAGGGTGGTCAAATGAAACCAGACCCAGACGTTGCGGAGGATCATCGCCAAGCCGAAGAAGAGCAGCCGCAACAGTGGATTGCGAGTGCAGGTGCGGATGCGTGCCTCGTTCATCTGGCGATAGCTGGTTTCGATACCGAACCGTTTGCGATACGTTTCGTACACCCATTGCGGGCTGGCAGGCCGGAATCCCCAAAACGCATACACGAACGCCCGTCGGCCGTGGCGTTTCCACTTGCCGGCAAGATTGCCGCACTTGACACAAATCCTGACGGTCGCGGTCTTGCCGTACTTGGTTGCCTTGGACGCTTTCAGGGTGTGTGTGGCCCAACCGCTCTTCTTCCATTGGGCGAAGGCCCGCGTACCCGTCGCGGCTTGGCCCGCCTTCGGCTTGCGGCCGCGTTTGACAACCGGCATCAGAAAAGCGCAGCGGGCTGCCTGCAAATAACGGATGACTGCAACCGAGTAAAACCCGCGATCCAGCAGCAAAAGCCGGCATTTTACGCCCTGGGCGCGTGCTTGACGCAGCAGGCGACGGACGACCTCTTCCATCGATTCGCCGCGCTGTACCGGCGTCAAGGCGATCGTGAAACGATGCCCGTTGCGAACCACGTAGCAGGTGGCGTATGCATGAAAGTGACTCGTGCCACTCTTCGGTTGGCTGCGATAGATTTCGTCGAGGTGCCGATGTGGCTCGCCATGGTACGGGATCAACGTCAGGTCGATCGCCAGCGTCTGTTTGCGCCGTCGCACGGCCTTGGGAAGGCCGTCCACCAGCGCCTTGTTCAACCGCTTCTCCAGTTCGTGATACTCCGGCAACGTCGCCACCAGCACGTTGAATACGGTCTGCTGTGTTGGCGCGCCCGCCAGATTCCGGCAAGCAGCGGAAATGAAGCCAATACGGGAAGCTGCGTAAAAGAGGACATTCAGCAAGACCGACGCCCGGCATTTGTACCCATGGTCCTGCAACTGGAGATGCTGCTGGACAATGGCTCCGGCGCGGTTGTGGACTTCGCGGCATGAGATCGTACAATGGTTCTTCCGTGAACGCATGGGTTACCTCCTGGTCTGGACTTGGGTATGTGTGATCCCCTAAGTCCTTTACCAAAAAGCCCTTGCGTTCACCTATATCAAGTTACGAAATTTGGAACTACTGAATATGAGTACCTGCAGGCGTACATGGCTTTCTTCACGGGGGATCTGGAGCTTGCCCGGAAGATTGCGACCCCCCGCGCAGAGCATCCGGTAGAGCGGTGGAGCAAACGGTTCGGGAACGTGCTGGCCCAGCTCGACCAGATCGAGGGTAAGGGCGAGGGCCGGGTTGTCGACGCCGAGGACCGCGACCAGCAGCAGGAGCGGCTGGCCGACACGGGTCCGGCATTGGAGGTTCGTGTCGATGGCGATCGGATCGAACTCAGCTACGCGAACCTCACCAGCGTGCAGGTGAACTACTACCTCATGGATATCGAACTGCTGTTCTCGAACCAACCGTTCGTTACCGAATACGGCGGTCAGTTCGCTTATGTCCGGCCCAATCGAACCGATGCGGTCGAGCTTTCTGCTGACGAAGAGAAGAAGGTTATTTCTCTGCCGGAAGGACTGGCGCAGCGGAACGTGATGATCGAGGTCGTTGGTGGGCCGATCAAGCGGGCGGCTACATACTTCTCCAACAGTCTGGACGTGCGGATGATGGAGACCTATGGCCAGCTTCAGGTACGGCGGCGCGGCGCCGATCAAGGGTGCGGTGGTGTGTACGTGAAGGTGTACGCCCGCATGGAGGATGGGGAGGTCCGGTTCTACAAGGACGGATACACCGACCTGCGTGGACGATTCGACTACGCTTCGGTCAGCGGCAATCAGCAGACCGGTGCGAAGGAGTTCGCCATCCTGATCCTCAGCGATGAGCACGGCGCGGTTGTCCGCGAGGCGCCTGCTCCGAAGCGTTGAGGAAGCGTCAATTGGCTTTGATGTTGGGAGTCAGCCGGATGTCATCCAGGTAGAATACCCGGCGATCGCTCGCGCCGCTGATCCAGCCGACCCAGGTCAGGTCGCCGAAGTCGGAATGTCCGTTCGGCAAACCGGTGAAGTGTTGGGTTGGCTGGCCGGGGAGCGTGACCGCGAGCGACCACGTGCCGTTGGCGTCCGCGCCGACCGGGGCTGTGACTTCCAACCGGAACCACGTATCGACCGGTACGTCCATCGGTGCGTTCTTCGGAACGAACAACTTACCGTCGCGGATTTCAAACCTTGGACCCGTCCGGTAGGGACTTGCCTCGATAGTGCGCCATTCGTGGGTGATGCGGGCCCCTTCCTCCACGCGGATAGCGAAGGCGACACAGGTTGTGCCCTGGGTATGATTGGGCGTGTAGTAGAAATGCGGGTTAAAGGCGTACTTCAGGTCCGGCGCATCGACGACCTTGAGGCATTGCTTGCCTGCGGCGGCCTGCTCGTTCGTTACAGCGACGGAGTCGCCTTTCTTTTCAGTATGGACACGGGCGCGGGTTAGTGGCGCGCCCAGGGGGGCTGCCTCAAAATCCTCGTCGACCGAGAACGGAGGCAGTGGCGGGGCTGGTGGCGCGAACTCGATTTCGGGGAAAGTGAATTGCTTCGGCAGGTTTACCCAGGTCTCGTTGCCATAAGGTCCTGCCTGCGTGTAGTCGAACTCGACGAAGCCGATCTTGCTGGCCGGAGAGCCCGGTTTGAGATGGAAGTCGTATTTTTCGGGGGCGACAAACATCGGGTCGGCCACAATCGAACCTTCATCCTTACCCAGCGCCTGCCACTCGGCCAACGTCCAGTCGTAGAATCGGACCGGTTCTCCGGAGGCCTTCCAATAGAGGTTCCGGCGCAAGACGGTATCGACGTTTTCCATGCGAGGACGAACGAACAGGGGCCCTTCGGTCCAATAGACGATATTGCGTTCCAGGATGACCGTCGTGTGATCCTCGACGCGCGAGCGTTGAATCTGCCCGTCCATGCTGTTGACCAGGATGTTGTTCCGGATCTGGTTTTCCTTGCCGTAGTGCTGGTGGTACGAGCCGGTCTTGGTATTGTAGACCAGGTTGTTCTCCATACGGATGCGAGTTGTCCCCTCGTCGTTGTAGAGGCCCCATCCGCCACGACCGTACAGGTCGTACGAATAGACGTCGTGGATCACGTTGTTGTTGACCGTGGTGCCTTCGGAGTTGCCAAGCGTGTAAACTCCGCCCATGTCGCTGAGCACACCGTGGCCGATGTGGTGGATGTGGTTGAAATCGACCGTGTTGCGTTTCGAGACAGTGTCGCGGTATCCCCAGGTCCAGCCGACCGAGATGCCGGTGTAGAACAGGTCGCTGATGTCGTTGTGCGTTACGCGATTATCGCCGCTATGGCCGATCCATACGCCGATAGCGCCAGGGAAGATGCGCCCGCCACCGTGGACGATGTTGTTATCGAACACGATATGGCTGGTGTGGTTGGCGGGATCGTTCATGTCGACTCGCCACCCGGCGCCGATCTTCATGCCGCCGGCTCCCAGATCGTGCAGCAAGGTTTGCTGGACGCGGCAATCGTGGCAGCTACGATGGAACCAGATGCCGTAAAGCCCCACGTGTCCTACCTCGCATTTCTCGATGCTGATATGGCGGGCGCCGTCGGCCATAATAGCCGCAGGAATGGTGACGGCGGCCTGCCCGTCGCCGTGTCCTTCCAGCGGCAGAATATACTGCCCATGCCGGAATGCCAGGCCACGCAGCGTGATGTGCTGAACCGGCTTCCCGGGCGCCAGTTCGCCGGCGAATGCGACGAATGGCTGAACGCCAGCAGGTGCGATCGCTTCGGCCGTGGTCATGTCTTCGCCTGGAAGCGGCATGTAGTTGAGCATGCCGTCTCGGCTCAAGAACCATTCGCCCGGAATATCGAGTGCTGCGCGAAAGTTCTCCAGGTGGTAGCGTTGCCGTTCGCCCCACCGATTGAATGGCCAGGGCATCGGGTGCGTGACGAAGACATGATTCGCCTTCCCGTCGACGTGGGCCACGCGGCAACGTGACGCTTCCCACGAGTGGTAGGCGACCACGGTAACGTCGTTGAGTTGGTCCTTCGGAATATCGAGCAGCGGAGCGATGTCTTCTGGCTGGCCGCTAAACGCGCGATGATTGAGAACGCCTGCCTTGCCTGTGTCGGGATCGATTCCGTATCCGACCGACTCGGGCGTGTAGTAGTAGAACGCGTTGGGACTGCGTGCCCGCGTAGCACGCCGGCCGTTCACCCACAACTGCTCGAATAGCCACTTGCCCTCGGCCACATCAGGAATACGTACTTGCCACACGCCGTTATCGCCGGGCTGAAAACCTGCAATGCGTTTACCGCCGGAGAACACCGGCTTCGCACCGGGGGCAGCCTCGTAGGTTATGGGGCACGTTTCGGTACCGCTGTCGTCGGCAGTGAACGTGGTGGTTTCGAGCATGGGGTAGACGCCGTCGGCAAACAGTACGCGGACGGGTGCTGCCAACGGTTCGTTGCCTTTCATGGTTCGAATGGCGTCACGCGCTCCGGCAAGCGAAGCGAGGGGGCCATCCGTTCCTTCTGCATTCGGGCGTTGAAATCGCCCCGTCCATTGGTCGCTACCGTCTGGTGCGACGTACAGCAGGATTGCCGATGATGCACCGAAGCAGGGAAGGGCGGTCGTTATGAGGCACAGTACGGTCAGCAACGGAATGAAACGGGACATCGCGTGCCTTTCGAGATGGCGGGACGTAGATGGTGGGGGATTCACGCAGGAAACATCTCCATCATGATACCGTTTCGCTTTGGGAAAGTAAACTTCCGCAACCAACCGGTTTTCGCACTGCAATCCGGTGTTGCCCAGGGCAAACGGACCTTTGGGCCATGTCCGGCCGTGCAGGATTGAGAGTATATCAACTGATGAAGACCTATCTGTCATAGATCATCTGCTGGAAATGGCCCTGGAGTTTGTCGGCATCCCGTAGGCGAATGAGGCGCAACCCTGGGGTGTCGGTTATTCGTCCCAGTCGTCCGGAAGGTGAAGGGACCAGACTTCGCTGCTGAGCGGGCGTGCGTGACCGCCGGCAATCCAAAGCTTGTCGTTCAGGACGAAGGCCGAATGCTCGTGCCGCGACTTCCAGCAGGTGGGCGTCTGAAGGCGTTTCCAGGTCTTGCCGTCTTTGGAGTGCCAGGCGTCGTCGAAATTGTCGTGCTCTTTCGACCAGCCGCCCAATACCCATATGCGGCCGCGATAGACGGCGGTGGAAAACCAGATACGAGGATCCCACGGAGCCGATTCGGTTTCGCAGGTCCAATGCACACCGTCGTCGGAGGACCACACGTCGTTGCGGACGTGATACGTTGGAACGTAATTGCCGCCAGCGAAGACGTAGATCCGCCCGTTGAGCACGGCGGCCTGATGGTAGGCGCGCGGAGACCAGCCTGCGGCGGCGGTCTCCTGTCGCCAGTTGGCGCCGTCGGCCGAGGACCAGACATCGTTCCTGAGGCTCCGGTCGTCGCCGAAGTAATAGTCTTCGGTTCCGCCGAGGATCCACATTCGTTCTTGAGACTCTACGAGCGCGGCCGCGATACGGGGCGACCAACTTGCGTTGGCAGTTGCCTGCCGCCAGTGGGCGCCGTCGGTCGACCACCACACCTGATTACTCGCCGAGTGCCCAGGCAAGCGCCCGTTGTACCAGCCACCCATCATCCACATGCGATCGTCGAAGGTAATCGCCATGGAAAGATCGCTGTGGAGCCACGGTGCACCGTTTGTGACCCGCGTCCAATCTCGTCCGTTGGTCGAGGACCACACGTCGCGCGGCGGTGCTTCGAAAGAACTGAACCAACCACCCATGATCCAGAGCCGATTGCCGAAGACCACTTCGCCCTGCGAATCCCGGGCCTGCCAGCCAGCGTCGTTGGTCTCCAATATCCATTGAGGCGGGGCTTTCTCCTGGGCGTGTGCCGTGTAACCTGCGATAAGAAGACAAACGGTCAGATGGCACATCCACCACAGTCTGCAGAAGGTGTTCTGGGACATTTGGTTAACTCGCGGTGTCTTTCAACAGTTGCAGGGCGGCGGTGGTCATCTCGCGGCCTGCGGTGGGTGTGAAGGGCGGGAGGTCGAGAATCTTCGGAACGGTGATCGCCGCATATTCACCTGCCTGGTATGCGTGTGGATCGGGCAGGTAGCCAATGATGCCGTCGGCGTAGCCGACCACCAGCGTATCGGGCAGTGGCGAATCGTGGCGGATCGTCAAGCCGTAAACGCTGTACAATTCGGCCGGATGGAACATCATGCCCAGCGGACCAAGCTGTAACGCACCGAGCGTGATCGGCAGATGGGCATCCTTCAGATCGCGGTCGGCATTGTCCCGGTACCAAGCCTCGGCAAAACCTTTGTCTACCCAGGGACCGCGTACGCATGACTCCGGATCATCACGATACTGCTGACGCCATGCATCGAAAAGGGCCATATCCAACGGTACCTGGAAAGGGCGCGATTGCATTACGAATCGGTCGACCGGGACCGGCTGCAGTGCTTCCATGGCCCGGCAGATTGCATCGAAGACGCCGTTGGCCGCCTCATCGATATCGCCTCGCCACGGATCGCCGTCGCCCGGGTTGACGTCGCCGGCGTGCCCCTGCAAGAACGACGGACCAAGGTCGAACTTGTCACGGACTCGCATGGCCACGGCGCCCGGCCAATCCGGACCGGCCTGTTCATCGGCGTAGCACACAGCATGGGCCGAGAAGTGATACCAGAGCAGGTTCTTCCGACCGCCCGATCGTTCAACCAGCAGCGTATGGACCATGGTGTCCAGCCATCGCTGCTGATCGTTCGAGTCGGCCGTGAAATGCTCGTCGGTCTTGTACGTTTTTGTGGTCCGGTTGGAATTGGCGCCGACGGCACGGCTCTTGCCAAGCGAAAGGCGGGCCGGTGCAAGGTCCTGTTTGGCCAGTGCGACTGCTTCAACGCACTTCTTCTCCAGGGCGTTCATGTAGTCGACCGGAATGGCGCCCCACTGCCGCAGTGGATTCAAGGCTGGCATGGAGTGCGTATGCGTTGCACTCACGTGGATATTCTCGGCAGGAATACCCGTTTGAGCCGATGCTTGTTGTTGTACGCGTTGCGCGAACGACTCCGATACGGTGGCAATATCGACCGAGAGGATTGCTCCCTGCGTATCGCCGACCTTCAGTGCGATAGCACGAACAGCGGTTGGTTGGCGAATACCCTTGACACGCCGTTCGTTGCCCGGGGCACGGTGAAATCCGCCAAGTTCGATTCCCACGGGCGGGGTTGTGTCGACGATGCCTTCGCCAGCAAACAGTTCGCGGGTCGAAGAATCGGCCCACGTTCGTTGCGGCAGGAGTACGCTTGCGGAACCTGCGGCAAGCGAGGCAAGGAACTCGCGGCGACGAACTCGGGGACGTGTTGACGCCTTCATGCAAAATGCTCCTTTCCCGTTGGCGTGGAGGGCAGCCGATTTACCCGAATTATCCGCTAGATGCCACGCGATAGCAATAGTCGCTCGACTCTCCGAGTCGAGTTCATGCCGAGCAGGTTCACGACTCGGAGAGTCGTGCGACGATTTGCGGAGGGCGCAAACCCTCCGGTCGTAAGGCGTGCATGGATGTTGCGAGCCGTTGCGACGGGCGAACCGGACGGCTTGCGCGGTGCCGCTACTGTTTTCGCGCGACCACCTGATCGGTCTGTTCCCGGCTCAGATGTCGCTAGCCGTTGCGACGGGCCAACCGGACGGCTTGCGCCGTGCCGCTACTGTTGTCGCGCGACCACCTGATCGGTCTGTTCCCGGCTCAGGGACCGAAGCCGGCCAAGGACCTCGCCCTGGAAATCACCGGTGGCGCGGCGCACGGCCATTTGATAGTAGATTCGGGCGACATTGGCCTTGCCGGCGGCCTCGGCCTCCTGGCCGCGCACATAGAAGGTTTGGGCTTCCGTCGCTCGTGTTTCGGCCTTTGCTTCGCGCCGCTGCTGCTCGGCCTCGACAGTCAGCAAGGGCCCGGCGGGCAGCTGTCCATCCGTGGCGGCCCACGGTTTGGCCTCAAGTGGGGCGCGGTTCGCCACGAACGGTTGCTGGATGCCGTTATCGGCCCGCACGGTGCGCGGCGCCTGGTTCAGCAGGTACTCGTCCATCGCCTGGAAGTCGTGAATCCAGGCACTCGCCCGCACGCTCGAAGCGCTTTGGCTGCTGCCGATAGCACTATTCTTGAACGGCCGGAAGGGCAGCAGAGGCGATCGGTAGGAACTGCTGCCCGACGCTGAACGGTTCACACCGCCCATTAGCGTGCTCCCCCGATCGGGTATCGAAACGGTTGTGCCTACGGAGAAATGCGAGAATGTGGGCAACTGAACTGCGGAGCCCGGCCGCTGCCCCAGTGCCGGGCTCACACTGACGGCCAGAACGACGAGCGATAAGTAGAGGTTGGGCTGTCGCATCGTTCTCTCCTAAGAGGCCCAGACCAACCGAAGCGGCAAGCGGAAGTTGTTACAAGCCGCTTGATGACACCGGTTGGACCAGGACCACTAAAACTGGCTCTTGTAGGGGTTCGGGGAGTTGCGGTCCCAGAACATCCGCGGACCAACCACGAAGTCGGTCATGGTTTCCTTTTGCCATGGGAACAGGCTGCGAATCTTATCCTCTTCAATGTTGTACATCAGCAGCCACGGCTCGCCGACGGTCTCCTGGCCGTCACGCGCTACAACACACAGCGAACCGGCAGGCGAGAAAGAGAGCAGCCCGTTTCGATAATGGCTTTTCCCGCTCGGCAGGCGGAGGGTCTTCATCAGTACTTCGCCCTCGAATACGCAGATGTCTTTGGTGTTCTGCGTAGCGGCCCACTGAAGCGTCTTGGTATCGGCAGCGACTCCACCCGGCTCGGGCAGAAGCGGCTTGCCGGTTGAATCGGACGCATCGCCGGAATACCGATACACGCCCTTGTCTCCATCGGTGCCGAAGATGACGTGGCCGTCGCGAGTGATGGCGATAGACATGTCCTGAGCGTGCCACTTCTGGCCCTCGAAGCGCCGATACTCCTTAGGCGTAATGCCTCCGGTTGAGGTTGCCATCAGCGAGTCGGCAATGTTGTCGGCGGCCAGAATCGTATCGGACCCGGCGCCTACGGCCACGTCCACCGGATGGACAAGCTTCTTGTCCTTCTCCACTAGTGTGGAAGTCTTGCCGGTATCGTCAATGTACATGAGTCGTCCGCCATCGCGCGGCAAGCTGACGACCAGCCCTTTCTCACGATGCAGGGCAATGCCGCTCGGAGTGAAGGGGAGATTGACCCAACCCAGGACGCGTCCGTTTTCGTCCAATTGATACACTTTGCCTGGTTCACCTTCCTCGCCCGCTGCCACGTATAGTACGAAGGCCGGGGGAGCTTCAGGCTTCGGCAATTCCGGTTTCAGACCGGCGCGGGCGAGTTCGTCGTACTGCCCACCGCCACCGTTTCCTTGTCCGCCGCCGCCACCTTGCCCATAGCCGTAACCGGGCCGGTAGTCGCCATACTGGACTCGTGGATCGTACTGCAGTCGGGGATCGTAGAAGACTCGCGGGTCGTAGAAGGTACGCGGGTCGCGAAACGTGGGAACGTCCACATCGAGATCCGGCCGAATGACGCGTGGCCCGATCACTTGCGGGCCGATCCGTTGCGGGTTGATCGTAAGCGGACCGCCGTTGGCGCCACCTCCGCCGCCGGGACCTGCGCCGGGGCCGTCTACTCGTCCGTTGCCCGGCCCCACACCCGGCCCTGGACCGGGACCGGGACCTGTAGCTGGGCCAGGCCCAGTAGCTGGAGCGGGACCGGGTCCCTCAGCGGGCCCTTCGGCAGGTCCTTCTCCAGGACCTGCGCCGGGCCCGACGGCTGGACCGACTCCGGGGCCTTCTCCCGGCGCGGTTCCAGGTCCTTCCCCAGGTCCTGTGCCGGGGCCTTCGGCAGGCATCATGCCAGGTTCAGAGCCCGGCCCTTGCCCAGGGCCTGTACCCGGAGCTTCCCCGGGCCCTGTACCAGGTCCTTCACCCGGGTTCTGTCCCGGGGCCATGCCGCTGCCTGGACCGGTGTTGTCGCCGAGTCCTTGTCCCGGGCCGGCGCCTGTTCCTGGGGCCGGTCCCGGCCCCGCGCCGGGCCCGGCGCCTGGGCCCATGGCAACGGCATCGCCTAATCCGTCGCCCGCGCCTGATGGAGTATCGGTGACCGTACCGGCATCGTCGTATACGTGAGTTACGTTGCCGCCAGTGCCGGAATGGTGATGAATGACGCGGTCGCCGCCTTCGTAGACGTGCTGAACTCCGCCACCCGAATGATGGTGGACAACGCGGTCGCCGCCGCCATCGTAGACGTGTTTTACCCCACCGCCGGAATGATGGTGGACGACGCGATCCGCTCCGTCGTGATAGACATGGCGCTCGCCGCCGTCGTAAATGTGGGTGTCACCGCCACCGTGATGAATCACGCGGGCCGGATCGACGTGGCGCACGACATTGTCTGCGTCGTAGTGAATCACGCGGTCCGGATCGTCAACCAGGACGCGTTCGGAACCAACGACCGGCGTCGGATACTCGACTCGGACAGGTGTGCGTGGTTGCTGGGCGGCAACCACAATATCCTGCTGAACTGGGGCGGTGGCGACGACCGGAGGCGTCGCCCCTTCGGCGGGGCGGACTGCGAATAAAGGTTCTCGGTGGTCCAGGCCTTCGAGATAAAGACCTGCCAGCGATCCCCATTGTCCCTCAAAGATGACGAGCGATTGGCGATCATTCCATCCCCAAAGCTGCCCGATTTCCTCGCCACGTGCATTGATGACGCGGAAGCGATGCTTCTTGCCGGCATCCGGAACACGATCGAATCCGACCTGGATGTGGAGGTACTTCCGAACACCATCGTCCGGAGTGGCGGCATCGGCTCCGGGGCGGGCGTGGGCGAGCGTTTCGACATTCGCCACGTGCCAAGGCTTGGGATCTCCGGCTGTCGGCTGGGAGTCCTCGGCCATGGCGACGCTTGCCAAGGCAACGGCGGAAAGTAGCAATAGGACGTTCTTCATGATCGCTCTCCTTCTGGCAACCGATCGAGTTTGCGCGCCGCCGAGCAAAGTGGCGCCAAGTCCTTGGTTTCCCCTATGGTCGAATACGGGGGGATGCTCGAAGCCTCCGTATGCCCTGTCAGCAAGAATCCTTCTCTTCTTTATTCTACCAAGCCTTGCCGGTAGGTACATAGCAACCTTCCGATCCATGCTTATTATCGCCCGAGGCTCCACGATTATTCCCCCATCTGGAAAGAAACGGGAGATGCCTCAGCGGGCCGGGGCGCTTCCCAACGCAAGTCAAACTATTTGTCTACATAGGTGGAGTTATATGGTTTAGTCTGGGTGTGGGGTATCTCGCTCCTCATCTCGATTGCGCGAGTTTCTGTTACGACAGCCACCCGATAAAGGGGGTAGCTTGACCTGCACCACCCCTGACATGATACTGCAAGCATGGGAGTCTATACTCGTTGCGGCTCAAAACTGCGCATTTCGGTAGGATGGGCTTCAGCTCGTCAGAACCGGGACGGATAGAATGTCCATCCTAGAGAATCGCAAGAACAACGCGTGGCGAGTCTAGCCGTGCTGCAACCATCCTGGTGTGGCGTTGTCGGAATCTGTACTTCTGCGAGTCCATCCATGACCGAATCCGTACCTGCCGAACGGCAATTGACCGATTGCCGACGTGACCTGGAGGCATTGGGCCAAGAGATACGCAAAGTCGTTGTTGGCCAGGAGGAACTGATCGACGGCGTGCTCATGGCCGTGGTGATTGGTGGGCACGTGCTCCTTGAGGGCGTGCCGGGGCTTGGGAAGACACTTCTGGTCGAGACGCTGGCCGATACCCTGCAGGTGAGTTTTCAGCGCATCCAGTTCACGCCGGACCTGATGCCTGCCGACCTGTTGGGAACCCACGTCATCCTGGAGAATGCCCAGGGCCGACGGACGTTCGAGTTCCAGAAGGGGCCGCTCTTCTCGCACCTGATTCTGGCAGACCACATCAATCGCGGTCTTCCGAAGACGCAGTCGGCCTTGTTGGAGGCGATGGAGGCAGGCGTGGTGACGGTTTCCAACGAGACGTTCGAGCTACCGGAGCCGTTCATGCTGATTGCCACGCAAAACCCGCTGGAGGGCGAGGGCGCGTTTCCGCTGCCCGAGCCGGAACTGGACCGTTTCCTGTTCAAACTCTGCACGAAGTTGCCCACCGAGGCGGAGCTGGAGCAGATTGTAGAACGTACGACCGGGGCCGAGCCATACGTGGCAAGAAAGGTGGTGGATGGGCGGCGAGTTTTGGAAATGCGAGAGATTATTCGCAAGACGCCAATCGCGTCTGCGGCTCGCCGCCGCGCCGTTTCTCTGTGTGCGGCCAGCCAACCGAACGCGCCCCGTGCGCCAGAGCTGATTCGCCGGCTGGTTCGCTACGGCGCCGGGCCACGGGCTGCGCAGGCGATGGTTCTGGGTGCGAAGGCGCACGCGATCCTGGCGGGCCATTCCGAGGCAGGTGTGGAGGACGTCCATGCGGTAGCCCATGCGGTGTTGCGGCATCGCCTGCTGCTGAATTACGAAGGCGCGGCGGAAGGTATTGATCCGGACCGATTGGTCGATGCCTTGCTTCAGCCTGAGGCCGCGGTCGATTCCACAGCAAGTTCTTCTTGAGCGATTGGTAACGGCCATCCATGACCCACCAGCGGGACAACGTGTCGGCGTCCGTGTTTTCAGCCGAATGGCTGGTTCGGCAGCGTACGCTCTCGCTGGCAAGTCGGCGTTTACAGAAGACGTCGATTCTGCGGACTTCCTCCCGAATGCTGCCGGCCGGCGGGACTGAGGCGGTGGCGGTGCGAGACTACGTGCCGGGAGACGATCCCCGCCTTGTGGACTGGAAGTTGTGTGCCCGCCGCGACGAGGTCCTGACACGAACGTACCAGTGCCGGGCCGATGTGCCCATGACGGTACTGCTGGATATTTCTCGCAGCATGGCCGGCGGGCAAGGTGCGGGAGGGGAGGGGAGTGGTCGGTCCGGACTCAAGTTCGATCTGGCGCGGCAGCTTGCCGGGGTCGCCGGTTGCGTGGCGATTGAAGCCATGACGTCGTTCCGATTGGTTCCGTTTTCCGGCCGTCTTTGTCGCGGGTTGCCCGCGCTTCGCGGAAAATGGCAGGCGCTTCGCCTGCTGCGGTTTCTCGAACGACTTGAGCCGGACGCTTTGCCGACCGACCTGGCTGCGTCCGCCGGGGCATTTGTGCGATGGGGCGTTGTGCGTGGGCCCGTGCTGGTGATCAGTGATCTGCTCGACAGCCGCGGGTTTGCCCACGGATTGAATGCCCTTCGCCATTACGGTTACGAGCCGCGAGTGGTCCATCTGTACGCGAGTGAGGACGCCAGTCCGGCATGTCTGGGCGACGTGGAATTGCTCGATCGGGAAACGGGGACTCGCCAGCGCGCCGTCATTACCGAAAAGGCCATCGACCGGTATCGGGAACTGTTCGCCCGGTTCTTGACCGATGTGACGGACTACTGCCGCCGCCATGCCGTGCCATGCCTGCAGTTGAGTACTGACACGACACCTGAAGATGCGATGCGGGCGTTGTTGGGATTTCCAATAGGAAGACAAAGAACCGCAGGAATCGGGTAGAGACGGGGCGCAATCGAATGTTTGGCAACCCTTGGGCACTGCTGTTGCTTCTGTTGGCTGCGCCGATCGTGTGGCTGTACAGGCGCCCCACCGTTTTCCCGGTCGTCTCGACGGCTGCGGGGACGATCTGGCAGCAGGTTCTGGCGGAGCAAGGTGGACGGACTCGATGGCTTCGCTACCGTCGTTTCGTGTCGCTCGCGCTGCAACTGGTGATTCTGACGTTGACGGTTCTTGCCGCGGCGCAGCCTCGGTTGTCGCGGCCGAAGACGTGGATTCTCGTTCTCGACAATTCGGGCAGCATGGAGGCGACCGACGTTGAGCCGTCCCGCTTCGAGGTTGCACGCTGGCACGCGCAACGGTTCATCGGTTCCGCAGGGCAAGACGACCGGGTTGGCATTGTGACCGGGGGGACGCCGCTGGGCGTTGTGTGTACACCAACCCAGGACCGGCGGCAACTGCTCGATGCGCTTCTGGGAATGAACACGGCAGCCGGTGCAACCGCTGTGCCCGAGGCCATTGCCCTGGCCCGAACGATGTTGGACGGCAATTCGGATGGACGCGTGATTGTCCTGTCCGATGCATGCTTTGAAGGAGCGGCCGACGTGGCGACGGCTGAAGACGTGGAATTGTATACGGTCGGCGGGGCGGCGGCCAATGTCGCCGTGCGCCGCGTTGCCGCGCGGCGCGAACCGGCGGCTCCGGACACGTCGCAGGTGCTGGTCGAGGTGGCGAGCCATCCGGCCCTTGCGGTAAGGGAAATACCGCTGGCTATGGAGTTCAACGGAGCACCCGTCGAGCGATCGCCGGCCGGCCAGAAGGCAGATGGTACGACGTTTGAATTGGGAATCCTGCCGACTGGCGACCAGGGAAAGTTCTCGGTGATGACCGAGTATGAAGATGTGCTTCCGGCCGACAACCGGGGCAGCACGCAGGTTCCGCCTGCCCGAATCCGAGGTGTTGTCGTGGTGGGTTCGTTCGACAAGCGTCTGGCGACCGCATTTCAGGCCGATCCGCACGTGCGGATTTCGGAGGTCGGAGTTGCGCCTGAAAAAACGCAGCCCGGTGTTATTCTTGCGCTGCAGGGGAGCGTCCCGGAGCGACTGCCCGATTGTCCGTTGTTAGTCGTCAATCCGCAAAACGGTTGCGATTGGTGGGACGTGGATGGCGTGATCGAGCACGCGAGAATCGCACGGCAGGCGATCGACTTCCCAATTCTGGCCGGGGTGGACCTGGAGGGAATCGTACTCTCGCAAGTTGGGCGAGTGGCGATGAAGCCCCCGCAGGGCGGCGATGTGCATGTGCTGGCAGCCTCGGCCGATGATGAACCGTTGCTGCTGGCGTTCGAGCGGCCCGCCGGGCGGGTTGTGGTCCTTGGCGGCGATCCGGGGGTGAGTGAACTGTATCAGCAGATGGAGCTGCCTGTACTTCTTACCCAAGCGATTGCCTGGCTTGGCGGCGACGATTCGCACCAAGATTCCGAAATGATTGCGGACACCGGAGCGGTGTTTGCTGCGAGTGAAAGCGATTTGCAGGTTCCGCCCGGTGTTGGCGTGCCTGCGGATAAGTGGGAAATACCCAGGCCGTCGCCGCCATTGTGGCTGTTTTGCGGCGCGTTGGCGCTGATTCTTGTAGTTCTTTACTGGTGTCTTTATCAACGACGTTGGACTAGCTAATTGAATCCTTCTGCAACCGAATTCGCCTTTGATCAACCTGCATGGCTGGCAGCCGCTGCGCTATTGCTGGTCGTCTGGGTTTTCTCCCGTCGGAGCCTGGGGCAGCCCGGGGGCGGGAGACGGGCGGCGTCGCTATTGGTCGGTTGTCTGCTTGTGGTGTTTCTGGCGATGGGCATGGCCGGTCCGCGTTTGCGGTTTGCCGGCCGGAATGTCTGCCTTGTGGTAGCTTCCGATGTCAGCCGGAGTATTGGCGCGGAAGCGAAGGAGGAGTCGAAGGCATTTCTCGCCGAATTGAAGCGGCAGGCAAGACCGACGCGCGTGCGCGAGTTGACCTTTCCTGTGGATTCAGAAGAAGGTCTGACCGATCTGGCCGCAGCAATTGGCGTCGCTCGCGCCATGGCGCCCGCCGATCGGGTTCCGAGAATCGTGCTGCTTTCGGACGGCAACGCGATTACGGGCGATACGGTGGCGGCGGCTGCGGCAGCCGGTTGCGAGATTGACGTCGCACCGTTGCCGTCATTGAAGCGCGAGGTCTATGTCAGCCGTGTGGAGGCCCCGGACGAAGTGTATTGGGGCGAGGAGTTCTTTGTGGACGTGATTGTACAGTCGCTTGGAAAGGCGGAGGGGCGCCTCGCACTGCGGGTCGAAACGGCGGAAGGTTCACCGGCAGGCAAGCCGGACGGGCCACCGGCCAGTGCCCATCGCAATGACCAACAGCGAGAGGTGGTGCTCCAGCCAGGTGAGAATCGGTTCCGGTTCCGAGGGCTTTCCGCAAGCAGCACTACAATGCGATTGGCGGCCGAGATATCGCAGTGTCCCGATACACTTGCAGAGAACAACACGGCTGCCGCAATCGTTTTGGCGCGGTCGTCTTCCATTCTGATTGTCGATCCGCAACCGGATCTTGCAGGGGTGCTCAAGGAGGGGCTCGACGGTGGCGTACTCTCGGCCCGAACCGCGATTGCAACCCCTGCGGAACTGCCGGAGAAGCCCGAGAAGTTACAGCAGTACGATTTGCTGATCCTGTCGAATGTTCCGGCGACGGCGTTGTCGGAAGGGCAGTCCGCTGCATTGGGTCGCTATGTGCGCGATCTGGGCGGCGGGCTGATCGTTGTGGGTGGAAACCGGGCGTTTACAGCCGGCGATTACGGCGGCACGCGGCTTGAACAGATGCTTCCGGTGGAGATCTACGTGAAGCCCGACAAGCCGAAGCCGACACTGGCCATGCTGCTGGTGTTGGACCGTTCCGGGTCGATGGAGGGCGCCCCCATTGATCTGGCCAGGCAGGCGGCGCGACAGGCGGTGGACCGGCTCACTGCGAACGATCAGGTCGGAATTCTGGCTTTTGAAGATCGAATGCACTGGATCGTTCCGTTGCAGCCGTTCGACAATCGGGAGGTCGTACTGAAAGGCATCGACACGATTGTGGCGGGCGGTGGTACGAATATCTATCCCGCCCTCGACCAGGCCTATCTTGCCCTGCGCGATGCCGAGACCGATTTGAAGCACATCATTCTACTCAGCGACGGGGTATCGCATCCGGGTGACTTCGATGCGCTGGCGCAACGCATTGCCAAGGACGGCATTACCCTCTCGACGGTTGGCGTAGGAGGAGAGGCCTCGGAGGAGTTCTTGCGAAAGATCGCTGCCATTGCATCGGGGCAGGCGTACTTTTGTAGCGATCCGGCCGAGGTGCCGCGTGTTTTCGAATTGGACGTGATGGCGGCCGGCAAGCATGGGATTACGGAAGAACCCTTCCGTCCGGACGTGGTGTCGCCTGCCCGGATGTTCGCCGGGCTGGATCTTTCGGATGCGCCGCCGCTGTTGGGCTATGTCGATACTCGGGCGAAGCCGGGCAGCCAGTTGCTGCTGGCGTCGCCTTCCGGCGATCCGCTTTTGGCCTGGTGGCGTTATGGCCGCGGGGTGAGCATGGCCTTCACGTCGGACATTCACCGGCGCTGGGCGGCCGCATGGCATCGGTGGCCCGGATTCAGTAATTTCTGGACGCGCTTGGTGTGCCAGGCGCTTTGTGTCAATCGCGACGATAGCTTGCAGGTGACGACGAAGCGCTGCGGGGAGCGGACGGCCGTCTTCCTGGATGTCGTAGACAACGACGGGCGATGGTTCAGCTCCGGCGAGGTGACCGGTGCTGTTCAATGGCCCTGCGGCCATCGCAACGATTTCCCTTGCACTCTGGTTGAACCGGGACGTTATGTGATCGACGCGCCTACGCGGAGGATCGGCGATTATGGAGTCGAGTTCTCGCTTCCTTCACTTGGCGGGGCGTCCTCTGTGGTCGAGCACCGATTCGTCGTGTCGTATCCTGCCGAACTGCGCATCGAGCCCACGAATGTGCAACTGCTGCGGCAGATTGCCGAGCGAAGCGGCGGGCGTTTCGCACCTGAACCGGCCGAAGTCCTTCGTCCGGCGGAAACCACGGCGCCGTGCACAATTGTGCTTGGGCCATGGTTCTTACTGGCAGCCATCGTTCTGTTGGTGTTCAACGCCGCTTTCATGCGATTACGACCTCGAAACTGACCCGCTACGTGCGATTTCGGATCAGTCGGACAGGGCGAAACGAACCATGTCGAGCAGTTCGGCATGGAGTTCCGGCGTGGCGGCCGCCAGGAATTGACCCGTATCGAGTTCCAGCGGGCCGCCGTCGGGCCCCGTAACCGTTCCGCCTGCCTCGCTGACCAGCAGTATCCCGGCGGCCATGTCCCAGACGTGAGTGCTGAACGACCAGTAGAGGTCGAACCGTCCGGCGGCCAGGTAGGCGAGGTTCAAGGCGGCCGATCCGGTGCGTCGCACCGCCTGGCATTTGATGGCGGCCTCCAGGAAGACGCGAAGGTCGGGCGACTGATGATGGACGTCGTAAGGGAATCCGACTGCAGCCAAGGCGTCGGGCAAGGTGGCGATTCTGCTGACGGCCATGGGCTGACCGTTGAGCGTGGCGCCGCGGCCGCGCGCGGCCATGAAGCATTCGTCGGCGTTCGGATCGAACACGGCCCCGACCAGGACGTCGCCCTGATGCTCCAACGCCAGCGACACGGCGTAATGCGGAACCCGGTGGACGAAGTTCGTCGTGCCGTCCACCGGATCGATGATCCACCGAAAACGATCACCGGAGGCCGTTTCGTGACCTGCCTGATTCTCTTCGCCTACGATCACGTGGTCCGGAAACGCCTTACACAGGATTCGGGAGACCGTCTCCTGCGAGGCCAGGTCAGCCTGAGTGACAAGATCGTTCGGGGCTCGCTTCTGTCGCGGCTCGAATCGGTCAACCCAGTCCAGAACAACCTTGCCGGCCTCTCGGACGGCCGTTTCGCATGTTTCCAGATACGCTGTGTACTCGTCGTGTGTTCGCATGAACCCTACGATACCAAATGGGCGTACGGTTCGTCAATTGGCGGTGCAGATCAGGCTACTGGAACACTTCCGTTGTCTCTTCGGCCAGCAGAGGTTGTCGATGCCCTTGGCTGGTAGCCTGCACGCGGAATGCGGCTTTGCCGGCCCGCTGGGCCCGGACACGGACGCGATACGTCAGGGTCTGGCCCGGCTTGATCTCCGGCACCGGTTGAAACTGTACGGTTTGACCATCGAATGTCGGCTGTTCCGTAGGGCCGGTAGTACCCAGCCGCACCGGCGTCATGCCTTCCGGGGCGACCGCCGTGACCGTGATGTTCCGATCCGGGGCAATACCTCCGTTGGCGATCTGGATGACGTAGGTGAACTCCTTGCCTACCGCCACCATTCCGCGAAGATCGGTGACGGTCAGACTTAGCGGTCCTTGTCCGGCATCTGGAGTGGCAGGCGGTTGTGTTGGTGGTGTAGGCTGCTGGTTCGGAGTTGAGGGCTGCCCCGATTCAATCCCGGACTCCTGGCGCGGTGGCGTGGTTCCTGATACACCTGCAATTTCGAGGCAGGCTTCGGCCTCGCCGGTTGCCCCTTCGTTTGTGGTAACGCGCACGCGATTGCACGTTCGCGATGCCGGACGCACGCAGTTGCACTGAACTTCCAGTCGGGCGGTCTTGCCCGGGAGCAGTTCGGTGAAAGTCCAGACGAGTGTGCCGTTTTCCAGCTTGTAGCCTTCTGTAGCCTTCTTCGGCAGAAGTGCGGGATCGTAATGGTCGACGATGCGAACTTGGGTGAGGGGGCGTTCGCCGGTGGCCGTTACGTCGATGATGAACTTGGCAAGCTGTCCCACCGTGCCATAGTGCGGCCCGGATTTCTTTACAGATAGGCTCGCCTGCCGTGTCGCCTGCTCCGGCGACTGGCTGCTGGCCGAAAGGCACGCCCGGGCGCTAGCCAGGATGCGTTCGCCGTCAAGGATTTCGACCGTATGGCACCACCGGCCGGCCTTGAGCACCGTGAAGTCGATATCGACCTGGTGCGTTTCGCCGGACGGCAGGCTGCCCAAGTTGGCTTCGATCGTGCGTTTCGGGTCGTTGACGTCGTGCTGTAATCCTTCGTCGAAGCGGGTTTTGATGGTAAGTTGCCCGGTGGGTGTTTGACCGCGGTTGGTGATGAGAACGGGGAAGCGGACCTTATCGCCGACCGCGGCGTCGCGCGGGCCTCCGATCTTCAGGTCGATGGACGAATCGACAACGACCGCCGAGGGCATCTCGACCGCCGTGGTTGCACAGCCGGTCGCGCTAAGCGAGCCGTCGGCTGTCGCGTCGACGCAGTTGGTTACGCTGCCGGCCGTCTTGGCCCGAACGTTCAGTTCCAATACGCGGTGTTCTCTTGGGGCGAGGCCGCCAAGGTTCCATTGGGGCTGGTTTCCCACCAGTTGTGCAGGCGGATTGCTGCTAAGGTATTCCACTTCCGCAGGAAGTCGATCGGTTGCCACGACGTTCTGGGCTGGCAGATCGCCCGGATTGCTCACGACAATTCGATACGTGATGGCCGCACCGACCGTGGCTCGAGTTGGACCGACCGTTTGCACGGCCAACGCGGCGGCCGACCATGTCTTGCTTGCCGAACTGCTGCCGACCAGCAGACGGCCGGCTGTCGGTGTTGTCGGAAGGCCGGCAAGAACGCCGGTCGGCCGGTAGACCTCGATCGCAATGATATTCGTACCCGCTTTGGGTTGCGTCTGCATCAGTTCGGCTGTCGCCTGGCCGGAAGCATCGGTGAGCACCTCGACCATGTCGGTGCCATCGGGCATGAACCCGGCCGGCGGGCCGCTCACGACGCGATACCGCACCGTCCAGCCTTCCCATGGCATCCCGTCGCTCTGGCGTGTAACGGTTGTCGTCAGCGGATTGGTTGTGCCGGCGCGATTGATCGAGGGAGGCGGGTAGGCGAACTGCGCGTCCACCCAATGGATCACTGCAGTACGGGTGCGTGCATTCCAATCGAAAACCGACGGTGCATGAACCGTGACGTAACTGGTTCCTTCCACGGGCGAACTGAGCGAGATCCAGCCCTGGCCCGGTACCGTGCAGATATCATCGTCCGGCGACGTCGTACCGTGATTGAGTCGCTCGTACCGCCGGGATGTACTGCCTATGGCGAAGGTGTTGTCGATCTTGCGCGGCCGGGTGAAGTCGCCCAACAGCAGATCGACGAACGTGCCGCGTCCGACGGCAATGAACTGGCCGACGCTGCCCTGCGCCAACAGCCACTCGAGGCGGCGGTTCATGTCATAGTGCTTATCTCCGGCAACCACTCCGGCGACCAGGATGACCTGACTCCCGATTGGCGCCACCGTGTTCGTGGGAGAAAGTGTGACAGCGACCGGCTCCCAGGGATCGGCCGTTGTGAGCGGATCCTGGTAGACCGGCTGGGTGCGGATGGGCGGTTCGACAAAGATGCGTTGCCCGGTCGGATCGATCCGGGGCGTCTGCAAATGGGCGCAGCCTGCAACGAACGCAGCGCAAACTGCCAGCGCGATTGACCGCAGGCGACGGCTCTTCCTTGACGCGCTCATAGGCCCTTCCTCGGGCAGAGAGACTCCTCAGTACGTGGCGTTTTCGCCGATCCAATCCCTGCTGAAATTTACCATGCCGTTTTGGAAACATAGGGTATTTCGTCAACCTTTTACGTGGCGAAACGGCAACATGCTGATACAATCGCGCCAACCTGGATAATCGGTCAGAAACCGGCGGCGGCGATGACGGCTTCCATCTTCTCGCGGCCCAGCGTGGCGGCTTCAAGTGGGTCTTTCCGCCACAAATCGCGATTGAATATCTCCAGGGAAAGCGCGCCGCGGAAGCCCGTTGCGTGCAAGGTGCGCACGATGTCCGGCAAGGGGCAAATGCCGTCGCCAGGCAGCAGGCGGTGCGAGTCTTTCAACTCTTCGCGCGCCGGTTCGGCCGGGTAGTCGTTCATATGGAAGACGTGCATGGCCGCGCCGTTGATCAGTCGCAGGCCCTCGAACCCGCCGCCGCTGCGATACAGGTGGTAGGCGTCCAGCAGAAGGCACGCGTCAGGACGTGCAGCCTCGACGGCCACGAAGATGGCCTCGCTCAGTCTGCCCAGCGTCCTGGCCGCTCCCCAGATTTCCAACTGGGGCACAACGCCCATTTCTTCACCCAGCTCGAGCACCGCGCGATAACGCTCGCCGAGCGCTCGCAGGTCGACCGGATCGGCATTCCACAGTCCGGCAGGCGGGGCGGCGATGCGTTTGCCGCCCATGGTGCGTATGACCTCCATGTCGCGGCGCATGCGGTCGAAGCCCTCGGCCCGTTTCTGCGGATCGTCGACACCCCAGTTCGGAAACCCGATCGCGCCCTCGACGTGCAGTCCCAAGTCCGCAATCCGTTTCCCTAGATCGGGCAGGGAACCGCCGGCCTCCACGTACCGGCCGATCCGGTCGATCCACGGTTCGATACCATCGTAACCGGCCTTGGCGGCGATTTCGACCTCTTCTGCGACCGATAAGTCATGCCCCCGGATCGTGGCTGTGTTCATGCACAAGCGGAAGGGCTTCGTGTCCTCGGTCTTGCCGGCCGATTCCGCAGACGGCTGGTCCGCGCCGGACGCAGCAGGCAGAAGAACGGACGCGGCAAGGCAAGTACCGCCGCGTGCGAGCAGGGCTCGCCGTGAAAACGCAGGTGTAGAGGTGGGATCGTTCATGCCGCTATTATGCTTGACTTCCTGTGCGGAGGCAAGCCGTCAACTCCTCTTCCAATTCATCGGCAGAGCAGTTGAAGACGGAAACGTTGTGGCGTCCCAGGACTTCCATGAATGCTCGCTTGGAGAAACCTGCCAAGTGCGCTGCTTGTCCCAAGGATGCTCTTCCGACTTCGTACAACTTGATGGCAAACAACAGCTTGGCCTCATCATCGGATACGGTCATCGGCAATTCAACCATCAGCTCTCGCGTACTCATCGTTCACGTTCCGGGAGGATACCACCTGGTCAGAAAACGGACATTCGGTTGCGGCAACCATTCCTGCTGATGTTATAGCTCCGGCTTGGTAGGATATCAATGGCACGGAAACGTTGTAGTCGCTTACACAGGGCTACTTCGGTGCTTCATTTTCCAGTGGATAGCCGGCCTCGGCCGCCTGCTGGGCATGTTGGCGGATGACATGCTCGGGCAGCCGGCGCGCGGCGGCGCACTCGTGGGGCAGGAAGCCGGCTTTGAGCAGTCGCCAGGTCCAATAGAAGTCGCCGTGCACGCCGCCCTCTTCCGCAGCCTGCCGATCGGTTGCCGATTGGCTTGTGGCCAGGGCAGGCGGCAGACCGCGAATCCTCTGCACCAGCGCGGCATTCACCGGCAAGGGCGCCGGCAAGGGGCGCTCGCCGCGCATGACCTCGGAACCGAGCGGGGTGAGCCGTATGACAGGGCGGAACTGGGCTGCGCCGTCAAGGCCGGTCTGCTTGATGCAGTCGAGGACAATGAGTCCCTCAATCAGCTCCGCCACTTCGGCGCTCTTCAGGTATCCGAGCATCCCGTACGTACTGAGCCGATCGAATCCCAGCTTCTTGATCCGCTGCGACTTGGAGCCGGTGAACATTTGCGCCGCCAGCGTCTTGCCGCACGAGTTGCGGGTGGCCCGCTCGATGCGTGCAATGCCGCTTAGCACAATGCGGGCCGTCTCGAGCACCTTGTCGTCTTCCACCGGAGCGGCAGCCGCCGCCGGCTTGTCTGTTGCAGTGTCACGGCTGGATTCGTCGGCAGGTTTCGCCGTTTGGCTGTTCGCCGCGAAGCCGGCGATACTGCAGTTGTCGCAGTGGCCGCAGGGGCCGGAGTCTTTGTCGCCGAAGTACTGCAGGATTGCCCGCTGCCGGCATTGATTGCCCATGGCGTAGTAGATGACCTTGCGCAGCTTCTCGTATTCGGCGGCCTTGCGCTGCTCGAGGGCCGCGAAATCGATGCCCAGATCATCCAGTGGAACGTCGCGGCGCAACAGGCGAATAGCCCGCCCGCGAAACGGCGGGATATACGTGAACGAACTGAGCAGGGTAAGCTCGCGCAACGCGTGGTTAATCGACGTCGGATCGAGCCCGTCCAAACCGGAAAGACTCCGCGGGTTCATGGGCACCAGTTCGTTTCGGCGGTCTCCGACCAATCGTTCAACCGCCTGGAGTACGCGACGCCGCACTTTGGCCTGCCGAGGCAGCATATCGACCAGCGTCGGCAATTCGCTATCGATCCGCACCGACGCCAGATTCTGCGAGGCGACCAGGCGTTCGATGCCCCCGGCCCCTTCGATCAACTGCTCGCACGCGCCGACGCCTTCGGCGCCGATCGGCAGCGATAGTTCTTCCTTGATCTGCTGCTGCGTAAGCTGGATCGGCTCTTCGCGCCGCCCGCGGAGGAAATCCCATACCTGCTCCACGTTTTCACGCGATGGGTAGGCGCTTTCGATGAAGAACTCCTGGATGTACCGATCGGAGGCGTGGTAGAAGAGCGTACAGTGCGAGGGCTTGCCGTCGCGGCCGGCGCGTCCCGCCTCCTGGTAATACGCCTCCAATGTGCCAGGCATGTTGTAATGCAGTACGAAGCGGACGTCCGACTTGTCGATTCCCATGCCGAACGCGTTGGTGGCCACCACGATGTCGGCCTTGCCGGTCATGAACGCTTCCTGTGCGCGGCGGCGGTCGTCTGGCAACAGGCCGGCGTGGTACGCGGTGGCCCGGCGGACGGTGTGCTTCACGATCAGCTCGGCAATCTGCTCCGTCCGTTTTCGCGACGACGTATAGATGATGCCCGCTCCCGGATGACGTTCGAGATACTCCAGCAGAAGCTGTTCCTTGGCCGCGTCGGACCCGGGCCGATGCACTTCCTGGAACAGATTGTGCCGCGCGAAACCGGTAATAAACGTTCGCGGTTCGTGGAGATCGAGCTGCTCGACAATGTCGCGGCGCACCGCGTCGGTGGCCGTGGCCGTCAGGGCAATGGTCGTCGGGTTGCCAAGCTTGCGGCGAAAATAGCCCAGGCGCGCGTAGTCGGGGCGGAAATCGTGCCCCCATTCGCTGATGCAGTGGGCTTCATCAACGGCCAGCAGGTCCAGCCGGGTCCTCGCGACCGCCTCGATGAACCGGGGGCTGCGGAATCGTTCGGGCACGACGTACACCAGCCGATACCTGCCTGCGGCCATGTCTTCCAGCCGCTGGTACTGCTCTGCCAGCGAAATGGTGCTATTGATGAAGGTGACGGGCAGACCTTTTCCGGTCAACTGGTCCACCTGGTCCTTCATCAGGGCGATCAGCGGCGAGACCACGAGGGTGAGCCCCTCGCACGCGACGGCAGGGAGCTGGTAACATAGGCTTTTCCCGCCGCCGGTGGGCATGACGCACAGGCAGTCGCGTCCGGCAAGCACGGCGGTAATCACGTCGCGCTGACCGGGGCGGAACTCGGTCAGCCCGAACTGCGGGAGGAACGATTCCAGCGAAATGTCGGCATGATGGGACACAGGACTCTCTCTTGCCGCGAAATAATGCCCGATTGTAGCCCATCACCGGCCCCCTGCCAATGACCGTTTCCATTCCCGACCAAGGCGGCCGGCGCGGCGCGGTTGCCATCTGCCCGCGAAACGACGGACGCCTGCTGGTCATTCGCCGGGCCGAAGGTATCATCGCCCCGCGGATGTACTGTTTTCCCGGTGGCGGTCTGGAGCCGGGTGAATCGGAGTCGGACGCCCTGGTCCGCGAAATTCAGGAAGAGCTTGCTGTTACCGTTACCCCGCTACGTCGGGTATGGCAATGCCGCACCGCGTGGAACGTCGAACTTGCCTGGTGGCTTGCCCGGCTCCCTGCCGATGCCGCGCCGACGGCAAACCCGGCCGAAGTCGCCTCGATCCACTGGTTCACCCCAGCCGAAATGGCCGCCCAACCAGCCCTGCTATCCAGTAACCGCGAGTTCCTTGACCTTGTGCTCGCGGGGGAGATTTCGTTGGATCTGGCCAGTTGGAAATGAACGGCAGTATCCTCATCCCGTCAGTCAAGCACGGCCGGGGAGCTCGCGGTGGATATTCGGGGCGCTTGACATCGTGGACCTTTTAATCACAATAGGCGAAGGATGGTATCCCTACTGCTTTTTTGGGGGCGGCGTGATGCGAATTTCATCGTGCGTCGGGCTGGTGTTGGGAATTTCGCTACTGGCTACCGGCCGCGCCGGCGCGGCGCCTGTACTCTGGGATTCGGCGAGCGGCGGTAACGGCCACTACTACGAAGTGATTAGCTCCACCCTGATCTGGCTGGATGCACATACCGCCGCGCAGGCATTGTCTGTCCCCGTGGGCTACCAGACGGGCCAATTGGCGTCGATCGAAAGCGCCGCCGAAAGCTCCTTCATCCAGGGCCTGTCAGGTTTCGGCGATGCCTGGATTGGAGCCACCGACTACCCCAGCGTGACCGGTTTGTCCAATAACCAGTGGTGTTGGGTCCAGGCCAATGACGGCACCGCGATGGCCTATTTCTACAATCAGGGGGACCGGACTCTCCAGGGCGGTTTTACCTACGAAAACTGGAACTCCGGTGAACCCAACGGCAGCGGCACGGGCGAGGCCGCCGGCCAAATCTATGGTGCATCGGGCAA
The DNA here is from genome assembly GCA_040772845.1 of Thermoguttaceae bacterium. GTDB lineage: Bacteria > Planctomycetota > Planctomycetia > Pirellulales > Thermoguttaceae > PWXP01. Next base: position 7,267,404 of record JAXGXG010000001.1, read on the forward strand.
GTGGAACGACTTGGCGGCCACGGGCAGAACGCAGGCACGGTACATCGTGGAGTGGCTGCCTCTTCCGAACTTCAGGACCAGCCAAGCTAACGGCTGGTGGGACGTCGGCACGACCTGGGATTCCGGAGTGGTTCCCGACAATCTCACCAACGTTGCGGTCAATGGGGGGTTCGCAGTAGAAGTTCGGTCCGACGGCAATCCGAATCAGGCGGGCAGCCTGACGATCAGCGAGAGCGGATCCGTTGACATCAATCCCGGCGCCCAACTGAATGCCGGCGGGGTCAGCATTGGCGGCGCGACATTGAGGATCGGCGGAAACGCCAGTGTCGGCACGGCCAACCTCTTGTCGGGCGGCCAACTACAGTTTTACGGCGTCGGCCAACTCACCGCCGACTCGATGTCGCTCAACGGCGCGCTGGCCTTCGACGCGGGGACCAGCGCCACGATCACCGTAAACACCCGGTTGGACGTGTTGGCCGACGCGAACGTTTCCGGCCAGACGTTCAACGTCGCAACCGCCGCCGTCAACTTGCTTGGCGGCACTCTCACCAGCAACGGCGACATGGCCGTGAGCACTCTCAACCCGTCCGGAGGTAGCTTGGACCTGGGAGGGCACTCGGCCCGGATCAGCAACACGCTGGGCGTGGGCGGCAATTCTACGGTGGACCCGGCGCAGACGCTCCTGACGGGCGCTTCTTCCGGACCCATTCCCACGATCAGCCTCAATAGCGGCACGCTGACCTATAACGCCCCCATGGAGGCCAACACGGTCAACGCCGGTGGCGGAGGGTTGAACCTGAGCGACAATAATCTCACGGTCAACAACACGCTGACTGTTACCGCCGGCTTCGACGCAAGGAACACCACTCTGGTCGTGCCCAACGCCACGGTCAACCTCAACGGCGGCACGCTCACTTACGATCGGGCCTTGAGTGTGAACAACGTGAACGGCAACGGCGGCTCACTTAACATGCAGGCCCTTCAGCTCAACGTGACCGGCAGGCTGACGGTCAACGACACAAGGGTCCTCAGCACGACGGGCCCGATCACGACCAACGCCCTTACCCTCAACGGCTCCGGCACGCTGAACGCCAACGGTTACGAGGTGGAGATCACCGGCGGCGGGAGCCACGGCGGAAGTTCCGGCGCCATCAGCATCAGCGGCGCGGGGGGCTCGGTACGTTTTAGCGGCGCCGGCACGCTCAACGTGGGCACGCTGAGCTTCACCAACGCAGGCGACCGTACGCTTGGCGGCGCCATGCTGCCGGCCGGTTCCCAGGTGGAGACGGTGGTGGCCCTGGCTGGCTCGACGCTGACTAGCAGTCCGGTCGTGACTGGCAGCGACTACACGGTCTCCGGCGGCACGGCCAACGTCGGCCACGATATGGGCACCGGCAGAGTCGACAGCGGCACACTCAATCTCACGGCCGACATTTCGGCGGCAACGATCAAACAGGCAGGCGGCGCGGTGCGCCTGCTGAACGGTTCCGTGCCGAGTGTGGATTTCGTGAACCTCACCGGCGGCACGTTCGACACGGGGACCCAAGCCGTCGAAGTCAATACTCTGAAGCTCGGCACCCTGGTCTTCGCCGCCTCCAGCACACCAATCCGTGCGAGTGGCGCCGACCTGTTGGGAGGTCCGCGCAACATCACCCTCCTCGGCGGGACGGTCCATATCCAGGATAACAACGCCTATACCATGAATCAGATCCGAGGGTCGATCTTCAACAGCACGCCCGACAACGAGACGCCGGTGAATCTCGACGGCGCTTACTACGAGTTCTCCGACACTCGCGTATTCACCGGCGATAAGACCGGCGCCATCCTCGCCCTGGCCGAGAATGCGGTCAATAACGAGATCGTCACGGCCCGGCTTTACGCCACCACGGGCGGCGACGGATGGACGGACATGTTTCCCGATTATGCGACCGCGGAGCATTTTGTTACCGCTTTCAGCGGGCGGTTCTTTCCCCAGACTACCGGCAGCTACCAGTTCCGCGCGAATTGCGACGACCGCGGGCTGATGTACATCGACATAGATGACGACGGCATCTTCCAGCAAAGCGACCGGGTGGGGCCGTGGGACTGGTACAGTACGGGCAGCAAGACGCTCGAAGCGGGCAGGGGCTACAATTTTGTGATCATGTCGCAGGAGTTCGGCGGCGGGGAAAGCGTCAACTGGTGGATCACGCCGCCGGCAGGCGATGAGGTGTACATCGAGCCCGGCAATGCCGCCCAGAACGGTTGGTGGGCCTCCGACGACACGCCCGGAACGATCAACTCGCCCCAGACGCACCTCTCGGTTACCGCCAGCAGCACGCTGGACGCCAATACTCCCACCTCGGCTGTGTTGGGCGACCTGAACGTCCAAAGTGGCGCCGTGCTGACCCTCTCGGGCGCGCCGGGCGGGTTCAGCTTCAACTCCCTGGCCGGCGGCGGCGCAATCGAAGGCAGCCTTGTCGCGCGCAGCGGCATCGCCCCGGGCGACAGTGTCGGGACGCTGGGAGTCAACGGCGATTTAACGCTCGAGAACGGCGCCATCTATGAGTGGGAACTGGGAGCGGCCGGGAACGATGTGGTCAACGTTGCTGGGACCCTGACGCTCGGCGATTGGACGTTGGCTCCGATCGACCAGGGCGCCGAGATCGAGCGCGGGGAGCTGCTGGCCCTGTTCACCGGCTTCAGCGACGTGGTTTGGGATCCGTCCCGCGTGTCGTTCGATCTCACCGCGGTCTCCGCCTGGCTGGAGTTCACCAACCCGGCAAACCTGGAGGTGGTTCACTTGGTCGCCGGCCCGATGGGCGAGGGGTTGTACCTGACCGGCCTGGCGAGCGTGCCTGAGCCTTCCACGCTCGTCCTGGGCGTCCTGGGATTTTTGTCGCTGATGCTCCGGCGGCGCAGGCGGGGTTGACGAAGAGGCCGCCGCCCGGATTTGTCACCTACCCGGATTCGTCATCTACGCAGGATAAACGTCGCATTTCGCGGCGCGGCTATGGAATCTCGACGTGGGCCGTGCTGACGATCAGATTGCGCTGGTCGATGAGGTTCATGTAATAGACCTTCGCCTCTTCAGGCAGACGGACCGTTACCTTTCCGCCGGCAAGATCGAGTTGTGCCGGCGCCGTTTCCCATGTGCGTTCCTGCCATCGGCCGGTCTGGCGCGTGTAGTTCAACTCGGCCCGCTGGATGGGCGATTTCGCCTCGAAGGTAGCCCACGCCTGCCGGCCGTCGCGACCTTGCCCGGTAATGCAGGCGAGCGGGACGCCATCGCGCAGGTGGCTGTCGGCGAATGCGAGGATTTCCGGCGGGTTTTCGCCGGCGCCGCCGTGCCCGTGCGGCATGCGGATACGCAGACACAGGGTCTGGGGCCCCCGGGCCAGCCCGTACGACTTCTGGAGAGAATCCATGGGGTAAGCGAAGTCATTGGTGCCTGTTACCCAGAGCATGGGCATGGTGCTTTCACCGAGCCGGACGGAAGGATCCCATCGGCTGAGCCACAAGGCGGCTTTCTCCTGACCCATCTTCTCAAACCTGGGCAGCCAGGTTGAATTGTCGCCAAGGAAACCGCATCCGTATACCGGAACAGCGAAACGAAAACGCGGGTCAACGCCCGAGACGATACACGTCAGGTAGCCGCCCCACGAGATGCCGGTGACGCCGATCCGATCGGCATCCACTTCCGGCAGCGACCGCAGAAGCGAATGGGCCAGGACCACATCGGCAATGGCGTGGTAAGTCCAGTGATCTTCGACCGGTTCGTCTACCTGATCGAACCCACCCCAACCTGCCGGGCCCCCGGTGTCGTGCCGCTGCCATTTCCCGTACGAACCAATGGGCACGCACCCGCACGTATCCATGGCAATTGCCGCGTAGCCGCGCGAGGTCCATAACCGCACCCAGGCATCGAACGCCGTACCGCCTCCGCCATGGATCAGCACCATGCCCGGCGCCTTCGCTCCCGGCTCGGTTTTCGGCAGCCCGTAATAGGCGAACACACGGGTCGGCTTTCCTCGCCACGGCATGCCCTCGTAGAAGACCGACGTCACGCCTTCGGCGACTGGAGCGTCGGCCGGATACGTTTTAGGAGCGGCGTCAAGGGCTTTCATATCCCAGCGTGGCCCGCGATTCGTAACCGGGACATCTGCGTGCGATGGCTCTTGCGCCCCTGCGCTGGCAATCTGGCTCAGTATGAGCCCCAAAGCGAATATAAGCACTTTTCTTCGATTCATAGGTTGCCTTCGTTCAATCTTGTCGGTATCGAGTTCCATAATCGCATTGGTCCTTCCGGGGTGGTCAGGCGGCCTTCTTCTGCAATCGGCCGGCCTCTTCGATCAGGGTAAGGGTCTCTTCGATCTGGCCCATGTCCTTGAACCCGATGGTGAACGCGGGAACGCAGCCGAGCCCCAGGACGTATTTCAGAGAATCGAGACGCTGCAGACGCGTTTTGAAGTCGCCTTCGCCGTAGATCTTCATACCCAGCACACCACGGCCCTTCTCGTACATCTTGCGCACCAGCGGGGCAACTTGCTCGGGACCGGCGTCCATGTGGCTACCTGCATGGTTGATGCGCACAAGCAGCACGTCCAGATCGTCGCACGCAACGGCGTCGGTCAGCGCCTCCAGGGTATGACACGAAACGCCGATCGCGCGGATTCGCCCCTTGTCCTTTGCTTCGAGCAGGGTGTCGAGGACCGGCCGAAGATCGTTCGGCCAGTTCTTCTGCCTCATGCAGTGCATCAGGCAGGTGTCCAGCGTTTCGATCCCCAGTTCCTGGCGATACCGCTCGATGTTGGCTCGCGTGGCTTCGGCCGTCTTCGCGCCGCTCTTGGTTTGGATGAACAGTTCTTCGCGCGGCAATCCCTTAATGGCCTGGGCCACCATCGAATGGATGCGGTACGAATCGGCCGTGTCGATGTAACGAACGCCGCGTTCAAAGGCCTGATGGACCAGTCGGGTGAACCCTTCCTGGCCCAGCTCGCGTTGTTCTCGGCCGCCGAAGGTGCCTGTCCCCAACCCGAGGACCGACGTCTTGATGCCTGTGCCTCCGAGCGCGACCGTATCGACACCTGACGTTGCAGTCGCCGCACCAGGCGTAGCGCCAAACACCACCTTGGGCGCCAGCGTTGCGGCAGCAGCGGCCGTCGAACAGCGAAGCAGAAAACGGCGACGTGATAGCAAGGACATTTCGGGCTCCTTTCACAAATACATAGGTTGGCATCATCTCGTGAGGTAGCAGTTCCTTCGAACATCACACACGGACGATGGATCGGCCACACACTTTCGGGGGGTGTCGTTTGGAGGGAACTCACCCGACTCCAAGAAATCATACAACAGCCGAATCGAAAAGGACAATGGTTGGCCTCGATCTCGGATGATTCACGCCAGGTAGTCGCGAGTCGGTAATGCTTCCGGAAAACACGAGAGAGGATAAGCGGCTCTATGTTGGCTTCCTGGTTTTCCTATGTTTCCTGTTTTTACTTGCTTCGGAGTACAAGGTTGGCGGTGAGCAAGGTACTGGTGCCCACAGGGCATGGCTTGATTGGAACTTCTTTTTCGGTAGAACCGTCCAAATGCCGGATCGATGTCGATATAGGGCGTACAGAGACTCATTCTGCCCCCCCTTCTTTCGCCAAGACGCCAACCCGGATACAAACACGGGTATTCCGCCGGTTGGATTTGCCGGGCGGGCATCCAGGATCAGGAGATCGGACCAATGCGATGCACTCAGCTTCTCGGTTTCGTGGTATTGTTTCTCGCACTCGCCGGACTGAATCGTGGCATAGCGGCGGAACCTCCGGCGACCCAACAGCAGGCGAGGCAACTGGCCCAGAAGACGATGAACGATGGCAATTTCAACGACGCCTACCAGCTATTCCGCCATTTGGCAACCAATCCAGGCAGCGATCCCCGGCAGGTGGGCACGGATGTGGGGCATGCCACACAATGTCTTCAGCGTCTGAACCGGCTTGACGAAGTCGACGCATTCTATAAAGCCGTGGTGGCAGCGCACGCGAACCAGTGGCGCGTGCTTTGGGCCGTGGCAGAGCAGTACATGGAAGTCCGGCGCCAGGGGTTCATCGTCGCAGGCGAGTTCTCGAGGGGACCAAAACGCGGAGACCAAGGCGGGAAGCCGGTCAACTCGGTTGAGCGCGACCGCGTGCGAGCACTGCAACTGATGACCCGAGCATGGCCGTTGGCCCAGCAGGATGAAGACCACCCAGCCGTGGGTAGTTTTCTCCTGTCGATGGCTCGCATGCTGTTGAACAACCGCGGATTCAACGAGTCGTGGCGACTCCAGTATCTGACCGATTTGAGCGAAATGCCCGATTTCGAAGACGGTTGGGGCTACTATGACCGGACCGGCGGCGCCCCGGTCGACGAGAACGGTAACCCGGTGCTGCATCACGTGCCGAGTTCTTTCGCCGCGGCCAAAACGGACGGCGAAAGATGGCGGTGGTGTCTGGAGCAGGCGATCGAGTTCAACCCGCAGCAGACCAATAGCGTTCGTACGCACTTTGCGGACTTTCTGCTCAACCAGTTCGGCGTACAGACGATGGCGGATTTCGGCTGGCGGTTCGGACGAGGCGCCAAGGACGACGATCAGAAAGCCGAGACCGGCGCCTGGGCCTTGCACACCCTGGGCGAAAACGAAACGATCGCACGGCTGGCCACGGGCGTGAAACGCTTCAGTTTGCCCGACGAGTTCAACTTCATTCTGATCTATCGACAGATTGCCGACCAACCGCAGACGGGCCACGGCGAAGCGTCGCTCCGGCAGCTTGCCCAGATCTTCGAGAATCGGCGACAGTATCCGAAAGCGGCAGACGTCTGGCGCCGCGTGATCGAAGAGTATCCCGTGTCGGGGAGCCGGGAACACTACCAGCAGCGGCTCAGCCAAATTGTGGACAACTGGGGCGAGTTCGAACCGGTCGGCTCGCAGCCGTCGGGCAAGGGGGCCACGGTCGAATTCCGGTTCCGCAACGGTCACATTGTGGAACTGAAGGCCCATGCAATCAAGGTCGAGAAGCTGCTCCAGGACGTCAAAGAGTACCTGAAAAGCGACCCGGGCCGAATCGACGGACAGAAGGTCAACCTCGGCAACCTCGGCTATCGGCTTGTCCGTGAGAATGAAGAGAAATATCTGGGCGGGCAAGTGGCGCAATGGAAGATGGTCGTTATGCCGCGGCAGGACCATTTCGACAAGCGTGTGACGATCACCACTCCCATGCAGACACCGGGGGCCTATCTGCTCGAAGCCGCCATGAAGGGCGGCAATACGAGTTACATTATTCTGTGGGTTGCCGATACGGCGATCGTGCGCAAGCCGCTGGAAGGCAAGAGCTACCATTTCGTGGCCGATGCCGTAACCGGGAGCCCCGTGGCGAAGGCGAACATCGAGTTCTTCGGATGGCGCGTCGCACCACGCCGACAAGACGGACGTCTCGGACCTCGCGACTTCCAGGTGACCGTGAAGCAGTTTGCCGAACAGACCGACGGCGATGGGCAGGTGTTTATCGACAAACGCCAGGCCCCCGACGACTACCAGTGGCTTGTTACCGCACGCACCGACGAAGGCCGGTTCGCCTACTTCGGTTTCGACCGTGTCTGGTATTCCGAAATCCACGACGCCGAGTACAAGGCGACCAAGGTCTTCCCCATTACCGATCGGCCCGTGTACCGGCCCGATCAGACGGTTCACTTCAAGTTCTGGGTGCGTCATGCCCAGTACGATCAGGACCAGGTTTCGCAGTTCGCCGGGCAATCGTTCACCGTGGAGATTACGGACGGGCGGCAGGAAAAGGTACTGGAACAGACGTACAAGGCCGATGAGTACGGCGGATTCGAAGGTGAACTGAACCTGCCCAAGGAGGCTACCCTCGGCCAATACGGCATGACCGTGCGGCAGGGCGACCAACACCTTGGCGGCGGCCATTTCCGGGTCGAAGAGTACAAGAAGCCCGAGTTCGAAGTGTCGGTCGACGCCCCGACCGAACCGGTCATGCTCGGCGAGACCATCCGGGCGACTATCAACGCACGCTACTACTTCGGCTCGCCGGTTACAACGGCCAAGGTGAAATACAAGGTGACACGCACCGCGCACACCCAGCCCTGGTATCCGCCAATGCCCTGGGACTGGTTCTACGGAGCAGGTTACTGGTGGTTCAGCTACGATTACCCCTGGTATCCCGGTTGGCGGCACTGGGGTTGCGTTCGACCGACGCCCCCCTGGTGGCGCCAGCGGCACAGGGCGCCGGAACTGGTTGCCGAGCAGGAAGTTGAGATCGGCCAGGACGGTACGGTGTCCGTCACCATCGATACATCCCTGGCGAAGGCCCTGCACGGCGATCAGAACCACCGTTACGAGATTACCGCAGAAATCACCGACCAGTCGCGCCGAACCATTGTCGGAACCGGCGAGGTGCTGGTCGCGCGAGAGCCGTTCAAGGTGCACACGTGGGTCGATCGCGGTTACTACCGCGTTGGCGATACGATTCATGCCCATTTTCAGGCGCGGCGGATCGATGGCAAGCCGGTGGAAGGTGACGGGAAGCTCACGCTCTATCGGATCGACTACGAGAACGGCAAGCCCAAGGAGACGGCCGTCCAGGACTGGCGGCTCGATACGAGTTTCGACGGGCAGGCCGACCAACAATTGACCGCCGGCCGTGGCGGCCAATACCGCCTTTCCTACAAGGTAACCGACGCCAACGACCACACCATCGAGGGCGGATATCTGTTCACCATCATGGGAGAGGGCTTCGACAGCGCACAGTTTCGTTTCAATCACCTGGAACTTGTTCCTGACAAGAAGGACTACGCACCCGGCGAGAAAGTCAAGCTTCAGATCAACACTGATCGGGCAGGGGGCACGGTGCTGCTGTTCGTACGTCCGACCAACGGCGTTTACCTCAAGCCGGAGGTGATTCGTCTGGACGGCAAGAGCACGGTTCACGAAATCGAGGTCGTCAAGCGCGACATGCCCAACTTCTTTGTCGAGGCGGTCACGCTGACCGACGCAGACGTCCATACGGAAGCGAAGGAGATTGCCGTTCCGCCGGAGAAACGCATTCTGGCCGTGGATATCGAGCCATCGAAAGAGGCGTACCGGCCGGGCGAAAAGGCCAAGGTGCAAGTGAAACTGACCGATTTCACAGGCGAACCGTTCGTCGGCTCCGCCGTTCTGACCATCTACGACAAGTCGGTCGAGTATGTGTCCGGCGGCAGCAACGTGCCGGACATCAAGGAGTTCTTCTGGAAGTGGCAACGCCACCATCATCCGCGCACCGAAAGCAGCCTGGCCCGCTGGTCCCATAACCTGACGCGCGAGGGGGCCGAGCGGATGTGCGACATCGGCGTCTTCGGCGCCACCGTGGCCGAAGAAATGGAGGGCCTGGAGCGTAACGCCGTTCGGGAAGACGTGGTCGAGATGTTCCGCAGCAAGGGGATGGCTCGCGGAGGCGGGATGGCATTCGGTGGGGCCGCCCCGTCCGACGGCCTCGCGCTGGCCGCCGCGCCTGCGGCCGAAGCTCCGGCCGAGGCCATGCCCGACGCCGTTATGGCTGACAAGGCTGGTGGTCCCGGTGGTGCGGCCGAGGCGCCGATGGCCGAGGCCACGGTGCGCACCGAGTTTGCCGATACGGCCCTCTGGGTTGGCGCCGTCACCATGGCCAAAGACGGCACAGCCGAGGTCGAACTGGACATGCCCGAGAACCTGACCACCTGGCGCATCAAGGTGTGGGGCATGGGGCATGGCACGCGAGTGGGCGAGGGCTTTGCCGACGTCGTGACCCGAAAAGACCTGATCGTCCGGCTGCAATCCCCGCGTTTCTTCGTTCAGAACGACGAGGTCGTCCTTTCTGCCAATGTACACAACTACCTCGCCTCGGCGAAACGCGTGCAGGTGAAGCTGGAGTTGGACGGCAACGTACTGAAGCCGCTGGACCAGAACTCGCTCACCCAGACCGTTATGATCGGGCCGGCCGGCGAGAAACGCGTGGACTGGCGCGTGAAGGTGCTGGACGAAGGTGAGGCGACCGTACGCATGTTCGCACTTACCGACGAAGAGTCCGACGCCATGGAAATGAAGTTTCCCAGCTTCATCCATGGCATGTTGAAGATGGAGGCCCGCAGCGGCGTCATTCGCCCCGACGATGAACGGGGCGAAATGAAGTTCACCGTACCGGCCGATCGGCGGCCCGAACAGTCGCGGCTGGAAGTTCGTTACTCGCCCACGCTGGCAGGCGCCATGGTCGATGCGCTGCCCTATCTGGCCGAGTATCCTTATGGCTGTACGGAGCAGACGCTCAACCGCTTCCTGCCGACGGCGATTACCCAGAAGATCCTGATCAATATGGGGCTCGACCTGAAGGCCATCCGCGACAAGCGGGCCAATCTCAACGCGCAGGAACTGGGCGACCCGAAGGAGCGGGCCGAGCAATGGAAGCGTTATGACCGCAATCCGGTCTTCGATGAAGCCGAGGTCCGACGCATGGTAACCGACGGCGTCGCCCGGCTCCGCGAAATGCAGCTTGGCGATGGCGGCTGGGGCTGGTTCTCCGGCTACGGCGAACAGAGCTGGCCGCACACCACCGCCGTTGTCGTCCATGGCCTGCAACTCGCAAAGCAGAACGACGTTGCCGTGCCCGACGAGGTTTTGGAGAAGGGCACGCAGTGGCTCCGCCGCTATCAGGCCGAGCAGGTGCAGCTTCTCAAAAATGCGCTCATCGAGCCGAAACCGCCCACCTTGCGGTGGAAGAACTACGCCGACAATCTCGATGCGCTGGTCTACATGGTGCTGATCGACGCCGACAGCGCCAACGAGGAGATGAACGAGTTCCTTTACCGCGACCGCACGCGGCTGGCCGTGTATAGCCTGGCCATGTACGGCGTGGCGCTCCACGAGCAGGGCGGGCAAGAGGCCAAGCTTGCCATGGTCGGCCGGAACCTGGGGCAGTATGTCCAACAGGACAACGAGAACCAGACGGCCTGGCTCAATCTGCCCGACAATGCGTGGTGGTATTGGTACGGTAGCGAATACGAAGCCCAAGCCTACTTCCTCAAGCTGCTCAGCCGAACCGATCCGAAGGGCGAACTCGCCTCACGACTGGTCAAATACCTGCTGAACAACAGGAAACACGCAACGTACTGGAACTCGACGCGCGACACGGCCCTGTGTATCGAGGCCATGGCCGAGTACCTCCGCGCCAGCGGCGAAGATCGGCCGCAGATGACCGTGCAGGTTTATCTGGGCGAAGAACTGAAGAAGGCGGTGGAAATCACCCCGGAAAGCCTGTTCCAGTTCGATGACCGCTTCGTTCTGGAAGGCAAGGACGTCCCGACCGGACCGCTTGCCGTCGAGCTTCGACGCGAAGGGACCGGGCCCGTCTATTTCAACGGATATCTGACGAACTTCACGCTCGAAGACTTCATTACCAAGGCAGGCTTGGAAATCAAGGTCGAGCGCGATTACTACAAGTTGGTTCCCGTCGACGCATCGCAGAAGGCGGCCGGCTCGCGCGGGCAGGTGGTCGATCAGAAGGTCGAGAAGTACCGGCGCGAGAAGCTCGGCAACTTGGCCACACTGGAAAGCGGCGATCTGGTCGAGGTCGAACTGGTGATCGAGAGCAAGAACGACTACGAATACCTTGTATTCGAGGACATGAAACCCGCCGGTTTCGAGCCGGTCGACCTGCGAAGCGGCTATACGGACAATACTCTGGGCGCGTACGTCGAATTCCGTGACGAACGCGTGGTGATGTTCGTACGCCGGCTAGCCCGCGGCAAGCACAGCACCAGCTACCGGATGCGCGCCGAGATCCCGGGCAGGTTCAGCGCCCTGCCCACGAAGGCCTGGGCCATGTACGCCCCCGAACTGAAGGCCAATTCGGACGAGATCAAGCTCAACGTGACCGACTCGGCCCCGCCTGCAGGGCCTCCAGGACATCCTGGCAACCGTCCTCACGGACGCCGGAGAAGGTAGGGAGCAAAACCCGGGAAAAAGAGCCTCCCGGCTTGTCCGGGAGAGTCTCACGCTTGTTGCTACGTTTTGGCACCGCGGCTTTTCACCCTCCCGCGCAGCGGGAGGGTCGGGCTCACAGGCCCGGGGAGGGTAGGCGCCAGTTGTAGTCAAATGACTGGCCGCACACACAGCGCCCCACCCGGCCGCTACCGCGTCCGACCTCCCCGAAGGGGAGGTGGATCGCTGCCCTCACTCGTGCCCGCAGACCCGGCCGCATCAGCGTTCCCACTGTCGCAGTTTGCGGGCGGCGGCGATGATCGCGTCGCGCCGTCGTTCGAAGACGGCAAACAGGGCGATAATCGACGCGCCGAGCAGGATGCAGCATACCCAGAACAGCCACATCTGGCCTTGCTCGAAGGCGGCGTATCCGATCATTCGCACAATGACTACGGCCAGGAACGTCATGCCCAGGTAGACATAGCTGCGAATCCGCAACGCCAAGCCAGCGAGAATGCCGGCGACGGACAGCACCAGCAGCACCAGTGGCAGCCAGACCGAATGGCCGATGCCGCGAAGGAATTCCGTGGTCGAGGCCACGTAGATGACCGATAGCGCGATGTAACGCAAAGCCTCTCGCTGACTCGTACCCAGCCGCGGCCGATCGAGCCGTTCGGCCACGAGCATGGCCAGCGCCGGAGGAATCAGCCACAACTGCGGATGCGTAAAGAAGTCCAGGCTCTCACGCTCCAGCACAACCCAGAGGCCGATAGTTCCCGTTACCAGTGTGAGGGCCCCAAGCAGGACCGACCGTGGATTCATGACCGCCTGAATCCCGTAGAACAGCGCCATCAACAACCATAGGGCAGGTGTACTGCCGGCCAGGTCCAGCGGAGATGTCGGCGGCGCAACGGACCAGAAGCCGATCATCGGGACAAGCGGCAGCAGAAGAGCCGTATTCCTTAGCGGTTCGCTCAAGACCGGAAGCTTCACGCGATGGAACCACTCGCTCACCCCCAGCCCGGCAAACGCAACGGCCATGACAAGGAACATCCAATACTGTTCGATCAGGCCCAGACGGAACCATTGTGGTTCGCACAGCCAGAGGTGCAACCCGATCATCGCAAGGATCGCTTCGGCCACGTACACGAATGTGGTCGGAGCCAGATCGGGCAAATCAACAAAGTGCGACAGCGATCCGATCGAGACGGGAGCCGTCTTACCGTACGTTTCGGCGGCTCGAATCGCGTATCCGAGACATGCAAATGCCAGCGGCAGCAGCAACACGGGGATGGCAACCACGGAGAACATCGCCACGGGTGCGCCGGATGCTGGTTGGAAGCGAACACCTTCGCCGATCAGCAGGACGGGCAAGGCGATTGCGGTCATCGTCGCAAATACGGGCGCCACGTCGCGGCCGACCTCCAGCCAGTCGCCACAACGAGGCAACACGCGGCGCAGGCCAAACTGGCTCAGAAGAGTCAGCATGGCCGTTCCGGTAAGCAGTATGGCGCACCGGTTCAGCCACGGTGCTTCTCCTCCGTCCGCGCCTGGGCCGACGTCGAGTGCGGCCAGTCCGATGGTCACATTGAGCAGAAGACCCGTAGCGAACGCCGCCGTTTGCCAGGCGCGCCGTTGGGAGCCCAATGCTTGCCAGGCCATGACGATGACCGCTCCCAACAGGATTATCGCAACAGATGGTCCGGCCCATCGTCCGTCCATGCCAAGCAGGGCGGTGCCTACACCAACCCCATCATTGTTGGTGTCCATCGCGGCCCAGAGGCCTAGTGCGCCCACAATCAGCCCGAGAATCGCCTGTACGAAGTGAAACCACTCGCTCGACCAACACTTCGCATCGGCGAGAATCCCTAGCATTCGCCATAGCTGCCTCGTTCGGCCCAATACCCAGCCGACCAGGGCGGTCAGAAGCATGGCTGCGCCGAATTCCGGAGCCGCCGTCCAAACATATTCCCGGGATCCAAACTCGCGGTATCCCAAAAGGAACGCTTCGGCTGCCAGGACCAGCGAGTATAACGCTGGCAAGGGGAAACGGGCCGCTTGGTCCCACAGGCAGAAGGCCACACTTGCGGCAACGAGCAACAGGCATAACGCATCAGCTTGCCCAACGACAATATGAAAATCTCCGGAGACATCGCCCACGGCGCCCGTGCCGGCCAGGATGACCAAGAGGCCGACAGAAGCCAGTACCGCCAAATGACTTGGCGCAACTTTGGCGTCCCCGAACGAGAGGGACGACGACGCACGGTCGGGCAACAGTAAGCGGAACAGTGTCCATAACGCTCCGCCCAAAGAAAACGCCATCGCCTGCGTCAGCAATAGCTCACGAAAGTCCGGTATGCCCGGCATCTGCCAGAGTACAAGACTGGCTACGTTTGCCATGAGGCACGAAGCAAGTGCGTATCCGGCCGATCGCTCCCGCAGGGCGTACCCAATGAGCGTGACTGCCAAGAGGATCAGCGGGATCAGGTGGCTCGCCCGATATCCCAGTCCGAACAGCAGACTCTCTGCCAAGGGACCGCGCGCCGTGACGGAATCCATGCGCAGCGCAATGACCAACAACGTGATCACGAGCACCGGTAACAGCCCAAACACCAGCGATACGGTCCGGGCCAGCAGATCGGCAGTGATGTCGCCTTCGCTCTTCCATCGCACCCGCAGTGTCTTGGCCAGGCGGCCAATTCGGCCGCGACACCATACGGCAACAGCGATGGCGAGAAAATACAAGGCGGTCGTCCATCGCACCAAAGAGGCTACGCCAACATCGCCAATGCCCTGTGCCGCCAGAAGCCACGGAATGGTGGCGAGGAGTACGAGCATACTCCAAAGCTGGGCCGTCCCCCAACGGTCCCACATTTCGAGGACCAACCCTGCCGCCAGCAACCCCAGCAATAGCCAGGAAGTACCTGCTCCTATGCCAAGCACTCCCTGCTCCACAGCCCCCGCAGGCATTCCAATCTCCCGTGCAATCTCAGGCGTCAGCCACAAGACGGAAATCAGCAACTGCAAAACGACCAGAACATGACGCAACAGTGAATCCAGGCTTCGAGGCACATCAAGGAGGCGATTGCCATTCTCCGCCACGCGAGCAAGAAGATGACGCCCCCGATGCTGATGGACAGAATGGCAACCCTTCGACGCGTTCCCCAACTGCCGTTGTATCAACCGCAACGCGGGCCACGGAAGCATGACGGCTGCCACGGCGAGACCAAACACCTGAAGGTTTGCAGGCAGGAACCAATCGGCCTCCAGATCGACGCCCCGATTGCGAAGCCACAAGGCGGTTTCAGCAACTGCTCCGGCCGCCAGTGCCGCCTGATGCGCGGCGAACACTGCATGGTTGCCGTGTCGCAGGGCGAAAGCCAGCCAGATCGCTGCGAGCCAGAAAAGACCGCTGCAACATGCCCAGTTGGCATGATAAATCCCCGGTAGCAGGAGGACGAACAGAGTGCTACTGAGCAATGCTGTGTTCGCCAGAGGTTCCGCGACCCATGCGTTCAGTCGCCGGTACAATGCCTTGCCCTGCGAAGCCGCAACCCCATCAACTGCCAAAGCTGTGGTCAATGCGAACGTGGCATGGGTCAGCAGCGCAATAAGCCACGGCTCCTGGACCAAACCCTCGAAGTTAAGGACCAACGTGTGTGTGAAGCCGGCAAGAAGCACCAAGGACCCCAGCCATGTGTACACTCCGCTGCCGCCGAGCCATGTCCGTGCAAAGTAGAATACTGTCAACAGACCCATTGTCGCAACCGGTGCGCAGGCATAGCCAATTGCATCCGGGTGTTGCAGGCTCGTCATGAGCCATACGACCATCGATGCAAGGCCGAGCAATTCACTGACGGCCCATAACGGCTGTCGGAAGATCTCAATGCCGCATGCAGGCGCCCACGGTTGGCATTTCTCCAGAGAAACGGCCCCGTGGATGGTTCGAATCAGCATCTCACGGTTTGTCGCCAGCCTGTAGCAAAGCAGCGAGCCGCAGAACATTGCCTCGCCGGCCAGCAAAGTCGCAAGTGCAGGTGTTATTGCCCCGGTTGTTGCCCAGAAAGCCCACAGGGGCGCAGCGGCGCCAAGTGTCACGGCCAGATAGGCAAGTCCACGATCGCGCCGTTGTGCCGCCAATATGCAGCTTCCGGCGCCGTAAACCGCATACAAGACGGCGGCGCGTATGGCATTCGTTCCGCCGGCCACCATCCCATGGTAGCTTACCAGCACCAGCCCTGCCACGGCCACTGCCGCGGCTCCTACCGCGTAGGCCTGGCCGTGTCGCGAATCGCGCATTCGCGCCAGAAGAAAAGAGGCGAATCCGAATGCGACAAAGAGCCCTGTCAGTGCCGTCCCGCTCTGCGCGGTGATTGCCAGGCGCAGTAGCGTCGCCTGCAAGGCCGTTTCGGAAACACCTGCCAGATTGCCAACTGTCCAGTGAAATCCGACCAGATAACTCAATGCGACGCACGCCATAGCGCCGGCATGAGCCGCGGGAAACCGGTAGCGGAATGCAACCAGGACCAATCCTGCCGCATTGAGCAGTCCCGCGACCACAATCGGTTGCGGCTGTGGCCACGCAAACCCCAAACTGGCAATCTGCAGAACGATCGCCAGCAGGACGAGCAGCGTACCGACCGCCTGGTAGGAGGCCACGGTCGTCTCGTGGCCGCTTGCCGGCGTGCGTGGCATATCGCCCGAAGCCCTTGTTCCCATCAACCGGGCTCCAACGGCCAAGACCGGGACCGCCGCAAGGGCTGCCGGAATGGCCAGTAGTTGCAGGACCGCGTTCCCGTCGCCGAGAACCCGCGCCGCCTGCGATAGGTAAAGCCCGAGAGCCACACACATGGAGAACGCACTGGTCCCCAGCAAGTTAAGCAATGCAGCCGCGTCTGGCGGCGCCAGTCGGGCCTTTGTCGGCATGCGCCAGAGATAGCCGCCTGCCACCGCTGCGAACAGGGCAACGGGCACATACGGGGCGCCTTCCAGAAGCCAGGCCGGTTGCCCGGCATGGACGAACCGCGCCATGCCGAGAATGGCGGCCGAGTTTCCGGCAACCGCCAACGGACCGAGCCAACGGCCCTGAGGAGTCAATACTCCCGACGCAAGTCGAATCAGGACCACGAACAGGAGCCAGGCAACGGTTTCTGCGACAATTGCAGTCGTGTCCAGGCCGCTGCGCCAGAGACTCGCCATGGCCAGGAAGTTGAGCGGCACCGACAGGATTCCGATCGTCAGCAGCCCACTGCCGGTGGACCGGAGCTTCCACCGGTGGAACGCGTAGAGCCCTGCTGCAAAGACCAGCGAGGTATACGCCACGAAGATCAGGAACTTCATGTAGGGCGTGTGCTCCAAGGTCTGCCACAGGTTTACCACCAGGGCAACCGAGGAACCGACCATAATGAACCCGCCCACAAGCACGCCGATCATTTCGGCCCAGTGGATTTCACGCTCGGCAAGGAATCGGCCCACCGTATCTTGCCAGGGCCCCTCGTGTTTCGGTTCTGAACCTGCCGGTAAATCCGTTCCTGTGCGCAAGTATGATTCTGCAGCCGCCTGCGACGATGCAACGGTGGGCTCGCTGGCAGGCTCAGGTTCCAGCACCTCGGCCCAAAGGACCGCTTCGGCAGGCGGCGCGGAGGTCCGCGGCTTGGCTTGGTTTGGGGGGGGCGTCGTGGGTGTCGGCGGTGGTTCGGGCACCGGTGCTGTTTCAACGGGCGATTCACTTAGCGAGGCAACCGGCAAAGGCGGCGAGTCAAACTGGGATCGCACCCGTTGGCGACGATAGTCGGCCAGACGCGTAAGAAGCCTTTCGGCCGTGCCCGGCTTGAGTGCGCCGGCATCTTGCATTCGCCGTAGTTGGCGCCGAGTGGCGTCAAGATCGGCCAATTCGTTGGCGAGAAGCGGGTCAATGGCATTCTCGCACCAGTGGCATCGGTGGGTGTGAGGTGGATTGACTCGCCCACATTTTGGGCATTTCACGCTGCCCGGTTCTTCAATGTCATCTGTCAACGCCTTCCAGAACGCTCCGGCGAATACCCACAGGCCATGCCCCACGACTGCAACGGCCAGAAGCAGCAGTGCGAGAAAGGCCAGCAGTATCAGGGGTTCAGCCACAACGCAGTCGATCGGAAGGCAAGGAAGGACGTTTTGTAGACTCCTCTCCATGAGGACGTCGAAGATGCTGAAATGTAACGCGCCAGACGGTTTCTTGCACCTGGTTGGCCAGTTTTCCACGGCGTTTGGACCATTTTCGCCCAAGGGATCCGTGAATTTGCGCGAATAGTCCCGCAGAGACGTGGTTTTCCTGGTGGTATCTTGGCTGAATCCCCCCTCTCAAGGGTCTTTGTTGGCGTAGCAGGAGAAGTTCGTGCACAAGGTTACAGCAAATCTCGATGGACTGTATCCTTCGTACCGACCGTGCGGGATGCATAATTTTCACGGATGACGAAAATGGGGGTTTCTGCGCAATTGGCGGTCAACTGGAGTCCCCCAGCGGGCCGATGCAAGCTACCGGGGCAAAGCCCGGGGACCGGCTGTTGTTTCATTGACGCAACTTCCGTACAATACCCGTAGGGCCATGGTGAACTGAGATTTGCGCTGCAAGCGCAAACGGATACTTTGTGATTGCTTCATGTCGGCGAAGCCCAAAATATTACTGGTTTGTGACTCCCACGACGATGTAGGGCGGGTCCTTGCTGAGTTGGCTGACTCACACGAGTTGGTAACGGTTCAGCATCCCGTGCGTGCGTTGGCGCTGCTGACGCGAGACAACTTCGATGGTCTTTATGTCGCGCCGGAGTACATGCACCAGGCACTCGATCTGGCGCGCTTGCTGCGCAATGAGCAGATTCTCGAAGGAATGCCTGACGGTGTGGTCCTGCTCGATTCTGAGAACAGCATTCTCTGGAGCAATGGGCGTCTCTCGGAATGGAGTGCGTCCGAGACCGTCGTAGGCCGGAATTTCTACACGGTCTTGGGCAGTCCGGAGATTCTGGGGCCGGACTTCTGTCCCTTCCATACGGCCCTGGCAACGTGCCAGGGAACAACCTCCACGTTGCGCAGCAGCGATGGCCGGTATTTCCACCTCCATGCGGCTCCCCTCCGGGAATTGGCAGGCGCATGCCGCCATCTGATTGTCACCGTTCGCGACGTCACGCAGGAAGTCCAGCAGCAGCAGAAGCTGGCCGCCATCCATCAGGCGGGTATGGAACTGGCCGATCTCACGCCGGAAGAACTCCGGCATATGGACGTGAAAGAGAGGATCGAACTGCTCAAGTCGAACATCCTCCACTACACGAAGGATCTGCTGCACTTCGACGTTGTCGAAATCCGCCTGTTGGATCAGAAGACCGGGCGTCTGGAATCCCTTCTGGCCGAGGGGATGGAAGACGAAGCCGCCAGCCGACTGCTCTACGCCCAACCCCAGAACAACGGCGTGACCGGATTTGTCGCAGCAACCGGAAAGAGCTACCTGTGCGAGGACACGACCGAGGATCCCTTGTACCTTGAAGGCGCAAGGAATGCCAAAAGCTCCCTGACCGTACCGCTGGTGCTGCACGATGACGTGATCGGAACCTTCAACGTGGAAAGCCCGCGGCCGCGCGCCTTCGTCGAGAGCGATTTGCAGTTCCTCGAAATCTTCAGCCGCGACGTTGCTGTTGCCCTGAACCAGCTTGAATTGCTCGTGGCCGAGAAGGCGACGACGGCTGCCGAGAGCTGTGAAGCCATCCATAGCGCCGTGGCCTTGCCTATCGATGAAATCCTGAACGACGCTGTCAATGTGATGGAGCGGTACATCGGCCACGAACCGGAAGTGGTCGAACGGGTCCAGCGGATCCTCCGTAATGCTCGCGACATCAAGCAGGTAATCCAGGAGGTTGGCAAAACCATGGCGCCTACGCAGGCTCAACCGCAACTGGAAGACGAGGATCGTCCGCTGCTCCGCGGGCGACGCGTCCTGGTAGTCGATGCAGACGAAACCGTCCGCAGCGCCGCACACGCACTGCTGGAGCGATATGGCTGCGTTGTCGAAACGGCCCACGACGGCGCCGAGGCAATCTTCATGGTCCGCGCCGCGCCCGGAAGCGATTACGACGTGATTATTGCCGACATCCGCCTGCCCGACATGAAGGGTTACGAATTCATGTTGAAGCTCCAGGAGATTATCGAACCGGTCCCCTTGGTCCTGATGACCGGTTTCGGTTACGATCCGGGGCATTCGATCGTCAAGGCGCGTCAGGCGGGATTGCAGGCGGTGCTGTACAAACCATTCCGGCTCGACCAGTTGCTCAGCACGGTCGAGCAGATCATCCAGACGTACGACCCGGCTCAGCAGCAGGCGGTGGCCGAATAGCCTGGCTTTCTCGCGACAGGTAGGGTGGGTCAAACAGGCCGCTTCCTTGGTGGGACATCGATCGCTAGCGTCGGCGTTCTTCCACGCGGGCAACCACAAATCAGCTCGGTTGCGGCTTGTGCAGACCCACCAACGACCTGGGCGCCCTTCACCCTACGCAGACGAGACAAGCGAAAGATGTAGACTGCGCACAGTCGAACGTCGGCCGCCCTTCCTGCCTCTCCTTGCGGAACTACTCGGACTGCGACGCGTCCGGCGAGTCTGCAATCTCCGGGGCTCCGGCTTCATCTTGGCGAACCGGCGGCAGCCCGAAAGGTGCTTCCGTTGCGTCGGCATCGAGGTAGACCTCGTCCATCTCCGTAGCGTCGGCATCGCGACGGAGCAGCAGGTAGATCGCCCCGGCAACAGTGAAGAAATAGCTGTACAGGAAACCGACGGCCAGAAGTTTGACGCAGCCGACCCACAGAAAGATCAAGCCGGCGCCGACGCGGGCGAATTGCCCCGGATTCTCCATGCCACCGACAACGGCTCCCATTCGGCCCTCGCTAACCGCCCAGCTTGCCGCCCAATGCGTCATGGCAATAATCCCGCCGGCGAAACTACTGACCAACACCCAGCAAAGGCTACCAAATACGCCAGCCACTACGGCGTAGAACAGATACTGAAGCGGGCGCTGAAATACATAGGCGTACGACCGGCTCCAAGCGTCGAAACTATCGCTCCCTTCCGCACTGATGGCGCCGACCATCAGCGGCCATCCGAACAGCAGACCCGTCAGTAGCAAAGCCATAACGAAACCGCAAGCCAAGGCAATGGGCCAAATCAACCCTGCAAGGATCAGTGGTATATCGTAGTTCGCCAGCAGAGCAGGGAAGAAGATACCGAGTGAGCAGAGAAGAATCGCACAGATCGGTCCGATCGGCGCGAAGAAGTACGATACCCACTTCGACACGGCAAACCGGAACGCCTGCATGAGTCCCACCTGCTCGTCGGCGGCAAACCGAACGACGGCCATTCGTGCGATTATTGCACCGAACAGGGCCCAGACAACCAGCATCCATAGACCGCGAACAGCGACCAAAAAAACGGACGAGGCCGATGCCTCGGGCCGGAGCACGGCGATCAGCGGATGCGTCAGTTGTACCCAGGTATCTAGCAGGGGATTCGCCGCAGCACTGGTCATCGGCCGATCGAGCCCTTGACTGCCGAAGCCCTCAAGAATACGCGGGCGGTTTGGGACGGCAGCATCGATGGCGGTAAAAGTGCCGCTCGAATAGCCATCCGCTTGCCCATCGGCAGGCGGAAGCATCTGCCCCAGCAGTGCCCAGCCGGCGAACGTCAGCAGCACGCCGGCCGCGGCCGGCAGCAGGGCCCGCAGGTCGATCGCCACGCGAAAGGCCCTGAACAGGACGAGCCAGGGACACACTTCGCGCCAGGCTACCGATCGTAACGTTGCACCGTCTTGGTCGAACATGATGGATTCCTCCCCGCCGAGTGAAACTGCGGCCTCCGCGCCGTGCGCCGGAAGATGACCGACAAAAGAACGCCACGCGCCGCAAAAGCTACACAACCTGCTGAATTATACTACCTTCGCTACCGTACGCAAGAGACCGGAACCCCAAATGAGGTACGGTCACCCGAATCGGGAACGCCCCAGAGATTTCACTGCAGTTTGGGAGGAATGCCCAGGGCCGACTCTACGGTCGGGATGGGCCGAAAGTCGTTCTGCCCCTGGTATTTCAGGTGTCGCCGCCCGAAGTAGGACCCGTAGTACGGCGCCCCGCAATCGATCCAGGTGACCAGCCGAACCCACTCTTCCGTCGACAGGTGGACATCGTTGTGCCCGGCGCTGAGTACCTCGATCAGTCGGCTGCGGTGCGAGCCGAGACTGTACGGAGCGACCGGCCCGACGTTCTCCATCGAGTAGGAAGCACCAGCCCATTCTTGAATGGCGTTGATCAGTCTGGCTCGGAAGATGCTCTCGTACGACACGTTGAACAGCGTGGTCAGGTCGCCTCGCAAATCCAGGGCGACCTTCGGATTGTTGCCGTGATGGCACTCGATACAGTGCCGGTCAAAAATCGGCTGGACATCCGAAGCATAGTCCAGCGGCCGCGGCGCCGCCTCGCCCGGCTGGGCAGCCAGCGAAACCGGCGTCCGGCCGAACGCCATGGCCGTACGCGATTCAGGGGCCTGGGTGCGATGCTCGTGGCAACCTATGCACGAGCGGGCTTCACCCGGCTCGAAACTCACAAACGTCCGCATCCGTTGCACTTCCATGAACTTCTCGTCAAGCGCCTGAAAGAACAGGTTGCGCCCGGCAGGCACCTCGAAACAGGCCGAGCCATCTTCCTCAACAGGCACGATTCCCCAAAGCACGGCAACCCAGATGTGCGTGTTGTGACTGATGACCAGGTGTCCGCCGAAACCGTCGGCACTACGGTCTTCGCCACGAGATACATCGAACTCCGCCGCCCACGGCTTGGGAACCTGCTCCAGAATCCGGAGGTACTTCACCGTGCCCGGCTTCACCCCGTCGAGCCCACGGTAGACGTCAGCCAGGAATACGCTTGCCTTCCCAGCAGTCGGCAGGGCTGAACAAGACGTGGCTTCGCGATTCTCCGCTGCCGATCGTTCTGCCTCGGCCATCGCCGACAGAGACGGCAGGACGGGCGGCCGTTGCCGCCGGCCGAGCAACATGGGCTGCCACGAGGATATATCCGGATCGTGATAAATGGGCACACGATTTCCGAACACATCGAGCAGGTGCAGACCGTACGCCGTTTGATCGTTGTATCGCCGCTCCGGATTGCACGCGACAAGGAAGAACTGGTCGGAAAGTGGGTACGGATCGGCGTAGAACGGACCGAAAATATCCTCCCGCCACACACCGTTTCGGAGTTGGTAGAGACCGCGCAACCCCTGGGTTCGAACGTTCGGGGTCAGACTGATCATGGCTTCAGGCGAACGCTTCCCTCGATCGACGTCGACCAGAAGGACTTGCCCTATGCCGAACGGTTCATGCCCGCAGCCGATACACACCGCTTTGCGCGGATGGCCGGGCAACTGCCTTGCCTGCCAGAACACGCCAGGGTTCGTGATGCTGTTGCCGTAGAACTCCTCGCTGCCGGAGCCGTCGGGCCGCATGGTCCAGAGCGACTGAACGCCTCCGATTCCCTTGTAAACGTATTCCCATCGATTGTACAGAATCCTCCCGTCCCCCAGCAATGTGGGCGTGAACTCGCTCAGCGCGCCGTACGACAACGGGCGCAAACCATTACCATCCGCATCTGCGCGGAACAGGTTCGTGCAGGCAAGGTAATGTGCCGGCGTACAAAGTACACCTCGTTCGCCACGGGTCGAGGCGAAGCAAAAACCGCCGTCGGGCAAATAGCACGGATGGACGTCGTCGGTCCAGAAGCGATAGCCCATCAGGCCGTAGAAACCGTCACCCGTGCTGGTTTGGCCGTATTTCGCGATCCGTTCCTCTTCATCGTCCGGCGGGAACGTTACCTGTCGCAAGCCGGAACCGTCGATACCGATCTCCCAGATCCGATAGCCTTCAGGCCGTGGGCGGCGGTAACCGAAGATAATCCGCTGCGCATCGAACGACAGGTCGTAACGGTCGAACACGCCTCCTTCGAGTTCCGGGGCCAGCTCGCGCACGTTTCCGTCGGCCACGGACAGCACACATAAGTTCCCGCCCCATCGGCTGATATGCTGGAAATCATCGTAGTAGTGCTTGCTGTTGTACGTGTAGCGTTTGACGAAAAGAATCTCGCGATTGCGCAACAGCGGATTCAGGTCGACCAACATGCGCCGTTGCATGACCGGCATTTCGGCCATGAGCGACGCCGTGGCCGGGACAGCCGGATCGAGACGCGTTGCCACTCCGGCCGAGACACGTTGCCGGTACTGTCCGAGTTCCGCAAGGAGTTCCTTTCCTGCGTACTCGTTCGGATACGAGTGGCTCAGCGCAGCAACCGCGACTTGAAGTCGTTCCAGGTCTCCGTGCAGCTTGGCTGCCACCGATGCTCTCACGCACAGGTCAAGCCACTCGCGGTTGGTGTGACGGACCTGCTCGCGACGGAGCCGGTCCAGCTCCTCGCGGAGTATCGATTCGTCGTTACCGCATTCGGATGCGAGGCGATGGATCAATTCCTCCTCAAAATGCGTGTCGTTCGCAGTCAGCCAACCGGCCGGCCCGAACCAATCGGCGGGAACCAGGTCGAGTAGCGGATTCTCACTCGCGGGGAAATCGCGACGGAATTGCTCCCATAAGCGATGCGACGGACTGGGATTCGGTGAAAAATACCACGATGGTTCGGAGCCCATCGTAACCCGGACAACCAACCGATTCTCACCTGCCTTAAGATTTAGGTGGGCCAGAAGCTGATCGATTCGGGTTCCATCGACCCGCTGGCTGCAGCCATAGCGGCCGACGTTCAGCGTTGTGTCGATCGCGGCGATTTTCTGCGAGTTCAACCAAAGCTCCAAACAATCACCACCGCCAAGGCCGACGGTGAGCGTGACAGGTCCTTTGGCCGTGATTGTCCTGGTCAAACAGAACGTCTTGCCTGGGGCATTGTTGGGCAACGCCACAGGTCTGGCGTCGGGCAGTTCGACGCCAGGCATCCACACCGATTGCCCATTTGGGGCGGACGCATCCACGTCCACTCCATTCTCCGGGTGAACCAGTTCATCCATCGCACCGGGTGGCATGGCGCGAGTCGCCAACCACGGGCCGAACGCCACTGTTTTCTTCGCTTCGGCCTGTTCTGCAAGCCAGTCTGCATAACGATGCCGAGTTGCCCGAAGCGATTCCTGCAGCGTTGGCGCCCGTACATACATGGGCGGTACGCCAGGTCCGCAGTCCTCTGCTGAAACGCCGCCGATGGCCTGCGAAAACACAAGGATGCCGAACAGTGCGGACAGGATCCAGCGGACGCCAACCCTTCGCGTACGCGTATCCGGTCCTCCACCTTGCACGCGGACCCGACCGGATTGTCGATTCTCGCATTGGAACAGCATTGCGATATCTCCTTCGCAAACGTGAACGGCGATTTGCCGTTTCAGCAAGTGGCAGGTTTTTCTACCGGCTCCGGAGTTTCACCCGGCCCTTGTGCCCTGCAAGCCCAAGCCTTTGCAGGGAGCAAGTCGGATTCTATATAATGCATTATGGCGACCCGCCAGGAGTGTGCAAGGGGGGGCGGCCGGACCACGATCTACCAGTCAACAACGAATTCGCCCATCCTTGAAAACCCGCAACTTCAGGCCGACAATGCGATTATGGACAAACTGTGTGGACTGCTGATCTTGAACAAGCCGGCTGGCGTGACCTCGCGGGACGTGGTCGATGTCGCGCTGCGAAGCGTGCGGCCCGCTAAGGCGGGACATGCCGGTACGCTCGATCCGCTGGCAACCGGCGTGCTGGTGGTTTGCGCCGGTTCAGCAACGCGGCTGATCCGCTACGTGCAACAGATGCGCAAATGCTATACCGGCACGTTCCTCTTGGGACGCAGCAGTCCCACCGAAGACATCGAAGGCGATGTCACCGAATTGTGCAACCCGCTGGTGCCTGAGCGCGACCAAATCGAAGAGGCCGCGGCCGGTCTGACAGGAGATATCCTCCAGCGACCGCCGGCATTCTCGGCGAAGAAGGTGCTGGGGCAGCGCGCGTATGCGCTTGCCAGGCTCGGCAAGGCCGTCCGGCTGAAGTCGCACCGAGTCACGATCCACCGGCTTGACGTGTTGCGATACGAATACCCGGAACTCGTACTGAACGTGGAATGTTCCAGCGGCGCCTACGTGCGATCGTTGGGACGCGATCTGGCCGAACGGTTGGGTACGGCTGCCGTGATGTCGGCTCTGGTCCGCACCGCAATTGGCCCGTTTCGAATCACCGAGGCAACGACCCCCGGCGAACTGAACCGAGAGAACGTGGCACAACGACTGCTGCCCCCGCTGGCGGCGGTGGCCGATCTGCCGCGCTGCGAATTGTCCGAGGATGCCTTGCAGACCATTCGGCGGGGGGCATCGCTGCCACGCCCTGCGAATCTGCCTGAAGCCGCCGAATTCGCAGGTGTCGACACGTGCGGCCGACTCGTTGCCTTGCTCGTACCGCGCGGCCCCGGTCGCCTGGGCCCCAAGGTCAACCTTGACGTGTGAATGGTGGTAACGTTCACAGGGGATTGTCCCCCTCGTATGCAGTGGGTAGAATGGCTCGCGCCACCGACCCGTCAGCGGCTACGAATGGTGTTTGTGAGGGCTTGCCCGCGTTACCGGTTGCCGGTTACACTGGCAGGTTGCCGGTGGAGGGCCATGCATGAAGTTTGTTCTTGCCATCATTCAACCCCCGAAGCTCAGCGCCGTGCGCGAGGCGCTCGCCAAGGTTGAAGTTCTGCGCATGACCGTGTCGGACGCACAAGGGTTCGGTCGGCAGCGAGGGCGGACCGAAATGTACCGCGGCAGCGAATACACCACCACGCTGCTTCGGAAGGTCGTGCTTGAAATCATGGTCAACGACGACTTCGTCGAGCGGACCATCGACGCCCTGATCAGCGCCGCCCGCACCGGCCCGGAAGGCTCGATTGGCGACGGCAAGATCTTCGTTCTCCCCGCCATCGAAGCCATCCAGATCGACGACAGCCGCCGCGGCCCAGGAGCCGTCTGAACGACAACTCGGCTACT
The DNA here is from genome assembly GCA_040772845.1 of Thermoguttaceae bacterium. GTDB lineage: Bacteria > Planctomycetota > Planctomycetia > Pirellulales > Thermoguttaceae > PWXP01. The sequence continues at coordinate 7,294,409 of JAXGXG010000001.1, forward strand.
CCTCCCTGATCTTTGGCAAGTTGTCGACCATGCCTGCCTTGGTCCGTTTCAGTTCGTCTAACAACTGTTGGCGACATGAACGGAGCATGTTCTTGTACTTCGGATCGAGCGCCAGGTTGGTCAACTCTTCGGGATCGGCCTGGAGGTCGTAGAGTTCTTCGATCTCGTTGTCGACCAGCGTCCGGATGTACTTGTACTTTCCCTTGCGCAACGAGACCCACCAGGGAACGGGAACTCGGATGGGACACTCTCCCCGATTCGTGTCCTTGCCGTAATACCACTTGAGGTTTTCCAGAAGAAGCGGATGGTCCCAGTCGGCGTCGGGATCGGCCAGAAGCGGGCTGATGTCGTGGCCGTGCATCGGCCAGGGCAGGGGGATGCGGGCCATGGAGAAGAAGGTCGGGATCAGATCGTGGCCACCGACCGCCTGCTTGCAGACTTTGCCTTCCGCCACCTTGCCGGGCAGGCGAACGATCAGCGGCGCCAGCAGGCAGGCGTCGTAGGGTGCATACTTCCACTTGAACCCGTGCTGGCCCCAGGCGAACCCTTGATCGGATGTGAATACGATCAGCGTGTTGTCGAGTTGGCCCGTCTTTCGCAAAGTCTCGACAACCTTGCCAACACCCTCGTCCAACGCGCACACGGCCCGATTGTATTTCTGCACAGTGGTATCGAACCCAACCGGTTGGCCGTCTTTGCCTTTCTCCCAGACGCCGTAGTCGTGCATGTAGGTCGGCTTGGTTGGCCGAGGTGGGAAGATGTCCTTGGGCACCGGCGCCGGCGGCGCGTCTCGATATTCGTCGGCGTGACGTTCGGCCGCTGTGTAAGGGCTGTGGACAGCGTCGTAGCAAAGCCACAAATACCATGGTTGGTTCCGCTCTTTGGCGCGTTCGGATATGAACTCAACAGCGTAGCAGGTGTAGTTGTCGGTCGAATAGCCGCCAACCTTTGTGGGCTGGCCGCCGTTGAAGCTGATCTTCTGGTTCTGATAGTATCCGCCAAAAATCTCTGGCTGAGTATGATCCCAGACGGCCGAATAGTCCCAATCGCGGCCGTGGCCCGTGTCGCTGCCCGTGTGCCACTTGCCGATCATACCGGTAAAATACCCGTGCTTGCGAAACACCTCCGGCCAGAAGGGGCACTGCTGGGGATCGTAAGTGCTGCCCGGATATTTGCCGACCATCCGCATCGACTCGATCCCGTGCTGAAGCATGCCGGTAAGGGCCGTCGCCCGTGAGGGCATGCACCACGCGCCCGTATAGCAATGCGTGAACCTGACACCCTCCCGGGCAAGCCGGTCGATGTTGGGCGTCTTCACCCAATCGTGCGATTCCGGGTAGCAGCCGACGCTTCTGATGCACTGGTCGTCGGTGAATATGTAGAGGATGTTCGGCCTCGCTGTGCCCGAATCACCATCAGCGGCCAATGAGACGGCGAACATGCTAAGGACACACACTAGCGTTGCCACGGCTGTTAGTAAGACTTCACGAGTGGCTGCTTCTTTCATGACAATCTCTGCCGAGCCAGGAGCCACAATTCCAGGAGGATATTCTACATCGACTTGAGCATCGTCAGTGGACATCGTCTTGCCTATGCTTGCGTTGGAGGATTCTCTGTCGGGACGGCCAACTTACGCGCTAACGGGCCGTTTCAGTGGCTTTGTTCAACGAACGGTACAATAGTATGACCTCATCAAGACTCAAGGGTCGGCGGAAGGCCATGCACTCGTCCAGCAGGCCTCGCGGGTCGCCGCCGCGATCGCCGACGACCAAGGCGCCGAACACATCCTTGCCGGGCACGGCTTGCACAGATTTGCCTTGGAAAGGCTCCGCGTTAACGCTCAACTCAAACGTCGGCCAGGACCAGTTGGCCACCAGCAGATACCAGCGGCCATCGGTCCACGCACTGTAGTCGCTGGCGCCGGCCAGCCGTCGCCCTTCGTCGCGCACCAGGTACTGGATCACCTCGTGACGGCGGACCTTGTTGTCCTCGCCCATAAGCGGGCCCTGACGCTGAAGATAGAACGCCGCGTCGGTAGTCATCAGGAACACACAGTTGCGATCGTTGGGACGCTGCCAATTCTCCGGCTTGATCCACACGGCCACCGCCCCTCGCTTCTGCAGAAGCACATTCCCAGCACGAGGATACACGCCGGAACCGCTTCCCAGGACCAAAGCTTTGCCAACCAGCCCCTGCGCAAATTGCGGTCCGGAAGTCCCTTGCCCGGTTATGCCGGAAACCTGCGGCGTGTACTCCGGTCCCTCGGCCATGTCAGGCGTCATCGTCTCGTTGTCGAAACTCAGGTGCAACGTAACGGCCGCCATCAACTCGCGCAGTTCGGTGCGTAAGTAGGGCGAGTCGAACGGTGGCGGTGGCGCGGCTTTCGTCGCGTCGTCGGCGCGGGAACAGGGCGATCCGCCAATGACGATCGCAATAGCGGCGAGGATGAACAGCGTATGTTGCGTAGCCGTTACTAACATTCCTGTCGAGGCGCGAGAACGAAAGCGGAACCACATTGGGGGTAATGCAACCATCACTCGATCCTTAGAATCCGGAAATTGTGCTTGTCAAGCGTGAGAGTGAACACGCCGGGCGCCAAACGCTCGATGGCCGACCCGCTCTCCAAATCGGTGGCCGACGCGTCGGCGCGAAGCCCCAGCTTCGCAGGCTCGAAGGCCAACCGGCACGTTCCACCGCCACCGTAATTCGTGACAACGACAATTGCCTTGCCGCCGCGAGTCATCGTCAGGCTGCAGGCGTCGATCCCTTCGACGCGAACCGGGTAGCCGTCCTGCCAGTAATTCAACACACGGCAATCGGGCAAACCATACCCGAAGTCATACAGTTTGCGATAAACCTCCAGGTCAGCCGCCGGCTGGTAAGCGAATACCTGAAGCTCGTGAACCAGCGCCACGCCAAGCCGAGTGCGCCACATGAACTCGACGCGAGGATCCTTCGGGTCGGGGTGACCGCCGGCCAGGATCGTGGGCCACGCGCCCACCTGGCGGCCGATCGTCTCGGCCACGGTCAGATCCGGCGAGAACCGGTCCTGGAAATCCTCGTAGCCGTACTTCCACTCCCAGTCCATCGTGCAGTTGAGAAACGACATGACAGGTACGATCATCGTGTTGGTCATGTGACCGAGCGTGACCGGGGGACGGCGGCCGTCGGGTTGATCCTTGCTGTCTTGCCAAAGCATCACGGCGGTCCGTTTCACGAGATCGCGCATATGGAAGAGCCCAAGCGAAGGGTGGCTCCGGCCCTGCTCGTCAACCCACGCCTGGCCCTCCACGGGATCGAAGTTGGCGCTGAGGAACAGATTATCCCAATAGACGCCGTCGAAGGCGGTTTGCATCTTGCGATAGTACCACAGCGCGTAATCCTGGAAACTCTCGGAAGGATCGACGTCGTAGCCAACGGCGCCGTCGGGCCCCCAGTTGCGGTTGAACCACCGATAGCGGAGCCACTCATCCTGAAACGTCGCGAACTCAGGGGCGTGGAACCCGACGCCGCGGGGGTTCGTGTAGCCGAACAGTCTCCAGCCTTCCGTCCAGGGCGAACTCCGCGCCGCGTGGAATCCGGCGTTCACGTGATTGCGAAAGAACGTATACCGATCCGTGTCCTTCGGGGCCAGCTTCTGCTCGACCATCTCCATCCACTGGTCGATAAACTGCCGGTCGGGCTCTCCCGTCTGGCGCGCCTCTCGGAGTTTGTCGAGAAACTCGAAGCGCTTTTCAAACGGGTACACGTCGTACGACAGACCGCCCCAGTAGAAGCAGGCGCCCATCCAGCGGACCGGTCGCGAACCGTCCAGCCGCCTGCTTGCCATCCAACGGCGCCAGCCGTCAGGCATAGGCTTGGTGGGCGTTGCCTGCAACCCGAAGTCGATCGACCGGGGCTCCGTCAACGGCCCGGGCCGAGTGATGAAGTTCACTCGCAGATTGAGCGAATTGCCTTCGCGAATCAGTTCGACCGTCGGCGTCTTGTCGTCCAGGACCCAGCCGCGGTCGGAATCGGCGAACCAGCAGATGCCTCGTTCGCCGTCGCCAACCCACAGATAGGGAAAGAACGTGCCGGGGATTTCCAGCTTGTTGGCCTTGCTGTTGTCCCACACCTTGCCCTGTCCTTGGGGCGCGAAACCTGCGTAGTTGTGGCGCAGCCCGTCGCCCACCGCGTGCATGTACCGGGCCAGCGCGTCGTCGACCGGAACGATCAAGCTCAGGCTACGGACCGTCGCGCCGTCCGACGGCTCAATATCCAACATCACGCGCATCATGCCGTCGTAGTCGTACGTCTGGCGGACGCTCGCCTTCACCGGGCCGGCGGTCCAGTCCACCTGGGCGCTGACGGCATTCGGATGCGCCGTTTCGATCTTCCAATCAGTCGCCGTTGCGGGCCACGTCTTTGGGGCGGCGCCGTCTGGCGCATCGGCCACGACCTCCCAACGCATAGGCGAGGAGAGGATTGGGCGTCCGTCGCTAGTAACCTGGTCCCACAGCCCGGTGCTGCCGTGGCGATGCTCGCGCAACACGGCCCGCACCGCATTACCCTCGACCTCCAACGGCGTGAAGGGCGGCATGACCTCCTCGCTCTTGCCCAGCGAGTTGTGTTCCCACTCGTACACGTGCCGGACAAACGGCTGCACGATCGGCTTATCGGACAAGCCTTCGGGCCCCAAAAGCTTGACGGCGAACACGTAGTTCCCGTCGGCCAGGCTGGGCGCCTTGGCAATGCCTTCAGACACAGACTCCGTGAACTGGATCGGCTGTTGCCAAAGGGGCTGGCCGGTGGGCTCACCTTCCTGCCCCGCGCGCCAGATGCCCAATTCCGCTCCCCGAACCTGATCGGCGTTTGCCACCGCCTCGATATCCACGCGGTAGCAGATCTTGTCGTGATACGGATAGTACTTCAGTTGCAGATCGACGGCCCGGCGTTGCTCCCGCCCGATCGACCAGCGGTCCTCACTCCGATGAAGCGACCAGCGATAGGCGCGATGGTAGTAGACCGTTTTGCCGTCGGGACTGGCCACGTCAATGAGCGTGTCATGAAGTCCTTCCGGCCCCCCGTCGCGAGAGTCGAGCGTGAGAACCGATTCCTGGTGCGGATTGACGGTGATCTTCTGCTCAAGTTCGCTCGGCGGGTCGCGATGCCACGCATCGCTCAAGCGGACCGCTGCGCTCAGCGGCTTCTCGTGAGGATTGAAAATGGCGACTCGGACTCCCGGCTTGCCTGCACCGTCGTCGAGCGACAAAACGCGGACAACCGGGGCGTCTGCCTTCCACGCGACCCGTGGCATGGTAGCCCGGGCGTCGTAGTCGCCGGGGCGACTGGCCCATTGGGACTGCTCGAAAGGGCGCTTCCAGTTGCGTCCTACCCGAAGTCCCCAATCGCTGCTCAAGTCTTCTTGTGTCGCACCGAGGCTGGCCAGCGACAATGCCATTTCCACATGCCACCAGCCGTCGAGAACCTGCTGGGCCATATCCCACTTCGGCAGTCGCCACGCGAGGTCCATCGGATTCTGGCGGTTGCCGGAATCAACCGTCCAGTCAAACAGGCCGCCGCGGGCGTTGGCAATGATGTGATAGAACTTCCCCTTCGCCTCCGGCCGGCAGTGCCACGGGTCAATGACCAGCTCGATGGAATCGTCGTAAAACACAGCCCGGACATCGTGATCCGTGTCGGGCACGGCACGGGTGAGCAGACGGCCATCGGGCGGCATTTCGGTCTTCTGCGCAAGGTACAGGTTCTCGTCGTCGGCGCCAATCCAGAAGACGCCCTGCCGCTGGGCCACCGAGCCCGTCTCGTGGCTCACCAACCCGACGTTGCGGACGGCGCACTGCCATTCCGCTTCGTCAATGCAGCCGTCGATCTTCGGCGGCTTTACCATCAGCGGCATGGTCGCCCGGGGAACATCCGATTCCGCCGCTGCCGCCAGCCCCACCGTGAAGATCGCCATCATTACGATAGCAGCCTGCAACACTTGCCGGATGCCGTTCGGGCGTGGCAAGAGTTCCTGATGATTCGATTGACCTCTGGCGTGATGCATGGGCGTGACCTCTACGTAGCGCCGGCGGACGTGGATTTGTCTCTACCCGGAAGCGTTCAATATGGCCCATGAAACACCGCAATGCAACGGGTTAGGAAGAACGGGGCTGATTCAGCGAGGCGGACGATTTGCCTCGTTCGTAGGCTCCCCTGTCGTACACAAGCAAGGGTTCTGGGGAATGCCATCGCGCGGGGTTGGGCCGGCGGAGCCAAGATCAGCCAGCTACAACAAGGGGGTATCTGCAGTGTCTTCCTCTGCGAATCGCCGCCGCTTCCGGCGGCACGCTAACCTAAGTGCTCGCATGGTCGGCGTTTGCGGTTCAGAAACCTCATGACTACAGCAACGGTAAGCTGTTCCGATTGAGGGAACTGTGGCGGACGTGGGGATTCTGCTAATAAAGTGGGTGGGTTCGCCCGAGGAAATGATATGTAAGGTCATGATGGTTCATGACATAACGGTTCTTGCGGGCTCTTTGTTGCCACGCGTGACAAGACCCGTGTGAAGAACGTCTGAGCGATACGTGGGTAAGGGGCATTTGGGCGGCCGGAGAAGGCAGACTGCGCGCCTCAAACGATGAATTCCATGGTTTACATGCTATAACGGTTGGGTGTTTGAAGACGGGGTTAGGGGCATGCAGCGGGACACGGCTCTTCGATTTATTAGAATCGCCATGCTGCTTGCGGTTTTCTCGTCGTCCGTGGGAATGGTGTATGGCCAGACGGGTGCTCCTGGTGATTCGTCGTCAGAGAAGGCTTCTTCCGAGTCGACTTCGGGCGACGCAGGCAGTCTCGACAAGCTTTTGGAAATGGCGGACCAGGATGTCACCCAGCTTTCCCAAGTGAAGGTGGCCGGGCTGACGGGCTCTCCATCGCTGGACATACCTGTTTCCACTGTTTCGCGGCAGGAGAGCACGGTAGGCCAGTCGCCGGCGGCCGTGTTTGTCATTACCAACGAGATGATCCGCCGTAGCGGGGCAAAGGAAATCCCGGAAGTCTTGCGCATGGTGCCAGGCTTATCGGTAGAGAAGATCGATTCCAGCAAGTGGTCGGTCACCGTACGCGGATTCGGCGGCCGATTTGCCAGCAAGCTGCTGGTGCGCATCGACGGACGCGACGTGTACACGCCGCTGTTCGGAGGCACCTTCTGGGATGTTCAAGACGTGCTCCTGGAGGACGTCGAGCAAATCGAGGTTATCCGAGGTCCGGGCGCCACCGTATGGGGCGCCAACGCCGTGAACGGCGTGATCAACATTATCACGAAAAGCGCCGCCGACACGAAAGGCGCGTATGTGGAAACGGGCGGGGGAACCTACTACCGCAATTTCACCTCGGCTCGCGTCGGCGGACAGATGGGAAAAGATGCCGCCTACCGCGTGTATGGAAAATGGTTCGACTACGGCAGGGGCGAACTGCCGACCGGCGACGCCAACGATAGTTGGCGCCAGGCGCGGGGCGGCGTCCGCTTGGATTGGAATGTCGGCAGCGACGACGTGATCACGTTCCAAGGCGACTACTACGACGGAATCAACGGCGAAACGAACCTGTCGGCGCAGTTGACGCCGCCCTACTACAATCTGAGTGCGCGTCAGGTCCAGGTGTCGGGCGGCAATGCCCTGATCAATTGGCGACGAAAGCTCGGCGACCAGTCTGACTGGGCGCTGAAGGTCTATTACGACCATACGACGCGAAACTGGTGGAACGCGTACCAGGAGGACCGGGGGACATTCGACGTTGACTTCCAGCACCGCTTTCCCGTGGGAATGGCCCATGATCTGATCTGGGGATGCGAATATCGCAATACCCGAGACACGATCAAAAACGATCCGCCCATCATCGAACTGAATCCGTCGAGGAGATCGGACCACCTCTACAGCTGTTTCGTTCAAGATCAGATCGCGCTCCGCGAGGACCTCTTGTATCTGACGGTCGGCTCCAAGTTCGAGCACAACGACTATACCGGCTTCGAGTACCAGCCATCCATTCGACTCCTATGGACGCCCGACGACAAGTATTCCTGTTGGAGTTCCATTTCCCGAGCTGTGAAGACGCCTGCTCGCGCGGAGGCAGACGTCAACACGTTGCTTCCTGCCATAGGCACCGTACCCGGCTCTGATCCACCGGTGCCGATCTTTCCATATATCGAGCCAAATCCGAATCCTCTGTCGGAGGAACTGATAGCGTATGAAGCAGGAGTTCGTGGTCAATCGAGCGAGGCGTTCGCCTGGGATCTAGCGATCTTCTTCAACGACTACCAGAAGGTAAGCGTGCCGGTTCCAGGGCAACTCTCTCCGAGCCCGTGGGGGCAGATCATTCCCACGGTCGAGAGAAGCGCGCTGGCGGGGCACACCTATGGATTCGAACTGGCCAGCACCTACAAGCTGACCGAGCGATGGCGATTGCAGGCGGCCTATACCTTCCTGGTTATGGCTCTCCGTCCCATCGCCGGCACGATCCTTGATGAAAGCATGGAGGGCGTGAGTCCCCGCAATCTCTTCTACCTGCAATCGTCATGGGACCTTGGCCGAAACTGGGAACTGGATTGGATCTGGCGATACTCCGACAGTATTCGTCAGTTCGAAGTGCCCGGCTACATCGTGGCAGACATCCGCCTGGCCTGGCGCGCAAGGCGGAACCTGGAACTCGCCGTGGTGGGACGCAATCTGTTCAACGGCAGTTTCTACCAGTTCGGGAGCGACACTTTTCTGGGGAGCCAAGCCACCCAGGTTCGGCCGGAAGCTTATGGTCAGTTGGTTTGGCGGTACTAGGCGCCTGCGGATTGGGGTGTGTTCTGTCCGCCGGGCATGCCGTCGCCTGGTCTTGCAGGGACGGAATCGCCGGCGTCGATCGCGGCAAGACGAGGATAGGATAACGGGCGGCGCTGCCCGTGTGGGCGTTGCGGCTGGGTAGGCATTGCCGACCACAAGGGAGCGGTCCGGTTCGGACGCCGGAGCTGTTATACGGACGTTGTCTGTTGGCAGGGCAGCCGGATGATGAACGTGGTGCCGCGCCCGACGGCGGTCTCGAAGCGAATCGTTCCGCCGTGCTTGTTATGAATTACATTGTAGGCCAGCGCCAAACCTTGGCCGGTGCCTTTCCCGACGGCCTTTGTTGTGAAGAAGGGCGTGAACATCCGGCGGTGGTGTTCTTCCGGGATTCCGGTCCCATTGTCCGTGACGCGAACCTCGACCGCATCGTCGTCGGTCTTTGTGGCGATGGTGATCTTCCCCTTGTCGGCGCCTTTCGCACCGACCTTCTCGGCGATGGCGTGCGCTGCGTTCACAATTAGATTGAGAAGCACCTGATTGATCTCGCCGGGGCAGCAGGTCACCGCGGGAAGGGTAGGATCAAGCTCCAGCTCTACGTCGGCGACGTACTTCCATTCGTTGCGAGCGACGGTAACGGTGGTTTCGATGGCGGCGTTAAGGTCCGTGGCCATCTTCTCCGCAATGTCCGGGTGCGAGAATGCCTTCATGGCATAGACGATCTTGGAGACGCGTTGGATGCCTTCGAGCGACTGCTCAATGGCTTTGGGGACCTCCTGTCGCAGGAAGTCAACGTCTGCCGAGGTCCGTGCGCGTTCCACCGCATCCAGCAGAGTTGGATCGATGTCGGTCTTCTGCGCAGCCTCGACCAGTTGTTCGACATCGTCGAGCAGTCGCATGAGATCATCAAAGGCGTCCGACAAGAAGCGGGTGTTGTCGCCAACGAACTGGGTGGGCGTATTGATTTCATGGGCAATACCTGCGGCCAACTGGCCGACCGACTCCAGTTTCTGCGCATGGAGAAGATGGAGTTCCAGAGCCAGCCGCCTTTCCTCGGCCCATTTCTTCTCGAACGCGCCGGCAAAGCACTGGGACGCAGTGTTCAGGAGCCCCAACAGGTCATCGTCGCATCGCCATTCGGGACGCGAAGCCTCAAACGCCAGGAATCCTCTCAGGGCTCCTCCGCAGACGAATGGGATGATGACGCACGATGTGATGTCCCGGCCGCCCAGATACTCCCTTTCCGGAACGGCATCCGAAGGCAAATCGGCCAGGGTTGAGATCCGAAGGCTCTCACGCTTCTCAAGCTGCCGCCGCAGCCACGGCAATTGCGGCATCGGCAGATGCCCGCTCCACTCAGCCTGGGATGCGGTGCTCGCCGCGCGCCACTGATGCGTCATGGCCATGTCCTGGCCGTCTTCGCTGAGCAGAACAACACATGCTCGGTCCGCCTCGGCAAATCTCCCTACTTCCTTGATGGCTCCCGTGATGCCCAGATCGAACTGATCCGTGGCCTGGGCGGCAAGATTGCTGGAGATGCCTGCAATCAGGTTCTCATACCTGAGCCGCTGCTTGAGGGCCTCTTCAGCCTGAATGCGCTCCGCGACTTCCTTCGTGAGGGCGGCATTGGCGCATTCGAGTTGCGCGGTTCGTTCGACCACGCGATCTTCAAGCTCTTCGTTCAGCTTGCGAATGTCCTCCTCTGCCCGCTTCCGTTCGGTGATATCGCGATCGAACGCGCACGCGAGCCAACAACCGGCAAACTTGAAGTAGCTACTGCTCACTTCCACCGGAAAGACGCGACCGTCCTTGGTGATGTGGCGCCCCTCGAACCGCATCGTTCCGAGGCGCTTCATGTCTTTCTTGTGTTGCTCCCAATGGTCCGCGGAGAAGTCGGGATCGATGTCGAAGACCGTCATGGTCAACAGTTCATCGCGAGTGTATCCCATGGACGAGCAGGCAGTATCGTTCGCGTAGACAAGACGACCATCTTCATCAACCCAGAGGATGCTGTCCTGCGCCCGGTCGACGGCGAACTGCGTCCTGAGCAAGGATTCGTGTTCCCGCTTGCGTTCCGTGATGTCCTCCAGAATCCAAATGGAGCCATCGTCCGGGTTGGATGGGTCGAGCGCATTCCCTTCCAGACGGCACCAGAACGTCGAGCCGTCGGCTCGCGGTATTTCTGTTTCAAAGGTCGCCTTTTTCCCTTGGGCCAGAAGAGCATACGCCTCGATGCCGAATGCTTGATACGCCGCCTCGTCCAAGTACATGATGCGCGTGGAGGCCCCCCGAAACTGATCTTGGGGAATGCCGAGCAATTCGAGCATTCGCGGATTGCCCCATTCGAAGACCCGATTCCTCACAAAGGCGATGCCCACAGAACTGTTGTTGAGGATCACGGATTGCAGGCGACTGATGTTGTGGAGTTCTTCTTCGGCCTGTTTGCGCTCGGTGATATCTTGTACGATCCCTTCATAGTAAAGGATGTCGCCCTTGGCGTTCTTGACGGCTCTGGCGTTGTTCGAGGCCCAGAAGACAGTCCCGTCCTTGCGTCTATGTTGGAAGACGAAGTTCCTGACCTCCCCTTTCTCATTGCATTGCCTGAGAAACTCCTCCCTGTCGCGAGGGTCCGCGTAGTACTGGTCGCGCAGATTGGTGATACACTCGATCATCTCTTCGGGAGATGCATAGCCGGCCATGCGGGCAAGCGCTGGATTCGCGCTGATGAAATTGCCTTGTGGTGTCGTCTGGTACATCCCTTCCACGGCATTCTGGAAAATCGACCGATATTTCTCCTCGCTTCGTCGCAGGGCGTCTTCCGCCTGCTCGCGGGTTCGGATTTCCTCCCGCAACCGTCTGTTCCTGCCGACAAAGAACAACGCCGCGAAAACAATGGGCAGGAGAGTTGCGAGTAGCAACCCGGTGACGACGAGTTTGGTGCTCGTCAGTAGGGCTCGCGGTTCTTCGAGCAGCCTTGCCAGGTACGCGTCGAATGCAATATGGCTGTCGAGTTTCGGCAGTCCGACGACATACGTAATGAAGAATGCGCCAATGGAGAGACACGCCAAGACAAGAACGGCGGTCAGGGGCTTCAGCAGGAAGCCGTTCGTGTTGCGTTCATGCGAGATGCTCATAAGGCATGTCTGCCTTCGGCTCGGCCAACCTGCCGCGGACGCCTCCTATGCCTGCTGGTATCCCTCACCCACAGGACGCGTACGCGTTGCGAGAGCGCCTTCCAGGTTTGAAACTTGCGCAGGGCGTTGGATAACGCACGTGGTTGGTCGACAGCCAAATGCCAGGTAACGGGGGGCGCCGGAACTCGCTATACATGGGTAGTATACCTTGTGGAATGCCCTCCGAGACGGATTCGACGCGTGCGATGCGTCGGGCCTGAAACGGAAACAATGGAAGTGCCGGGACCAGCAGGTTGGTGCGAGCCCTGCGACAGGGGGTAGCTGTTTCCGATTCGTGCGGATTCGCGGGAATTCTTCCCTTTACGGGCTCAAGCAGGCGGGTTTCCACGGACTTCCTCCCTCAAGTCGCGGATGGCCGTTTCCCGGTCGAGGAATTCCAACTTGCCCTCGTCGGCCAGTCGCTTTCCCTCCACGAGTACGTCCCTGTGTCAATCCGGTGAGGGCAGTTCTGCTGGAGGCCGAGAGAGAGCAGTCCAAAGCGACTCCATCGGTTCTGATTACGACTCGATGGCGACGCATCAAGGAGGAATCACCGCACCCCCGGGCATCCGTTACGCTCCTGGCGCCTGAACCGGTCCGAAGGTGAACTCTCCGTCGCGGTAGTCCACTTCAACGCAGGCGCCTTCGCGGAAGTCGCCTTTGAGCATCTCGATGGCCAACGGGTTTTGGATACGCTGTTGGATCACGCGTTTCAGCGGCCGGGCGCCGTAGGTCGGATCGTAACCTTCGCCGGCAATCTCATCGATGGCCGCTTGCGAAATGTCCAGCTCGATCTGCTTGGCGGCAAGCTGGCGTCGCAGCCGTTCGATCTGCAGTTCGACAATCCGTCGGAGGTGCTCCTGCTTCAGCGGATGGAAGACGAGCACCTCGTCCACCCGGTTGAGAAACTCCGGCAGGAAGCGGGTTTGCAGGGTTGCCATGACACCTTCGCGCATGTCTTCTTCCGTGCCGCCTTCGCGCGAGACTTCCTGGATCAGTTGGCTCCCAATATTGCTGGTCATGACAATGATCGTATTGGTGAAGTCAACCGTATGCCCCTGGTTGTCGCTCAGCCGGCCGTCATCCAGCACCTGCAAGAGGATGTTGAAAACATCGCGGTGGGCCTTCTCGATCTCATCGAGCAGAACGACCGCGTACGGGCGTCGGCGAATGGCCTCGGTCAGTCGCCCGCCCTCTTCGTATCCGACATAGCCGGGCGGTGCGCCGATCAGCCGGCTCACGGTGTGCCGCTCCATGAACTCGCTCATATCGAGCCGCACCAGGGCGTTCTCGTCGTCGAACATGACCTGGGCCAGGGCCTTGCACAGTTCCGTCTTGCCGACCCCGGTCGGCCCGAGGAAGATGAACGAGCCGATCGGCCGATTGGGATCCTGCAGCCCGGACCGATTGCGCCGGACCGCATTGGAGACGGCCTCGACCGCTTCAGCCTGGTTCACCAGCCGCTGATGAATCCGATCTTCCAGCAGAAGCAGCTTGTGCCGCTCACTTTCGACCATTCGGCTGACCGGAACCCCGGTCCAGGCGGAGACCACTTCGGCGATTTCGTCCGGCCCGACCTCGCGGCGCAGAAGCCGCTTGCCTACTTTCTGCTCGCCGTCCTTCTCGGTCTCTTCGACCTCGTCAAGCTGTTCGTCTAGCTTTTTGCGTTCGACATCGAGCTGGTAGAGCTGTTGATAGTCGCTTTCCGGCACCGGTTCGCCGGCAGACTGTTTCTCCTTGATGTGTGCCGAGAGCTGGCTTGCCTGATGCTCGATTTCGGCCAGCCGGTTGCGCATCTGCTGGACGCCGCCCAATCCGGCCTTCTCTCGCTCCCACTGCTGACGCAGATCGGCAAGCCTTTCTCGCAGCTCGTGCATCTCCTCTTCGACGTCGGCCCGCTGCTGCTGGGCATGTTCTTCGGTTTCGTCGGCAAGTTGGCGGTGCGCCAGTTCAAGCTGCACGAGTCGCCGCTGCACCTGGTCGATCTCTTCGGGAACGCTTTCCAGTTCCATGGCCAGCCGGCTGGTGGCCTCGTCCATCAGGTCGATGGCCTTATCGGGCAGGAAGCGGTCGGCAATGTAACGATGCGACAGGTTGGCGGCAGCCACCAAGGCCGAATCCTTGATCTTCACACCCTTGTGATGGGCTTCATAGCGCGGTTTCAGGCCGCGAAGGATTGCGATGGTGTCTTCTACCGTCGGTTCCCCGACAAAAACCGGTTGGAACCGACGTTCCAACGCAGCGTCCTTTTCGACGTACTTGCGGTACTCATCCAGCGTGGTGGCGCCGATACACCGCAGCTCGCCGCGGGCGAGTGCCGGCTTCAACAGGTTGGCCGCATCGGAACCGCCCTCGGCCCGGCCGGCGCCGACGATCGTGTGCAATTCGTCGAGGAACATGATGACGTTGCCCGCGTCCGATACTTCGCGCAACACGGCCTTCAGTCGCTCCTCGAACTCGCCGCGGAACTTCGTTCCGGCCACCAGGGCGCCCAGGTCGAGCGCTACGACACGCTTGTCCTTAAGGCTTTCCGGAACGTCGGCCTCGACAATTCGGATGGCCAGCCCCTCGGCAATGGCCGTTTTGCCCACGCCCGGGTCGCCGATGAGCACGGGGTTATTCTTGGTCCGCCGCGATAATACCTGGATGACCCGGCGAATCTCCTGATCGCGTCCGATTACCGGATCGAGCTTTCCCTGTCTCGCCTTTTCGACCAGGTCGATTCCATAGCGTTCCAGCGTCTGAAACTTCTCCTCCGGGTTCTGATCGGTCACCCGCACGCTACCGCGGATTGCCTGCATGGCCTGGAGAATCTGCTGATCGGTTACGGCGTTCAGTTCGAGCACGCGCCGCGCCTTCGAATCGACCTTGGCCAATGCGAGAAAGAGATGTTCGACGGAGACGTACTGGTCCTTCATCCCGTCGGCTTCGCGCTGGGCGGCCTCGAGCACCTGCTGAAACGCCTGATTCGGATGGGGACCCGCCCCGCCTGAAACCTTGGCGAAATGCTCCAGTTCGGCCTCGACAATGCGCTCCAATTGCGAGCGATTCACGCCGATCCGCTCGAGAATGCGGCCGGCTACGCCTTGGCGATCCCGGATCAGGGCCGCCAGCAAGTGGAGCGGGTCCAATTCCGGATGGCCCCGATCCGAGGCCACCGCTTGGGCGGCGGCCACGGACTCTTGGGCCTTGATCGTCAACTTCTCCATGCGGAATGCCACGGCAGGGCTACTCCTTCACCTCGAATTCGGCGTCAATGGTATCGTCGTCGCCACCCTCCGGCGCGCCGGCCGAAGGCTGGGCGCCCGCAGCGGCGCCCGCAGCCTCGCCTGCGGCCCCCGCAGATTTGTAGAGCGACTGGCTCAACGCGTGCGATGCCTGCTCCAACTCGCTCAGCGAGGACTTGATCTTTTCAATATCGTCGCCCTTGGCGGTTTCTCGCACCTTTTCCATGGCGCGGTTGACCGCAACCTTGTCGGCATCGGAAAGCTTGGCATCGTGCTCCTTGATGAGCTTCTCAAGCTGGAAGCACATCGATTCGGCCTGATTGCGAAGTTCGACAAGCTGACGCTGGCGCTTGTCTTCCTCGGCATGGGCGTCGGCATCTTTGCGCATCCGTTCGATTTCCTCTTCGCTCAAGCCGCTCGATTGCTCGATGCGCACCGTCTGCTCCGTTCCGGTGCCCAGGTCCTTCGCCGCGACATTCAAGATGCCATTGGCGTCGATGTCGAACTTCACTTCGATCTGCGGCACTCCGCGCGGCGCCGGCGGAATGCCCTCCAGATTGAACTGTCCGAGCAGCCGGTTGTGCGACGCCATCTCGCGCTCGCCCTGATAGACCTTTACCGTAACGGCCGTCTGATTGTCGTCGGCCGTGCTGAACACCTGTTTCCGCTCGGTCGGAATGGTCGTGTTGCGTTCAACCAGCTTGGTCATAATACCGCCCAAGGTCTCGATGCCCAGTGAAAGGGGCGTTACGTCGAGCAGCAGGACGTCTTTCACCTCGCCGGCGAGCACTCCGCCCTGAATCGCGGCGCCGACGGCCACGACTTCATCCGGGTTAACGCCCTTGTGCGGCTCCTTGCCGAACAGGCTCTTGACGATCTCCTGCACCTTCGGAATTCGGGTGGAGCCACCGACAAGGACAACCTCGTCGATCTGGTTCAAATTCAACTTCGAGTCGCGAATCGCCTGCTCCACCGGCCCTCGCAATCGCTCCAGGACCGAATCGGCCAACTGCTCGAACTTTGCCCGCGTGATGTTCATTTGCAGGTGTTTCGGGCCGTTGGCGTCGGCCGTGATGAACGGCAAGTTGATATCGGTGGATTGGGCCGAGCTGAGTTCCTTCTTGGCCTTTTCGCACGCTTCCTGGAGGCGCTGCAAGGCCATGGTATCCTTCCGCAGGTCGATGCCCTGCTCGCGCTGGAATTCATCGGCCACGTGGTGGATCAACACCTCGTCGATGTCGTCGCCACCGAGGTGGCCGTCGCCGTTGGTGCTGATGACCCGGAAGACGCCGTCGGCCACCTCCAGGATGGAGATGTCGAACGTCCCGCCGCCGAAGTCGAACACGGCGATCTTCTCGTTCCCCTTGCGGTCCAATCCGTAGGCGAGAGACGCGGCGGTCGGCTCGTTGATGATGCGCGCGACTTCAAGCCCGGCAATTTGCCCGGCATCTTTGGTGGCCTGCCGCTGGGCGTCGTTGAAGTAGGCAGGTACGGTGATGACGGCCTTGTTGACCTTGTGACCGAGATACGCTTCGGCGGCTTCCTTCAGCTTCCGCAACACATGCGCGGAAACCTCGGGGGGAGTCAGGTCCTTATCGGCGATGCGGACCTTCACGTAGTCCTCCGAACCTCCGGTTACCTCGTAGGGGACCATCTTTTCTTCGGCCTGAACTTCATTATGCCGACGGCCCATGAACCGCTTGATCGAATAGACGGTTTGCCGCGGGTTGGTAACCGCCTGCCGCCGTGCAGGTTCGCCGACGAGCGTCTCGCCCTTATCCGTAAACGCAACGACGCTTGGAGTGAGGCGGTTCCCCTCTGCGTTGGGGATGACTTTCGCCTCTTTCCCTTCCATGATTGCGACCACAGAGTTGGTCGTTCCCAGGTCGATGCCGATGATTTTTTCGCCTAAAGCCATTTGACGCTCCTTTGTATGCTTTGTGTGGGACGATCGCGCATGTTACCCTGTCGGCGACCGCACTTTTCCCCAGGGCAAGGAGAGCAAACCCTGTGCCAGCGTCCGAAATCCGGGCCGCCGTTGAACATAAGTCATTACTGAACAAGATGTTGCAAATCATCATGCGGTCGTAGCCGAATATAGAAGGATGAGAATTGGCGTTCCGAAGGCTGCCATTTTGGCAGTACCGACAGTGAGTTCGTGTTGGAGCAGGGGGATTGGGTTTTGTCCGCGGTAGCTTGACAGATTCCTGCGTGCAAGATAAAAGGATGGGTTTGGGAAGCGAGGCAATGCCCATCATTTAGGGTCCCGGCTCCCTCGCGAGGCAGTTCCCCCTCAACTATGGACACGGGGCAGGTGCGCCCGGTGTGCTGATCGCTGCGGAAAACAAGACATTGGGCGCAGCGCCCTTGTTCCTTTCGGCTTCGTAATGGCGAAATCCAAATCACCCTCAAAACCCAAGAAGAAAGCAGCGAAGAAGACGCAGCCACGTTCCGCGCCTTCTGTATCCTCTTCCACGTCTGCAGAACGGCAAATCTCGACGCAGGCGGAGCTGGCGAAGTTGGACCGCGATTTGCTGCGGCTGGTGCAGGAGCGGGGCAGGCTGGTCGTGCAGATGGCCGAGCAGGGGCGCGCACCGGTGGGATCGGCCATGGCTGCCGGTACGGAAGATGGGCAGCTTGCCGGCGTACTGGATCGTGTGGAAGGTCCGCTTTCGCGCCGAGCCGTGCGGGCCGTGTTTCGCGAGGTTGTCAGTGGTTGCCGTTCGCTGGTGCGTCAGACCCGCGTCGCCGTGCTGGGGCCCCAGTACAGCTATAGCCACCTGGCATCGATGGGCCATTTCGGCCAAGGCGTTGAATTCGTGCCGGTCGGCAGTATTCCGGCCGTGTTTGAAGAAGTCAATCGCGCCCACAGCAACTTCGGCGTCGTCCCCATCGAGAATTCGACGGACGGCCGAATTGCCGACACGCTCGACATGTTCACCCGATTGCCCGTGCGGATCTGCGGGCAAATCGAGATGAAGATCCACCATACGCTGCTGGCCAAGTGCCGGCGCGAAGAGGTTACGGAAGTCTACAGCAAGCCCCAGGCGCTAAGCCAATGCCGTAATTGGTTGGCCAAGCATGTACCGGCCGCGCGGCTGGTGGAAGTGACGAGCACATCGACGGCGGCCCAGCTTTCCGGCGAGAAGCCGGGCGCAGCGGCCATCGCGAGTTTTCAGGCAGGGGTCCACTACGGGCTGGACGTGCTGGCCGAGTGTATTGAAGACAATCCGGCGAACTCAACCCGGTTTGCCATTATTGGCGACGAATCGCCGCTACGAACGGACAATGACAAGACCGCCTTGCTCTTTCAAACGGAAGACCGCTTCGGAGCGCTGGTCGATGTCTTGGCCGTATTCAAACGATGCCACCTGAATCTCGACTGGATCGAGTCGTTTCCCGTCCCCGGTCCCGGTCGGCTGTATCTGTTTTTTGTTGAACTTGAAGGGCATGAATCCGACGAGCGCGTGCAAAAGGCCCTGAAGATCGTCAAAGAGAAGACGTTCCGCCTGGAAGTGCTCGGCTCCTATCCTGCCCCAACCCCAATCGATTCCTAACCATCTGAATCACGTGAGAGGAGTTCTTTGATGCGACGTCTGTTCATTGCCGGTAACTGGAAGATGCACACCGACCGGGCGACGGCCGTTTCCCTTGCCGAGGGAGTTGCGGCAGGCAGCGCCGATTTCGGCAGCTTGGATCTGGCCGTATGCCCCCCGTTTGTGTATCTCGATGCCGTTGCCAAGGCATTGGCCGGGTCGAAGGTCGGCTTGGGCGCCCAGAACATGTACCACGAGGCCAAGGGCGCATTCACCGGCGAAGTCAGCCCCGCCATGCTGACCGATCTGGCCTGCAAGTACGTCATCCTCGGTCACAGCGAGCGCCGGCATATCCTGGGCGAGACCGACGCGATGATCAACCGCAAGGTCCATGCGGCCCACGAGGCCGGTCTGGTGCCGATTGTCTGCGTTGGCGAATTGCTCGAACAGCGCGAGGCCGGTCAGACGATGGACGTCATTCGCACCCAATACGAGGGCTCGCTGGCCGGTCTCTCGGCCGAAGCCATGGCGAAGACGGTCATTGCCTACGAGCCGGTATGGGCCATCGGAACGGGCAAAGTTGCTACTCCTGATCAGGCCGAGGAGGTCCATGCGGACCTTCGCAAACTGATTGTCGAGCGGTACAATGAACAAGTGGCCGAAGCCGTGGTGATCCAGTACGGCGGCAGTGTGAAGCCGGACAATGCCGCGGAACTGCTGGGCCAGCCCAACATTGATGGCGCACTGGTCGGCGGAGCCGCCCTGAAGCCGGATTCCTTCCTGGGAATCGCCGCGGCGGTGAAGGGCTAGGCATCCATTTCCACCTCGGAGCCCAATTGAGCCCCAAAATACAGGGATACCGAAGCTATGTTGTCCACAATACTCATGCTTTTGTTGGTGTTGACTGCTCTCTTCCTGATTCTGCTGGTACTCGTTCAGCGGGGGAAGGGAGGCGGGCTGTCCGGTGCGTTTGGCGGTATGGGCGGCCAGAGCGCGTTCGGCACCAAGGCCGGCGACACGTTTACGAAGATCACCATCGGGGTCTCTTCGTTCTGGATTGTGCTGTGCCTGATTTCCGTAGCAGCCCTCAGTACAACCCAGGACAGGTTGCAGCCTGCCGGAACGACGCCGCCTGCGGCCGAAGGCCAGGATCAAGCTGCTCCCGAAACCGAGCCGAAGCCGGCTGAGCAAGCGCCTGCTCCGGCCGCGGACGATGCGGCCGAGCCTGCCAAGCCGGCGGAGTCGGACGAGTAGCAGCGACCGGCGTAAACTGCGTCTACGGTGGAGTATCCACCGGAAGCCGCTTGATTGCATCTGTTCAGATAGGCCGCAAAGGCGAGAACCGCTTCGGTATTTGATCCACCGCGACTGGAGTACGTATCCATGCTGCTGAGCATGACGGGGTTTGGCGAGGCGAGTCGCCAGAAGGACGGATTGGCCGTGGCCGTCGAGGTCCGGACGGTCAATAGCCGTTTCTTCAAGCTTAGCGTGCGCAGCAGCGAAGGATACGGCGCCCTGGAACCGCGAATCGAGCAAGCGGTGCGAGGCCGG
Source organism: Thermoguttaceae bacterium (assembly GCA_040772845.1). GTDB lineage: Bacteria > Planctomycetota > Planctomycetia > Pirellulales > Thermoguttaceae > PWXP01. The sequence goes on from JAXGXG010000001.1 coordinate 7,314,703, forward strand.
GTCCGTCGCGGCACGGTCCAGATCAATCTGCGGATCGACGCCACCCATAGTCCCGACGACTACCGCATCAACGCCGACGTGTTGCGACGATATCGCAAGCAACTCGAAGCGATCGAACTCGAGTGGGGAAGTGGCGATGCCGTGCCCCTGACCTCGCTGTTGGCGTTGCCCGGCGTTGTCGAGGAGCAAGCGGTGGGGGCATATCAGGCCGATCGCCATTGGCCGTTGATCCACGAAACGCTCGAAGCCGCTATCACCAGCTTGGAACAGATGCGCCGCGACGAGGGGCAGGCCATGGCCAACGACCTCTCGGCAAATTGCCGGCTGGCGGCCGAGAGCCTCGCACGCATCGAGGCGCGGGCCCCCTTGGTCGCTCAGGAGTACCGCGCTCGGCTCACCGAACGCCTGCAACGTAATCTGGCGGATCTGGACATGGAACTGGATCTGGCCGGGGTCGTTCGTGAGGTTGCCCTGTTTGCCGAGCGAGCCGACGTGTCCGAAGAGATCATGCGACTCCGCAGTCACCTGGAGCAATTCGAAGCGATCACGGCGGCGCCGGAAAGCGCCGGGCGCAAGCTGGAGTTCGTGTCGCAAGAGATGCTGCGCGAGACCAACACCATCGGGTCGAAGGCCAATGACGTGGAAATCGCCCAGTATGTGATTGAAATCAAGACCGCGGTGGAGCGGATTCGCGAAATGCTCCAGAATGTGGAATAGCCCCCGTTCGTGCAGGATTCGCTCGATTTTTCCTGCGAATTGCCTGAGAAGCCGAGTACGATGGACGCATCTGCCGCCAAACAACCGCCTCCGGGAGACGCCACGACGCCAACCGGGCGGCTTGTCGTGTTTTCCGGTCCCTCGGGGGCAGGCAAGACGACCGTCGTGCGATGCGTGTTTCAGCGGTGCCGCCAGCCGCTGGTCTGGAGCGTATCGGCAACCACCCGTTCGCCCAGACCGGGCGAACGCAATGGAGTCGATTACCATTTCCTCAGCGAGGAGGAGTTTCAGGCACGCCGGCAAGGGGGAGAGTTTTTAGAGTGTTTCCAGGTATTCGGCGCGGGCCACTGGTATGGTACGCTCCGTGGCGAGGTGGACAAAGCCCTGGCGGCGGGGAAGTGGATCGTTTTGGAAATTGACGTGCAAGGAGCGCTTGCCGTCATGGAGCAGTTCCCGGATGCGTTGACGTTCTTTATCGAGCCGGGTTCGATTGAAGAGTTGGAACGCCGCCTTCGCGGACGCGGCACCGAAACGGAAGATGCCATCCGAAGCCGGCTGGCCCGGGCACGGGACGAGTGGCCCGTGGCCGAGCGGTACCGGTTCCGGATCACCAATGAACAGGTCGATCAGGCGGTCGACGAAATATGCAATATTCTGAACCAAGAAGCGGAGACGAACGCTCATGTTGAATGAACTGAAGGAAGAGGCGATTGTTGAGAAGGTTGGTGGACGATTCAAACTCTCCACACTCATCCAGAAACGGATGGTCGCCTTGAACGCCGGGGCTCGCCCACTGGTGCAACTCGATACCAAGGACCAGATGGCCATTGTGATCCAGGAAATCCTGCAAGATAAGATCTTTCTGGATACGGAAATGAACGTACAGGTTGCGGCAGGCGCGGAAGAGGGCGGACCGCCGGAACTCGACTTCCGAACGCTGTAGAGGCCTTGAATGAAAGACCGTGAACTACTGATCGGCGTCTCCGGCGGCATCGCCGCATACAAGACGGCTGCGCTGGTGAGCCGGCTGGTTCAGGCCGGCGCCGGCGTGACCGTGGTTATGACCCGCTCGGCCACCAGGCTCGTCGGCCCGAAGACCTTCGAGGCCCTGACCGGGCGGCCCGTACGTACGCGGGTCTTCGGCGCGGGGGCCCATCCGCATATTGAATTGGCCAATTCGGCCGAGCTATTGTGCGTGGCCCCCGCGACGGCGAATATCCTTGCAAAGGCCGCCATCGGACTTGCGGACGATCTGCTTTCCACCCTTCTGCTTTCGTTCGACGGCCCCGTAGTATTCGCTCCGGCGATGAATACGCACATGTGGGAAAAACCGCCGGTGCAACGGAATGTCGCGCAACTGAGAAGCGACGGGGCTGTGCTGATCGGGCCCGAGCAGGGATATCTGAGTTGCGGCGCAAGCGGGGCCGGGCGTATGGCCGAACCGGAGACCATCTTCCAAGCCATTGCCGATATCCTGGATTCGAGGCCCTGACCCGCGCGCGGCGCAGGGCCTGCCTTCCTTCCAACATCGCCTGACGGTCCGGCAACGTCAGGTCTACCAGTCCGAAATTGCTCGCCATGGCCCGCATCCTGATTACTTCCGGCCCCACGCGTCAGTACCTTGATCCGGTCCGCTATCTGACGAACGCTTCGAGCGGGCGGATGGGCGCCGCCTTGGCCGGCGCAGTCGTTGCGGCGGGCCACGAGGCTGTGGTCGTTAGCGGGCCCGTCGATGTTTCCTACCCCGGCGGCGCCGAAGTCATTCCCGTCGTATCGACCGAGGAGATGCTCGAGGCGTGCCTCGCCGTGTTTCCGACATGCGACGGGATGATCGCCGCAGCCGCGCCCAGCGACTATCGGCCGATGAAGGTTGAGGAGCAGAAGATCCGCAAGACGGGCGAATCGATTGTGCTGCATCTGGTCGAAACGCCTGATGTCGTGGCCCTGCTCGGCGCGGTTCGCAAGAACCAGTGGATGGTCGGCTTCGCGCTGGAAACCGACGACCTCCGAATGCGCGCCATGCAGAAACTCGAACGCAAGAACTGCGACCTGATCGTGGCTAACGGTCCGGCGGCTATCCATGCCGACCACACAGCGATCGAGGTTCTGGACCGGAAGGGCGCCGTCATCGCGGCATGCACCGGAAGCAAGGCGTCTGTCGCTGAAGAACTCATCAGGTTGATCCTGGATCGTTTCGTTCCACACGCTGGGAGGTAACAACATGATTCGGCTGACTTGCTTCACTGAAGTGATTGTGGTGCTTTCCTCGGTTCTTCCGATGGCGGCTGCCGCCGAGGTGGAGTTCGGTTATCCGCCCAAGATTACTGTGGAAGAGGTCCGCGCGCGGCTCGACAAAGTAGCGCCGACACATCCCCGCCTGTTGGTAACTGCCGACCGACTGGCGGAACTGCGACGGTCGCTCGACGCCAATCCTCTGCGGCGCGCGCTGGCCGAGACGGTCCTGGCCGAAGCGAAACTCCTGTTGAACGTTCCTCCGGTGGAGCGCAAGCTCCAAGGTCGCCGCTTGCTGGGCGAGTCGCGCCGCTGTTTGAAACGCGTCTTGACGCTCGCCATGGCCTATCATCTTTCCGGCGACAAGGCCTTCGTTGCGCGTTGCCGGGAAGAAATGCTGGCCGCCGCCCGTTTCAACGACTGGAACCCGAGCCACTTTCTCGACGTGGGAGAAATGACCCTCGCCCTGGCCATCGGTTACGATTGGCTTTACCAGCAACTCGATGAGGCCAGCCGCGACGAAATCCGCCAGGCGATTGTCGAAAAGGGTGTGGCGCTGCCCTTCCAAACGCAGCATCGAGGTTGGGTGCGGGCGAGGAACAATTGGGGCCAGGTGTGCCATGCAGGTTTGACTGCGGGCGCCCTGGCCGTTCTGGAACACCATCCCGACCTGGCCGCCCAGACCGTACACAACGCGCTGGCGCACGTGCCGCTCTCGATGGCCGCCTACGAGCCCAACGGAAGCTATCCGGAAGGGCCCAGCTACTGGGTCTACGGCACGAGCTTCAACGTCGTGCTGATCAGCGTGCTGGAAAGCGTACTCGGCAGCGATTTCGGACTGAGCCAGGCGCCCGGTTTCGACCGGACGGGCCAGTTTCCGGCCCTTACCACGGGGCCGTCGGGCCTGCGTTTCAACTACGCCGACGGCAGTGCCCGCCGCAGCGCCGACGCAACCGTGTTCTGGTTCGCCATGCGATTCAACCGGCCCGACTGGCTATTGGGCGAAGCGCAGTACGTGCGCGCGCTCGCTTCTCGTGCGAGTCGCGGATCGGCAGCAGGTCAGGCCGGCCGACTGCTTCCCCTGGCGCTGCTTTGGATGCAAGATACCGGAGAACAACCGGCAATCCGAATGCCGCTGCACTGGCAGAGCGAATCCCGCACACCGATCGCAATCCATCGTAGCAGTTGGACCGACCCGGCGGCGACCTTCGTTGCGGTGAAGGGCGGATCACCCTCCGGCCCGCATGGGCAGATGGACACCGGATCGTTTGTGCTCGACGCCGACGGAGTCCGCTGGGCCGTCGATCTGGGCGCCGAAGGCTACCACGGAATTGAATCGCGCGGTATGAACCTCTGGAGTTCCGCACAGAACTCCGACCGGTGGACCATCTTCCGCCAAAGCAATCTCGGGCACAATACGCTGGTCATCGACGGTCAACTCCAATGGGCTCGCGGCCACGCCGATATGCTCCACTTCTCCGATGATGCCCGGTTTCCTTGCTCCGTACTCGACCTGAGCCCCGTCTACAAAGGGCAGGCGGAATCCGTGCGCCGCGGTGTGGCCTTGCTGCCGTCAGGTGAGGTGCTGGTTCAAGATCAGTTGGCCGGCCTGAAGCCTGGCAGCCGGGTGCGATGGGGGATGATCACCCCGGGCAAGCCAGCCGCAGCCGGTTCCGCCAGGATGGAACTTGCGCAGGGGGAAGCACGCCTCGGGCTCGATATTGTCGCGCCGCAAGACGCTATATGGCAGGTGATCGACACGGCTATGCCACCGAAACCATGGGATTCGCCCAACCCTGGCGTTTGCATGGTGGCCTTCGAAGCCATCGCACCCGAATCTGGCGAATTGACACTCGCCGTGCTGGCCACACCGGGAAGTTGCAAGGCTTCTGTTCGGAAGTCACTCCAGATCAAGACGCTAAAGCAGTGGTAACGCCGACCGGCAAGCCATGGAATCGGACAGTACCTGGGAACGCGCAGCTCACGCCTTTGTGTATGCCGGTCGAATTCCCTTCAGCATGGGGTAGTGTCGCGTGTTGAGGGTTTTCAGTTCAGCGTTTTCGGCTTTCGCAGTAGCGGCAATGATCGCGTCAGCCAATCCAACACCGTGTGACTTGCCGTAATCGCGCTTGTACAGCCCTCCAGCCTTAGCGATGCTGTCGCAAACGGGCACAACCCGAAAAAGAGAAACAAGCTTATCCAGGGCAGCATGTTCCGTTTCGCCCTTGGCGCCGGCGTACAGTTCCGCAACGACAATGGACGACAGGATGATGCGGGACACATGGGCGTCGATGAATGTGACAGCCTTACTGTGCCCCCGCAGGAAGTCAACAAGAACGTCGGTGTCGGGAAGTATCGGCTGCGTCATGATTGGTTCCTGTCCCACTCAGACCGCATCATGTCAAAATCGGGGAGATCGGTGCGATCCTTCCAGATTCCGGCAACCTCTTGCAAGACGGCTTGCTTGTGGCGGTAGCTCGACTGATCGATCAAGTAATCGATCGCCTCTCGAATGAGTTCGCTTTGCTTCTTACCGCCGGCCTTCGCGAGGGCAGCCAATGCCTTGCGTTGTCGTTCGGTCAGGTAGACCTGTGTGCGCACCATGTCACATCTCCCGTGGTGTATACATCAGCATTATACATTACATAAGCCCCGAGTCAAGGGGAGGCTGCTTCGGATCACGCAGGGGGGGCAGAAACGTCGCTACGCTCTCGGTGCTTGGCCAGAAACACGGTTGGATTCACTGGCCGAGTTCGCCATCCAGATCAAAGGCGACGCGATACTCGTTGCGGCTCGAAACGTCGCATTGTGTAGGATGGGCTTCAGCCCGTCTATGCGGCGACGGAAAGAATGCCCATCCGGCAGCAGATGCAAAGACGACGCGCGGCGGGCAGATGCGTCCGGCGATTCTCTGCGTTTGCGGCAGCGAATCGCGCGGGTATAATGGCATTCGGCTTTGCAGGAGGCTGCAGCCGCCTTGCCCCGTTTCCACCCATCGTTCGACAGATCGCTGCGGTGTCCCTCCTAACCAATCACGCCATCATGTCCGAACACCATTCCCGAAAACTGAGCCGGCGCGGCGTTATTGCCGGCGTTGGCGCTGCTGGTATTGCCGTTGCCAGACTGACGACCCCAAGCCTTGCCCAACAGGCCGGCACGCAGTCGCCAATGGCCCCCACACGCTACCTGGACATGCCGGCGATGAAGGGCCAGGCAACGCACCGGGAAGGCGAGTGGCTGGAAACGACCGGATTCCATACGCCGGGCGACGGCGGTGCGGCGCTATACCAGGTATGCAAGGCAAGCGACGACGTGCAGGCGAACGGGGCAGACGTCATTGCGCTGTCCAACGGTCTTGTGGCTGTATTACACGAGCGCAAGGCCGTCAACTACCGTATGTTCGGCACGGTTTCCGATGGCGCCCACGACGACGGCATCGAGATCAAGCTGGCCCACACTTATGCCAATCGTCATCAGATTCCGGTGGTGAATCCATCCGGCGAGTTCTGGATCAACGAAACCAACGGCATTGTCATCCGCACCAACGTCCAGTGGGGCAAGGCCGTCTTCCACATCGACGAGCGGCACAACGACCAGCGCACCCCCCGGTTCGTCGTCGAAAACGATGCGCCTTCCCAAAACTTGACGGGCAACGACGCGCTACGGCAGTCCCTGATTGAACAACTGAAGCCGGGTGTCCAGATCATCCCGGAATTGGCCCCGTATGCGAACCACCTTGTCGTGGTGCAGGATGCAGGGGACCGGATCGGCATTCGCGCCGGGTATGAAGGGAACCGGGGCTGGGCGCGCGAGGAACTGTTCTACGTCGAAGAAGAGGGCCGGATCGTCGGCGACATTGCCTGGGCGTTCAAGGACCTCACCTCGATCCAAGCCATTCCCTGCAACGACACCTACCTGGTTATCGAGGGCGGCGGCTTCCGCTACTCGGGCGATACGCCGGCGGCCGGCAAGCCTGGCTACTACCACAACGGCATTGCCATCCGGCGCAGCCGCACCATCGTGCGCGAGCAGTGGATGGGACTTGAACCGGGCAAACGGGACGTATCCGGCGAACCCCGGTGCGGTGTTTACAACTTCAGTCACGTCTACGATGTTACGCTGGAGAACATCCGGGCCATGCCGTGGGAGAAGAACCGGCGTCCGCCCGAAACGGCCGTTGCACACGGCACCTACGGCATTAGCGGCGCACGGATGCTCAACTGTACGTTCCGCAATCTGACGGCCGAGGGCGGTTGGGTGGCCTGGGGCGTGTTCGGTACGAACCTGAACAAGAGCTTCCGTTTCGAGAACTGCCGCCTGAACCGGATCGATGTCCATTTCCACTGCTGGAACCTTTCCATTTGCAATTGTACGATCGGTTTCAAGGGGATCTCCGTCACGGGGGGCGGCGAACTGCTAATCGAGAACACAACGCGTCACGGCAATACGTTCATCAGCTTCCGCCGCGATTACGGTGCGAAGTGGGACGGCCCCATCCGTATTCGCGGTTGCACGCTCCGCCCCACGAGCGACGGCGCCGTTACCGTGCTTTCGATGAAGCCTTCGGACTTCGATTACCAGTATCCCATCGGGCTCGGTGCCAGTATCGATCTTGAAGACATGACGATCGACTATGCGGCCGCGCCGAGTTCGACCGCATCGTGTTGGTTGATGGCCATACCGCCGTTCTCGCGCAACCAGCATGGTCAGCGACTGTTCTTTCCCCAACGCCTGCTGTTTCGGAATATCCGCGTAGCCAACCGTGAGAAAGGGGTCCGGTTGCTCAGTATTCAGGATCCCCATCACTACGATCTGCGACGAGCGGGTGGCTGTGACGAAAACCGCATCGACCCGAACTGTACCCTGATTTGCGACATGGTCCAACTCGAAAGGACCACGCCTGCCAAACCGGGCGACGTACGCGAGTGCCACCTGGTCCTTGGCGGCGACAGCGACGCGGACGATGCTGACTCGCTGGCCCTCTATCCGCAGATAGTATTCCGCCAATGCCGCCACGTCGCTCTGCATTTGATCAACTGCGCGGCCAGCGTTTCTGTGGAGGGGGGCACTGTGAATACGATAACCGCCTCGAACTTCCGCGGCGACATCGCCCTGAACGACTGCCGCCTGCAACCCGAGGTCCAGGCAGAAGGGGATACCTTCTACGCTCTGGACAGTACGCTCGGCACCCGCCTGACCAACTGCACGGTACACGCGCCGATGGTCGCCGGTAAACCCAGGCCGGAACTGGCCGATCGGACCGGAGTGCTGGAAATGAATCGCTCCGTGCGTTACTATCACCTGAATACCGGCTTGGGGAACGAGGTCGTCAAGTACTTCCGGGAACACGGCGATGGCATGACTCCCGCTTTCATCGCCATGCTCCGGGCGCATCATGCGTTGGAAGAGTAGGGCGACTGCCTGGCAAGGAACTGAGACCTGGTGTATCGTAACCGTTGGCAGGGGACTTTCCCCCTGGTATGCAGTGGAGAAAATGGCTTGCGCCGCCGGCCCGTGAACGGCTACGGTGTATCATACACGGAGTTGATTGGTGCGAGGCGCGCGATGTGAAGTGCATTTGGCAACCTGTTGGGAAGGAGTTCACGATGCATACCGTTTCAAAGCGTTCGATCCGTCGTCGAGAGGTTCTCAAGCGGCTGATGGCAATCGGTTGCACATCGCCCGTGTTTGTGTCGGCCAGCGTTTTGGGCGCCGAAAAGAAGCCGGCCGCCAGCGAGCGGATTACCGTCGGCCACATAGGCGTGGGCAATCGGGGAAGTTCACTGTTTCGCGAAGTCCAGCAGGCGCCCGAGTTCCAGAGTGTGGCCACGGCAGACTGCTACAGGAACCGCCGAGAAGGCCTGGCGGCGATCTGCAAGGGGAAGGCCTACGCCGACTTTCGCGACTTGCTGGCTCGCGAAGACATTGACGCCGTCTACATCGCCACGCCGGACCATTGGCACGTGCCGATCGGCATCATGGCGGCCAAGGCCGGCAAGGATGTTTACATCGAGAAGCCGCTCGGCGTGACGCTCCAGGAGGACTTGGCCATGGAGAAGGTGTTGGCCGAGACGGGGCGAATCTTCCAGTACGGAACCCAGCAGCGCAGCATAGGCCACTGCTGGACCGGCTGCGAACTCGTCCGCCGCGGAGCGATTGGCAAGGTCCACACCATCGAGGTCGATGCGCCGAACGGCGGGGCAGGGGGGGCGACGGCCCATGCACCCGTGCCCGACGGATTCGATTTCGACATGTGGTGCGGGCCGGCGCCCATGCGCGACTATACCACCGACCTGTGCAAGCCGCCGGGAACTTACTGGGTCTACGATTACTCAATCGGCTATCTGGGCGGCTGGGGCGCCCACCCGTTGGACATCATGGTCTGGGGAAGTGAGGCCGACCTGACCGGCCTGGTAACGGTGGAAGGAACCGGGGTCATTCCAGGCGAAGGGCTTTACGACACGGTTAAAGACTGGGACATGAAGATCCGGCTCGGCGACGTCAACCTGATCTTCCGCCCCGGCGGCGATCGGACCAGGTTCATCGGCTCCGACGGATGGATTCAGGTGGCCCGCGCGGCGGCCCGCAATGCCGCCAGCGATCCGGCCCTGCTGCCCACCAAGCCGGCCGAACCGGTAACGCCCAACGGCGACAGCCTGCAAGTCAGCCGGTCGCACTCGGGCAATTTCGCCCAAGCGGTCAAGAGCCGCAAGCCGGCCGTTTCGAACATCCGCGACGCCGTGCGCAGCGACGTGATCAGCCTGCTGTGCGATATCGCCGTACGAACCCGCGAGAAGATCACCTGGGACCCGGCCAAGAAAGAACTCGTCGCCCCAAGCGCCGACGCCCAGGCATTGTACGCCCGCAAAATGCGAGCACCGTGGAGCCTGTAGGAACGGAAGTTGGGAGCTTGGAGCTGGAAGTTGGAAGCTGGAAGTTGGAAGCTGGAAGTTGGCGAATCAGGGAGGTTGGTGATGCAGGTGGTGCGAGGTGCGGCGATCGCTTTGTTGATGTGGGCGGCGGCAGGTATCGGCTGCCAGCAAGACGATCCGGTAAAGGAACCGGTTGCCGAACCCGTAGCGGAACCGGCTGAGACGCCGCCAGATGACGCATTCGATGCGCCGGCCGACACCACGGCTGCGAAGCCCGAGCTTTCTGCCGAGCAGAAGGCCGCCATCGCACGGATGCAAGCCGCCGGGGCAGGTGTGGAGCTGGACGAGGCCGGCTTTCCTGTCCACATCGATCTTGCGAGCGAACGGGTATTCGCCGACGAGGGATTGGTGCGTGCCGCATTGCTGTTTCCGAACCTCAAGGGCCTCCGGCTGGCCGTGAGTTCCGTTCCTCAGGCCACGCTTGCGCAACTGGCATCGCTTACCGGGCTGGAAGAGCTTTTCCTGCAGGATGCGGCCATCGACGATGCAGGTATAACAGCCCTGCTCACCCCCATGCCCAATCTGCGGCGTCTGACGTTACGGCGGCTGAACAATGTGACGGACGATGGGCTTGCCGCCATTGCCCGCGCTGGGAATCTTGACGTGGTGGCGTTGATCGAGATGAACCAGTTGACCACGGCCGGCCTGGAGCCTTTGGCCCGGCTGCCGCGACTCCGCTCGCTGGACCTGCGCAACTGCGGTCGTTTAACGGTCGAGGATTTTGGTCGCCTGGCCGATTTCAAGACAATGGCCGAGGTGAAGCTCGGCGGACCGGCTGTCAGCGATGCGGTTGCCGACGTCATCATTTGCCTCCCGCAGGTGCGTTCGCTCACGATCGAAGACGCGGAGATTTCCGGGGCGTTTCTCGACAAGCTGGCGGCGGACAAGGCGACTGTGGAAAGGCTCGAGACGCTGGCGTTCGCGCGTTGTTACGGCATCACGGACGAGGCGCTTGCGGCAATCGGCAAGTTCTCCAACCTGCAAACGCTTTCGTTGCGCGACATCATGCTGAGCGGCCAGTTCCTTGTGAAGTTGCGTGAAGAGGGCAAAGCCCTTCTGTCCTTGACCTCGCTGACCGTTACCAATGCCTTTCTGGACGATGCCGCCATCGGGCAGTTGCCCACCGTTGCCCCGAACCTGGAGCGGCTCGACCTGCGAGGTAACCCCGGCATTACCGACGCGTCGGGGCCGACGTTTGAGAAGCTGAGCAAACTGAAGGAACTCAAGCTCGAGTAGCACCTGGAGGATGCTCCAGGATGGACGCGAGGGTGGCTTCGGTCGAGTAGCGGAAGCGGAACCCCAGTTCCTGTTCCAATCGTGCCGGTGCGACAACCCACGGGTAACGCACGAAGTAGAGGAAGGCAGGCGGGTACTCGTGCAGCGGGAAACGCACCAGCCAGGCCAGGCCGGCCATCCACCGTGCCAGGCAGAAGGGCAGGCGTATCGTCGGCCGCTTGATCTGGGCGGTTATGGCCGAAAGTGGCATCCAGTCCGGCGGGGCGATGTTGTACGGCCCTCGCCCCTCGGCCAAGAGGATGTGCTCCACGGCGGCCGATACGTCGTCTTCATGAACCAGTTGCAGCGGCGCGTCTGACCCGTCCAGCAGCGCCGTCAACGGCGTGCCGATCAAGACGCGTCGCAGATAATTGTCCATATTCGGACCGCCCACAATGCAGGGTCGTACCCAACTGACGGCGATTTCCGGATACTGCTGGGCGAACGCGACGAACCGTTGTTCCAGTTCGTGCTTGTGTGAAGCATAGGAAAAGACCGGCCGATCCGCCGCTACATGCCAGTCGTCCATCGGCACCGGGTTGTCCGGCCAGGCGCCCAGCGCCGTTGCACTGGAGGCAAGCAGACATCGGGCAGGCCGCAGGGCGGCGACCGCGGAAAGCACATTTTCTGTCCCGCCGACATTGACCCGATACATATGCCGTTCATCGTGCACGGGGGCCACGATGAATCCCATATGGACCACCGTGTCGGGCGCGAATCGACGTAAAACCGACTCAAGAGTCGGGCTGCACATGTCCAGGATCGCAAAGTCGCAGTCGCAATCGTTGGCAGGTGGCGCAATGTCGATTCCCAATATCTGGATATCCGGATGGGAATGCCGCAATCGGGCGACAAGCCCTTTCCCCAGATAACCTGAGCTGCCTGTAATCGCAACGCGACGCATGGAATAAGAAGGCTGATGGAGACGGAGTTTCGGGTACCTGCGGTCAGAATGAGCCACGCTCGGTCCTGGGGTTACGGCTTCAGCCGAAAGACCAGCCGCAGTATACCCCTGGCGGTTCCGCATTGCCAGAGACGCCCCCCGGTGATCGCGTACAGATCTGATTGGGGCGCCCGCCACGTGCTGCTCTTGATTGCGTGGGCGGTTCCGAATAGTCTATGTAGGATAACAGGGCCGTCAACCGATGCGGGCAACGGTTCGGTTGAAGTGGCCAGCCTGCGTTAGCCGAAAGCTACTGTCGAGAGCTTTACCGTGTTTGAGGCTCATCGGGCGCAATTGTGCTTTTCGGCCACGCTATCGAGTATGAGGAGCCCCCAACAGAATGCACGCCTTTCCCCTCACGGCGCTCGAAGAATACATGCTTTGCGACGACCATCCGGCCTTTCCCATGACGGGAATCGTCCGGTTGCGCTTTTCGGGCTTCCTCGACCAAGCTGCCTGGGAGGCTGCCGTCAACACCGCGGTCCAGCGCCATCTGCTGCTGCGAACGACTGTCAGGGGACAACACGGACGGCGTCTCTACTGGGTCGATCAGCCGGACTGGCGGCCGAAAGTCCACTGGCACGCACCGACGAATGGCTGGGGCTTCCCACCGGCAGGCTACATCGACCTGAGAGAAGAGCCGGGCACGCGGTTCTGGGGCGTGCAGCGCGACGATGGACACGACGTCGTGCTCCAGGTGCATCATGCCGGGGCGGATGCTACAGGGTTGAGCCGGCTTATGGAAGATCTGCTGGTGGCGTACGCCCAGCGCGTCGGCTCCGGCAAGGGGGTTACACCACTGTGTGAACTCGATACCGCCAGCTTCAGGCAGCGCGGAGCGCCGGGGCTGACAACAGGACGATTCCTGAAAATGCTCCCGCAACAAGCCGTGGGATTGCTGGGCGTACGAGAGTTCCTGGCTCGCAAACCAAGCCAACTCGCCGGACCGGCTGCTGCAATAGAAATATCGGTCCCGCCACCGGAATACCCCACACCGTCTCGACACGAACTGAGCCACGACGAAACCCGCGGATTCCTTCAAGCCGCCAAGGCCCGAGGAGTCACCGCCAACGATCTGCTGGTGCGAGACCTGTTTCTAGCAGTTACTCGTTGGCGGCAGGAGCAAGGTCTTGGCAACGCGGAAGACTGGCTCCGCTTCTCCATACCGATGAACCTCCGCCGGAAAGAGGACCATCGGATGCCGGTGGCCAACTCGGTCAGTTCGGTGTTCCTCGACCGCCGCCCTGCCGACTGCGCCGATGCTGACCAGCTACTGGGGAACATCCGGCAGCAGATGCAGAAGATCAAGCGACTGAACCTGCAATACACGTTTGTCCTGTCGCTGGGGCTTGCGAGAATGCTGCCTGGTGGCCTGACCGCGCGGATGCGCACCGACGACTGCCAGTTGACCACCTACGTGTCGAACATCGGCCCCGTTTTGCAGACGGCGCCGCTGCCGCGTCGTGATGGAAAACTCGTAAGCGGCAACGTTGTGCTGGACTCCGTGGACTACGTCATCCCGTTGCGCCCGTTTGTCAACGCTTCGTTCTGTATCTACACCTATGCCGATCGGCTCTCGGTGCTCATGCATCCCGACCTGCGTGTCTTGTCACCCGATGTCGCCAAGGCACTTCACGACGAGTTTCTCCAGCAACTCCGGCAATCGGCGGCAGGGTAAAACGCAACGACGTTTTGTGCAGGCGCCGCTCTTACCGAAAAGTGTAAGAGATTCATCGGATTCTATAATTGACGCCGATTGGGTGACGGCTAGAATAGACCATGGTGTCCCGGATTCCCTTTCCGCACGTCTTGAGATTTGAGATTTGAGATTTGCTGATCGTCACGGCCTCTGGGGGCCACTTTTTGGGGGTGACACAGAACGAAAAAACGGCCATGATCCACCAAAAGTCAAGGAAGGAGGTGGACCATGGCCAAAGGATTGGCTGGAGGCTCGTCTGGGAACATTCGTACCATTTGTTTGCCGATTGGGGAAGGGGAATATCGGGAGGTTGCCAACGACGGCGCGAGATTCCGTCGCGTGGTAGACCGCTGCTACCAGGAGATGCCGGAGTTGTTTCCGGAGAGCTTTGAAAAGGGGTACGAGTTGAAGGACCGCCGAGAATCGAGCAAGACGGGGTTGACGATCCGCCGTATCGAGTTGCGGAACGGTACGGCGTACAGCATTCGCCCCTCGTTTCTCATGCCCTATCTCAGTGCTCGAACCAACGATGCCGAAGCACCCCTGTTTCTGCGGAAGTTCGGCGTTCCCTACTGGGCATTGGCTCACGTTTTCGGTCGCGACGCGATGTACTGGTACCGCCTGGAAACGGGCTTGGGACGCAACAGCATCGTGGGGACCACCGTCCGCCGGGCGGCGTTGCCCGAACACCTGTTGGCCGACGAACATCACCAACCCCGGAACGGGGAGAAAAAGTACATCGCCACCACCGTTGGCAACGGCGTTGTTCTCGGTGCCGCGGTGGCGGAAACGGCGAGTACGGACGATTTGACCACGGCCTATGCCGTTTTCCGCGAAGAGGCTCGCAACATTCAGCCCGACTACGCACCGAAGTCGGTCAACACCGACGGCTGGAAGGGTACGAAAGCCGCCTGGCGGAGCCTCTTCCAGGGGGTCCTGATCATCCAGTGTTTTCTTCACGGGTGGCTGAAGATACGAGAGCGAGCCAAGCATCTGAAGGACACGTTTGCGGAGATTTCCGAGCGAGTCTGGGACGTCTATCATGCTCCCGACCAACGGACGTTTTCGCAGAAGCTTCAGGCGTTGAAGAGTTGGGCCACAACGCGGTTGTCCGGGGTCGTCCTGGAGAAGGTCATGGATCTGTGCGAAAAGCGCGACCGATGGCTTGTTGCCTACCAACAACCGGGGTGCCACCGCACCAGCAACATGCTCGATCGGCTGATGCGGTCGATGAATCGGTACTTCGACAACGGTCAACATCTGCACGGTTCGCTCGAATCCTCTAAACGACACAGCCGTAGCTGGGCCTTGCTGCACAATTTTGCCCCTTGGTGCCCGGCCGCTACCCGGAAGAACGCCAGCTGGCGCAGCCCCGCTGAACGCTTTAACAAGCACCGTTACCACGAGAACTGGCTACACAACCTCCTGGTGTCAGCCTCCCTCGGCGGATACCGAACAGGTGGCCCCCAAAAAACGTGACAACTAGGAGATTTGAGATCTGAGATTTGAGATCTGAGATCTGAGATCTGAGATCTGAGATCTGAGATCTGAGATCTGAGATCACCCAGCTTCCAACTTCCAACTTCCAGCTTCCAGCTTCCAACCCCCAGCTTCCCCTTCCTTCCCGGAGCCTACATCATGTACAAACGCAGCCTTTCCTTCACCACGCTCTTTGCGATTGTTGTGTTCGCGGTCTCCCATGCGGCCGGGGGCCAGTTGTACGTTGGTGTTGCTACAACAGATATTACACCGGAGGGCCCGGTGGCATTGCGCGGTCAGTTTCACCTGCGAATTAGCAAAGCGGTCGAAACGCCCCTTACGGCCAATGCCGTGGCCTTAGAAACGCGCGACGGGGATAAGTCGGTCGATGTGGCCGTGCTGGTGGCGTGTGATCTGATTGCCATCCCGGGCGAGGTCCTTCGGATGGTGCGTGACGAGGTGGCGAAACGCATGCCGGACCTGGACGCAAAGAAGATTATCATCAACGGAACACACACGCATACGGCGCCGGTGATGACGCCTGGCACGTTCGTCTTGCCCAAGGAAGGTGTCGTACCGGTCGAGGAGTATCGAGCGTTTCTCGTCCAACGACTGGCCGACGCCGTGGAAAAGGCGTGGAAAGGTCGCGCGCCGGGCAGCGTGACGTGGGGGCTGGGCCATGCCGTCGTGGCGTACAATCGCCGCGCGGTCTACGAGGACGGCATGGCTCGCATGTATGGTGCTACCAACATCCCTGAATTCCGCGGTATTGAAGGCTACGAAGACCACAGCGTCGATATGCTGTTCTTCTGGAATAAGGAGAAGGAGCTTATCGGCATATGCATCAACGTTGCGTGCCCATCGCAGGTGGTCGAGGGACGTTCTGCGATCAACGCCGACTACTGGCATCCGACGCGCGTGGCGCTGCGCGAGAAATTCGGTGAGGACGTCTGCATCCTCGGCCTTTGCGGCGCGGCCGGCGACCAGGCGCCGCGCCCCATGTTTCGCAAGGAAGCGGAAGGACGCATGACGCAATTGCGTGGGCTGGATGCTCTGGGCGAACTCGGCCGGCGCATTTCCAATACCGTAATCGATACGTACGAGGTGGTGAAGGACGATCGCCACACCGACGTGCCGCTCGTGCATCACGTAGAAACCATCGAGCTTCCCATGCGCCTGGTGACCGACGCCGAATACAACGCTTCGAAGGCCGCGGTGCAGCAGGCAAATGAGGCGATTGCCAAGGATCCCAAGAATGCGGATAGCGCTCACCGCCGGATGCTGTGGTACGATCGTGTGGTGAAGCGGTACGAGGCCCAGAAGGAAGAGCCCAATCCGACATCGCCCATGGAACTACACGTGCTTCGCCTTGGCGACGCCGCGATCTGTACGAATCCGTTTGAGCTGTTCACCGACTATGGCATTCAGATCAAGGGGCGGAGCAAGGCCATCCAGACCCTCGTCATCCAATTGGTCGGCGGCGGCACGTATCTCCCGACGGACCGTGCAGTGCAGGGCGGCAGTTACAGCGCGATCATCCAGAGTAACACGGTCGGACCGAAAGGCGGGCAAGTGCTTGTCGACAAGACAGTCGCAGCGCTCGACAAGGTATTCGGCCAACCCTAATGTGGCTTCGTGATGCCAATATGGCACATACATGTGTGCCACTTGAAACACTCGGTCTATCGAAAAGTGTAAACGATTCGTCGGATTTCATAATTGACCGTATCCTCTTTGAAATTACAATGAGGGTATCGGGCATACCCCGTCATCAGAATGGGAAACGGTTATCGTTTGCATGAGGGCTTATCATGAGAATACGGCACCTTCTGCTACTGGGCAGTCTGACGGCTTTGGCTACTTCTTCTCTTTTCGGTGCCACCTCGGTGCTTCACCAGAACGACTTCGCCACACGAAGCAGTGTCGGCGCTATTGGCAGTGCCGGCGAAACAATCACTACGGAAGGTGTGTAATCGTACCACAAGGAAAGACATCGCTATGAGATATGGGAGCCTGTTGCTTCGGACGACTGCATTCGCGGTCCTTCTATTCGTTGCGAATACGGCGCGGCCGGCCGAGCTTTATGTGGGCGCGGCGACGGCCGATGTCACGCCGCCGGACGGCGCGCCTCTGACCGGCTATCACGACGTTCGGTTCAGCCGGGGAGTCCATAGTCCGCTGAAGGCGGTGGTCTTGGCCCTCGAGTCGCGCGAAGGCGAAAAGGTCGTAGATCAGGCAATTCTGATCGCCTGCGATCAGTGTGTTATCCGGCCAGGCGTTCAGGACGGGTTTCGCAAGTATCTGGGGGATCGGCTCACGGGTTTCGACCTTGAGAAACTGGTAATGGCGGCAACGCACACGCACTGTTCGCCGGTCCTATTGCAGAACCGGTACAAGATTGCCCCCGACGCCGTTCAGCCGGACGACTGCTTGGAGCATATCTACAAGCAGACGGCCATCGCGGTTGAAGACGCATGGAGCAGTCGGCGGCGCGCCTCGATGGCCTTCGGACTTGGGCATGCCGTTGTGGCCCAATGCCGCCGAGTCGTGTACGACGATGGTACCGCCCAGATGTACGGAAAGACGGACAAACCTGGGTTTCACGGCCTGGAGAACTACGAACACCATGCCGTCGACTGCGTCTACTTCTTTGACGAGCAGGACAAGCTGATGGCCGTCCTGGCCGCAGTCTGGTGCCCTGCGCAATCGCAAGGCGGCGCGAGCGTCAGCGGCGACTTCTGGCACGACGTGCGGGAATATGTGGCCGCCGAGCATGGCAAAGAGGTGTGTGTGGCCGGTTTCTGCGGGCCGGCGGGCGACATGGCGCCGAATACTCTGGTCAACAAGTCGGCCGAAGCGCGCATGGAGCGGCTGGAAGGCCGCACGCACACTCAGGAATTGGGGCATCGCATCGCAACGGCCATCAGCGAGGTCCTGCCTGTGGCCCGGAAAGAAACGGCTGTCGATCCGTCTCTCGCCCACGTGGTCAAGCGGCTCGACCTGCCGACACGCGAGGTGCCCGAGGCCGAATATACGGCCGCCAAGAAGCAGATCGACGCACTCAACGCGAAAGGCGACGCCATCACGAGCCGCGAGTGGCGGGCGAGAAATGGACTGCAGTATATCGTCGATCGTTACGAAGCCCAAAAGCGAGGCGAGGGAGTCTATGCCACCGAACTCCACATGCTCCGGCTCGGTGATCTGGCCATCGCCACGAACCCGTTCGAACTCTACACCGACTACGGCGTGCAAATGCTCAACCGCAGCCCGGCCCCGCAGACGGTACTCATTCAACTGTCGGGCCAGATGAAAGACCACGGGTACTATCTGCCCACCGCCGATGCCATTCCACGCGGCAGCTACAGTACCGATATTCGCGAGAGCGTCGTCGGTCCGGAAGGCGGCAAACTCCTGGTCGAGGAAACGGTCAAGACACTGGATGAACTGTTCGGCAACTAGCCGACGAGACAATACTACTTGCCTTGTTTGCGTCTGCAGCTACAGGGAGGAAACGATGCGGTCTTCAACTCTACGCAGACCGGTTGCGTTTACGCTGGTGGAACTGCTTGTGGTCATTACGATCATCGGCATTCTGATCTCGCTGTTGTTGCCGGCCGTGCAGAGCGCGCGGGAAGCGGCGAGACGAATGCAATGTATGAACAATCTCAAGCAGCTCGCCCTGGCAGTTCACGGCTATCACGGCGTGTACCAGATCCTTCCGGCCAGCAAGATCCAGTATGGAAACGACCCGTATAAAGATAGGCTCATGCCGTGGACCGTTGCCGTGCTGCCCTATCTGGAGCAGCAGGCGTTGTATGATCTTTGGGATAGCAACGTATCGGCCGTTGCTGCCGGCGCGAACAACGGGAACCGGACCGTGCGGCAGACGTATCTGCCGTTTCATGCCTGCCCGAGCGACTATGTCAGGCCGGGGACGCTCATGAAGCCCTGGTCGTACGACGAGGAGGCCGCCTTGGGCTCGTATCGCGGCGTCGCAGGAAAGACGTTCGGTTGGTATGCCGACTGCTCCGACAAGTGTGGGACGTTCGATTGGAGCGAGGAGTACGCCCCGCTAGTGAACAATGGGCATATCGGCTGGCGAGGGCCGCTCCACATCGTTCACAAGGCCGTACAACACAGCCGGATCGACGACATTCGCGACGGAACATCCAACACGCTCATGATCGGCGAGTTCCACTTTCCCGCAACGTCGCAAACCTGGCAACGCCGGACCAACTTCTGGGCCTTCGGGACGGTAGCGAGCCACGTCATGCCCAGTTCCTGGAACCTGCGGGCGCCGTTGGATTACGACCGGTGTTTCGAGGAGTGGCCGAACCACAAATGCAACCGGAGTTGGGGCGCTTATCATTCCGGCGGGTTGAACTGGGCCCTGGCTGACGGTTCGGTCCGCTTCACCAGCGAAAGTGTCGACCTCGATCTTTTGATGGGTATGGCCTCGATCGCAGGTGGCGAAGTGGGGCAGGTACTACAGTAGCGCACTCGGAAGGAAAAGGATGACTTGGCAAATGCACCACGCATGGAAATCGGAACTGGTTCTGGGCAGTCTGCTCCTTGCGTTTTGCGGGTGCGGCGGCGTCGATGCCGTCCCCGTTTCGGGTAGGGTCACCGTGAACGGCAAGCCGGTCGAAAAGGTCGCGGTGAACTTCACGCCCATTGCAGCCGAAGGCGCCGTGGGGCCCGGGTCCAGCGGCATTACCGATGCAGACGGCCGTTTCTCGCTCAGGACGATCGGTGAGGACCGTGTTCAGGGCGCGGTTGCAGGGAAGCACCGTGTCACCCTTCAGGAAGCGGGCGTGGAGGGGACCGATCTCGACCCTTACGCAGATCCGACGCTCACGCCCCAGGAAGTGGCCGCTCGCCTTGCACAGATTCGCTTCAAGCTCCCCACAACCACCCGCGACGGCACGCTGACCTTCGAGGTGCCGCAACAGGGCACTTCCGAGGCGAATTTCTCCTGGTAGAGTCCATCCACCGGGCAAGCGGTATGATCGGCAGAATCGCCACAATAGTCGTGTAGCGTTGCACGATACACTCCAGCAGAACGCTGGGGCGTGTGCTATGGTTCCTTCAGCGGGTTCGCATACTCGGGCCGTGCATCTGGCGATTGCTCACTTCCTTTCGGACACTGCCCGATCGCAGAGTTCCACAGAACGCTGATTATGCCGGGTAAGCCGATTAGGCCGGCGCGTTCAACCGCATCGTCCTTTGTCCGTCCAAACCAAATGCCTACTCTGCACAACCATTCGCAGATATGAGAAAGGCCAACTCATGGACCATTCACTTGCCAAGAAGGACAACCTGATCGTCGTTGCAGGCGCAGGAGGGTTCATCGGCGGTTCCCTGGTGCGTTACTTTCACGATCGTGGTTTCACGCGGCTTCGCGCCATCGATAAGAAGCCATTGGTTGACTGGTGCCAGCGGGTCCCTGGCGCCGAGTGCTTATGCCTGGATGTCAGTCTTGCGGAGAATTGCCGCAGGGCCTGCGAGGGCGCGGCCGAGGTCTACAATATGGCGGCGGATATGGGTGGTATGGGCTTCATCGAACGGTTCCGGATCGAATGCCTTCGCAGTATTCTGATCAATACGAACCTGATCGAAGCGGCCTATCAGGCAGGGGCGGAGCGTTACTTCTTTTCGTCGTCGGCTTGTATCTACAACACGGATCTGCAGAAGGACCCAAACGTACGTGCATTGAAAGAGTCGGATGCGTACCCTGCCATGGCCGAACGCGGCTACGGCTGGGAGAAGCTGCTCTCTGAGATGTTCTGCCAGGAGTATTGGGCTGAGCGAGGCATGAAGACGGCCATCGCTCGGTTCCATAACGTGTACGGTCCGAACGGCACATGGGACGGCGGACGAGAGAAGGCTCCGGCTGCCATCTGTCGCAAGGTCATCGAGGCCATCGATTGCGGGAGCAATGCCATCGAGATATGGGGCGATGGTTCGCAAACACGCAGCTTCATGTACATTGACGATTGCACGCTCGGCATCGATCGCATCACACACTGCGACGATCTGATCGCAACTCCCATCAATCTGGGTTCGAGCGAACTGGTTTCCATCAACCAACTTGTCGATCTGGTTGAAGCCATCGCCGAGGTGAAACTCGAGCGGAGCTACAAGCTTGATGCCCCCAAGGGCGTTGGCGGGCGGAATAGCGACAACACGATGATCCAGCAGGTACTCGGTTGGCAGCCCAGCACCTCGCTTCGCGACGGAATGGCCCAAACGTATGCATGGATCAAGCAGCAGTACCGCGACCGCAAGGCCGGTAAACGGACCGTTCGGGATACGATCTAGCTGCCAGATGTTGCGTCTCGTACTGACGGGACGTACGAAGGATGCAGCCGTGTTTCCGGATAGAATGTCAGTCGCAAACGGGGAAACGCGCCCGGATTCCGGCAATTAGTCGGTTGATGCGATGGGCCGGTTTGCGAAAAGGCGAATTCCGGAGCCAGTTGTGGGCAAGTAGCCAACTTCGCCACACGGTGCGGCATAGCAATCGAACGGAGACTGTCCCCTCTTCGACAATCGTCACGTCCGTTGCCAGGCTATTCTTGTAGCGCGCCGCGCCCGTGCCCATGTCGATTCTCCGGATCCCCAACGTTTGTGCGGCTCTGGCCAGTTCAATCCAAAGAATGAGGCCCGGAGAATACCTGGCGAGTTCCGGGTCATATGCTGGGAAGATGCCGTGGAGGACGTGTCTGGAACGGAATCCGAACAGTACGGCGGCAACCCGATCGCCCGCATACAGGACCGAAAGCATGCCTGCAAACTCCTCGCTTTGTTCCTCCAAGGCCCGCTCCAACAGCAGTGCCGGCCACGGGAGCAGGAAGATATCACTCACGCCCGTATAACGACACTGTTGCCGTTTCCACGCGATCAGCGTTGCCAGTACGTTGCGATCGGTGGACGATGCCTCGAATCGCAGAGGACCGATTTCGCGTTCGAGTTTGCGGGCCTTTTTCAGCGTTCGCGGTATTTCTGTCGATGATGCTGCTCGCCGCCTTTCACAATACGCTTCAAACCCGCCGGAAAGGTCGATCCATGGCGATGAATTGGAGACACATCGATATGCCTGCAACGGCTCTTGGCCGGGGGCCAAATGGTCGAAACGCCATCCGGACAATCCGCAGGTGTGCAGACATTCCAGCGGTTGCCACTGAAGGTTCGTCGGAGCAATGAGCCCTTGAAATCCCGAGATTTGCAGCCCTATGGGATAGGCTGCGCCGCATCGACTACGATGAAACGGCAGGAAGCCGACCGGTTCTCCGGCGTCTTCCAAAACGGCGACTTCCACCCTCTGGCAGACGGTAGCCATGAGTTGTGTGAACTCCGGCCGGAAGAACGGACTTGCAAGGGTCGGGTTATTGCGCTGAATGTTCGTCCACGCCGCCCAGTGCGCATCGTTCAATCGGTCTGCTGCAATTGCACAAATTGTCACGTGTCTGCCTGTTCGCCGCCTTCGGGCTGTTCACTAAGAAACCGAAACCTCGGGAATAGGGATCCCATTTCAGTATCGATTCTTTCTTGGAGGAAGGGGTATTGTCAATCTGCTGACGTAGGTTTCGCTATCTGCCCCTCGAAGAATGTGACCTGCAAAACGGCCAACGACAGCCAAAATGCCCCGAAAATCCGCATAATCCTCGATATCCACGAGTCTCAGCCCGCATATTCCAAACAATCCTGCTCCCGACACACAATACGCTATCCTATTATATGGGCTATTTTGTGTTTCCAGTCTGAGGCGGGATAGGCGGCGGGCGTCGGGTAGCGTGCGGGAGCATGCAAATGTTTGACAATGCCCGTTGGCGTTATCAGAATGGAGAAAGGAAGGAATGCTTGAATCAGAATCCCGATTACACTTCGGACGGGAGAGAACCGCAGATTGGTTGTCGTATTGCAGGAACGAATTCGACAACTGCATACTCGTGCTCGGCCGTATTGCCTGTGACTGCGTCGTGAGCGAGAGAGCACCGTCGATTCGTTGAGTCCTAGTGCTTCGATGAGCCACCCGAAACGACAACCTGACGTTCTCTTCACACGGTGGTTGCGCCTGCCTTGGGTGGGCGCTGTGTGTCACGCCATCCTCGGTCTTTGTGGGCCACATCGGCATTCCCTGGATCGTCAGCCGTTTCATGCGCCGGAATGGTGCTTCTCCTTGACTTCGGGAGCCGGAGTCCTTTTGCCGAGGAGAGGCCTGTGATGAAGCCACGTGAGTGCGCCAAGTATCTTGCTGGCTGTTTGGCCGTGGCGCTGAATGCATCGGTAAGCCGAAGGCGACCCGAGCCGGCCGGTATTTTGGTGTACCACCGGACTGTGCCGTTGCCGCCAGGACTCCCGGAACCGACATACAACGTACCGCCGGATCGAATGCGAGAGCAACTCGTCGGCCTGCAACGTTGCGGATACCGCTTCGTCGCACTTGATGAGGCGCTCACCAGATGGGAACGGGGGAAAGGACTGCCGGATAACACCGTCGTATTGACTTTCGATGATGTCTTTGAGTCCGTGTACAGCCATGCGTGGCCGATTCTGCAGGAACTCTCAATACCGGCAACACTTTTTCTGAGCACGGCCTATCTGGACTCCTCGGAGCCCTTTCCGTTTGACCCGTGGGGAAAAGCCCACAAGAATACGGCGCCGGCTGGTCTATACCGGCCGATTCGCGTTGAGCAAGTGGAAGAGATGCGAGCCACGGGTTTGGTGGAAATCGGGGCCCATACGCACACGCACGGCGATTTCCGCAGTGAACCGAACCGGTTTGAAGCCGACCTGTGTACCTGTACCCAATGCCTCGCCAGGCGGTTTGGCATACGGCATGCGATGTTTGCCTACCCGTTCGGACGTATCGACCATGGCACGGCCGCCGGCCCACTCGAAACGGCGGCTCGCCGCATTGGGGTGCGCTGCGCCTTGACCACGGCGCCGCTGCCGATCGACCCGCAAGCCGACCCCTTTGCCTGGGGGCGCGTTAACGTCTACCGCTGGGATACGGCAAGGACGATTCGGGCAAAACTGTCGGGCTGGTACGGATGGCTACTAGGATGGCCTCGCAAGGCGAAGAGCTATACAGGCTGCGAACAGGAGACCTTGTCCACCAAGTATTTGCAGCATGTCGCCGCTCCCGACGCATCGGCGGTTCGGAGTTCCACCCCCGCTGCCTGCAAGGAGGTGCATCCGTGAAGCTCAGCACGGACCTCCTCGGCATTTCCGGCGAAACGGAGACGACGATTGCGTACTCGCAGCGGCCTCATCGCGGGGCGATCGGACCGGCAGCCAGCCGGGGCTTCCTGGCACTGGCTGATCAGGTGGTCGTCAGCGGAGCGCGATTTCTGATCACGATTGTCGTGGCGCGCGCATGTGGCCCGCATGAGTTGGGGCTCTACTCGCTCGCCTTCACCGTCGTAATGCTTGTCGCAAGCATTCAGGAATCGCTCATCTCGCTTCCTTACACGATCTTCGGTGCGCGGTTGGAAGGCGACGAAAGGCGAATCTATGCAGGCAGCGCGCTCATGCGATGCATTTGTCTGGCTGCGATGGTCAGCGGTGTTGTGGCGCTGGCGGCGGAATGGTCGGCGGCCGGCGTCGGTCCGGCGGGACTCGCGCCGGTGCTTTGGGCTCTCACGGTTGCTGTTCCCGTGCTATTCCTTGTTGAGTTCGCCCGCCGCTTCTACTTCGCTCACTTGCGAATGGATGTGGCGTTGATCCTTGACGTTTGTGTTGCCTTGCTCCAACTTGGGGCATTGGCTGCTGTGTTGTGGTATGGCCGGCTTTCCGCCACGACAGCCTACCTGGCGATTGCCGTGGCCTGCACGGTGGCAACGGTACTCTGGTTTGTGCTCAGCCGCTCACGATTCCATATTGCGCCACGAGCCGTGGGTAAGTCAATCGGCCGGGACTGGCGTTTCGGCCGCTGGGTCTTCGCCAGCCAGTTCACCGCAGCCGTGCGTAGTAGTGTGGTCCACTGGCTATTGGCGATGCTGCTGAGTGCTGCCGCCACCGGACTATTCGCTGCATGTGCAACAATCGTTCAGTTGGCCAACCCGCTACTGCTGGGTATCGGGAACTTCCTGACGCCCAGTATCGCCGATGCACTGGCCAGAGGAGGACTGGCCAAGGTTCGCCACGTTGTAATCACGGCCACCTGCATTCTGACGATCGCCGTCGTTCTCCTGGGCGGGCTCATGATCGGATTCGGAGACGATCTGCTCGGTGCATTCTACGGCCGGCAGTACACCGGTCAGCAAATGACGCTCGCCTTGCTGGTCCTGGGGATGATTGTTGAGGCAATCGGCCTTCCGGCCTACAACGGCTTGTGGGCCCTGGAGCGTCCGAGCGTCAATTTCTTCTGCATGGCCGTCGGGCTGGTCGTGACAATAGCCGTTGCCTGCGTGCTCGTCATGCCACTTGGAACGGTTGGAGCTGCCTGCGGCGTATTGGCAGGCAGGGCAATCGCCACGCTCCTTCAGTCGCTGGCCTTCTTGCGGCTTTCTGTCACGTCCGTCGTGGAATTGGCGGCCGAGCCTGCCTGAGTCGGGGCTTCAACCAAGCCGATTCGCCGGAATCAGTCGGTCTGGAGCACGGTCTTTCGCCGACGGCTCAAGACTTGACGTCCCAGTGCGATCACGAACGTTGTATTGGTTACCAGGTACCGGCGCCACAGGCGTCGTGGTTCCTGGCACAGCCGGTAGAACCACTCCATGCCCAGCCGCTGCATCCATGCCGGGGCGGTAGACTTCTTGTCGGCGTGGAAGTCGAACGCAGCGCCAACGCACACCTGCACGCCTGAAATGCGATTACGATGCTCATATGCAAACCAGTCCTGTTTCGGGGCCCCCAGGCCGATGAACACAATCCCGGCCCCGCTCGCCTCGATGCGTGCGACTACAGCCGCATCCTCCTCGGGACTCAGCGGACGAAACGGCGGCGACTCCGCTCCTGCAATCTCTAACCCCGGATAACGAGCCGTGAGCCTTTCACGCAACTCCTCGATGACGTCGGGCGAACTGCCGTAGAGGTAGACGGAAATCCCCTCGTTGGCAGCTCGGCTGCACAATCTCAGCATGAGTTCCGGGCCGTAAACGCGCTGACGCAGGCGCGTTTTGTACAGCCAATTCAACGCCCACCGCACCGGCTGACCGTCCGGTGCAATCATGTGGAACTGGTTCACCGCATTCCGCAAGCGGGCGTCGCTGGCGGTGGTCACAAGTGCATGAACGGCGTGGAGCGACACGATGGCAGGTTGCCTGCCCCGCACGGCGGCGACAACCGTAGCAACGGCCTCGTCGTACGTGGTGGGGCTTACCAGAACCCCAAGTACATCGTGCCTTCTGGGCCAAGAGATTGCGTCTTCCTGCCCCTCGGGCGCGACCGCTGAATCATCACACGCGGCATGCGTTTCGGGCAGCAGACACAATTGCCCGGAATTCATCGGTCGGCCTGGCGTACGATCGGACCGTGTGTTCATGCTTTTCCCATTGCAACTGGTGAAATCTCGCCACGACTGCTGCTGTAGCACTGGTCACGGCGAACCTCGGTGTAAGGTAATGGCGATACCGCGGAATCGTTCTGTACGTTCGATGCAATCACTTGCCGGTACAACTCAGCGAGTCTCTTTCCCTGATCGGACCAGAGATACTTCTGCACCCGTCTTCGAGCGCCGCGCCCAAGCATGTCTCGCATAGCCGGATTGCGGGCGAGAAGCGCGATCGCCTGTGCCAGCCCCGCGATTACCTCTTGTGGATACGTAACCGGCACCTTGATGCCGCACGACGAATCGACGATATCGGCCGCTCCCTGATGATCGAGGCAGAGGATTGGTTTGCCTGCCGCGAGCGACTCGAACATCACGGTTCCCGATGTATCGCGAAGACTGGTGAAGGCCAGGATATCGGCCCACGTGAACTGCTCGAGCGCCTCCTGGTGGGAAACCTGCCCCATCCATCGAATACGATCGTCGAGGCCGTGGTGTTCGGCCATCCGTTGCCACTGCGTGGCGAGTGAACCGGATCCGACCACGCGAAGCTCCCATCGGACATCTTGTGGCAGTTGGGCAAGCGCTTCGATCAGCAGATGCAGTGCTTTCCATGGCTCCAGATTGCCGCACCAGAGGATCCGCAGAATGCCATCGGTTCGCGGCGGGGTTGCGGCGAAGGAGCGTTCGGCCACGCCGCCTTCGATGAATATCAGCGGCTTGACCCGATGCGCCCGCGTCAACGCCTGATAGTTGGTCGTTGTCGCCGCCATCAAGAGTGCAGCGCGTTGTGCGGCTTTGCGAACGCGTGGACTGAACCGCAACTGCAGTTCGTTGATGATGCTTCGTACGCCTTCGCGAATCGTGACCGACAGTCCGGCCTTGGGCAGGAACCGCCAGGGATAGTTCTGCGCGCCTCCCAGCGGCCCCCATACGAATGGCGCATCGAGTTTCCACAGGTATCCCGGTTCTCGGAATCCGCAGTAGTTCAGATGGTGCACCAGACTGAAGCGATGCCGCTTGTGCAAACGCTGTGCGAGCCGGCCGGCCCGGCGGTTCCAAAGGTTGTACGCAAGGTAGCGGAGCCCCGGAATGCCAGCCAAGAAACGTTCTCGTCGCGAGTTGGACAAATACACGAATCTCAGCCCGGGGATGGCGCCATGTGTTGCAAAATGGCGCCGAATGCCGTTCGCGCATAGTCGCTTGCAGCAAATAACCCATGTATCGAAGTACTTTGCAGTCTCGATAGCACGATTCCAGCCGACGCCTTCTTCCGAGCCGTGGTCCGGCAGGCACGCATACGCTTGAATCAGTACGCGATGGCGTCCCGGGCCAATGGTCGGACCGTCGGCATGCCGGATGGGCTCGGTCTGGGATGAATGCGGATTCATGGGTTCCGGCCCGGTGTTGGGGAGTGAGGCGGGCTGGCTCCTTCGTCGCTAGTCTCCGTCAATAGCGGAGTGAGAAACAGTCCAATCATAATGAAATATGGAATTGCGAAATGCGGCGCTTCAAAGAAATTGTCGAACGTGGCGCGAGCCAGGCAGACGGCCCAGAAACAGAACCCGGCAGCCTGGCCTGTCCGGCGAAACACTCTCCACAAAGCAAAGCCCAGCGCGAACTGGAATAGGACGAAAACACCAAGCCCCAGCCAGCCTGTATACCCCAGCGCGTAGATGAACGCGTTGTGAGGCGTGCGGATGGATTCATCGAGACCTTCCGGGTGCAGGTCCCAGAGCGGATAGCCATACCCCAGACCAAACACTGCGCTGCCGGGGCTGTGATGCACCCTTTGGCAGATTACCTTCCACCATTCCGTTCGCCACGATACCGTGCCGTGCTCCGTATCGGCGCGCTTGGTGAATTGGGCAGCCGTATCCGCATCGACGGCGGCAATCACTCGGCCGATCAATTCCCGTCCTCCCATTTCGCCGCCACCGCGCGACTCGGGAACGGGTACTTTCACATCCGTCACACACCACATCCCGAAGAGCAACACGCCTCCGAACGTCAGGGCGGCCAACTGCCTGACCCTGCCGGTCATCCAACCCCACAGACACATGCCGATAACGAGACCAAGCCACTCAGCACGGATCTGCATGGCAAGCAGGACGAACGTGTTCGCCAGCAACGGGAGCCATAATCGGCGGGCATTGTTCTCGACCGCCAGGAGCAGGATCAGCATGGCGGCCGCATGGTTCGGCTGTCCGAACCAAGGGATGGGCCCCAACTCGTCCTCCGTCGTCACACCCAGTGGCGAGAGCACCAGGATGTAGACCATGCCGTAGACGCCATGGCATGTGGCCAGTAGCCAAACCAACCGAGACATCCGCTTGCCGCAATGGCGCCCCAGCAAGATGCCGGCAAAGAGGAACAAGGCATATGCATGAAAGACCGTATTCTGCAGAGCGCTAACGGTATGGTGCCCCATGCCCATACCGCGAACACACTGGACAAAACCGAAGGCCAGGAACAGCCAGAGGCTCCACATCAGGCCGCTGTACGGCGTGCTGTGGATCAGACCATGCACCGTAGGCTGAAACACGGCTAGCGCACATGTACTTAAGAATAGAACCAGCGCCACTTCACCCAAATAGATCGGCGGTAAACCAACATGGGCGAACGAACGGCCCAGACACAAATACCCCAATAGCAGCAACACGAAGGCCAGGCTCGTCCACGAAAGACGCAAACTGTGCTCGTCCCGCGCACACCAGACGCCTGTCCTGCCGGCAACGTTGAACCCGGTATTGCCCGTCGCATGGCTCATGTGTCAATCATCCTCAGATCGCCGCCGCTGCGCTTCCAGGACAGACTTTGCACGAGCGCAGTACCGGCAGTACATCGTCATACTCCCTTTCGCAACAGCATGGCCGGCAGAGTCCGCAGTATCAGGGCGAAGTCCTTCATGAGGGAACGCATACGCATGTAGCGGATGTCCATGCGAACCCAATCGTCAAAGCTGACCTGCGAACGCCCCTCCACCTGCCAGATGCATGTCAGGCCGGGCGTTACCTCCAGCCGGCGGCTGTGCCAGCCGGTGCAGGCGTCGGACTCATTGCAGGGTAGTGGGCGAGGGCCGACCAGCGACATGTCGCCACGCAATACGTTCCAAAGCTGCGGCAACTCGTCCAGGCTTGTCTTGCGGAGGAATCGACCGATGGTGGTGATGCGTGGATCACGGCGGATCTTGAACGCAGGACCATCCTGCTCGTTCAGCGACATCAGTTCAGCTTTCTTCGCCTCGGCATCGGGAACCATCGACCGGAACTTGTAGAACACAAACGGCCGGCCATCGAGTCCCGAACGCATCTGGCGAAAGAGGACAGGGCCCGGTGATGTCGCCTTGATCGCAATCGCGGCGGCCGCCAGGATGGGCGATAGGAGAACCAGCGCCAGCGCTGAGGCGATAATGTCAATCAGCCGTTTCCAGCAAGGCAAAGGACGGAAGAACAGCGGCGCGAGAGAATGGCTTGCATACAGGGAACTCGCAGCCGCCGAAACGGCGCCATCCCGGCCGCGATGCTCAAGGGGATCCGAAACGCCTGCCGCCGCCTTCTCGCCCTTCGCCGTATTGCTATCCGAGGGCGCGATCCGGTCGCATTTGCTTTCCCCGGTGTCTGCGGGGTAGACAAAGACCTCGCAGGCAGGTAGTGGCAAATCGGCTGGGAATTGCAGGGAAACGTCGTCGGCCACGGTCCAGGCGCCGGCCGACGTCGTTGCCGGCAAGATGGCCGCCAGACGGTGGCGATCGAGGTGGCCGAACTCGTCCGATATGCGCAGGCGTCGTGCAAGCACGTATGCGAGCGTCTCGTGGACGTCGCGTTGCTGCAGGCAATCGGGTGCGTCGAATACGATCATGGCAAACGGTAATCCCGTCCGATCCGTCCGATCGCGCTCCTGCCGAAGAATTCGTGCCATTTCTGCCGGATCGCGCGCGTTGCGCCCCGCAGCGTCTGGCGGCATGATCGCGCACAGTTTGTGAAGCAATGGGGATAGCAGCGAATACGAGGACATCGAAGGATCAACCTGAATTGGACAGGCGTTGGGGATACGTACAGCTATTGGGAGGCGTTCAAATCACAGACGTGCGTAAAGCCATCGCGGGACGTAGTCGCGACGCTTGTTCAAGATGGCGCCTTGCACATGAGCCCCGGCGCGTTCCAGAAGCTCCTTGGTGCGCAAGGCAACCTCGTAGCGAACCCGTTCCGCTTCCACCACAATAATCACGGCATCGAGCAGTCCGGCCAGTCGCAACGTCGCACTTTTCCCGTTTGCCGGCGGCAGGTCGAACACGACAAGCCCAAACGACTGTTTGAGGTCGCCTATCAGTGCGTTCATCCCTGGCGAATCGAACACCTTCCACCAGGGCGACCTGCTCTCCCCGGCCGTCAGAAGATCGAGATGTTTGCAGCCGGAGGGCTGAATATGGGTTCGTAAAGCAGTCGAATTCGCGGTGGCTTCGGCCAGCCCGGGAGCGGCGTCCACATCGAACAGACCGTGCAGACTGGGCGCTCCAAGGTCGGCATCGACCAGTAGAATGTGGCCCTCATCCATCTGCGCCGCGGCGGCGGCAAGCTGCACTGCCGTTGTGCTCACGCCCTCGCCCCGCGCACAACTCGTAACGCCAAGCGTCCGAATGGGGCCGAACGTCTCCTTGCTATCGCGAGGTTCTCCCTCCTCCTTCGGCTCCGGCCAATGCAAGGCGCGTAGAACCGATCGGTAGTATTCCGACACGTCGCTCGGATGGCTTTCGGGAATACACGGCGAGAGGTCTGATGAAGCGACTGTCGCTTGTCCGATCATGGCTCAGTTCCTCCCGTTAATCGTAAAGGAGTGATGGGTCATTCGCGGTACGGCCACCAGCGCGGGAATGTCCAGCTTGCGTTCGATATCCTCGACCGAACGGAAGGAGCGGTCCGCATACTCGGCAAAACACGCAACTCCAACGCCTCCGAACACACCGACCAGCACGCCGAGCGCCAGATTCAGCAGCCCGCGGGGCCGAATCGGTCGAGCCTCGAAGGACGCAGGTTGAACGACGCTGATGTTCGACATGCGGTGCGCCTCCAGGGCGTCGTCGATGCGCGCCTGCTCCAGATTGGCGGCGTACTTCCGGTAGTCGGCCTCGCGCAGGTCGATCTCGCGTTCCAGGGTGACAAGGTAGAGTCCATCCGTATTCAATGCTTCGAGTTGCGAACGAACGTCTGCCAATTGCCGGCTCAGCGTTGCGGCCTTTGCCGTTAACGACTGCATGAGCGGTTCCTCCTGCGACAGCTCAAGCCGAGTCTGTTCAAAGATGCTATCCGGCGCGGTCGTCACTTCCACACGAGTACGCGACTCCTGCTCGCACGCTTCTCGGGCGGCAGCGAGTTCTTCACGAATCGCCTGCAATTTCGGATGGGAATCGGTATAGACGGTTGCCGCTTCCTTTTCTTGGAGTTCCAGAGCGAACAACTGCATACGGATTCCGTCCGTCCCGGTATCGTTGGCCCCGGCCGTGGACGCGGATACGTGCTCTTTGGGCAATTGGGCCAGTCGCGCCTTGAGAATCCGCACCTTGGCCTCCGCCTCGGCGCGACGCGATTCCGTCTCCAAGAATTCGTCCTCCAGCCGACCGGCGCGTGCTATGACTTGCGTGCGTTGCGCGTCGATCGAAGCCAGCCCGGATTTCGTCTTCCGTTCGGCCAGCTTCGTTTCGAGTTGCGCCAGTTCACTACCCAGCCGGTTCGTCTGTTCCGCGAAGAACTGCTGAGAGCCGGGAACGCGATTCAGCCGCGAGTGCTCTTCCATGTAGGCATCGACAAGGGCCGCCACCACCTGCTGCGCCAGTTCCGGTGTCCGGGCGTCATACGTGACTGTCACGATGTTCGACTTGCGGACCGGCTCGACATTCAGTTCTCGCGACAGGTGTCGAATGGCTTGATCACGAGGCGGCAACTCCGATCCGAGAATGGCCTGTCGCATCGTATCGCCAATACGAGCGAATGCCGCCGTCAGTCCCGCTTGTCCCGCGTTGCCGCCCGGTTGAGCAACGTGCTTCTTACCAGACTCCTTGCCGGCGCTGCGGAGCACGGTTTCCGGCCCTACCGTATCCACCACACGCTCCAACATCGCACGGCTACCGAGCATGGCCGCCACGGAATTGATTTCGTCTTCACGGGCAGCAGGCGGAATCACGACCGGATCACCTCCGCGTGTAACCGTCGGATCGAGGGTCGCATTCTCCCGGCCAAGTCGGACGAACAGCTTCGACTCGGAAAGGTATGCCTTGGGCATCAACAGGGTAATTGCCACAGCGGTTATCACGGCAAAGAGGAAGAACGCCAATGCCTTGCCGCGATGGCGGAACAGTGCACAATAGGCGTCGCGAAGAGTCGTTTCGGATGCGGTTTGCGTAGTCATGATTGGTGTACTCAACGAGTGAACCTTCATCCCAAAAACAGATTCCTCTTGTCGGAGTCTGATCCTGCTCCGTTTAGCAGATGACGCAAGCGGAGCTGGCGACTTCCGACCTCCCGGGCCATTTAACCCCATCTCCTTCGACGAAAAAGCCGAATGCAGCGGATGGATGGGGCAAATGGGGTACCAGGGATAGTTGCCCAGTATAGTCAAGCAGCGGGCTTTACGCAAAGCAAAAACCAGCCTATGCCCCTCGTTGTGGGGGATTGCCTTGCGGATGCCGCGAAGTATTGCCAGAATGCAAGGCAGGCAAAGATGGGGGAACTATCCCGTAAGCAAACCGAATGGACAACACTACCGGCAAAGTTGTACCCCCCGACGGAATGGTTTTCCGTCTCGTGGAATCGTTCCGAGTGGCCCTATGCGCTGTGGCGGAGCCGATCCTGATCATTGACAGCCGCGCGCCAAGGGTTCTCGAGGCCAACCCGAGCGCGTGCGCCTTGCTGGGGTGCTCGCTGGTCGAGATACGGCATACCGAAACCTGTCACGCACTGGAGCGGATTGGGTTGAGCGGTTTGTTGGCGGAAAATGCGGCCGCGCCGCACCCCGCAGGGATGCCCTCGGAGATTCTCTGGTGCGACTCGACTACCGGCGGCTCGATTCGCTGGCGAGTTCTCTTTCCCTCGAACGACGACGGAATTGTGACAGTGGTTGGCTACCCGGTCGAGACCGTTTCGGAGCAGTCCGCTGCTCGTTCGCACCGAGGAGTCTTGGCTTCCCTGCGGGTGGACCCCTTAACCGGCTTGCCGGATCGAGCTGCGTTTGAGGAACGCCTTGCTGTGAAGTGTGTACAGGCGCCGGTTGGGGACGCAGTGCCGTTTGCCGTGCTGTTCATCGATCTGGACGGATTCAAGGGTGTCAACGATCGACTCGGTCATCGTTATGGCGACCGCGTTTTGCGCGACATAGCCCAGCGACTCCGTCAGGCCCTTAGGCCGGGCGACCTTGTGGCGCGGTTTGGCGGCGATGAGTTTACCGTCTTGCTGGACGCGGTTCATTCGGCCCACGACGCCATCGGCATAGCGGAACGCCTTCTGGCCATGACTGCAGGTGGTTCTCGGGGGGCATCCAAAGCCAAGCCGATATCGATGAGCGTGGGTATCGCTTTGGGACACCCCGGCACGAATCCTCCCGATCTGATCGATGCCGCCGATCGGGCCATGTACCGTGCAAAAGCGGCCGGTGGGGCAACGTGGGCCGTTGCTCAAGAGGATGCTCGCTGACTCGCCCGCGTGCCAGCCATTGAAGCATCGGTCTATTTTGAAGGCCCTTCCGTTTCTGACGACAGCCCGCCATGGCTGGAGTCCCGCCTTTAGGCGGTTTCTCTTTCCGGCTGAAGCCGGAACTCCAACGGGTCGCTGTTGACGTCCGGGAACGGAAAGGGCCGGGAAGGAACACCTGCGAAGGGGCCTGCTATGCTTCCTTCATTCCGGAAGCGAAGAATCCGCCCAGGTAGACTTTGGGATCGATGAGCACACCATCCGCACGGCGGTCTTCCAGCCAACGATGAAGTCTGTCCAGGGGGACTATATGGACGTCGATATCCTCGGAAGCATCGCCTCCGCCAGGCCCGGTCTTCTCGGCATTTCGGGCGAGATAGAAAGAGAGCATCTCGTTGGTCATGCCGGGCGAACTTGGACCTTCGGTCAGAAACTCCCACCGGCTCGATTCGTAGCCCGTTTCCTCCAGCAGTTCGCGGCGCGCCGCATTCAACAGCGGCTCGCCCTTCATTCCTGCAACGTCACCGGCCAGGCCGGCCGGCAGGTCGATCACGCGGGCATTGACTGCTTTGCGAAACTGCTCGGTAAGCACCAGGCATCCGTCCTTCGTAGCGGCGACAATGGCAACCACGCCGGATCCTCGCGCACGTTCTGCCCATTCCCAGCCGGCCCGCTCAACAAGACGAATATGGCGGCCTTCGGCCAGGATACGGCGCTCGTTACTGGGAGAATGCTTCAAGGTCATGTTATTCCAGTAGTTCTTTTGCATGGATGATCCGAACGCCCTCAAGCCGCATCTGCTCGATTGCTGACCGGATGTCGCCTTCCTGCCGTTCAATTCCTCGGCAGGCTTCCGGAATGAGCCAGGTGGCGAATCCCATTTCGACGGCATCGAGTGCAGAATACTTCACGCAGTAATCGAGCGCCAGACCGCACAGATAGACATCGGTCACACCTTCCTGTTGGAGCCATTCGCCGAGTCCGGTCGACTTCCGATGTCCGTTATCGAAGAAGCTGCTGTAGCTATCGATTTCCCGATCCGTTCCCTTGCGAAAGACCCTCGCCACTTTGGAGCAGTTGAGTTCGGGGTGCAACGCGGCGCCCGATGTTTCCTGCACACAATGGACGGGCCATAAGATCTGGTCCAGTCCGCCAAGTTCAATTGTCTCTCCCGGATTCCGCCCCGGATGATTCGCAGCAAAACTGCCATGATCCGGAGGATGCCAATCTTGCGTGGCAACCACCAAATCGAACCGCTGTTGCAGCCGGTTGACCAGCGGGATGACGGCGTCGCCTTCGGGGACCGCCAGTGCGCCGCCGGGGCAGAAGTCGTTTTGTAGGTCGGTAAGAATCAGGGCTTTTCTCATGGCATTCTGCAGAAAACAATGCAACCTGGGATTCATCCGAAAAAGGCGACAGGCCTCCTGCGTACGTGCCTGCATCGAACACGGACTGCAACATACGGGAGCCGGTCTCCGTTTTCGGGTATCAACTCAATTCAGGAGTTTTCGGACGTACGCCCTCAGTTCCGCCAATTCGCGTTCAGCTCCACCCGAGAGGATCGGGAAACGGCACCAGCTTCGCGGATCGAGATTCTCGTCGTCCACGTGGAAGGAGGGTGCGTAGCGTTCCCGCTTCCACTGGTTGCGGCACCACAAGCGGTAGAAACGTTCGACGAAGCCGCACATCTGCTCCGGCGAATAGTCGGGGAACTCCGACTGCATCTGGCGGAACACCTCGCGCGGCGACTGCTTGTCGCGGATGGCGGCGCGCTCAACGGCGTCGAGCACAGGGTAGGGCATCAGGTCTTCTTCATCCGTCTGGCCGGTTTCCTGCGGCCGCAGTTCGGCGGTCGGTTGAAGGCGGTTGACGGCGGCCAACGCCGGAATAGGGCCTGCGCCGATCGGTCCCTCGTGCTCCAGCCACACCAGCCAGCGGCGCAGAAACGCCTTGTCGATGCCGGCGATCGGCGCCAGGCCGCCGCACGTATCGCCATCCATTGTCGCATAGCCGACCGCTGCTTCACTTCGATTGCTCGTGGAAAGCAAAAGGGCCCGCTTCACGTTGGCCAGAAGCCAGACGCTTGGGGCGCGGGTGCGCGCCTGGATGTTCTGAAGTGCGATATCGTCCGTCTCCCAGGTCAATCGGCGGCCGAGCATCGTCTCGATCATCTCGATGTAGCCCTGCACGGCCGCGTCGATTTGGGTCTCGGAGAACTCCGCACCGACGGCTTTTGCCACCGTTGCAGCCGCGCTGCGCGTCGTCTCACTGCTGTTCTGCGATGACTGATAGACACAGTGAAGCAAATCTCGCACAACATCGCTGCCATTGCCGGCTGCCCGGTTCCAGTCGATATAGCCGAGTGACTCGCGGAATCCCGCGTCGCCCAGTTCCTTGCACGCGAACTGAACCATCAGGGCGACCAGACAGGCAGTCGCCGAGGAATCCGCACCGCCACTGAGGCTGACGACAAATCCGTGCGAACGGCTTTTTCGCAGGTAATCGAACAGTCCCAGCGCTATGGCCCTAGCGAACTCCTCTTCCTTCAGGTGGATGTTCGACTCCCAATCTGCCGCCCGAACCTGCAACGGCTCGTGTGGACAGTCCGACCAGGTGAACGGACAAGGCACCTCGGCGGCCCGGCCGGAGAGGGCGTCGGGCTGATAGCTGGCGAGCTGGGCCATTTTCATGCGTGTGGCGGCAACGTCCACGGTTGCAGAGACGACTCCGACGGGCTTGTAGGAGAAGCGAGTCCCTTGGGCCAACATACGACCGGCGGAGGCAATCAGTGCGCCGCCGTCGTAGATTACCCGCCCGGCCTCGTTGCCAAGGAGATTCGCATAGGCGTAGCTGGAACTGAAGGCGCGCGATCCCTCCAGGACCAGCCGTTTGCGAACTTCAAACTTGCCGAACGCGAAGTGGCTTGCGCTCGGATTGAGGATCACATCGACCCCCTGAGGCGCCATGCCGCCGCCGGGGCGCGCCGCAACCCACGCGTCTTCGCAGATCTCGAAACCAATCCGGATTCCACCGCAATCGAAGACCAGATCGCCGATCGGATAGGCCTTGCCGGCAATGCGGACCTCGTCCCGCACGTCCGCCGGCCACGGCTTGAACCAGCGCGGCTCGTAGTGCAACCCGTCGCCGGAGAGAAACCGCTTGGCAACGAAACCGGCAATGCGGCCGTCCACGGCCAGGCAGGCGCAATCGAAGACGCCGTTGCGATACTGCACGGGCAGCCCGAAGCTGACAATCATCCCGCCAGTTGAGGGAACCAGGTCGTGCAGTACTTCCAGGGCCGTGGCCTGAAGCCCCGGCCCGTGAAACGTGTCCTCGCAACCGTAGCCGGTAATGCACAGCTCCGGCAGGCATAACACCTGCGCGCCGGCCGATCGCGCCTGTCGGATCGCCTCCACGATCCGGGCCTGATTTCCAGGCCAGTCGAGCGGCGTCTGGTTGAGCACGGCAGCGGCAATACGAATACGCGACATGGCTTCACAGGTGTCAAGAACGGAATTGCGAGGATAACAGCACAAACCACGAAGGCTTTATCCTAAACCATCGCGCCGAGGAACGTAAGGCGGGGGCCTGTGCGCCTGCGGTCAGGCGATGGTCCGTCCGCCGTCTACCGGCAGGCAGACGCCGGTGGTGTAGTCGCAATCCAGAAAGAAGAGCACCGCCTGGGCGACGTTTTCCGGCTTGCCGGGGCGCTTCAAGATTGTGCCGGCCACGGCTCCGGCAACTTCCGGCTGGGAGAGGTTCTCGGGCAGCATAACGGGGCCCGGCAGGATGCTGTTGACCCGGATGTTCCGATTCTTCTCGGCAAGCTCGACGGCCAGGACTCGCGTCATGGTTGGGATGGTTCCCTTACCGGCGAAGTAGGCCGCGTAGCCGGAGTACGGGCGGACCGTGGCCCAATCGCCGATAGTCACGATCAGGCCGCCCTCCGGTTGTTCGACCATGATGCATCCGGCTTCCCGGCAACAGAGGAAAGTTCCCAACGCATTGATGTCGAACTGGCGCCGGACGTCGTCGGCCGTTGTCTCGTCAAGTGGCTTGGGGTCCCACACGGCGGCGGCAGTGACCAACACGTCCAGCCGGCCGAACCGTTCCATCACGCTTCCGAACAGGCAGCCGACTTGCTCTTCGTCCGCCACATTCGCCTGGTAGGCAACCGCCTCCACGCCATGGTTTCGCAGCCTGGCTGCGTTCTCCTGTGCCTCGGTGGCCGAACGATTGTAGTGCAAAACGATATCGAAACCGCGTTGGGCCAGCGCCTCGGCAATGACATTTCCAATCCGGCGTTTCCCGCTACCGGTAATCAAAGCGACCTTGTGTGCGGTGGTTGGCATAGCGAGTTGACAGTTGACAGTTGACAGTTGACAGGTGACAGGTGACAGTACTCAGTACCGACGCAAACGGTTCAGGGTTCGGTGGCGGCGCGGCGGGCGTCAATAGGACGGTTGGCGGCCTGGTAGGCGTCGTGGAGCACGGCGGGCAGATGGTCGCCAAGCGGCCGGCCGCAACGCAGCTCGCGCTGGCAAACGGCAATGGTTCGCTCCGGGTGCTTCGCGCGATTCCACAACGCCATGATCTCAGGGAGCCGATCCGGCGGCAAGTGCCCTTTCTCGGCAAGCTCCCAGAAAATGTCGCCTGCCGCCGACGCGTCTGGCAGCAGATCGGCATGACGAATCTGCAGGCGTGCGCGCAGCCACTGGTTGCTCGCCTTCAGGGCAAGCTGGGCCGGCGCCTCCGCATGGATGGGCGCGGCGAGTTCGTCCAACAGCGTGGCAACCCATTGCTGGCAGACGGGAGACTCCTCCGGCACGAGGTCCGCCGCTTCGACGAGCAACTCCCATCGCTTGAGACCCTCATGCAGGCCGGCCAGGCGATGCAGGAGACGGGCTCTGTCCGTGGCCGGGCCATCTGCAGCGGCGGCCTGGGTGAGCAGCCGAGTGGCGACGTCGCGCCGGTTGCTCGCCAGAAGGCACTCGGCCAGCGCGGCAATCTCGGCGGGCGTAGCGTCGTCGCGCTGCGACCACTGCTCGGCGGCTGCTTCGGCCTCCGGGATTCGGTCGCGTTTCAACAGCAGCTCCACGGTCAGGCGCCGATGCTGGAAAGCCGCCGCGCGGTCGCCGGTCGTCAAGCCGGCTTCCATGGCCCGACTGAGAAGCTCAAGCCCCTCCTCGTAATGCCGCGTCTGCATGGCCAAGCGAGCCAACGCTAACACGTCCGACCCATCGCGAGGCAGTTCAGGATACTCGCGGAGGAGTTCATAGCGAGAATCGGCCGACAACCATGCAGGTTCCCCTTCGACGACCCAGTGGAAGACGAACCCATGCCCCGCGGCAACCGCGGCGCTAAGCTCGGCAAG
The DNA here is from genome assembly GCA_040772845.1 of Thermoguttaceae bacterium. Taxonomy (GTDB): domain Bacteria; phylum Planctomycetota; class Planctomycetia; order Pirellulales; family Thermoguttaceae; genus PWXP01. The sequence goes on from JAXGXG010000001.1 coordinate 7,354,533, forward strand.
CCGATCGGCGGGCAGTTGTTCGTCGGCCAGATCGTGCCGTGCGAGGTCCCACGCCTGCCCGTAGCACCAGGCTCGCAGCATGGCCACCAGTGGATGTCCCGGATGGCGCTGAGCCGCCTTGGCCAGTTGACGATCGGCTTCAGCCCAATCGCGTTGGCCGAGGGCTGGCAACGCATCGGCCAGCAGGGTGTCCTCGGCCGATTCGCCGCGCCGGTCGAGCGGAATAAAACCTCCGTCCTGCTTGGCCAGCGGGGGCACGGGGGCAGGATTCACGGCGTAGTCCACCAGTTCCCAGCGGGCCAACGGCTCGCCGGCTGCGTTCTCCCAGAGAATGGCAGAGCCTTCAAATGTCTCGCCTGCCCAACGCACCTGCCCGGTCGGTTCCCATCCGACGAACGACGAGATGCGGCTTGGCAGATGCTCGACGTCCGAGGGCTCAACCAGCAGCCATGTCCCGTCTCGGGCCCCGAAACCGGGTGGAACCAGCCGTACGGCGGGCGCCGCGGCCTCTTCATCGGCCGCCGGACCTTCTTCATCCGCCGGAGGGTCTTCCTTGGCCGCTGGCAAAACGTCGTACCATCGAGCCAGGTTTGCGTTGGTGCGGTGTGGGAGCCAGGGGAGCCGGGCGTCGAGCGCGTGGCGGATGGCCTCGGCCCACGGCCCGACTTCCACCAGCCGGAACTCCGGCCACGAAATGGCCGCCATATCGCCCTCGATGCGAATGCTGCACTCGGGCAGCACCACTTCAAGCCGCGGTCCATCTTGCACGATCGTAATCGTCTCGACCATCTCGCCTGCGGGCGTTACCCGACGCCAGACCCACTGGCCTCGTTTGGGCGCCCGTCGCCACGCGAGTGCCGCGCGTTCGCCCGGCCGAGGGCGCGGCAGCCTGTCAGCCTGCGTCTCCTCCGCCATCGCGCCGAGGCCCCACGGGTCGATCATCGGCCGATGCGGGCCCACTTCGGCCAGCCACGGCCGATCGCCCCATAGTTGCTCATACCGACTTCGCCGCAGTTGGGTGAGCAGGTGAAACAACTCTCCATGCACCTCTTGCGTTTGTGAGACGACCAGTGCCCCGCGATGGACGTCTGGCATAATGCTGCCCGGTCCGCCAACCTCCTGCCAGTCGTTGGGGCTCTCGACTCTAGTGATTAACGCCATCAACGATTCCAGATCGACGGCCGTATCAAGTTCCTGACGTGGTGCTCGAACTGTTTGCGGAATGGCGGCCGGGCGTCGAATCGAGTGGTCGCCGATCACCGGTGGCACACTTCGAAGGCGTGCAAGGAGAGCTTCAATCTGCTTGTGCACGGCGGCAGTTTGCGACACGATCAGATTCAGCGTGGGCTCCATCGGGACAATGGAACCCGGCCCGCCCACCTCATCCCACGACTGGCATGCGATCGTTGACATGATGGTCTCGATGATCGAGTCGTAATCCGCCTGAAAAACGGGTTCCTCGTCTGGAATGCGGCCGATAGCCCCGGCATCCGGCGGGCATCGCCCGGCATAGGCGTGACTCGTGCCGTCTTCGGCGCGCGGCGCCTTGCTGGATACATCCGTGGCGGCCTTATCGGCGGCCGAAGGCGCGTTTGACTCTCCGCCGCCAAACGACATGCCCGCCCTTACCGCCAGTGGCGGCCAGGTACGAGAGCCGCCACGTCTGCCGCCGCCGAAATTCTCGTAGGCGTTCCAGTCGCCGCCGGATTCCTCGTTGTCGAGTGCGGCCGGCGATTCGTACAGTACGCCGCGAACCGAGTGCAAACGCACGGAACACGTGTCTTCCGCAATGTCCGGCGTCGTCACAACCACGGCCTCGTCGCGGATGATAAGGCTCAACTCCTGATACCCCAGGATCGTTGTAATCGCTTCGAGGCCCGGCACGTCGCTAAACTCGAACGACATATGCGGAGGCGTCTTCTTTTGCAGGAGTCTGGCCGCCTCAGCGTCAATTACCACCGCGACATCGAGCCGATCGGCCAATTCGTATACGGCATCGCGCATCAGTACACGACTGGCCGAAACGGAAATCGGTCGTCGCAAATGCTCTTGAATCCGTTGTTCCGAAATACGCACGTGGTCGTGCAATGGATCCGCAAGCAATTCCAGGGGCGACTTGCGATCCGGCAGGTAGAGATCGGCCACCGGATAGACCCCAATTTGCATGATCTCCGACGCGTGCTCGTTCGTTGTGAGAAGCAGGCGATTCGATTCTGTCAGCAGGGTCAGGCCGAAGAAAGCCGGCACGTGCCTGGCATAACTCCAGACTGACACCGTTCCCCGTCCAGGCGCCAGCCCTGCGGCATCGAAGGTCGCAGCAATGTCTTTTTCTTGGTTTTCCGATACGTGCCGGTCGATCTCAACACGGATGCCTGTCCATTGGTGCAACCGATTGGCCAGGTCCTCAACCGAGAAGATGGGCGTCTCCAGATTCACCGGCTTGAGGAATCTGCGGTAGTGTGGAAAGAGCCGTTGGTAATCATCGCCAGGCTGCGCCGGAGCGGCAAACAGAGGGTCCAACGCCAGTCTCTCACGTAGCGGTGTCTCGGCCCGTGGTGTGAATAAAGGGCGTTGCCACGCCAGGTCCGCCATCAGGTCGCGGTGCTGCAGGTCGTCGGCCCGTTCGGCAGGCAGTGTTGCATCCGCCTTGCGCGGACGTTCCGCGCGACACTGCCCTTTCCTCGCTGCCGACACCTGCGCCAGCCACTCCGGTGAAAGGGGCTCGACTTCAGCTCGCTCGCGCGGATCCCAGTAGCGGCGGGGCGAGGCATCAACGCCGTATCGCGAAGAATGTCGCGAGTCTTCAAGCAGCAGGAACGCTGTTCGCGGAGTAAGCACGCACCATTCCCGCGAAAGGGCGACCACCCGATGGTGCGCTTCCGAGTTCGGCGGGACCGTGTTCGGCAGAAGAATCGCCAACTCGCTCAGCTTGTGCTGCGCCCACAGTCGGCCAATCAGCAGGTTGTCGGGCTCGGCGTCGATCGCCAGATGGTGATGCCATTGTACGGCCTTGCCGTTCACCACGGCGGCAAGGTGCAGGTCAAGCCCGTCGACCGCCAGCTCCGTGGGAACTCGACCGAGGATAACAAACGACTCACCCGGCATCCACGCCGGCGGGAAGACCAGGTCGTTGGGCTCCGCGCCGGCAACGCGGACATCGGTGATCTGAACCGGAGTGGGCATGCCCCGTTCCAGCCAAGCCTGATGCGCCCGCATGAGCGCCGGTTCGCGCGCGTCCCAGAACAGTCCGCCCACCGCCAGCGACAGCGCCTCCAGCAGGCGACGGCCTCTAAGCAGCGCGGCGTTCGGCGCGTCTGCCGGCAAGCCTGGCAGGACGCTTGGACGCGCAGCGGGCACGTAGAACGACATGAACGCAACCTGGGCGTCGCCAAGCAGCTCAGCAAGCTGCTCCACAACCTCGGCCCCGGGACCGGACCCCCAGCGGGATTCGCCCGTACCCACGTACACGGCCGTTCGCCGGCGTCCCGCCTCGGCTGTACCTGCAGACTGAATCGCCTCGCGCACGCTCTGCACGAGATCGACGCCGCCCAGGCAGAACTCGTTCTCCATGCGTTCGATGGCTTGCTTCAGTTCGTCGGAGCCGGCCGGCGCCCAGCCGTCGTGCATGGGCCGAGCCGCCGCGTCCACGCACACCAGCCGCACCCGATCCTCCGGCCGCACATGCCCGATGAGTCGGCGCACCGCCTGCCCCACCTCCGGGCGCCCTCGCGCATGAGCCGATGTGTCGGCCAGGATGAGCAGGTCGAGTGGCTCGCGCGATGGGAGGTTCGGGGCGCCATCTCGCACTTCCAGTCGGAAGTAGGTTAGCGGGCCGCGCGAGTCGGGATCGGTGGGCCGAAGATTCCGCCGCCAGTCCTCCACCAGGCACTTGGCGCGATAGCATTGCACCGCAACGGGTTCCTCCGGCGCATGCCGAAACTCAAGCGAAAACGGCTCGCGCGACTGGCAATCCCGCCGCACAACTTCAAACGGAATGCACGATCCGCCGAACGCTTCGCGCGGCTTGCGCGGCCCGCCGGCGCCTTCGTTGGCTTGGGACGCGGGAATCGGATCGCCCACCTTCAGGTCGCCATGCGACGGGCTGGTGATGCTCGCCCGCGGGACCGGGCCGAACACGCGACCGTCAATCCGGAGGTCCGAAATCGGCTCCATGTCGTTCACAAGCGGCAGCGAAAACCGGCACAGATCGTTCGGCCCCGGTTCGAGCGGAACGGTGTAGTCGATCAGGATGCGTTTCATGTCGCGGCCGGGGACCGGAAACACGCGAATGCGGAACACGTTCGGGCCAACCGACTCGGTAGCAATCGGGTCGCGTTCGCTGCGAACGACCGAGTCGCACACGTCAGGCGCTCGAGCGCGATCGACCAGTTGCCCCTCAATCAAATCGCTTGGCGTGGCGTACATGGCGAACCGGCTTACCGACGCGTCCGGCGGAAGATTGAACAGGAACACGCCCTCATGTTGTGTGAAATAGGGGTTGTAGAACGTCTGGTCGATCTGCACCAAGGCCACCGGTGCGTGCAGAACGACGTTCACGTGATAGCGCGCAATGGGCAGCCGCTGCCATACGCCGTCCCTCGCGTCGCGAATGACGAGTTGCCCCGGGCCCTGCGCCAGCAGGTTGGCGTCCGGAGCGAACAGCCGCTCCGCCTGCAAGCCGCCGAAACGCGCAGTGCCACAAAACCCACCGCGAAATTCCCCGCCATCACCGCCAAGCTGTGCCTGCGACGTGCCCGCGAGGAGGTTCGCAACCAACCATGCCGCGCAGGCAAGCCGAGTCATTGCAGAGAACTGATGAGCCATCCTCTTTCCCCTTTCCAGCCGACGAAACGCGGCCCACTCACCATTTGTCGCGCCCTTTCCCTTTCCGGTTGAAGAGACCGTCCGGCTTAGGATATCAGAAAAACGCATTGAAATCGGTGTTGCTGAGGACAATTGAGTCGCCACCGGCCGGCTTGCCCGGCCGGAGCGGTGGTCTGTCGGCTAGCGACGGCTTGCCGACCACGGCTCCGGCCGGACAAGCTGGCCGGTGGCCACTTGGCGCGCTCGTAACCGTTCCCGGGGCCGCGCAGGCAGTTTCTTCCGCTCCATGCACGCTCTTTCGCTTTCCGGCTGAAACCGGGACTCCAACCCCATCACCGGTTGTTCCCGCAGGCGTTCGAGCACCGAGTATTGTTCCCGTGACCGAGTTTGTCAAGAACTACCGGAAGAGGGGATGCTGTCGCGTAGTGAATCCCAGAGCTGCTCGTAGGCACGGCATGCAGATTCGAGCGAGAAACACCGTTCTACCCGCTGCCGATTATTGGTTCCTAACGCATGTGCGCGCGAGCGGTCCGATAGGACCGCTCGTAGTCGTTGCGCGAGGGCTGCTACGTCGCCAAAGGGGACCGTTTGTTCGCCGGCCAACGGGCCCAGCAGCTCCGAAACGCCTTCCGCGTTACTGGCTACCACCGGCAAACGACTTGCCATTGCCTCCAAGACGACGTTCGGCATTCCCTCCCAGGCCGACGGCAGCACGAGTACCGTGCTCGCGGCCAGAATGGCCGGAACGTCGGATCGGAAACCGGTGAAGTGAATGCGCCCGGCCAGCCCTGTCTGCCGGGCTTCCTTCTCCAATTGCGACCGATCCGGTCCGTCGCCCACCAGCAGAAGATGACACTCCGGCAAATCGGCGAGCCACTGACGACACGAGTGGATCAACCACTGTTGGCCCTTCTGCCGCGTAAGCCGCCCAATGCAGGCAACGACCGGCGATCCGGCTGATATTCCCAAAGGTGACAGGTCCGCCGGTGTGTCGGCCGGCAAGGAGTCCAGGTCGATTCCGTTCGGGATGACCGTGAGCTTCTTGGCTGGCAAGTGCGCTCTGTCACGCGAGAAATCGGCCACCGCTCGGCTCACGCATACGTAACGGTCCACCTTTGCCTGCGTGATGCGGTCGAGCCACAAGTGCCAACGCTTCTCCCGCTCGGCCACGCGAATGCCGCACACAATCCGGGGCGCCCCGGCGCGTCGTCCGGCAATGCGTCCGACCAGATTGGCATGGAACAGGAACGCCTGCAGGATTGCCGGGCGTTGCTGTTGCAGCATTTTCGTCAGTCTCGCGGTGACTGCCGGGAAATGCCTTGCCCCGCGTGCTCCCAGGCAGTGGTAGTCAATTCCGGCCCGCTCCAGCGCCGGGGCACAAGACGCCTCGTCCCGCTCCGGCCGAGGTCCCAGGCAATAGACCGTGGGCAGGAACCGGGTGCGGTCGATTCGTTGCAGCAGTTTGACCATCTGCCGTTCGGCCCCGCCGGCGTCCAGATCGGTGATACACAGTGCTATGGGAGTCGGTTGCATCTCTGCTATTGTCGCTGGCGGCTCGCCATTTGTCCACGTGACCTCAGCCTGGATAAGGCTGAGGCTTCCGGCCTTCATTGTTCTACACAAATCCGTGCGGTCATTTTACCTCCCCGTCGGGGAGGTCGGACGCGGTAGCGGCCGGGTGGGGCGTGCTGGGCTCCGGCGGTTCTGAACTCCCTGACCTTGTGATTGTACATCACTGCTCGGGCAATCGAAGAACGGGGCCTTTTTCGGATTCCCTGCCTCTGGTAGGCTACATGCAGTCCGGTGATGCAACTTCTTCCCGAGATGCGACCCCATGAGTGAGTTGGACCGATACGATTACGAACTACCGCGCGACCTGATTGCCCAGGCGCCGCTCCATTCGCGGGTAGATGCGCGTCTGATGGTGTTGAACCGGGCGGAGGATACGATTTCTCACCGCTATGTGCGAGATCTGCCAGAGCTGCTTTGCGAGGGCGATTGCCTGGTGATCAATAATACACGAGTCATTCCTGCCCGGCTGGTCGGCTTTCGGACCGAGACGGGCGGCCACTGGGAGGGGTTGTTTCTCGAATCTGGTCCAGGCGGTGTGTGGCGGATTATCGGGAAGACGCGGGGCAAGCTTCGTGAGCACGAGGCGATTACCCTGCTCGATTGCGATGGGCGTGAAGCGACCCATTTGGAGCTTCTGGCCAAGCAACCGGATGGTGCTTGGATTGCCAAACCGGATGCCGAGGCCGACACGCTCAGCATTCTGGAGCAGGTAGGCCGGGTCCCGCTGCCTCCCTACATACGCGGTGGGGAAATGATCGATTCCGATCGGGAAAGTTACCAGACTGTCTTCGCGGAGCAGCCGGGGGCCATTGCTGCGCCTACCGCCGGTCTGCATTTCACGGACCGGCTCCTCTGCCAGTTGGCCGAGCATGGGGTGGACGTATGCCGTGTAACGCTCCACGTGGGCGCGGGCACCTTCCGGCCGATCGCCACAGAAACACTGGCCGAACACCATCTCGATGCCGAATGGGGCCGGATCGACCAGCCGGTTATCGATCAGCTCGAAGCTTGTCGGCGGCGTGGCGGGCGGGTCGTCGCCGTCGGTACGACCTCGGTCCGGCTTCTCGAAACGGCCGCCGCAGACGGATCGTTAAGGCCCTATACGGGCAAGACCGACCTGTTCATCCGGCCACCGTTCCGGTTCCATGCCATCGACGCGATGATGACCAATTTCCACTTGCCGAAGACCACGTTGCTGGTGCTGGTCAGCACCTTCGGCGGCCATGCGCTTATCCAACGAGCCTACCAAGAGGCCATTCGGGAGCAGTATCGGTTTTACAGCTACGGCGACGCCATGCTGATCCTGTAGCCTTCATGGCGACGATGGGCCGAGGCGGCTGGTTTCCCCGGTGACGCGCCGGCAGCCTTTCACACATGCATGACCGACCTGCGGTCTTCGATTTCCTCCAACAGGAACAGCTTGCCGCGATTTGCGCCGGGACAACTGCGCGCCATATCGTTCCAGGTTTCGCGCGACTTCAGGTTGGAATCCCAGAAGGGCCAGGTGCGGCATTGGCGCGGCCGGTTGGCGTAGACGCGGCAGTTTCGCAGGTCGGGGTCGAAGAACACGCAATCGCCGTTGGCGCGCTCGGTCAGGCTGTAGCGATTCCCGACTCGCCGGACGAATCGTTTGCCGAACTCATCCTCGTCCATATCGAACGAGGCGGCCAGGACCGCGATTTCGCTCCGATTGACCCAGACGTACCCCGGCGCACCCGTACAGCAGCCGCCGCAGGCGGCGCATTCAAACTGCAGCCCGTTACGATACCAAACGCCCTCGCTCATACCGTTGGAACCTTCCCTTGATCTTATGTGACGATGAACTCGTTGCAGGGAGACCTGATCAGTGCTTCGACCTCCGGCATCAGCCCATAGGCCAAGGCCAGGATTTTGACAGGATGGATGGTCGGCTTGGTTGTTCCCTGCTCCATTTGAATCTTGCACGCGCTGCACTCCGTAGCGCCGGCCTGGATAGCCGGATCGCGCAACCGGGAAATCAATCGCCAGCCGGCGCGCAGGCTGGTGCGGTAGTTCCTGTGCTGCATTCCGAATGTTCCGGCCATGCCGCAGCAGCCTTCCTCGATATGGTGCACTCGCAATCCGGGAATCAGCCGGAGGAGGTTTTCGCCCGGCGTTCCCACTTCGAGCGCTGCGAGGTGGCACGGCGTATGGCAACCAAGGGTCGCGTGCACCGGTTTGAAGTCGAGCCGAAGACGTCCCTCGCGGTGCATGCGCCAGAGGAACGCGCATGCCTCGCTGCTGTTTTCGGCCAGCAGGTGGGAGTCTTCGTCGTCGAGCAGTTGGGGATACTCCCGTGCAAGACAGAGCGCGGCGGCAGGCTCGGTTGCAATGACGTGGTATCCTTGGCGCACGGCCTCGGCTAGCGTGAGCACGTTTCGGCGCGCAAGCCGTCGCGCGCGATCCAATGCGCCGCACGCAATTGCCGGCATGCCGGCCTGCCTCTGTGCAGGCGGCACGTAGACCGAAACGCCATTGTGTTCCAACACGGCAACAAGTGCTTCGGCCAATTGCGGATCATGGTAGTTGGCGTACAGATCGACGAAATAGGCCACCTTGCTCTCCGTGCGGCGCGAGGGGCGGGTCAGCCGCCGGCGTGCGGCCCTTCGCAGGTATGGCCGCGATACGACACGAGGCAGCTTGCGTCCCTGGGCGAATCCAAGGCATTTCTCGCCCAGCCAGCGCATAAGGCGGTTGGAGATCGCCCAGTTTGCAGCCGGACGCGCCAAATTGGCCAATGACGCGATCAGGTCGAGCCGTGTCGTCAGCCAGTCGGCCAGAGGAAGTCCGTTCGCCGCGACGTACGCGCCTTTGCTCTCACGCACCAGTCGCGGTATGTCAACGCGCGCGGAGCATTCCAGCCGGCACATGTGGCAGTAGTAACAGAGATCGGCAACCTGCTTGAACTGATCGCTGGTGAGGGCATTCAATTCGAGTTGCCGGCTGAGCAGACCGCAAATCAGATTCGCCTTGGCGCGAGGAGATGCCTCCTCCGCCGGCGCAATGCGGAAGAGTGGGCACATACGCATCTCGGGCGACTGCAATCGGCACATGCCGCACCGATTGCAGTCGGCCACCGCTGCGGCAACTTCCGATGGATGCCAATCGAGCTGCAATTCCACCAGATCGCGCATTGGCGCATCCGGTGCAAGCGACGCCTCGGGCGCAAGCAATGACTCGGGCGCAAGCAATGACTCGGGCGGATACGGTGCATCGGTTGAGGCAGAAGACAACGGCTGGATCGGGCGGCGAAGATGCCGGGTAAGCAACTCCGGATCGTCTCCCAGAATCTTGCCGGGATTCAGCAAGACGTGTGGATCGAACAACGTCTTCAACTCGCGAAAGACGTCGTACAAAGGCCCCACCTGCCGTTGCAGAAAGGCCGTGCGAGCAAGACCGATGGCATGTTCGCCACTGATGGTCCCGGCGACCTGAAACACCTCTTCATACAGGTCTTCGGCCAACCGTTTCATGCGGATGACATCCGAGGCATTGAAGACGTCGAGAAACGGCTGAATGTGAAGCTGTCCCTGCACGGCATGGCTGAAAATGGATGCCGTTACCTGGTGGCGTTTCAGCACATTCTGCACGCGAACCAGAAACTCCGGCAAGATTTCCGGAGAAACGGCAACGTCTTCGACAACAGGGACCGGCCGGGCGCCCCCGTGCGCTTGGAACAGCCCAGGCTGGATCTTCGTGGCCAAACGCCAGAACAACCCGATATCGTCCGGATCGAACGCCTGCCGCGCATCGAATGCCAGGCGGAGATCGTCGCGCAATTCGGCAACCAATCGATGCAATTGCGAGCGTGTCTGCTCCGGATCGTCTCCCTCCTGCTCGACCAGAAGGATGGCTTCCGTCTCGGCCGGGATGAGCAGATCGAACCGGACTTCCGTCTCGCGCGCCAGGCTCAAGTGTCTGCGGTCCATCAGTTCGCAGGCAACCGGCCGATGCGGCAGGATTTCGAGCACGGCCCGGGCCGCCTTGTCCATGCTGTCGAACAGCAGCAGGGCCGCGCCGCGGTATCGCGGCATCGGCTGGGTGCGGAGCGTCGCTTCGGTAATCAGGACAAGCGTGCCTTCCGACCCGCAGATCAACCTGGGCAAATCGAGGTGCGAATCGGTCAGTACGTCTGCAAGGTTGTACCCGCAACGAGGGATAGGCGACTTCGGTCCGTTTTCCGAAATTACCGTCCGATGCTTGCGCAATAGGTCGGCAATCTGCCTGACCAGCACGGCCTTATTCGGGGCGTCCGGTTCGGGAGTCTCCAACGACTCCCGTCCGAATTCCATAACCTCGCCTTGCGCGGTTACCACCTGAAGACTGGAAACATTATCGCAGGCCGCGCCGTACTTCGACCACCGGCTGCCCGAGGCGTTTACGGCCAGGACGCTTCCAATCGTGGTCACCTGGCTATTACTCGGATTCGGACCGAAGAGACGTCCGGCGCGGAGGAGTTGTGCGTTCAAACGTTCAAGCACCACCCCAGGTTGAACACGGACGTGCTCCTGGTCCGTATAGAGGATGCGGCGGAGGAACTTCGAGAAGTCAACAACAAGCCCTGGTCCCAGCGATTCTCCGGCAACCCCGCTTCCCGAACCGCGTGCATGGATCGGAATGCCCTTCTCGGCGGCGTACTGCACACACGCAGCCACATCTGCCGTATTCCGGGGCCGGACGACTGCCAGAGGCCGGATTTCGAAAATGCTCCCGTCGCTCGCATAGAGCTGTCTGAAGACGACATCCCCGCGAACTTCACCGCGGATGAGCCCGCGAAGATCGTCCAGGATAATGTCGCGTTGGCCCTCATACTGCTCCATAGAGAGGCTACCGCCGGTCGCCGTACATGAGCGTCATGATCTCCGCTCGACTCGATGCCCGGTTACGGAAACATCCCTTCATCGCAGAAGTCACGCAGACACTGCCGGGACGCCGAACCCCGCGGATGGTCATGCACGTGTGCACGGCCTCGATCACAACAGCCACACCCTTGGCATGAAGCTGCTCCTCCAGCAGGTCGGCAATCTGCTCCGTCATGCGCTCCTGAACCTGCGGACGCCGCGCCACAGATTCGACCACGCGCGCAAGCTTGCTCAATCCGATCACGCGATCGCCTGGAAGGTATCCGATGTGCGCCTTCCCCATGAACGGCAACATGTGGTGTTCGCACATGCTATTGAAGCTGATGTCCCGCACCAAAACGACTTCGTCGCACGTCTCGGTGAAGAACTTCTGCAGGTGCCGTGTGGGATCCTCGTGCAAACCGGCGAACAACTCAGCGTACATACGGCCGACCCGAGCCGGCGTTTCTCGCAGGCCTTCGCGGTCGGGGTCTTCGCCAATCGCCAGCAGGATTTCGCGGACCGCCCGTTCGATGCGAGGCTGATCGACCTCGCCATTCGGACGCGGCTTCGCGGTTGTCGTATCGCGTGCCTCGTCTGTGCCGGCCGTCGGCAGTTCGAGGCGGGATTCCAAATGCGTCGTCATAATTCCCTTTCCTGAATGGATGCTCGACAGCCTCCCCCTCGGTGGGTGGGCTTCGCGTCGCAACGGCCAGATCACAATTGCCGTAATGGCGATGCGATGCCTTGGGGGAGATGCTTTTCGGAACCGGAAGCCAATACGCTACCACGGCGCTTCTGGGGCCGACCGCATCCAAGATACCCCCATGCTAGGCGATCCCGAGCAGGATGTCAACCTGGCGGAGGGGCTCCGCTATGTTGTGCCCCCCATTGAGGTAAGGGTTGTGGCGGACACGCGAGGGGTCACGGCTCCGCTCGAACTCTGCCGATGGCCCATGCCACAGCCTGGCGGACATCGCCCTGCGGATCATTCAGCGCCGCGACCAGTGCCGATTCGGCCTGAACTGCCGCGGGCCCCATGCGGCCGAGGGCGCGAGCGGCCGCGCGACGCACGTCGGACGAATCGTTCTGTAACGCAACGATCAGGGGCGCCACTGCCTGCGGTCCCATCCAACTGAACGCCTCGACTGCCGTTTGGCGTACCCGTTCGGACGTATGGTCAAGCACCGTCGCGAGTCGCGGAATCGCCGTTTTCCCCAGGGTTCCGGCCGAGCGAGCCGCAGCGCGTCGGACGGTCGCATCTTCGCTGGCAAACGCACGGACCAACGCATCCAGAACGACCTCTTCCGGAGGGGCGTCGAGCTGCCCAAGGGCAACCGCCGCCTCGTAGGCGCCCCGCTCCGAGCCCGTCAGTATCTTGCCCAGGGCAGCAATCGCTCGTTCCTGCCGATCGATCTGCCACAAGGCCGTCGCCGAGTTGACGCGTACTTCAGCATCCGGGTCGCTGAGCAATTCGATCAGTCGTGGCACGGCCGGCATCGCCGCAGGCCGGCCGATTCTGGCCAGTGCCAACGGGGAATTCCGCCGCACGGCAAGATGGGCGGATTCCAGCGTCTCGATCAGCAGCGGCGCTGCCTGCTCCGCCTCGGGGCCGATGCGTCCCAGGGCCCATGCTGCGGTTCCGCGTACGTATTCGTGGCCGGACAGATTCGCGAGAATCGTCATCAGCGGTTCGATTGCTGCAACAGAGTCGGGACCTGCTTGCCCCAATGCGTATGCGGCATACCATTGCGTGCGCACGTCGTCATTTTGCAGTTGGGCAATCCACTGCTGAATCCGGGGATTCTCGGCAACCGGTTCGTCGGGCTTGGCCAGCGACCGGGAGGCAAGAAAGGCGATGGAAAAGAAGATAGCGACACGCAACATTCGGTTCAGTACCCTTGCCGATTCGGCATACGCGAGGCAGTCGGCGTCCAGGAGAGTCCAAAGAATCGTTCGGCTGCCGAGAGGTCGGAGTTGGCCCCCGACTTGTTCGCTTCTGCGTCTTCGGTCGTCCAGAGTTCGATTTGCCGCTCGCCTGCCGTAGTGAATACACGATAATAGATTGTCGTCTTCTCGTCGTTCTTCGCCATCTCGACAATTCGGGCGACGGCGCCGATGATCTTATCGAGTTTGGAACGTTTCTCGGCAATCTCCTGGCGGTTTGGCGAGTTTTCGGGCAGGGCCTTCCAAACCAGCTCGAGTTGGGCGCGCTGCGTGGCAAGTTGCTCGGCGACGCGTCGAACATCGCGCAACGAGAAGGGCCATTCGCCCACCCCATCGATGGCAAAACGGGGCGCCACATCGACGCGGATCGCGCGCCCCTGCATGGCGAAGTTCAAATTGAGCTTCACCTGTGCAGCCTCCAGCTTGGCGAGCTGGATCTCCATGCGCTCGCCTTCCTTGACGGTATCTCCCGGCTTGAACTCGACTTTCGGAACGTCTCCTTCGACGCGCGTCACCTGAACGCCGAGGGATTCGGCCGCAGGGAGCGATTCGGAGATCAACGTCGCCCGCCAACTTCGCTTGGCCAGATCGAGGATGAGCGGTTCTGCGATCTCCGGGGCGCCAAACTCGAGCCAGGCGGTCTCGTCGCCCGCCCGTACCGCGAGAGCACAATTGCGTAACGGCTGGACATTCTCGGCGTCTGCTTGCTTCAACCACTCGATTTCCAACTCCTGCCCGTCCGCGGCGAAACGGAACATTGCGAGATCGGTGATTGCCTTCTCGTCGCCGGGCGCCTCGGACCGGAGGCTGAGGAGCCACGGGCCTTTGTCCGGATCGGGCCGGTCGATCACATAGTCGCGCGGACCTTTCCATGCCGTCTGTCCGCCGACCAACTCCATACGCAGGGGTTGAGAGGGCGCCAAGTGAAGCTTGCCCAGCGACATTTTCTCGCCGGGTTGGACCGGCTTCAACGGAATCCGTTTGCCCAGATCACGAAATGGCGAGGGTTGCGGATTCTTCGGCGGCTTGGGTTTGTCCGGCGGTGTTTTTGCAGGCGGTGTTTTTGCAGGCGGCGTCTTTGCAGGGGCGGGTTCTTTGGGCGGACTCTTGGCAGGCGGCGTCTGTTCAGGGGCAGCGTCCTTCGCCGCATCGCCGGGGGCAGCAACCTCGGGCGAGGTCGTGTCCGGTGGTTGTTTGCCTGGAGACGCCGGCTCTTCCGGTGGCGAGTCGCTCGCGGGGGGGGCGGGCGGCGAAGACTCTGGCGCCGTCTTCGCCGGGTCCGAAGGCGGCGGATCGGTCGGCGCGCCCGGTTCTCCCTCCGATGGTTCTGTCGCCGGCGCTTCGGATCCTGCTTTGACGCGTTTGGCAAACGCCCGCGCCAGATCGAACGGATCTTCCTCTTCCGGTTTTTCTTTCTCCGGCTTGGCAGGCGGCGCCGATGGCTGGGCCACTTCCGCCGGTTCTTCTGGAGCCGGCGGCGCCGGTCCCCTGGCAGCCACAATTGCAATACTGATTCCCGCCACCAGAAGCAGTGCGAGCACGATGCCTCCGCCCAGCACAAACCGGCCAGCAGCGCTGGTTACCCAATGCTGAAGCTGTTCGATCGGATCGGGTGGGACTGCGGCAGGCTCGGCTGTGTGGTCACCGCCCCGCTGGTTGGCAGCACGGGCGGTAGGCAGAGCATTCCGGCTTTCTGCGTCGAGGGGCTTGGCCGGGGCATCTGCCGTGGCAGGCAATTCGGCCAATGCCGCCCCGATTTCGTCAGCCGACTGGAAGCGGTCCTCCGGTTGCTTGGCCATCATCCGGCGGCAGATCTGCACCAAAGCCGGCGGGACATCGGGCCGTTCGGTAGGAATGGGTCGCGGCTGCTGAGTCTGATGTTTGAGAATGCGTTCCGGCAGGGTGCCTTCGGGAAACGGCGCGTGGCCCGTCAGGAGGAAATAGAGGGTACAACCGAGCGAGTACAAATCGGCACGGTGATCGAATGTCTCGGCGCCGAGCGCCTGTTCCGGCGCCAGGTAATCGACCGACCCCAGCAGGGGGGCGCCGTCTTTCACTTCATCGTGGTCGCCGCCAAGTCGAGCCATTCCCATGTCGAGAATCTTGACTTGTCCCTGGCGATTGACCAGAAGGTTGGAGGGTTTAATATCGCAGTGCACCAGGTTGCGGCCGTGTGCGTGCGCCAGGCCGTCCGCTGCCTGGCGAATGTATTCGACAGCCGTCGGCCATGGCAGGGGGCCGTCGTCTTCGACCACCTGCTGCAAGTCGCGGCCGTCAACATACTCCATGACGATGTAGTAGCGCTCTCCCTCGCAATCCACGCTATACGCTTGGACGATTGCCGGATGGTCCAATGCGGCAATGGCGCGGGCTTCCGCCAGGAAGCGTTCGAGAGCGGCCGGATTCGAGGCGATATCGCGAGAGACGATTTTCAGCGCGACGTGACGCTGCATCGTCACATGCCGGCCCAGGAAGACGCGCCCCATTCCGCCGCGGCCCAGCAGATCCAGCAGCTTGTATTTCCCCAAGAGAAACGAGCTTCTGCCGGCCAGAAGCTGTGCCGCCTGCCAGCGCGTAAGAAAACCGTCACGGACAAGCTGCCTGGCAGTCTGCGTTGCGTCATCGAGTCCTTCGACCGATTGACGTGCCGCCAGGAACTGGTCCGCGTCGAGTAGATTGCTCTTCTCGAGGATCGAAAAGAACTCTTCCTGCGACTGGATGGCCATCATTCGCACCTGAGTGCGCCGATGGGGTTTCCACCGGCAAGAACGCCCCCGTATTTGGTTCAGTGTAACAGGCGGCGCGTCTTTCGGCAAACCGGGGGGCAAACAAAGTGGATTTGTGGAGTATTGACGCGTTTCGGGGGCCGGAACGCGATCCGGACGGGCAAGGGGGCGACGGCCAATTCCGCTTCAGCCCTCGCTAGCTCAATAGAACCGATTTCAGGGTGTCGCAGTCCGCACGGCGACCAGGAAATCGTCTTCCGGATTGGAGTGATGGACCCTCTGGCCGGCATTGCTGGAGAGATTCCCACAGTTGCTCCGGTGTGGTGTGGGCTGTCACGGCCAACTGCAGGATCCTGGCCATTCTTGCGCCATAGTAGGCTACCAGCGGGGCAGTACGTTCGCGAAAGATCGCTAGCTTCTTCGCAATCGCCGCCGGATAATCATCGTTCCGACCGGTCCGGTCTCCAGCCTGATTTGTGCGGATTCGCTCAACAACTGCCTGCTCGCCGCAATCAAGATTGACGACCGCTACCACATCAAAAACGGTTTCCAAGGCGCGTGCCTGCCCCACGTGGCGGGGTAATCCATTGAGAACCAGCCACGTGGGTTCCCGGATGGACTGAGTTTTCAGGAACGATCGGACCAGACGACGTGCAATGTCGATATGCTCCCCCTCCAAAAGGGCCCCTGTTTCCAGCGATTTCTGCAGTACGAGGAGCGCCTCGGCCGAAAGGAGCTCGTCAGGCTGGTTCCGGTCAACCACCTGCCGAAGCGTGGCCCCGAAATCGAAATGGACACAGGGCATTCCCCAGAGCCCCTTGCGCTGGAGCAGATGGCCAAGCGGTGTCTTTCCGGCCCCGGTTGGCCCCAGTAGCAGGATCGCAGGATTGGGAAGGATCGTATTCAAAGCGGGCAACTGCATGGAGGAATGAGGGAGGCGAGGAATGTAGTGTAGCCGGGCAATCGATGGTATTCAAGACTGGGTGCAGCAGCGGACTTGCATTTCACGGAAGGGCCACCGGCGGGCTTGCCGGCCGGTGGCCTTTTTCAGTCGTGCAAGTCCGCTGCTGCACCCTTCAAGACTTCCCGGTGACGAAACGCGGCACGACACGTTACAATGCAAGGGCACATTCGATGGCCCCCGCCTTCTGCCCGGCATGAGGAGTGCCCATGCAGCGTTCCCGTTTCGTTTTGATCGCGGCACTCGTCATGGCCTGGATGGCGCTGGGCGCGTGGCAGTGGTACGATTACGGCGCCGAATGTCGCCACGCTCGCGAATCGCTTGTTCGGCAGGCAGATTCGATCATGCATGCACTCACGGGGGGGATTCGTTCGCATCGCCGTCTTGGATACTATTTTTCCGATCAGCTCGAAGGCGTGCTTGAGGAACTGGTTGCTACACAGGATGTGCTTGCTGCCTCGGTGGTTTCCGAAGACGGTCGCCTGGTCTGTTCAGCCGGACTGGACCATCAGCTTTCACAGGACCGAGGCGGGGCCGACGTTGTTTGGCGGACCGACTCGCTTCGGTATGTGAATCGATTCGAATTACTGCCGCACGCCGGCCCCCCGGGGGGCGAGGGACACGGTTTGGGCCTGGGCCCAGGACGGGGGCTGGGGCGGGGCAGGGCAGGGCGGTGGACGCAGCCGGAAGGTGCTGAAGAAACAGCGCCTTTCGCTGAGGGAGGCTCCTTCACGGCGACATTGCTGCTTGATGCTCGCCCCGTGGCCGAGCGATGTCATCGTGCAGCGATGACTCGAATGGCCATTGTTGCAGCAGGCTCGCTCGTCCTTTTCTTCGTCGCGATTGTCTGGCGAAATACCTTCCGGTTGGCCGAGGCGCGGGGACGTGAAAGACTGCTGGAGACCGAAGCGAGGTACCTGCGAGAACTCAGTCAGGCGGCGGCCGGACTCGCCCACGAAACTCGCAATCCTCTTGGCCTGATCCGTGGCTGGACCCAGCGACTGGCGGAAGCCGATTGCGGCGAGCAGGGACGCCAACGCGCGCAGGCCATTGTTGAGGAGTGCGATCGCCTTACCGCTCGGATCAATCAGTTTCTGGCCTATGCTCGGCCGGCAGCCCCGCGTTTGGAACGCGTTTCCCTGCCTCGCCTGGCGGCCGAGTTGGCGGGGCTTCTTGAACCGGACCTGAAAAGCAAGCGAGTTCACTTGCACGGCACCTCGATGGTCACTTCCGGCTGCTCTGATCCCGGTGGCGGCGAGCGAGCTGCCGTTGGGGCAGATGTTTCCGAGGCGGCAACTACCTCAGAGGCTTCGTGCGAAGAACTCTTCGTGTTAGCCGATCGCGAATTGTTCCGCCAGGCACTGTTCAACCTGATTCAGAACGCCGTGCAGGCATCGCCGGAAGAGGGAACCATCGAGATACGGTTCCTTCCCCGAGGCGACGGGCGAGTCTGTGTGGAGGTTGCCGATTCGGGGCCAGGCGTTCCGCCCGAGTTGGCCGGGAAGCTCTTTACTCCCTACTTCACGACGCGGAAGGATGGAACGGGGTTGGGGCTGGCTATTGTCCGGCGTATTGCCGTGGCGCACGGATGGGAAGCCGGTCATCGCCCGCAAACGAAGGGCGGTTCGGTGTTCTGGATTGACGGTCTTCAGCCGGCTTCCTCGCACGACCCCGGCCATGGTTCGGCATCGGCGTAGCCGAGCCTCCATGGACTGAATCACATGGCGGCGGCCGGCCCGGAAACCGGCAGCGTCACCTGTACCGTCGTGCCCTGGCCGGGTACGGAATGAACATCGGCAGCCCCCCCCAACAGCCTGGCGCGTTCGCGAATTCCCTGAAGTCCGAAGTGTCCTGCGCCTACCTGGCTTGGGTCAAACCCTTTGCCCGAGTCTTGCACGCGTACGCGCAGCCCACCGCCATTGGCATGGAGTTCGATTCCGACGTGGTCCGCCCGGCTGTGGCGGCACGCGTTGCTCAGTCCTTCCTGGATAATCCGAAATGCGGCAACCTCGATCAGGGGTGGAAGCCGCCGATCGCCCAGATCGCTGACGAAATCGATCTGCGGTCCACCGCGGCGGTTCTGCTGATCGACCAACAAGGTAACGGCCGGCTCCAATCCGGATTCATCGAGAACCGGGGGACGCAGCCCGCTAATCAGTCGCCGCGCTTCGGCAATGGCATCGCATAGGAGACCTGACGCCGCCTCGAAACGGTCGCGCGCCGTAGGATCGTCGCCTCCGGGCGCCTGCGGTAACGACTGGAATGTCATATGGGCTCCGGTGAGCTGCTGCACCAGCCCATCGTGGATTTCGTATGCGATAAGCTTGCGTTCTCGTTCCTGGAACTCGAGCATTTGCCGCAGCAGCTTCTGTTCCTTGAGGATTGCCTCCTGGGCCGCATGGCGCTCCGTAATATCGCGAACAATCGCAACTGCCCCCCAACGGTGATCCACAGCAATCGGAGCAACGGAAATCTCGATTGGCAACAAGGTCCCGTCGCTGCGCACGGCTTCGAGTTCCAGGACTTTGCCGACCGCTTTTCCTTCACCTGTTTCTGTGAACCGATTCAGGGCCTGCATTGCCTGCTCGCGATAGGGTTCCGGAGTCAGCATGGCATGGACATTCTTGCCAAGCATTTCGCTTTGGCGAAAGCCGAACATTCGTTCGGCTGCGGGATTCCAGTGTGCAACCGCACCATCCGGTTGTACCATAACCACTGCGTCCAGCGCGGCGTTTGTGATGGTTCGGAGTCGCTCTTCACTCTCCTTGACTTCGGCAGTCCGTATTGCGACAAGCTGCTCGACTTGGCTTGTCCGCACGGCGAGCAAGACGAGAATCCCTACACCAGACGCCGTCAACAGAAGCGCCGCAAAGCCGACTCCCCAGGGCTGCCAGCCGCGGAATTGAGCATACGCAGCCGCGGTAGGCTCCGTTTCGATCAGCCAGGTGCGATCCGCCACACGGAACGTGTTCGCAAACACCTGCTTCTCCCGTCCCACCTCTGCGGGCGAGTCGGCAGTATCGCCTGCGTGTTGCGCCATCAGCAGAAGCGACGCCTGCTCCTGCGCGTCGAACAGCCGGATCGTCAGGAGTTCCTCATATTGGGGCACCATCCAGTCGTTCACGACCATGGCCGGCATGAAGATGGCGAAAACGATGCCTTCCAAATCGTCATGTTTCAAATGCGCCGCCACAAGCACAGCAGTCCGATGGTTGTCTCCCAGAGAAAACGGAGCGCTCAGGACCGGAGTCATTGAATTCTGTGCTTTCGCAATCGCGTCGCGGCATTCTTGCGTCGAGGCCAAATCCCAGCCTGGCTCGACAATCGGCTCGCCTCGCGATGCCGACAGGAGAATCGGGAAGGACTCTCGGCCACCTTCTCCATTTCTGGACTGAGCCCAACCGAAGCACAGGACGTCGGGAGTTGCGTGAATCAAAGGCTCCGTGAAGACATCGAACTCGTCCGACTCGACCAGATCGGAGCCGTCGAAGAACGCGTGAAGCACAAGAAGGGAATCTGCGACGCCATCGACTGCGCGCCTGATTCGATCGGATTGTCGTTGAGCGTAAAACTGAAACGTCGCTTCCGCCACACGTTGTTCACGCTGCATGAAGACAAGAACCAGCGCAATCGCCAAGATTACCCCCGCCAAGGCACAGAGCACGATGAGCACCCAGCGGCCCGAGCAGTTCAGCAGGGACATCTTCCCTGACGCGTGGTGAATGCCCTGCAAATTCGACTTCTGAGAAACCATGGTAGTTGGCTCCCTAGAATCACGGTCCGTTGAATCCCCATCTTGATAATTTACATCTCAGCCTAGGACCCGCAAGTACCCCCCGGCAAAAGTATGGCTCGGAAAGCCCTTCGAGAGTGGGGTGGCGATGGCGGTTATTCTGAACAAACCAGTCTTTACGTATCACTGAAGAGCCAGAAACCGCGTGCAAGAAAGGCTGCCGGATTACCGCTGCCGAATCTTCGCCGAGAAGTCGGACGATGATTCATGGAGATAGGCGAAGTAATTCACCTTTGCCGCCGCCCGGGTCTCCTCGAATGTACCGCGGGATTCCAGCAAGCCGAGTTCAAACGCCAGCCGGTCGGAATGGGCCGGCAAGAGAACTCGATAGTCATACGGTATCCGATCCGGCGACAGGCGATTTACGTGATTCCGGATGTTGGTCGTGCAGTTGTTCGTCAACGTGTGATAGAACTCCGGTTCTTCGTGAAGCTTGTTCACCCGCTGAAATACGTCCAACAGCAGATCCCGGCATTGCTGCCGGGTGGCCGAACTACGGTACACATACACGTCGCACAAGTAGTGCAGCGATTGCTTGAGGATCAGATCTCGTTCGTCGGCCAGCACGTACATGATTTCATATTGGCGGAAGAACCCCTTGACCGGGCTGTACCGTTCGCCTTGTTCCTTGCGAATCTCGACCGAAACACCGAGATACCCCTGATCGCCGAAACCAAAACTGAGCATCGTATGGGCAATGCCCGGAATATCGTCGAACGGAACCACGATGAAGTCCACCGATTCCAGGCGGTCGAGGTCGAAGGTCTTGTCGTAGTAATGCACATCGTAATCGTCGATGGTGCGATAGGTGCAGTTGCGTACGTTCCGAATCGTCGCTTCGTTCCCGTGAAACTCGACAACCGGCAGAACTGCCTGGTCCGCTCCCCACGCCCGATCGTTGGAGGGAACCGCCCACTTGACCAGATCGGGATTCAGTTCGGGAAGCGGCTGCTGGCCGATCGCCGACTCCAGAGGGGAGGCTGCCGCAGAAAGGGCCAGTCTACCACTGCCACAACCAGCCGCGCATACGAGAGCCCCCATCACGACGCAACATGCCAACACTCGACAATGTCTTGTAAACATGGGCAACAAGGACACTCTGGGAGGGCCAGCGAAGGCTTTGCTCTCATACTCGACCGGGAATGCCACCACTACAAGGAGGTAATTTGGGGCCACGCATACCTGGAGTCTCCCCCAGGACCACACATGCTCCAATCACGCAGTGGCAGTGTAGTCGGACCGGGGCGATCCACGCAAGATCATAAACGCCCCCAAACGTCCGGCAACGTCCGGTCTACCTGACCGTCACAGCATCCTCAGGAACTCCATCGCCACGGGTAACTGCCGGAATGCCGGCAGGGACGTCATTGCCCGACAGTAATACAGCCCGCGTATCCGGGGAGGTAACCGCGACGAATGCCTCGGCAGTCTCCGGTACATGCGAGTGGCGAATCAGTGCCTGTTGCACATGATCAAGGCGAAGTAAAGGCGCCGCTCCCTTCGGCGAATCTGCCCGGAATTTGTCGACCTGCAGATTCGCCACGTCGTCGAACACCATCGCATGCCGGAAGTCGGCCTTGTGAAGCGATAGCGTTATGTTCTCGAATACCAGATTCCGTACGTGGCGGCAGAAGAACCCGTAGGCGGGCAACATACCGAACATAATGCTTTCCGGATAACTTTCCGCACGTTCGGGGATTTCGCGATCAACCGCTTTGCGCTCACCACCGCCGTCGAAAGCAACCGCGATATTGCGCAGCACAATGTTTTCTACATTGTGACCGGGCAAGCCGGTTATCGAACAACCGATGTCGCTCGTATGGGCAGCCTTGATATTGTGCAAAGCCACGTTTCGGAGTGTGCCGACACCAGGTGTCTCGCCCTTGCCATAGATGCGAGCACGATTTCCCAATCGGATGAAGACGGCTACGCTCACGCCGTCGATATCCACATTTCCCACATCGACGTTTTCCAACTGCCCGCCGTCCACCAATTCCAGGGCAATCCCTGCAAGCCCACGTTGGCGGCCAAAAGTGACTTCGGTCCCTTCAGGCGACCGGACCGTACAATCGGCAATCCGGATATTCTTGAAGCCACCACCCGATTCGGTGCCCAACTTCAGAGCGTTGCAGTGGCTGCTCACCTTGCAGTTGGCGATCGTGATATTCTCACAAGGTTCTTGCGAGAGGCTCTTCAGCACGATAGCATCGTCGTCGGAATGGATACGGCAATCCGAAATGCAGACATCACTACAACTGTCGATATCCAGTCCGTCATTGTTGTAGGCAACGTGATTGAAGACATCAATTCCACGCACCACAAGGCGCCGGCACGTCCTGTAGTGCTGCATCCAGCTTCCCGATGCACGCATGCGTACTCCTTCGATGAGTACGTCTTCGCAATCGGTCATGCGAATGCACATTGGCCGCGGGCGGTCGCGATAGCGGAAGGCATCTCCCTGGCCGTCGATCGTTCCTTCGCCACGAATGGCTACATGCCTGAGCCCAACGCCAGCGATCATAGCCCGAATGCGCACTTCTTCTTTGGTTCCGTCAGGTCGTATGACGGTCCTTGGCGCACCGTAATCGTCAATCTTCCGACTGCCCAACAGAGTAGCCTCCGCATCGAGCGTTAGCGTAACGCCGTTGGCCAAGTAGATCGTTCCAGAAAGCCACTTGCCTTCAGAAATGCGGACGGCGCCTCCGCCCTGCTCCGCAACATGGTCAATGGCCTTTTGGATCGCAGTCGTGGCCGGTGTGGTACCGTCACCCACGGCCCCAAAGTCACGAGGGTCGACAATGGGAGCCTTCCCGCCTTCATTGCCTACGTTACTGGCGTCTTCCCCGCAGACAATTCGGCCCTCGCCTACCAGTGTAAGCCCGCCCATGGCGGCTGTGGCTACAAGAAAACGACGACGCGGAAATACTTCATTCATAGCCATTGGCTACTCCGGTTGATGTTCCGTGGGAATACGTGTCGCAGTGCTACCGAGTTGCAGGTATCAGTGCCCGATTGGTAGCCATTTGCCAGGTGTTTCCACCATCGGGCGACATCAACAAGGCTCGACGCGATCCAACATGGTCGTTCCGGTAGAACCAGTGGGTCGACCAGTAATCGTAAGAAACGAATAATCGTCCCATTCGATCGATGGTCAGACGGTGGTAGAAAACGCTGTACTCGGAAAACGGCGGTACGACCAGTGCCTCGGGGGTTTGCCAGGGGCCGTCGGCCGGCTTGCGCTGGTGGGCAAGCACGGCATGGGAACTTGCCGGATGCGGCTCCACGCCGCTTCGCCAAAGGCGGTAGACCACGTGAAGCGTTTCGTCGAGATCGCACACCATGCCAATGTAGGTCTGCCGCAAGTCTTGCCCAAGAAGTTCCGCCTCGGTCCAGCCCGCCCCGGCGTCGTTGGGAGAAAGCGATCTGGCGTACGGAAACGGGCGACCGTGCGTGCCGGCCAGCACGTGCAGATACCCCTTGCTGTCCTGCGTGATGCTCGGCGAGTTATGAACGTCGTTAGCCGGCGGACCGTACGCCACCAGCGCCGGTTGGCTCAACTGCCCGGTTGTTCGATTGTAGGTTGCCACGTACGCGGGGACTCCAGGCGTCTTCTGCGCCGGATCGGTGGCCTCGCCCCAAACCACGTGTACACGGTCGCCGCGCGAGACGACCGTGGCGGGAATGCCCGAATGCGCCGCAAGACCAATGCACTTGTCGGAAATCAGAATGGGTTTCTGGAACACAATCCGGTCGCCCTCTTTCTCTGCCAGGATCAACTCCAAATCGTTGACCCGGCGCCAGAAGACGTTTGGGTCTACCTCCGTGCAGGTGTATCGCAGAATAGGCGGCGGTCCGTCGGGCGTATTGTGGCCGGAAAACTGTTCAATGTCGTACGAACTCGATTTGTCCTTCCGCTCGGGCAGCAGAAAGGCATCGAAACTCCGGCCTGCATCGGAAGATCGCATCAGCGCCGCCTGCCGCCCCCGGCGAGCCAGCAGGTAGACGCCGTTGTCCGCGTCAAACGCAACCTTACTCATGGCAAGGCTGAATCCACTGCCATCGAAAGACGGTACGCGGCGAGTCACCGCTTCGGTAAGGTTTGTGGTGGTCCACGTGTCGTCTTCTATCGTGGCCAGTCCGGATTTCTCGCGGGTAAAAGGACGGTTTGCAGGATCGAAGTACATCTCGTGCTCAACGGGATAATCAGGCAGATAGCCCAACTGTTCGTTTTCATGCTCGTAGGGTTTGAGCACGAGCGGCATGTTCAATGGGCTTGTGGCAGGCGCATCTCCTGCAATGCACGTGAGAGTTGCATAGGTCGAAACCTCCGGTGTATCCACCGGTGTTGCCCGAAGGTGGCACTCGCGGCTCTCACCTGCCGGCGGGGCCGTATAGCCGACGCGAACCTCGACGGCCGACTTCCCGCGAACCTCAACTTGCGTGCTGGAGACGGTCGCCGGCCAGGACTTGCCGGGAAACTCCAGTGATAGGTCTATTGCGCGTTTGTGGCTCGCATTGTTGTGGACACGGAAGGCGATTTCGCCCTGGACGCCTGCATTGGCGTAGACCGTTTGCCGATAAGGCGTAAGCAGCCACCGGTTGGGCAGCAGGTCGAACCACGACTGCGCCTTCGGCGTCCAGCAGGCGAGGTTCGGATAGCAGTCGCCAGAATCCCATCGCGTGAGACCGTCGATGTTCACAACTGCCTGCTGGACCGGGAAATGAACCCGCCATGGCGCCGCGTCTCGCCGTTCGCCTGCCGGAAAGGTGTGTACAATCTGGTTTTCGGCATCGGGCACGAGTTCGGCGATGAGCTGATCGTCACGGTCGAGCACGCTCAAAGCCCCGACGGATTCGGGCAGGCCGGTAATTTCCATGGTGAACTCACCTTGCCGCGGGAGGAAGCAGACGTCGCCCTCGCGTTCCGGCTGCGCGAGCACAATCGGCTCTTCATGGCGTCGGTCGCGATGGCCCCGCGCGGTCTCAACCAGATAGTGTTTGCAGTTGGTCTGAAAGCCCCAGACGAAATCGTCGCCGTACCGGTCCTGGGAAACGGTGACATTGAGCGCGTAGATTCCCTTGCGATCGACCTGCGTCTTGAGACGCGCCCATTGAACGGGGCCCAAGCCGCTTCTTTCGCTGCTCGAATGATCTGGAATCACAGCCTCTTGGAGCACCCTTCGATCCGGGCCGACCAGGATAGCGCGAAGCTCGGTACGACGCCGGCTGCGATTGCGATCCTGTTTATGGACATCGATGATCAGTTCGCCGGGCGAAGCAAGAAAGTAGGCTCCGCCGCAGCCGCCAACGGCCCATTCGACGTTTCTTGACGCAGCAGGCGTCTCGGTATCTGCCGAGATTACAGCCGCATCGTCTGCCCGGAGACCCGCGCCGGGCGAAAAAGGCACAAACATACCGAAGAGGGCCAGACAGAACGCGAATCGTTTCATGGTAGCGGTCCTTGGACGGGGAGGCGGAAGGGCAATGCAGTTCAGAACCATTGTTGCACTGGAACCTCGATGGTTCAACCTGCGTGGCCGATTTCATCGCGGCTCGAAAGAACCGAAGAAGCCGGTTGTGGAAACCCTCGCGAAATCCAGTTACATTAAAGAGGTCCGTGGTGCGCAGACGGCGTCTCCGCCACAAGCGGGGCAACGTATCCCGAGTGCCATTGACAGGAATTGCCCATGCTTTGCCTGAATTCCACCTCAAGGAGAACCTTTCCATGCCCGTGCGACAAGCCTTTCTCTGGCTAACAGCCCTCTTGGCCGTTGTTTACTCGGATGCAGCCCATACAGCCGAGTTGGCCGTCCCACCCTACCTTCAGTTGGGTGATGATGGCGCATTGACGGTGATGTGGTGCACGGACAAGCCCGCTTACAGTTGGATTGAATACGGCGAGACGCCAGACCTTGGCCAGAAGGCTGACCGAATCGTGGAAGGGCTGCGTGCAGCCAATACCACCCGCCACCAGGTACGCATCCCTGTGAAGGAATTCAAGGAACTCCATTACCGGATCGGGTGGAAGGTGATCGACTCGTTCGGAGCTTATCGCGTGGACTTCCAAGAACCAGAATTCACCGAGACGTATCACGTTCGCCAGCTTCCCGGTCCGGCCGAGACCGTGCGGGTTGCCATCCTCAACGATCTTCACGAAAACTTTGCTCTGTTCGCCAAGCTGATTCCCCAGCTTACTGGGTTTGACTACGATTTCAGCATCTTCAATGGCGACGTCTTCACAGACATCCCCACCGAAGAACGTTTTGTTCGTGCGTTGACGACGTACAATGCAGGCGTTCGTGCATGGCAGCGACCAGTCGTGTATCAACGCGGAAACCATGAATACCGTGGCGCATTCGCCCGGGAACTGAGAGGCTGGCTTTCCCCGCCGGGTGGATATTTCTATGGTGCATTCACGGCAGGCCCAATTCACTTCATTATGCTCGATGCCGGTGAAGACAAACCGGATGACAATCCGGCGTACTCCGGGCTGAACGACTTCACCGGATATCGGAAGCTGCAAGCAGAGTTCCTGAAACAGGAAATCAGCGGGGACGCATTCCGCCGCGCCACCTATCGCGTTCTGGTTCATCATATCCCGCTTTATGCTGCAGGCAGAAAGGACGCTATCTGGGCAAGGCTCCCGCGCGAAGTATGGGAAGATACATTGCAGGGCGCGCCGATCACGCTGGCCATCTGCGGTCATACGCACCGGGCTGAGATCTGTCCGACCGGAGCCGAGGGTAATCCGTATCCCGTTGCCATCGGCGGTGGATCACAAGAGGCAGATGGCGCCGTGATGCATCTGGAAGCAAATCCCGAGCAACTTACCCTGAAGATGTTCGACGTCCAGGGCAAGCTGATCCATTCACTGGAGATTCCGGCCTCGCAGCAGTAGCCGCGAATCATCTTTGCCCGGCGTGTGCGTCACCTCAACTCCTGGCAGGTAGCACCTTCCGGCGGGTCGGGTATAATGTTTCGAAATGAGGAACTTCACCCCCCATTCTCGGAGGACCGTGCGATGAGGCATTTCATGCAGTTCGTGGTAGTTCCGGTTTTGTTTCTGGCCGGCATGTGTCCGAGGCCGCTGTTGGCAGATGAGGCGACGGCCGGCTCATGGAAGGCAGGAGTCGCCTCGGCGACGATTACCCCGAAACAGCCGATGTGGATGGCCGGTTACGCCGCCCGGAAAAAGCCTTCCGAGGGGACGGCGCAGGACCTCTTCGCCAAAGCCCTGGCATTGGAAGATGCCGAGGGGAATCGGTTCGTTGCCGTTACCCTGGATTTGATTGGCGTGCTGACCGTCCTGCGGGAAGACGTCGAGAAGGCCGTCCAGGAGAAATACGGTCTCCCGCCCGCCTCGCTCATGCTCAATGCGTCGCACACGCACTGCGGCCCGGAGTATCGCGAGCGTGAAGGACGTGAAGAAGAGGCGCGCGCGTACTTGACATTCCTCGAGGAGACCATCACCGATCTGGTGGGGAAGGCGATCGAGAACCTCGCGCCGGCCCAATTGGAGTACAGCCGGGCCCGAGCAGGATTCGCCATGAATCGCCGCCTGCTGACCGAAAAAGGCTATCGTATTCGCCCGAATCCCGACGGCCCGGTCGATCACGAAGTCCCCACGCTTATCGTCAAAGACGAAAAGGGTGAACTACATGCGGTCCTGTTCGGCTACGCGTGCCACAACACGACGTTGGGCTTCTACGAGTTTTGCGGCGATTATGCAGGCTATGCGCAGGAGTATTTTCAGGCGGACTACCCCGGGGTGACGGCTATGTTTGTGGCCGGATGCGGCGCAGACCAGAATCCGCACCCACGGCGCGAAGTGAAGTACGTCGAGCAGCACGGACGCAACCTGGCTACGGCCGTTGAGGCCGCAGTGACGGCAAACCCCAAGCCGGTCAGCGGCGCCATCCGGTGCGCCATGGAGAGCGTCGAACTGGTTCGGACGGGCGACAGTGCTGGTCCCTATCCGTATCGCGTCCAGGTAGTTCGCCTCGGCAATAGCATTACCCTGGTCGCCCTGCCAAGCGAGGTTGTGGTCGACTACTCGCTTCGCTTGAAGAAGGAGTTGGCCGGCAACGGGCTGGTTTGGGTTGCAGGTTATTCCAATGGCTATTTCGGTTATATTCCAAGTCGGCGGATTCTGGAGGAAGGCGGTTATGAAGCCGGCCCATGGGAACCAAGCCTTGAAGATCGCATTGTTGAAAAAGTCCACGAGTTGAATCAGAATCTGTCCAAGTGAGCGTTTTCCGGCATATCAGGCCGGCGTCTGGCAGTATATGTTTTCCAATGAACTGGCGTCTCTACCTGAAGGAAAGGCATTATGATGAACTATCGACTTCCGAAATTGCCCGTGCTTGCCGGCCTGGTGGCTTTGCTCGGAGCCGCCATTGGGCTGAACGGCGACGATGCCGGAGCAGCGCCGCCCGACGCCCGGCCGAACGTCCTCTTCTGTTTGGCCGATGATTGGGGTTGGCCGCACGCGGGCGTTTATGGCGACCGCGTCGTCCAAACGCCTGCGTTCGATCGTCTTGCACGCGAGGGCGTGTTGTTCGAGCGGGCGTTTATATCCTCGCCCTCGTGCACCCCCTGCCGCAATTCGATCATCACCGGGCAGCACTTCTATCGTTTGGATCAGGGCGCGAACTTGCATAGCACACTCGACGTGCGCCATCCGAACTTCATGACACTGTTGGAAACCGCCGGTTACGCAATCGGGCATTACCGCAAAGCGTGGGGCCCGGGCGACTTCCGTGCCGCCGGTTACGAGCGTCATCCGTGCGGCCCTGCGTACAAAGGTTTCGACCAATTCATGAAAGAGCGGCCCAAGAATCAGCCGTTCTGCTTCTGGTTCGGCACGAGCGATCCGCACCGCCCGTATGTGGAAGGGTCCGGTCGCGAAAGCGGCATGAATATCGATGCCGTGCAGGCGCCCGGCTTCTGGCCCGACGTCGAGACGATTCGGAGTGATATCGCGGACTACTATTTCGAGGTGCAGCGTTGGAATCGCGACGTGGCCGATGCCATGGCGCTGCTTGAGCAAGCCGGCGAACTCGACAACACGATTATCGTGATGAGCGGCGACCACGGCATGCCGTTTCCCCGCTGCAAGGGCAACCTTTACGACTGGGGCGTGCGCGTGCCGCTGGCGATTCGCTGGGGCAGCCAGGTCAAAGGCGGACAGCGCGTGGATGAATTCGTTTCGCTGATTGATATAGCGCCGACCGTGCTGGAAGCCGCCGGTGTGGAGACGCCTGCCGTGATGACCGGTCGTTCGCTGCTCAACTTGCTTCGCGGCAAGGAGTCGAAAGACGACCGCAGTTCCATCGTTGTGGGCCGCGAGAGACATACGCCGGCGCAGGAGGTTCCCTCGATGGTCGGTTTCCCGGCGCGCGCCATTCGCACCGATCGTTGGCTGTATATCATGAATCTCGAGTCGGACCGCTGGCCCGCCGGGGTTCCGGACAACGCAACGCACCCGATCGGGCAGTTTGCCGACTGCGACGGCGGTCCGACAAAGGCCTTTCTAATGGAGCATCGCGACGACCCGAAGTACGCTCGGTACTTCCAATACTGTTTTGCGAGACGTCCGGCCGAAGAGCTATATGACTGCGAGAAAGACCCGGATCAGCTCAAGAACCTTGCCACGGATCCGAAGTACCACGTTACGGCCGCGCAACTGCGTTCGCAACTGATTGCCCGACTCAAGGAGACGGCCGATCCTCGCTTCACCGAAGCGCCCGTTGAGTTCGACGAATACCCCTACCGCGCCAAGTACCTCCAAAAACGCGTGGAGGAGTGGCGACGCGCCAACAAGTGAATCTGTTACTGCGTCTTTTCAATCAATGGCGCTACCGGCGTGACCGAAAGGTCCATGCGACCGTCGCCGTGGTTGATGGTGCAGATGATATACTTGTCGCCGCAGACGAACTGGGGGTGCGGATCCGGATGGAGCTTGCTCGGGTTCTCTCGCGTGTTGAAAGCGGGCAGCACCGTGTAGAGGAAGACTTCCTTCTGCGTCACGGAATTGTAGAACCCCACCTGCCACGAGCAGCCCCGA
Organism: Thermoguttaceae bacterium; assembly: GCA_040772845.1. Classification (GTDB taxonomy): domain Bacteria; phylum Planctomycetota; class Planctomycetia; order Pirellulales; family Thermoguttaceae; genus PWXP01. The sequence continues at coordinate 7,385,281 of JAXGXG010000001.1, forward strand.
TACCACCGCCCGACGCTGTAGTCGTAAGTGAAGTAACGATGGTCGGCCGTCATGGTGGCATGGGCTGCGTGGACCGGCGCGACCCTTTGCTGCTCGCCGCTTGCCAGATCGTAATAGATCACCCCGTACTCATCGCCGTGGCTGCAGTAGTAGAATCCCTTGCCGTCCGCAGCCCAGTACTCGTGGGTGGCGTAGTTGTTCACAGGCGGAACGATGCGGCGTTTCCCTTCCGGCTCGACCAGAATGAGCCGCGGATACACGCCATCGATCTTCTGGATGCGATGCTCGACGTTCTCGGAATCGGTCCAGCGGGTTTCGTGGGCGCACAGGGCCAGGCGGTCGTTGGTCGGATGGACCTGCCCGTGGTTCACGCAAACCGACTCTTCACCCCATTTCTCGAACTGCCCGGTTGCGATATCGAGCATGCCCTGGATGAAACGGTCATCCACCCGGGCATCCATGAATGCCTTGGTGCGGTCGGCCGTGAGTGTCACGTGCGTTGCCAGGCCCCGCACCCGCTCGCCTGCGGATTGAATCTCCTGGGGAATGTCGCACAACTTCTCTTTCTCGCGAGGTTCGCTCCGGAGGTCCATGCTGTAGAAGCCGTCCGGTTCGAACCAGTAAAGGACGGCGCTCTCCGTATCCAGGAACGGGATGGTGCCGTAAATCTCCAGCGACAGCACTTCGTCTGTGAGCAGATCGACCAGAGCTACGGCTCTACGGTTTCCTCGTTCGCCACCGCAAATCCAGAAAACAATGAAACGGCCGTCTTCCGTCATCGACTTCTGGGTGAAGTAGAGGCTCTGCTGATTCTCGGCGATCCGGGTTTCCAGAATATAGGAAACAACGCCGGACTGCGGATCGGCATGTTTGCGGAACAGTCGCGACGTTTCTGGCGTCTTCAGCCGGGATGCGTCCTGGTCGGCGGCGCCGCAAGTGCCCGCAACGAACGACAACAGCAACAACAGTGGCAGATGGTATCTCATGGGGGTCTCTCTCGGGTAGTAGCAGGATCTGTAATGGCAGGAACCGTATTGGCGTCGCGTGGGAACCATCGCCTTGGATGAGAGCATTGTAACCGCAAACGTGACCATTTGCCAGGTTCTCTATGGTTCCTGCTGTACCCAGCGAGGCTTTGAGTACCCCATTGGTATCGCAGTCGAATGCCACTCCGTACTGGCACAGCTTGCGGGGTCCGCAGGACCACACGCCTTGACAACCGCTTTCGGCACTGCCTACGATGGCGTTTGCACAGCAACGGTATGGCAACATATCGCGGCGCCCAATGGTCCTGAATGGAGGAGCCCTGGTGATGAAATGCGGTTGGGAAGTGGTTGTCGCACTCCTGGTAATCTGTACATGGCAATGCATTTCGGCTGCGGACGAGGCAGCGCCCACCATGCGGGAACTGAATTACGTGGCGGTCGATTCGCCCAGGGGCACGGAGCTGCAATGCACGGTCTCGTGCCTGATGCACGGACGGTATTCCGATATGCTCCGATGCCGTCTTGTGGCTCCCGACGGATTGGTTGCGGCCGATGTCCGTGCCATGCCGAACGAGTCTACATCGGTAGCGGCCAAGGTGTTGTGGGATGGGCGTTCCGCGATCGAAGTCAACTCGGGCCGAAACCTGGCGGGGCTGGTATTTGCCGCTGACGTACCTCACGCCTACCGCAGCGTCCTGGGTAGCCCCCTGCGCACGGTGCGCGCTTGGGGGCCGCTCTACTTCTACGTGCCCAAAGGCACAACGTATTTCAACATCTGGGTGCAGGCGGATGTTCCCGGAGAGGGCGCGCGAGTTACTATCAGGACGCCAGACGGAAAGACCGTATACGACGAGAACGGCGACTTCGACGCGCGCACCAAGGTGCAGTTGCACGTGCCGAAGGGCCTCGACGCCGCAGCCTGGTCCATTCAGGTATCGAAGCCGGCCGCGCGAGGCATCTACCTGGATGACGTTGCCGTCGAACTGGGTCGGCATCTGCCGCCGTTCCTGGCGACCAGGCCGGAATGGGCCGCCCGTTTTGCCGGCGATTGGCGTTACGACGCGACGCCGCAGGGGCAAGGCAACCGTATTGCCGCGACAGAGCCGACCCGCAAGCCGTTCCTCGGCGCAAAGGGCCCGGAGATCGACGCGGCGTTCGATCGCGACCAGTCGCAAGGTTGGCGCACAACGCTGCCCTTTACGTACGTGCTCGACTATGGGCCTAACCACCTGGGCAACCCCGACTATATTCCTGCCGTCTCGACCGCGTCGCCCACGCTGTTGCATCTGGGCAAGGACGTTGCCTTCAACCACGGTTGGGGACCGGTGAAGGCCCTGGGCGGCGAGAATCAGGCATACGGCAAGGGCGACGACGTCGCACGCATCTCGCCCCAGGAGGTTGCCGAGCGCATTGAGGGGCTGCGCCACATGGTCGATGGCCTGCACGCCGGCGGCGTGCGGTGGGTTATGCCGTATGTCTGCGCGATGACCATCAACGGCAACACGGACGAGCGGACCGGTTTCTGGGATTTCTACGACCACTGGGACACCTACCGCGTGCTCGGGCTGGGGCCCAGACCGGACGATCCGGCAAACTGGCTCCAGCGCAACGCCGATGGCGCGCTGAAGCAGTACTATCGTTACCAGGGCGATTACTATCCTCGTTTCGATCCGCCCAATCACCGTTACGCTGCCTGCTGGAATACCGAAGGATGGCGCACCTGGCTGTGCGAGGTGATTCGGTTCGCGGCCAAATGCGGGTACGACGGCGCATTTGTCGATAACGGCTGCTCCTCGCGATGCCAGTGTGGCCGCTGCCTGGCCGCGTTCCGACAGCATCTGAAGACAGCCTACTCGCCATCGCAACGGCAGGCCCTATTCGGCAACATGGACCCGGACCAGGTCACGTTCGACGTCGAGCCCAACTCGCCACTCGACGCGGCCGTGCATCGCTTCTGGTGCGAGACGACGTCGGATTTGATGGCGACGCTCAAGCAGGTGGCGAGCGAGGAACTGGGCCGCGAGTTCGCGGTGTTTCCGAACGGCGGGCGCCCCAGTTTTATCCAACGCGCGCTTTGCGATGCAGACTTCGTGATGTTCGAGAAATCGCACGGCACCTACGGTACGCACCCAGGCATGGTTTCGAGCCCCGTATTCGAGGGCGTAAGCCTGCGAGCGTATAACGACAATATCCTGGAGTACAAGTTCGTCCAGTGCCTGCGTAAGCGGGTCAAGCCGATCATCCTGTCCAGGCCTGGTTACCCGCAGTCGCAACCATGGCTGCGGATGAACGCCAATGCGGCCCGCCTGGGCATGGCCGAATGCGGCGCGCTGAGCGGCGGGGGCGGCTTCCTGTTGCGTCCCCGATTTGACATCTACCACGACGCCAGTAATGACTATCGTGAGTTCTTCGAGTCACACCCTCGCCTGTTTGCAGGCATGGATGCGTACGCGCCCATAGCGGTGCTTGCTTGCCCCGAGCAGGATTGGCTGGGGCATCGGGCCCATATGTGGGCCGTGCGCGCGGTCACCGGCGTGCTGAGCGAGGCCCACGTGCTGTTCGATTACGTGTCCGAAGCACGGCTTACAGCAGACGTACTCTCGCGGTACGACGCAGTGATTGCCACCGACCTGCGTTATGTGAGCAAGGAGCAACTCGGCGCCATCGAGCGTTACGTTCGCGAGGGAGGAGTGCTGCTGTTCACACAGGACTTGGCTCCGTTGACGGATGCAAAGGCGGAACGCGATATCGCCGCCTGCCCGTGCGCGCCCGTGCTGCAGGCGGCAGTGGGCAAGCCGGTCGCATTCGGCCAGGGGAGGGTTCTGCGGTGTCAGAAGATCGAAGAAGTATCGAAAGAAGTCAACGGGCTGCTTGGTTGCAGTCAGGCTGTCCTGACGAATGCCGATCCAGTCTTCGGTCCGCACGTGTGCGTCAATGCATTTCGGCCGGCAGACGCGACCGATTCGCGTCTGATCGTGCATTTGGTCAACTACAACGTGCCCCTGGGAGTCGATGCACCCGGTCCGGTTGTACAAGACGGATTGGTGCTGAGTATCCCGCTGCCCGACGGGCTCCGCGCAACCGGAGGCAAGGTCTACGCGCCGGGCGAGGCCCAAGCGGTGGATCTGTCCGTTACGACGATGAACGGCCGAGCCGAGGCGACTTTGCCACCGCTGGAAATCTACCGCGTGGTGGAAGTGACGCTCGCACGGTAATCGTCCGATGGCGAATTCGACCATTCATGTCGCTCCCTTGCTTCCCGTCACTCCATGGTATAACCTAGAGGCAGAAGTCCCACCCCGTTAACCCCATTGGGTACGCAGCGACGAAATCGCCATTTGCCGTACGGCTGTTTTGGCGATGCTCACATGGAGAGCGATGTCACCCTTAAATTGCGTTCGACCTTCGGACGGAGCAGACCTCGCATCCAACGTTACCACGAATTGCATGGACCTTTCCTTTACCTTCTTCCAGTGAGGATGAACATGAACCTTTCACGACGCGACGTATTGAAGTTGGGCGCCGGCACGGCCGCCGCATGGACCACCGGCATACTCCCGGCCTGGGCCAAAGGGAACGTCACCAAGAAGATCCCAATTGGCCTGCAACTCTATTCGGTCCGGAAGGACTGCGAGAAGGACTTGCCCGGCGTTCTTAAGGCGGTTGCCGAGATGGGATACAGCGGGGTCGAGTTCGCCGGTTACTACGGCCGAACCGCCGAGCAACTGCGAACCCTGCTCGATGCCAACGGCCTGAAGTGTTGCGGCACGCACACGGCTTTCAATACGCTGTTGCCGGAGAATCTCGACGCCACGATTGCGTTCAACAAGACGATCGGCAACAAGTATTTGATCGTACCCTGGATGCCGCATGATCGGCTCGACTCGCTCGAAAGCATCAAGAAGACGGCAGCGTTCTTCAACGAGTGCGTTCCGAAGGCGAAAGAGCACGGGATGCTGGTAGGTTATCACGCACACGGCGGCGACTTCGCCAAGGTAGACGGCGGCGAGACCTCATGGGACCTGTTCTTCGCCAACACAAAGCCCGAGGTGGTCATGCAGTTGGACATCGGCAACTGCATTGGCGGCGGCGGCGATCCGTATGCCGTCCTGGAGAAGTTCCCCGGTCGCGCCGTGACGGTCCACTTGAAGGAGCACGGCGGAAAACGCGGCGCTCCGATTGGTGAAGGCGATGTCGACTGGGAACGCGTCTTCCGACTTTGCGAGGCGGCAGGCGCGACCGAATGGTACATCGTCGAGCAGGAAGGTTACGACTGCCCGCCGCTGGAATGTGTCGATAAGTGCCTGAAAAACCTCCGAGCCATGGGCAAGTAGGTCCCAATGGGCAAATAGGTTCCCAATGGGCAAATAGGTTCCCAATGGGCAAATAGGTTCCCAATGGGCAAGGCGGTTTGCATTTGGAGAAGCAGTATGATTGCCGGAGCTTGTGTGGTTTTGCCACTGATGACCAGCCTCCTGCTGGCCAGCCCACTCGCGCTCGACGAGCGCCCTGCAGGCGAGCGCGAGTGGGGCTACCGGCCGGCGGAGGGAGCCGTATCGCCGACGAACCCGCCGGCGTTCTCCTGGCGCCCGCAGCGCAATATCGTCGCCTGGGAATTGCAGTGTGCGCGCAGCAGTGAGTTTGCCAGGCCGGACTTGGCGGAACAGGGCATCCCGTGGAATGTGTACTGCCCATCCCATGTGCTGTCTGCCGGCGAGTATCACTGGCGATACCGGGGCAGAACGGCCGACGGCTCCACGACCCAGTGGAGTCGTACGCGGCGGTTTGCGATTCCCAGTGAAGCGGCCGTCATGCCCATGCCGACCCGCAAGGAGCTACTCGGCCGGCTGCCAAAGGAGCATCCGCGGCTATTCGTTCGGCCGGAACAGGCGCCGGAACTCCGGCGTCTGGCGGCCGGTCCCATGAAGGATCGTTTCGAGCGGCTCGTTGCCCACTGCGACAAGCTCGTAAAGAATCCACCCGCTACGGCCGAGCCTCAGAAGTACCCGCCCGAATGCGAACGGAAGAGCGAGGAGTGGCGAACAATCTGGTGGGGCAATCGGGTCTATACAATCAACGCGCTCGAAGGCGCTGCCACGCTGGCCTTTACCCGTCTGCTCGGCGGCCGCGAGGAGTACGGCCAGCTTGCACGGCGTATTCTGCTCGATTGCGCCAAGTGGGATCCGCTTGGTGCAACCGGATATCGATACAACGATGAAGCCGGAATGCCGTACGCATACCATTTCTCGCGAACCTACACGTTCGTCTACGACCTGCTGACGGAGGAAGAACGGGATATCTGCCGGAAGGTAATGCAAACGCGTGGTAGCGAGATGTACAGGCATCTCTGCCCCCGGCATCTATGGCAACCATACGCCAGCCATAGCAATCGGGCGTGGCACTTCCTGGGCGAAGTGGGAATCGCCTTTCATGACGAGATTGACGAGGCCGATGACTGGACATGGTTCGCCGCCAATGTCTTCTACAACGTCTATCCGGTCTGGTCCGACGAAGACGGCGGCTGGCACGAAGGCACGTCCTATTGGAGCAGCTATATCGCCCGGTTCACCTGGTGGGCCGATGTGATGCGCGCGGCCATGGACATCGATGCCTATCGCAAGCCCTACTTCTCGCAGGTTGGATACTATCCGATGTACCTGATGCCGCCGGGAAAGGTGGGCGGCGGATTCGGCGATTTGTGCGCGCAGAAGCGATCCTCCCATTATGCCGGTTTGATGACGCAACTCGCTGCCCAATCGGGCAATCGCTACTGGCAGTGGTGGGTGGAGCAGAACGGAGGCGCCCAGGAAACCGGCGGTTATATCGGATTCCTTCGTGGCGCCAGGCCACAAATCGAGCCCAAAAGTCCCGCCGACCTGCCCTCGTCCAGAGTCTTCCGTGGCACGGGGCAGGCGTATCTGAATACGAGTATTCTCAATGCGAGCGACAGTGTGCAAATCGCCTTCAAGTCGAGTCCCTTCGGCACCCAGTCGCACGGATACGAGGCGAACAACTCGTTTCTTCTATGGGCGTACGGACAGCGGTTGCTCATCCGCAGCGGCTACCGCGATATCTACGGCAGCGATCACCATCGGAAGTGGATGTGGAGTACGCGATCGACCAACAACATCACGGTGGACGGTAACGGACAGTTGGCGCATTCGGGGGCCGCACGCGGCGAAATTGTCGATTTCCAGACCACGCCGCAGATCGACGCCGTGGTCGGCGAGGCAGGTACGGCGTATCGAACGAAGGCCAACCTCGATGCGAACGACGTCTTGCTTGACCGATTCACGCGAACCGTGCTGTTCATCAAGCCCGACCTGATTGTGGTCTACGACCAACTGGCGGCGAAGAAGCCGTCCTCGTTCGAGTACTGGCTCCATGCAACGGAGCAATTCGACGCGAGCTCGCCCGAGGATATCCGGCTTTCGGTGGGCGACGTGCGATGTCGCATCGGTCTCTTGACGCCCCACGGTCTGCAACTGGCGCAGACCGATCAATACGATCCCAATCCACGCCCGCGCATCAAGCTGCGCGAATGGCACCTGACGGCAAAAACACCGGGCGAACAGAAGAGGACCGAGTTCGTGGCGGTTTACCGGCCTTATCCAGCAAACACCGCGGAAGAGAAGGCGCCGGAAATGCCGCGGCTGGAATGCAACGATCGGGGCTACGCGTTCCGCACCGAAACATCTTCCGGCACGGCGGTCGTCCTGCTGCCCCGATCGGAGAAGACGACCGTTGAAGCATATGGTTTGAAGGCTGCCGGAAGGCCTCTGGCGGCAATCTTGCAGTCTGATGGTTCCGTAACTGTACAAGTCGAGGTGACTACGCAAAAACCGGAATAGTCGCGTCATCCAATAGTCGTTCTGACGAACTCGAACAGGAAAGGTGCTGTGCAATGCAAATCGAACCACGTGTCACGCGTCGCGGTTTCTTGGGTGTTACGGCGGCAACGGCCGGCGGGCTTCTCGTTCCGTCCGGTCGCAGGTTGTTCGCGGCCGATGCCGGCGAGCCGTCCTCTGTCGCCTCGACGGACCACTTCTGGTACCGTGTGCCCACGGGAGGCCCCTACGTCGATTCGCAGCAGGGCAGCATGGCATTCGGATTTACCGAGAACAGCGTCTGCCTTTCGCGGGACAATGCCCGAACGTGGCCGCAAATGCTTCCTTTCGCAGATGCCCCCAATATCACGTTCAGCCACGTCTTCAACAACGGCAACATCCTGTTCGCAACCCGCACAAAGCTCTTTCTGAGCGAAGATGGCTTGAAGTCGTTCCGGCCCATCCCGCTGAAGAATGCCGACGGCAGCGACTATGCTATCCACACGCCCAAGAATCCGGACAACCCCGGCTGGTACTTCAATACGCTGACCGGTGTGAATGCGTGGGAGGTGGCCGGCAAGGAGATGCTCGTTTGGGGTAACTACTGCAACGTACTTGGCGGTGCAACTCCACCGAACGTCTATTACTCGGTCGATAACGGCCAGACGGTCAAGATTGCCTATGCCTTCGGCCAGAACCCGTACTTCAGCGATACGGGCGCTCCTGGCGGCGGCGCGGGCGGGACCTTGCTTGGCGATCCTGACAACCCGGTCATCTGCCGCCATATCCACTGCGTTTCCTACAATCCGGCCGAGAACGCATTCTACGCTTGCACGGGCGATGGCGACCGGCCCGAAGGGCATGAATGCAATTGGCTGCGAGGCACGTACGACGCCGCCAAGGATGCGTGGCATTGGAAGGTCGTCGTATCGGAAAGTCTCAATACGCGGTACAAGGGCGGCGGCATCAACTTCGCAGACGGCCAACTCTACTGGATCAGCGATGCGAACGGTCCGAAACCGCACGACCGCGGGCTGTTTCGGTGCGATCCGGCCGACATCGCCAATCCCCAGAAGCACACGCGGCTGTTCGACCCGAAATACGAGTGCGCGAATATGATCATCGAGGATGGCGTCATTCTGGCCGCCCACTATGCGACCGCATCGCCGTTTACCTTGGGAATCATCTACTCGCCCGACATGGGCAAAACGTGGAAAGAGTACGACCTCAAGGAGTTCGGCCCCCGCTCGCCCGTACGCTTCCAGCGAAAGAATGCGGACGGCTGGTTCCGTGTCGATTTGCGTACCGGTTGGATCACCCTTGCCGATTTCATGTTCATCAAACCGAAGTAGCCTGCACGAAATGCACGAAGCCGATTGATGAAATCGGCCGCGCCTGGTATGCTTTCGGTTATGAAACGCCAACACAGCCTTGCGGCTTACAGTCAAGCATGTCGCCTCATGCCGGGCGGGGTGAATAGTCCGGCCCGCGCGTTTGGGGGGGTGGGCGGTCAGCCCGTCTTCTTCGCTCGCGGGGAAGGCGCGTACCTGTTCGACATCGACGGGAATCGCTATGTCGATTACGTGGGCTCGTGGGGACCGATGATCCTCGGCCACGCCCAGCCTGCCGTGGTTGAGGCCGTAGAAGCCGCACTTCGCCAAGGGACATCGTTCGGCGCCCCCACCCTTGCAGAAAGCGAGTTGGCGGCCCTGGTCGTTGAAGCCGTGCCCTCGATCGAGAAGGTGCGATTGGTCAATTCCGGAACGGAGGCAACCGCAAGCGCCATTCGGCTGGCTCGCGCCTACACGCAGCGTCCAGGCATTGTGAAGTTTGCGGGAAACTACCACGGACACGTCGACGCTCTGCTGGTTGCGGCCGGCAGCTCCGCCGCAACGCTTGGCGTTCCCAATTCGCCCGGTGTTACGGAAGGTACGGCTCAAGATACGCTTGTGCTGCCCTACAACGATACAAACGCCTTGGCGCAAGCCTTCGGGAAACACGGGCAACGAATCGCCGCCGTTATTGTCGAACCGGTGGCAGGCAACATGGGTTGTATCCCTGCAGAACGCGAGTTCCTGGAGGCCTTGCGGGCCCAAACCGAAAGGAACGGCTCCCTGCTGATCTTCGATGAAGTCATGTCGGGGTTTCGTGTCGCTTACGGTGGTGCTCAAGCCCGGCTTGGAATTACGCCGGACATTACGACCCTCGGGAAGATCATCGGCGGCGGACTTCCCGTAGGCGCTTACGGCGGTCGGGCCGACATCATGGACAACGTGCTGCCGGCCGGCAAGGTCTTCCAGGCAGGCACCCTCAGCGGAAACCCGCTTGCGACGGCAGCCGGTATCGCAACCCTGAAACTGCTCAGCGACGGCGCGGTGTATGAACAACTGGAGAAACTGTCTTCGCGCCTGGCCGCCGGACTTCAGCAGGCAGCCCAGAACGCCGGCCTCGCCTGTTCCATCGGCCGGTGCGGCAGTATGTTGACGTTCTTCTTCAGTTCCGAGCGCGTTACCGACTGGGATTCCGCCTCACGCTGCGATACGGAACGCTTCGGCCGTTTCTTCTGGGCCATGCTGGATCGCGGCTTCTACCTGCCGTGCAGCCAGTTCGAAGCCATGTTCGTCTCCACCGCCCATACACCCGACGACATCGACGCCACGATTGCCGCTGCGGCAGAGGCCTTGCAGGCGGCAGTCTAAAACGTACCGGTTCGCGTCTGCAGCTTTTCCTCGGCAGCGCTGGGGCGCGAATAACGTGGCGCCAGGGCCCACAGATCGTCGCGACGCCCGGCCGCGTAGTCGCGCCATGCGAGCCACGCAACGTGCTTCGCGCTGGGCGTCCAATACTCCGGCGCCAATGTCCGGACGTGAATTGGCAAGCGGCATTGCGTCTTGCGCAGCACAGGCCCGGCCAGAACTTCGCCGGCAGGCAAACCGTTAAGCCACGTTTCGGCGTCCACCAAATCCGCTGTTCCGGCGGGTTGAAGCGTTTCGCCGTCGCGAACGAACGGGCGGACTACCCACTGCCCCCGTTGGGCATCGACGGCAGTCCAGAGGCGGACGATATCGGAGGGAGCACCGGCGGCAATCGCCGCGAGCGTCTCCACGCCCAGCACCTGCGCGCCGGCGGCATACGCGAAGACCTTGGCTGTTGTGACTCCCACCCGTAACCCTGTGAACGAGCCAGGGCCAACCGTCACGGCCACGAGTTCCACCTCCTCGGCCCGCCAACCGACATCGTGCAGGAGATGCTGAATTGTCGGGGCCAGCGACTGCGCACTTCGCAGCGAGGAGTCGGCCGCCTGGTGCAGCAGGAGGCGATCGTTCTCGGCTGCGGCAACCGTAGCGATCTTTTCGGTGGTCTCAAGGGCAAGGATTTTCACGGTCATAGTTACATCCAACGGACAGGCGGAACGTAGCCAGCCAGCTCAAAACGCAGCGGTATCCCCCCCTGCGATACCCCTCGCGGGGCGTGTGATGCCATATCCCCAAGTCCCATCCAGACCTCATCGGCCACTTGACCCTCTCGGCTTGGGGGGATAGACTAAAAACTTGTGAAGTGTCTCCAAGGATTCATCGAACCGCCCTGTCGGGACCGCTTCGATTAAGTGACACGGGAATCCTGCCCGGAGGTTATCCCTCGGGCACGGGCAAGATTCCCGTGGCACTGGACTCGTCAAAAATGGTTTTGACAGGATGCTAGTGTGCCATATCGTGCCGCCCGAGTCGAGCGGTGGGGGTTTGAAGCGTGAAAAGGGCAATCATCAGCGATATTCACAGCAACCTCGAGGCCCTCGAGGCCGTGCTGGCCGACATTGCGACCCAAAACGTCGACGAAATCTATTGCCTGGGAGACATCGTGGGGTACGGCCCCAATCCACGCGAGTGTATCGATCGCGTGATGAAGTTCCGCGTGTGTCTTCTGGGAAATCACGACCAGGGGGCAATGTTCGATCCGGAAGGGTTCAATTCCGGTGCAGAACGAGCCATCTTCTGGACGCGAACCCAACTCGAAACCGCGGCCAGTAGCGACGAACAGAATCGACGCTGGGACTTTCTCGGCGAATTGCCCCGCAATCACCAGGAAGACGACATGCTGTTCGTCCACGGTTCCGCCAGGAATCCCTTGAACGAATACGTCTTTCCCGAAGATATTTACAACCGGCGTAAGCTCGAAAAGATCTTCTCGCTTGTTCGAAAAAATGCATTCCAGGGGCACACGCACGTGCCTGGTGTCTTCACCGAAAGCTACAACTTCCTCAGCCCTGAGGAAATCGATTTCGAGTATCGGCTGGGCAACGAAAAGGCGATGATCAACGTCGGTTCCGTCGGTCAACCGCGTGACGGCAATCCGCGGGCGTGCTATTGCACCTTGGAAGACGGTCTGGTCCGATTTCACCGAGTAGAGTACCCGGCTGAAAAGACGATTGAGAAGATCTACGCCGTGCCGGACCTCGATAATTTTCTGGGCGACCGACTGCGCGACGGCCGGTAATCGGTGGTTGACCGCCTCTGTGCGGGCAGGGCGTACCCCCTCTTCTGGGAATCTCCATTGCAATATTTCGTCCCATAGCGAGAATAGAGGGTTTTGCAGGCAGCTTGCGACGGCCTGGGATGGTCGCCTCGCCGCCTCTACTATTGCTCAAAACGAGGTCTTGCGTCCATGCAGCGTAGCCCCGCCCCGTTTCCGGTCACGAACTTCCTGATCTTCATCTTGCTGTCGTTTGGGGTTCTGATCCTGAATGTATGGCTGATGTCGAAGAGGCAGCCGCCCCCGCAAGAAGTAGGGCAGGACGTTGCCAGGCAGGAACAGCCCGATCAAGTGCAGCCGAAAGAGGCGCCTGCCGACAAGCCGGAAGAGATCGCTGCGCCCGCAGAACCGCCCGCAGAACCGCCACTTGAGCCAGCCCCGGCAGTGGATGTCCCCGACGCACCGGTCGTGGCGCCACAGTGGCTGACGCTCGGATCGCTCGACCCGGAATCGCCCTATCGCATGTTGGTAACCCTGACCAACCGGGGCGCGGCCGTGGTCCGCGTGGAACTCAGCAGCACCCGCTATCGCGACTTGGAATATCTGGGCGGCTATCTGGGGCACCTCTCCGTCGAGGATGAAGCGGGGGTTGACGGTTGCGTTGTGCAGGTGGTCGGTCACGGAACTCCGGCAGAGGCAGCCGGCATTCGGCAGGGCGACGTCATCAAGGCAATCGACAACGTTGCGGTCGCCGGCTGCGCCTCGCTGGAAGAACGCCTGAACGAATGCTCGCCTAAGGCAACGGTGATCCTTTCTGTTCGGCGCGGCACGAAGGCGCTTGAGCTGCCGGTGACACTCACGCGGCGCCCGATGGAAGTCATCCGTCCCGAGAACAGCGACCCGCTCTCCATGCTGCTCACCTTTCGGCAATTGGGCGATCAGCGACTTCCTCGCGATGAGGAACTCGAAGACCCGGCCGAAGAGGACGAGGCGGAGGAAGACGAGGTTGGTGCTCCGATTCCCGAGTACGTTACACGCGAGCTGCCCGGACTCGATTTGCGCACCGGCGCCTGGGAGGTTCTCGACGGCGCCAACCAAACCCAAGTGCAGTTTCGCCGCGTTTTGCCGCGTTGGGGCATTGAGGTCATCAAGTCGTACCGTTTGGCCGAAACCCCGCCGGAGTCGAGGGACGATCGCGATTTCAAGTCGTATCATCTGGTCGTCGGGGTGCGAATCCGCAATCTGGCTGATCATGCCAATACCGTGGCCTACCAACTGGACGGGCCGACCGGACTGCCGACGGAAGGATGGTGGTACGCGAACAAGATCGGACGGGAAGGCTTCTTTGGCGGCGCGGCAGGCATGCGCGACGTGATCGTCCAGCGCGAAAACGCGGCCTTCAAACAGATTGGCGGCCCGGTCATTGCCGAAGACGAATTCGGTGCTCCGCCGCAGGATGAGAACATCCGCTACATCGGTGTCGATGCCCAGTACTTCTCGGCTGTTCTGATTCCCCAGAAGTCCAGCCCGGAGGAACTCTGGTTCAAACAATGGCAGCCGCTTCGGGTAGGGCTTCGTCCGGAAATCTTGAAGCTGGCCAACACGTCTTGTCGGCTGATCAGTCTGGATCACGAGTTGGCGCCCGGTGAAACGCTGGAGCAAGAGTTCGATCTGTTCACCGGCCCCAAGAGGCCCCCGCTGCTGGCGAAGTATGGCTTAGGGGAACTCGTATACTACGGCTGGTTCACCTGGATTGCCCGCCCCATGGTACTCGTGCTGCACTTCTTCCACGACTACCTCGTGTTCAATTTCGGATTGGCCATTCTCATGCTCACCATTGTGGTTCGCGGCTGCATGTATCCGCTGAGCCACAAGCAGGCGTTGGGCGCCCAGAAGATGCAGATGATCCAGCCGGAACTGAAGAAGCTGCAAGAGAAGTACAAGAACGACGTCGAGGGACGCACCAAGGCGCAGCAGGAGCTGTTCCGAAAACACAACTACAACCCGCTCAGCGGATGCCTGGTGCTGTTCATCCAGCTTCCGATTTTCATGGCGCTGTACCGCGCGTTGATGGTCGATGTGGAACTCCGGCAGGCCCCCTTGTTCACCTCGGCCATCCGGTGGTGCTCGAACCTTGCGGCGCCCGACATGCTGTTCGACTGGAGCGGATTTATGCCGGAATGGGTGAACGACGGGCAGGGAATGCTCGGGTTTGGGCCGTATTTCAACCTGCTGCCCGTCATTACGGTGGCCTTGTTCATTGTGCAGCAGAAGATGCTCATGCCGCCGGCCACCGATGAGCAAACCAAGATGCAGCAGAACATGATGAAGTACATGATGCTCTTCATCGGCGTCCTGTTTTTCAAAGTCGCCAGCGGCTTGTGCGTCTACTTCATCGCTTCCAGCATTTGGGGCGTGGCCGAGCGAAAATTGCTGCCGCATCCCTCGAAGACATCTTCCGCCAAGGCCAATGGCAAAGGCGGGCAGCAAGAGCAGTCGCTATGGGATAAGTTCAAACGCCCGGCCGAAGACAGCGGCGCTGCGGCGCGCGAAAAACGGAAGAAGAACCGTGGGCGGAAGTGATCCGAAGTGACACCGGCCCTTGACGACACGATCGCTGCCATTGCGTCGGCGCCTGGCGGGGCCGCACGCGGCATCGTCCGCTTAAGCGGGCCCGACGCCGCACAATGCGTGCAGGACGTGTTCCACCCGGAGCAGGAATCCGCGGAGTGTTCAACCCGGCACGCCGTTGCACGAGAGGGCCATGTCCTGCCGGACGGTTGGCATACCGCGGCGCCGGCAACACTGCTGACTTGGCCCGAAGGCCGTAGCTACACCGGCCAGACGATGGCGGAACTGCATACCTTCGGTTCGCCGCCCTTGCTGGACGCCTTGGTGGACTCCCTGTGCCGGCGCGGCGCCCGTCTGGCGGGACCGGGCGAGTTCACTATGCGGGCCTTTCTCGCAGGCCGCCTGGACCTGGCGCAGGCCGAGGCCGTGCTGGGCGTGATCGAGGCGGAGCGGCCCGAACAGCTCGACGCCGCTCTGAGCCAGTTGGCCGGCGGGCTTTCCGGCCCGCTTGGCAGACTCCGCGACGAACTGGTGGACCTGCTGGCCCATCTCGAAGCCGGTTTCGAGTTCGCCGAAGAGGATATCGAAACGCTCCCGTCCAGCGAACTCATCCAACGTCTTGGCCGCGCCACGGTGGAGCTTCACGCCGTGGAAGACCGAATGCAGAGGCGGGGCCTGGCAAGCTGCACGACGGTTGTGCTGGTCGGTTTGCCCAACACGGGCAAGTCCACGCTGTTCAATGCACTTACCGGCGGCAATGCCCTGGTCGACGCACAGCCGGGCACCACGCGCGATTACCTGAGCGGTGAAATCGACCTGGACGGCATTCGGTGCCGGCTTCTGGACACGGCCGGACGCATGCCGGAGGCCGAAGGGGACTCGCTCGCAGCGGCGGCCGAGCGAATGGCCGCGCGCGAAGGCGGTACGGCCCCTATCTCTCTGCTGTGTCTCGACGCCGGCAGGCGGCTTCACCCCTGGGAGCAGCAGCATATCGACCAGCCGGCCGACGCGCACCGCTTGATCGTACTGACCAAATGCGATCAGACTCGCCGAACCGACTACACCGGTCCGGCCATCGAAACGAGCGCCCAGTCCGGCCGGGGGCTCGATGCGATGCGGACCGCCTTGCGCGAGGCGATTAGCGACCTCCATGCCACGGCAGCCGATGTCGTAACCGCCACGGCGGCGCGAACTCGTGAATCCATCGCCGCTGCCCTGGCGGCAATTGGGCGGGCCACGGAACTGGCCGTTGCAGGCGGGGGAGAGGAACTCCTGGCGGCTGAACTCCGGCTGGCCCTCGATGAGCTTGGCAAGGTGGTTGGTGCGGTCTATACTGATGATGTGCTTGACCGGATCTTCAGCCGGTTCTGTATCGGAAAGTGATCCGGCCAAGAAGGTCATGGATGCCCACAACATCCCGATCAACGATCTCTACACCTTCGCCCTTCCGCGTTTGGCCGAGATTCAGCGACCTCAGAACGTTCACTTCACTCCCGAAGGCTCCAGAGTCCTCGGCGCCGAAGTCGCGCGGATTATTTCAGCGGCATTGGGAGAGTAGTGCATCAGGATCAGGCACACGCCACGCGCCATCTACACGCCGCGCACGGGTTCTGCGTCGCGATTGGGGCGGTAGGCGCAGTCGGGGTCGGTAGCTAGGGGATCGCCGGTAATCGCGTACGCGCGGGCGCGACTTCCGCCGCAAACGTAGCGATACTCGCAATATCCGCAACGACCTTTGAAGCGGTCCGGGTCGCGTAGGGCCTGGAACGTGGGGTGATTCTGATACGTATCGACAATCGAGTCTTCAGGGAACCGGCCGCATAGCAGCGGCAGGAAACCGGCCGGATAGATTTCGCCCGTGTGGCTGACGAACATGACGCCCTTCCCATCGCCAATCCCCAACGGAGCGCGATGACCGCGGCGCCGCGCACTTTGGCGGTCGCCTTCCCCTTCCGGGCCGGCCAGCGGATCGCCCCCTTGCTGCAAGACGAATCGGCGGTAATGGGGCGCCTCGGTCGTCTTCACGGAATAACCCTGGTGCCGGGAATGATGCCATAGTCGGGCGAAGACCTCTTCATACTCCTCGGGCCGAATCCGCTCTTCCTCAACGCCCCGGCCTACGGGCACCAGGAAGAACGCGGCCCACATGGCGATTCCGCGGTCGGCCAGCAGTTCGGCAATCGCATCGACCTGATGAACATTGCGGCGGGTGATGGTCGTATTCACCTGCACGCCCATGTTCAGCTTTCTCGCGTTTTCGAGCATTTCCAGCGTGCGTGCGAAACTGCCGTCGAACCCTCGGAATGCATCGTGTGTGGCCGCATCGGCGCCGTCAAGACTGATTCCCAACCGCGGCACACCTGCATCCCGTGCGCGTGCAAACGCGTCGTAGGTGGCCAATGGCGTGGCCGAAGGCGTCAGGGCTACGTGAATGCCTTGATCCACCGCGTACCGGAGCAGTTGGAACAGATCGGCCCGTTTCAGCGGATCGCCGCCGGTGAACACCATCATGGGCGGGCGAGGAAACGAGGCAACTTGATCGATGAGCGCCTTCGCCCGATCGTGCGGCAGTTCGTCCGGGTGGGCCGTCTCCTGGGCCGATGCGCGGCAGTGCTTGCACACGAGGTCACAAGCGAGGGTCGCCTCGTAATAGAACATCAACGGATTCTGCTGGAAGTCGGCGGACGTGTAGCTGGCGTGTGACATAACGGGATACAAGACCGGAGGAAGCGGCTCGAGACCGCGCAGTCCGGCAGCATCTACTTCTCCTTGGATTGCTCTTGTTTCATTTGCCAGCTCTTCCGTTCATTCTCCTCCATCTCTTTGATGGTGACGTCGGTTTCGAGCGAATGGCGCTGGAGTTTCTGGTGGTCGCCGGGGGAGGGGGGAAGGATCTGTTTGACCACAACGTCGTCGAACTCCACCACACCGGCCCCCAGGTACGCATAGAGCATCACGCGTCCCCAATGAGGCGCGTAACGCGTATGCTTCGGGGTGAAGTCCTCGGTGTGTGTGTTCCAGACGTTCTTGGGCCCCTTCATATTCTGCTGGCTTCGGTAGACTTCGCGCCGTTGGCCCATTTCGGGAATGTAGGCCGGCGGTTCGCTGCCTGGCGGGCCGCCTGACCCTTTGCCGCCGGCCGATTCGGCGCGGTAGGGACCGGCCACCTCGGAGTAGCACTTGATGAAGACGATCACCTTGGGCCCGTTGCTGCGATATCGCAATTGGGATCGGTACTTCGCGCCCTCCTCGATGGGAAACCAGTCGCTGTAATACATCACGCCGTACGAATCGCCGATATCCTGGCCGAAACGGAAACGGATCACCTTGTTGCCAGGATTGCCGGTCTCGGGAATCCAGCTCACCAGGCCGCCCAACGGTTCACGATGCTGGCCCCCGCCGCGATCCCATCCCTTGGGAACGCCTCCTGCGCCTTGCTGGAAATCGCCGACGACCAGGTTGGGATTCTCCAGCCAGTTCTTTTCTTCGATCGGATTGGGCGGCGGCGGTTCGCCCGGCTTCCGGCCGTACAGGGCGTCGAGCATCTCTCGCACATAGAGGTGTGGAATCTCGCTGACCGAATTGGTTCGCGCGGTCACCTCATAGATGACCTTCGGTTCTGCGCTGGCCGAGAAATCGACGCACTTGATCGTCAGGTCATACACCTCCCACTCGTGGCCTGGCGCGCGTTCCACCTGTCCCCAGATCCCGATATGCCCACCGAATTCTCCCTGCACGATTCGACTCATCTCGTCCAGCGGTGTCTCGGGCGTCGGGTGGATATGGCGGCTTTCGCAGAAATCGCGAACGTCGAGCATGGTTTCCGGCACGACCATCCGGCCGTCGCGCTCCAGCTTCCGCCACAGCAAATCGCCCACCTTGCCGCCATAGCGGCCGTCGTCGAACTTCGAGACGAAATCGAACGGGATAACAACCTTCTTGTTGCCGACCAGGGGCTGGGGAGAAGGCCCGGTCTCCGCTGTATCTTCACTTGCCGTCTGTTGCGTTTCTTCTGCCGATCGGGGCGGTTCCGCCTCCGCGGTATCCGGCGGCGTCGATGCGGGCTCCGCAATCTCGTCTCCGGCAATCCGCCGCACAAACGCCTGGTCGGCTTCGCATAGCTGGGCGAATGGAACGACCGCTCCTGCGCCATCCGCCTGCTGGAGGCACACGTTTCCGTCAAGAAGGCTCACGAACTCGCCGCGGCCCAGGACCGTTCCGTCAGACGCGGTCCACGCGCGCCCCAGTTTGGCATCGAGGTCAGGCTTGGCGGAACGGCCCGATTTGGCATCGGTCGTGTCGCCGCCCGAACTGCCGAGCGCTTCCACCTGCAATGCGTCCAGGCTGGTGGGAGTCGTCTTCAAATCGTCCTGGCGTTCGGCGGCATCGGTTTCGGCCTGAATCTCGCGTAATCGTTCGGCCCGGCGGCGCGCAGCCTCTTCCTCGGAGTCTCCACAGCCGACGAGTGAAAGACACATGAGCCCAAGCGCCGTATGCAGAACCAGTCGCACGCGCCTCATTGCTCGATCCGATCTACCCAGCTCCATGCAGTTCTCCTAAGGGTTCTGAGGCGCGGGCGAAACGGCATCTTCGCCTCCGTCGGACAGCCGCTCGAAATAACGGCGATTCAACTCCTCCCAGCCGGGAGGCGATGCCTCTTGCATGCTACCGAGCAGTTCCTTCTGGATATCGCCGGGAAGATTGGCGGTAGCGTCCTGCCGCACCTCGAACTCGCCTTCCAAATAGCGCTTCATGCTGCCCAACCCGTCGGCCAGCACCTGCCGTTGCCGAAGCGCACTCTGATAACGGCCGGCGCGCAGATCGCGTTCTACCTGGGCCATCAGTTCGAGCATCTTGTCCATATCGGTGTGGTGGAAGTTCATGATCTCCAGTTGGACATCCACTCCCTCCGCCTTGTTGCGCAGGGCCGCCTGCTTGCCGGCCAGGCGTTCCAGATCGCGTTTTCCGGGCAGTCCGGGCATGGGGCCTTCGAGCCCTTCGCCACCTTGCCCGCTTTCCTTGCCGCCGCCGGTCGCCCCGCCGGTTCCCTCCTTGCTGTGATCTTTGATCTGCCCTTTGACGTAGGGATCGGGCGTAAGTCTTGCAGGCGTATTGCGACCGCCTTTGCCGACGGCCTCGTCGCCGACGAACTCGCCGCTGGATTTCCCTTGCCGTCCCTCGCCGGCCCGGCCGCCGATTTCACTCGTATTGGGCAGCCGGTTGCCGGTGGCCCCCTTGGCGCTCATGTTCGAGATCGGGCCGTCGGCCACGTCCCAGCCGGCCCCTTTATCGAGCGAATCGGCCGCACTGCTGGAGACGTCTTCCATCTCGTCGAATAGGTCTTCTTCCTCTTCCATCAGTTCGCCGATGAGGTCCTCCAATTCGCCAGGCAACTCGGCCATGGGCGCCTCTTTCTCCATGTCGGTCAGACCTTCTTCCTGACTCCAGCGTTCGCGATCGGGCGTGTCCGGCAGCCACTTTTCCAGGTTCGTCTTGATCTCTTCGGCCATCTCTGCGCCAAGCTGCTCCAGCGGGACGGCAATATCGGCCGTCTTTTTCAGCAGGGCATCCTTGGCCATCTTCAGTTCCGTCTGAATTTCGACCAATTCCTTCAGCAGGGCCGGGTTCGCGAAATCCTGGTCGGGCAGTTTACTCAGGTCGGAATGGAACTCCTCCATCATCTTCGCCCAATCGTCCTCGGTCGCCGCCAGACCGACCAGCAACTGCTGTTCCTCTTCCGTGAAGTCCTCGACCGGCTTCTTCGCAAGATTCTCCGTGGCCTCCACGACCTTCTTCTGCTGTTCGGCAAACTCATCGAGCTTGTTGCGCAGGTCTTCCAGCTTCCGTTCCACGTCGTTCGGCAATTCGCCGCCGACGCGGCGTTCCGTTTCCTTCAGAATGTCGCTCTGTGCCTGCCGGGCGACATCGAGAAGCTTGCGCAGCACGTCGATAATCCGATCCTGAACGCCCAGCAATTCCGGAGTCGGCTGGGCGAACGCAGGCGCGTTGTCCAGCTTCACCATGTGATCGCAAAGCTGGACGGCGCTGAGCATGTCACCGAAGGACAGACTGTTCATGACGCGCCGCACGGCTGCCTTATCTGGCGCCTCGGCCTTGCCCAATGCCTTGACCAACGCAATGGCGTCCTTTTGAATCTCAACCTGCTTCGCGCGAACCGCTTCGGCAATGCCCAGTCGATCGGCAACTAGTTCCTCTTTCAATATCTCCGCCGACTGCGCACGGGCGCGAACTTGCTTTTCCAGAATGCGATAGATGCCTCCGCGGACACTGTCGAGCTGCTCCAGGGCCTCCGATACCTGCGCCTGGCCGTCGACCAGCCGAACCGTGTGCCATGCGCTGGCGGCCTCCTGGGGCATCAGGTCCAATCCTCCACGAGCAATGTTCCGTCCGTCCCACGTCACCGCGCGAACCATGACCGTCTGCCCCGCCTGCACCTTTTCGGCAGGCAACTCCAGGCGATGATGCTCGACGGCAACCGTTCCGGACTCGATATCGCTCCACTGTCGCACGGTGGTGAGCGGAACGACCTCGACCTCGCCGGTTGCGGCAGCCCCGGACTGCTCGCCTGGGGAAACGTCATCGTCCGCACCGGCGGCCGACGCCGGTTGGGCAAGCACCTTCATTTCCAGGCGGATGCGAGCAATGCCATAGTCGTCCACGGCGCGGATCATTACGGGCACATCATCGCCCGGTGCGCCGGACCCCTGACGCGCCGGTTTCAGCAACTCCACCGTGGGCGGCTGGTCCTGGATCACCTGAATCCGATTCGGACGCGGATTCGGATCGCTATGCCCGGCGCTGTTCGCCATATGGATGGTGAATACGCCGTCTTCCTTCAGCGGGAAAGCGACTGCGAGTCGGCCATCGGCTTCGACTCGTCCGGTGTACTCCGCTGCCCCCAACTTCACATAACCCTTTGCAATGGGTGAACTGGCCCGGATGCGCAGCTCCGCCTGCGTTCCGATAGGCGCCTCGAGATCGGCCTCCCGTTGTGCAAACGTCTCTTCCGGGCGGCCCAGGTAGGCGGGAAAACGGTAGGTGACTTCGACTTCATCCACGGCAGGCTTCTCTCGCACGCCCACGTCGAATACGGCCGACTGGGAATCGCCGATTTCCACCCGGTAGCGCAACGGTTTCAGCACCGAGGGCAAGGAGAACGTGTACTTCTGCCGCGAATCATCGGCCGCGGCCATAGGCAATTCCTGCTCCGCCTCTCCGTCCGATGCCGCAAACAGAACGGCGTCGTACGGCTTGCCTTCAGGATTCTTGATCTCGGCGGTCACCAGCAAGCTGTCTCCGATCAGCACCTCGGTGTTGCCCGGCGTCACCTTGATCGCGCCGACCGATCCCACGGCCGGAACGAACTGCCACGGCTTCAGCAGGCGTCCGGCGGCCGATCCCCACCCGGGCAGCAGGATTGAGCACATCACGGCAATGCACACCAGGACACCCAGCCCGGCGAACGATTCCACCAGATCGCGCGGCGTTTGCATACAGTAAAGGAATCGCCGCCAGCGGCTTTCACGACTGGCCGCCTCGTCGAAGGACCGGTGGCCGATCCGCCCGGCAGCCTCTTTCACTGCGGCGGCGCAGAACAGGGAATTCTCGTTGACCTTATCGTCGGCAAGCTGAACGACGTTGATCAGGTTGCTGCCCAGTTCGGGCATCTCGGCTTCGACACGACGCGCCGTTGCCTCCAGCGTCCGCTGACCTCGCATCAGCCGCCGCGCAATCAGCACGATCAATGCTACGGTAATTCCCAGCCAGACAAGAAGCATTCCTGCAAGAACGCTCTGCGAAAACTGCACCAGTGCGTCCAGCAACATGCAGAGGAGCAGGAAGGCCAGTGATGCGCACATTGCCAGAACGCACGTGCAAAGCAGCGAGAAAATCCACCATTTCTGCCGTGCGGCATCCAGCCGCTGCATTACACTATCGGCCACGGGCGACATAGCAAGTTTCCTCCAATGCAACTATCAATGCGTCATGGCATACACGATCACGTTCGTGCCGACTTTCAATGCCGACTCGTCCCGCAAACCGTGGCTGTATGCGTGCGGGAATTGCTCCCAACCGTTGCCTAAGTCGAACTTGCTGTAAACCACGGCCACCTTGCCGTCGATGCTGATGGCCTCGATCTCCGGCGTATCGAACGGGCCGAAATCCTCGCGAACCCGCGGCGTGTAGTCCACGCGGTCAATCTCGTAATGGCAACGAAGCAGAGGATGGTCCGCCGCCAGCCGTTCCAGGCGATGGTCCGGAAAGACCTTCGCAATCTCGCGACGGAACGCCATGTCGAACGACATGCGCCCGCAGCATGCGTCGGCCAGCAGAATGCCCCCAGCCTTCAGATAGCGTTGCAGACGCGCCACGTCATCCTGGTCCCAGGTGAACTCGCGGTGTCCGGTCATGTACAACAGCGGATACGTGGCCGTCCGCGGATCCTTCAATCCGACGTCCTCCCGCCGGAACTTCACTTCCAGCGTCGAGTTGTCGCGGGCAAACTTCAGCAAGTTGTGGACGGCTGAAGGATCGGGGTCCCAATCGCCTTCGTGCATCAGTTGCGCAAAAACGAAATCGTCGCGCGTCGGCGCAGCCGCCTCGTGGTACACCTTGGTCGAACTGAGGAACCGGCCAAGCTGGAAACTCCCCAGAACGTACGTGATGATGTTGGCCCCAACCTGCCGAGCTTCGTCAATCACCACGCGCAGCCCTCGCGGGTGCTCGTGACCGTCCCAGCCGCACGTCAGATCGCGGGGCGAAAAGATCACGGCCGTGCGACAGCCGATATCGATCCCTTCCAGATGCGGCTCTTCGGAAAAGGTCGATCCGTCACCCTTCTTGTACGTCAGGTTTCCGAGCTTGTAGTACGAGGCGTAGACCGGGTTGTCCGGCAACAGCTTGTGCATCGGCCGATTGGGGAAGATCAACTCGATCTCGCGCCGGAACGCATCTGCAAAATCCTGCCAACCGCAGCAGGCGTCGGCAATGATCGTACCGCCGTCGAGTACGTAGCGGGCCAGCCGCTGCCGCAGTTCATCGTTCAGTTCGAACTTGTTGTGCCCGGCGAACAACAGGGCCGGCAGTTCGCGCGGATCGAACGAGAAATGGGCGAAATCCGCTTCCGTCGCTCGGTAGTGGATGCCGAGCTTCTCGTTGGTCCATTTCAGCAGTGTGTCAACATCGGCCGGATCCGTCATCCAGTCGCGATACTGGACCCGCTTGTTATCCCGCGTGATCCAGCGAACCGGGCCCATCGCAGCCTTTCCGATCAGTGCAGGCGGCGCCGGCGGCTTCTTCTTCTCCGATCGCCTCAAAGGCGTTACCGGCAACGGCAACGGAGCAAACGACTCGCCGCCGGTGCGCTGTTGCGGTGCGGCTTTGGGTGGTGGCCCGCAATCGATCGGCCCCGAATTCTCGTCATCGCCAAACGAAAACGAGGGCAGACCTAGACTCCCTGCTGCACCGCCGGCGGCGGCTGTCCGGCTCACTCGTTCCAGGAACGTACGGCGCGACAATTCGCCGAAACTACGGTCGTGTGACGATCCCATCTCGTGCTCCTTTCAGAAAAAAGCTGCCCGGTCCGCCGAGGGTGCGTCAGATGCGAGGCCGAGTCTGTCCTCCATTTTCATTTTCGTCGAACGGCTAGTAACCTGCAAGGGTGCTGAACCCCGCCGCTAGCCCTTGGCGTTAGGCGAGCGGCGGAAGACAGCTTCCCGGCAATACAAGCTCGAAGCGCAAGCGAGTGGGTCGATTGGATCCACTTGCTGGCGCTGCGTGCTTGTATATTTGTTTCCGCCGCTAGCCACACACACCTCCCCTCCGGGGAGGTCGGACGCGGTAGCGGCCGGGTGGGACGTTCTGTGTGTTCCGCCAGTCATTCACTTATACGCCCTCCCCGGGCCTCTGAGCCCGACCCTCCCGCTGGCGGGCAGGTAAAGAGCCAAGGACGCGCAGGCAGTTCCAACTTCTCTACATCATCCTTATCGGACATAAGGGGGGAAGATATTCCCGCCACAAACGGCCACCTTTGTCGTGAAGGAATAAACCAAGCCCGATCGCGGTAATAGATCGTCGGCAAGTAAGCCGTGGCAGTCCCCTAATGTGTGGGGTTTATCGCAGTCTTTGCGCTTTCCGGTCCGCCAACAAGAGGGGCGGGGCGTGCATTTGATCGGCAGTTCGGTCAGAATGGAGATTGGTGGTGTGCTGGTTGCACCCCACGTTTTTGTTCCTCGCTATGGAGTCAAGGTCATGAGGTCTCTCCCCGCTCATCTGCCAGGACTGGTCTGTGCGATTCTCTTATGTGTCGGGGGCAGCGTTGGCCAGGCAGAGCCGCCGGTAATCAGCCCATTCGGCAAGGCGCCCACCGAGCGAGAGGATTCCGTGCCGGGCTACCTTGAGCTTTCCGATGGAAAGATCATTCCAGGCATGATCTACCTGACTCGCGACCACCGGCTGCAAATCCTCGATTCTCAGTTGGGCCGGCAACGGCTGGTGCCGCTTCGCGTAGTGAAGCAGATCGAATGTCATGTGAAGAAGGAATGGATGGAACGCGAGTGGCGCTTCCGTGAGTTGGCCAGCGACGAGAAATACTACACGGGCCGCACCTATCCGGCGCGCGAGTACGAGCATACCATTACGCTCCAGGACGATCGCACCATAAGCGGACCGCTCGCGGCAGTCCTGTATGTTCAGCCACTTGGCTACCAGGCCGAGCGGCCCGGCGCCTACCGCACCCATGTGAAGGCCGAGAAATTCCTGCTCCACAAACGCGACAAGGGAGAAATCGACCAGAAACTGGAAGACGTCGTCTACGTGAAACGGGTGGTCTTGGGGAAGGAAGCCCTCGAAGAAGGTAAGAAGAAGGCGGCAGGCGTGCAGACCGATTGAACGGGCGACTATGTTTCAGATCGCGCTTGAACAGGGCAGTAGTTTCGGCACCATGATGGCGGTTGCGGCAGGCGCGATCGGGCTGGCGGGGTTGTTCTATTACCGCGCATTCCGGTCGCTCAAGCTGGGCCAATGGCAACTGCTGTTCGCCTTGCGGGCGTTCGCTATCTTGCTGGTGGTCTTGCTCCTGTTTCGCCCGGTCTTCAGCTACCAGCGCGACTTGCAGCAGCGCCCGGCCTTGGTGTTTCTCGTCGATCGTTCCGGATCGATGAGCATTGCCGACGATGCAACGGGAGTGACACGCTACAATCAGGTGCGCCGCCAGGCCGAAGCGTGGGAAGAAGCATTCCGCGACGATTTCGACCTGCACTGGTTCTCTTTCGCGGAAGGGGCGCAGCCGATCGACGGACCACCGCAGTTGGCCGGTATGGCGCCGGATGGAAAGGTCACCTCACTGACCGCAGCACTGCAGTCGGCCGCAAAGGCAGTGCCGATACGTGATACCGAGGCCATTGTCCTCGTCAGCGACGGCATCCACAATGCGGCCGGTGATCCCGTGACCGTTGCGTCACGGTTGGGCACGCCTGTCCACACCGTGGGTGTCGGCGCCGGCTTGCGCAGCGACGTCACCTACCGCGATATCCGGATCGTGGGCATGAATTGTCCCGAGCGTATGATGCGCGACAATCTGGCCGAAATCACGGCAGTCGTCGAAGGGGTGGGCCTGACCGGCCGTGTTGTACGCGTGGTTCTCGAAGACGATACGGGCCAGAAACTCGGCGAGCAGGAGCTTACCCTCGGCCAACCGGGCGCCGGCCAGGAGGTGCGATTCGAGTTCCGCCCGACAACGGTCGGTCGGCGAACCTACTCGGTACACGTCGCGCCGGCGCCGGAAGAGCGGATCGAAGAAAACAATCGCCGGTCGGCCGTGGCGCTGGTTGTCGAGCCGGGGATTCGCGTCCTGTACATCGAGGGGACGTTGCGGGCCGAGTATGGGGCCCTGGTCGATCGCTTCCTGGCAAAGGACCCGGACCTGGAGTTCTGCTCGCTGGTGCAGACGCGCCCGAACTTCTTTCTGCGGCGCGGTAATGTTCCGGATATCACGTTCGACGCCATCCCCACGGACCAGGCAAGCTTCGACCAGTTCCATGTGTTCATTCTCGGCGACCTGGACAGCTCCTTCCTTCGCCCGGCCCAGCAGGCAATGCTTGCCAATCGGATCAAGGCGGGCGCCGGGCTCGTCATGCTGGGCGGCTACAACAGCCTGGGGCCCGGCGGCTATACCGGGACCGAATTGGGCGACCTGCTGCCGGTTCGCCTGGGCGGCCGCGATATCGGGCAGATGACCGACCCATTCCTTCCCGTTCTCACGCCGGAAGGCGCACGCCACCCCATCTTCGCAAACATTGCCGACTTTTTTCCGACGGCGCGCGCCCCGGCGAAAGAAGCCGGGCTGCCGCCGTTGGATGGGTGTACTCGGGTTGAAGGCGCGAAGCCAACGGCAACCGTTCTCGCCACGCTGGACGCCACGGAGCAGTCCATGCCGGTACTGGCGGTTCACCCCGTGGAGAAAGGACGCGTCGCTGTCTTCTGCGGCGACACGACCCGGAAATGGCAACAGGGTCCCAGGGCCTTGGGCCACGAGTCGCCTTTCCTGCAGTTCTGGGGCCAGATGGTCCGATGGCTTGCCGGCCGATCGGAAGAGGTCACCACAGGCGCGGGCGTTACGGCATCTGCCGATAAAGGTTACTACGAACCGGGCGAGGCAATTCGCCTTTCCGCCATCGTCCGCGACGTGCGCGGCGAAGGGACCGACAAGGCGAAGGTCCACGCCGACGTTCGCGGCCCGGCGGGACGCCCCGACCGCGTCGATCTGGCCAGTATTCCCGGCCCGGGCGGGCATTACGCCGGCGAGTTCGAACCGCAAGCGCCAGGTACCTACGAGTTTGAAATCCAGGCAGCCGTGGGAGATGAGGCCGTTAAGGCCGAGAAACTCTCCGTCGAAGTGGGGCGTCCCAACCTCGAGTTCGAGGCGCTGGACTTCGACGAGAAGACACTCGCTCGCATCGCGTCTGAAACGAACGGGCGGTATTTCCACATCACCACGGCCGACCGGCTGACCGAACAACTCGACCGCTCGGTGCGCAGCCGCCGCGTGGTCGTTGAGCGGCGCCTCTACTGGCCGCCGCTGTTCTGGACCCTGTTCCTGGGCGTCATCACCACCGAGTGGATCCTCCGAAAACGATTCCAACTGCGATAACCCCAATGCTCTGCGGCTCAACCCGTTGGCCCCGCCTGTAACCGAGAACAACCGATGCAAACCGGCTACCGATTCCTCGAACCCCATGCCCTGGCGCGCGTGAAGAACCTCTCCATGGTCGCACGCGGAGTGGTCGAAGGCTCCATGACCGGCCTCCATGCCAGCCCGTACAAGGGTTTCAGCGTCGAGTTCGCCGAACATCGCGAATACACCGCAGGCGACGATCCTCGCCACCTCGACTACCGCATGCTTGCGCGCACGGATCGCCTGTACATCAAGCAGTACGAAGAAGAGACGAACATGCGGGTCCAGATCCTGCTGGATACCAGCGGATCGATGGGCTACAAGCACGAAGGCGGGATCACCAAACTCGAGTACGCCTCGTACCTGACCGCCATTCTCTCATACATGATGACGCGCCAGCAGGATGCCGTCGGGCTGACCACATTCGATACAAAAGTCAACCTTGACATGCCGGCCCGCAGTTCGCCGCGGCACTTCAACGACATGATGCGCAAGCTCGAAGAGATCAAGCCGGGCGAGGAAACCGATATTGCCGAAACCTTGCACCGCCTGGCCAACCGGTTCAAAAAGCGATGCCTCATCGTGCTCATTAGCGACCTTTACGATACGCCGGAAGATGTCATCCGATCACTCCATCACTTCCGGCATCGGCGGCACGAGGTCATTGTATTCCACGTTATGGACAAGGCGGAAATCGAGTTCCCGTTCCGCGACGTCATTTCGTTCTACGATCTGGAAACCAACGACCGCCTCCAGATCGACCCGGCGTACGTGCGCGACACGTATCGCGAACAGATGCAGGCGTTCCTCGACAGTTACCGCAAAGCCTGCGCCGAAAGCCAGATCGACTACGTCGTTGCTGAGACCACAACCCCGTACGACTTCATGCTGTCGCGTTACGTAGCCAAGAGAAACATGCCATGAGCTTCGGCGTCCCCCTATTTCTGCTTGCTGTGCTGGCTGCGGGTATTCCCGTGGTCTTGCACATGATCAATCGGCAGAAGGTGAAGGATATGCCGTTCCCGACGCTGCGTTTCCTGCTCATCTCGGCCGAGAAGACCCGCCGGCGGCGCCGCATTCAGGACCTGCTGCTCATGCTGCTCCGGATGGCCGTGCTCATTCTGCTTGCCTTCGGGCTTGCGCGCCCGACGGTGACGAGCCTGGGCGCGCTGTGGGGATCGGGCGCCGAGTCGGCCGTGGCCATCATTCTCGATAATTCCGCCAGTATGGGCATGGTCGATAGCGACGAACCGCGTTTTGAAACGGCAATTCGCGCCGCACGGCAGGTACTCGACGAACACTCCGAACGCGACCGTGTGGCCTTGCTGTTGACCGGCGGCCCGCAGTATCCGGGGCTCAACCAGCTCGATCGCACGCAAGACAACGTGATCCAGATTCTCGACCAATGCCGCCAGCGCGGGCCTTCCTACGAACGGGCCGATCTTGGCGTGAAGATCGATCAGGCCCGAAAACTGCTTGCTGATGTCCGTGCCCAGCACAAGCACATCTTTGTCATTAGCGATCTGAAAAAGCGGTCGCTAGAGACCTTGGCCGCGGCCGGCAAGGAGAATCAGCAGGAAGCAGATACCGGCGCAAAGGACGATAAGGGGCGGGATATTCCGGTGATCTTCATCGACTGCCATCGCGCCCCGCGACCCAATGTCGCCATTCAAAACGTCCGCCTGAGCGCGGCCGTGCCGGTGGCCGGCATGCCGGTGAAGGCCACGGTCGAACTGTTCAACACATCGACGGTCGAGCAAGAACGCCGCGTCGAACTGCTGATCGACGGAACCAAGGAGGGCGCCAGCCCCGCCATCAAGCTCGCACCGGGCGAACACGACACACACGAGTTTACCTTCACGCCTGCCCGTGGCGGTCTGTTCCGAGGCGAGGCGCGGCTGGTCGGCGACCAGGGCTCGCCCATGGACGATCGCTGGTTCTTCACCGTGCAGGTAGACCGCGGTATTCCGGTAGCAGTTGTGAAGCCGCGCCGCCACGAAATCGAGTATCTGGACGATACGTTCTACCTGACACGCGCATTGCGGCCGATCCGCTCCGGAGATTGGGCCATCACTCTGACCGAGCTTACCGCCGCCGAACTGCCGAGCGAACCGCTCAATACCTACAAGGTCATCTTCTGTGTGAACCTGCCGGCTCCGACCGACGAGGCTGCCCGCCGGCTGGCCGATTATGTCACGGCCGGCGGCAACCTGTTTTGGATTTGCGGCGATAATGTGGAACCCGACGCCTACAACCGGGTGAACTCTCAGGTAGCCGGTCGCCTGCTGCCGGCTCCCATCCTGGACGTTCGGGCTCCTGGCCCGGAGGACGACCGCGATGCGTGGGCCATCGCATCGCTCGATGCGGAGCATCCGGCCCTGCGGCAACTGGTCGATCCGCCGTCGCTCTACCAGTCGGTGCTGGTCTACCGCTACGTCCGGCTCGATACCAAGGCTGCTGCGGACGCCCGTATACTCGCACAGCTTGATGGCGGCGATGCCCTGCTGACCGAGCGAGGCATCGGCCAAGGGAAGGTCTACTGGCTCGGAACCAGTGCCCATGTGGGTTGGACCAACCTGCCGTTACGCCCCATCTTCCTGCCTATGCTGGCCCGTATGGTGTTCGACATGGCCGGGGCCGAGCGACAGCATCACGAAACACTTGCAGGCGTGCCGCTCACGCTACAATTCTCCGACACGGCCCAATCCCGAGCGGTCGAGGTGCAGCCGCCCAGCGGCGAGACCATTCGGCTGACCACCGAGCCCGATCCGACCATTCACGGCCAGACTTTTCAATACGGCGAGACTCATGACATCGGCGTATATCTTCTGCGAATGCTGGATGGCGCGCAGCCGAACCAGATGGCCTATTCTGTGAACGTCGATCCGGGCGAGTCCGACCCCGCGACGATTGAGCATGAAGAGCTTCGCAAGCTGATGGGCGGAACACCGGTGGTGTTTGCCGACAATCCCGACGATCTCAGCGGCACATTCAAACTACTGCGCGAGGGGCGCGGCCTATGGGGCTTCTTCCTCACCGCCGTCTTGCTTGTGTTGATCTTCGAGACACTCATTTCCAACGCCTTCAGCCCCAAGCAAGACGACCAGCCTGCCCCCCTCCGCAGAAACGTCCCCCGCCGCCCCTGAACCACAAGGCAACGAACACTCACTGTCGCAACAACGTGCCACCCGGTGGCACTGTCGTCCCGACAGTGTTCTCTCCAGGCGACGTACCTTGCTCGTTCCATTTACACAGAACTGCCGTGCGAAGCGAAACCCCCTGCGCAGAAGCCTTCCCCGCCGCCGCTGAACCACAAGGCAACGAACGAACACTCACTGTTGACGCGACACTGTTTACAGGTAACTAGACCTGTCCCGTGTAATTGCCCTTGCCGAACTAACGTTGCGTGCCCCGAACCAGACACTCGGCGAAAACGGCCGGCGCAGCACGGAAGTATGGGGCGACGGATCGTATAGTGCCGATTACTACTACTCCCCCCTGGGCGAGCTGACCGACGCAGGCGATAGCGTCTCCCAATATGAATACACCTACGATCAGGCACGCCGCCTGCAGCAGGAGACGCAAACGCTCGAACCGCTCAGCGGCAGTACCGTCGACTTCATCTACGAGCATGACCTCTTGGGCAATGTAACGGGAATCGACAACAAGTTGGACGATATTCTCGACAATTCCATCGACTTCCTTTACGACAATCGCAACCGGGTGAAGATGGTCTCACAAACCGGCGGGTGTCGGTCTGGGAATCGCCACGGCACTGGTCGACGAACAACCGCGTCGGCGTGAAGCCCGCGAGCAACAGGAAGCCCTCGACGCACTGTTCGGCGGCACGGACCTGCTGGATGATGTAGAGGACGACGGCGAGGAACCGGAACCGGGCACTCCACCCAGAAACAGCGTTACCAGGAGCAACCTTGACAAGCCATTCCAGCGCCACAACCACCTGAGCCATGCCGCCTTCAAGACCGGCTGTGACCGGGTCTTCTCACAAGGCGACGGTGAATGGATGGACAGAAACGCCTCAGCGGCCGAATGCATCGATCCAGCGGGCGGTTCTTTCTCCACAGACGGAAGCGATCAAGACCATCCCCTGTGGCACAAGACGTGCAAGACGCAATCGTCACCGTCACCGTCAAGAAAAGCCACGGTCGCGGTAGTTGACAGCACGTGCCCAAAGGCGACAATCAGAGGTGTCCCGTCCTGTGCTTCCGTGAGAACCATGGTCCATACACCGTCTGTCCGAAAGCGCAATCTGCCTGCCGCCCAAACGCGACGCGGCTGGCTTTGGGCCGCGGTAGCCGGGCTGCTGGTGCTGTTGGGGGGCGGACTGCTGTTCCGCCAGGCAAGCGAATCTTCTGCACCGGCGCCGTTCACGGCGGTTTCTGCCTCTCCTGCGTCCCATTCCGCACCGGCCGATGCCACTCCGAAGTACGCCACGAAGCAGATCCGCGACTTCCGCGGGTTTGAGTGGGTGCTGGCCCGAAATCCGGAGGTTGCGGACGAGGAGCGGTCGGCGTTCGACGAGATCGACCATCGCGAGTGGCGCTGGGTCGAGCTTGAACTGACCAAGCCGGACGGCGACCTGCTCAAGGTTGGCCTCGGCCGGCCTCTTGCGTGGCTCGCGGCGAACCAGATCGAACCCGGCACGACCACCTGGCTCGATCTCCCCGAGATGGGCGCCGTCGGGTACGCCACGGTCGTTTCCGTCGCACCCTGCCCCGATCCCGGTCCCAAGCCTCATCCCGACTGCGGCCTGGTCACGGGCGTCTTCCGCCACTCCTCGGCCGATTGCGTCAACGTCCACGTTACCGGCCTCGACGCACCCATCGGCACCACCCGCAACCATCGCTTCTGGTCTGAAGACCGCCAGACGTTCGTCGAAGCCGGCCAACTCCACCCCGGCGAAACCCTCCTCACCGCCGACGGCACGCCTACCTCCGTTCTCTCCATCGCCCCCCGTCCCGGCCTCGAGCCCGTATACAACCTCGAAGTGGACGTCGAGCATGTGTACTATGTGGCGGCAGACGGGGTGCTGGTGCATAATACGTGTGGGCCGAAGAGAGTACACCTGAACAACAATGCTGCCAAAGCGATCTTCGGTGTCTACGAGATCAAGGTCAAGGACTTCATTTACAAGTTCGGCAAGGCACATTTGGGTCGGGTTACGAGGTCAAGCGGACTACCAACCCGCTTGCACCAACAGGTACGACAACTGCGGAAGGTCTTTGGCAAGGAAAATGTGTCAGGGCGTGTTGTGGACAATCTAGGCGAGACTACGACCCAAATGGCTAAGAAGGTGGAGCACGCACGAATCCTAGAGGAGTTTCGGAAATCGGGATTTGTTCCGCTCGGTAACTGGAAGAGTTTGAAACCATGAGAGTCTACGTGACGCAAATCTACATTGAGGTTGGTATTGAGTATCCATTCTCTCACCGTTTTCAAAGGTGGATTGGCGAACAACTGAGCAAACGAATTACTCCGTCTCCCGCATTCGTCTCGAAATACGGCGATGACTATGACTTGACATTCAACATAAGCGCTAAGGCGACGCTTTCGGAACCAGAAGTGATAGGGCCGACCGTGTTTCGATCAGATAAGGACGTTGAGTACACGATCTTCCTGCCGTATGTGGATTGTGACCCAAATCGGCAAGACTCGTACGTTGTTGTGTTTCGCCACATTCTGGAGAGCGCCGTTGCCGTCTTGAAGGGCCTTGCAATCGATGTATGGAAGATCGTCGAAGATACGGATGAACTCATCAACGGACTATCCACAGAAGCGGGCATGATTGACTACAATTAGCTCCGGCGCCGCGGCACGCCGCATTGGTTACATGCCCAAAGGCGACAATCAGAAGCGCACCGACCCGCGAACCCGTCAGCCCCATGCGCCACACACCGATAACCCGAAAACGCACGCCGTCTCCCGTCAAGCCGCACCGCGCCCGGTCCGGCTGGCTCTGGACGGCGGTGGCTGGGCTGCTCGTGCTGCTGGGTGGCGGGTTGATCTTCCACGGCTCGCCGTTCGGCTCGCAGCCGCCGACTCCTGCCGCCACCTGCCCGGCCGGCAATCTTACGGCGACCTACGTGACCGGCAATGCAGGTGAGCGCCATCTGCCTGCACAACGCATTGACACGATACAGGTGGGCCAACGGCTCGTGGGACGCAATCCGATCCGCGAGCAGGTGGAATCGGTCGAGCCTGATCCGGCCACGTGGCGTAAGATCAGCCTCTATATGACCAAGGAGAGCGGGCTGGGGCTCTGGATTGACCTGCTCCGCCCCCTTTCGTGGATCGATGATCGCGGCGCAACGGTCGGCGGCAGCGTCTATGTCGAAATGCCCGACATGGGCGCGGTGGGTGATGCCCAGGTCACCCATATCGGTCCATGCCCTCCCATCGAGCCCGGTGATGGCGGCGTCGTCGTAACCGGCACCTTCAAGCACCAGGCCGACGCGAGCAACAAGGTCGTTCACCTGCAGCTTGAAGATCAGAGCGAACCAACCGGCGTGACCGACAACCATCCCTACTGGTCGGTTGACCGCCGGGAGTTCGTCCCCGTCGGCCAGCTCCGCCCCGGTGAACTCGTCGACACCATCTACGGCCCCAAGCACGTCCTCTCCATCACCCCCATCGCCCACAACGGTTTTGTCTACAACGTCGAAACCACCGAGCACGTCTACCGGGTGGGAGAGTTGGGGACGTTGGTGCATAATGATTGCGAAGCCTACGCGAAGCACGTGATGCGACGGCTGAAGAGGGGTACAATCGCGAAGGTAGTGCGAAGGGATGGAGGCTGGCTGGGTACTCTGCCGAAGTATCCTGTTCCCATCAAGCAGCACGGTATGGGCGACGCCGTCGGTGCTCAGCATCATTTCATTCACCTTGTCAAGGGCGTGTTACGCGATCCGGCGCATAGAAAAGGAACCCCACTCACTGAATGGCTGAAAGAATTCGCTCAACTGAACAATACCCCGGTCGACAAAGTCCTGAAGGAAATCAATTTCCTGGATTCTGCAGGAAAGGAAATCACAATATTGGGTTTCTGAGGATAGACGATCATGCAGTCTTTACTTGAAGAGTTGACTGAAATTGCAGAAAACATGGCATGTCGCCCCACACGGTATGCCCGCGCGCCAGAAGAGTTACATGGAATGATTGTGGTGATTGCAACAGCAATCCTCTACGAGTGCTCCGACAAACCATTCTTCGGGTGTATGCAAGAAGTATGGGAATTAGTCTACGAAACGATGGAGGGAACTTATCCATCCCGGGCCTATATCCCATGTCTCGCTGATGATTCGTCTCCGGAACGTCACACGTCATTCGACGTGTTCATACGCAACTGCCCCCGTTTCCTTGAGCTTCTGAATCAGAGAATTAAGGATCTAGGCAATGAGGCAAAAGAAAGGGGCAAAGACAAGGGAAAGGGTAAGAAGCGGGGACGGAGCAAGAAAAGGAAGGCGATTAAACGGGACAGGTCCAATTTCCCGTAATCGCTGACAGCACAGAGTGTTACGACGAACCCGTGTAATACTGGACCTGTCCCCTTTACTCCCTCGTGTAATACTGGACCTGTCCCCTTTACTCCCTCTGTCCCCTTTACTCCCTCGACGCCCTCACCCCCGCCGCGTTCCAAACCGGCTGCGACCGGGTGTTGTCGCAGCAAGACGGCCCCTGGCGCCGAGTGGCGGAAAGTCGGATGGCGGAATCGGCGCCGGCACAGGCAGTTGACACCGCCAGCCCAAAGGCGACAATCAGAAGCGCACCGCCCCGCAACCCCGTCAGCCCCATGCATCACATACCGGCAACCCGAAAACGCACACCGTCTCCCGCCAAGCCGCACCGCCCCCGGTCCGGGCTCTGGGCCGCGGTAGCCGGGCTCCTGGTGCTGCTGGGCGGCGGGCTGATGTTCCGCGAGACGGGCGAACCGGCTGCACCGTCCTCGTTCACGGCGGTTTCCGCCTCTTCCTCGCGCCACTCTGCACCGGCCGATGGCGCGCCGAAGTACGCCACGAAGCCGATCCGCGACTTTCGCGGGTTTGAGTGGGTGCTGGCCCGAAACCCCGAGGTTGCGGACGAGGAGCGGTCGGAGTTCGAGGAGGTTGACTACCGGCAGTGGCGCTGGGTCGAGCTCGAACTGACCAAGCCGGATGGCGACCTGCTCAAGGTCGGTCTCGGCCGGCCTATCGCGTGGCTCGTCGTTAACGATATCACACCCGGCGCAACCACGTGGCTCGATCTTCCCGAGATGGGCGCCGTCGGCTACGCCACCGTCGTTTCCGTTGCGCCTTGTCCCGATCCCGGTCCCAAGCCTCATCCCGACTGCCGGCTGGTGACCGGCGTCTTCCGGCATTCCTCGGCCGATTGCGTGAACGTTCACGTCGCCGGTCTCGCCTCGCCCATCGGCACCACCCGCAACCATCGCTTCTGGTCTGAAGACCGCCAGACGTTCGTCGAAGCCGGCCAACTCCACCCCGGCGAAACCCTCCTCACCGCCGACGGCACGCCTACCTCCGTTCTCTCCGTCGCTGAACGGCCCAGCAGCGAGCCGGTATATAACCTTGAGGTGGACGTCGAGCATGTGTATTATGTGTCGGCAGACGGGTTGCTCGTGCATAATACCTGCGGGCGAGTGGAACAGGGGCGAAATGCTCTCGGACGGTTTGTTCGCAGGCAATTGGGCGATGTACCGCCCGGAAGCCTCGCTGTCGACGATTTCATCAGGCAAGCTCGGGCTAGCGGGTTCGAAGTTGCGGGAACGAACGTTGCCGTACGAACGCCGTTCGGTATGCGTTATCACGATGTCGTACTGCGACACCGCAGAACTCAGGCACTGACCGCCGTGGAGATCAAGTCATCGCGAAGTGCCTTCCGCCGGTTCGACGCCCCCGCCCGACAGCAGTTTGCCGCCGATCGCTGGGTCAACAAGTATGGCGAATGGGGGCTCGGCGACCACGCCAAGTTGTTCATCAAGAACGTCATCAAGATTCTCTGGGAATGAGGGGCTAAAGTTACATGCGACAACCGTCGAAGATGCAGCAGAAGCGATTGCGGGGTCTTCTTCGCAAACCGCTTGCCGAATTCGGTTTCTCGGAAATCGAACCGCTTCGGTTCGAACGAGAACAAGATGACGTGACGCATCAATTGTGGTTCGGTGGCCGCCGGTCGTCTTTTGGGACCTTTGTCTTCAACTATACGATTTCCGTGAACTTTCACGCGATCGACCGACTGGTGTCAGCCGATTCGCTCCTATGCGGCCACCTCGGTGTGGGAGTGCCGCACCACTTCCTCCATGCAGGTCGCGAATACCATGAATGGGAGCTCGAGGGGCCGGCGACGGACGAAGAGGTTCTTCAGTCCGTTATTGCGGATGTCGTCGAGTATGCCCTTCCGTTTCTGGAACTGAACTCGGATTCCGCAGAGGTCCGCCGGTCCTTGGGATCCAAAGCGCCGGACGACGGGTTCACGACCGGTCCGGAGCAAGCCATTTGCATCCTCGCTGCGATGGACTACCTGGAAGGCAAGAAGCAAGAAGCGATCGCATGGCTTGAACGAGAACTGGAGGCGCGTGCTGGGACGCTGCCGAAGGAGAGAGTCTTGCTGGAGCATCTCTTGCGAATACTGACGGAACTGGAAAGACAAGTGTAAGACAACTCAGACACCCACAATAGTGTTGACACTCCCGAGCCGATTTGTTAAGATTACCGGCGTGAGTTGAAAGAGGGGGAATTCTAGCTTGCCTAGTTTCCCATTTGGGCGGAATGAGGACGGAACGCCTGCCGAGCCGGAAGAACACGAGCTGCGCATGCTGGTGGCCGATCCGCAGGTAGCGGCCGAGCGACGCAAGCGGCTGGCGAGCGTCTCGTGGTTCATGCGATGCCTGTGCGAGAAGATCGCCCGCCGGGCCAACAAGGAAGACCAGTGTTCCGGCCGATTCTGGGAAGGCCGCTTCAAATGCCAGGCGTTGCTCGACGAAAGCGCCGTGCTGGCGTGCAGCGTTTACGTTGATCTGAACCCAGTTCGGGCAGGCGTTTGCGATACGCCGGAGCAGAGCCGGTTCACGTCGGCCTACGAGCGGATTCACGCCCGGCAGGCACGGCGTCGGCGCGGCAAGTCGGCCCCGGCACGGCGCGGCGGCAAGGGGCGAGCGAAGCGCGGAAAGCGATTCGATCCGCAAGGCGATGCTTGGCTGTGCCCCATCTCGGCCGACGCCAGTTCGCCGTCGGCGGACGGCAAGGGGAAGAAGGGAGCCAATACGCCGCCGCGTCGCGCGTCGTGGCAGGGGTTCCTTTCGATGAAGCTGGACGACTACCTGCGGTTGCTCGACTGGACCGGCCGGCAGGTGCGTGGCGACAAGCGGGGCGCGATTCCGAAGGACTTGGCGCCGATCCTGGAGCGGCTCTCGGTGGACGGCGAGATGTGGGTTGCGAGCGTGAAGAACTTCGGCCGCTGGTTCCATCGCGCGGCCGGTCGCGTGGAGAACCTCATGCAGGCAGCCTCCACCGTCGGCAAGCACTGGTTCCAAGGCATCGCCCACAGCCGCGCCGCCTTCGGCTAACGCCGCCCGACGCCCCCCGCCACCGCTTCCCCCACCCTCCTCGCCCCCTCCGCGCGCCGCTTACGCTCATTTTGTGCATCCAACCACCTCTCATCACCGAAACCCATCCAACCCGCCCCCATCTTGCCGCGTTCCGCCGTCGAGGATATAGTATCGGACGCGGGCGTCGAAGAATGGATGTCCGCTTGTTTCGCGAAGAGATATACTCTCTTGGCAAGACACCGGGCTTAGATAGAGGCTCCTATTATCATGCTGAGGTCACTCTTCTTCTGCAAAGAGGGTATCGTCGACGATTTGACCGCATGATAGATATTCCCGGTTTCGGCAGCGTACCCCTTTTCAAATGGGTCCAACCATGACTCCGGATACGTTTGTACCGCATTGTCGCGCTGTAATGGGAGAGTTTTTGCGAGACTATGATTTCTCTTACTGTGCTGCATACCAGCGGCCACGAGGAGTCGTCGTTGAGTTTCGCAAAGGGGATGCTCGACTATTTGCCACTTGCGAAGGTGGCAGCCTTCATGTCGAACTAATGATATCGAGTGTAGAGCAGCAACAATATCGTCGTATATCGCTGAACCAAGCTCTTTGGTACGACAATATCAGAGAACTCGTTCATGGTCGTCGCTCATGCGTTGACCAACTTGACATGTTCGTCCAACTTGCCGACGAAATCTGCGCACCTCTACTTTCAGGCATTGTTATTGACGCTGACGAACGCTACTGTTTTCGGATGTCCAAAGAGGATTGGCACAGCCACATTGAACGCCAAACTGAAGGACTTAATAGGGCAGGAAAAGGGGACAGTACTGGTTTATAATCAGGCAGCTTTTTTCCGCCCAGACCAGCCCTTCGACCATCGCGACGACCTCACCCCCGCCGTGTTTCAAACCGGCTGTGATCGGGTGTGCTCGCAGGAGAATATGCCCTGGCGTGGAGTGGTCGGGAACCGGTTGGCGGGAACGCCGTCGGCACGGGCAGTTGACATCGCCTGCCCAAAGGCGACAATCAGAAGTGTACAATCGTGTCGTTCCATGAAGACCATGCGTCACACACCG
Source organism: Thermoguttaceae bacterium (assembly GCA_040772845.1). Lineage (GTDB taxonomy): Bacteria > Planctomycetota > Planctomycetia > Pirellulales > Thermoguttaceae > PWXP01. The sequence continues at coordinate 7,424,967 of JAXGXG010000001.1, forward strand.
GCAACCCGCAAACTCGACGTACCTCCCGTCAAGCCGTGCGGCGGCTGGTCCGGGCTTTGGGCCGCGGTGGCTGGCCTGCTGGTGCTCGTGGGTGGCGGGTTGATGTTCCACAATGCGGGCGAGCCGGCTGCGACGTCCTTGTTCACGGCCGTTTCCGCCTCTCCTGCGTCCAATTCCGCACCGGCCGACGCAGGTGAGCAACATTTGCCTGCACAACGCATTGACACGATACAACTGGGCCAACGGCTCGTGGGCCGCAACCCGATCCGGGATGAGGCGGAACTGGTCGAGCCCGATCCGGCCACGTGGCGCAAGATCAGCCTCTATATGACCAAAGAGAGCGGGCTGGGCCTCTGGATCGACCTGCTGCGGCCCCTTTCGTGGATTGACGAGCGCGGCGCAATGGTCGGCGGCAGCATCTATTTCGAGATGCCCGACATGGGGGCGGTGGGCGATGCCCAGGTCACCTATATCGGCCCATGTCCACCCATCGAGCCCGGTGATGGCGGCGCCGTCGTAACCGGCACCTTCAAGCACCAGGCCGACGCCAGCAACAAGGTCATTCACCTGCAGCTTGAAGATCAGAGCGAGTTGACCGGCGTCACGGACAACCATCCCTACTGGTCCGTCGATCGCCAGCAGTTTGTTCCTGCAGGCAACCTCCACCCCGGCGAACTCGTCGACACCACCTACGGCCCCAAGCGAGTCCGCTCCATCACCCCCATCGCCCACGACGGCTTCCTCTACAACCTGGAAACCACCGAGCACGTCTACCGCGTCGGATCGCTGCGGACATTGGTGCATAATACGTGCCCAATTGCGAGAAAGTTCGATGGACCAATTCATCATATTGCCTCCAACAAGGACGCCATCTTCGCATCCCGGTTCAGGGCGCTCTTTGACAAGGCTGGGGTGAGCATTAACAGCCCTTGGAATCGCATGCGGTTGCAGGGGCACGTCGGTCCACACGGCAAGTTCTACCATCAGCTAGTCTACAACCGCCTTCGTAAAGCGGTCGCGGGACAAACGGGTACGCGATATCGTGCTGCCTTGATTGGTGAATTGAAGGCAATCCGGCATGATATTCGGTATGGCGGCTGGGATGCCTTGCTAAAGGCAGCCGCTTCAAGGGTAGATGTGCTCGGGAACTTCTGAAACATGTCGAAATACTATCAACTCGCGATCGGTGCCGACGAGAAGGCGTGGCATTTGGCGATACGAGATGTCTTTGCCGACGGCACTCCGGTTGACATCTGGGCATACCGCGGCTGCAGACGCCTGCGCAACCCCAAACCAGTTCCTTTTGCCATTCAGGTAGACGGCGACCGGATCGACTACTACCCTTCAGCGTTTTGTACTACCGTAGTTTCCCGCCGTCTGGCCGACCTCTGGGAACGCCTTGCGGGCGATGACATACAGCGCATACCGGCTCTGGTGGAAGGCGACTCCGGAGAATGGGAGGTGATCAACATCGTTCGGTGTATCGACTGCATTGATCACACGCGATCCAAGATCACATACTATCCAGACAATCACCCGGAGGCACCGGGAAAGCCTCGCGGCGTCCTCAGGCTGATACTCGATGCTGATCGAATTGGCCGCCACCACATCTTTCAGCCGACAGATTGGGAAGTCGTCACTGTCGTGTCGGAGCTGATGAAACGAGCGATGGAAGAAATGGGAGCGACGGGTGTAGATTATTGGCCAGTAACGGAATGAGCCACCGCTAAGGCAGTTGACATCGCCTGCCCAAAGGGGACAATCAGAAGCGTACCGTCCCGCGAACCCGTCAGCCCCATGCATCAGACACCGGTAACCCGAAAAAGCACGCCGTCTCCCGCCAAACCGCACCGCCCCCGGTGCGGGCTCTGGGCCGCGGTAGCCGGGCTGCTGGTGCTGTTGGGCGGCGGGGTGATGTTCCGCCAGGCGAGCGAATCGCCTGCACCGGGGCCGTTCACGGCCGTTTCCGCCTCTCCTGCGTTCCATTCCGCACCGGCCGATGGCGTGGCGAAGTACGCCACGAAGCAGATTCGCGACTTCCGCGGGTTTGAGTGGGTGCTGGCGCGAAATCCGGAGGTTGCGGACGAGGAGCGGTCGGAGTTCGACGAGATCGACTATCGCGAGTGGCGCTGGGTCGAGCTCGAACTGACCAAGCCGGATGGCGACCTGCTCAAGGTCGGTCTCGGCCGGCCTATCGCGTGGCTCGTCGTTAACGATATCACACCCGGCGCAACCACGTGGCTCGATCTTCCCGAGATGGGCGCCGTCGGCTACGCCACCGTCGTTTCCGTTGCGCCTTGTCCCGATCCCGGTCCCAAGCCTCATCCCGACTGCCGGCTGGTGACCGGCGTCTTCCGGCATTCCTCGGCCGATTGCGTGAACGTCCACGTCGCCGGTCTCGCCTCGCCCATCGGCACCACCCGCAACCACCGCTTCTGGTCTGAAGACCGCCAGGCGTTTGTCGAAGCCGGCGACCTTCACCCCGGCGAAACCCTCCTCACCGCCGACGGCACGCCTACCTCCGTTCTCTCCATCACCGCCCGCCCCGGCCTCCAGCCCGTGTACAACCTCGAAGTGGACGTCGAGCATGTGTATTATGTGTCGGCAGACGGGTTGCTGGTGCATAATACGTGTACAGTTTCATGGACGAAAGGACGTCGCACCTTCTGGAAACAACTCGCATCACGCGAAATCAGCAACCCAACCAGAAGGTTTTCAGCACGGAACATTAGACGGATGCTTGAAGGGAAAGCTCCACTCATGCGGGTTGTAATGCAGCATCGAAAAACAAGACGCGTGATCACTCGCAGTATTCCGCTTGAGCTACACCATCGTTCCTTGGCACAACGGAGTGGTTCAGCAATGGCACACGAAGCGTGGAACCTGCAGCCTGCCTCACGTTGGGCGCACGAAGCGATGGACGAGTTTCGCCATGCTGGCTGGGACCTCGTGAAAATCCTCAACGGCCCGAATTCCTTTTAGGTCTGACTATGTCGTACGATTTGGAGAAAATGAGATTTGGCGGCCAAGCCACTTCTATTGCTGAAGACGAGTTGGCTGCATCGTTCTGCGAAGATGAAGGCGACCGACTTCTTGAAATGCTGTTCGATGAATACCAACAGCAGGGGGCTCCCGTAAACAGGAAGGCATGGTTGCGCCGGCGTCTGGAGGAGTTGTTTGCGTGCGTCGACCAGCGTCCTCGCTGGATAGAGTCTGTGTCAGTTCCTACATGGCCATTCTGCAACGGACGCCCTATGGTGTTCATCAACCAGCTTGAAGTTCCGCGAACACCGGTGTCGGAAAGCCGCCTTGTTCCTTCGGCAGTGCTTTACGTGTTTGGTGCTCGCGTTGAGACAGAGTATGGGTGGGAGTTGGAGTATCACGTAGTCGAGCAGCTTCCTGACCTTCCGTAAACGAGACTATCAGTCATCCGATATTTGGTTGGGGCAGTTAAACGGGACAGGGCAGTTAAACGGGACAGGTCCAATTTCCGAGGTCGTGGAACTTGATGACGTAGTATGGCATCACGCGAAGTTCGATCGTACTACTCGGACATTTACAATGGAACTTGTGGATAAGGCGTCGCATCGTCCAGGTCACGTTGGTGCGTTTGACGATTATCTTAAGTGGATAGCTGAAACGATCAATACAGGGAGGCTCTCTGACATCACCGATCCGGACGATATCGAAGCCATCGTTCGCACTCTCAACAAAAGCAAATTTAGAAAGGCTGTCACAAGACACACTGCGCAGGAAGGTTTGGAGATTGTGTTCAACAAGTTCGCGAGCCGCGCCGCGTCCGAAATGGTCGAGGAGCAAGCCGAACTGGTTGTGAAGAAGAGCGGAAGGACAGTGGTTAACTGGGCTATGCAAAGACTGAGAAAGAACGGCCCGTGGATCGTCAGGACTGGTTCAAAGGCTCTAGTTGCCTTGGGAGTAGCGGATGTCGTGTTGAACGATCTTGTAAGCACTGCCCAGGGCGGTGAGATATCGTGGCGAGACGTTGCCAGACCCACGATAGCGATTGGGACAGTAACGGTTCGCCAGGAGTTCACCTCATGGACAACTTGGGACAGCACCTTTCCATTTGTTCCAACAGGAACCGCCTGTGGCTGGAAGGATGCGGAGGTAGTTTCCTACACCGTACCATCGCCTGAGGAGTATTTCGTGACGACACGAGATGAAGCTCGCAAGCTCATGGGGAAGGTGATTCTCGTCGGAGAGGTCTACAATCCTCGTCATACTCCGGCAGCGACATGTCGAAATGAGAGTAAAAGATACCATGAAAGAGCCAGGGTCTCCAAGAAAAGTACGCTTGGGAACGTTTATAAACCCAACGTTCACTCATTCCAGGAGACCCCAGCATGTTGTACCTTGGTATCGACCAGCACAAGCGGCAATTGACGGTGAATTTGCGAAACGAAGACGGTTCCGTGATCCTCAAGCGGCAGGTGAGCACCCAGTGGGAGAAGGTTCGCACCTTCTTTGCCGATCTTGCCGAGAAGACGAAGTCTGACGACGGCTTCATGGCCATCCTCGAAGTGTGCGGCATGAATCCCTGGCTCCTGGCCATGCTCAAGGAGTATGGTTGCCGCGAGATCGTTGTCATCCAGCCGGCCAAGCGATCCGTGCAGAAGACCGACGGGCGCGACGCTGCTGAACTTTCGCACCTGCTGTGGGTGCATCGGCACAATTTTCTGGGGGGCGAGTGTCCGCTGGGCGTGCGTCGCGTTCTGCCACCCAGCCCGCAAGAGGCCGACGACCGGCAGTTGACCGCGCTGCGAGCCCGCCTGACGCGGCAGCGCACGGCCGTGCTCAACGGCATCCACAAGCTGCTCCGAAAGCACAACCTGGAGCAATTCCAGCCGACGAAGGAGTTTCAGACGAAGAAGGTCCGAGCCTGGCTGGCGGAACTCGAACTGCCGGCGTTGGACCGGCTGGAACTGAACATGCTCGTGCCGCAATGGGACCTACTCGACTCGCAGTTGGACGCCGTGGAAGCGAAGATCGCCGAGCGAGCCGCGGCCGACGAGCAGGTGCAACTGCTGGAGTCAATTCCCGGCGTGGGACATTACAGCGCGTTGGCGATCCATTCCCGGATCGGCGACATCGATCGTTTCAAGCACGCCGATAGCCTGGCGAACTTCTTCGGCCTGACTCCCGGCTGCAACAACTCGGGCGAAAACACCAAGCGGCTGGGCTCGATTACCAAACGCGGTAGCAAGCTGGTGCGTTATCTGCTGAATCAGGCGGTGATCAAGGTGCTACGTTTCGACAGCGATATGCGGACGTGGTTCAAACGGATCAAGCGGCGGCGGGGCGCGAAGATTGCGCGGGTGGCGGTGATGCGGCGGCTGACGACGATCCTTTGGCATATGCTCAAGAAGAAGCAGAAGTACCGTTACAAAGCGATAGTCAAACGACACGAGGCGTTCGACGCCTACGCAGGCACGGCCACGGTTCAAGGGAATTGACTGAAGCAGTATTTTTCGGGGGGCGTCCCCCGAACCCCCAAAGGATTTATCGCATGAAGCTCAAAGAGGAATACGCCCGTGGCGCAAAGAACAAGGGTGAACCTTGTCGGCCCACCCTCATTCCTCTTCGAGCCCTGACGGCGGCGCTCGGGTCGGTTCCCACCGTTGCCCTATCCTCCGCGTCAGGCAAGTGAAGTGTAGCACCCACAATTCAACCGACGGAGACACCTTTCGACTTTTGTGACAGTGTTGATTCGCCGCCTTCCGGTGAGCGAATCCCTGCGGCTCCATGCCAGCTCGACCCGACCCTTGGACCTCGGCCGCCTTGGCCAGGCGTGTAAACGATTATGGAGCGGCCTGGAGCCCGCAGGACGATCGAATCGACAAAGCGGTGTCGGGCAGATGTTGCCCGAGCGCGGACGTATAACACGGTCCGCGGGCGTCCACGAAGGGACGGGTAGAGGCACGGTCGCACATTGACAAGAACGACCGAATAGACCTCGCGAAAACAGATCGGAACACGGTGACGAGTCGACGTGAGTCTTATAGCGCAGAACAGCGAAGCTAGAAGCCCAACGACGTGAGCTGCAAAAAGTTCGTCCTGACGGACTGCGAAGATCGTACGCAACTACGGCATAAAAAGAAGCATCCCCAAGTGACACAATCCGCAGAGACCGCCCTTGACAACGAAGGCTCTTTCAGGGAAGGGTCGGGAGTCTTTACCCTTGACGGCCGTGGTGGAGGATGGTAATCTGAGGCTATGCCACGACGATTGCGAGTTGCCACCGGGGGATATGCGTACCACGTGCTGAACCGTGGCGTGGGCAAGATGCGCCTGTTTGCCAAGGAGCGGGACTTCGAGGCCTTCGAGGAGGTCATCGCCCAGGCGAAGGAGTGGTTGCCGATGCGCGTGCTGGCGTGGTGCGTTATGTCGACGCATTGGCATTTCGTGCTTTGGCCGCGTGAGGATGGCGACCTGTCGGAGTTCATGCGTTGGCTGACTGTCACGCACACGCAACGCTGGCACGCTGCGCATCGGACGGCGGGAACCGGCCCTCTGTACCAGGGGCGTTTCAAGTCGTTCCCGATTCAGGAAGATGACCATCTTCTGACCGTCCTGCGGTACGTGGAGCGGAACCCCCTGCGCGCGAACATGGTAGAAAAGGCCGATGCGTGGCGATGGTCGAGCCTTTGGCATCGCGCGCACCGCAATCGTGCAGGCTTGGTGGATGCCGGTCCGGTGGTGCTTCCGCGGCGCTGGCGTCAGCACGTGCAAGCTGCGCATACCGAGGCGGAACTGGCGGCGTTACGGCATTCGGTCGTACGTGGTTCGCCTTTCGGCGACGCCCAATGGCAGCAGCGCACCGCGAAGCAGTTAGGCCTCGAATCGACCCTTCGCCCCCGCGGTCGCCCTTGGCCTTCGCCATTTGAACCAGAGTAAAGACTCCCGACCCCTTTAATCGCCCTATGACTGAAGATGATGCAATAAGAAGGGCGTTGGAATACGCCAGTAGCATTGGCATAACGCCGGCTGGCGATGTTGAAGCCCAGTACTTCAACCTGGAACGACTCGACGCCCTTGCCACCGTATGTCCGGACGACATGGTGGAGACGTATCATAGTGTTAGAAGCCGGTTTCGGAGCCATTGGGCCGTCACTATTCCGTTGATGAAGGCACCTGGAACAGTAGCATCGCCGGCATCTGCTGTTGTCCAGGTGTTTGACACCGGTGAAGCCACGCTATTGGACTCCTTGTAAAGGCGGGGGCGAGAGAGGCGATTAGAGGCGACAGGTCCAAGGGAGGACGCTTGGAGAGTCCTTGGGGGCAGAGCGCTGTTAGACGGTAAGCAGTTGACAGCAATGCTCATTTCCGCTAGCGTGAGGAGAGTAAAAGATACCATGAAAGAGCCAGGGTCTCCAAGAAAAGTACGCTTGGGAACGTTTATAAACCCAACGTTCACTCATTCCAGGAGACCCCAGCATGTTGTACCTTGGTATCGACCAGCACAAGCGGCAATTGACGGTGAATTTGCGAAACGAAGACGGTTCCGTGATCCTCAAGCGGCAGGTGAGCACCCAGTGGGAGAAGGTTCGCACCTTCTTTGCCGATCTTGCCGAGAAGACGAAGTCTGACGACGGCTTCATGGCCATCCTCGAAGTGTGCGGCATGAATCCCTGGCTCCTGGCCATGCTCAAGGAGTATGGTTGCCGCGAGATCGTTGTCATCCAGCCGGCCAAGCGATCCGTGCAGAAGACCGACGGGCGCGACGCTGCTGAACTTTCGCACCTGCTGTGGGTGCATCGGCACAATTTTCTGGGGGGCGAGTGTCCGCTGGGCGTGCGTCGCGTTCTGCCACCCAGCCCGCAAGAGGCCGACGACCGGCAGTTGACCGCGCTGCGAGCCCGCCTGACGCGGCAGCGCACGGCCGTGCTCAACGGCATCCACAAGCTGCTCCGAAAGCACAACCTGGAGCAATTCCAGCCGACGAAGGAGTTTCAGACGAAGAAGGTCCGAGCCTGGCTGGCGGAACTCGAACTGCCGGCGTTGGACCGGCTGGAACTGAACATGCTCGTGCCGCAATGGGACCTACTCGACTCGCAGTTGGACGCCGTGGAAGCGAAGATCGCCGAGCGAGCCGCGGCCGACGAGCAGGTGCAACTGCTGGAGTCAATTCCCGGCGTGGGACATTACAGCGCGTTGGCGATCCATTCCCGGATCGGCGACATCGATCGTTTCAAGCACGCCGATAGCCTGGCGAACTTCTTCGGCCTGACTCCCGGCTGCAACAACTCGGGCGAAAACACCAAGCGGCTGGGCTCGATTACCAAACGCGGTAGCAAGCTGGTGCGTTATCTGCTGAATCAGGCGGTGATCAAGGTGCTACGTTTCGACAGCGATATGCGGACGTGGTTCAAACGGATCAAGCGGCGGCGGGGCGCGAAGATTGCGCGGGTGGCGGTGATGCGGCGGCTGACGACGATCCTTTGGCATATGCTCAAGAAGAAGCAGAAGTACCGTTACAAAGCGATAGTCAAACGACACGAGGCGTTCGACGCCTACGCAGGCACGGCCACGGTTCAAGGGAATTGACTGAAGCAGTATTTTTCGGGGGGCGTCCCCCGAACCCCCAAAGGATTTATCGCATGAAGCTCAAAGAGGAATACGCCCGTGGCGCAAAGAACAAGGGTGAACCTTGTCGGCCCACCCTCATTCCTCTTCGAGCCCTGACGGCGGCGCTCGGGTCGGTTCCCACCGTTGCCCTATCCTCCGCGTCAGGCAAGTGAAGTGTAGCACCCACAATTCAACCGACGGAGACACCTTTCGACTTTTGTGACAGTGTTGATTCGCCGCCTTCCGGTGAGCGAATCCCTGCGGCTCCATGCCAGCTCGACCCGACCCTTGGACCTCGGCCGCCTTGGCCAGGCGTGTAAACGATTATGGAGCGGCCTGGAGCCCGCAGGACGATCGAATCGACAAAGCGGTGTCGGGCAGATGTTGCCCGAGCGCGGACGTATAACACGGTCCGCGGGCGTCCACGAAGGGACGGGTAGAGGCACGGTCGCACATTGACAAGAACGACCGAATAGACCTCGCGAAAACAGATCGGAACACGGTGACGAGTCGACGTGAGTCTTATAGCGCAGAACAGCGAAGCTAGAAGCCCAACGACGTGAGCTGCAAAAAGTTCGTCCTGACGGACTGCGAAGATCGTACGCAACTACGGCATAAAAAGAAGCATCCCCAAGTGACACAATCCGCAGAGACCGCCCTTGACAACGAAGGCTCTTTCAGGGAAGGGTCGGGAGTCTTTACCCTTGACGGCCGTGGTGGAGGATGGTAATCTGAGGCTATGCCACGACGATTGCGAGTTGCCACCGGGGGATATGCGTACCACGTGCTGAACCGTGGCGTGGGCAAGATGCGCCTGTTTGCCAAGGAGCGGGACTTCGAGGCCTTCGAGGAGGTCATCGCCCAGGCGAAGGAGTGGTTGCCGATGCGCGTGCTGGCGTGGTGCGTTATGTCGACGCATTGGCATTTCGTGCTTTGGCCGCGTGAGGATGGCGACCTGTCGGAGTTCATGCGTTGGCTGACTGTCACGCACACGCAACGCTGGCACGCGGCGCATCGGACGGCGGGAACCGGCCCGTTGTACCAAGGGCGCTTCAAGTCGTTCCCGATTCAGGAAGATGACCATCTTCTGACCGTCTTGCGATACGTGGAGCGGAACCCCCTGCGCGCGAACATGGTAGAAAAGGCCGATGAGTGGCGATGGTCGAGCCTTTGGCATCGTGCGCGCCGCAATCGTGCAGGCTTGGTGGATGCCGGTCCGGTGGTGCTTCCGCGGCGCTGGCGTCAGCACGTGCAAGCTGCGCATACCGAGGCGGAACTGGCGGCGTTACGGCATTCGGTCGTACGTGGTTCGCCTTTCGGCGACGCCCAATGGCAGCAGCGCACCGCGAAGCAGTTAGGCCTCGAATCGACCCTTCGCCCCCGCGGTCGCCCCTGGCCTTCTGCACCAGAACTAGAGTAAAGACTCCCGACCCCTTTAATCGCCCCGATGGTGGCGAGGAACGGTCGGGGAAGGCCGTAGGCCGCACGCCCGACATGCACGCCTGCGGGCAGTCGGACGGAAGACGGCTGAATCTATGAGTCGGACGCCGACTGGGACCGCCAGCCGATTCCATTCGAGCAGTCCGGGGAATTGCTCCTCGTCGAGATCGACGAGTTCCTGGCGACCTTCTGATTTTGCCTTCTGGGGAAGTGGTCCCGTGGAAGGTATGCCTGTGCGGGCGGACGCCTCCCCATCCGGCCTGGGGCGCATAGCCTGCTTGTGATATCTCTTGCCGCCAACTTTGCCGCGAGAGTTCGCATACGCGCTGAGTAGTAGGCAAAGGGCGGGCATGCCTGGCCTCTCCTGCCTGCTGCCCCTTGACCTGCCAGTTTCCCGTGCCTATCCTTAAGTTCTTTGAGAGAAATCAAATTGCCGATCCCTTTCCGCGGCTTTCGCAATGGTAGAGCATGGGACATCGACGGGTTGCGTTCGGCCAGAACGGCCCGTGAATTCTGGGGGCCGGCCGGATCGCCAGCACTGTTGTCTCTCCTGAAACGGGAAAGAACTGGAGCATAACAATGGTCTGCCGTATTGCAGTTCCCGGCTGCCTGTTATTGGCCGTGGCCGGCGCGGCGCTGGCGTCTGAGCACCCATGCCGCCGTGCTGGGGCAAATGCGTTCTCGGCGGCCGATCTCATCGAACCGTCCGCCAAGGTGAAGCTGGTCGCCGGCGGATTCCAGTTTACCGAGGGTCCGGCGTCCGACAAGGAGGGAAACGTCTACTTCAGCGATATTCGCGCCAACCGCATCTACGTCTGGTCGGTGGACAACAGGCTTTCGGTTTTCCGGGAACCGTCGGGCCGAGCCAACGGGCTGCGCTTCGACCGCGCCGGCAACTTGCTGGTCTGCGAAGGGGCCGCCCGGCGCGTCACCGCCACGGCGCCCGATGGAACCGTCACGGTCCTGGCGGACCGCTATCAAGGCAAGCGGTTGAACAGCCCCAACGACCTCTGGATCGATCCCAAGGGAGGAATCTATTTCACCGATCCTCGCTACACCGGCGCACGCTGGGTTTGGAGCGACAAGAGCGGCCCGGCCAACGAGGACGCAGACCTGGACGACCGGGAAGAGCAGGAGATGCGCGGCCTCTACTATCTGCCTCCCAACGGCCAGCCGCTGCGGCGTTTTGCCGAACAGTTCGTCAATCCCAACGGCGTGGTCGGCACGGCGGACGGCCGCAGGCTCTACGTCTCCGACACCGACGCCCGGCAGACCTACGTCTTCGAGGTCGGGGACGACGGATCGTTGACCGGCAGGAAGGTCATCGTACCCCACTACTCCGACGGCATGACCCTCGACGAATACGGGAATCTCTATCTGACCAACGGCCCGGTCCACATATATACGCCCGACGGCCGGCTGATTACCACGATCGAACTTCCCGCCAAGTCGGCCAACGTCGCCTTTGGCGGGAAGGATGGCCGAACGCTGTTCATCGCGGCCCGGCAGGGGCTTTATTCGCTGCGTATGAAGGTCCGCGGCCAGTGACGGCGCTGCAACGGATCGATCGACAGCCGAGAAGGGAGTCCCGTGCGTGATTAAAGAGGACGGGGTGCGTCGGCGAAAGCCGGAGAAAGGTAGCGAATGAAAGAGTCGTACGAAGGATTAAAGGGCACGGGTCCAATATTGTAGGGGTGCGTCGTAACACCCTGTGCTGTCAGTGCTTGCAGATAACTGTACTTGTCCCGTTTAATTGTACTCGGCCATTGCACAACTAGCTCTTTCAGGGACAGGTCTGTGGGAGCCCGGGTGAGCAATCGCCAGCTCAACCGAGCCGGGCAGCCTCTGCAGCGACATGGCCTGCCAATGCTGAAACGAACACCTTGAGACCGGTCATCGACGACAGCTCCGTGAAATCGCCTGTCTTGCATGCGGTTCGTGGTGATACGATGAGTGTGCCAGTTGTGTATAGCTGTTCCTGAACCAGTTTCTGACACAGAAATCTCCATTATCACCAAGGGCCGCCCGCTCTTCTCGGCTGAGGTTGTATAGTGCGAACACGGCTTCGTTGCATGCCTGCTGATCGAGAGCCCTAGCTGCCTCAACCAATTCCACACGCAGTGTTTCTGGCACATCCGTCCAACGCGGAATGCGGATGCGGCGCAGGTATTGCGCCTGAAACCTGAGAAACCCGCCTCGCATTTTTGTTGAATACGTTGCAATGAACAAACGCGTCACCGCCGATAACAGGACAGCCTGTAGAGCTCGTAAGTCCCAGGTGTCAGATACAACGTAATAGAGGTTGTGATGTGGGTACAGTTTTCCATTTTCAAAGACGACATGAGCCTCGCCCTTGATGTCGGGAATCAGAAGCTTTGGCCTGGAGGTAAGTGCTGGAGTAATTCGATCAATGGTACGGTACCACTTGCTTGGCGATTTCCGGGCGCAGTGACGACCTGCAATCACGTCGCGTCTCGCCTCCAAATACTGTCGCAAACGGGGATATTGTCCAAGTGAAACCAACTCGCCTCGATCCGTGAACGGGTTGATCACCCCTAGTCCGTGCCATTCCACTTCACCTGACGCAATGTCTTTCGTCGTCACCAGTGGCAGCTTTCGATCCTCCTCGACGTCGAGAACGTCGAAACGGTCGATAAATGCCTTGTCGGCTCCAGTGGCAACACCAATGCCTACCCTGCAATCGACTTCTTCCAGAGTCGGAAACTCCCGTTCAAGCCGGCGTATCAGCGCCATCTGATCCGACGATTCAAGCAACCAGGGATCGGAGCCGTTTGTGACCTGTTCCAGTTCACAAATCGGGCCATGCTTGGGCGGCAGCTTTCGTGCGAGCAAATCGGACGCCAATGTCTTGAGCGTGATCGGGTCCAGAGGCGGACGGTGAGCAATCCTGGTTGCCCCCGGTTTTTCCCGAGTGATAACTGTAATGGCCGGGTAAGCGATGACGTCGCAGTGGAACGCCGGAGTATCCACCATGTCAACATAGGCTTTTAGGTGGAAGTTCTCAGCAACAAGTCTGCGCAATGGACCGCCATAACGGTTCCTCATCCACCGATCAGAGCAAATGAACCCCAGGCTGCCAGCTTTCGATAGTACTGACAATGACCGTTCGATAAACGGAATATAGAGGTCCGCACGATCGAAAATGGTCTTATAGGAACTGCGATAAACCGCCAGCAAGGGCGCGGGAATCAGTTCTTGACGCACATAGGGAGGATTGCCGACAACAACATCGAACCGACCGTCCAGACGAGTCAGAAGAAAATCGTCCTGCAGAAGCCACGCATCCGCCAACAGTGTTGCTTCCTCTGTCGCGAATCCCTCACGGATCAGCAATTCGACAATCGAGACGTGAGTTGAACGGTATGTCTCTCGGTGCAACTCAACAGCGCGGATCGCATTGACCAGACAGTCCGGAGAACCAGAGTCTTTCTGCGTCCTCCATGCACCGAGAAGCCGGTGCACGGCAGCCACGAGGAAATCACCACCACCAAACGATGGCTCCAGAAGTCGCATCTCATGAAGCGGTCGGTCTACCGTATAACCGACCAAGTCGAGGATGAAGTCGACTACCTCGGAGCGTGTAAAAACGGCTCCACGAGCCTCCAAACCGCTCTGTGTGGCCAAGTGCTCCAGCGCATCCGTAATCACCGGCGCGTATTCCCCCGGGTGTGAATCGAGGAAGTCAAAAGCAAGCTGGTCCGATGCCACGCAGTCGTTCCTTCTAATGGCAGTAATAAGCATTAACCACCCGCAGCCTCAATACTACAATGCTGCAAGCGCACTGCAATCCCCCCCAAATTGCCGAACACAGTCGGCCATATATTCCCGGCTAGGGAGCTACGGTCCGACTCCGCTACCGCATGGGCGGCGGCGTTGGCCCTGGGGGCGGTGTTGGCGATGGGGGAGGCGTTGGCTGAGGCCCGTGTTGAGCCGGCGAACTGGGCGGTGGCGGATACTGCGGCGGCCCTGATGGCCGGGACACCGGTTGCGGTGGAGACACCGGTTGCGGATAGCTCGGCGCTTGCGGTGGAGCCGGTTGCGGATGGCCAACCGGCTGCGGTGGGGCCGACTGCGGGCGCGGTGGTCCGGACGACGACGGCGGCGGAGCACTGACCGGTTGAGGGGTGGGCGCCGGCTGGGGCGGCGTGTGGGAAGGAGCCGTTGGCGGCTGCGGGGTCGGTTTTGCCGATGGCGCCGGCTGCGGGGTGTGACTGCTGCCCTTTGTGCTCGGTTGGGGCGCCTTCATTCCACGCGGTTCAATTCGCTCGCCGTAATTGGGCTCGGGAACCGTTTCTAACAGTTTCTCGATCACCTGCTCTACGTCCACGCCCTCCGCGTCGGCATTGAAGTTCGTGAAGATACGGTGGCGCAGCACAGGGAACGCCATCTGGCGGATATCGTCTGCCGTTACGGCGAACCGGCCATGGATAATGGTCCGCGCCTTGGCCGTGAGAATGATATTTTGGGCCGCGCGGGGGCCGGCGCCCCAGGCAAGCCAGTTCTTAACGAACTCCGGGCTTGGCGGCTCCTTCGGCCGTGTGGCACGTACGATATCGACCGCGTAATCGACCATGTGCTGGCTGACCGGCACCGCGCGCACGAGCTGCTGAATCCAGACAATATCCTGCCCGTGTAACACCGCCCGGATGTCGTGTTTTGTCGTCTGCGTGGTCGACAGGACAATTTCGCGTTCCTCCTGGCGCGAGGGATAGCCGATATTGATCGAGAGCATGAAACGGTCCAACTGGGCTTCCGGCAGCGGGTAGGTTCCTTCCTGCTCGATTGGGTTTTGCGTCGCCATTACAAAGAACGGCTCTTCAAGCGAGTAGGTCTTCCCGCCCGCCGTGACCTCGTGTTCCTGCATCGCCTGCAACAGGGCCGCCTGCGTCTTCGGCGGCGTTCGGTTGATCTCGTCGGCCAGTACGATGTTGGCGAACACGGGGCCCTGGACGAACCGGAAGATCCGCTGACCGGTGGCCTGATCGACGTCGATAATCTCGGTGCCGGTGATGTCGCTGGGCATCAGGTCAGGTGTGAACTGGATACGCGAGAACTTCATGGCCAGCGCTTTGGCCAAGGTCGATACGGTGAGCGTCTTGGCCAGCCCCGGCACGCCGATCGTGAGGCAGTTGCCCCGTGCAAAGATGCAAATGAGCATCTGCTCGATCATTTCGTCCTGCCCGATAATGACCTTGTGGACCTCGCTCAGCAGGGCCTGACGCGCCTGGGCGATACGCTGGACGGCCTCTTCGGGGCTCATGTGGGGGGTGCCGGACATGCTGGTTCTTTCCTCGGTAGCCAAGCTGGTTTACACTGTATGGGTGGGGATGATCCTCATCACCATCTACCATAATCGGCTTTCCAATTGCGTTCAATACGTAGCGTTTGTTTCCCAACGCAGGTTTAGAATGTCTTCTGCATATTTTTGTCGTCTGGATTTCCTCACCGTAGGTTCTCTTTGCGCCGCGCTGCTTATTCCCGCGGCCCACGCGCAGACCTTCCGGCAGGGCGAGGTTACCTTCAACGCGGTCCGCCCCCTGACGATCGAACAGGAAGGCGAAGGCGACCAGCAGACGCCAAAGGAGTACTCGGTGGTCGTCACCGAATTCTTCCACCACGGCGAGATCAATCCGGAAGGCGGCAACGTCCTGGTCGTAACGGCCAAGAACGAGCCGGTTGCCACTCGCGTGCTTCAGCTCGGCCCCGGCGACTACTGCCGGCTCGCATTCCAGACTGCCGAACGGCAACCCCGGTACGACGTATTCTATGGCGGCGAACAGTCGCCCCAGGATCTTCCGCCCTGGACCAACCAGGACGGGCTCCTGCTGGAAACGCGCAAGTACAAGTACTGCAATCCGAACAGCCTGGAGGCGGTGCGAGAGGCATTCGAGTCGGCCACTCCGATCGGCAGCGATTACGTGGACGGCGTGCATCATTCCCGCAATCCGTTCAGTTTGAAGGCAGAGCCCTTTCTCAGCCGCTATTCGGGGCATCTGCACATCGCATCGGCCGGTACGTATGGTTTTCTCACGTCAAGTCGCGACGCAAGTTTCCTGCTGATCGACGACCAATTGGTGATATCTGCGCCCGGTCTACATGGTCCCGAACACCGCGCGAAACGTGGAACGCGAAAGGACGTGCAGCTCAAGCCAGGCGCGCACAAGTTCGACTACTATCACCTCGCAGCCGGGCCCGACGCCATCATGGCGGCGGCATGGGAAGTCAATCCGCTGGAAGACAAGCCGAAACCGGCGGCCATTCCCCCTGCGGCGTTCCGGGCAGAACGGATCGGCAAGGCTTCGGCAGGTGCGGTCGCGCTCCGTACGCTCAAGTCAGCACCCGACTATGTAGTCGCCATTGCCGGGGACGTGCCGTTGCCCGACAATCCCGAGCCGCTGATCGGCGTCAGTTTCCGGAACACGTCGGCGGCCAGTCTTTTGGCGGCCAATAATGCGTATTGGGACTTCGGCGACGGGCAGACAAGCGATCAACTGCATCCGGATCATGTTTACCTGCGGCCCGGCCTGTACAAGGTCAGCCTGACCATCCGGCGGTTGGGACGCGAGCTGACCATGAGCAACCGGATTTACATTGACCGGCCCTTTCTGACGCGTCACGATGAGAAGAAGTTCCACAAGCTGGACGATTACCTGACGGTTCTGGACGGCTACAACCTGACGGCGCTTGACGCGGCATCGCTTCGCCAGCTTGTCGAGGCGTATACGTTTAAGGCGGCGGGACTGGAGAATCCCGAACCCAAAGAGGAAGACGCCCAGCCGCAAGAGGAGAAGCCGGCCGAGACCGCCGAGCAGGCGCCCGCCACGCCGCGTGGTCGAACGCCTGCCAAACCCGAGCCGGAACCGGTCGTCGAGACGCCCAACATGTATTACGAAAAGGCCTTGGCCGCCGGTAAGGTGGCATTTCTCGATGCGAACTCCAGGGCGATCGGTGATGATGAAGAGCTACTGAAGCTTGCCAGGATCATCAGCGCGATTGCCCGCAACCGCCTCGTGCAATCGGATCTGGCCTTCGAGATATGGGAAGGCGCGTCGCGCAGAATACGGAGCACGGAGGGCAAGGCCGAGTGTTACATCGAAGCGGCCGACATCGCCATCAACGACCTGCTCCGTCCCGCGACGATGAAGGCGGTCCTTGAGGCCGCCGACCGGAACGTCGGTAATACCGGCTCTGGAGCACTCGCCGCCCGCCTCGCCTGCATCTGGGGCGACTATTATGCCGCCACCGGCGACGGCGACGCAGCGCGGAAGGCCTACCTCCGGGCCGAGCAGATTGCCGTGGAGCAAGGCCGCTACATCGAGCGCACCGCCTGGCGGGGCGCCCATAGCCGATCGGTCGAAGCCTTCCTTCATGGCAAAAAGTATCATCGGGCGGTCGAGCAGATTCGCCTGTGGCAGACGGCGTTTCCCACCGAACGCATCGATGGTTTTCTGACCATCATGTACGCCCGCTATTGGGCCGCGCTGGAGAAATGGGGGCAGGTGGTCGCCCAGGCGGAACAGCTTCAGGCGGTCAATCCCGATTCGCCTTACGTGGATCAGGCGCTCGTACTCGCTGCCGAAGCCGACGTGAAACGGAATCGTCCGGATCGCGCCATCGCCACGCTGCGCAGCCTGTTGAACGACTATCCGGGAAGTCCCCTGGTCCCTGAGATCAAGAAGACGCTCGCCGAAATGGAAGCCGGACAAACGGATTCGGGCGAGAAGAAGAACCCCTAGGAGGCATCATCCATGCAACGCCTTTGTCTTGTTTCTGCGCTGTCTCTCACGGCGCTGCTGCCGCGGCAGATCGATGCGGCGACGCTCACGGTTAACCTGGGCAATGCACCGCAGGTCACATCGGTCGGGGCCATTCATCGCTGGGACCTGGACGGGAATCACCGTCGCCCGGTCGATCCGAAGGCCGCGATCGATGCGCCCTACCTGGACGCCAGGGCCGTGAACAAAGGCGGCGGCGCGTGGGTGTTTGAGAATCTGCCGAAGGGCACGTACGATCTGGTGATCATGGCGCAGCCTCGCGTCCGAATCGAAGGGTTCCAGTACGCACCTGTCCTGGAGTTCGATCCGTTCATCAAGCCGGACCAGAAGGTAGACGACGAGGTCCGCGCTTTCATTGTCGACGACATCCTGAAGGCGCGCCACTATGAGAACATCGTTCGGCCGCTCTATCTGGCCGGCGACGACCAGACCGTGCGCGTGCTGGTCATGCTCATTCGCGATCAGCCTACCAGCTACACACCGGGCGCCGGCACCATGCGGTTCGAAGTCTGGCAATACGACAACAACTACGGCGGCTGGCAGAAACACAAGCGCACCAAGGTGCTACATCGCATCTTGATGCAGGTGAGCGAAATGCGTCAATGGACGTGGCTGTGGGATGCGCGGCTGGGCGGGATCGAGATCGGCGCCGAACCGGTAACCATCGACTACGGAAAGGCGGAGCGATCCGAAACACAACTGCAAGGCCTGCGTCCCTACTGACGAGTTCCACGAGTCTTCCTACCTGAACTGTGCTTTCTGAACACATGGAGCCGCGAATGTCGATTCTCAACTGCAATGCTGTCAACAACTGCCTGCGCCGTTTCTTGCTGCTTGTTCCAGCCCTGCTGCTACTGACTGGCGCCGCCTGGCACGCGAATGCCGACGACGAACAGCGGCGGCCGATCACGTTTACCAGTTCGATCGATGGTGCGGAACAGCCGGCGTGGATCATCCTGCCGGAAAACTACGATCCGGCCGGTCCACCGGCGCCGCTACTCGTGGCATTGCATTCCTGGAGCTTCGGCATGGAACAGCGGCATCGGGGAATTGAAAAGGCGGCCCAGCAGCGGGGTTGGATCTACCTGTTTCCGCACTTTCGCGGGAAGAATAACCAGCCCGACGCCTGCGGCTCGCTCAAGGCCCAGCAGGACATTCTCGATGCGGTTGCCTGGACCCGCGAGCATTATTCCATCGATCCGCAACGCATCTATCTGACGGGCGTCTCCGGGGGCGGTCATATGGCCATGCTCATGGCCGGACGTCATCCGCAGGTTTGGGCCGGTGTCAGCGCCTGGGTTGGAATCAGCGACCTGGAATCGTGGCATGAGAAGCACGCCAAGGGCGGATACGGTGCGATGCTCCGCGCGTGCTGCGGCGGTGCGCCCGGCGACAGCCCCGAAGTCGACGCCCAGTATCGCGCCCGATCCCCCAAAACATGGCTTGCCGGAGCCGTAGACGTACCGCTGGACCTGGGCGCCGGTATTCACGACGGCCACACCGGATCGGTTCCTATTCGCCACACGCTCGAGGCGTTCAACTGTGTGGCCCGAGCGCAGGGACTTCCCGAGGTGAGTGAGGAAGAAATGGACCAGCTCAGCCGGCCCGACGGCCGTCTTCAGAAACCGCTTCCGTCCGATCTGGAACCCGACAAGGATTTCTCGCGGGCGATCCACCTGCGGCGAACTGCCGGCAAGGCCCGCGTCACGATCTTTGAAGGCGGGCATGAACGGCTCGACAGCGCGGCAATCGCCTGGCTAAGCCGGCAGGTGAAACCGGCGAAGTAGTGAGACAACTCACGCAGGTTGGGCCGACTCGTCAGACATCGGATGCTCCGTCTGGACGTCCGTCTCGGGCTGGGAAGAACGGCCCTTGTTCATCTGCGGCACGATGATCCCCACGAAGAGGGCGGTAATCAGCAACCAGGGAAGCGCGCCGGCAGCGTCGCGAGGAATGACGTAATCGGTGTGCGCCGCAGGTACGAGGAAGGCCACGGCCACCGGATAGATCATGCCACCGAGTGCGCCTGCCACCGCTCCACCCAGCAGATAGCCGAACGTGCTGCGAGAAAAGCCGGCAAGGCTTCCCACGGTCAACCCGACTCCTCCGCCAAGTACGCCTAGCATGGCTATCTGCACCACCACCGTTCCCTGCAAGCTGGTCGTTCCCTCGAAGGGAATCAATAGCAAGTAGTAGATCACATGCCCCAGCCAAGCGGCGGCCCCGCCGAACAGGGCGCCGAACACGGCGGCGGCAAGAAACCCGACTGTCGCCACGAGCCACGAGCGTCGCGCCCACGCTTCGCCGATCGCCATTGCCGCTGCGAGAAGCGCACCGGTCCAGGCGAGTACGGCAAGCGCATTGGTCAGCGCCACTTTCTTCTCGGCCGCTCGCAGTGCAGCCGTTTGCTGGCTGTTGGGCATATCGATGTCGGTCAATTCCGACGGAACCGTGAAGATCGGATAGAACCGCAGGAACAGTCCCCAGGCGATCAATCCGGCGATAAGCGCGAAGGTCAGTCCCGTCGGCCAACCACTTGCCAGATAGGTTTGCTTCCCGGTATCGGGACATGTTGTCGAAGGTTCACTGCGTTCCTCTGTGGCAACAGGTTGTTCATCAGACATGTCACATGATTCCTAAGTGCATGGGGACGTTCATGCCGTTCGCCTGACGGTGCGAAGGCAGATCACTTCGGCGCGTCGGATGGCCGCACTGCATGTTCCACGGGCCAGGTGGCTCGGCACGGTGCATCGACAAGGCCTATCTTGTCAATCGGAATCGCCTGGAAGCCCAACGCCCAGGCGGGCGAATCGTCGCGGAGTCGGAAGTCCTGCTTCTCTGCATCGACAAAGCAGGGATCGGCGTCGAGGAGATTGTCGGTGAGCTTCACATACGGGCGCGCCGCCGTGTGAATGCCATCCCACCGGCCGCCCTGACAGATGTTCCTTGCAATGACGTTTCCTGCCGGCGCTTTGGGCTCGTTCTGCAGAATAGCCGCAAGCGCGGGATAACGTTCGCTGTACGGCGGCGCGTCAAAGGCAATGCCCGATAGAGTCCCCTTCTCCTCGGCCTCTTTCAGCCACATGTCGGCATGGCCATGGGCCCAGCCCAACGCGCGGGCGTCTACGTGTACGGCCGGAGTGCAGTCGACAAATACATTGTTCTCGATACGACAGTCGCGACCGCCGCCAACCATGGCTGCACGGGTTACCTTGTAGAAGACGTTTCCGACAATATCGGCCGAGGAGAACATGTCATCCAGGTACACCCCAACACAGCCTCGGTTGCGAAACCCACTAATATGGTGCAGGTAGTTGTGCCGAATCACATTCCCTCGCATCGTCCAGTTTCGGCCCGTGTAAATCGCGCCTGCGTCGTTCGATTCGTAACATACGCTGTGAATCTCGTTCAGCTCAATCACGTGATCGTTGCCGCCGAATCCCATGGCCATGTGCGGGGCGTCGTGAATGAGGTTGTGAGCCGCCCGATTCCCGACGCCGTGCAGGGTAATGCCCGGCTGATACACGCGAGTGACACGGGAAAAGTTGTAAACGTGGTTATTCTCTGCGAAATGCCCCGCGGGTGTGAGCGTCTTCCGGTCGCCTCCATTCAGTGCGATGCCGCCGGCTCCGGTCTGAGTTACGTCGCAACCGATCACGCCGTGTCGGACACCCCCAGATACCTGTACGGCCCATTCGCCCAAGTTGCGGAATGTGCAAGCCTCCAGCCGGATACCCTCGCCCCCATGGATCGTAGTCCCGTGGTTTCTTGCCGCCTCAAGAATGAACCCGCGAACCGTGACATGGGAAACATCCTTCATGGTTATCAGAGTCGGCGTCACGGAAACCTCGGCTCGTCCTTGAGCGATTGGGCCTGGCGGATAGAAGTAGAGCATGGCCGTCGCCCGGTCGAGATACCATTCGCCCGGCTCATCGACCTCACATAGGGCGTTGAACGCGTAGTACCACTGGTTCTTTCGATACCCGTAGCCATGATGTGGCGGCGCCAGCGAGATGACCTTTCTCTCGCGATCGATCGCATCAACCTTCATACGCTGCTCGGCCCAATCCCAGAACCAATAGCCGTGAAGCCACAGGTCGTCTTCCGCGGCCCAGCCATTTGGTCGATCGCCTTCATAGACGATCTTGCCACTCCGATCGCCCTTGGTTCCCCGGACGTCGACGGGCGTCTCCGCCACCACATCGACAATCCGCACGAATCCTTCGTTCGGCCAGCGCGAGACGTGCATCGGCTGGTCGTTAAAGGACAACTCCAGCCGTTTGCCTGCAACCGCCACCTGGCCAAGGTCCGCAATGCCCAGCGCCTTGAGATCCGCCTGATAGACCTTGCCGTGCACCGACTCGTCGAGTCGGGCAAGGATTGCCGCATCGGTAACAGGCTGGAAGGTATCGACCAGGCATCCGCCGCTGAGCCGAACCTCTTCGCCGGGCGCGGCGCGATACGTCACCCGTGCCTCCGACGTGCCAGAGTCGTCTGCGGTGAACTGAATCGCCTCCGGCAAGACATACCGCCCGCCCCTTACCTGCACCTCGACGCCTCCTACAGGTAAACCGTTGGCTTGCTTCATCTTGCGGATTTCATCACGCGCTCTTTGCATTGTGGCGAAAGGACCATCGCCATCGCGAGGCTTGGGGATTGTTCCCGACCAGGCATCATTCCCGTTCGTGGCAACGTAAATCACTTTTCCGGGCTTGGCTTGGGCAGCACTGCCTGCAAACAGAGCTGCAGCTACTCCGAACACGAGCAGACTCGCGATTCTCATAACGGCGTTATTCATGGTATGTCTCGCTATTGGTACTCAAATGGCTCCGGTGAGCAGCCGATTGCCCAAAAGGAATCACTCCGATCTGCTCGGCAACCTGGCACGTAAGCTCTTGCCAACCTGATTCAGGTAACGTGCTCAGCATACCCAAAAGGGCGACTTTGTGCCACCGGGGAAGTCCGAGGCGATTTCCGACTGCCGATCTGGGGTTGCCCGCGCCGAAAGCTGCGAAACGTTCGGCCCGCTCCCTTCTTCCGGCGACGGATCGAATGCCTGATACGCCCGTACTGCGCAAAAAACTCCCCGGTTTCACTCTCCGACCGCAACATCCCGCTTTGTCGCAGATACCGACTCAATGAGGAGGCCGGCGGGGTCCGCGCCCGTTGCGGCGCTTTGCAGGTGTAGATAACTGATACCGTTTCGGGTCGGGAAGACCATCGGAAGCTCGTTCCAGTTGCCGTCTCCTACGCGGAATTGTGTTCCCTTGTCGTTCCAGCGTATGGTCAGTTCGGCCCACGTATCGGTTTTCAAACAACCGATGCCGTCGATGCATCCCTCGGCGTCCAGTCGCAGTACGTGCTGGGCGAAATGCGACACCACGGGATCGACAGGGTTGAACCAGCGATCGACCAGACAGATTTGTGTCCCTTGCGATCCTTGGGGCTGCTGTACTCGCATGGTCAGCCTCCCGCATGGCCACGCGGGGAAATTCCACACGGCCCCTTCTCGATCGGTCAATAGCCGAGGATCGGGATGGCGCGCCACCTGCAATACTTCGCGAGGCAGCCCGTCCGGATGCGGTACGAGCGTTGCCCCGGCTCGGCGGTTGTAAGCACAGTGCCCGCTCACGCCGCGGAAGTTGCCGGGAACACTTTTGAGATACTGCTGTACCGACCATCCGCCCAAACCCATGGCGAACGAGTCCTCGCGATTGTCTTCGAGAAGCCAGTCGGGATCAAAGATGATGATCCGCCGGCAGCGAGGATGCTGCCCGAATGCCAGCAGGATCTTGCCGCCAGGTAGTTCCAACGCCTGCGACTGGTGGATACTCTTGTCGAGCGTGACGGTGTTGCCGCCACTGCTTCGGAAATCGCAGTCATTGCGTCGCTCGTTCAGATACAATTCGCGGAAGCCCCGCCATGTTTGCCCGTCGTCTGAAGAGATCGTCGCGTGCAACGCATCGCGATTGGTGAAGAAATCCTCCGAAGACCCCTGCTTTTCGGAGTTGTTCAGTCCCGGCTGTTTGTCGTGGTCAAGCTCCGGCAGCGGCGTCGTGTTATTCCAGACCGCCAAAATACGCCCATCAGCCATGCGGAACAGAAGCGGCATGGTAATCGTAGCGTAAAACCGCGACGGCGCCGGTTCAGTCCACGTGTCCCCGGCATCGTCCGAGAACGCCTCGTAATGACAGTTCTGTGACGTACGGATCAGCATCCATAGCCGTCCGCTGCCAAGTTCAACCACCGTCGGCTCGCATCCATAGTTCTGCCATCGAACACCTTTGTCCGGCCACTCGGCCCGATGCGGTGGCGGACTGGGCAGCAACACCTCTCGCCACGTAAGGCCATCGTCGTCCGAGAGCATTACGCCCGGCTGCATGGGAGTCTCTGCACGCCGCTGGAACGGCTGAACCCAACGGCGACACTGACGCAGCGGCAGCGGCTGACGCGCCATAAATCCCGTATGCGGACTGATGCGTGTTGCCGTGAACGGCCCCTCCGGGCTCTTCGCACGCAAGACGAAGAATCCCTTCTCCGTACACGTATTCAACGCACTTCGCCACGCTTCGCCGTGTCCCCGCCCTGTTCTGCAAAGGACGGTCAGGTAGTCGCCCGACCATGGACTCCGCGTCATCGCTCCGACCGTTGGACCGTGAACTGGCACTTCGCGCCAGTTCAAGCCGCAGTCGGAACTGGAAAGATAGATCGGTTCGATCGGATCGCCTTTCGATGAACCACCTCGGAATCCATAATGGCGAATTTCGCCATCGGGCATTACCATCAAATCCCGGCAGGCGTTCTCTGGCGGAATAGCGACCCTTTGGGGCGCGAAGATTCGCCCTAATGCCTCGACTGTATCTGCAGCGGGTGCAGCCCACGCGCACGCGCACACCGCGACGATTGCACATCCGACGATGCATTTCCATTTCATCACGTTTCTCCGCTCTTGATCCGATGGATTCCCCCGACCGTTCTCTTGTCTGTCAGGCCACGCAAGTTCCGTAAGCCTAATGCGAATTATTCACAACAGGTAGGGTGAACGGCCTTAGCAAACCTGATTGTTCACCACCAGAAGTGGGAATCGCAATGTTGCTCTCAGGGTAGTCCGCCGCTCTGAGGCTGTCAACCGCGCGTTCTCGTGTTTCGCCCTTATCGGGAAACGCCTGTTTCTTAGCTGCTTGCGTCCACTCCGTCCGGCTCGTATGCTATGGAGAAAACGACCTGCACCGCCGACCCGTGAATGGCTACAAGTATGATTCGACACGTTCGTTGCCCTCACGGTCGAGTATCCGTGTTGCATCTGGCCGCTATCGACCTGCAAAACGTACTCCAGAGTGATATCAGCACCTTGCTGTTGCTCACTCCGGATGAAACGAACGCATCGTTCGCCAACTTCGAGTTCGACGACCCTGTGCCCTCCAAGCTGTAATGTCCGAAAATCCTTTGGAGGAAGCTGGTTCCCGACCGATCTGGCGGGAGCGAGGACTTCAGCATCCTGGACAAAGACTACCCAAGGCGCTAAAGCGGCGGGCCGCGTCCGCAACCTCCTTGCTGTCAGTTGCGATGATGACGCGATAGGCCGGCAAAACGCTGCAAGCCAATTCCCAGGTCCATTGGAGCAGCGATTTGCCTGCAATATCGGCAAGTACCTTGCCAGGGAACCGCGAGGAATCCAAGCGGGCGGGGATGACGATCATCCCTTGCAGTAGAGTTTCAGCCATTCAACCAGGTCCGTATTGTTGGCGGTCGGGATGCTTTCCTTGACGGCGGCGGCGTCCCGATCGCTCACGCCGCCGACGTTATAGCCGAAGTCGTCCAGGCCTCGCGTGAGCGTCGCCCAGGTAGAGAGGTGGTTGCACGCGCCGCTTGCCGCGTCCACCTGGTCGTCGTGCTTGGCGTCAGGGAAGGCGCATAGCTCGTCCAGGAAGTCCCGAGTGAACGTTCCGTCTACCACGTGGACCCTGCCGACTTCGGCCATGCTCGCCAGGGGGCGGGAGCGGGTGATCTTGTCACCGTGTACGCACTCAACCCAAAGCGGGAACTCACGGAGCAGGTCCTGCGTGAGAATGGCGGATTCCTTCCCGCCGGAGCCCGGCTCCTGCTCGACCCAGATGGCGACCGAGTTGTTGTATCTCAAGGCGTCGGCCCTGGCCGTTGCGAGCATGATCTCGTTGCGTTTGGCTGGCGACCATTGCCCTCGCACCACGTCCTCAATCCAGAGCCCCCGTCAGTGTCGCGGGCCATGAGCAGACCGGCCGAGTAGTCGCCACGGCCTTCACTGCCCGCCTTGTCCCAGTAGCGGACCCGCTGGGCGGTCTTTGGCACGTCGTCGGCGCTACAGAGATTGAACCAAGCGTACTGGAAGAGTAGGCCGACCAGATCGACGAACTCGCCTTCCAGTTCCTGACGGGCCAGCGTGGCCCCTGGCGTGTACTCTGCTGCGATGATGTAGTAGAAGTCGGGCGGCAGAAATAGGTTCTCTTTCGACGACGCGCGGACGGGTTCGCGGTTCGGCTTCAGCGTGCCGTCGGCGTCGAAGAACCAGCCGCAAGTCCAATACCCCTTGCCGAAGAGTCGTTTTGTGCCAGCAGGGGGAACGGGGCGTGCTTGCGTCCCTTTCATCTGGCCCCTATGATGGAGGTGGTTGTCGTGCGGCCTTGCCGCCTGCAATGCGCTTCCTCCAACTCCGCGAGAGTCCCGCCATGAAACGCCTTCACCTCTTACTTATCGTGCTCGGCTTGTCGGGCCTTGTGCTTGCGCACGAAGCTGCGGGTGCAGAAGCCGTGACCTTCTATGTCGCCCCTGGCGGTAACGACGCGTGGTCCGGTCGAATCGCCGAGCCGAATGCCGCAGCCGATGACGGCCCGTTGGCCACAATCGAGCAGGCGCAGCAGGCCGTGCAGGCGTTGCGGGTGGACGGCAGACTTCCGGTCCCGGTCACCATCCGAATTCGTGGTGTACACCGGCTTGCCCAGCCCCTGGTGGTTCAGCCAGCCGATTCCGGCAGTGCCGAGTGCCCCGTCGTCTACACGGGTTACGAAGGCGAGCGGCCGGTCCTGTCCGGCGGCAGGCCGATCACGGGTTGGCGGAAGGGAAAGGGCGATGTGTGGACCGTCACTATCCCTGAAGTGAAGAACGGCCCGTGGTGTTTTCGCCAGTTGTTCGTCAACGGTGCGCGACGAAGTCCTGCGCGTTCGCCCAACGAAGGCTACTATCGCATTGCCGGGCTGATGCCGGGGCCGCCCGACCCGCGCGCCAAGCCGATTGCGCGCGACAAGTTCGTCTTCACGCCGGGCGATATCCGGCCGTGGGCAAACCTGAACGAGGTGCGTGTGGTATTGATGCACTCGTGGGAGACGTCCATCCATCCGTTGAAGTCGGTCAACACCCAGACGAACATCGTCGAGTTCGCCGCACCCATGCATGAATGGTGGAGCATCGGCTACTGGGAGCCCGACCAGCGTTACTACGTGGAAAATGCCCCGGAACTGCTCGATCAGCCCGGCGAATGGTACCTGGATAGGACCACCGGCGTGCTGACCTACTGGCCGATGCCCGGCGAGAATATGGAAACGGCCGACGTCATTGCTCCGGTACTGTCCGAACTGGTGCGTCTGGCAGGCAATGCCGACGAAGGCCGGTTTGTCGACCATGTTACGCTGCGAGGCCTCGACCTGCGCCACGCCGATTGGATCCTATCGCCCGAAGGCAACAGCAGTACGCAAGCGGCGGTCACGGTTCCGGCGGCCGTAATGGCGACCGGTGCGCGGCAGTGTGCCATCGAAGATTGCGAAATCGCCCACGTAGGAACCTACGGCGTCTGGCTCGGTCGCGGATGCAAAGAGACTCGCATCGAACAGAACCACATTCACGATCTCGGGGCCGGTGGCGTGCGTATTGGCGAAGATCGCCGCGCCGAGCACGACGTGGCCGAGGCTAGCGGGAACGTCGTTACCAACAACTACATCCACGACGGCGGTCACGTGTACGCGGCAGGCGTTGGCCTGTGGCTGGCGCAGAGCAGTCACAACACAATCTCGCATAATGAGATTCACAGCTTCGATTACTCCGGCATCTCGGTCGGCTGGAACTGGAACCACGCTCTCAATCGCACCGATCACAATACGATCGAATACAACCACGTCCATCACGTCCTGCGCGGCGTGCTGAGCGACGGCGGCGGCATCTACACCCTCGGCGTGCAGACCGGAACGGTCATCCGCAACAACGTCTTTCACGATATCTGGCCGTACATGGGCCGCCCGGCCATGGCTTGGGGAATCTACTTCGACGCAGGCAGTAGCGGCATGTTGGTTGAAGACAACATCGTCTACCATACGCTGACCGGCGGGTTGATGAACACGGGCAGTCCGGGCATCACGGTTCGGAACAACATCTTCGCGTTGAGCGCCTGGCAGTCTGTTTGGCGATATACGTTCCAAAAGGATCCGCCATCGGTCGTCGAGCGGAATATCTTCTACCTGACACAGGGCGATCTGTTTCATAACGACGCCGGCCGCACCGACTACAAGAGCCAGTGGGACCGGAATCTCTATTGGCGTACCGACGGCGAGCCGCTGGAGTTCTACGGCGAGTCGTTTTCCGATTGGCAAGCCAAGGGGCCCGACAAGCATTCGATCGTGGCCGATCCGAAGTTTGTGGCCCCGGCTCGGTTCGATTTCCGTCTCCAGGCTGACTCGCCGGCGCTGGCTCTCGGCTTCGAGCCCATCGATACGAGCCAGGTTGGCCTGGTCGGACCGGCGTCGTGGCGAGACCTTCCGAAGAAGGCTGTATTCGCGCCCACTCAATTGCCGCCACTGCCTCCGCCGCCAAAGCCGACGCCGATCGACGACTCCTTCGAGGCCACACCTGCAGGAAAGCCGCCGGCGCTGGCCACCGTTCTGGACGAAGGCCGCGGCAATCTGGTGCAAGTGACTCGCGAGACGGCAGCTTCCGGCCGGCAGAGCCTGAAGGTTGCCGACGCCCCGGACCTGCAGTACACGTTCAATCCGCACCTGTTCTACACACCACATTTCCGAAGCGGACACGCGGTGCTGAGTTTCGACGTTCGCCTGGAGTCCGGCGCTGTCCTGGCGCACGAGTGGCGCGACGGGGCGCAACCCTATCGTGCAGGCCCGTCGCTAAGAATTGCGGCCGGCGGCAAACTGGTGGCGAACGGTCGCGAACTGCTCGACATCCCGGCCGGCAAGTGGCTTCACATCGAGATCACCTGCCCACTTGGCAAAGACGCAGCGGGAACGTATGACCTGACGGTAACGCTTCCGGATGACGCGCCCCAGAGTTTTCGAGGATTGGGCTATGCGGCGGTGCCCCTGAAACGGCTCGAATGGCTCGGATTCGTCAGTCTGGCGCAAGACACGACCGTCTTCTACCTGGACAACATCAAGCTATCCCTCCACGACGGCGTGACTCTCCAGTGACATCCCTCGTATGCAATGGAGAAAACGGCCTGCGCCGTCGATCCGTGAACGGCTACGATGGACCTGTCGTCTGCGCCGTCGGATCAACAGGCACGCGAGACCAAGCAGGCAAGGCGCGAGAGTGCTCGGCTCGGGGACGGCGGTTACCTTGAAGTACTCGCCGTCAACATCCTCGGCGACGAGTGTCCAGTCGGTATCGCTGACGAACAGCGTACCCAACGCACTCTCAACCGTGGCCAGATTCGGCAGATCACCGCCATATTGGGCCATGAAGTAGGCGTAGGACTCATCTTTGCGAAGCCAAGCAGTCGATGGTTCCCTTTGAAGCGAGGTTACCCCATCCCGACCACTACCCCTCCACTCTATGTTGCGGTACACTCCATTGTCAATGGTCTTGTTGGAATCCGCCTGTCATTGCCATTGTTCTGCTTTGTCCACCGACTACCTCCGTAGGGTGGGCGACCGGGCGGAGCGAACAACCATTCGCAGGCCGATGTACTCCTGGGGGGACTTCTCAGACCGGCGGCAGGCTGTTACCAATAGATCATCCGATCCGATTCACCTGGGAGCACGATACGATGCCCATTGACTGCTTGTGTGCCGGAATTCTGTTTGCCGATTACATCTGCGCTCCGGTCTCCCACGTTCCCAACCCGGGAGAACTGGTGCCAACCGACCGTATCCAGTTGGCGCTGGGCGGCTGTGCGTCGAATGCCGGCGTCGATCTGGCAAAATTGGGCGTTTCCGTAGGCGTTTCCGGTTGCGTGGGCGGCGATGCCTTCGGACGTTTCATCACCGAAACCCTCGAAGGCGCCAAGGTCAATACTGCCGGAGTCCACACGCTCGACGAGTTCGGCACCGCCAGTAGTATGGTCATCAACGTGACCGGGCAGGATCGCCGGTTCATCAGCACGCCCGGCGCGAATACGGCATTCCGCGTCGAGCACATTCCTGCCGACTGGGTCCGGCAGGCGAAGGTTCTTTACGTGGGCGGATACCTCATGATGCCCGGCCTCGAGACCGACGCCTTCATCGATATGCTGCGAACGGCCCGAGCCGCCGGAGCCAAGACCGTGCTCGACGTCGTCCTGTTCGGCGGCGATCACTATTGGGAGACACTCGCCAAGGTCCTGCCCGAGACCGATGTCTTCCTGCCCAACGATGACGAGGCGGCGATTATTACCGGCCTGAAGGATCCGCAGCAGCAGGCAGAGCGATTCCGCGCGGCAGGCGCCAATACCGTCGTGATTACTTGCGGCGACCAGGGAAGCATTCTGCTGAGCGACAACCAGCGTCTGCGGGCAGGTGTTTACCCAACCGAGTACGTTGGTGGAACCGGATCCGGCGACGCGTTCGACGCAGGCTACTGTGCCGGTCTGCTCCGTGGCGAGGATCCGGCCGGCTGTCTGCGATGGGGCAGTGCCCTTGGGGCAAGCTGTGTCCGGGCGGTTGGCGCCACGGAAAGCGTATTCACACAAGCCGAGGCAGAAGCCTTCCTGCGAGAGCACGAACTCCGCATCGAGGAATTCTAGCCGGCGGTATGGAATGGCCGTGCGGTTACAACGAAGGAAATGCTCTGTGCGAGCGATGGCCGCCGGACGGTGGTTTTCGACCATTACTTCGTCGATCACAACGCATCGAAGGAAAAAATCATGCGAATCGGTGTCTTTTGTAGCGGTGGCGATGCTCCCGGCATGAATGCCTGCATCCGAGCGGTTGTTCGTTCGGCCATTGCGGCCGGTCACGACGTGGTGGGGATACGGCGCGGGTACCAGGGTCTTCTGAACGAAGACTTCTATATCAATGCCGATGGCGAACCGCTCATGAAGCTACGTTCCGTCTCGAATCTTGCCAAGTTCGGCGGGACGGTTTTGCACACCAGCCGGAGCGATGAGTTCCGCACCGACGCCGGGCAGAAGAAGGCCGCGGCGATTCTCCAGAAACACCGGATCGATGCGCTGATTCCAATTGGCGGCGACGGCACCTTCCATGGCGCGTTGGCCTTGAGTCGCTTCTACGAGGGGCAGATTGTCGGCTGTCCTGGCACCATCGACAACGATCTTCTGGGCACCGACTATACGATCGGCTTCGCCACGGCGGTGAACACAGCGGTCGAGGCGCTCGACCGGCTGCGCGATACGGCCGAGAGCCACGAACGCATGTTCCTCGTGGAGGTGATGGGGCGGCACAGCGGCTACATCGGCCTCTATACGGCCCTGGCCGGCGGCGCCGAGGTCGCGGCGATTCCCGAAACGCCAACCGATACCGGCCAGATCATCCGGCATCTGCAATTGCTCAAAGCGCGCGGCAAAACCTCCATCATGATCGTGGTTTCCGAAGGCGACGAAGCCGGCGGCGCCGCTATTTTGAACGAGAACCTGAAGAAGGCAGGTTGCCCCTTCCAGACTCGTGTCATTACCCTGGGCCATCTGCAACGCGGCGGCACGCCGGTGCCCGACGATCGTATTCTCGCGGCCCGTCTGGGCGATTTCGCCGTCCGATCCGTGCTGGCCGGACACACGGGAGTTATGGCCGGGCTGATCCACGGCGAACTGGTCCTCACCCCGTTCGTCGATACGTTCGCCCATCACAAACCGGTCCCCGAACCCCTGCTTGAACTGCTCGAAACCCTGGCGAACTGACCCTCGCGGTCCAAGGCGTCTTGACCGACCTGCGGGGTGCAGCAACAGACTTGCGTTTCACGGAAGGGCCACCTGCGGGCTTGCCCTGCACGGGGCCATGGTCACCTGGCTAAACAGAACGGGGCACGAGTCATGTTCTCCGCCCGCACGCTGCCGCCGCCTGTGGCGGCGGCAGCGTGTGGGGAAAAAGGTTTCCAGGGGTAACGAAACCCCTGGCTACGGCGCGAATCGTCTCCGGCGAATAGGCGCGAACAAATGTCCGCTCGTACGTGGCGTGTGGGATCGGAATCGTACGGTAACAAGCTTTCGGCACTGGTCTATCGGAATGACACGTTGATGGTGGAGAAGATGGCAGCGACATGGGAGTGATGGTATTTCCAACCGTGCGGCTGAAGGGCGCAAGCGAGCTTTTGGAGTCGGTTCGCGAGGACGTGTTTTCTCGGGTTGAACGTTGCGCTCAGAGAAAGGGGCAGACGCCGTGCGTACTGCAAGAGCTTGCGCTTGCCGAACATGCCTCTCGGGTGAGTTCCCACTATGCGCAGTCGTACACGATCACCACCCATCGGTCTCCGAAAGACGCAGGCTACGTCGAGGCGAACCAGGCAAGCGTGCGCGACGATCCATTCCTCGGCTATCTGCTCGGGGCACTCGTTGATGGCCAGACTTTCGAGGTGCTCGTCACCAGGGAATCTCCCGGAACAGCCGTGTTCTGCTGGAACGGCGAGTTTCTGGGGACTTGTACGTGTCGGCCCGAGCGTCCGATACTCGCGAGCCGCGGATTCCGAGGCTTCTATGACCTGAAGTTGTCCAATCGGCCATTTGGACGGGTCAAGAGTCGCTCATGGGGTGTTGCGGCTACGTCGTTGGCCATTGTGCATCGAAAACGAGAGTCGCTGCCAATTACCAAAGCGTGTCCCGAAAGCGAGTCCTTCCTGGAGTTTGCAAAGAGCTTTCTCAAAATGGTAACCCTTTGGCCGTTCTGGTGGCCCGGCAGGACCGATACGAATGAGGATCTTGTGATGCCATTCGGGGGCGATCCGCTGGAGCTGCCTGATGACATGCGTTTCTACTTTGCCGTCAATCTCTTCTTCCGTATGTTGATTTACGAAGGTACCGAGAGTGCGGAATGAGTCCGAGCCGGTGATCTAGCATGTCTTCGCCAGCGGGAATAACCGGGCCCAATCGTGCGGTGGCGATTGCCGGTTTCCCCACCCGGACTCGTTCCGGGGGATCTGTGACTGCCCAGCTACGTAGCCGATCAGTCATGCGACTGGCTGGGGCAAACCTGGGCTGTTAAGAAGTTGGAGTTGCGGCGATTTGGGGTTGGGCAAGGTTTGTTCCCGTTCCGGGGTACGATAGGTCTTCTAGCCGCGTGAGCGTGAGTGTCAGGTTGAATTGTGTCTTTGATCCAAGCTTGAACGTGCCCGATGTAG
Organism: Thermoguttaceae bacterium; assembly: GCA_040772845.1. Taxonomy (GTDB): domain Bacteria; phylum Planctomycetota; class Planctomycetia; order Pirellulales; family Thermoguttaceae; genus PWXP01. The sequence goes on from JAXGXG010000001.1 coordinate 7,458,308, forward strand.
CAGGGAGACAAAAGGGGCCGGGCGTGGCGCGTTCAGGCACCGCCCCCGGCGCGTTTTCGCCGTAGGCGATCAGCACCGTATGGTCACTACCCCGGCCCCATGGCCGCACCACATTCCCCAACACATTCCCGTGATGTTTTTGCCGCCGCAGGCGGCAAAAACATCGCGGGTGTTCCGACCGGTTTTGCCGGTTTGTTCCGCCGCCTGCGGCGGCGGAACAAACCGGCAATAAACGGGGATGTGGGGTGGTGCGTATGGTTTCCAGGGGTAACGAAACCCCTGGCTACGGTGCGAATCGCCTACGGCGAATAGACGCGGATGAAAGGCCGCTGGTACGTGGCGCTTGGGGCTCGGAATCGTACGGTAACAAGCGACTTCTGGATTGACGGTAGACGGAAGGAAAAGCATCGCACTATCCAAACACCGTGCCAACCCCAACTTCTTGACAAGGGCAAGCCCGACAGTGGTAAGTTTCATTCCGAGCGATTGCTCAAGCCAAGCGTTGCCCGGAAATCTCGCTGCCCCCGGCCGATCTGCGTGTTTGACACTGCGCGATGGGTCAACTACACTGGAGAACGTCGTGATTCTCTGCAATCGGCGCCGAACGGTTGGACGCCGGCAAGTTGGTTCGTAATCGATGATGGGAGGGACAATGTTGTTCCGCTTTCCTGGGGTTTGGATGTTTCTGTTACTTTCGGTTTCCCTTTCGCTGTCGGCGTCGGCCGGTGATGTGCTGAAGTGTGTCTCGCCAGACGGGCAGAACGTGATCTCGATGAAGCTGGTCGACGGCCAGCCGCAGTACGATGTCACGTATCGGGGCAAGGCGGTCATCTGCGATTCGGCACTGGGGCTGAACTTGGACAAGGAGCCGTTCGGCAAGTTCCAGGTGGTCGGAACGCAGAAGGATTCGGTGGACGATACGTGGAAACCGGTGGTTGGCGAACGGGACATCGTCCGCGACCATTACAACCGCCTGCTTGTTGAGCTTGAGGAGCAGGATGCACCGAAGCGGAGGCTGAACGTCGAGTTCCGTGCCTATGACGAAGGGGTTGCATTCCGGTACGTGCTGCCCGAACAGCCGGCACTGGACGGTGCGGTTGCTTCGACCGAGGCGACGGAATTCCGTTTTGCTGAGAACTTCGGGGCGTACCCGATCGGCTCTACCGAAGCCCACTACCAGCAAACGCCGACGCCCATTGACGAGTGCGGCTCCGTCTATATTCCGTTGACCATCGAACTGGGCGACGGGGCCATGGCAACGCTCATCGAGGCCTACGTTGCGAACCAGGCGCCATGTATCCTGAAGCAGAAGGCAGAGCGGACGCTACGGCCGCACTTCCGCCGGGGTAAGCTGACGCTGAAGACGCCGGAAGCGTTGACTTGGCGCGGGTTCATCCTGTCGCCGAATGTGGCGGGACTCATCGAGCGGCGCTACCTGGTCGAGAATCTCAATCCGCCGTGTGCAATTGACGACACTTCGTGGATCAAACCGGGTATTTTCATCGATCGGTGCGGGCCCATTTCCACCGAGAACATCAAGGAGAACATGGACTACGCCGCGGAACACAACCTCGGTTACGTGCACATCGACTGGAGTTGGTACGGCACCGAGCGGAAATGGAGCCCGGAGGCCATCGAGCATTTCAAAAAGCATATGCCGGAAAAGACGCGCAAACGGCTCGAAGGACACGATTGGATTAAGAACACCACGGGCAACCCGCTGACGGTGGCGCAAGGCTACGTGCCGTACCTGCAGTTCAACGAGCGGTTCTACCATGTACTCAACGATATTCAACTCGACCTGCCGGAAGTGATTCGGTATGGGAAGGAGAAGGGGGTTGGGCTTTCTCTGTATGTCAACGGTGGCGTCCTGAAGCCGTACGGCGATCACGACGTGGAACTGGTATGGAAGACGCTGGCCGGTTGGGGCGTTCCGGCGTTGAAGCCCGGTTTTGTCGCCTGCAGCAGCCAGGAAGACATCCAGTGGCTGCGGAATCTGGTCGCCTTGGCCGCCAAGCACAAGCTGGTTCTGAACATTCACGACGGCTACATTGCCGATGGCATGCGTCGCACGTATCCGAACCTTCTGACGCAGGAGGGCGGTGGCGGACGTGAGACCCGCCCGCCGGTTACCCATGAATTGATGCTGCCGTTTACGCGGCATCTTGTCGGCGCCCACGACCACACGCCCACGCTCTACAGTGGGCAGGACGGGCGTACGAAACTGTACGAAATGGCCCAACTGGTGATTTACCACGGCGCTCGGCAGTCGGTCCGAAATGTGTACGGCAGCCGCAACCAGTTTGGCGAAGAGATGGAGTTCCTGGAAAGCGTACCGACCGTCTGGGACGCCGTACGTGTGCTGAAGGCGGAACCGGGCGATTGCGTCGTCATTGCGCGGCGAAACGGGTCGCGCTGGTTCATCGGCGGCATGAACGACGAAGACGCCCGAACCGTCAAGCTGCCGCTCGACTTCCTCGAAGAAGGAACCGCCTACCAGGCCACCGTCTTTACCGATGTCCCCGGCTCCCGCGATGCCTGCAAATCCACCATGCAGGTAACCGCAGCCAGCGTGCTCGATTTGGCGATGGAACCCTGCGGCGGTCTGGCCGTCATTATCGAGTGAGAAGCCGTCTCATGGCGGCGTGCCTCGTTGAGTCGTCTCGATCGAGCAACGCTCCCAGCTTTTCACAGCGTGGACTGGTTTCGCCATTGGGTGAAGAAGCCGGAATAAAGGACGGGTGACAGGGAACGTCTTCCGTCGGTCGTTTTCTACTTCTCGGCCGGTGTCACGCGGCTCGGTGGGCGGTATGCTGGAACCGGACTGGGGAAAGGGCCGGACCGCAGGGCCGCAATGAGCGGATCGGTCAGTAGTAGTCCGGGTTCGGCGGCGGTGCCGTCGAGCGAGTAGAAATTGGCGCCCTTGGCGTCCTCGTCCATGCACATGCGGTACTGGGTGAATACGGTGTCGAGGTCGCGCAGGATGAGACTCCCGTCCGACGTGGCCCTGGAATAGAGGCATAACCCTGGTAGGATTCGCTCCAGTTGCGGATCGACCGTCTTCCATGCTTCAAGCTGTCGGGCCAGCTTGTCATTGTTGGCCGTGTACGCCATCGGCACGACGTAGTCGACCATTCCCTCACGCACCCAGCGAGGCCAGTCCTGAAAGACGCGCTCGGCGGATTCCAGCCCGGCAAAGACCGCGGCCGTCACCTGCACACCGGGCTTGATGGCCTTGGCGCGGCGGTAGACGTCGCACACCAGCTCGGTCACGCCGGACTTGCGGTATTCGGCCCACTTCTCGCGCTGGCGCGTGAGCTGGTCGAAGTCGATCTTCACGCCATCGCAGGGCAGCAGTTTGCTAGTGCCCACGGGCTGAACCACTTCCAGTCGGTTGAAATAGTCGGCTCCGGCGCCCATTCCCAGCACGCGCTGGATCGAGGCGTTACGAATGGAAAGGATCGGACCATCCACGACCACCAGTCGGCCACCATCCCGCACGAACTGCTCCAGCGCCTCGGCCGTCTCATCGGGAATCAGGTAGACATCGCCTAGCACGAGCAAGGAATCGGGCGGCAGGTCCGGCAGGCGGTCTTCCGTGATAACTTGCGGATTGTAACCGACAGTGGCCAAGGCCGCAGCGGTCGGTTTAGCACCCATGTCCGGATAACGCGCGCGGTTCGCAGCCGTGTCCATGACGAACGGCCGGTTATCGGTGACGTTCCACGTTTGCAGCACTCGTTTCAATGTTTCAGCTATAGCCGGCGTGTCGCCTCGCAGGGCATGCCAGTTGAACAGCAGGACTCTGCCTTTGCCCAACTGGTTTGTGGCCACAGCCGGCGTTCCGTCGGAGAACTGCGCCAAGACTTCGGCGGTTGTGGGCTTGCCAACGGGGTTGCCTGCCATCATACCGCTCAACGGAAACACTGCTCGCCGGTCCCGTTCGATGGGGCCGCATCCGTACCGTTCGGCGAACTCCTTCTGACAGTGCTCGCAGTAACAGACGGCCGGGCCATTGTAACGAATGAAGTCGAAGTGGAGCCCGTCCAGATCGTAGCGGGTGAGTGCCTCGATCATCAAGTCGCTTTGGAACTTGCGCACCGCAGGTTGGCCTAGGTCGTACCATAGCGGACCGGGTTGCCCGTCCGTATCGACCAGCCACGTAGGATGTTGGTCTAACACATGCAGCGGTTCCGGGCGCCCATACGCACCGTTGACGAACCAGGCATGGACTTCAATCTTCCTCCGGTGGCACTCGCGGATCATGTACTCCAACGGGTCGTAGCCGGGTTGTACGCCTTCGAGCATCGGGCAAGCCGATGACTGGAACGACGCCTGCCCACCCCAATACCAGACCAAGAGAAACACGGCGTTGAGATTGGCCCGGTCGATCCTTTCGACACACTGGTCGGCTTCGGCCGGTGTGCGGATGAAGTTGGCGTGCATCCAAATACCGCGGAGCTGCGGTTCCGCCGCCGGCGCCTCCGTACCGAAACCGATTGCCAGCAGTACGGAAAATCCTGTGACAAGGAGGCATGCAGTAACACCGAACGCGCGACGTGACTTGTTCATTGGTCTGGCCTTTCGTTCTAGATCGCGTCTGTATGGATGACAGCCGAGCACTTGATCCACGTGGCTTCCACACAAATCTAGACCATACCGCTCACGACGAGTGTGGTCAACATGCCATTGTAGCTGGCCAGTCATGATGCCGCCGGGACGAGCCCGACGGTGACGGCAGAGGGAAGCCGTAGCATGGCTCTTGGAGGTTCCGGTAGAGCCGCCGTACTCTTACGTTTCAGCCGCGGCCGATCAGCCTCGACGGCGACGGCACACCACATATCCGATACCTGCCACGGCGAGCAACAAGAGCGACGACGGTTCCGGTATGGCAAGAAGGGTTCCGTAGGTATAGCTCAACTCCAGCGGGCTGGTGTCGCTACGGAAGTAGATACTGCTGAACGGCAGGTTTCCAGTAGGCAGAGCGGGGTCGGTGGTGAGGTACTCGAAGCTTTCCGCGGTCGTCAGATTCTCGAAGACGGTCAGCAGGGTGTTGTCGACCGCGTTAAGATACATTGACACCTTGAGTATGTCCCCGTACTCAGGCTCGTCGATCGTGTTGGGGGGCACGGTCGGATCGGCACTTGGCGGTGAACTCACGAAGGTGCTGGTGGGCGTCCCGCCCGGATAGACGTGCTGGCGGCGATTATCGCGGTTCCATGTCGAGGTGGTCGGCCCGTTCTGCCACACCCCATTCCTCGCATCGCCCCAACCGCTCCACAGCCCGCTCATCTGGTTCTGAACGTCAAAATTGCTCTTGCCTGCCCCGTTGTCGACGCTCGGCGCCTCGAACGTATACGTGTAATACACACCTTCGACCGCGGTGGTGTGGTTGCCGAACTCCGGATCGGTCCGATCCACCGTAATCGCCGAGAACGAAGTGGAACCGCTGTGCTGACTTCCAGTTCCAGAACTGTTGACCAACGTTTTGCTGCCGCTGCCGAGTTCGGTCAAGATGAACCCGCCGTAGGCAGCACGGGAAGTGAGCCAGAGTACTGCACACAAGATGATGAAGAATGATTTCGATGTTTTCATCGGCACACGCTTGGGTTCGTAGCGGCCCTTCTCGACGGAAGAGACTTCTTCTCTCTTCCCGGAGGGGCTTACCGGTTGTCAGGGACTGCAATCCTACTCTCCCATCAATGGTAACCGAAATCAAGCTGCGTTACCAACATTTTTCAGCTTTCGCTGGAGGGGCAGGGGGGGCGGGGCCCTACTGGCCTTGCTCCAGTTGGCGTAACTGCATATCAGCTATGTAAAACGTGCATGGTTCCGTGCCGTAGCTGACAATGCCCAGCCATTGGATACTGGCGAAATCGGCATCGCAGGCGACGTCCTCTTGCGCGAACAGGGGGCCATCGTCGCCCGTGATCTTCAGACGCCAGTGGCCGTCGGCCAGAGAACCGATTCCATCGGTCATCTCGACTTGGACCCACATACCGTCGGGAATGCGGCATTCGGTCGCCATCTTACCGACGAAGAGCTGGCCGTCCGGAGCAATACGAGAGGATGTAGTGGCGATTGTCGACGAAGAGCTGGCGGAAGACCCAGCCGCGGTTACGTGCCGCGTCGATGGTGGTCGACCAGGAACCATCTGCATTACGGGTGAAGCCGCCAATGACGCGCCCGGCGGACAAAACCGGTTTCTCGCCCGGTGCGGCGGCATAGACAATGGGCGAATCTTCGGTCCCGGAGTCCTCCGGAGTGAGCAGAAGGGGACGTTCTCCAGGTTAAAGTGCTCTCGCATTCGCACTTCGGAGGCGGAAAGTCTATTTTGGCGTGGGTGGCGACGGTACTCAAGAGTGGAGGACTCGAAAAGGAATCGCGGGTGTCTATACATCACCCTGTCACGGGGGCTTCTGTCCAGGTGCGCTGGTGCGCGGGCGTTGCCGCCATTGGTGGGGCGGCGTGAGAAAGACACCATAACGGTTGCAAGTCTCGCAAAACTGAGTATCATAGTGATTGGCTGGATGCAGGGGCCTGTTCCCGGCCAATCCGGCGGGGATTGCACCGAAGCTTCAACGTCGACAGAATCGGGCTGATCGACTCTTGTTGATGGTCGGTGAACGCTCCTCGTGGGAATCTCTTTCCACGGGTGAGCGGCGCACTCTTCCTCCGGGCGTGTTGATGTAGACAGGAAAACTACGTTCAAACACCGAGGAGAGGTTCCATGAAACGGGACGTTATCTGTGCGCAGCGGGCCGCCTATGGTACGGTGTTTCTCGTCTCCTTGGCAGTCGTGATTGCTCTCGGTTCTTGGCTGTCTGTCGCAAAGGCCGATGTCTTCAGCAACGTGCCGGAGGCGAGCGGGTTCGGCGTTGTCTACGTGCTGCCGATTCCGAATCTTCCGAATTTCGATGCAACGATCCCATATTCCGTGAATAACTCGGCCGGCATCGCGGATGGATCGTTCTCGCGAGTCGCCTACTACTTGGAGCTGGAGGACACCAACACCGGCTACTCGGAGTGGGTGTATGCATCGTTCGACGCGGCGCCGTTTGCCACCGAGGCCGATATGCTCGGAATACCGACCCCGGCCAATGGCATCGTCTACCAATACAATCCGTCCGGGGCGACTGGCCAAGTGGAGAACATGAACGTGTTCTCTAATGACCCGGGCATCACTATCGGCTACGGCATCACCACCGGCAACGCCGAGATGTGGCCGACCAATTACGGCCAAGCCAATGGCGCTGGGGTTTCCGGTGCCAGCGAATCGGCCTATGACTTCGGCGACACGCGAAACACAAGTGGCGATCACGGATCGTTCCAGCTTCACAACTACGGTGCTGGCGAAACGCTCTTCGCCATCAACCATTTCAACCGGGGCCAGGAGGCCGAAATGGGCATCGGCACCCAACCGAGTGGTCATCCGGACTGGACGTTCAACGAGACCTCTGCCGACTATGAGATCAAGAACCTGGTGATCCTGGCCGGCAACCCCCTCAGTTGGAATGGCGGCGGCGGCACGACCGGTCCGTTGGACGGTTCGGGCACGTGGGACGCCTCGAGTACGAACTGGTGGGACTCTGCCTCGGCCGCCTGGACCGACGGCTCCAATGCGGTCTTCGGCGCAGGCGCCGGTAACGGCACAGCAGGGACTGTAACCATTTCCGGTACGGTCAAGCCGGCCAGCATCGGGTTCAGCACAACGGGGGACGGCAATTCCTACACGCTTACCGGCGGGACGATCGATCTTAACGGCAGCGTCATGACCATTCGCGCCAACGTCAACGCGACGATCAACTCGACGCTGACCAACGGCGGCATCGAGAAGCTTGGCGCCGGCAATCTGACTCTCGGGGGCACGAATACCCTGTCCGGCACGACCACGGTCAGCGCCGGCACGTTGACGCTTGGCGCTACCAGCAACAACACCCTGGGCACGGTGAACGTCAAAGGCGGCGCGGCAGGCGCCCAGTTAGTAGTCGAAGGGACGACGGACCTCGGTAGCAATACCATGAACGTGGCCACTGCGGCCGCCGATCGCAGCACGGTTGTCATTTCGGGCAATGCCACGATGAATCGGTTGTACGTGGGAAACTATGGCGCCGGGGCCGTCATTCAGGATGGCGGATCCGTTACCATTGGCCCAACGTTGGGCGGCCAAAACGTGCTGTCGCTCGGTTTCAACGGCGGTTACGGCTACTACCAGATGAACGGCGGCTCGCTCACCGTCGGCCAGTTGGCCGCGGGAAGCGGGACCGGCGCCAACAACGTAGGCGTTTTCGACATGAATGGCGGAACGGTTAACGTGAACGGCGGCGGAGGCTGGTTGCTCGCAGGTGGTTGGGCGACCAATGCCAAGGGCTCATTGAACCTTTGGGGCGGCGCCATGACCGGACCTGCCAGTAATGCCGTTACGTTGAATGTCTTCGCCAGAAGCTCCACCGGCATGTTGAACATGCTGGGAAGCACGGCGGTGCTCGATGCCACGAAGAACAGTGGCGGCTTGAACGTCATGCGCGAGGCCAACGTCAGTTCCATTGTCAACCTCAACGCCGGCACGATCATCGCATCCAGAGTTCAGCAGAGCGGCGCCGGTTCCGCCCAGTTCAACTTCAATGGCGGCACGTTGCAGGCAAAGGCAGATGCCAGCGTGACGTTCTCTCTGAATACGGGCGGTAGCGCGTACATTTATGGCGGCGATGCCAACTTCGATGGTGGAGCCTATATCGATACCCCAACCAGCGCCACGACTCTGACGATCACGACACCCCTGTTGGCCCCAACCGGCTACGGCGCTACGAGCGTGGCCATTGCCGACGCCGGCGCGGGCTACGTCGGCTCGCCGTTCGTCGTGCTTAGCGGTGGCAGTGGCGTCGGGGCGTCGGCTATTGCCCAGGTCGATCTGGATCCGTCGAGTTCGACCTACGGACAGTTGACCAACATCCTCATCACCAGCGCGGGATCGGGTTACGCCGCAGGTGATGTATTGACGGCCACCCTCTACGGCGGCGGGGCCACCACGGCTGCAACATTGGGCACCGTAACGCTGGGTGCCAACACGAGTGGCGGTTTGACCGTCCAGGGCTCAGGGACCGTTACGCTGGCCGGTGCGAACACGTACTCCGGCGATACTACGATCCGCGCCGGTACGCTTAGGGTTGCCAACGCCGGCGCAATCCCCTCCGGCGCTGGCAAGGGCAATGTGGCGGTCGACGGTGCGCTCGACGTGGCAGGATATACGGCCAACGTGAATGGCCTGAGCGGTGCGGGAACGATCAACAATTCCACCGGAAATGGGACGCTGGTCGTCGGCAACAACAACGCTGACGGTGTTTTCAGCGGCGTCATCCGGAACACCGGCGGGTCGCTGGCCCTTGCCAAAGTCGGTAACGGCACGCTGACGCTCACCGGCAATAACTCGTACAGCGGCGGCACGACCGTCAGCCAGGGCACGCTGGCGGTCGGCAGTCCCACCCCGACTGCTGTGAACCCGCTGGGGACCGGCGCTGTCACCCTGGGTGGCGGAACACTGAGACTCTCGGGACAAGCGGCGATGTTCAACACGACCGAACATCCCGTGACCGTGACAGGATGGGACAAGGACTTCGTTTGGGCAAACTCGGAACTGACAGCCGATGGCGGAAGCGATCCAATTCTGAACAACTGGGTCTATTACGAAGCCGGCCCGACACACAATGAAGGTCTGAATGGATTGCCCACCAGCCGTACTTTTGTGTCGGCTGCCGATTCCTCGGTTACATTCCAAATCGAGCCATATGACGGAGCCAACTCCGTGTGGTTGTCCGGCACTGCCACCACACTTACGCTTGACACCCCCGGGCACTACTCCTCGCTCCACCTGCTGGATGCCTCCGGTAATGGCGTCCCCACGGTTACCTACACACTGACTTTTGCGGACAGTTCGACGACGACCGGCACCTTCCAGCCGCTCGACTGGACCCACTACGATTCAGTCCTCACCTCGCTGGCTCAGCGCTCGACCAGCGGCGGCGCCTACTACAACAACGCAGGTCTCTCGCAGACGGACATCGTGCTCTCGTCCGCCGATCAGGCCAAAGTGCTCAATTCGATTAGCTTCACGGCCGCAGGCGGTGGCGGTTCGTGGATCATGGCCGTCAGCGGCACGAGCGGCACTCTCGGTTATGCATCGACGCAGGTGTACGGCAACGCCGTCAACGTCACCGCGGACTCGACGATCGATGTTCGCAACAGTCTCGCCGCCACGCTTGGCTCACTCAGCATAGGCAATCACACGCTTTCGCTCACCGGCGATAGTGGAGCCAGCCTCACTGTGGGCGCCACCACGCTCTCCGGCAATGCCACCTTCAACACGGCCGCCGACACCACCCTGAACGTGGGCGCCATCGGCGACGGCAGTGCGGGGCACGGCATTACTAAGACGGGCGCTGGTACCATGACCCTCGGCGGACACAGCAGCTACGGCGGCAACACGATTATCAGCGAAGGCACGCTGCGGCTCTCCGGCACTACCTCCACCCTGGGCAATATCATGCCCTTGGGGGATTCGATTACCTACGGTTCCGGAGGCGCCAACGCCGGCTATCGAGGTCCGCTCTATGCCCTGCTTGACGACGAGGGGTACACCTTCCAGTACGTCGGTAGCTGGAACAATAACAGCGGCAGCCTGCCCACGACGCCCGTGAATCAGACATATCACGAAGGGCACGGTGGCTGGCGAACCGGTGATGAGTCCAACGGAATCCTGCACGGCGTCAAGACCGTCGCCGACGGGGGGTTGGGCTGGTTGGCCGTTGACCCGGACGTGATCCTGCTGCATATCGGCACGAACAATACCGGCCTGTCGGAGCCGCAGTCCATAACCGACGTCGGTAACATCCTCGACCAGATCTATCAGCAGCGGCCCACGGCCACAACGTTCCTTGCCCAGATCATTCCCAAGGCTACTGCATTGACTTGGGTGGACCAATACAACGCGGACCTGGCCGCTCTGGTCGGAACCAAGCAGGCCGCCGGCTACAACGTCGTTCTCGTGGACATGAACACGGACTACCCGACACCGTGGAGCACTACGCTGCCGGACAACGTCCATCCAAACGACACCGGTTATCAGTGGATGGCCGAGCAGTGGTACGATGCCGTCGCGGCCTACCTGGGAATCGCCAGCGAAAACAGTCTGCCAGGGACCACGGCCGTATCCCTGGCCGCCAGCGCCACCCTCGATCTCAACGGTGTCAACCAAACCATCGCCTCGTTGGCCGACTACAACGGGGGCGGCGGGCAGGTTGTCAATGACGCGACGGACACGCACCTGACGTTAACCATCAATCCGGGTAGCGGCAGCACGACTTTCAGCGGCACGATCAGCGACAGCGGCGCCGCCGGCGCCATCAGCCTTGTCAAGTCGGGGGCCGGCACGCAAATCCTCGCAGGCGCCAATACGTACCATGGCGGAACCGAGGTCAACGAAGGCACGCTCCTGGTCAACAACACGACCGGGTCAGGGACAGGAAGCGGGGAAGTGGTCGTCAACGGGGGGACGCTCGGTGGCAGTGGTGCGATTGCCGGGTTGGTGACGGTCAATTCCGGCGCGCTTGCGCCGGGAACCTCGCCCGGTATCCTCACGCTGGAAAGCGGCCTGACGATGACCGGTGGTGCGTTTGCTGTCGAACTGGACGGTCTGGTCGAAGGCGCCGAGTACGATCAACTGCTCGTGACCGGCGGAACTGTGAACCTTGGCGAGGGGGTGGCGAGTCTCGCACTCTCGCTGGGATTTACGCCCGAAATCGATGACCTGTTCTGGATCATTAACAACACGGGCGAAGGCGAGACGATCGGCTACTTCCAGGGTCTGGAAGAAGGGAGCCGAGTGGAAATGGACGGAGGGATCTTCCGAATCCGTTACGGCGCCGATTACGCGTCCGGACTGTTCGTCGGTGGAAACGACGTCCTATTGCAGGCGATTCCCGAACCGGCCACCCTGCTCATGCTGCTCACCCTTGGGCTCCTGGCATGCCGACGCCGACGTCGGAGATAATCGAAGTCGTTCATGCGGCGCCCGTTTCCCCCACCCGGAAAGAGTTCCGGGGGATCAGTGACTGGCCAGCTACCGCGGAACTTCAGAAAGACTCTCCGTAACCGTTCACAGGAGACGGTCCTGAGCTGTCAAAGAGTTGGGATTGACACGGCGTTTGGATAGTGCGATTTGATTCCTTCCGCCCGCCGCCAGTCCAGAAGTCGCTTGTTACCATGCGATTCCGAGTCCCATACGCCACGTGCCAGCGGCCATTCATCCGCGCCTATTCGCCGAAGGCGATTCGCACCGTAGCCAGGGGTTTCTTTACCCCTGGAAACCATACGCACCACCCCATATCCCCGTTTATTCCCGGTTTGTTCCGCCGCCGCAGGCGGCGGAACAAACCGGCAAACGGCCAAACCGGTCAGAACACCCGCGATGTTTTTGCCGCCGCAGGCGGCAAAAACATCGCGGGAATGTGTTGGGGAATGTGGCGCTGGCATCGGTCCGGGGTAGTGACCATACGGTGCTGATCGCCTTCGCTGTTCTACTCGGTGCGAAAACGGTGAGATCGTGACCACGTTCAGCTTCGGTTCTTTCGGCGTGTCTCTCCAGAGGAAACGATTGTCCTCCCATAGGAGGCGACGGCAACCAGAGGCTCTTGTCAAGCAACGTCTCACCCCCGATTTGCTCCCACGCCCATTATCGAGTACACTGCACCCGGTTGCCAGGGCCTGTCCGAGGTGGTTGCGTTCGGAGTGGTTCCGAAACCCGGAACGGCCGCAGCGAGGAGAAACTCCCCGATGAACAGAGCGAGCCATTGCGGTAATGCGACGACAGTGTGCAGGTATGCTGTTTGCTTTGCGGTCCTCATCGGCTGCTGTCTGGGCGGCCTTCCGGCGATGGCGCAGGATTGCCTCCCCGGCACCGAGCAGTACGTTGGCGAAGACGATCTGACCGAACAGAACCTCGACGGCATTGCACGGTTCCTGCTGGCCAGAACCGAGCGGTTGGTCAAGGATCGTGTGTCGCACTGGCGCCGTGACCTGAGTTCGCCGCAGGCGTATGACGAGTCGATCGGGCCGAATCGCGAGCGGTTTCGACAGATCATCGGCGCGGTCGACGCACGAGAGCCGAATCCCCGCGTGGAACTGATTGCTACGACAGACACACCTGCCAGGGTCGCCGAGACCGAGGCCTTTACCGTATTGCGTGTCCGCTGGCCAGTTTTCGGGCCGATTACCGGTGAAGGCTTCCTATTGGAGCCGAAGTCGAAGCCTCGCGCCTGCGTAGTGGCGCTGCCGGATGCCGACCAGAGTCCTGAAGCCCTGATCGGGTTGCTGCCGGGAGTTCCGGCCGAGTCCCAGTTTGCCCGCCGACTCGCCGAAAGCGGTTGCCGCGTACTGGTGCCTGCCATGATCGACCGGCGCGACGAGTTCTCCGGCAACGATCTGGTTGGGCGGTTCACGAATCAACCGCACCGCGAATGGATTCACCGGCAGGCTTATCAAATGGGGCGGCACGTGATCGGCTACGAGGTACAAAAGGTACTGGCCGGAGTCGATTGGTTCGTACACGACATGGAAGACAAAGGTGCCGACGGAACGTGCACAATTGGCGTGGCCGGGTATGGCGAGGGAGGGCTTGTTGCGTTGTACTCCGCCGCGATCGATCCGCGGATTGACGCAGCGTTGGTGAGTGGCTACTTCGGGCCGCGCGAAGGACTGTGGCAGGAGCCTATCTATCGCAACGTCTGGTCGTTGCTGACCGAGTTCGGCGATGCCGAGATTGCCGCCATGGTCGCACCTCGCTCCCTGGTGATTGAATACAGTCGCGCGCCGGAAATCGATGGCCCGCCGCCTGCTCGAACGGGACGAAGCGGTGCAGCGCCAGGACAGATTACCACGCCCACGCTCGAACAGGTGCAGGCGGAATACGAGCGGGCGCTCGCCCTGGTCGGCGAATCGATGGGCAAATCGTTGCATTTGGTGCACGGTCCGGATGGGGCCCTGGTCGAACCGGGTTCGGAAGCGGCCTTGCAGCCCTTCTTGCAGTCGCTTAGCGACAACCTGCCGATTGCGTCGTTAGGGACCGCACCGGGCGCGAATCCCCAGCAGTTCGACATCGACGGCCGGCAGCTTCGCCAGGTGCGGCAGATGGAGGAACACGCGCAACGGCTGATGGAACTGTCGGCCTTTGCCCGGGCCGACTTCTTCTGGCAACCTGCGAGGCAGCGGGCCGCGAAGCTGACCGGTCTAGAGCCGGCCGCTCGTTGGGCGGAAGCCGTCCGGCCGTCGCGCGACTATTTCTACGAGGAGGTCATCGGACAGATTTCGGATCCGATGCTGCCCGTGCAGGCACGAACCAAGAAGATTCGCGACGAACAGCACTGGACCGGCTACCTGGTGGTATTGGACGTATGGCCGGAGGTGATTTCGTGGGGCTATCTGCTCGTGCCGAAAGATCTTGATCTTGAGGGGACGCAGCGGCGTCCCGTGGTTGTATGCCAGCATGGTCTGGGCGGCGGCCCGGCCAGTACGATCGATCCGGAGAGCAAGGCGTACAATGCCTACGCTGCACAACTGGCCGAACGCGGGTTTGTGGTGTATTCGCCGTACAATCCCAACGCGGCCGCCGGCGGCGATCGATTCCGCGTCCTGCAACGCATCGGAAATCCGACCAAGTGCTCGATCTTTTCGGTTATTATTGCTCAACATCAGCGAATCCTCGAATGGCTGGGGCAGCAGCCGTTTGTCGACAAAGACCGGATCGCTCTGTATGGGCTTTCGTACGGCGGCAAGACGGCCATGCGCGTGCCGGCGGTTTTGGAAGGTTACGCCCTGTCGATCTGTTCCGGTGATTTCAACGAATGGATCCGCAAGATCGTAACGCCCTATGCCACGACGGGCGCTGCGGCAGGTTCACAGCGCTTCAGCAGCTACATGTTCACGTCGGAATACGAGATCATGGAATTCAACCTGGGCAATACGTTCAACTATGCCGAGATGGCGGCCATGATTGCGCCGCGGCCATTCATGGTCGAACGGGGACACCGCGACCTGTGTGGGTCCGATGAGTGGATTGCCTTTGAATACGCAACGGTCCGGCGGCATTATACCGATCTGGGCATTCCCGAAAGAACCGAGATCGAGTTCTTCGATGCCGGGCACATTATCCGTGGCGAAGGTACGTTCCGCTTCCTCCACCGGCGCCTCGGATGGCCCGAACCGAAGCAATAGCAGGTGTTCTAACCTGCGGCTTCCGACAACTCACGGCAGCGTGCGTAGGCGGCGCGCAGTGCCCAGAAGAGGTACGCGTTGCCGCCGAGCGACCCGGCCAGGGCGAGGGCGGTGCCCATCAGAAGCCCCCAGGGCCGTTCGGGCGTCGGCGTTGCCTGCTCCACCGGTTTCTCCGACGCCTTTTCCGCGTCCTCGGTTTCTCCCGGCCGTGGCGTCATGTAGACCGCCTGCTGCTCGGGGACCGGTTTGGTGTCCGGAGCAAGTTCAAGGGGCCGAGGGGCAGGTTGTTCGGCAGCCGTTTCCGACGGTTCGGCAGGCAAACTGGGGGGGGGAGCTACACGAGGCAGACTCTCCGAGCCCACCGTGATGCGATACGCCCGCACGTCACCCACCGACGGCGGGATATCCGTCATCCACGGCTCCCCCAATTTCATGGCCTCCAGGTCTTTCGGCGAAAGCTGAATCAGGTACTCCATCCCCTCACCGTCCGGCAAGGGCTGCCACCCGACATCCACGCCAAGAAGCAGGCCACCCAACATCAGGCTGTGCAGAACCATAAACCCCTCCCTTCGTTTCCCCCTGAAGGGTACTACAACCTGCGGTTCCCGGCAAGAGACGGTCACTCCCCGTCCAGTTCCCCCATCTCCATGTGGAGCATGTTCAGTAGCACCTGCAGGAAGACGACCACCATAGGACCGATGAAAATCCCGATCGGCCCCAACGCCTGCACGCCGCCGATCACGCTCAGCAAGGCCAGCAGGGGATGCAGACTCGAGCGGCCCTGGAGGATGTAGGGACGAATCAGGTTGTCGATCATCGAAACGACGGCCACACAGTAGACGGCCAGCAATGTGGCCGCGACCGGGCGATGGTCAATGAAGAACAGCCATAGGCACACCGGTACCCAAACGCCGGCTGCCCCGAGAAACGGGATCATGGCCAGCATCATGCTCAACACGGTGAGTAACACCACGGAACTGACGTCTGCGAAGAAATAACCAACACCCGCTGCCAGCCCTTGGGCCAGCGCCGCCAGGATGGTCGACAATACCACGGCTCGGCTGATCGTGTCGAACTCGCTGATGAGCTGCCGTTCGTATTTTTCGTCGAGGGGCGACAACCGCATAATCGTGCGAATCATCGCGGGACCATCCGAGAGGAAGTAGTAGACGGCCAGCAGCATGATACCAATCGACAGGAGCAATCGGCCAAGATATCCGGGCGTGCTGAGCACCAGTGGCGTGAGGAATTCCTGGGCTCGACTGACGAGCGTCTGCTCCATTTCGGCCGTGTCCAGCGTCCACCCGATCTTGCCGGCCATGTCCGTGACGGTCTGGGCGACCTCCCGTACGTCGAGTTGCGTCCCCTTCAAATGCTCGTAGAGCTTCACGCCTTCATTCGTTGCCAAGGCCAGAATGCCTGCCAGTGGAACCAGGACGCTGAGCACGATCGTGCCGGTTGTGGCCGCCGCCGCCAGTCGAACGCGGCCGTCCATCTTCCAGACGAACCAGCGATGCAGCGGCCCGAACATGACGACCAGGATGAGCGCAAGAAAAATCGGCAGAATAAAATCCGCCATGACCCAAAGAAACAGCAGGGACATGGCCACGAGAATCACCAGAAGGACGGCAAAAGAGATGAGTCGCGTCATGAGAACAAGCTCCCGGAATTTCGGCAGTGCAGACAACTGCCGTATTGTAATCGATTTCCCCTCGCGCTGGCGACCCCGCTCTCGTAGGCGTATCCCCAATGTGGTATGATACGGTTGTTTCAAACGCTGGAGATGACCGTGAGCCCGTTGCCCAAGACTACGAAGAAGCGACTTCTCCTGGTGGCCAAGGTGCTGGTCTTGGTAATGGTCGTTTGGTTTGTCCACGGTACACTGCTCGATGCATGGCGGCAGTTGGGCAAGTACCAGTGGTCACTCAATCCATGGTGGTTGGCCGCCGCGTGTGGTTTCTACCTGGCCGGCCTGCTGCCGGCAGGCATCTTCTGGTGGCGGTTGCTGCGGGTTTGCGGTCAGGACGCAAGACTTGGTGAGACTTTGCGGGCCTATTACATCGGCCACTTGGGGAAGTATGTCCCCGGGAAGGCCATGGTCGTGGTGCTCCGTGCGGGGCTCATTCACAGTCACCGGGTCGATCCCGGTATAGCGGCCGCGAGTGTCTTTGCCGAGACGCTGACGATGATGGCCGTTGGCGCCGGGTTGGCCGCCGCGGTTCTGGCCGTTCGCGTTCACGACGCTCAAGAGTTGTTCTGGGGCGCCGTCGGATTGGCCATTGCATCGCTTGCGCCGACCATCCCCCCAGTTTTCCGCCGGCTGGCCCGCATGGCCGGCGTGGGGCGGTCACAGCCTGCCGTGGCCGAGAATCTACAGCGGCTGGGTTATACAACCCTGTTGGGCGGCTGGCTGGGAATGCTCGTAGTCTGGGCATGCCTGTCGCTGAGTTTCTGGGCAACGATTCGGGCCTTGGGTGTCGGCGATTTGGGCCCCGCAGAGCATTTTACCGGCTACCTGGCCGCAGTTTCGTTATCCATGGTCGCGGGATTCCTGTCGCTGATCCCCGGGGGGTTGGGGGTACGCGATGCAATTTTGCTGAAGTTGACCTCGCGTTTGCTCCCGCTGGCGGCTGCCCAGGCCACCCTGGCCGCTATCATGCTACGGTTGATTTGGTTGCTGTCCGAGCTTGTGATTTCTGGTATCCTATATGTCTGTCCGATTCGGGGTTCGGAGTGAGCAGGCAAGCTTGCCGTTTTGCTCCCGATCCATCGCACATCCCACCTAAGGCGCCCGCCATGCTTTCCATCGTCATTCCCGTCTATAACGAACAACCCAGTCTTGCCGAGCTTTATTCCCAAATCAACGACGTGGCAAAACGGAATGAGTACGATCTGCAAATCGTCTTTGTCGATGACGGATCGCGCGACGGCTCGTGGGATGAGATCGAACGCCTGGCAGCGCAAGACTCGCGCATACGAGCAATCCGTTTCCGCCGTAACTTCGGCAAGGCCGCGGCCCTGAACGCCGGATTCGCCGAGGCGGAAGGCGAAATCGTCATGACGCTCGATGCCGACCTGCAGGACGACCCGAACGAAATCCCGAACTTCCTCGCAAAGATGGAAGAGAACCTCGACGTGGTGAGCGGTTGGAAGCAGGTGCGCCATGACCCTTGGCATAAGGTTCTCCCGTCGCGGGTGTTCAACTGGATGGTCAGTCGTCTGACGGACGTTCACCTGCACGACCACAACTGCGGCATGAAGTGCTACCGTCGCGACGCGCTGGACGAAATTCGCCTTTATGGCGAGTTGCATCGTTTCGTACCCGTGCTTGCAGCAGCGCGAGGGTATCGGGTGGGCGAAATAGTCATCCAGCATCGGGCGCGCCAGCATGGGCAGTCGAAATACGGGGTGAGCCGCTTCGTCAAGGGATTCCTCGACCTGCTCACGGTAAAGTTTCTGACCGGTTTCGGGCAACGCCCGCAGCACGTGCTCGGCACGATCGGGTTGGCGGCGTTCTTTTTGGGCGTATTCGGCATGACCTATCTGGCGGCGCACTGGGGCATCTCGCGGCTAAGCGACGATCCTTCCCAATACCTGCACCTGCACGAGCGGCCCGCCCTGTTGTACTCGGTGGCGCTTCTGCTGTTGGGCGGGCAGTTGATGTCGATCGGTTTCGTGGCCGAGCTGCTGATTGCCTACCACGATCCCACGACCCCGCCGTATTCCATCTCGCAACGCACAGGCGGCAAGCCGAAGGCCACAACACACGACCTGCATTCCAACGAACAGGAGCATTCGGCATGAATACTACGACCACAGGCGATCTCGCCCGCACCAGGCTGCGTCGCACTGTCTATGCCGTGATGATCTGCGCTGCGGTCGGCATGATGCTGGGCCGAATTCTGGCCGTCGATGCCGTCGAGTTTCGGGCCGTCCATAAGGACCGAATCCAGCAGGGGATGAAGCGGAAGGAAACCAAACTCCAGCAGCAGGGCGTTACCGGGGCGAAATTCGACGCTGCAATGGCCAAAGAAGAAGAGCGGTTGCGCAAGGCGTTCCCGACTGCCCGCCCGTTCCTCAGTGCAAACGACCGTAGCCGTTGGATTATGATGCGCGCCCTGGTAGAGCCGGAAATGCAGGTGCCGGGCGTTCCCTATGCGATCGATAAGGTCATTCAGCAGCCGGGCTGGGACACCATCGACATGGTCAAACACGATGGGCGCCTGTACTCCAGCAAGCCGCCTCTGCTGCCGACGATCATGGCTGGGAGCTACTGGCTGATCTACAAGACGACCGATATGACGCTCGGCACGCATCCGTATGTGCTCGGGCGGACGATGCTGATCCTCTGGAACGTGGTCCCCTTTGCGATCTGTCTCGTGGTCCTCGCCGCACTGATCGAACGGTTTGGGCGAACCGATTTCGCAAGGGTCTTCGTGATGGCGGCGGCCACGTTCGGAACCTTCCTGACCACGTTCGTTACGGTGCTGAACAATCATCTGCCAGCGGCCGTGTGCGCGGCCATTCTCCTTTATGCACTGGTGCGAATCTGGTTTGACGGCGAACGGCGTTGGTATCTGTTCGCCGTGGCAGGGTTGTTTGCCGCACTGCTGGTTGCGTGTGAGTTGCCCGGGGCGGCGCTGGCCGGTCTGGTGACCCTCGCGCTACTGGCCGTTGCGTTGCGACCAACGCTTCTGGTCTTTGTGCCTACCGCGGCGATTGTTGCGGCAGGCTTTTTCCACACCAACTGGATTGCCCACAAGAGCCTGCGGCCACCGTACATGCACCGCAGCGAGGGCGACAACTGGTACGATTACGAGTATACGAGAGAGAAGGACGGACGTGTCATCGAGAGCTACTGGCGCAACCCGCAGGGCGTCGATCAGGGCGAGAAGTCGCCGGTAGTCTACGCAGTTCACGTCCTTGTGGGCCACCATGGGATCTTTTCGCTCACGCCGGTGTGGTTGGTCAGTGTTGCCGGCGCCGTCATTTGGCTGCGGGGGCAAGGCGGGCGGAACCTTCAGTATTTCGCTGCAATCCTTGCCGTCACGACGCTTGCCTGCCTGGCGTTCTATCTGTCTCGCGGCGCGGTCTATCGGAACTATGGCGGTGTGTCGAGCGGGCTGCGCTGGGTCTTCTGGCTGGCGCCGCTCTGGCTGATTCTGGCCGTGCCCGGCGTTGACCGCATGGCGCGCAATCCGTGGCTCCGCGGGCTTGCGTTTGTGCTGTTGATCCTGTCAACACTCTCGGTCAGCTACCCAACGTGGAATCCGTGGACCCAACCGTGGCTGATGGATGGAATGCAGTGGCTGCGGCTATAGCAGAGGGCTCAGCAGTTTGGCGACATCATGCGCGACTCGCTTCCATGCCGGTCGTTGGGCCCATCGCTCCGCCGTAAGCTCAAACGCATTTTCGAGATAGATCGCCTGCTGTCGCCCGAGTTGTTCTGCAACCTCGTGCGAGTAGAACAGAAGGCTCAACTCGAAGTTCAGCTCGAACGACCGGATGTCCAGATTGTCTGATCCGACAATGGCGAACCGGTCGTCAACGCGCATGGTCTTCGAGTGGAGCAGGCCGCTGTCGTAGAGGTACAAGCGAACGCCTGCATCGAGCAGGTCGTCGTAATAGGCGCGCGACGCCGCCGTGACGATACGCTGATCGGACCGCCGCGGAACGATCAATTCCACCTGCACGCCACGCAAAACGGCTACCTCCAACGCCTGCATGAGCGGCTTGTCCGGAACGAAATAGGGGGTGGTGATGGTGACTTGCCGGCGCGCCGTATACAAGGCGGCAACGACCATGTGCTGGAAGTTCTCGGTCGGGAAGTTCGGACCGCTGGGAACTGCCTGCACGGGAACCTCGCCCTCCAGTACAGGTACGGGGAAGATGTCTTCGTTGTCGAGCAGTACACCCGATTCTGAATACCAATCGCCGACGAATACCGCTTGCAGTTCCAATACGGCCGGGCCGGTCAAACGGACCATCAGGTCGCTCCAGGCAAGGTCCTTGTGGCCGTAGTTTGCCGAGACGATATTCTGAGAGCCGGCGTATCCGACTCGGCCGTCAATGACGGCGATCTTCCGGTGATTTCGGAGGTCGATTCGGGCCATGCGGCGCCGGAACAAGCCGACGGGCAGTGCGGCATAGACCTCGACGCCGTATTCGGCCAACTCCGGCGCCAGGGTCTTGAGCATGCGGCGGGAACCGACGCCATCGACCATCAACCGGCAAGCCACCCCGCGATCTACGGCCCGTCGCAGGGCATCGGCGACACGGTGTCCCGTGGGATCGGCGACATAGATATAGAACAGCAGGTGGACGTGGTTCTCGGCGGCATCGATGTCTTTGACAAGCCGGTCGATCATTTCATTGGTATCCGCGATGAGCGTTACCGAATTGCCGCCCAGAATGGGCATGTATCCGAGCTTCTCCGCAAGGGTGACAGCCGTTTCGGCCTCCGGTCCGAGTTGCGGGCGCACCACGTTCCGATGCCCTTGGAACCGGCGCGCAACCTCGCGGAGCCGGCGATGCGCATCCTCGTGCTGCTTGATCCGCCGATGCGGCAGCCGGTTCTCGCCAATGAGCACGTACAGCACCAACCCTAGCCAGGGGTTGAAGAAGATCACCAGCAGCCATGCCATGCCCGACGTCGGTTCGCGGCGATGCGTGACGACCATGAGCATGACGATTCGCAGCACCCATTCGCTGATGTACAGGATTGCAGAAAACGAGAACATAGGCTGCGTCCCTTAACCTGCAACGGGCGCCGGTAGTGAAAAATGCAACAGAATCGCGACGAGCGTCAGGCCGACAGCCGCCGCAACCGCCACGAGAAACGCCTGCTGCACGCTTGTCTTCTTTGCGTAAGCGCCAATGAGCATCGGAATGCCGGTCCAGCCGATGCCGCCAATGGCAAAGAACAGTCCAACGGCGCGCCCTTGAACCGCAGGATCGAAATGCCCCAGGAGTACGCCCATAACGGTCGGGAAGATCGGCCCGAACACCAGCCCCGCCAGGACGACCGTAGCCACCCCGATCCCGGCATTCCGGCTGCGGACCATGGCCGCCAGGACGCCAATCGATACGACCGACAGGATGATAATCCAGGGAGTCTCCCAGCCGGTGGTCAGGCTCATCTGGCTGACTCCCACGGCGGTCGCCAGTCGCGAGGCCATAAAGGCAAGCCAGAACCCCGAAAGGAGCCAACCGGCAGTCTTTTCGCTGATTCCCTTTTCCGTCATGATCGTCGTCGACCATGCAGCCACCGACGCTTCGAGCGGGCCGTAGAAAAACAGACAGAACCCGAGGATCCAGATCATCGGGTCGGCCAGTACCGTCATAAAGCCCGGCGCCTCTCCCTCGGCCCCGCCTGCCTGCGGAAGCTGGAACTGGGAAAACCCGGCCAGGACGCCGGTGATCAGTACGGCGCCTGCCAGCAGGATGAGCGATTTGGAGAAACCCGCGCGGCCGAAAAGGAAGGCCACAAACACCGGTGTGAGGAACGCCCCTAATCCGAAGAAGAAGTTGGCAAGATTGGTGGCATAGGCAGGCGAATCGGTTGCGGAAAAGGCGGCCGGGGTAATAACGTTCAGCACGTTGATTTGGGCCGACCAGCCGGCGCTGAGTAGCAATACGGCTGCAAGGGCGACGACGTACCGGCCCGCCGTCGCCAGCAAGAGAAGCGAAATGGCCATTACCACCACACCGCCGATCAGCACCTGCTGCTGACCAATCAGGTCTGCGAGGAATCCCATGCCCAGAATCACCGGGATCATGGCCAGCGGGAACATGGACACCATGCCGCCCACCCGGCCCTCGTCAATCGCCAGGCGTCGGGCCAGGGGCAGCTTTACGCTTCCGAGCAAAGCAACTCCCATACCACACGCAAGAAGCCCCGAAATGGCCGTGAACAAAAGGATACTCATACCATCAGTCCTCCCAGTACGAATCCGGATACCAATGCCACGGCACAGACGCCCTGCACCCCATCAGATACGGTAGAGCATCGCCCCGAAGAACGCAAGTGGGCAAGGCAAACCGGTGTGGCGCGATATTCTGGCAACCGCAAGGACATGATACTACACGGTTTGCAACGTGTGCGACGTCAGTTTCCCCCCCCGGGGCGAGCACGACGGTGATGAGTCTCGTACCGGGCGATTGCACAAGGCAAGCGTGCCAGAAGAACTTCCCGCACACAGGCAAACCGGCGTGGCAAGTTCCACGACCTACCGCTCGTCGGCCTGGCAAACAGCAACGCAAGAACGACAGCTCCGAGTGAGAAGCCGTCGGCTGCAAGTATCTCGCCGGCAGCGAGACTCAACACTCGGGCGGAGGCCCATTCGTCTCTCCGGCAGGGCGGCCGTCTCCGCCGCGGCTATTATCGTTTCGGCATTGAGCAGAAGCCTTGGTCACCGCGTGTCGCAAGAAAGAAAGTAGACCGGAATAGCGATAGTCCGAGTTCGTATAATGCTCGATGACGTAGAACGCGAAGTAGTAGAAACGGCAGAATGCCCATATTGCAAGACACAGCAGCAGTGCGACTCTCATGCTGGGTGCGTGCACAATAAGAAGCACGGATGCCAGCAGTCCGAGCAGCAGGAAGAGAATCCCCTTGATCCAGATGAGTCGTGGATTGGTGATGTCACCCACGGGTGCAATCCTGTGAGCGTTGCCGGAATCGTCTCTGTCACGCTACGGTTGAGAATATCTCTGTTCGGCGAATGTGTCAAGGAAAGAGAGCCGCTTTCAAAGTCGGTCAGCAGCTATCCCCGTCGCCGAAGCACGTTCGGCGAATGCCCGGGACCGACGCCGAGGCTGCGGCCCATAGGGCCAAGACGCTGGGCCAGGCACGCGGTGCATTGCTCGGCCGTTTCGATACCGCAGGCTTTGCCAGGGTAGATCTCGTACAGGGCGCGGTAGGGCAGGGGGGTGAAGTTGGGCATAACGACGTTCGCGCCTCGCTCCAGCCCGAAGTCGCGAGCCTGCTCGCCGCCGATCGTCGCCAGCGCCGTGGTGCTGGGAATGTTCGTCATGGGGCACACGAGCCGCGTAAGGGCCAGCACCTTGTAGGTGGTCAACTCGTCTGCCGGTACCTGCTGGTCGTCCGGAGCACGAAGCTCGTCGTACTGCCGCGCTAGCGGCGTGCCGGGATGGGCGACGTACGGGCCGACGCCGATCATGTCCAGGTCCAACTGGGCGAATAGCGCGATGTCGCGGGCCAGGTCCGACCAGGTCTGGCCCGGAATACCGATCATCACGCCGCTGCCGACCTCGTAACCCAACTCGCGCAGCGCGCCCAGAATGACCAGCCGGGGATGGGGAGCGTCCGGAGCCGAAGCAGCTTGCCCTTTTCGCGGCGGGTGGATACGGTCGAACAGCCGGCGGTTGGACGTCTCGAACCGCAGCAGGTACCGATCCGCCCCGGCCTCGCGCCATGCGGCCAGTTCCTCGTTGGTCCGCTCGCCCAGGCTCAGGGTGACGGCCAGCGGTGTTTCTGACTTGATTCGCCGGATGAGCCCGGTGATCTGCTGGCCGGAAAGGCTCGGGTCTTCACCCGTTTGGAGCACTACCGTGCCGCAGCCCAGCCGGGCGCCATGATGCGCGGCCGCAAGGACCTCGTCGTCCGTCATGCGATAACGCTCAAGCGACGTATTCTCGACACGCAGGCCGCAGTAGGCACACATGCGCACGCAGTGATTCGACGGCTCGATCAACGCGCGCAGGTGTACCTCGCCGCCCACATTCCGCCGACGCACGCGGTCGGCCTGCCGCCATAAGTCGGCAAGCTGGGCCGGCCGCATTTCGCGAAGCCAGGATGCGATTTCCTGCTCGTTCACGCTCCACCCGGACGCGAGTACAACTTCTCACGCGTCGACCAGAGCCCAGCCGACGGCGTGGGGATAAAGAAGATGCGTTCGCCGCCGATCTCGTTGAAACCCTCGCGCAACGTATCGGGCTGGTACTTCGCGATCGTTTCGTTGATATCGGCGTACTGGAAGTTGACGCCTTCGATCTCTTCGCGGGTCATGTGCCCGGGGGCGTAGGTAATGCGGAACCGCCCTTCCGACGACCCGTGGATCAGGTGGGCCGTGCCGTGGGCGAAATCCTGCAATAGCGGATCGGTACGGTACGCTTCCATTACCCGCGGCGTACCCACGTAGCCCACCTTACGGATCAACTGGTCCACCTCCGGCTGTTCGCCGAATCGTTTCAGGCCCGGCGCGATGATGATCAGTTCACCGCCGTCGGCAATAGCCATGCGGGTGCGATATACGGCCTTATTGGCCACCCACGTGCTGAAGAACTCGTCCCCCTGCATGACGCACACGACCTTGTCCAGTGGTTCGTCCAGCGCGGTGATGTTCTGCTCGCGAGACTGGCGGGCGGCGTCCAGGTAGGTGTCCAGGTCGTCACCCACGTACACGCCCGTGTGGACCAGTTCGTTATCGTCGTTGCGCCGCAGAACCACCTGCACGTACATGTCGGGCAGATGCCCCAGGTAATCCTCTTCCGCCTTGTTGAAGCATTCGCGGACGGGCGTGATGAGCGTGCCCAGGTTGTTCTCGATGCCGTAGGATGCCGACGCCATGTGTGAGGCGCAGATCAGGTCCTTGCCGGCCAGCCCGATGAAGTAGTTCTTGTTATGATTGGCGAAGCCGAGCACCTCGTGCGGAACGACGTGGCCGACGTTGATGATCAGGTCCCACGACTCCTCCATGAGCATCCGGTTGAGCACGATGGGAATGGGCCAGTCGGCAGCGCCGCCGGTCTTCTCCTTGACGAATGCGGCAGGAATCTCGCCTACCTGGACGGACCCGTCGCGCCAGTCGTGCGCGTGAATACGGTCGTTCGGGATCGCCCCGAACATATGGCGGTTCTCCTCTTCGGTATGCGGCACATGCTGGCCGAGCGTGGGGATGACGTGGACGTCGGCCTCACCGGAGAACTGGTTGTAGAGCAGTTCGGTCAGCCGGCCGGCGCCGGAGTGGGCTCGTGTAATATCGGGGGGAAGGAGCAGAACCCGCTTGGGTTTGGCGCAGATGCGACGGCGGGCCTCGGCGGCCGTCTGCACCATGAGCGTTTCCAGCCGATGCCAGTCGATTCGGTCCGATGTTTCTGAAAACCAGGGCATGGTGACTCTCGTAAAAGGGACGTATTGTGGAGTGACTTGCCAGGCACGGTTTACCGGGATCTTGCTCGTGGCCGCTCTACGGGTGTAGGGTAGACGCCTGACGCCCGAACCTCGGGAAACAGCCCATTTTACCCGGCTGCCGGCCATCCGTCCAGCGGCCGGCAAGGGCAGGGGGTGGCGTTCGGGTGGCACTGCCGTCCCGGCAGTGGATCTCCTTCCGTTCCCTTGTAGCCGGGGATCGCCGGGGTCCGATTCCGCGCAGGTGGCCCATCATCGCGCAGCTATTTGAGCACCGGGCAGACGTCGAACCACTCGTGCTTCTGCTGATTCATCCACTCGGGCGAGTTCGGGGGGCCCCAACCACCGGCCTCGTACAGCGACAGGGGCGGTCCGCTGCCGTCCTGCCAGGCACGCTGGATCGGGTCGATAATGCCCCAGGCCAATTCCACTTCGTCCGATCGCGAGAACAGGCTGGCATCGCCCTGCATGACGTCCAGCAGTAGCCGCTGGTACGCGTCCGGCATGGAGTCCTGGAACTTGTCCTTGAACTGAAAACTCAGGTCGGTCAGCCGGAGCTTCATGCCCTGGTCGGGCACTTTCGTGTGAAAATGCAGTTGGATGCCCTCGGCAGGCTGCACCTGCAAGACGAGCCGGTTCGCCTCATGGGCGGCGTGCGGCCCCATATCGAAGAGCATGTGGGGCGCGCGGCGGAACTGGATCACCACCTGCGTCGTCTGGCACGACATGGCCTTGCCGCTTCGGAGAAAGAACGGCACGCCTTGCCATCGCCAGTTGTCGACGTGCAGTTTCACTGCGCCGAAGGTTGCCGTTTCGCTGTTGTCCGGTACGCCCGGTTCGTCGCGGTACTTGCGATACTGGGCCCGGAGGGTATGCGTTGCGACGTCCTTCTGCGGCATGTGCCGCACGGCGCGCAGCACTTTCACTTTCTCGTCGCGGATGGCCTCCGCCTCGTATCTTGCAGGCGGATCCATGGCGGTCAGGGTCAGCAGTTGCAGCAGGTGGTTCTGGAACATATCGCGCAGGATGCCGACGTCGTCGTAATAGGCGCCGCGGCGGCCGACGATCGTCTCTTCGGCGGCTGTGATTTGCACGTGTTCCACGTAATTCCTGTTCCAGAGCGGCTCGAAAATGCCGTTGGCGAATCGCAATACGAGCACATTCTGAACGGTTTCCTTGCCCAGATAATGATCGATCCGGTAAACCTGGTGCTCTTCAAAGACGCCATGCACGTGCTCGTTGAGATCTCTCGCCGTTTGGAGGTCGATTCCGAATGGTTTTTCGATGACCACGCGGCGGGGGACGTCGGCTTCGGCGGCCATCCCGGCGGCGCCCAGTTGAGAAATGGCCGGTTGATAGAACTTCGGCGCGGTCGAAAGATAATAGACGCGCGCCGCGTCCGACCCGTTCTCGATCTGGGTCAGATGGTCGCTTAGCGACGCGAAGTCTTCGCCCTCGCCGATATCGCCTGCGTGATAATGCACCAGCGGCGCGAACGTCTCCCAGACGTCTGTACGGAAGTTGCCGCCGGCGAATCGGGCCGTCGACTGTGCGAGCTGCTCGCGCCACGATTCGTCCGTGAACGGAGTGCGAGAGAAGCCGACGATGCGCGTCGCGTCGGGCAGCCGACCCTTGCGATGGAGTTCGTAAAGGGCGGGGATCAGCTTCCGGCTGGTCAGGTCGCCCGAGGCGCCGAAGATGACGATTGTCTGTGCCATGGTCGTTGGTCTTCCAGGCCCGAGGGAGCAGGGCAGGGGGGCTTCATAAGCGAAGCCGCCCCCGTCTCGCCGTTTCATCTCTTGTGACGCGGTTCAGAACCACGCGGCGGTAAACCCGCCGTCCACGTTAATGTGCGTGCCGGTGATGAATCCGCCTGCCTTCTCCGAGACCAGCAGAAGCAGTGCGCCGACCAACTCGTCCGGCTCGCCGAACCGCCGCATCGAAGTACCGCGCATAATACTGTCGATCCGGTCCGGATCGAGCAGCTTGCGATTCTGCTCTGCGGGGAAGAAGCCGGGGCAAATGGCGTTGACTCGCACATTCTTGGTGGCCAGGTCGTCGGCCACGTTGCGCGTCAGGTTGAGTACGCCGGCCTTCGACGCCGAGTAGGCGAAGACGCGCGACAGCGGCAAATGGGACGTTACGCTGCCGATATTGACAATCGCGCCCCCGCCCGCATCGACCATATGGGCCCCGAACACCTGGCATGCCTCGAACACGGCCTTCAAATTGATGGCCATGACCCGGTCCCACTGTTCAACCGGATGTTCCAGGAACGGACTGCCGTGATTCACGCCGGCGCTGTTGACCAGAATATCCACACGCCCGGAGACCTTCTTGGCTTCGGCCAGTACGTTCTCGATCGACTCGCGCTTGGTCACGTCGATGAGACAATACGAGGCCTTTCCGCCTGCCGACTCGACCTCGGCCACACGGTCCTGGCACATCTTGTCGAGTAAATCCGCCACGACCACGTGAGCGCCTGCAGCGGCCAGACCTCGCACCAGGGCGCCGCCCAACACGCCGCCGCCGCCAATAACGACGGCCGTCTTGCCGTCCAGACCGAACATCTGTTGCACAAAATCAGTAGACATCAACATCTCCTTACTGGCGACGAAGTTCAAGCCATTCGGTGTGGAAGGGACCTTCACCCGGCTTGTCGACCCGGTGATACGTGTGCGCGCCGAAGTAGTCGCGCTGCGCCTGCAATAGGTTTGCCGGCAGCCGCTCGCTGCGATAGCCGTCGTAGTAGGCCAGGGCCGTGGCGAAGCCAGGCGTGGGGATGCCCATGCGCACGGCGGTTCCCACTACGTGACGCCACGAGGTCTGCGCCTTGCGAACGGCCGACTTGAAGTACTGGTTCAGCAGGAGGTTCTCCAGCTTCGGCTTCTTGTCGAACGCCTCCTTGATCCGCTGGAGGAACACCGCGCGGATAATACAGCCGCCGCGCCAGAGCAGGGCAATCGACCCGTAATCGAGCTGCCAATCGTGCTCCTGCGCCGCCGCCTGCATCTGCACGAACCCCTGGGCATAGCTGCAAATCTTCGATGCGTACAATGCCTGACGCACCTCTTCGATGAACTTCTGCCGATCGCCGCGGAACTTGGCGCTCGGGCCCTTCAGAACCTTGGCGGCGCGGACGCGCGGCTCCTTCATGGCCGAGAGGCAACGGGCGTAAACGGCCTCGGTCACCAGGGTGCTGGGCACGCCCAGGTCCAGGGCCAGTTGGCTCATCCACTTGCCGGTCCCCTTCGCGCCGGCCGTATCGAGAATCTTGTCAACGAGGTGCCCCTCGCCTTCCGGATCGCGAACGCTGAAGATGTCGCGGGTGATCTCGATCAGGTAACTGTCCAGGTCGCCCTTGTTCCATTCGGCGAACACCTCGTACAGTTCGTCGTTGTTCAGGCCCAAAGCGGTGCGAAGCATCCAGTAGGCCTCGCAAATGAGCTGCATGTCGCCGTACTCGATGCCGTTGTGCACCATCTTCACGTAATGGCCGGCGCCGCGGGGACCGATCCACTCGCAGCAGGGGATGTCGTTGTTCGGACCGACCTTGGCCGAAATAGCCTGGAAAATGGGCTTCACCAGCGGCCAGGCATCCGGACTTCCCCCCGGCATGATGCTCGGGCCCTTCAACGCGCCCTCTTCGCCGCCGGAAACGCCGGTGCCAATATACAGCAGCCCCTTCGATTCGACGTACTGCGTCCGCCGCTCCGTCTCGCTGAAGTGCGTATTGCCGCCGTCGATAATGATGTCGCCAGGCGAAAGCAGCGGGATGAGTCGTTCGATGAAATCATCGACCGCCGCCCCCGCCTTGACCATGAGCATGACTTTGCGGGGGGCTGCAAGGCTCTCGACCAATTCCTCAAGCGAGTGGGCGCCGACGAAATTCTTGCCTGCAGCCCGCCCGGCCATGAAGTCGTCTACCTTGCTGACCGTTCGGTTGAAGACGGCGACGCTGTATCCGCGACTCTCGACGTTCAACGCCAGGTTTTCACCCATCACCGCCAACCCGATCAATCCGAAATCGCATTTTTTGTCTGACATGGTCCTTGTTTGCTCCTGCTTCTTTCGTAAAGTGTCCCGTCGCATTTCCCAAAGGCATGCGATGCCTTGATTTTGCCCTCGAATCGATACTCCAGGCTACCGTAGACTGGCGTCAATTCACTACTGTCGGCCGTGGCTGATGGTGCTCTGTAATCGGTCTGCGTGAAGAACACCAAAAGGCAAGGGCGGCAGAAAGACGTTGGGAGCAGTGGCTGGGCTTCCCCCAAAAAGGGTGGCCACGAAGGACAGCCCCCAAATCTGTAGGGGCGCAATTCTATCCGTCTTTGAATTGGCGGACAACCCAGGGGGAGCGGTGAGTCCTTTCCGCGAATCGCGAAGTGACGCCGCCCTGTGCCCCTACTGATCTTTCCCCTGGCAATTCGCTATCGGCCGCGTATAATAAGACTTTTCGCACTTGGCTTCTGTCTCGCTATGATTCGTTCTGCCGGTCCTCTCACGCCACGCCCCTTGAATACCCGCATCGACCCATCGGCTGCCGGTTCCGCGCCGTCGGACCTGCCGTCGCCGTATGACAACCATTTCTGGCTTGCCTATCTGGCGAATATCCTTGTGATGATCAGCATTACCATGCTGTTCCGTTATGCGGATTTCGTTACCTTGTTGGGGGGAACTGAATGGCATCTCGGGTGGATTGTCGGTATCGGCATGGTCGGCAGTCTGGCCGTTCGTCTGGCCATGGGGCAGGCGATTGACCGCTATGGGTCGCGCCTGATCTGGCTGGGATCGGTCCTGTTGCTTGCCCTGGTGTGTTTTGCACACGTCGGTGTCGCAACCCATAACGGAGCAGCGATCTATCTGCTGCGGGTTGCCCTCTCGTGCGCGATTGCAGGTATTTTCGGCGCGTCGATGACGTTCGTTTCGTCGCGCGTCTCGGTCGTTCGTCTGGCCGAGATGTGGGGAATGCTGGGGACGGCCGGGTTTCTCGGGATCATGGTCGGTCCGTTGATCAGCGACTGGATGTTGGGCGGCGGGGCGGTTACGCGGTCGCAGTTGAATGGGATGTTTGTCGTGGCCGGCCTGTTTGGATGTGGTTCGGCCGTGTTTGCCTATCTGGCGGCGCGCGGGGAATTGCCGCGGCCGCGACGCGCCCAGCAGTCGGTCCTGTATCTTCTGCGTCGTTACCATCCGGGCAGCGTCCTGCTGGTGGGAATTATCATGGGCGTTGCGTTGGGGTTGCCGAATACATTCCTTCGGCCATTCGCGGCGGAATTGGCAATTCCACGGATCGGCGTATTCTTCGGTTTTTACGCACCTGCCGCCATCATCACACGCATCCTAACCCGCCGGCTTCCCGAAAGGTTCGGGCCGGAACCTTTGATTCCAGCCGGGCTGATCGGTCTGATGATCAGTCAACTCTTGTTCCTATTCGTGCGAGCGGAATGGCAGTTCATCTTGCCGGGAATCGGGTACGGGGTTTCCCACGCCATCCTGTTCCCTTGTGTGGTTGCGGCCGGTAGCAGTGCATTTCCCGACGAACATCGAGGTGTGGGGAACTTACTGATCCTGGCCATGTACGATCTGGGGGTCTTGATCGGAGCGCCCATGGTGGGCGTTACCTTGGAATTGGCCCGGTTCTGGGGAGTGGCATCTTACGGTTCCGTCTTTCTTGCGATGGCAGTGTTATTGGCGGGTTCGGCCGCTGTGTATCGGCTGACGTGGCGTCGCGGCGTGCGGCCTTGGGAGCACCTTCGGCCGCCTCATTCGCGTGACGTACTGCAAGAAGCGGTCCGGGAACAAGCCGTCGAAGTCGCAATCCGCGACTAGCCTCCCGTTTTCAACCAAGCCGAATGCGCTGTGGTCCGGGGATAAGCACCGGCGAGTGACGCTGCGCGGGCTGAGAACAGACAGGACGAGGGGTGCCTCTGCGGGTACGGCTTGCGTTCCGGATGGCGGGTGGACCGCTTCGGAGACGAAGGGGGCGCGAAGCACTCAGGAAGACAACAGGGCGATCCACAGCGAGGCGAGGATACGGCGCACCCTCGGAAGTCAGCGCCGAGGGCGAGGCGCAGCATACGCCGGGGCAAGCAGGCATGCTGCTTGGGCTTCGCGGCCCAAAGCCCGAACGCCGTCGCAACTGCTAGCTTGCCAGCGGTGGTTGTCTGTAGACCGAGTGTTGTCTTCTCCTTGTGCGGGTCAGCGGAACAGACGCTGCTGCCTCTCGGAAGAGCTTCGTGGCTTCTTCCGCCGTGGCCGCTTCGGAGGCAACTCCTTGCCCCGAATCTGCGCGTCGATCGCCTTGGCGATCGGGCTCAGCCGCATCTTGCCCAGCGACCCTTCATGCCGGGGTAGACTGGCCAGCATCGTAGCGAACGCTTCATGCACGATCATCACCGTGCCGACCAGAGCGTGAAATCTCGCGGCGCCGGTGACGTTCCCGTCATCGATGCCCCAGAATATCTTAAGCCGCGCGTTGACCCGCTCCACAGCCGGGCGGCCCTTGTAAAGCCGCTCGAACTGCTTCGTGGCACGCGGAATAGCAGGAAACCGTCGCAGGTCGATCTCTTGTTTGACTCGCACCGTCAAGCCGTACTTCTTGCCTGCGTTGCAGCGAGAGCTCATCGGACATTCCCAGCCCTCATGCATCGCCGGGCAGCGATACTTCAAAGTGCCCCGGGACGGCTCGTGGCCGATGTAGGCCATGCGGTGCCGAACCATAGGCGTACTTACGCGATCATAGCAGTGTAGTGTACCCGCCTCATCGTACACGATATTCGAGTTGCCGTCGTGGCCGGGAAGCATTCTCTCGTGCTCCTCCTTCCATAGCGAACGGTTTTGGATGACCGGTTTGATGCCGGATTCGTGCAGCTTCTGATGGACCTTGGCGTCGTCAGCCGCTTTGTCGTAAGCGAGCGTTGCCATGCGCCCCTCGGGAAGGTTCGCTTGGGCCTGATCGACCAGGATCGGCAGCATCTCGTTGTCACCCGTCTTTGTCGAACTGATGCGGTACGCCAAGGACACTTCGTGACGCGTGTCGACAAGCAGGTGCAGTTTGAACCCAAACCATTCCACAATACGACTGACTAGGCCGTCTTCATTCTTGTATTCCTTCCGGCCGCCGGCCGGCTGCGGCAGGCCGTTCTTGTCCAGTTCGATCTTCGATGCCCTCTTGTCGGCAGCCGAATCGGCTGAGCCCTCCGCAGCCGTTGCACCTTGGATCGTTGCCGGTTGTTGAGACGGGACGGGGCCGTGGGTCCCTCGCTCTACCTCAGAAGGGCCGCTCGCCGCCGCGGGTCTGGATGATTCCTTCCCGGCGTCTGCCGCCTTCTTCTGCTCCATTTCCTCTTTGTGCTTCTGGGCATCGGCCCGGGTGCGCCGAGCATTCAGCCATGTCGAATCGCCGGCGGTGCTTTCCCCCAAGTCCGGCACGGCACGGCCCAATCGCTGAGCCATCACGTTGAATATCTCCTCAAGATGCGGCCGATGGGGATCTTGCCCAAGCACGTCCAGGAAGCGGGAGACGTTCCATCCGTTGGGGATTTGTTCCGGCGACTCGATGCCGGCGATCTTCTGCAGCGACGGATTCCGCCTCAGCTCTCCTAAGCAGGCCTCCACATCCCGGTGCCTCAGTGCCATGGTCAACACCACGACACGCCAAAGGACGAGCACCGGATAATCGTTACGTCCCCGGCCGCGCCATGTCCGAAGGCTTTCGAGCAAGGGCCCATCCGGGATGGTCTCGAAGAGGCGTCGAAGGGTGACCAGAGCGGGCGCGTCTTCCAGACAAACCCAGGCGAACAGCGGAAGTTGGACTTGGATTCTCATGGTTGGCCTCCGTGCGTAACTGACGGGCCTATTATACACCGCAACTAATCCCCGCACAAGGGGAGGAGTGGTCGAAAAATCCAAAAAATCGGCTAGTCGGCGGCCAAAACACGGAGAAAAATCACGACTTTGCGGGTAAGACCATTTTTAACCCTCTCCCAGGTCCTCTCCAGCCAAGGACTTGCGAACAGCGCATTCGGCTTTTTTCAACCCGATTCGCCTTTACAAGCGGACGCGTTTCCGTCAGAATATATCCGTAACACGATTGAGTATTTCCGCGGCCGGCCTCGTTTCTGGGGCCAGGCCGCGTTTTTTCAAATCCCGGCACTTTGCCGGAACGCTTGCAGTGAGGCACGCTATGTCTGAGCGCATCCCCATGACCCGGGCCGGATACGACAAACTCCGAGCCGATCTTGAGCACCTCAACACGGTTGAACTGCCGATCATTCTCGATCGTATTGCCGCCGCTCGCGCTGAAGGCGATTTGAGCGAAAATGCCGAATTCCAATATGGGCAGGAAGCACGTATGCACATGGAGGCGCGCATCCGTAACCTGCGCGACCGTCTCTCCCGCGCTACCCTCATCGATCCTGCACAAATGCCCCGAGGCGAAGTCGCCTTCGGCGCTACCGTCAAACTCAAAGACCTCGATTTCGGCGACGAGGAAGAGTATACGCTTGTCGGGGCAGGCGAGGAAAACTACGACGAAGGAAAAATCCTGTTCACCAGCCCGATCGGGCAGGGACTGGCCGGAAAAAAGGTCGGCGAGAAGGTGTCGATCGACGTGCCGCAGGGAACCGTCAAGTTCGAGATTCTTGACGTCAGCTACGGCGATTGACCGTGTCGCTCGGTTCAACTGCTTAGGATTGGCGCAAGATATAGCCTCGGCGTTATGAAGAACCTGCGACTTAAGGCGACCAGGAGAGAACAGAGGCAACGGAGAGGCAATCTCTGTTGACTTCGACAGTCACTCTCGTGAAACGCGAAGTTCCTTCGGTATGGACAGGTAGAAGGTGGTGCCTTCCGAAGGTGTGCTCGTGAATCCGACTTCGCCGGCCAGGTAAGTCTCGCCGAACAGCTTCATACTGTAGGTGCCAATCCCTCGCCCGCTTTGCGCCTTCGTGCTGAACGAGCGTTGGAATACCTGCAGTTGCACCTCTTCCGGCATGACCGCGGCATTGTGGACGGTAAAGGTCACGTTCTCGTCGTTCCTTGTGCAGGCGACAGAGACGGTATCACCCTGATTGCTTGCCTCCAATGCGTTCTTCACCATATTTCCGAGAACCCGCAGCAGGAGCCGTTTGTCGGATACGATCACCTGATCGGAACAGGAGGTGATCGTAACGGTGCGATCGGCGGCTGCCGTGTGCCCTTGGTATTGCGCACAAAGCTCGCCGAGCAGTTCGCCGGTTTGCAACGGGACTGGCTCGACTTGATACTCCCCCGCTTCCGCAGCCAGCAGATCGCGCTGGGCCTGGATTTCTGTCACGATCTGCACGGTCAACTTGCCAAGCCGTTGCTGGACGTCCTCGCGTGAAGAACCATCGCGGTCGAGAAAACGCAGGTATCCCTGGATGCAACCGGCCGTATTCAGTACGTCGTGGAAGAACGTTCGTTGCAGAACGGAGAGGCGTTTGGATTGGCTGATGTCTTCGGCGGCCAGCAAGATATAGCGTTCGTTTCCCACACGAAACGGTGTTGCCGTCATGCGGAGATCCAACGCCGTCGTTTCGCCATCTTTGCCGGTCAGAATGCGGCATTCGCGGACAACACGCTGATTGGATCGCCCGCTTTCCAGGACTGCCTGAACGGCGCCGCAAGCGGCGCAATGCTTTCCCGTGCCACAACCCTCGGAACCTTCGGTTGACCAGAGGCACCCCATGGCTTCGCCAGGGCGTCTTCCTGAAACCGCCGAGGCTGCCGTCCCCAGCAATCTGAGCAACGCTTCGTTCGCGGCGACAATCTGCCGCCGGGCATTGAGAACCATGACCATGTTGGGCATGGCATTGAGTGTCTCGGCAAGCAGCGGTACCTGTTCGAGGACCTTCGCCTCTCTTGCGACCTCTTCGAGCGGTTCCCGGCCTGCCAGCAGGCAAAACACCCCCGAGTCCTCTCCGGACTGTGCCTCCAGATGGGTGGCTTCCGCTGCTGCTCCCGCTTCTGCATTCACGTTTGCATCTCCCTTCCATCGAAATCGGGACGGGTAGTTTGCGTCTGCACTCCCAGGAATCAGTAGGCCCGGCAGGATTCGAACCTGCAACCAACAGATTATGAGTCTGCTGCTCTAACCGTTGAGCTACGGGCCCAAGTTGTTGTGGGGTAACGACTTAGGGAAGGTCTGGGCTGTGTTGCGCGAAAGCGGGGCAGGGCACGCACCGTGTACTGACTCTATTCTAGCACCCGAGTCGGTATCCTCAAAGGCTCCCGGGCAGGGTGAATACGCCCGCGCCAGTGAATCCGCAAAGAAGAAGGGGGGAATTGGCCTGCACCGTGCGGGGCGAGAATGGACTGAGGGCGTTGCCAGTAGCCAACTGACCACGGCTCCAGACCGGGCAAGCCGGCCGGTGGCCTTATTCCCAGCGGTGCAAGTCCGTTCCTGCACCCCGTTTCTCGCAGTGGCTGGTAGGTGCGCCTGATGGCAGACGGGGCACCTTGTCTGCTCGCATTCGCCACGATTTCCTGTTATAATACGACTCTACCAACCTCGGCGCTACGCCTCGATTTCCCACCTCCAACGACAAGGAACGCTGCCATGTCCCAACGCACACTGTTGTCTGCTGCCACAATGCTGATCGCCCTGGTCACTTGCGCCGAACTTGCACCTGCCCAGAATACGATTGCTCAACCGCCCGAGGGGTTCGTTGCTTTGTTCAACGGCAAGGACCTCGATGGCTGGTGGGGGCTGGGAACCGAGCACTACAAGAAGTACCGTGACCTGACTCCCGAGGATCTGGAGAAACGCAAAGAGGCTAGCCGGGACGATATCCGAAAGCACTGGCGAGTTGAAGACGGCGAACTGGTCAACGATGGTCATGGACTCTATCTGACGACGAACCGCTTCTACGGCGATTTTGAACTGCTCCTGGAGTATCGTACCGTAGCCAAGGCCGATAGCGGCATCTACCTGCGGGGCATCCCGCAGGTGCAGATTTGGGACTACACCGAAGAGGGCGGGAAGTGGGGCATCGGCGCCGACAAGGGATCTGGCGGATTGTGGAACAACCCGGCTGGCTCGCCCGGCAAGGACCCGTTAGAACTGGCCGACAAGCCGTTTGGCCAATGGAATGCGTTCCGCGTCAAGATGATCGGCCCTTACGTCAACGTCTGGCTCAACGGCAAGCACGTGGTTCGCGATGCCGAGATGAGCAACTACTTCGACCGCAACAACCCCATGCCCGCCGACGGCCCGATCCAATTGCAGACCCATGGCGGCGAAATCCGGTGGCGCAACGTCTTCCTCCGCGAAATCGGCAACGAGGAAGCGCACAAGTACCTCGACGCACAGAAGGTGAACGCCGAGTAGGCAAAACAAGTGCGAGCCAGACCGGCGTATTGGTTTTTCGCAGCGCATTGGGGGCGCAGCAGCGGACTTGCACCCCGGAAAAAGGCCACCGGCCGGCTTGCCCGGCCCGCAGCCGTGGTCAGTCGGCTATTGTTGTCGCGGCGAAGCCGCCTATGGAGTGCGGGAACTTGTTCCCGCTTTTCCCACGTGCCACTACCGTCTCGGCAGTGCTCTTTCTCACGACGTACCTTGCTCGTTCCCTTTGCCCTGAACCATTCCGCGAACACCTCTCGGTGCCACTGCCGTCTCGGCAGTGCTCTTTCTCACGACGTACCTTGCCCGTTCCCTTTACCCTGAACCATTCCGCGAACAGCCGTCTCCGACTCCGCCGCATCACGTGTCCTTGCGTGTCTCCATTCCGTCAGTCCCGAAGGGACGTTCCTAAATCAGCCCGGGGTGGAGCCGATGCGAGCGGTGCGAGCAACGCGCAACCCCGGGTTCGCATCCATAGAATTCCCGCAAGCCCAACGGGCTGGCCCTAGACGCTCCTCGCATCCTAACCACCCAGTTCGCGCGTCCCCGATCTCCCAACTCCGATCTCCGATCTCCGACACCTTGTGTCCTCGTGCTCGAAATCGTAATCGTCTTTGTATTTCCCTCTGTTCCCTCCGTTTCCTCCTGTTCATTCCCTTCTTCGTCTTCGTGTTGGCGTCACTCGTGAGTCAACTCAGGAGTCCGCGAAGCACATAGAGCAAGAACACCCGCGCCTGCCTGCCCATGTTTCATCCGTGGCTGGGTCCTTAACAGACCCACTCGCTTGCGCTTCGAGCTTGTACGCGCTGGCGCGTCCCCCTACAAGCACGCAGCGCGAGCAAGTGGATCGAGCGTTTTAAGCGCCTCGCTTCCGGTCCTTAACGGACCCACTCGCTTGCGCTTCGAGCTCGTACGCGCTGGCGCGTCCCTCATACAAGCACGCAGCGCGAGCAAGTGGATCGGGTGTTTTGGTCCTTGCCTTGCCGCCGCACCGCGGCGAAGCCGCCTATGGAGTGCGGGAACTTGTTCCCGCTTTCTGGTCTACAGCCGCCCGCAAACACCCCAGTTCGCGCGTTCCCGATCTTCCAACTCCGATCTGCGATCTCCGACACCTTGTGTCCTCGTGCTCGAAATCGTAATCGTCTTTGTATTTCCCTCTGTTCCCTCCGTTTCCTCCTGTTCATTCTCTTCTTCGTCTT
This sequence comes from Thermoguttaceae bacterium, assembly GCA_040772845.1. Classification (GTDB taxonomy): domain Bacteria; phylum Planctomycetota; class Planctomycetia; order Pirellulales; family Thermoguttaceae; genus PWXP01. Next base: position 7,497,288 of record JAXGXG010000001.1, read on the forward strand.
CGTATTGGCGTCAATCGTGACTCAATTCAGAAGAGGAGAACCACGAAATACACGAATCACACGAAAGTGGCTGTCAATATCCCTTTCTCTGCTCCCTCCGTTTCCTTCTGTCCATTCCCTTCCTGCATTAAGCCAATGGCGACTGTGTTCACAAGACGTCCTGCCACCTCATCCTTTCCCACTATCTGTCAGGTGTCAGGAGTTGACCCCCCGCATTCGCCCAAGCTTAATACCTGCTACCGGCCTGACCCCAAGGTTCCCCATAAACAGAAGCATCCCCAAGTGACAAAATCCGCGGAGACTTCCCTTGACAACGAAGGTTCTTCAGGGAGGGGGCGGGAGTCTTTAGAAGGTAGCCTCCTCACCAGAATTCGTGGGTGAATTCTGGCTCAGGAAGGTCTCCGAGTTGGTGGTACAAAGCGATTTCGATGGCTTCGTAGGTCCGAAAGCCGTACGCTTTTCTGATGGCCAGTTTTGCTTTGTTGTTCAGACCTTCCACAATCCCCGACGAAATGGCCCCGTCGGCACGAAACCAGTTGAGAATCAGTTCCCGATGGCGGCGTAGCGTCTTGGCGACCTTCTTCATCGGCTCGATCTTCGAACGCATGGTCCGCGTACACCATTCGTCGAGGAACTTGGCCGCGCAGGCCGGATAGCGGTACTCCCAAAACCGCTGGAAGTCTTCTCGCATCAAATGGCTCCGCACGGATTGCAAGTTGTACTGTAGCAATTCGGACAGCTTGGCCGTCTGCCGCTCGGTCCGGTTTTCCTTCCGCTTCAGCAGGCACCAGCGGGAATGCTTCAGCACCGGCTCATAGCCGTCGCGTTCCAACCGCTTGGCTTCGCTCGCACGGACTTCGTCAATTGCCTTGTTCATCTTCGCCATGATGTGAAAGCGATCCAACACATGGACCGCTTGCCCCGCTTTCTTGGCGATTACCTTCAAGTACGGTTTCCACATGTCACTGCACACGAAGTTCAACTGGCCGGAACGATCCTTGCCTAGCATACGGAAGAACCGGAGAAACGTCTTGGCCGTGCGATCTTTGCCGGCCCACAACAGCCGGCGGCAATCCTCGTCGATCTGGTACACCACCGTCAGGTACTTGTGGCCCCGCTGCCATTGGATCTCGTCTACGCCGATGGCCTTGATGCCGTTCAAATCCCGATGGGCTAGTCCCCACGAAACCGCATGTTTTACCGAACGATACACGTTCTGCCAACTCGTGTTGAAAGCCAGAGCAACTCCCTGCCAGGAGAGTCGCATGGCCCAACTCGCCAGAAACCACCGATAGGTTGTCGTCAATTGATTCTTGCCATCGCACCAAGGAACTTGCTCCACCTTCACGCCGCACGTGGGACACTTCACCCGTCGCATGGCGTAGACGAAGAACACCGCGATCCCCCATAATGGGACGAACTCGAAACGCCGCTCTGGCAGGCGATCGTAACCCGGAGCCGGCTGCTTGCACACCGAGCAGATGGGCCGCCCATTCTTGCGCGGTTTGATCGACACCTCGATCCTCAGGCCGTCACTGTCCTCTACCAACTTTGCTTGTCCGTAAACGAACGACTTGAAATACTCGACTCGATTGAGGATACTCTTCAGTTGCATCCTGTGGGGCTCCGGAAAGAAGGATTCGTCCAAAACCCAACTTTACCAGAAATCCCGCAGGGTGCATGATTTTCTCCACTGGGACCATCGGCTATACTGGCGTGCGCCTGGTGAAACGGAGTCGGGCTCTGCTGGGGAGCAACCCGACAAGGGATAGCCAGGTCAGGGCGGGTGAATGACCCGCAGGTGCCCTGGCAGCCCATACCCACGCTTCCAGGGCACCATTCATTTGCCCTGCCATCCCTCAGAAAACCCAACCTCCAACTCACCCAAACGCTGTCAATTCACCCACAGTTTCTGGCGAAGACCCAGAAGGTAAAGACGCCCGACCCCTTTACGCTTTCAATGATGTGTACTGCGCCAAGTCCGCTTCTGCCGGACTGCGGAGATCGTTTGCAAATACGGCATAAACAGAAGCATCCCCAAGTGACAAAATCCGCGGAGACTTCCCTTGACAACGAAGGCTCTTCAGGGAGGGGGCGGGAGTCTTTAGAAGGTAAAGACTCCCGACCCCTTTACGCTTCGGGGAACCCGCCCGCGGGAACCCGGTGGAGGGAAGCGGGGTGCCAGGTGACAACACTGTTGGAGGGAAACATGCCGGAGACATTGAACTCTGAAAGCGTGTCAACGCGACAACAACGGATAGCAGCGCTGGCGAAAAAGTCGCCGCAGATGGCGTTCACGTCGCTGAACCACTACCTCGACCTTGCGTGGCTGCGTGAGGCGTTCCGATGCACGCGTAAAGACGGAGCACCGGGCGTGGATGGGCAAACCTGGTTCGACTATGCGGAGAATCTGGAGGAGAACCTCCAGTCGCTGCTGGACCGGGCGAAAACCGGCACGTACCGGGCGCCGCCGGTGCGCAGGAAGCATATTCCGAAAGGAACGGGCAATGAAACTCGTCCGATCGGGATTCCGACGCTGGAGGATAAGGTTCTCCAGCGAGCGGTCGTCATGATCCTGGAGGCGATCTACGAGCAGGACTTCTATGACTGTTCGTATGGCTTCCGGCCCGGACGATCGCCGCACAAAGCGTTGGACAGCCTGTGGACGCAGCTTATGCAGACGCGTGGGGGATGGGTTCTCGAAGTGGACATCCGGAAGTTCTTCGATACCCTGGATCACGGTCATTTGCGCGAGTTTCTCCAGCTACGGGTTCGCGACGGAGTGCTGTTGCGACTGATCGGAAAGTGGCTGAACGCAGGCGTGCTGGAAGACGGATGCATTACGCATCCCGACGCAGGCTCACCCCAGGGCGGTGTGATTTCACCGGTCCTTGCGAATCTATTCCTGCACTATGTGCTGGACGAATGGTTCGCACATCAGGTGCAGCCCCGCCTGAAGGGCCGAGCGTTTCTCATTCGCTACGCCGACGACTTCGTCATCGGGTTCACCCGGGAGGAAGACGCGCGGCGAGTCATGGACGTGCTTCCCAAGCGTTTCGGGAGATATGGCCTGACGCTCCACCCGACGAAGACTCGGCTGATTGCGTTCCGCAGACCGCCCCACGTGGCCCCTCCCGATGGAGAGCCGCAGGGAACTCGGCCAGGAACATTCGATCTGCTGGGCTTCACGCACTACTGGAGTCGCTCCAGAAAGGGCAACTGGGTGGTGAAGCGAAAGACGGCCGCCAGCCGACTCACGCGGGCCATCAGGACGGTGGCCCAATGGTGCCGGGCGAATCGGCATCTTCCGATCGCGGAGCAATACGCGAAACTATGCCAGAAGCTTCGCGGCCACTTCGGCTACTACGGAATCACGGGCAACAGCATCGCGCTGACCCGTTTTCGTGACGAAGTGCGTCGTGTCTGGCGGAAGTGGCTCAGCCGTCGCCGACGGAAGAACCGCCCGCCTTGGAGCTGGTTTGCCCGGCTCCAAGAGCGATATCGGTTGCCTTACGCGGTGGCCGTCCACTCGGTGTGCCGTAAGCGAAGCGAAGGTGTCACTTGAGGAACCGTATGCGGTAATCCTGCACGTACGGGTCTGTGGGAGCCCCGGGTGAGCAATCACCCGGGGCCACCCGGCCCGATCTTCTTTTGGTATCTTTAGGTCCTAGCCTAAAGTCCCCCAAGCAATCAACAGTATAACGATTTGCAGTGTCATGAAGAAGGTGGCTCTCGCATAAGTCGTGACATAGCATTTATGGCTTCCAACGATCTGCTCCTTGCTACATGTGATCCAAAGGCATATGCACGAGACGCCACAGAACACACTCCACAGACCAGCGACAACCCGGCTGTCATCTGAAAAGAAGAACCAAATCGACCATGGGAAGTTCCAGAGCATAAGCTGCATGAAGACTGCGGGATAGCTCCAAAGGACCCGTCGTCTCGCCCAGCGCATAGATTCTTCACTTGGAACGACCATTCCAGTTCCTATTCCATTTGTTACAGTGCATATGCCAGTGGAGGCATTACTTAGCGATCTGTCAATTTGTCCCACACTTTCAGGCCACCCCAAACTCCAGTGGGGACCCCTACTCCAATCATAACTTGTTCCCCATATTTGTTGCCGTAGAAGCGAGCGAGTTGCATGGTTGTTGGATCACGCATAATCCCCGTTCCAAATTCCATGTCGCCAGCGACGGTCGTAGTATACTGACCGAACCGATTCTTCCACAAGAAACCTGTCGGTGTGCTCCGCGAGACAGGAACGAAGTTGCTCAACTCAGCCCCCACAATCTCCCGAGAATAGGGATACTCTTCACAATGTCCAATCGCCAAAATCCTTCGGAAGATATCCATGGGTTTCATTGATGTCTGCCACGTTCCCGGGGGTCTGGAACTGACAAACGGTCGTCCGCCAGCTATCCCGGTGAGCACTTCCCCGTGGAATTCTTCTTGGCTGTACGCCCAAAGGCGTGGCGTTCCGGCGGCCTCTGAGGCCGCTGCGCCTCTTGCATTAATATCTGCATTCAGATTTCCTGAGCGGCCAAACTTGGCGTTGAGGTAGCCGCGGCGGCCAGGCAGTCCCTTCATCCCGAAAGTACCCCTGAAACCCGCGTAGCCTGCTATCCAGCCTGCGGCAAAGGAACCGACCGCTTCGTAACGCTCGACTGGACTCATCGTGGAGTACTGACTGGTCAATCCATAGGCGTCGTGGACCAGGAGACTACCGAAGCCAACCATGGTAATTCCTCGAAGTACGGACCCCGTCATACCCAGGGCGTAGCTTCCCGTAGCCAAGGCACCAAGACCAAGACCGCCCAAATATGCGCCGCCAGCCACCGCTGTGATGTTTGCCGTCGCAAGACTCCAATCTGCCCTGTTGAGGAGACTCTGGGCATATGCCGCTTCTGCAGGACTGATCTCTGCTTGCCCTATGATATCTGCCGCTTCATTGTACTGACTCTCTGCCGATTTTGCGAGGAGTGTCCCGAAGAGCATCGCTCCGATCACGATTGATCCAGAAACAACTATTTGCCCGCTGGGATCCGTTGCGTTCGTCGGGCTGTTGCCGCAGTAGCGGTAGAGGTTGGTGTCGCCGGCGGCGAAGCCGAGCGGGTCTTGACTGATGAACCGCTGCATGGCCGGATCGTACCAGCGGGCACGGTTGTAGTAGAGTTCGGAAACCGAGTCCCAGTCGCGACCTGCGTGCAGGCTGACCAAGCGGTTGGCCAGCGACGGGTCTTGCTCCGTATCGAACTTCAGCAGACCGTAGGCGTCGTACTTGAAGTGCTGGACATCGTCCTGATCCGAGAGCCAATCGTCCGAGATGGCGGCGGTGACGGTACCCTGCTGATCGTGCAGCGGCCAGATGGTGTGCGAGGTCGCGCCGTTGATGTACTGCTCGGCCAACATGCGGTTGCTCGTCGGGTCGGGCAGCAAGAGGTGGGTGACGTCATAGCTGCCGGCCGTCTTCTCCAGAACGGCCACGCGCTGCCCACCCTGGACGATGTAGACCGTTTCATTGTCCTTGACGGCCGGCGTATCGGCGTCAACCCTGTACTCGTAGATGAGCTGGTCGTACACATTGTAGACGTAGTGTTTCGTGTAGGCCTTCGAGAGCGTGACCTCGGCGCCGGAAGGCGTGGTGAACTGCTGCGAGTCGCCCGCGGCAGTGGCAAGGTATCGCGTGACGGAGGTCAGGCGGTTGCGATAATCCCACTCGAACACGTCCAGCGCCCCTCGCGAACGGACGGTGAACTGGCCGGAACGGACCTGCTCGCCGTCGGGGGGATTGAAGGCAAGGTTGACGGTCATCTTCAGTTGGTCCGTACCGCCGGTGCCCACCTGCAGCCAGTAGGTTTCCGTAGAGGCAAGTTTCAGGTAGATTGTGCCCTCAATCTCGACCTCGTACAGGGTGAAGGAAAGCGTGCCACCGGAAGTAGAGGTGCAGGTGCCATCGAACGAGAGGTTTGCGTTGCCAAGCAGGTAACTGTCGTTTTGGCCGAGTATCTGGTTTGGGGCAAGCAACATCAGTTCGGCAAGGCTGACCGTGTAGTATTCACCGGCGAGCCACGTCACCTCGTCGGTCTCGAGATATGTGTCGGAGAAGGTCCCTGTCGCATGTGCCGTGTCGTACGACCATCGCTTGACGAGGGCTAAAGGGGACGGGTCCAATATTGCATGGGTGGGTCGTAACGCCTTGTGCTGTCAGCGATTACGGGTAATTGGACCTGTCCCGTTTAATTGCCTGTCCCGTTTAATTGCCTTGAACTCCGACAGGTCGCCATCCTCACGCGGCCAAAGCACGAAATGCCAATGCGTCGACATAACGCACCACGCCAGCACGCGCATCGGCAGCCACTCCTTCGCCTGGGCCATGACCTCCTCGAACGCCTCGAAATCCCGCTCCTTGGCAAACAAGCGCATCTTGCCCACGCCACGGTTCAGCACGTGGTACGCATATCCCCCGGTGGCAACTCGCAATCGTCGTGGCATAGCCTCAGATTTCCATCCTCCGCCACGGCCGTCAAGGGTAAAGACTCCCGACCCTTCCCTGAAAGAGCCTTCGTTGTCAAGGGCGGTCTCTGCGGATTGTGTCACTTGGGGATGCTTCTTTTTATGCCGTAGTTGCGTACGATCTTCGCAGTCCGTCAGGACGAACTTTTTGCAGCTCACGTCGTTGGGCTTCTAGCTTCGCTGTTCTGCGCTATAAGACTCACGTCGACTCGTCACCGTGTTCCGATCTGTTTTCGCGAGGTCTATTCGGTCGTTCTTGTCAATGTGCGACCGTGCCTCTACCCGTCCCTTCGTGGACGCCCGCGGACCGTGTTATACGTCCGCGCTCGGGCAACATCTGCCCGACACCGCTTTGTCGATTCGATCGTCCTGCGGGCTCCAGGCCGCTCCATAATCGTTTACACGCCTGGCCAAGGCGGCCGAGGTCCAAGGGTCGGGTCGAGCTGGCATGGAGCCGCAGGGATTCGCTCACCGGAAGGCGGCGAATCAACACTGTCACAAAAGTCGAAAGGTGTCTCCGTCGGTTGAATTGTGGGTGCTACACTTCACTTGCCTGACGCGGAGGATAGGGCAACGGTGGGAACCGACCCGAGCGCCGCCGTCAGGGCTCGAAGAGGAATGAGGGTGGGCCGACAAGGTTCACCCTTGTTCTTTGCGCCACGGGCGTATTCCTCTTTGAGCTTCATGCGATAAATCCTTTGGGGGTTCGGGGGACGCCCCCCGAAAAATACTGCTTCAGTCAATTCCCTTGAACCGTGGCCGTGCCTGCGTAGGCGTCGAACGCCTCGTGTCGTTTGACTATCGCTTTGTAACGGTACTTCTGCTTCTTCTTGAGCATATGCCAAAGGATCGTCGTCAGCCGCCGCATCACCGCCACCCGCGCAATCTTCGCGCCCCGCCGCCGCTTGATCCGTTTGAACCACGTCCGCATATCGCTGTCGAAACGTAGCACCTTGATCACCGCCTGATTCAGCAGATAACGCACCAGCTTGCTACCGCGTTTGGTAATCGAGCCCAGCCGCTTGGTGTTTTCGCCCGAGTTGTTGCAGCCGGGAGTCAGGCCGAAGAAGTTCGCCAGGCTATCGGCGTGCTTGAAACGATCGATGTCGCCGATCCGGGAATGGATCGCCAACGCGCTGTAATGTCCCACGCCGGGAATTGACTCCAGCAGTTGCACCTGCTCGTCGGCCGCGGCTCGCTCGGCGATCTTCGCTTCCACGGCGTCCAACTGCGAGTCGAGTAGGTCCCATTGCGGCACGAGCATGTTCAGTTCCAGCCGGTCCAACGCCGGCAGTTCGAGTTCCGTCAGCCAGGCTCGCACCTTCTTGGTCTGAAACTCCTTCGTCGGTTGGAATTGCTCCAGGTTGTGCTTTCGGAGCAGCTTGTGGATGCCGTTGAGCACGGCCGTGCGCTGCCGCGTCAGGCGGGCTCGCAGCGCGGTCAACTGCCGGTCGTCGGCCTCTTGCGGGCTGGGTGGCAGAACGCGACGCACGCCCAGCGGACACTCGCCCCCCAGAAAATTGTGCCGATGCACCCACAGCAGGTGCGAAAGTTCAGCAGCGTCGCGCCCGTCGGTCTTCTGCACGGATCGCTTGGCCGGCTGGATGACAACGATCTCGCGGCAACCATACTCCTTGAGCATGGCCAGGAGCCAGGGATTCATGCCGCACACTTCGAGGATGGCCATGAAGCCGTCGTCAGACTTCGTCTTCTCGGCAAGATCGGCAAAGAAGGTGCGAACCTTCTCCCACTGGGTGCTCACCTGCCGCTTGAGGATCACGGAACCGTCTTCGTTTCGCAAATTCACCGTCAATTGCCGCTTGTGCTGGTCGATACCAAGGTACAACATGCTGGGGTCTCCTGGGAACAGTAAACATGGGGTTTATAAAACGCTCCCAAGCGTACTTTTCTTGGAGACCCCGGCTCTTTCATGGTATCTTTTACTCTTCCGTACCGCTCGGCCACGCAGTGGTCGACCGTGTCGAAGGCGACCGTCACGATGGGTAGGGCCAGGTCCTTATCCTGCACCCTACCCGTTCGCAACTCGCCCAGCCGCTGCTCGGTTTCCTCGACAAAGCTCGCTTCGCCAATGGCGTAGCGGCTGGCGCGCATCGGCACCCGTGCCATGCTTTCAGCCTACCACAATCCCCCGCCTCCGTAAAGTGTAAAGTGCAAGCCTGACCTTGCGCCACGAAAGCGTGGGAAAGGAGGATGACGAACATGACGTGAGTTTGAAACCTTTCATCGGAACCCTGCGGGTACTCAAGCCCGTCCGGTAGAGCTGAGCCGGCAACCGGAAGCGAGTCTTGCGTGGTTGGTGGGGTGACCCACCCTGCGAAGCGTAGACAGCCAGTGCTGAAGCTGTGTGATTGAGCCTCGAAAGTTACTTCATCGCGGGAGCCTTCGTCGTGGTCAGCGCGGGGGCCGCGTCGGCGTGTTGTCATGGCCAGACACGTCGATCCTGCCGGGGTCGGAGAGCAGGGCAAAGGCACAATAGGGGTTCCTCACGAACGTGGGAGATCCTGTCGTTTCCACGGAAGAGATCCCGGTCGGGGCTACCGGGTGACCAACCCCAGGCCCGCCGCCGCGGCGCTCGGCGTCGGTGGGAGCAAACACGCGAGCGCTCCCGTGGTACCGCCAAGCGAAGGAAGACGAAGTGCGGCGGGAGGGGCGGCAGGAAGTCGTAGTGCCCTGATAATACCGAGGAAGCCGGGGAACCCGCCCGCGGGAACCCGGTGGAGGGAAGCGGGGTGCCAGGTGACAACACTGTTGGAGGGAAACATGCCGGAGACATTGAACTCTGAAAGCGTGTCAACGCGACAACAACGGATAGCAGCGCTGGCGAAAAAGTCGCCGCAGATGGCGTTCACGTCGCTGAACCACTACCTCGACCTTGCGTGGCTGCGTGAGGCGTTCCGATGCACGCGTAAAGACGGAGCACCGGGCGTGGATGGGCAAACCTGGTTCGACTATGCGGAGAATCTGGAGGAGAACCTCCAGTCGCTGCTGGACCGGGCGAAAACCGGCACGTACCGGGCGCCGCCGGTGCGCAGGAAGCATATTCCGAAAGGAACGGGCAATGAAACTCGTCCGATCGGGATTCCGACGCTGGAGGATAAGGTTCTCCAGCGAGCGGTCGTCATGATCCTGGAGGCGATCTACGAGCAGGACTTCTATGACTGTTCGTATGGCTTCCGGCCCGGACGATCGCCGCACAAAGCGTTGGACAGCCTGTGGACGCAGCTTATGCAGACGCGTGGGGGATGGGTTCTCGAAGTGGACATCCGGAAGTTCTTCGATACCCTGGATCACGGTCATTTGCGCGAGTTTCTCCAGCTACGGGTTCGCGACGGAGTGCTGTTGCGACTGATCGGAAAGTGGCTGAACGCAGGCGTGCTGGAAGACGGATGCATTACGCATCCCGACGCAGGCTCACCCCAGGGCGGTGTGATTTCACCGGTCCTTGCGAATCTATTCCTGCACTATGTGCTGGACGAATGGTTCGCACATCAGGTGCAGCCCCGCCTGAAGGGCCGAGCGTTTCTCATTCGCTACGCCGACGACTTCGTCATCGGGTTCACCCGGGAGGAAGACGCGCGGCGAGTCATGGACGTGCTTCCCAAGCGTTTCGGGAGATATGGCCTGACGCTCCACCCGACGAAGACTCGGCTGATTGCGTTCCGCAGACCGCCCCACGTGGCCCCTCCCGATGGAGAGCCGCAGGGAACTCGGCCAGGAACATTCGATCTGCTGGGCTTCACGCACTACTGGAGTCGCTCCAGAAAGGGCAACTGGGTGGTGAAGCGAAAGACGGCCGCCAGCCGACTCACGCGGGCCATCAGGACGGTGGCCCAATGGTGCCGGGCGAATCGGCATCTTCCGATCGCGGAGCAATACGCGAAACTATGCCAGAAGCTTCGCGGCCACTTCGGCTACTACGGAATCACGGGCAACAGCATCGCGCTGACCCGTTTTCGTGACGAAGTGCGTCGTGTCTGGCGGAAGTGGCTCAGCCGTCGCCGACGGAAGAACCGCCCGCCTTGGAGCTGGTTTGCCCGGCTCCAAGAGCGATATCGGTTGCCTTACGCGGTGGCCGTCCACTCGGTGTGCCGTAAGCGAAGCGAAGGTGTCACTTGAGGAACCGTATGCGGTAATCCTGCACGTATGATGTTATGAAAGAGCGGTCCTCCTGGCGTTTTGAGGTACGGTTGAGTGTGTTTTACCAACCCATTCTCTCACGTAGGAGGACCAGACCATGTTGTACGTTGGAATCGACCAGCACCGCAAGCAGTTGACCGTGAACATCCGTGACGAACAGGGGGATGTTGTGCTGAAACGACAGGTGAGCACCGAGTGGGATCGGGTACGGAAGTTCTTCGCGGAGTTGCGAGAACTTGCGGAGCCAGAGGGCTTCCTGGCCATCGTGGAAATCTGTGGATTCAATGACTGGCTCTTGGAGATGCTCAAGGGATACGGATGCCGCGAGACGGTGCTGATTCAACCGGAGAAGCGGTCGCGCAAGAAGACGGACCGTCGTGATGCCAGTGCGCTGAGCCAGTTGCTCTGGGTGAACCGGCAGCGGGTCCTCGGCGGGAAGAGAGCGCAGGGCTTGAAGCGGATCATCCTGCCTTCCCAGGAGGAACAGGACAACCGCCAACTTACCTCCTGGCGGCAGCGCACGGCCGCATTGCGCACCCGGACCATCAACAAGGTGCAGCACATTCTCTTGAAGCACAACCTGCAACAGGAATGTCCGACGAAGGGGATGAAGACGAAGAAGGCTCGCCAATGGTTGGCCGACCTGCCCTTGAGTGAAGTGGACCGACTGGCGATGGAGCAGTTGCTTGCCCAGTGGGAGTTGTGGGACGCGCAAATTGCGGAGATCGACGCGAAGATTCAGGAGCGGCAGCAGAAACACAAGACGGCCCCGATCCTGGCCACGCTGCCGGGTGCGAATGCCTACAGCAGCCTGGCCTTGGCCTCGCGGATCGGCGCGATCAAGAACTTTCCGCGTCCGGGCAGCTTGGCCAATTACTGGGGCCTCACGCCTGGTTGCCGCAACTCGGGAGACGCCACTGACCGGCTGGGGTCGATCACCAAGGAAGGAAGTGCAATGGCCCGATTCATTCTGGGCCAACTGGTCGTACATGTGTTGCGGCGCGATGCGTCGATGAAAGCGTGGTATGCGCGGATCAAGAAGCGTCGCGGATCGAAGATTGCTCGGGTGGCGGTGATGCGTCGGCTGGCGACGAGTATTTGGCACATGGTCAAGAACAACGAGGCGTATTGCATGGGTGGTCCTCCCAGGCAACGGCAGAAGAAGGCGGCATGAGGTGAAGAAAACGGCGGAGACGGGATGGGGACCGACTGGCAAAGATTGAGGAGCATAAATGGAGGGGAGGTTGTAGTTGCATCGATCTCCTGCCCGCTGGGCGGGAAGATCCTCGCGGCGCGAGGCCAGCCTGAACAGACCCGTGGACTCGGCTATGAGCCGAGCGTACGTATGAATGAGGCGGCCTTTGCGCCCGCGAGACGGTCGAAAAACATATTCGGTGTCCGGTCTACCAGACCGGAGCGACTGCTTACGAGCAGGCGTATTCACGAAGGGATGGATTGGGGTGCAGCCGCAAAGACAAGATCGGCTGCAAGAAACCTCGCGACAACAGACCGTGACAACTGCGTCCCTAGAGAAGACCGCACGGAGGGCACTCGGCACAATATAGAAGCGACAGCCTCGCCAGCGGTCGCCCAAGACGCGGCTTCGCCGCGGGATTTTCAAGGCATGACTCCGGTGTCCAATGGTGTCGAAAAGAAGACGGCCCCCAGCGACCCTTGGTCACCAGGGGCCGGATGCACCATTGGCGCACCGTCGGTCCGGATATCCCTCGTCCGGTTGCGTCCCCGCAGAGCCGGCTTCCGTTTCTCCGGATACCTATAGTCTACTATGTACTGGCACGATCCGAGGCGAGAATCACCGGGAAATCCGGTGTGCAGGAGATACCCCGACCAAAAAATCGCCGGCAGGCCCTTGACGCAACGGGCTCTTTCAGGGACGGGTCTGTGGGAGCCCCGGGTGAGCAATCACCCGGGGCCACCCGGCCCGATCTTCTCGTGGCCAATCGCGCCACGCGGACCGTCTTCCAAATGGTTAGCGGCCGACGCCTGTACCAGCATCCCAGTCGCCTCGATCGCCAATACGTGCTGGACAAGCTATTGACCTTCCATCGGGAGCGTGGCACGTCGCCGGTCGAGATCCTTCGCGACCTTCGGCAGGCGACAACGCAGATTCCCCAAGAGGATCGGACGGCAGAAGCGCGGCCCTTACAGGAAATCTACCGCAAGGCCCAGCGTAGCCGCCGGGCCGGCCCCCAGGCCATCGGCGACATCTTGCTGCCGGTCCTGGCCAAGCTGGGGGTTGATCAAGTACAATCAGCAACAGAGGCTCCACGTCCCGACGCGTCTGTGTCTGGCATGGGCACACGATAACGCCGTTGACACCTTGGGCAGTGCCACGTGGCGGAGGTTTACCTTCGACGCGTGTGCCAAGCCCGTATTAAAGCATGGCGCTCTGTCGTGGGCTTCCACGCCGGATAAGGAAACGTGGGGCGTTGGAGCCTCGTATCTACCAGGTTGGCGAGAAGAGCCCTAATCGACGACAGAGACAGCTCGTGTCGGACACCCGCGTCGTGACGAAAGCCTTTTCAAAAACCGCCTCGCCGCGGTTGCGCTCCCGGTGCGCGCCCGCTTACAAATCCGTCCTTTCCCTATGGAAGCTTTAATTCGCCCCATTCCAGTAGAATAGCGATCTATCGAGGATTGTCAAGAATAAAGGTACCGGAAGCTTTAATTCGCCTTCCCGCCATCCGCTACTCCCCGCCGGTTTTCACCGGCGCTTTCTTTGCCCCCCAAAGCCCCCGCCCTCAGCTAACCAACCACCATGAGGCTACCTCATTATCGCCAGAATCAAAAGGACCAGCGCCACAGCGCAGCACACGAGGCAGCCAGTCGGCCCGACCAAGCCCACCCAAAATGACAAGGTTGTCGGAAACGTCTGCTTTCGGCGATGATGCCAGCGGAGGTATCCGCATGCCAGGAACCACGCAATGCCGATCAGGATGAGGACACCACCGACCTGTGTCATCGAGGCTTCTCTCAATTTCCTGCCCGGGAAGAGTAGTAGAAGTAACTGCCGCCAGCACCCACGACGATTGCCGAACCGCCCCAATACACGCCCTGCTGAATTGGGTGTAGAGCTGGGTCGAATATCTGGCCGTTCGCGCCGATATTCCACGGACGAATGTCGTTCATCGGCGTACGCATACGCCAAGAGCCTTTGGCCCAGATTCGGAGGTAATCGCTCACTGAACCGGAGAACTGACCCACGTCCCGTGTGATGAGCTTTCCATTCTTGTATAAGAAGCTCGGAGCCATGTCGCCCAACTGTTCCAGGCCTGCTGCCTGAGCATTCAGAGAGCCACGGCCCCACCACTGCGCGAACTTCGACGCTTCTGGGTTAATCTCCTTGACCCAGTAATTCCCGATCTGCTTGACACGGACTCCACCAAGAAGATTTTGCCATTCACCGCTTGCCACAGCGCTTGGGGCAAGCCGAGTTACTGCGGTTGCGCCAATGCCTACACCACTCCGGAGAAGTATAGCAGTTCCAGTGGCCGCGTCAATACCCAAACCAGCGTAGACAGTCGTAGTTGCTACCCTTCCCGTTGCCACAGTCGTGAATGCGTATACGTCGTAACTTACTGTAGGAAGGAACGACTCCGCAGTGGTTGTAGCGGCCCCTGCCTCTACTGCTGCCTTTGCCCCTGCCGCTGCAAACCGTGCCATTCCCGCAAAAACAAACACGAACTCAAAGGGGTTGACAGTCTCATGGATTGCGTGTCCTTGGCGAGCCCATGCATCGCCAAATGCGATTTCGTCCACAGAGTTCTGGAAAGATTTCAGACTACTCAAGTCCAGCGTTCCCCTGAAGTCCGATAAATAACCGTTTGACGCAAACGCAGCATAGGCAAGATGTGGTGTGCTCAAGAAGAACTTGTAGAGTTGCTCTATGTTGGTGTCAACATCACCAAGCTGAGCTTGGAGTTCATCCAGACGGCGGCCAAGCTCATCTAGCTTCTTGTCGTACGGACTCCTCCCAAAACGACCGAATTCGAATTCATACGCTCTTCTGAGTGCAGTATTCAACTTCAAGTCATGGCACACTTCGTTCCAACTATGTAAGAGAGAGGCTCTCGCGACTCCCAGATCGTACATGTATTTCCTGAGCTCCGCGACTGCCTGTTGTTCTGCTTGCATTGTTGCTGCGTCGGGCATTACCCATTCAGCATCTCCTGGCATGCAAATGAGCCCATCCGGATCCACCCCCGTCGTTCCGGCATTGCCGACCCAGCGGGTGAGGTTGGCGTCGCCGGCCTGGAAGCCGATCGGGTCTTCACTGAGCCATTTGGCTGTTTCTGGATCATACCAGCGATGGAGGTGGTTCTGCAAGCCGGTGTCGTCGTCCAGGAGGCGGCCGGTGTAGGCGAAGACGCAGTCGACGGCGGCGTTGGTCTCCGACGTCTTTCGGCCGAAGGCGTTGTAGGCGACGTGGTTGGCGATGCTCGTCTCGGCGTCGGCCTCGTCGTAGAAGGCCAGGTCGCGAACCGTGCCCTGGTGATCGGTGAGCGGCCAGAGAACGTCGTCCGAGCCGCCGTCGCCAACCGTCTCGTCGGCCAGAATCTGGTCCACCGCCGGGCCCCACAGGTAACGGTGCGACAGGTCGGACGCCTGCACGTCGCCCGTGCCGGTATGGTCGAACTGGAGTACGATCTGGTCGCCGTCGTAGACGTAGGCCGTTTGCAGCAGGGCGGCGGTCCCCTGCTGGCCGTCGGGATCGACCGTCTTGCGGATCAGGCGGGAGTAGGCGTCGTAGGTATAGGTAAGCGTCTTGGCGGCGGGGCCATCGTACGTATCGCGGAACGCCACGCCTGCAAGCCGGTTGGCCGCGTCCCATGCGTACTGGGTGATGTCGGTATCGCCGTCGGAGAGGTCGCCGCTCAGGTCGTTGTCGAGGAAGCGGGCCGTTCGGTTGCCTTCGTGGTCGTACGTATAGGCGTACGCGCCATCGGAGGTCATGCGGTTGTGCTCGTCCGTCTGGTAGGCGGCGCCGTCGGCCGACGTGCGGTTGCCGTTTTCATCGTACTGGTACGATTCGTCGGCCTGATAGTCGTAGTCGGCGGCGGTAACCTGCCCGGAGGCGTCGTAGGCGTAGTCGGCCGAACCGTCGCTGGATGTTTGGCGGATGAGTCGGCCCGCGGCGTCGTAGGCCCAGGTGTATTCGTTGAGCGGGTTGGCCGGGTCCTGGTAATAGGAAAGGGCGGTCAGGCGGCCCTGGGCATCATAGGTATAGTCGCCGATGACGACGAGGTTGCTCGCGTCGGTGGACGCGTAGCGGGTGACGGACTCGATCAGCCCCGTATCGGTGTAGGTCAGGCTGACGTGCTTGCCGGCGACGGCACTGCCGCCCTGTCCCGCCTGCGAGATTTCGGTGAGCTGATTGAGCGCGTTGTAGGCGAAAGTGGCGACATAGTCGGCCGTGCCTGCAATTTCGACCGAGGAGGAGGTGCGGAGCCCGTCGAGGCGATAGCCCTGGCCGACGTCGCCGTAGCCGGTGTTGAGAACGACGGTGGGGGCGCCGGGATTGGCGATGGTCTCCTGGACGACGCGGTCGAGGGAGTCGTAGACATAGGTGTAGTGCGAGACATCGTCGACCAAGTCGACGACGCGGTTGGCGGCGTCGTAGGTTCTGGTGATGGTATTGGCAAGCTGGCCCTGCTCGTCGTACCAGAGTTCGGTGCGGAGGCGAAGGAGTTCGTCGTAGGCGTAGACCTTCACCTGGCCGTTGCGGTCCTCGGCGCGGGTGACGTTGCCGAACGCATCGTACTGGAAGGTGGTGAGGGCGGTGGCGCCGTCGGAGAACACCTGCCGTTCGGTAAGAATCTGTCCGCGGGCGTTGTAGGTAAAGCGGGTGACGTTGCCGACGGGGTCTTGAAGCTCGGTGAGACGGCCTGCGGCGTCGTAAAAGAGGTTATGGTCATTTAGTCGGAAATTGGACCTGTCCCGTTTAACTGCCCTTGAAGCTCGGTGAGACGGCCTGCGGCGTCGTAAAAGAGGTTATGGTCATTTAGTCGGAAATTGGACCTGTCCCGTTTAACTGCCCCAGGACTGCTGGAGACGGTCTACGAAGTCGTCCTTCTGGGACGGGTAAAAGGGTCAGGAGTCGTTACCCTGGACAATGCTGGTGGAGGATGGTAATCTCAGGTCATGCCACGACGATTGCGAGTTGCCACCGGGGGGTATGCGTACCACGTGCTGAACCGCAGGGTGGGCAAAAGGCGCCTGTTCGCCAAAGAGCGGGACTTCGAGGCGTTCGAGGAGATCATCGGCCACGCGAAGGAGCGGTTGCCGATGCGCGTGCTGGCGTGGTGCGTTATGCCGACGCACTATTTATGTGAAGCTCCACATAACCAGTGGTTGGCCATGGCGGAGAAGCCGCAGACATCGCAGGTGAAGTTGGCGGCGAGCAGTTCGAGCCGCTCCTGAATCCACCCGCGTCGATGCTCGAAGTTCTTGCCCGTCAGCCGGTCTTCGCCGCAGAGAAACGCCCTCCGCACGCATCGAGCGATGCAATGATAGATCCCCACTTCCCCCTCTCGCACGATTTCTTTCCGCGCATACGCCGGCATCCGTCACCTCCTTTCGCCAAAATGGGAAACTAGGCAAGCTGGGATTTCCCTCTTTCAGTTCACGCCCGTGATCGTAGCAAATCGGCCCAGGAGTGTCAATACTACTGGGGCGCAGGACGCACTTTGTGGGCTCGACCAGTTCTGGTATCCTACGACATTGGATTACTGGAATCCGGTGAACGGTAGTTTTCCCGGTTCGATTGGTCACAGCTTGAGCAAAGGAGCCAAGGATGGCGAAGAAGCAAGCATTGCCAGCAGCCGTGCAGGACATGGTCAAGCAGGCAGCAGAGAGTATTGTGGATGCGGTGTACGGGGAAGGGGGGCACCCCCCAATCGGAACCCGGTTCACCGAGGTCGAAGATGTCGGCGTTGAAGTGGGGGACTCCCTGGCACGGGTGGTGATGCAATTGGCCATGGAGCGGCAATCTTCGACGATGGCAGGCATGCCG
Organism: Thermoguttaceae bacterium; assembly: GCA_040772845.1. Lineage (GTDB taxonomy): Bacteria > Planctomycetota > Planctomycetia > Pirellulales > Thermoguttaceae > PWXP01. The sequence continues at coordinate 7,514,998 of JAXGXG010000001.1, forward strand.
TGCCAGTGTACCTGCGGTTCTCCTGTCACTACGAGCGAATCGGAACCTCGCGTTATGACTACCCGCCGAGGTGAGATCGGGTGGAACGAACCGTCTGGGCATTGCTCGCCATGCCGGCGGGCTTTTTTTCCCTCAGGCCCAGGCGTTGGGCCTGAGGCCGGATGAGACACAGAGCCCAGGCGTGTTGTGGAAGATGATTCGCGCGGCCGTTCGATGTGGATCGTATCGGGAAGCGAGCCAGGAGCTGGAAGAGTCAGCGGAGTTGTGCATCCAACCGAAGACGCTGGAGCGGGCGGTGCGTCGGCTTGGTGGCGAACGTGTTGATCAACGCGATGCCGAAGTCGAAGCATGGAAGCAACTGCCGCTGCCGGTGCAGCAGCGAGGCTGTCCGGAAGGGAAGGTGGCGCCCACGGTTGCAGTGGTTCAGTTCGATTGCGGGCGGATGCTGATCCGGGATCGCAAGGCGAAGTGCAATGCCGCGAAGAACGTCGCGGCCAAAAGCGTCTCGCTGGAGAATGTCGCCGAGCAAGTGGCCGAGACGTTGGCGGAACAGGAAGCGGACCGCGAAGCACTTGCCGAAGCGGAGGAAAAGGGCGCATCCGAAACGATTCCCGGCGATAAGAATACCGTTGAGAATCCCTCGCGATCGCGTTATTGGCGCGATGACAAAGTGGGCGTGCTCCTGACGATGCACAGCGAGGAGCACGAGTCCGATCCATGCCCAGACATTCCAGTGACGTTCCTTGACCGCCAACGAACGCCCAAACTGGTGCAGGAATTGGGGCATTCATCGGGCGGCGCTCGAGAGGCGGCACAACAACCGGCGACGACCGATACGGCGGCAACTGGGACGCATCGCCCCGGGGCGCCGGAGCCGTTGGTGAAGAGTGTTGTCGCCAGTCGCGCATGCAGTGCCGTATTCGGTGCAATCCTGGCAGCCGCGGCCTGGTGCCGGGGATTTGCAGGCGCGCGGCGCAAGGCATTCGTTGCGGATGGAGCCGCAATGAACTGGACGATGTGGGCCAGATACTTTTCGCACTACGTGGCGATTCTCGACTTCATTCACGCACTGCAATACGTCTTCGCGGCGGCCATGGCGGGGCGCAGCTTTGACGAAGGTTGGGCGATCTATTGCCGCTGGATTCAAGCGATTTGGGCAGGCCGGGTAGATGACGTGCTGGGGGAGCTACGGGCACGCCAGGAGGAAATCGGCTTGCCACCGCCGAAGGCATCGGCAACCGATCCTCGGCAGACCGTCGCCACCACAATCGGGTATCTTGCGACCCACCGCGGCCGGATGGATTATCCGAGGTACCGTTGCCTCGGCCTACCGATTATGAGTTCGTATGTTGAGTCGGCAGTCAAGCAGATCGGACGTCGCGTGAAGGCCACGGAGAAGTTCTGGTGCGAGGCCGGCGCCGAAGCGATTCTGCAGTTGCGGGCCGACTATTTGAGCGACACGGCTCCCCTGGAACGATTCATGACGCGGCGTACGGAGTCGGCGACTGGCCATCGCACCTACCGCCGCAACCCCCCGCCCGCCAGCAAACACTGTGCCGCCTAACGCAAAGCGCGTCGTGCGCCCATACTACTGTGGGTGTCTCAGTCATTTCTGTTGACGGCTTTCCTCCCGACTGACAATGCCCCGTCATCTCGCCAAGCTACCTGAAAAGTCTTGCTGTAGAAAAAGTGCAAGCCTGACCTCGATCTTCTGAGCAGATTGCCCCGAATCCGTCAAGGTCGAGTCTGGGTGTCTTCCGGTTCTGGTGGCCTGCTGGAAGCTTTATTCCCCCAAAGCCCCCGCCCCCCCTGTCGCCCAACGTACATTTCCTTTCCGGTCTTCTTATCTCGGTAAACCTGAATCTCATTCTCTGTCCGAAGATATTCGAGTCGCTCACTCGCCTCTGCTGCAGTAATGAACGATGAGCTTCGCCCTAGTTCGTAACCCGGCGGGCCAACAATTGATGTAGGCGTGGTACCATCGAGCCACGCAACAGGCACCCCTTGATACGTTGCGAATACAAGCCACTCGCATGTGTGAGCGTGGAGCCCATGTGATGAACTCACTACCGCAGCATCGACGACACGGCCCTCAACGGACGGAGTCAGGCCCTTCTTTCCAAGTAACTGCAGGAATGCCTGAACGTCACGAGAATCCATAAACGCGACACGGCTCAAAGCCCCATCATTACAGTAAGTCTGGTTGGGACAGTCCCTAGCGAATGCTTCGCGCCCTCCTGGATACTTTGACTCAAGCGTAGCATTCCTAACGAGTATAGTAAATGCTTCAATTACCACGGCCATGCTTTTTGTCTCCAGAACCTATGGTCATCTAGTTGTTCAGCTATAACGAGATGGCTGCAACTGATCTGTATCCGAGAAGTCGCATACACATAAACAATATGCTGAATCATATCAGCGATTCGACGGAGACGCAATCAGGGCAGTTCTCGCTCGCTGCACTCGCACTAGCTCCAAAACAGGTTACCCTTCCTTTGGTGAGTGTCAGACCAAGTTCTGACCATTGCGCCTCGCTTGAGAAGCACAATAAAACAGCGGATGTCGTTGCTTACACGCGTTGCTTACACTTAAGCGGCCATTAGGTGCCAAATGGCCGCTTAAGTGGTAGATGGCTGGCGATGTTTTCGCAAACCAGAAGACTTAAGGACCTGGGACTGTGTCACCGTATGCTTCACGAATACAGAAGCCTATTTGTTCATCTTTTCTGCGGCCTCCTCAGCTAGGATCTTGTAACATCTTGCCTTCTCCCACAACTCGTTTCCTTCCGCAAGCGACTGCCTCCATTCTGGACTTCCAACTTTCTGATAAGTCGGAGTCGTTAGTTGCTTACAAGCATCCTGATACAATTTAGTATAACGTTCGTAATCGATGGCAGCCTGACTTTGGACCGTCGCCGCTTCCTTTGCAAGGTATTCCTGATGCCAATTCCACAATGCTTGGTTGCGCCGCTGCCGTTGAGTTGCCTCAGCGACATGCAGCGGAATCCATGACATCTCCATGTATTGCTCATGTTCGTAGTATTGTATTCCAACATCGGCGGCGATTGTAAGGACAACCGTAGCGAGATTCGCCCATGGAGCAATGTTGCTTGCACCTCCGGTAGTTTTCGTCAAAC